>CAVWRP010000016.1:0-96874 GCA_963757345.1 Terriglobia bacterium | reverse complement strand
GCCGCGTCCATTAGGGGGGAAATACAGAAGGACATCGAGAGCGCCCGGCTCAACGCCCGCGAATTGATCAATGAGCTGCATCAGACCCATTTGCAATCTCGGCGTTGGCGGTGGCTCGTGTTCGGACTCTTAGCCGGTGCTGGTCTCTTTGCCGCTGGCGTGTTCGCGGGAATGTTCCTGCGTTAAGGTGGAGGGAGCCGAGCATAGCCCATATGCGACCCTTTGCTATTTTCTTTCTCAGCCTGAGCCCACGCGCTCGCCTTGTGTTTGGGTTGATATTCGTCTTCCTGCTTTGGTGCGCTCTGCGATGATCCAGCAGTTTTCGTTCACCGTTCCCGACCAGCGATATCTCGCTCAACAATACAAACGCCTTACTGACCGTTCGCTCGACGTACTCGGTCTGCCGCTTCTCATCTCCCTTGGGCGAAGATCGCGGCTCCTGATTGCTGCCTTCACCTGTTCCACGTGTGCTCCGTGCGCTAGCGCGTAGATGGCGTAGGCCAGATCGATGCCGAATAGCACAACCTCGAAAATCTCACCGCCCATCGCTGCAATCTGGCGAGACACAACTTCGCCGGTTTTGTCCAATCGCTTGTACGCCAACTCTGCGGCTGAACCCGCACGGTAAGCGATGGCTGCCGCGAGTTGTGACACGTGGTATGGGATGCCGTTCTGGCTATTACAGCCGAAACTCATCAGGCGAGTTGGCAAAATCGAGCTGCGAGTGCCGCAAGACCGACAAGGCGGTTCCGCGCGGAAGATTCGAGCGCTATCAGCGCAGTGAGAAGGCCTCAGTGGCAGCGATGCTGGAAATGTACGTGCCGGGCGTGTCCACGCGCAAGGTGAAGAGCATCACTGAAGAGCTATGCGGGCATGAGTTCAGTTCGTCCAACGTGAGCCGGATCGTGAAGACGCTGGATGAGGAGTTGGAGAAGTTCGCCCGGAGACGCGGGACGAGCCGTATCCCTATCTGATTCTGGACGCGCGCTACGAGAAGGTGCGCGAATACGGCGCCGTGCGCGTCACCAAGACGGCGGTCCCGGAGGTATGAACGTTGAGCTCTGTTTCCCTGATATTGACTCTTTCGGTGATCGCAGTCTCGGCGTTGGCTTGGCGTTGGCGCTAAGCCTGAATGCAATAGGCGGGAACCTACAGTACAGGGAGGAGTGGGTGCGGGCTTTCCTTCAGGTTGGGCTCATTGCCGTATTGGGTGTCGTAACTTCCTATGTACTTGAGCTCTTCAAGGACGCTAATCAGCAGCGCCGCGACGATAGCAGGCTGCGGTTTGATGTTCTGGCGGAACTGAGCCGAGCGTACATGGACGTGAAATTGATCCGGCGAAAGATCCAAGCGTCACATAGCTCCCTGACCGCTACTGACGCGGACCTGCTCAATGAAATTCAGGTCAAATTCGAACTCCATAAGCGAAATAGCGTCAGTCTATTTGGAAAGAATAGCGAACTAGAGAGGCGGCTCGACAGGATGGAGAAATATCTAAATCGCGTGGCCAACAAGCACGACTCAGAAGAGCGACGTGGCTTCTCTTCCAAGGAGGGATTCGAAGATTTCGCCGATACATTTGAGGCTGCTGCCGCGTTGATCCGCAAGGAAATCGCGGGTCGATAGCTCGGGTCGGCCCGCAAACATCTATGGCTCTCTCCAGACGCGACGCATGTAGATCATGTGTAACGGCGAAGGGTAGAACTACGTTGATCACTATCCCGATATGACGCAAACGACGCCGAGAGCAAACGCCTCACGAGACCCGATCGTTGCTGCGATCCGCGATCCAGATTGCCGGTCCGGAAGAGCCACTCTGTCCCTTCTGGCGACAGCGTGTTACGCAATTGAACACGGCTTGTGGCCTCCAGAAATCAGGAAGTCTTTTGGATTCCATCACATGACGGATCTAGCCAATGGTTATACGTGTGCCCGCGAGACGGCATATGACATGGCTCCGGCAAGAGATGGCCTCCGCTCAAGGCGGATTACCCTGGCTCGATGTAATGAGGCAGGATCTGAGTTTCACCTTCCGCACAATGCGGCGGGACAGTGCGTTCACGATCGTGGCGGTGCTGATTCTGGCTCTCGGCATCGGAGCGAATGTCGCTGTTTTCAGCGTGGTGAATACAATCTTGCTGCGACCGCTGCCATTTCGCGATTCGCAACAGTTGGTACGGATTGTGGAGAAGAATCCGGCTGCCGGGGAATCCAGCAAGACCTATTCTGCGGACGCCACACAGGATATTCAGCAACAGAACCGTTCGTTTCAATCTGTCAGCGGCTATTTCGCGTTCACAGGACCAGATAACTTCAAGCTCATTGGGCATGAGCAGCCGGTACCTTTAACGGGAATATTGATAGCGGAAGGCTTTTTTCAAACACTCGGCGTTAAACCGACGTTAGGACGTTTATTCAAGGCGGAAGAATTCGTGAAACACGCTCAACCGGTGACGCTGTTGACTTACCGGGTGTGGAAGCGGCAATTTGGTGGCGATCGCGGCATCGTGGGGCGAACCGTTGATCTAAACAACACCTCTGTAACGGTGATCGGAGTGTTGCCGGAGACATTTGATTTCGGGTCGGTTTTTTGCCGGGTGCTAAGGTCGATCTCTTCACGCCGTACATCATGGATGATTTCCGCGATGACGGAAACGACCTGGCGTTGATTGGGCGGCTGAAACAAGGGGTGACGTTGGCGCAAGCACAACGCGAGGCCGATCAACTCATTCCACAACTCTATTTCTCACACAAGCACCCTGAATATGGAAAAGGCTACACAGGACAAATTACCGAATTAAAGGAGTATGTCAGTGGCAAGTTGCGACGTTCGTTGATTGTGCTGTGGTGCGCTGTTGGTCTGATTTTGTTAATTGTTTGCGTGAATCTGTCAAATTTGCTACTGTCGCGGGCGGCTGCGCGGAGCAAAGAATTTGCCATGCGCACTGCTTTGGGGGCTAGGCGCTGGCGGCTGATCCGTCAATCGTTAACAGAGAGCTTCGTGTTATCCACGGCAGGAGCGGCGGTTGGTTTAGGACTCAGCTATCTGGTGATCTCGTATCTGGCTCATCAGGGATCGATCTCGCTGCCATTGCTCAGCATGGTTCGGATAGATGGGAGAGCGCTGGCGTGGACGGTGTTGGTCGCCGTGACTGCAGCGATTCTTTTCGGAGTGGCGCCAGGTCTGCGCGTCTCAGATGGCAATTTACAGGAGGTGTTGAAAGACAGCGGGCATGGGACTAGCAGCGGCCGGAAACATGATCGTATTCGCTCGACGTTGGTCATAGCGGAGATCGCTCTGGCTTGCGTCCTCCTGGTGGGCGCCGGCTTGCTGCTGCGCAGCTTTTTGCATGTTCTAGACGTTGATCTGGGCTTTCGGCCGAGTGACGCGGCGGCGATCAGTGTCGACGATGGCAATGACGGGAACCCGGCCAAGCGCACTGCGGTATGGCAGGAATTTGTGAGCCGAAGCTCGATGATCCCGGGTGTCGAGGCGGTGGGCATTTCCGATAATCTACCCATGAGCCGGAACCGCAGTTGGGGAATCGCCGCAAAGGGCCAGCAGAAAAAGAATGCTCTGGATTTCATCCCCGTGTATGTCTACATCATCTCGCCCGGCTATCTAAAGGCGATGGGAATGCGGCTGATGCAAGGGCGCGACATCGGATGGGAAGACCTCTACAACAACAGAAGCGTAGTGATCGTCAATGAGACCGTCGCACGAAAGCTATGGCCACACAGAATCCCATTGGGCGTACGGCTGTTGCAGGCGGCATGGATGCGGAGGTGATTGGCGTTATTGCGAACGTACGCGAAAGCAATGCAGAAGAAAATGCAGGAGCGCAGATGTACCTGCCGAGCACGAAGCAGTTTGGGCCGGAAGGCGCGAACCTGGTGATGCGTTTGAAGCTACCCCCCAGCGCGTTGGCAATACCTGTGATGAGAACGCTGCGGCAGATCAATCCCGGACAACCGGCGACGGAACTCAAGCGGATTCAGACGCTGGTCGATCACACGACTTCCCCGAGGCGCTTCTTTGTGCTGCTGGTTGGAACGTTTGCCGGTCTAGGGGTTTTGCTCGCTCTGCTGGGAATTTACGGTGTTGTCTCATACTCCGTTACGCGGCAGACGCAGGAAATCGGCATACGCATGGCCCTTGGAGCGACGACGGGTCGAGTGCAGCGTGGGGTGATCTGGAAGACACTGCGACTTGCGCTGGTCGGCATCACGGTTGGGGTTTTTGCGTCCGTTGTAGTGGCGCGACTTATTGCTTCGCTGCTATTCCAAACCGCGCCAACCGACCCGTTCGCATTTGCCGGGATGGTGATTCTATTGAGTGCGGTTGCGCTCCTTGCCGGATATCTGCCGGCACGAAGAGCTTCTAAGATCCATCCACTGGTTGCACTGCGCACGCAGTGAAATCAGAACATGCACGGCGATACCGAATCGGGTAACAAAACATTTGCCCACGAGACGTCGAAACCATCAGGCAAGTTGGGAAGGCGGTTTGATCGCGCTTTGAACCCCACTAATCTTCAACGGGCGGACTTGGGATTTGAGGGCTCTCACGTGGATTACCCATGAGTAACGGCCCAGGGTAGAGCGAAAGAAATCCACTTGGACGAGAAGTTGCCTATCCGGAGAAGTAACCGGATTAGGACCCGCAAGTCGGCTTCGAGCCGCTGAACTTCCGCATGAGGCATATCCCTGAAACGATCCCAAGAATCGTCGATTAATGATTTTGGAGGTCGCTCCTCTCGATCAGGCCAGGAAGCGATTACGCTGTTCAGGACTGGGAGCCAGGCAGACGGCCGCTTTGCACGAGAGTCGGCGACGATTTTCAGCGATGAATTCATAGATTCGGTTCAGGATGAACGAAGGACAGAACGAACCAAAGACTGCTCATTGGGACCACCAGCCGCCGAGATAGGCCGTTCCTTTGATCACCGCGCCAGATTTGGCAAACACCTGATCGTTTTCGATCCACAGCATCGAGTGAACCGATTCCAATCCCGATGCGCGCCGCAATCGTTGGCCCAGTTCGGAGTCGCGAGTCACAAACAATAAGTCATGCCGCCGTTCATGACGCAACATGAACTGAACCGAACGGCTACAGAAACCGCAGGAGCCATCATAGACCAACATCGGTGACCGATAGTCAGCGACTTCTGCGTAGGCCGCGGGTGTCATTGGGCTGGCCTAATTAAATCGTCCAACCGGCCGTTTGTATCACTCCTGCTTTGCCGACGAGACGCGCCGTAATCCATTGCGAGACTGTTTCTGACGACCCTTCAACGCCGTGAGATAGCATCGACCATTGGCGGAGGTCGGCAGAGAACATGAAGCGTTTGCATATCGCTGGGGTCGTTGGCGTATCTGGGCTCTATTCATCCCGATTCGCCACGGAAATTGCGGTACAGTTCCGCAATTTCTGTATCTGTTAAATGGCAACCGTCTAGCCAATTGGGTCAATGTCAATACGAGCCCGGAGACCTGGCGCATCAAAAACGATGTGCTCGTCTACTCTGGACATCCGATCGGCGTGATGCGAAGCTGACGACAATTATCCGCTTCACGGGGAGTTTCGATTGCTGTAAGTAGCTAAAACTCCCACGAATAATCAACGCCTTGGGAGTTCCGCTGATTGGGAGTGGTCAGAACTCCCTAAACGTTTCCCCTTGACAAGACGGTGGAAAGCGTATTTTAGGGGAGTTAGGGGAGTTTATTACTCTAGTTCTGCGTGTAGAAAACTTATATATGTAAATTTATATAGATGCGCTTGGAATTACTACCACTAAACTCCCCTGATGACGCTAACTCATTGAAATGACGGGATAGAGGGTCATAGGAATTTCTGAATCTGTGGGACTCCCCGATTTCCAGAAGATATACTGCTTTCAGTATGTATGCGACACATTTGTATTCAGTGACTGGAGTTCGAAGTTTTGGCTAGAAGACCCTGTCTCAATCGCAGACCGAACTTGGATAACCCGTCGGGAAAGAAAGTTTCTGTAATTCGCGTAAACCGATTTACAATCCAGGAAGGATGTCAAAAAATGATTGGTTTGGGTCAGAATGTTCGACGACCATCCCATGCATGATCAAATTGTCGATGCCTTGCACCAAGGTGAAAGTCCGCGCGAAATCAGTCGGTGGTGTGAACCACATCTCAGCCACACGTCCATTTGGAAAATAGGCAAGGAAGAGGTCGAACCAGTTCGGGAGTGGATTCTGAAAGCCATAGAAGACTTTGTCGCTGAGCATGGGCATTTTCCTGTGCTGAATCGTGATGATGACATTACATTTGAAGACCTCGAAGAGGACGAGTGGCTTGGTGCGCTGTATCACTTTCGGGAAACGCGCGTGGTTCCGGCGCTTGGCATAGCGCGTAGGAATGCCGCATTGGAGCTTCTGAAAACAAAATGAAAGGGTCATTCAGCGGCCGCAGAGGAATTTTATGGGGTCCGGAATCAAAGGTCCAACGATGCGGAGCACGAACGCGGCGCACTGGCCGACCTTGCATGCGACCGAGCGAGATCAATCCGCTGACAGGACGAAGATCGAGATGTCGGCTTCATGGCGGGTTGGCGGGGCCCCGAACACCAGAAGGTAAAGCGCGAATAGCTGCTGCTCATACAACTCACGGCCGATACACGGCAGCGGCGAAGGCTGAACGTAGGGCAGCGTTCCTGAAAGAGAGAGCGTTTAAAGCGTTTCAGCGACAGAGTCTGGCAAACATTCGGATGGAGAACGCGCAATTGCAGAAAGAACTAAGGGACGAACAAAGGCGTCGGACCCATGAAGTCGGCTCTGCACGAGTGGTGTTTCCAGTTACGGAGTAAGTTCCAAAAAAAACAGGGCATCGGACTACGAGGTACGAACTAATTGTGTATCTGCACCTACAACTTAAACTCGAGTGGCTCAGCGCATTTGGAATCTATGTCTCTTCATTACGGCTGGGGGTCAGATAGCGGACCAAATCTCATTCGACCACTGGCGGAGATTTCGATTCGAAAAGGCCGAAGATCCGAGTTTGCGCGACAATCTGCCAGTGCCACCGCAATGCTTTCCGAATTTCCCAGAGCCGCCTCCACTGATCCTGGCCGCATTACAAGCAGAACGATGGCCGCGGATGCAATCGGCTAGCGATAATGACGTCTAGCTGAGGATCTGTCTGCCGTCGACCAACGCGAGGAGCGCCTCAGGAACGGAACGTAATTGATGATTAGACCATAACAGTCGAAACGTCGTTGCGGTAGAGGTCAGGAACACGCCACCGCCCTAGAGTGCAGATTTTGTTAGGAAAACATTTTGGCGTTCGTACGGTGATGTCTCAAGCGCCGCTCGTCGTCTTCGCGCCTACACCGGGCCTTAAAGCAGGGGGGCCAAGCCACATCCCTGCGCTGGGCAAACCTACGCTCATCCCTCTTTCTTCAGCATTGTAAGAAATCCCGCCCTCGCTTTTTCATGTTCAGCATGCCCTCGCTTCGCATTTGTAAAAACGGTTCGTGCCCAAGGATACTTCCTTGAGAAATGCAGCGACAGTCCGTGGGCCACCCTCATTGTGTATCAAGTAAGTAATGGTTTGGGAAAGCGTGATATCAGGAGCACCAATTAGCACGTCTTGAACGACTGATCGAAAGTGTTTTTGCTAGACGTACTCCCCACTCCAATCATCGAGACTGACTTCCGAATCTGGAGGGCAAAGGGGAGCCCCGGCCTCGCGAAGTCGAATCATCTCCTTCTTCCAAGTCATTCCGTGCGGGCCAGTTGTCGCCGCGTGAGCTATCTCATGCAATAAAATACTTACCGCTTGCTCGTCCGGCAGACCCGTCAGAATCTCAATGAGTTTTTGGTTTTTTTTGCATCGGCCACTCTCGCCGAGCGCAGTGATGTGGCCTACCACCCGTATTCGATATATGTGCAGCCTGCCATCAAAGTACTTCACATTGAATTCCTTGAAGAGCTTGCGCAGTTGCTTTCCGTCTAACATCTTCAGTTCCGGCTTACTTGAACGAGCTTAGCTCTCGAGCCTGAGACATTTGTAACGGCATTGAGGGAGCCTAGTCTTTTTAACCAATCTGCGAACTGCATTACAAGCCAACCCCGCGATCGAAGCCAAGTAAGATCCGGGCCAAAATTCGGCCTTCTCGATCGAATCGACGGATGAGTTTGAATCCGCCGGTCCGGAAATTGGCAGATCCTGAAGCATCGACACCGCTGTACTCATTGAAAATCGCGCCGAGTGTCCGGGTGGGGCATCACTCGAAACTCGGCGATTGATCCCAGCGCGTCACAGCGCGATCCTTTTTGACAGTTATGTGACATTTTCGTCATATAACCGCTCGGTTGTATGACAAACGACCCAAAATCAGGTATGCCTCTGCCGGAACAGGCGTATGCGCCGGCGGTTTTCCGGAATCCGCTTAGACTCGTCCGGCAACCGAGACTTGGATGTGGACTCGAAAGCTGCCTCCGCGACCAAGCGCTGACGTTGAAATGCGTAGACCGTCCCGGGTATGGACATTCCGACTTGACGATTATTTCTAGTCGGCGCATGTAAATCGACAGAAAAGGTCTTTGTTCCCCGATCCCGGACAAACGACTATACAGAGCGAGGCCGTTCGATTTTCGGTGAGTATCGCCGCGAACGGTAGGCATCTGCCGGGTTCGTGCCCACCAGCTCGTGGACACCACGAATTCTCGCGGACAAATGAGCGTCAAAGAAAGGTTCCTCACAGCCCCACGGCCGATCCGCAGCGCACAGCTCGGCGCAGCGGCAGGGTAGCCAGGCTATCTGTTTTCGAGTGGCCCGTACTTAACTAAACTTGCCTTCCGCAGCTACAGGTATACGTTTTCAAAATGAGCCGGGTATTGTTTCGTCCGTTCTCAATCGCTTTCACTTTCGAATGATTGGCGAGCAGGTTTCGTCAATATCAGATTCTACCTGCGGCGCCTCGATTTGCTATCGAGAGTCGATATCGTAATCGCTCGCGAAAGATCGATCGGCCCTCCTCGAAAAAAGCCCAAGCCAGAAATGCTATCCGCTCCGTCCCGGGTATTTTCAGGAGCGAGCAAGCGATCTAACAGCTACGAGAGCCGTGCTCTCACTCGTTCGTATTTCAAAAACACATATCTTCGCACAGGCGCGATATTACCTTATAATGAATGCTCAGGCGACTGGAACCAGGGTTTCAGGTGGTTTGCTCGTCACACTATCAAAATGCTTTCGCGCTGTAGAACAGAGGCCGAGGGTATGAGAAACGTTTTTTCCGTACTGGTGTTATGGCTGGCTGGGGGCGCGGCGGTCGCTTCCGCTGCGCCAATTTACAACGTGGTAGTCCTCGGGTCACTAGGCGGCGGAGGTACTCTTGCCCTTGGCATCAATCGGAGCGGCAACGTGACTGGCGAATCACTTCCGGCCTCCGGTCGTGAACATGCGTTTGATTACAGCAATGGCCGCATGACCGATTTGGGCACCTTGGGCGGCGCTTGGAGTCTTGGCGAGGCAATCAACGACAGTGGCCAAGTGGCCGGCTGGTCGGCCTTTAACTCGAACTCTGACGATTTTCATGCTTTCCTGTACAGCGGCGGCGCCATGACCGACCTGGGCACACTGGGCGGCGATAGTTTTGGCTCTGCAATCAACAACAAGGGCCAGGTGGTCGGTGGCTACCATACCGCGGCCTCGGGCGCTTCAGACTTTCGCGCATTCTTATACAGTGACGGTCGCATGATCAATCTAGGCACGCTGGGCGGCAGGTCGAGTTTTGCCTCCGGAATCAATGACCGCGATCAGATAACCGGCTACGCCTTCACCGCCTCCGGTCGTCAACATGTGTTTGTTTACGAAGATGGGAGGATGACCGATTTGGGCATTAATGGCTCAGGCAGTGCCATCAATGACAAGGGGCAAGTGACGGGGGGCAGCGAGACGGCCTCCGGTTTTACTCACCCATTCCTGTACAGCGCTGGCAGCGTCATCGATTTGGGCACGCTGGGCGGGTTTCAGGGTTTTGGCGCGGCCATCAACAACAAGGGCCAGGTGGTCGGCTCGTATACGACGGCCTCTGGCGACGATCACGCATTCCTTTACAGTGGCGGTGCAATGTTGGATCTGAACACGTTGATCGAACCGACCCTGGGGATCACTTTGGTGACCGCGACCGGCATCAACGATGCTGGCCAGATCGTCGCCGATGACAGCCTCAACGTGGGTGGACACGCGTATCTGCTGACACCGGTACCCGAGCCGGTGACCGGCTTTCTGTTTGCCGTTGGGTTATTCTGGATCGGTCTCACAGCTCGCTTGCAGCGGAACGACCGTTTGCGAATGAACGGTATCAAAGCGTAAGGGAGTAGAGCTGCCACTCGAGGGAACGGCTTTGCGGCCGAGATTCGGCGGGGCGCAATTTATTAATAGAGAAATTCGAACTATCTCTGTTGCCGTCCCTCAGGGCAAGTCCAAGCTAATAAACGTCAATACTGGTGGCGGTTACTGTGGCTCTTGCGAAACGGGATTCTCAGAGCTTTTTGCCGAGAGTCATCGCCAGCTCCGCGGATCTGCGCCTTCTGGCAATAGCGAGAAATTGTTCCTCCGTCTACGACTCAGGAACCTATCCGGTCGAAACATTGACCGCAGTTTTAGTCGTGAAAACATGTCCCCTGCGAACACAAGCGGGCCAAGGACTTCTTATTCTGCTGGTCCCCCTTTTTGGACCAGAGGCAGATTTGGACAACCCGCCAGGCGGTTGGAAGCGTCCAGCGCAACAAAGTAGCCCACTACCATAATTTTAGATTCGGGTACATTGGACTTATTGCTCAGAAGTACCGTGGAGCGCAGTTTGAGGGCTCCGTTCGCGGAGCGCCTCATATACTGAATCGCAAGCCGCTAGGCGGAGCACGAATGGACGACGGCAAGGCTGATCGTTAGATCACCACCGCCGAGTTGGGCAATACATTGAACCTGCACATATGGGACGAAAATTCAGCAGCGGCGAACTGGATGAACTTGCCCGGCCACTTCTTGCTGATGTAAAGGCTGCGCTTACTTCTGCTACCCCGCCTGAAGGAACACAGGAGCGGGCGGAGTTGGCATTGAAGCTGCTTCGTGCCAGCACTAAAGTTATGCGTGGAAAGGAACTGACTGAGGCTAATGTCCGTTCGATCTTGCGGGCGAATGAGAGAGCAGAAAAAGCGGGAGCGCGGAAGAAGCCGAGAGATTAGGGATTCACTTCCGCCTTAGATCCCGCCGCCCGTGCCTCCTTTGTGCTCGCGACTTGGTCACCTGGGCTGCATCGTGCCCTTCGGCGCATCGCCACTTTACGCTCTCGCTTAGTGCTGAGCGGCTCTTACCGCCAACACTCACAATAAGAACCGCGTGTTAGATCTTTAGAACGGCTTCCCGCATACTCCGAGAAGCCGCTTATGGCGATGCGGATCGAAGGAACCGAGTAGCGATCGTGTTTCAAAAACGTCCGATCAAACTGCGCGCCTATGTGTTTGAAAAGAGATACGTCGAAAGATTGTTCGGCGTGTTCTCACAAACGACCGTATTTGGTACAGTGATCACATGCGGGTCGCATTGTACGGAAGGGTGTCCAAGGATGATGGAAAACAGAGCACCGAGAACCAATTGCACGAGCTACGTGAGTTCTGCCGCCGCACCGGATCGACAGTAGTCCATGAATACGTTGACCGAGCTTCAGGCAAGACCTCCGAGCGGCCACAATTTAGGAGGCTTTTCGATGATGCCAGCAAGCGGAAATTCGATTTTGTGCTGTTCTGGAGTCTCGACCGATTCAGCCGGGAGGGAGTATTGGAAACACTCAATCATTTGCAGCGGCTGACCGCCTATGGCGTTGACTGGCGTTCGTATCAAGAAGCCTACTTCGACTCGTGCGGACCTTTTAAGGACGTTGTCGTCTCATTAATGGCAACACTCGCGAAACAGGAACGTTTACGCATTAGCGAACGAACGAAAGCAGGTCTGCAACGTGCCAAACGAGCGGGAAAGACACTAGGGCGGCCCCGTCTTAAAGTCGATGTCAGCAAGCTCCGGCGCCTTCAAGAGAGCGGGTTATCTTTACGAGGGATTGCAAAGCACGAGCATCTGAGTCTTTCAACAGTCGCCAGAGTGTTGAAATCTGCAGCTTAGGGTCATCGCATTGAATGTGCCTGGCGTCACGGGTGTAGAAGGAGAACAGAAGACCAGTTATGCAAGACTCTGTTACCCCAAACGTAACCTTAGGAACCGCTATTACGTTCGCTACTGTTTATGAGGTCTGCGGGTTTACTCATCCCTGGAATTATCAGTATCCATGCAGTACGGGTTCGTCGTCATCCCGCGCCATCTTCAACGGGATTGGGACACTGAAGCGAAGCTTCAAAATCACCTGCACCGCCACTGCAGCAGAGGGACCAGGGTTCAGCCGCTCACGCCAGAGACGTTGCGGATGTCGCGCAGTGATTCCGCCGTTAATTGAACGCACTCCCAATGCTTCTTGGGGTACTGAGAATAACCCACAGTTTGTCTCGTTAGAAGGAAGAACAGATCTCTCGGAAGAATAACTGAAATGGCTGGACGGTTGCTTTGCATATCAATCCGGCAAAAAACTGGAAGGACCTTCCGGGTTCTGTTAAGTTAAGTCGGCCTTTAGGCCAGCCTCCAGTGAACTGGGACGAGGAGGAACTCCTTTTAGGAGACCCCCCACCCCTCCCCTGTACCCTGAAATTCAGGAGTCCCAAAAGCTCGGAGTAAAGGTCGAAATTGTGCGCCGACGGTGCAGATCCGTCTTCGCCGCGAACCACGCTGAGGTGAACTGATTCCTGAGATGAGGGTACGGTGAACGCCAAAGCCGGAAGACAATCCGCGACGAATCAATAGCCGTGGCGGGCGACTGTTAAACGATGACATCAAACAAGCAAGAAACATTTTGATCCAGCCTCATTTGGGAGCAGTCGTCGAGATCACTCGTTCCGGCAGGCGTATCCCAAAAATTGGCACCTAATTGGGTTACCTTCGATAATTCGGGCTTTTCGAAGGTAATGTTTTGTATATCGTTGCCGTTGAGAGCAGAGGTCCAATAACTTGGCGGACGTAATGCGAGGCGATGGAATCCAACGCGTATTGTGTCGAGTGCCTCTATGGCCATCACATCGAGAGTGAGACCGACACTCTCAGCTGCCTGGTCTGAGCTGCACGTTCTTATTGCGCTCGCGGCGCGTATTGAACTGCCGCGAATTTGAAGCACGGATCAGCAGCCGCGAACTCGCGAAACAAACCGGTCTGGTCCGGTCCAGCGTGCAGAACGCCATCGACAAACGTGGAACCCCACTCTATTCACGAAGCCTATTCACCAGTGATTGTCCCTCTGCCAGATCTCGGGCCGTCAATTCTTCTACCCGCCGACCCGTGACGGCCTTTTTAGATTTCATGGCCAAACATGTAGGTACCAGCCTTGATCCCCGGCTGCACGGTCTAAGAGCGGAGGAGTGTTTCGGCGATACATATCCAGCAGCCATTCGAGAACTGCAGAAGGCCAACTCCGTCACAACTGTCGACATCGAAGCCAACCATACTCGAATAACCGCGTCGAACCCGACCATCGTCATTCTAAACGACTGCGCTTTAAACGACGCTTGCGCGCCATGCAGGGTCCGCGAATGACGGCGACCGCGTGTGTGGTTATTCCGGGAATCGAGGCAGTACAAATGATTCGCAAAGGTCAGGTGCTTGGGATCAGCAAGGATAATTCATATGGACAGGCTTGATGTTTGCCGCTCTCTTCGGTGTGAACTAACCAACCGCCGGAAAGCTGCTCCAGCAGAAACGTCTTAAGTTAATCAGCAATGCTGCAACACTTCCGTTTGTGATGGTGGATCCGGTAGCCGGAATTTGTCCATCATCACTCGCAGGGACCGGGGAATTTTTAAGCGGAACTTTGGGGAATTTCAGGGTTCTTCCGCAAATTGGGTGCAGGCTGCCGAGCAGAAAAGAAGCCAAAACATTTCGGTTCTGTAATGTTTTACACTCAACCTGCAAATGGCCACTCCCCCGAGCCATTCGCATGGGTGCTGCCCGAGCCGCAGAAGATGATTTTAACGAGGATCGAACGCCAGCAGAATCGTTTCGTACTTCATGTCCGGGTTCAGCAGGCGGCCACCTGTCCGCGTTGTCAGACAGCCTCGAGATCTCGTCACAGCGCCATACGCGGACCGCTCAAGACCTGCCGTGGCAAGGGCTGGTCGTGGAAATTCGAATCAGAGCGCACAAGTTCCGATGCCGCAATCCAGGCTGTCGACAAAAGATCTTTGCTGAGCGCTTGAATGGGGTGGCATTTACTCACGCCCGACGGACGGAGCGTCTTGGGAATGTGATTCGGCTCGTGGGGTACAGCACCGGCGGATTGCCCGGCAGCCGTCTGCTGATCGGTTGGCGATCCACGTTAGCGACGACACTATCTTACGGGTTGTGAAATCATCCATTTCGCGACCGGATGCAGAGGCCATCCATCATCTGGGAGTAGACGATTGGGCTTGGCGAAAAGGGCAGAACTACGGGACGATTCTGGTGGATTTGGAACGACACCGCGTGGTGGACTTACTTCCGGATCGATCTGCTAACAGCTTGGAAAGCTGGCTGAGCCAGCGGCCTACCATCCAGACCGTGAACCGCGATGGCTGCGGTACTTACGCGCAAGGCGCTGCAAATGGTGCTCCTGAAGCCGTTCAAATTGCTGATCGCTTTCATCTCGTCATCAACTTTTTGGAAGCAGTTGAGCGGGTTCTAGAAAACCACCGGCAGGAACTTGAATTGCCCGCGCCGGATGCCAACCATCGAATCGCACCAGAGGCTCCGGCCGCTTGTGCAAAGCCGGAAACCGCCGCGCAGTTGGTGAAAAGCGCGCGTCGCTGCCGCCGATTAGAGCGCTATCAGCAAGTGATCGAACTGCACAAAAGCGGACACTCGCAGAAGGCGATCGGGGAAGCTCTCGGTATCTCGCGGAAGACCGTTCGTCGGTGGCTTCGCTCGGGAGTGTTTCCCGAACGCAAACCTCCCTCCGGCGGCACAGCCATGTGCGCGAGTTCGACGAATATTTACCTCAACGCTGGGCTAAAGGCTGTCACAACGCCACTCAACTCTTTCGTGAGATCCGCGCCCGCGGCTATCGCGGCAGCCGACAGATGGTCTCCTATCATGTTTCTTCGTGGCGCGCCGAGAGAAGAGTCTCGAAGACAAAGCCGCCCAAACGCCTCGCCCCCAAAGATGTCGCCATCCTCATGTGGAAGCGCCCCGAATGCCGGTCTGCTGAACAGCAAGAGACTCTTGAGCGTCTCGCGACCATCCATCCGCGCATTGAGCATTTATCCCGGATGGCCCTAGAATTTCGCGAGGCGCTGCAGAGCAAGGAGGGCATAAGGACGCTGGCCTGGATCAACCATGCTGTATCATCCGCCCACGTCTCACTCGCACGCTTTGCCCACGGTCTCCGCCGAGACTTGAAACCGGTCATCGCTGCAATCGAAAGCCCCTGGAGCAGCGGCCAAGTTGAGGGTCAAATCAATCGTCTGAAGGCTCTCAAGCGTCAAATGTACGGACGAGCCGGTTTCAACTTACTTCGCGCAAGAGTTCTTCCGCTCTCCCCGCTCGGTCCCTTGATCTGCACCCAATTTGCGGAAGAACCAATTTCAGCCCAAGTTGACGCTCACGCGAGGGACGCTGCGCGTGGTCACGGCAGAGCGGTATCTAACAGCAGTCAGTTGTTAGTTAGGCGCGAGTAGAAGGTTTCCGGGGCACGCTTCCTTCCACCATCTCACGCCAGCACACGCACGAGTTCCGCATCGTGCCCCATTTCTCAGCCCACAACAGTGCGGTCTGGCGATGCTTAGCCCGTCATCGCTCCGCCCGCCGGGTCCTGAAGGCTGATTCGATCATCTCCTCCGTGCGGGCCAACGCAGGAGGCGCACCAATTGAAGCAGGTTCTCCCTCGCGAGACAGGCATCGGCACCCGCAGCCTGGACTGACTGCTGGACGTCGGGTTCGTCGTAGCTGGTGATCGCGACGATCCTCGCGACGGGGAACATGGTTCGCACTTTCGCGAGTGCAGATATGCCATTTTCTCGCGAGGAGTCGAAATCCATCAGAACGAAATCCGGCCTGGTGTTACGAAATGCAGCAGGAATGTTCTCGCTGCTGTCGCTTTCCCAGATCTGGTCAACGGTACCGGAGACAATCTTGCGGATCAACCGCCGCAAAGGTGGGGCTTCAGCCAAGATGAAGAGCGTCATTATGCAGGCGCCTGAATCGACATTAGATGATGGCGAACGCAAAAGACATAGGGGAATCCGCACAATCAGCTCGTGTGGAAATACTCATTCGATCGGGTCAAACCAGGGGAAATACTTGCTTTCCGCCCTCAAATGACAAAGACCTGAGATTATGGCAGCTCTGCTTTGTGCTGAAATGCAAACTTCACGAGCGAGTTGTGACCATGCAGACCGAGCTTTTGGCAGATGTTAGTACGGTGATTCTCGACAGTTCGATAGTTGATGACCAGATCATCTGCGATTTCCTTGCTGGAGTGCCCATCCGCGATCAAGCGTAGAACTCGTAACTCGGCAGGCGTGAGGGTCTCGATTCCGGGGACCTGCTGCCGGAAACCTGCAGTACGACTACGCCGTTGAATCAGGTAACCGGTCAAGGAGGTGCTAACGTAGAACTGGCCATTGGCGACGGCATGTAGCGCGCGAACGATCTCACAAAGCGCACTTTCCTTCAGAACGTAGCCGTGAGCGCCGAGGTCCATGGCGGCGTGGAACATATCCTCTTCGACATGCATCGTCAAGAAAATAATGCGTGTAGAAAAGCGGCGCCGTCTGATCTCTTTGGCCAAACCAAAGCCATCGAGCTTAGGCATTTCGATGTCTATGACTGCGATATCGGGACCGACATCGCCGAGTTGCTGAAGCAGCGCCTCGCCGTTTTCGGCCTCGGCGAGAATTTTGAAGCTCGGGTCGGAGTGGATGGCGTCTCTGAGACCTTGGCGCACGACGGGATGATCGTCAGCAATAGCGACCCGTATTTCAGTGCTCATGTTTCAGGCTCGTGAGACTGAATTCGATGGACAGCGTAGTGCCTCTACCGGGTGCGGAATCGCACTCCAAATGGCCGCCAAGCAGTTGAGCACGCTCGGAGATCCCGCGCAACCCGGATCCTCCAGCACGAGGATCGCCGGTCTCGGCAGCGTGCGAAAATCCTTTGCCATTGTCATGAATCCTCAATAATACCTTTTGGTTGTGACGGCGAATCATAACGTCTGCCTGAGTAGCGCAAGAATGCTTAAGAATATTGCTGACAGCTTCCTGGACGATGCGATAGCAGCTGATGGCAGACTGGTCGGAGAGCATGTCATTAATGTCGTCCAGGAATACGGAGAAGGTGATGCCTGAGGCGGAGGACGCTTTCTTAAGCATGGCTTCAAGCGCTTTGGTCAAGCCGAGACGATCGAGCTGATAGGGTCGAAGGTTATATGAAATCTCTCGCACGTCTCCAATTGCCTGGCTGACTTCGCAAGAGATTTCATCCAGTTGCGCCAGTCCGTTGCCAACTGTTCCATTACTCATGTAGAGAGCCGTCAAGTTCTTGATAATTGCGAGGCGCTGACCGATGGTGTCGTGCAATTCCGCCGCGATACGCTTGCGCTCACTCTCCTGGCTGGCGATCAGTTGTCGTGAAAACGCCTGTTGAGCCACGAAGGCGCGCTCCAATCGGGACATGCGTTTTCTCCACCCTAGGTAACCGAAGGCGATCAACGTCACAATCGCCAAAAAAGAGAACCACCAAGTTTGATAGAAATAGGGCAACACAGCAATTTCGAGACTGCGCCCCGCCAAGTTCCAAACTGCATCCGAATTAGCAGCGATTACACGGAAGAGGTATCTACCGTGAGGCACTTTGGAATAGTATGCGGTGCGCCGTGAGCCAGCGTCGACCCAATCCTGATCGATGCCCTCGAGCTTGTACTTAAATCGAATCCCCTCCGGAGCAGCGAAGCTGAGCGCGGTGTATTTGATTTCGAACGTGTTCTGGGTCGGCTTTAGAGTTACAGCTCGATCGACGTGTTCTGGTCTGCGGTCAGCTAACAGAGATTCTATGACTACCGGAGGAGGATTCGTATTCGTCGGAACATGAGCAGGGTCGACTATAGCAATGCCATTCTGCGTTGGGAACCAAAGCGTTCCATCGCGAGCTCGAATACCCGCAGGCCAATGGCCACCGTTACACTCGGCATTGAGCATCCCATCGCTTTTGGCATAGCCGATCGAGTTGAGAGAACTCATTTTGCCATCTGCAAAATCGTTCAAATCTTGCTTCTTCACGCGGTAGATGCCCTGGTTCGAACTGATCCAGAAATAGCCGCGCGAGTCTTCGAGGATCTGGAAGGCTCCGTTGCTATAGAGTCCGTCACGGATGGTGTAGCGGGTGAATTTGCCGTTCCGGAGCCGCCCAAGACCTCCGTCATACGTACCAATCCAGAGGACATTTTCGGCATCAACGTAAAGTGCTCGTACGGTGGCACTCGGGAGGCCATCACGCACGGTGTATGCGGTGAAGCGGCCTTGCGAAAACCGCGTCAGGCCCCCGAAGCCACCAATCCAAAGATTTCCGGTGTTGTCCTCTGCTAAGACGTTGGTGTAATTTGTTGCCAGTCCATCGCGCACGGTGAAAGTCGTGGCCGTGTGACCGTCGTAGCGGACGAGTTTTTCCTCACCGCCAAACCAGACTGCACCAGACCGGTCCTCTAGAATTGCGCGCACGACACCAAGATTTCGAAGACCTCGTGGCGGGACGAAGCGGCCCTTCTCTAAAACGCGCAGACCATCATCAGCATAAGCGCCGACCCACAGGCGTCCTTGACGGTCCTGGAACAACGCGCTAATGCGCGGGAGAAGCCCATCCCGCTCTGTGAAGTATCTCAGCTTGCCATTGACTAGGCAATTAAGGGTGTTGGGCCAGGCAGCAATCCATATAGCTCCTGAATGGTCTCGAAGGATGGGATAGATGTTGTGACCGCGGAGGCCCTGTTGTTCAGAGAATGGGATTATGGCTTGCTGGCGCAGGCGGCAGAGGCCGCCGCCATCAGCGCCGACCCAAAGGAGGCCTTCCCGATCCTGGTAGAACACCATATGTGAGAGTCGTTCGGAAGCGGAAAACGGCAGGTTTAGAATTACCTCGCGCTCGCTCCCGTCAAGCGCACTGATGATCACTGTTGGTTTGGAACTCCGGCAGACGAGCTTCAGTTTGGGCGCGGGTAGAAATCCTACATCTTCCGACAGCAGACACCCCGAGGGAAGTGGCGCCGGCGCGAGATTCCCGTTCTTGTCATGAAGCAGGATTCCGTTGCCGCCCGCCCAAATGGTTCCGTGCTCGTCTTCGGCGAGAGCGCGGATCTCGCGCTCTGGAAGACCATGGCCCCGGTCCCAGACCGTGAGTCGGCCATGGATAATCGTGGCAAGCCGGTCGGGACTCCAACTCCAAAAACCCGCTGGTTCCCGATATTTAATGATCCTTGAATCGACCATTCGATTGTTCGGGAATGCACCGGTGTTTACACGCTCGAAGCGCCCGGTGCGCAATCGCGTCACGCCCGGCTTGAGAAGAACTAACAAGTCGCCCGATGGGTCGCTCGTGATTCCCCGGACCCAGCCGCTGAACAGACCGCTCTCGGTTCCAAAGGACGTGAAGACGCCATTGTGCAATCGCGTGAGTCCTGCGTCGTCGGCGCCGATCCACAAATCACCACTTCGGTCCTGGTAGAGCACTGTAAGGCGATTACTGATCAGGCCCGGCGAATTGGCGCGGTCAAACACCGTGAAATGCACGCCATCAAAACGCACCAAGCCCCCGTAGGTTGCCAGCCAGATATAGGAATCGCGAGTCTGAATTATGTCGTTAACAGAATTCTGCGGAAGTCCATCATCCGCAGTCCAGAGATCGAACCGATATTGGCCACGGGAGTTGGAGGTAAATAGAAGCAGAAAGAGGAAAAGCGAGCCCGGAATGGTTGTGCGGTGAACAGTGGCGCTCCGAATAAAGCTGCGGGAAGACACCAAACCTCCTCCTTCGTTGTGGCTACCGAACAGACGCCACTCGGATGCAGCACCGCGAACCAGGGATTTTCTTTAGGAAACAAGAATATCTAAGTAACCGAAGCCCGTCAAGGCTTTTTCTGGTGGGGTTAGGCACATGCGGAACGTGTGGTACGCACGATGGCCGTTGAGGGGTGGATGTGAAGCGCAGTTTACGACGAATTGGCCTTGCCCGCGTGCCTGGTGGATCCTGGCGTTCTTCAAAGAACGAAAAGGGAAGGTCAGACACACTTTGACATGTGCCCCGGTCGGATTCCGTAAATGCTGGTCAAAAGGGTAAGGTTGATCGGCCACGCCGCGGAGGCTTGCGGGTCGACGGCGTGACCGGATTGTCGCTAGTTTGACCGGTTGACTACCAGCCAGAATTCTTAGTTACATAAGCAGCGGATCCCGCAGCGGCGATGCCCATCGTTGCGGTCATGATCAAAGTAACACCCAAGACAATCTCGGTGCCGCCAGCCACCCGTTCCAATTCGTCGTCAGAGAGCTCGCTCGCGTCTTTAGGGGCCGGTGGGATTGAAAGGTGAAATGTGTTCCTGTCTTCTTCATGAATGAAAATCTTGAAATCACCGGGGAGCTTTTGTCCGGTGGCTTTCTCGAACATTCCCTTCGGGTCCGCAACAACCTGTTTGCGAAACTCAGGTTCTTGCCAACACTTCTTAACGAGGGCGGCCTCCATTTCCAGCCGCGGACTTGGTGCAGATGCCATTTCGATTTTCTCCTTTTTTTATGTACAACCGATGGACCAGGCGGACGATCTACCAAGGACTGCTCTTACCTACCGCGGCTGCCGTCCCGACTGCGCTGGCCGCGGCAGAGGCGGCCACTCCAGTCATTACCAACGTCAACACGAGACTAACCGCGAACTCGGTACCTCCGGCCACCCGCTCCAGTTCTTCGTCAGACAGCTCCGACGATTGCTCCGGGGCTGGCGGTATAGAGAAGTGAAGGGTATGGGCATCCTCTTCGTGAATGAAAATCTTCACGTTATCGGGTAGCTTCCTCCCGGTCGCCTTCTCGTACATTCCTTTCGGATCGGCAATGACTTGAGTTTTGAATTGCGGATCTTTCCAGCATTTTTCGATCAGTGCCGTCCGTAGTTGATTACCAGGACTCTCTTCTGTAGTGCTCATTGTCTGGTGCTTTGTCCTTCCTGCCGTTCTTTTTTCTAGACCGGCTCGTGATCCAACGCAGTTGTAGGGATCAAACTGAATATACCTGCGCCGGAATGCGCCGAACAATAGAGGATTCCACGAAATTCATCTGTGCGGAAACACATATTTGTCAATGTGGAAGCTCACACAACAAGCGCACGCACAGGCGCCCCCTAATTTGGAACCACCAATAGTTAAAAAGTACCCACCCGATTTGCTGCGGGGAACAAGTGTGCCTTCGCGCCCTCGTATAGCTTTGTTTCGGTCAGGTTTTCCGCATGGCCGCGGATGAGCCGAGTCAATTGAAGCAGGTTCTCCCTCGCCATACAACTGTCGGCACCCGCGGCGAAGACTGAGTGTTGGACATTCGGCTCGGATGTGGAAATACTCATTTACTGGACGACTCCCGAACCGCTACCGAGCCGATTCGGAGACTCGATCGCATTCGCATTCCTCATGGTTTGTTAGTAACCCCTGATCCCTGCAACGTGCGAAAGCGCGAAGTCGGAATGGAAGAGCGTGCACCAGGTCTGTTTCTACGTTTGGGGGCTTACACACAGTTGAATGTGTGGTTCCACATAGTGAAATTCCGTGGAGCCCTCTATGGCACTCGATGGCAACTGTCCGTACACTCACTTTGACCCCTGCTTAGAGACTTGAAAAGCGCCACTACTGAATGACGATTACGGACGAGTCGGATGTGAAATCGAATAGTGCATTCTCAGGCGAACTGGCGGCCGTCCTATGCCCATTCAATCCTCAGCTGTTTTTTGAAGCGTACTGGAATAAGAAAGCGCTTTACATACCGGGCCATCCCGGCAAGTTCGCAGGCCTATTCAACCGCGACGCGTTCCTGCGCGCGGCTCAGTATTGTGCCGATCTAAAGGTGGGCTACACAGACGAAAACGGGTGGCCGGCGCATTTTAATATCCGCCCCGATCAGATTCAGGAAATGCTAGCTAAAGGGAAAACGGTTTGCGCTTCAGTTGTTGATCCGGACGAACCGGTACTAACTACATTTCTCAATGAATACAAGAAAAGCTTCCGAGTGGCAGGCAAGTTTTTTTTCAACTCGTATTTATCACCGGACGGGGCGGGATTTGGGCTGCACCTCGACCACCACCCCGTTTCGATATTGCAGGTGGAAGGCCAGAAGAGATGGTGGTACTCCAGTGAACCTGGATTGAAACAAGTCATAAGCAACGTATCTTTTCCGACAGGTCGAGATGTGCTGAAGCTTCCCTGGGTAACGGTGCACCGGCCGACGGAAGAGAGCCTCTGTGAAGCGGTGCTAAGCCCGGGAGACGTGTTGTACCTGCCGAAGGGCTGCTGGCATCGAGCGCAGGCAATTGGGCATTCTTTGGGCCTGACGTTAGCCATGGAGTCGATGTCGTTGCTAGAACTCATTCAGGCGGCTTTGCTGCCCAAACTGAATACGGTCGCGTTTCGCAACGCTTTACCTGGATACCCAACTAGTGATATCGGGCCGGCAATTGGAAGTGAACTCGAAGAGCTCTTTGCTTCGGGCCTAGAGAGCCTGCGTGCGGTAATCGACGGTGTTTCCCCAGCCGAGCTTTATGCAGCCTGGACAGAAATGGAAGCACAGGCGCAATGTGTCCGACTTACTGCCGCGAAGACGACGAATCTCAGAGATGTTAAGCCGATCCAAAGTTAGAGGTAAATTCAGTTAGCTCAAAATCCGTGGCGCGGGCCATGGACATAAAGACCTCATGGCAGCAGCACCAGCTATCACGAAACATGAGTTAGAAACCAATCTTATTGAGAAGTGTTGGAAGGATCCTGAATTCCGTTCAGAAGTCTTGAAGGACCCCAAGGGGATGTTAGAAGCGTTCCTTGGGAAGAGTCTGCCTCCGGATTTCAAGGTGGTGATTCACGAGGAGGACGCGAACACCCTGCACCTCGCGCTTCCGCCGGCCCCGGCCAATACTGCGGAACTCTCAGATGAAGAACTGGAGAGGGTGGCTGGTGGAACAGAGGTCGTACTGGTAGCAACCTTGTTCGTCACAGGTGTGACCGCAGCCGTGGCCTCAGCGCTCGGTTCCGTAGGTTCCGTAGCAGCCAGCGGAGGCAGCCACTGGTAACCGAAAGGGTCGCCTGCCGGTTCGGCAAGGTTCGTATGTTGGGCCCATGAACACAACCGAGATTTTGCAGCAGTTGCGGCACGCGCTCGAATGGGTGGTCCTCTTCCGCCTCGACGCCATTCGGCCGTTTGCGGATGATACGCGGATTCGCGCCATGTACTATCTCCCTGATGGTCTCGACCTTACGCCCTATACGCACGTTGTACTCACCTCAACGGGACGCTTTCTTGCACCCCGCATAGGGAAAACTCTGTGGTCCGCCGCGAGTGATGGCGAACCAGTTTCTCACACGCGCAGTACGAATGGGGAACGGGATTCGCTATATAGCAAATACCAACAGTTGTTCACGCTATTTCCGCCAGATGAAGCCGATTGCGTAGGCTTCGGGAGGAAAGGCGATTTACCCCCCGTCCTGCTGCACTTAGTCATGAAAGAGGGCTGTGGGGAGGCCAAAGCGATTTTCCGCCAGGAGCCGCTTCGAAATCATTACGAACTGTTGCGAGCCGTAGGTGTCGAGTACTTGGGTGGCGAGCAGAAAAGCGACCACTTCGTCGCAACGTTCCGAAACAAGCTGCCTGTTCATTTGCAAGCCGGTGCGATGGCGCATTTCTCTCGAACAGGCAACTGCAATACATTCTTTTTCGCTCACGGCGAGATCGATTCTCAACTCGAGGCGGGTCTGATCCAAGCGTCGAATGATCGGGCCAAGGAAGGCTTGGCGCGAGCACTCGCAGCATGTGAACTGCTGGGCAGGCGTGCTCTCTTACAACCGATGGCAATGACTTGCTGTCCGCCGCCGCCCGCTCAACCGTTTCCTTATGGAGATCTGGTCCCATTGGGATTTCTCTCGAGAGCTTTGAACCTGATGCCATCCGGCCATCTCAGTGCAACGCGGTCCCACGTTCAGCAGAAGCTATTGGCAAATCGGAACGGTGAGTTTTGGGCGTTTCATACTGGGCGACTGGTTACTGCAACTGACTCAGTACTGATTTTGCGAGGACTGCTGGACGCATCCGCGATCGAGGCGCTCGAACGTTTTGCAGATGGCCAGGGCGGCTATTACCCACAGCTATGGTCGGACAAAAAAGAGCCCGGGCGCATGGTACGCACCGAGGCGGTGAGCCACTGGTGTCAGAGCGATTTCGGCACGACATGCCTGGTACGGGCGCTACGTGCACAAACCGGTCTGACGGAGCAGACACCCCTTAGCTATTTGGAGGAGAATTTCGAGCGAAGAGCCGGGCTTTACTTCGCAAATCCCTACTTAGCTGACTGGGCGCTGGCCGAGGCAATCCGATGCGATGAATCGGCCGGCGAGTTGAAGGCCAGGTTGCTGGCCGAGTTGCTCGCCAGCCTCAATGAGGATTTCTCGCTCGGACAATACGATGTCGCGCTGTCGACCTCGCTCGCTATCCTCACGATGGCCGCCCTCGGATTTCGAGGACGAACCATGCGGCTGGCACAGCTCCGATTACTCGAGATGATCGAACCCTCGGGTGTCTGGCCGGAATCAACACCCTTCTATTCGACGTATATCTCAAATGCGTTTGATCGGCCCCCCCAATTTCTGAAAATCAACAGCTCCATTCATGAGCTTTCGCTGTATCGGGACAGCTACCGGATGATTGGGACGGCCCTGGCGGCAGAAGCACTTGCGGAGGCTTGCTCGCCGAGTGTATGTGATATCGCACGGCGAAAGAGCGCCCATCCAAGATATCGCTGCGTTTCACATGAACAATACATCGCAGAATTTGCACTGCCTCGCTATGTAGGCGAATTGGTCACGAGATGAACTTGAGTGAAGAACAGCTTCGAGAAATCGCGGCTCGCGCGAGTACATTCAACGAGCGCCTGCAAAACGGATATCTCAGTCCCCATCCCGAGTGCGATGAAAGCGAGATCGATAGACGTCTGGAGCGCTGGCGAGATCGAGCAGCCAAGGGCGATGCTCGGTTGTTCGACGAGGTGCTAGGAATGCGCGGCCTCGCCTTGGATTCGGTGAGGCGGGGCTTGGGACGGGTGAAAATTGCCGATTCGGGTGAACTTCCCGAATGGACCTGCATTCTTGCAGAGTGCCTGGAAGCAGAAAAAAGGGATGGAGAAGGCCAGCCAGGTATACCAAGGTTCTGTGATGAGGCCGAGCGACTTCCGTTCGAGCAGATTCTTACGCCATTTGTCGAAACCGCGGCCAATCGTCTGCGCAAGCAAGCTGGAAAAGCCTATGTGCGATTGGACAGCAAGGCCCAGGCTGCCATCGAACGTATGTTGCTGGCATGGCTCGCCGGGCCTTGCGGCTCCGCGCTGATCCTTGAGTTTTCGCTGTTTCGTTACCGAACCAGATCGGAAGGAAGTACTCCAGGAACAGCAACCGAGCACTCGAACGAGCTCTATAACAAGTTTGTCCGCAACATGCTGGAGGGCGGCCTTGCCAATTTTCTGACTGAATACTGCGTTTTGGGTCGTGCTATCGCCACGATCATCGATCACTGGGTAAGTGCGATGGCCGAGTTTCTTGAACGGCTGGATACCGACTTCCACGAACTTGTGCAGGTCTTTCACAACAGCTCTCAAGATAGCGTGGCCGACATCCGGGCCGGACTGTCCGACCCGCATCACGGCGGAAGAACCGTCCTGGCATTGAAATTTGCCTCAGGTCTGAAGCTGATCTATAAGCCGAAGAGTCTCAATACCGAGTCGGCGTTCAATCATCTGCTCGATTGGGTCAACGAGCACGGTGCCGATCTGAGATTGCGATCGCTGAAAGTACTTGCCCGTCCGGGGTACGGCTGGGTTGAGTATCTTGAACATACAACCTGCGCCGATGAGGCGCAATTGGGCCGCTTTTATCAACGGAGCGGAATGCTGCTCGCTCTGTTCCACGTTCTGACCACAACGGACGTACATGCGGAAAACCTCATAGCTGTCGGGGAGTTTCCGATGCTGGTGGACGCGGAAACTTTAATCACTCCTCAGCTGGGCTCAAAGAATGGACTAGAGCAGCAGGAAACTTCAGAGCTGCGTACGGCATGGCACCTGAACGAGTCGGTTTTGAACACCCAGATGCTGCCGAACTGGCGGAAAGATGGACAAGCAGTCACGTGTGATTTAAGTGGGCTGGGCGGAGTAGGAGGAGAGGAGATCGAAGCTCCGGTTTGGATTGGTGCGCACACGGATGGGATGGAGCGGCAGGTCTCGACCGTGGCGGTTGGAAGAAACGAGAATGTTCCCTTTCCTGCCGATCAAGCTGCGGAACCCGGCCGCTTTGTGGGGGATATCGTTGCGGGATTCGAAAATGTTTGCCGCATCCTGATTAACAATCGAGATGCGCTGCTTGCACCAGGTGGCCCGCTCGAACTGCTGGCGGGGGCGCCTATGCGACTGGTGTTCCGGGAGACGCAAACCTATTTCAACATCCTGAAGAAATCTTTCGACCCTGCGGTGCTGCGCGACGGAGCAGATCGTTCAGTGGATCTGGAGGTTCTGAGTCGAATTATTTGTATTTCCAACCCAAGAACCAGGCACCTGCCGCTGGTGGAAGTCGAAAAGCGCTCGCTTGAGAACCTGGATATTCCAGCCTTTACCACATTTCCAGCCACCCGAAACCTGAACGCAGGACCGGAGCAAATTGCCGAAGACTACTTCAGCGAGTCCGGTTATGCGAATGCAATCGGCAAAATTCGCGAGCTTTCTATGGAGCGCTGCGCAGAGCAATCTGCCGTCATTCGAGGATCGTTTTACGCAAAAATTCTAAATCAGCGCGGAAAGTGTGGCGGCGACCGGAGCGAAATGTCCGTCAGAACGGACGACTTGCGGGATGCGGCAATCGAGATCGGTGAGTTACTGCAAAGGAAAGCCATTCGTGGCGAAGATCGCAGCGCGTCCTGGGTCGGCCTTATTTACAAGCCGTCGCTTGCGGCATTCCGGTACCTGCCGCTAGCAGAAGATCTCTTCGAAGGTCAACCTGGCGTTGCGCTCTTTTTGGCTGCGCTCACTAAAGTGACCGGTAGCGAAGCGTTTCGTGAGCTTGCAGGTGGAGCGATGCTGCCGTTGCGCAGATTCATCCGTTTTGCTTTGGATGACACCGGCTGGAAAAAAGCCAATGACTGCAAAATAGAGAGCGCGTTGTTGATCTACCCGTTGGTTCGAGCCGGCGAGCTGCTGAATGACCTTTCCCTTATAACGCTGGCGGGCGACGCTGCGAGCCTGGTTACCTCTGAGTTGCTCGGCAGGATTCCCGACTTGGGACTTCCGAACGGGATAACGGCGATTATGCTGGGCTTGCTGGCTCTCAAGAATGTTGCAAACGACGACGGCATTTTGAAGCGTGTGATCCTCTGCGGGGATTACCTCCTGCAGCGTAAAGAACAGCCAGCGATCGGGCGGGATTTGGCCTTCAGACGCCTCTACGAGGTCACGAGTGAAACGCGTTTTGGCGAGCCAATGGAACGAACGAGCATGAAGAGGTGGCTTCCCGGAATGCTCGGTGTCGGGCTCGATCTTCTCCGAGACATAGAACCGCGACAAGCGGATTCCATGTCCGAGTGGTTGGAGGCTTCACTCCAACAACTGTGCGGGAACGAGCTTATGCAGCTGGATTCAGTGGCAGAAGGGAACTTCGGGTTAGTGGAGTTGACGCTGGAAGCTGCGGAAAGGCTGTCCCGTCCCAATTTGCTCAGTTTAGGCGTGCGACTTGCCACCGAAACCGCGATGCGCGCCGAAAATAACGGGGGCTATCGAATCTACAGTGGAATTCCCCAGAGTGCTCCCTGCTTTGGATATCTACGAGGAGTCGCGGGAATCGGATATACGCTGCTCAAAGCGTGTACGCCTGAGCTTCGGAGCATTTTGCAATGGAACTGACCCTCGCTCCCTCGAGCACTGTTAGCGACTACATGCGGGCGGCAGTGTTGCCTTATGCTTCGCCTTACCTGATTTCGGAGGCTTCGCTGGGAGAGATGGTTGAAACCGCATCCTGCCTGCCCGGCGGATTGACCAGTTTCTTCGGTTTTGAGTGTCCTCTCGGACAGCGCGGAGGGCATGCCGATCTCTTGATTTGCCTCGCAGCGGAAGGAGGCGGTCGCACTGTTCTCGCTGGCGAAGGAGGCGCAAGCTTGCCACGCGCTTTCGAGAGTCATCCCGTTTGGCAGCGGGTATTCAATTTCGCGAAGTGCTGGAAGGATCCGATATCGCCATTATTCGAGAATGTCCACAACGTCTGGTTGGAGTTCGACACAACGGGCGAGCCGCAGGCTATTCCGTCGCCATCCGTATTCTTTGGCGCAAAAGGTCTTGAGCCAGGCCCCGAGGCAGAACCCTCGAAATGCATGCCGACCCGTTACGGTTGGCTGACCCAGGTCGCGCTGCCTGTTTTGAAGAATGAGCCGCTGTCCGCTGCGGAAGAAGCGCAGATTGCGCGCTGCATTCTCGCCTTACCGGCCGGGGCCTATGTTTTTCAAGTAGGCCTCATGCTGTCCAGACCATCGCGGATTACCCGTATTTGCGTTCGAGGCATCCCTGCGGATCAAATCATTGACTATTTGCAGCAAGTCGGCTGGCATGGATCGCCCGTCGATATGGGTGTCCTGGTTGATACGCTTGCAGATTGCGTCGAGAGCTTTTCGGTTGATCTCGACGTTAGCGATCGAGTGCTGCCGAAGATCGGCCTCGAGTGCTATCCCGGATTTGCGGTCGAGAAGGTAACTTGTTTTCTCGAATATCTCGTTTCGGCCGGATTCGCAAGACCGGAGAAGGCGGAAGCGCTCAACGCATGGCGCGGCATGGTTCACGAAAGGCTCAGCGCGGATGTGTGGCCGCGCGACCTGCTCGCCGCCTCCGGTTTTCTGGGTGGGAGAGTACACAGTATGTTCCACCGACGTCTGCATCACGTCAAAATCGTTTATGAACCGGGACACGCGCTCTGTGCGAAGGCCTATCTGGCTGTTCAGCACTTCTGGGTAGAACCGCAATCGTTGCGGCAGGCACTCGAAAACATAAACTCGCGCGAGGCGGAAGCCGGTGTATTTCAGCGTGTCGCCGAGAAGGGGGAGCCTTGCGCCCCAGCCTGCTGATTGTGGTGTTGTCGAGCGGCCTTCTCTGTCGTGCTCAGGTGGCGATTGATGTGCCCGAAAGGCCGCTGACGATGTTGGAGGCTTTGCAGTCGACATTGCAGCAAAATCCTAACGTTCAACTGCAGCAAGAACAGATTCGGTTTGATCAGGGCGTGTTACGCATTGCCTCTGGCCAGTTTGACTCCGTAATCACCGCTGGAACCCAGCAATCACGCACGGCAACGCCGCTCACTCGAGCGCAGCAACTTCAGGCACTGTTGGCTGGCTTTCCAGCTTCGAGTCTGTCATCAGATACGGCGTCGTTTACGGCCGGCGGACAGAAAGAGTTTCGGGATGGGATCTTAATCGGGCCCTCGTTCCAGGTGAACCGAACCGTCGATAATCAGCTGAACCGGCCCGGATTGAACCAGGCGAGCCTGACTTTTCAGATTCAGGTGCCACTGCTGCGCGGCTTTGGCCGGCGTGTGGTAGCCGCTCAGGAGGATTCAGATCGGATTACAGTTGAGGCGAGCGGGCAGGATCTGAACCAGACAGTCGCACAGCAACTGGCGACCGCAGGTCAGCAATATTGGGCGGCAGTTGCTGCGGCAAGAACTCTGGAAATAGCGCGTAATTCCGAGGAGCGGGGCAAGAAGTATCAGGCCGATGTGCAAGCTCTGATCGATGCGGATCGCGTACCGCGCGGCGAGTCGAACCAGCTGGCGGCTAATGTTGCGAACCGTACCGCGAATCGTTTCTCCGCCGAGGGGGGCTTGCGTACGGCTCAGCAAAGTCTGGCGGTCGCGATGGGTCTTAAAGCAGACGAGCTCGTAAGTTTTCTACGGCCAAGCGATCCTCTTCCGGATTGGACTGGCGCGATTCCGGCCATTAGCGCCACGCTTACTCATGAATTCGTCGACCGCGCTTTGGCCCGCCGGTCCGATCTTATGGCTGCGGAACAGCGGGTCAAGGCCGCTGCTGTGCTACTTCCTCCCGCAAGAAACCAGGTTCGCCCGCAGCTGAATCTCACCGCAAGCGCCGGATACGCCGGTCTTTCGGGAGGGACGGCGTATTATCGGATTTTTGATTCCCTGTTCAATAACGTAACTGGACCGACTGCGACAGCTTCCTTGCAATTTTCATGGCCGCCGCGAAATGACGCCGCTTTCGGAGGCATTGCAGAAGCAGAGGCTTCCTACCGGCAAGCCGTGATTAACCGGGACAACGTCGCACGCAATATTGCTTCGAATGTTGTCTCATCGATGGTCAACGTTGCGACGAGTATAGGGGAACTAATCACAGCTAAGGAGGCGGTGCGCTCGTTTCAGCTTGCGCTAAACGGAGAAGAAGAGAAATTCCGAATGGGGCTCAACTCGTTAGTGGACGTCCTCACAACTCAAGACAACTTAATAGCTGTTCTCAACACGGAAAATTCCGCGCACCTTAACTACGCCAACGCTATCGCCAGTTTACGTTTTTGGACCGGAACGATTCTAGAGCCAAACGCGAAAATCTACCGGCTCGACCCAAAGACTTTCGCGAGACCGCCTTTCGAATGGGAGCAGCTTTAACCTTGCCTACCGAAATTTATCGCAAGGTTTCGCTCGACCGTCTCGCTTCGCCTGAACAGCTTGATCAGCTACTGGTGGTTGCGACTCCCAAGAACTGGATGGCGCTCATCGCATTCGGCGTAGCCCTGACGGCTGGTCTTGGTTGGGCTTTCCTCGGATACAGCGACACCACGGTTGCTGGACAGGGAGTGATAGTGCGACAAGGCGGAGTGTTCAACGTAGCCTCGCTGGCGGGTGGGCAAATCACGCACGTAAACGTTAAGGTCGGCGACCTAGTCAGGGCTGGGCAAACAGTTACCCGGGTCGCCCAACCGGATCTGCTGGAAAAGCTCAAGAACGCCAACGAAGAGATAGCCGAGGCGAGGCACGCCCGGGAGCGCCAGGCGGACGTGAATCAGGAAGGCCACCACGCCAAGCTCGCGGCCATGAATAAACAGCGCACCTCGTTGGAGCAGGAAATTCAAGATACGCTCCAACAAGTCAAGTATGCGAGGGAGCAGATTCCGATCGATAAACAACTGGTCGAGAAAGGTCTGATTACCCGCCAAACGGCGGTACAGGACCAGCAGAAGGTAGCTACGCTCGAAGAGAATATTTCGAAGCTTCAAGCCCAGCTAGCCCAGCTGCAATCTGACGAGCTGTCAATGCAGCACCAGAATGCGCAAACCATGCTCGAGCACACGAACAAGATAAGCGATTTATTGCGAAACAAGCGCCTTATTGAGGAGAACTTGGCGGGATCGGTGAGCGTGGTGACGCCCAATGCCGGCCGCGTTGTCGAAGTCAAGACGAATCCTGGCGCGATTATCTCTGCTGGCGCGCCGGTCATCAGCATCGAACCATTGGCGAAAACCCTAGAGGCGGTTGTTTACATCCCTGCCGATCGCGTGAAGGAGATTGCTCGCGGGATGGAGGTGCACATTTCGCCTTCCGGAGTTGAACGCGAAGAGTACGGATATATGCTCGGCGAGGTTCGCGCAGTGGGCGATTTCCCCTCGACCTCGGAGGCAATCGTCAGCAATTTCGCAAACGATGCGCTTGCCAAAAGCATGCTGGGAAGTAGTCCGGTAACCGAGTTACGAGTCTCTCTTACCCCGGATCCGAAGACGGTCAGCGGTTTCAAATGGTCATCGTCGAAAGGGCCGACAATGTCGATATCGAGTGGCTCCGTGTGCGCTGTTGAGGTTGTCACTCGGAAACAGCATCCCATCGAGCTCCTCTTCCCGTATATAAAGAAAACATTGGGGTTCAAGTAATCTGTGCGCGAAGGGTTGCAATTGACGGACCGCCTCCGAGGATTTCTCGCTGACATCGCGACACCTTTGAAACGTGTAATTACAAAAAAGGCCGGCAAGAAAAAGGCGAACTCCCGCTACCCAAGAGTGAAGACTCCCACCGTATTACAGATGGAGGCAGTGGAATGTGGCGCCGCGGCGCTCGGCATTATTCTCGGCTATTACGGTCGCATAGTCGCGCTCGAGGAATTGCGCGTTGCCTGTGGAGTTTCGCGCGATGGTACCAAGGCGAGCAACCTTTTGAAAGCAGCGCGAGCGTATGCCTTAGCGGCAAAGGGATTTAAGAAGGAGTTGGGTGATCTCCTCGATCTGCCTTTCCCCTACATTGTCTTTTGGAATTTCAATCATTTTCTCGTTGTAGAAGGCATCCGTCGGGGTGTTTATTACCTCAGTGATCCCGCCACAGGTCTGAGGTGGGTGACCTCCGAGGAGTTCGATCAGTCGTTCACGGGCGTTGTCTTGACTTTTGAGAAAGGACCGGATTTCAAACCGGGAGGGCGCAAACGTTCGCTTTGGGGCGCTTTAGCCAGCCGGATTAAAGGGAGCCGGCTGGCTGTCACTTACGTCGTCATTGCGAGCCTTGCGCTGACGATTCCTGGCGTCGTCACGCCTGTATTCACACGGATTTTCATCGATCACTACCTGGTTCGCCGACTAGACAGTTGGTTCTCGCCGCTCCTGCTCGCCATGGGTATTACGGCGCTTTTGCGCGCCATTTTTACCTACTTTCAACAGCACTCGTTGCTACGCCTGGAAAACAAGCTGTCCATCAGCACGACAGGGAAGTTTTTCTGGCACATTTTGCAGCTTCCGATCGAGTTCTTCTCGCAGCGGTCGCCAGGCGAAATCGTCGCCCGGATTGAAATTAATGATCGCGTGGCGCAATTGTTGTCTGGCGATCTTGCAACGAACTTTGTCAACTGCATCATGATCGGTTTCTACGCGCTGGTCATGTTTCAATACGATGCCCTGCTTACGGTAATAGGTATCGGCATAGCCGGCCTGAATCTGGCGGCCCTCCGATATGTTTCGCGTAGACGGACAGATGATAACCGCCGTTTACTTCAAGACCAGGGAAAGCTCTGGGGCGTAGCGATGAGCGGGCTGATAATGATCGAGACGTTGAAGTCCACCGGTTCGGAAGCAGATTTTTTCACTCGCTGGTCTGGGGCTCACGCGAAAGTGGTGAACGCACAACAGCAACTTGGAATTTCATCGCAGATGTTATCGAGCGTCCCCCCGGTTCTCTCTGGCGTTCTGACAGCGCTCATTCTAGGTGTTGGCGGCTCGCGAGTCATGGATGGAGTGTTGACCATCGGCATGCTGGTAGCCTTCCAGAGCCTCATGAATAGCTTTGTCGATCCTGTGAATAAGCTGACCGAATTAGGTGGCAAGCTGCAGAAAGCGCAGGGAGACATGTACCGTTTGGATGACGTCCTGCGCTATCCCAGATCAAAACAGGTCGAGTTACAGGATCAGCGTGATAACGATTCCGGCGGAGGAAGACTCGAGGGTTATGTTGAATTTCGAAACGTTACCTTCGGGTACAGCCGGCTTGATCCACCGCTCATTCGAGACTTCAATGTGAAGATCAAACCGGGCAGCAGGGTGGCGATCGTGGGCAGCAGCGGCAGCGGAAAGTCCACAATCGCAAAGCTGTTGGTGGGCTTATATGAGCCCTGGGCGGGCGAAATACTGTTGGACGGCAAGGCGCGCAACAGTATCCGGCGAGAATTTATCAACAACTCCCTCGCAGCGGTCGACCAAGACATTTTCCTGTTTGAGGGATCGCTAAGAGACAATCTCTCGATGTGGGACACCACGATCCCTGAACCGGAACTGATTCAGGCAGCGAAGGACGCGGCTATCCACGAAGACATAGCAGTTCGGGGTGGCGGCTACGATTATCGCATCGAAGAATCGGGTCGCAACTTCAGCGGTGGACAACGCCAGCGGCTGGAAATTGCAAGAGCGTTGGCCATCAACCCGCGCATTCTCGTAATGGATGAGGCTACTGCATCGCTTGACACGAAAACTGAGTTCCAAGTCGACGATGCTGTTCGCCGGCGCGGCTGCACTTGCTTGATAATCGCGCATCGTCTGAGCACCATTCGGGATTGTGAAGAGATTTTGGTGCTCGATAAGGGCGTGGTCGTTGAGCGCGGCAATCACGAAGAACTGGTCCAAAAAGAAGGACCTTACGCGCAGCTGATTCGCGCTGCGTGAACATGGGCGAAGCACTGCAAGCAACTCTCAATTCGCAGTCGACGATAGTCATCCCAGGCAACACTCCGCTGACGCTCGATGATTTTGAGTTTGCGTGGATTGTCGAGGCGGGTAAGCTCGACGTTTTTCTGGTGCGAGCGGTGGAAGGTGAGCTTGCAGGCCCGCGCCACCACGTGTTGCGCGCTGAGATTCAAGATTCTGTTTTTGGAGTTTCAGCCTCGCCCTTTCACCCGCTAGTGCTCATTGGCGTAGCGTCTCCGGGCACTCGCCTATTACGCGTGAACCTTCGATCTTTGAGGGAACGAGAGGCAAACGGCGAAGTTAGTCTTAGCGCCGTAACTCTAGTCGAGGGCTGGGTAACACACCTTTCAGCCGCTCTGGCACCCGAAGCTGCTCCGAAGTCTTATACGATTTTGGAGGCAGGCAAACGAATTCGCGTGTCGGCTAAGAAAAGCGCCGTGAGCGTACGCCAGCTTGTGTGGGTCAAGCACGTCCAGGGAGGCACCTTGTTTCTGGGCGATGCGGAAGCTGGTGCGCTTAAAACTGACGATTATTTTCCGGTGACCTCGCACACCTGGCTGACCGCTCAAGAGGACACAACTCTAGAGTGCTACGACACCGCATCCTGCTTAGCTGTCGATCTTCAGTGGACTGGGTTGAATCGCTTCCACCAAGCTGCTCTAGCTACTCTCCATGAACACCAGTTAAGAACGGATAAACGTGATTCCCTGCGGCTCCGCGAAAAGCAGGCTTCTACTTGGCGACAGATGCATTTTGCATTGCGCAGGCTCGCTGCACCGATGGGCAGGGCTCGCGAAAAGCGAGAATACGTCCTCGAAAAAGGTGCCGATCCGCTGGTCGCGGCGTGTCAGATTGCCGGGACAGCCGCAGGAATCGAGATACGTACTCCTCCACGGAATCCCGATGGATCGCCACTCTCCGATCCTCTGCGTGCCATTGCGCGAGCGTCAAATATCCGCATGCGGCGCGTGCTCCTTCGTGATCGGTGGTGGAAGGATGAACATGGTCCACTGGTGGCCTATTGGCAGGAAGGCAGGCGTCCAGTAGCGCTCGTCCGCGGCTCTAACAAAAGTTACGAACTCCATGATCCCGCGGATGGAACAAAGCGGCCGGTTAATTCAGAAATTGCACACGCGCTCGAGCCGTTTGCGGAGAGTTTATATCGTCCGTTCCCAGACAAGCCGCTTGGCAAACGCGATTTACTGTCCTTTGGCCTCGCTAATTGCGGGCCCGAACTAGCCAGCATATTGCTCACGGGAATTGCAGGCGGGCTAATCGCGTTAGTTGTCCCAATTATTACGGGAACTCTATTCGACACTGTAATCCCCGGCGCTCAACACAGCGCTCTGCGTCAGTTCATGTTCCTGCTCCTAGTGGGTGCATTGGCAACCGGCCTTTTCGAGGCGACCCGTAACCTAGCGCTGCAGCGGCTCGAAGGAAAAATGGGCTCTGTTCTGCAGGCTGCCGTATGGGACCGTCTACTTAGCTTGCCGGTTTCCTTTTTCCGTCAGTATTCGGCCGGCGACTTAGCCGATCGCGCCAATGGTATCGACGCAATAAGGTCTGTACTTATGGGGACAGTCACAAATTCGATCGTCTCCGGGATCTTCTCTGTCTTCAACCTGGGATTGATGTTCTATTACAGTTGGAAACTAGCTGTCGTTGGCCTATCCCTGGTGATAGTGGCGTTGCTAGCCACTCTGGGGTTTGGCTCGGCGCAGGCACGCCGGTCGGGGCCCTATGCCAAGACTGCTGGTTGGCTTTCCGGCCAAGTCCTCGAGTTTATGAACGGAGTGTCGAAATTACGCGCGTCGGGGACTGAGGCCTATGCGTTTGCCACGTGGGCGAAGGGATACTCGCGCCAGAAGCACCTGAGCACACGAACGCGAAACGTCACGAATCATTTCAGCATATTCAATTCCTTCTACTTCGTGTTCGGCCCAATGACGATCTTTTTTACAGTCGATCAGTGGACCGGACGACTGAGCGCGGGCGATTTTCTGGCATTTAATGCGGCTTTCGGCCAAATGTTCTCTGCAACTATGACGCTCGGCTCAGCGGTCATCCAGATGATGAGTCTCCGACCGCATTTCGAGCGAGCCATTCCCATTTTGACCAGCGCGGTTGAAGTGAATACGGCGAAGGCGGATCCGGGCGATCTGGCCGGAGAGATCGAGATGAGCAACATCTCGTTCCGTTATCGCGAGGATACGCCTCTAGTACTCAAAGACGTCTCGCTCCGAATTGAGCCGGGGCAGTTTGTCGCCTTCGTTGGCCCTTCCGGCAGCGGAAAATCCACGCTCTTCCGGCTTCTTCTCGGATTTGAGACTCCTGAAGCGGGCTCCGTGTTTTACGACGGTCAGGATTTGAAAGGGCTCGATGTGAACAGTTTGCGGCGTCGTATGGGAGTTGTTTTGCAGAACAGCACGCTCTTCCGAGGCGACCTGTTCTCGAACATTGTGGGGTCAAAGCCGCTAACGCTGGACGACGCGTGGGAGGCAGCGAGACTCTGTGGCCTGTTTGAGGACATCAAACAAATGCCAATGGGGATGCATACTATGGTGAGCGAAGGCGGTGGCGGCCTTTCGGGGGGACAACGACAGCGGCTCATGATTGCGCGAGCCATCGTAAGCCGTCCGCGCATCTTGCTTTTCGACGAAGCCACAAGCGCACTTGATAACCAAACGCAGGCGATTGTTAGCGCTAGTCTCGCAGCCTTGAAAGCCACCCGTGTCGTCATCGCTCACCGGCTCAGTACAGTCCTCAACGCGGATCGCATTTTTGTCCTCGATCAAGGTTGTCTTGTACAAAGCGGAACGTATTCCGAGTTGATCGAACAGGGCGGCGTGTTCGCGGACCTTGCCAAACGGCAATTGGCATGAGCGCTCTCGACATTAGAAGACAAGTGCTGCAATCTCACGGAGCGGATTCGGAGATAGCGGAGGAGTTACTCGCTTACAACCAGAATGTATTTAAGCTGCCCAGCGCGGCTTCGCCTCTCGAATTTCCACTCCCAGACGAGCCTTCTGTTTCAACGTGGGTGGCTTACGCGCAAGAAGCCATTCCCGGCGGTGTCTTCGATTTTCTCAAGCATCGTCTGGTGCAGCTCAACTTCCCGATCCAGGAAGGAATTAGCCAGTCTGATGGATACGTTGCGGTGACTCGGCGGGGCGCCAGCTCAAAAACGGTACCCGAGGCCACGGGCTTGTACCTCCGTAAACCGGATAGTCTCCAGCTCATAATTCATCAAACAGATGCGGGCAAGATTCCAATTTTGATCGCGCCGGAACGAGAGGATTTTGTGAGTCTTATCCGCGCCCTGACAGCGCGCAATGAGCCCGAGGCTATCCCGGACTCTATGGGCGCCTGCATCATTTCGGGATACAACAACTGGGATCGCGTCCGTGAGTACCGCTGTGCCTGGTCCCGTGAGCTTGGATCAGAAGCAACCGAAGAGTCCTGGCAGAGCGAATTTCAGAATTTGATTCCACGCAAGGAACTCTATCAGGATCGGTTTATCTTATTGAGTTACGGCTTCTACAGCTCCGTAGCGCCAGAAATGTTGGGGCTGACGAGCGAAGAGTGGCGTAAGAATTCGTTCGTTATCCGGCGTGAACACGAATGCACACACTACTTCACTCGGCGAATCTTCCAGTCGATGAGGAATTATGTGCTGGATGAGTTAATTGCCGATTACGCCGGTCTCATCGCGGCAACCGGCCGGTTCCGCGCCGAATGGTTCCACCACTTCATGGGATTGGAACAATTCCCAAATTTCCGCTGCAGCGGAAGGCTAAGTTATTACCGCGGCGAGCCCCGACTTTCGGACGGAAGCTTTCGTATTTTACAGCGGATTCTCGTAGCGGCCGCAGAAACTCTGGAACAGTTCAGCAATCAGCTCGCATCTATGCCGTTCTCAGCTGCAAATCCCTTGATCTTGCTTGCGCTAAGCACACTGACGCTTGAGGAATTAGCTGCTCCGGGGGCGAGACGGGTTCTTTTCAAGCTCTTGGAAGACTCGGTGGTCCGCGAAAGGCAATCAAAAGCATGCACAAACTAGTGGTATTTGGCGGAAATTTTGACGAGGATCCTGCGCACCAGGATGGCTATCAGACGGTAGTCCTGGAAGAAGTGCCAATCCGATTCGGGATCGTGGAGGAGGACGCGCCGAAATTTGACCCGCAAGATCCGAAAAATGCGCATGCTGTTCTCGTACGCGTGAGAGCGTTCTCATTGAATTTCCGCGATAAGAACCGAATCTTCACCACTGCGTTTAAGGCTCCGCCGGAAAACTATTACGTGATCGGATCAGAGTTTGCTGGCGAAGTTATCGAAGTAGGCCCGCAAGTGACACGATTTTCACCTGGTGATCGTGTGTTGGGAAATAATGCCTACCCGGATTCAGGCTGCAAACACATTATGCCGGGTGTGCCTACGAATCATGCCTCGAAGGAGCTTCAGTCGTTTCACGAGCTGAAACTAGCGAAAGTGCCGAGTACGATGCCGGACGAGGAGGCGGCGGCATTCAGCATCGGCGCTCAGACGGCCTATAGCATGATCCGCCGGCTTGCCATACACGATGGCGCAAACATTCTCGTTACTGCGGCGAAATCGAATACTTCCTTATTTGTCATAAACGCACTTAGAACACGCAATGTAAACGTCTACGGGATCAGTACCAGTGGACTTTTCGAACGCGAGCTCAGAAGCATGGGCGTTGTCAATGTTGCCGTGTGCGCAAACTCTGACCCTCTTCAGAGGCACCCGGTTTTCGCCGATGTATTGGAACGAAACGCGGGATTCGACTTTGCGATTGATCCATACTTCGACTTGAACTTCTCGCGCCTGCTCGACGTGCTGAAAACAGGAGCGAAATATATCAGCTGTGGCGTCTACGATCAATACCTCGATGTAATCGGCAAATCGAAACCTGAGATTTCACGTGGAGGGAACGAGTTTCTGAAAGTAATGATGAAAAACATCACTGTAATGGGCAACTGCATAGGCCTCGACGAAGATCTCGCGAACGCCACACGGGACTACGCAGAGGGCTCGCTCAGAATTATCATCGATTCGGTTTTCAGTGGCGGGGACGTTGCAGGCTTTATCAAACGGACTTACGCTGCAACGGACCGATTCGGAAAAGTAGTTTACCGTTATGCCTGGTAGAGGAGGCGGCGATGCGAAAAGTGCTTGTATTCTTCGGGATTCTTGACGACGGCGATGTCGAGTGGCTGGTATCGACAGGTATACGAAAAGAAGTTGCCGCCGGTGACGTCCTGATCCGCGAAGGAACTAATGTGGACGCCATGTTTTTAGTCATTGACGGCGTGTTCGACGTGACGGTAGGTGAAAAGGAGGTCGCACGCCTGAATCCTGGGGAGATTGTGGGTGAAATGTCGTTTGTGGACGCCCGCCCGCCATCCGCCTCTGTTAAGGCTCTTGAAAGATCATTGGTTTTGTCGATCGCGCGAAGTAAGTTGACTCAAAAGCTCCATGACGATACACCATTCGCGGCACGTTTTTATCGCGCGCTTGCGGTATTTCTAGCGGACCGTCTGCGCAGATCCGTCAGTCAATTAGGATACGGGCAGCTTGGGCCAACTACCCAGCAGATTAGCGATCGCGACGAATTGGATCCCGATGTGCTCGAGAATTTAGCGCTTGCTAGCGGACGCTTCGACCAGATGCAGAGGCGTCTGAAAGGGATTGGCTGCGCGACTTGACGAACAAGGGCCGTCCGTTGTTGTTCTCCGTGGTCTCCGCTGGCTTCGCGCGCGTTTTAATAACGAGCCCAATATCCACGTTTGCTATATCGCAGCCAGGCGGGTCGTCAAATCATAAATCAGTTGGGCAAAAAAGCGCCGCAAGTAGAGCAGGCACACTTATCCTCGTTGTACGGTCGTGCGTTTAGGGCAAACCATTGCTCGAACACCACTCCCCCATGGCATCAACTCTTCCTGAAGACAGAGTCCAAGATTCCGGCCTCCTCCATCGATCACGAATAGCTCTCCAAGAAGCCTAGCTCCAGAAAGGCTGTATTACCTCCGGAAAGCAGGTGATCTGCTGTAAGCGCGGCAATGGAGCCACGAATACCCCAACCTGAGCATCAATTCAGAGGCCATGCGCCTTCCCCAGGTCACTCATCACCGCCTCAGGGGAAATATCCGCCCAGCGCACGGAGTAAATGTGCAAACGGTCTTGACGCCCTTTCAATTCCGTTTCACCGATCAGATCCAATGGTTCGGTTCGTGACAAGGCGTTTCGAAAATTCTCAGAAACAATGATGTGGTCGCGCTCCGCGAGGCTTACCAAGCGAGAAGCAACGTTTACCGTATCGCCGATCGCCGTATATTGAACGCGCTCGGCAGAACCGATGTTTCCTACGACCGCGGGGCCGGTATGCAGCCCGATTCCAATTCGCATTTCCGGTAATCCGATCGCTGCGCGTTTGAGGTTTAGGCGTGCAGCTGCCCGCTGCATCGCGATGGCCGCGGCAAGGGCGTGATCCGCAGAGTGCTCGGAGTGCAGAGGTGCTCCGAAAAGCGCCATAATGCAATCGCCGATAAATTTGTCGACCGTGCCCTGGCATTGGAAAATTTCGTCGCTCATGGTCGTGAAGAACTCATTCAGCATCTGAACGACCTGATGCGCGTCCATTCTCTCCGAAATGTGTGTGAAGCCTCGAATGTCCGCAAACAAGACAGTGACTTCTTGCAACGTACCCGATAGATTGATTGCTCCATCCGACGCTAGGATTAAATCGGCGACCTGGGGCGGCAGATAGGCTTTCAGCGCCTGACGCTGAGTCTCACGCCTGACGAGTTCCTTGCTTGCGACCGCGTTTCCTAAGGCGAGACCCGTTTGGGCCGCGATGGCAGTGAACGTACGAAAATCGGTATCCGAAAATGCATCCGGCTGAGTTAGGTTATCCGCATAGAGGACACCGAGAAACCGCCCCTGACAGTTAAGTGGAGAGCAAAATGCGGCTTGGATACCGGCACGAACGATGCTCGCTGCAGAACTCAGCATCGCCTTTGCGTCCCGGATGAGCAGAGGCCGATTCTCCCGCCGAACTTTATTGAGGATCGTGCGGCTCATGACGAGGGCGCTGGGATCATACGGTGTGTTGAGGTTAGATGCCCTTCCGCCACCCCGGGAATGAAGTTCGGCCTCTTCGAAGCACCCTCTTTCCTCGTTCCACATCATGACAGCAGCCCGGTGGACTTCTTCAATCTCGAAGAGGAGTTCCGCTGCTCGCACCGTCACATCCGTGACGGATTGACTCCTCGCAAGAGCGATTCCTACTTCGTACAGCAACTCGAGTCTTCGGAGCTCGTTTGGCGCAGCAAACTCTCTGGCTCCTGATAAAGCCAGAAACTGTGGTGTCTGCTGCAATTGTTGGAGATCGAATGCGGAAGCCTGAATCGTAAACGGAATGTCCTCCGATTCTTCGCGAAAAAGAATGCGAAACTTGCCGACAGCGATCCAGTCGTTGGTAACCAGCGTTACAGAACCAGTCACACGTTGCCCGTTAACCGATGTGCCGTTTGCTGAATGCAGGTCCGAGAGAGTGGCAGGGGCACCGGGTTCATTCGTGATGCTCGCATGCCAGCGCGAAACACTTCGGTCCGGATCGGTAAGTACAATATCGTTGTCTTCAGCCCTGCCAAGTCTCACGACCGGCTTCTCGATTACCACGACTTGAATCGCCCCATCGGGCCTTTGTATCTGCAGCGATCGAGCTTTCACAGACCCCTCAGAAAACACTAAGACTGGTAGGACGCCGCAGCGCCAACGTCCCAGGTACTAGCCACAGCTGTATTCAATGGGCTTCATAGTAACTCAACGCCGCTGAGGCTATACGCTTCAGAACTACGCTGCCGATCGTCCCATCCTCTATTAGGATTTCAGAACTGGTTACGGCTGTGCCCTCTCATAATCAGCGCGGGAATCCGACAATCGATTTTCCCTTTACGTTGAATGGGATTGATCTCGAGATGCGGGACGGACGACAGCATATAGGCGGCCTCGCGGGTATTGCGTTGCGCGAGGATGAGTTTGACCGAATTAAACGGTGTGCTTACGATAAATGCCAGCGATTCTTTTGGGCGGGGCGGATAGATCGGCCTTGCTGTCAGGAGTCATGTCGGAGAGCACATAAACAGAAACGCCACCGTGAGCAAGGGCGACACAACCCACTTTATAAGAAGGTCACGACAAGGAGAAAAGGAAATGGTTATTGATTTAGCTGAATTGCCGTTGGTCGTTCCATCTACCATCAAACCTCCGAAGGGCAGAGACGGTTTGCACAAGAGGCGGAGGCACTGGTATTACTGCCTGAAGATCAAAGGGCGGAGACACTACTTTACAACCAAGGCGCAGGACTATCAGGAAGCGCGCCGAGTCTACGCTGCGGCGCGGAAAGATCAAGAAAAAGGCCGAGGGCCTTCCGAAAAGGCTAAATGCCTCTTCTCTAGCTAGGGCGGCTGAGGACTGGCTCAACGGCGTGTTCGCGAGAAGAAAACTCGCGAACATGATCAGAACCGGCCGCGAGCGCCTAAAACCGATAAATGACTACTTCGGAGCGATGTGTTTGCGATATTTCGTTGGACCAGATCTGTGAGTATCGCCGAACCAGGATCGACACCGTTGGATCACGCACTATGAATTTGGAGGTCAAGATCTACGAATGGCTCTCAGCGATGCCAACTGCTGGCCCCGGATAGGAACGGACTACAAGCCTCTGCCAGAGAAAAGACCTGTGCAGCGTCTTTAGTGCTTCGCTGAATGCGGAGGGATCGAACTGCTCTCGAACTTGGTCGAGCGTGAAACGCTGTCCGCACTCGTCACACGTGAGCTGCTCACGTGTGACGGTTATCCGGCCACCGCAGACCGCAGGGTCATGGAAAATGTCAGCGTAGTCTTCGAGTTGGACCCGCAAGACTCTGATCCTACCCCAACGTCGCACGTAGTGAAGTGAAACCATTCATTCGGCGTGAATGCCTCCCCGAGTCGGTGCCAGATCTGTGCATCTCCGCCCGGATTTTGGCGCCGCGTTTCAGAGGATATACGCCAAAGGATTTAGGTGTGCCGTACGGTGCTCTGTACCCGCTTCGTTGAGTTCAGATTCCTTGTTTTGCGTTGATTCGCTCATTGTACGAGCGTTCTCACCGTAACGCCTTGGCCGCACTCCCGACAAATGAAGTCGTACCCTGCCGAGAAGCGCAAGAATACGTTCAACGCTTCGCAGTACGGGCAGTGTGCACCTGAATCAAGCCGTCGAAGCCGTCCTTCTCCTGGAGCACCGAGTTTGCGTTCGGAATTTTCATTCGCAAATTTATTCGCAAATTGCAGCGTTACCAGGCGTCTTGAGGCGTACTTAGTACTACGTAAGTGCCTGATTCTGCGTGGCCGGTCACGGCCGAACCGGCTTGGCACGGGACTCAAAATCCCGCGCTCTTCACTGAGCATGTGGGTTCGACCCCCACCTCCAGCACCATAGTTCCTCCCAACTTGATCGATGAGCGCTATTGCGGTTCTTACGCTCATTCTTCGCCTCTACGCCCAGGAAAGGTGGTAGGAACGGCCATACGGACCAACTGAAATTTGCTCAGGCGGGCAACTCATCGGCGATCGACCGCGTTTCCAGTTGCCGAAACATCGCTGCCGTACCAGGGGGCGGTGTATTCCAACCACATGTTCACTAAGGAAAACTGGGAGAAGCGTCTCTGCCCGGGAAGAAGCGGCCCGTGTATCTTCCGGTAACTTCACGTCATAACTAGGGCGTTCTTATTTCGGGATGTTTAGTAGGCCACTACGAACTCAGGCCTGGGTGATACAGTACTACCCCGATCCTTCGACCTAGACTAAAATATAGCTGAGTCGGGCGTCGATCAATGAACCTAGCGGCCTTAGTGGGTGATAAGTTACGCAACAATATCTATACATGTCGCAACGGCATGGCGGCCGGGTTTAAGCGCAAAGGCGGATTGGGATTTCTACCACGCAGCGCTCCGGATACCGCAGAAGTTACGTTTTTGAAAACTCTGGAATTTCATGACAAGGTGGTGTACGACATTGGCGGCTATCACGGCTTGATGACGATCTTCTTTGCCAAGACAGCCAGCCAGGTAATTACATATGAAGCTAATCCCGAAAATGTCATGCGCATTTATGATAATGCGAGGCTTAACGGTTTCGAAGTAATCGTACGAAATGTGGCGATATCAGACGAAGATGGAATGATTACTCTATCGATGGATCCGGAAATGACCGGTGCGGCGAGTGGGGATCCGCAAATCGCCAAGTCACTTAGCAAGAATGGTCAGCCGATACGCCGGTTCTCGGTAGCGATGACGACGATTGATAACGATGTTCGGAGAACAGGGCTGCCTAAGCCTGATTTCATCAAGATCGACATTGAAGGAATGGAGTTAAGGGCACTTATTGGCATGAGAAACACATTGTTGGAGAGTCATCCCGATCTGTTTGTCGAGCTGCACGGGACCACGCACGAGCACTGGAAAGAAAATAAGGACGCGGTTAGTGACTTCATAAAGAATTGCGACTACGAAATAAATAGCGTTGGAGGACAGCATCTCCACTGCAAAGCGCGCATACGGTCGACATAACCCCCATCATTGCAGCGCGTTCCGGGATCTACATTACCCACGCTAGCCGACACCCTCAGTAGTTTGTCCTTCAGTCTGGTCGACCCCTTCGGCCAGTTTTTATTTGAGGCGGATTTTTCTGAGAGGACACGCGGCTTTCGAGAACTACCCGTTTGTATGTTTCAAGATCTTTTTGCAAAGCCGTTGTTTGTAGGTATCGTGCCCTCCTTTATCATTTGGAGCTGCACGATCAATTTGGTCCTGAACTCGCTCTACCGCGGATAGCCAGGAGGCCGTGCCGCAAAGCCGTACAGGGCCCTACGACCCGGTTTCCTTTCAGCGTCGCAATCGATCCAATTTAGCTTTATTTGGAAGGGCTTGAGGTGTGGATACAATCCGCTACCTCAGCCCTGTTTTTTTTGCATACGTCTTTTCGCGCGCCGCGCATTGATCCCACTTCTCCTCGCAAAATTACAGCGGAAACCAAACTGATATAGACTAGCGGATGGGTACGCCCGCTCGCCAAGCCCGCGTACGCAGGTAATGAAATTTTTACTCCTTCTGCCCACTCTTGTCGTTCTCGCGACTTCTATTTCTGCACAGGACAGTCCCGACCAAAAGACAGTTACGTTTAACAAAGACGTCGCCCCGATTCTTTACAAGAATTGTGTGGTATGTCACCATCCGAACGACATCGCGCCAATGTCCTTGCTGACGTACCGCGATGCGCGACCCTGGGCGGCTGCGGTTCGGCAGGCGGTGGTGCAGCACAGCATGCCTCCCTGGCATTCTGATCCCCACGTCGGCGATTTCATGAATGATCCCCGGCTTTCAGCAAACGATATTGCCACCGTTGATGCCTGGGTAAAGAGCGGAGCCAAGGAAGGGAATCCTCGGGACCTACCTCCTGCGCCTGATTTTCAAGACGGCTGGCATATTAAGCCGGACGTCATTATTGCTATTCCCGAGGCCACCGTTGCGGCCGGCAACCAGGACGATTATGAGTACATCTATGTCCCGACAAACTTTACCGAGGACAAGTGGGTACAAACGGCTGAGGTAGTGCCCGGGGATCGTAGAGTGGTCCATCACGCTACCGTCAGTGTGGTCAGCGGCGACAAAGCCAAGAAGCTGGAAAACACCCACGGCGGAGCGGAAGACGTGGGCAAGTTCCACTTTCGGACTGGAAAAGTGAACCATATGAAGCCCGACGCGCCCGTCTCAGACGACGGATGCAAGGCTTCGTCCAACCCGGACGTCAAGGACTTTTCAGCCGGAGATGTGAACTACGTGCCAGCGATATACCTGCCTGGTCACCTCTCCGAGACGCGCCCGCCTGGATACGCCTTGAAAATTCCCGCCGGGTCTTATCTGCAGTTCCAAATTCATTACAGTAACCGCCTCGGCCAAACCGTTCGGGACCGCACAAGCATCGGGCTGATTTTTGCAAAACAGCCGGTGATTCACGAAGTAGCACAGTACGAAATCTGGAACAACTGGTTTCTGCTTCCACCAGGCGATGGCGACCATAAAGTCACCTCCTGCTTTACCTTGCCGAAGGATGTAACGGCAGTTGCTTATACAGCGCACATGCATTTTCGGGGAAAGAGTATGACAACTGAGGCGATTTATCCGGATGGCAGACACGAAGTCCTGTTCAATGTTCCTAAATACGATTTCCGCTGGCAGGAAACATATTTCCTGAAACACCAGTTTGTGATACCAAAAGGAACCCGCCTCATCACCACGGCTTACTTCGATAACTCATCAAACAACCCGCTCAACCCGGACCCTTCGAAAACAATCCGGTGGGGCGAACCCAGCAACGAAGAAATGATGGGGTTCTGGCTGGCCTATGCCGACACCGAACCTACCAAGCCCTCAAAATTAGAGACGCTCTCAACCAATGGAGAAGCGGCAGAATTACGGAGATAGATCTGAATATGGAAGACACGAAGGAATTTTCGCCCAGTTCGCGCCGGGCTTTTTGCCGTCGCATTAGTACAGGTTTGGCGGCTCCGCTGCTTCTTGGAGCTACTGATAAGGCTGGCAGCAAGAAGCCCGTCCTCGGCAGCGGAGATCATACTTACGAAGTTACGCACGATTGGGGAGAATTGCCTGCGGACATCCAGTATGGCAACACGCATGGCGTTTGCGAGGACTCGCAGGGCAGGATTTATATTCACCACACTGTCTTCGAAACCAGCGAAAAGTCCGACACCATGGTGGTGTTCGACGCGCAAGGTAAGTTCATTAAGAGTTGGGGGCGCGAGTTCAAGGGCGGCGCTCACGGGCTGACCATTCGTCGCGAAGGCTCAAACGAGTTTCTGTACCTGTGCGATACCAAGCGCGGCCTGATGGTGAAAGCGACGCTCGATGGCGAGGAGGTATTTACGCTTGGATATCCCAAGGAATCCGAGCCTTACGCTAAGCCAGGCCCTGACGGGAAGCCCATCAAATATAGCCCGACGAACCTGGCTATTGCGCCAAATGGCGACATCTATGTAGGCGATGGTTACGGCTCGAGCTATATCAATCAGTACAACTCTAAAGGCGAATATATCCGCACATTCGGCGGACCGGGGGATGTTGCTGGCAAGTTATCTTGTCCCCACGGTGTCATGGTGGACACTCGCGGCAGCGAACCGATTTTCGTTGTCGCCGACCGGAGCAATAAACGAATTCAGCGTTTCACGCTCGACGGCAAGCACAAAGACTTTCAATACGGTACAACCGCGCCTTGCAACTTCGACGTATTTAAGAACGGCGATGTGGTGGTGCCGGACCTCTTCGCCCGCGTGACGCTCATGGATCGCAACGATAAGATTCTGCTGAACCTGGGCGATGACTCATCAAGCGACTACATGCAGACGCGTAAACTCACTCGCGATCACTTCAAACCTGGCAAGTTTGTCTGCCCGCACGGCGCCTGCTTCGATCATTTGGGCAACATCTACGTCGTCGAATGGGTGGAAGTCGGCCGCGTCAGCCGCCTGCAGAAAGTTTAGGATTGCGGCAGAGCGAGATTTCGGGGCGGATGCTGTCGCGCCGCGCCTGCTGCCAGTTGCTCGTCCTCGCGCGCATAACGGCAGGCCAGGAGCCGCCTCGCGATCCAGCCGTCCAGAAAGACTGGGTCTGTCCGATGGACCCGGAATACCGCGCAGAGAATCCGGGTGTCTGCCCCCGCTGCGGCATGAAACTCGTGCTCAAGGTTCCGGACCGCATCGAGTACCCGCTCGAAATTTCTCATGCACCAAAAGTTCTGAAGCCTGGCAACACCGCGACACTGACCCTGCGTATATATGATCCGGCAACAGGCAAAGCCGCGAAGCAGTTCGAGACAGTTCACGAAAAGCTTATCCATCTCTTCGTAATCAACGAGAACCTGGAGTTCTTCGCTCACATACACCCGTCCTTACAGCCGGACGGCTCCTTTCGGCAGGACGTTTGCCTGCCGTATGGCGGAATGTATCGAGTTCTGGCGGACTTCTACCCCGCCGGGTCTGTTCCCCAACTGGCGGTAGGCACGCTCTTCGTGAGTGGGCCGGTAAGTCCGCCTAAGTTGAGCCCCTCGCTCACGCCCTATAAGGCGCTAAATACCACCGCGACCTTACGGCTAGAGCCCGCCCAGCCGATAGCAGGACTGGAAAACCGTTTACTTTTCTCCTTCGATCCTGCGGCTGGACTGCAACCATATCTCGGAGCATGGGCCCATATGCTGGCGGCAAGCGAAGACTTAGTAGACCTGCTTCACCTGCATCCTTTCCTCGCAAGCGGCGGTCCGAACATGCAATTTAACATCATTTTCCCGCGGCCAGGCCTATATCGCATGTGGACCCAAATTCAGCGCGAGGGCGTGGTGAACACCACGGTCTTCACGATTCCTGTCAAAACGCTGTCCTAAGAACCCGCGGCGGAAGGCGTTTCAAGGGCGAATCGTAGAGGCACAGATGACTCCACCACAGTGCCCGGAGGCATATCGAGCGGCTGGCGAAAGGTAAAATCTTGCTTGTACTTTGGGTCGAAATGATAGAGCCATATCAGCGGCTCAATTCGTCCGTCGGGAAAGCGCGCCAATATCTTCGATGACTCGATCGGCGAGGTTGCTCGCGGCCGAATCCCAGCAACGCGAAGTTTCTTCGTCAACAGAGCTCGAGTATCGATCGTAATGGCGTCCTTCACCCCTGGTAGCGGAACCGCAGTTCCGAGCTTTTGGATCCTTGGCAGGAAATCGGGGTTTCCGGCCGGAGCGCCACCTACCACCCACGCCGCAATGATCAGGATGTCTTCCTGACTCAGCCCGTGGTCCGGTGAAAGATCACCGAAGCCCTTTACCGCTCCCCAGGGAGGCATCGATCGCGAAAGAACCTGTTCTTTGATCGCGACTGCCCACGGCCTGGCTTCTTCGTAACTGGTAAGAGGAATTGAGGAGGCTGTCCCGTGGCACGCTGAACAGTGACGAACAAAGATGCGAGCGATATCTCGTGAAAAAGTGAGGTTGGTCGTAATCACGTCGTGTGACGACGCCGTATTCGGAAACAGACCCGTGTAAAGCAGGCCGAAACCAGGTACGACTGCCCACCACCACCGTCGTCGCCTTTGCTTAGTTTCGCGAATGTACACTCTTTCTACACGATACTCGGTAAGGCGGAGGGAAATTAGCTCGTCAATTGGGCGCGAACCACGAAACGTTGGGGAGCACTGCCGATGAAGTGAAACGGATAGCACGTCACAAGCGTGAGGATCGAATCGGAGCCGTCAGCCAGAACCGAGACATCGTCAGGCTGCACGATTCGGATCCATTTCACGGTGTAAAAGTAACGCTCGGGTGTCGTTAAGGTAATCACGTCCCCGGGTTTCAGATTTCGCAGCGGAAAAAATGCAGTGTCGCGATGGCCTGCGATAACCGCATTCCCGACGCCGCCGATCGGGGCCGTACCACTGACGTGAAAGGCTCCCACACTTAACCCTGCTTTTTCCTCGCCGTCCACTACGAGGAGAGACATGCCGAGGCGTGGTATTTCCAGTCGGGCAGCCAAGTGCACCGGTAGGCCAGGATCCGCAGCCCCACGGCTCTGGAAGACGACGTACCTCAGGAGACTCATACCGGCAATCGCAACCAGAAGCAACCCGGCGTTATAGAGTAACCACTCCGCTCGCCTCCCGAGCGTACCGGTGTTCATTGCTTTGGATCACGGCTCTGTTCGGCCGCAGGACCCCTCTGACTTGTCCGATGTCGCTGGCGCAAAACCTCGACCAGCGCAACCAGTCGCCGGTTCTCTCTTCTGAGCCGGGTAAGTTCGTCCTCATTTGTGACCGAACCCGCTTTCGATCTTGACGTCTGCCCCGGCGGAACGGCCGGTTCATTGACCGGGGTCGAGGAAGACAGTGGCGAGACGGTTTGAACGACGCGCGTGGACGCCCGCTGACCAGGATTCCCCATCAGCACAACCCGCGCCGCTGCCCCGATGAGTATCGCACCAAGAGCCCCGGCAACCATCAATTTTCGGGATCCCTTCCAGATTCCGGTTCCTGATTTCTCTTCGACCGTGACTTTCTTACTTTCGAGACTCTGGGAAGAGAGGAGATACCAATCGTCCCCTAACTTTGACAATCTGCTGGGCCGACAAGAACTCTCGGCAGCATCGGCGGAATGCACACCATCAAGCACGCCATCGTGAGACATGTTCAACCCCTAGGATTTGGTTGCAACTAGGCAGTGCGCGGCCGTGTGATACGCAATGCAAACCCGCCGATCAAACAAGCGAACCCGCAAAGTGCAAGCAACGGAATATTGCTAGCCGTCTCCGGCAGCCGCTGACGACCCGTAGCAGGTGGAGCGGCCTGTGAGGCGGTGCGGCTCTCGGAAACCGTTGGTGAGCGGGGGGCAGTTGCCGCCGCAACCATTGGCGCTGCAGAAGGCTTAATGTACTTCGCCGGCTTTATGCGGTTTGCGACATCATAGGAGCTAGTCTGCACAGGCGCTTTGTAGGAGGCAACATTTTCCGGAGTCCTATCGGGGCTAATACGCTCGGGCGTTAAGGACCACAGCGTCACTACGCGCATGTCGTCGGCGGAAAGATTGTCCGGGAGCTTGTCGTGTGCCGGATCCACGGCCAGAACAGTCTGGGCACTCGCATCTGTAATTTTCACTGCCTCGGGTTTCGGATACACAAACTCGAGAGGCGCTGAACAGTCTGGGCATTTCCAGGCTCGCAATGCCTGCGTGCTCTCGCCCTGCAGCTTAAAGTACTGCAGTTGGTCGCTAACTGAAAGCTTCGGATTCGGCACGGCAAGAAGCAGATAATGTCCCTTAATGCCTTGGGAACTGGTGATTCGCACGATAGCGCGATCTGGAAGCTGATCTTCAATCCCGAAAGTGTAAGAACCGGCTTTAAGACTACCCCCTGGAATCTCAATGGGGTCAGTAAGAGTGACTGGTTGGTCGCCTGCCGCAAAAAGCAACGAGGAAGGCATTACCGAAGCAGCCAAAAAAACACTTCTAAGCAGCGATGCTTTCATAACACGTATCCCCTCCGATACTGTAGGCAATATACGCCATATATTCACTGGACGGTCGAGCCTTTAGTACTGCTAGTTTTGGGCTACCCCCGTCCTCTACTATGAAGTACTTTAATATCAATAACATAAAAATTTGGCGGAGGCCATCGCAGCTCGCCCAAAATCGGCCTTATCTGCCCTCAAAACGCTCTCAGGGCCTTTCGTGATCCGGACACAGCAATCCACCTCAGGTCGCGTTGTGGTGGTCCATCGAGGCGCTCGAGATTCCTATCAGACCGCCGCCGCGCTAGCCCAAGCCGGGCTACTTGAGCGGCTGGTCACGGATTTGTATTGGCCGGACGATCAACCATGGGCGGCAAACCTCACCTCAGCCTTGCCGAATGCTGTCACCCGCATGCTTCGCAAACGCAATCACCCGTTGATTCCCGGTTCTCTGGTTCGCTCGTCGCCGCTGTCAGGTTTGGGTTCGTTTTTACTAGAACAGGTAAGAACCGTGCCCTTCGCCTGGCGACGCAGCGCGGTCCGGGCAACCGATGCAACGCTGGGCCGCACAGCGGGGGAGCTTGCGCGCCGCACGGATTCGCTCCTGCTGAGCTACAGTTACTACGCTTTCGATGCGTTCCACAGTTACGGCAGGCCGGGAACGCTTTTTCAGCTTCATCCCCATCCGCTTAGTGTTCGCCGCATCCTCGAACGCGAGTTGGCCCAGCATCCGGAGTGCGCACCTTCGCTTCAGAAGGAATGGGAGCTATCGCTTCCACAAGAGGACTTCGACCATCTCGTCGCCGAACCCCGGATGGCCAATCGATTCCTGGTGGCTTCTTCTTTCACCCGCAGCACATTGATAGAACACGGAGCCGCGCCAGAGGCGATTCGCGTGATTCCGTACGGTGTTGATCTCGACCGTTTCCAACCGGGCGAGCGTCCCGCGAGAGTCTCGGGACCGCTGCGCCTACTTTTCGTTGGGGTAATCAATCAACGTAAGGGTATTAAGTACCTCCTCGAAGCGCTCCGCTTGATAGGATCGGCCCAAGTAGAGGTGACGGTGTGTGGTCGCGTAGTCGACGATCTTGCGATTTTTTCTCCGTTCGCTTCACAGGTCCGGATCCGGCCTTATGTAAGTCTCGCCGAGCTGCTCGAAGCCTATCGCCAGGCCGATCTTTTTGTTCTTCCTTCAATTGCCGAAGGATTTGGCCACGTGCTGCTCGAGGCGCTCGCCTCGGGACTGCCCATTTTGAGCACGACCCACACCGCCGCGCCGGATCTGATCGAACAAGGCCGGGAAGGTTTCATCGTTGAGCCGCGGCGCCCGGATATTCTGGCATCGCATATTGAATGGGCGATCAATCATCGCGCGCAGCTTGCCGAAATGAGAATCGCGGCCCGATGCCGGGCCGAGCTCTTCACCTGGGAACGGTTCCGGCAAGGCGTGGTCGAGGCAGCGCGAAGTTTTTTGGCAGAACCACCGCCGGCTCCGCAAAGCGTCTGAAACGGGCACCAAGCCAAAAGAACATTTGAGAGCTTTCGAGAGACCGCACCTCCAACTTTGAAGACGTGCGCCACACGCATATCGGACTGCGAATTCGAAGAGGGGAACACATGTTTTACAAAATGATGCCGGTATTGCGCAACGCTGCGCGGTTCCTCAAGGTACTTCTCGAAGTAGAGTACGCGTACCGATTTCGGTAGGAGGGCGGCCGGAGCGCCGATTCGTCACACGGAACGGCCGTAGTGTAGTCCATCCACCCAGCTGCTTTCGGAAACGTTGCTTAGACTTTGTGTGTCTACGCTAAATTAGGACTTTAGAATCGCCGGCCCTGCCGGGTGATCTCCACCCCGAATTTTCCCGGAACAGCGTGACAGAAGGATCAAACCGAACATCTGCCCAGGCATGGAGTGATCGTCTCCAGGCACTGAAGAACGTGCCGGCCGTCCTCCGGATTGTGTGGGGTTCCGGTCCTTGGGTCGTCGCTCTTGGGCTCGCCTTTCGCGTGCTTGTCTCGGTTGTGCCGCTAGGCGCTCTCGTCGTTAGTAAGAAAATCATCGACCACATTCAGGAGATCACCAAGGGTCAGACGCAATTTCACGGCACCTCTGACTATTTGTGGCAGCTGGTAGTCCTCGAGTTTGTGCTCGTGGTCGCCGCGGGGGTCTTCTCACGCATCATTGATTACTACGATCGCGTGCTGGCTGATCGCTATACGCGCCACGTAAGTATCCAGGTGATGCAGAAAGCCTCAGCTCTCGATCTCCAGGCTTACGAGAACCCCGCTTATTACGACCGCCTCGAGCGAGCCCGCGTTCAGGCAACAGATCGTCTGGCGATGATCCAGGCCATGGGACGCCTTTTTCAACAGGTAATCACGACGCTGGTCTTCTCGGGGGCGATCCTCTATTATTCCCCGGTTCTGCTCCTGGCCTTAATTGCCTGTCTGGTGCCGGCGTTTCTCGGGGAAAGTCATTTCGCATTCCTGAATTACGCGCTCAACTTCCGGCAGACTCCCGTAAAGCGCGAACTCGATTACCTTCGCCAGGTAGGAGGCAGCAAAGAAGCCGCCAAGGAACTAAAGCTTTTCGGCCTGAGCGACTTTCTCACCAACCGGTTTACGCTGCTTTCTGACCAGATTCTGGCCGAGAACCTCAAGCTCTCACGTCGGCGCCTGCTGGCCGCTACACCGCTCTCCATCCTCAGTACAGCAGGCTATTACGCCAGTTATGTCTGGATCATCTATCGGACCGCCATGGGCCGGGCGAGCTACGGAGATTTTGTATTTCTTACGGGTGCCGTTACAAATGCCCAGAGCAACATCTCACAGCTATTCTCGACCCTTTCCGGGATCGCCGATCAAGCTCTTTTCCTTACCGATCTGCTCGCGTTTTTTGAAATGAGGCCATCCGTCACTTCGAAGGTCAATTCGCTGCCAGCGCCCCGCCCGATCCGGACCGGCTTCGAATTCCAGAACATCTCGTTTGCATATCCCGGAACCGAGCGACTGATTCTGGACAATTTGAATTTCCGGCTGGAGCCGGGCGAACGCATCGCGCTAATCGGTCAAAACGGGCAAGGCAAGACTACTATTGTCAAACTGATGACCCGACTTTATGATCCGACCGAGGGGCGCGTCCTACTCGATGGCGTCGATCTCCGCGACTACAAGATCGAAGACCTGTGCCGCGAAATTGGAGTCATATTTCAGGATTTCATGCGTTACGAAATGACCGCACGTGAAAATATCGCTGTCGGCCGTATTGAATTTCTGGACGACATGGATCGGATCCGATCTGCCGCAGAGAAAAGTTTGGCGGATGGCGTGATTGACCGCCTAGCCAACGGTTATCAACAAATGCTTGGAAGGCGCTTTGAGGGCGGAGTTGATCTCTCGGGCGGCGAATGGCAGAAGCTTGCCTTGGGCCGCGCCTACCTTCGTGAAGCGCAGGTACTCATCCTTGATGAACCGACTGCGGCGCTCGATGCCCGTGCTGAGTTTGAGGTTTTCCAGCGGTTCAACGAACTCACCGAAAGCAAAATGGCGCTCTTCATCTCACATCGCTTCTCGACCGTGCGCATGGCGGAGCGGATCATTGTGCTGGAAAATGGAAGTATCGCGGAAGAGGGTAGCCACGATCAATTGATGGCGCGGGGCGGTACTTACGCCGATATGTTCGAACTCCAGGCATCGAGCTACAGATAAAAATCATGGCCGAAATTCCTGCCCAGACCGAAAGTGGGACCGACCCACACCACCTCGACCACAAGGCTGAAGCCGATTTCTCTGCTTTACGTGGACAAGCGGTGGCGGCGGCCCGCTCATCTTCCTGGGTGACCGGCCAGCGTCGATCACCCGGCGCGCGCACAATTTACCGAACTCTCCGCAAAGATCTGGCGGCGCTCGAATCGCGACTCTACCGATTACGCTCCGACGAGCCCTCGGAGGATCTCAGGTGGCTCTATGACAATTTTCGATTGATTCGAACCGATCTCGAGGCAGTACACGATTCGCTTCGCTCACTTTCGCGGCTGCCCGCGGTCCGGACCGCTCAGGACGAATCCATCCCGAGGGTGATTGTTTTTGCGCGCGCCTTGTTGAACGCGACTGGGAATCGTCTCGACGAATCTGCTTTTTCGGAGTTTGTTACAGCGGTTGAGGAAATTGAACCACTCCGGCTCGCTGAGCTGGGCGGCATGCTCGAAGCTCTCAGAATTGCGTTACTCGAAAAGATCTCCGAGTCTGGCCCGAAAGCGCTCGCCGCCTTCCAATCCGAAGGTCAACTGGCTACAAGCTTCGGTATCGGAAATATGATCACCAGCTTGCGCTTCATCGGAGAGCGAGACTGGCGGTCGATTCTCGAACCTCTCTCGGTTACCCATCGCACGCTTCTCGATGATCCAGCCGGCATATACAGCCGAATGGATTTCGAAAGCCGGGAGCAATATTGTCTCCGCGTTGCCAAAATCGCAGTTCGATCGGACGTCGATGAAGGAGGTGTCGCTCGTCTAGCTGTATACCTGGCAAAAGAAGCGTACGTCGAGCCTGGAGCGCCCGCAGCTGTTCGCGACCGTCTCCGGCATGTCGGCTATTATCTGCTTGACTCAACCGGCTCCCAATCGCTGCTTAAACGCGCAGCGTATCGTCCTTCGTTTAATTCATCGATCCAGCGGCTCTTCCGTCAATACCCGGACGAAGTGTACATTCTGGGCATCGAGATAGTTGCGCTATTCACCGTTGTGGCGCTGATCATGAGCATCGTCCGCACGCAAGGCGGATTAGGTCTCATCGCCGGAGCGCTGTTGCTACTGCTCCCGGCTGCACAAGCAGCCGTCGAGCTTGTCAACTATCTCGTTACAGCCGTTTTGACACCGCATCCGCTCGCCAAACTGGACTTTTCACGTTCGGTAGATCGCGAATGCGCAACGATGGTCGCGATTCCCACTCTGCTCATCAACGATAACCAGATCAAGCAGCTCGTGGACGATCTCGAAGTCAGATATCTGGTAAATCGCGATCCGAACATTTTCTACGCGCTGCTCACCGACCTGCCGGATACCGCCGAGCCCGCCGGTGAAAAGGATCGACGCGTCGACCTGGCCATTCAGCTCATTAACGAGCTCAACCTTCGCTATGCTTCCGAGCCCTACGGCGGCTTTTACCTTTTTCATCGGCACCGTGTATATAACCCGCGCGAAGGCGCCTGGATGGGATGGGAACGGAAACGCGGCAAGCTGCTTGATCTCAATCAGATGCTCCGCAACGTCTTCGATCCGTTTCCAGTTAAGACTGGCGACCTCACAAAATTACCGACCATTCAGTATGTTTTGACGCTTGATTCAGACACCCAGCTTCCGCGCGGCACCGCGCAGCGCCTGATTGGAGCGATGGCTCATCCATTGAATCGGCCGGTCGTCGATCCTGATCTGAACATCGTAACGACGGGATACGGCATCCTACAGCCGCGCGTTGGAATTAGCGTCCATTCTGCTTCCCGCTCGCGCCTGGCAAGCATCTATTCCGGGCTGACCGGATTCGATATCTATTCCCGGGCAATCTCAGATGTTTACCAGGATCTTTACGGCGAGGCTATTTTCACAGGTAAGGGAATTTACGATGTGGACGCGCTTCGTCAAGTTCTCGAGCACCGGTTCCCTCGCAACGCTTTGCTCAGCCATGATCTCATCGAAGGCGCCTATGCTCGCGCCGGCCTCGCCTCCGACATCGAAGTCATCGATGACTATCCATCTCATTACAGCGCTTATAATCGCCGCAAGCATCGTTGGCTTCGGGGCGATTGGCAAATTGTCCGCTGGATATTCAACAGCGTGCCGGACGAGTCGGGGCACCTCGTAGAAAATCCTACGTCCCTCATATCTCGTTGGAAAATTCTCGACAACCTGCGCCGCAGTCTCGTGGAGCCCGCTACATTTCTCCTCCTTATCGCGGGCTGGTTTTGGCTGCCCGGGGGGCCTCGCTTCTGGACGCTCGTCATCCTAGCGTTGCTCTTCCTGCCAATTTATTTCCGCCTCATCTTCACGCTCACTACTAACATCGCTGCCAAAAATTGGATGTCGGCACGCGACGCGCTGACGAATTTCGTGACTGATCACGTTAGTATCGCCTTGAACATAGCTTTCCTCGCGCATCAGGCACTGGTTGCGATAGATGCGATTGTTCGGACTGTAATCCGCAGCTCGATCACGCACACAAGACTGCTCGAGTGGGAAACAGCTACCGAGGCCGAGCTAGGAATCCGAAGGCGTACGCCAGTGGATATGTATCTCGATTGGGTCCCGCTGGTCTCCGTGCTGATCGGCCTGGGGCTCATACTGAGGCCCAGTGCAGTGCCCTATGCCTTGCCCTTCCTCATTTTGTGGGCCTGTTCCAAATTCATCTCCGTCTGGATCAACCGGTCACCGCATGAAGCGCATGCTCTCTCGGAGCACGATCGATTATTTTTGCGCGGCGTCGCGCTCCGTACGTGGCGCTACTTTGCTGAGTTCAGTAACGAGAAAAATCACTGGCTGATTCCCGATAACGTACAGGAGCAGCCCTATCGCATTGCCGATCGTCTGTCACCGACGAATCTCGGTCTTCTCTTCAATTCGAGGCAGGCTGCACTCGAATTTGGTTATCTAACCCTGCCGGAGTTCGTGAAACAAAACGAACTGACTCTTCAAACGCTTCCGAAATTGCAACGGGAACTCGGCCATTTCTTGAATTGGTATGACAACATTTCCCTTCAGCCGCTCGGCGCGCCATTTGTTTCCACGGTTGACAGCGGAAATCTGATTGCATCGCTGTGGAGCTTCAAAGAAGGCTGTCTGGAATTATTCAGCAAGCCGCTCATTGGCGATCACCTGCTTGCCGGGATCGCGGACCATTTTCGAATGCTCGACCGGCCCGGCGCGGCCGCTTCTCTCAATTCCATTCTTGGCTTGCACGGTGTATACCTTTGGATACCGGCCTTGCTGAAGTTTCATAGCTCCGACCTCATGGTCGATAAGGCCGCGGATCCGAAACAGCATGTTTCCTGGCCACTCGAACTCCGTAATCGAATCGAAGCGGTCCGAGAAGCCGTTCGCCAATTCATGCCCTGGCTATTGCCTGAGTATGAAGCGCTTTTCAAACCGACAGGTTTGCTGGCGCGCCCGGAAAATCCATTGACGCTGCACAACGCCAACACTTTCCTCGGAGACTTGGAGAGGCAGCTTCGTGAGGCAAGTACCGACACCAGGATTTCACCCACGTCTGTTGAGTTGATCCAAAAGCTGCGCGGCGAACTCCCTGCTTGCCGTGAACGGGTGCAGGCAATTGCAAAACGTCTGAAAGATCTGGTCTCCATATGTGAGCGGCTGGTGAACGAAATGGAGTTTTCCAGCCTGATAAATCGCGGTCGGAATCTTCTTTCGATCGGCTATGACGTTCCGAAGCAAGCCATTAATCAATCTTGCTATGACTTACTCGCTTCCGAAGCGCGTACAGCAACTTTTATCGCAGTTGCAAAGGAAGACTTGATCCAGGATGGCTGGTTCCGTTTGGGCCGCCAGCACACAGTTTGCGAAGGGGAAACGACGCTGATCTCCTGGACCGGAACCATGTTCGAGTATTTGATGCCGGTACTCTGGATGCGATCGCATCCCAACACGCTGCTCGACCGCGCTGTTCGCTCGGCAGTTCGTGCGCAGCGCACCTATGGTGAGAAGCGCCGGACTCCCTGGGGCATTTCGGAAGCCGCGTTCCGCCAGACCGACGCGGACGGCAATTACCAATATTCAGCCTTTGGCGTGCCCGGGCTGGCGCTGAATGTTTCACGCTCCGGCTCGCTGGTGGTTTCGCCCTACTCGAGCGCGCTCGCTCTCATGGTCGATCCTGTAAATTCACTCAAAAATCTGCTTCAGATGAAGCGCCGCAAATGGCTCACCGAATATGGATTTTATGAGTCGATCGACTATACGGTGTCTCCTCGCCGCGGCTTTCTATCTCCCAAAGGAGAAGTGATTCGCTGCTGGATGGCGCACCATCAGGGAATGAGCCTGGTTGCGATATGCAACGTTTTACTCGACTGGCCTTTTCAGCGATGGTTCCACGCTGAGCGGCTGGTGCAGGCGAGCGATATCATTCTGCAGGAGAAACCGATGCGCAGCAAGCCGATAGCCGACGATCGCCCACGACGCGTATTGTCGTTATTCGGACGCGGCCCCGCATCAAAGGGCCGGCCGGCTTCGGCTTAAGTCCGGCTGTGTCTAAAAGTGCGGTTCTCATCGTCTTTGGGATCGTGCTTTGGGTTGGATGGTGCTTTCTCGTAATCACTGAACTTGTGCCATGGATTCGGCTTCACCTCACGATTTGGCCAGGACTAATTGCCTATGTTCTCCGCCTGGCGCCAGCCGCTGCGACGGTCGTTTTTGCGGCAGTACGCTCGGAAGAAACATGAGATCAGTTCTTGATCGGCTTGAAATCTTGAAGGTCCCCAGCAAGTTGCTGTAGTCATCCGTCCAAACGCGCGATTTTTTGGTATTCTCGATCGGTTTGCGATGAGTCTGAATCGAAGGATTGGCGAGCACAGCCTGATTCTTCGTTACCAGCATCCAGTCGGCGGACAGGATTGCCTCATCTGGATCGGCGTGATTGTGCACCAATATGGAATCGTATCTTGCGTCATTGGCCAGGTTACGGACGACCGGAGCCAGATCGAGAAAGTCGTTCGAAACATGGAAAGCGAGCACTCCGCCGTCACGCAAGCGGTGAAGATAGAGAGCAAATGCTTCTCTAGTCAGCAGATGGATAGGAATCGCGTCACCTGAAAAGGCGTCGAGTATCAGCACGTCGAACGGCGGAGATGTCTCCCGAGCCAGGGACAGCCTGCCGTCCCCCAGCGTGATTGCCGTCTCGGCCTGGGTCTCGCGCAAGTAGAAGAACAGCGACTGCGCCATATCGGCCACCTGCGAGTTGATCTCGTAGAACTGGAAATAGTCTCCTTTCCTCCCGTAAGCGGCCAACGTTCCGACTCCGAGTCCGACAACACCTACGCGTTTCGGACCCGGAAAACACTCGCGTAGCAGGATGCCGACGCCCGAATCAAGTCCGTAGTAGGTTGTGGCGCGCATCCTTCGGGGAGCCAGCAGAAATTGCGCGCCATGTTCAATCGTGCCGTGGAATAGGATTCGTTGCTGGTCGGGTCCAGCATGTGGCGTCTGTACCGTGCGCAAGGAACCGTAGAAGCCTCGTCGTACCGAGAGCGCGTTCTCCCGATACGCCAGTATGTTCATCACCATGACGGCCACCATGCAGGCCACTACTGCAAACCACAAAACTGTGAATGCCCAAACTCGTTCGCGCCATGTAAACACCAGAGCCAGAAGCGCAGTAAAGACGAGAGTGACAGGCAATTCATAGATTCCGCTAAATAGCTGCGGCGCAATCAAGCCGACGAAGATTGCTCCCGCCGCACCGCCGGCGGCGATAGTCAAATAGAACGTGGTCAATTGCGTCGCCGGGGGCCGCAGCCGGCTCAACTCACCATGGCAGTAAACGCAGCAGACGAACAGGCCAACTAAGAATATCGGCAAGCTGATCTGCAGGGCAATGACCGCGTCGATGTTGTAAATGGCGTACCCCAACACGCCAAGTGCAAAGGCAAGGAAGCGCATCCAGCTCGACCTGCTATAGATGCTGAATACACCAAAAGTGAAAACGAAGCTCAACAGATACGTGGCAAGCGGTAAGATCCACAACAGCGGAACCGCTGCCACGTTCTGATCGATGTGGTTTGTCACCGAGAGCAGGAGCATCGATCCGCACGAGGAGAGTGCAAGCCATTGCAGAATTCTTCCGACAGGGACTCGTACGTGATGATCTGCGGCTTCTCTCGGGGGCGCGTCACGCGGCCGCCAGGCTGCGATCGAGCAGAGCGCTACGAAGGCAAGGTAAATCCACGACCATCCGATCCGCTGCGCTCGTGTCCCGAAGATTGGCTCAATGATCGTGGGATATGCAAGGAGCGCGAGCAGAGACGCGAGGTTAGAAAGCGCGAACATCCTGTACGGCGATTCGAATCGGGCTCGAGCCAGCCACGCCTGCAGCAACGGGCTGGTAGCGGAAAGCGCAAGGAACGGCAATCCGACGGTCGCGGTCAGCATGCGGATGATGAGCCACGTCGAATGCAGGTTGCCAGAGGGTTCCCACCGAGCGCCCGGGCCAATCGGCATAACGAACAAGGAAAGCGCCAGCACTCCAATGTGCACGAAAGCCTGAGCTTGCGGACGCACTCGTTGTTCCAATGCTCGTGCGTACAGGTAGCCTGCTAGCAAAGCAGTCTGGTAGAAAACCAGGCACGTCGACCACACTGCCGCTGAGCCGCCAAACCACGGAAGGATGCGCCGCGCAGCGAGCGGTTCCACAACGAACAACAAAAATGAGCTCACGAAAATGGTCGATGCGAATAGTATCCTGATACTCTTGATCTCCGACTGGAACTGGAACTCACAACATACATGAGCGACATACTCAAGCAGCGCTGGGGCACACTCGAATCAGGTGAGTCAATCGATTTATACACTCTTCTAAATGCAAGCGGCACCGAGGCGCGCATCACTAATTACGGCGGTCGGCTGGTGAGCCTTCGGACGCCCGATCGGAGTGGCGCATCCGGTGAAATTGTGCTCGGCTTCGATAGTCTCGGAGGCTACCTGAACAAGAACCCTTACTTCGGGGCGTTAGTCGGACGTTACGCGAATCGTATCGCCGGAGGTGAATTCTCGCTGAATGGAACCAAATACAAGCTGGCCCGTAACAATGGCGAAAATGCGCTCCACGGAGGCTTGCGCGGATTCGATAAAGTCGCATGGACTGGACGAGTGATCGAATCGGAAACGGAACCTGCACTAGAGCTCACTTATCTGAGTGCCGACGGTGAAGAAGGTTATCCAGGAAAGCTGATCACCACTGTGCGTTACAGCCTCTCCGGCCGCAACGAGCTGTGGATCGATTATCAAGCGACCACAGACAAAAGCACGATTCTGAATCTTACGAATCACTCGTATTTCGATTTATCGGGGAATGGCAGCGGCAAAATCGTCGATACGGTAGTTACTATTCACGCGGAACGGTTCACTCCGGTGAATGCGCACCTGATTCCCACCGGTGAACTCCGCCCTGTCGAAGGCACACCTCTCGATTTTCGTAATCCCATCGCGGTAGGAGCTCGCATCAACGAGCGAGACGAACAGCTCGGCTACGGCGTGGGTTATGACCACAACTACGTTCTGGCGAAAGGAAAAGACTCCCCCGAACTAGCGGCTCGCGCCTGGGATCCCGCATCGGGCCGCGTGCTGGAAGTGTTTACCACGCAGCCAGGCATGCAATTCTATACGGGCAATCACCTCGACGGCTCGGTCCTTGGCCGAGACGGAAAAGCTTATCAATCCCGCAGCGGGATGTGTTTCGAAACGCAGCACTTCCCCGACTCGCCGAATCATCCGGAATTTCCATCCAGTGAATTAAGGCCCGGCGAGCGATACCATCACACGACCATCTTTAAACTCACCACCGATTGAAACATGGCGCGCGCTGCGCATTCTAACAGGTATGAGCGAAAAGAAGAAATCCGCCACGCAGCCGGATAACAAGAAGGCGGCGGAAGAACGCCCCGTTCCCTCACAGGCTGAAGGGGATCGCCAGACAATTGAAGAAGACCTAAAGGAGAAAGCGCGCAAAGGAGCTGAAGCTTAGCCTGGTAACTATCCGAGGCAGTGGGGTCAGGAGTTTCCGCGATTCAGAATTTCCATCTCGTGCAGCATCAGATCAATCACCGCCTCGTCGCCGATAACAGAGTTGATCATCAGATGATAGAGATCGCGCGTCGGCCAGTCCTTGCCGTAGTAGCGTTTTACGAAGGCCGCGCGATCGGCATCCACGTGCTCTAACTGCTCTTCAGCGTCTTCCTCGGATTTGCCGGCAGCGCCGAGCCGGCGCAATTTTTCGTAATGGGGAGCAAAGATGAAAACACCCATGTGGTCCTCTCGCTCGCGCAGGAACCACGGGGCGGCTCGCCCGACGATAACTGACGGCCCTCTGTTTGCCACGTCCGTAATGACCTTCTCGAATAAGTGCGAGAGGCTTTCCGCATCCAGCAACTCTGTTCCACTACCCGAGAACCGTTCCTCATAGCTGCCGCGCATAAAGATTTTCATCAGCCGGTAGAAAGTAGAGTCCGGCTTCTCTTCACGTTGCTCGACCGATTTCACGTCACATTTCAGGCGCTTCGCAATTTCCAGCGTGATCTTCTCATCCCATAACGTCCATCCCAATTTTTCCGCCAGTTTTCGTGAAATCCCGCCGGCGCCGCTTCCGTACTCACGTTCGATGGTAATGGTCTGGATCACACAGGCTCCCAATCAGGCATTGTATGTGTTTTTGACGTGCTTCACCTTGTCGATGGACGCCTGCCTCTGGGCTACCTTTGAGAAATGACCGTGATTGAAGTCTCCAGCTTCGGCCAACCGCAGGTACTGAAGCCTGTGGAGCGGCCAAAGCCAGTTCCGCGAGAAGATGAGATCGTCATACAGGTCAAAGCCGCCGGCGTTGCCCGCGCAGACATAATGCAGAGGCAGGGTCACTATCCGCCACCGCCTGGAGCTTCCGATATTCCAGGTCTCGATGTGGCAGGAATCGTCGATTCAACCGGCCGGAGCGTTGCGGAATTCAAGCCGGGCGATCGCGTTTGCGCCATCCTCTCCGGAGGTGGGTATGCCGAATACTGCGTGGTTCCCGCGGTACAGGCGTTGCCGACGCCGGAGAATTGGACCGACGCTGAAGCTGCCACGCTTCCAGAAAATCTTTTCACAGTTTTCGACAATCTCATAACTCGCGCGGCTCTCGAACCGCATGAGACTGCGCTCCTCCATGGAGGTTCAAGCGGGATCGGAAGCATGGCCATCATGTTGACAAGAGCCTGGGGCGCGACTGCAATTGCCACGGCCGGGAGCGCAGCCAAGTGTCAGGCGTGTTTGCAGCTGGGCGCGCAAGCAGCGATTGATTATCGTCAGTCCGATTTCGTTGCCGAGGCTAGAAGGCTTACCAACGGCCAGGGCGTAAGCGTCATCCTCGATATTGTCGGGGGTCCGTACCTGAGCCGTAATCTCGAGGCCCTGGCGGTCGAAGGCAGGCTCGCGATCATCTCGATCCAGGGTGGCCGTAAAGCGGAACTCGATATTAGTCGTCTCATGCACGGACGCCAGCGGATCATGGGCTCTACGATGCGTGCGCGTACTCCCGCGCAAAAAGGCATCGTGGCGAAAAGCCTGCGCAAGGAGATTTGGCCGCTACTGCCGAACAAGCAGATCATCCGACCCATAATCGACGCCTTTTTCCCATTAACCGAAGCCTGGCGCGCTCACGAACGCCTCGAAGGCGGTGAACATGTCGGCAAAATCCTGTTGCTCGCCAACCAGTAGATTTCCAGATTGGCTATTGACAGCCGTGTTTAGCCTGCTTTAATATGTCGTCATGCGACATGTCGCGCCAAATAATAACTCCCTTCAGCGAGCCCCCCTCACCGAGCCCGTTCTACTGATCCTGATGAGTCTCGCCAACGAACCGCGTCATGGTTATGCCTTGATGAAAGAAATTGAAGCTCTGAGTCAACAGCGAGTGAGGCTCAGCACAGGCACTCTTTATGGAGCGCTCCACCGCCTTCTTAAAGAGGGCCTGATTCAGCGTTTCTCACAGGACGATCAAAGCCGGGATAAACAAGCCTATCGTCTTACGTCAACTGGATTAAAAGCATTGCAAGCCGAGATGGAAAGAATGAAACAACTCACGCGGGCAGCGGCCCTCCGCCTAAAGACGAGGGAGGCCTGAAATGACACGTGCATACGGCCTGTTGCTGCGGCTCTACCCAAAGCCGTACCAGAATACATTTTCTGCAGAAATGCTCCTCGTCTTTGCCGAACGGGGGCGCGAGCAACGGTGTCGCGGGTGGCTTACTTTTCTCTGCTTCTTACTTTCGGAGCTCGGAGGCGCCCTGCTGGGATCGGCTACACAATGGCTGGATTTGTTAAACGGTACGAGCGGCCAATATGAGCCTGAATATCAGGTAGATTCAAATTTGCCGCAGGAAGTTATTGCGGCGCAATTGCGGGTCCGACAGACTCTGCGTTCGATGGAATACGCAATTGCTCATCACCAATTCGCAGAGGCGCGGCGGCTTTCACAAATGGATCAGGACGAACGTGAATTTCTGCACAGTCTATGGGTGAAACATAGGCTGCCGGGTGAGCCCGAGACGTCGGCGTGACTGTACTGACATACAGGAACGAAGCCACCGCGTGGAAATCGAAGAACGAAGCCATACGCGAATTCAAAAACGAAGCCAGCCGGCCGCGCAAGCCGGGGGAACGAAGCGAGCTAGCCGAATTCAAAAACGAAGCCAAGCGCCCCAAATTCGGGAACGGCCCTTTGAGCCATAAGACCCCAAACAGGCGGCGACATACTTCAGATTTCTCGCCAGGTTTTTGAAAGGAAACGCAAAACGGGCATTATCGAATTGGTGACCGGACATAAGGGGCTCTGAAAAGGCATGTCCCGCCGCCGCTTCTTTACATCGCCGCCCCGGCGCGGCTACACCGAGCTTTCCGGGCCCGACGCCGAACACTTGACTCGTGTGTTGCGCGTTGAACCCGGCCAGCGCTTCGAACTTTCCGACAACCGAAATCTTTATCTGGCTGAAGTCGAAGTAGCCCGGAAGTCGCTCGTCAGTTTTCGCGTTCTGGAGGAGCTTCCGTCTCCCGCCCCGAGCGCACAGATTATATTGGCTCCCGCGCTTTTCAAATTTGAACGATTCGAATGGCTTATCGAGAAGGCAACCGAGCTCGGTGTGTCTGCTATCCGACCATGGGAGGCGGCTCGCACCGACCCCGGGCTGGCGCGGGCTTCCCACAAGCGCCACGCTCGCTGGGAAAAGGTCGCGCTCGAGGCAAGCCAGCAATCGCGCCGAGCCCATCTCCCCAAGATCGATTCGGTGGTGAAACTTTCTGCGGCGCTCGAAGCCGAGGCAACTGTCCGACTAGCCATGGACGAAGATCCCGATGCTCTGCCCCTTCTCAGCTGCCTTCCGGTCTCTCGCGATCCGAGCGATTCCATAGCGCTCCTGCTCGGCCCTGAAGGCGGATTTGCGGATACTGAGCGTGCGCAGATTCGCGCAGCGCAATGGCAGCCATGTTCGCTAGGGCCCACGATATTGCGCGCCGAGACAGCGGCTATCGCGGGGCTGGCTGTCGTGCGGGCTGCCTGGATGGGGTATTGACGACGGGGTATTGACCCCCGATTAGGACTTCTTGGCTTCCCATCCGAGGCCGGCAGAGTTTCGCGGCATACTGGGTATTACTGACGAGTACTATGGCCACCATCACGGCACCATCGCTCACGCTCGAAGAGTTTGAGCGGCGCTACGCGGGAAGTGATCGCGCGTACGAATACTGGCACGGAGAGGTTGTAGAAAAGGGGATGCCGACGTGGCTGCACGCTGTACTGCAAATGATTGTAGGCGAGGTATTACGTAAGGCTGGCTACAAGGCAGCCACGGAGATAGACTTGCGCCTTGATCCGCAATTTGCGCCACGTCCCGATGTAGCAGCAGGACGGCAGAGCGTGCCGACGCCTTATCCGACTAAGCCCGAAGAGATTGAGATTGTGGTCGAGATCCTATCGCCAGAAGATGCCATGGGCCGGGTGCTGGCGAAGTGCAAGGAATATGCGCGCATCGGTATCGAACAAGTGTACGTTGCCGATCCGGAGTCCGAGACGGCGTGGATCTGGAATCGCGAGCGATGGCAACTCGATCGGGTCGAAAGCTGGACGCTGACTAACGGAAAGATAATCGTGTTGGCCGATGTGTGGCGGGAGTTGCGAGAGCGCCGCTGAGATGTTACTTGCGCCCCCCGGCTCGCCCTGACGCTTCGGGCTCAGTCAGGCTTGCGCACAATCGCTGCGTGTACGGGCTGTGCTCCAACCGGCAGCATGGTAAACAGTGAAGCTCCGGCCTTGGCGCGCCTTTTTTCTGCATCGCCCAGCTTTTCCTCAATAGACGTGATGCGAATTACCGACATGTCGCCCGAGTCCTTATTCAATACGAGCGCATAACGGTCGTCCGGAGTGATGGCAATGAAAGAAGGACGACGCCCTACTTCGACAATGCCGATCATTCTTCGACGGGCAACGGTAAGGATGCAAACGTCAGATCCGCTCGCACTCGCTATGAACAAATATTTGGGATTGTCGGAGCAGGCCATCGCGCCAGGATCTCTGCCACCGAGCACCGTCTGTTCGATTTCGAGGGGCAGGTACACGAATGCGATGGCAATGCCGTCCATTCCGCGGCCCGAGACAAAGAGCTGGCCCCCGTCCGTGCTAAAGCACAGGTTTTCAGGCTGCATGGCGAGCGGTAACTCAACAATCGTTTCCAGGCTCGGAACATCGAGCGCTATCAAAGTCTGGGCATGGCAATTTGCCACCATCAAGAGCTTTCCGTCGGCACGAAAGCGGACTTCGCCCAAGGCTCCATCCAACTCTTTGCGGTGCTGCAGTCCGGTCGTCCGATCCACGAACTCTACAATGCCCTTCTCGCCGGTCGAGATCGCAACTAAGCCATCTGCCGACAAGTCAATCGCTTTAGGCTCAGCCCGAAGTTTCCACCTTCGGGTCACGCGAAGCGAAGTTGTCTCCGCTTCGATTAACTCGTGGGTAGAACCGGCAATCGCGAGGAGGTGTTTGCCGTCGGCGGTGCATTTTAATCCGGCGAGACTGGCGGACAGTTTTCGAGATGTTACGCGCTCGAAATCATTCTCATGGTCGAGTGCATGGATGCTTCCGGATCGAGGCGTGAGAACATAACTCTTCCCCTTCCCGCCCAATACCAGGCTCGGAGACTCGCCAAGACTGATTTGCCTGGTAAGCCGGAAACTAGAAAGGTCAACTACTGAAATGCTTTTCTCACCCGCGGTCGCGATGAGCGCAAATCCGGGAAAGCCGGCGCCGATTTTGCGACCGCAGCCGCCCGCGAGCGCCATTCCGCCAACTGCCAAAAGCTCCCGTCGTGTCAATCCGGAAAAAACGCAAGCATTTGAAAAGAATACATTTGGATCGTTAGACAGCAACGGCGTATCCCTATGTTACTCTCTGAATTTGTTTTACCGCCGCGAGCGGTTGCTCATACATGAATTTCAGGTCCGTTTTCAGTCTCATCTCTTCCGATCTCGCCATCGACCTCGGTACTGCTAATACGCTCGTATTCGCCAAAAGCAAGGGGATCGTTGTTAACGAGCCCTCGATCGTGGCAATCAACAAGAACAACGGAGAGATTGAAGCAGTCGGTAAAGAAGCGAAGGAAATGGTCGGCCGCACGCCTGGGAACATAGTAGCGATCCGGCCCATGAAAGACGGCGTGATTGCCGATTTCAAAGTCACCGAGCGGATGCTTAATTATTTCATTCAGAAGGCGCATGGCCGCAAGATGCTGGTGCATCCGCGCATTGTAATCGGCGTCCCGAGCGAGATTACCCAGGTAGAGAAGAGAGCTGTCAGCGAGTCGGCTTATCGCGCGAAGGCAAGCGAAGTTCACCTGGTTGAGCAGGCTATGGTGGCAGCTATTGGCGCAGGGCTCCCCATTACCGAGCCCGCCGGAAACATGATTGTGGACATCGGCGGCGGCACGACCGATGTGGCGGTTATCTCTCTTTCGGGCATTGTCTATTCGCGGTCCGTGCGTGTCGCCGGCAATGAAATGGACGGCGCAATCATGAGTTATCTGAAGCGGAAGTACAATCTCCTGATCGGTGAGCGCACGGCGGAGCAGATTAAAATCCAGATTGGTTCGGCGTATCCGCTCGATCGCCCGCTCAGTATGGAAATCAAGGGGCGCAACCTGATTGAAGGCGTTCCCAAAACCGTTACCGTAGAGGACAGCGAAATACGGGAGGCTTTAGCGGACTGTGTGGCAACCATCCTGAATGCGATCCGGGTAGCGCTCGAACGAACTCCACCGGAACTCAGCGCGGACATCAGCGACCGCGGCATCGTTCTCACGGGCGGGGGCGCGATGATAAAGAATCTGGATCGCCGGATTCGGGAGGAAACGGGGCTGCCGGTATCGATTGCCGAAGACCCGCTCGCTTCGGTCGTTCTCGGCACCGGAAAGATGCTTACCGATTTCAAGCTCTTGCGCCGTATTGCCATCGAATAGCCTAATAGAAGAGCCATTCGCCGCTAAAGTAGAAACAGGAACATGGAAGCTCTGCTGAGCCGGTTTCGAAATCTTACGGTTCTGCTAGTCGCCGTTGTAGCGCAACTGTTATATCTCGGCTATCAGGTCAAAACCAACCGCGACGAGCGCCTGATTCGTGTATGGGCGGTTACAGCCGTTACACCCATGGCCGGTATCGTCGAGGTATTGCGCCACAACACGATCGGGTTCATGCAGGATTACTTTATACTGCTGGATGTTCGTGAGCAGAACCGAAAGCTGAAGGCCACTAACGACCGGCTTCAGATGGAGAACATCTATTACCGCAACCAGCTCACGACCGCAGAACATGCCCAGGCGCTCATCCAATTCGAGCGGCAGAATCCATCGAAGACCATCGCTGCGCGAGTAATCGGAAACAGTACCGTGGTTTCGGCAAAGGCGGTTTTTGTCGACCGGGGCTCGACGAGCGGAGTGGAGAGCGGGATGGCGGTGGTCACTCCCGACGGTATCGTTGGTAAGATCGTGGCGGTATATCCGCTGGTCTCGCAGGTCCTGCTCGTGACCGATCCAACCTTCAAAGTAGGCGTCGAATCCCAGAAGAGCCACATCCATGGAGTCTTGGCATGTGGAACCGGCAAGTGTCTTGTCGAGCAAATTCAGAACGAAGACAAAGTGGACGAGGGCGAATGGTTTTACACGTCGGGTGAAGACCGGATCTTCCCAAAAGGGTTTCCCGTCGGCAAGGTGATTTCAAGCCAGCCGGGACAGGGTATGCGCGATGTAAAGCTCGATCTGAGCGGCACGCCCGAGGGCGTCGAAGAAGTTTTGATCGTTTTACAAGGCGTTCACAGACCGATTCCAACAACGGCTCCGGTCGAAGAAAATTTTAATGCCAGATCGCTTCCGCCACCTCCGCGCGAGGGAGGTACAGACGCGCCGATTGCGACTAAACCCCAAACCGAGGCCGACAAGATCGTGCAAAAGTACGCGACTTTCGGTAAGGAAGAGGGTCACAATTACGGGGCGTTCGGCTCGAGCATTCCCAACTTCAACAAAAAGGCAATTACCGGTGCGGAACCGCGACCTCCGGCAACGGCAAAGGCGACCGGAACAAAGGCCACTGAAGTTCCTCAGCCTCCCGCTGTTCCGACTGTTTTAGGAGCACGGTCTCAGCCGCAAACGCCAGCAGTAACAAAGGCTCCTAATCAGGCGGCCCCGAGTCCGGGACCAGTCCTACCGTTAGGCGCACCGAGACGGAAAACGGCAGACCAGACAAAGACCACGACTCCTGCGCCCACGCAGCAATGAACGAAACCAGCGATCAAATCCTGACGCGACCCGCGCGGGACGGCTGGTTTAACCGATTTCAGGTCGTTGCACTCGCCGCGATTACCCTGATTTCGATCATTGGCAAGTTTTATCTTCCTCGCCTTGTACCGCACACGGAATGGCTCGAGCTTCCGCTTCTTCTAACGGTTTATTTTGGCCTGATGCACCATACTCCAATAGCATCCCTATTCTTCGGCGCATTTGTCGGACTCGCCGAGGACTCGCTTTCACCGGCGAACATTCCTATCGGCATGTACGGCATTACCAAGACATTAGTAGGCTATTTCGCGGCTTCGGTAAGCCAGCGGTTTAATGTCGAAAGTCCGGTTATCAGAGTTGTGTTGTGCCTGTTCTTTTTCTTTTTCCATGCCTTTTTTTACTGGCTGATGCGGCGCGCCTTACTCGGACAAATCGTACCCTTCGATCCGCAGGAAGTTCTTGTCCACGGAGCCCTGAACAGCATCGTGGCTCTGCCGCTATTTCTGGTTCTCGACCGGCTTCGGTTCCCCACAACTTAGCCGACTTGAACCGTTACAATAAGAAGAGTAAAGAAGTGTGCCATTAATCGAAGGTGAACGCGAACGGGACGAAGAACTCAGTCCTGAGCGTCTTCAACGCGATGACCCGAAAAGGGCTTCGGGTAAGATCGCGATTTTCCAATATCTGACGGTCGCCGTATTCGTCTTTCTGATTTCCGGCTTTTGGAGCCTCCAGGTACAGAATCCGAGTGTTTATAGCGAGGCGGCTGAGAGAAACCGAATCAAGAGTACCCCGGTGCTCGCGGCACGCGGGAAGATTCTCGACCGAGATGGCCGCGTAATCGTAGACAATAAGGCATCTTACTCGCTGTTGCTCAATCGCGATCAGGTAAAGACAGAGCATTTGCTGCCCATCGCGCAGGCGCTTCAGATCGATTACGCAGACCTGTCCAAAAGAATCCGACGGATGTCGTCGCGGCCTCAAATCATCATCAAAGATCAGCTATCGCGCGATGAGATGGCGTGGATTGAATCGCATCAGGACGCCAACACATTTCCCGAGATGCAGGTGGTGAGGGCCTGGCGAAGACAGTACCCGCAAGACGGTTTCGCGGCGCATGTCACTGGTTATGTGGGTGAAATCAGCGAAGGCGAACTCGACCTTCCACAGTTCATTGATTACCACCAAGGCGACATCATCGGTAAGGACGGTCTCGAGCGACAGCACGACTCCACGCTGCGCGGAACCGATGGACAGCAACGTGTACTGGTCGACAACATGGGGCGTGAGCGGCAGATGGAGAACGCCCAGGAAGCAGTTCCAGGTAAGGATCTTCGAACGACGCTTGATCTAGACATACAAGCAGTGGCCGAGTTATCGATGCAGGATAAGCGCGGCGCGGTGGTTGCGCTTGACCCAAGAACCGGCGAAGTGCTCGCCATGGTCAGCCGGCCGACCTTTGACTCGAACAAGTTTACGGGCAGAATCAGCCGTAAGGACTGGGACGAAATGGCGAACGACCCCCACAAGCCATTGCTCAATCGCGCAATCCAGGCGCAACTCGCCCCGGGTTCCACTTTCAAGCCGATCATGGCGATAGCCGGGCTGGAAGCAGGGGTAATTGATGAGGAGACGCAGTTCCATTGCTCCGGCGGGGCAGTTTTTTACGGGCACTATCACGCCTGCCATCTGAAGACCGGCCATGGAACTATTTCGCTTCATCGAGCGATTGCGCAATCCTGCGACGTTTACTTTTACAACGTAGGAAACCGCCTGGGGATCGATCGGATCGCGCACTACGCGGAAATTGCCGGAGTCGGCCACAAGACCGGAATCGATCTGCCGAATGAAACACAGGGGACAATGCCATCCACCAAGTGGAAGCTGCGGTTCTCACGTCAAAAGTGGTTCGCAGGAGAAACCATCTCGGTGGCGATCGGGCAGGGCGCTGTGACTGTCTCACCTTTGCAAATAGTGGCTGCGCTCGGAGGGCTAGGCGTTGGCGGCCACTGGTACAAACCGCATCTTGTGAAAGACGAGGCTCCCGTTCTGGCGCGACAGGGAAATTTCAACAAGGACAACCTAGAACAAGTGGTCTCCGGAATGTGCGCCGTGGTGAACGAGGGGGGGACGGGACGTTCAGCCGCTTTGCCGGATATCAAAGTTTGCGGGAAAACCGGTACGGCGCAACTTGCCGCTACCGAGCGTACGAAGGGCGCAAAGGTGGGGAACGCTCTGGCGAACAATGCCTGGTTCGTTGCGTTCGCTCCGATGGGTAATCCGGAGATAGCCGTGGTTGCCCTGTTTGAAAACGGCGTGGAGAGTTACAACGCCGTTCCGATCGTGCGAGACGTGATGAAAGCCTACTTCGATAAGAAGTCGCGGGAGATCAACGCCGGCACCCAGGATGCCGCTCTGCGGCGAGTGCGCAGCCACGCGCTCTTTTCTTTCCCGGAATTCGCCACTCTGTTAACGCCTCTTACTCAGCGAGCAATTCCATAGTGGTTAGCTACCGATCTTTTCGCGATTTCGATTGGCCGCTCATAATTGTCAGCTTGGCCCTCTGTGGACTAGGCGTTCTACAAATTTACAGCGCTGCGGCCTCGACTAAGTGGCAGGATGCCTGGTGGAAGCAAATTATCTGGGTACTAAGTGGACTCGCAATGATGTGGGCCGCGGCTAACATCGATTACCATGCGCTGTTAGGTCGAGTCTTTTACTTCTATTCAGGAGCAGTGGCCCTTCTGCTGGCCACCGCCTTTTTCGGTAATCAGGTTTTTGGTTCGACGCGCTGGATCAAGGCGGGCGCCTTCACATTTCAAACATCAGAATTCGTAAAGATCGTGCTAATTCTGCTGGTGGCAAAGTACCTGACCGACGTAAAGGCCGATCTGCTCGAATGGAAGGATCTTGCAAAGCTAGCCGGGTTTGTGGCGGTGCCCATGGTGCTCGTAATGAAGGAACCGGACCTGGGGACATCGTTGACTTACCTGCCCATACTGGTGACCGGGGTTCTTATGGCGGGTTTGCGCTGGAAATACTTTCTAGTCATTGTGAGCGTACTCGTGGTCACACTCCCGATCGGGTATCATTTTCTTAAGCCATATCAAAAGGATAGGCTGGTCAGCTTTATATATCCTGACCGCGATCCCAAGGGAACCGGCTTTCAAGTGATCCAATCGAAAATTGCTGTCGGAAACGGCGGGATGTGGGGCCGAGGCGCCAAAGAGAGCTCACAGACACATCTGGGCTTTTTGCCGGTGCCGCATACGGATTTTATTTTCTCTTCGTTTGCAGAAGAGCATGGATTTGTCGGGATAGTGATAGCGATGGTGCTGTACTTTCTGCTGATTATGCAAGTGGTGCAGAACGCGCAAACGGCTACCGACCGTGCAGGCCTGTATGTTTGCATGGGAGTGGCCGCGCTTTTGTTATTTCACGTGTTGGTGAACGTAGGAATGGTGGTCGGACGCATGCCTATAACCGGCATTCCCTTGCCACTCTTGAGTTATGGGGGGTCAAACACGTGGTCGATTTTCCTGATGCTGGGCTTAGTAAACAGTGTCAGGTTGCGCAGGTTTGTAAATTAATATCGGCCTTTGAAAGAGGGCCGGTTCGACTTAACGAAAAGGTCGGGCCGAGGGAAACAAAAGAGTTCGGATTGCAAGCGCATTTCGCTGCCGCGTAAGACGACGCGGCGCTTTTGCGGGGCGTGAGTGTATGTGAGTTTTCTCCACTCGCGGGCGGCAAGGGGTCATCAACAACGATGTCTTCGTAGAGATCGTTCGAAACGGTGCAATTCTGTAGTTCTTTCAAACCCATTATCGGCCCATTTTGAGGCGGTGATCAATGAGTAAGGAACTGGTGATTGGGTCCAATCGCCACGAAACGAAGGTAGCAGTTCTAGAAGACGATCAACTCGTCGAAGTGTACTTCCAACGCGGGACCGAATATTCGCTCGCAGGGAGTATACACAAGGGGAAGGTGACCCGCGTTCTCCCCGGAATGCAGTCGGCTTTTGTCGATCTGGGACTGGAGCGCGACACTTTCTTGTATGTTTCCGATTTCTTCGAAGAGCACGAAGATATCGATACGGTAACGGACGAGAAACCCAATCGAGGAGATCGTCGGGATCGGAACGGCGGCCGGGAACGACAAGACCGCCAGCCTGCGGTGGAGATCCAAACGGTTCAGCAAGCGAGCGGATCTTCGGAAGTGAGTGAGATTGGACTGGAAGAACCAACGCCGGTGGAGGAACGCCTTACCAGCACTCCTCCAGGAGTGAGAGTGATGCCTGAGGGGGGCGAATCTCAGGGCCAAGCTTCTCCGGATCCAGCGGCGGATCGGGGATTTCGAGGGGAGCGACGAGGACGCAGGTCCAGGCGGCGCAGGCAAAGAGGTCGAGGCTTTCCCGAGAATAAGTACGCTCAGCCCTCATCCGCGGGCTCTGAATCAACTCCGACAGTGCTTTCCCCGGAGGCTCTGACAGACGAAGAAGAGGAACCGGTTCGCGAGGTCAGCGTGCTTCCCGGAGAATCGCTGGCAAAGTATCGTAAGGTCTCCGCCGGATCCGGGTTTGAAGAGCCCGAGCGAGCGACCCGTGCAGAGGCTCGTCCTGCTGTCGATGAGGCAACAGATCCTCTATCACTCGAGCCGCTCGAGGAAGCGACCGGCACAAGCGATGCCGCCACGGAAGAAGAATTGTTGGAAGAGGCCGAGGAAATCGCATTAGCCAATCATGTCTTTTCGCATCATGAAGGTGAGGCCGCAGAAGAAATAGTGGACGAAAGCTCCGACCCAATCGGGACCAAAGGTGAGGATGAGGAGCAGATTGCAAGTGGGGCGCAGGCCGAAAGCACCTACTACCCCGTTATCGAATTAGAAGCTGTTATCCGGCCCGAAGAGCACGAACCGAGCGACGCACCCCTACCGAGCCAGGAGCCAATCGCGCTGGACGAATACGAGGTATTGGCAATTCGCGAAGGTCTAACCGGGGTTGATGAACCGGCGCTCGATGAGGAACTTCCAGCGCACGAAACGAAATTGGAGGAGTCAGAAGAGGCGCTTGAGGACGCAGTTGAAATTGATTCGGCTCCCAAGCAAGCAGAGGAACGGACGGCATCGGTACGCGAGCCAAATGGGCGCTATATGCATCGTCTCTCCAGGCGCATGCGGCGCAGAAGGGGCGGCAATCGGACACCACAGCAATCGGACGCCCAAGGATTCACGGTAGCAGCCGAGCCGGAAAGTTTAGCGAGTGGAGCCGGAGCCGCGCTCGCGCCGGAGACACCCGATGAAGCGGTCCGCGAAGATCGTGTTTCCGAGAGACCGGAACGCGTATACCCGTCAATCTCGGACTTACTCAAGCCCGGCCAGGAAATTATCGTTCAGATAGCCAAGGAGCCTCTGGGTCAGAAGGGCGCACGCATCACATCGCATATCGCGCTTCCGGGCAGGTACGTCGTCTTTATGCCGAGTGTGAACCATCTCGGTGTTTCAAGGAAGGTAGCAAGCGACGAAGAACGGCAACGGTTGAAGCGTCTGTTGCAGGCTCACCGGCCTGGCACAGTGGGAGGCTTCATAGTAAGAACGGCTGGGGAAGGCGTTCCGGACGCTGAAATCGCGGCCGACATGAAGTTCCTGTACGATCTCTGGCTGGACATTCGCAAGAAAGCAGAAAAGAGGCCGGCGCCGGCCTTGCTGCACTACGATCTCGATGTGGTCCAGCGCATTCTCCGGGACCAGGTCACGAGTGAATTCAAGGCAATCTGGGTCGATAACGAGGATCTCTACGAAAGCGTAGTTACGTTTCTGCAACGCTTTCAACCGACATTGGTAAATCGCGTGAAAATGTACACGCGGAACACACCCATATTCGACACGTTTAACATTACACAGGAACTAGAGAAGGCGCTCCGTCCCAAGGTTTGGCTCAAATCTGGCGGCTACATCGTGATCAACCAGACCGAAGCGCTGGTCGCGATCGACATCAATACCGGTAAGTATGTTGGTAAGTCAAATAGGCTTGAAGACACTATTGTGAAGACCAACACCGAGGCGGTGAAAGAAATCGTACGGCAAATTCGATTGCGCGACCTCGGCGGCATTATCGTGGTGGACTTCATCGACATGGATGAACGTAAGAACCGGCAGAAGGTGATGCAAGCGCTCGAAGAAGCGATGCGGGCCGACAAAGCGCCTTACAAAATTCTGCAGTTCAACGATTTTGGACTGGTTGCAATTACGCGCAAGCGAGTAAAGCAGAGCCTGGAAAGGACCCTATGCTCGCCATGTCCTTACTGCGAAGGAGCGGGGTACGTGAAGAGCGTACAGACCGTAATCAGCGAGATCCTCGTAGAGGCGCAGAAGGTTTCGCGGGCGATTGAGGGTTCTAATGTCATGCTGAGAGTCCATCCGGAGGTGGCAAAGATACTGAAAGCGGGCAACAATCAATATCTCGAAGAGCTCGAGGAAATCTTGAAGCGTCCGGTACTGGTTACCGGCGATGCAACACTGCACCACCAGAAATTCGATCTGACTTAAGCAGAAATTCGATCTGACTTAAGCCCCGAGAGGTCAGGCGCGGACTTTGTTCAAAATCCGCGCCGGGACAGGCAAATGGGCGTTTGTGGAGACGCGAGCGACATTGATTCCGATGCTAAACTGGTTGCGATTCTAAGAATCGATCCTGCTGGTTTTGGGTCGCAAGCATTCGCGTTTTGTGAGATCACGCGAAATCTGAGCACCCAGGCGGAATGAATCTCCCGGAGAGGTGGCCGAGTGGTTGAAGGCGCACGCTTGGAAAGCGTGTTTAGGGGAAACTCTAACGTGGGTTCGAATCCCACCCTCTCCGCCATCTTAGAATCAATTACTTAGCGGGAAACAGTAATTGTAGCGGGCAATACCGGGCAATGCGGCAGTACAATGAAGCATGCCGCTCAGCCTCTACCGCCGCCACCGACAGGAGTGCGAGGGCGGGCATCCCGAGGAGTCCCGCTCAGGTGAATTTGAGGAGCGCAAGAAGGGCTGGAAACGCTGCGGCTGTTTTATCTTTGCGTCCGGCACTCTCAACGGCACTTTCAAACGCAAATACACGGGCAAGACCGATTGGGATGAAGCGAAGGCAACAGCGGCAACATGGGAAACGGCGTGCTCGTGGGCAGGAGAGCCGCCCCCGCCATCCCGTGATCCGGATCCGCGTGCGCCAGATCCGGCGCCCAAGATGACCATCGAGCAGGGCGTGGCCGCCTTCCTGGCAGAGCGCGCGGAAAGTTGCGCGCCGAACACGATGCGTAAAAACCGCATCCTAATAAAGAAGTTCAAAAGCTATTCAGACCACAATGGGTATGTCCTGATCGATCAGTGGACCACCATGGACGTGCGCGGGTTCCGAACCTCCTGGGGCGTTGCTCCCAACAGCGCATCGAAATACATGGAGATCGTCAAGGCCTTTTTCGCCTTCGCGGGCGCCAATGGCTGGATCGCCGCCAGTCCCGCCAAACCAGTCAAAGCCGCAAAAACCAAAGCCGGCGAGAACACGAAGGAGCGCATACCCTTCAGCGACGAAGAGCTGAAGCGTATGTTCGACGCCTGCGAAACTCAATACGGCAAGAGGCCCATCCGCTGGTCCCGCGACGTTCACCACCGGCAGGCCCAGGGCGAAATAGTCAATTACCGGTACAAAACGACTGGCCACGATCTTGCGGATTTTATCTCGATTTCGGTGTATACCGGCCTGCGCATATCGGATGTGGCGACGTTTCATATTGACCGCTTGCTCGGCAACGGCGAGTGCCATGTCCGCACGACCAAGACCGGACGAAAGGTCTACACCTGGATTCCCGACTGGCTGCAAACGCGCATGCGCGCCCGTGTCGGCATTCATGGTCCGCTGATTTTCGGCACTCACCGGACGACCGACATCAATGTGATAACCGATATCTGGCGGCGCAAGCTCAATCGCCTCTGGGACCTTTGCGGGCCATGGAAAGAGAGACCGACGCCCCATCGCTTCCGGCATACTTTCTCCCGCATCCTCCTGCAAAAGCCAGGCGTGACGGAACGTAACGTTGCCGAGCTGCTTGGCGATACCGAGGAGATAGTACGCAAGCACTACAGCGCCTGGATGCCCGAGCGCCAGGCCCGGCTCACGAAGGTTCTGAAGGACGCCTTCGGCGACAAGCCCAAACCCAAAATCGTTTCGATCCGCTAAAGTTTTGGCTGTTCCGAAAACAACCGTCTAGCTTATCGGTTCGCGGCCGACATTAACGCCTAATCGTCCGAGAGCACGGACATTGTTCCGGATGCAGCGGCGTTTCTGTTGCTCCTCCTGAGGCCTACACCCGAGGAAGGGCTTTCGTGGTGCGGCGTAGGAAAGGGAAATATGTCGGACAGGCAGCACTTGTGATCTCCCGGGAAGGCAGACCGAACAATGGTCCGATACTGACGGTAAAACTCACATATTGATGGGCTAAAACGGATTGATGGGCTAAAAGGGATTCACGAGCCGGGCATGGATACGGCGTGCCACAGATTCGGGAACGGAATAGACGGTATGGGCCTTCTTGCGACCCATACGGATCTTGATCACGTCCGGCTCTGATTTCACGATCTTGCGTATTGTTTCGCGGCCCAATCCCCACATACGTGCGAGATCGCCGATGCGGTAATGTCTTTCGAAGGCGGCCATACATTCAGCCATATTTAGCTTCCCTGGTGGGGAACATATCCGATTGCCGGCAGCTATGTTGATGCGCCGGCAAACCAAATACTCAGGGCTATCTCGATTGCGATAAATTTGCGTCCAGTTTCGCGAATGTGGTCGCTGACATGCTGCTTTTCATAAAAAGATCAAGTATTGTTTCCCCCGGCCCGATAGACCTCGCAATCGGTGCAGATTTCTGATCTGTTACATCCACCCTACATTCTGTATGCCATGGGAGTGCGCATCGGTGACAATCTGGATTAGCTTTTTACGCCTTGAGTGCTCGCCTAGGCTGTGCAGTTCAGCATTCTAGGGTGCTGTTTCCATCGAGACAGGGTGAAAGCTTCCAGAACGAGACATTTCGGCGATTGTTGGGTGAAGAAGTGAAATTTCTTGTCACGAGGGAGTGCCGTCACGGCTTACGGGGTAGATGCCGTGTTTAATTGTTCCGTGGTTCAGATCCATCTTCAGGCCAAATCTCCCCTGTGGAAATTACGAGGCAGCCGTCATTTTGGCATGTTGCTCCATGCTCGGCGAGGTCGCCTCATGCCCAAAGCGCCGATGAACTATTGAGGCAGGCTGAGAAACTGGCGGATCAAGGCGACAGATATCGAGCTCAACCGTTGTTTGAGAAAGCCGAAGAGCAGTTTCGAGCAGCCGGAAACACACGGGACGAACTCTACGCCAAATTTGGCAGACTACACGCCGAATCCGACCAAGGGAACTATAAATCGGTTAAAGAGCAAGTGGAGCGAGATTTGGCAAACCCAGTCGTTCAGCGCGATCTTCACCTCAAAATTCAGGCTCTTTCTCTGCTCGGCGTGATTGACTTGAACATCGACACTCCCGCCGCGAGTTCAGATTGGAAAGAAGTTCTTCAGACCGCAACAGCACTGGCGATGCGAAATGGCAAAATCGAGCACGAGGTGAATTGGGACTTGTGGCCGGCCTCAACGGCAACATCGGCGAAGCAGGCATGGCTCTTTTCAAGGCGATTGCAACCGCAGAAAAGATAGGCGATGTTGGCAGCGTAATCAATTTCACGATTTGGCTCGCGAACGGAATGGCGGTGAACGGCATGGCTGACACTGCCTTGAAGCAGCTCGACAAGGCTACCGATATCGTCAGGCAGAGCGGTTACGAGCGCGTTCCATTTCTGTTGGTTATCGCGAGAATGCGCGCCATCGCAAATCTGCCAGAACCAGAGCGATCGCAGAGAGCAGCCGAGGCAGCAGAGTCTGTATACCGGTAATCTCCAGCTCGCCGAGACCGAGAGAGTATTCGGCGCAGAAATTGAACTTCTGAACCAACACGGTCAGCTCGCTCTCAGCTCCGGGAACACCGTCGAAGCGGAGCGCGATTTCTCGCGAGCGGCATCGGGTAGCTCATTCAGCCGAACTGCCAGGGCTAGAAGCTGCAGGCGATGCTCGCGCTCTCTCGCGTGGAATTGCAAACCGGGCATCCACATGAGGCTGCGCAAACGCTTGACTCGTGGCGTGGAGAATTTGAAGGGTGTTGAAGAAGGATATGACTTTCCGCTATTCGTTGCGGCGCAAGCTAATACGGCAGCCGCACTCGGACGTCTGAAGACAGCTGATGCGCTATATGACCGAGCATCTACACTTCTTGAGGGATTGCTTGTTAACGCGCCATCTTCACACGTGAAAAGCTCCATGATCGGCGCATTCAGCCAGATTTACTTGGCTCACTTTCGCTTTGCGTGGAATCAGCTTCACGATGGTGGCAAAGCGTTCCAAATCATTGAGAGTGCTCGCGGACGTGTTCTTCTCGACTCCATTCGCTATGCTCACCAATCCCGTTCGTTGACCGAGGCTAATCCCGTAGAGATCAGGATTGCGGAGCTGCAGAAGACCTTACTTCATCGAGCAACTGACGGCCACGCAAGCGAAACGTGTTCTGAACCAGCTCGACCAAGCCTACGATCAGCTCGGAACGTCTCAGTTCAGCCAGGAGCGGCAAGAAGTCACGGTTCTGCGCCGCCCTCCGGTGCGGCTGTCTGCGCTCATGCGCTTATTGAAGCCAGACCAGGTCTTCGTCGAATATGTGCTGGATCGCGGGGCGTCTTATGCTATCGAAGTGTCCAGGGCAGGAATGGCGGTTCACAAACTGCCATCGGAGGATCAGATCACGCGTTTGACAAAGAGCTACTTGGTCGGCATCAAAGCGGGAAGGAACGAGGACGACAAAGCGCAAGCGCTCTATTCCATTTTGCTCTCGCCGATTTTCAATCGAAATTGGGCTTCGCTGATCGTCGTTCCCGATGGAAGTCTCCACTTACTTCCGTTTCAAGCACTCGAAAGCAAAGCCGGGGCATACCTTGTTCAGCGGGTAGCCGTTTCGATGGCTCCGTCCGCGACTGTCTTAGCTGCGCTCATGCGAGAGCCAGAAACCGGAACATCTAAGGAATTCTTGGGCGTGGCGTTCAGCCCGGCAACTTCAGTTACCTTTGCGAATGCATCTACGCGTGGAATTGCGAATATCCGCGGCGCTGACATAAAGCCCCTGCGCTTCAGCCGGGAAGAAGTTACTGAAGCAGATTCCGCCCTAGGTGGACATGGCGTGATCCTTCAAGGAGCAGACGCATCAGAAGCCGCTCTAAAAGCACAGCCTCTTTCCGCATTCAGGGTGATTCACCTCGCGGCACATGGACTTGGTGATGAAACGGAACCTGACCGGGCCGCCATTGTGCTGGCAGCCGGAAGTGCTTCAGAGGATGGCCTCTGGCAGGCCCGGGAGATCCGGCATACGAGACTACACGCCGACACCGTCGTCCTTTCCGCATGCGAAACTGGCACCGGCCGCCTACAAGGCGAAGAAGGAATCATGAACCTCGCTCGAGCGTTTCTAACGGCCGGAGCGAAGAGCGTGGTTGCGAGTCTCTGGGACGTGGATGACCGTTCGACGGCGACGCTAATGGAGAGTTTTTATGCGGACCTTGCAAAGGGTGCGTCAGTCACGGATGCGCTTCGCCTATCTCAAGTGGATTTCATCAAGACATACGGCGACAAGGCGAATCCCTATCTGTGGGCTGGGTTTGAAGTAATTGGGGATGGTACGAAAACAATTGCCACAACTACCAAACAAACTGAGTTACAAACAACGCAAACAAATCTTCGATAAGGTTTATCGGGCCGTCACGAAGCACTACTTCGATCCGAAGTTTAACGGAACGGATTGGCCAGCGCAGGCGCAGTCGAGCAAAGACGGCATTCTTGCGACCGGAGATCCAGAAGCTTTCGAATTCGCGATGCACGATCTAGTCCGGCGCTTGGGAACCAGCCACACCGGTTTCTTTCATCAATCCGTTCGCCGCGTTCCTGCGCGCCTCGCGATAGGTGCGACGTTCAGCCGAGTAGAACTGCCAGAAGGAACTCGTTGGGCGGCACAGGATGTCCATGCCGGAGGGCCCGCTGAGGCTGCTGGACTACATGCTGGCGACGTTCTGAAATCGGTGAATGGCAATCCGATACTTCCGCCGGAGCCGCCGACGTTCGCAATGGGGACAGAATGGTCCCTTGAAGTTCAACGCGGAACGCAGGATTTGATCTTGCGCGTTGTTGTTCCAATGCCTCGCTCGCAGAGACAGCCGTATTGCGAACCTAACGCCGTTACGGCATCGAGACTCAACCGAAATGTCGGATATCTCAAAGTGAGCATCTTTCCGGGGCTGCTCGGTCTTGGTGTTGCCCGTGAGGTCGATGCAGCCGTAATGGAACTTTCGTCATGTGATCGCTTGATTATCGATCTTCGCGGGCACCTTGGCGGAGGGTTGGGCGTCTTGCGGCTAATGAGCTATCTGACGCCTGACAAGATGCCTATCGGATACACGATCTCCCGCAAACGCGCTGACTCTGGTTATCAGAAAGAGAATTTGCCGAAACTTGCTAAGCTGCCGACGCACTTGCCCAACGTGATGGCGATTGCCTCTATGGCATTACGGTTCGGTGGCCGCGACTCCTCGATTGTCTTGATGTCCGAAGGCCTGGGACCACAAAGATGGCACGGTCATATGGCCATCCTGGTTAACGAACATACGGTCAGCGCGGGGGAAATGGTGGCGGCTTTCGCAGCGGAGAATGGCCTCGCGACCATCGTTGGCAGCGAAACCGCAGGGCGCCTGATCCCTGGCTCTGGTACGAAGGTTGGTGAAGGCTACATGCTCATCATGCCAAGAGCCGAGTACATCACTTGGCAAGGTCGCCGTTTCGAGGGCCGCGGAGTTCAACCAGACGTTCGAGCCCACCCTCTTGCGAATGAGCATCGCGGCGACAGGGACACCGTAATGGAAACCGCTTTGACAACGTTGGATTAGAGGGACGACCAATTCGATCCCTAGCGCCTTCCGGAGGGCCACGTCCCAGGCAGAACGTAACTGCTGCTGGGCACCGAACTCGTTACTGGTTTCAAAAGACACACTGCTCTAAGGGTGGCGTGTGGTGCTTACCCACCAGAAGTTGCGCTTAATAGCTACCCATCGTCACAACACGGGCTTCGCGCTACCTCAGCACAACCGGATAGTAGTCCCAGTCCCAAGGCACCTGACGCACTTCAATCTTATATTGACCAGGCTGCAGTGCCGATAAGTCTACGTGAACCAAAAACGCCGTCACACCTTGGTTGATTGTTGCTGATGCTGACTTGGCGACGATCACGCGGTCAGCTTGGTTTCTCAATCGAAATTCATAGTTCCCTGCTTTGCTGCCGACCGGCAACTGAACCGTCAACGCCTCCCGATCACGGTCAAGAAAGAACGGCTTCTTTTCTCCGCCCCTGTCGCTGAGCGAGTCATCGACTCAACGTTGATAGTCCGTGGGCTGTAGGCAAGTTCGACATTCGGAGGGCGCTTTGATCCGTTTTGGGTCCCCTCCTCGCACGAAGAGAAGTATCGCGAGCGCGACAACCCCAACGAAACTCCATCCTAGGGCAACCTTCCAAATCTTGTTCCGCTGGGTGATCACGGACTGGTGTCCGAGAAATTCCCGATAGCATTCTGAACAATGCGTTACATGCTGCCAATTCGGATCGCCATCCGTAGGCTCATCGAATGGACGTGATGCCAATGATTTCAAAACAGCTTGGCCGGGACAGCCCTTGCGTTCAGGATTCGGATAATTGCTAAGGATCTCTTCCTGAAGACGCCTTTGAAGCCTTCGTACTTGATTTTTGGCGATTCTTCAGACGACATTAGTCCCTGACATTATTACAGTCATGGGCGTGAGGATGGTTTCGGTCAGCGGCTACCAGGAAATGGTGCCTGTATCGGCGGCTTTCCGCATATTACGAAAGAACATCTGCGTGAGGGTGTTGCGCCTCTTGCCGAACCGCGCCACATACTCCTCCGCGCTGCAGCCGCGTAACATCATTGGCACCATCGCTACTGCATCGGCCATTCCTAGTTCACTTGCCCGCGCCATGAGCTTGTCCAGAGTGTCCCGGTTCTCAGCATCCCTAGCCAAATCAAATTGATCCTTTAGAAGGTTCAGTGTTTCCGAGAACAACTCGACTTCAGTACCGCTGCGGACGCGTCTGCCGCCCGTCCGCAGATCTTCCGCGTACCATTTCGCTCGCTTATAGACCTCAATTCCTGGTTCGCTCCCCAGGTTAGAGCCGTGATTTCGCCAAATAGAGTGTACCGCGCGTTCGGTGATCTCCGACACACGCCATACATCATTCAGCACACGCTGAGCCACCCGGCGTAGATTATTTGCGACTGGCGCCACGCCCAGCTCAAACCAGTCGCGATGTATCACATTGCCTTGGGGATCCGTATCGTTGATGCAAATCGGTACTACCGAGGGATGAAGCTTCTCATTGTAGTCAAGGGGAATTGTGATTACCGGCATGGCTTTCTCCAATCGGAACGAATAAACTCAGAGAGCCGTGTTACCGTACGCATTTGAGTGGCGTAGATAGTGGAGGAAGAATATCCTCGTAATGGTTCGAAATATAGCACAAATCAAAAATATTGCAAGTCCATTCTGTGTTGTGAGTCCTATTAAAAATGAGATATGTGTCGCGAAAACAATTCACCATTGAGGGCGTGCGGCCCCCGTGATTGAAACGGACACAGATTGCCCTCTTGTGGATCGCTACCGTTCGCTTGGGCTTCCGGCGTTTATGGACTAGAGTCCATTTTTGGCCGGATAACCGGATAAGAAGATAAAATGTTGATGCGGCGAAGATAGATGGTCGGAGAAGGCACAAATTCCGCCCGGCCAGCAGCTGGTTGTCGGCCTGATCAATAACGACCTTTTCTGGCTTCCCGCAGCAAACCATGTATCCGATTGCAGCAGAATGGATGCCGTGTGCATTCCTAAACAGCGGGATCGCAAAAGATGAGACATTACCGGCGACTAAACGGCGGTCATTATTGCTAAATCTTCACCTAGGCCCCTGCTTCCAGGGCGGACACTAATCAGCGCAAAGACTGACTGGATCGACGGCTTCAGCTATTAGCTTTTGTAGAGGTGCGTGGGTCGCTTCGATCATAGGCTTTCGTGCCAAAAGCAGTGCGCTCTATAGCTCTCGGGCGAACCCGGGCTAGAGACCGCAGTTTCACCGGTGTTACCGAGCTACGATGTGTGAACCTCGGAACCAGCATATTCAAATACCCAGAAATACCAACTCGCCCGCACCGTATGCGACGCTCTGCTTGACTTCGCCCTCGCGAAGTGTGATTCGTAGCCGGGATACCCTCAGGCACACAAAACTGAGGAGTTGTGCTTGTCAAGTTCTGCAATTTCGAGTGGATCAGATTGGACCTTTGATGCCGGGATGGGGTCCAGGGCAAGGGCGGCTTTGGAGCGCCTTGCCCTGGTCAGTCCTGTAGAAACCGTCACGCCACATCTCCCAGTTTGCGTAATGCCTCTTTTTTCTGCTCTCGAAGCGGTTCCATGTTGAGGTACTGCATCGCCTCGATCCAGTTTTCATGCGTTTCGACGGCCAGAGCTCGGACGAGCCTTAAGCAAGCGGGCGCGTTCGGGAAAATTCGAACAACTAGCGTGCGCCGCTTGATTTCTTCCATGAGCCGCTCGAGCATGTTGGTCGATTTCAGGTTCTTGTGATGTTGCCGCGGCAGGCGATAAAAGCTCAGTGTTTCCTCGATGTTTTCTTCAACCCACGCGCAGAGCTTGGCATAGCGTTTGCCCCATTTCAGCAGCCAGGCTGAAAGATCCTGTCGCGCCTCTTGTGCGTCCCGCCGATCATAGATCCAGCGCAGCTCCTGCAGGCAATCATCGTCGGCTTTGCGCGGCAGATAATCGAGCGCGTTGCGCAGGAAGTGAACGTAGCAGCGCTGCCATACCGCCTCGGGTAGCGCTTCTTGAATGGCGCGGCGGAGGCCAGCATGATCGTCACTGACGACGAATTCCACTCCGTGTAGCGACCGCTGACGCAAACCGGCTATCAGCTCCTTCCAACTCGACAGACTTTCACGGCTGGCCAGCTCGACCGCGAGAATGTTCCGACGTCCTTCCCAGTTGATGCCGATCGCGATCAACACCGCCTGGCTACGTACCGCACCATCTTCGCGGACCTTCTCATAGCGAGCATCCAGAATCAGGTACGGATAGGGCTCTTCCAAACGCCTGCGGGCAAACCGCTCCAGCTCTTCATCCAGCTTTTGCACGATCCGGCTGATTGTCGACGAGCTGAACTCATGCCCACACAGTTCTTCGGTGATCGTCTTCACCTTGCGTGTGGACACGCCTTGTACGTACATCTCCAGCATCGCCGCCACCAGTGCTTTTTCGCTGCGCTGATATCGCTCAAAAACCTCCGTCCGGAAGCGTCCCTGACGATCTTGTGGCACACGCAATTCAATGTGACCTACTCGCGTCACCAGCATCCGGTTGTAATATCCGGCCCGGTACCCTAGCCGGCTCGACGTGCGCTCGCCTTTGCTCGCCTGCAGTGCTTCATCCATCTCTGCTTCCAGCACTTGCTGCAGCGTCTCTTCGACAATCGTCTTCAGCAGATCCCGATCCTCCACCAACAGCTTCTTCAGATCCTCTGTTGTGATCTTTCCTTTCGCGCTATCCTGCTTTCGGCTCACCTGTTACCTTTCCTCTCTTCAGCGCCTAACTGAATTCGAAAGGTCCAGTCTGACCCATCTCCTTTTTGCAGAATCTTTGAAGCTTAACCAAACTGAGGTCCGTACACCCACCGTTTGCTCAAGCCATCTTCCGATTTGAAAGCCGCTGGATGCATGGCCATCCGATACACTCCTGAACTTCAGGTGACGCCTGATTGTCGACTACCGAGGTGCCCGCTAGATGGTGAGTTTCGAAGCAGCATAATTGTGGAAAGCGTTTTTTGGGGCAAATGGAGCAACAAAAAAAGCTACACAAGCTGTCACCAGAGTAGCCCGTCGTGGCATACAGAGTGAAGGCACCCCCCCTGTGTCGACTAGAGCTCCCTCCAAAGTGATCTGTCATTTCAAAGAGAACTTTGCGGATTACGCATACCGAGGGGCTAAGTGAGGGCCCCGAACTGAGAAGGAGATAGAAGAAAACGATGACTAAATGCACCGTCTTACTCAAGGCTATTCAGCTGCTGAGTCTGTACGCATTCACATCCGCCCTGGCGTTCGCGCAGAGCGGGGATATTAGCGGCAGCACGAGCAACTTCACGACGCTCGGTACGAGCATCTTAAAACTAACCGTGGCCCTGGCGGGCATGGGTTTTGTGGGCCTGATTATTTGGGGCGGCCTCACCCTCACAACCAACCGGCCAAGAGGCCTGGCAATGGTGGGCGGCGGCCTGGCGGGCGCCTTGCTGGCTGGCCTGGCGTTTGTGCTGGTCAACACGCTGACGGGCCAAAGCGTATCGACGGGCCTGTTGCTTTTGCCGTTGGTCGAGCCGTTCAGGCTGTCCTGAGTCCGGAGCATTCGATGATCTCGGACGAAAAGAAGCTCGAACCGATCAACGACACGTTGAACCCTCGGCCGAACAGATTCGGAATGCCGTGGTACGTGATCCTCGGCATTCTGTCGCTGTCGGTGCTGGTGTTCCTGCTGCCAGGCTGCAAAATCTTTGGCGCGGCGCTCTGTCCAGGTGCATTAGGCTTCGGCTGGTGGCTCACGAGGAACGATCCCAAAGAGCCGCAGCTGATGCTGCATGATTTGCTCTTACCCGCGGAGTTCGACCCAGGAAAATGATTCCTCTATCACTCAGAAAGCTTCGTATCCGCTCGACTCCCGATTCCTTGCGGCCGTTCGGCAAAGCGGGAAGGGTGGATACGATTTTTCGGCCTCGCATTTTCCGCAACGGCGTGTTCGCCACTCCGACCGGGTACGGCGTGAGCTTCGGTGTCGAGGGTATCGATAGCGAAGGCCTCGATCGTGACACGCTCCACTACGTTTCGAAGCAAGTAGCGATCGCGAACCGGACATTGCCCGAAGACTGCATTGTGTTCGAATATCTGATCACCGCTCAAAAGGACGCACTGCCGGGTCGGCCGATCCTCGAGGAGGCGGTGCGGCAACAGGCGCTGGAACGAGCCGAGTTTCTCAAAGCTACCGCTCGCTTTAGGAGTGTGCGCCTGTTCGTAACGCTCTACCTTCCGGGGAAGATGGCGAAAGATGCCGACGAGTTTACGGAACGATCTCGCTCGTCCTTACGGCGGATCCAGAATGCGGCATTGCTCTATGAGCAGCAGCTGCGGATGGCGAAGATTCAGCGCTTGCCGCCCGATGAGCTGGTCGAGTTGTACAGCTATCTGTTGAACCTCGATCGCACGCTCGTGACGCGAAAAGCAGCGCTGCCCAACGAGAGTCCCAAAAAACTGGGACGGGTCCATATCGGTCTCGAGGGCGATTACCTGCGGGTGGGAAAGCGGTATTGCCAGGTGCTGTCGCTGGTTGAACCGCCGCGCGGCACGCGACCGGATTTATGGGGCGGGCTGCCGGCGATCGATTGCGAAATGGTCTGGTGTTCAGTCTGGCAGCGCAAACCGGGCAAGACCACGCGGAGTAAGGCGGCGGCAGTCGAGAATGCGGTGGGCATGGCGGGTGGCGATATCTGGAGTGCTGCCGTCGGCGGCTACCATCCGACGGTTCCCGCACCCCGCCGGGCCGCCACGATCGCTCAGGAAAAGAAGGTCGAAGAGGTGGGCGGCATTCTGGCAGACCTGGACGATCGCCACTATTACGGGCACTGGTCTCTGTTCGGGTTGATTCATTCGCGCGATAAAGAGCAAATCGAGGCGGCGCTGCCGCGCATTCAAAGTGTCTTCAGTGACCCGGCCGAGGCAGGGCTGCTCGAAGAAAAGAGGGGCGCTGTCTCGGCCTACCTTTCGTGCTTTCCCGGGCAACCGTACAACGTGCGAAAGATGTGGCTGCGGGGCGACCACAAGGCAAACCTTTCGTTCGTGTATCGCCCGTTTCCCGGCCATGCGTGGTCGGAGGATCTCGAGGATGAATACACCTTGGTCTATGAGACGCGCCAGGGAACGCCGTTTTTCCTGACGCCCTTTGTGAACGGCAACGGCAACACCACCGTACTGGGCGGGCCGAGCCGCGGCAAGAGCCTGAATACCAACGCGCTGTTCACAAGTGCTATGAAGTACGGCACCAAGACGTTCCTTTTCGATCAGGGCGGCAGCTACGAGAGCAACGTGCGCGCACTGGGCGGCGTGGTGACGCATCTCGGTCTCGAGTACCCACGCCTGAACTTCTTTCGGGTGGCGAACACGAAAGAAAATATCTACTCGATCGCGCAGATCCTGCGCCTGATGCTGCATAAATCGGGCGTGGCGGTGGGCAACGAGGACCAGGACGCGATCGAAAAGGGAGTGGAACGTCTGTTCGAGGTGCCGGTCGAACTGCGGCGTCTCAAACATCTGCCGTTGCCGCCGAATCTGCGGCAGGGACTCAAACGCTGGATCGAAGGCGGCATCTACGGCGCGATCTTCGACAACTGGGAAGACGATTTAGAGTTCCACGACCTGCAGCTGTTCGACTTCGCGAGTCTAGGCGACACGCACAAGGATCTTCTCGAAGTCGAGATGAGCTGGATTCTGCTGCTCTGCCAGAACATCATCCGAGACAAGAAGAACCTCGGCACCCCGAAACACATCGTGATGGATGAGCTGTGGAAGCGCATGGGCATTCTGCCGGTGCTGTCGTTTGTGCTCGAAACGATAAAGGCGGATCGCAAGCATCTGGCCTGGGCCACTCTAGTGACCCAATCGCTCGAGGACCTGGGAACGCAAGGGCAGGTCATCAAGAATGCTTGCCCCAACACGATCTTCCTCGGCGGGGCGTTCGATCGCGAGACTTATGCGACGCATTTCCGGCTGAACCCGAAAGAACTCGACGAGTTGGAGTCGCTCGGGGAACGGGAACTCGCGATCAAGGTCGACGGCGAGCCGTTCGTCGCGGGCGGCCGGGGGTACTTCAAAGTGTTGCGGATGAATCTCGACCCGGCGGCTTACGCGAGAGCGACGACGAAGCCGTCGGAACGAGCGTTGCGGGAGCGGTTGGTGGCCGAGTTAGGGATCGACGACGGAATGCAGCAACTGCAGGAAGAACTGCTCAGTAGCGCCGCGGGCAGTGCAAGACGGGAGTAAAGGGGATGCAAAGAGGAGTCGGGCGTTTGGGCGCCGTGCTGCTGATGGCAGCCGTCGGCTGCGGTTTTGCAGCCGACAAGGCCAATAAGCCCAGCGATCCCACGCCTGGCAACCCCAGGCCTGGCGAACCGTTAGCCGTGGTAATGGGGCAGCGGAAGCCGGTGCGCGTCCGCGTGGCCCGCGGCCAGGTCGACTCTGATTCGATTGCCGGATGGCCAACGCGTGATGAATGTGTACGGAGGCGATAGAGGCGAAGGCGGCGTCTGGGCAGTCGACGCCGGCAAGGTCCCGACGCGCTTTCTGGCTGTCAAGCCGAGAGAGACCGGCATTCACACGACGCTGCATGTGATTTCGAATACCGGACAGGAGCTTTCGTTTCTCCTCGAAGAGGTGACAGGCGTAGACAGCGAGTTCGATGCCGAAGTCGACGCGGGGACTACTACGGATAGCAGCGCCGTCGTTTCTCAGGTGCAGTGGGTGCCGGCGGAAGAGGTCGCAAGCTGCCAGACGCGTGCGGACCGGGCGCAGGAGGGACTTGCGGAGGCAGAGAAAAAAGCGCAGGAGAAGTTCGATGCTGCTATCGGCGCCTATCAGGCGCAGTATCCGCGCAAGCTGTTCTTCGGCTATGACTGGGATGCTGCCAAGGCCGAGAAGCTCGGCTTTCGGATGGCCTGGTCGGATGACAAGTTCACCTACTTCCAGGGAACGCAGGTCCTCGCGCTCTACGAAATCAATGAAGACGGGAAGCCAAGCCTGATTCAGTACGGCTACGCGGATGGGCTCTATACGGTTCCGAAGTTGCTTTACGACGGCTACTTCGCGATCGGGCCGAAAAAGGAAAACAAACTCACCTTTCACCGGGATCGGAGTACCAAATGACAGGCGACCCTTACGAGGAAGCGGACGAACAACAGCGCTTCGCCGAAGCGAAGCTGGTGATGCCGGCGCCTGCGAAAAAGAGCCGGAAGGTGGTGTTTGCCGGCCTGATGCTTGCGGGTTTGATCCTGGCGGTAGTGATTCTAGCCAACATTGCGGGCCTGGTAACCGGCAGAGTGACGCCCGAGGCACGCTCACTGCCGAAGCCCACGACCATGACCCACCAGCAGAGCGACAGCTTTGCCGAACAACAATCCGGACAGGCCGCGTACCTGAAGGGCATGGATCGGGAGAGAGTACTTCAGAATAACGAGAACACGGTTCTCGGGGAGGGAAACGATCTGGCTCGGGACGCCTACACCGAGGCTGCCGGGGTTCCACAGAAAACCAAAGCACAGGAGGATGCCGAACACGGCGGTACTGCCGGCACTGTCCAGTCAGAAGCGCAGCAACGAAGAGAAAGAGCGGCGCTCGAAGAGGAACATCGGCGACAGAACGATCTCGATTCTTCGCCGGTTGCGGTGGACTTTTCGGACTATTTCGAGAAAGAGAAACAACCCCCGGCGGCATCGGTTGCGACGACGAATCCGGAGGTGGTTCGAACCCATCAGTCTGACGATGCCGGGCCCGGCGAAGGAGCACGCCGTGGCCACCCGGCCTTCGGCGGGGTTCCCGACTCAGAGAGAGAGCAACCCGAGACCTCTTCGAGGAACAGGCAGCCGAGTGATCCTCAAGACGACTACACTTTCGATTCTTCCTTTGGCAAGCTGTACCGGTTGCTCGAAGACACCGTGATCGAAAGCGTGCTGGCGAATCGGCTCACCGGTGCGGCCATCGGCCCGGTGATCACGATGGTGACGACGGATGTGTATTCGGCGAGCGGTTCGCATCTTTTAATCCCGAAAGGCACTCGCCTGCTCGGCAGCGTCCGTGCGGTAAGCAGCGTGAATCAGGAGCGCCTGTTCGTGGCGTTTCACCGCATGATCCTGCCCGATGGGTATTCGGTGAGCCTCGACAAGTTTCAAGGCCTGGATGTGGTGGGGCAAACCGGTTTACGGGATCTGGTGAATCGCCATTATCTCCAGATCTTCGGCGCCTCACTCGCGCTCGCGGCGGTTTCGGCAACGGCCCAGATCGGAAACAACGTGAGTTACGGCGCCTATGACTGGGGCGTCCAACTGCGCAACGGCGTGTCGGAAGGACTGGGCCAAAGCGCGCAGCGCGTAATGGAGCGCTTCTTGAACATACTACCCACCTTCACCCTGCGCGAACGGGCGCGCGTGAAGGTGATGCTGGCCGGCGACCTGTTGTTGCCGGACATTAAGAATCACACGATGGATCCGGATCTTTGAAAGGAGATTTCGATGAAACAGCAAAGAACAGTCGAAGAAGAACAACTCCGGCAGTTGAAACTGATGAACGCTCAGCTGAACCCCCTGGGCACGTTTATGCGGGTCGGCTTCTGGATCACCGTCCTCTTATGCACGATCGGCATGCTGGCTCGGCTGTGCCTGCCAGGGCGTCTCTTTCACTAGCAGGGGAGAGGATCCGTTATGAAGAGGAAGATTCTTGTGGCCGTTCCGCTGTTATGCGGGATCGGCTATCTGGCAGTGCACCCAGTTGCTCTCTACGCGCTCCTTGGCTTCGGAGACGTGGTCTTCGATCCGACGAGCTACGCGACGCTCGGCCATATCTGGTCGGAAGATATCAGCAACGGCGCCAGGTTGGCCGAGACCTACAACCAGACGGTGAAGATCGTCGAGAACGGCCTCGCCGCGTATCACCTGGCGATCGAGATGTCGCAGCGCGTCCGAAATAAGGATATCTGGCGCATGGCCGCCTTTGCGGTCGGCAATGAAGTGACCGAATCCCACTACAACGAGACCATCAACTTCAATGCGGCGATGAATGGCGATGTCTCAAACGCGGGCCGCGCCTGGCAGCAGAGCACGCTCGAGGCTGGGAGTGCCGGCTATCTCGGGAGCACAACGCCCGCCCATAGCCGCCGGATGTCCGAATTTGCGACGATCCAGTTGCTCGACCAAACGTCGCAACGTTGCGCCGCGATCCTCGCACACTATAAATCGACCCAGGATGCAAATCAAGAGGCAGAAGACAAACTGTCGAGCGATGCGCTCGACGAAAGCGATGCCAAAAACTCTTTGGTGGCGGTTTTGAATGTCCTGTCCGGCGGCCATATCCAGGCGCAAACCCAGGCTAAAGCCAACGGCAATCTCGCAGCGTGTCTGGCGGAACAGCAAACGCTCGCGGCGAAGGTGCAGCGAGACAAGCTAGCCGACGAACAGCTTTGGTACATGGATATCGCCCAAGCTCGCGCTTCCTCGCCTGCGCTGCTCGATCCTACTCGAACGGCAACGGTAACCGGCAACTATCTCGAGCCCTAAGCATGACGAAAGCACTCACCATCAAATTGCTCGCGGCGATCCTCGCGGTGCTAGCCGTGGTGGCCGCTCTCTTCATTCGCGGTGGCCACCCGATTCGAGTCACGCAACAGGACCGCCGGCTCGAACAGCGCCTCGCCCGGAAGACGCAACCGTCCGCCCATCGGTACGTGGTTCCGTAAATGAAAACAGTCCTCTTATCGGTTCTCTTCGCAGCGGTCGTCTTCGGACAATCGATCCCGCTGCCGCCCGATGTCGACAACGCGATCGCCGGCACGGTGAACTTCGAAGGTACGGTCACAACCGGCGTCACCGACCTGGTCTCGAGCGTGGCGCCCTCGCTGATGCCGTTTGGCTGGACGATGCTCGCGTTCTTTGGCGTCTACGCGCTCCTGCAAACACTACTGCAGGGGACCATCCGGTCGATGTCGCTGCACCACTATAATCCGCTGGCCACAACGGTCGCCTATGTGGCCGTGTTGTTTGTCAGTAACATGTGATTTGTCCGCCTCAAATGACAAGTGAAATGTCCGCTTTGAAAGAGCGGCTGGGAAAAGCTGAGCGGTGTGGAAGCCGACGAACAGCAGATTTCGGCCGCAGAAATCGAGCGGATGATGAAGGCACAAGAGGTGATATTGAAGGCAGCAGCCGGCAAGCTGAAATGGTGGGAAGCGGCCGAGGTTATGGGAGTGACGGACCGGACGATGCGGCGCTGGCGCGAGCGGCTGAATGAGCACGGCTACTCGGGGTTGTGGGACTACCGGAAGCGACAGCCGAGCCCGAAACGCGTGCCGATGGCGATGGTGGAAAAAGTTCTGGGGCTCTATCAGGAGCAATACTTCGACTTCAACGTACGACACTTCTACGAGAAGCTGCGAGATAAGCACGGCATTACTCTGAGCTACGGTTGGGTGAAGACGGCTTTGCAAACAGCGGGGCTGGTGCGGAAGCGAAAGAAGCCGGGATCGCACCGCAAGCGAAGACCGCGTCGGTCGCTCCCCGGTATGATGCTGCACATTGACGGCAGCGAGCACCGCTGGTTCAACGACGATCGTTATTACGAATTGATCGTGATCTTGGACGATGCGACCAGTGAGATCTACTACGCGCAATTGGTGGAAGCTGAATGCACGCGAACTGTGATGGCCGCTTTACGCGAAGTGATCGAGACTAAAGGATTGTTCTGCTCGCTGTATAGCGATCGCGCAGGGCATTTCTTTGTCACTGCGAAACGGGGAGAACCAGTGGATATGAGCCGCCCCACGCAGGTAGGCCGGGCTCTGCAGGAACTCGGAGTCAAGATGATTCCGGCGTATTCGCCGCAAGCACGAGGCCGCTCGGAGCGGAGCTTTGGGACGTGGCAGGGCCGACTACCGCAGGAACTGCGGGTGCGTGGCATCACGGACCTGGACCAGGCCAATGAGTTTCTCAAGAGTTATTACATCGCCGAGTTCAACAGCAAGTTTACGGTTGCGGCGGCGCAGAAAGGGAGTGCCTTTGTGCGGGCTCGGCGTAAAGATTTGGATTGGATTTTCAGCGCGCAACATGAGCGCACGGTCCATAACGACAACACGATCACGTTGGAAAACCGCGTATTCCAACTGGACAAAACGCGCTGGCGCGACACGCTGGCAGGACAGACTGTTGTTGTACACGAGCATCTGGACGGCCGCATGTCGATCCGCTACGGCCCGCACGTGATTGCACAATATGCCAGCGGTGAACTGCCACCGCAGGCGGCGAAACGGCGCGGTACTCCGAGACCGTCAACCGGACGTGCTGCCGCTTAAAACAAATCGGAAGGAGTTCTTTTTGAACTGGAGGCCTGCCTCCAGACCTCCGGGATTTATCGCTTTGGGCCAGGATTGCTGGATCGGGAACGAATCAGCTCGCTCCCGCAATCCCGGCCCTGAGTCGGCGCTCGAGTTGCTTCCCAGCAGCGCTCTGTCCTCCGCTCAGGTCTTCAAAGCGTATCCCTAAAATCTGGTGCTGGCAATACCGGACATTTCATTTGTTAATTAAACCGGACATCTTGACTTGTTACCAACAGGACTGTTT
>CAVWRP010000015.1:0-164335 GCA_963757345.1 Terriglobia bacterium | reverse complement strand
GTGGCCTGTCGCTTTGAATTGATTAGCATGAAAGGCGTCGTTGGACATCGCTGTATTTCCACTTGAAGGGGTGCGCAGTTTTCGAGTAGGCACGGATGTAGCGGATCAATTTGCGGGCGAGGTCACGTCCGAATTGAAAACTCCACGCGCAATCACATCGCGTTCGATTTGGAAAACCAGATCTCGACCTGATTAAGCCAGGAAGAATAAGTCGGAGCGAAGTGCAGACGGACACGCGGGTGCTGTTCCAGGAAGCCCAGCACTTTAGCCGTCTTATGCGCCGAGAGGTTGTCCAGAATGATATGGATTTCTTGTTGCGGCTTGCAGTCGCCGACCACGTCGCCAAGAGAAGAAGCGAATTCGTCGCTGGTATGCCGTGCCGCCGTTTTGCCGTGGACTTTGCCGGTGCGCACATCGAGTGCAGCATACAGGGAGAGCTAACGATGCCGATAATACTCAAAGCCGTGCCGCTCGGCACGTCCTGGAGACATCGGCAGTACTGGATCCAGACGGTCCAGAGCCTGGATGGCCGACTTCTCGTCCACGCAGAATATGGCGGCGTGTTGCGGCGGCTGCAAGTACAGCCCGATGATGTCGGTAGCTTTGCGTTCAAAGTCCGGATCGTCACTGGCCATATACCGTTCCAAGCGGTGCGGCTTCAGTCCCGCTTTGTGCCAGATACGCTGTACAGCGTCTTTGCTGATGTGGAGGTGCTTGGCCAGCTTGCGGCAAGACCAGTGCGTCGACCCGTCGCTGGGTTTCTTCCGGGTGGCGCTCAGTACTTTCGCCTGCAAGGCCGGCGTGATCACGGTCGGCTGCTGCCCGGGATGCCTCACCTCCAGAAGCCCGGCCACGCCCCCTTTCTCAAAACGCGCCCGCCAGCGTGCGATCGTCGGCGCTGTGGTGACCAGTTTTCTTCGATCGTGCGATAAGGCAAGCCTTCTGCCAACAGCAGAATCAGGCGCGCGGCGAAGACATCTGCCGGAAGCGTGCGCGACCTGCTCATCTCCTCATCTCCCCTCGTTCCTCCAAGGTCAACACAAGCGGCTCCGCAGTGAAGGGCATTCACCCGATTAGATACCCAGTTGATGCTAATTGTTTCTTCGCGACAGGCCACTAGTATGTTGTCCGGTGATTCGATTAGTAGGGATGCGGCGGGATGGATGGGTATAGGTCCAGCGGAATCGCTTGGCAGATTTGGATAAACTATAGCGGCGTAGTTTGTTTTCCAAGGCGGCGACGGAATAAAGACGCTGCGCCGAATGACATCGCGTTGAATTTTGGCGACGATAATGAACTCGATCAACCAGGATGAATAGGTTGGCGTGAAGTGAAACCGAACCTGGGGGTGCTCAGCTAGGAATCGCTTCACATCCTAGTTTTATGTGCCGACAGATTGTCGAGCACGACGTGGATCTCCTTCGCCCAACGGGTTTGCGATACCAGGCCTTCGAGAAACGCGACGAATTCCTCGAACTGAGGATCGTTGGATGCCCTGTAGCGATCCAACTGATGCGGCTTCAGACGCAACTGCGTCCACACCCGCTGTACGGTGGATTTGCTCACACCCAGTGCTGCTGCCATCTTGCGGCAGGACTAATGCGTAGAACCATCGACCGGTTTACGCTGGGTTTTCCGTCGATCCGGGTTTGCAAAGCAGCATCGGCGACGCGTGGCTCACTTCCCTTATGAAGGGGATCGAGACCATCGATTCCAGCCTGCTCGAAACGTTGCTTCCACGCGAAATCGTAGGCGCTGTTGTCTGCAATCACGACATAATCTGCCGGTAACTCCGGCCCTCGGCAAGCGCCAAAATCAGCTTTGCTCGAAAGACATCGCCCGCTGGAAGTGTACGCCACTGCGTCCATCGCGTCAGCTCCCGTCGCTGCTCGTCCGTGATCGTCATAGCTCTCGCTCTCATACACAGGAGACTCATTCTTCCCACTAACGTTACAGCCGGGACAGCTTACCTAGAGGGCGAACTTATCAGTACAGTAATGAGATTGGAATAAGGTCCAAGAACATTGGCTGAGTCCTGGGCGCGAACTCGATACCGATAGTTTGTGGATCCGGTCAGCCCGGTGTCTGTGAATGTAGCTGCGTCGTGGTCGCGACCTGCGCAAAATTCGTGCATCCCGCACCTTGACAGCGCTCGACCAAATACCTGCTGATCGTTCCCGTGAGTATGCTCCCCCCGATTTCAGCTGATGGCGCCCAGGAGATCGTTATCTGATTGGGACCAGCAGCTGCGGCAACGATCGCCGACTGCCAGGTCTGATTTGAGGTCATGGTGGAGGTTGCACTGTATGTCCCCGGGTTAGTTGCCGGGCCTGTCTCAGCGTCGAGAAAGGTGGATGATGCCGCCGCCTGTTGCGTAAAGCCAGAGCCGTTTAGGAAAGTAGCGCCAGCGGAAACTTTCGCGAACCCGATCAGCAAATCGTTGTTCCCCGTTGTCGTTATGCTCGGGCTGGCTACAGCAGTAGTTTGGGTTCCGTTGTCGCTGCCAATCAGAGACGCAGCATCGATCGGCGAAATAATATTGGAGCCCTTCGCAACAAGGATGGAAATCACTAAAGGCTCTGCGACCGAAAGCGCCATGCTGATCGTATGACCCGGACCCACTACCGGATTCTGCGCATACCAGAGCTGCGTTCTCAGATCGGATCCCGTGGTAGTGCTGGTCGGTCCCGCCAGGGGCGTCCATATGTTGCCAAAGCTGTCGCTAGGTGTAAACGTTACGCCCGCATTAGCAGAAGCACACATCACAATCAGATCACCCCCGGTGCTGTCGAACGCAGCCGTCGTGTGGGAGGTTAGGGATGTTCCATTGATATAGCCTTGAGTAGCGACCACGATCGGACCGGACGCTGATAGACTTCCAGGCGCCGAGGGCGCTGAGGTAGTCGTGCCGGGCGTAAGCAGAGTGGCCACAGTCGAATACGGTCCAACCGTATTGGTTGTATCCTCGGCTCGAACTCGATAGCTGTAGCTGGTAGAGGGGGACAGACCCGTATCGTTGAAGCCAGCGACGGTTGTGGTCCCGATCTGGGCGAAGTTCGTGCATCCGACACCCTGGCAACGCTCCACCAGGTAATTGCTGATGGTTCCTCCGCTCTCGGTTGCCGCCGTCCACGATAAGCTTGCTTGATTCGGATTGTTGGCCGCAGCGACCACTGCTGACTGCCAACTCTGCGATGTATTAAGCGTCAATGTCGCGGCATAAGTCCCTGGAGTAGCTGCCGGGCCAGTCTCAGCATCGAGAAAGTTAGAAGACGCTGCAGCCTGTTGCGTAAAGCCGGAGCCGGCCACGAAACTAGCCCCACCGGAAACTTTCGCGAATCCGATCAGCAAATCGTTACTTGCCGTGGTCGTTACGCTTGGGCTGACCACAGCAGTAGTTTGCGTTCCGTTGTCACTGCCAATCAGAGACACAGCATCGATCGGCGAAGAGAGATTGGAGCCCTTCGCAACAATGATGGAAATCACCAGAGGCTGTGCGGCTGAAAGTCCCATGGTGATCATATGACCCTGCCCTACTGCGGGGTTCCGTGCATACCAAAGTTGCGTTCTCAGATCGAACGCCCCCGCGTTGGCGTTAATCGGTCCCGCTATCGGAATCCAGGTATTCCCAAAGCTGTCGCTGGGTGTAAAGGTGACGCCCGAATGCGCAGAAGCGCACAGCACAATCAGATCGCCCCCGGTGCTGTCGAAAGCAGCCGTCGTATGAGACGTTAGAAACGTCGAATTGATATAGCCTTGCGTAGCAACCACGATCGGCGTCGGGCCCGCGCCGGCTGTCAGACTGCCCGGAGCCGTCGGTGTTCCAACACCGCCACTAACTGACGCCGTGCTGATGTTGGAGTACTGGCTCAGATTCCCGGCCGCATCGGTAGCCCGTACACGATAACTGTATACACCCGCTCCTAGCCCTGTGTCAGCATAAGTGGTCGCCGTCGGCGTCCCAATCTGCGCGAAATTCGAGCAGCCCGCTCCCGAGCATCTCTCCACTTGATACCCGGTAACGCCCACATTGTCACTCGAAGCCGTCCAGCTCAGGTTCATCTGTGTTCCGCTCGCCGTTGCGCTCAGATTCGCCGGCGCACTCGGCGGGGTTGTGTCGCCGCTAGAGGGCGAACTTATCAGTACAGTAATGAGATTGGAATAAGGTCCAAGAACATTGGCTGAGTCCTGGGCGCGAACTCGATACCGATAGTTTGTGGATCCGGTCAGGCCGGTGTCTGTGAATGTAGCTGCGGTCGTGATCGCGACCTGCGCGAAGTTCGTGCATCCCGCTCCTTGACAGCGCTCGACCAAATACCTGCTGATCGTTCCCGTGAGTATGCTCCCGCCGATTTCAGCTGACGGCGTCCAGGAGATGGTTATCTGATTGGGACCAGCAGCTGCGGCAACGATCGCCGACTGCCAGGTCTGACTTGAGGTCATGGTGGAGGTTGCACTGTATGTCCCCGGGTTAGTTGCCGGGCCCGTCTCAGCGTCGAGAAAGGTGGATGATGCCGCCGCCTGTTGCGTAAAGCCAGAGCCGTTTAGGAAAGTAGCGCCAGCGGAGACTTTCGCGAACCCGATCAGCAAATCGTTGTTCCCCGTTGTCGTTATGCTCGGGCTGGCTACAGCAGTAGTTTGGGTTCCGTTGTCGCTGCCAATCAGAGACGCAGCATCGATCGGCGAAGTAATATTGGAGCCCTTCGCAACAAGGATGGAAATCACTAAAGGCTCTGCGACCGAAAGCGCCATGCTGATCGTATGACCCGGACCCACTACCGGATTCTGCGCATACCAGAGCTGCGTTCTCAGATCGGATCCCGTGGTAGTGCTGGTCGGTCCCGCCAGGGGGGTCCATATGTTGCCAAAGCTGTCGCTAGGTGTAAACGTTACGCCCGCATTAGCAGAAGCACACATCACAATCAGATCACCCCCGGTGCTGTCGAACGCAGCGGTCGTGTGGGAGGTTAGGGATGTTCCATTGATATAGCCTCGAGTAGCGACCACGATCGGACCGGACGCTGATAGACTTCCAGGCGCCGAGGGCGCTGAGGTAGTCGTGCCGGGCGTAAGCAGAGTGGTCACAGTCGAATACGGTCCAACCGTATTGGTTGTATCCCCGGCTCGAACTCGATAGCTGTAGCTGGTAGAGGGGGACAGACCCGTATCGTTGAAGCCAGCGACGGTTGTGGTCCCGATCTGGGCGAAGTTCGTGCATCCGACACCCTGGCAACGCTCCACCAGGTAATTGCTGATGGTTCCTCCGCTCTCGGTTGCCGCCGTCCACGATAAGCTTGCTTGATTCGGATTGTTGGCCGCAGCGACCACTGCTGACTGCCAACTCTGCGATGTATTAAGCGTCAATGTCGCGGCATAAGTCCCTGGAGTAGCTGCCGGGCCAGTCTCAGCATCGAGAAAGTTAGAAGACGCTGCAGCCTGTTGCGTAAAGCCGGAGCCGGCCACGAAACTAGCCCCACCGGAAACTTTCGCGAATCCGATCAGCAAATCGTTACTTGCCGTGGTCGTTACGCTTGGGCTGACCACAGCAGTAGTTTGCGTTCCGTTGTCACTGCCAATCAGAGACACGGCATCGATCGGCGAAGAGAGATTGGAGCCCTTCGCAACAATGATGGAAATCACCAGAGGCTGTGCGGCTGAAAGTCCCATGGTGATCATATGACCCTGCCCTACTGCGGGGTTCCGTGCATACCAAAGTTGCGTTCTCAGATCGAACGCCCCCGCGTTGGCGTTAATCGGTCCCGCTATCGGAATCCAGGTATTCCCAAAGCTGTCGCTGGGTGTAAAGGTGACGCCCGAATGCGCAGAAGCGCACAGCACAATCAGATCGCCCCCGGTGCTGTCGAAAGCAGCCGTCGTATGAGACGTTAGAAACGTCGAATTGATATAGCCTTGCGTAGCAACCACGATCGGCGTCGGGCCCGCGCCGGCTGTCAGACTGCCCGGAGCCGTCGGTGTTCCAACACCGCCACTAACTGACGCCGTGCTGATGTTGGAGTACTGGCTCAGATTCCCGGCCGCATCGGTAGCCCGTACACGATAACTGTATACACCCGCTCCTAGCCCTGTGTCAGCATAAGTGGTCGCCGTCGGCGTCCCAATCTGCGCGAAATTCGAGCAGCCCGCTCCCGAGCATCTCTCCACTTGATAGCCGGTAACGCCCACATTGTCACTCGAAGCCGTCCAGCTCAGGTTGATCTGTGTTCCGCTCGCCGTTGCGCTCAGATTCGCCGGCGCACTCGGCGGGGTTGTGTCGCCGCTAGAAACAGGCGTCCGGAAGGCGACCATCTGCATGATCCACTGGCCCGAACTGAGCGGAGCGGTTGCGCTGTAGCTACCTATAGCAGTTACCGTTCGATCTTCCGCGATGTCGCCATCCGAGGTCAGCAATCGCCTCGTAAACCCGCTGCCCGGACCACTAGTTGTGGTCTGAACCAGGTTCGCTCCAAAAATCAGATCCGTGGCGTTGGTCGTGGTCGCGGCACCGCTGTTGCTAGTCCCGCTATTGCCGCTATTGGCGGCCGTCACATCCACCGGATTGTTGAGATCGGCCCCTTTGTACTCCAGAATCCGAATATCGGGAAACGCCGCCGCAGCGGAGAACGTCACTGTCACGGAATTTGCCCCCGCGGCCGCCGCGGCAATATTCTTGGCGTAGTAAATCGACTGCGAAGCCACCGGCGCCTGGATCGTCGGACCCACCGCGAGCGCGTATGTATTCCCGCGGCTATCGGTAACGGCACTCACTGTGGCGGTGCTGTTATTCCACCCGACTACCACCACGTTAAGGTCGGCCGCTGTCTGCGCCGAATTAAACGTTACACTTACACTCGTTTGAGACGTCTGCGGCGTTGCCGAATTGCCCTGTACATACGTGATCGCGGCGGACTGTGACGCAGTGGTTGCGCTTGCAATATTCGAATACGAACTCAGATTGCCGGCGGAGTCAGTGGCGCGTACACGATAGCTGTAGCTTGTGTTTGCGGTTAAGCCGGTATCGTTGTAAGTTGTGGTTGTGGGTGCCGCGATCTGCGCAAACGTTGTACATCCGGCTCCCTGGCAGCGCTCAACCCGGTACCCGGTGACACCCACGTTATCAGTCGAAGCAGTCCAACTCAGGTTGATCTGTGTTCCGTTCGCGGTTGCCGTCAGATTGCTAGGTGCAGTCGGCGATATCGTATCCGCGATAACTCCGTTCGCAACATTGGAATATCCGCTCAGATTCCCGGCCGCATCGGCGGCTCGTACACGATAACTGTATGTACCCGCCCCCAGCCCTGTGTCAGCATAAGTCGTCGCCGTCGGCGTCGCAATCTGCGCGAAATTCGAGCAACCGGCACCCTGGCATTTCTCCACTTGATAGCCAGTAACCCCGACATTGTCACTCGAAGCCGCCCAGCTCAGGTTGATCTGTGTTCCGTTCGCCGTTGCGCTCAGATTCGTCGGCGCACTCGGCGGAGTTGTATCGCCACTAGAAACGGGCGTCCGGAAGGCGACCATCTGCATGATCCACTGGCCCGAACTGAGCGGAGCGGTTGCGCTGTAGCTGCCTGTAGCAGTTACCGTTCGATCTTCCGCGATGTCGCCATCCGAGGTCAGCAAGCGCCTCGTAAACCCGCTGCCCGGACCACTAGTTGTGGTCTGAACCAGGTTCGCTCCAAAAATCAGATCCGTGGCGTTGGTCGTGGTCGCGGCACCGCTGTTGCTAGTCCCGCTATTGCCGCTATTGGCGGCCGTCACATCCACCGGATTGTTGAGATCGGCCCCTTTGTACTCCAGAATCCGAATATCGGGAAACGCCGCCGCAGCGGAGAACGTCACTGTCACGGAATTTGCCCCGGCGGCCGCCGCGGCAATATTCTTGGCGTAGTAAATCGACTGCGAAGCCACCGGCGCCTGGACCGTCGGACCCACCGCGAGCGCGTATGTATTCCCGCGGCTATCGGTGACGGCACTCACTGTGGCGGTGCTGTTATTCCACCCGACTACCACAACGTTAAGGTCGGCCGCTGTCTGCGCCGAATTAAACGTTACACTTACACTCGTTTGAGACGTCTGCGGCGTTGCCGAATTGCCTTGTACATACGTGATCGCGCCAAACGAAATAGCTGGCCGCACCCACGACACAAGAATCAAGAAAGCGAGTGGGGCTAACCGTACAATTCTGTTATCTGTAAAACTGCCATCAGCAAGCAGCTTTTTTATCATGTAAATGTCGCTAAAACAGCGGGCACTTTGTCGCAAAAGCCGAAGTAACCGGCAAAAGGAGACGTGCCACGCCAGACCGCGTCATCAATACGGCTTCTGCATCGGTCTCATACTGATTTCTGTGACCTCAGCGGTGGCTGGAAGCGTGAGCGTCTGGACGACTACAGATGCGACATCGTCCGGTTGCAGAAGTGTATCAGATTCGTACACTCTGCCTTCCTTTCGGAAGAGAGCCTCCTGCATCGGCGTTGCCGTACGGCCAAGATACACAGTGAGCACTCGGATTCCTCTCGGATTGACCTCTTCGCGCAAACTGTCGGCGACTGCTTTCAAAGCGTGTTTTGTTGCAGCGTATTGCGCCACCTCAGGGTGTTTCGCTGCCAGCCCTAGGCTGGAGTTGATGAAGACAATCTGCCCTCGAGCCGCCGTTAATAGCGGCAACAGGTGTTGCGTCAGCAGGTAGGGCGCACGGAGATTGGTTGCGTACTGAAGATCTAAGTCTTCAACGCGAGCGCGTTCCATGGGGTCCAAATGAATAACCCCAGCGCTATGAACCAGCACGTCAAGCCTTCCAGCTTCCTTTTCCAAGTGCAACAGGAGCGGCTGAAGGTTCTCACCAATCGTCAAATCCATCTCAAAAGGTGTGACTCGAGAGAACTGCCGAATAACCGCCGCTGTTTCAGTTAGTTTGACAGCATCCCTTCCGACAACATACAGTTGCGCTCCCTGACGTGCCAGCTCGAGTGCGATCGCCCGTCCAATTCCGCTGGTGGATCCGGTCACTAGAGCAACTCTGCCGGATAAGAAACTCATGGCGGTGTCACGCGTGGAATATTTGCACCCCGGGCACTAGTTGTCGGGAACCTGCCTTGGGCAACGAGAACACTACACTTGGTGGTGCAACTTAAATGCAGATGCGTAACGGACGTTCCAATCACCCCTTCTGGTGGTGAAAGGCTCCAGGCCCCAGTACTTCCAGGGCCAGTCGCGTCTCAGTGAAGGGTCTCCATCGTGTATTTCTTCGAGGAGTTCCCGAACCGCAGTCCAACGCAAGTCAAGTGCGACTTTCGTGCGGATATCCAAATCGACGCCGGAAACAAATAGATAACCGGCCGGTTTGACGAGGTGCGATATATTACGCAGGCATCGCTCTGCGTCATGCGGGTTCATATGGCAAAGAAATCGATTCGCCAGGACTATGTCTTGTTGCCCAAAAAGCGTCGCCAGTTCTCGATCTTGCGCATCCGCCACCTCCCACCGGATGCCCTCCTTAAGCCATGACTTAATGCTTAACTTGTCCCCGTCGCTATCGAACATGGCTTCCTTCTCTTTTTCCGTGAGACGTTCGAAAATTGGCGAGCCAACAAGTTCTTCAGTCGCTAGCGAGTAAATCCCTCTTTTAGCCATCTCAAGAATCTCGCTAGATATATCGAGAGCGTTTACTACAAGGTGTAGATCCGGCCTCGAAGAGCGAATAGCCCACACAATTGAGTACACTTCCGCTCCATTGCTGCAGGCCAATACGGCAACCTTCAAAGCAGACTCCTTAGGTCGTCGATCGCAAATGTCGCGAATGAGGTCAAGCTCTGGCCTGTTTCGAAAGAAGAAGGTGCCATGATACTGCCTACGGGTGGAGCGCAGCTGGACTAACGAATGCAGAAAGTTCCCGTAAGCCGACACAAGTCGACTCGCCTTTAAAGCCGGAGGCAAACAGCGCCACAATCGCTCACTTACTGACAGAAATGGCCTTGCCATACCTCTGCGAAGAAGCCTTGATTTCGATAGGCGAGCTAGAATCGGATGAACCATGGATGTTATGAAAAAAACGGACAATATCCTTCTACTGTGAGGAGTACGTTCTGATTTGGCCGGCTAGACAGACGCCAACGCCGTGTCTTCGGTCGATGATCGGGCAGTTATTTTTCCAAGGAGGCCCATGTAGAGTGGCTTTTGGCCCATAACATACAAAAGGATGCCAAGATAAACCAGCAGAAGGGCTGTATTTTCCATGAGCATTCGAAGCAACGGAGACAGCGATTGACCACACAAGACCCTCAGCCCCCAAGCACCAGCGCCGGCCATGACGCTCGAGATAAGCGGCCGGCTTATAGTGCTCAAAACGTCCCGCAACGAAATCGCGGTGCCGTGCACAGACCACGCAATCACCGGTATGATCCAAAGGGTCATTACGGCCGAATAAGCAAAGGCGACACCTTTAGGCCCGTATGACAATCCCAAAACATAACTGATGATCATGAGAGGGGCAATCACCAAGGACATTTTAAGACCACGCGTGACGAGACCCATCGAGCTGACCAACCACGATAGAGGATTAGCTATTGCGAAGACCAGTACCGTCGGAGCCAGCAGTCGAAATATAGCTCCCGCATCTTTCCACTTTGGCCCTAATAAAACAAAAATGATATCGTCCGCAAAAAGAACACATGCGATAGTCGCTGGCAGTGTTAGTGCCACTACTAGAGAGTAGCCTTTTAGGAAATAGCTCGTGAGGCGCCGAGAATCATCTCGGAGTCGAGACAGTGCCGAGAAAGCTACTTCGCCCACTGCCGTGTTGAGGATGTCGGTTGGAATCCTGAGCAATTGGTACGCACGGCCGTAAATTCCGATGGCGTCTGCGCCCCAGAAACGACCCAAAAGTACCTTCTCAAAATTGGACGCAACGTATACGACCAAACCATTCAAAGTAAGTGTGCCGCCGAAACGAAGCATAGAGCGAATTCCGGTCCCTCTCCTCGGCATTCCTGGAACCCAGGTAGTTGTCAGCCAGAAGCCGGCGGTCGAGACAAATGGCAGAGTGACGGTCATTGCAACAAGGGCCCAATATCCACACCCTGCCTTAGCTGCCCCGACGGCAATAATAGTGCTAAAAAGCCAGGAGATCGTGTCGATCAACGCCAAAGCGGTAAATCGCATTTGGCGTTGCAGAAGCGCCGAGTGCTGGATCCCTACTGCGTTAAATACGAATCCGACTGACATAATGCTCATCACCCAGAAAAGACGAGGTTCATGATAGAACGTGCCGATGAACGGTGCCAGGAAGGACGCGAATGCGGCCAATATCGCACCGACAAGAACATTCACCCAAAATAGAGTAGACATCTGTGCATCGGTTACCTCCCCGCGCTGCACGGTAGCAGCCGAAAGTCCGAAATCCCGGAACAGGCTCAAAATTCCGGTGATCGCGGTAACCATCCCGACCAGTCCAAAATCCGCCGGTTGTAACAATCTGGCTAACGCCATCAAAGAACCCACGCGGAGGAAGAAGTTAATTGCTTGCGAACATACTTTAGCGAACCCGCCTCGGATTGCCTTTTCCTTCAGATCTTTCATTGCGTTCTCAAAGGAACGTCTTGAAGGTAGATCATTGGCAATTTAGGTCCGTTCACCTCAGAGCACCATCTTCCGGCAATAGAAGGCTTCGGCATAACCGCTAGGAGCATTGCATTCCACTCCCCTAAGCCTCATCAGCGAGAGAAACGTACTCTCCTGGAACCAGCGCTTGCTGTGCTGGGATCTGAATACGTCCATGATGTAACTCACTTTCAAGTGGCATGTTTCCTCTTTGAGTGGCGCGAATACGGAGGGCTGCCCGAGATCACCGTCATACTTCGGAATCTCGTACTCAAGAATCATATGATCCCGAAACGTGTTCCATGTCAGCTCCGCTATCAGCCTGTGGTCTTGATGCGCGTCCTTGCAATTATGAGTGAAGATCAGGTCAGGCGAAACCAAAGTCTTCAATTCCTCAAATACCTCTTTGACCTCGCCGGCCACGAATGGCATGAATCCATCAGGGAAAGTCTTCAGCATTACGCCGCGCAACGCGGAGGGACCCACGAAGAGTTCGGCTGCGCGCTGAGCTTCAGCCCTTCTAACTTCAGAGCCGCTAAACACGACCCAGTGAAACACAGTTTTAGGATATTGCTCTGCCAAGCGAAGGATTGTACCGCCGCAACCTATCTCGATATCGTCCGAGTGGCAGCCTAGGCACAGAATGTTTAGGTCCTTGTCGGCTCCTCCATTCAGCCTCAGGTGGATCATGGATATCTATTTTGTTCGTTCCGACGCGACTGAGAGCAATCCTTCCCGAAACAGGAGTTCTGCGGCGTCGCTAATCACGGAGAACTGCAGACCCGAACGTTCGGCGATGTCCAATAAGGAGTTCTCTCCATCCGACAGGTTCAATACCCAAAGACGTGCAGATACTTCAGATTCGACCACGTCACCGCCTGTGCTCCCATAAAGACCTCGCTTCCCGAGTTGTGGCTCACCGTAAGGGCTTTGATTGCAATAGCATTGGTTGTTTTCAAGTACATTTAGGATGGCCGCGCATACGAGAAGCGATTCGGCCAAATAGCGCGGGCTGATGAATTCCAAATTGTCGGCAGAGGTGTGGTACTCCGGGAACGTTCCCCAAACACTCCTCATCAAACAGCCAATTGGAAGATTGAAACCAGGGGAACAATATTGACGCTCGTCGTAACCGTAGGGCGAGAATTCCAGGATTTCGTGCGGCCCACCATGGTCCTCAAGTACTTTCGCCGCGGCACGGTCAATCTCCGCGTTTCCCCTGCGGCTTTTTTTGTAGTGAAATCCGCGCGCATCTCCAACGCATGTGAGCACGAGCCCGTGCCGAATGCTTCCTATCGTCTTTCCATTTTGAGCTAACCAGGTGATTGCGCCGATTGTCCCGGGAATGAATAAAAATCGATAAGAGTAGCGAAGATTCCGCCCCGAAAGGTGCCGGGCCAGAAAGGTGGCCACGGCCAATCCCGAAAGATTGTCATCCGCCAGCGAGGGATGGCACGCGTGACACGAAATTAAAACTTCGTCGGCCGAGCGCCCCCGCAAGTAACATTCACCGTATGTCAGATGGCCGTCCTCGAGAGAAGAGTCGATGTACACCTCATAGTCGCCATCATGAAGTGCAAGCAGCTCATTATGGCGAAGACAAAACCCCCAGTTTTCTTGGTAGTAGGACGTTCGGTACGGAATCCAATCGGGTCTCTCGGGAATCGTAGACAAGTGTGGCTTGAGTTCACTCAGCGGCATGGTCGCGTGGACCGGCGTACTGTAACTCAAAACATGCAAATTGGACTGCTTGAAGTCCACAACCCGCCTTCCAGCCATATCCTTGATATACGCATCTCGGATATTCCACTCTTTTGGCACGGTCCAGTCAAAAACTGGAGTGCCAGTCGGCACGTCAACAGTGCGAACTGGGATCAGCTTGCCGATTTGAGCCAGGGTTCGACGAATTCCCTCACCAGTGATACTTCGGCAGATTGGATAAAGATCCGCCGCGAAGTGGAATAACTCCTCGCCGATTTTTGATCGGTCGCTCTCTTCAAACTCGTTCAGCACGTGCAGGTTGCTTTTTCAAAGTTCGGATAACCTCGGTCACGCTCAGAGATCACTTTCACTTCACCGGGCCAGACGATCTGAAAACAAGGATCATCCCATCGCACTCCGCGGGCCAATTCACGATAGTAGAATTCTGACATTTGGTACAGCACTTCGGTGTCGTCTTCTAAGGTAAGAAAGCCATGCCCACACCCCTCAGGCACGTAGATCGCCTGTCGATTCACGGCAGTTAACACTACCCCGACCCAATCCTTGAATGTGGGCGATGTCGGCCGAAGGTCAACAACTACGTCGTAGATTGCACCCTTCGTGCAGCGAACGAGCTTTGCTTCGGGATGAGGTGTCGATTGATAGTGAATGCCTCGTAGTGTTCCCTCCTTCGTATTGTAGGAGAGACTACATTGCACAAGTTTAGAGTTTAGTCCGTGCTCGTCAAACTCCCTCTGGCACCACGTTCTCGCAAAGAACCCGCGCTCATCCAGTCTGTCCTCTAAGTGAACTTCGTAGACCCCCCTTAACTGCGTCTTGTTAAATTTCACTATTGCGAACCGAAATTACAAGTATTAGATGGAGTCATGTTCTCCAACAGCCTTGGTTGCCAGTCAACCTCTTAGAAACTCTGTGATGTCACTTTACCAAAGCTCTTCATGCGTTAAGCATTCAGGCTCTATATCCCCGCAGTTGGCGTCACGGTACTCTCTCTAGACAGGCGCGTCTCTAAATATGCAATTGTACTGCTCATCCAGAGCCTCACGGAATCTTTCGGTCTTCTGTTTGATCGATGCCTTAAGCGCCAGTGAGTTCGTCTCCAGATCTCCGAATCTTGACATCAGCCAATCATAGGTCAATTCCTTAATATCCTGACAGTATGCAGACAATTCCATGTCGCTCATCAAGGAAGCACACTTTTGATGGAACGAAATAGATAGCACTGGTTTGTTCATAATCAAAGCCAAAAGGACATTATGAAATCGAGTCGCTACGACGAAATCGGTTGTCCGCAGTTGTGAGAGAAGACTCTGCACTGAGATGACTGGTTCATCAATAATTCGATCTCCATCGCACTTCACAGCACGTCGCTTCAATAGCTCCTTAAACTCCTGTATAACAGGCCGATCGCATATATCACCGATAAGTAGTCGGACGTCATAATCGCGGGCCAACAGGAATTCCACGAAGACGACAAGAGTGTCTAAATATGCCGCGTAAATCAAATCACTTGGCTTGTCAATGCTGAGCTTCCCAGCGTATAGCATCAACCCGAGACCCACAACAAGTCTCCGCGGCCTGTGAACGTTCTCCTTCGGTATCCGCGCCTTTGGAAGGCTAAATGCTAAATCTGGATATACGCGGTCCGCACCCGTCGCAAAGTTAATGCTGTCAAGATATTGCTTGGTGGCATCGTCGCGATACGTTCGAAAGTCAGCTAGAGCCAGAGAAGACTTGACCAGCCATCTGCCAAGTGGCGTGTAAAGGGGGCCAGCTCCAACACTGATGAAGAGGAGCTTGCACCTACGCAATTTTGCGACGAGCGACCATTTGAATACGGCATACGGGCCCCATCGGCGCAGACCGCAAAGATCTGTCAACAAGCCTGTTCCCGCCACTATGAGCGCGTCGGTCCCTTTAAGGACCTTCAGGGCTTTACGCCAACTCTGCAGCTCGCTCGGTATGCCAAAAATGACCTTGCGGAGCAGTCTCCCCAAAAGATTGCCGCGAAACCACGATGGCTTGATGCACACACCATTCATCGAAACAGCATTAATGCCGTAGAGCCTCATGGTCGCTGAAGGATCAGTACAAATGCAAGTTATCTCCACATCGGGCAGATGATGCCAAATGTGGTGAAGAACCGCTTGAAATGTACTGTCATTGCCGAAGTTAATATCTGAAAAATGGCCGAAAATACCGACCTTCTTCCACTTGTGGTCATTTTCCGTCAATGCTTTCACTTCTTTGTCTGGACGTCTAAGTACAAGGATCTGTAAAAGAGCGTAAGTCTAGTTCGCTTCCACATTTTGTGGTACTTCTGACATCTTTGCGCCGCTCATTTCGGTTTCATTGAGGCTCTCCATCCGAAATGCTTCGCTCTCGTCGAGCCGCCCCGCGAGAAGGGTTTTGATTGTCCTTTTCGGATTCAGGCCGGCAAGACAGAGCCTCACGATTACGGTTCTGACTAAACGACGCCGATCGTAGCCTACGCCCGCTGTGCAAAGCGCCTTTTCGTGGAATACCCAAAAGCTTTTGGAGCGTCGCCTTAGCGCGTTGCCTGCGAGATACCAGTAATATTCAGACAAGCTATTTCTTACGCAGTTGTTAAACTCTGTCGGAGTCAAAAAATCGAGGCCGTACTTAGCGAGTTGGTACAGTTTGCTAGCTGCCAAGGTATTAATGTTCCGTGATACGGTAACTCGAGAACCCTGCCGGGCTCTTGTGACCGTAAGAACTTGATGAACAAATCCGAAATTGCAGCTCTTAAGAAGTGCAATACACACCTCCATGTCCGCATGGATATTCGCTTCATTGAAGAAAGGTTCGTGGCTCCGCACAAGGTCAGCCCGATAAAGCAAAGAGGTAGCCGTTCCGAATACATATAGTCCGTCCAGGAACAGGCGACGGCAGACATCGTAGCCGGGAACCATTGTGCTCGGATAGGGAAGACCCGTCCATACGACTTGCCTCCCTTCTAAGCCGTAAGCGCCGACAATACCCACTGACGGGTTCGTTTCGGCAACGGTAATCATTCGTTCCAGACATTCCGGGAAAATCCAATCATCGGCAAATACCACTTTGCAGTACCTGCTAGCGCTAGAAATTTGTCGCAATGCCGCGTTGTGATTCGAAATGGCTGACAAGAATTGCCGGTTCTGCGAGATTCGGATCCTCTGATCCTTTCCCGCATACCGACGGGCGATATTAACCGATGAATCTGTACTGCAGTTGTCGACAATGATAAGTTCCCAGTTCTGATATGTTTGCGCTGCGATACTCTCAATGCATTCGGCGAGATGCTCGGCCTCGTTATACATGGGCGTAATAACGCTGACCAAAGGCTGATCTTCGGAACTCATTTGTTCTCAATACTTCTCAATCGCCTCAGCCATTCCTGATGAAGGTGGGAAAGATCCCATGATTCGTTAGCCGATCCCGAACGCCTTGCGGCGGCGAGATTCGTCGCGCATCATCACCACTTTCTCGACCAGACTGGGTGCTGATTGAGTGAGAGCCCATTTCACTGCTAGATTTGGCGTTAGGTGCATCTTTGCGGCCTCGTTTATAGCTTGGCGTGCCCTAGTATACTGTTTTTTTCTAAGAAACCAGTTTGCCCATCCGCTGTGAACAGCGGCGAGGTCCGCGCGAATGCCATTGCGAACCTCTCGAGGTAGCCGGTCGCTCAGACGAAGGCGTTTTTCAAAACGCTTTTGGGCCATTTCGAGCCGGAAATCGGTATCGTCCCAGCGTCTGTCTGCTCCAACATGCCTCTCAGCTGGCGGCGTTCGATCTATCATGACCATCGGCATATTGACAAAACAAAACTTTGTCTCGCATCCCAGCCGGAAGACGAAGTCGTCGTCATCACCAAAACGGAGCGTTGTATCGAATCCGCCAACGCGACGCGCCAAATCCGTGCGAGTGACCAGGTTTTGCAGCCACACTGGATGAACACCCACCACCGAGTTCTTCTCAAGCATATACGTGAGCGGCTCGGTGATCATGCCAATTGTCTGGCTATGTTGCTTCCCGGCGAGCTGGAACAACGTCATCTTCATGTGCGGGTTATTCATAAACCAAGCGTCACTAATGCAAGCGCCGCAATGGTCTTTAAACTGATCGAGGGCACGAAACTGCCACTCCAGCTTTTGGGGAAGCCAAAGATCGTCACTGTCCACAAACGCTAGCCACTCACCTTTTGCGTGCGTAATGGCAAGGTTGCGTGCGACGTTTGGACCGTGATTCTCTTGATGAAAATAGCGAACCCGCTCCCGCCAACCAGAGTTCTCCTCGACGTGCCGGGGCAACAATTCCGACGTCCCATCAAACGAACCATCGTCGACTAGGATCACTTCTGTTACCCTCAGTGTCTGGCCAAGCGCGCTCTCGACGGCACGCTTCAGGAGTTCAAATCTGTTATAGACGGGAATGACAACAGAAATCGTTGGATTCATTGAATACTTCGATTGCTTGACTGACCAGACTCGAATACAGGCGCGGAAGCGTTGTGTGCTTACAAAGCTCTTAGTGGTTGCCTCTCCGACGACGCGGTGAGATCTTTAGTGAACGTTTAGCTTGCGACAAGGCCCGAGTCTCACCAGTTCTGCTTTGCACAAGCAGAATTCCCCGCTCGTAAAGCGGGGAATACGGCTTAAGGCCAAAGGACCTATTGGATTGTCGCCGTGAGGCTGGTCGGAGGCACTAGAGTTGGTGACGTCTGACCACTGAAGAATTGATAGGCACCGCGGTCCGTAGTGCGAATGACCCCACTTGCATCCGTATTGTACGGAGAGGACAATGGTAACCACTGGTTAACAACTGAGCTATCCGTCGACAAGTGAGCGTTTAGGTTCCCTGAGCCGGTCCACGTAACGAAAGGACTGGCCGCGGAGGAATTACTGATTCCACCCGTCTCACTCAATCCACTAGCCGTCCCCAACGCCGAGTTATAGCTGTGGCTGATACTGCCTCCGGTGAACTCGGCCCCACGCCGCTCCATTTGAACCATACCAAATGTTGTTAGCGATAGTCGCACTGCCCCCACTAGACGCCGAATCGTAATAAATCCCTGCAGCGCCAGCCCCGCAACTATTGCCTGCACTCCCAGCCGCTTGCAAATTGACCATGGTGTTATTGTAAAACTTTAAGCCATTGCACGACACGCCGGAATTCAAACAAGCGAACACACCATCGCCCAAACATTGATAAGAGGCTTTATCCGACGTTCCACCCCAATAAATCACATTACCATAGATTTGGACTCCGGAGTAGCTAGTCCCCCCGCCGGCTGTCGCCGCGGTCCAGATTGCACTTCCTTCAATAGTTCGCATCGTGTTGTACCGCCAAACCGTTCCGGTGTGTGTACCGCCGTTCCAGCTCACTTGTCCGTGGCAAGCACCTGCACCCCAGTTCTTATAAAAATAGGAGTACTGGACGAGCAGGTTAGTACTGTCATACCCGAAAGTGAAATCACAACTCGAATCGTGAAGGAACACATGGTCGATCGTTAAATTATTAGAACCGCCGTAGTAAATCAAATCGTCCGGACTGTTTGAGTTCGCACTCGAAGTGGCACCTGTCCCTTGGTCCTCTATATAGGACAGTGTGACGTTGTTAGCGTTGGGCATGTCAAGGCCCACACAGCGGCTCAGCGAACCTTGATGACACGAGGTGCCATTGACATATATGCCGAATGAACCTTGAGTCGGCAAGCCATTGTAATTGAACGTTCCTACCTGGCCATTAATGACGTAATAACCTCCACCTGAGTATGTTATCTGCGTAAACACAGCCTGATTTGAGCCCATCGAGGGGCCGTTCCAGCCGGTATTCGTGCAATTGTCAGACGCAATGGCCTTCTTGATTGTAATTAAAGTGGCACCCGAGGCGGGAGTCGAAAGCCTATAAGAGCCATAGCTACCGTCCGCCAGGTAGTAACTGTCTCCGCGGGTGAGCTGAGCTGGAAGGCCGGCCAAGGCATTGTTCCAGTCCGATCCGCCTTTAGATCCGCTGCCAGCAGGGGTAACAACATGACAGGCAGCTACCATTGGTCTTGATAACACGCACGATATCGCCACCATACACGCATAGGCCAAAAGGCGTCTTACTGGAATCTCAACAAGGTACTTCATCAAAATAGCTTCTCCAAACACTGCAATTTGGTTTTGAATTGCAACCGAAACGTTAGTACGGGGAATCAATTCGGAATATCGGAACATTCAATCTGTTTATGCAAATCGGCGTCTAGGATTTTTCCTATGCTCTCTTTGATGCCCACGCTGGGATCTGCCAAGCTATTATCAGAACGTAAGCCACCACTCTGTTCTCTTGCTGCTAACAGTACGGGACCAATAGCTCTATTAGCTATTTTTATATCGCGCAGAGATGATTATGTCAACATCAAAAAATTGGGTGCCTCCTTTGCGATGACGCGATTTTATACATCCCGAGAATAGGTCAGTTGGAGATCGGCAGATAGCGTATGGTATCCTACATTTAGGCTTGGTTTTCATTCTTCTGTAGGTTTTTCAGAATCCGCATGGGATCCGGAACCCTTAGCGCAGGCAGCCGCTTACCGGGAGCTATAAGCCGGCAGAAATCTTTCGCTTTCCGACGGTGCAAGTCTCCATCAAAACGTGAAATCTTAATGCAGCTTGTTTGAATTGGCAAACGTTCCTTCCACGAGGTCTTTACATGGCGGTAACACGTGTAAAATTCCTTTGGGAGTGTCAAGAGTTGATGCGTATTGTGAATACAAAACGCCGAGACGGCATAACACCGACGGCCCCGAGCCGCTGCCTTCATACAAATGTCAGCACCATAAAAATGAAAGTGCGGTAGACTGTCGTCGAAACGAAGTCCTGAATCTTTCTTAACAATCAAAACGATTTCATCAAGGGTCTGTACGGGGATCGGCTGCTCAAATTCCTCGCCTAATACGTCAAGACCGGACGAATAGATGTATCCACATAATTTGCCGTCAGCTCGCGCGCCCCAACAGCCTGCCACACCCCAGTTGGGGTCCTTTTCTTCCAAGCGGCTCAGGCTATCCTCCAATTGTGCCAACCAGGAATTCGGCAGAAACAAATCCTGGTGTAGGAAAACGACCAGGTTATTTACTGCATTTTGTAACGCGCCGTTGTAGGCAATGGCTGCGGAGGAATAGTTTTTCTGAATCAAAATCTGCTGCCTGCTCCCGGATTGCAGGCACGGCGAAGCCAGCAAATTCTGCTCCAACACGTCTCTACTATTTGCCGCAACAACAAAGGTCGCCTGAAATCCAGAAGACATGATGCTAAACCGCGACCGGTTCGCCGATCGATCGCGATGCGACTGTCTGCTGGCCCTGCTCGCGTTTTGTCAAACCGATATATGAGACCATCGTCGCGATCGTGACCCACAACATACTTCCGTTCTGACCCCAGCCGTAGGATGCAACAGAGATCATAACTATAAAGAAGGAAAAGAACGCACTGAAACAGCTGATACAGAAATAGCGACGTTTTCTCGGAAGTGTTTTATATCCCCTAAGCGCCATAAGTGCTGGCTTAAATAATAGCGCCGCAATCAGAATCGCTCCGACATAACCTGTTTCGTACGCCAACAGTAGCCAAGCGCTATCACAGGTGTACCAGAGATGTGGTTCAATGTTCGGAAGTATGAGCATCAGCCCCTTCTGTCGGAAGGCTCCAAGACCAAAGCCTACCAATGCTCTGAAGGGATCGTCATTTAGAGCTTTTGTGACCGCATTGAACAATGCTGGTCGGTAGGCGAATGACATCCCCATTTGGGTATTTGTGTTCATCGTCGCTAGATAGGTATTCCAGATCGTATCTTTAACGCCAGGGCGCATCAGTAGCACGACCACCACTAGCGCTCCTATTTTTACAAGCTGCTTCCGAACCTTCCGGTTCGCGGTGAAGAAGAATACTGTCATCGAAGCGGCGGTTGCCAACCAAGGACCGCGGCTTCCGGTCTTGTAGATGCTCCAAAACATCAGTACTAAGCATATGTAGAGGGAAACTTCCTTGAATCGGCTACCAACACTTGTCAAAAGATATAGAGCGATTGGGATCATCATCGAAATCGAGCCGCCGAACAGAATGGGATGAGGGAAAACGGAACGGACACGAATTCCACGGTCCATCAACTCTGCATAAAGAACGTTGCCGGAACCGTATGTTTCTTGCAGCTCCGCAGGAAAGATCGACAAAATAGTCCATTGGCAGTAGCTTTCAAACAGGCCGAAGACACACGCTATCCCGATTGCTGACACCATCGCGAAGGAGATTTTGGAGATCGTTTCGACATTCGTGATCGTCTTTACGATGATGTAATAGATTAAGTAATATTCCAGAACTTGGGCGACGAACTGTTTTGCGCTCGTCACAACAACGATCGAAGCCAACGTCGAGAGTACGAGCCAGCCTGTGTGAACCAAAAGTAGGCTTTTTAAGGGTAGTATTTTAGACGTATTTGTGTTTTTCTTCGTGAGAAAGAGAACAGTGAGAACAATTAGCGACAATCGGTGCGTGTATAGGTCGAATAGCCCAGGCACGACGATGCGACAATCATCCGGGATCAGGACAAGACAGAAAGCAAACACCGGTAGTGCACGTTCTAAGCCTCGCCTTTTGGCTACACTGATCAGCGTGAACAGAACGACTATGTCAATTGCATAGATCCAGCCCATGGTGATTAAATCGATAATTCCACAATTCCGGCGCTAACCAAACGCTACGGAATCTTTGCCCAAATCTCAAGGGGAGACACAGGACGACGATTGCCGCGAATCTCTCCAACCTTATGCCAAATTTCTCTCTTCAGCGGTCGCCGCTGTATCCGAATCGAGCGCGGAGCACCGATTCCATCAATGACACCGCGGACGAAATAATCGATCCATCCGAAACGGACTGATCGGAATGCCGCTATAGCCATTCTGCCCGTCGCAAAATGGAGGCCTCTCCAGAACGGGTAATGCTTCCACACGATCCAGAGGCGGTTTCGTAGAGAAAGATAATTGATAGGCGTCCGCTTTCGAGGTAGAAAGCCACGTACACGGAGCTCGACGCAAGAAAGCACTGGACAATACAGTATTTCTGAGCCGTCTCGAATCAGCCGCAAAGCTAGGTCGACGCTCTCGAAGTATTGAAAGAACGCGTCGTCGTATCCACCTGTGGAAGCTAACACTTGGGAACGAAGCAGGACCGCTCCCTCACTAAACTGATCGGTATAGAAAAATCGGTTGTTCCAAGTCTCGCGTGACGGCGAATACCACCAATGTTCCGGCAAAGGCTCGTCAGGATTCTCGTTTGTGCATACTTTAAAGGCAAGCAGGCCTACATTAGGGAACTGGCCAAATAAAGTAACGCCCTTTCGGAGAACATCTCTGTCGTGCAGGACGATGTCATTGTCAATAGAAAGAATGAACTCTCCCCGAGCGGCTTCGAAACCTTGATTGCGGCCAGCCGTAGGCGAATTTATCGTTCGCCGAATTAGCTGCACCCCGTCGCGAAACTGCTGCTCGACCATTTCCGGGGAGCCGTCACTCGAACAGTTATCAACAACAATCACTTCGATTCTTGGCCAATCTAACTGAAGCACCGCGTTAAGACATTGTTCTAAAAACTCCTTCTTGTTGTAATTAAGAACCACAACCGAGACAAGGGGGACGTCGCGAATCGCCGTTTCTCTGTGCCCCTGCATTGTCAAGGCCACCTCAGTCGATTGCTTCTCTTCCACCTAAGCTCCTAGGCACTCAACGCTTCTAGACTCGGCAAAGTCTCCCTTTCCGCGCGAATCACATCTTTCAATACGTCATCAAGACTATACTTCGGCTCATATCCAATCAGGCGCTTTAGGCGAGAGATATCGGGAACTCGGCGTTCCATATCTTCAAACCCGGCAGGATACGCCTGTGAATAGGGAATGTAGTTGATCGGCGAATGTGAACCCGTTAGCTTGAGAACGCGCTCTGCCAACTTTCTTATCGAGACCTCTTCCTGCGTTCCAACGTTGAAAACCAAACCGGCCGTGTCTGACCGACTCAGCAACTCCACCAAAACGGGCACTACGTCCCAGACGTGAGCAAAGCAGCGTGTTTGCAACCCATCGCCAAAAACTGTTAACGGCTGATTGAGTAAGGCCTGCCGAACCAAATTTGGAATGACCATGCCATAGTGTCCCGTCTGCCGTGGCCCAACAGTGTTGAAAAGACGGACCACAACAGTTCGCAATTGCTTTTCTTGAAAATATGCTAGCGCTAAGAACTCGTCAATCGCCTTGGACGTCGCATAGCCCCATCGTGACCGCGAGGTCGGACCCATGACACAGTCAGCGTCTTCCCTGAATACGCGCTCGCGACTCTTGCCATAAACCTCCGATGTCGAGATTATTAATATGGGCTTTCGATATCGGCAGGCGTTTCGCAGAACGATCTCCGTACCCAGAACATTGTTGATAATCGCGTGCGTCGGACGTTCGATAACTAGGCGGACTCCGACACTGGCAGCCAAGTGGTGAACGAAATCAGCTTCGCGAATTAGTTCCTCGGTGATACGATCATTCGAAACATCCTCGATAATGCACTTAAAATGCTCGTTGCCCTCAAGGTGTCTTATGTTCGCGAATCTCCCAGTTGAAAGATTGTCGAGAATTGTGACCGCCTCTCCCTTGTTAATGAGAAAGTCGGCCAAATGCGAGCCAATGAATCCAGCACCGCCGGTAATGAGGTGTCGCGCCATCTAGTAGGTTCCTTTCTAATTGCCTTGAAATACACTCGTTGTCACAGTTGCGGCTTGAAAGCCGCTAATCAGAAGTAGTGATCGTAAGTGCCATAATCGCGGATAGATTTAGCACCGTGCTGCACCACACGTATGCCTAGGCCACGACCTTCGCTGCCGCCGCCCAGCTGGGTGGCATATTCTTGAAGATCTCGATGTTCTCGAACACAGTGCTTTCCCGCGCACCATATTGCTGGACCCACTCAGCCATTCTGCGGAGTCCTTCCTCAAGCCTGACTTTTTTGTCCGCTCCGAAGACCGCTCCACCTTACTGTGATCAGAAAAAGCCACCTTCACCTCATCCCGCGGTTCCAAATACTTGATCCGGCACTCTCTGCCCATCGCATTGCTGACGAACTTCGCCAGCTCATTGACTGTGTGGGGCAAATCCGCACCAACGTTGAAGACTTCATTTCGCGCCGCAGGAATCGTTACTGACGCTGCAATGATTGGCGCAACGTTGCTGATATGCGTGAAGGCGCGCTGCTGACTACCGTCCCCAAAGATCGTCATCGGCTCGTTCTTGAGGAGCTGGTTCATAAATATTCCCACAACATTGCGATAGCGGTCAGCGATGTTCTGTTTCTCTCCGTAAACGTTGTGGGGGCGGAAAACCACGTAGTCCAGCCCGAACATTTCGCGACTTACTCTCAACTCGTGTTCCACCGCCAGCTTCGCAATGCCGTAAGGATCCTCAGGAACCGGCACCATCTCTTCGGTCAAGGGTGTTTGACCTGCACCATAGACTGCTATGGATGAAGTGAACACAAAGCACTTCACGTCGTGTTTCACTGATTCGTTGATCAGATTTATCGAGCCAATCAAATTATTTTGATAGTTGAATCTCTTGATGAAATGACTGAGCCCTTCGGCTGCATAAGCAGCGAGGTGGTATACGTAATCAAAACGATGTTTGCGAAAGAGGCGGTCGAGCAGTTCGTGATCTAGTAACGAGCCCTGTACAAAGTCCGCCAACAACGGCACATTGTCCAAAAACCCACCTGACAAATCATCCAAAACAACGACCTCGTGCCCCATTTTAAGGAGCTCTTCAGCAGTATGAGATCCCATAAAGCCGGCGCCGCCAGTGACTAACGAAATGCACATCGGAATTCCTTCTGCCTCTCCACGAGGCGTTGACAGATTCTAAGTTTTTAAGATTTCTGTAAAGACATCGAGGGCATGGTCGGTTCGTCGCCAGTTTCAACAAATCTGACCGGATCTAATCGCTTGTTCCAGTCTTTTGTCACGCGGTACATCTCAAGGCGATTCTTCAGCACATCGGAGGCCGAGAATAGGCCTGATATGGTCCAACCGATCTCACGAAGCCGAATCCACGCCAGGACCGTACGCCTACAGCGTCGCGTTCCTTTTGCGCCGAAGTGCTTATAGAAGTAACGATAGCGGCTACGGTATTTCTCGAGCGCAAAACGTATTGGAAACCGATTGACGGACTGCCCAGCCAAATGCGTGATTACCGCCTCAGGGGTGTACAAGATTGAATATCCGGCGTCCCATACTCGGCGGCAGAGATCGACCTCTTCGAAGTGATAGAAGAACTGCCCGTCAAATCCGCCCAGCCTTTTCAGTAGGTGATTGCGGAACATAACGCAGCACCCAGATTGCCAGTCAACGATCCGTTGCTTCGTTCCTTTCCATCCGGTATATGTATCGGCAACAAATAGGTCCGAAACGTGTGCAAGGGGCCTCAGATAAAGGGCCGCAATCCAGCTCCGCCACACGGTGGGGAATGGTCGTGCTGGATGCTGAAATGACCCATCAGGGTTCAAAACGCGGCAGCCAAAAGCACCTGCTTCAGGGTGTACATCCGCAACCGCGACCCATTTCTCCAGAGCACGATCGTGGATGATCGTGTCTGGGTTCAAAATCAGAATATACTCTCCAGAACTCTGATTAATTCCTTCGTTGTTGCCTCGCGCGAAGCCCAAATTGCTTCCGTTTTTCAAAACACGAGTACGTGGATAGTTCTGCTCGATAAATTCGACAGAGCCATCCGTCGATCCGTTGTCCGAGACGATAACCTCGATATCGAATGCACTCGTCTCGCCGTAGATGGACCGAAGACAATCGCCGATGACCTTCCTATCGTTCCAACACAAAACAACTATGGATAGTTTCATGGTATTGGGATTCTTCGCATCAACGGCGTCCTCAATGCTTGCGTTCGGTCGTGCTAATTGCTCCCGAGTCTGACCGCGCAATCAGGCACGTCCCTTCCTAACTCAATCGCGCCGCGGCCCCGACTCTACTGGATCTCCTACCCGTTCCACGGAGACGCCACCCCAGACGAAAGAGAGCCGTCAAGACTGCGGCCGCACACGCGAGCAACATGATAAGTCGTGTCGTGTGTTCATAGTAAAAACGAATGAACGCTCGTCCGGCGGCATATTTCGGCAAAGTTATGTCTCTGAAGTCCGAAGCCATTCTGAGCAAGTATACGCGTCGAGAATCCTTTGCGATACCGACCGACGCCAACGCCAGGTCATTCTCGTACTCTATTTCCACGTTACGAACTTCGCCTGACGGGATTAAGATCTTGAGATCCAGATTTCCATCGTGGAGTTGATACGGGTGCCTATCGCCATTTACGCGGACACATGCTATCGCCGGCCGACCGTTTTCCTGTCTTTTGATGTAGAAGGTACGGCCCTTGTCAGAGGCATTCTCTAATGACAGGTTGCTTGAAAAGCTAAGCACGTCATAGTTTGCATCAGCTCTCAGTCTCACCAGGTAAAGATGTTTCACTATCTCGCCCACACTGCGCCAGTGCGTGTCTGGTGCCAGTTGATTTATTTCGTCTGCGATGCGGTCAAAGGCTTCGATACCACTAGTAAAAAAATCATGGTGGCAATAAAGGAACATAGGATTTCCGAGAAATTCGTTCATCGCTAAGAAACCATTCGCCATTGGCATCCCCACTTCATACCGCCGAATGCTCGTAAAGTCTTCGAACGAAAGTGTCGCAGGCCGAAGTGAAAATGGGAAAACCGGCGGGTTGAGCCGGTCCATCGGAACATTCGAAGAATTGATAGTGGCCAGATAATTGTATGTCTTAAGAGCCTCAAGGGTCTTTTCCGGAGCGATGCTGTGAGGAAACACCATTACCTTGTCGTAAGGAATTCCTGTCAGCAGTTGGAATCTGTGCATCCGCGCTAAGGACTGCTTGAGGGCATCGATTTGCATTGCTATAGGCTTACTTCGATAGTCTGTAAACTCCTTGTGGTCATGGTTGTCTCCATGGATGCATATCGAGAATCTGTCAGGATGGTTTCGAATTAGCGACACAACTTCAGGCTTGCTGCGATCGTAGTTCCACGGAATGAACGCGATAGTCGAATGAAAGTTATGCCTTTCCATTTCCGCCAAGAGTTCTCTATAGTGGAGAAATCCGTAAGGTTCCCGAAGCCAGGGATCGTCGATTGTGAGATTTGCGTAACGATGGACAGTGTGCCAACCACGTTCGCCTGCGCAATATTTCGTGAATAGCATTGCCGGAGCGATTTCAATGAACGCGTCGGCTATCGTCTTGGCATTCCAGTCTGCCCCACGTCTCGGTAATGGAGATCTGCAGACGAGGAATACCTTGACTCCGTTGACTACCGTCTCGATGAATGTTGGGAAGCCTCGGGTTCCTTCCTGAATCTGAGCAATTTCGTGAGCCTTATTCTCTTCGCTCAATACGAAATATGATTCATCAATTCGTGGTAATCTAATTTCAACATTCGTAAGCTGATCTGTGATCCCGTCGAGGCGTCCAATAGCAAACCGAGGATTGTTCGGTTGTTCGAGCCGCCGACACGCAATTGCGTTCCCTCCGGACCAAGCGCTCAAAAGGGCCTCGTCTGTTGCGGGCGTCACGCCGAGAATCAGTAGCGGAATGCTACCTGCAGGTCTCTGATCTAATGCCCGCAGAAGCCGTGTCTTGCTAATTGAGAAGAGTGCGCTCGCCTCAATTGCCACCGCCAAAGGGGAACTTGATTCGATGGATCTGGCGAGTAAAAGTGTAAAGTCACTGCTATCCACCCGAGTTCTGATAACTCTCAGATCTAAACCGTAGAATTGTGCCGCTAATTCCAACTCTCGCTGTTCCTGGGATTGGCTGGCTGACGTACCAACCAGAACAATTTCGGCCGAATAGCAGAGGGAGGGCGTCCCGAAGATCGAGAAAATAAAAATATAGGCAAAGCGGAAAAAACGAGTCACTGTCGTCGGTTGGGGACCTTAATTCTTTTAAATCACCCGCGTCAGGGGCCACTCACCAATCGGATGGATATTGTCGTCTATTTGAGGGCAGTTTCGTACGCTTGAAGCAGAATTTCCTTTTCGGCGCCCCAGTTTAAACGCCGCTCAACTTGCTTGCGACCCCAGACTCCCAGTTCCCGACGCAGGTTCTGACAATTGAGCAGCTTAGTAATCTGGTTAGCGAAATCGATCGGATCGTTAGGGGTTGCGTACAGAGCCGCCGATCCTGCAATACGTCGACCTTCTGTCAAATCATAAAGGACCATTGGCAAGCCATAAGCCATGTACTCAAGAAGCTTGATCATGGTCGACTTATCATTCATGGGCGTCTTGGGATCGGGCGCAACACCTATATCGGCATCGGACAAGTAGGTCGCTACCTCCTCATACCGAACTTGGCCCGCAAAGCTGACAAATGGTTCTAGTCCACGTTTAGCAACCAACGTTCGTAGCATGGGAAGCTCCGAACCGCCTCCGACAAGCAGAAACCGGATATCTTTCCGATTTTCGCTCGTTACGATGTGTTCGATGGATTCGACAAGCAAGGTGAGACCGTCTTGTGGTCCCATAAAGCCAACGTAGACCACCGACAATGGTTCTGCGGCCTTTGCTCGTTGCAGCGCTGAGCGCCCAAAATTAGTCAGGTCGGGACAGTTCCGAACAACGAAAACGTCCTCGAGACGCTTCCCACCCCGTGTAACTGCAATTTCCTTAAACGACTCGTTCGTCGCAATGCAGACTTTTGCTGCTCTGAATGAGCAGACCTCAAGAAGCTTTGTTAGCTTGCGAAATAGTCCCATGCGCTTACCGAATTTCGATTCAAACAACTCCGGGGCAAGATCATGGTGATCAAAGATGAACCGAACGCCCAAAGGCTTCAGCAGTAATCCGATGAGAAAGATTGTATCGGGAGGGTTGCAGGCCTGGAGAATGCGAAACCTGGTACGTAAGAAGACATTAAAGACTAAATAAGACTCGGCAATTAGAGCCCACGCATACTCCAATAAATATCCCGCTGCACCTGAAGCTTCCCACGTCCGATGGCGATAGATATCGATTCCTTCCAGATTTTCATAGCTTGAACTATAAGGGTCAGCTCCCTTTGGGCAGACTACCGAGACCTTATATCCGGCATCGCGGAGAGCGCATGCCTCGCGCCACACCCGTCTGTCAAGAGGTACGGGCAGATTCTCAACAACGATACAAACCGCAACTCGCGTTTGTTTCATGATATGGAGCCGTCTACTCTATTTCTGTTCGCGCAACAAACGCATGTCATCGCACGACATTTCGTCGAATCACCGAGACGATATCGGAAGGTACAAAACAACTCGCTCCAACATTCGGGCCGCCTTTGAACGTGACCATGGCCGTCGGTCCAAAGAAAGAAAATCGGACCGGCAGGCCCTTCGCAACCGAGATCATTCTCCGATCAACGAACAATTGCGTCAGTTCGTGCCGGTCGCGTCTTTTTAAGGCAATATACACCGTGGACGCATCGGCAGAGTCGACTGCGCAGGGCATTGCGAACGGAAGATCTAGCGTCAAGGTGTTCGCCGATGAATTCTCGCCGCCATGGACCTTCTTGTGGAGAAACCATAGCAGCCCAACTAATAAAGCAAAAGAGAGAAAGCCGAACACTCCAATCAGGAGTCGTCGCCTAGGACGGCCTTGGGACACGCACTATAGAGGAGGCAAGCCTAAGGCCTTCAGCATTGCATTGAACTCGTTCTCTGCGTTCTGATATTGCTGCTGCGCCAAAGTAGTTTTTCCTAGTGAAGTATTGAGATTTCCCGCAGCACCGTAAACTTGCGCCTGCGTGAAGTCAACCAATGAATTGTTTTTGTTGAGAGCGAGTTGCAACGAATACGGCGCCTTCGAAGTTTCCGTCTTCACAGTTGTCAGTTCAGTCTTGTAGTTCGTGGCCGTATAGGAACGCGCCATGGCCGGAGTAGGCGCCACGAGCGAGGCTACAAATGGCAAAAAAGAAGCTGAAGCGCCGGCGAGAGCTAACTTTCGCCCAATCTCACGCCTGGAAGGCATGTCTTCCCGCGTTCCCAAACTCTCTGGGTTTTGGAGTAAATCTGCTTTCTCTAGCTCCACCAAAGAGAGCAAAACGACGTCGCGGCCTAATGGAGCTCCGGGCGGTTGCTCAACAAACTTCGAAAGTTCATCGATGGATCGAGTCCCATCGGCTTCCTGCCAGACTTTGAAAACGGTGTCATTTAGACAGTGAGCCCGGTGATTGGTACGGTCGTACACGACTGTGTCATCCGCGAGCCGTTCGACGTAAATATTGTCCTTCCGTGTGGTTGGATTCATTTCATTCCTCCGAAGGTGTAATGTGACGCTTGGTTTTTCTTAGCTTAAGGACGGCGTGTGCTAGAGCTTGAGCCTCGTCACGGTCGCTTGCGAAGCCGTCAGCATGAAGACTGATCCGAGCGAGAGTCTTCAAACAAATATCTGGCTTTTGTCTTATCGCGAGAGTATTTTCAAGCAGGGCGAATAGGATTTCTTGGGGGGAAAGCGCACGCGGTTCCCATACTGCTCGGTCAACATACCGCGTATGCAAGATCAAGCCAACCGGCAGGACGGGTAGCGCTATACCTCCTGCGATCTGAGAGCAAATGCTCACTCCCAAGTTTTCGCGCAAGGTCGGTGCACGAAGGTAAGCATGAGTTCGCCCGCTGGTGTCGAGTACGGCATATTCGTCCGAATAATAGGTGGCTCCAGCATCCACCAGTGCCATCACGAGTCGACTTTTGCCAGTCAAAGATCTTCCCGGCACTAAAATGGCTTCGCCTTCCCATGCAACGACCCCAGCATGCACAAACACAAAGTCTTTCGACAGCAGTGCAGCAGCCTCAGGTACGCGGTGTTGCACAAAATGGATGGCTTCCCTGAGGCTGACCTCGTCGCCCAACCGCACTCCATTGAGCGCGACTTGATATGAGCCTGGCTCTCGGCTGGCTTGAATCGCGAAGTCAACGGCTGCCGCTTGGGTGTCGATGTAGGGAGAACTGGGAATTCCCTTCCAGATCATTTCCAGCAATGTTTCGGTGTCAGTCCGTGTATTAATACAAACGCCGAAACAAGAACGCGTGCTTGAGAATGGAAGCTTCGCTAGATCAAAAGGCAGCTGTGCAGACACCGCCGAATGGCCGGACGCTGTAACCAATCGCTTCCCTCCTCCAACTGTCAGTCCATTTCGGGATGGATAGGCAGGTAGTGGCATTATTCTATGCGATCGCGAGAGCATGCGCAAATAAAATCTAGTGATAATCCTTCCTGAGTAAGGTTATCGCCACGCTCGGACACCCAACAGCGCGAATCAACGCACTACTGCGCTTACCAGGCTTTTGGAAGCGCGCCAGAAAAATGCAACGCCATGCGCGCGAATCAGTCGGAAAGGCTGAATGAGCCAAAATAGGAGGGCCGATCGCTTCATCCCAGGTCGTTTTTCTCGATCTATGTCGTCTGGCCGCACAAAGTCGCGAACAAGTTTCCAAGCAAATGCTAGTCGGGAAGCCAAAGAGTCTCTGGACCGCAGGCGGTCGATCTTCTTCGAGATGTCCATCTCTGCCGCTGTCTTTGAGCAAAACAAAGACTCATTCGGGCCTAGGTCTAGACGGTCGCGGTCTGCGAACAAATTTGACTGTAACGGAGTCAGGGCGGTTTGCTTCTTTCGGTACTGCTCACTGAAGGCACTAACGCCGGCCGAGAGCGGGGTCCCCAGAACATCGTTCGCCAGTTCGAGGGCGCTGATGACGGTTCTGCGCCGCCGGAAGCGATCGGCAATATCCATGACTTGAGGCCAATCTAACCGTGCAAAGATCCGTACAAATCGGTCAATGTCACAGATCCACTTGAGGGAGTTCCAGTAATGGCGAGCGCCGTGAATGGAGAGGAGAAATAGGAGATTTTCAGGTGAGGGCGTGAGCACCTGAGTATCAAGAACGGTGACAGCCCGAGTCGCTTCCCAAAAAGTGGCTGCATGGAGTGCTTTATCGAAAAAGGGCTCGCACACGGCCCAGTGGAGTTCGATGCAAAGGCCCGTGACGGAATTTTCAAGGATAGCGTCCTTATACAATTCCACTGGGTCATCTTGGTTCCCGCCGCAAGTCGGTGAAACGAGCCGGTACCCGCGGCGCTCCAGCAGTGCGACGGCATCCCAAATAACATTGCGCTCGACAAAGAGATCTAAATCGCGACAGTGCCTCAGGCCAAGTTGCCCATATAAGGAGACGGCAAGTGCCGGGCCTTTAAAGACCACCGATCGAATACCATTCTCCTGAAACAGAGTTGTGACTGCCTTTAGCTCTGCAGCTAGCGCCAAATTCCAGCTAACGATCAAAGTGCTTGCGGTGCGCAACCATGTAAGCTTCTCTACAGGAATTGTTTGGCCGAAAGGGTTCAGCGAGACATATACCTGAGGTACGACATCATTCCTGGCCGCCAGAAACAGGAAGCGATCCCAATGCACTCCCGAAGTCAAACTAGTACGAATTTCCTCTGGTTCCGAGGATTCTGGCGCCACGCAGCAGAGCTTAAGAAGAAGTGCTTCAGGCGTCACGCTGCTCATTCCTGGCGGGGGCGGATTTCAGCATATTGTGAACCATAACTCTCAAAGGTGTCTCGGCATAGACCGCGGCACCCACCGACACGCCGAGTGTGTTTGTAAGAACGTCCGTTACATCAGAATGCCGAGTTGGCAAATGCGATTGGAGAATTTCAATCGTGATACTGATAGCAAGCCCGAAAATGAGCGTGAGCGTCACGGCCCTGCCTCTTCCGATGTATTGGTTCACCCACGCACAAAGAAAGAAGCCCAATGGCAAAAAGCCAAGAATGTTGATCAGTAAATCCTTCAAGTAACCCCATCCGGAATGAAAACCGCACCAGGGTGCAGCCAGAAACGTTTGATGGAAAAGTTGAAACTTGCTTGGGATCTGTAGGTCTTCGCCCCGCGGAACGTCGCTATGAAGTATGCGTCCCCGACCCTCCCGAAACAAATACAAAGCCACCGAACGATCCTTGGGACCAATTTTGGGTTGATGCGCAGGGCCGATCCAGGTTTGATAATGTTCCGCGACGTCCTCCGACGAAAGGGCACTCCCATAAAGCGCCAGTCCGAGCAATTCTCCCTCCCAGGAGTCATCCTGAGTTAGCGACGTACCGATGGTAATCAGGCCACCGAGCGCATCACAGGGCATAACAGCGGTTGATGCTTTACGTTTCAGGTGACCATTGACGAAAACCCGAACGTCCTTCGTATCGGAGGTGAGTGTAATAAAGAGGTCCTTCTTGTCCTTGAACAGCTCATCTACGTAGAGTCTTCCGTTACCTGTCTGGAGCAGGAGATCGGAAATCGACTGGCGAATTGAAAGATGCTGTGACGAGTCCGGGCGATAGAAGACGAAAATCGTACTCGAAGAATTGACGAGTGCGCCTTTAAGCCAGATTTCCAAACTGCAAGGAACGCCCCATTCTGGAGAAACCCTCGTCGCTCTTTGTGAACTCGTGACGGTGCCATGAGGGCCGAATTTTAGCCCGCTCACTCCGGGAAGCCATTCCACGCCATTTTTCGACGCGCCGAACGGCCACATGCCGGCTACCAGAATGCAAAATAATGAGATCAGGGATAAGGCACCCAGAACCGAAGCTTCGGTGTTGCGTCTGAGCGGACCGAAGCGCGCTAACCCAAACAGACCTCGCATTGGCACCCGCAAAGCAAAGGTGGTTGTTACTAGTCCAAGATTTTTTAGAATGCGGATCTGGTGAAGAGCCAGCTTGAATTTTAGCCAACGGCGGCAATCGACTTCCCCACACAGGTAAAACTCGAAATGGAATATACTACCTTGCGCTGCTGCTCCTCCGTAATCTCGGGGAACATCGGCAGTGACAGAATTTCTCTCGACAACTTTTCGGCGACCGGAAAGTCACCAGCCTGATAACCCAAGGGCTTATATGCTTTTTGCAGGTGCAACGGAACCGGGTAGTGGATACCGGTACCGATGCCGGCAGCGGCCAAATGCGCCATCAAACCGTTCCGCTCTAACACTCGAATGACAAACAAGTGATAGCTGGGTCTCGTCCATGTAGGTTCGTAAGGAAGCACCAGGTCGGCCCCGACGAGGGCAAACAAGGACTGGTATCGACGGGCGGCTGCCAAGCGCAGCTCAGTCCAACGAGCCAGGTAACGCAGTTTCACTCTCAGAATTCCTGCCTGGATCGCGTCCAGCCGACCGTTATACCCTTCTATATCGTGATAGTATTTCCGTGCCTGCCCGTGATCGCGTAGGATGCGTATTTGCTGCGCCAGTTCGGGATCGTTGGTCGTGACGGCTCCTGCCTCTCCACACGCACCCAGATTCTTGCCGGGATAGAAGCTGAAAGCGGCCGCCGTGCCCATTGAGCCCGCCCTCCTCCAACGGTTTTCGTGCCGCGAAAAATACTGTGCGCCGTGAGCTTGACAGGCATCTTCAATCACTAACAGGTTGTATTTCTCGGCTAGTTCGAGAATAGGATCCATGTCAGCTGTCTGGCCGTAGAGGTGGACCGGGACGATAGCCCGCACAGGCCGTTCCGTTTTTCGCTCCGAAAGCAGATGGCTATGCGAATCGTATCGGCACTGACTTTCGAGGAAGAGTTTCAGCTTGCGTGGGTCCATGTTGTACGTCCGCTCGTCAATGTCGACGAAGGCGGCGCGTGCGCCGGCTTGAGAAATTGCTTCGGTAGTGGCGATGAAAGTGTGCGGAACGGTCACTACAACGTCTCCTGGTTTCACACCCGCCGCAATCAATGCGAAGCGAACCGCATCGGTTCCACTTCCCAACCCTACACAGTGACCTGACTCGCAATAGGCCGCAAAAGCCTTTTCGAACTCATCGACCATCGGGCCGCCGATAAAGGCAGCGGTTCCGAGCGTTCCACGGAAAACCTCGCATAACTCTTCTCGAATCTCGCTATGCAAGGTCACTAAGTCCAGAAACGGCACGGTTTGAGTCGTCATGCTTGCCTCCTGAAATCCGCTGCGCCCACACAGCGCAAGAATCGAGCGGGATTCCCGGCGACAATCACGTTGTCGGGCACGCTTCTGGTTACGACGCTCCCCGCGCCCACGATGGCATTTTCGCCGATCGTCACATTGGCTAAAATCGTTGCTCCGGAACCAATCGAGGCCCCTTTCTTAACTAACGTGAACTCGACCGTCCAGTCGTCATCGGTCTGAAGGCTACCCCGGGACGTTGTCGCTCGAGGATAGGTGTCATTCACAAAAGTGACACTATGTCCGATAAAGACGTTATCTTCGATTGTCACGCCTTCGCAGATGAAAGTATGCGTCGAGACTTTACAGTTGCGACCGATCTTCGCATTCCTCTGGATTTCCACAAAGGCGCCGATCTTTGTGTAATCACCTACCTCGCAACCGTAGAGGTTGATGTAATCACACAACTTGACGTCCTTGCCCACCCGCACATCGGGCGCGATACTCTGGTGCCTGGTCATGCGTACACCATCTCTCCCTTGCGCTTCAATGACTGTTCGGCGGCTTCCAACATTCTCACGACGCGCAGCCCAGCCAGACCATCATTGAAAGGATTCTTGTTGTTCTGGATGCAGTGCACAAAATACTGCAGTTCGACACGCAGCGCTTCGAGCTGCTCGATCTTGGGAGCCCACATGTCGCCCGAGCGATAACTCACAAGCAGGTTGTACAGTCCCTCACGACCATTTCCAAGCTGAACCCCTTTGTCGTAAACTCTGATTTTTTCGTCGGCTTCAAGGTCGTTCCACATCAGCATCTTCTTCTCGCCGCCGATCAATGTTGTGCGAACCTTGACGGGCGAGAGCCAATTCACATTGATGTGCGCGATCACATTGTCCGGAAAATAGGCCGTGATGAAGGCCACGTCCGTGAGTCCGTTCAGATGGGATTCGCCAGTCGCCACGATTGCCTCCGGTGGACCTCCAATGAGATAGTCGACAATCGAAAGGTCGTGCGGAGCAAGATCCCAAATCACGTCGACGTCGTGCTGGAACAAACCTAGGTTCACGCGCGTCGAGTCATAGTAAAAAAGCTTGCCGAGCCTATCCTCGTCGATCAATTGGCGGATTTTCTTCACCGCTCCCGTAAAGAGAAACGTATGGTCCACCATGATTCTAAGGTTCTTCCTTTCCCCGAGATTAATGAGCTCTTCTGCTTCTTCGGACGTCAGGGTGAATGGCTTTTCGACGAATACATGCTTTCCGTTCTCTAGAGCAGTCTTGGCGAGGCTGAAATGAGTCCACACGGGCGTAATGATAGCGACTGCATCAATGTCGTCTGCTTCCACCAGTTCGCGACAGTCTGAAGTCAAACGCACCGCTGGATATAACTGTCTGACTCTCGAGAGAGCTACCGGACTCTTGTCACATACCGCTACCACTTCGGCCTCATCGATCGTATGAAGATTCCGAACGATGTTCGGACCCCAATAACCGTATCCCACTACGCCAAATCGAATCATGAGTTTTGAAAGCCTCCTGCCAGAAAACGAATGAGAAGCTGCAGGTGTAAAGAACCTGGTGACAGACGTCGTCTCCGAAGAAAACTAGTACGCGCCCGAGCCAGAAATGACGGCGCGTGGCGTTTGCAAAAGAATCTTTAAGTCCAAAAGCAAAGACTTCGTCTTGGCGTACTCCAAATCGAGCCGCACCATTTCGTCAAACTTCACGCTGCTTCTCCCTCTCACTTGCCAGAGTCCGGTAATGCCGGGTTTCACTGCGAGCAGCCTTTGGCGGTGCCATGCTTCGTAACGGTCAAATTCGTATGCGACACATGGCCTCGGCCCGACGAGCGTCATTTCGCCCCGAAGCACATTCAACAGTTGGGGAAGCTCGTCCAGGCTGGTACGCCGTAAGAACCGCCCCAGCAGCGTGACACGAGGATCGTCCACAATCTTGAACACGGGCACGCTTCCGTTGGCCGACTCACTACGATCCTCGGCACCGCCCGAGATCAGTTTCTCGACATAAGCCCGATGAATGGCAGGGTCGCTATTGAGATACATGGACCTAAATTTGAGAAACGTGAATTTCTTACAGAACTGCCCGATTCGCTCTTGCCGGAACAGGACCTGGCCTTGCGACGTGAGCCGTACTGCCGCAGCAATGACCCCAAACAACGGTGACAAAAGAATTAGGGCAGAAAGACTGATCACGATGTCAAGCGCCCGCTTGAGCAGATAGTAGGCACTTGTCCCATTCAGGTCCTCCACCAGGTCTCGATAAAAAACAAAGTTCGGCTCCGCTCCGGCGCCATCCGCATCTGAAGGTTCCGGGTAGATGTGGAAGGAGAGCTTTACTTCATTAATTTGCTCGACGCTCAAGGCGCTGCACAACGCTTTCCCGGTTTTTTCTAACAGCGCCTGCAGCACTTGACCGCACGCGGTGCCGCTCACTTCCGTAAAAATGATTCCGAAAATTCTTTCGCTCTCATACCAGCCGCGAAGATCGGTTTCCCTCGTAGACCGCAGCAGCGTGGCGAGCAGGGTGTTAAAAGCGTGGCGCCTCCCCGAATCGCGAATCAGACTTCCCGTTTCGAGTAGCATCAAAACAAAGCGCCTGCCAGAACGCTCTACACGTTTGCGCTCCAACCGTAGCAGGTTTTGGAACGTCGTCTCACCAAGAACCTCGGGCTGAGTCGGAAACAGGCTCGGACGGTCCTGTTTTCGCATCTCGCGCGCGCTTCGCTTAAGACGCAATGCGCCCGCTATCGGCGTACTCATGGAGTCTTTTGCTCCTTTAAGAATGTGGCTGAATGGAAGTTAGGCGGGCCGTCAATTCTCGGCGGCCGCAAGCTGTTGAGGTCGCGGGAACGGTTTAGACTTGAGCGGACGCACCCAGTCACGCTCAATCTCAATGGCCACCGAGCGTTGTAAGAGGGTCACCGAGACCACGATCCGATCTTGCTTTCGTGACTCAAGATAAAATCCCTCCAGCCCCGCCAGCGGTCCTTCTTCAACCTGCACCCGGTCGCCCCGATCGAGATAAATACAGGGCTCCATAAAGAGACCTGATTTGACGGCTATTCGGATTCCAGCAATCTCGGAGTCGTCGATCGGCAGGGGCACCTTCCCCGCACCGACCAGACCAATCACAGCTGGAATCGTCAATAGGGGTAAGCGGCTCTCTGTTCCCAACCGACAAAAGACATAACCGGGAAAAAGTGGAAGCTCCAGTACCTTCACCCGATCAGACCAGCGGCGCCGCACCGTCTGGAGAGGGAAAAAAGGTTCATAGCCCTTATTTGTCGAAATAGCGGCTACGACCTTCTCGCATCGTGGCTTGACCTGAACGGCAAACCAGCGAACCTCGGTATCTGGCGCGATGACTCGTTCATGACTCATCCTTATGTTGGGTCCCCCGAGATAGCATCCGTAGGCTGGAAGCACTGACATCGAAGTTGATCAAGCTACCGCATTGTAAGTCACAGGGCTTGGCTTACCAGCTCGCACGGAATAGCGTTGTGGCGACATGAAAGCAGTTCGACTGCCAATCAGAAAAGCCGCAAAGATTTCGCCTAACTGCTGGCTTTTCAGACCGCCACGCAATTGCGTCGTGAACTCACGTAACGCAGTTTAGGATTTGATCCGAATTTGTGAGACTAAATCGATGTGCACAACGTTTGCCGCGCAAAAGGCTTGTAAGCCCGCGTCTCCACTCACATTTTTGTGCAACAATCCACAAGGTCGAATACCGAGGACGTCTGTGGCGATATAAATTTAGCTGATACAGAAGTCCGAAGAAATTTTAGGATCTCAGCGCGACAATATCCTCGGGTGTTAGCCAGTCATCCATCTGCGAGCGGCATCGCTTCAAGCTGAATCGCGCTTGAGTCTATACGTGAAAAGCGAGCCGATGGCCTTGTGCTTGTCGTCATGTGCGATAGCAGACATCTACGGGAATAAAGAATCAAAACGTCAGTCACTGAGTACTGAAGTTTGCACTCCTGGATACGAAGGTTTGCACTTGACGAGACCTTGCAAAAGCCTGCACCGACAAAGCCGAACTCAGACTGGTAGATACCTTAGCCATAGAGCGCAGTGCCGTCCTTCTCCCCAATCCCTAGCTTTTTCATTTTGTAAAGCAGCGACTTGTAATCAACGTTGAGTATCGCCGCAGCTCGCTTTCGATTCCACAAACTTGAATGGAGAGCTTGTAGAATGGCTTCCGCTTCAGCCCGGTTTCGAGCGTCAGTGACCCCGGAAAGAGTAGGCGGGTTCTCGTCTCCCGATCGGTTTCCAGGACGCGGCACAAGCGCGGGCCTTGGCAACTCTTGCGCATTGGCCATTTCATGGACGTTCGCCGACCGTTGCAAGACCGGCTCCGGCACTTCACCGAATTCTGGTTTCCAAGCGGCCCAGTCGGAGGCACGGCGGCGTGGGATTGGTCCTTTGGCAGGCACGTAAACCATCTTGCTTTTCACCGTTCTCTGACGGATCTCTCCCGCCAATACACTCGCGCTACGGATGACGAGATACTTTCGCATCACGTTTTCGAGTTCGCGCACGTTCCCCGGCCAATGATATTCAGTCAGTACCTGACGCAGAATGGGTTCGATCTCCAGTTTCGGCCACTCGGGAGTCGCATGCCTTTGCAAGAACACTTCGCAAAGTGGGAGAATCTCATTCCGCCTCTCGCGTAACGGAGGTATCTTCAAATCCACGATATTGAGACGATAATAAAGGTCTTCCCGAAACTTCTTCGCCTCAATGGCCAATTCAAAGTCGCAGTGCGATGCGGCCATCACTCGCACATCTACACGAGAAGGCTCGTGTGAACCCAGTCGATAGAACTCATGGTCTTGCAAGACCTGCAGAAGCTTCGCCTGCAGCTTTTGATCCATGTCCCCAATTTCATCGAGCAAAATGGTACCTTTGTTCGCCATTTCAAACTTTCCGGGAGTGCTCTTGAACGCTCCTGTGAAAGCCCCTCGTTCATAGCCGAAAAGTTCGCTTTCGACTAGCTCTGAGGGCAAAGCAGCACAATTCAACTTTACGAACGGATGACCGGCACGGCCCGATAGCGCATGCAATCGCCGCGCGATGACTTCTTTTCCTACTCCCGTTTCGCCTTGCAGCAGGACGGGGACATTAGAAGCACCGATACGATGCAACAAGGACTCTATGCGCTGAGACCACGTTCCCGTAGGTGGTAACTTTCCCGCCGGCTCCGAAAGATCGCAACCTTTCCGACCTCCCGCAAGCGAGCCCATTACATTTTGAACCGCGGAAAGGAAGGTTTCGCGGCAGAACGGCTTGCTAAGAATCAGTTGATCGCGCAACTGGGTTACGTTTCCAGGATCTTCCGAAGCTGCAAAGAAGAGAAGGGCCAGGTCGGGATGGCGCTGGCGAATCTGATCGATTGTAATGGGCCAATTGCCGAAGAACACGTCGAGATCAACGAGCAGCAAAGAAAAGCAATCCCGCTGCTGAGCCAGGTGGGACAGAACGTCAACACCGGCTTCGAGAAACTCGGCTGTAATGTCAAATGGTTGCAACGCGAGATGCACAGACTCGCGCAGCTCGCTATCTTGATAAGCAACAAGTATCCTCTTCGTCGTCACGGGAGTAACCTTGTCTCTCTCGAATCAACGAAGCCGAAGACATCGAAGATTCAGACATAAGCCCGAATCTTTTGCTCCCCAAATCTCTGTTTCTCGTTCTACAAATGATCGAAATTGCTCGCGCACGAATATTGCCCCCCGCTCCGATGGAGTGCCTCTCTGCGAAAGGCCACCAGCCCTATCGAGAGAACCCTCCTAAATTTTTTGGTCTTGCTTGATTCTGCAAGATAAGGGCCATTCACGCAAGAGGAGCGAAACTCCCAAGTACTAACACGAGTACTGAAACTGCCTTCTTTCCTTGATGGAGGGGACTTGTTTCCATGGGCAGCAAAAAAATGGTGCACCCAACAATATTTATTGCGGCAATATGGTGCCAGCGAATTATTTATTGCGGCAATATGGTGCCAGCGAATTCTCAGGTTCCTCGGTTTCCTTTATATCCCTATTTACAAAGGCATTTTGCAGCTCTCTTGAATCCCGATAGAAGCGTCCTTATGGTTAAACTCGGAGGTATTCCCCCATAGCGGCGATAGTGGTACCTTCAGAAACCAAAGGAGAACAAATGCCGCGAAAGGGTCACACCGAAGAGCAGATTATGCGCGCCTTGCGGGAAGCCGAGGGGGGTAAGAAGCCAGCTGATATTTGTCGCGAGATGGGTGTTTCGGCGCAGGCTTTCTACAGCTGGAAGCGGCGCTTCGCCGGTTTGGGTTTGAGCGAGCTGCGGGAACTGCGGCAGTTACGAGAAGAGAACCGCAAACTGAAGACGCTCGTCGCAGACCTAACCTTGGATAAGCACATTCTGCGGGAGGTGCTCTCAAAAAAGGCTGGAAGCCTGCAGCACGCCGCGAATTGGTGAGCCAGATACGGCAGGGATACCAGCTGAGCGAAAACCGTGCTTGTGGGCTGATCGGAATCACGCGCTGGATCAATCGTTATCAAAGTCAGCGCGATCCGCAAACGGAGCTGCGCATGCGCCTACGGGAGCTGGCAGGCAGCCGAGTTCGATATGGATACCGGCGCTTAACGGTGCTCTTACGACGGGAGGGCTGGGTGGTGAATACGAAAAGAGTCTATCGCCTGTATCACGAAGAAGGTCTGCAGGTCCGCACCAAGAAGCGTGGCAAGCGAGCCGCACAGGCGCGGGTTCCGTTGCCAGAGGCGGCGAGGCCAAACCAGCGCTGGAGTATGGATTTTGTGAGCGATCGATTAACAGATGGGCGCTGGTTCCGCATCCTCACCGTGGTCGATCAGTACACGCGGGAGTGCTTGTGTATCCATGCGGATCGATCCCAATCGGGCGAGAAAGTAGCCGAACACATGCGGCGTCTGACCGCCACGCGCGGCGTACCGGAATCGATCACCACTGATAACGGTAGTGAATTCGCAGGTCAGGCGATGGATGTTTGGGCTAATCAAGCAGTAGTGAAATTGGACTTTATCCGGCCCAGCCGTCCAGTCCAGAATGGTTATATCGAGAGTTTCAACGGCCGGCTACGGGATGAATGCCTGAACACGGAGGTATTCTCGAACCTGGCGGAGGCACTGACGGCTTTGCAAACAGCGGGGCTGGTGCGGAAGCGAAAGAAGCCGGGATCGCACCGCAAGCGAAGACCGCGTCGGTCGCTCCCCGGTATGATGCTGCACATTGACGGCAGCGAGCACCGCTGGTTCAACGACGATCGTTATTACGAATTGATCGTGATCTTGGACGATGCGACCAGTGAGATCTACTACGCGCAATTGGTGGAGCTGAATGCACGCGAACTGTGATGGCCGCTTTACGCGAAGTGATCGAGACTAAAGGATTGTTCTGCTCGCTGTATAGCGATCGCGCAGCGCATTTCTTTGTCACTGCGAAACGGGGAGTACCAGTGTATATGAGCCGCCCCACGCAGGTAGGCCTAGCTCTGCAGGAACTCGGAGTCTAGATGATTCCGGCGTATTCGCCGCAAGCACGAGGCCTCTCGGAGCGGAGCTTTGCGACGTGGCATTGCCGACTACCGCAGGAACTGCGGGTTCGTGTCATCACTGACCTGGACTAGCAATGAGTTTCTCAAGAGTTATTACATCGCCGAGTTCAACAGCAAGTTTACTGTTGCGGCGGCGCAGAAAGGGAGTGCCTTTGTGCGGGCTCTGCGTAAAGATTTGTATTGGATTTTCAGCGCGCAACATGAGCGCACTGTCCATAACGACAACACGATCACGTTGGAAAACCGCGTATTCCAACTGTACAAAACGCGCTGGCGCTACACGCTGGCAGTACAGACTGTTGTTGTACACGAGCATCTGGACTGCCGCATGTCTATCCGCTACTTCCCGCACTTTTTTGCTCTATTTGCCGCGGTGAACTGCCACCGCAGTCGTCTATACTTCTCTTTTCTCCTATACCGTCTACCTTTCTTGCTGCCTCTTTTTACATTCTGTAGTAGTTCTTTTTTTTCTTTTTTCCTTCCTCCATTCCTCCTTTTTTTTTCTCTTTTTTCCTTTTTTTCTTTTTCTTTTTCTTTTCATCTCTCTCCCTCTTTCCCTTCCTTTATTCTTCCTCCGCTAACGGTGTCCTAACTGTTTGTCTCAGCTAGGGGCGCCACCCCCATTGCTGTCGACTAAAGTATCGCCAACGGAGGCTGATCCACTGCTGCACCTTATAAGTTAGGGCGGCCCACATGGCTTCTGTACCGATTTTGGCGAGTCCCCGTACATGGAAAGGCCGCAGCCCGAGCTTTTTCTTCAGCCAAGCATTTAACAAACTCTGCCATTACCGAGCGCTGCTTCAATGCAGCTTCACCTTCGACAATTGCCGTTCGGACTCGAAACGCCGTTACCACCGGGTTCTCTTTGGTAACCACGATCGAGCAGCCATGGTGCGTGTTTCCGGAACAACACTTGGTTCGTTGAGCGCACACCTTGCAGTCCCGTAATGCTCGCCGGATAGCGATCATGGTGCGGCCCGGTAGTTCAGTTGGCACTCGCCGTCTTAACACTTTCCCTTCCGGACACAGAAATGTATGGCTGCTGGGGAGTCGAAATGAAAATCCTCTAGCGCAGAAGCCGTCCGTTACGCCATCGCGTGCAAATCGCTGTCGCACTCTGCCATCCGCTTGAACGGATCGTCCGAACACCGTGACACCGCAGTGGTGCAGGGCGAGCACGTTTTCACGGCTAGTGTAACCGGCATCGACCAACGTCTGTTTGGGTCGTTTGCTCAGTAGCTCTTCGATCTGCTTCAGCGCTGGGACAAGATGCTCGTAATCTGGCACCGTCTGACGCGTCAAAGTGGAAAAGACGGTTCGAGCAAAAAGGTATGGAAGGCTCGCAAGGACAGCATCGAGGAAGCAAGCGGCGCCGGGCGACACCAGCCGTGTAAGCACGAGTGATCCGCGAACACAGCAGAAACTGTCCGACGGCAGCACGCATTGGTCATGCCGCAAGCTGTCTCAGGAGTTGGGCGTGAGCAAGTCCCCGGTGCAGCGGATTCTCGCCCAAGCCAAGTTGCAGCCGCACCGGTTGGACCGTTACATGGCCAGCAACGATCCCAAGTTCGACGCTAAGGCCGCAGATATCATCGGACTATATGTCAATTTCCCCGCAGCACGCGGCTGTCACCAGCGCCGAATTTGTCGGGTTCTTGACGGAGTTGTCGGCAAAAGCGAAGTGGGCGCGGGAGATTCACATTGTGCTCGACAACTTGTCGGCGCACAAAGCGCAAGCAGTCGCGCATTTCCTCGCGGACCATCCCAAAGTACGGCTTAACTTCACCCCAACCTATTCATCCTGGCTCAATCAGGTCGAGATCTGGTTTGCAAAAATCGAGCGCGATGTCATTGCCCGCGGTGTATTCACTTCAGTATCCGACCTCCGCCGCAAACTAATGAGATATATCCGCGCTTACGGCGAGCTCGTCCCATACATTGGATTTACACCGATCCCAAAAGCGAATCACCGCTAAGCGAATCGCTGGGACGGCCCACTAAGTGGACGGAACGGCGGCAGTCGCTGAGTTGGAATACGCGCTTTCACTTCCACTGCTATCTAACGCAGTGACAACATAAGTGTAAGTAGTGCCGCCGGTCACGTTACTGTCCTTATAGCTCGGGCTGACAATGCCCGCACCAACCTGGGCATAGTTAATGCTCGGCACGACGGCTCGATAGACCCTATAACTTGCTACGTTTGAGCTGGTCGAAGCACGCCAGGTTAGAGAGACGCTATGCGCCGTCGGGGGCGCCGAAGGAGGGGGAGGCGCTGGAGAGGTCGGGGGCGCTGGAGTCGCACTCGAAGGCGTGCGGAAGGCTACAGTCTGCATAATCCAGGGCCCTGACGAACTGAGCCGTGCGCTGGCGGTGTAACTACCCACGGCGGCGGCCATTTGATCCTCAGCAATATCGCCATCGGGAGAGGTCACCATTCTTTCGGTGAAGCCGGTACCTGGACCAGAAGTAGTAGTCTGAACCAGATTTGCTGCGAAAATCAGATCAGCTCCGTGTGTCGTTACCGAACCGCTGCTGCTTGTTGCACTATTGCCCGAGGTCGCGGCAGCAACATCCACCGGGTTGGTCTTGTCGGCGCCGGCATACTCAAGCACTCTTATGTCAGCAAACTTGGCCGCGCTGTTAAACTTCACTGTTACGGTATTGGTTCCGGCAGCAATGCTCTTCGCATAGTAAATCGACTGTGATGCCGTTCCGCTCTGGACCGTGGGACCAACCGCGCGGGCATATGTATTGCCTCTGGAGTCGGTAACTGCGCTAACTGCCGCCGTACTGTCATTCCAACCGACCGCGACTACATTGAGGTTGCCAGCGCTCTGCGCACTTTTGAAGGCAACGGTTATCGTGCTCTGGCTGGTCTGAGGTGTCGCGTTATTACCCTGCACATATGCAATGGTTGGTGATGCCGCAGCTGCCTGGAAACTAAAACTGCTGGCTAGCTTTACACTTGGAGTTCCTGGGCTCGTAACAGCCACCGGAACCGGTCCGGCGCTCGCTGCTGGAGTTTTAGCAGTGATCTCTGTTGGGCTCACTACAAACGTGTCGGCTGCTATGCCGCCGAACGTTACCGTTGCGTCTGGTGCGAAATTTTTTCCGCTGATGGTGACGCCTGTTCCGCCTTCGGTCGACCCGTTATTGGGTGAGACCTCAGAGATCGCCGGCGAAGGTGTAACCGCAACAGGAACGAACTTCCATTGTTGATTCGCTCCGCCCCAGCAGCCCCATTCCAATACGGCGGCACCATTGCTGGCGGATGGAGACGATACATCCATACAGGAGTTAGCGTCTGTTGCCGGACGCAGTGTGAAGTATCCCGGAGTAGCGGCGGGCTTTATGATCCACGTTTGAAATGAATTCGAATTGTCGAAAGAAGCCTGCTCGATACGCGTACCGCTGGCAGTCGCGCCGTTAAGGGGACCAATCGCCAAGCCGCTGCTTAAGACTTCAATCCTATAGCCGCTCGACTCTTGAGCCAATTGAAAAATTTGATTTGTTTGAGTCGGACCCAAGCAGGTCCACTGCTGAGAGAAAGTGCCCGGGCTAGTAGCTGTGGGACCACCCTTTATCTCGAGACATTTTCCGCTGTGGAGGGAAACGATATTCACCCATCCCGCAGGTGGCGTCTGAGCAACGGCAGCGCCGGCAACGAGCAATAAAAATGTAAGTAAACGCATCAATTAAAATCCCCTCCCCCATCCGGGCAGAAACTACCCGTTGCTGGTGAACGTCGACGGCAAGACCGCCGCGTTAAGATCAAGTTCAGATAATGTAAGTAGAAGTAAACTAAGGTGAAGCTTGCTGAGAAAGCGCCAAGCTACGTTTTCTTCGTGCCGGACTGAAGGGGTTTATCTCACCATAAACCTAACAAATGACTGCTAGGCAAGGTCAAAGAGTTACCGAGTAAGAATTCGTTGTACTCACCTTCATAGCTCGCGGCGGAATCAGAGCCGTTGACCTATGGCGGTTTGGATGCAGACCTGAGGGGCCGCCTCAGATTGCCGCAAACCCCTGGATTCTCGTTCAGATACACAACACCTTCTCTTCGTCGTCGATTTTGTATGCGCTGCGAGCCGGATACCCAACGAGCGTCATTCGCAGAAAATCGCTTTGGGGGTAGCGACCCGAGAACCGCGCACCAAACCCTGTCGATTGGCTCAGGGACTTTTATCCGTTGCCCTGAATCATTCAAACAGGGGGAGAACCATTGCCCCATTCTGACGCGGCATCTATAAAAAATCAACTTAACACTTAAGATTTTTTATGCATACTGTCGTTAATACTTATAGCACGGCCCCATCGTAATTTATCTATATCTGCATTGTGGCTAACAGAGACGAGCCCGCGGCTTTCGCGGGATTCGGATGCCATCGCGAAGGAGAAGAACGCTATCTTCTTTCAGCTCTTAAGTCTAGAGTCGCCCTCTTCCATCCGTCCGCCGTGCACCGCCGCCCCTTCCGCCTCGACGCTGCTCGAAACGACCATCGCTGCGCCTCCGCGGAGAGCTCCGCGTTGCGCCGGTCCCGCCACTCCCTACAGCCAAATCCGACGACGAGTGAAGCAAGAAACAGGGAAGGCGTCATGTTGTCCGGCCAGGACGGTTCCGGATAAACCGTGACAAAGAGGACAGGCAACAACGCCAAAGTCGCGATCCATGGGATTACCTCGTGTTGCCAAACGGTGAGATTGGACCATTGCTCGGGGCGCACCTATCGCGTCAAAGCCAGGTTAACCATGATGTAGAGGACCATCACCGCGAGCGTGGCAATCGTTTCAAGGAAGCCAAAAATATAATCGGGGCGCAATAACAAGCCCACAAGCAGAATCGACGCCATCCCCGCTGAACAAGCAAACGATTGTGGAGAGCAGGAACGAGAGCGGCATGGCCGGTCCGGCCTTGAGGGCGATGATTGGGAAAGTGAAGACAATATTGGTCGCCGGGTGCAATGTGAGTGGCCCCCTGGAAAACGAGTGCAGGAAGCCCGAGCGAATTTCGTCGAAGCTGAGGCTCTTTCTCGGGATTAGCAGGCGTAAATGCCACCGGGCATCTTTAAGAAGGCGATGAGAGCTGAAACACACCTTTTGGTCCAGCTGCTCATCTTGAGTAGCCGTTTCTCGGTCACTTTGTCCACACCGGGCAAGCGACCGATAGGAAGCGCCGAGAGGAATTGGCGCGCCTATCGATTGTGGTCAGTAATAATACTGTTCTCGATTGTTCAAATGCCCGTGTGTAGAGTTCAGATGACGATCCGATCCGCTGTCTGGGCGTAGATGATTGAGCATGGAACGGAGAATGAGCTTCCTGGATTTACCGCAACAGCAATCCTGCGAGCAACGACGGGTGGCACTCGTGTAACTCCATCAGGCCAGGGCATTCACAACCCCAGAGCAGCGGCTGTTGCTTGACCAGCTTTCTTCCATTTGTCCGGACCTTAAATGGATCAGGAGCCTGGCACGGCGGCCTGGTACGGCTGATCAGCTGACAGAGATTCCGATAGCCTTCTGTCTTCTCAACCAGCAAGGTCAGTCGCGGTCAGGAGCCGATAGCGACTTCAGCTCCTACCACTGGCCGGACTCCCAGCTTTCGTGCGATGTGGTGAAATCTTGCCGAACCATACACGCCGTGCTCATCGGTCAATGCCACGCTCGGAGATCCAGATTGGCAGTACCAAGTGGCAATCGTCCCGGCGTGACAATGCCGATTGGGCATGAAGGTCATGGTACTTCGTCATATCGGTTCTAGTCTCCTGTCACAGAAGTATGTGAAATAAATAGGCTGGGACTGCGTCTACTGGGTATGCGGAGAGGTCGTCCTAAACAAGCGCTGTGCCTAAGCGAAGAGGAGCAGCGGCGGCTGGGATCTTTGGCTCAACGGGCGCGCAGTCTGCCAGCGGTAGCGCGGCGAGCGCGAGTGGTGCTGGCCTGCGCCGAGGTCTGGATAACAGAGCAGTGGCCAAAAAGCTGCGCTGTTCACTCGGAATGGTTGGCAAATGGCGGATCCGGTCCCTGAAGAAGCGACTGGAGAGACTTTGTGTCGAGCATCTTCCGGTGCTCCGAGCCAGATCAGCGTCCAGCAGATTGAACAGGTGGTGATTCAGACACTGGAGAGTACACCGCGAGGGCAGACTCACTGGAGTACGCGCGAGATGGCCAAAAACACCGGACTCAGCCGCATGGCCATCAGTCGAATCTGGCGCGCGTTCGGCTTACAGCCGCATCGTACAGAGAGCTTCAAACTGTCACCTGATCCACTGCTGATCGAGAAAGTGCGTGACATTGTCGGGCTTTACATGAACCCGCCCGATCATGCGATGGTGATCTGCGTGGACGAAAAGAGCCAGATTCAGGCACTGGATCGCACTCAGCCCATGCTGCCATTACGCCCGGGCCAGGTCGAACGGCGTACCCACGACTATGAACGACACGCACTACCTACCTGTTTGCTGCACTGAACTGAAGACCAGTCGCATCATCGGCAATTCGCCGGCGTCACCGTTCGCAGAATTCCGGAGATTTCTCGGCACCTTCGATACCAAAGTACCCGCGGACTCGAGATCCACCTTGTGATGGACAATTATGGAACCCACAAGACAGCCATCATCCGGAACTGGTTTGCTAAAAGACCCCGTTTCCATGTCCACTTCACGCCCACTTACGGTTCCTGGTTGAATCTGGTCGAACGCTGGTTTGCTGAGATCACCAACAAGCGCATTCGCCGTGGTATCTTCCGCAGCGTCAAAGACCTGAAAGCGCCATCCGGCAGTCATCGATGTCACAACGAAGATCCCAAACCGTTCGTCTGGACCAGAACCGCAGACCAGATCCTGGCGAGTATCGCGCGTTTCGCTCAACGTACCAGGGTTGTTGGCCAATCATCTTAATTTATGTCACGAATCAATGTGACAGAACTAGTGAAAGAGGTTTTGCAATTCGTGGCGCAGCGAGATCTCGCGGGGAGATCCACCGGGTTGTTCGAGCCAATATTTCAGATCGTCCAGTAAGGATCTTGTAGCGCACCTCCGGTGCTCTCACCGAAACTTCCAGATATCCGGTAGCTTGAACGGAATCACTCGACCAGGGTTCCTCTCGAAATACTTTGAGCACTCGTGCCGCAGCTTCGTAGATACTCGTGCACTCACCTGAACGGAAAAGCTTCCTTGCTATCTGAGAATGAAACGGAGCATGTACGATACAACCGAACTGCCGCGAATATCTTCGGAAGACTTTCGGAAAGCGCAGGGAAACAACCGGAGAATTTGTGGCCTCTGTCCGAAAACACGCTTGGTCAGCCCTTACCTTTAGGGGCCCGCGACTAGGTTTGGATTTGAAGCACCTGAAGGCTTTACACAGCGAGGTCCCCAGAACATTTGTCGCTAGCATGCCCATCGAATGCCCCGGGAAGCAAGCGAAACCGGATACGTGTCACAGTCGAGGTGCTAATTTGTGGAACGGGTGATTGGAAAATCGGCGAGCCTAGAAGCCGTGTCTTCTCGAGCACTCATCAATATCGATGAATTGTCGGGCCGGCTGAAGATCGCGAAGGGCACTCTCTACAACTGGGTGTATCTGCGCCGTATCCCCTTCGTGAAGCTCGGCCGGGCATTGCGCTTTGACCCGCTCGAAATCGAACGCATTCTGCGAGCCTCCTCTACACTGGAAGAGGTCGGCAGGAGGTAGAAGGAGCCATATCATGGCACTCTACCAACGCGGCCGCATCTGGTACGCGGATTTTTACGTTCATGGTAAGCGGGTTCAGGAAAGCACCGGAACTGCCAACCGACGTGAGGCGGAGAAGTTCTACGCATCGCGGATTTCGGAGATTGCGCGCGGGGATTATGCCAAGCCGCTCAAAATCACGATCTCTGAATTCGGACAACAGTATCTGGAGTACGCGAAGGCGAACAAGCGATCCTGGCTGCGCGACGAGCAGATCATGAAGCATCTGAACGCATTCTTCGGTAGCACGCTTCTGACTGACCTTGGCCCGCTTTTCATCGAGCGCTACAAGCTTGACCGTATGCAGGTCGTGGCACCGGCGACTGTGAACCGCGAAATTGGCCTGCTCAAACATCTTTTCAACCTGGCAGAGCAGTGGGGCATTTATCGGGGCCGCAATCCGGTCAAACGGGTGAAGTTTCTCGCGGAGAATAATCTTCAATTCCGCTCTGTCACGCAAGAAGAAGAGGCCCGGCTGCTCGCACGCTGCTCGCCTTACCTTCAGGACCTGGTGACGTTTGCAATCCATACCGGACTGCGGCTTGGCGATATTCTCAATCTCAAATGGGAGGAGGTGGATATAGGGCAGGACGGTATTCGGTTCCTCGTGCAGAAGACAAGACGAATTCTCGAGCTGCCACTCAACAATGAAGCAGCCAGAGTGGTCCGTGCTTGGCACGGCATGCGGAAATCGCGGTATGTCTTCTACAATCCCGAAACTGGGGATCAGTTCAAAGACCTATGGCTGGGGCTAAGGAAAGCCTGCCGCAAGGCTGGATTGAACGGCGTCACATGGCACACGTTCCGACACACGTTCGCCTCACGGCTGACGCACGGAGGGGCGGACTTAGTGACAGTCAAAGAACTACTGGGGCATGCGAATATAACAACAACCATGCGATACGCGCATACAAACCGCAACGCCAAGAAACACGCCGTGCGTCTCTTGGAAGCCCATAGTGACAAAACAGTGACACTGCCCAAATCTGAAAAGGAATTGGCATAGTGACAGTGGCGGTAAATATAAGGAAACTGGTAAGTTAGATATAGGGTGAGGTGCGAGAGTGGTTGAATCGGGCGGTCTCGAAAACCGTTGAACCTTCACGGGTTCCGTGGGTTCGAATCCCACCCTCACCGCCAGAAAATAAAGGACTTAGAGATTTCGCAATGGGCCTTGTGTTTGGCGATCTTGAGGCTCGTGCAAACGTGGTGCAAACGCAGCCGGGAAATTTAGCCAATTGTGCTGTCCTGTGATGGGTGATGCAAGGATGTTCTCCGGAGTGGCATTTGCTAACTTTCGCGAACTACTGACCGCAGGAGCCTCTCGGCGCACAACTGGAGACTTCTACCGCGACTGCGCAATATGTCCGTGAAGCGCGACCCTAACGACCGCGATCCCCCATCTCGAATTATTGGAAGTTGCGGCCCACTTTAGAAACGGCTCACAATGATAGCGACAGTTTCCGACATCCTGCTTTTGCAAGCTCAACTTCCGACTAGCGACAAACCAGAAGTTCTCCACCCGCAAGCATGCCCCCCCGTTGCGCTTCGTGACAGCCTATTAAACGAGTCTTGATCGCAAAGATCGAAACAAGTAACCTTTCCTGGCTGTTGATGCAGGCGAGCCGTCACGTTTTGAGCCAGGAAGAGGGGCGTCGCGGCAGTTGTTGAAGTAGATGCCGGAGATGGATCGCTCGTGCGTATAGATTTCCTGATCGAGAGGTTGGGCTACAAGAGTTCGCGCAGAAATGCAGTTGTTTCGCCTGAGAGAACTGAAGATCCGTAACCTTCCGTATAGCCGATTGTGCCACCGGTAGGAGCCGGGATCTTAATACGCTCGTATTGACTGCTACCGACGTGATACAGGCTTGTGGTACCGAGAAAGACTAGTTCTGCCGGCCGCACTATCGGCCGACCCGCGAGGCGCGAAGTAATCTCACTTGGCTGACCGCCATAGCGCTGCTCATAATCGTGGATGACTTGCGGACTTGCCATCATCATGGCGACAAGCTTGCCGCCGAGCATCTCTCCGTACGGCGGCACAGCTCCGCAGACGATGATGTCCATCATGTTCGACCCAATTCTCGTCTTCTTGTTCGCATGCAAGGCGATGCGCAAAGCCTTGCGCCCCCTATCTCCCGCCAATAGTCGTATCAGGGCGCGCAACGGCTTGGTGTCTAGACGCTCCTTTTCGAACTCAAGCTGGGCGAAGAGGAGGTCCGCCAAGACCTGCGCTCGTTTTCGGCGATAGAGTGGTGATTCTGAGTCTTTCTGCCAAGCGCGTAACGATTCCGTGCGTTTGAGTCGTTTGCCGGCATCATCTGATTCACGCAGCGATTGGCGCCGCTCATGCTCAGAAGCCGCAGCGACTTTGAGAAGACGTTCGACGAGGTCGGAATTGGGATGTGCAAGTTCGCTTCTCTTAGCGAGATTTCGTAGCGAGATCAGCGACAATTCCCCAGCCACCGCAGTCATCAGGCAATTTGCGATCCGTTTTGCCTCTTCGGCGACCCTCAGGTGGTATTCATCCTCCGGCTCAAGGTCAACGGCGACTTCCGCCGTCAAGCCATCGAGATTGCCTCCGACGTGGTGGCGGATTCGGCGCGAACGACGAGTGAGCCGATCCGCAAGGCCGTCAACGCTCCAACCGATGAAGCGGTCGCGTTCCCCGAGTTGCACCACGCTGTTTCCCAGTGCAGCAATCCCGATCACGGGATGGTGCGCACACGCGGAGTCCCTAACCAAGTAGAAAATATTCCGTCCCGGCGTGGCAAGATATGGAATTGCCCAGAGGTAACGAAAATATCGCCATATATCGATGAGGCGCAGACCAGTGTGTTCGTCCCTCTCTTCACCCTCCACTAACTGCAGATAAGGCGACACCACCGTTCTTAGCGCAGCCACCGTTGGAGAGGTCTTCAACCTTCGCAGGCTTTGTGCTAGTTCGGAGCCATCCCGAATCAAATTCAGAATGGTTTTTCGCTTCGGATCGCCGCGCTCGAGGAGATGAATGAAGCGCCGAGTGGCAGGAGCGCACAGTTTTGCGAGGCGTTCTTCTTGCATCGAATCGCGAATCTGGGCCTTTACAATTGCAGGATCCAACTGTATGGAGCCGCCGCGACTATAGTCGGGTCGCCCTAAGAAGACGCTTCTCTGCCGATACTGCACGCGCCACCCCTGCCCTGCGAGATCATTGAGGACCATCAGAGTGGCCTGATATCGGAGTTGATCAAGGCTATCTGCGCTTCGGGAGCGACACCACTCGAGTTCTCGCTGGATTGCTTCGCGCTGCCGAAGACTACTCAGGTCATCGATTCCTTCGACGAGGTGGAGGAAACGCTCCAGGTATGTGCCTCGGAAACTGGGCACGACACTACCCGCGCGGAGCGGTTCCGTTCTTAAGTTGTTCCGGTTGCCATTGCTTCTAACGTTCAAGGATCCCACCCAATCACTTGCCTCGCTTTTGCTGGACCAATTCGAAGCCTTCCGCCAGCAATTGAATCATCGTTAAATCGTGATCAAGGGCGTAGCGCTTGAAGCGCTTCTTAAATTCGGCCGACACTTTGAAATTAAGATTCTGGTTTTCGTGCAACGCCGGATTATCGAGTTCGGGATTGATCCGAGCCTCGAAGGCCCCCGTATGTCTGACATTCGCCGAAGAAGGCTGTTGTTGCTTTGCTTTCGCCATCGTTGAGCGATTTCCTTCCTCAGGTTGATTCCAGCGATCGCGACTGCGTTAGCCTAAAGTCGCTCCATCAATGATTTAGGATAAGAAGAGGCAAGATACCTGTCAAGACATAAAGACAGTTAGCAAGAAAGCAAGACGCCCCCCACTGTGGTGCATGATGCGCCAGTTTCAAGTCAGATTGTCTCGACTGCGTCGAGACAATCTTGTTCAGGCCGGATCGGGCGAGTCGATCTGTTGCCCGACAGATTCTTCAGCTCGCCTGACCGCGTCCGCCAGTTTTGCTTTCAAAAGCCGGCGGTCCGGCAGTTGAATCAGGTATTCCGCTACGCGGATCTCACCCTTGTTCAATTCCAAGAGCTCAATCTCTTCATGGTTCTTTTCGCTGCAGAGGATCAGCCCCAAAGGCGAATTTTCATCATCCTTTCGCTCGTGCTTGTCCAGCCATCGCAGGTAGAGTTCCATCTGTCCTTTGAAGGCCGCTTCGAACCGCCCCAGTTTCAAATCGATTGCAACGAGCCGCTTAAGTGATCGATGGTAGAAGAGAAGGTCCAAGTAATAATCCTGACCCCCGATCGTCATGCGCTTTTGTCGAGCCATGAAACTGAAGTCGCCGCCCAGTTCCAGGAGAAATCGCTCCAGCTCTTTGAGAATGGCGCTCTCGAAATCCTTTTCGCTGTACGTGTCTGCCAAGCCAAGGAAATCGAGCAAATAGGGATCGCGAAATACAAGATCGGGGCTCATTCGATCTTCTTCTCGAAGAAGATCCAATTCCTGCCGAATGACGCTTTCGGGTTGCTGCGAGACGAGCGTTCGCTCGTACATCATTCCCTGCACTCGACTCCGGAGCGTTCGTACAGACCAGCCTTCCCGGCGGCACATCTCTGAATAGAACTCGCGTCGAAGCGGCTGCTCGATGGAGAGGAGTTCGCGAAAGTAGCTCCAACTCAGCCGAGTGGCCAGTGTGATCACGGCCGTCTCGTCGGCCACAATTCCGCAAATCGCAACATACTGAACAGGTTGGGACGGCTGAATCCGTTTCCGAACTCCGCGCTCAATTGTCTAGACAGTGTCGAGACAATTTCCTCCCCATACTTGGAGCGTTCCGCACGGACACGGATTCAAGGTGCATGACGGTTTCGAAGTGATAGGTTTGCGGGAACAGGTCAACCAGGGCAACGCGGCGGATGCGATAGGCTCCCATAAGATTGCGGAGATCACGCGCAAGAGTGGAGGGGTCGCAGCTCACTAAAGCCAGCCTCCTGGGGCGCATGCGCAAGATGGAGCTGGTGACCGAAGCGCCTAAACCGGATCGTGGCGGATCGGCAACCAGAAGATCCGGGGTCTGCTGACCGCTCTCGCTCATATAGCTCTCCGCCGAAGTGCGCTTCGCTTCACAAGCGGTCCCGCTTTGGCCGATGTTGAATGTCAGGTCTCGAAAAGCCGAGAGCCCCCGTTCGACCGCGACCGTGAGCGCGAACCGACGGGAAAGCGGCAAGCAAAATAATCCGACACCCGCATAGAGGTCGACGACGTGATCGCCCGCGGCATCGCCGACTACTTCGTTGACCAACGCATCGATCAGGAACCGGTTCACTTGAAAGAACGAACCACCACTAACGCGAAAGTCAAAACCGAGAGCCCCATACGTGAGAGGCCCGGGAACCAGCGAAGGTAAAAATTTCTTGCACCACTCAAAAAAACGGGCTGCGACAGGCCGCGTCGAGTCGAGAATGTTCAGCTGTAAGTCGGTTCCGTTGGAGAACAGCTCGAGCGAGCGAAGGAAAGGAGGCCACTCATCGCGCTTCACGGCTTTCTGGATACGACGAATCGCTTCGACAAGTAGGGGTGACGAAATGTGGCAGTGATCAATTTCACGCAGGTCATGGGAGCCCTGGGCGTGAAAGCCAGTCGCGCGGCCGGCGAAATGAAGTTGAATGCGGTTGCGATAGGCCCACGGGTCGGCGGTGATGGCGGGAATCTCGCCTTCATGCTCGACACCACCGAGACGGCGCAGAGTCTCTCGCAGGATGGCTGTTTTCGCTTCAACCTGGTAATCGTATTTCGCGTGCTGGTATTGGCAGCCTCCGCAGGAACCGAAATATTCGCAGCGAGGAGTGACGCGGTGAGGAGAAGCCTCGATCAATTCGGGTGAGACGGCACGCAAGAGGCCCTTGCCAGATTTGACTGGATTTACGGAAACGGTTTCGCCCGGCAGGACGAAAGGCGCAAGCAGGACCTGGCCGTCGATGCGGGCCAACCCGTCGCCGCCGTAGACAAGTTTTTCAATAGTTACAGTCGAGGGCATCACTTACGATAGAGATTCATTTCGATTTCATGAAGGCAAGAGTTTTCTCCGGCGTTCAACCGACCGGACAGCTGCACATTGGTAATTATCTCGGAGCGCTCAAAAATTGGGCAGAGATTCAGAGCCGCTATGAGAGTATCTTCTGCATCGTCGATCTGCACGCGGTCACGATTTTCCAAAATCCAACCGAGCTCGCGGCGAAAATTCGAGAAACCGCCGCTCTCTTTATTGCCGCTGGAATAGATCCCGAACAGTCGTCAATCGTCGTCCAATCGAGCGTTTCGGGACATGCCGAGCTGGCGTGGCTGCTGACATGCGTTACACCCCTCGGCTGGCTGCATCGCATGACGCAGTTCAAGGCTAAATCCGAAAAGCAGGAGACTATCGGCGACGGTCTTCTACAGTATCCGGTTTTGATGACGGCTGACATCCTGGTATATCAGGCGAGCATTGTGCCTGTAGGAGAAGACCAGGCGCAGCACCTCGAATTGGCGCGTGACATTGCGCAACGTTTCAATTCACTCTATGGAGAGACGTTCGTCATGCCCTCCACGCATTTGCCGGCTGTGGGTGCACGGATCATGGGACTTGATGATCCTGAGCAAAAGATGAGTAAGTCGGCCCCCGGATCGGGTCACGCAATCGCGCTGCTCGACGAGCCCGCAACAATCAGGAAAAAGATCGCGCGCGCCACGACGGATTCACAACCGTCAATCGATCCGGAAAACATGGGCGCAGGTATTGCGAACCTGTTTTCGATTGCGCAGGCTTGTGACTCTTCGATCAAAAAAGAACAGATAGCTAGTATGAGATACGGAGATTTCAAGAAATTGGTGGCGGAGGCAGTCATCGCCCGGCTCGAACCGATTCAGGTCCGCTATCGTGAAATCACCGCAGACCCCTCCTACCTGGACAGCGTCTTGCGGCGCGGCAGAGAACATGTGTTGCCGATGGCCGAAGGAACCATGCACAAAGTAAAAGCTGCGATGGGTCTTTATCAGGAGATCTGACCGTCATTCGAGTGTCATCTTTGCGGCGTTATCATATGGGTGCTTGAGCACTCAGACAGCCCCTCCCGGGCCTGTTGCGCGCGGCGGCAACAGGTTCAGGTCCTGGGCTCTAATCGTAGCGACAAATCTCATCGCATTGATCTGCATGGGGTGGGTGTTGAACGGGGCCGGATTGCACCACATCTGGGGCGAGATCCGCCGTATGCATTGGGCCTGGGTCTCGGCGGCGATTGTGGCCGATGTTTGCGTTTACCTGTTGCACGCCTGGCGCTGGGGTCTGTTGCTTCGCCCTATCGGACGCGTACCATTTGTACAAGCTGTCGAGAGCATTTACGTTGGGCTGTTCGCGAACGAAGTCTTGCCATTGCGTGCGGGTGAACTAATCCGATGTTTTCTGCTTTCGAGATTTACAGAAGTTCCGATCTCGGTGACATTCGCTTCCGCCCTGATAGAACGAATCTTCGATGGCATCTGGCTTCTGGGCTGCTTTTTCTTTTGCCTGCGAATGGGGAAGCTTCCTGGAGTGCTGCTGCATGGCGGCTATATCCTCGCAGTCCTGATCGCGGTCTGCACCGTGGTTTTGGCGTACGCGATGTATGCAAGACAACAATCGCTGGACCTTGTGTTCGGTATCTCGTGGCCCCGCTGGTTTAATACCCTGATCGAGGATCTGCACCTGATCGGGCACTCGAAGTACCTGTACTTCTCATTCCTGGTCAGCGGGTTGTATATGTTCGCGCAGATCCTGCCCATTTACATGCTGGTGCGGGCGAATCGCCTTCCCGTTCCATGGACCGCTTCGTTTACGATGATGGTGCTGCTTCGGCTCAGCAGCATCGTGCCGCAAGCACCAGGAAATCTGGGCTCTTTCCAATGGGTGACCGCCCGGACCTTGATGATGTTCGGTCTGGCTGCCGGGCACGCCAAACGTTTCTCTCTGATCCTCTGGGGCGTAATGACGGTTCCGCTGATCGTAATCGGGTTCATCGCGGTTGCGCTTGAAGGCGTGAACATGACACACCTCCACAGGGCGGCCGCGGCGGCGGCAGCGGAAACCCGCGAAAAAAGCCAGCTAGAATAAGGGCAGCCGTTTTGCTGCCGTGTCCGGAACCCGTTATCTGGCGTTACTCTTACTGTTGAACGGCGTTCCTGTATGCAGCTTTGGGATCGACTCTTCCGCGCAGTTCGCCAACTCGGAGCAAGATCCGGCGAGGCGCTCGGCCACGGAGTTAAACGACGCCGAACAGGCATTTGACGATGCTCGCGCCGCTTATGACAAGGGCGACATCGACAAAGGCGATGCGGAGCTGGAAAAGATGACGAAGGCATTGGACGCGTGCCTCGGATCTCTCGAAGTGGCACATAAGGCCCGGTACTTCAAAAAGGCGGAGATCAAAGTCGCACTGCTTCAAAGGCGCATGTCAGGCCTCCTTGACGATATTGAGCTGCCTCGGCGCGGATGGGCCGAACAAACCAGCAGAAAGCTCGACGAGATCCATGACAAACTATTAGCGGGTGCGATGCGGAAATGAATCGCGTATTACTTGTTTGTTTATTCGCCGCGACCGGGTCGCTTTTCGCTCAAGACCGCGATTTTCTGACCTCGAATGAAGTCGAGCAGGTCCGGGAGGCGCAGGACCCCAACGATCGATTGCAGCTCTACTTACACTTTGCTCGCCAGAGGATGGACTTGGTGGAGCAATATTTAGCCAAAGAGAAATCCGGGCGTAGCATCTTCATTCACAATGCGCTCGAAGACTACACCAAGATTATCGAAGCCATCGACTCGGTGGCAGACGACGCCCTGCGTCACAATCACCCGGTCGACACGGGCATGGTAGCGGTGATCGGTGCTGAAAAGGATTTTCTTGTTCAGCTCAACAAAATACAGGAGCGTGAACCCAAAGATTTCGAGCGCTACAGATTCGTTCTCGGAGAAGCAATCGACACCACCTCGGATAGTCAGGAACTTTCGCTTGAGGATTCAAAGAAGCGCGGAACTGAGTTGAATACGCAGGACGCAAAGGAGAAGACGGAGCGTGAGGCAATGATGTCAACCGACGAGCAGAAAGAGCGCAAGAAGACTGCCAATAAGGAGGAAGAAACGAAGAAGAAAATTCCTTCCCTGTATAAGCCCGGCGAGAAACCTCCCCAGCAGTAGTTCCCCTTCATTCTGTCGTAAATTGGAGATGAGGGCTCCTTCAGCGCTTTGGCTCACCATCATCATCACTCGCATGGAACCGGCTGGGTTTTGCGACTGTCTTTGGTTGCCACGCTCGCTTTCACGGTTTTTGAAGTAATAGCAGGTATTCGTTCTCATAGCCTGTCTCTGCTGTCGGATGCCGGCCACAACTTTACGGACGCACTCGCCCTGCTGCTCGCGGCAATTGGGGTGTACTTGCAAAGCAAGCCGCCCGATCAATCGAAGACCTTCGGCTATGGAAGAGCGGGCGTGCTGGCGGCTTTCCTCAATGCAGCAACGCTGATCTTCATCTCGCTGGTGATTTTCTGGGAAGCGTTCTTACGGCTCATGCATCCAGAGCCGCTTGATGATCGGACGATGCTGTGGGTTGCAATGGCGGCCTTAGTGCTCAATGCTGCAATTGTCGTCGCGCTCAATCGCGGCAACAGGGGAGACATTAACGTTCGAGCTGCAGTTATTCACATGGCCGGAGACGCCGTTGGCGCGCTGGCGATCATTATCGGCGCCCTCGCAATTCGCTATACGGGCCTCACATACATTGACCCTATACTCTCCATTGTTCTCGCGCTGTTCATCATCTACACTGCCTGGGACATCGCGCGAGAATCGTGCAATATTCTTCTGGAAGGCTTGCCCCGTGGAATGGAGCTTAAAAACGTGACCCAGGCAATGGGGAAAGTGGAAGGTGTGATAGATGTCCACGACCTCCACATCTGGAGCCTCGGTTCGAGCACGCACGCGCTCAGCTCACACGTTTTGATTGACGACATGCCGCCCTCATCAAGCGAGCGAATCCTGAAGCGCATCAACGAGGTACTACGTACGTTCGGCATTTATCACTGCACGATACAGTTCGAGCACGTTCCTTGTGTGCTCTCCGAGTGTGGATGCCAGCCCGAAGCCAGCGATGTCCACGGGCACGCCCACTAGAGCCGGAAGGTTTCAGTAGTTCAGCTCGAAATGATATCGAGAAAATAGCGGCGGAGTTGCTCGGCTGATACCGCGTCCTGGGCGACCACCAGGATTGTATCGTCTCCCGCCACAGTGCCCACGACCGAGTCCAATTCCTCGCGGTCAATCGCGATTGCCAAGGTATTCGCATTTCCTGGTGAGGTTCGCAGGACTACCAGATTCTGAGCGATACGGATATCCTGCAGATACTCGTTCGCTACGTCCGCGAGATCGGGTCCCGAATCCTCCTCCGAAAACTTCCGATAGCCATTCGCGGTTTTGACCAAACCCAGATCCCGCATATCTCTCGACAGCGTGACCTGTGTCGTTCGGATACCTTCCTGGCTAAGTTCGCGCGCCAGCTCGTCCTGGGTGTAGATTTCCTTATTGCGGATTATTTTGAGGATATGCCCCTGGCGAAAGCTTTTGTTCATGACTTAGGCAGCGCATCTTCCAGGACGCGCAATCGCTCATCGGCCTTACGAAGCGCGCTGCTGACCGCGGAAGGTCCTGTACCGCCCGGGAGCTCGCGGCTTTTCATCCCTTCAGCGGGCACAAGCAGCCGATCCATCCCGGTGCTAAATTCCGGCGCAAAGGCAGCCAGCGCTTCAGCGGTCCAGTCCGACGGCTTCTTCCCGGAGTTGACGCTCTCTAGAACCAAACGCCCGACAATCTGGTGCGCGTCGTGAAAAGGGACACCGCGACGGGCCAGCTCTTCGGCCAGATCGGTTGCAATTACCCAACTTTCCTCGGCAGCGGAAACCGGGACTCCAGGGTTAAGAACGATGGTCTCGGTCACCGCTCGCGCCATGCGCAGAGAACCGCCAGTCTGATGAAACGCGTCAAAGAGGGGCTCCTTGTCCTCTTGCATGTCGCGGTTATAGGTCATTGGAAGGCCCTTCATGGTTACGAAGAGCGATGTCAGATCTCCAAAAACCCGCCCCGTCTTTCCTCGAATCAGCTCGAGTGAATCCGGATTTTTCTTTTGAGGCATGAGACTTGAGCCGCTGGTCACGCCGTCGCCGAGAGACATCCAGTTGAATTCTTCGCTCGAGTAGAGAATCCAGTCTTCCGACAGGCGGCTCAAATGCAGCATGATGAGGCTGCAGGCATAGAGGAAGTCAAGCGCGAAGTCGCGATCGGCTGAGACGTCCATACTGTTTCTGGTAATTGCCGGAAAATCCAGGTCCCCGGCAATCGCTTCGCGATCGAATGGAAAGCCGCTGCCCGCCAGAGCGCCCGAACCGAGCGGCAGAACGTTAATACGGGCATGCGCCTGCTGCAGCCGCTCGATATCGCGCATCAACATTTCGAAATAAGCCAGGAGATAGTGCGGCCATAGGACAGCTTGAGCGCGGCGCAGATGTGTGTACCCCGGAATCACCGCTTCCGGGTAGCGCGCTGCCAGATTTAGCAATGCCCTGCTAAGCGCAACCACGTCGGCGAGCAGCGTTTCACACGCTACCCGCAGGTAAAGCCTCACATCGAGTGACACCTGCTCGTTGCGGCTTCGGCCTGTGTGAATCTTGCTGGAGAGTGCGCCCACCTTCTCGTGCAGCTTCCGAATTACGAACGTATGCACGTCTTCATCGTTCGCCCCAGCAAAGAAATCCGGCTTGTTCGCCTCATCGGCGATTTCTTCGAACGCCGCGATCAGACGAGAGGTCTCTTCCGTGTTTACAATGCGATGCCTGCCGAGAGCTCGCGCAAACGCCTGTGAACCCTTGATGTCAGCGAATACGAGCTTCTGGTCGAAGGCCAGAGACCCGGAGAACTCTTCGAAAATCTGTGATGGCCCGGTCTGAAATCTGCCGCCCCAGAGCTTCATCTTAATTTTTTAGCGAAGCCCGTACTTTGATGGGCAGTCCTATCAGGTTGATAAAGCCGAGTGCATCCTTCTGGTCATAGCTCGTCCCCATCGTAAAACTTGCGATATCGAGGTTGTAGAGTGAGTTGGGACTCGTCCGGCTCACCGGTTCGAGGTTGCCTTTGTAAAGGCGCATTCTCACTTCGCCCGTAACGGGCTCGGCGACCTTAGCGAAGAATGAATCCAAGGCCTCCCGCAGCGGGGTAAACCAGAGGCCATTATAGACCATCTCTCCATAATCCAGAGCGACTTTCTGTTTGTAATGCAAGGTGGAACGATCGAGGGTGAGTGCCTCCAGCTCCCGTACCGCCGCCATTAGGATTGTTCCGCCAGGAGTCTCGTAACAGCCGCGCGACTTCATTCCCACAAACCGGTTCTCTACCAGATCGATTCTTCCGATTCCGTGTTCGGCGCCCAGCTTATTCAGTTCCTCAAGTAAATTCACGGCACTCAGCTGGTGCTGCCCATTAAGTGAAACGGGAACGCCCGCTTCGAAGCCAATGGTTACCTCGGCCGGTCGGGCAGCAGCCTCAGCCGGACTCTTGGTGAGCATCCAGATGTGTTCCGGCACGGCGTTCGCAGGGTCTTCGAGTTCGCCGCCTTCGTGCGAGATATGCCAAATGTTGCGATCCCGGCTGTAAATTTTGGTAGTCGACTGCGCGATCGGCACGTGATGCTTTTCGGCGTATTCGATTGCGTCTTCTCGGGAAACAATGTCCCATTCGCGCCACGGCGCAATCACGGGCAACTGGGGAGCTATCGCTTTGTATGTGAGCTCGAAACGAACCTGGTCATTGCCCTTGCCGGTACAGCCATGCGCCAAGGCGTCGCAACCCGTTCTTAGAGCAACCTCCGCTTGCCGCTTTGCGAGCAAAGGTCGGGCGATTGAGGTCCCGAGCAGATACTTATGCTCATAGACGGCCCCCGAGCGAATCAGCTTCCAAAGGTAGTCACTGACAAACTCTTCGCGCATGTCCTCGACATGCACTTCCGAGGCGCCGGTTTTAAGCGCCTTTTCTTTCAGTCCGTCGAGTTCTTCACCACCTTGCCCGATATCGCCGCACACGGCAACCACCTGGCAGCCGTAGTTTTCCTTGAGCCAGGGAATGATGATGGATGTATCAAGGCCACCCGAGTATGCGAGTGCTACCTTATGTGCTTTTACTTTTTTCATTGAAACCTCCAGCGGCTGGATCGAAATTGGCCAGACGGGCACAAGTTTCCTGTCTTCTCTTTAGCTCGGCCTTGTCTTGGATATGGGGCTATTGCAACAACGCCAGGAGAAGCGCCTTCTGAACGTGTAATCGATTTTCGGCCTGATCGAAAGCAACGCACTGCGGCGACTCCATTACTTCATCCGTTATTTCTAAGCCGCGCTTAGCCGGGAGACAGTGCATGACCAGCGCGTCCTTCCGAGCGTTGGTCAGTAAATTCTCGTTAATCTGATAGCCGGTAAAAAGCTTCATGCGTTCCTGCGCTTCAGATTCCTGCCCCATGCTGGCCCAGACATCGGTGTAGACCGCGTGCGCCGACTTCAGAGCGGCAGGGGCATCATTTAGGATCTCCACGGCCGCGCCGCTAACCGCAGCCAGCTGCCTTGCCTGCGTGACAATCTTCTCCTGGGGTTCGTAGCCCGCCGGTGTCGCGACCGAGCAGCGAACACCCAAACGAGCACAACATAACAACAGCGAATGCGCCACATTGTTGCCATCGCCAACATAGGCAAGCTTCAGTCCGCGCAGCCTTCCGAAATGGTCCTTTAAAGTCAACATATCGGCCAGCGCCTGGCACGGATGGTAAAGGTCGCTAAGCGCATTGATAACCGGGAGACCCGACCATTGGGAAAGCTCGTCAATTGTTTCCTGCGCGAACGTGCGCGCGACAATTGCGTCAGTCCAACGGGCCAGGTTGCGAGCGACGTCTTTGAGCGGCTCGCGGTCGGCGATCATGCCGATCTGCGTTACACAGTCGCCGCCCAACTGCTTGACAGCGAGTTCGAATGTCATGCGAGTCCGCAGGGAGGGCTTTTCAAAAAGCAGGCTCACATACCGACCCTTCAGGGAGGAGGCGTAAGCCTGACGCGACTGCTTCACCTGGTACCCGAGTTCGAGCACCGTATTCAACTGCTCGGTGGAAAGATCGAGATCATTGCGGAGCCCCAGCGGCGCGGCCCGAAACAGCGGCTGAAGTTTAGGTGCGGCCTTCACTCTGCCCTCCTGTATTTTTATTCACTCTTCTGAATAATTACACATTTTAGAAGACGATGCAACGCCGATTGCCCCGGCCAGAGATGGTTCCTCAGATTCGACCGGGGTATGCCCTCCACAGGGGGGGATGACACCAGAAGTTCCTGAGTGACATTGCGGCGAATTTGTCCACTCGAGCCTAAATAAGTATGTCAAGCGAAGTTATTTTATCGATTTAAAACCATCCAAAATTAATTTAAATATCCCTATCAATGAACGGCGAGATTATTCACGAGCAGGGCGCCACTTTTCTGTTGAGCAGAAAACCTCTCTCGCAATAATTCCAGGTCTCAATGCAGGTCACTGATTCAGGATTTGCCTTGCGGGTTTCGTGTGTAGTCCCGGTTCCAGACCAAAAAGGTAGCGGCTTCGATCTTGCGCTTTACAAGTATCCTCTTTTTAATCTCCGTATCTTCACGTATTTCATTTGGGCAATCTGCCGTTACAGTTCCGACTTATCCAGTGGAGATTATTGCCCAGAATAGCGGCAAGTGTCTGCAGATTTCCTATACTTCTATGACGCCAAACTATTGGCTGCAGCAGATGACCTGCAACGGCGGCGTCGGGCAGCTATGGACGTTCCTCCAACAGAGCGACGGCTCGTATCAGATTAAGTCAGTTAATAGCAACCTGCTGCTGTATGTGAAGGGAGGCTCGCTGAGTCCCGGCGCTTCCATCGTCCAGTACAAGCCGAGTTCATCATTGCATATGAATTGGACCGTCCAGCCCGATTCTGTTGCCGGGAACTACAAAATCGCCTACCAGCCTTCGGGTGACTGCATGGACATACAAAACGCCAATACCAAGAATTCTGCGGCGGTCCTGCAAGAGCCTTGCACTGGAAAGCCAAACGAGTCCTTCCAGTTGGTTGATGATCACAATGTTGCGCTGAGCTGGGATGCCAGCACGTCTACAGGCGTAAAGGGTTACTACGTGTATCGCGGCTCGTCGGCGTCAGGTCCGTTCACTAAATTGAGCGGTATGTTATCGGACTTGAGTTTCGTCGATGGCACGGTTGCAACCGGGCAGACTTATTACTACGTAACCACGGCTACGGATGGAACTCTGGAGAGCGCCTATTCGAACTCCGCGCAGGCTATCGTACCGTAGGTTCCGCAACATAAATAAGCAATAAGAGGGATTTCCAATCCAAATCCCGGCCCTGGCACATTCCATTTCCGAGACGAGTCACAATACGGAGGATGGCAAATAATCTTCTGGTGATGAAGTTCGGCGGCACCAGCATGGGCGGGGCCGAGCGGATCCGGGTAGCAGCCGGTCTCATTGCGAATGAAAGCAAGAAGAGACCGGTTGCTGTTGTCGTTTCCGCGATGTCGAAAGTGACCGACCTTTTGCTGGAAGCGTTGCGTCGAGCGGAGCTTGGGGACCGCGCTGCGATTCACGAAGATCTGAAGAAATTACGCCTGCGTCATTGCGAGGTTGTGGCCGAGCTGTTTTCCCAGTCACCCGGCTTCGCGGCAGTGGGGGAGCAAGCGCTGGCCTCAGTGCAAAACCTGATCTCGAAATTTCACCGGATCGCGAACGGTGTCCTGATGCTGGGCGAGCGTCCGCCCCGGTCGGTTGACGAAGCGGTAGCGGTTGGCGAGAGGCTTTCCTCCGAAATCATGGCTCATTACCTGCTCGCGACCGGCACAGACGCAGCCGCGGTGAATGGCGGGGACGTGATCGTCACCGACGCCGTGTTCGGTAATGCCTCGCCCCAGATGGACCTCACGCGGGAACGATGCCGGCAAAAGCTTGCGCCGCTACTCGAGCAAGGAACAGTACCGATTGTGACGGGCTTCAATGGGGCTACGCCGGATGGACGTCCCACCACTCTCGGGCGCGGCGGGTCTGATTTCTCAGCATCGATTCTGGCTGCGGCACTCGACGCCGAAGAGCTTTGGATCTGGACCGATGTCGACGGGATTATGACAGCGGACCCAAGGCTGGTGCCGGACGTCGAGGTGCTGGACGAGGTCACCTATGCAGAAGCTGCGGAGTTGGCATACAACGGGGCCAAACTGCTGCATCCGCGAACGCTCGCGCCGCTTGTCGAAAAACGGATCCCCGTGTGGAGCAAGAACAGCTTCGCCCCGGAAAAGCCTGGAACGAAGATTATTTCCGAGTTCGCGGAACCAAAGGGCGCGCGGGCCGTCACTTCGATGTCAAACGTCGCTTTGGTTTCGATGGAGCCCGCAAATGCCGTTTTGAGCGGTACAAAGCTAATGGCCCGCGCGCTCGACGCTTTGGCCCTGGCAAATGTTGAAATTCTGGTCTTTACGAGCTCCAGCTATCGTCAAAGCTTCTGTTTTCTTATTCGGAAGTCGGATGTTGATGCAGCAGTCGAAGCGTTGAAATCGAATCTCTCACTCGAACTCGCACACGGTTATTTGAAACCTATCGATGTTGACGAAAATGTGGGTCTGCTCGCCATCGTCGGAGAAGGGATGCGTGGAACGCCGGGCACGGCGGGAAGGGTGTTTGACGCCATTTCGAGAGAAAAGATCAACATCATTGCGATCGCCCAAGGTTCGAGCGAGTTAACGATCGGTATCGTTGTTCGTCTGGACTCGCTGGATAGCGCCGTACGCGCCGTCCATCAGGAGTGCGAGTTGGGGAAGCGCGCCAGGGTGGCGGCCTCGACTCTCGTCTGAATCTCTAGTGGAAGATCGGCGGAGTGAGCAGCCAGTCTGCGGACGGTGAACGGTATACTCTGTGGTGCGAATGCATCGCGTAGTAATGCTTCGATGCCATCGAGATTGCGCTCGGCTAGAGCCACGATAGATGGGCCCGCACCGCTCAGGCAAACGCCCAAAAGATCCGGATGTTGCAAGGCGAGCAAGTCATCCAAGCCTGGAACGAGCCCTTTGCGAAACGGCTGATGCAAGCGGTCGTGTAGCGCTTCCCGAAGAAGGGAATAGTCGCCGCTCTGGATTGCCTGCAGAAATAATGCCACTCGCTGTATATTGAACACCGCATCCTCATGAGAAACATGTGATGGTAAAGCGTTGCGCGACGCCGATGTCGCGAGCGATAAGTGGGGCGTAAGCACAATAAAGGAAAGCGCGTCTGGCCACTCAAGGCGCAGAGCAAAAGCAGAGCGGTCAGGCAACTGGCAGCTGACGGTAAGACCGCCCAGCAAGGCCGCAGCCACGTTATCCGGGTGTCCTTCGAGGGCGCAGGCTGCGTTGAGGAGGCCCTGCTCCGCCAGTGGTTCCGAAATCGCTTCATACAGACGCAGGCCCGCCACAGTGGCGGCAGCGCTACTTCCCAGTCCGCCTTTCATGGGAATCTCGCTGCGTACTTCTATCTCGAGCGATGGATGCGAGCCGCCGCGCTGTCCGGCAAGAAATCGAAATGCCCGCTCGATGTAGTTTTCGCCGTCTACCCGGCAATCTAGAAAACGGAAATGAAGCTCGCCTTCACCGGGGAGACGCGTAACGTCGAGCTGCAAATAGAGCTGTATGGCGACCGCCAAAGTGTCGAAACCAGGGCCAAGATTGGCGATCGAGCCCGGAACGCAAAGAGAAAGCCTTTCACGCTCCCAGCCAGTGCTCCGGCTTAGCTGACTCACCCCGCGACTTCGACCTCAACGAGAGGCTTTGCGGAGGACTTTTCGTGTACCTTGAGGATGTAATCCGTGTCTTTCAGCGCATGACCGGTAAGAATCGCGACGACTGAGGCGTCACGGTCCAACTTGGCCTCATCTCGAAGCTTGCGGATTCCGGCAAGCGTGGTAGCCGATGCCGGTTCGCAGCCGATTCCGTCGCGGCCGATTTGAGCCTTGGCTTCGGCGATCTCTTCATCCGTCACGTCCATGACGAGTCCGCCGGTAAGCTCGACTGCGTGCAGCGCTTTTTTCCAGGAACGGGGATTTCCAATTCGAATCGCCGTAGCTGCGGTCTCCGGCCGTGAGACCGGGGTGAGGTTCGCGTGGCCGGAACGCCACATACGAGCTAAAGGATTGGCGCCTTCGGCCTGAACAATCACCATCTTGGGAACGCGCTCGATGAAGCCAAACCGCTGTAATTCTTCAAAGGCCTTTCCAAAGGCAGACGAGTTTCCGAGATTACCGCCAGGAACAAACAGATAATCAGGCACGCGCCATTCCAGCTGCTCAAGCATTTCCAACATCGCGGTCTTTTGACCCTCGATCCGAAAAGGGTTGATCGAGTTCAAAAAGTACAAATCAGGGTCGGCCGATTCGAGGAGAAGATTCAACGCGTCATCGAAGCTGCCCTCTATTTGAACGATTTCGGCCCCGAAATCCAGGGCTTGAGCAAGTTTGTTATGGGAGGCCTGACCGGCTGGCAGATAAACTCGTCCAACGATACCGGCTCGTGCCGCGTAGGCAGCGAGCGATGCCGCTGTATTTCCCGTGGAGGCACAGGCCACAACCCGCGCCCGCCGAAATTGCGCCTCCGTCATGCCCGCGGTCATGCCGAGATCTTTAAATGAACCGGTGGGATTCCAGCCGAGATGTTTGAAGTAGAGACTACTTTGGCCTGCCCACTGAGCGCTTTTCTGTCCTTTCACAAGGGGCGTATTGCCTTCTGCGAGTGTCACCACTCCGCTCTGCTCGTAAGATTCGGGCAGCAACTCGCGAAATCTCCAGACACAGCTGGCATTTACTGCCTCATTGGAGATTCGCCGCTCACGCCACATTCGCTTTTGTGCGGAGTGTTCGGCGAGCCGGGGTTCGATGATAATTTCAAGTAAGTCTTTGCACCGGGGGCAGACGAGCGCCCGGTCGTGAAGATCTAACGTGGTTTCGCAGCCGGCAGCGCTGCATCTCAGATAAGCCATGATGCCGTTGATTCAAAGTAGCATCCGGTGCCGCCCAAAGGGCCTATCTAAAAGGAGAAGTTTCGAGTGGTGGGACGGATCAATGGCCGGTGCTGCTCCGGTGCGCAGCTTCCCGTTTCTGATCGGCCACCCGCTCGCGTTCTTCCTGCTCTTTGAAGCGCTGCTCGCGTTCCGCTATCAACCTTTCGTAAGTCACAACCTGCTCGGGAGTCAGGATGGACTTCACGCGGCTGATCTGTTCCTGTTTGATCTTCATCATTTCGGGTCGTGACTGATCCCGAACCGCCTTGTACTTCGCTTTGGTCTCGTCAAGGATCACTTCGAGCTGGTTGAGCTGATTTTGATCGAGCTTCAGCTTCGATTTCATCTCTGAAAGGTAATGCTGGCGAAAATCCTCGGCGGACTTGGCACTCACAACATTGGCGCTCAGATAGCGATGAGCCAAAGCGCCACACACGGCCCCGCAGCCAAAGAGCACAATCGCAAAGAGAAGAGCCAGCCAACGATTCCGCTTCATAAACAGGCACTTTCAAGAGTGATGGCTAGCGATCTGGATGAGCGCCATCAGCCGCCGGTGGTGGATTTCGAATAGCTTCGCCGTAATATGTCTTCTCGGCGCTGTGATCCTCCATCAGAGCATCCATGTAGGACGAAGGCGTATTACTCAAACTGGAAGAGGAAATCAGGTTAAGCGCAAGGAGCAGGAGGCACAAGGCAGCGGAAGCACTGGCCACCATGCCACCAAAACGCTCAAATACCTGCCAGAATCCTTGGCGCGCCTCGATCTTCTGCCATATACCGGGCATGAAATTTCCACTGGGTTCAACGTCAGGACAGGCGTCCCGGTACCGCCGGAAGGTCTCATCCAGCTTTGTTTCATCGTTCATCATCTACCCCCAACTTCCCTCACTCGCCCAAATCGCGTAGTTCAGTAAGGCCGTTAACGCCCTCGAAATCAAAGCTCTCCATCTTCAACCGCCAGCTTGTGAGCTTTTAAAACCCGTTGGCGAGCGCGGAAGAGACGGACCTTTAGAGCGTTTTCATTAATGTTATAAACCTGCTCCAACTCTTTGAGTGAAAGTCCCTCAACCTCTTTCAACGTTAGGAGCAAACGGTCCTCTTCCGAGACGTGCCGAAAAAGTGCATTCATGAAGTCTCTGACCCGCCCTTTTTCACGGTCGCTTTCCTGACGTTTTGTTCCCGCAGACGAATCCGCCATGACCACCTGCTGCTCGCTCAGGTCTGACATACGAGACTCCGGACGGCGCTTCCGCCGCCGAAGATAATCATAAGCGGCGTTTACAGTAAGGCGGTAGAGCCAAGGCTCGAAAACCTCAGGGGCGCGAAGCTGGTCAAGCGAATAGTAGAGCCGGACAAACACCTCCTGCGCAACATCTTCGACGTCCTCAGGACGCCCGATCAGCCGCGATATCGTGCCTAAGATCCGCTTGCGATAGGCCAGAACCAATTCGTTAAACGCCTGGCCATCGCCGCCACGCGCTTTTTCGATTACTTCTGACTCAACCAGCATACCGGCAGATGCTGCCGGCCAGTTTTAGGCTTCTGAAATTCTAGGCGCTCCGGCAACTTGTTAGGTTACAAGGCTTGTCTCTAAACTCCAAGAGGGGGCCCTCGTTACGAGGCTCGAATACCTGGAAGTCCCTCAGTCCTTGTAAGGCGCGGATGGCGGTGTCCACGGCTAAACGCTGCTCGTAAAGGCGATCGAGTTGAATTTGGAGGAAATAGACTGTTCTGCCCCGACACGAGCTGAAAGTGTGCGGCATAGGCTCTGCTATTTATTAGGGATCGCTCGCGGCGGTTTTGATACACCTGCGAGATTTCGAGTGTGAGCCGCCTCGAGGGTTCTACTGTTACGACGCAGAAGCCTAAGCTATTGCGTTGGCGCGCAGAGAACCATCTTCGTGCTCGGATGGAGTGTAGTAATTCATAGCATCCATGAGCCGGGAAAGGCGGTCTGCACGGTCCTTCAATTCGGCAACGTCCTGCGAGAAGGCCATGCGCATCTCCGGCGTGTTGGCCGCGGGATTGAGGCGCGAGTAGCGTGTTCGCAATTCTTTCTCTCCGATGAGAAGGTGTTCCAGCTGTTGAACCAGCAACGTCTCCATCGGGTGCACTGAAGTGAAGGTCATCATGTTGGCTTCCTGCTCCTTGATGTCCAAAGTTGGAGCAATTATTTTGCCATTTGGATCAAGATTTTGCGGCCCTTGTTGGCACTCAGATCTATGTTGTTCTTTTTTAGGCATATAACGTCCTTAACCAGAAGAATGTTCAGTCCTGATGAAGCCACCCTGCAGAATGAATGCAGCGCGTCAAAGATAAAACGTCGCAGGATCAGGATAAAGCTCTCAGGGTTTTGTTAATCTCCAGAGCACGGCGATCGCTTTGGCGAGAGGATAAGTTCTCGGATGAAGGGCTCGAAACGACGGATGGCAGGGGCTTTGCGTTCCAACACCTGGGGCGTGGATCTGAATTACGAGGATGCGCTCGGCCGATGGCACGACGTTCCGGACCAGACCATCGAAGCCGTGTTGGCATCGATGGAGGCCACCGGGAAGCCGAGACCGACGGATGCTGGTCCGGTGCTTTTTGCAGGGCCGCGTGGCCGCTTCGAGCCGGAGTGTTCGGGATTGATCCGTTTGGAGGATGGCGAGTCGATTCCCGTCGAATTGGGGCGCAGATACACGATTCCGCCGGGCTACCATCAGTTCGAATCTGAAAAGGCAGACAAGCCCAAAAGGCTCATTGCCAGTCCTCGGAAATGCTACCTGCCGGAAGGACTTACGACGTGGGGCTGGTCGGTCCAGTTGTACGCCGCGCGTTCAAAAGAAAGTTGGGGCATCGGTGACTTATCCGATTTGAGGAAGCTGGCGCAATGGTCGGAAGGCCTGGGAGCGGGCATGCTGCTCCTGAATCCGCTAAGCGCTGCCACTCCTATTCTTCCCCAGCAGGACAGCCCGTATTATCCAACTTCCAGGCGTTTTTTCAACCCGCTGTGGATTCACATCGAATGGGTGCCTGGCACCCACGGGACGGACGGCCTGGAAGCACTTGCGCAAGCAGGGCGAGCATTGAATCACGACCGGCGCATTCACAGAGATCGGGTTTTTCAATTGAAAATGCAGGCTCTCGAAAAACTCTGGGCAAATTATAAACCCGATCAGGCCTTCCTTGAATTCTGCCGGACAGAAAGTGTGGATCTTGACCGTTTTGCGACGTTCTGCACATTAGCAGAACAGCACAAATGCGGTTGGCATGCGTGGCCGGATGAGTATCGACATCCCTCCAACAGCGCAGTGGAGCGATTCGCCCTGACCAATAGCAGGAGGATCGATTTTCACAAGTGGCTACAGTGGCTGATCGGCCGGCAACTGGCCCGATCCACCAAACACGTCTCTCTGATGCAGGATCTCCCCATAGGCGTGGATCCGGATGGGGCAGACGCGTGGGCCTGGCAGGACGTTTTCGCAAACGGGATGGCGGTCGGGGCGCCACCCGACGAATTTAATACGCAAGGTCAGAATTGGGGTCTTCCGCCCTTTGACCCGCATAAGCTCCGGGCCGCCGGTTACGAACCGTTTATTCAAACCATCAGGGCTGCATTCCGGGGCAGCGGCGGGCTACGGATCGATCACGTGATGGGACTCTTCCGGCTTTATTGGATTCCTCAGGGAATGCCGGCGAAAGATGGGACTTACGTCCGCTACGCGGCCGACGAGATGCTCGCGATCATCGCGTTGGAAAGCCACCGGGCAAAAGCTTATGTCGTTGGCGAGGATCTTGGAACTGTAGAACCCGAAGCCCGGAAGAAGCTTGCAAGCGCCAAAATCCTTTCATATCGGCTGCTCTGGTTCGAGAAGGACGAGCCGCCGAATTACCCCCAAGATGCCCTGGCCGCGATCACTACCCACGACCTCCCGACGGTGGCCGGCCTTTGGAGCGGATCGGATCTCAAGAAGCAGCACGATCTGGGACTCAGTCCGAACGACGCAAGCACAGCCGAGATCCGCGAACGCCTGGCGCGGGTTACCAAAATCGAGAACGATTGCCCTATTGAAGACGTGATCCAGAAATCCTACGCCTTTCTGGCCACCGCACCTTGCCGTATCCTCACGGCTGTGCTCGATGACGCAGCCGCGGTCGAGGAGCGGCCAAATGTGCCAGCCACGCTCTCCGACAAGAATCCGAACTGGTCCCTCGCGCTTCCGACGGATCTCGACGACCTAATGAATAAAAAGCTTCCACACCAGATTGCGGAATGCCTGAAGCGATCCTAGCTAGAGAGTTGTGAAATGCTGTCGTCACGCTTCCCGCAAAGGCATGGATTTCAATGGAGCTTCAGGATGCGCCGACACTGATCGATCCATCGCCCGTATGAACTTCGAGGAACGGACCACCACCATTCAGCTTTCCTTCGATTTCGTGCTCATTCTGGGTTCCTTGAACGGTGAGGGGCAGATTGAGATGGATGCTCCCGTCGCCGGTTCGAAGTTGGACATTGGCCGCCATGTCATGCGGAACCTCAAGACGCACACTGCCGTCGCCTGTCTCGACGTGCCAGTTCGAACTCATCCGTGAACCGGTTCGGGCGCGCACTGTTACCGAGCCGTCACTGGTACGAACCTGAAGCTTGTCGAACCGACCGTCCACGTGGAGGCTGCCATCGCCGCTGCGAGCATCCAGATCGCCGTCGAGGTTTTCGCCTTGAATGCTTCCGTCACCGGTGTTGATGCGCAACAATCCACGAAGCCCATCCAGCTTGATGGATCCGTCACCCGAGTGCACGTCCGCAACCAGTTCACGAGGAACCCGGACATGAACATTGACAGAGTGATTCCCGAAACTGAAGTGCGTGGTGGGTTCGCGGATTTCAAGTTCTACCCGATTGCCATTCTGGTGCTCGAGGATCTTAATGCCACCCTCGCCGATCGAGTAGCCGCGAGTGCGGACTATCGCTTCGATTTCGTTTGTGGAGCCGACTTCGAGATTGATTGAGGCGTCCTGGGTCGAGATACGTAGCTCCGGCTTGGCACTCACCTGCCACCGCTTGGTCCACTCTTCGGCACGTAAGCTGGAGCCGAACAGCAGTGTTGCGGCGCCAAATGCCGCAAGGTGAATGTGCGTCTTCATGATCCCTATCTACGCGTTTGCTCCCATAAAAGTTCATGGCGAACGAGAAAGGTATCGATTTCGACTGGATACTTAGTTCTTAATCAGTTCGAGATCGATTTCAATGGATACCTCATCGCTCACAGTGACACCGCCTCCCTCGAGTAGGGGATTGTAAGTTATTCCGAAATCTTTTCGGCTTATCTTCGTTGTACCTGTCACGCCGATCTTTTCACGTCCCTGAGGATCGCGAATCGGGGCGCTTGGGGCATCGACATCGAGAACCACCTCTCGAGTAGCAGCTCTGATTGTGAGGTCACCGACAAGCTTAAACTTGCCTCCGGACGCTTGTTCAACCCGCCTGGACTTAAACTTCATCACCGGATAGTGTTGGACATCGAAAAACCCCTCGGACTTTAAATCTGCATCCCGCTTTGGCGTACCAGTATTAATCGTTGCGGTATCGATAGTGGCTTCGACAGTCGACGCGTTTACGTTCTTGGGGTCATAATAGACCGTCCCGTTTAGTCCCCCGAACTGGCCGCGAACATTGGAGATCATCATGTGTCGGACGCTGAACTGGGCGCTGCTGTGAGCCTTATCAATTCGCCAATTTCCCGCTTGAGCATGCAGAAAACAACAGCTCACCGCTGCAACACAGCATAGTGACGCCGTCCTTTCGAGGGTCCTTCGCAATCGGGAATTAACGGTCAAGAGCGATCACTCCCCAAGGCCCTTGGCCGGCCTTCACCTTTCGCAATACCGTATTCGTCGCAAGATCGACAACCGAGATGTCGTTCGATGGCCCATTAGCGGAATAGAGCAGCTTGGCGTCGGGCGAAAGACCGATCCCCCATGGGCGAGCTCCTACTTCGACTTCGGCAATTGGTTTGTTCGTAGCCGTATCGATCGTAAAGACCTTATGACCCCTTCCAGTGCTGACATAGAGCCGTGAAGCATCGGGTGAGAGGAGAACCGCCATTGGCTTGACGGCGCCGGGTTTGCCAAGCGGAATTGCACTCAACATTCGTTGCTTGATTGCATCCACTACAACGACCGTGCCGTCGTTTTCGGCATTGACATACGCACGGGCACCATCGGGCATGAACGCGACCGAGCGCGGTCGATGCCCCACTTTGAAGGTCTTGACGACCTTGCCGGCGGCCGGATCGAGCACTGCAATTGTTCCGGTCTCTTCCGAGGTGACATAAACGTGTTTCCCGTCAGGCGTAACCTTCACACCTTCGGGCTGTGCCCCCACTTTTAGGGACTTCGTTACCGATCCAGAGGCGACATCCACAATGCTCACCTCAGCGGTGTCTTCGTTTGAGACAAAGATCTGGTTCCCATCTTTGCTGACGTCAAAATTCTCGGGATCAGATCCGGCGTGAATCATCCGCACGACTTTCTTCTGCTTGACATCGAAAACGCCAATGCCATCGGCCGACTTATCGGGCGGCGGTAACGTGCTCTCGTCTACATCGGGTCCGGCAATCGGCGAGCCGCTTAAGGCGACATAAATGGTTTGCCGATCAGGACTGGCATGAATTCCCCGCGGACGCTTTCCAAGCGGCACGGTCGCGATGACCTTAAAGGTTGCGGAATCGATGATCGTCATGTCGCCCGAGACTTCATTAGTCACGTACAGGCGATACGCCGATGACTCAGGAGGTGGTGCCCCCGCCTCTTTCTGAGCGGGTGGTTCCGGGGCAGGTTTTGAACAGCTGCCAAAGACAAGTGCGAGAAAGCCGACGACTGCAAAGCCGATTGTTTTTGTCAAACCCTACTTCCTCCTGAAAACGAAATTGGCAGTCGCTTCGGATGAAGCCTGAACCGTAACTTTCTGCTCCTGGCTCCCCAGAACTTCATGCCAAGCTCCAATCACATAGTCACCTGGCGGTAAATTGTGTATTTGAAAAGTGCCGTCCGTATTGGAGACGTCGAAGTATGGATTGTCGACAACTCCGATGAAGGCGTGCATCCAGGAATGGATGTTGCATTTCACACGAATCATTACCTCAGGCTTGATAAACTTGCGCGCCAGCGGGGGATCTCCCGGCCCCTGACTGTGGTTCCATTCCCTGTTTACTTCCGCAAGCGGATGGATGTTGTGGGTAACCGGATCAGAGTTCAAAACACGTAAGGGCTGGCCCACCTGAATGCCTAGAACGCGCGGATGAAACCAGCAACCCTTCTGGTCTATAACGACAGGCGTTGCGGGAGTCTCGAAATGTTTTCCCTCGAGCCCGCTTTTGACGTACACGAACACATTGGCAAGCTTCCCATTCGAGCCCACTAAAAGAGACTCGTCGTAAGCCTTGGCATGATGCGCCTCAACGCAGGCCGGATCCTCGCTCATATCGATCGGTTTAGGATGCGGCCGCAGGCCCAGATAACGTACGGTTCCGATCACGCTCCCGGCCGTTTTGGGATCCGCTTTGAAATAGGTAACGGGGGACGGCGTGGCCTCCGGAACTCTTGTCGCAACCTGAGTCTCATTCTTCTTCGTTCCGCATCCTGCAAGGAAGATGAGAGCCAGACAAGGGATAAAGGAACGTACTAGAAGTGCCGCCGGCACCCCCGCACGCTTTGGTAGCCTTCTTCTTGACACGAAAGTCATCGCGCTCACAAACTTCTCAAGCAAATCTATTAGTTATTCCTCTTCCCCTGCAGATTCAACCAGATTTGGAAAGAAAGTTTTCCGGCAAACTGTCGCAAGTGATAGAGTGACACATCTTTCCCCACTGGTCGGCCCGCCGCCAGACTTTCACCTGAATGCGAGATGTTATCCTCTTGTTGCGTTGCTTGTTTGCTTATGTAACTGGTTGATTTTTTCGGGCGCGAAAACCTCAGATTCTACAGGTAGCAGACAGGTAGGCCCACGCTCGATTCGCGAAGCGCAAGCAGGTGGTCTTGTGACCCGATCCCTCGGAAAAGATTTACGCTTTGCTAGGGCTACTCGGAAAGGAACTAAAACTTTGGCCATTCTGTTCGTCTTTCTTTTCGTTGTCCGGGCATTTGCGTCGGTCCAGCAACCAGCTGCCACGCCACCTCCGACTCCTCCTGCCGCTCAGTCGCGCCAGGGAGGATTCGTTCCCGGTCAAAAGCGCGAACCGGACGATCCAGCGGTTGTGGCTCGAGGGAAGACGCTCTATGAGATCAACTGCCGAAGCTGCCACGGTCCCGATCTTCGGGGAGGCGACATGGGCGGCCCTAATCTGTTGCGATCCCCGGTGGCGTTGAGCGATCAGCATGGTGAGTTGATCGTCCCCGTTATTCAGGGAAGTCGTCAGAAGATGGGAATGCCCGCGATCAACGTCAGTCCTACAGATGCTCAGGCAGTGGCGGCCTACGTGAGACATGTCATCGGCGGCATCCAGGTGCAAGGCATGCCGCCCTCAGAGGGCCACAAGGATCCAGATATTTTGGTCGGAAACGTGAGCAAGGGAAAGGTTTATTTCGATACGAAATGCAGTAGCTGCCACTCCGCTGTTACCGATTTAAAAGGAATAGCCAGTCGCATACCGGACCAGAAAAGGCTTCAGAGCACGTGGGTTTCAGGAGGACGTGAAACCGAGGATCTGGACCCCAAGCGCATGCCCACAGCCGAAGTAACGCTGCCGTCGGGAGAACTGATTAAAGGGATGGCGGTGTCCCTCGATGAGTTTCTGATCACGCTGAAACTCGCCGATGGAAGTGAACGCAGCATCTTTCGTTCGAGTGCCAATGATCCTAAGATCACCCTGCAGGATCCGATGCAGAAACATCGCGAGATGCTTTCCGAGTACACGGACAGCGACGTACATGATGTCACCGCTTACCTGAGTACGCTCAAATGACTTCCTGCAAATTCCTTCTGCTTGTCTCGTTGTTCTCCCCATTGGCGTTTGGTCAGGGTGGAGGTCTCACACCCGAAGATCTCTTAAAGCCCTTAAAGGACTCCTGGCCCACCTACAACGGCGATTATTCCGGCAGACGTTACAGTCTTCTCGATCTTGTCAACCGCGACAACGTGCAACACCTGACCCTTGCGTGGAGCCGCGAGTTTCCGGGGGGCATCGAAGAGCACCGGACCGGACGTCGCCATCGAAATCAGAGCCACGCGAACGTAATCCTCGGTGGCGAAGGCCCTGGGGACATTCCGATCGAGGGAGGATCTATCAAGGCCTCGGTCCTTTCTGTCGACGGAACTTTGTACTTTGCGATGCCTGACAACGCCTGGGCGGTAGATGCTCGCGATGGCCACATGCTCTGGCATTACTTCTGGAAAACCAAGGGCGGTACACATATCGGCAATCGCGGCCTCGGCATGTGGAACGACTATCTCTACATGGAAACGCCTGACGATTATCTCGTGTCACTTGAGGCCAAGACTGGCAAAGAGCGCTGGCATAAAGTGATCGCAGACGTCGACCAGGGATATTTTTCGACTCCTGCGCCCATTGTTGTCGGCAATCACGTGCTGGCAGGAACGGGCAACGATATTGATTCGGCGGGATTCTTGAAATCATATGACCCGGAAAGCGGTGAACTGCAGTGGACACACTACACCGTTCCCATGCAGAAAGGTGACCCGGGACTCGAAACCTGGAAGACACTCGACGCGGCTCGCCATGGCGGCGCGCAAACTTGGGCGCCGGGCGCTTATGATCCGGAGACAAAGCTCTACATTTTCGGAACGGGTAATCCCACTCCCGCCTACACGACGGGAACTCGCGGAGAGGGCGACAACCTTTATACGTGCTCGCTGGTCGCGGTCAATGTCGATACGGGCAAAATGGCGTGGTATTTTCAAACCTCGCCGCATGATATGCACGATTACGATTCAGCTCAAACACCCGTTCTTGTCGATGGAACGTTCCAGGGTAAAGAGCGCAAAATGGTAATCACCGCGGCTCGTAACGGATATTTCTTCGTGGTGGATCGCGTAACGGGCGAACACCTGCTCACCAGTAAGTACGGCACTCTGACGAATTGGGCGGAAGGGCTGAATCAGTTTGGCGGACCGAAGCGCATCGTTGCAAAGGATGCTACGGTTGGCGGTTCTCTTGTATCGCCTGACTCGGGTGGAACGATTAATTGGGAGCCTCCCGCGTTCTCTCCCCAAACCGGCTTTCTCTACGTCGCCGAGAAGAATGGTTATTCGATCTTCTATCTCACTGATACCGACCCGCGCGGCTCTATGGGATTGGGCGGAAAACAGGAGGATGAAGTCGGCAGTGGGGGGGCTTATCTGACTGCAATTGACTACAAAACAGGCAAAGCTGCCTGGAGGCACCCGTATTATGGCGGCGGTGGTGGTGGCGGCGGTCTCTTGACGACGGCCGGAGGCCTTCTGTTTGCCGGCGATGGGTCAGGTAATTTTATCGCTCATGATGTGAACAATGGGAATGTTTTATGGCACACTCGCATCGGGCCTGTGTCTAATCCTCCGCAAACATATTTGCTCGATGGCCGTCAATATGTCATCTGTGCGAGTGGCGATACGCTCTGGGCTTTCGTCCTGTATAAGTAAGATCTCCAGGGGAGTGTACGCGCAAAAGTCGCTCGTTTCGATGCGGCAGGTCAGGTCTTGTCCTGTCGGCCTGGTTCTCTGCATGGCTTTTTTCCTGTCTGCATGGTCGCTTTCATGCGGCACCCGGAGCGGGGATCCGAGCAGAGTTTCGGCAGCGCGAGTAAAACCCGTCGGTGCACCGATGCAGCTTCCGAACCCTCCTTTGGGTCTTCCAGCCGTCCCGGTTCCCAAGGACAATCCGGTGACGCCTCAAACAGTGGCGTTAGGTCGCAAGCTCTTTTACGACAAGCGGCTCTCCCAGAACAATTCCATCTCGTGTTCTTCGTGCCATAATCCGGAGCTGAACTTTACTGACGGCTTGAAACACTCGACAGGTGTTGGCGGAAAGTCTGGCGAGCGTAATGCGCCAACTGTTTTGAATGCGGCCTACGACCCGATGCAATTCTGGGATGGACGTGCAAAGACACTGGAAGAGCAGGTAGGTGGCCCCATGGCGAATACCGTCGAGATGAATCAGCCTCACGAGGTCGCCGTATCAAAGTTGAATGCTGACCCGGCTTTGCGGCAGGAGTTCGAAAAGGCCTTTGGGCCCGGACCGATAACTCTGGGGAAAATTGAGCAGGCAATCGCCAGTTTCGAGCGAACACTCATCAGCGGAAATTCCGCTTTTGACCGATATCAGTATGGAGGAGACAAGAACGCCCTTAGTCCATCTGCCATCCGAGGCCTCGCCGTGTTCAAGGATCCTACGCGCGGCAATTGCGCAGCGTGCCATTTGATCGGCGATAAATATGCGCTCTTTGCGGACGGCCAGTTTCATGATCTGGGTGTCGGAGTGAACGATCAGGGGGAACTGACGGATCTTGGGCGCTTCATGGAAACACATCGTGAAGTCGATAGAGGCGCGTTCAAGACGCCGAGCCTCCGCAACGTGGCCCTCACAGCGCCCTACATGCACGATGGCGCCCTGAAAACCCTGAAGGAGGTTGTTGATTTTTACGCCGGCCGAGGCAATTCTAATCCGAACCTTGATAAACGCATCTCAGCAATTAATCTTTCCGGGAAGGACCGTCTCGATCTTGTCGAGTTCCTGAAATCGCTGGATAGCAGCCCTCCTGCGAACTCCGGGCCGCCCGAAGTTGGGCAATGATGAATCCATGCGACTGATTGTCATTGGCGTGTTGCTTCTTCCCCAGCTCGCAAGCGCCTGCAATTGTCTGGTATCTCGCTCCGCCTGCCAGGAGACGACAACCAGTAATCTCGTGTTCATCGGGACTGTCGACACGATCCAGCCTTCTGTTTTAGACCACTGGCAACCCAAAGAGCGAAGCAGTTGGATGAAAGATCCGAATCTCGTCGCGTTGAGAAACAGCAGATCCACATCAAACCTCTCCAAACTGAAAGACAGATATTTACAGATATTTTTCGATTTGCCAGCGAGTGAGAAGGAGCACCTGCAATCCGCGCAAACCCAGGAAGAGCTTGAGCGGGCTGTGAACGGGATCGTGGTGAAGGGGACCTTGGTCCGCTTTAACGTAAAGGGAGTTTTCCGGAGGAGTGAGGCTGAAGACGAAAACACTGATTCCCAGTCGAAGACCGCCGAGGCACCGGTTCAGGGGAAGAAATACGAGCAGGATTATTTGACGACTCACAAGTCCATTGAGGTCTGGAATGACGCGGGCACCTGCGGCTTTCCCTTTCAAAGAGGAGAAACTTATCTGGTTTATGCAACGGACGACGAAGAGACGGACCGGATGGAAACAAACATCTGCCATCGGACTGCCCGAGTTTCAGACGCTGGAGAAGATTTGTCTTACCTGATTCCTGATCAAGAAGCCGGAGCAGCCCTTGCGAGATTGGAGGGATTTGTCACCTCCGAATTTGGACAACTTGTGCAGGACCGGTTCCACTACACCGGGCGAGTTCGTTCTCCCGTCAGCAACGTTGTCATTGAGTTAACGTCGGATCGCGGCACGCGATACATTGAACCTGATGAGGGTGGCCGGTTCGTTTTCGATGGCTTGTCGCCTGGAGATTATCAGGTTTCCGCTTTCGAGGGAAAATCATTTCTCGACCGGCCTGAAAAGGTAGCAGGCCCCAGGAAAGTTCACGTCTCGACGAACGGATGCACGACCATGACCTTTTTGGTGCTCACCAGTCATTAAATGCGCCTGAACAGACCTTGCATTGTTGCCCTGGGATTGTTAATTTCGATAACCGCCACCAGTCTCTCCGTTTCGGCCGCTCTTGTTCAATCGCCGGTGTCTCCGCAGTCGGCGATTAAGAAGCCGTACCGCGAACGCCTGTTGGAACGCGCTCGCAAGGGCGAAGCGGACGCTCAGTTTGAGCTTGGAAAAAATTACGAGACTGGGAGAATTGGCCTCCCGAAAGACTTCTCGGAGGCTCTGCATTGGTACCGCGAAGCAGCGGCGCAAGGCAATCCCTATGCCGAGGCTAGTCTCGGCATTCTTTTCAATTTCGGAAAGGGAGTGGAACGCGACTATTTTCAGGCTTATGTCTGGTACGAACGTGCCGCTTTGCACTCTACTGGCGGCGATCGCGCCAGCATTGTCGAACTGCGTGACCGTCTTGCAGACGATCTCACTCAACCGCAGATCGAGAGAGCCCGGAATGAGGCTCAAAAATGGAAACCGCCGGCAGTCAGTCCGCCTTCGGTGCGATAGTCGATCCGCGCGAACAACACCAAATCACGAAGTAGACTGGGTCCATCGTGATCCGGAATACGCCTTTGACAATCGCGACTCGTGGAAAGGACTTGTATCCGTTCACTTCAGCAGTGACGGATTGGGTTGCGAGGCAGAAGGTTCGAGAGGGCGCCCTCACGCTCTTCATTCAGCACACTTCGTGCTCGCTCGTCATCCAGGAGAACGCGGATCCGGATGTAACGCTTGATCTGAGGGATTTCTTCGAGCGTCTGGTCCCCGAGGAGGGAGAAGGTTACCGGCATACGATAGAAGGTCCGGATGACATGACTTCGCACATCCGCTCGACACTGACTCACACGAGCCTCACAATCCCGGTGATTGCGGGGAGTCCGGCGCTCGGAACGTGGCAAGGGATTTATGTCTTCGAGCACCGGTCACGGCCGCATCAGCGGCATGTGGTTCTGCAGTTGATGGGCGAGTAAGACAGCTTGCTTTACGCGAGGGCCTGATCGAGATCCCAAATCAGATCCTCTACGTCCTCGAGGCCTACCGAGAGCCGGACCAATTCGGGTGTGACTCCTGCTGCCTCTTGCTCTGCGGTACTCAACTGCTGATGAGTTGTTGAAGCAGGATGGATGACGAGGCTGCGCGAATCCCCGACGTTCGCGAGGTGGGAAAAAATCTTGAGCTTGTTCAGGCACTTCTTTCCTGCGTCAAATCCGCCTTTCACGCCAAACGAGAAAACTGCTCCAGCACCCTTGGGAGTGTATTTTTTGGCAAGCTCATAGTACGGGCTTGAAGGGAGCGACGCATACTTCACCCACGCGACCGAGGCATGACTCTCCAAGTGTTTTGCCACAGCAAGAGCATTCTCAAGGTGCCGATCCATCCGCATCCCGAGGGTCTCGATTCCCTGCAGAAAGAGGAATGAGTTAAAAGGGCTTACACAGGGGCCGATGTCGCGGAGTCCTTCGACACGCGCCTTGATGATGAAGCTGATGTTGCCGAAGGTGTCCCAAAACTTCAGTCCGTGATAGGCACGAGAGGGATCAGTGAATTGCGGAAACTTGCCCTTGTTCCAGGCGAACTTTCCGCTATCGACGATGATGCCGCCGATGGAGTTTCCGTGCCCGCCCATGAATTTCGTCAGTGAATGAAGGACCACGTCCGCGCCATAGTCGATGGGCCGAGTGACGTAGGGCGTAGCGAACGTATTGTCGATTACCAGCGGGATATCGTGCTCCTGCGCGATTTGAGCCATCGCTTCAATGTCGATTACATTGCTGCGCGGGTTGCTAATGGTTTCCGCAAACAACAGCCTGGTTTTGGGAGTGATTGCTTTTCGAAAATTCTCGGGCTGATCCGGCTCGACGAATGTAAAGTCATAGCCAAGACGCCGCATCGTGACGTCAAATTGCGTGAATGTTCCGCCATAAAGTGTGCTGGCGGACACTATGTGATCTCCCGGCCCGGCAATGGTCGTGAGGACGAGAAACTGTGCTGCCTGGCCGCTGGAGAGCGCCAGCGCGGCGACGCCGTTTTCGAGTGAAGCGACGCGCTCCTCGAGAACAGCGGTCGTAGGATTCATGATCCGGCTGTAGATATTTCCGAATTCCTGTAGGGCAAAGAGCCGGGCTGCATGGTCGGAGTCGTCAAATGTGAAGGAAGTCGACTGGTAAATCGGGACCGCCCGCGCGTGAGTAGTAGCATCCGGGTCATAGCCGGCGTGGAGTGCACGAGTGTTAAAACCGAGCGAACGATCAAGACCTTTGATGGGCATTGAATCAGTCTACTGCGAGCCGTGCGGCGCGCTCTGGCATCGAAATTCGGTCAGCACCGTCCCCGAATCGAACACTTTTGGATAATTGCTTTCTCCAGAATTAAACCCAGTTTTCCATAACGAAACCCTAACTCGTGCACAATCAAATAAGGCGCGGACCTTACCACCATCTAAAGATTTGGTTAGGGAAATGCCTGAGGTCGGCTATACGCGATCTAACGAGTCTCTATGCCGAGAGCTCAGCGGAGGGAGTTTAGAAAATCATGCTAAGTCAACTTAGCAGTCGGAGAGGGCTGCGTACTCTTTCGAAAGTGCTTCTGTCGTTTGCGGCTGCCGCGGCCTTGCAAGCGCAAACCGGAAGTTTGACCGGGACAATTACGGATGCCACTGGAGGAACTGTTCCGGAGGCGTTAGTTAGCGCCAAGAATCTTTCCACGGCGGCGGTGCGGACCGGCATCAGCGATACCTCGGGAGCATACACAATCTCAAACGTCCCAGCCGGTCGCTATGAGGTAACGATTGAAAAAGAGGGCTTCTCTCCGCTGCGCTTTCAAAATGTTGAGCTTACAGTTGCTCAGAATCTTACGCTTAGCGGTAGCCTGACTTTGGGCGCCGTCTCGCAGGCTGTCGAGGTGGCCGGCGTTACAGTTCCGGCGGTCGACATGGCAGATGTCCAGATCAGCAACGTAGTCGATCAGAGGCGCATTCAGGAGCTACCTCTGATTACCAGGGATCCCTACCAGCTTGTTCTGCTTTCGCCAGGCGCGCAACAGACTTCGAGCTCGCTAGGCGGCTTTTCGGTGAACGGACAGCGCGAGAGAAACAATAATTTTCTGCTCGATGGTGTAGATAATAACGACGCGTCAGTCCCCGGTATTCCGGGAGGCGCCAGCACGATTAACGCAGATTCGACGCAGGAATTCCGGGTGATCACCAACAGCTTCCTTCCAGAATTCGGGCGGAACTCCGGCGCAGTTGTCGATATCGTGACGCGTAGCGGCTCGAACGATTTTCATGGTGCGGCCTACGAGTTCAACCGGGTAAACGCTATGGCGGCGCGCGACTGGTTCAATCCGAGCCCTGATCCCCAGAATCCGTTTACTCGCAATCAGTTCGGTGCGAGCCTTGGAGGACCCATTATCAAAGACAAGACATTTTTTTTCGTCAACTCTGAGTGGGACCGCTTTCGCACGACATTGACAAATTCGGCGGTGGTGCCTACTCAGGCCTTCAAATCAGGAGTTTTCAACTATAACGGCGAACAAATTAATCTTGCCAGCTCCGGTTCGCCGAATAATGCGCTCGGATTGCCGCTAAGTCCGACTATGCAGAAGGCTTTCGCGCTCTATCCCAATCCGAACGGCCCGGCGGTAGACGATATTCGAGGCATCTACTTTTTCCCGACCGCATCTCCGTTCGATTCGAACGGGACGACCTTCCGGCTCGATCATCGATTCAACGACAAATACAGCATCTTTGCGCGGTACATTTACAACGGTTCGACTTCGGCAAACGACCTGAACGAAATTTTCCCGGGGGTTGGCGGAGTAGCGACGGGGGCGCAAACTCAAAGCGGCGCGTTCAACTTTATTGCCGCGCTGAGGCCCGACCTAGTGAACGAGTTCCGCTTTGGGCTCAACAGGACAGATGTGCTTTTCACGTGCAATGGCCAATCGACTATCGATGCGCTGGGGCCCCTCGATCCCTTCGGGGCTGGAACAGATTACAGCTTTAATCTGTCAAACAATACTTCAACCATTTCAAATTTGGGATGTACGGCATTAGGAGACAGCAATGGTCAATTTCGCCGCGCCGGCACGTGGCATTACCTCGATCAGCTCTCCTGGACTCCCGGAAAGCACAACATCAAAGTGGGTGGCGAATTCCGCTATGTATTCGAGAATGGCTATGACGCTTTTGGCTCTCGACCGCTGGTGGATTTTACAGCCTACGGGAACTTTGGCATTCCTGTTGTCAACTGTGCAAACTGTGACGACGAAATTCTTCAAACCATGAGTGCAGCCTTACTCGGCGTTCCTGGAATTCAATCACAATCCCAGTTCTACAGCGCCAGCGGCCAGCGCACTCCAACGGATTACCGGCGCTTCGTCCAACACGAATACGGATTCTTTTTCCAGGATTCCTGGAAAGTACGTTCGAATTTGACTATCCAACTCGGCCTGCGCTACGCCTACGATGGAGTGCCTTTCGAGCGTGACGGCAATGTTTCGAATCTGCTCGACCAGAATCCATGGGTACCGGCACCGATCACGTTTCAAACCACCGGACCCGGCACAGGGCGACAGCTATTTTCCAGCTATCCGTACGAATTCGAGCCGCGGCTCGGTGTCGCCTGGGATCCATTCGGCAATGGTAAGACTGCGGTGCGCGTAGGATACGGGATCTTTCATGACCGGGTATTCGGAAACCTGTTTACGAATCTGAAGGGTAATCCGCCGTTTCAAGCCGGCTTCCAAAACTATCCGAATCTCGATTTTTCGAACGGATCTGGGTCACCAGTGACACTTGGCCAGTTGGCTCCGCCCATGACTGAGCCGGCGCCGTCGGCGTCGGTTACGGACGGAAGCTACCTCGCAACTGTCAGCATCCTGGACCCGCTTCTCCGGAATCCATACACGCAATCCTGGAACGTGGGTGTACAGCGGGAGCTGGGGAAGGGAATGAGCTTTGAGGTGAACTATGTTGGGTCCGGCACGCACCGGCTGTTCAGGACGGTAGACGGAAATCCGCCGCTGCCGTGGCTGGTTGCCGCAGCGCATGCGGATGGATCGCTTTCTCCGACCACCTCCGGAGGTACACTGCGCCTCGCTCCCTTGTTCGGCCTGCCTCAAGTCACGGGGAACACAGCGTTGGAGGAGCCTGTTGTCACGCGCTCCATCGGAAACAGTACTTACAATGCGTTTCAAGCCGTCTTCACGAAACGGTTCAGCCATGGCTTGCAGTTCCAGGGCGCTTACACGTGGTCCCACGCAATTGACGATGCGGCAGATCCGCTGGTCGCACCGGGCGGGAATCGGACCATCGCGCGGAATTCTTTCAACCTGAAGGAGGAACGTGGGTCATCGGATTATGATTTGCGGCACCGGCTGATTCTGAATTTTGTTTATGATTTGCCGTTTGGCCCCGGTCACGCGCACCTGAGCAGTGGCATCCTCGGACACGCCCTGGGCGGCTGGCAGATTTCAGGTCTCTCGAGCTTTCAGAGCGGACATCCGTTTGATATCTATAGCTCGCGCGACTCAGAATACACAGGCTTGAGCAATCGTCCTGATCTAATTGGCGATCCTTCTATCCCGTCCGACTCCCTACGAAATCAAGTCGGACCGCCGATTTCGGCCTTTGCACTACAGCCGTTCGGCCGGCCAGGAAATCTCGGGAGAAACACGTTCACAGGTCCTCGCTATTACGACACGGACGTGAATCTCTCGAAGAATTTCGTCCTCACCGAGCGCTTCAACCTGCAGTTCCGGGCAGAAGTTTATAACATCTTTAACCGGGTTCAATTCGATCTTCCGGGCACGGCGAGCGACACCATTGCTTCGCCTGGGACATTCGGGCAATCGCTCTCCACCATCACGCAACCGGATGGCACCACCTCAGCGCGGCAGATCCAACTCGCCCTCAAGCTGCTTTTCTAAGGCAAGAGGCACACCAGATCCGATTGCTATCGGCTTTGATGTGCCTCTTTCCCTTTTTCCTGTAGTGGAACCGGGTCTACCTGGGTACCCTCTTCCAACACATCACTCGGGTTGGCGATGATGGTATCGCCTTCCCGCAGCCCGCTCAGGATCTCCAGCTTGTCGCCATAGTCGCGTCCCGGCTGAACCTTCTTGAGATGAGCACGGTGATCGCTACCCACAAGCGCGACTCGGGTACCGTCACTGCCCACAATCATGGCATCGCTCGGGATGAGCAATGGCGGATTCGTGCGCGGGGTCGAAAGGTCGACCTGGGCATACATTCCGGGAAGCAAAGCACCGCCCGGATTGGGCACGTGCACCTCCACCAGGAGCGTGCGGCTGGCAGGATCGAGCGAGTTGGCTGTGCGCACGACCGTGCCGCTAAATTCGCGGCCCGGAAGATTTGAAACCGTGACCAAGGCGGCATCTGCCCGGTGTACGGAATTCGAGAAAGACTGTGGAACGTTCACGTATATCCGTAAATTGGCGGTCTGAGCGATTCGGAACAGGAGCGTGGTGCCGTTGTTCACAAGCGCACCAAAGTCCACATTGCGCTGCGTGATCACCCCGTCAAAGGGCGCAACCACGACGCGATAGCTCCTCATATTCTCGAGACGCGCCAGATTTGCTTGAGCAGAACCTACCGCACCCCGCTGGACAACAAGGGCTTGTTCGAGCGCCTCAACACCAGCGATTTTTGCCTGATATTGAGCCTGATATTGATCGTTTTCCTGAGCTGAGACCGAGCCGTCGCCAACCAGGTTCGCCCATCGTTTGGCCGTTACGCGCGCTAATTCCAAATCGGACTTGCCCTGGCGCAGATTCGCACTAGCCTGATCGACCGCCGCGCGGGCTTGCTGTAGATTTGCTTGCGCCTGACGTACTTGTTCGTCGAGCTCAGGCGCCTCGATCACAGCCAACTGCTGACCCTGATGTACGCGATCGCCAATATCCACCATACGCTGCTTTATGTAGCCGTCAGCGCGCGCGAGAAGAGGCGCCTCCGCCACAGCCTGAATGTTCCCTGGCAACTGCAAGCCGCTATTGCGTGGCGACCGGCCCACCCGAATTACATCTACACGTGGCAGCGCGTGTTCGCGATCATGGGCCTCGGCGGAAATCAACGTTGTCCGCTTTTGTAGTGGAACGTAGCCAGCCAGAAAAGCTATGATCAGCAGAACAACTGCGGCAAGACAGATCGACCAGATAGTCAAGCTGGAGGGTCGCCACAGCCTCGCGGGTGCGTCAACTGAATCATGCGAGGAAGCACGCAGCTGTTGTAGCTGTTTTCGAAGCTCCGCATTCTCACGGCGCAGGCTTTCCTCTTCGGAGCCAATTTCTGTGCGCGGGAGATCTGGCTCGCTATACCGCATCTTGCGACCAGGGGTCGAGACCTATTTCTGTTTCACGCTCGCGTTCGGCGAGCTGGCGCTCATGATCTACGGGAGGCTTAGTCCGCAGGTAGCTGTAAATGATCGGCACGACGAAGAGTGTGGTAATCGTAGCGAAGAGTAGCCCGCCTATAACAGCCCGCCCCAGCGGGGCATTTTGTTCACCGCCCTCTCCAAGGCCCAGTGCCATTGGAAGCATACCCAGGATCATCGCCGCAGCGGTCATCAGCACCGGTCGCATCCGGGCATGACCCGCCGACAGCATTGCTTCTCTTGCCGAGGACACAGTCTCGCGTTGGTCATTGGCAAAAGTAACAATCAGAATGCTATTGGCAGTGGCTACGCCGACACACATGATGGCTCCCATAAGTGAGGGAACGCTAAGCGTTGTGCCAGTAACAAACAACATCCATAATATGCCAGCCATGGCGCCCGGCAGCGCAGTCAAAATGATAAATGGATCGAGCCACGATTGAAAGTTAACCGTCATCAGCAGGTAAACGAGGGCAACTGCAAAAATCATTCCGAGCCCCAGTCGAAAGAAAGAGGACTGCATGGTCTCGACTTGCCCGCGCAAATTAAGGAAAGTACCCCGCGGAAGGCGTTTTTCCTCCTCGTGCATAATACGTTCGACACCCCGCCCGACGCCGCCGAGATCGCGGCGGTCCACGTTCGCGTAAACATCGTAGACAGGCCAGACGTTGTAGTGATTCACGATCACAGGCGCGTTCCCCCGTTCGACATGGACGAGGTTTGAGAGAAGCTGTGTATTCGCGGCTGCCGCGGCGCCCGGATTCCCATAGGCTTGCGAAGCATTGTTTGGGGCTGCCGCTACGAAGGATGCAGTGCCATCCGCCGCCCCGGCCGGTGATCCAGGGGTCGCAGACGCGACGGTATTCGTCGATACCGTAATCGGCGTACGTAGCAAAGCGTCGAGCGAGTCGACGCGATATTGAGGAGTTTGGACGCCGACGTTGTAATTAACGCCGTTCGACCAGTTCAGCCAGAAGTTCGGAGCGACGGTGTTACTTCCGCTCAGCGATATGAGCATGCTGCTTGTTACGTCGCGCTGCGTCAGGCCGAACTGTGAGGCTTTGATCCTATCTACATTGAGTTGCAACTCCGGTTGCGTGACAACTTGATGGACGTGCACGTCCGCAGCTCCGGGAATTAGTGAAATCTTTTCAGCAAGCTGACGTGCGATCTCATAATTGGCGGTCGCATCACGGCCAACCACCTGCAGATCGATAGGCGCGGGAAGCCCGAAGTTGACGATCTGAGTTGTGATATTGGCCGGCTGGAAAAAGAATGTCATGTCAGGAAAGTTTTGGCTCAACCGCTTTCGAAGCACCACTTCGTACGCGCGTGTCGAGCCGTGGTTTTCCTTATTCAACGAGATGAGGATTTCGCCATCGGCGGAAGAAATAGTTGGAATGTCACCTTGCGCAATAGCTGGCCAGCTGTTCGGTATGCCAATGTTGTCGATCAGAGTATCGATCTCGTTGGCAGGGATCACCGAGCGTATGTCCCGCTCGAGAGCCGCAAAACGCAGCTCGGTTTCTTCGATGCGGGTTCCAGCAGGGCCGCGCGCATGCAGGCGCATTTGGCCGGAATCGACGTTCGGAAAGAAATCTTCTCCGACGAGCGTTACAAGTCCAAGGGACAAGAGACAGAATGCGGAGAAGACAATTAGAAAAGGTCCGCGATGCCGCAAAGACCAATCCAGTAACCCTAAATAACGAAAGCGAAGCTTTTCGAACTGCGCGTCAAACAGGTGATGCACGCGGAAGAGCGGACTTGGCCGGGCGATAGGCACGCCCTGATAGCGTTGCAGCTCAGAACCAAGCAGATAAGACATCATCGTCGGAACGAGCGTTCGTGAAAGTAAATAGGATGCAAGCAGCGCAAATACCACAGCGATTGCCAGCGGGGTAAACAGATACTTGGCGGTCCCGGTTAACAAGAGCACGGGTACAAAAACAATGCAAATAGAAAGCGTCGCAACCAACGTGGGAACCGCAATCTGAGAAGCCCCGTCCAGCACCGCCCGAATCAGCGGCTTCCGCATAGCGAGATTGCGATGAGTGTTTTCAATCTCGACCGTAGCGTCATCGACCAGAATACCGACGGCGAGCGCCAGGCCGCCCAAGGTCATGACGTTGATGGTTTGTCCAAGAAGGCTTAACAGAGAGAGCGACGCGAGTATTGAGAGCGGAATAGAGATGCAAACAATCAGGGTGCTGCGCAGACTTCCAAGGAAGAGGAGGATCATGAGGCCTGTAAGCGCCGCGGCGATGAGAGCCTCGCGGACCACTCCGCGGATAGCAGCCCGGACAAAGATCGACTGATCAGCGAGCGCTGTGACCTTCAGTTCGGGCGGCACGTTGGCAAGAATTCTGGGCAGCGCCGCTTTCACTGCGTTGACGATGGCAAGCGTGGAAGCCTTTCCGTTCCTTGTGATCGTAATGAGAACGCCCCGCGAGCCATTCGTGCGGACTATGTTGTTTTGGACCGAAAACCCATCGTGAACCTGGGCTACATCTTTCATGTAGACGGTCGCGCCATTTACGGTTTTGATCGGCAGATTATTCAGCTCGTCGAGCACGATTGGGCTGCTGTTAACCCGAACCTGATATTCGGTTTGGGCAAGTTTCGCCGTGCCTGCCGGCAGAATCAGATTTTGCAGATTGAGCGCATTCGAAACATCGATCGGCGAAAGCTGCTTGGCATAAAGCTCATCGAGGTTCAGATCGACCATCACGGACCGTTGCTTTCCGCCGAAAGGATAAGAGACGGAAGCACCCTGCACTGTCCCAAGCGGCGTGCGGATAAAATTATTCCCGAGATCGAAGATTTCCTGCTCGCGCAGAGTTTTGCTCGAAAGTCCCAGCTGCAAAATAGGAACGCTGGAAGCATCGTATTTCAGAACGTTTGCGGGAAACATTCCGGGCGGCATCTGGCGCAGGGCGGTTTGCATCGTTGCCGTGACCTGTGCGACGGCCATATCGATTTTTACGTTCGAGTGAAAGTAAATCTTGACAACGCCGTAGCCGTTATAGGACTGTGACTCGATGTGTTCGACGTCGTTCACATTTGATGTGAGGCTGCGCTCGAAGCCCGTTACGACACGCTTTTCCATCTCCTCGGGAGAAAGGCCCGAGTACACCCAAAGCACGCTCACTACTGGTATGTCGATGTATGGAAAAATGTCGACGGGCATGGTAATCATCGCTGTGCTGCCTAAAATGGCGATGAGAATCGACATAACGACGAACGTATAGGGTCGGGCGAGAGCGAGCCGGACAATCCACATAATCGCTTTTCCGAACGCCTCTGCGCGGGAACGCAGGGAGGTTTGGTAGCAGTATACCGTCAGGCGAAGCGTTCACGAATGACGAGCAGCAGCCCGGCGGCAAGGCATGTCCAGGCGAACCAGTCGCCGTGCCGCGAGTAAAACGTAGTGCCTTCAATCAGCCCGAAGCGAACAGTGGAGGCAATCTGCTCGTAGGCCGGAAAGCGCCGTAGAATGCGGCCCGCGGGATCGACTACGGCCGTGATTCCGTCATTGGTTGATCGAATGAGAAACCGGCGATTTTCTACCGCGCGCATCCGCGCTATCAGAAGATGTTGTTCGTGGGCTTCAGAGTGGCCGAAGTAAGCGTCGTTCGAGAGGTTCACCAGAACGTTTGCGCCGCGGACAACGAAGCGCCGCACCAGGTCGGGAAAAGCCGACTCGTAACAGATGAAGACGCCAAGGCGTTGGTTTCCCGCTTGAAGAACGGCGATATCCTGTCCAGGAACGAAGTCACCGGCTTCATGGGTGATGCGGTTCACGAAAAAGAACAAGCGCGGGACAAATTCGCCGAAGGGAACCAGGTCGATCTTGTCATAGCGCCCCGAGATGGATGCATCAGGGCCGAGGAGCAGAGCGGTGTTGAGAGGCTGGTGCTGGCCCGTATATGCAACGGTACCGAAAAGAAAGTGGCCGTGACGTTCGGCTATAGTCTGAGCAAGGTGGCGAAACTCGGGATCATCGTAGTAGTAAAGCGGCGCGGGAAGCTCGGGCCAGATTACGAGATGCGAAGGCAGAGTATTCGATAAGAGATCGAGCTGTTCTTCCGTTTTCTGCTGAAGAGTCGAGGTCCACTCGAGCTCGGGATTGACATTAGGTTGCACCACAAGGGCGCTTTGCGAAGCCGGGAGGCCTTCTGGAATCGCAGGAAGGAACCAAAGAAGCCCAAGGAGCAAGAGTGGCAGGAGATTCCGCCGGGGCTGGCGAAGAATCACACAGGCTACTGCGGCGGCGGTCATCGCAAAAACAAACGACAGACCGTAGACCCCCACGGCCGGAGCAAGGCGGAGCGGGAGTGACATATCTATACCGGCGTTACCCAGATCGAGCCAGGCAAAGGCGAAAGTGGAGTGTGTTCGTTCGATTCCGGTCCATAGCGCCGCGATCGCCGGCACCGCATAGAGGCGATGCATTAGTGGACCTGAGAGCGAGCTGAAGACGCCCAGATGCAGACCTTTATAAAGCGCGAACAGAACAAAGCAGGCCCATCCTCCAGCACGACCCATTCCGCCGTGGACCTCGAGTACGAACTGAATCCAGCCGCAGAGAAACGCCCAATAAAAGATGCCGGCGGCCCATCCCAGAAAAAAACGCTGCAGCATATTGGGAGTTCGAGCGAGGGCGACGAGCAAAGGCGTAAGCGCAAAAGGGGCAAGCCATCGAATATCAAAGCGCGGGAGAGCCAGCAGCAGTAGCCCCGCTGTCAAAAGGGCGAGAAGAGTGTGGAATAAAACTCGTCTGTAGAAGGGCTGCAGAAGTAGGAACGCTTTGTTAGGCATGCTCCCGGATGGCGGCTTCACTCACACGATCCGCCATATAGGAACTGCGAACAAAGGGACCGCTAAAAACCATCTTGAATCCAATCGACATCCCGAAATCGCGGAAACTATCGAACTGAGCCGGCGTGATGTATTCAGCAACGGGCAGATTGCGGCGGGTGGGCTGGAGATATTGACCGATCGTGGCGACATCGGTGGACGCTTCCAATATGTCTTGCAGCAGTTGTTCGACTTCGGCTGCGGTCTCACCCAGGCCTACCATCAGGCCGGACTTAGTTAGAGCTTCTGATCGATACTGTTTCGCAAAGCGAAGTACTCGCAAAGACTGCAGATAATCTGCTTGCGGGCGGACTCGCCGGTAAAGACGGCGGACCGTCTCCATATTGTGATTGAACACGTCCGGACCGGCGTCAAGTACCCGAGCCACAGCCGTGAGGTCCCCACAGAAATCAGGAGTCAGCACTTCGACCTGAGCTTCGGGGAGCGCCTTGCGCACTTGACGGACTGTCTCAGCGAAATGTTGGGATCCGCCATCAGGCAGGTCATCGCGATTCACCGACGTGATCACCACATATCGCAGGCGCATTTGCGCTGCCATTTCGGCAACGTGCAGGGGTTCTTCTGGGTCCAGAACAAATTCCCGCTTGGCTGCTGATCCCTTCGGCACTGAGCAGAAGGTGCAGCCGCGCGTGCATAAATTGCCCAGAATCATGAACGTAGCCGCGCCGCGGTGAAAGCACTCGTGAATATTCGGACAGCGCGCCGATTCGCAGACAGTATGCAGACGCCGTTGCCGCAGGTCGGTCTTCAATGCGTGAACAGAAGAGAAGTGGGTTTGACCCTTATGAAGCCACTCAGGGAGTCGAGGCCGGGGAACGGCGGAGCCGGCGTCTTCGATGGTCACAAAAGAATCCATCTTGAAACGGTGAAATCCTATTGTGGCATTCGGTAATACAACCGAAACTAGTTTAGGGGAAACTACCGGACTAGGACTAGGATCTCCCTGATCCGCGCTCACAAACCCTTGCAGGATAAGGCCTTTATGCCCCGATTAGCGGAGCGGAAAGATGCACGCAAGGTGCTGCAATACAGGTTAGAATGGAATGGACTGTCAAATCCAAACAGGCACGAACGTAGCTGGCGGGCGGCGCAGCCAATCGTCCGGAATGAACCCCGCATGAAATCGATCGCGCTCTTCCTCTTTTGTTGTGCTCTTGCCGTTGCGCAAAACGTCCCCGTGCCCGGCGGGGATGAAGGAACAAGGGAAGAGAACCTGCCTACCCAGAGGATCGGTCCGGACGACCTCTTAAGTGTTTCCGTGGCAGATTGTCCCGAACTGACACGGAATTTTCGAGTTCTCGGGGACGGAACCCTCGCTCTGCCATTGTTGAAAGAACGCATTCCGGCGAACAATAAACTCCCTGGAGAACTTGAGATTGAGATTGCCAGCGCCCTCAAGCGCGAAGAACTACTCGTCCAGCCGATCGTTTCAGTTTCGGTGGCCGAATATCGAAGTCTTCCCGTAAGCGTGTTCGGCGCGGTAAAGCATCCTCTGACATTCCAGGCGGCAGGATCGGTCACGTTATTGGATGCCTTGACTCGCGCAGAAGGATTGACGCAGGACGCCGGCTCCGAGATTTTGGTCTCGCGCCAGCATCCGTCTTACGGCAAGGAAGGTGCTCTTATACGGCGAATCCCCGTCAAGGGTTTGCTCGAAGATGCGGATCCGGCATTGAATATCCGCTTATATGGTGGAGAGGAGGTCCGAGTACCAGACACAGGACGCGTGTATGTAATCGGAAATGTGAAAAGGACAGGTGCCTTCCCTATGGGTGACACCAACGACATAACGGTGCTTAAGGTCCTTGCCATGACCGAAGGCTTGTTACCGTATACGAACAGCGATGCCTTTGTGTATCGTCGCGAGGCGGGTAAGAACGACAGAAGCGAAATTTCGGTTCAGCTTACGCGCATCATGCGGCATCAAGCCCAGGACATCTCGCTCCAGGCGAATGACATTCTCTACATTCCGGACAGCCGCGGAAAACGAATTACCGCGGAAACAGTGAAAACGCTGACGGGTTTCGGCGTCCAGGCAGCGGCCGGCGTTCTGATCTGGAAATAGCGCGCAGCTCTCTTCTGCATGAAGCAAATCGAACGCCTCCCTTCCGAACTCATCGATCCCAGGCGACTCACGCCTTCTATCGAACCGCAGTATCTTGAGTTTGAAGCGGCTCAGCCATCGGTCTCCGCAAGTCACTACCTGCTGCTTTTATACCGGCACAAGTGGCGCATCCTTGGATTCATCACAGCCTGCCTGCTGGCGACATTCCTGATTTCCTCCCGTCTGACGCCAATCTATGAGGCTACGGCGAAGATCGACGTGGACCGAAGAATTCCGATGGGCGTGATCGGGCAGGAGGCTTCGCAGGGTATGACCGGTGACGATGCCGACGCCTTCATGGCAACCCAGGGCGAACTCATCCAGTCGGATGCCGTCCTGAGACCTGTGGCGGAACGATTCAACCTTTTGCAGAAAGAGAAGCAACTGGCAAAGCTTCCAGCGGAGAGGGCGCGAAGAAAGTCGGATGCGCCTGTGTATCTCAACAACCTGAAGATCTCCCGGCCCGTAAACACATACATTTTGAACATCAGTTATCGATCGCCTGACCCGCAGCTGGCGGCCGATGTTGCGAACGCAATTGCGCAATCCTACCTCTTGCATACTTTCGATATCCGCATTCAATCGTCGAATGCCCTTTCCGCCTTCATGGAGAAGCAGCTCGACGAGTTGAAAGTGAAGATGGAAAACTCCGATCTTGCTCTTGCGAAGTTTGAGCGCGACCTGAACGTAATTAACCCGGAGGACAAAACCAATATTCTTTCGTCGCGGCTGCTGCAGCTGAACACCGAGTTTACGAACGCACAGGCCGACCGCGTGAGAAAGGAAGCGGCTTTTAAGAGCTTGCAGTCGGGGACGGTGGCTGCGGCGGAAGTCTCGGGGCAGGGCGATGAACTAAACCGGCTGCAGGATCGCGTTAATCAGGCCAAACAGCATCTGGCATCGGTGGCTGCGATCTATGGGCCCGCGCACCAGGAGTATCGCAAGGCGTCAAACGATTTGACGGAAGTGCAGAGGCAGTTTGAAGAAATGCGCCGAAGTGTGGCGCAGCGTGTCGAGACGGACTATCGCCAGGCGCTCACGCGCGAGGAGATGCTCAACAAGGCTGTTACGCAAACTAAAGCGGAATATGACCAGCTCAACTCCGAGTCCTTCAAATATCAGCAACTCAAGCGCGAGGCTGAAACGAATAAAACGCTCTATAGCGACCTCGAACGGCGGATCAAAGAAGCAGGTATCAATGCCGGCTTTCAGAACAGCTCGATTCGTATAGCCGATTTAGCGAGGCCTCCGGACGCTCCCGTATTTCCGCGTAAGACGCTGTACATGGTGCTGGTGTTCCTGGTATCTTCCGTGATCGCCGTGTGTACTGCCGTTCTGGCCGATGTTCTTGATAACACCATCCGTGATCCAGAGCAGGCCGCTCATGCTCTCGATACGAGTGTTCTGGGGACTCTACCGACAGTTAAAGAAATGCGAAGGCTGTTGAGTCCGATCACCCACACCTGGGCTGTTGAACGCGCCAGTGGTGTCAGCCACCAAGAGGATGAGTCGCCGGCGATTGGTCTGGCCAGCATAGTTGATAAGGAAGGCTCATCCCGACGGCGAAAATCGAAGCGCAAGCATGCCCTTTATCCGAGCAGCGGGAAATATGGCGGCATTTCTTCCTATGAAGAAGCGATCCGAACGCTCCGGCATTCGATTCTGCTGCCCGATTTCGAGCGGACTGTACGGTCTCTTTTGCTGACCAGCGCGACGCCGGGTGAAGGAAAGTCAACAGCGATTATCCATTTGGCAATCGCCCACGCCGAGCAGGGCAAACGGACGCTCATTATCGACGCCGATCTGCGGCGGCCTAGCATCCATAGGAAGCTCGAGCTGAACCTGGGCTCTGGCCTTTCCAACGCTCTCCTCGGCGAGATCGATTGGAAGGAAGCGGTTGTCGCACCCGAGCTCTGGCCTGATCTGAAAGTCCTCCCGGCGGGAACGGCATCGCGTCGGGCCTCCGATTTGATTGGCTCGGCGATGATCGATATTCTGGACGAGGCCGGTAAAGAGTACGATCTGATTTTTGTAGACGCTCCGCCTTTGCTTGGATTTGCGGAAACTATGCAGATTGCTACCGCTGTCGATGGGGTAGTAGTGATGGCGCGGGCCGGCCAGACGAGCCGTCGCGCCGTGGCATCTGTGCTTGCAACTCTAAAACGCTTGAGGGCAAATACTATCGGGCTCGTGCTGAACGAGGTCGATAAAAACAGCACGCATGGCTATTACTACTACGGTCACTATCGCAAGTATTACTCGCAGCCAGCGGAACAGAACGGCTGACGACACGTTTCGTGCGGCGCCATCTTCTCATGATTGCGTCTGGTGAAAGCAAACAGTCTGTCAGTGGAAATGGCCCTCCTCCGGAGACTTGGCGCATCTTGTTTGCACGAAAGCGCCAAAGGATGCAGGAGCTGGCACATGCAAAGGCAGCATTGCTTTACGATTTGCTCGCGGTATACGGCATTCACTTTGCAAATCAGGCCTTGCCTTTGGTTACTGTTCCCTATCTATCTCGGACTCTCGGACCTGGAGGATGGGGCCTGGTCGCGATGGCGCAATCGTTCGGCGCTTACGGAAATCTAATCGTTGATTACGGATTCGTCTATTCAGCAACGCGGCAGATCGCCACGGCAGCGGATGCTGCAGAAGTCGAGCGAACCATCGCTGGAGTATCAGGCGCGAAACTGTTGCTTAGCGCCGGAGCCCTCCTCGCCGCATTTGCCGCTTATCTCTTCGTGCCTCTTTTCCACGAGCACCCGCTGCTGCTATGGATCGCCGTCTTGTCGGAAATAGTGAAAGCACTGCTGCCGGTCTATTACTTCTATGGCATTCAGCGCGTCGCAATCGCTTCATTGCTTGACATCGCGGCGCGCGCCATCTCCGCAGCCGGCATTTTTCTCTTCGTGCGTTCGTTTCGAGATGCGTGGAAGGTGTTCGCCCTGACCGGCATTACGGCCGCTGCGGCTGCGGTCGTCGGGCATGTCTGGATACGGAAGCGATACCATTTGCGCGCGCCGCAAATACGTGAAGGATGGCAAATGCTGCGAAAGAACTGGTCCATGTTCCTTTTCCGTAGCGCGCATAGCGTCTATTCATTAGGAAACGCGTTTGTCCTCGGTCTCTTTGCATCGCCTCAGGCAGTTGGCTATTACGCGGGAGCGGAGAAAATCAGCACAGCCGCGGTCGGTCTGCTGGCACCCCTGACGACAGTACTCTACCCGCGTGCCGCGGCTTTGGTGAAAAATTCCCTGACCCGAGCGGCGAGAGTGACAAGGCTGACCCTATATATTATGGTTGCCGGAAGCATCTCTATGGGGTTCCTTTTGTGGGTAGGAGCTCCGCTGATTGTACGCACTATCTTAGGCCACAATTTCACCGAAAGCATAAGCGTGCTTCGCATCCTCAGCCTCCGTGCTCCGTTAATCGCGTGGACTAACATTCTTGGGTTTCAGTGGCTCCTGGTGCTTGGCCTCGAGCGGCAGTTTCAGAAGGTCACGGTCGTTGCCTTGATTTTTAATACGCTGCTGGCCACCGTGCTTGCTCCGCGGTTTTCTTACAACGGTATGGCTTGGGCCGTTTTATTTTCACAAGCCCTGGCAGCTACTGGAATCTTCTTGGTTCTCGTACGGCGGCAATTGAATCCTTTCTCGAAGCAGCTGAGTGCGACAGATGCCTGAAATCTCTTCCATTAAAGACAGTCCGCCGGCCACAAGCCAAAGCTCGATGCTGGAACATCCGCGAATTGTCTTGCTGACTAACGTCATCCCGCCTTATCACAAGCCGCTGTTTGACAGGTTGGCGCGAAAGTACGCCGCTCTCCGCGTCTTACTGTCGACATCCATGGAGAGCCACCGGCCCTGGCGCCTGGAATGGGAGGGACTGGACGTTGTCGTTCAGAAAACAACCACGCTCCATCGCAAGTGGCGACATCCGAAAGGATTCAGCGAGCCGCTTTATGTCCACCTGCCGCTTGACACGATTCGCCAGCTCAGCCAGTTCGATCCGGATGTTCTGATCTCCTGGGAGATGGGAACGCGCACTATTCTCGCAGCAGTTTATCGCTGGATCCACCCCGGCAAGAAGCTCATCGTTTGGGCGGAGATGGCCGAATCAACCGAACGCGGCCGCGGCCCAGTACGCGGAGTAATTCGAAGGTTACTCCACCGGGCAGTGGACGCATTCATTGTGACTGGGGCAAGTGGTGCGCGCTACCTGCGAAGTCTCGGTATTCCCGATCGCAAAATATTCAAGATCGCCTACACTACCGATGTCAGCCGCTTTTCGCAGGGTCCATCCCCGCGAATCGATGAGCACGCGCGTCGCCTGCTCTATGTTGGTCAGCTAATTGAGCGCAAAGGCTTGGTTCCATTCGTCCGGGCTCTCGGACGCTGGGCGCAAGCGCATTCCACACAGAAAGTAGAGTTGGTGCTTGCAGGCGACGGACCGGTTCGCGTGCAACTCGAACGAACCGCACTACCCGAGAACGTAAAGCTAGTATTTCTCGGAAACGTAGATTATGTCGAATTACCAAAAGTGTACGCACAAGCAGGAGTGTTTGTGCTCCCGAGTCTCGCAGATAGCTGGGGTGTCGTGGTGAATGAGGCCCTCGCGGCCGGTTTGCCGGTGCTTGGCAGCGTTCATGCGCAAGCTGTTTCGGAGCTGATTGAGGATGGAGTGAACGGCTGGACATTTCGTTCTGATGAAGAGCGGAGCATGGAAGCGGCCCTCAAGCGGTGCCTTGGCAGCGAAGTCTGCACCCTCGACAAGATGCGGGTGGCTGCGCGCAAAACTGCGTCATGGTTGACTCCGGATTACGTCACTGGTCTGGTTGACCGCGCAATCATCTCTGTATCGCAACGAGAGGTTAGCCGGGCCTCCTAGCAACTGCGGATCATGGCGGAAGCTCCCTTTTTCCTCTACATAGCACTTTTCCTGGCGACCCTCGTCGCGCCGTTGCGCTGGAGTATCATCGCCTTCCTCGTCCTATCAAATATCGACCTGGGTTCGTTGAACGCCAGCATCGGCATCCTGAATACGGCAAAAGCAATGGTGCTTCCGGTGATTTTGCTCTGGCGTTTCCATGCATACTCAGGACACCAGAAGATTGCCGCGCCGCCTATAACCTGGGGCCTGCTCATTCTTTACGTCGCCATAGCCTCCTCCTGGTCGCTGTTTCCGGCATATGCGATTAAGTTGATCGGGCATATGTTGGGTTCGTTGATCATATGCCTGATGTTCACGCGGGCTACGAAAGCCGGTTACCTCAGCTTCCAGACGATCCTTCCAGTCACGTGCGGAGTGCTGGCAATGGCCATTTTTCACTGGCTTTTCCTGCATAACTGGGGCGGAGAAACGGAACGCTTCACCACATTTTCCGGTGCGCAAGCGTTTGCGGCGTTTGTGACCGCACTTTATTGCGCCGCTCTTTTCGCCAGGACCCTGAATCCTACACTGCGGATCGCCTTGTCCCTCATTCTGATCGCGGCAGTCGTGGCAAATGGGAGCAGAATCTGGATAACAGGTCTCCTGCTTTCGACCCTGACGGCAGTTTTTGTCTCGAGGGTGAAGGCCTCGATCAAGATCTTAACCCTTGGAGTGACTGTGATCGTCCTCGCGGTTGGCACGATTGAGTTCGATACCATCATGAACTTCATCGCCCATAAGGCCTCGACGAACCGCATTGCTGCCGCGATTCGCGATGCCTATGGCGGTAATCTGCAATCAAGCGGATTGGGAACATATAATCTCAGGCACGTGCTGTTTCAACGCACGATCGACGGGATTGCGAGCGGCACCACAACGGAATTCATCTTTGGACACGGAACGTGCAACGGATACATCATTGCCGCAAGCCTAAGCAAAACTCCGGACCCGAATCGTGCCATCCACAATGAATGGCTTCGTGCATTTTACGAATGGGGAGTTATCGGCCTGACGCTTTGGACCGCCTTTATCCTTTCGCTCCTCGTCTATGCTGTCAAGGGTGCACGCGCCGAGGCGCCTGCATACGCTAAGCCTCTGGTAGTGTACTTGCCGGCGTTCGTCCTCGGACTCACAGGCGAAAATATCATTGCGGGGGCGGGCAATGCGGTCAGCGTGGGAATCCTGGTTTTGATATCACTCTCCACCATTTCGTATCGAGCGAAGCATAGATCCATGGTTGCCTGGCAATCGTGGCACAAGGAAATCTTCCGTAACATGCATCTCCTCAAGGCATCGGAAGATCTTGTAAGGTAGACGCGGTGAAAGACTTCTATCGCGGCTGCTCACCGTGTAGCAGATCTGTTTATTCATGCCTCAACACGTATTGATTACCGGCGCCGCCGGATTTATTGGAAGCCATCTGGTTGACCGGCTGCTCGCATCGGGTTACGCAGTTACAGGAGTCGACAATCTGGTTCGCGGTCTCCGACGCAATCTTGAAACGGCTCTCCGGTCGCAACGCTTTCGGCTTTTTGAAGCAGACCTCAACGATGCGGATGCCATGCAATCGGTTCTGGAGACGGTCATGGCCCAGGAGCCGGTTAGCTGCGTTTGGCACCTCGCGGCGAATTCGGATATTGGCGCCGGTGCAAGAGATTCGGACGTGGATTTACGCAACACCTTCTTGACAACCTTCCATACGCTGGCCCTCATGCGAAGATTCAAGATCCCAAGAATCGTGTTTTCCTCTTCCTCCGCGGTGTACGGAAACCATCCGGGCGTGATCGCTGAAGATAGCGGCCCCATGCTGCCGATCTCGAACTATGGCGCAATGAAGCTTGCCTCGGAAGCTTCCATCAGTGCCGCTGTCGAGAGTCATTTGGAGCAAGCCTGGATTTTTCGCTTCCCCAACGTCATCGGCTCGCGTGCGACCCACGGCATCATCTACGATCTCTTAGGGAAGCTGGCAGAAAACCCGCCTGCTCTCGAGGTGCTCGGTGACGGTACACAGCAAAAACCGTATCTGCATGTTTCGGAACTCGTCGATGCCATGAATTTTATCGTTCAAAACGCCGACGATCGGTTGAATCACTTCAATATCGGCGTCGACGACGAAGGCGCGACGGTCGATTACATTGCCAAAGCGGTGTTGCTCCGCGCCGCACCCGAAAAGACGATTCACTACACCGGCGGGAGCCGCGGCTGGGTGGGGGACGTGCCACGCTTTCGCTATTCGATTGAGAAACTCGCAAACCTCGGATGGAAGCCGCGCCTGGGCTCGCATGACGCCGTGGCCATGGCCATTGAGGAGATTCATGACGAGGTCAAAGCCGCGTGCAGTTAGTGGTTGTTGCCGGGGGAAAAGGTTTGCGTTTGCGGGAACGGTTAGGCAATCTGCCGAAGCCTATGGCCAGCATCGGAGGCCGACCCCTGCTCGAACATCAAATCCTGCTTGCCAAACGTTACGGCATAAGTAGCATCATGCTGCTGGTAGGGTATGGAGCCGACACGATCCGGGAGTATTTTGGCGATGGAAGCCGCTGGGGCGTAAACATTCGCTACCGGGAGGAGCCCGAGCCATTGGGCACGGCCGGCGCGGTTCTGGAGGCTCTTGGTGACTTAGAAGAACGTTTTCTCGTGATGTACGGCGATACCATGTTGAACGTCAACCTCGAGCGTTTTGGCGAGGCCCATGTCGATTCAGGCGCGCCGCTATCACTCCTTGTCCATCCCAACGATCATCCGCACGATTCGGACCTGGTGGAGTTGGACCAAAGCGATCGCGTGGGTTGCTTTCATCCGTATCCACACGATCCCAAGCGATACTTTGCCAATCTGGTAAACGCTGCGTTGTACATGATCGATCGACAATCTTTGGAACCCTATGCAGGGAACACGGCATTCCCGGATTTCGGCAAACACTTTTTCCCGCAATTGCTCGCGCAAGGGGTCGCTCTCCATGGATATCGAAGCCGGGAATACATCAAGGACGCCGGCACGCCGGAGCGCCTTGATCGAGTTACTGCTGATTTCGAGTCGGGCCGGATCGAACGCGGGTCGTTAGAAACAGCTGCAAGCGCCGTTTTCCTGGATCGCGACGGCACTTTGAACCGCCAGATAGATTACGTGCGCTCGCCGGATCAACTCGCGCTCCTGGATGCTGTGCCAGAGGCAATCCGTAAATTAAATTCAGCCGGACGGCCAGTCGTCGTCATTACCAATCAAGCCGTGATAGCTCGCGGAGAGTGCAGCGAGACGATGCTACAGGAGATTCACAACAAATTAGAAACCGAGCTTGGAACTCAGGGAGCTTATCTCGACGCAATCTACTATTGCCCACATCACCCGGAGGGAGGCTACCAGGGAGAACGTCCCGAACTGAAAATTAAGTGCGCATGCCGCAAGCCGGCAATCGGACTCATCGAGCAAGCTGCCAGCGACCTCAACCTGGACCTTTCCCGGTCCTGGCTGATCGGTGACACGAGCCGGGATATTCAAACTGCCCATAACGCCGGGCTGCGCTCCATTCTCGTGCAAACAGGATATGCGGAGCAGGATGGCACGTACTCTGTGGCGCCGGATCGGATCTGCCCGGATCTGCTCGAAGCGGTCAATATCCTGTTAGCTGCACCCGAGCCCTCCGACAAAGAGCTGGCGCGCAACTGATGATTATCAGTCAAACGCCGTTGCGCATGAGTTTCGTCGGCGGTGGCAGCGATCTTCCGGCGTTCTATCGTCGCTACGGAGGAGCCGTAATCAGCGTAACGGTCGACAAATACGTTTACGTCACGGTGAATAAAAAGTTCGACGACCAAATCCGCCTCAGCTACTCCAAGCTGGAGGAAGTGCGTTCCGCCGCGGACCTTGACCACAAAATCGTACGCGCGGCTTTGCAGATGCTTAAAATCGATGGCGGCATCGAAATTACGTCCATCGCCGATATTCCTTCTCGAGGCACAGGACTTGGATCGTCGAGTTCCTTCACTGTAGGACTTTTGCACGCCCTGCACGCGTATCTCGGACAATACATCTCGCCCGCAGATCTGGGGCGAGAAAGCTGCGCGGTCGAAATCGATCTTTGCGGGCAGAAGATCGGGAAACAGGATCAATATGCTGCAGCGTTCGGCGGCCTGAATCTGCTCCAGTTTCACCAGGATGAGTCCGTCACAGTCGATCCGATCATCTGCCGGAGAGATGTCATTCGCGAGTTGGAAGCCTCGATGATTTCTTTCTATACCGGCGTGACGCGGAGCGCTTCTACGATCCTGGCCACTCAGTCGGAGGAGGTCGAGGAGAATGAATGCAGCAGGAAGGTAATCAGGCGCATGGTCGATTTAACGTTCGCACTGCGGAACGAATTGCACAATAACAACTTGGCGGCTTTCGGCGAAATCCTGCACGAAAACTGGGTCTTAAAGAAGAGCCTTGTGCCGGGCATCAGCGATCCGGCAATCGACGATTGGTACGACCGCGCACGCCGGGCGGGGGCGCTTGGGGGCAAGTTGCTTGGTGCCGGAGGAGGTGGGTTTCTGATGTTTTTTGCCCCTCCAGAACGTCACGAGGAAATCGCTAATACGCTGCGGGATCTGCGCCGTTTCGATATTCGATTTGACGCTCGCGGCAGCCGCATCATCATGTTCCATTAACAGTCCTCCCATTTGCGATGCGCATCCTTCTTATTCACAACCGCTACCAGCAAGCGGGCGGTGAAGACGGCGTAGTGAAGGCCGAACGGGCGCTCCTCCAATCGCATGGGCACGAAGTGGAAGAGTACTCAGAAGACAACCATCGGGTAGATTCGATAAACCGCATGGTTGTGGCGGCACGCACCCTGTGGTCAGCGGAAACCTGGCATCGTCTTGGTGAAATCAGTGATCGATTCCTCCCCGATGTAGCGCACGTGCATAATACCTTCCCACTGATTTCCCCTTCCGCCTATCATTTGCTACAGAATCGAGGCGTTGCCGTGGTCCAGACTCTGCATAACTATCGGCTGTTATGCCCTAAGGCTACTTTTTACCGCGAAGGACACGTGTGCGAATGCTGCCTCGGAAAAGCATTTCCCTGGCCAGGCATTCGTTATTCCTGCTATCGCGACAATCGAGGAGCCAGCGCAACAACCGCGTCCATGCTCTTCCTGCATCGCTTGATTGGCACCTGGAGCAAAAAGATCGATGCCTACATCGCCCTGACCGAATTTGCCCGGGACAAATTCATAGAAGGGGGTTTGCCTGCCGAGCGCATCGCAGTAAAGCCAGTCTTCGTGGCAGACCATGGCGTCGGTCCTGCAGACGGAGGGTATGCGGTCTTCATAGGGCGCCTGACCGAAGAGAAAGGCGTCCATACTCTTCTTGAAGCTTGGCGAGTACTCGGGACCCGCATTCCTCTGAAGATTATCGGAGGCGGTCCGCTGGCGGATGAGATCAAGGTTAGCGCCGAGGATATTCCGGGTGTCTCATATCTCGGCCGGGTGTCCGATGACGTTTTGCGAGAAACTCTCTTGCGAGCATCGTTCACGGTGTTTCCCTCCTTATGGTATGAAGGCATGCCCGCCGTGATTCTCGAGAGCTACGCGGCGGGGGTCCCGGTCATTTCAAGTCGACTTGGCAGCATGGAATGCATGGTGAAGGAGCATGAGACCGGTTATCTTTTTGAGCCCGGAAATGCAAGTGCTCTCATTCAAATGGTTGAGCGACTGTGCAGCGATTCCGCGGGTTACCAGAGAATGCGGGGCCTCGCACGGCGCGAGTACGAAGAGAATTACACCCCAGGTAAGAATTATGAATTTTTGATGTCGATTTATGGGTCAGCCATGAAGCGGCGCGGGTCTGCCGCCCCGCGTCCCGGGCAGCGGTGAACGCTCGTCGTTTGCGATCAAGATCGTCAGCAGAATGCTCGTTGCATCGTAAGGAAGCTTCCATGTGCGAGCCGCGACCAGAGAGAATGGAGGCTCGGTCAAAAAGACGCCCGAGCCTTCTACCAGGCGCGTGTCGGGACCATGCACATGGTCGACGTTTGGAAACTTCACGTCTCCTGCTGAAACGTTCTCCGTAACCAGAACCCATTTATAGGCCGTCAGTTTCTCGAGGACAGTAGCGATCTCGTCGTTGTTTAGATGCTGTAGGACTTGCCGTAAAAGGCATAGATCGCCCGCCGGCAACGGATCGTCAACGATATCAAGACACGCGAACGAGGTTTGTTCGGACCCGCGGTTTGCTTGATGATGATCGATCAGATCCGGAACAATGTCGACTCCGACATATTTCTCGACCAGGGGCGCAATGCAAGCTCCAATGCGAAAATCGCCGCAACCCAAATCCACAAGCGACCGTATCCCTTTCTCGCGGATCAAATCCTCAACCAATTTGCAATAGACGTTGGCAAAGTGTCCTGTTGACCCGTCCCCGGAATAGAATTTCTCGCCGGGAATGTCCCCAAAAAGCCGTTCCTTGTAAATAGTGGTGAAGGCGTCCCTGCGGTTCAAACGGCCAAAGCGGCGGCGATACCGCCAGAATCGGACCTCGTTCACCGCTCTCAAAAGTGATACTGGAAGTAGACTCCGTAAACGCCTCCTGACGTCGGATCCTCTTCCTAAGAAGGAGGCGGCCGCGTCGCTCTGGGGCATTGACCCCAGTATACGTTTCCGCAAGAGGTCCATGACATCGGGAACGCGCGCGTCTTCGCCGAACTATTCCCCTCGCGAAGGTCGACATATTCAGTAATGCTAATGACCGAAATGTTGCCGTCTTTACTCAGAGTGAAAGGGGCTGCTATCCTTTGGGTCTAACGTCTAAGCTCGACGAGCGGCGTTGGATTGCGAATGAGTGTTGTCGCTGCACAAGACCCGATTGTTATCCCGGAAATTCGAAAGAGGTCTTGGGCAACCTCGTCTCTGATTCTAATAGACATTCTGGCTCTCGAGCTTTCTTTGCTGCTCGGTTATCTCACGCGTCTGGCGCTACACTCGATCTTTCCGATCGCCCTGAATCAGCCGCAATATGAGGGCTTGGCACTTGGAGTTCTCACTTTGCCGATCGCATACGGCTGGGTGGGGCTCTACCCGGGTTATGGCCTGAGCGCTGTCCAGCGCATTCGAGCCCGCGTCTATGCGACAGCAACAATCTTTGTCGTGCTCCTGCTATGGAACTACACGCTGCAGGCCGGCCAGTGGTCGCGCGGTGTATTGATCTTCACCATGTGTTTCGCCCTGGTTCTTGCTCCCGCGCTCGAAGCCCCCTTACGCCGCATGTTGATTCGAAGCGGGATTTGTGGCGTTCCCGTGATCGTCTTGGGCGCCGGCAAAACCGGGGCGCTCGTCGCCAAGACATTGCTCAAAGAACGGGACCTTGGCTTCGTTTTGGTCGGAATGCTGGACGACGATCCGGAGAAGTGGGGTACGTTGATCCACGGGGTGAAAGTGTTAGGACCGCTTTCGGCTGCAAAGGCATTTTCGGGACACGCCAAAGTCGCCCTCATTGCCATCCCCAGAATGCAGCGCGAGCGCCTCTCCGCGCTTGTGGAGGACCTTTCCTTCCCGAATGTCATCGTGGTCCCCGATCTGTTCGGCATCCAAAGTCTCTGGATTACTTCGCGCGATATTGGCGGGGTGCTTGGGCTCGAAGTGAAAAAGAACCTGCTCGTGCCGTCGAATCGTATCCTGAAACGCATTTTAGATCTGGCGATTTCGATTCCGGCGTTTTTGTTGAGCTTGCCCATTCTCGGGGCCTTGGCTGTCTGGATCAGACTCACCAGTCCGGGTTCGCCATTTTTTATCCAGGAACGCGAGGGAGAGCACGGACGCCGTATCCGTATATACAAGCTTAGAACCATGCATTTCGATGCCGAGGAACGGCTCTTCCACTTTCTGGAAGAAAATCCACGCGAAAAATCAGACTGGCTTCGTTTTTACAAAATCAAGGAAGACCCCCGCGTACTGCCCGGCATCGGCTGGTTCCTGCGCCGCTACAGTCTGGATGAGCTTCCGCAGCTTTGGAACGTCATTTGTGGTGACATGAGCCTGGTGGGACCGAGGCCCTTTCCCTCGTATCATCTCGACGGCTTCTCGGAAAGCTTCCGTACATTGAGGGCGAGCGTGACGCCCGGGATCACCGGCCTCTGGCAGGTTTCAACGCGCAGCGATGGAGATTTGGCCGTTCAACAGAGTGAAGATACCTATTACATTCGCAACTGGTCGCTCTGGCTGGATCTTTACATTCTTCTGCGAACCTTTATGACCGTCCTACTGCCGACCGGCGCATATTGAAGTTCGTCACTGCCAGGTCTCACCCGCCGATCACTCGTCAGTATTCTTTTTTCTTCTCCCAAATAATCAAGCATTTAGGGCAATAATCGAGAGCATAACGCCAAGCTGGGGTAAATACTCGCGGCTGAGAGTTGTCGTGCAGCTTCGGCGGCGGTGCTCTTCAAAACTCCAGCCCAGGACCATCATGAAATTCATCTGCCCTTTACTCGTTCTCTTGCCGATGTTGTCGGTTGCGCAGACGCGAACGGATTTTAATTCGCAAGTTAATAATCTGCCCTTTGTGAGCGCCATGGCACGGCCCTTCTCCGCCAAAGGAGATTGCGTGACTGACGACTCCGACGCGCTGCAAGCGGCCTTGAACACTCACCAATACATTTGGCTCCCTAAGCCTCCAGGCGGCTGCTATTTAGTTTCGAAAACATTAATTCTGCAGTACGGCGATTTTTTATACGGAGCGTCGGCAAATAATCCGAATCCTGGCGATCCAACGCAGGGCGTGGTGATCCGGCTCGCACCAAACAGCAACGTGCCGCTGCTCCAGACCTTCAACAGTCAGGATCCTCCCGGCGGCGGAAACGAGTATATGGCCATCGAAAACGTAGTCTTCGATGGCAATGGCGCGAACCAAACCCGAGAGCTTCAGGGTGCGGCGCTGGTAGACTACCGCGGCACCTTCATTCAGACCTTCCTGCGACACGTGATGATCACAAACGCTTTCGGCCCCGGTCTCTTTACGGGTTCCACCGAACTCGATAATGTCTGGATCATCGGTTGTTCCACCAGCACTTATTCCTGGATTCACAACCCCGGGACGCCTGATTTCGGCGCGATTCTCGCCAACCAGGTTTACGTAGAAGATCAGATGAAGCCTCTAAACGGCAGGTACCGCTCGCCATGGGATGGAAGCGTCAATGACCCGACGGCGTATGCGCACGCGATTTGGTTCAACGGAATGTCGAGTGCAACCATCAATCAGCTGCATTGTGAATCGGCGGCGACGTGCCTCGATTTTAATGACATTCAAACCCTCACGATCCACGGCATTACCGGCAACCGAATTGGCAATCCCTCCTCCAGCGATCCGACAGATCAATATCTGATTCGAGCACTCAATTTGAATGCGATGAACTTCACGTTTTCCGCGGCCTACTTCGATCAGGAAGGTACTGCCTATCCGGGCACCTTCAATAATTCACGCGTCTTCGGTATCGGCAATGGTCTAATTACCAATGACTTCTACGAGACGCCCGCGGGGAAAACAACCTGGCCCTTTTACACGTGGGGCCGGTGGGACCAGAGCTACACAGGCGTTCCGTACCTCGGAGAGCGCCCTATAGTTGCCAACGAGCTGTGGATTCAGCGAATCAATCAGTACAGCCCCAACAGGCTTGCAATTTTTGACTCGACAGGCGGTCCTGCTGGATCTTATGCCTACTTTGAGCGAGACGGAGGGCACCTCAACCTCGGATTCAGTCCGGGTCCCTGGTCTGCCAATGAGATTACGATGCTCCAGATGAACTACTTCGGCACGGGCAACTCGTCAAATAATGTTCAGATCAACGGGGGCCGTTTGCAGACGGGCTCGCAGACCAATACGGATATGAATGGCGAGCTTGCTGTCTCGGCGGCCAGCTCCGCGACCTACTCTTTTGCCGGCTCGTACCAGGTTCATCCCGAGTGCGCCGTGACCCCGCAATTCGATGTGGGAACCGGTAATCGCCTTTGGATAACGTACACAGCCGCATCCTCCTTCACAGTCAATTTCGCGCAACCTGTGAGTGGAAAGTTCTCCTACGTCTGCCTGGGCCGGAATTAGTCATCTGGCCTCTTGAAGCCTCCCGATTCCTAATGCGGGAGGCTTCCGACCTCAATCGTCTGAACGGAAAAAGCTGCTTAGGTCGCCGCTGGCGAGCGCTCCCAGCGGATTGCGCTCGTCGCCATTGTGCTTGTGCTCGTGCGGGGAGAGCTCATGGCGCAGGCGTTCCAGCGTCATACTTTGCAAGATCACCCGACCGGGACCGGTGAGAGTAGTCAGGAAGAGTCCCTCGCCTCCAAAAATGGCTGTCCGAATGCTTCCGACCATCTGAATGTCATAATTCACCGTTGGCTCAAAGGCCACCAGATGGCCGGTCTGAACTTGAAGTATCTCGTTGGCACCGAGCGTGAAATCAACATGATCTCCTCCGGCATGTACGAACACCGCCCCCGGACCCGTGAGTTTCTGCAGAATGAACCCTTCGCCGCCGAGAAGCCCGACGCCCAATCTTCGCACCATCGCGATATCGATGGTAACGGAGGCCTGAGCGAACAGGAATCCGTCGCGCTGCACCATCATCGTCTGGCCGGGAGCAAGCTCGAAGACTTGAATCTTACCCGGATAATGGCCTGCGAACCCGACTTCGCCGGCAAAATTGGATGCGCGAAAGTGAGTAAAAAATAGCGATTCTCCCATCAGCTTACGCTTGATCGCGCCGATGATTTTTTGGCTCACTGATTGGCCCGTCATACGGGTGTCCCAATCAACGTTCGCCGATTTATAAATCATCTTCCCGGCTTCGGCATAAATCTCCTGGCCCGGCTCGAGGTGAACGCGAGCGATCTGGAGATTATGGCCTTCAATATCGTATTTGAGCGGTGCGAGTACCGCCGCCGCTGCCTGATAGCCGCCGGCGCTGGCCGCGCCTAGCGATTGCCCGCAGCTCGGACAGAATCTGGAGTTATCACCAATTTGCGATCCGCAGTTTGTACAAAACACTGGCCCTGCCCCCTTCTCAGCCAAACTTTCCGCAAAAATGTAAACTACTGCTGCGTGCTATTCTCGCATTGATTACAGACCCGCGGTCGCGGAAATGCTGTCCGGATCCTCTGAGGAAATATCTGCTGAAAGCGCCTCGCGATTTCTTCCTTCTGGTTCTGTTTCTCGCTTGCCTTGCGTTCTTCCTCAATCGCGGACCCTACCGAGCAATCCGGTTTTCAACTACTGGCGACTTCTCGACGGTGTACGCCGCTGCTCGTTGTTGGCTCTACGGCTGCGATCCGTATGAACGCGACAAACTGAAGGTCGCGCTGTCTCAGGCTGGCGCGCCACTCGACATCCAGAGCGATCAGGACGTTAATCCTTCGGTCTACCTTCCAGCGGCAATGCCATGGATGGCAAGCGTGGCCTGGCTGCCATGGAGGGTCGCGAACGCAGCCTGGTGTCTGATCTCCTTAGCGGCCTTCGGCTGGTCCGTTTGGAAAATCCTCGACCACAGCGCACTTTCGGCGACAGCAAAATGGGTTGCCGCTAGCGCAGTCCTACTGTTCTCCCCGACTTATGTCGGGATCTACGACGGCAACCCCGGGGTCGTCGCCATTGGTCTGGTCGCTGGGTCCATTTGTTTGGCATTCGAAGGTTCCATGCTCGTGAGCGGAGTCGTTTTGGGCGTAGCGATCTGTTTCAAGCCGCAGCTGGGAATATGCGCATTGGGCGTGCTGGTTTTGGCGAAGTGTTGGAAAGCGATTCTAGCGGCAACCGCCGTCGCAGCGGTCTCAATGATAATCGGCGCCTTCGTGCTTTCGAGCTTTGGCGACCGCGATCAGTGGCGGCAAGCTGAGCGGCACAATCTAGCGGTGAGCTTTGAACCCGGCGGTCAGAGCGATCCGGCACCCTCTAGCGCGGTCTCGTGGCAATTTCTGAACGCACAAACCCTTTCTTCCTATTTTTCAACCAATCGGCACACCTACGATGCGGTCGTGTGGATCGGCGGAGGACTCCTAACGCTCGCATTTCTCGCGACGCGTCAACATATGCGCCCGCAGCCGGTCTGGAGAGACGTTGCATTCTGCGCGGCGATGACACTAATTCTCACGTATCATCGCTACTACGACGCTCAGTTGCTGGTCCTTCTTTTGCCGTTTGTGGTTCTGCTTTGGCGAGCAAACAAGAGGAGGACGGTTCTTTTGATGGGAGCTTGCCTGGGAGTGCTGGCGTTTCCGATCCAATCGTTCTTTGCGAGGAGGCTGGGCGCGGCTGCGAGCGTTGCATCGCTCAGGCAGTTGCTCTTTCTTCGAAATCAACCAGCCGCGTTGCTCGTGTTGGTCACGGCGATAACATTCTGCTGCGCCGGCCTCGGGATTCGCAAGCCCGTTGCTCGATCGGCGTCGCCGGCGAAAACAGGACCTTGAGCGCGGCTCTCATGCGAAAGCCCCAGGCCTTCTCGTCATGCGCTGCGCCCTCATCTTCGACAAACGAAAGATCGCGGCCAAGTTGCCATCCTTTGCGAATCAAAACGTCGCGAAGGCTAACCACGTCACGAACGGAATCGCTCGGTTTCAGTCCTTCGCAAGTTCCTATATCCAGCCATATCTTCAATTGAGGCTTGCGGCGAAGCTTTTCGACATCCTTTAATATCGTCTGCCCCGCCCACCAGACGGACGGCGACATAACGATAAGTTTCTGGAAAATGCGCGGATAGCGCAGCCCCAAGTGAAGCGTAACCAATCCACCAAGCGACGATCCGCCCAATCCAGTATTATCGGCATCGGTAAAAGTGCGGTATTGAGCATCGATGAAAGGCTTAATTTGCTTTACAACCAAGCGGCCGTACGCTCCGGCGCGGCCGCCATATCCCCGGCTATCCGATACAGAGGTGTATTCGTTGATCCTGTGTTCGCGGGCATTGTAGATTCCGGCGATGATCACGGGTTGAATCTGACCGGCGTGAATCAGCTCGTCAGCGACTTCTTTCAAGCGCCAATGATTACCGAGAAAAGCGGTGCCGGGGTCGAAAAGGTTTTGCCCGTCGTGCAGGTAGAGAACCGGATAGCGAGCATCAGTCTCTGCGGAATAGTTCGCGGGGACGTAGACCGCAACCTCGCGGGCCGCCTTGCGGCCCGCTCGATAGTCGATCCGGTGAATTTGAATGCTGCCCGAGGGCGGATCGCTCAAGGGCTGTTGCCTAGCTTTTCACGAAATCGAGTGCCGCGGAATTCATGCAATAGCGGAGGCCGGTCGGTCGCGGCCCATCGTCGAAAACGTGCCCTAGATGAGCCTCGCATTTTGAACAGCGAACCTCCGTGCGCATCATCCCCAGTGTCACGTCCGACTTCGCAACTACATTCTCTTTTGCGATCGGCGCCCAAAAGCTTGGCCACCCCGTGCCCGACTCGAATTTGGTATCGGAAGAAAATAGAGCGTTGCCACAGCAGATACAACGGTACAAGCCATGTTCATGGTTGTTCCAGTATTTGCCGGTGAATGCCCGTTCCGTACCCGCTTGGCGCGTCACCTGATATTGCTCGGGCGTCAATTTCTCTCGCCACTGGGCATCGCTCATTTCAACTCTTTCCACCTGGATCACTCCCTCACGCTTGCCTGCGTCTGAATATTCAACGATTTTTACGATCTTCCCAGACCGTCCTAGAACAGGAAAGGCGGAGCTGCCCGCCAAGGCAAATCCCGCAGCGGCCCCGAAGGTCTGTTTGAGAAACGATCTGCGTTCCATACACATTAGTATTCCCGATTTCCGCTCCGCGGGTTACGGTGCCAAGAAATCGGCCTGAAAACGCTGGTATCTTGAAGATATGCCGATCTTCGAGTATTCCTGCGACGATTGCGGAAGCAAGTTCGAGAAGTTAGTACGCCGGAGCGCCGATGCCGACGCGGTCCGCTGCCCGTCGTGCGGAGAGTCACACCTCACCACTCAATATTCGACGTTCGCCGCACAAGCCGGGAAGTCCCGGGCGGAATCGAGCGGCGATTGTGGGAGCGGGATGTGCGGAACAAACTTCTGCGGCACTGGTATGTGCGGCATGAACATGAACTAGAGACCGGCCGTTGTCGTGCGCACATAGGAGCACGCCCTTTTTGCCGCCTCGACGAACGAGTCGAAAGTAAAAGGCTTCGTAATATAGTCCCTCGCCCCTAGATCCAGCGAACGCTGCTTATCGGAGGACAGCGACGAGGACGTAAATACCAACACGGCCAACTGGCGAAGGTCTTCGTTGCTCTTGATTTCCGAAAGGACATCGAGGCCGCCCTTTCGCGGCAAAATTGAGGTCGAGCACTATACAGCCTGTTGACTTTCGTTCTTTATTCGCCAACACTGGAGAAGATAGGAGCAAGCTAACGTAAAAATGGCTCTCACCCGCAGACAAAAAGAGTTGATGGATCTGTTGAGTACCTTCATCCGCCGTCACGGTTATAGCCCGAGTTACGAAGAAATAGCCTCAGGTTTGGGGCTGGCTTCGCTAGCGACAGTTCACAAGCACATCCAGGCACTCGAGGCCAAGCAGTACGTACGCCGCAACTATAATCACAGCCGGTCTCTCGAGATCTGCGAAAGATATTTCAAGGAGCAGACGTCCATACGCGCCGAGGAGGCGGGCATTCCCCTGCTTGGGAGAATCGCGGCCGGCACGCCGGTGGAAGCAATCGCAAATCCGGACCTTTTGCACTTTTCCGATTTTGTCGGAAATCAGGATACGTTCGCGCTTGAAGTTCGCGGGGACTCCATGATCGACGATCACATTTGCAGTGGTGATTTTGTGCTGGTAGAAAAGGCGTCGGTCGCGAAGAACGGCGAAATTGTAGTGGCGCTGGTCGACGGTACCGAGGCGACGCTCAAACGGTACTACATGGAATCAGACGGGCGTATACGCCTGCAGCCAGCAAACTCGGCGATGGAACCCATCTATGTCAATCCAGACAGTTTACAGATTCAAGGCAAAGTGCTGGCAGTGATGCGAAAGTATTAGTTTAGGGGCCTTCGTGGCGGTGTTACACTTCCGTTAGTGACGGTCGACGATAAAGCGCGTAACTCGAGGCTGTGGCGCTTGGCCTTTTGGGATTTCCCAAGAGGAGTTTGGCAGTATGATCTGGTTGTTGGCCTGATCCTCATCTTCATCTTTGCTACTCCGCGAGAATGGTTTCGGGATCAGCCCAAGGCATCTAGTTTGATCCTAATGTCGTCTCGTGGTGCATCTAACAGCGTGTTTATAGCCGACTCGCTGCTCGCGGGTATACCCGATTCGCAAAGACTCCAGAGGGCAGAATCTCTGATTCGACAGCGAACCGGGAAGAGATGGCACGTGGTGCGCGTCGAGCCCATTCGCGATGAAGCCGAGCAGGAGACGAAGGGTTTCATCGTCTACACCGCTCCCTAGGGTGTGGGTCATTAGAAGGAAAAATGCGAATTTCGATAGTCTCTTTGTGCCTGTTTGTGGCAGCCAACCTGAACGGCCAGAGTGCCGAAGCCGTTCTTGCCCGTATGGACGCAGCCGCCCCCGAATTCCGTGCCGTTTCAGCTGACATTAAAATGGTGACTCACACCGCGATCATCGACGATACGACCGTCGAAACTGGAACGTTCAAAATGCAGCGCATCAAGGGCAAGGAAGTGCGGGCGGTTTTGGATTTCTCCGGACAAAGCGATGCGCGCCAGATCGGATTTTTTGGCAAGGTGGTTCGAATCTATTACCCGAAACTCAACAGTTACCAGGATTACGATGTCGGCAAGAATGTCGATGTTTTGAACCAGTTTCTACTACTGGGATTCGGCTCATCCGGTAAGGACCTGGCCGCAAACTACACGATTACGGCTGACGGCCAAGACAACATAGAAGGTCACGAAACTACCAAACTGGCGCTGGTTCCCAAGAGTGCGGAAGCGGTGAAGCGTTTGAGCAAAATCGAGATGTGGATTCCGAATGATGTTGCATATCCGGTGCAACAGCAGTTCTTTTCTCCTTCGGGCAACTACCGCATTGTGACTTACAGTAACGTGAATTTGAAGCCAGTCATCAAGGGAAAGCAGCTGGAACTAAAGCTGCCGCCCGGCGTCAAGAGACAGAGCACCTAGCCGTGGGTGAGACCCGAATAACTGGAATCTAATTTGGCTACAGAGGTACGGAAAAAATCATCGACGCGCTTGGCCTTCATCGATTGGACGCGGGGATTCGCCGCCGTGATCATGCTGCAGGGCCACGTATTCGATTCATTCGCGCGAACAGATTTGCGTAAGCAGGGACCCTTTGTCCTCTCCCAATTCCTGGGAGGCATGCCTCCCGCGATTTTCCTTTTCCTGACCGGAATCACTTTTGCTTTCTTGATGGACAGCCAGGAGCGGCAAGGCGTAAAGTCTTGGCAGCGCGTCGTGGCGGCCTTGAAGCGATCACGCTATCTGTTCTTAATTGCGTTTCTATTTAGAATTCAGCTATACGTTTTTGGGTTTCCAACGAGCCCCGCGGGAGAACTGCTGCGCGTTGACATCCTAAACTGCATGGGAATGGCGATGCTGATTCTGGCGCCCATGGCTGTTTTCACAACGCTCGAACGAATCCGACTCTGCACAATTTTGGGCCTCGTAATTGCAGGCTTGTCGCCCGCGATCAGCATGATTCCTGGCGCTCGGGTACCCTCCATTTTGAGGGCCTACTTTCTTCCGAGCTATAACTACTTTGGCTTCTTTCCCTGGGCCTCCTTTCTCGCCTTCGGTCTTGCCTTCGGCAGTATCCTTCGCGTGATCAAGCCGGAGGATCTCGGGCGCGCGATGCAGTGGACGCTAAGCATCGGCCTTTGTATAACGGCGATCGCCTATTATTTCTCCAATCAGCCGTACTCGATTTATGCCACGAGCGAGTTCTGGCTGAATAGCCCGGCTATGATCCTTATCAAGCTGGGCGTCGTTTTAGCGATGCTGGCAGTGGCATACCTTTGGGTCAATTTGGGCGCTCTCGAGAAATGGAGTATCTTCCGGCAACTTGGGACCACGTCGCTTCTGGTGTATTGGGTACACATCGAGATCGTTTACGGCCGCTGGCTCGGCATCTGGAAAGAAGCGCTTTCTGTCCAGATGGTGCTGGTGTTCACGGCAATCCTGCTCGGTTTGATGACGCTGCTCTCGGTCGCGAGAACCCGGATCAAATCCGTCGGATCCTTCTTCGGAACGGCTGCGGCTCCTGCCCCGGAGCGCGCGGCGGGAAACTAAACGGGTCGCTGTAGTCCTTCAGCTAGACTTTAGTCAGCGGCGAAGATATGCGTGTACTGGTAGTAGAGGATGAGAAGCGAATCGCAGATTTTCTCTCGCGCGGTTTACAAAGCGCAGGCTATGCAGTAGACGTTGTGCATCGGGGTGCGGATGCTATAGAACGTGTCCACTCGACAGAATACGATTTGATCGTGCTCGATTTAGGACTCCCCGACATCGATGGTCTGCACGTACTGCAAAAGATAAAGAACCGGAAGACGATGTCACCGGTGCTGATTTTAAGCGCACGCGATTCAGTGGATGACCGGGTGAAGGGTTTGGAGCAAGGAGCGGACGATTACCTTGTAAAGCCTTTTGCTTTTGTGGAATTGCTCGCCCGTGCGAGAGTGCTGCTGCGGCGTGGCCAGCCGACCCCCGAGAAGTTACAGGTCGGAGATTTGGGTCTAGACTGCATTCGCCGCAAGGTAACGCGCTCGAATGAAAACATCGAGCTGGCGCCGAAAGAGTTCAGCATCCTCGAATATATGATGCGAAACCGTGGCCGTCCGCTGAGCCGTACCATGATTGTGGAGCACGTCTGGGACATGGATTACGACGGATTGACCAATATTGTGGACGTATACATCCGGCACCTGCGCAGCAAAATCGATGACAAGTTTCCGGTGAAGATGATCCATACGGTTCGGGGGATCGGATACATGCTCGACACCACCGAAGATCAAACTATTAGCCAGGCCGAAACTCTCCCGGTGTTCTAACCCTAGGCCATGAGTTCTCATTGGCAGCGCGCCATACGATTTTGCAGAACACTACGATTCCGTCTGGCAGTGACGTTCCTGCTGATTTTGACGGCGGTCTTGGCGATCATGGGCTGGGTTTCGACGGCTGCCCTGCGCAAAGTGCTCGAAGCACAAAGTGAGAATCAGCTGAACGGCCAGTTGGGGGCACTCAAGGGATGGTTCACATTCGACGAGGCGACCGGCACGCCGCTCTGGGACGAAGTGGATTGGGACGATCCCGAAGAGGCGGGCGAACTGAGCCGACTCAAAGCGGTTTATGTAATCGCTCAGGAAGACGGAAGGCTTTACCAGGCGCCCACCGATCCGAAGCTAAGTACTCTGTGGAGCCGGCAGGTGATTCTCTCTGATCTTGCCCAGATCAAGCAGACGCACAAACCGGTCTTGAAGATTATCCACGACACCGACCGCGTCCCCTACCAGGTGCTTAGCAGCACAATGAGGGATAACCGACACCAGAAAGTCTGGTACGTAGCGCAAGGCAGAAGCTTGGCCGAAGACAATTTGGTGGTTCACAAATTCAAGCGGACCTGGCTAATCTACTTCCCCTTGGCATTGGTTGCATGCGCGATTGTGAGCTGGTATTCAGCCGGCCGCGGTCTTCGCGGTTTACAGGCGGTGGACAAGGCAGCGCAGGAGATCACCGGCTCGAATCTCGGATTACAAATTCCGAAACGTGGCGCCGACGATGAGCTCGACCGGCTCACTGACTCCTTCAACGCGATGAGCGGCCGGCTCAAGGCGTCTTTCGAGCAGATCCGCCAATTCTCGACGGATGTGTCACACGAATTGCGCACCCCCCTGACTGCGATACAGGGGCAACTCGAGGTGGCCCTCTTTACCGCTACGCGCAAGGAGCAACTGCAGGAGGCCATCGAGAACGCGCTCCAGGATGTGGAGCGTTTATCGAACCTGGTGCGTGCGCTGCTTTTACTTTCGCAGTCCGAATCCGGCCAAATTCCTGTCAAAAAGAGCCGGCTCGATCTGGGTCAGATGGTAAGCGAGTTGGTCGATCAGTTCCAAATTCCCGCCGAGGTAAGTCAGGTGACGCTTACCAATGTCAACCAAGGCCCCGCTCTCTGCGAAGTCGACCGGACTCAGATCGAGCGAGTTGTCACCAACCTGCTTTCGAATGCTCTCAAGTACACACCGGCGGGCGGTTGGGTGCGGGCTGCAGCGGAAACTCATGGCTCGACCGTACGTCTGATTGTCGAAGATTCGGGTGTGGGAATTCCCGAGAATCACATTCCGCATATCTTTGATCGTTTCTACCGTGTTCCCGATCCGAATCCCGAAAAGGGTTTAGGCCTAGGTCTGAGCTTCGTTGCGACCATAGTCAAGGCGCACGGAGGACAAATCCGGGTGAGCAGCGACCTGGGTCATGGCTCTCGATTCGAGATCGTGCTGCCGGCGGGTGCAGCACGGACCACGAGCGCAGAAGTTCATGCTTTACAGAGCTAGCTGCTTCTTCCCAGCGAGATGCCTCAATTACAGAGATTCGTTCAGGACGCGGGCGAGACGGAGGCCAGCCTTGGTCAGTTGTTCGCGTACCACGGGCTTCATCTCGTTGAGATAGGAGGACGGCAGATGAATAGTGCGATTCGATATCGCGAGGGGGGCTTCCTGGCACGAGGCCGGGAAAATCACCGGTTCGGTTGGAATGGAAAGCATCTGATAGACGTTCTTCAGGGCGAGTTTGTGGGATTCCCAGGCCCAGTCGTCCTGGGTACCTAAGGCGAGATCGGTGCGCAGCTGCTGTGAGAGGATTTGGAGATTCTGCTCAAGATCGGCGGTGAGATCGCGATCGCTTTCACCGAGAGAGTTCACGATTGCCCCATCCCAGACCGCATGAAGATTTTGAGCTGTGTCGATCGGCGGGTCGACATGCTCGCAGTTCCCTCCCAAGTCAGCATCTGAAACGGCATGCAGCGGCTGGTGGAGGTCGCCAACGAAGTGAACCAGATAACGGAGCGCATCGAGTTCGCTGGCAGGGGCGCTGGGGGTGTGAGAAGAGAGTTGCGCCGCGAAGAGGCGGATGCGGGCGGTCACGCAATTGTCGTCTTTGCATCGCGCGGAAATGTCGGATTTATGGTCTTGAAGAGCGAGATCGATGTAGTGCCAGCTGCCGGTCTTGGTTGCCGCTTTATTGTCATCGGCCCAAGTGGACGCGACACTCAAGGCATCCGAAACTGCCTCGGGCGTGTCGGCAACATTCAGGATGCGGGCCAAACGGGTACGGGCGGCCGGTGTGAGGTGAAGGGCGGCAAGACGGGCGACAGTCCGATGTCCCGTCTCCCACCAGCCATAGGCCAGGTTCCCATGTAATAACGAAGCGACCAGGATCAGTCTTGGAAGCAGGAGAGAGGGAGCCGGAGACGGACGCATGAGCTTGCTCCAGCTTAGCCAAGGCGCGCAGGACAGGGCTGGAAGGCGGTAAAAAACCGTGAAAAAACGAAGCCTGAAGACAAGTAAGCCCTTTATTATAAGTTGGTTGTTTAGCATTGAGTCAGTCGCGCTAAGATTATTGTATTGTTTGGCACTAAGGTGTACCATATTGTGTGAGGCGTAGCTGAACTTATGGACTTTAATCGGTTGACGGAGAAATCGCAAGGGGCGATCCGGCAGGCGCAATCGGTGGCAGTACAGCATGGAAACCAGCAGGTAGACGTCGAACATCTATTGCTTGCTCTACTCGAGCAGGAAGGCGGTCTGGCATCGTCGATTTTGCTTCGGGCGGATGTTGCGCTGGAGCCTCTGCACAAGCGGCTTCTGCAGGAGATCGAGAAATTTCCCAAGATCTCCGGTAACGCGCTGCGTGCCGACCAAGTGTATATCACGACGCGGCTTTCCCAGCTTTTTACCCGAGCAGAGGAGCAGGCTAAGCGGCTGAAGGACGATTATGTTTCGATCGAACATCTCCTGCTGGCAGCGGCCGAGGATCAGGCCGCGGCCGGCAAGCTCCTGCGGGACTCCGGTCTGACGCGGGACCGTCTGATGAAAGCTTTGGTCGAAGTGCGGGGGAACCAGAGAGTAACGACGCAGAATCCAGAGACGACCTACGAAGCCTTACAAAAGTACGGGCGGGATTTGACTGAGGCGGCTTCCAAAGGCAAGCTCGACCCGGTCATTGGCCGGGACGAAGAGATCCGGCGGGTCATTCAGGTTTTGTCGCGACGAACAAAAAACAATCCAGTGCTGATAGGCGAGCCGGGAGTTGGCAAGACGGCTATCGTCGAGGGTTTGGCACAGCGAATCGTGCGCGGCGATGTTCCGGAAGGTTTAAAGGATAAGCAAGTGGTGGCGCTCGACATGGGCGCACTGATAGCGGGCGCTAAATTCCGTGGCGAGTTCGAAGAGCGGCTTAAGGCCGTACTCAAGGAGGTGCAGTCTTCCGAAGGCCGCGTCATTCTATTTATCGATGAGTTGCATACCGTCGTCGGAGCGGGCAAAGCCGAAGGCGCAATGGATGCCGGCAACCTGCTCAAACCGATGCTCGCGCGCGGCGAATTGCACTGTATCGGCGCTACGACATTGGACGAGTACCGCAAATACATCGAAAAAGATGCTGCATTGGAACGTCGCTTCCAAATGGTGTTCGTCGATCAGCCGACGGTAGAGGATACGATTTCCATTCTGCGCGGGCTGCGGGAGCGTTATGAGCTGCACCACGGAGTACGGATCAAAGATACGGCGCTGGTCGCAGCAGCGGTGATGTCGAATCGCTATATTACGGATCGATTTTTGCCTGATAAGGCGATCGACCTGGTGGACGAATCTGGCGCCAAACTACGCACCGAAATCGACTCGATGCCGGCGGAGCTCGACGAGATTCTACGAAGGACGATGCAGCTCGAGATCGAGCGGGAAGCTTTGAAGAAGGAATCCGATTCGGTCTCGAAGGATCGTCTGGAGCGGATCGAGAGAGAACTGGCAGAGCTTAAGACGCGGTCGACCGCTCTGCAGGCGCAATGGCAGAACGAGAAAGAGGCGGTGGATCGCGTACGTGGCATCAAGACGCAGATCGAACAAGTAAAAGTGGAGGTTGCGCAGGCGGAACGCGCCTACGATTTGAACAAAGCTGCCGAGTTGAAATACGGAAAACTGACGCAGCTCGAAGCGCAGCTTAAGGCCGAGGAACAGCGGGCTGCGAGCCACCAGGGCGGCCCGCGGCTTCTGAAGGAAGAGGTTGACGAAGAGGATATCGCGGATGTGGTGAGCCGTTGGACCGGTGTGCCGGTTTCAAAACTTCTTGAAGGCGAGATGAAGAAGCTGCTGGCGCTCGAGGACGAGTTGCACAAACGTGTGATTGGTCAGGACGAAGCCGTGCTGGCAGTAGCAGAAGCGGTAATCCGAGCGCGATCGGGTTTGAAGGATCCGAAGCGGCCGATCGGCAGCTTCCTGTTTCTCGGTCCGACGGGTGTTGGGAAAACGGAGCTGGCGCGTGCGCTTGCCGAATTCCTGTTCGACGACGAGCGGGCTATGGTCCGGATCGATATGTCCGAATACCAGGAGAAGCATTCGGTCTCGAGACTGATCGGCGCACCTCCGGGTTACGTGGGGTACGACGAAGGGGGACAGCTCACGGAAGCTGTGCGGCGGCGGCCGTATTCGGTCGTGTTGTTCGACGAGATCGAGAAAGCGCATCAGGATGTGTTCAATGCCTTATTGCAAGTGCTGGATGACGGGCGATTAACGGACGGACAAGGCCGGACAGTCGATTTCAAGAACGTCATCGTGATTCTGACGTCGAATATCGGAAGCCATCGCATTCTCGACTATCGAGGTGCATTTGAGGGCGAAGAATACCGGAAGATGAAGGAAGCGGTGCTTGGAGAATTGCACGTGGCCTTCCGGCCGGAGTTTCTGAACCGGCTTGACGAAATTATAGTGTTCCATGCGCTCAGTGAAGAGCATCTGAAGGAGATAGTGGAAATTCAGCTTGCCGGGTTGCGCGCCCGCCTCGAAGAGCGTAAAGTGCAATTGGAGCTCACGGACGCTGCGCGGACCAGGTTAGTGCGTAGCGGTTATGATCCAAGCTATGGAGCTCGACCGCTGAAACGGGCCATTCAGCGGGAAATCGAGACGCCGCTTGCCAAGAAAATACTAGGCGGTGAGGTTCGGGACGGACAGAAGATTCGTCTGGACGCGGACCCGCGCGGCTCGGGCTTGAAATTTGAAGTAGACCAGGAAAAGGCCGGTAACTCATTGAAGATGGATCGGGCAGCCCGAACCACCGCTTCTAATTGAGCCGAAATTGACTTCAATACGTCATATTTTAGGAACGCGGCAGGGTCGCCAGACAAGCCGCCAGACAGAAAGGATTTTTGGAGGACATGTCTAACGTAGTCCAATTTCGCCGCTCCACAGCAATTTTGACGATGGTGGCGGCGTCGATCGGCGGCGGCCTGATTGCCGCATTCGCCGTAGCTTCGCATCAAAACGCCCCGGTTTCGGTGGTGGCGCGAGCCGATACAAAAGATGCTACTCAACGGGTGAGCCAGCTCTCGAACTCATTCGCCGACATTATCGAGAAAGCATCGCCCGCCGTTGTGACCATCAGCTCGACGCGAGTAATCAAGGCTTCTGAGCAGCAACAGAATAATCCCTTTACTGCCGATCCGTTTTTCCGGCAGTTTTTTGGAGGGCCGAACGCGCGGCCACGCGATCAGCGCGAGCGAGGCCTCGGCTCAGGCGTGATTGTCAGCTCGTCCGGTTACATTCTTACCAATAATCACGTGGTCGAAAAGTCAACGCTGCTTAAAGTCAAGCTGTCCGATGGGCGCGATTTCACTGCGAAAACCGTAGGTACAGATCCGCAAACGGACTTGGCTGTGATTAAAATTACCGCTAACGATCTGCCTGTCCTGCCATTTGCTAACTCGGAGGCCGCTCGGGTCGGAGATCTTTGTTTTGCGATCGGAAACCCGTTTGAGCAGGACCACACGGTGACGATGGGTATCGTGAGCGCGAAGGGCAGGAGATTGCCACAAGGGCAAACTTCAATCCAGGACTTCATTCAGACTGACGCGGCCATCAACCCCGGCAACTCGGGCGGCGCCTTGATCGACGCGAAGGGCCAGTTGATCGGAATCAACACCATGATCTTGACGGGCGGAGGCAACAGTGCCTTTGGTGGCGAGGGTGGCAATATTGGAATCGGCTTCGCAGTTCCCTCGAACATGGCGAAGCAGGTGATGGACCAGATCGAAAAGAATGGTAAGGTCACCCGCGGCTACATCGGCGCGCTCATCGGTACGCTGACTCCGGAGCTTGCTCCTCAATTCGGCGCCAAGGATCTAAAGGGTGCTTTGATCAGCCAGGTAACACCGGGCGGGCCTGCTGAAAAGGCTGGGTTGAAGATGGGCGATGTGGTGACGGCGATCGACGGCAAACCTGTCGCGACAGGCGACGAGCTGACAATGGCAGTGATTGCGCGCTCGCCTGGTTCAAACGTTACGCTGGACGTCATTCGTGACACCAAACCGACTAAGATAAATATCACGCTCGGTCAACGGCCTAATGGTGTGGATTGGGACCAAAAGAAACAAGGCAATGACGGTAATGATGACACCGATAGTGACACCAGCAGCAATGGTAATGTCACGGCTCGAGGCATCACCGTTGAAAACATAACCCCGGAAATTGCCCAGCAGATCAATGTCCCCGCGAGTACTCGGGGCGTGGTCGTGACCGATGTCGACCAAAGTAGTCCGGCGGCCGATGCGAGTCTGGGCAAGGGTGTAGTCATCATTGCCGTGAATCGCCAGCCCATATCAAACGTGAGCGATTTCAAGCGGTTAGTGAACGAAGGCAAAGGCAAAGCTGTGCTCCTGACGATCAGTATCGGGGGCCAGACAGGATTTACTGTCGTTCAGCCGTAAAAAGGTCTGGAAGCAAGGAGAGCCCGGGGTCGGAAAATCGGCCTCGGGCTTTTTTGTGGCCTGTGAAAGTTGAGCAAATAGCACGCAACTAATCGCAGCCTTTGTGGCTTAGCGTGCATCTTAGTTTTTAGAAGGTATTCCATGGCACAGACTCAGTATCTAAGCTTGCCGGCGCTCCCGCTGAAAAATACGATTCTTTTCCCGGGACTGCTGCTTCCGCTTTCAGTGGGCCGGGAAAGCTCGCTGCGCGCGGTCGAGGCCGCATTGAACACGGAAGAGAAAGAAATAATCCTGGTCGCGCAGCGAGATGCGCAAGTGGAGAGCCCCCAACAGGACGATCTCTATACGATCGGTACGAAGGCAGTGATCCGCAAATCGTCCCGGCCGAATTCTCAGGCACTTGAAATTCTCGTCTTGGGTGTAGAGCGCGTTGTGATTACGAAGATAGAGGCGTCGGAGCCCTATCTGAAGGCTAAGTTCAGCCTGCTCCCGTTGCCGGAAGACGGCGGCTCGGAAGTAGAAGCGCTTTCAGGCGCATTGTTGGAACTCGCTTCCAAAGCCATCGCGCTAGCCCAGCCTCAATCGGCCTCTGAATTGACTCGCATGCTCGCGGGCAGTGAGGATCCGTTGCGGATGGCATATCTTCTCGCAAGTATCTTCAGCCTGGACATGGCGAAGGAACAGGAACTGCTTGAAGCGGGAACGCGAGTCGACGCGCTTCGCCTGATCCACTCCTATCTATCGCACGAACTGCAGGTTCTCGAATTGCGTCAAAAGATCGCCTCGAGCGCTCGTGACGAGATGTCGAAAGAGCAGCGGGAATACATGCTGCGCCAGCAGCTGCGGGCAATTCAACAGGAGCTTGGGGAAAAGGACGGCGAGAAGGCCGAAGTCGACATGCTTCGCGAACGATTCCAGGAAGCGAATCTTTCCGATGAAGCGAAGAAGGAATTCGAGCGGGAGCTGGCCCGCCTGGAGAGGCTGCCGACAGGTGCTCCGGATTTTCATGTGACGCGCACCTATCTTGAATTCATTCTCGACCTTCCCTGGAATAAGACGACGGAAGACAATCTGGACATCGCACACGCGCGAACCGTTCTGGATGAAGATCACTTCGGCCTGCAGGAGATCAAAGAACGCATTCTCGAGCAATTGAGCGTACTGAAGCGCAATCCAGACGCGAAGGCTCCCATTCTTTGCCTGGTGGGGGCTCCGGGCGTCGGCAAGACTTCATTGGGTCAATCGATAGCCCGTGCGCTCGGACGGAAGTTTGAGCGTTTCAGCCTCGGCGGCATGCACGATGAGGCGGAATTGCGCGGCCACAGACGTACCTATATAGGGGCAATGGCCGGGCGTTTATTGCAGGCGATGCGGCGGGCGGGTGCGTCGAACCCGGTTCTGTTACTTGACGAAGTCGATAAACTGGGCCGCGATTTTCGAGGAGACCCGGCGGCTGCGTTGCTCGAGGTGCTTGATCCGGAGCAGAACAAGACGTTCCGCGACAATTATCTCGATCTGGCTTTCGATCTTTCGAAAGTATTGTTTATCACGACGGCGAATTCGCTCGACACGATTCCTCAGCCCCTGCTGGATCGCATGGAAATCCTGCGGCTCTCCGGATACAGCGAAGAGGAAAAGGAGCAGATTGCACGGCGCTACCTGATTCCGAAGCAGCTGAAGGCGACGGGATTGACTGAAGAGCAGATCGAGTTTACGGACGATGGTCTAAAGACGGTGATCCGGGGATATACCCGCGAGGCGGGGTTGCGGCGCCTGGAACGGGCGATTGCGCGGATCAGCCGCAAGGTTACCCTCAAGCTGGCAGAAGGTCAGACGGACAAAGTAATGGTCACGCGGGAGTCTCTTGGCGACCTGCTTGGACCAGAGATTTTCCTGCCGGAACAGATGCGTAAGACCATGCCGGCGGGCGTGGCAACAGGACTGGCTTGGACCGAAACCGGCGGCGATGTTCTCTACATTGAGAGCGCACTCCTTCCGGAAGGCAAAGGCCTGACGCTCACCGGCCAGTTGGGCGACGTGATGCAGGAATCGGCGAAGATTGCGCAGAGTTACATCTGGTCGCACGCGGCGGATCTGGGTGTTAATCCGGACGCAATCAAGAATAACGGAGTTCACGTGCACGTACCCGCGGGAGCGATTCCGAAGGATGGCCCCTCCGCAGGCGTGACGATGACTACAGTGATGGCCTCGCTTTACACGGGACTGCCGGCGCGGAGTGACATTGCGATGACCGGAGAGGTAACGTTGGCGGGCCTGGTGTTTCCGATCGGGGGCATAAAGGAAAAAGTGCTCGCGGCACGGCGCTCCGGCATTTACCGGGTGATCTTGCCGATAGGCAATAAAAAGGATCTGCGCGATCTGCCGGCACACGTACGCCAGGAGATGCAGTTCCATTTCGTGGAACGAGTGGAAGAAGTGCTTTCGCTCGTGATTCCCGGAATCGAAGTGAAACCTTTAGCACTGGCCAGCTAATTCGACTAAAAGTAGAAGCGCAAAAGCCGCCGCTCGAAAGGGCAGCGGCTTTTGTGTTGCCTGGAGACGTTTGCCAAAACGTGAGCGGGGAAGCCGACAATGCGGGTCGGGGTGTGATTGTATCAACTTCACACGTTTACGACGCATCAAAGTCCCAAACGAGGTCATGACCTGGAAGACTCCATGACAATGACGATTGACAACTTCCTTACAGATCAGCTTCACGAACGGAGGGCGAAGCTTACTGACGCGATTCAGCACTCAGGCGCCCCGGATCGCCTCAACTTTCTTCTGTCGGAAATCGACGACGCACTGGCAAAAATTGATCATGGCTCGTATGGCGTTTGTGAAACCTGTCACGAACCTATCGAATGCGACCGCCTCATCGCCGATCCCCTTGTTCGCTTCTGCCTGGATCACCTGACGCGCCGTGAAAGGGAAGACCTTGAGCGGGACTTACAGCTAGCGGCTCGCGTGCAGAGAGGACTACTGCCGAAGCAGAGCCTGAATTCTTATGGCTGGCGGATCTGTTATCACTACGAGCCTGCCGGCCTGGTTAGTGGAGATTATTGCGACGTGATCGACGCCGGCGAGGCGGGGCTGTTCTTTATGGTAGGGGATGTATCGGGAAAGGGAGTTGCCGCTTCCATGCTCATGGCCCATTTGCATGCTATGTTCCGGACCCTGATCTCGGTGGGATTCTCGCTGAAGTGCATGCTTCAGCACGCCAGCCGCGTCTTTTCTGAAAGTACCTTACCCAGTCAGTACGCAACCTTGGTTTGCGGCCGAGCCCTGGCCGACGGCCGGGTGGAGCTTTTTAACGCTGGACACCCTTTCCCGCTGCTTGCACGCTCCGGCAAAGTAATCGCGCTGGAAACGTCTGATCTGCCTGTTGGAATGTTCGGCAATGAGGATTTTTCGGTTACGGAACTTCATCTGGAAGCCGGAGACAGCATGCTGATCTATTCGGATGGCGTTTCTGACACGACCGATGCTTCGGGTGAGGAATACGGCTCCGATCGCCTTCGCGAACTGATCGGTAAGAGAAAGGGAGATCCTGCCATGCTTCTCGCTGACTGTCGAGAAGACCTGACTGCCTTTCGGCGCAATTGTCACAAAGTCGACGATGTGACGTTGTTTGTGCTGGGCCGCGGCCAGATCCAATAAAGTAAGGCTTACCTAGAACATACGTGGTCGAAGTCGCTTGTCCGAAAAGAGGCTGCTTTATCTTTTAGCTCGACTCTAACTAGCCAAGGGCTTCGCCCTTGATATCCCATTCATTTCGGGAGGCGAGAGGTTGACCCGCAGAGGGCGTGAATGAGATAGGCTTCCGAGTATCTGAACTCTCTGGAGGTTCTCATGAACGCCTTCCGCGAGCACCATGAGAATAGCATCAAAGCAAGCTATCGGTGCTTCGACCGCATCCTGTTAAATGGGCTGATTCAACCATTCCAGCAACCGGAGCGGGTGATCGGTTTTTTCAGCTCTTACCGTCAGCAATATCCTGTCAGCCGAAAGGTTCTGACCGACATTGCCGATCAATTTCAGTACTGGGTAAAGAACCGATCCGAGAAATCGGCGGCTCCGATTTTGGAAGCACCGGAAGGGCGCCGCGATGAGTTCGTCGAGCCATATTTCCGCAAAGCGAAGCCGGATCAGGTCGTAGCCATCCTGAAAGCCCGAGAACCTGCTCGCATCATGACGGCTATTGGCACGGCGAAAGAGAATCGTTGGCATCTGCAGATCGCACAGCGCTGGGTGATGCAGTACAACTTCTACCTCAACGATGCCCGCTGGGGGCGCATGTTCGTGCGCCTGTGTCCGTATCTGCCCTTTTCCGCCCGCGTCTGCTTGAACCAGCATCACTGGATCGCGAACCGGCTGCATGCAGAGAACATGGATTTCCATCAGACCTCTAATGCCTTTCTCAAGTGCGGCAACTTCGGACGTTTGCAGGAAATCGCAGACTCGTTAACCGCACGCGATCTCCTGACTTGCGGTCAGAAATGGCTGACGACTTTTACGCCCTTCTTCCGGGAACAGGAGCGCAAACAGGCGGGCTGCCAGCACCGGCTCTTCTTTGCACAGGTGGAGTACTGCGACAATCTGATCTTTCACCGGCGGGCAGCACTGGATGCCTTAGGCGAGCGATTACTGGATGCCAACCGAACCATCGGTCAACCGGACAAGATTACCGTGATCTTCGGCCGCAAGATCACCAGCCGCCACAGCGGAAAACTGCAGACCGAAATCGAAGACATGCACTTGCCGAAGCCAGTCGTTCGCAGCCATTACGGTAACGGCTTCATCAAGCAATACGTCCGCGACCACGTGCTGTTGCGGACCGAAGCGGCAACCAACAACGTCCATGACTACGGCGTGAACAAGGCAGTCGAAAACCTGCCGCGTCTGCGGGAAAAACTTGCCTCCATCAACGATACCTATCAGGATATTCAGCAGGACATCTTGGAGACCTTTATCGACCGCGGACAACTGCGGAAGTTGGCCGAAGCAACCGTGCTGCCCAATGGCAAGCGCATCCCCGGTCTGAAGCTTGATCACCCCCGCCAGCTTGCGCTCATGCACGCACTGGTTCGCTTTGCCCATATCGCCGCCGGATCCACCTTCACAACCGCCGAGATCTACCCTTATGTTGTCGAAGCTCTGGGTGGTGTAGCGTCGGATTATAGCCTGGCTTCGCTCCGCTATGACCTATCGAAGCTTCGGGCCAAAGCGCTGGTTGAGAAATTCCCGCACTTGCGCCGCAGCAGGGCTTCTGCGACCCATCCCTGGCGACCGAAAGCTGCAACAACAGCGCCGATCTCAACTCGATCGCCTCTACCAGCGCGTGTTTGATGATCTCGATAAACTTCTAAAGGCGGTCGGCCTCAAGGCCGCCTGACATTATCGTGCAACGAGAACAAAATCACCGTTACGCTTCGCATAACGGTCTAACCGACGGACGACGCAGATTGCTGTGCGTCAGCAAGTTCCGGGACGTTGAATGCATGAGGTAATGTCTGCCGCACCTCAGCCGACAGCGCATTCAAAGGCTCGATAAGAGGCTGGATCGCGGCAGTCGGCACGGTTCGAAACGGTCGTTGTCCAAATGGCGTTTCGATCAGTCGAACAAACGCTTCCACAACAGGCTCCGGCCCAGGTGTTTCGGGGTTACGGCCTGCATCAGTGAAAACAGTCTTTATGCGTGACGCGTATTCTGCCGTGGACGTATAGCCTGCTAATCGAGACTCGTCCAGTGGTTCGACGAAATTATCCAAAATTGGTGTTCGATGGATCCCGGGTTCAACGATGACGGAGTCAATACGGAATGGCAGAAGTTCGAAGCGATAGGAATCGGCGAGCGCCTCGAGGGCGTACTTACTCGCGCAATACACGCCAAAGTAGGGAAGAACGATCCGGCCTGCGCCAGAGCTGACATGAATGAGCAGACCGCCCCGCTGTCGCCGCATGGTGGGAAGCGCCGCCCGATTGACGCGTACAGCACCGAACAGATTGACATTGAAGACCTGCTGCCATTGTTCAACCGTGAAGGCTTCCGTTGTGCCCAGCGCTGCGATCCCGGCGTTATTAATCACTACATCGATGCGATCTGCGATACGAAGAGCCTGCTCGACTGCACGTTCAGGCGACTCGTCGCGACTAACATCCATCTCCAGAACGTGAAGCGCCAGGCTTTCACGACGCGCCAGCGATTCCAAAGCTTCCCGATGGGATGCATTCCGACCCATTGGGTCGCGCATGGTGGCGAAAACGGTAAACCCCCGACGCGCGAGAGTCTCCGCGGCAGCGCGTCCAAAGCCTGTGCTTGCGCCTGTCAACAGTACTGAACTCATGGCAGTTCTCCTCCGCCTCAGAATAGCGGAAAATGTTTGGTTGAAAGGAGCTTTATCTTGTGTTGTGCTCCAAAAAGGGCTGTCCGATTTCTAAGGGCTTTATAACCAGAGTGAGGGGAGCCGCGAGGTCCATGCCGGACATGCGCGATGATAGAGATTAGTGACAGAGAAACAAAAGCCATTTCATTTGATGACGCCAGCCGAAAGAACGGCGGCAAGGATCGCTCAAAATCGCGCTATCGACGAACGAGTCAAAGAACATCAAGTACCTGTAAAGGCCAAGAAGCCTCCCGCAAGCTCGACGCCCGATTATGTGCGCGCAACACCCGAGGAGCGCGCAGCACTACGCGGAAGTCTCGTGCGCAAGGTACAGTCCTAATAACGGCAATTCTTGCTATTGCGCGGCAGGCGTGATATCGAGCAGTTCGATCTCGAAAATGAGTGCGGCGCCGCCGGGAATAGAGGGCCGGCCCTGATCGCCATAGGCAATACTCGAGGGGCACACCAGCATGCTTTTGCCTCCTACCTTCATTTTCTGCATGCCTTCGGTCCAACACGGAATCACCCCGTTTAGGGGGAAGCTGGCAGGCTCGTTCCGCCGATAGGAACTGTCAAATTCGGTCCCGTCGATCAAAGTGCCCCGGTAATTGACCTTGACAGTATCCGTCGCCTTCGGCGAAGCACCAGTGCCGGAAGTAATTTCGCGATATACAAGGCCAGAGTCTGTCTTGGTTGCGCCTGGTTCGGCCGCTGCTTTCTCCAGGTAGGCGCTTGATACAGCTTTCTGTTTTTCACGTGCACGGTCTGACCGTGTTTGCGTCAAAGGCTGGATTTTCGGTCCCCACTCCTCTAACTTGAGCTCTGGCTTTCCCGCAGCGGCATCAGTCAAGGCGCGGGTGATGATCTGAAGCTCGTCCGGCGAAAGATCGAGCGGCGAAAGAGATTGGGAGATCGAGAGCCCAATGGCATAAATCGTTTTTTCTTCGTCAGTCATAGGGGCGGGAGGTTGTGTCGTTTTGCTTGGTACCGCCGCCGGGCGTCTCGCCGGGGCAGGCTTTTTGGGGGCATTCGTGACTTGAGCCAGCACGAAGGCCCATGGCAGCATCATTGCCAAAAGCAGGCGAAGGGCGCGCACTCGTTCAGGCTAGCATTTCAACTATTATTTGCCCGCCCCCTCCGCGACGAACTCCTTGACTTGTTGCGAAAGAAGATCGAGCGGCAGCGTACCATCACGAATGACGGCATCGTTAAAGTCACGGACATCAAACTTGGGGCCGAGGGCGCGTTCGGCCGACTTGCGCAAAGAAGAGATCCTGAGTTGACCAAGTTTGTAGGAGAGCGCCTGGGCAGGCCAGGAGATGTAACGGTCGATCTCAGCGAGAGATTGCTCGGGTGCGTGCGCCTGGAAATATTGAACGGCCTGATCGCGAGTCCAGCCAAGCTCGTGGATGCCTGTATCGACCACCAGGCGGACAGCTCGAAAACGTTCGCTTGCAAGCTGCCCAAAGCGGCTGTACGGATTTTTGTAAAGGCCAAGCTGTGAGCCTAGCGATTCGGAATAAAGCGCCCAGCCTTCGATGTAGGCGCTGTTGCCGTAGAACTTGCGCAATTCGGGCAGCTTCTGCTGCGCTTCAGCCAAAGTGATCTGGAATATATGGCCCGGAACAGCTTCGTGTAAAACCAAAGATTCTTTATCGTATTTCACCTGTTTTTCCGGCCGATAGGTATTGAGATTGAACCATCCGGGCGTTGTGAAATCAGGAGAAGGAGCCTGCGCATTGGTAGCGGTCGCGGCTTCACGATCGGACGGGATGGGACGAACGCCGTAAAGAAGCATTGGCAGGTGGTGAAATTGATTTGGCAGCTCGGGCTCGATAATCTTCGCGATGTTGCGGCAGTATGCCAGCATTTCCTCCTTCGACTGAAAGTGCTGTTCGGGCATTGCATCGAGCTTCTTCTGAAAGTCGGCGATAGAGCCGCTGAAATGGACCTCTGCGAGGATGCTCTGCATCTGCTGCTCAATGCGCCTGACTTCCTGCTCGCCAATGCTGTGAATCTCCTCGGCGCTCATATTCGTGGTTGTGAGGCGACGGATCAAAATGGCGTAGTCGCGGCGCCCATTCGGTATCGAGCTCAAGCTATCGGTCGGATCGGACATGTTCGGTGTAGGTGGTTGCAATGTAGTCATGAAGCTTGTGCCAGGCAGGAAGGAAGTTCTTGTTATAAGCGTCGGTTGCTTCCTTGCGAAGCTTCATCTGCTCGGCTGCGGGGATGTTTGCAGGAAACTTGCGAAAGGCCGCGAGCAAAGCGCTGTGTTCCGCGTCTTGGTTCATCTGCGTAGCGAGCTGTTGGGCAACAAGGTCCGCGACAATCCGCGGCTGCATCATCCTGCTCGAAACTGATTCGTTCATGATGCCGATGTATTGATCGACGTAAACGGGAATTTTCTGCAACCTGGCAATAATGTTCCCGTAGTCATGCACGGTTCTAGCAGGCATCCGATCGATCAGGCTGTAGACACGGTTATGGAAACCGAACAGCTGGCCGACTGAAAGAAGGTGGGTTTCAAGATCGGACGAATCCAGACGCGAGCGGAAGTCGTATTGCACGATGCGTAGGGTGAGCTTGTCTTCGTCCGAAAGGCCGGTTGTCGGGAACGTGGCCGCGGCCTTCAGGCGGTCTTCAAAGAACTGCCTGCGCTTCTCGCGGGCCTGAGGCGAATAATCAGTCCAGCGGTCATCAAACTCGTGGCGGCCGACGCCTGTAGCGAATTGCGGATCGTTGCGGAGCATCTGCTCGAACGTGTTTTTAAAGAAAACATCGACGGACTGAGTGCTTGATTGGGCGAGCGCGAGCTGAATGACGGCGAAAGCAAGAACGAGTCTGGTTCGGGCCACCAAATCAGGCTAACGCATGCAATCGATCCGATTATTCAAGCTTTGGCGACATTGGTAATTTTGAGAACGTATGCGACGCGCTCCGGAATGCGCCAGCGCAATCCGGGGGCCAGCTTTACGGTAATTTGCTTTCCTTCGGCGTGAAACTCAACCGGGTCGCCCGTTTCGAGCAGGGTAAATTTTGTATCCGGCGAAGTCAAAATGTCATTCAGAAGGAAATCGCCATCAGGCCAGCGGGGAAGAATCGCGTAGACAACGTCGTTCTTGGCGGTGAAGAAAGCTTCGACGCGAGCATATCCGGCCGGCGGCTGGTCCACCATTTTCGAGATGTCATAGTCGGACATGAAATCCTTTTCTTCAAGGTGAGGCATCGTGCCAGTGCTCCATTGAGCCGGACGAATCCAGGGTTGGGTGGAGTAAATCGCTTCGCCATTCGGGCGAAGCCAATCGCCCATTTGTTTTAGGCGCTCCTCCATCACCACTGGAATGCCTCCGTCAGCGCGTGGTCCTATATCGAGAAGCAAATTACCGCCGCGGCTCACAATATCGATCAGCATGAGTACAAGCTGACGATCCGTGTGGTAATCGGTAAGCGTCTCATTACGGTTGTACCCGTAGGAAAAGCCCATTCCACGGCTTTCCTCCCATGGATGCGCAGATTGTTGCATGCCTGAGGTGTATTCGGTCGTGTAGTAACCGCCGTGCTTGTGGCGGGTTTCTTTCCCCCAACGGTCGTCGATGACAACCGAGTCGGCTACCGGCGATTCATTGAAGAGCCATGCAAGTAATTCAACCGACCGCCATTGATCGCTTGGTAATTCCCACTCGCCGTCGGAAAAGATGATCGCGGGTTTGGAGTGGTTGACCACGTCTTTGAACTGAGGAAACAGGTGTTCGCTGACAAATCGCTTCTTGTCTGAAAGCCAGAGGGGGTTGTACCATTCGTACAGCGAATAGTAGATGCCCATCTGCAGGCCTTTCGCGCGGCCCGCCAGCATCAAGTCCAACAGCAAGTCACGCCTGGCTCCTACGTCCACGCTGTTCCAGGGCCGGCCATAAGCCTTGTTTGCCTGCTCATTGCGCCACAGCGTGAAGCCTTCGTGATGTTTCGATGTGAGTGCTACATAGCGGGCGCCGGATTGAACGAAGAGGTCGGCCCAGCGGTCCGGATTGAAAAGCTCGGCGCGAAACATAGGAGCAAACCTTGCATATGGGAAATCCGCGCCATATGTTTTCTTGTGGAAGGCCCAGGTGGCAGCTCCTTCTTCATCGGCGTGCTTCGCTTTCATCCCGTTTGTCAAAGAGTTCCAGTACCATTCCGCATACGCCGTTTGATTCTTGGAGCGAACCGGAGCAAACGCGGGAACAGAATAGACACCCCAATGAATGAAGATGCCGAATTTGGCGTCCGTGTACCAGCTTGGCGTGGGGCGGCTATCAATTGAAGACCAAGTAGCTTCGTAGCGTTGCGGAGCGGGATGACCACGTAACGCAAGACTTGCCGGGATCGAGCTCATAATTTTCAGAATGTCGCGTCTGCGCATGATGTGCCTTCCAGAGTATCGCGACCTGAGACCGATATTCAGTGCGAGTTTATAGCGCCACGCAAAACCGTGATCGAGGCCCGGGGAAGGGTAAATGCGGTTTCAGGCCCCGCGACGACACTTGTTCCAACGGGCGGGGCGTCAGGATCGGCATGGCTTTTGGGGCCTTGATCTTGCCATACGTATTGATCGCTCCCGAAGCTCACGACACGGACGGGGCCACTGAATGAGGTGTCAGAGTTCGAGGTAGAATTCTCGAACACGACACGAATCTGGTGAGCGTTGGCTTCGTCGCGATTGACCAGCATTAAGGACCAGTTGCCGTCGGGGCGGTGCAAAGCATAAGAAGTGATCAATTGATCTCCATCGCTGTTTTTCAGATCTATCGAGGAACGAAACATACGATGTACGCCCGAGCGGTGCTGCGCCCATTCGACATTGATCATGCGGGCAGCGTAGTAAGGCGAGGTGTAGCCGGTGATGGTGTAATTGCGGTCTGACTGGAAATTCGACCATGAAGCCCATCCGGAGCACGTATGTTCTGTGGTCTGGGGTTGAATAGGTGAATGGTAAAAAGCCGCCCCACCGCCTTCGAAGAAGGAGCCGACGTTGTCCGCCAGCCAGAGAGCCGCAAAGATGGTGCTCATGGGGCCGGCCAGGGAAGAGGCAAGATGGCTTTCGGTGACCATCAGCGGCACCTGCGCGGGCACACCGTCCCTTCTCCAAACCTCAAGAATATGCTTCATCAGTTCAGGCTCGCTGTAAAGAGTCTTCCAGGCAATGTTGCAGGCCTCAAACGGATAGTGTTCGAAAGAGACAAAGGCAAGGTCAGAAAGGCGGGCGTGGTCCCTTAGGTAAGCGACAAATCGGCCCATCCACGAAGTCTGGCCCTGCGCGTCCGGCCAGACGCGGATATCCTTGTTGACGCCTTCGAAGATGGGTCCACCGAGCTTCAGGTTTGGATCGATCTTGTGAATCGCAGAAGCCCACTGAAGATAGAGGGCAGCATAATCCTCGGGCAGCGTGTGTTTTCCGTCGGGCTCTTCACCTAATTCGATATAGCGGATCGGATAGCCGCGCTTTTCGATATAGGCGACTTCGGCGGCCGCGTCTTCCGGCGTGCCGTAGAGCATGGTGACCGGAATCATTGCCGGAAGGTAGTTGGTCAGTCCGCTCGTGTAGAAAAGATCGAATCCCGTGTGCTGGTATCGTCCGCTGTTCTCTACATCAGCGGAGGAGTGCCAGGGATCGATCGACGAGGAACAGAATGTGGGTTCCTTGGCTCCGGCAGGAGCCTTAACGAAATGGCCGGTCCCATCGAAGCTTCCGCTTTCGATAGTTTGGACGGCATAACCAACGCAGTTGCGCATGTCCGACGGGTCGTGCAGGTCGCACGTATTCGAGGAGCTTGTCATCCAAATCCGCAAATAGCGGGCGGTGAGCGGTTCGTCCACGAGCTTGAGTAGAGCCAAGCCGCCCTTTGCATTGGTCTGGGACCCGCCGGGGAAGGAAATCCATTCGCCCTGAGGGCCGCCATCAAAGTCGAGCGGATCATTCCCTTTCCAGTACTCGATCTGATACGTGGTGGCGTAAGGATTGGCCCAGGCAATGCGTATAGCATTTATTTGACGGTCATTTTTCAAATCGATCACGACCCATTGCGGATGAAGGGCATCGCTCTCTCCGGTGAAATGGCTCGTCAGATAAGGGTTGCTCTTCCAGTAGCTAAGATTTGGCCCTTGCAGCGGGCGATCGCCGCTGGTCGAAAAGCCCCGATGCGGCAGAGCATAGGCCAGGATGTAGCGGATGGGCTTTGCGAGTTCCGTGCTGCCGGTGAAATACCCGCTCTTATTGTTCGGATCACTCCAACTCCCTTCGGGATTCCAATGCCAGGCGGCCATGCGGAGCTCGGTATTGTTGCGATACGTGATCGGGCCCCAGCCGGCAGAAAGTGATTCCTGAATAATGTGGGGTGAAAAGACGAGATCGATATCACGGCGGGAAAGCGCATCAATAGAGCTCCCCAACGCCGAGTCGGGATCAAAAGAATTGATCAAAGCTGCCGAAGCCGTATCAACGTGAACCGTCGAGACCTGGGCCGGCAAGATCGAAGCGGCTATCAGGAGCAGCGAGAGTTTGACGGGGCGGATCAACGAACAGCTTACTAAAGGTTTTTCTCGACCGGGTAGCCCTTCGACGTCCAATCGGTGTGGAGGTTTGTTGCCAGGCGCAGCACTTTTAATTTCGTAAAGCCCGCGTCCCGCAGCGCTTTGTAAGCAGGACGAACGTTGGGACAGCGATCCAAGGGACAGCAACCGCAGTAGAGAACTACCTCGCGGTCACGGGGGAGTTCTCCGGCTAGCTTGTTGAGAGCGGCGAGGCCGTCGGGTTTTGAGCATGGTCCGGCAAGCCGGGCACCTTGGATGTGCGCTCCTTTATAAAGCACGGGAAAACCGACGTACAAGATAGGAGGAATCGAGTTCGATTTCAACTGGGCCGCGAAAGCTTCGGGCTCGAGCGCTTCGTCCGCAGACCACGGGTCGGTCGGTGGCGTTTCCGGCCGGATGAGAACGGGAGCTAAAGCTGTCGAGAGAAATGCGCGGCGCAGCATAGACTGACTCCAATTATGAAGGACTACGAAAGCATTGGTCCACCCGTTGCAATCGCATCTGACCGATAGAATAGCTGTTTCGGTCCCATGACTTCCCAAGCACAGCATGGCTGTCAGTCCTGAAGCGACGCCTCCGGCGTTGCCCTGGTACGTCGCTTTCTGGCGAATCTTAAAACGTCTCGACAGAAGCAAGATCAACAGCATCAGAATGTCTTTGAGGAACGCGCTGGCTGTTGGCATTCCTCTCGCAATTGGTATCGAGCTGGGTCATCCGCTGAGCGGCGTTGCGGTGGCTACAGGGGCTCTGAATGTTGCCTTTTCGGACGGTGCCGATCCGTATGCGCAAAGGGCTCGGCGGATGTTTGCCTGGAGCCTTCTCGGTGCGCTTGCCGTATTTCTCGGGTCCGTGACAGGGAACCATCACTATCTGGCGATTCTTGTGGCATCCGCGTGGGCAATGGCCGCCGGTCTGCTCGTTTCGATCAGTCCGCGGGCGGGTGATCTCGGACTAAATACTCTGGTCACGCTGATTGTCTATGCCGCGCGAGGGGCGCTCTCGCCAATAGGAGCGTTGCAAGCCGGACTGCTGGTGCTGGCGGGCGGATTGCTGCAGGCCGCTTTTGCATTAGGAGCATGGCCGATTCGCCGTTATCGCCCGGAGCGGATGGCCATCGGAAGAGTATTCCAGGAACTGGCGGTGGAAGCCGGCCAACATCCTGACATCCTTCTGGCAGTTCCTTTGAAACAGGCGAGCCCGGAGGTACAAGATACGCTTTCGGCTCTGGGACGCGACCACAGCTTAGAAGGAGAGCGTTTTCGCCTCTTGTTTGACCAGGCCGCCCGGCTTCGTTTTTCTATTTATTCGATGAGCGCGCTGCGTCCAGGGCTTGAGGGCACAAAACAAGAAGCGGTGGAAATCCTGGACGAAATGCTCGAATCGTCGTGCCGGGTGTTGCGTTCAGTTGGTGAATCGTTACTTGCCGATGACTCGTCCGACGTTTCGCCGGAATTGGTGCAACGGCTTCGACAGCTAACGGAAGGAGCCCAAAAGCTTAAGGAACTGGACGATTCGCCATCGGTGAGCGGTCTCGCGTCAGCCATGGACGTGGTGGCAGGGCAGTTGCGGCTAGTGATGAGCCTGGCTGACAGCACGACCACGGCGGGCGCGGAGGAATTTGCGAAGCGCGAGTTGGCACCGCCCTGGAAATTGCAGATGCGAAGCTGGCTGGCCACATTGAGGGCGAACCTGACCTTGGGATCGTCCGCCTTCCGGCATGGAATCCGGCTGGCCGTCTGCGTGGCTATTGGCGATGCAATCGGACGTTCCCTTAACACGGAGCGACACTATTGGCTCACGATGACGGTTGCGGTAGTGCTCAAACCGGATTTCGCAAGCACGGTCAGCCGCGGCGTCCTCCGGCTATGCGGGACTTTGGGCGGCCTGCTGGTGGCTACTGCGCTCTATCACTTTCTACCGCCCTCCGCGCTGACGCAACTGTTTCTAGTTGGCGCGTTTACCTTCTTTATGCGTTTTGTCGGACCGGCGAACTACGGTATCTTCAGTGCGGCGATTAGCGGTTTGATTGTCTTTCTCATTGCGGAAACGGGAGTGGCGCCCGCGGATGTGGTTGCGCAAAGAGCCGTCAATACGGCGGTAGGCGGCCTTTTCGCGCTGGTTGCATATGCTGCATGGCCTACCTGGGAACGCACGCTGGTTACGGAGGTAATCGCCGACATGATCGATCGGAGTCGCGACTACTTTCGCCTCGTGATGAACCGGCTTTCGGATGTTAGCGATGGCGCCTTGCAGTCTCTGAATCAGGCGCGAGACGCGTGGCGCGAAGATCGGTCGAACGCGGAGGCTTCGATCGACCGGTTGCTCTCAGAACCGGGTACCAATCAGATCAAATCGGATCTGCTGACCTCTATCCTGGCCAGTTCCCATGCATTCGTTCGCTCCACCATGGGTCTGGAGGCCGGCATGGCGTACAGTATTCCGAAGCCAGTCCCTCCCGCCCTCGAAAAGTTTACCCGGGATGTGGAGTTTACTCTTTATTTCGTTTCAGCCGCCTTGCGGGGTTCAACGGCGGCAGCGGAGGCATTGCCATCATTGCGTGAAGACCATCGCCGGCTGCTTGAATCGCAGCGGCATGCGGAAGGAATCGATGAATTTGTGATTATCGAGACGGATCGCCTGACGGTGAATTTGAACACGCTGCGCGAACAGGTGGTGCGCTACGTGGCGCTAACCCGCAGCCGCTTGCCGGAAGCTGAGCATACGACGATCAAATAAGTGGCTCTCTTACTGACTGCTCAGAATCTCGAAGTACGCTACGGCCCTCAGCCGCTCTTTCGGGATCTTTCACTAAACATATCTGAAGGAGAACGGCTTGGCCTGATCGGAGCGAACGGCTCGGGCAAGTCAACCTTGCTGGAGATTCTCGCGGGTCTGCGCAATCCCGATCAGGGTTTGGTGACGTTGCGCAAGGACACGAGACTTGCCTATGTGGCGCAAATTTCAGAATTTGCTGTAGGAGAGACGGTAAGAACGATTATTCGAAGCGCTCTCGGTAGCGCGGAGTTCGCGGACTCTGAGCGTGATCGGCTCGAAGCGGCGACTCTCGGAAGTGCAGGATTTACGAATTTTGAAACGGTAGCAGGATCCCTCTCTGGCGGCTGGAGAAAGCGGCTTGCGATAGCAGAAGCGCTGGTGACTAAGCCTGACATCCTGCTACTCGATGAACCAACCAATCATCTCGATTTGGCCGGCATCGAGTGGCTGGAGAACGTGTTGCAGACAGCATCGTTCGCCTGCGTAGTCGTCAGTCACGATCGTTATTTCCTCGAAAATGCAGTGACCGAAGTAGCAGAACTGAATCGCCGGTATCCCGCAGGCGTCCTGCGGGCGCGGGGCAGCTATAGCACTTTTCTCGAGAAAAAAAGTGCCTTTCTCCAGTCCGAAGACAAGCGTCAGGAGTCCCTTGAGAATCGCGTACGAAACGAGATCGCATGGCTCCGGCGTGGCCCCAAGGCACGTGCTACGAAAGCCAAGGCTCGCATCGAAAACGCGAACCAGCTAATAACTGAACTGAAGGATTTGAAGGAACGAAGCCAGAGTGGAACGGCGGGCATAGACTTCACGGCAAGCAACCGTGCGACCAAGCGGCTCCTGACATTCGATCAGGTGAGCATCGCTTTCGATGATCGGATAATCGCCGAGAACCTGAATTTTACGATCACAGCGGGCATGAGAGTCGGCCTCGTCGGCCCGAACGGAAGCGGCAAGACGACTCTGCTGCGTCTCATACAAGGAGAACTCGAACCAACAACAGGATTGATTGAGCGCGCGCCCGTCTTGCGAACTGTTTATTTCGAGCAGAACAGGACGCTGGATGCAAATGTTACGCTGCGCCGCACGCTCGCGCCCGATGGAGATTCGGTGGTCTACCAGGATCGAACGATCCACGTCGCCTCGTGGGCAGAAAGATTTCTTTTCGCGAGTGACCAGCTAAACCAGCCAGTTGCAAAACTCTCCGGCGGTGAACGGGCACGCCTCCTAATCGCAAGGCTGATGCTCGAGCCGGCGGACATCTTAATGCTGGACGAACCCACAAATGATCTCGATATTGACACGCTCGAGATTCTGGAAGAGAATCTGCTGCAGTTTCGCGGCGCCCTAGTTCTTGTTACTCACGACCGGTACATGCTCGATCGCGTTGCATCGGCGGTATTGGGGCTGAGCGGGAATGGCGAGGCATCCTGGTTCGCGGACTACCCTCAATGGGAAAGCTGGCTTGCTGAAAAAGGCCAATCAAAAGAGCGGCGACGAGAGCGGCCAATCCCGCCATCCGACCGAGCAGGCATATCTGTTCGAAGAAAGCTTTCCTATCTGGATAACCGCGAGTTTGAAACCATTCAGGATCGAATCATTGCGGCGGAACAGGTTCTCTTAGAAAAGCGGACAGCGCTCGACAACCCCGAAGTGCTGCGGGATCCCGAAGCGCTGACAGTTGCGATACAAGAGATCGACGCGGCGCAAGCATCAGTCGATGCGCTCTACGCCCGGTGGGCAGAACTCGATGAGAAGCAGAGCGGATCTGTTGCGGGCGGAGCCGATTATTCGTAGCGCAAGGCGATTGTAGGGTCTATGCGGGCCGCGCGGCGCGCGGGAATAAAGGTCGCGGCAACTGCGACGGCGCACAGGATCGCAACCACAAGAACAAACGTGATTGGGTCTGCCGGGCTGACGCCGTATAACAGCGCGGCCAGCAGGCGGGTCAGGAACAGCGAGGCAACAGTTCCCGCGACATCCCCGCAAGAATCATGGAAAGGGCTTGTCTCAGAACCAGGCGCATCACTTGCGCGGGACGAGCCCCCAGAGCCATCCGAATGCCAACTTCTTGGAGGCGGCGCCTCATCGAATATGAAATCACGCCGTAAATACCTATCGAGGCAAGAAGCAGGGCGACGCCGGCGAAGCTACCAAGCAGCGCGAGCATTCCGTGGCGCTTGCCAAGGGATGTACCGATTACCTTTTCCATCGTCTTGACATCGCGCACGGGCTGATCACGGGTTGGGCCGAGGACGCTCTTCTTGATTGCCGGAATCAAGGAGGTGGAACTTATTGGGGTTCGAACCAAAAGAATCATCCCGCTCTGCGTCATGCTCATGAACTCATCGGGAAATTGTAAGAACGGAAGGTAGACAGCAGGCTGAGGCGCGCTATTTGCGTCTTCGTCCAGAGTCTGATGTTTGACTGCAGCGACTACTCCGATGATTTGACCGCGCCCAAGAAGCTGAACGGACAACTCCTTTCCGACTGGATCCTCACGCGGGAACGCGCGCTTTGCCAGTGTCTCGTCAATCACAACTACATTCCGGCTTCCGACTCGGTCTTGGTCGGTAAAGAAGCGGCCCCTAAGAAGCGGGATCTTCATGGTGCGAAGGTATCCAGGCGTCGGCGTAAAGGCGACGGCATAAGGCGCATTGGGCGGCGCTGTTGTTTCGGAGCTTTTCCAGTATGCGACAGACTGATTGTTGCCGCTCAACGGCAGCAGGGAATCGAGCGCAGCGGATGCGACTCTGGGCGTATTTTGCAACCTTGCCAGAATCTGCTTAAAGGGGCGACGCGTTGCTCCCGGATTGTTCAAGACGGTAGGCGACAGGCTCACGCTAATCACCATCACATGCGAGGAATCGAAGCCTGGATTAACGTTCCATAGCTGCACAATGCTGCGCATCATCAGGCCGGCCCCGGTGAGCAGGACAAGGGAGAGAGCCACTTCGGCGACTACAAAAGCAGTTTGCAGCCGCCGGATGCCTCGAGCAGTAACACGTGCACCTTGGCGTAGACCGGGGTCAAGGCCGCTGTTTTGCCGAAGCGCTGGTATCACGCTAAAAACGATTCCTGTCAGGACAGAGGCACCAATAGTGAACAGCAGGACGTGCCAATCGAGCCTTACTTCATCGCTGCGTGGCAACCAGAACCGAAAGGAAACCTGCGGAAACCTGTCGAGCGCGCACGGATTCAGGCCCACCGGGCGATGTGACGTTAAGCTCGCCTGATCGCCAGGCAGCGATATGTTCGAAGGACTGACTCGCGCGCCGGCAGTCTCGAAAATCGGGATAGGAGAACGCAAAGTCCTCCCCGGTCTTGCGCGATTGTTCTTGAACGGCTACCAGACGTGCTGGGTCGCCATAGGGCAGGGGGCGCAGAAGGACGCCATTGATGACGCTAAAAATGGCCGTGTTCGCGCCGATCCCGAGAGCTAGCGTCAAAATGGCCGCGAGCGTGAACCCCGGACTTCGGCGCAACGTGCGGACTCCGAATCGAAGGTCTTGCACCGTGGTCTCCACCCATTGCGTGCCGCGGGCGTCACGGCACGATTCACTCACCTGCTCATAACCTCCGAAGCGGAGTGATGCGCTTCTCCGCGCTTCCGAATCCGCCATCCCAAAGCGGATGTTATCCGCCACCTGACGTTCCAAATGATCGCGAAGCTCCGCCTGCATCTCCTGCTCAACCGTCTTACGGCGGAGCAATCTTTGCCACCAGGTCATAACGCCTCTTGTTCGGAAAGCCGAAGGATTAGCCGGATGGCCTCCGACAATTTCGCCCAGTTAGCCGTTTCATCTTTTAGCTGCTTCCGCCCTTTGGTGGTCAGCTTGTAGAATTTGGCTTCGCGGCCAGTGTCGGACTCTTTCCATTCGGCGGACAAATATCCCTTGTTTTCCAATCGGTGAAGCGCAGGATATAGCGATCCCTGTTGCACCTGCAGCACGTCCCGGGAGACTTGGTGAATGCGCTGGGCGATTGCATAACCGTGAATTGGCGCAAGCGCGGCGACCTGCAAAATGAGCAGATCGAGGGTGCCCTGAGGAAGGTCAAGCTGTGGATTTGCCATAGGCCTAATGCTTCTACATATGATATGTCATCGATATGTAAGAAGCACAAGGCAGTAGCCAAGCAGATTCAGCCGATTTCGGACAACCTGCAGTATTAAGACTTATGCCAGATCCTGAGGTCTGAATGGGAGCCGGCGAATCCGCTTGCCGGTTGCAGCGAAAACAGCATTCATAAGCGCGGGAGCAACGGGCGGCAAGCCGGGTTCGCCAATACCGGTTGGTGCTATTTCACTCGGAACAATGTGAACATCGATTTGGGGCGTTTCCTTCATCGACAGAGTAGTGAAGCGATTGAAGTTCGTCTCGACGGCACCGCCATTCTGAATGGTGATCTCGCTTTTCAAAGCAGCCGTCAATCCGTAGATAATTGCACTCTCAACCTGGTGACGAACTCCGGCAGGGTTCACGGCCGTTCCGATATCAACAACTGATACGATTCGGATCACCCGCAGATTTTTCTCCTCAACGGCAACCTCCACTACGTTCGCGGCGTAGCTATCGAAGGAAAAGTGGCACGCAATGCCGCGGCCTCTTCCCTTTCCTAGAGGACTACCCCAGTCGCCTTTGGTAGCGGCTAATTGCAAAACCTTCTTGAAACGAGCGGTATCGAGCGGCGTACCCTCACTAGGCTTCAGAGCATTCTTCACAAGCCGGGCATCGCCAAGCTTTGCGAGACGATATTCGTAGGGGTCGACGCCGGCAGCATGAGCCAATTCGTCGATGTAGCTTTCCATCACGAATGCGATAGAAGACGCTTCCACCGAACGCCACCAGGCGCGCGGCACGCCGGATGCGGCAGGCAAATACTCGAGCTTATAGCTACCGGTAAGGTAGGGCATCTGGAAAGTGCAACCAAGCTCACTCGATTCCGGCGTCGATTTGGGTTCCCACCACTCGGCGATGGAAGTGGAAGTGCTTTTATGCCGCCACGCGGTAATGCTGCCCTGGCCGTCGATTGCGCCGCTAACCCGGTGGTAGGACGCAGGGCGATAGAAGTCATGTGTCATGTCGTCCTCGCGGGACCAGACAAGCTGCACTGGCTTACCGACGCGCTTGGCGACCTGCGCTGCCTCGATGGCAAAATCTGCTTGATAGCGGCGGCCGAAACCTCCGCCCATCTGTGTCGTATGTACCTTGATTTTTTCAGGCGGCAGTTTGGTGACTTGCGCGATGACGCCGGCGACCCATCCGGGCCCCTGCACAGGCGCCCAAGCTTCCGCCGAGTCGGGAGTAATATGCACCGTGCAGTTCATGGGCTCCATGGTGGCGTGAGCCTGGAATGGCAATTCGTAATCTGCCTCAACCCGTTTTTCAGCAGAAGCAGCCGCCATAGCTGCCTCCGTGTCGCCTTGATTCAGCACAACCTTCATTTGCGAATCCACCAGACGCCGGAACTGGCGTCGCAAGGTCTCGCTGCTCTCGGTGGCGTGGGGCCCGTTGTCCCATTCGATTTGAAGCTGCTTACGAGCCTGAAGGGCGATGTAGGTCGTGTCAGCCACGACAGCAACTCCACCGCACGAGTGAACGCCTTCGGGAACGGCGTCGATCGCAAAGACGTCTTGAACGCCCTTCATAGCCTTGGCTTTCGAAGCATCAAAACGCTTGACCTTGCCGCCAAAAACCGGGCAGCGTGCCACCACGGCATAGACCATGCCGGGTACACGGACATCCAGCCCGAAAATTGCACTGCCGTCAGTCTTGCTTGGGATATCCTTGCGCGGCAACGGCTGACCAATGAGATTAAATTCCGCAGGTTTCTTTAAAGGGACGGTCTTTAGATCGGGCACCGGCAACCTCGAAGCATCGTCGATGAGCTCACCGTAGGAAAGACTCCGCGTACCATTGCGAACTGTTCCGTCCTTTGTATTGCAGGCCGCGGCATCAACTCCCCAACGCTGTGCAGCAGCCGAGACAAGCATAGAGCGCGCGGCAGCCCCTGCCTGGCGGAGAGGGAGCCACATGCCGGCGACGCTACCGCTCCCCCCGGTGCCCTGATCTCCGTAGAGCAGCGGATCAGTAATGGCCTGTTCGACGCGCACATCCTTCCATGGAACGTCGAGCTCGTCCGCCAGAATCATGGGGAGGGCCGTGGAGATCCCCTGGCCCATTTCGGATTTGGAACACATCAGCGTGACGACACCGTTCGCGTCCACACGAACCCAGGCTTGCAGCGGGTTGACCGGCTTTTTTTCCGGTTCAGCCTTGACGATTCGGGGAACTTCAAAACCGATGACGAGAGCCGCACCCGCGGTCGTTGCCGCCTGAGCGGCCGTCCTTAGCAGCTTGCGACGGGTCAAACCAGCAGTGGTACTCACAGCTCACCTCCCGCAATCTTCACTTCAGTGCCCGGGTGTTGCATGAGCTGTGCTGCCCGTAGAACCGCGCGGCGAATGCGGATCGCCGTACCGCAACGACAGATATTGTTGGACATCGCCTGATCAACATCCGCGGATTTGGGCTCCGGGTGCTTTTTGAGGAATGCCGCGGCCGCCATGATCTGGCCCGATTGACAATAGCCGCATTGTGGGACCTGTTCTTCGATCCATGCCTGTTGCACCGGATGTGTGTGGTCGGAGGAAAGGCCCTCGATGGTGGTGATTTTCTTGCCGGCTAAGCCCGCTACTGGCAATACGCAGGAGCGTGCGGCCTCTCCATTGACGTGTACCGTGCAAGCGCCGCAGGCTGCAATACCGCAGCCGTACTTGGTGCCGGTCATGTTCAGAGTGTCACGGAGAACCCAGAGGAGAGGTGTCTGAGGGTCAATATCAACGGATTTCATTTGGCCATTGACTTCAAATTCGATTGCCATGCCGCTTCCTTTCGTCGTTTTGATGCCCGCTTACACAAAGATACCGAATATCGAGCACACCGAAAGACGGCGTCAAAGTGCAGGTTCGCGAATAATGGGCCTGACGACATCATCCCACCAGGATAGAGAGTCGCCACTCCGATGAGATATGACTGTATCAGGCTGAGCGAGAGTTCTTCGGCAAGGAGGTGTTCGACATGACGAGCGAGTGGATACAAGTTGAGATCGACGACTCGACGGCCAGGGTGACTTTGAGCCGCCCCGAACGTCGTAACGCGCTGTCGCTCGAGACGATGCTCGATCTCTTCGAGGCGTTAGACGATTTGGAGCGCGAGAGCGACGTGCGGGCGATCATTCTGGCGGCCATGGGTCCAGTCTTTTGTTCAGGGCATGACCTGAGCGAAATGACCGGGCGGACCCAAGCGGAATACCAACAAATCTTCGAAGTGTGTACCCGGCTGATGAACAAGATCCAATCGATTCCTCAACCGGTGATTGCGGAAGTGCAAGGAGTAGCAACGGCGGCAGGCTGCCAGTTGGTTGCAACCTGCGACCTCGCAATCGCCTCGGAGCGGGCGGCGTTTGCGACCCCCGGAGTGCAGATTGGGCTATTTTGTACGACGCCCATGGTAGCGCTTAGCCGCGCAATCGGACGAAAGCGGGCTCTTCAGATGCTTTTGACCGGTGAGCCGGTTGACGCGAAAACTGCGGCAGACTGGGGCCTTGTGAATAACGTGGTTGCGGCGGATGAATTGAAGACGGCAACGCAGAGGCTGGCGGTGCGCATAGCAGAGGCAAGCAGATGTATCGTTGCCACAGGCAAACGGGCCTATTATGACCAGATTGATTTACGGCAGGACGATGCCTACACGCTGGCCAAAAGCATCATGACGGCAAATGCCATAGGTGAGGACGCGCAGGAAGGCATCACGGCCTTTCTAGAGAAGAGGCCGGCACTCGGGCCCCAGGATAAGACTGTCGTAAGATAGATATCTACACGTAGATATCTATCTCTATGCCCAAAGCTGATAACCTGCAAGGCTCCCTCGAGATTCTCGTTCTAAAAGTTCTGCGCCGTGGATCCAATAACGGCTATGCGATTTCCACGCAGATCGAGCAGGCGTCCGACGAAGTGCTGCGCGTAGAGGAAGGTTCTTTGTATCCGGCCTTGCACAGGATGACCGAGGCAGGGCTCCTGAAAGCCGAATGGAAAATCTCCGAATCTGGCCGGCGAGCTCGGTTTTATGAGCTGACGGCAAGAGGAAGAAAGCGGCTCGAGCAGGAAGAGGAGCGTTGGAGGACGGTCACGGCAGCGGTTGCCAAGGTGTTGCGAACGGTTTAAAAAGATGAGCTGGCTGTCAAGGTTAGTACGGACGTTTCGCCCCAGTGCCCATAACACTGAGATCGAAGAGGAACTGGCTTATCATCTGGCGATGAAAGAGCAGGACGGAGTGGAAGCGCGAGCAGCACGCTTGCGGCTTGGCAATATTTCACGTCTGAAGGAAGAGACGCGGGCACAAGGCATCCTTACCTGGATGGAGTCAATAGCGCGCGACGTCCGATATGGATGCCGGCAATTGCTGCGCACACGGCTCGCAACAGCGGCAATCATCGCGACGCTGGCGCTTGGGATTGGGGCAAATTCCGCGATTTTCAGCCTGGTGGATGCGGCGCTGCTGAAATCGCTTCCCGTGAAAGATCCGGAGTCACTCAGGCTGGTCGAGTGGACGAGCAACGGCTGGCCCGACGATCTGTGCAACATGATGACGGGAGATACAGATGACACGGCAGGCCATAACACCGGTTCTTCCATTGCGCCGAGGATCTACCGGGATTTGGCACAACGCCAGCACTCTTTCGATTCCTTGATTGGGTTTTCTGATCCGAACACAGTCGGCGCCGTCATCCAAAATAGGGCGGCTGAGCGCCTCAATTTACAGTACGTCAGTCCGAATTTCTTCAGCGGACTGGGTATTTCACCCCGGCTAGGCCGCGCCTTCGCTACGGCTGAGGATCAAGTGGGACAAGCACCGCTGCTAGTAATCAGTGACCGGTTATGGCGGAGTCGCTTTGGCGGTAGCGAAGGCGTTCTCGGCCAGGTGGTGCGAATCAATAGCGTGCCCGCACGGATCATCGGCGTACTGCCGCGCGGCTTTTTCGGAATTAAGATCGGCGAGTGGGAAGATCTCTATGCGCCTTTGGCCGCGCAGGTGGAACTGAGCCCGCGAGTGAAGCTGGACAAATCTCTGGGCGAATCGGACAAGTTCTGGTGGGTGCGCGGGATGGCACGAATAAAACCAGGAGCAAACGATGCGCGAGCAATCGAGGAACTGTCTGCCCTATTTCGCCACCAGGTGGTTCCCCCAGGCATGCGACTCCCGCCAAACAAAGTACCAACGCTGATTGCGAAGCCCGGTTGGCGAGGGTTCGATCCGATAGACCCGAATGCGACGCGGGCCCTCTGGATCGTGCTGCTGCTGATAGTTCTGATCTTGCTTATTGTGTGCGCTAATGTTGCAAATCTGCTGTTATCGCGGGCGGTAGCAAGACAACGTGAATCGGCGGTGTGCCTGGCACTAGGTGCAGGTCGGCTACGACTTTTCCGCCAATACCTGATTGAAAGCGTCATCCTCGCGCTGGCCGGAGGCTTGTCAGGGTTAGCACTAACCGATCTCCTCCTTCGCACGATTCAGTACTTTCTGCGGACGGATCTGAATATCGGTGAATTCAATCTGCGAGCGGATGGGCGCATGCTTGGATTCACGCTACTGGTTTCGCTGGCCACTTCGCTCCTGTTCGGCCTGGCGCCTGCGTGGCAGCTCGTTCGAGCCACCGTGCAGAGCGCGTTGAAGGCGAACAGCCGCACGGTAATGCGCGGAAGGCTGCGCTTGCCGCGACTGCTCGTGGCAATTCAGGTCGGGCTGTGTTTGACCGTACTGATGGCGGCCACCTTATTGGGACGTTCTCTCACGAATTTGAGATCGGTCAACATCGGTTTCGAACGCAAGAACTTAATTTATGCTTCGGTAGATCCCTGGAGCACGGGGTATCGCCCCGAGCAGGTAACCGGATATGGGGAGCGGCTACGCGATCGACTCCACGCTATCCCGGGTGTGCAGAAGGTGGCGCTGATCGAAGAGATGCCGTTATCGGGCGCTGCTAACGTCACGGTAGTACACCTCCCCGGGCAGCCTTATCGCAATGACTCCGAGCATTTCCTCATGATCAATAGCATCAGCCCAGACCTTTTTGAAACGCTCGGTATTTCATTGCTGGCGGGCCGTACGTTTCAACCGGCCGACATGCGGGAAAAATCGGACGCGGTGATTGTCGACGAGCTTTTTGCAAAACGCTTCTATCCTCACGAAAGCCCGGTAGGCCGGCAGTTCTCCACGGGACCGGAACTCAGAGAACTTCGGAGGATTATCGGTGTCGTCAAAAACAGTAGCTATGACACGCTGCGCGAGGCTGGCAAGCCGACGATGTTTCAGCCGCTAGTGACCGCGAGCAGACCAGGGTGGAGCCTTCACTTCGCCCTTCGTGCTGCCGTTGATGCGAAGAAGTTGTCGGAAGCGATTCGAAAAGTGGCAGCCGAACTAGACCCTACAGTGCCAGTAGTGGACATCAAGACCCAGAGCGCGTTGATTGATCGACTGCTTCTTTTTGAACGTCTGCTAAGCGTCCTTTCGACCGGTTTCGGCGTGCTGGCGCTCATCCTTTCTGCGATGGGTCTGCTCGCACTGCTCGGCTACACGGTGACGCGACGGACAAATGAGATCGGCGTACGAATGGCGCTAGGGGCTCAAACGGGAGACGTGATCCGGCTTGTGATTAAAGACTCACTCCTGCTTGTGGCGGCCGGAACGGCGATCGGTCTGCCAAGCGCTTATGTTTTGGGCCGGTATTTGCAACATACGCTGTTCGACCTGGAGCCAACCGATCCGGTTTCAGCTGCGATCGCACTCCTGACGCTGGGAGCAGCCGCCACCTTGGCGAGTTGGCTTCCGGCATGGCGTGCCACACACGTCGAACCTGTGGCGGCGTTGCGAGAAGAATAGCCTGCTTACATCGTAAATACCTGCGATCCAGGCCGCCCCTGCTCGAATGGTCTCGCGGAGATTGGCAAGCAAGACGCCGTCTGCGACAGCCGTCAACATGTCCAATCAGTACATGGACGGATAGGCGCGCTTCATCTCACTCGCGGTCTCCAAAGCGGTCCCGATCTGAACGAGATCTCCCTTGCCGATGCCCGGGCAACTCTTTGCTTCTTCTCGCCACGCGTTACGAGTCTCGACGAGTTCCGGCCAGAACGGATACAGCCGGCATTGCGTCGGCTTCACCTGGTGAATGGAACAGCCATCTTTCGTCAGGAAATGGCATTGAGAATCGAGGGGTTTGCGAAGCCGGATCAATTTCGGATACCGAATAATAAACTCGGCCTCGAACCGCTCAGCGGTCATGCCTAGAAATGCAGCGGCACGGCGCAGGTCGTCTTCGGTGAGATAGACAAACCCGCGCATGTCGCAACATTTGGTACAGCCGCGCTGGCATTTGAAACGCACGTATCTTATATTTTAGGCATCAGGAAGCAACCTGGCGATAGATCTCCGAGGACTGCTGACGCTGATATGTTCCGGGAACGGCGCGAAAAGAAATACAGAGCCGGTTCCAGCCGTTAATCGAAATGACAGCAAGGGTGAGGGCAGCGAGTTCTTCTTTAGTGAAGTGCTGGCTCACACGTTGAAACACTTCATCTGGGACATCGCTTTCTGAGATCTGCGTGAGATTTTCCGTCCATTCGAGCGCAGCACGTTCGCGATCGGAATAAAAAGAGCACTCGCGCCATACACTCACGCAATAGAGGCGCTGTTCCGTCTCACCTTCAGCGCGGGCATCCTTTGTATGCATGTCGATGCAATAGCCGCACCTATTCATTTGAGATGCACGCAACTTTACCAGCGCAAGAAGTGACAATTCGAGACCAGATGCCTGCACGGTTTTCTCGAGACCGAACATCGCCTGGCCGACTGGGACAAAAGCTTTATCTTTCAAATCAACTCTCGGAGTAAACATTTTTTCCTCTCTGCTGGGATGACGAGACAGTGGCGAGTTTTGTGACGATACGCCCCAGGTGTAAGCTGACATTTGGGGCCGATTTTATCCGGTGAGCGCTCCATCACGGAAGAGTTGTTTGAGCGCGACCGTAAGAGATTGACGTCGCTAGCTTACGGAATACTGGGAAGTCTCTCCGAAGCCGAGGATGTTGTCCAGGAGGCATACCTGCGACCCAATCCCAGCCAGGAGGAACTCCGCAATCCAGAAGCGTGGCTCACAACCGTCGTGAGCCGGATCGCGATTGACCGCCTGCGCTCCGCGCAACACCGCAGAGAGGTGTACCCCGGGCAGTGGCTGCCGGAGCCCGTGCTACAAGCGCCGCAGGAACAGGAGGCGATCACGCATTCGCGCCTTTCTATCGCGTTTTTACACCTGCTGGACAAGCTCGAGCCCGAGCAGCGGGCGGCGTTCGTTATGCGGGAAGTTTTCGACTACGCTTACCGTGAAATTGCCGACCTGTTAGGGAAATCAGAGGCAACTTGCCGTCAGATCGTGACACGCGCTCGCAGGGTTTTCGCGAAGGAAGATGCGCCGGTGAATTCGAGCAGCCATGTATCGAGCGATCTGGTTTCCCGATTTATGGACGCCTTGACTACCGGTGATGAGAAAACGCTGCTCCAGTTGCTGGCTTGCGATGCAACACTGACGACGGATGGAGGCGGGAAGGTTCGAGCTGCGATGAACGTGATTTATGGGGCCGACCGCGTGGTGAAGTTTTTCCTGGGCGTTCGAAAGAAGCAGCGCGGCGATTACACGTTGGTGCCGGTCAGTATAAACACCGAGCCGGGGTTGCTAGTACGCATTGGGGGCAATATCGCCGGCGCCGTTGCATTCGCAGCCAACGACAATTTGATCTCTGCGATCTACTCGATCAGCAACCCTGATAAGTTGGCCACGGCCCCGGATTAGCTTTGAAGGACAAGTAATCTGTAAGCTGTCGCATTCGTTCGGTCATCTCACCGAGCGCTGCGAACAGGAGATGGAGTGCACTCAGGCATCCGGTGCTAAAAGAATGAAGTTGGAATTAGAGGGAAACGTGGCAGTCGTCACTGGCGGAGCCAGCGGCATCGGCTTGGCTTGCGCCCAAATGCTTGCCGGCGAGGGATGTCGCGTTGCCCTATGGGACCTTGCCAGGGCTGTTGAAGAAAAAGCGAACTTGCCGGACGGCCCGCACGGCTTTGCTGTCGATATCAGTAATCGTGAGGCAGTCGAGAGGGCGCTTAAGAATACTGAAGCTCAGCTTGGGCCAGTCTCCCACTTAATTCACGCGGCGGCAATCGGGTCCGGCAAGTTTGGCTTTCCGTTTACTAACCTGGATCCTAACGACTGGGTGAGGGTCCTTGAAGTCAACGTGATGGGCATGGTGCACGTTGCGCATGCAATCGCTCCGGGAATGGTCAAAAGAAAAGCCGGGACCATGGTGTTTATTGGCTCCGTTGCCGGCCAGATTGGTTCGCAAACAGATCCGCCGTACAGTTCGAGCAAAGCTGCCAACCTGAACTTCGCGCAATGCCTGGCAAAGGATTTGGCGCCTCACAATGTACGGGTCAACGTAGTGAATCCCGGAATGGTGCGTACTCCGCTCAACCGCAGCGTATGGCAGGCATGGAACGATCTGCAGCCTGCCGATCATCGCCGCTCGTACGAGAGCTGGGCAGGCGAAAAGATACGTACGGTAACTCCGCTGGGGCGCTGGCAAGAGCCGGAGGACATAGCAGATATGGTGGTGTTCTTATCGTCCTCGCGGGCGAAACAAATAACGGGCCAGACCATCAATGTCGATGGCGGTCAGGTAATGCACTGGTAAGTTCACAAGCCGGCAAAGCCCGGCGCGGGCCATGAGAAGTCACCTTCGGTTCACGGTCCCGCAATCACACTTTCGATGCGCAGCAATCGCGGATACGCCGCGGCAGCAAACCTAATTCCAGTAATTACGATCCAGGTTCCGAAACTGAACTGCTGCGGCGAGGTGTTTCGCGGCCACCTGTTGTGCGCCGTTAAGATCGGCCACAGTTCGCGCTACGCGCAGCACACGATCATGAGCGCGTGCGGAAAGATTCATCCGGCGCACGGCCATTTCAAGCGTTCGTTCACCGGTCTCATCGAGCGCGCACAACGTGCGAAGCTGAGCCGGCGGGATCTGGGCATTGTAGAACCCGCGCGCCCTTTGCGTTTCCCTCGCCTGCTCGACGCGTTCCCTGATTTCGGCGGAGGAGATGCCATCGCTCTTACTGCGCAGTTCTTTGTAGGGCACAGCGGGCACTTCGATGTGAAGATCGATGCGATCCAACAGCGGACCGCTGACCTTCGCCAGATATCGTTGGATAATTCCTGGCGTGCACCGGCATTCCCGCGTGCTATCGCCATAAAAGCCGCATGGACACGGATTCATCGCGGCAACCAGCATCAGACGTGCTGGAAAAGTAAGCGTGCCGCCGCTGCGCGCAAGCGTCACCGAACCCTCTTCCAACGGCTGGCGGAGTTGTTCCAGAACGCCTCGCGGAAACTCGGGCACCTCGTCCAGAAAAAGCACGCCTTGATGCGCCAGACTCACTTCCCCGGGCCTTGGGCTTCCACTCCCACCGCCGATCAGGCCGGCATCGGAAATTGTGTGATGAGGCGCTCGGAAGGGGCGGTTTTTGAGAATGCCTACGCCCGTCGGAAGAACGCCCGCCACACCATGAATTTGAGTTGCTTCGAGAGCTTCACGAAAGGTAAGACCGGGAAGGATGCCGGCAAAGCGCTTCGCAAGCATCGTCTTGCCCGAGCCAGGCGGCCCAATCATCAGGACGTTGTGGCTACCCGCGGCGGCGACTTCCAGAGCGCGTTTCGCCATTGTTTGTCCGCGTACATCGCTGAAATCCGGCAAGCTCGGGTCGGTGTTGCCAGTGGCGTTCCGCGTGGCTACAACCGGATGAAAAGACTCCGGGGAATTCAAAAATTGAACGACCTCGGCCAGATGCCTCAACCCGAAAACCCGAATACCCTCCGCTACCGCAGCCTCGGCGGCATTATCGATCGGTAACAGAAGATTTCGTATGCCTTTCTGTGCGGCGCACACGGCAATCGATAGAGCGCCCCGGACGGGCCGCAGACTGCCGTCCAGCGATAGTTCTCCGATCAGCATGTGGTCTTCCGTCTTCCTTACCGTACCCATGGCTCCGAGGATTGCGGTCGCCATCGGAAGATCAAACCCGGCGCCTTCTTTGCGCAAATTGGCCGGCGCAAGGTTGATCGTGACGGATTTGCTCGGATATCCAAAACCCGAGTTGAGCAGTGCAGACTTGATCCGCTCACGGCTTTCCCGCACGGCAGCGTCTGGCATGCCGACCGTGACGAAATCGCGGTTCGTACCTGCGGGGTACATATCCACCTCAACGTCTATAACATGCGCATCGATGCCATGAAGTGCCGCGCTGTAGGTGCGGAAGAGTGCCACAGAAGCTAGTACTCGATCCTAGGATTCCTTCTCACAGCCGTATTCGAAATCTTAGGCGACAAGTAAGGAGAACTCCGAGGCCGGTTGCTAAGATGTTTTCCCGTCGTGAGCAAGTCGGCGATAGCATCTCCGGCTTTGAACCTATAATCAGTTAGATGAAAAAGCCAGATCGTAGAGACGTCCTCAGACAGTCCGGCATTATGATTCTCGGCTCCGCTGCTATGAAAAGTGCGAGAGCCTACGCGGACAGTTTCAAAATGCCGACGTCTCCAGCCGAAGCAATGACAATACTGACGCAGGGAAATGAGCGCTTTCGCGCCAAGCAGCTCTTGTCATTGCAAGAGGATCTGGCGATCTTAAGAGCGAATACGATCGAAGAGCAGAAGCCGTTTGCCGCGATACTCTCCTGTGCCGACTCCCGAGTGCCGGTCGAGCTCGTATTTGATCAGACGATCGGGCATTTGTTTGTAGTGCGTATAGCTGGAAATCTCGCCACGCCCGCAACCATCGCCAGTCTTGAGTACGGAGCTGCCGTTCTTGGTGTCAAGGCCATGATGGTAATCGGGCATCGGAATTGCGGGGCAGTCAAGGCCACCATGGGCGCGAAGGCTGCTCCCGGGCAAATTAGCTCCCTCTATCAATACATCCATCCCGCATTAAAGATCGGAGAGATGGATGTGAACTCGGCCAGTCGCGAAAACGCAAAGTATCAAGCCGACCTACTGCATGCTTCGTCCCCCGTTATTAGTGGACTCGTCAAGGAGGGGAAGTTGGCGCTTCGTGCCAGTTACTACGACGTTGAAACCGGCAAGGTGGAGATGCTGTCGTGAAGACGCTGATGCTTGAAAAAGCCAGCTGGATGATGGCAGCTGGCTAAGAGACAAAAATCTGAGAGAGCGCTCATTCAAGAGTGTCCGTCCAAGTACTTGTTATGATAAAGTACTCTTCATGAATGCATCGTCATGGCTTCCTCGTGAGATGGCAGAACCGCCTCGTCTCCCTCCCATCGCGCCCGGCCCGCTCGAGCTGCGTTATGCGCTTCTAATCAACCCCTTCTATCCAAAGGATCCACATGCCAGTTTCGGCAAACACGTTCTCACGCCCACGCTTGCCTTGACCAGTTTTGCGGCAACCACTCCCGACAGCTGGAGAGTGGAGTATTGGGACGAAAATCTGTTACATGGTTCTCCTCCTTCGAATCCGATGCCGCAGCTTGTTGGTATCACTGTGCATTTGACGTTTGCCAGACGTGCATACGAACTGGCGCACTGGTTTCGCTCGCGCGGCAGCAAAATCGTTTTCGGCGGATTGCATGTTCTTTCCTGCCCGGAAGAATGTGCACCGCACGCTGATTCGCTTGCCATAGGCGACGGCGTAAAGCTGTGGCCGCGCATACTGGAGGACTGTGCGAAAGGCGAATTGCGCCCACGTTACGACGCTTCATATGACAGTGACTATCGGCAAGACCCCGTTCCGCGCCGGTCCATCCTTTCGCGCAATAGTTTCCTGACGACGACTAGTCTGACCGCCACGCGCGGATGCCATAACCGATGCAACTTTTGTTATCTCGCTACCGACGGACTGCGCATGCCTTACCGGATGCGGTCTCCCGAACAAGTGGCTGCAGAATTCCAGGCTGACGGGCAACCCTATGCTGTGTTCATCGATAATAATCTGGGCTCACGACGCGAGTACCTGAGGGCATTGTGCAAGACTTTGATTCCGCTAAACAAGATCTGGAGTGCCGCGGTTACGATTGACGTCACCGATGACCCCACTCTTGTCCGGGACATGGCGCTCGCCGGCTGCACCGGAGTATTCGTCGGCTTTGAATCGCTCATTGATGAAAACCTGCTACGTGCGCGGAAGAAGACACCCAAGGCTGCGGAGTATGCGAACCGCGTGCGTATGCTTCATGACCACGGCATTCAAGTTAATGGTTCGTTTGTTCTGGGCTTCGATCACGATCGTAAGGATGTGTTCGTACGCACTGCTGATTGGATTGAACAAAACCGGCTTGAGTGCGCTACCTTCCACGTCTTGACTCCATATCCCGCCACGCCTTTGTTTCATCGCATGGAAGCGGATGGACGTTTGTTACATCGTGACTGGAGTCTTTACGACACGGCACACGCCGTCTTTCGCCCCAAGCACATGACACCGGAAGAACTCGAGGATGGTTATCACTGGATTTACCGGCGGCTGTTTTCGCATGTTTCAATCTGGCGCCGCAGACCGGCAGACTGGCGCTCCGTGCCGCCGTATCTCGCCATGTCGTACCTTTACAAGCGTTCGAACCGTTTTTGGCACTTGCTTATCCGCCACGACCTGGTCCATACAGCGTGGCGACCCCTGGTGGAATTTACCCGTCTTCGTCATCTGCACTATCGGCGCGAATTGGCGACACGGTCGGAACCATTGAACACTGGAATTAGCGTTATTGCTGCCGGAGTCTAAATCGGAGATAGCGGCTCCGATCGCTCAAGATCCATCACGGTGGTGGGTCCGCAGCCCAACAGTTTCACGGGATCGACATGCTTTCTCGGAGCATCTCGCCCCGGCTCGCGAGAGCGCAAGAGGGAGGGCAGTCAAAGGCGATGGATTCTTCCCGGTAGCTTGATCGGGCTTAATCGTAAGGCCTTGCAGCTTTACCTTTAGGCCAGTGACGTTTTCGATTTTCCTTTGTTCCCACAATATTTCAGCCGCCGGTCCGTCTAGATAAGTGGATGGAACAAGTGCTCAGCGCGGACGGAGCCACTGCCGACCAGGATCGACGGATCTCCGAGACTATTGCGCGCGAACAGACTCGGCTGCGCCAATTCATCCACGTGCGCGTCCCGGACGATGGTGATGCCGAGGACATCATCCAGGAGGTTTTCTACGAACTTGTAGCTGCTTACCGTCTGATGAAGCCGGTGGAGCAAGTGCTTGGCTCTTTCGCGTGGCACGGAATAGGATCATTGACCTGTTTCGAAGCAAACGGCGGGCCGTCATCGGGACCACTTCCGTGCACGTACCAGAAGACGGCGAGGCGCATCGATGGGAAGACTTGCTTCCGTCGCCGGATGCGGGACCCGAGGCCGCTTATGCGCGCAGCGTGTTATTGGAACAACTGGACTCTGCGCTAGAAGACCTTCCGGATGAGCAGCGCGATGTTTTTGTCACCTCCACCTGCAGTTTGGCTAACTCCTCCCGCAGCCTCTTCTCCACCGCCTGCCGAAGCCATCGCGCATGAAATAGAAGGCCAAGGCTTTAAGGAATTGAGCGAAGCAACGGGGTCAGTGTCAATACCTTACTATCCCGAAAGCGATACGCGGTACTTCAACTGCGGCGGCGCTCGCAAGCCATCTATCACGAGTTTGGAAAAGATTGGAGTAAAAGATGAGAGGGTACCGTTTGTTGAGAGTCTTGAAGATCGGGCTATTTGTGGTCTTCGCTGTGACGGTCGTCAGTTTCTTGGGGATGACCCTCCGGAATGTTTTGATGCCGGGCATCTTTGCCGTTCGGGCTATTAGCTTCTGGCAGGCTCTGGGGCTCTTGGTCCTATGCAAGATTTTGTTCGGAGGTTTCCGCCCATGTGCCGGAGGTTGGCCCCCGGTGGCGTCGGCGCATGTTGGAACGTTGGGAGCAGATGACACCGGAGGAACGCGAGAAATTTAAGCAGGGAATGCGCCGCGGGTGCGGTCACGGCCGAACTGCCGGAACTCTAACCAGCGGAGCAGAGGCGGAGGTATGAGTTCCATCGCATTCATCCGTAGCGAGTTGAGCGCTGCCCTTGCCAGAGGCGTTCGGCAATGCGTAGTCGTAGGATCGGAACTGCCATTACACGAAGCCTTCAAGGGTTTTCGGGACCAAAGCTTGCGAGTGTTTGCGGTGAATGAAGAGCAACCGTCAGTTTCTCCGGTCACTGTCGTCCCGGCGCGGTTCGCATCTGAGGGGCTCGCGATGACGCTTGAAAGATCGGGCTTTGACAAACAGACAACAAGTCTGTTCATTTGGCTGGGCGACGCAGGGTATCGCACGATTGACGCCGTCACCGCCAGCCTTGCCTTCATCGCCTCGCTACCCAAAGGAAGTGGTGTAATATTCGATTACGCAGTGGAGCGCACATCTCTTCTGACGATGGCCCACACCGCTCTGGACGGGCTGGCCAGCCGAATATGCTTGGCCGGTACCGTTAAATACCTGATTCAACCGCAAGCCGTAGCGGCGATGCTCCGTGGATTCGGCTTTCGGCAGATGCGGGACGTGGTGCCGGAAGAACCCGCCGCAAATGGCGGTCATCTCGTTAGTGCAGTGGTGTAATAGCAAGCTGGAACTTCAGAAACGAGCGCCTCGCTTTGACCGAGGGAAATCTCTCGAGCCCCGACCGAGCTAACTCCTTTATTTTCTGGCGGTGAGGGTGGGATTCGAACCCACCACGACCTCTTAGAATCTGTAACTTCTAGATTCTACGTTCCGCGGAATGCCACGAACGCCATCCCTGCCAGGGCTGCTTGTCCGATATTGCCCGACGGACGGATTGCTTTTTGAGCGTGGATTCACGCAAGTTGGTTGCTTGGTCGGGCAAGTATATCCGAACCGCCGACCTCCTGATCCCGAACTATGAGGTTTGGCTATTCGGGTGTGTTCGGGCATACGCGCATTGTTCGCTTTAGGCTCTGGTTTTTATTGACTTATAGTGATCTCCTGAACGCGATGCACAATAGTGAACAAAGGCGAAAACGTCCGGCGTTACGGAGCTAGTTCCGTACATTTCGACGTGGATTTTGGGAAGCGCTTCTGAGGTAGCTCGACCCCCCGGAGCTTACGACATTTCCCTAAGCCCCACCGATCTTGCGAGGTTCTGGTGCAAAGTCGCACGGGTCGGCCGCACTGCCATAATGGCGTGGAATGATGGCGGGTGACTCAGAACTGTTCAAAGGGCGGCATTTCGACGAGCAGGTCATCATGCTCTGTGTTAGATGGTACCTCAGTTATAAACTGAGTTCGCGCGATCTGGTGGATATGATTGACGAGCGCGGGATCGAATTTGCCCACACGACAATTCTGCGCTGGGTCCAGCGGTACTTCCCGGAATTCGAGAAGCGCTGGAGCCGACACGCTCGATCGGTGGACGGATCGTGGCGTTGTGACGAGACATATATAAATGTGAAGGGCCGCTGGACGTACCTGTATCGTGCCGTCGATAAGCAGGGTCGGACGGTGGATTTCCTGCTCACAGCAAAACGCGATGTCGCTGCAGCCAAACGTTTTTTTCAGAAGGCAATAGCGAGAAACGGAACGCCTCGGGTCATCACCCTCGATGCATATGCGGCCTCACATCGGGCCGTACGGGAACTCAAGGCAGAAGGAAAAATGCCGAAGCGAGTCCGGGTCCGTTCGAGCAATTATCTTAATAATGGAATTGAACAAGACCATCGCCGCGTGAAACAACGGATCCGACCGATGCTGGGCTTTAAACGCTTTCATACAGCGGCGGCCCATCAGCGGAATTGAACTCGCAGCGAAAATCAGGAAGCACCAATTCAAGGTCGGGAAGCTGTCGGGTCGACCGACGACGGTTCCGGCAATCTGGACAGCCGTGATTGCCGCATAATCACCAACAGGCGATTTACGACGCGACTTGCGCGTCCTAATATTTGCACCAGAACCTTCTGCAATTGGTTTGGGTGGCTCCCACATCGGCAAGCCATCCTTAACGCAGGCCGACGCTACCCGACTCATTCATCAGGCCATCGATCGCGGCATTACGTTCATGGACAATTGCTGGGCTTACAACGAGGGACGAAGCGAACGCTGGATGGGAGACAAGCCCTCGCCCAGGAGGGTTATCGCAACAAAGTGTTCCTGATGACTAAGCTCGACGGTCGCGACAAGAATAGCGCAGCCGACCAGCCTAATGATTCACTCACACGCCTGAAAACAGATCGCATCGACCTGGTGCAGTTTCACGAAATCTTACGCTTCGATGACCCTGATCGAATCTTTCGCGAAGGAGGCGCCATTGAAGCCCTTCTAGACGCGAAAAAGGCCGGCAAGTTGAGATTTATCGGCTTTACAGGGCATAAAGATCCTCATATCCATCTCTACATGTTGCAGGTTGCTGAAAAGCACGGCTTCGAATTTGATGCGGTACTCATGCCATCGAATCTAATGGATGCGCACTTTCGCAGCTTTGCTCAAATGGTGATGCCGAAGTTAGTCTCCGAAAAGATAGTATTTTAGATGATGAAGCCCTTCTGCGGCGGTGATGGAATCATCCTGAAAAGCGGCACGATTCAAAATCTGATTGATTGCTTGCATGATGCCCTGAATCTACCAACCAATGTGGTGATCACTGGCATCGATAAACCCACGATTCTGGATCAGGCGTT
>CAVWRP010000014.1:0-333273 GCA_963757345.1 Terriglobia bacterium | reverse complement strand
TTGACCGCTCTCCAGTGTCGCAGATTAGAGCGGCTATGAATTTCGGCTGAGGTTATCGGCGACTGCTGGCTGTCAGGTCAATTGTGCGGAGTTCTTTTTGGCGTCTGATTCATCGAATGGCGATTTCGCAAATACCGGAACAATTTAGACCAAAGAACAATAATTAGAATTCTTCAAGCATCGAGTAGATTCTAAAACGATTATGATATGCTTCTGTCGGAGGTAAATGCATGAAGAATTCTGTCCACTATGCGTTTGCTGTAGCTGCAACAGTGATTATGGGCCCATTGGCCCACGGCGGGACGATATCCACCTCTGCTACCGATCTGTCCGCGTTCGATGCGACTGCAACTTTTCGTATGAGTGTGAATAATGGTGGCAATATAGCTCCGAATACCGGGTTTACCACTCCCACAACGGCAACTAGCAATCAATCATTCCTTTTAACGATACCGTCGGGGCAAGAGCCTGGGCCAGGTGCAACGCTGACCTCCGCAACACTTGATCTGAGCCGTTTGGCTTCACCAACGGACGGGCCGCTCACGACAGTCATGTCGGGAACAGGAGGTACGGTTGGTTCCTTCCGCCCGACGTTCGGCTCGACCCCATCGACGCTTTTCGTCAGTATCTCTGCGCCGTTGGGCGGTACCATGACATTCACGGCACCGGGGGTCACGGGAATCACGGATTTCGATCTGCTGACGGTTTATGGCGGAGATATTCTAGCCGGAGATGATTTGACGATTAACTGGCTCCAGACAGACACATTCACTGCGGATACGAGCGGATATGTCCGGAACAACTGGAAAAATGCTGTAAGAACGTTTCACCTGACGCAGCCGATGGATGCGGAAGTGCAGGCCGTCCTAAACGCGGCATACGTTCTTCCTGTGCCTGAACCGGCGACGTGGGGCATGCTGCTTCCGAGCCTGGCTTTCGGGCTGTTCGCGGCAATCCGCAAACACCGCACAACTCGTCTGTAACCCAAGCGTGTATAGCGTTCGCGTGGGCAAATTCGAGATTTAGGCCGCTCTTTGGGACTCCCAAAAAACGGTATACGGGAGTGGGTGGGGGTCTCCTAGAAAGAGTTCCTTTGGTCGGCTCATTTGAGGTTCCGACGCATGCCTCATCGGGCCCGAATTCTGGCCGCAGCCCGAACGTAGCTTTCGCATGGGCGGCTTTCGGGGCTGCAATAAAACGAAAGGCGCGTAGCACTGGATGCCCGACGACACGCCCGTTACCCACGCGATTCTGCGGGAGGAACTGAAAAGCGCCGCGCAGTTATTCACAGACCTCAAAGAAAGTCTGGAGCGGCAAATCCGGGACATAGAAAAATCGCCTGAACGCCCGTTTCGACGCACAAGACCGCCGCATCTCAAAAGTGGAGCAATGTAGGTAAGAACTCGCCGAAGCTTTCACGTGGCCTACAGAGCGATGACTCTTGACCTGCCGTATTTCTTTTTAACTACACCCTGCACCATCGCCGAGTACCCGAAATGGTACGTACGAACCGGACTCCCTCACCGCCTTATAGTGCCTTCATGTCACATACCAAGCATTGCCGGGGCTCTAGAAGAAATCACTCACGGTTCGTCGCGAACGGTCGCGCAACGCCGGGCTCCGGCGTTTCAACAGCACGGAGCCCCTTCGATTCTTAGGAAGCGCAATGCGCCGACTACTGCGGTCTGCGATCTCGCGCTGACTACGCGCGTGGGATACACTCCCCTTGATGGACAACGAACTCAAACGCGCTGCCGTGGATTTCCTGGAGGATTTCGAGCAAGTCTTTGATCGTGACTGGAAACATAGCGAAGCTCGCCTCGAAGACGGCTTCTTCATCGAACCGAATGGTACGTTTCTCCATCCAGGCGTGGAAGATGAGAGCAGCAATTGGGCGAACCGCGGCGCCTCCTCGCCAGCTACCGACACCTGAAAGCTCTGCTCGAGGCACATGGCCACAAAATAGACCGCTGAGCCTCCTGCAATCTCACACTGAGTGTGCGCGTGGGAATTTAACGTTACCCGGCCGCCGCGAAGGGTTCGATTTTTGGGGTTATAAAGGAAAGTACGAATTTCTAAGAGATGGTAGTCGAATATTGCGTTTCACGTCTTTCGATCACTCACTCGGACTGACGCCTAGTTCGGAGCCGTCCAATCGTCCCGTTTGGCCGCAGCAACACGCTCCGGTATCGCCCAGTCCTTTGGAGTGGGAATCCCATTCCACACTTCGATGGCACCTGGAAGCCAATCCAACTCTTCCATTGCAATCTTGATGCGTGGGTCGGAGTCTTTCGTGAGTTGATAATCTTGATCGATCTGTTTGATCAAGGCTGCGGCTATCTTCAGAACTACAGTCTCGCTAGGCGTTGCATTGGCATTGAGAGCGAGAATGCTGTTCACAAGAACGTCGTTGGGCATGTAAAATCCGACCGCACTTAGAATACTAAGTTTCCCAAGCCGACAGTCGGTCCGCAAATCGTCGCCTCAGTCCTCTTACCAACACCCATACCTTGATCAGTTATTTACGAGTAGCCGACCAACAAAGCACGACTGACGAACGAGATCGATCAGTTCTCTGACATGCGCGTGATACGGCCAAGTGGCGCCGGGTAGATCAACTTTCGGTTGGCGCCATTGAAGCAGTCTAACCTCGCTGGTCTACCCCATCGGCGGTACTCTTGCGTATTGCGACCCCTTCGGTATTCCATCAACGTCACATTGGACGGGTGCTGCGATCATCGTGCAATACCCGCGGACGAAGACTTGCATCGTCACGCGATCGAGAACCTTGACCAGGCCGATGCCCTCCTCTTTGGCCGGGTGACTTACGAAATGATGGAGGCAGCGTTTCGGCCGCCGGCGCGGACGGGAGCGAGGCCTGATTGGATGGAACCCTTTGCCCGGACGATCGACGCGGCAAAGAAGTACGTCGTATCGAGCACTTTGGACCGGGTCGATTGGAACGCGGAACTCGTGCGCGGAGATCTGGAGAAGGCCGTTCAGCAGCTCAAGCGGGAGTCGGGTAAGGGGCTGTTCATGGGAGGCGTGAAGCTCCCGCTGGCGTTGGCGGAGCTGGGATTGATCGATGAGTACGAGTTCGTGGTGCACCCCAGGCTAGCGGGCCACGGGCCGACGTTGTTCGCGGGGCTATCGAAGTGTGTCGACTTGAGACTCGTGAGCCGGCTGGAATTCGGCTCGGGGGCGGTGGCGATGCGGTATGAGCCGAGAAGGTAGCCATGGGCTTGTTAAGCATCGAAATCCAACTTGACGCGTAGTCGGCGAGTCGGAGAACTGGTCCGAGCTTGTTTCCGGATAGCTCCTCAACCACGCGCCATCCGGAGAGAAGACTCAGACCGACCGGGTTGTCACCAACCTGAATCTCGTTTTACATCCAGCCGTGCACGTCTCGACGCACGAGTACCACCAAACCTTTCGATACAGACTGAAAAGCGTTGGTGATCTCAACGGTTTTCGCCTTCGTTACTCCGTCAGGGACTTCGCCGCCGAGTACAGACACTAATCCTCCGTCAGCCAGTACTCGATGAACCCGTAACCACCTCCAGGAACTCGAGATGCCACCGTGGCACATCGATTACACTCAAGCAGCTTGCTCACCGTGTTGCTCAATCAATCGCGTGAGAGATCCTCAACCAGGACCTCGGCAAGCTCCTTGCCTACGAAAGCGTAAAGCGCTCCCGTGCACGATTTGGACCTTTAGGCCGCCAGTTCGGGACTCCAGAGAAAACGGGCATAGGGAGGGGTGGGAAGTATTCGGAACAATCTATTACCTAGCTCTCCGGTCCGGACGTATACCCAAATAGGCTGCCGGTGCAAGTGGAAGCGGCGAGCCTTCGGCATCAAGGAAGTCGAAGATTCGCATCTGTCTCGTCAGCCCATGGAATACGACCTCGGATATGTCGATCTGGAGGAGAAAGCATTGGAGCCCCTCCGAAAATCCTTTCGGGCCGAAGGTGTTACCTATGTCTTAGGAACAATCGGCTGTTGCCTATGTGTCCGGTCCGGACAGAAATGAAATGGTGAACGCGATAGGACCCAGTGATTAAGAGTCACTTCTTGTGGCGAGACGATGCAAACGCAAAAGCGTAAGATATTGAAAACGAACGAGACGTTTGCTTTGTCTTGCGCCTAGCTTTGCCAGGCTCGGAAGAAAAATAGTTACAGAAGAAGTTACATTTAGCCTAAACGGTCTTGTTCGGAGCGAATCACCGCCTGGAGCCTTTGCACCATTCCGTCCGGCCATCCTAAGAAGTGGCGCCGGGTAATGCCTCAGTTTGAAAAGTTTGAAAATATGTAGAGCAAGAAGCGCTTTTTAAGTAACCGTGCGCGTTAGGAATAGACTAGGAGCATCATGGCTGATCCGGTAGTGGTTGGGATTGATGCGCAAACCGTACGCGAAGAAGTGTCCAAAATGTATTCGCGTGTCGCGAGCGACCCGGAGGGAGATTTTCACTTCCACCGGGGACGTGCTTACGCTGCTCAATTTCTTAGCTACGATCCGGCTGAGTTGGCAGCGCTCCCATCTGAATGCACGGCGTCTTTCGCGGGCATCGCAAATCCCCATTTGATTGCGCCGATACTTCCAGGCGAAACAGTTCTCGATATCGGTTGCGGGTCTGGAACGGATCTGCTGATAGCCGCCCGGTCTGTCGGCACAGAAGGCCGCGCAATCGGCATTGATATGACCGAACCCATGAGGGACCGTGCGCTAGCCTCTGCTAAGGCTGCCGGGTTATCGAACGTAGAGGTACGCTGTGCGGATGCCACTGCGCTACCGTTGCCTGATTCGAGCATTGATGTAGTCATCTCGAATGGCGTGCTGAATCTGGTTCCCGAAAAGGAGAAGGCGTTCACGGAGATCTGGCGCGTGTTGCGCACCGGTGGACGCTTGCAGCTTGCCGATATTGTGCTTGGTGCTCCGCTCAGTCCCGAAGCGCGTGGCGATGTTGGATTGTGGACCGATTGAATCGCTGGCTCTCTGCCGGAGGCAGAGCTAATCACCTTGCTGCGAACGCTCGGCTTTCAGGATGTGCACGTAACAGCGCATTTCGATTGTTTCCGTGCGACCAAGAAGGAAAAGACAGCGCGAAAATACGGCGTGCGTGGAGCCAACGTGTTTGCCCGCAAACCACCGTCTTCACACTAAGAACCCACTACCTAGCGCGTCTCGGCTTTCTTGTAAGGACCGCGTTTTCCCGGCTTCGTAGGCACCGTTTCAAAAAATCGATCTCCAATGCCCGCCGGCCGATTTTCCGCTCCAACTCGGCTACCCCGTTCTCGTCTGCTCTCTTCTTACCCAAACCGGGAAACGCCTGTTCGGGTGACTGCCGAAAATCCCGCCGCCAACGATGCAACAGGCTTGGATTGATCTCACACGATCGAGCTACTGCTGCGATCGAAACGCCCGCATCTAACTGCCGCAGCGCGCCAATCTTGAACTCTTTCGTGAACTTCCGGCGCGATAGCTCCATGACTCAAATTCTCCATTCGCTGAATTTTGAGCCTTAACTTTTTGTGCCAAAAATGGGGACAACTCCAGATCGGAGTCAGCTATTTGTCAGATTGAATTTGTAGACTTACAACCGTAGAAGGACCGAATGCTCTTCAGAAAACGATTCAGAAATCTGCTGTTGGCGCTCGGAAGCATCTCTGTTCTCGCGTCCGACGCCCAAGCAACGCCGTCGGCTGGCCTCCACAGCGTGCCAGATCGTCATTACGTCGGTTCGACGGCGTGCAAAACATGTCACTGACAAATTTTTGGAAGCTGGCAAAAGACTCGCATGGCGAACGTAGTGCGAGACTCCAAAGACCATCCCGATGTGATTTTGCCTGACCTTTCGAAGCCTGATCCTCTGATCACATTCAAGAAGGAAGACATCGCCTTTGTCTACGGCAGCAAATGGAAGCAGCGCTATTTCAAAAAGGTCGGAGACGACTATTTCGTCATGCCTGCGCAGTGGGACGTAACTAACCAGATCTGGCGGCCGTACTTCGTGAAAAATGGAACTGATTGGTGGGCTTCTCTCTATCCACCGGACAATTTCAAGCGCCCGACCGGACCGCTTTGTGACGGGTGTCACTCGGTCAACTACGACATCGAGAAAAAGACGGTCACGGAATGGAACGTCGGTTGTGAGAAGTGCCACGGCCCAGGAAGCGAACATACTGAGCATCCTTCACGCTCTAACATCGTGAACCCCGCTCGTCTCGACTCTGTGCAGGCGAACGATACGTGTATCCAGTGCCACTCGCAGGGAGAGCCGCTCAATAACCCGATCGAAGGCAAGTACTACGACTGGCCTGTTGGATTTCAGGTGGGTGACAAATTACAGGACCATTGGAAGCTTGAGGAGCACAAGCTGGGTGAGACAACATTCACCCATTTTGCCGATGGTACGGCGCACAAGAATCGCATGCAAGGCAACGATTTCACTCAAAGTGTGATGTATGAACGGGGTGTGAAATGCTCCAGTTGCCACGATGTTCATGGGACCGAAAATGATGCCTTACTGATGAAGCCAGCTAACGTCATGTGTCTCGAATGCCATGGGCCCGGCTCACCCAATGGTCCGCACGTGAGTTCCTTAGAACAACACACACATCACAAAGTGGGCAGTGCGGGTAGTGAATGTATTGCCTGTCATATGCCGAAGATCGAACAAACCATTGCGGACGTCAACGTTCGCAACCATACGTTCCGATTCATTAGCCCCGCAATGACGGACAGGTATAAGATCCCGAATTCCTGTAACACTTGCCATAAAGACAAATCCACTGCCTGGGCAGAACAGGAGCTAAAGGGATGGCCGGGTATTTCGCCGTGGCGGTTAGAAGAATGAGCCAACGAGCTTATCTCGCGCTCGTTGTCGGCTGTATTACCACTGCATCGCCGCAATCAAGTTCGCCATTACGCCTGGACAAGAAGATCATTATGCCTGGTGTACAGGGGCGGATCGACCACATGTTCTTCGACGACAAGAGCGGCCGCCTCTTTGTAGCAGCGCTTGGTAACAACACGGTAGAAATCATCGACACAAGACAAGGTAAACGAGTGCACAGTATTTCCGGCCTACGTGAACCGCAAGGCATTCTTTACCTGTCAGGTTCAAATCGTCTGTATGTGGCGAATCGCCAAGACGGAAGCGTCTGCATCTTCGACGGAAGTTCATATGAACTTGTCGCCAGTGTGCAGTTGGGCGACAATGCCGACAACATTCGATGGGATGGTGAAGAACGTAAGGTTTACGTCGGTTACGGAAGCGGCGCTCTCGCCACTGTAGATGAAAACGGGGTAAAAGGGAGCGAACTCAACCTCGACGCCCATCCTGAATCCTTCCGCTTAGAGGCACATGGGTCGAGGATCTTCGTGAACCTTCCCGGAACCCGCAAGATAGCGGTACTCGACAGGAAAACAAAATCGGTTCTTGGCAATTGGAGTACAGGCGGAGCATCCGCAAACTATCCCATGGCCTTGGATGAGCCGGATCGCCGCCTCTTCGTTGTTTGCCGGCTTCCGGCACGACTTCTCATTTTCGATACCGATACGGGGCGCATCGTCGGCGAGTGGCCTGTCGTTGGAGACTGCGATGACGTTTTTTACGATACCGCGGCAAAACGAATTTATGCAAGCGGCGGCCAGGGAAAAGTCTCCGTGTTCCATCAGCAGGATGCCAATCAATACAGCCAGATTGCGAATGTACCAACCAGAAGCGGTGCGCGGACTAGCCTTCTCTCGCCAGAGACCCGCGCTCTCTACGTCGCTGCCAGGCAGCAGGGGCCCGAGCCTGCCGCCGTTTTCGTTTATCATGTACAACCCTAGTCATCGGTACTGTCTCTTGAGTGATGGGAGGCTTCGTTCTTGAGAACTCTCCTCGGTCTCACGATTGTCCTTTGGGCACCACTCGTCGCTCAATGCCAAACAGCATTGCTGCGGGGTCAGGTCTTCGACGAAAGTGGCGCCGTTGTGCCGAAAGCCAGCGTCACAATCACGGATTCACTCGGGCAAGCAGAGACGGTAACTACTTCTCACGACGGCTCCTATTCTTTTTCCGGGTTGGTGCCTGGCAAATACACCGTGCAAGCACGCGCCCCACAATTGGAGGAACATCCGGTTGCAATCACGCTTAAGCGAGGACCGCAAACGCTTAGGCTCGAACTGAAGGTCGCGGCCACCCGACAGCAAACGACCGTACAGGAGAACTCCGGAGCCGCCCTGAGTACCGAGTCCGCCAATAACGCTTCTGCTCTCGTCCTGCAAGGCAAGGATCTCAGCACGCTAGCCGACGATCCCGAGGATCTGGCGGCAGATTTACAGGCTCTCGCGGGACCTGCGGCCGGCCCTGGCGGTAACTCTGTCTACATCGATGGCTTCAGTGGCGGTCAACTGCCTCCCAAAGATAGTATCCGCGAGATTCGCATCAACCAGAATCCGTTCTCACCCGAGTACGACAAGCTCGGTTATGGCCGAGTGGAAATTCTGACGAAACCCGGCGCAAGCAAATTCCACGGCACGGCTTACTACAACTTTGGCGATAGTGTTTGGAACTCGCGCAACCCTTACGCTGCCGAAAAGGCTCCCTTCCTGCTCAAAGAATACGGCGGAAGCCTGGAGGGGCCATTGAGCAAGTCGGCTTCGTTTTTCTTGACAGTGGATCGCGCCGCGATTGACAACGGCGCGATTATCAATGGAACAACAATCGATCCGAATACGCTTGCAATTATCAACCCCTACACACAGGTATTCAACATTCCACAGCGGCGTATCCGCGTCGGCCCACGAATCGATTATCAGCTCACGCCGAATGACACGCTATCGGGCCGCTATCAATTTTCCGATGGGGATATCGAGCATTCTGGTGTGGGCGGGTTTAGCCTCGTGTCGACTGGCATTCATAACCACGGAACCGACCAAACCGTACAACTCGCAAACAGGCTCGTACTGGGCACCAACCTATTGAACGAGACGAGATTTCAGTTCTATCGGGCACATATCTCTAGCCTGTCCGAAGACCCCAGTCCACAGTTGGATGTCCTGAATTCATTCGTCGGCGGAGGTGCGCAAGTGGGGAATTCTTTCAACACGCTGAACACCTATGAATTCCAGAATTATGCGACAACGACGCGCAGTAAGCACACGGTGCGTTTTGGCATTCGCGTACACGCTGCCACACTTGACAACACGTCACCGATCAACTTTGGCGGAACGTTCACGTTTGCCGGTGGAATTGGTCCAGAACTAGACGCGAACAATCAACCTGTGCTAGACCCATCCGGACAACCGATCTCAGTCAGTATCAGCTCCATCGAAAGTTACCGTCGCACGCTGCTTTTCGAAAGAATGGGCGTTCCGCCGGCGCAAATTCGAGCATTAGGCGGCGGGGCATCTCAGTTCACAATCAATGCGGGGAACCCCTCGCTCTCACCTCATCAAGAAGATATCGGCGTGTTTGTTGGCGATAACTGGCGCGTGAAGCCAAATCTTACGCTCGACTTTGGGCTTCGGTATGAGTGGCAGACCAATCTGCACGATTTGCTTGATTTCGCCCCAAGACTCGGATTGGCTTGGGCGCCGTCCTTCGGAAACCCAAGCACTTCTCCCAAAACCATCATTCGTGCGGGATTCGGCATGTTCTATCAGCGATTCGACATCGTCAACGTCCTGACGGCTGAGCGCTACAACGGTTCCACACAGCAGCAGTACGTCATCACCAATCCCAATTTCTTTCCGTTGATTCCGCCGATCTCATCACTGGTGAGCGCTCGATCTCAGCAGACAACTGAGGAGCTTAGTTCAAACCTGCGAGCGCCTTATTTGATGGAATCGGCCATTGCGATCGAGAGACAGCTTCCAGCTCATACTACGGCCGCCCTCACCTATGTAAATTCCCATGGCGTGCATCAATATCTAACGAACGACATTAACGCCCCGCTACCGGGAACATATAATCCGCAAGTGCCCGGAAGTGGCATTTATCCGCTCGGCCATTCTAACCCTGTTTTTCTGGTTGAGTCGGCAGGTCTCTACAATCAGAACGAGCTCATTGCCAATGTGAATACGAAGCTCAATGATTCTGTGTCCCTGTTCGGTTCTTATCTCTACAACCGCGCAATGAGCAACACGGATTATTCACCTCCGCCGCAGAATACAGACTTCAATCCCGCGATTACTGTTCAAGGACTAGGCGTCGGCACCTTTCCGGCAAACCCTTACAATTTCGCTGGCGAGTATGGGCCGGCTTCCACCGATATTCGAAATCAAGGAACCCTCGGCGGCTCCATTGAGACAAAGTGGGGCTTGCGGTTCAGCCCTCTTTTTGTGGTTGATTCCGGGGCACCTTTTAACATCACGGTCGGACAGGACCTTTATGGGACAACCCTTTTCAATGGACGGCCCGGAATCGCGACGGATCCAACCAGGCCTGGCCTGATTCCCAGTCCGTATGGCCTGCTTGATCCAAACCCGATGCCGGGCGAAGCGATTTTGTCCCGGAACTATGGCCGGGGACCAGCGATTATCCTGCTGAACCTTCGCATTTCAAAAGTGTTCGCCTTCGGTCCTAAAGGCGAAGGCTCCATTTCCACGGGTGGGCGGCGTCCGCAGATGGGACCTTTCGGAGGTGGCTCTGTGAGCAATTCCGTCACAACTGGCCGCCGCTACAATTTGGCGATCTCTCTTTCGATTCGCAACATTCTGAACCACAACAATCCGGGTCCGATCATCGGCAACATCACCTCGCCATGGTTCGGGGTTGCCAACCAGCCTTATGGAGTCGCAACCGTCGGAGGAACAGGTTTTTCGGAGTCAGCGAACAACAGGCGATTGGAATTGCAAGCCAGATTTACGTTCTGATGTGCCGGCGCAAGGTTGTGATTCCGATGTACAGTGATTGAGAACGGACTCCTACCCATGGTCGCCAGTGCTCATGAGTATCAGAAAGAGCTTAGCGGACTCCTTCAAAACTAAGACTGGTCGCGTTCAGGTTGCGGGGCTTTCGCAAGAGAAAGCCGCGTCAATCGCGCCGGCCATTCTTGTAGAAATTGAAGCGCGAACTTTTTAGAGGTATTGGGCGGATGGATCTCTCCGAGGATCACTCAAAACGTTGTTAGGCCATCAATCGCTGAGGAACCAATCCATCTTCGTGAAAGCGTTTTCAGGGTTCTGGAGTCGTCCCTTCTCCATTCGGGAAAAAGGTAAGGCGCTCGTGTGCACAAATTCGAGGTTTAGGCCGGCTGTTTGGGACTCCAGCGAAAACGGGTATAGGGGAGGGGGTGGGGAGTCTCCTAAAGGAATTTCTTCCTGGTCCCCGGTTCACTCGAGGCCGGGGTCGAGGTTCGATTTAGCTGAGTCACGAATCGTGGTTCACGCTTTGCTGAAATCATCTACCCGGGATTGCGAAAGCCCCTAGTGGGCAACGGCATCACGACTGAGACTTACGCGACCGCTTACGTTGGGCACGTTTAGCCTCGCGAACCGCTACAGCCTTCTTGGCCCGTGCGATTCTCTGCTCCGGCGTCATGTTGCGAGCGGCCGCCTTCCCGCCTTTTGATCCGCCGATTGCGCCACCTTTTGCCCCCTGCTTGCGGAACCACTCCAGGACGTCCGCCGGGATCTTTCTTCGCGTCATTCCTCATCCTACACCCGGAGGTATTGATATCTAACTCCGGGTACTAGATAATGATAGCTCAAGAGTTCGCGCGTTCTTCAAGCGTGCAGAGATCGAAAAGGAAATACAGGCATGAGCAACGGGAAGCATATCCAGACGGCGGCCATCTATGCAAGAGTCTCTACAGCGGATCAGACGTGCGACCTTCAACTTCGCGATCTCCGCGAGTACTGCGAACGCCGCGACTGGTCGGCCGTCGAGTACGTCGATACCGGCGTTTCCGGCGCCAAGGCTTCCCGAGAGCAACTTGATCGGATGATGCTTGACGCCAGGCGCGGCAAGGTAGACGTGGTGATCTGCTGGCGTTTTGACCGCTTCGCCCGGTCCACGAAGCACCTCCTGGACGCGCTCGAGGAGTTCAAGTCGCTTGGCATCGGCTTCATAAGCCATCAGGAGGCGATCGACACAACGTCGCCGATGGGAAAGCTTCTCTTCACGATTGTGGCGGCCATGGCGGAAATGGAGCGATCCATACTCATTGAGCGAGTTAAGGCTGGCGTAGCCACCGCAAAGGCCAATGGCAAGTCCTTCGGTCGGCCCAAGAAGGTGTTTCGCAGGGATACAGCCATCGAGATGCGCAGGCTCGGCTATAGCTGGCGCAAGATCTCGCGAATGCTAAACGTTCCGGTCTCCACCCTCCGTAACGGGTGTGCGGAAAGTCCCTCTGAAGGCAAGTCTAAAAACGACGGCAAACAGAGAGAGAAGGCTCCGGCCGCATAGGCGTGCGGAAACCAATTCCTTTCCCTACACCTCTGTTGCGCGGCTGCAGGAGCAAACTAAAGTCCTTTATGCAAAGGAGGCGTGTTTGGGTGCCACTCTGCAGCTACGAGGTGGCTGATTTCACCACGTGAATGGATTTCGAGAACTCCCCCTGCGCCGCTGCCAGTCCGGCAGTACACGCTCGGTGAGCCGTTCCGATGTTGTCAGTTTAGACTGGACCAGAGCCACTCGACGGGGGAGCTTTGTCGTTCCGTCGCGCGAGTGCCGGGAACGTCCATCGTCCTTCCGGCATGTCGCCGACGAGTGGCTCTTTATCGGACCACTTGCGGTCCCGCATGACGTTCCGATCGGTCGTATTCGTCTCAATGCTTTTGGTCGCGAAGTCTACATCGGTCGCACGGTCCGTGCGCTACGTTCTGCGGTCAGTGACTTAAGAACCGAAATCAGTAAAGGTACGTTACGACCTGTCGGACGCCAGCTTCGGAGCGGAGGGGCTCCGACGCGTTTTTTGAAGGTTCCATGACGGTTATCGTTTCGACTCAGCCGGTGGACAAAGGCTCCGAACTTCCATAAAAGGCTCTTCCATACCTGAGCAGCTTTGCAGGCGCCCAATCAGGTCTCGAACACCGTGTCGTTGCTGAAAATTTGCTGCCTGCCGTGCGTCGGATGGAGCGGCACGCATACGCTTTCTTTCGCAACTTGATACAAGGATGAGGAAGTCAGCTTGTAAGCCTTTACCTCACAGACTCCGGTGTCCGCGTTCCGAGGGTCTGTGCCGACTCAGTTTCCTTATCGCCTTCTCCGCCCACCTGCTCCCGAATAACTTTGGCGAATACACGCCCGCGCTCGGTCTCAAGCAGGACCTTGGCGTCCAAACGTTCAAAGATGTCCAGCAGGGGAGCGATTAACCCGGTCCAGCCGGTCTGGTGGCTGGCTCCGAGGCCTGCCCCATTATCACCGTGAAAATACTCATAGAAGAGGATCAAGTCGCGCCAGTGTGGATCCTTCTGGAATTTTTCGGTGCCTCCGTAGACCGGCCGCCTTCCGTTCGCGTCGCGCAGGAAAGTGCCCGCCAGCCGGCGCGTGATTTCCTCCGCCACCTCGAACAAGGTCATGTATCGACCGGAGCGTGTCGGACACTCGACCTTAAACTCATCGCCGTAGAAGGCATACAGGTTCAACAGTGCCCGCACGATCAGGACATTGACCGGCATCCAAACAGGCCCCCGCCAGTTGGAGTTCCCGCCGAACATTCCAGTATTCGATTCCGCCGGCAGATACTGCACCTTGTATTCCTGATTGCCGACCCAGAACGAGAACGGATGATCCAAGTGATAACGAGAAAGAGAACGGATACCGTGCGGTCCTAGGAACTCCTTCTCATCCAGCAGGTAAGCGAGTACACGCTCCAGCTTCTTCTTGTTGAGGATCGACAACAGCCGGCGTCCTTTGTAACCCACGAAATGTTGGTCCATCGGGGCAACGTGGGCAACCAACTCCGGATGGCGTTTCCTAAACAGTTCGATCAACTCCATCAGTTTGGGGTGTCGAAGCACATCTTCAACCTCGAACGCGGTGGCTGCACACAGCGGCAACAATCCCACCAAGGACCGTACCTTCAGACGCATAGCCTGCCCGTCCGGCAGCCGCAAGAGGTCGTAGAAGAACCCGTCTTCCTCGTCCCACATCTCGTCCTTATGTTCGCCGATGCGGTCCATGGCGTAGGCGATCCACATGAAATGCTGGATGAATTTGAAGGCCACCTCTTCGTAAATCGAGTCGTAATCGCTCAGAATCAACGCCATTTCGAGCATGCACTGGCAATAGAACGCCATCCACGCGGTTCCATCAGCCTGCTCCAGCGAACCGCCGGTGGGAAGTTGGGCGCTCCGGTCAAATACACCTATGTTGTCCAGCCCGAGGAAGCCCCCGGCGAATACATTGCGCCCTGAGGGATCTTTCCGGTTCACCCACCAGTTGAAGTTGAGCATCAGCCCCTGGAAGGATCTCTCCAGGAAGCGAAGATCCGCCCGGCCCAATGCCCGTTCCCACTTGTATAAGTAGAGCGTGGCCCACGCGTGTACCGGGGGATTCACATCGCTGAAATTCCACTCGTAGGCCGGGATCTGCCCGTTCGGATGGAAATAGAGGCTCCGCAGCATCAGGAGAAGTTGCTCCTTGGCGAAATCGAAATCGACCAGCGCCAAAGGCAGCGTGTGGAATGCCAAGTCCCAGGCGGCATACCAGGGGTATTCCCATTTATCGGGCATGGAGATCACGTCTGCGTTGAGCATGTGGAACCACTCGCTGTTCCGCGCTCTGGAGCCACTCGAGTCGAGCAGTGGGTGACTCTTATGCTCGCTGAGCCAGGTCTCGAGATCGAAGTAGTAAAACTGTTTGCCCCATAGCATTCCGGCCAGCGCCTGGCGATGAGCCCGGCGCTGATCTTCGGTAAGGGAGTGCGGGGTGATCCGGTCGTAGAATTCGTTCGCATCAGCGATCCGCTTCTCGAATACCGATTCGAAACCACCGAAGGAATCGCCAGCTTGCGCGGCCGTGAGCCGCAGCCGTACCGTCTTGCTCGTTCCGCCAGGGACATCGAGCGTATAGTGCGCCGCCGCTTTCGTCCCTGCACGGGCCGGATTAACTGCTCCACCATCTCGTGCAATCACGTACCTATGAAACGCATCCTTAACAAACGCGGAAGCATTCGGCTGGCCCCAAAGTCGCTCAGTATTCGTCTCGTTTTCCGTGAACAGAAGCTCAGGGTCCCCGTCGCAATGAAGCGAGTAGTCGCCCAACTCAGAATGCGAGACTTGAATTACACTGGCGCCTGCCGCGCGCAGCAAAGGTTTTTGACTGTCTCCCGACGATGACCAGGTGTTGCGGAACCAAAGCGTCGGCAACAGATGGAGACGCGCGGCCTCCGGCCCGCGGTTGTAAACCGTAATGCGGATGAGGATATCTTCCGGACCTTCCTTGGCGTACTCCACGAAGACGTCGAAATACCGGTCATCATTGAACACGCCTGTATCCAACAGCTCGTATTCCAATTCTTCGCGCGACCGTCGCCCGTTCGTTTCCACTAAATCGAGATAGGGAAACTCCCGTTGCGGGTATTTGTACAGATACTTCATGTACGAGTGCGTCGGAGTGCTGTCAATGTAGAAGTAGTACTCTTTAACATCCTCGCCATGATTTCCTTCGCTGTTGGTGAGCCCGAACAGGCGTTCTTTCAGGATGGGATCTTGCTCATTCCATAGAGCCACGGCAAAGCACAGCCGCTGGTGATCGTCGGAGATTCCTCCAAGGCCATCCTCGCCCCATCTGTAAGCCCGGGACCGAGACTGGTCATGCGGGAAATAGTCCCATGCGTTTCCGTCGGAGCTGTAGTCCTCGCGGACTGTACCCCATTGCCTCTCGCTAAGGTAAGGCCCCCATTTTTTCCACGGTATTCCCGCCTCGCGCGCCTCGTTCAGCCGCTTCTGCTCTGCGGCCTCGACGACGTCTTTGATAGACACAAGTAATCTCCTTCCGCCCGAGAGAACAGATGTCGACCCAAGTACTCCGACTCTTTTTTGGGCTGCTCTTGGCGTAGTGCCGGTACCACTGGCCGTAAAAGCGCAGAAGATCGTGGGGAACCCGTCCGGTTCCCCCCAATTGTTTACCGATAGTTGTCTCCGTGAATTCTGAAAAGGGGAAGGCTTGGATAAAGTTCCAACGCGTAGGTAACCGCAGCGATACCCACGGTGATATCTGAACACGAGGCTGAAGCACCCAGGCGACGGCGGAAAACGCAATCGTTAAATGAGTCGAGAATTTGTCCAGTTGCTCATCGAATTTGAGAGACAGGAAAGCGATGCCATCACGAGAGTCTATCGATCGCATTGCTCGGGAGGCGGATTGGGGCGGGTCGCGCTCTTCAGGTCCTTCATGCTCGCCGAATCCCCGAAGACCACGTCCACCTGTAACAGTTTCAGGCCTTGTTCCTTGAGCCGCCTGATCTGCTGCGCCGATGGACCCTGCATCGGGAAACGCTTGGCGACTTCGTCCGAGGATGGGGGCGCTTGCTTTGTGGCCATTATTCGTGTCTTCAGGCTAACGTACCGTGCACACTGCCTGTGCCACCGTGGCACATCGCTTAAATTGTAAAAGGCTGAACCTGACGTGACGGACATCGCACGGAGAGGTCAAGTTCTCGGACATCCGATCCAAAGTCAGCGAGCGCCATTGGTGATCCCATTTTCCGGTTGGCCGACCAACTGGGCATATTCGTAAACCCTTGGCCGTTGATCGTGAGTATGGGTTCAAAACATCATTTCCGCCAGACGGCAGCATACTTTGTCCGGTATTTTGGGTCTCGCTCCCGGGCCATCAACCGTTCGGCCGTAGCCTGGACGTTCTGGTCGCCGACGAGGTCGTAAACGCGCCGGAGGACAACCAGAATGTCGTAACGAATCAACGTACAGTTCTTTTCAGAAGTACATTCCTCAAAGCGAAGCACGAGCCCCTTCAGGAGCGCGTTGCGCTGTGGCTCGCCCGCAACCCCGACCTTCCACAGCGACTGCAAGCAGTGGCGGGCGGTCACAAAGTGCTCATCCTTAGAAACTCTCAGCAAGGCTGCCAGATCCTTTGACATTCGCTGCTCGGGGTCGCTCTTCGCAAGATTGGAGAGCACCTGGGCAGCGATTGAGCGTTGCCGGTTGTCGCCATCCCGCAGCGTGAGTAGCAGATCATCCCACAGTTCGTATGCCCACGCCACGGGCTTCTCAGTTGCTTTCAACAGTCCCTCGAAGGCCCGATTCTGACTGTCCTTGCTGAGCGAACGCAGCCCTTCAAGCATCTCCCGGGATGGCGTTGGTGACGTTGCGGTCATCGACAAGCCCCTAGCCCTTTTGGGCCAGCTGAATCAAGTTGCCGCAGGTATCCGCCAACACAGCCGTCGTCACCGGCCCCATCACCACTGGCGGCTGCGTAAAGGCCACCCCCAAGGCGCGCAGACGTTCGTACTCGGCCTTCACGTCGTCTACCCCAAACGATGTGAACGGAATTCCATCGTGCAGCAGCGCGTTTTTGAATGGGCCCACAGCGGGATGACCATCGGGCTCCAGCAGGAGCTCTGTGCCATCGGGGTCACTGGGTGCGACCACCGTAAGCCACCTTGCCGCTCCCATCGGGATCTCCGTCTTCTTGACGAAGCCCAACTTGTTTGTATAGAAATCAAGCGCCTTGTCTTGATCATCCACAAAGACGCTACTCACAACGATCCTCATTCGCGGCTCCTTTTGTCGGTCTGTTTTGGCCACCGTTCGGCGATGGCGCCGATCGGTTCCGTGTGCACGTGGTGAAACTTGAACCTGCCTCGTCGGATCGTGGTAACGAGTCCAGCCGACTCCAGCACGTCGAGGTGCTGCGAGATTGCCTGGCGCGTTAATCCGATCTGATGCTTCATCGCCAACCGTGTGCATAGTTCGAAGAGCGTCTGGCCGTCCCGGTCCACAAGCTCGTCGAGAATTGCTCGGCGTGCCGGAACAGCGATAGCCTCGAAAACATCGCTCACTCGTTTAATTATAGGCAAGCAGCGACTTGCCTGTCAACAACTATTCGCGACTGCGCGGCGCTCAGGACACCCCCAAAAATGACTAGTCGCGAAGGGTTTACCAATCCTTTACAGAAACCCAGTTTCCGGTTAGCTTCTCAATGACGACAGATCTTTATCGGAAGCGGCCCGGCGGAGGCGAGCTGAAGCCAGCGCGGTGGGCGGGCCCGGGACACTTCGTACCAAGTCGTAAGGAGGAATTCGCTGACGTTTGCGAGGGATGCAGCCGGTTTTGGCAACTTACCGCTATGGTATTCAATCGATTTTCGCCGTTTCCTCGTCTACGGAGCCGGAGCAAGCTGTTTCTGCGGGGCAATAAAGTGCGACACGGCGAAGCATGATTATCCTCCAATCACGCTACCGTCGATGTGACCGATCTGCCGATCACGCGCACGCGTAGCGTCCCTCGCGTCAGCGAGTTCGTTCTTACGCGCAAACTGGAAATTGGGAACTTTGACGCAGATCATCTGACAGCCGCAACCCGTCAAACACGACGTGATGCAAGATCAAAGTCTTGGTTATGCCACTTAAACTCCCTCAGCGGCTTGCTTGCCAGGCAAATCAACCAGACAATAGCATGCTGGCCATCTCCAACGGTTGTCAATGGCAGTTGACCACATCTCCGGCTCGACTTCTCCTTCCATCGCGCGGATTGCTTCGTTCGTCGCGCGGACCCGTCGATTACCCGCGGTGGGTATTCGAGTGAACTGATATGACATCCCGCCTTGACGGCTAGTCTTGACGGCCATTGCTTCCTCGTCAGCGCCGCGGAGACACATCAATAATGTCTATGCACTCGGGTTCGGTAGGTTTCTTCGATGAGGGTACCGGCAGCACAATTTGAACCATGACCCCCGGAGTAGTTTGCTCTGCCCATTCGCCGGTTTCGATGGCTGTCTGCTTTTCGAGCTCTCGCAATTCACTCAGGAGCACGCCGTCGACCTTGTGGATCTCGCGGTCGCTCTTGTAGTCCTTTGCCAAAAGCCCAGACTTGCCTCCGGCTACGTGTGCCATCTCGGTCGCTCGCTCCTCGACTATCAAGTTCAATCGATCGTGTCGGTCCTGCAGGAACTTGAGCCTTTCTTCCCGGACTGCCAGTACGGGACCGTGCTGTATCTCGGCCCGAGCGGCTTCGACCGCTTCCGCGCCACCGAACCCGTAGTGACATCGCCCGAGGAACCTGAGACCAAAGAGCAACGCGCCAATCGAAGACAAAAAATTGTAATGCCGATCCTAAAATCGAAACGCCGGAAGCGAGGCACATGGGCAAGCAAGGCTGGAGTTGCGAAGAACTCAGTCTACGGCTACCTGGACGGCACCATAAAACAGGCAACGAACGAGAACCGAAAGGCGCTTGCCGACGCTTTCGGACTCAAACCGGAAGACCTCCCCGACTAGGTCTGATCTCACTTCTTCCATAGTTCAGGTTCAGTAAGGATGCTCTGAACTCGTTGAACTTTCCTGAACCTCTCACGAGACGACAAACTCCGCGTACCTATTCAATACTGTCGCCAAGGAAGGAGAAGAAACAACGTCAATGAAGGTCAAAGAAGGCATCCTCGGCGAGACGCTCGGATCGAAACGACGCGCAGCTCGCATACCTGCTGCGATATTAGCCCGCAAAATACGGTTCAGTCCGAGCCGACTGTCCGCACTTGAGTGCGGCCACATCTGGCTCACCCATCACGAGATGAGTCGCATCATAGCGGCTCTAAACGAGCTGATCATCGCCAAGCAAGAAGGTGAGAAAGCAGCGCTGCGGTTTGGCTGGCCTCCCGAGGCCGGGGTCTCTGCTCACTGAAGTTCGTCACCTCGTACTCGGGCCGTTAGAGAAAGAAAAACGCCTGTCGCGCTCCACCGCGACGGCGTTTAGAAAGATTCAGCGTATGTCAAAAGAATAAAGCATTGCAATATTACGTTCAACGATCGTGGAAGCCGAGGAGCCAATCAGGTTGGTATCGTTGCGGCTTCAGTCGTTCAGACACAGCAGCAACTGGTCGAATCAGCTCAAGCAACCCACAAAGATGTGAACTGCTGCGCCATCTGCGCCGCTTCAACACCCCTTGAGTTCGGCTATTTCGTCCCGACAGAGGCGGATCGGCATCGTTTGGGTATCGGCGGGTTTGGATTTGGGCTATGTCTCGCTTGCTTCGCCAACCCTCAAAGAACAAAGAGGCAGTTAGCCGCGCAATTTGAGGACATTGCCAGTTTCTATCGTCTCCATGCACAAGGAGCTCGATCGTCGTGATCAAGCTCGCCATTGCCGTATCTGGCGGCCTCCTCACAGGCGCTGATTACGCGATGTTTGCGCGTTCCGGCATCACCAAGGATACGGCAGATCGTGCGCTGGTGCGTCGCGTCGATAATTTCACGGGCGCCGAAATCGTGGGACGGAACGGCTCGGGCGATTACTCCGGCCTCAGTTTTCCTTACATCTGGCCTGGCGAGGACTGGATACGCCAATATCGCCTGCGCCGCGACCATCCAGAAATAGAAGACGGTAAACCGAAAAACAAGTACGTCTCAGCGCCCGGCAGCGCGAACATGCTGTATTTCACGCCGGAAACGGAACCGGATTGGCTCCGCGATGCGAAGTTACCCATCGTGCTTACGGAAGGCGAAAAGAAATGTCTTGCGTTGCACGAACTTGGCTGGTTTGCTGCTTCAGACGCAGCCGAAAGACCACGTTGGCTTGCGGTCGCCATTTCGGGCGTTTGGAATTGGCGCGGCCGAATCGGTAAGATCACCGGTCCGAATGGCGAGCGGCTTGATGAAACTGGGCCGATCCCGGACCTCAGCAGGATCGAGTGGAAGAAGCGCACCGTCAAAATCATTTTTGATTCGAATGTCAATTCGAACGAACAGGTCAAAATAGCCCGCCTGGCGCTTGCGAAACACCTGCGGGGTCTCGGCGCGAAGGTCTTGTTTGTAGACATCCCCGCAGAGCCGGAAATTAATGGTGTTGACGATCTGATCTCTGTCGGGCCCGAACGCGTTCTTGATCTCATTGCAAACGCCTACGATCCAAGGAAAAGAGCGAGGGAAGAACGGATGACCGGCGGCGGTCCGAAGTGGGATCCTGCAGCAGTTCCCGTTCAGAACAACGAAGCTCCGGAGCGACGTCCCAGCCTCGATGAAAGGTGTCGGCTCGTTGCTGCCGCTCCAACGATCGGCGACATCCTGCTCCATCGCTACCGATTTGCCAAGAATGAGGGTGACGAGCTCTACGTTTACAGGGACGGAGCCTACCGTTCCGATGGCTCGGAACTGGTTCGCTCCGCCGGTCGCGGACTTACGATCGAGTGGCAGACTGACCGGAGCTGGAAAAGCGGTACTTGCTCACGAAATCCGTGAGTGGGTCACGATTGCCTCCCCAAGACTCTGGGAAAGGCCGCCGCTGAATCGGATCAACCTGCTTAATGGGATCCTGAACCTCGAGTCTCGGCAACTCGAGCCACACAGCCCGGAATGGCTTTCCCCCGTTCAGTTGCCGGTGCCTTTCTTAGGAGAGTATTGCCTAAGGACGTGTTCAAGGCAAAAGTCGTGTTTCAGCTCATCGCACTGCTGATGATTCCCTATACCTCAGCGCAGCGGGCATTACTGCTCCATGGTCCAAGAGGAACAGGCAAGAGCAGGCTATTGGCTGGGATACGGTCGTTTCTCGGGACACAAAACACGAGCTCGAAAAGCCTTCATACTCTCGAGGAGAATCGATTCGCTTGTCCCTATCTGTACGGCAAACTCGCCAATATCTGCGCAGACCTTCCCACTCACGATCTCGAAAGTACGTCAAAATTCAAAGCGATCACCGGAGAAGACTTCATTGACGCCGAGTATAAACACGGCAAGCAGTTTCACTTCAAACCATTCGCGCGCCTGCTGTTCAGTGCCAATGAGCCGCCCACGTCCAAGGATGCGACGGATGCATTTCTCGATCGCTGGTGGGTAATTCCCTTCGGGACGCGGTTCCAAGATAGTTCGAAGCAAATCCCGGCTGAGGAGCTCGACGCGCTGCTCCGCCAGCCAACCGAACTCTCGGGGGTCTTAAACCGTGCGCTCCGCGAGCTTCCGGGCGTAACCAAGCGCAAAGGAGTTACCCAGACGGAAAGCACGCGGGCAGCGCACGATGATTTCTGCGCAACCACCGATCCGTTTCGGGTCTGGCTTTCCGAGTGCGTCGAAGACGATCCCGCTGCGGTTACGCCTTGTGAGGTTCTCCGCGACTCCTATTCGATGTTTCTACGCGAGCGGGGACGGTCGAAACCGGTCAACCAGACTGCCTTTGGACTCGAACTCCGGAAGAATAAGCGCATCGAAGATCCAAAACAGCGAACCATCGAACGGCACGGCCGGATGGTCCTCACCTGGTGTTATCTCGGCATCCGCCTGAAGGAGAAAGACAAGTGAGCAGGACGCCAGCGGACTCACGCGAGACGGTTGGCCTGTCTGTTTCACCGCCAAAGGTGAACGCGATAGCAGCCTCGATCGCCGCCAAGAGAGGCAAGTGGCGGATTGTTGGCCGCAAGCAATTCCGATCTAGATCCAATTTGCTCCCGAGGAACGTATGCGCGGGTTATCGCAAGGCACCAAAGAACTGATTGACTACGCCTATCGGCTGCTGGAAGCAGATCATCCGCAAACGCTGCGCCAATTGCACTACGCGATCTTCAGCCGAAATGAGATTGAATACGAAAACGACCGGTCTAGCTATCGACGTTTGGGGGCAGCTTCAACCATCGCGCGCCGTCGCTACCGGCAATGGGAGTTGGATCCTGCGGTCCGGCAGCAACACGCTTCCGAGCGTCCGGCACACGCCATTCCGCATAACTGGATGGTGGACGAGACCCTGCAACCGGAATCAGTAAGCGTCTGGCAGAACGCGGACGGGTACATCCAGACTGTAAAGCGGTCCTATCGCCGCGACGCCTGGCAGACCCAGGAAAGATACTGCGAGGTTTCGAGCGAGAAGGGTACGGTGTTGAGCTCGCTGCGGCCGATCAAGGAAGAGTTCGGCATTACGCTTCGCGTGTGTCACGGATTCGGCTCGACCGGCATGGAGGGGCAGATCGGAGAAGAGTTCACAAGCATCGGTAAGGAGATCGTCGTTTTCTTTCTTGGCGACCACGACCCCTCTGGTCACGTCATCGAGCGGGACATCCATCGCCGCGTAAAGGCGGCGAGCGGCATCGATTTCGAGATGTCGCGAGTTGCAATTCACTCGACGGATATCGCCGAGTTCAATCTGCCACCACAGCGAATCAAGGACACGGACAGCCGGTCCAGAGGCTTTAGAAAAGAGTTTGGAAGCGAGGCGCCAACCGTGGAGTTGGACGCACTACCAGCCGCAGAACTCCGACGTCGCGTCGACGAAGCGGTTCCTCTCTGATTGATCGCGACCGGTGGGAACGGCAAGTCAAAGTGGAACAGGCAGAACTGGCGTGCATTGCCGAGTTCGCGGAGCGCGTACGAAACCTGCCGCAAGCCCCGCTTTGAGAGTCGCAAGAAAGACACGTTGATGAGGCTCGCAGCACGATCGAATGGCCAACTAACGTCAAACACCGACGAACGTTCTGGGCGAGCGCGGCTTTTGAGGAGGTCAATGCGGAACCCAGTGCTTGTCCCGTACACTAATACGCTTGCGGCAACGATGTGCCGTCCCTCCCGTTCCGATTTTGCCGTGCCTACGGCCGGCAGCACTCTCATGGAGGCTACTGGGAACCTGCAAGTCCGAAACCGGGAGAGCGCGAGGTGAGCAAGATCACCCCCAACTCACGCGACACGGTCGAACTTTTCCTTACCGCCATGGCTGACGCCATAGCCGACCGCTTGGAGCGCCGGCAGGAGGCGCACCGCCGAATTTTGGACATGGAGGAGACTTGCGAGTACCTTGGCTGCAGTGAGGACACTATCTATCGGCTAATCGCCGAGAAAAAACTGACTCCGGTTCGCATCGACCGCCGCATCCGGTTCGACATCCGCGAGCTGGACAAACTGATCGAGGATGCCAAATCACCGCGCGAGTAATAGGTCTATCACAGATGCGCTGTGGGACTTTTCATCGTCATCGCGTTCACACAAACAACGAAGGTGGTATTACGCTCCTGACATGATCAAGACCAAAAACCACTTCCTAATTCGACGTTTCGGCCAATGCTTTGCTCAAACGGGTAGCGTAGGACACGCGAACGTGAGCCTGCGGTGGCGGGACGTCATTGCAGCACACAACATGCCTGCTCACCGTCCTGAGTTTGGAGTGACTGCATGAAGAAGCGCACATATGGCACAGGCTCCTACCGAAAGCTGCCCAGCGACAACTATCAATTGCGCTACAACGGCCGGACTAAAGTCATCGAGGCTAGCACGGACAAGCAGGCAGAACGCAAACTGAAGGACTGGGTAGATGAGATCGATGACGCTGAATCGAACGGACCTGAAATCTCCATGAATGATCTTTTCGATCTGTACCTAGCTGACCACCGGAAGAAGAGACTAATCGAGACGCCGATCGTCGAAAAGAAGATCGAAAAGTATCTGCGGCCGCGCATCGGTCAAATTGACGCAAGAAAATTCGGCAAGGATAATCTGGAGCTGTATCTCGATTCGCGCCTAGAGGACATACATCAGAAGACCAAGCGACCACCGGAGAATGCGACCCTCAACCGGGAGATCTCAATCATTTCGCGTGCCTTACGCCTGGCTGCCGAGAAGATTCAGCGCATTGTAGTTTTCGAAAAGCTCGAGGAAAATCCACCACGGCAAGGCATCGTCGATGAGAGCACGTATCAGTTGATGGTAGTCGAATTGCCAGATCACGTGAAGGCTCCTTGGTGCTTCGCATATTACACGGGAGTTCGTTCAGGTGAATTGCTAAAACTTCGCTGGGAATGGCTCGATTGGAACGAGTGGGTGATCCGAGTGCCCGGCTGGTACGGCAAAGAACGAATGACCAAGAATGGCGAGACGCATGTAATCCCGATCTACCTCGAGATGCGGGAGTTCGTAAAGATGATGTATCCTGCGCGAAACCCGGATTGCTCGTACATTTTTCAGCGCGACGGCAAACGGATCCGAAGCTTTCGTGGCGCCTTCGAGAGCACGCGCAAGCGACTTGGCTTGCCCGAACTGCTTTTTCATGATCAACGCCGCACTGCGGTCACCAATATGATTCGCGAAGGCGTACCCGAAAAACAGGCCTTAGCAGTAAGCGGCCATCTCGATCCATCCATGCTGCGACGCTATTCGATCATAAAGGAGCAGGACGTGAAACACGTTGCTCAGCGGATGACAGAGCGATTCTTGCGCCAGCGTCAACGGGAATGCGCCGCCGAGCCAGATAAATTGTGGCGCAAATCTTGGCACGGCGAATCTGCCTCCGATCCAGCCGCAGAGCTGACCGAAGGCTTTAAATCAACGCAGTGAAAAGACTTAGAGTTGGTGCGGATGAGAGGACTTGAACCTCCACGAAGTTTCCCCCACTAGAACCTGAATCTAGCGCGTCTGCCAATTCCGCCACATCCGCATTTGTGTGGGCTGATTCCGAACTGCTCCTTATTGTAATGCAGTCTTCGAAGAACCATTCTTCCGCAGGCAACTGGCTAGAATGAGATAGAATGCCAGCTATTTCCCCGCCTGTTGCCCAGGCTGCTCCTGTTCGATCTCCTTGGCTCACCGTCGCGCTCGCGTGGCTGGTTCCGGGCGCCGGTCATTTTTTTCTCGGGCGTAAGGGCCGGGCCGCCATCATTTTCGCATCGGTCCTGGTCTCCTTTTTGGTTGGAGTGCTGATGAGGGGGCCGATGTTTGTCCCTTCGAGCACCGGTGACGTCTTGAGTCGCCTCATCCAAGCCGCGGGTTTCGTGGGTGATCTGGCGGCCGGCGCAATTTACTTCATCGCGGTAGCCTTGGGCTACTGGCCGCAAGATCGGCCGACCCATGCTGCTGATTACGGCTCCAAGTTTCTGGTTGCGGCGGGCTTGCTGAACATTCTGGCCATGGTGGACGCTTACGAGATTGCCACTCGGCAGAAGGAATAAGAATAGCTGGAATGCCCACACTCAATCTAGATCATTTTGAGGTTTCGATCCTCTTTGCTCTCATCTCTAGCGTGATGCTTGGCCTCACCACAAGACGCACCGATCGGGAACGGTTCCGCTATGGAGCTCGTTGCTTTGGCTATTTCGTGCTGGCCCTCTTTGGAATTGGCTGGTTCATGCGTCTGCTGCACGGTTGATGTTGTAGCAACCGGGTCTGTCGAAAAATGAAAACGTTTTACATCGAGACATTCGGCTGCCAGATGAACGCCCACGATTCCGAAAAAGTCGTCGGGACGCTTTGCGAGACCGGATACACTCAGGTCTCCACGCCGGCCGCTGCCGATCTCGTTGTTTACAACACGTGCAGCATTCGTGACAAGGCTGAGCAGAAGGTTTTCAATCGCCTTCAGAGCTTCAAGCGCGAAGCGGGTAAGGGCAAAGTCTTCGCCGTGCTCGGGTGCGTCGCGCAGCAGGAGGGTGAACGGGTCTTCGAACGCGCACCTCATGTAAGCCTGGTTGCGGGTTCGGCAAGTTACACCAAGCTTCCTCAGATGCTTGCGCAACTGGAAGCCGGCAATCGGCGAGTCACCGGCCTCGAACTCGATACCACGGAAACGTTTGACACTCCCTTTACCAAACGCGATAATCCTCATCGCGCCTACATCACGATCATCGAAGGCTGCGACAAATCGTGCGCTTATTGTGTGGTGCCCTTTACCCGCGGCCCGGAACGAAGCCGGACTGGCGAGAGTGTGATGCGGGAAGCAGGGTCGCTTCTCGAACTCGGCTATACCGAGGTTCAGCTCCTCGGCCAGAATGTTAACAGTTACCGGGATCCTTCACCGGCGGGCTGGGATTTTGCCGCTCTGTTGGCCGCAGTAGGCCGTCTGCCGGGCATGCGCCGGGTCCGATTTACCACCTCGCATCCTCGCGATTTCGTGAAAAGCATTATTGATGCCATCGACGAAGATCCTGCTCTTTGCAATCACGTGCATCTGCCCGTCCAGTCCGGCTCCAGTTCCGTTCTTTCCCGCATGCAGCGGCTCTATACGCGCGGCCAATACCTGGAGCGCATCGAGTGGATGAAGAATGCCAGACGCGATATCGCGATTACTACCGACATCATTGTAGGCTTCCCCGGCGAAACAGAATCCGATTTTGAGGAGACTCTGAAGCTTGTCGATCAAGTCGAATACGATTCCATGTTCATCTTCAAATACTCGAAGCGGCCGAACACCTCCGCCCTTCAATACGAAGATCACATTCCGGAAGAGGAGAAGACGCGCCGCTTTGTGATTTTGCAGGAGAGGCAGCGTGCTATTCAAATAGGTCGCAACGCGCGCTATGTTGGGAGTAGCGAGGAAGTTCACGTGGAAGGCTACAATCTCGCCACCGGCCAGTGGATTGGCCGCACGACGCAGAACAAGACACTGAACTTTCACGATGCGAGTCTGCCCACGCCGGAAGGCGAGCGTACTCTGGTCGGAAGGTATTTGGACGTCCTGGTTACGCGCGCCGGGCCGAACAGCCTGGCAGGGGAGCGCGTGCAATAAGCGGCGGAAGTCATCGGTCAACGGGAGGGGTTATGGAAGTAGAAATGAAAATTAGGGGTCTGATGATGGACCCGATGACCAACATGCCTATCGTCGTCCTCAAAGACCTGGCTGGGGATGCGGTGCTTCCCATCTGGGTGGGTATCTATGAGGCGAATGCCATCGCCCTCGAGATTGAAAAAGTAACGACGCCGCGACCTATGACGCACGATCTCATCAAAGTGCTTCTGATGGGTCTCGAAACCTCCGTGCGCAAAGTGGTCGTGAGCGAGTTGCGCGACGATACCTTCTACGCCTTGATCTGGCTGGAGAAAGAGGGCAAACTGATGAGCGTCGATTCGCGTCCGAGCGATGCCCTCGCCCTTGCCTTACGCCACGACTGCCCAATTTATGTCGATGACAAGGTGCTGCAGTCTTCCCGCAACTCGACCTCGGTCTCGGAAAAGGTGAACAACGAAGAACTCCGCAAGTGGCTTGAGAATCTGAACGACGAGGATCTCGGCCGCTACAAGATGTAATCGACCGCACAAAGCAGGAAAAAGCCCGGGATAAAACCCGGGCCTTTTCTGCTTTTCGTCCTTGGGAGACAACTTCGCTTGGCTATCGGTGTCGCCCTCGCTTGGCTGGGGCGGTGGTCTGAACACCCGGAATCGTTGGATCACTGAAAGTCAGCATGTAAGGATCTTTGACGTAGCTATCCGCGATGCCGGAAAAGTCGATTTTCTGGCCGACCTTAATTTTGTCTATGGCGGCAGCCGGTAGTGGTTGCGAAAACGTCAGAGTGGCATCCGGCTTGGTCGCATCCTCGACGCCCAGGACAACTTTAGTTGGGCGATCTGGAGGATCAATGGAAATGACCGTACCGTTGAACGCTTTCGACTGCACGGATTCACCCGGAACCTCGAAGCCTTTCACGGTGCTAGAGAAGAACGAATCGCCCTGAGTAGTTAAGCCCTGTTTGATCGTGTACCAGATCTTGAATGCCGGATCCGATCCCATGCGCGCATTCAGCGCGTCAGCTTCTTTGTTCGCCGCAGCAGCCGCGCTGCCGATCGTGAAGCCGTCGGGCGGGAGAGCGCTGGTCTTGGCCTGGGCTAAAAGCTGATCTTGGCCCTCCGTGCTTCCGTGATATTGGCCATAAATCTTCTTGAAGTAGTCCATGATCTGAGGCTGAGACGCCGCTGGAACCTGCCCAGCCCCTGTATACTGGGCTGCCCGCGCATATTCGAACAGAATCGTCGGGTATTTTTGCTCGTCCGGTATCGTCTTGTCTTCCTGCAGCATCTTGGCATACTGATAGGAAACGGCGCCCTGATCCGGATTCGCCTGCAGGCTTGCCTTGTACTGATCGCCAGCCGTCTTGCCGTCCTTCTTGGTCGTGGCGACCCAGGCAAGAGCATTGTGCGCCACTCCAAGCGCCTGCGCCTTCGCTTTGTCAAAATCCGCCTGGCTTACCTGCGCCGGCTTCTTCGACGCGTCGAAAGCGTCGTTCGCATTATCGACTACCGCCTGACCAGCGGTCTGAACCTTAGCTTGGAGATCCGGGCTGGGATTCGCCCCGCCGACCGGCGGACCCCAAACCGCGATCAGAAAATTCGATCGGAAATCTTTCGGATCGTTTTTCAGGAGCTCTTCGCACTTGTCGAGCAGCTTCTGGCGAACTGACGGATCTGACCCTGCCAGTTGCGCCAGCGTCTCCCGATAGTAGATATTCCGCTCCTGTGCGTAGTCAGTTTGCGGGTACTTATCCTGCCATTGATTCAGCAGTTCCAGTCGCGCCTTTGGATCCTGAGTCTGGGTTATTTTCGCGTAGAGATCATACTCCGCACGATCCTTGTAGTTCTTCGTCGCGCCAGCTGCCTGACCTGCAGCAGCCGCCTGCAGCCCCGCTGGTGACGCCTGCACCGTTCCCCAAGTGCTGATCAGAGCGAGTGCGCCCGTGGCGATAATCGTTTTGCTAGATCTCAAAAATCGTGACTCCAATGTGACCTCCCTCAAGAGGAAAATTCTAAAATTTGTTAGCGGAAGCGAAAGCAGGAGTATAACTGACGGATTCGGGCGCCCGCAACTTTCCCTTTTACTCTAGATGCCGACACTTCCCAACTTGTTCCCTATCTAACGTACCGCTATCTATTGAAACCAGTTCGCATGCTACCATCCACGTTTCCATGCCCTTTGCAGATTTCGCGGTGATTGCCGCTTATCTGATCTTCATTACCTGGTTCGGAGCGCGGTTCAAGGAGAGCCAGACCACCTTAGAAAGCTATTTTTTGGGGGGACGTGGCGCTCCATGGTGGGCTATAGCCTTCTCCATAGTATCCGCCGAAACAAGCACGCTGACCGTCATTGGCACCCCGGCACTTTCCTTCGCGGGAAATTTTGGATTTCTCCAGCTCATCCTTGGCTATTTGCTCGGTCGCATTGTCATAGTTGTTCTGTTCCTTCCGCAATATTTCCGCGGAAAACTCTTCACCGCCTATGAACTCATGCAGCGCCGTTTTGGACGCCGCGTCCGTCGTTTCACCGCTGCCACATTTCTCATCCTGAGGGCGCTCGCCGAAGGTGTCCGCGTATTTGCCGTCTCTATCGTAGTTTCGATCGTGGTCGGAACGGGCGAAGTGCTCTCGATTCTGGTCATCGTTTGTCTCACACTCTTTTACACGTTCGAAGGCGGAATGACAGCTGTTATCTGGACAGACGTGATCCAAATGTTTCTGTACGTTTCCGGAGCGTTGCTCAGCTTCTTTGTTATGCTGCACCTGATTCCCGGAGGCTGGCCGCACGTTACCGCGGTCGCGCACGCGGCAGGAAAATTTCAGCTCTTCGACTTCCGCATTTCCCTTGCCCCAGCCTTCTTCCAGCGAACCTACAGCTTTTGGGCCGGACTGCTCGGAGGCTGCTTTCTTACCATGGCAAGTCACGGCACTGAGCAACTCCTGGTTCAGCGGCTCCTCGCCGCCAGATCGGAACGGGACAGCCGCCTCGCGCTGTTCTCGAGCTGGATCGTGGTTTTCTTTCAGTTCGCGCTCTTCCTGCTGATCGGTGTATTGCTTTTCGTTTACCATCGCGATTTCAGCATGGCAGCGCCCAAGACCCCTGAACGCATCTACCCGCAATTCATCTGGGATTATCTGCCCGTCGGTATCCGGGGTCTGGTGATCGCTGCTATCCTTGCCGCCGCGATGTCAAATCTCAGCGCTGCCCTCAACGCTCTTTCTTCGACTACGATCATGGATTTTTTCCGCCCTCTCCGCCCCGGCCACAGTGAGGCCTTTTATCTGAAGCTTGCCCGCTCGGCGACCATTGGCTGGGGTGTCATCCTCTTTTGCGTGGGTCTGATTGCTCGCCACTGGGGCAGCGTCTTGGAAGCCGGACTTTCCATCGCTTCAGTTCTCTACGGAGCGCTGCTGGGTGTGTTTCTCCTTGGTGTACTTACCCGCCGGCCCGGTGAATGGTCAGCCATCGTTGGCATGTGCGCCGGCTTCGCAGCCACGCTTACTTTCCGGACCCACGTCGCCTACACCTGGTATGTGCTGATCGGCTCAATCGCAACCTTCGCCGTTGGATATGCTACGAGTTTTTTCCCGTTCTTCCGGCAAGCTCCGACTAGGGAACTCGCTCTGTGATGGATCGACCCCCCTTGCCGGCGCCGCAACCGTCCCTTAAGCGTGCCCTTGGACTCTGGGCGGCCGTGTCTATCGTCATCGGCACGGTGATCGGGAGCGGAGTCTTTCTTGTCCCCTCGACCATGATTCGCTCTGTCGGCTCCGTCCACATGCTTTTTGGTGTTTGGGTGCTTGCGGGCGTCTTGACTCTTTTTGGCGCTCTCACTTATGCCGAGCTCGCCGCTGCCATGCCGGAGGCTGGGGGAGAGTACGTATATCTCAGTGCCGCCTACAGTCCCTTTTGGGGTTTCCTCTACGGCTGGACTCAGTTCTGGGTCGCAAAGAGCGGCTCGATTGCCACTCTGGCTGCGGGCTTGTACACGTATCTGACGATCTTCTTTCCCGCGCTGGGCAATTCGGTGGCGGTCTTTCCATGGCACATCGGCCCCGGCGGGTCGCTTCTCGAAATAAAATATGGTCAGCTGGTCGGGATCGTCGTCATCCTCGTACTGTGCGGCGTCAACTATCTCGGGGTCGAGGCTGGAGGCGGCGTACAGATCGTCGTCACTATAGTTAAAGTTTCCCTGATCGTGGCTGTCGTCGCCTTCGGACTTTTCTTCGGACACGGCAGCCTCGCTCACTTCTCGGGGCATATCCCCGCTGCCGTCGGCATCAGCGGCTTCTTCACCGCTATGGTGAGCGCCTTGTGGGCTTACGACGGCTGGAACAACGTCAGTATGGTCTCTTCAGAAATCCGCGACCCGCAGCGCAACCTTCCCCGCGCCCTCATCTTCGGGACGCTCGCCGTGATCGCAATCTACCTGTCCCTCAACGTTGCCTACTTTTATGTGCTTACCCCGTCCCAGGTGGGTCTCGGCCGCCACGTTGCCGCCGACATGATGGACAGCGTGGGGGGCAGCCTCGCGACGGCGGGTGTGACCGTTGCCGTCTGCATCTCCATTTTCGCGGCGCTCAACGGTTCGATCCTCTCCGGCTCCCGGATACCTTATGCCATGGCACGCGATGGACTCTTCTTCCGGACGGCTGCCGTAGTCCACCCGAAATTTCGCTCTCCGGGTCATTCTATGGTCCTGCTATCGCTCTGGTCATGCGTCGTTGTCCTCAGCGGTTGGTTTGACGACCTCTATAATTTTGTGATCTTTGGTTCGTGGATACTCTATCTGATGACCGCTTTTTCGGTGATCGTTCTGCGCCGGAAAAGACCAGATTTGCAGCGACCGTACCGTGTGCTCGGTTACCCGTTTGTGCCAGTACTTTTCTCAATAATGGCTTTATTTCTATTGCTAAGCACCCTTCATACGCGCCCCAGGGAGTCGATGATGGGCTTAGGAATGATGAGCTTAGGCATCCCCTTCTATTTCTTTTGGAAAAGCAGGGCAGATACCACCCTGTTTCGAGAAAAGACAAAACTAGATTTATAAATCCGAAACATAAGCGGGCAAGTACTAGAACCGATAAGTCTGTCAGTTACACGACAAGCGCCTGGATTTGTCGCAAACTAGCTTCTAATATTCGTCTAAATCGTCATGGTCACAAACCGCTTAAAGGGGACAGACCTGTCGTTCGCTCAAGGACGGAAAGAGGAGTGCAAGACCTTGGATGTCGATAAAATGCTCGCCGAGCTTCGGCTCGAGCGGGAGCAAATAGAAGAAGCGATTCTGACTCTGGAGCGCCTTGCTCGAGGACGGGGCCGTCGTCGCGGCCGCCCCCCGGCTTGGCTCAAAGATGCTACCGGCATTGCTGCGGCGGCCTCGGAGGACGGGACCGAAGAATCGGACCACGCAGCCGAACCGAAGCGCCGCGGTCGTCCACCCAAGCCGCGCCCAGTCGTCCAGGCGGCCGAAAACTGATATTTCCGATCGTTTTTAATACAGCAGAAAAGGTTTTCGGCGTGCATCGAAGTCGCTAGCTTCGCTTTGCGCCTCCGCTGTAATGGAATCTGCATCATCGGCCCTTTTCAGCGAATCGACCACCTTGCGGTTGCCGATCAAAAACCTGCATTTCTCGAAATCGATTTTGCCTGGATAGAGCTTCGCTAGCGCTGTTGCCAGCTCTATCCCGAGTCGCGTGCTGTCGAATGCCTCTCGATCCGTGATTACGAACCGCACGCCCTCGATATCTTTGCCGGCGAAATTGGATTCGATCGGGTGGCACCGTGTCGGGTATACTCGCACACCCGGTATGTAGCGCTGGTTCAGGGCCCGCGCCAGTTCCGCCCCCTGCATCCAATCGGCCCCCACCTGTTCAAAGGGAGCATCGGTTCCCCGCCCCACCGAGTAATTCGTATTGGCTTCGAGCATCGCGATTCCCGGGTACAGCAACGCCGCATTCAAGCTCCGCATGTTCGGCGAGGGATTCACCCAGGTCAGCCCCGTCGAATCCAGCCAGTCGCCGCGCTGCCAGTTGATCATCTTCACCACGTGCAGGTCTGCCCCCCAGTTGCCCTCCCGGTTTGCCATTAAAGCCAGCTCGCCGAACGTCATGCCGTGACGAATCGGCATATCGAGACATCCGGTGAACGACCGAAGCGTTTGCTCGAGCACTGGTCCTTCTACACGCACTCCCGTTATCGGGTTGGGTCGATCCAGCACGTAAAAGGGCTTGCCGGCGTGTGCCGCTCCCTCCAGCGCGTAGAGCATCGTGCACGAGTAGGTATAGAATCGCGCGCCCACGTCCTGGATATCGAACACCACTGCGTCCATGCCTTGCAGTTGTTCCGGCTTAAGAGTCCGATCGCTGCCCCGGTAAAGGCTGGTCACCGCTAAGCCTGTCTTCGCATCCCGGCTGTTGCCGATGTTCTCCCGATCCTCTGTTCCAGTGATTCCGTGCTCCGGAGAGAACAGCTTCACCACCTTGACGCCGGCCGCGAGCATCTGGTCCACGTTGCGGCTCCCTTGGCGGTCGATGCCGGTCTGGTTCGTAATCAGACCGACCCGCTTGCCCTTCAGCGGAGCAAAGCCCTGCTGCTCGAGAACATCGAGTCCCGTCTGCGTTTGTCCATTGCGCGCAATGGTTCGGTGCACGCCGATCAAGGTCTCCTCATACCCCGTCAGCGCTACCGTGTTCGGCATCGTCATGCCATAGTGCCCCGCCACGACTGTCGCTATCCGCGAACGAAAGGAACTGAGCAAATTGCCGTGTTTCGGATGCACCACGTTCGTCATGATGATCACGAAAGAGCTGGTCGTAGGATCCATCCAAAGCGATGTTCCGGTGTAACCGGTGTGCCCGAACGACCCGATTGGATACAGTTCGCCGCGATTGCTCGAAAACGCCGAATCCATGTCAAATCCAAGGGCGCGTAGAATCGGCTGGTCCGCCGGGCTAGCGGGCTCAGTAAATTTCTTGATCGTCGCCGGATCGAAGACTCGCACTCCGCCGTATGCGCCCATGCCTAGAATCATTGACGCGTACTTTGCCAGGTCCTCCGCCGTCGTGAAGAGGCCGGCGTCACCCGCTACCCCGCCCATATAGCGGGCTGTTGGATCGTCTACCACGCCTCGCATAGGCTGTCCTGTGTCCAGGTCGATCTCGGTCGGAGCAATGCGGGAACGCAGTGCCGGCGCAGGCTGGAACCCGCTATCGGTCATGTGCAGCGGCCCATAAATCTGGTCGTGTGCAAACTTTGGCAAAGGATCCCCGGAGACGCGTCTCACAATCTCGGCCAGGAGATTAAAATTGATATCGCTGTATAGGAAGCGAACGCCTGGAGGCGCCACAGGCGTCACAGTTAGCGCCTTGCGGATTCCCGTCTCATAACCGCTCCAGCGCGGGACAAGCGCAAGGTCCGGCGGCAGACCCGAAAAGTGCGTCATCAGAAGCCGCACCGTGATCTCGCTTTTTCCGCCTTGAAACTCCGGCAGGTACTTCGTTACCGGATCGTTCAGCCGGATCTTGCCCCGCTCAAACAATCTCATGATCGATGGCGTCGTGGCCACCACTTTGGTCAGCGAAGCCGCATCGAAAATCGTGTCGAGTGTCATCGGCTCTCGTTGCGGCACCAGCACCCTTGACCCATAGGCTTTTCTATAGGTCACGTGTCCGTTACGCCCGATGAACACCACAGCGCCCGGTATGAGATTTGTTTGTATAGCGTCGTTTACGATGGCGTCTACTTCAGGAAATTGCTCTTCCGCCTGCGTGACTTGCGGCGTCTGCGCTGCACAAGGCAAACTTGAGGCGAGGAAAGCGAGAAACACGAATTTCATGACTGCGAAACAACCAGCCTAGCGTGCGTTGCCCGGTGCTCTTCGTCGCCCGGTAGGTATTTTCAGCCCGGCTCTATCCGTCAACCAGCTTCCCTGCCTCGCTCGTCTCGTATCCGCATACGTCGGCAAACATTCTTCGGGTCGCGCCGCGAGCCACAGTGTCAAACAGCGTCTGCACCTCTCTTGTCCGCTCAAATTCTCTGCGCGTTACGAAGTCATAGTGCTCGCTGGCGAGCGGGATGAAATCTAAACCCAGCATGCGCGCTGTTGCGATGGGCGCAAGACAGCAGTCCGCCTGCTTAGCCAGCACTGCGCGCGCAGCCGCGATATGGCCTGAAAAAACGGTCTTATAACCGGCCACATCCTTTTCTGCCATCCCGTTCTCTTTTAATAGACGATCGAAGAGCCGTCGTGTCCCGGAGCCCTCTTCCCGATTCGCAAACAAAATATCCCGGCGTCCCAGATCTCTCATGCCACGAACGGCCTTTGGATTACCGTGTGCGATCAGCAGGCCCTGCTCCCACGCGACGAAACGGATCACACGGAACTCCTCTCCTCGCATCGTCCGTCTCACGGACTCCAGATTCGTTCCTCCTTTTGCCGAACTCTCAAGATGACAACCGGCCACGTGTACCCGCCTTGCCCGTAGTAGCTTTAACGCTTCTGAACTGTTGGCATGCCACGGCAGCAGGCGGATACCGGCTTTCCGCAGCGGCTCGATAAGCAGGGACGCTCCCGAATCGCATCCTGCCAACACCAGGTCCGGCTCTTGCGGCTCTCGCAGAATATGAACCGTGGGGCTCTTGCCGCTGCTTGAACACTTACTGATCACGCCATCCGTCTCCGGCAGCCATTCCTCCTCGCGCCGGGCTGGAAACGCGACCAGCTTCTCTCCAACGCGGCATACTCGCACCGGTTGTGCCTCGAGCAGGCTCTCTCCGGGGTGAATCAGTTCGACGGCTTGCTCTCTGCGCTCTGGCGCTTTGCTCTCTTCCAGAGGGAATAGTTCTTCTACCGTTGCATCCAATACTCGCGCCAGCCGGATCGCGACCACCGTGTTCGGTATGTAAGTGCCGTTTTCGATTGCATAGATGGTCTGCCGGCTCACACCGATTGCTTTTGCGAGATTGGCTGCGCCCAGTCCCAGCGCCCGCCGTTTCGCTCCTATCGGGTTCTCTGGGTACATATACTCTGTCTCGCAAACACGACACTATGCATGGTAACGAAACGCGAGTGCCCGCGGAGGGGCGCAGCTCTCAGAACGGGATAACGCGCAGTCCGGGGATCCTCTGAAAGTGACGCAGGTTGCCGGTGAGCACTGCATAGCCTTGCTCGATGGCGGCCGCAGCGATTACCAGATCGTTAAACGGCAGCGCATGTTACCCTTTGCTGCCTCCTGGCCTCGATCTGACCCACCAACCAGGCCGTCCTATTTGGGTTGGCGCACATGTCGCAAAACTCCTCGAGGACTATCAGGAGAGCCTGAAACGCGAACCTCTCATTCCTCTCGGCGCACCATTAGATTACGTACCCGAACAGAAACAGCCCTGGAGCGAAGAGGATTAAAAGTTTGCCAGGGCGGCCAACACCGGCCGGTTGAGTAGAGAAATCCGCCTGCCGGGTTCGTCCCCTATGTCTCTGGGCTTGGGATGGCAGGCTCGGGACGGTCTCGCACCCCTCTACTTCACAAAAATTTCCTTCTGGTCCACCAGCTTGCCGTTTTGGTATTCTTTCCGCACGGCCTCCCCGTGCAGATTCTTTTGCTTGAATATCACCACCCTCGGAGGCTTGCGCGCATCCTCTTCCCATCTCTTTTCCCGCCGCCGATCCACCTTCTCGCGCGCCTTATTCAACTTGAAAATGTCCAGTTGCAACCGTAGCTTGGCCTTCTGATCGTCCGCCCGCATGATATCTTTCCGTAACCCCTGCAAGACACTCCACGCCTTATGAAACGACCTTTCCGCGGAATTCTTGTAGCGCTGCGCAAGCTCCATCCTGTGCCGCCGCTCGCTCGTCCACTGCGTCGGATCCGGGCCGTCCGCGCTCACCACCGCTGCTTCTATTGCCAGCAGCCATCGGAACGCGCGTCTGTGCAGCCAGTCGTTCAGGATCAACGTTTCGACCAGTTTCTCCTCCTGGTAATCGGCTGGCAGAAATTGCTTTCTCCATCCGGCAACCATCTCGTCATACTCTTCTTGCGATTCGTCAGGCAGAAGGAGAACTTTCGTCGCACGCAAACCGTGTTGCGTCGCATTGCGGCTGGATCGTGCCCGTCCCTCGGGAGTCTTGGGTCCTCCGCCGCGCTTCTTCTCTTCCGCCATCCTGCGCGATTGTCGCTTGGGGTGCTTTAGTATTACTTCGCAAAATCCTTACAAGTGACTGAAACAAAAGGTATAAGATATTTTTACAAGCGCCGTGATCACACCGCCGTGAGTTCGTTCGGCAGAATGCCGCTCACGGTTTCACGGTATGCTTCTCGGCTCTTTCGGAGCCGTTGGTCGAGCGCTCTTCCTGCCCCGAACCTTCTCGTTCTCAGCCATCGTCATCTTCTGTCCCTCTCTACTGCTGCGTTACCCTGAAACTAATACCGGATAAACTCGTCAGGCATCTTCACAAAGGGCTCGTCCAGACCCTTTCGAATCGCCATTGCGAGCTAGGGAAACCAACATGGCTACAACCGTTGTCGGCACGCGTGAGATCTCTCCTGTCCGCTTCTGGCAGTCCACCAATGGGCAGAAAGCAATTATGGCCCTTACCGGCGCAATTCTCTTTCTTTTTGTCCTTTTTCACATGATTGGAAATCTTCAGGTCTTTGACGGTCCCGAGCAGCTTAACTTCTACGGGTTCGCATTGCGTCGTTTCCCCGAGGCGCTATGGGCTGCCCGCCTCGTTCTGCTCCTTGCGGTCGTTTTGCATATCTGGTCTTCTGTCCAGCTCGCTCTCCGCAAGACGAAGGCGAGACCCGATGGCTACGCCACGCGCCGCAACACCAATTCCTCATACGCCTCGCGAACCATGTATTGGAGTGGCCCCATTCTGCTTGCCTTCATCGTTTACCATCTGCTCCATCTCACCGCCGGCTATATCCATCCCGGTTTCGAATTCAAAGAAGGAGATGTTTATCACAACCTTGTTTCCGGCTTCCAGGTCTGGTATGTCTCGCTCTGGTATATCTTTTCGATGATCCTGCTTGGCCTGCACATCCGCCACGGGGCATGGAGCATGTTCCAGTCGCTCGGTATGAACCATCCGCGTCATACGCCCATCTTGAAGAAAGCCGCCGCCACTCTCGCCGTCATCATCGTGGGAGGATACATCTCGATTCCGCTTGCCGTCCTCGCGGGGCTGGTGAAATAGATGGACCTGAACGCGCACATACCAACCGGCCCTATTCAGGACAAATGGGACAACGCCAGGTTCAACATGAAACTGGTAAATCCAGCCAACAAACGTCGGCATTCGCTGATAGTCGTGGGTTCCGGTCTCGCCGGCGCATCGGCCGCCGCCACTTTGGGCGAGCTTGGATATCACGTCAAGTGTTTTTGCTTTCAGGATTCGCCGCGCCGCGCCCACTCCATAGCCGCGCAAGGCGGCATCAACGCCGCCAAGAATTATCAGAATGATGGCGACAGCGTCTATCGGCTTTTCTATGACACTGTCAAAGGCGGCGATTTCCGGGCCCGCGAAGCCAATGTGTATCGCCTCGCGCAGCTTAGCGTAAACATCATCGATCAGTGCGTCGCACAAGGTGTTCCGTTCGCCCGCGAGTACGGTGGCACCTTGACCAATCGCTCTTTCGGCGGAGCACAGGTTTCTCGCACGTTCTATGCACGCGGTCAAACCGGCCAGCAGCTTCTTCTCGGCGCTTACCAGGCGCTTGAGCGCCAGATCGAGGCGGGGACCGTCGCCATGTTTCCCCGCACCGAAATGCTCGATCTCATCGTCATCGAAGGGAGAGCTCGCGGCATTGTGACGCGCAACCTCGTCACCGGAGAAATCGACGTTCACTTAGGCGACGCCGTCATCCTCGGCACCGGCGGTTACGGAAACGTATTCTTCCTCTCCACGAACGCCAAGGGTTCAAACGTCACCGCCTGTTGGCGCGCGCACAAACGCGGCGCTCTCTTTGCGAACCCCTGTTTCACCCAGATCCATCCCACCTGCATCCCCGTAACCGGGGACTATCAGTCGAAGCTTACGCTCATGAGCGAATCGTTGCGCAACGACGGCCGCATCTGGGTTCCGCGAAAAAAAGGCGACACCCGTCCCCCGGATCAGATCCCCGAGTCCGAGCGTGACTATTACCTGGAGAATCGCTACCCGAGCTTCGGCAACCTCGTTCCACGCGATGTCGCCTCCCGCAACGCCAAGTATGTTTGTGACGAAGGCCGCGGCGTCGGCAAAAGCGGCCTCGGCGTTTATCTCGACTTCTCGGATTCGATCAGGCGGCTCGGCAGGAAAAAGGTCGAAGAACGCTATGGCAACCTCTTCGACATGTATCAGCGCATCACCGATGAAGATCCCTACAAAGTCCCTATGCGGATCTATCCGGCGATTCACTACACGATGGGTGGCTTGTGGGTCGATTACAACCTCATGAGCACCATCCCCGGACTGTTTGTGGTCGGCGAAGCGAATTTCTCCGATCACGGAGCCAATCGCCTCGGCGCCAGCGCGCTGATGCAGGGTCTGTCCGACGGCTATTTCATCGTGCCCTATACCGTTGGCAACTACCTCGCGACGCACAAACTGCCCAAAATCGAAGCCCACGATCCGGAAATCCGCAATGCTGTCGCCTGCGTGCGCCAGACGGTCCACAAGCTGCTGTCGATCAACGGCAGGCGTACCGTCGATTCCTTCCATCGCCAGCTCGGAAAGATTGTTTGGGATTACTGCGGCATGTCTCGCACCGCAGCGGGCCTCGAATCCGCTATTACGCAGATTCGCGAACTGCGCGAAGAATACTGGCAAGACGTAAAAATAGTTGGCAGCGCTGAAGATCTGAATCAGAGCCTGGAAAAAGCCGGCCGCGTCGCCGACTTCTTCGAACTCGGGGAACTCATGTGTATCGACGCCCTGGAGCGAAATGAGTCTGCCGGGGGCCATTTCCGCGAGGAATATCAGACCGAGGACGGCGAAGCCCAGCGCGATGACGAACGCTATTCGTACGTTGCTGCCTGGGGTTATCGCGGCTACGGCAATTATCCCGAGCTCTTCAAAGAACCTCTTGAATTCGAATACGTGCATCCGAGCCAGAGGAGCTATAAATAGGTGCGAGTCACGCTAAAAATCTGGCGGCAACCGAGTCGTAAGACTCCCGGCAAATTTGTCTCCTATCCGGTTGACCAGGTCGATCCCGACATGTCAATGCTGGAATGCCTCGACGTTCTCAATGAGCAGCTTGTCGAGCGCGGGGAAGAGCCCGTAGCTTTTGAACACGATTGTCGCGAAGGAATCTGCGGGTCTTGCGGCTTCATGATCAATGGCGTCGCGCACGGCCCTCTTCCCGCTGCGACCGTTTGCCAGTTGACCATGCGCTATTTCAAGGACGGACAGGAGTTGACGCTCGAACCGTGGCGCGCTCGCGCTTTCCCCTTGCTGAAGGACTTGATTGTGGACCGCCGCTCCTTCGACCGCATCATCGCCGCCGGTGGCTATATCTCAGTCTCGACGGGTAGCGCGCCGGATGGCAATGCGATTCCGGTATCCAAGGAATCGGCTGACCGCTCCATGGATGCCGCTGCCTGTATCGGTTGCGGTGCCTGTGTGGCCGCCTGCCCCAACGCTTCGGCCGCGCTCTTCACCGGCGCTAAGATCAGCCACCTCGGAATTCTGCCTCAGGGCAAGCCCGAACGCGATCTGCGCGCCATCCGCATGGTCACGCAGATGAATGTGGAGGGTTTCGGCGGCTGTACCAATATTGGCGAATGCACTGGCGTTTGCCCGAAGGAAATTGCCCTGGAAGTGATCGCCACCATGAATCGGGATTACCTGCGAGGAAGCTGGCGCGAGCGCGATAACGTGGTGAAGCCGATCCGTCCGTTCACGGAATGGAGCACCGGCTCCAAACTTCAGGTCGATCAGAGCACCGACTAATCGGCGATCGTAATCGTCGGGCGAGCCCGCTGCTTCGTCGCCTCTGCCCTTTCGATAATCGTTTCCGCAAGCTTGGAAAATATCGCCGCCTGCGCGTTTCCGTCGTTCAGAGTCGCAACCGGCGTTCCCGAATCACCCATCTCGCGCGTCTTCGGATCGAGCGGGATCTCCCCCAGCAGCGGTACTTTCATTAGTTCTGCGGTTCGTGCGCCTCCGCCCTTCCCAAATACGTAAAGCTTTTCGCCGTTAATCTCGAAGTAACTCATGTTTTCCACGATGCCGAGTACCGGCTCGCGCACCTGCTCGAACATATTCACCGCTTTGCGCGCATCCTCGAGCGCGACTTCGGACGGCGTCGTCACGACAACCGCTCCTGTTAACGGAGTTGTTTGGATTAGAGTGAGCTGCACGTCGCCCGTTCCGGGAGGTAGATCGATCACCAGGTAATCCAATTCGCCCCAGTCCACGTTCCGCAGAAATTGCTGGATCACGCTATTCAGCATTGGTCCACGCCACACCAGCGGCTTGTCCCCAGGATTCAAAAGCGCCATCGACATCAGACGCACGCCGTGAGCTTCGAGTGGTTGAATTCGTTGCCCGATTGCATGCGGCGTTGCGCGGATTCCCATCATCAGAGGCACATTCGGGCCGTACACGTCCGCGTCGAGCAAACCTGTTTTGTGACCTAGTTTCACCAGCGAGATCGCAAGGTTAACGGCTACCGTGCTTTTACCTACGCCGCCCTTGCCGGAGCCGACAGCGATAATATTCTGCACTCCGGCGATTGGCTGCTTCGGTTGTTCACTCGGAGGTTGAGGACCCATACTGTCAAGCTAGCATTCGTAAGGATCGCGCTAGCCGTCAATCTTGTAGGCGAAACCGAACCTTCCGATTTGAACCAGCGATTTGTCTCCAGGGGCGTACAAGTGAAACGACTCGATCTTTCCAATACGGCTGTTTCGTTCTGCATTGACGGCGCCGAGAAACTTTCCGGTAGGCGCGTCGTAAAACATCACCCGCAAAGAATCGGTCTCCCTGCGCCAGCCGAACACGTAATTGCCGGGCTTTAGCCGGATGTCGCCGATAGTGAGCGGCGCCTGTACGAGCAAGAAGTGAGAAAACTTTCCGTCCGCCGAGTAGCCCGCGGTGATCAGGACTACGCCGGCGACATACTGACCCTTGCCGTTTGTGATTCCCGATGCTGTTCTAAATTCAGTTTCGATTCGCTCGTCGCCTACGGGCGCTCGCGCCGGAATCACCGCTTTCAGTTCCGCCTCGGTCGCAGGACGCCAATCCCCGCTGGCGGCAGCCACCAGCGCGGCTCCGGCCAGTAAAACAGAAATCATGCCTTCTCCGGCAAATGAACGATGCCGCGCTGCAGGGCCGTCGTGGCCGCTTGCGTTCGATCGGACACGCCGAGCTTTCCGAGAATATTGTTGATATGCGTCTTCACAGTCGCTTCCGAAATGGATAGCTCCAGGCCGATATCTCGGTTGCTCTTGCCGCTCACAATGCACTTAAGCACGTCGAGCTCTCGTGCCGTCAGGCTTGGACCAACCATGCGTTCAGCCAATCGCTGCGCAACCGCCGCAGGAATCCGCTGCTTTCCCGAATGCACTGCACGAATAGCGTCGATGAGCTCCTCGCCGAACATATCCTTCAGCAAATAGCCTTTTGCCCCAGCCTGTAAAGCGCGATAGATATCTTCGTCTCCGTCGAAGGTCGTAAGTACGATCACTCGGGCCTGCGGAAATTCACGCTTGATGTCTGTAATTGCTTCTACCCCGTTCTTCTTGGGCATCCGCAGATCGAGGATCGCCACGTCCGGTCGATGCTCGCGGTACAGCGTAACTGCCTGCTCGCCGTCTGAACCTTCGGCAACAATGGCGATCTCTGGCACTGTCTTCAGTAACGCAATCAGACCCTGCCGCACCACATGATGATCATCTACTACGAGAATGCGAATTGAATCCATTAGTTTAGGGGTGCCTCCACTGACACTCTCGTCCCTTTTCCATCCGCGCTGTCCACGGCCAGAGTCGCGTGGATCTGTTCGGCGCGCTCCTTCATGCCTCGTAATCCAAAATGTCCGTTTGATTCTGATTGATGCGACTCAGGATCAAACCCGCAGCCGTTATCGCTCACCGTCATAACCAGGTTTTTCAATCCGTAGGCGAGTTCAATGTTAATCCGCTCGCATTTCGCATGACGCAATGCGTTCATCACCGCTTCCTGCCCGATTCTCAGCAGTTCGTCCTCTACACGTCGCTCCAGCGGACGATATGTCCCTCGAACTTCCATGCTCAACTTTACCGGATTGAGCTCCGTGGCCTGATTTGCCGCTTTAGAAAGGCGTGCCGCCAGATCTGTGCTCTCGACCGATTGTGAGCGCAATTGCCAGATCGACCGGCGCGCTTCCGACAAGCTTTCTCGAACGAGCACACGCGCCTGGTCCAGATGCTGGCGCGCCGTTTCGGTGGAACTACCGAGCAGGCGAGAAACAATTTCGAGCTGCACCGATACACCGACAAATCCCTGGGCCAGCGTATCGTGAATCTCGCGGCCGATTCGATTCCGTTCCTGTAGCACAGCGTCGAATCGCGCCTCCACCTCCGCCACACGCCACCGGTAAATGAGGTAGCTCGCGCCCGCCAGCGCCAACCCGACCAGAGCGTAAAACCAGAACGTCTGATAAAAGTGCGGCTCCAAAAGAAAACTCAATCTGGCGCTTTTCTCGTTCCAGAAACCATCGCTATTTCTGGCCATCACGTGAAAGCTGTAACGGCCCGGCGGGATATTCGTGTAGGAAGCAGTTCTTTGGGTGCCCGCTTCCACCCAGTTCTTATCGAAACCTTCCAGCTTGTATCTGTAAATCACTTTCTGCGGCGCAGCAAAACTTAAACCTGCATACTCGAACACGAATCTCGCGTGTCCAGGCGCAATTTTCTGGACCTGTTCCGGCATGAGTCTCTGGTCGTCGATGGTGATCGATTCAATCACTACGGGCGTTGGTATCCGATTCAGACGCGCCGCACTTGGATAAAGCGCCGCGGCGCCCTTTACCGTAGAAAACCAGATAGTGCCATCGACGCCCTTCCAGACCTCCGGATGTCCGCCGGCGCTACATTCGTTGATACGAAGGCCGTCGCTCGTGCCGTACCAGACAACCGTCGCGTCGGCACTGGAACCCGCCGCCGCTGCTTTTAGTTGATTCTTGTTTGCCCTGATGATTCCGGCTTTCGACGCCAGCCACAAGTCTCCATTTAAGTCCTCCGCGATTCCGAAAATCGAAGCAGGCAATCCCTGTTTGGCTGAAAAATGAGCGAACTTGTCTTTTGTCCACAAATTCAGGCCCGCGTTTTGTGTTCCGATCCACAGATCGCCGGCCGAATCCTCATGAAGAGTCGTAATAATACTGCTCGATAGGCCATCTCTGGTTCGGTAATTTGTGAAGCTGCCGTTATGGAGCCGGCTGAGACCGTTGAGGGTACCCACCCAGAGATCGCCGGTGTGGTCGCGCAGGATCGCCCCCACCAGATCGCTGCCCAATCCGTCTGTTTCGGTGTAAGTTCTAAAATGATGTGCGCTCTCTTCATGGGACAGACCGCGGCGTGTGCCAACCCAGAGAGATCCATCTCTATCCAGGTAAATCGAACGCACGAAGTCGTCAGCGAGGCCATCGGCCGATGTCGTGATTGAAATGCGGCCGCTGTCCGTTCGATTGAGGCCGTCAGGCGTACCAATCAGGAGTGAGCCGTTGCGATCCTCCCCGAGAGACAAAATGACGTTACTTGATAGGCCGTTTGCGGTCGTCAGTTGCTGAACCCGCCGCTCTTGCATTTGAGTCAATCCGGCGTTTGTACCGATCGAAAGAACGCCGGTCTTGCTTTCGAAGATACAGCGGACTGCGTCATCGGCCAGGCCATCGCGGGTTGTAAAAGAGTAGAACTTTTGATCGCGTAGTACGGTCACCCCTTGAGCCTCGCTACCCACCCACAGATCGCCTTCGGCGTCCTGTCCAAGCGCGATTACTGACTGACTCTCGAAAGCAGTTCCGCCATATTTCGCCAATCGCCGCAACCCGCTCTGTGTTCCGGCCCAGATGATCCCGTGCCCGTCTTCGAGCAAGGCGAAAATCGATTCGCTTGCAGGCGCATCTATGGCAGCCTGGAATTTTCGGGTTGCACGCTGTTCGGCCGTCCACAAACCCTTGGCGGTCCCCAGCCAGAGCTTTGCCGCCTGATCAAATAGCAGCGCATTTACCGGCACGTTTGGAAGGCCACTTCCGCCGGAGGTGAAGTGCGCATTTTCGAACTTCATCAACCCGGTCTGCGTACCCAGCCAGATCGCTCCGTCGCCATCTGCCACTGCGCCCGTAAACTTTGGCGACCCGTCCTCTGCAGAAAAAGCTTCGGAGGCGCCATCCTTCTTGCGGTGGATCAGGCTATCTGGAGTAACCGCCCAGATTCCTTCCGAGCCGTCACCGCGCAACGCAAGAATACTTCTGCCAGTACTCAGATCGCTGCTCTCGAACCGGTCTCCCCGCCGCATGGCGAGACCGCTGCCGGTTCCGATCCACAGCGTTCCTCCGCTGTCCTCCAGAAGGGCACGGATGTTGTCGCTCTTGAGCGACACGGTGTTTCTGGAATCGAATATTAGAAACTGATACCCGTCAAAGCGGGCTAATCCGCCTTCCGTTGCAATCCACAAAAAGCCGTCCCGCGTTTGCAAAATGCTGTGGACCGTGTTTTGCGGAAGGCCGCTACCGGTTTGCCAGGTCTGGTAGCTGAAATGGTCAACGCGGGCTCCCGGGTCTAGCGCGGTGAGGAGCGAGTCAAACAAAAAGAAGAGGCACAATAGGCCTGTTCGCGGTTGCAAAAGGCGGGCTTTCCAGTAAACAGCAATTTTACTCTTACAAAAACCGGTTCTGCTCAGCGCTTGATGGTCAAGCCGACGGTCGCAGGAGAGATCAGATCTTCTCGTTCGATGGAGGCGACTTGATGTTCGTACGGGCCCTCCAGACCACTTTACGGCGCGACAGTCGAAGCAGGTGCGGGAGTGGCAAGTCCCCCATGCCCTGCAGTTGCGCAACGCGTAGCGACGCAAGCATTGAAGATTTTCTCCAAATCTGCGGCTCGCGCTTCCCAACTGTGATTACAACGAAGTATGGCCTGTGCCTTTTCTACTGATGGACGAAGCGCCTCAGGATCGGCAAGTGCGCTCAAGACCGCCCGTGCCAAATTGGAAGGGCCATCGGCCACCGTTACACACTCCCGCAGATCCGGGCTGAGAAACTCGACCGCGTAGCTCGTGCCAACCACGTGTGTTCCCGCGGCGAGTGCCTCGAATACTTTGTTCTTGAACCCTCCACCTGAGACCAGCGGCGCGACATAGATCTGGCTTCGGGCGATCTCCAGCGAGAGATTCGAGACTGCGCCGGTAACCTGCACGTTGTGGTTGATGCGAGCGGTCAATGCCGGGACTGGATTTGCTCCGGCGATGACGAACTGCGCGTCCGGCTTGACCCTTAATATTAACGGGAAAACGCGATCGAGAAACCAGAGTGCAGCTTCGTAATTAGGCGAAAAATCCATCCAGCCAGTAAAGATCATGCGGTCAGGAACCCGATCGCAACGTGGGAGGGAGGTTGGAGAATTCACCCCATTCGGAATAACGTGGATAAATTTAGGTGCGCGGCTCAAATGTTTAATGGTTCGCTTGTCGATCGGCGACACGACCAGATTGGCGTTGACCTTCCGGGGATAGTAGCTCTCGTCGGCGGCTGATGCCATCAAGCGGCGAATGGCGTTGGCTAGATTCCTTATGTTGCCTTGTCGGATCATCAACTTTACAGATCTCCAGTAAGCGAGGGCAAAGGAGTCGGCCCAGTCGATTACAACTGAAACGCACTCCTTCAGTTCATCACTGGCGAACAGATACATACGCTGTTGCAGAACGATCAAATCGCAGTCACGTCGCCGTACTTCACAGAGAATCTCGTTCAATATTTTTTGCCGCTGGGAGCGCAGTATGCGATTTCGGATACCAGGCACGATGAATATCCGGCTGATTGCATTCACGAATCCGCTGGCCTTGTGCTCCGACAGTCTCGAGAAGCCATCAATATCCCCGCGATCAACCAGCTCTTGCAACACCTCCGGATGATATGACCAGCCAGGCACAAGAAAATAAATTCGGTATCCCATGCCCCGCAAGCGCGGAACGTAATTAAGGATGCGCAGCGTAGCGCCGTTCGGAATTGTGGAATTCGGAATGTCAAGCAAAACGATTATGCTGTGCGCATGCCTTTCGCCCACAGCTGTTTGGGAGGTATTGGGCGACCCTGTGGCGGAGAGGTTGTGTTGGGGTAGAGAGCTGGCGATAGTATTATCCGAGAGCAACACTCAAAGTCCTCAAGTGAGATTCGCGCAATGAGTGTCATTCGCGCTTGCACAATTGTACAATCCTTCTCGACTCCGATGCTTTCACCGTGTACGTAGTACTTACTGCCCAAAGTTAGCGAAGGCGCGAGAATCGGAAATATCTGGCGGTATACCGATTGATTACGTGCTTCTCGTCGTGCGCTAGCAATCCCAGAGCCAGCACTAGCCCTAAATAAATGCAACCGAAGAAGACAATGCCAATCACAAGAACGAGTTGTGGGCGCATGCCCGATAAGGCGATCCGTAAGGACGCTGTCAGGAGGCCGGCGACCGCCGCGGAACCGGCAAATTTCAGCAGTTCCGCGAGCTTTTTCCAATCATTACGCTGCATGCCTAAAATCTTCATCGAGATGCTGAAGAAGATGATACGTTCGACCCCCGCTGTCAGCACGAAGGCGGTCATAGCGCCGGCCATGCCGAAATGCGGTATGCTCCACAAACCGAACCCGAACATGAAGACGATCATTACACTTCGAATCTGGAGGAGGGTAAAACGGTATTCCGAATGAGCGCGCAGAACAGGATCGCTTGTAAATGCACCAATCGGAAGCAGAAGTGCATTCAATGCGAGTATGGGATAGCTGGCTAAGTATTGCTTGGTATAGAGCGTGACAAGCAGTTCGTGGCCGAGCACCAACACTCCCGCACACACGGGAAGGTAGACTGCGGAAAGCTTCCGAACCGCTCGAAACATGAGTGCGCGCATTTGGTCAACTTTGCCGTGCTGTTGCATGCCGCTGACTCGCCCAAGCAAGACGGAGTTAGCCGAATCGCGCAATAACGTTACCAGCGGAAGCGGGGAGGCGCCTACTGAATAGATAGCGAACTGTGCGGGTGGAAAGTGGTGAGCCACAAGATAGCTATTCAAATCCGACTGTAAGGTGTAGGCAATACCGGCTACGCCAAACGGCAGCACGTAGCTAGCTTGTTCGTGAAACGTTTTCCAAGAAAACTTTTTCCAATACCTCGGAAAGCTTCTCTGTAAATACCAAACTAGAATCGAACACTGAACGATTCCAACCAGAATTGCGCCATATAACAAGCTCTCAATTGTACGAAAGATTAGAACATTCGCGACAAGAAACACGGTGCGAGTTACCTGCACCGAAATAATAAAAATGGTTGAGAGAAGGACGTCTTCGTTTGCGGTCGCGACTACATCGAGAACAGACGCGGGAATCCACAGGAAGAGAGTGACACCGATCAGAAGCACGTAAGGTCGAAGAATGCTGCTCCCCACCAGGTAATCAATTGCCGCGGGCCAAATTGTCACAATCGCGAAGGCCAAAGCCCCGGTTCCCAGCATGTAAAGTACGACGTTGAATACCATGATGCCGCGCCGTTCTCTCTCGCGTGGCAAAAAATAGAACAGACTCAATTGAAAACCGAGCGGAAGGATGTTTTGCGCGGTCGAGATTACGAGAAATATCTGCCGATAGATTCCGATCTGCGTTTTATCGAAAATACGTACGAGTAAAAGCGGCAATGCCAGCGTGAATACAAATCCAATTGTCCTGGCAGTTAACAGCCAAAAAGCCTGTTTCGTGAGGCTTGCTTTCGGCGGGGATTCGTGTAGGGTGCTTCGGATAACGTCTCGTTCCGGATAACAGGATAACATTCATTCAGCCCGCTTCAAGTTCTAGAACCCCTCTCAAGAAATACGCGAATAGGGCTCTTGGTGTGCGAGTATGAGGCAGATGTTGCGACCCCTCTCGATCTTTGCGCCGGCGTTATTGCTATGTGCAGCGTCGCCACGGCTGGGGACTCACACGGGAAGTCCAGGCGCCAGCCACAAATCGACACAAGAAATCCCCGGACTGCGCACCTGGGAAACAAATATGGTAACCCTCGGCCACAAATGGTGCAATGGAAAGAAGTATGGGTTCGGCTGGGAGGCGGATGTCTGGTTTTACGACGGAACGAGAGTTTACTATCAGATCGCCGATTACACACACGATCCATCCTGGAATAGCTGCGCGCTTAACGTTGCTACTCAATATCGCGACTACGTGCTCCAGAATTCCGGAAGGGTACCTGGATGGCGAGTTTTTCCCAGGGGACTTCGTATGGCGTGGCAGCGTACAGGCGACGACAGTTACAAACAAGCAGTGATTTTATTAGCGCGAAACTCGGCCTATGCCCCAAAGGCCGGGGGCGCCAGCGATATGCTGATTCGGGAGACTGCTTACGTTACGGAAGCCTACTTAGAGGCCGAAAGGGTCGGCGAGCCTCACAACCCAAAATTGGAACAGGCTGTGGGTTATTTGATTGATGATTTCCGCCGCATCTTCGTCACGGGCGGCTATAAAATTCATCAGCCGTTTTTTGATGGGTTGGCTGCTGAGGCCTTGATCGACTACTTCGTTGCAACAAAGGATCCTCAAATTCCTCCAGCGATAAAGCTCATGGTCGACGGGCTCTGGGTAAAAGGCTACGATCACAGCAATCACAAAATGGCCTACAACACTGACCCGCCGGGACCAACCTGCTCTGTAGGATGTGAAAAATATATTCCGGACCTTTCAAACCTGATCGCACCGGCCTACGCCTGGTATTGGCGCGAGAGTAACGACGATGTTTACCGTCAGCATGCCGATGAGATATTCGGTCATGCCCTGGACACAAATATCAGCTATAGCGGCAAGATTTTCAGCCAAAACTATCGCTGGAGTTTCGACTACGTCCGTTGGCGAACCGGGGGCAGTCCAGATAAAGACTGAGGTCCGCGCGAAATAGACCCTGAACTGGTTTTTGGTTCTCAGGATTACCATTACCGACAAGCCACGACAGTGAACCAGCCAACACCGGAGTTTCTCCGCTAAAATGGTGAGGCGACGCTTCGTGATGTCAAACTTCAAGCCAAGCCGCCGAAGACCCTACTTTCCGGTACGAGCGATACCTTCTGCCGGCGAGATCGCTTTTGATGGGAAGAGCGTAGCGGTCGAGGAGCCCGATCAGCCCGTACCGATGGAAGCTCCGCAAGGCGGTTCCATGACCGGTATGGCTTTGAAGCTAACCACGGTGTTTCTATTCTTCAGGATTAGCTTCCTGCACGAGTTCATAGCTGCGAAGTTGCACTTCGATTTGCACATTCTGATGCTCCTCGGCGCGCTGAGTTTGCTCACCGCTTTTCTAACCGGTAACTTGATGGTCGGAGTACGTAGCCGCATATCAATGTATTGGCTCTGGTTCGCACTTTGGTTGTGTATTGCCACCGTAACGAGTTCATGGCGAGGCGGTTCTCTTCCAGTTCTTTTTGATTTTCTGAGGACGACGTTGCCGCTTTTATTCCTGATTCCGGCGGTGACAGAGAACACCGAGGATCTGCTCAAAATCGTGAGAACAATTGGGTGGGCCGGCATCGCAACTATTGGAATCGGGTTCTCAACAAAGGAATATAGCCAGGGTCGGTTGATTTTGAAAGATGCGCCGAGCATCGGGAACTCAAATGATTACGCGGCATACCTCATATATGTATTTCCATTTGTTGTTTATCTTCTATTCGGACAGCGAGCGAACATTCTTCAAAAACTGGCGGGCATTTTAGTAATGCCCCTCGGTTTATATCAGATACTTAGTACTGGATCGCGCGGGGGTGTGGTCGGCTCGGCCGGAACTCTGATTGCAGTTCTTATCCTCGCAAAGCCAAAGGTCAAGCTGGCGATCCTGTTCGGCTTGCCGCTGCTAGCGATGATTGCGCTGCCACTAGTTCCTAGCAAATCTCTGGACCGCCTGGGATCGGTTTTCATGAGCGCACAACACGAGGGGAATGATAAGACCGAGGCCGAGGAATCGAGGCAAGCGCGTACGAGACTCCTGGAGGAGAGTATAAAGTTGACCTTCACGCATCCCTTTTTGGGTGTCGGGCCTAATCAATTTCAGGAAAGCGAAAATAACGTAGCAAAGGCCGCCGGGCGCAGAGGCATGTGGCACGAAACTCACAACACCTTTACGCAGATTTCAAGTGAATGTGGAATCCCGGCTTTTCTCTTTTTCATGTCTGCCCTTGTAAGTGCGTTCGTCAGCCTATCGAAGCTGAAATCTGGTTCGGACCCTACCCTAGCCGGAATCGCTCGAATCGTACTCATATCAATGTCTGGATTCTGTGTTTGTATTTTCTTTCTTAGCCATGCGTACGATTTTCCTTTGCTGATCAGCTGCTCCCTGGCAATCGCGATTGCGAATTTGCTTCCCAAATCGCGAGACGACCATGGATTTGCCTCGTGAACCTCCGGCGAACTCTGTCCAGGACCAGTGAAGATTTCCAGCTCGTTCGTACCGAATCAGCCTCTGATCAACCATCGCCGTTGGGCCAGAAGAGCGCATTGCTCATCGGTTACTACGGAGCACAGAATTTAGGCGACGAACTCATGCTTGCGTCTCTCCACCGGTGGCTTACCGGACAGGGAATGGACGTGACGGTTGCATGCGAAAACGCCGAACGCGTGAAAACACTTCACGGATTTAGCGTGGTCCAGAACTATGCCTTGCTTGGGCAGTTTGGATGGATTGACTCCCTGTTGCGGGGAAAGGCATCCGGCATATTCAAGCAGATTATGGGCGCCGATTTAGTTCTTGCGGGCGGGGGTGACATCATCCGGGACGAAATGGGCTGGCGCACTTTTTCTTACCAAGTGGAGAAACTGGTAACCGCCATCTTATTGGGGAAGCCGGTTTATCTAGTCAATGTAGGAATCACTGAGCCAGTAACCTGGTACGGGAAGATGATTTTGCGCTGGCTTCTGCCACGCTGCCAGCTGATTATTGTACGGGAAACTCGGTCACTCGCGCTATGCCGTCAGCTCGGCGCACGGGCGATCACTATATTCGCATCAGACATTATTTTACAACTGCCTGATTTTTTTCCAGTCAGATACGAGCCGGCCCGGCACTCCTATGTATTAATCGCCCTGCACGGAAATCCAAATGTGTATCGCCGCTACGATCTAAGCCCAACGCGTCTCGAATTCTTGGCGCGAGCACTCGATGACCTCGTCGAAAGGTACCAATGCGATCTGCACTTTCTCGCGTGCCAGTCGGGCGACGATGTCTGCGATGACCACGACCTGCACAGGCGGATCATTTCTCAGATGCGTCATCACGAGCGCGGTCAGTTACTCGACTGGACTGTCGACCCAGAGCAAATTTCGCAGTATTTCGGACGTAGCCGGATGGTTATTGCCATGCGGCTCCACGCTGCGATCCTGGCCACGGCTTTCGAGAAGCCCTGCGTTCTAATGCCTTATGAACGGAAGGTGGAGGAGTTCGGAAAACAAACGGCCATCACGAACATTCTCAATGCTTCGAGTTTGGATGACCCGGCAAAAATTAAGGCTGCCATGGACGGCGCTATGATGGGGCCCGACCGAACCTTCCGACGTCCTCCCGAAGCTCAGGACTGGATGGAATTTACTCTAAATGAATTTCGGAGGCCGTCATCGTAGTCTAAGGACAAAGAGTCGCTGCATGGATCACATGTTTCTGAAGGATGTGGAAGAACACAAGGGCGAGGACAATTACACGTGCGCCATCGAGATGATGAAGCGCGCCGGTTCGGAATACCCCCAGATCCTGCACATGTTTTCCTTCAAGATGCGCGCGACCGTGCACCTGGAGCGTTTCACGCAGGAAATTATGCGCGAGGCAGCTCCTCTTTCTCCGGGCATTCGCGAACTGATTGCCGCCTATACTTCAAATCTCAACCATTGCCCGTTTTGAACGAAGTCTCACGCCGCGGTCGCGGCTGAGTTATTAGGCAGCGAGACTTTGGTTGCTGCCGTTTTGGCGGATCCGGAGACCTCTCCACTTTCTGCGTCTGAAAAGGCTCTTTTCCGATTTGTGAGAAAGGTGAACTTTGAGTCCGTTGCGATCCAGCCATCTGACATCGAAACGCTTCATCTGGCTGGTTACACTGACGAGGCTATCTATTATGCCTTGACGGTATGCGCGCTTTTCAACTTCTACAATCGTTGGATCGATGCCAGCGGCGTGCGTGCGATGAGCGACGAAACGCATCGGCTGGGAGCAAAAAGATCGGCGATTCACGGCTACTCTAGAAGTTCGCAACCCCCGCCCTCGCAAGTGCCGCCGAAGACGCCGCCCGGCACATAGATTCGCTTATGATGCTTTGCGCATCTCGGGTTTGCTGCGGTCGAACTCTTTCATCGCGCTTGCCAGCTTGGTCAACCCTAAAGACTCCCTGAGATCCGATTCGATTGTCTCGCGAAGGTCTTTGCGATCCAGAAGCGTCTGGCGGGCATTCTCGCGTCCCTGTCCGATACGCTCGCCTTTGTAGCTGTACCACGAGCCGCTTTTCTCGAGCACTTTGTGCTCTGCGCCGAGGTCAAGCAAATCGCCTTCTCTGGAAATACCGACGCCGTAGAGAATATCGACTTCAGCTTCGCGGAACGGCGGGGCAACCTTGTTCTTGACAATTTTGACTTTTGTTCGATTTCCGATGACGGTTTCGCCATCTTTGATGGAAGTCATGCGTCGTACTTCCGTTCGAATCGAGGAGAAAAACTTCAGCGCGCGACCGCCGGTAGTTGTCTCGGGATTCCCGAACACTACGCCGATCTTTTCTCGGACCTGATTAATAAAAATCAGGCAGGTATTCGCTTTCGAAACGGAAGCAGTGAGCTTGCGCAAAGCTTGCGACATCATTCGGGCATGCAGGCCCATGTGGTTATCGCCCATTTCGCCCTCGATCTCTGCTTTTGGCGTCAAGGCGGCCACCGAATCGATCACGATGACGTCAAACGCCTGCGAATTGACCAGCGCCTGAGCAATTTCAAGCGCCTGCTCGCCATAATCGGGTTGGGAGATTATGAGATTTTCCGTATCGACGCCCAATTTCGCAGCGTAAATAGGGTCAAGAGCGTGCTCGGCATCAATGAAAGCTGCCGCGCCACCAGCGCGTTGCGCCTCGGCGATGATGTGGAGCGTAAGCGTAGTCTTGCCCGATGACTCGGGTCCGAAAATCTCAACCAGGCGACCGCGAGGGAATCCCCCCACGCCCAATGCATTGTCGATGGCGACGGAGCCGGAGGTAATGACCTCTACCGGAACCGAGGCACGCGAGCCAAGCATGATGACCTGGCCCTTGCCGAACTGCTTATCCATTTGAGCAAGCGCGGCGAGAATCTGTTGACGGCGATCGTCCATAAACATGAACTGGGTAGCCGTCGAACTCGTTTTTTCTCCTCGGGATACCCCTGAGGCGAATTTTTGGAGGAATAGGGCAGTGAGCGAAAGCGACCGGCTTGCGGTCTAAACCAGCAGCCCGTTCACTACGTTCCCGGCAACATCCGTAAGACGGAAATCGCGTCCCTGGAAGCGATACGTCAGCTTTGTGTGGTCCATGCCCATCAAATGCAGAATGGTTGCATGTAGATCATGGACATCCACCGGGTCCTCGGCGACGTTATAGCCGAGTTCATCGGTCTTTCCGAACGTGATTCCCGGCTTGATGCCTCCACCGGCCATCCACATAGAGAAAGCCCTGGGGTGATGGTCGCGGCCCAGGAATTTCGAATTATTGCGCGCCTCATTCATGGGCGTGCGGCCGAACTCCCCTCCCCAAACGACAATCGTGCTATCGAGAAGCCCACGTTGTTTCAAGTCTTGCACCAGCGCCGCCGCAGCCTGATCCGTTTCCTGGCAGAGCGTGGGAAGCCGGTTCACTATGTCGTCGTGGCTGGATGTGCCGTGATTGTCCCAGCCTCGATGATAAAGCTGAACGAAGCGCACTCCGCGCTCGACGAGCCGGCGTGCGAGCAGACAGTTATTGCCGAACGACTTCTTACCGGGCTGGGTACCATAGAGCTCATGGATTGCCGGCGGTTCCTTCGAAATGTCCACCAGATCGGGCACGCTCGACTGCATGCGGTATGCCATTTCGTAAGAAGCTATTCGTGTAAGAATCTCAGGATCGCCGTTGCTGGCAAGATGCGACTCGTTCAGACTTTTCAATAAGTCCAATGATTCGCGGCGCGATTTATCTGAGACACCCTCCGGGTTTGTGAGAAACAGCACAGGATCTCCCTGCGATCGGAACTCGACACCCTGATATAGGGTTGGCAGGAAGCCGCTTCCCCAACATGCTTTACCCCCGTCTGGCTGATTCTCGCCGGAAATCAGCACCACGAAGCCCGGCAGGTCCTTACATTCACTTCCAAGCCCATACGTCATCCACGAACCCATGCTCGGACGCCCGAAAATTTGGAATCCCGTGTTCATGAAGATCTGCGCGGGCGCGTGGTTGAACTGAGTCGTGTGTACCGACTTGACGATGGCGATATCGTCGGCAACACCTTTCAAATGCGGAAGAAGCTCTGAAATTTCTGCACCCGATTGCTGGCAACGGGCAAACTCAAAAGGTGAGCCGAGCAGCTTTGGCGTTCCTTTGATGAAGGCGAAGCGCTCTCCGTGAGTCAGCTCCTGTGGCACGTTTTGCCCGTCGTATTTTTGCAGCATCGGCTTCGGATCGAGCAGATCGACCTGCGATGGCGCACCAGCCATGAAGAGGAAGATTACACTCTTTGCCTTCGCCGGAAACATTGGCTGCTTTGGCGCTAGAGGGTTTGTGGCATTGATCGTGGCGCTCTCTGCGAAGAGAGAATCGTTCAGCAGGCTGGTGAGCGCAGCCGCCCCGACACCGAATCCAGACTGTTTAAAGAAATGCCTGCGCGTCGATGCCTGTAGCAAATCTGCTGATATTCCCGGAACATCTCTCATGGGATTACTCCTTGCTGACCGTCTCATCCATACTCAACAAAACATTCGCCACCATTGTCCAGGCGGCAAGCTCGGCCGAATCCGGAGCGGGTTTGGACTCAAGGCTTGCGGGCCGGTACGTCGGAAGGTTACGGTTCCGACGCTCGTTCAGCTGCTGCTCATAGAAAGCCACCACGCGTTCGCGCTCCGGGGCCGAGGGCAGGCGTGACACTGTCAGGCGAAAGCCGAAATCAATCCGATCGTTGGTCGATGAACCGCCTTCCGCAATCATGCGCTTCGCCATTGCTTCGGCAGCCTCGAAGAAGAAGGGGTCATTCAAACTGGTAAGAGCTTGCAGGGGAGTGTTCGTCCGAACTCGTCGCACCGTGCAGAATTCCCGGCTGGGTGCATCGTACGTCACCAGACTGGGGTAAGGCGCGCTGCGCCTGATGAAGGTGTAAACGGCACGGCGATATTGATCTTCCCCTTTGCTCTGGACCCATTTATCGCTGCTGTAAGGAATGTCCCAAATTCCATCCGGTTGATAGGGAAATACGCTCGGGCCATACATTTTGCTGCTCAGGAGACCGGCCGCTGACAATGCGATGTCGTGGACCATCTCGCCTTCCACTCGGAAGCGGGGTCCTCTTGCATATAGCTTGTTGTAAGGATCGCGAGCCTGCAGTTCCGGCGGAACGTGGGAGGACTGGCGATAGGTCGCTGATGTCACCATCAGCCGCTGTAGCTTCTTCATGCTCCAGCCGTCGTGCATGAACGTTGTTGCCAGCCAGTCAAGCAATTCCGGATGAGACGGCAGTTCGCCCTGTGTTCCAAAATCTTCGCTAGTCTCTACGATGCCGTGGCCGAATATCGATTCCCAAATGTGATTGACCTCTACACGCGACGTGAGCGGATTGTCTTCGCTCACGAGCCATTCAGCCAATCCGAGTCTATTAGGTGGCGCTCCCTTTGGCAGCGGATTGAGTGCTGAAGGGACCTCTGCATAGACGAGATCACCCTTGCTCAAATAACTCCCCCGCTCACGCAGGTAAGTGGAAGGGCGAGAAACTTCGGGCTTTTCACTCAGCGTCATCGCCGTCACAATACCCAGTTTCTTCAGCTGTTCCTCGAGCGAGGCCATCTCACGCCTTTCCGGCTCTAAGGAGGGCGCAACTTTGCGATACGCAGCCGCCAGGTTATCTCTTTGTTGCGGGGTTCGCTGCTCCGGGGACAAGGCAAGTACCGGGCGTAGCTTTGCCGGGACCTGGGCCGCCATGCCTGGATTGAGGTCTGTGCTGAGTGAAAGACGGAACCGGCCTATGTTCCGGGTCGCGTGTCGCATCTCGTGCTTCATCGTGATGCTGATCAGTGTGCCGCCTGCAAAGCCAAATGTCTTTTCTGGCAGGAAAATCGCCTGGCGGCTTATGGGTCCGCTCGCGTGATCGATCGCCCAGCCTCGTACCCCAGGCTCGTTGTGAAGGAGATTCTTGACTTCATATCCTTCTTGCGATTCGTCCGCCGCTGCGGCCTTCCAGACAACCGATGTCTTTGCTTCGGGATTCGTTGCTGGCGCGACCTTTACATCAAGGTCACTGAGGAAGAAATTTCCTTCCGCGTCCCTTCCCGGACCTTTCTGCGGAAGACTTGGATCCGGAAGGACTTCTAAACGTAGGCCGGATATATGCTCCAGATCTGTTTTGGTCTCAACCGTGTAAGTGTCCGCCTGGGGATTCTTCCCCGTCGCCAACAGCGAATGATCAGGTTGCGTCTCAAGCGTCGCCCCACCAGCCGAGCTATACTTTGCCGGGTTCAAGGGATGCCACATGGTCTCTATGCCCTGCTGCTCCTTCTCCCATGCCGTCTGTGCTGCCGCGAGCTGTGGCGTGTCCGTCCCAAGCACCTTTTCAAGCTGGGCTATACGCGATCGAAGTTCGTCACTTTTCTTTTTCTGCTGCGGTGTGGGTAGTTCCAACTCCGGCTCTTGCGTCCAGCGATCGTCAGTACCCGCTACGTGATACTGCCCGTTGCCGAAGAAGGCTAGAAATTTGTAATAATCTTTCTGCGTAAACGGATCGAACTTGTGATTGTGGCATTGCGCACACGCAAGTGTCGAGCCCAACCACACGGAAGCCGTCGTATTTACCCGGTCGACCAGTCCAAGCCAGTAATACTCTTCGACATCGATACCGCCTTCCTGATTCAGCATCGAGTTTCGGTTGAAACCTGTGGCGATCAGCTGGTCTTGAGTCGGATGCGGCAGCATATCTCCGGCAATCTGGTTAATTGTGAAATCTCGAAAAGACATGTCGGCATTCAACGCTCGAATTACCCAGTCGCGGTATTCCCATGCGACACGCAGTCCGTCCTTCTCATATCCATTGCTGTCCGCGTATCGCGCGAGATCGAGCCATGGTCTGGCCCAGCGCTCGCCATAATGCGGCGATGCCAATAGCCGGTCGACTACTCGTTCGTATGCGCCCGCGCTGTTGTCCGAAAGAAACGCATCGAGCTGTGCCGGCGAAGGAGGCAAGCCCGTGAGATCTAAATAGACGCGCCGTAACAATGCGGCTTTTGTGGCCTCCGGGGAGGGCTTTAGGCCTTCCCGCTCCAATCTCGCCAAAACAAAATTGTCGATCGGATTGCGACACCATGCCGCTTCTTTGACTTGTGGGACTGGTGGCGTGACCGGTTTAACGAGGGACCAGTGTTTTAGCGGTTTTGACGCGGGCAGAGGAGCCGTGCCATCCGGCCCGGGAGCCCCTGCGCTAATCCATTGGCGCACAGTCTGAATTTGATCGGCCGAAAGCGGCGGGCCGCCGTAGGGCATTTGAGGGCGTTCTTGCGCCATGAGCCGCCGCATTAATCGGCTCTTATCGGCATGTCCGGCAACCACTATGGGCCCCGACTCGCTTCCCTTTAACAACGCCGCGAGAGAATCCACACGAAGACCATTCTGCTGAAGGCCGGGGCCATGGCAGCCATAACATCGCTCTGCGAGTATCGGCCGTATGCTCGTCGCGAACACCGCCGATTGATTAGCCTCAGTTTTGGGCGCTTCCTTAACCGATGCACTACCTGCCGGTTCCTTCGAATCCGCGGCCGTGAAATCCCCGTGATCAATCCAGCCGCGAATTAGCGCCACTTTCTCGGGCGTCAACGGATCGGCTCCCATCGGCATGCGGGGAGCGTCGGTCACTCCAAGGATGCGCTTAACGAGCAAGCTGTCCGTGCTCTTGCCCTTTAACACCACTGGACCCGTCGCACCGCCTTGCAACACCGCTTTTTCGGAGTCGAGGCGCAGCTTTCCCATGGCCATATCGGGGCCGTGGCACTTCACGCAAGACTGTTCGAAAATCGGCTTGATCTCGCTCTGAAACCGGTCCGCCGTGGGCTCCGGTTGTCCAAAGGCCGCCGAAATTGCAACCGTCAGGCACCCCGCCGTAAGTCGTCCTAGCAAGCCCGCCACCCTATCCGCTTCATATCTGGCCGTATGTCAAGTTTACCGAAACCGAGCAATGTCTTGCAGCCACTTCAGCATGATTTACGAGCGTGGCGGACGACCGGGACATCCACGCCGGGGCTGTATCATTAGGAAGCCGTCAGTCTGTCGACGTCCAAAAACGGCTTGGACTCAATGGTCACGGGCTGTTGCCGGTAGCGGAAAGGCTGTGGCCGGTTCATATCGGCAGAGACACACGTAAGTTTGCGGATGATGGCAACGGACACTAAGGCGCGGCCTGAGTTTTTGCTGGGTGGCGGCGAAATGGGTGCTCGCATTCGGGCGTTCGACTGGGCGGGCACGCCTTTGGGACCCATCGAGTTCTGGCCGCAATCACTGAAGACCTCCATCAGCCTGATTCTCACCTCTCGCCATCCAATGTGGATCGGCTGGGGGCCTGAGATGACGTTTCTTTATAACGACGCGTACCTTCACGTTCTCGGTTCCGCCAAGCACCCGCAGGCGTTAGGCCGTCCGGCCGCAGAGGTGTGGTCCGAAATCTGGGACGTTTGCGGACCTTTGGCAGACAAGGTGTTCCAAAGCGGCGAAGCTACTTTCGTCGATGATGTGCGTCTGTTTATGGACCGGGGCGACTTCCTCGAAGAAACGTTCTATTCCTTCTCATACAGCCCAATCCACGATGAATTTAGCAAAGTATCGGGCTTGTTCTGTCCCTCGACGGACATCACTCCGAAGATTCTGAATGCCCGGCGGCTCCGGACTTTATCAGAACTCGCCAGTAGTGCCCTGGCCGAAAAGACGATCAAGGGCGCCTGTGCAGTAATCGCGCACACTTTGCACAAATGCCCGGATGACATACCGTTTGCTCTGCTGTACCTGGCCGATACTGAGGGCAAATGGGCAAGGCTTGAGCAAGCTGTCGGCCGCATTGGCGATGATCTCAGCGAGATCGATCCGCTGGATCTGGCGAATGGTTCTGATACGACGAAGCCATGGCCCATCGCGGAAGTCTTTCGCACCTCGCAACGACAGATCATATCCGTAAGGCATATCCGCAATCTGCCGCTTGGTGTCGGAAATCAGCCCGTGAGGGACGCAGTGGTCCTTCCGGTGAGCTCGCGTGGAGAGCATAAGCCGTATGGTGTCCTGGTGGCGGGCATCAATCCGTGCCGGCCCCTTGACGAGGAACATCTCACGTTTCTCGAACTGCTCGCAGGCCAAGTGGCCACATCTATCCAGAATGCGGCAGCGGTAGAGGAAGCCAAAAAGCGCGCCGACATGCTGGCCGAGATCGACCGCGTAAAGACGGCCTTTTTCTCAAATGTGAGCCATGAATTCAGAACGCCGCTCACCCTGATGCTCGGCCCACTAGAGAGTTTGCTGGCAAAACCGGATCTCGCGCCCGAAGATCATGAAAATCTTGCCGTCGCCCATCGAAATAGCCTGCGGCTATTAAAGCTCGTAAACTCGCTGCTCGATTTCTCTCGCATCGAAGCCGGCCGGATCAAGGCTTCATACGTGCCGACTGATCTTTCGGTTTTGACGCGCGAGCTCGCGTCCAACTTCCGATCAGCAATCCAGGCGACCGGAATCGAGCTTATCGTCGACTGCGCACCGCTCCCCGAACCAGTCTATGCAGATGTCGAAATGTGGGAGAAGATCGTTCTCAACCTTCTCTCGAACGCGTTCAAATTTACTTTTGAAGGAACCATAGCATTACGCCTTCGGCCCGAAGAGGGTCACGCTGTTCTGACTGTATCCGATACCGGCACGGGCATACCAGAGGCGGAGCTGCCGCAGATCTTCGACCGGTTTCATCGGATCGAGGGCGCCAGAGGCAGGACACACGAGGGCACCGGGATCGGCCTTGCGTTAGTTCAGGAACTCGTGAAACTCCACGGAGGCAGTGTCTTTGCCACCAGCCAGCTTGGAACGGGCAGCGAATTCACAATCCGCGTTCCATTCGGCACGGTGCATCTGCCCAAAGAGCGTCTTGAAGGCTCTCGGGATCCCCAGCACCCGAACGTAGCCAGCACTCAAGTGTTTCTGAGCGAGGCAGAAACCTGGCTATCGCCAAAGGATCGTAGGGATGCCACGATCGTTAAACAAGACACCGCACAAGGAACCAGACCACGAATTCTCCTCGCCGACGACAACGCCGATATGCGCGACCATGTCACACATATTCTTGGACAAGAGTATGAGATTTTTACGGCCCAGGATGGACAGCAAGCGTTAGAACTGGTAGGGCAGCATCGGCCGGATCTCGTGCTAACGGATGTGATGATGCCGAGACTGGACGGGCTCGGTCTGCTCCGCACTCTGCGCGCCGATCCGAGCACGGCGACCATTCCGGTGATTTTTCTGTCCGCACGGGCCGGCGAAGAAATGCGGATTGAGGGATTGCACGCGGGCGCCGACGACTACCTGGTCAAACCTTTTACCGCTAACGAACTGCGTGCGCGCATTGGCACGCACGTACAAATGGCGATTATGCGGCGGCAGGCGACAGAGCGCGAGGCAGCGCTTCGCGCCGAAGCGGAAACCCTAAACGAGGTATCCAGCAGGCTTTCGTCCGAACTCGATCTACAGAAGGTGGTTCAGACGGCCACCGACGCTGCGACAAAACTTACCGGGGCAAAGTTCGGCGCCTTCTTCTATAACGTGCTGGACGAAAACGGTGAGTCTTACCTGCTCTATACATTGGCCGGTGCGCCGCGCGAGGCCTTCTCGAAATTCGGACTGCCGCGCAATACAGCGATGTTTGAGCCTACCTTCCGGGGTACTCGCGTCGTGCGCAGTCACGACATTCTTGAAGACCCAAATTACGGCAAGAATTCGCCACACTACGGCATGCCCCATGGCCACTTGCCCGTGCGGAGCTATCTCGCCGTTCCGGTCGTGGGCCGGTCGGGAGAAGTTCTCGGTGGACTCTTCTTCGGCCATCCAGAGCCTGGAATTTTTACAGAACGAGCGGAGCGCTTGGCCATAGGTATAGCGAGCCATGCCGCCATCGCCGTTGACAATGCGCGCCTGTTCGCAAAAGCGGAACAGGAAATTGCACGTCGCAAGCAGGCGGAAATCGATCGAGGCGAGAGCGAAGAACGCTTCCGCGCAATTGTGGAGACAACGCCCGAATGCGTCAAAGTTGTAGCTTCAGATGGCAGATTACTGCACATGAATTCATCGGGGCTGGCAATGATAGGCGCACAACGCGCCGAGGCAGTGATAGGTAAGAGCGTTTACGATCTCGTCGCGCCCGAGTTTCGCGAAGCTTTTCGCGATTTTAATGAAGGAATCTGCCGGGGCGAAAAAGGTTCGCTGGAATTCGAGATTCTAGGCTTGCATGGCGAGCGAAGGCGCATGGAGACGCATGCTGTCCCGCTTCGCGATCCTGATGGGAGCATCGTGCAGCTTGCGATCACACGCGATATCACGGAAAGAGTGCACTCCGAGCGCGCGACCCTCCTGCTGCGCTCCATCGTAGACTCCTCGGACGACGCCATTATCAGCAAAGACCTCAAGGGCACTATCACGAGCTGGAATAAGGGCGCGGAACGCTTATTCGGGTACACCGCCGACGAACTGATCGGTCGATCGATAACGATTCTCATTCCACCCGATCGCCTGAGCGAGGAATCCGATATTCTCAGCCGCCTACAGCGAGGCGAGCGCACCGAGCACTTTGAGACTATCCGCAGGTGCAAGGACGGTTCGTTACTTGACATTTCGCTCACCATTTCCCCGATCAAGGATGCACGGGGAAACGTCATCGGCGCTTCGAAAATCGCTCGGAACATTACCGGACGCAAGCTCGCCGAGGCAGCATTGCTTGCGAGCGAAAGTAGATTCCGGCAGCTAGCCGACTCGATGCCTCAAATGGTGTGGACGGCACGTCCAGACGGATTTGTGGACTACTACAACGAACAGTGGTACAGATTCACAGGATTCGATCGGAGCAGTTTCGGAGATCTGAGTTGGGAACCCATTCTTCATCCCGACGACTTTAATCAGTGTCGCGAAAGCTGGTACAACGCAGTCACGACAGGACAACCCTACTGGATGGAATACCGCTTCTGGGATCAGCACGAAGATCGCTGGCGCTGGTTCATAGGTCGCGCCCTGCCTGTGCGCGACGAGAACGGCAATATCGTCAAATGGTTTGGTACCTGTACCGACATCGACGAGCAGAAGCGCGTTCAGGAGGAACTCCGGCACGCCAACCAGGATCTCGAGCAATTCGCGTATTCAGCAAGCCACGATCTGCAAGAGCCGCTGCGCGGGGTCAAAATCTACAGCGAGCTCCTGACAAAACGTTATGGCGGCACACTCGAGGGTCAGGCCCTTGAATTCCTGCATTATCTGCGTGAGGGGGCATCCCGCATGGAGATGCTCGTCCACGATCTCCTTACATACACCCAAGTGACTAAAATTGAGGCTCCCGAAAACAAGACGGATGCGAACGAGGCACTAGCAGACACGCTGGCGAATCTCAAAGGGGCAATTATGGAAAGCGGAGTTCGAATTACTTTCGATCCGTTACCATCTGTCCCGGTCCATGACGCTCATCTCAAGCAATTGTTCCAGAACCTCCTGGGAAATGCGATTAAGTACCGTAATTTGGAGCGGATTCCGACGGCGCATGTGAGCGTCGAACGCCGCGACAAAAACTGGTTGTTCTCAGTAATCGATAACGGGATCGGGATAGAGCCCGAGTATAAAGAGCGGATCTTCGGACTTTTCAAACGACTGCACGCAACAAGTGAATACCCAGGTACCGGCATCGGGCTGGCTATCTGTCAGCGGATTGTGGAACGATACCACGGTAAGATCTGGGTGGAATCGAAGCCAGGGCAAGGGTCAACCTTCTTTTTTACAGTCCCCGTCTGACAGCAGTCGCAGTTCTACTCATATCGCAACGCCAGCAACGGATCGAGCCGCGAAGCGCGATGCGCAGGAAGGTAGCCGGCAATCGTAAGGCAAAGAAGAAGAACGAAAGCCGCTGCAACGAGGTACTTCGGATCATTGGGGCTAACGCCATAAAGCTGACTCGCAACAAGTCGAAGGGCGGCCAGCGCGGCAGGAATGCCGATTACTATGCCGGTAAAGCCCTGCGCCAGAGCCTTCCGCAGCACCATCCCGATCACGGAGCCGCGGCGCGCTCCGAGTGCCATCCGAATACCGATTTCACTGGTCCGCCGTTGAACCGCGTAAGCCATCAATCCGTATACCCCAAGGCAGCTCAGAGCGAGTGCAACCAATCCGAAGAGCATGGCGAGAGTGGCAATCACACTCTCCTGATTCAACTCCCGGCTGACTTGGTCCGAGAGCGTGCTGATGCGCAGCACCGGCAGCGCGGGATCGATTTCTGCGAGCACGCGGCGGACCTCTGCTGCAATTGCTTCGGGGGGTCCGGCAAAACGCAGCTCAATGACGTTGGCGAGATGCGAATCGTCAGACGAAGAAGCCGATTTGCCGGCTATTTCGTAAAGCAACGGCAGAAATGCCATCGGCATAGCCTCCTCACGAGGACTCTCATATTTCGCATTGCCGACCACCCCAACGATCTCGAGATCTCCAGCGTGGCGTTCACCGCCGATGCCAAAGCGCTTGCCGATCGGATTTCCATCCGGCAGGAATCGACGCACAAATTCTTCAGTCACGACTGCAATTCCCTGTGAGCGCGCTGCATCGCGTTCGTCAAATGTGCGGCCCAGCAGAACCTTGGTACCCAGGGTCTGGAAATAGCCGGGCGATACCCGATTCAGGCGCGCCTGCATTTCCTCATTCGGTTTGGGCGTATAGCCTTGAACGGAGACGCTGAAAGCCCAGCAGCAATCGTCGAACGGACTGTAATAGGAAACGCTCGCACTCTTCACGTCAGGCAGCGAATTCAGCCGGGAGTACATCTGGCGATAGAGCGGCCTGAGACGGCCGTAGTCGTAGCCGGCATGGGTCGTATCGATGTTCACGATCAGGACTCGATCGCGATTGAACCCGAATTGCTGGTCACTCAGATTCGCGAGGCTGCGCGCGAAAGTTCCGGCTCCGGCCAATACCACTAACGACAAGGCAACTTCGGCAACGATCAGAACCGCACCTAATCCGAATGACCGATGAAACAGCCGGGAACTTTTGATGCCTGGGCTCGCACCCTTAATCAAAGGCACGACTTGTGAGTTCATGCGCATTGCCGGGAGCAAGCCGAAGACGATTGCTGCGCCACATGAAAGGAATAAGGTGAAGGCAAGGATGCGGAGATCGGGCGTGGTCTGGATCGGCACATAATCAGTCCCGCGGAAGAAAAGGGCAATCAGCAACTTTGTACCGGCCGAAGCCGCCAGCATTCCGACCGCCCCGCCGGTAAGCGCTAAGGTCAGGCTTTCCGTAAGCGATTGCCGCACCAGTCGCCACCGGCCGGCTCCCAGCGCGAGCCGCACGGATGTCTCGCCCGCACGAGCCGCGCCACGGGCAAGCAGAAGGTTCGCAATGTTTGCGCACGTGATCATGAGAACCACTATCGAAATGCATAGCAGCAGACGCAGAGTCGTCGAGTAAGCTCGCTGCATATGGACGATGCCGCTGCCGCCAGGCGTGAGTTCGACGTGACTTCTTGCAATCCTTTCGCGTCGCTCGGCCGAAATGCCAGATCCTTCGCTGGCGAGCAGCCAATTCCGTAAGGCAGACGTGAGGCGAGTTTGCGCTTGCGCCGCAGAGACGCCGGGCCCCAACCGGCCGATGAGATACAACCAATGCACGTCCGGTTTGTCGACCAGCGCCTGCTCGCGATTGAGCAGGCGATCCGCGGAAAGCGGGAGCCAAAAGTCAGGTGGATCAGGCCGGAGGGTTTCGCCGTAGAAGCTGGGCTGAGCCACTCCGATAATAGTGAAAGACGTCCGGCCGATGTAGACGTTCGAACCAATTACCGATGGATCTCCACCGAGCCGCTCTTTCCAGTTGTGAAAGCTGACGACTGCAACCGGCTGCGCGGACGGGGAATCATCGGAGGGACTAATCGCGCGGCCTAGGGCAGGCCCGACGCCCAGCACCTCAAAGTAATTCCCGGATACAAGTCTGGCCTGAACGAGGTGAGACTCGCTCCACCCAGGCCGGCTCATGCTGACATCCGTTTCCGAAGTACTCTGGACAGCGCAGAGCCCGGAAAACAGGCTTGTAGCTCGCAGCTGCCGGTAGAGATCGTACGAGAAGAGAGAAAACGAGCCGTCCCGAGGAATTCCAAAGCCACTACCGGACGCCTGGGAGGGGCCAAGCACGATCAAGCTTTTCGGATCGCGCACGGGTAGGGATTTCAGAAGCACCGCGTTGATGATCGTGAAGATCGCAGTATTGGCGCCGACTCCCACAGCGAGACTCACCAGCGCCGTCGCGGTAAATCCCGGCGATCTTCGCAAGTGCCGAACCGCGTGGCGAATATCGTTGACTAAGTCCTCGAACCATATTCCGCCCCATGTGCGGCGCACGTCCTCCTTGAGTAAAGTCGTATTGCCAAGGGCGCGCCGGGCGGCATAACGCGCATCTTCCGCCGAAAGGCCTTCCTCCTGAAGCGCTGCGGCTTCGAGTTCCAGATCCGAGCTCAGCTCGCGTTCCAGATCCTGTTCGAGATCCTTTCTCCGGAACCATCGCATGGTTACGCCTCCTCGGCAGGCCACATAACGCGGGCGATCGCACCCGCCATTTGCTTCCATTTAGACTCTTCAGAGGCAAGTTGCTTCTTGCCCGCCGGTGTGAGCCTGTAATACTTGAATTCACGTTTCTGGTCCTTCGCAGCAGGCTCCCACCTGGCAGCCAGCCAACCCTTGCGTTCAAGGCGATGGAGTGCTGGGTAAAGCGACCCATGCTCGATCTGCAGCAAGTCCTCCGTCGTGCGTTGAATGTGCCTGGCAATCTGATGCCCGTGCGCCGGACCAAACAGCAATGTTCGAAGAATCAACATATCCAGAGTGCCCTGCAAGAGCTCGATCCGGCTGGAAGGTTCTTTCTGCATATCGTTAGAAGACATTCTACCCTAAGATGACGCTGCTGGGTAGACGATCTTCTAAGACTCTGATTGATAGACCGTAGCTCAGCCGACCCGCTGAAGAGAACAAATGCGGACGGCGCTATTCGTCCGGCAGAGGTGTCGAACGCACCTGCTCAGAAAAACTTTCTCTTGAATGCCTCATGTCGCAGGCGCGCTACATCCATGAGCCAAACAAATTCTGCTTCCTTGCGAATGCCATTGAGAAGTGGATCGTTAACGATGTAAGGGTAAGCGAAAAACCCATTCTCGATGCTGTACCCCAAGACCCGCAGGGCAGAAGTCTTGTCTCCCAAAACGCCAAAACCTTGTCCAACTTTGTAAATTGCTTCGGGATCGCCAACGCCCCGTTCCTTAATCCTGTTCTCTGCGGCGCGCAGAATTTCGAGACCTTGCTGTGGTTGATGCCTGATGCCAAATGTGAGAGCTTCTCCAATCTGTGCATGCAGGAGTGAGTGGTCGAGTTCAAATGCGCGATCGAAATCGGTCGCTGCCTGAGCCCAGTTCGCCTTGTAATATTCCGCGAACCCGTGATAAAAAACGATGAAGGCTGACTCGTTATCCTGCGGAAGGCTCTCGAGGAATCGATCATATTGAGCAAGATAGAGATAGCTGTTAATCGCCGAGCTATTGAGTTTCACCCCCGGGTCTAATTGGCGTGCTCGTTCGAACTCCGATACCGACTCTGGCAGAGCGCCTGCAAAGCGGTACGCGTAACCCAGCTCCCAATGGGCCTCGGCATGATTAGGATTCGTTTCGAGCGCATTTCGCAAAAGAGGCACCGACTGTTCGACCCTGCCGGTATCGGTAAACATGTTCGCCATATAAACGCGCGTCTCGATCTGACTCGGCTGGAGTGAGAGAGCTTTTTCGTAGGCCGACTCGGCCTTTCGGTATTGCTCGCGGCCCCCAAATTGGAACGACGCGGTCGCGTTATAGGATCGGCCGAGGTGAGCCCAAGCCAATGCATAAGTCGGACTTATCTCAACAGACTTCGCAAACATCTTGTTTGCCATTTGAAATTCGTTTCTCGAATAAAGATCCACGCCGCGCAAATAATATTCGTATGCGAGCGGATCGATCGGCCGTTCGGCTTTGAGTTGCTCCGCTTCTAAAGGAGAGAGGCTTAACTGCAGCCGTTTGACAATTTCGCGGGCGACGTTATCCTGGACGGTCAGGAGCTTTTCGTACTTCAGATCGAAAGCTTCCTTCCAGACGATCCGTTGAGTCTTTACTTCGATTAGTTCGGACGTGATTCTCAGGTCATCGCCGTCTCGAACGAAATTACCGGTCAGGAGAGTCTCGACGTTGAGGTCCGAGCCAACCTTCTTAATGTCGATGGCCAGATTCCGGTACTTCTCAACGGCTGATGACGGCCTCACCGTAAGAGCGCTAACATAGCTGAGCTTCGTAACAACGGCGTCGGCAAGAGAAAGTGCAAGAAAGTCGCTGCTCGGATCCTGCCGCAAGTTATGGAATGGCAGGATCGCAAGGCTGCGCGGAAGCTTAGCCGATCGCGCTCCTGGAGACTGCTTTCGATGCATTACATAACCCAAAGCTATGAGCGCGATGCCGAGTGAGACGACAATGGCTAAGACGATGCGTCGCCTGCGGAACGAAACCAGCTCTGCGGTCTTTAGTTTGGAGGGCGGAGAGGGTTCGGACGAAGCCAGGCCCCACTCTTCGGACGGCGTAACGAAGACGGTGTCGGTGGTCTTTCTCCTTTCGTCGGATGGCAAAGAAAGCTCGGCCGGCGTGCCTGAATCCTCCTTGCCCCGAAGCTTCACCGGCGCGGCAAAGCGATAACCTTTGCTGGCAACTGTGACTATGTAACGGTCTTCACCGGGACTCTCGCGAAGAGCCTTTCGGATCATCGAGATTTGTTGGGTGAGGTTGGACTCCTCTACGAAGCTGTTCGGCCACAGAGCCTTCATGAGCTCATCTTTTAGAAGTAGCCGTCCACCGCTCCCGACCAGCACCAGTAGCAGATCGTAGGTCTTCGGCGTGAGGGCCACGGGCCTCTCACCCCTTAAGAGAAGATGCCGAACGGTATCGAGGACGAAATGGCCAAACTCATAGCAGCCGTTCGTCCCCTCTGCGTTCTGCGGTTTGGGAGATTGGTCTACGCTCATTGATCTGGAAGCGGCTACCTCTGCATCTGTCCGCGCCTTCACCCTGTTGCTCTCCCGGCTAGCCAGGTTTACGGGCGGAAATCCGCTCAATAGTTCGAGCGGAAGTCTTTCATTCCTCTACCGTAACAGTTTCCTAACTTTTTGAGAGTTCTTTTGGAGACCCTTCGGACGAATCTAAGGACATTCGCGTGCGCTCTCGCCCATCATGGCTTCAGTCGCTGGCTCGGGACCAGGTTTTCGAGCACGCGTCACTCCATCGCTGACCAGGGCCTTAATGCGCTCAGCGAGTGAAATATCACAAGAGGGCCAGAGCGCCCCCTGAGTAAGAAAAGAAATGGAGAAAAGACAGGTGAACAACACTCTTTCCGATACACCCATAGGGCCGCAACGAAGGCAGTTCGGCGCCGCTGCGGAGGTCCGGACAATCGATAACAACCTGATGGAGGTCGTATTAGCGGCCAACGAGCCTCTCGACGCGGCGCAAAACGTCGCTGAATACGTCTTAGCCACAGGTCACGCAGCAGTTCACCGCCTCAGGGTTCTCGATCAGGTATACGGTGCCGGCACAAGAGAAGTGCTACGTCATGCTGGCCTGCAACGGGGGATGCGAGTGGCCGACCTTGGTTGCGGCGTAGGCATGGTCACCCGGCTTCTCGCTGACCTGGTCGGTCCAGAAGGGGTCGCGACGGGCATCGATGTCAGTGCCGATCAACTCGAGCAGGCTAGGTTATTGGCGGAGGCCAATGGTCAGAAGAATGTGACGTTCTCTCAAGGAGACGCGGTCCAAACTGGTCTGCCGCACGGCTCTTTCGATCTGATCTACTGCCGATTTCTGCTACTGCATCTCAGCCGGCCTGAGGCCGCACTTCAACAGATGTACGCTCTTCTCAGGCCTGGCGGCATCCTGGTCTGCGAGGATGGAGACCTCACGGCAGCCGGAAGCGTACCTGCGTCGGCGCTGAGCGCGTTTGCCGATTTGTTCGGGCGACTCGGACCAATCCGCGGCGTCGACTACACTGTTAGCCGACAACTTCACCGCCTGGTACTCGAGGCTGGGTTCGCTCAGGCAAGCGTTCGCATCCACCAGCCCGCCATCGCAACCGGCGAGGCAAAGTCTCTTCTCGAGCTATCCGTGATCGAAGCGAGTCCAGCCTTTCTTGACGCGGGCCTGATTAGTCCGGAACAACTCCGGGCAACCGTTGCCGAAATGCGGCGCGCCACTCAAAACCCGAACGTGCTCGCTTTGATGCCGCCCATGACTCAGGTGTGGGCGTCGAAAGTATCGTGAGCATCGATTATTGCTTCTACCGGTGCGCGAGCCGGCGAAGACCGTTGCGGTTGCGGAAATTCGGGGAAGGCCCGTTCGTTTTGTCCACGAAGGAGGACACCTTTATGATTAAGCGTTGCCATGCGGTTTTGCTCCTGGTCGCTGTGCTCACGCCGTCCCCTATGGCGGCCGCTTTCATCGATATAGCCGATGTGCGAGTTATCGTTCAGGCTGTTGCGACCGAACAAGGCTCGCCGCCGATAAGAGTTTCCGATAACCGAACTGGCCCGCCGAGCAGTTTGACGCGCGCCGAAGTCCTGATCGGCCCTGCCGACGGCATTCGTTTCCCAAACCTCGGGGCTGGCGGGTTTGCTTCCGCGGCCGCCGACACCAACGGATTCTTCGCTGCCGGTGTCAACCAATCCTCTTTCCAGAATTCCGATCCTGCCAATAGCGTGAATGCGCAAGGAAGTATCACCCAGAACATTACCAACAACACAGCCTTTACGGTAGGAATGGACGCAGACTTTTCCATACCTGCTCCGACCCTGCGCTTCTTCGGCATCGGAAACTTTCCTCCGGCAGGCGCCGATCCGTCACGGTTGGGTGAGGCACAAGCTCACATCATTCTGCAGACCATACTTACTCATCCTGACGGCAGCACGGACTCTGCCGAGCCCCTGATCTACGGACTCGCAAGTACCCGGATTCCTTTGACGGGAGTCGTCGTGGCCTTCGCCGATCAACCCGGCGACCCGGTGACGCGGTTTGACGAACCCGACGGCTCTTTTGGCTTTCGCTTGCCTGACAGGGTAGAAAAAAACTTCCACATTGCGGATATTGGCCCTGGTGACTCGCTGGAATTCAATTACATTTTCTCAACTTTTGCCAGTACCGGCTTCGGTGAGACCAGCGCTTTTGCTGCAATCGGCGATCCCTTCGATCTCAGCCTCACTGGCGGTCGCTTCAATTTCCACCTGCGCGACGCCACCGGACCGGTGATTCCCGAGCCAGGGACGCTGGTGATGATGAGTTTCGGTTGCGTCTTACTGGCAGGCATTTCGGTGCTCCGTCTCCGACGCCGTCTTACCGCTGGGCAGACACTGCGATCCGCCAAGCGAAGAACGCTCCCTGTTTGAGGCAAACAAGAGGCTCGGCTCGAAATACCCTGCTCACAAAAATGTTCCCTATAATCGATATTCGCGGTGAAAGTATCCCTCATCCTTTCCGGCGTTTGGCTGCTACTGGTTCGGTCCGTCTCAGGATTTGGCGAACCCACTCACGCTGACCCACTCAGCAGACAAGTCAGCATTTATCGAGACAATTACGGGGTCCCGCACATTGTCGGAGAAACCGATGGAGCTACTTTCTTCGGCTACGGGTATGCGCAGGCACAAGACCATCTGGAAGACATGATGATCCAATACCGCGATGCCCAGGGACGCCGGACGGAAATTCAGGGCATCAATGCGCTTGGAGACGGATACCTGCAATTCATTCCATACGAATATCGTTGGGGCGGCGATTACATGCAGCGACTTCTACGGACGCGGAAATGCGTGGTCGAACACCGCAACGAAATCGAGCCGAAAACCTATCGAATACTCGATGGGTTCGCCCGAGGCGTAAACGAATACATCGCAGAACATCGCGGCAGCATCGCAGCCTGGATCACACCGATATCGGCCGAGGATGTCGAGGCTCTCGAGCGCAGCCAATATATGCGCTTTTACAGCATTCACGATGCACTAAACAAGCTGACCGGAAAGACTTACGAATTTCCAAATCTCGGTTCCAACCAGTGGGCCCTCTCTTCCGAGCGATCCGCCGACGGACACATTCTGCACGTGGAACACACGCACATGCCATGGGCGAACCGGTTTCAGAATTATGAAGCGCATCTCATCACGCCAGGGGAGTTGGACGCCGCAGGGATCAGTTGGTTTGGCAGCCCTGCCTTCTTGATGGGCTGGAATGACCGGATCACCTGGTCGGCCACATGGAATGAGCCCAACATGTCGGACGTTTACGAAGAACGCCTCAACCCGAAAAATCCACGCGAGTACCTATACGATGGCAAGTGGCTCCCGATTCGACTCGAATACGAAGAGTTTCACATTAAGGGCGCGAAAGGATTGGAGACAGTAACGCTGCCCTGTTACTACACGCGGCACGGACCGGTTGTGAAATACGATCCCGAAACGAATCACGCATATTCGGTTCGCCTTCCTAACTTCGAGGGTGTTAACTATGCTACCGGTTTGTATGGTGTGATGAAGTCGCACAGTCTCACGGAGTTCAAAGCAGCGCTAGCCAGGCAGTTGATCCCACGCTGGAATTTTCTTTACACCGACAACACCAACATTTATTGGGTGCATAACGGCAATGTGGCGCGGCGGGATCCCTCGTTTGACTGGAGCAAACCAGTACCGGGCTGGCTCAAGCAGACAGAATGGAATGAATATCTCCCTTACGGGCTTTACCCGCAAAAGCTAAATCCGCCTTCAGGCTTTTTGCAAAATTGCAATAATCCGCCATGGGTTTGCACGCGCAATTCAGGATTGAAGCCATTGGATCCCACGCCCTATTATCTGCACTCCAAGCCCATAACCGATGCAGGAGAGGAAGCGCTGAATTCACGCGGCGAGCGGCTGTTCGACGTGCTCGGGTCCAACCGAAAGTTTTCGCTCGATGATATGTTCGCATTGGCATTCGACACACACATCATGGCATCCGATGTCATCGTGCCGCTACTTGTCAGCGCTGCGAAGACACAAACCCTATTGCCCGACGCCCGGAAGGCGATAGAAGTGATTGGAACGTGGGATGGGAGTTCTCGAAAAAATTCGACCGCCTACACATACATTCACTTTTGGGCGATTCAATATCGCGAGAAGTTCTCGGAGCAGTCCTTTTCGCGGTTTACGAGGTATGAGAGACGCAAGCTGGTAGACGTTCATTCTCTACAGGAACAAAAGCGGGGAGTTGAGGCTTTGGAAAAGGCAATTGCGGAAATAAAGAGTTCGTACGGAAGCGCGGAAGTGCCCTGGGGCAAGATCAATCTTGTGGTGAGGAATGGCGTTTTCCCGCTGGGGGGAGAGTCCATCTTCAACGTCCTTCATCCCGACGAAGGCGTTGAGCAGGACGACAAGACAATCCATTGTAATGATGGGTGGGGTCATCTGATGATCGTCACGGAAACAACTCCCAAGAAGGTCTGGACATTGCTGCCGTATGGGGAATCGCAAAATCCTGCGTCGCCGCACTATGGAGATCAAGCGCGTCTGCACAGCGATCAGCAGCCAAAACGCTTCTGGTTTTCAGCAGACGATATTCTGTCCCACACCGAATCCGTATGGGGTGAACGCGGCAGGCTGGAAGCGCTGCGAGCCTCCCTTCAATAATGCCGAGCGAAACTATCTTCCCGGACCAGATTGACTGGGACGCGCCAGGCAAACGGCATTACTCGGTTGCTTTTCATCTCGATTCGTCCTGGGGTTACTCGCTTGTTCCGCTGACGGTGATCAATGGGTCTCGCGAGATCGTCAACGAGAACATGCCCGGTGTCGCAGTCTTCGGAGGGACACATGGCAACGAATGGGAAGGACAGATCGCAGTCAAACGACTCTGCTCCGAACTGAATCCTGAACAAATCGCCGGCCGGGTTATTTTGATGCCCCAATTAAGTGCCAGCGCCTGCTCGGCTAATACGCGGCTTTCTCCATTGGACAACGTGAACATGAATCGCGCCTTTCCGGGGAAGGCGCGCGGGAGCATTTCCTATCGCATCGCTCATTTTGTCAAGGCTTCTGTCTTCCCGTTAGTGCGTGTGGTGGCGGATCTTCATTCCGGTGGCGTAGAAGGCGGATTCGCCTTATGTACTTCGATTCACTCGGTACCCGACACCTTGCAATTCAGCGAAATGCTCAAGGCCGCAAAACTTTTCGATACTCCATTCGTGTTTCTTTATTCGAGCCAGATGGCGTCGGGCCTATTGACTGACGAGGCGGAGGCTGAAGGGAAAATTGCGGTTGGGGGCGAGTTCGGGTTTGGCGAGACGGTGAGCAGAAGAGGGGTTCGACATGCTTTCGAAGGCATGATGAACCTTATGCGCCGTTATGGCCATCTCCCTGGGGACGTCCAACGAATCGATACGGAACGCGACGGCGTGCCCAGGGTCGTTTCTGCGCTCGACTTGGGAGCGTATGTGCCTGCCCTGCGAGATGGAATTTGGGAGCCGGCTGTCGATTTGGGAGACAGTGTGCAAAAGGGGGATGCGATCGGATATTTACACGATTTCGCGGAGATCAGCCACTCTCCCATGAAGGTTCAGGCTGATCGAGACGGAGTCGTTGTCATGATGCACGCACCAGCGAGTTGCCTACGAGGTGTAACACTCTTTGTAATCGCCGAAGAAGTCCCCTCCGATGGGTGAGTGCTCGATCCATACAGCGTGGTGGACGGCGGGCAAGATGCTTCGTCGCAAACCAAACTCAGTCTGTTAGCCTGAGACGGGCCGCAAGGCCTTCTCAAGACCCATGCCGATTCGCCTAGTCCTGTTTCTCTCCGCTTTCACACTTATTGCTAGCGCCCAGACAGTCACGTTAGAGCTCGACCTCTCGAAGCCAGGTAAGCCGCTCAATATCGATCACTTTGCACTCGGCCAGGGCGGCCTCTCCGAGGACTCCATCTGGGGCGATCGCGTGCCCGAAATCCGAGCGTTGCATCCGAAGGTCATCCGGCTTTTCATCCAGGAATACTACGAACTGATGCCCGCGACCGATCGATTCGAATGGACAAAACTGGACCGGGCGGTTGACGATATTCTTGCGACGGGCGCCACACCCATCATGAACATCGATTTCAAGCCCCACGTCCTCTTTCCCCAAATCGACGAAACCGTCACCGACCCGAATGATTACGCGCTATGGGAAAAGCTGATCGCAGCAATGGTGGAACGCTACAAGAACAGGGGTTCGGGAGTGAGGTATTGGGAAATTGCAAATGAGCCGGACATCGGTGAAATGGGGGGGTGCCCATACAAATTCACACCCGACGGTTATGTGCGCTACTACTCGCATAGCGCACGCGCAATTCGCCAGTCTGATCCCAATGCCAAAGTCGGAGGACCTGCTCTGGCTGATCCTGATTCCGACATTCTGCCGGCGTTGCTACGGGCTGTTCAAGAGAGCAAGCTGCCTCTCGATTTTGTCTCCTGGCATATCTACAACAGCGATCCGGTCCGCATTCGGGCTACTATTGAACGGAAAAAACAGCAATTAGCTGCATTCCCCGAGCTCCATCCGGAACTGATTCTAAACGAATGGAACATGGCTCTAAGCAACACGGAGAAAGATCCGCGCTTTCAGCCTGTATTTATTGCAGAGACGGCCTGGCAAATGATCGAGGCGGGGCTCGACTACTCCTGCTACTACCACATTCGTGACTACCATGTGCGAGTGGAACAGTTTAAGAAGTTCATGTCTCCGCGCGGAGCGATTGACATGGCCTGGTGGTGGAATCGAAAGCCACAGTATGATGGCCTGTTTGATTATCAGAACCATGTTCGCCCGGCGTACTTCACCTTCCTCCTGCTTTCGCGGCTTACGGGACAACGTCTGCCGTTGTCGTCTTCGGACCCACAGGTGCACGGTTTGGCGACGTGGGATCCGGAGATTTTGAAGTACTCCATCCTCCTTTGGAACTTCTCGCCAAGAGCCGTGCAAGCCAACCTGAGAATTAGTGGTACACCCGCTCGTACAACAGCGTCACCCGAGCAACTGGATAGTTTGGCTCCGAGCGACGACGAAAATCTCAGAGTTAAGCCGCTGTCTCCGGTCCATCTGAACGAGGGTAACGGCGATTATCCGGTGTCTCTCGAGCCATACGGCGTCGTTTTTTGGGAGCTTGCAAGCAAGCCGCAGAATTGATTATTGGACTCTGTAGCGATTTATCGTGTCGTCATCGACTTCAACGCCGAGCCCGGGATTTTCAGGCACCTGCAAATAGCCATCCTCGAGCGTAAGCGGATTACGCACAATTTCGCGGCTGAGCGGGCCCTGTGACGTATTGAACTCGACGAACACCGCCCGGCGCTGAAACGCGTTCAGATGCAACGACGCAGCCGTCAAAAGATCGGAGCACCACGAATGGGGAATTACGAGACGGTTAGCGCGTTCCGCCATGAAAACGATCTTTCGGCCGATGGTGAGTCCGCCGCATCTGGTCAGATCGGGCTGGAGCACATCCACTCTGGCATCGTCAATCAGCCGCTGGAAGCCCCAGTCAGTGGATTCCTGCTCGCCGCACGCGATCAGGGTGTCAACCGCGCTCGCAACTTCGCGATAGCCGGCGTAGTCTTCGGGATGAAGCAGCTCCTCAACGAAAAAGGGGCGGTAAGGCTCGAGAGAACGAACTAGCTGAATTGCCTCTTTCGGTGTGCGCTCCACAAACCACCCGGTATCTATGAGGAGATCGTTTCGTTCGCCGAGACTAAGGCGAGCAGCTTCAACCAGCTTCAGATCCAGCTCACGGTCCTTTCCGAAAACGCCCCAGCCGAATTTCACCGCAGTGAAGCCCTGATCAACGTACCTCTTCGCAGCTTCCGTGATGGCTTGCGGCGTGGGACGAAACAACGTGCTCGCGTATGCTTTCACTTTTGTGCGCCACTTCGCTCCCAGCAGGATATGAACAGGAACTCCGTAGAACTTCCCGGCTATGTCCCAGAGTGCGATGTCTATGGCAGAAATGGCCTGAATCGCAACCCCGCGGCGACCATAGTAAATGCTGCCGCGATACATCTTGTACCAGAGACGTTCCGTTTCGAGGGGGTTCTCTCCAACGACCAGAGAAGCCAATCCGTCGAAACACTCCATCCCTGCCTCGCTCCACCTTGGCGCCTCAACAGCCGCCTTAGCAACCGATGGTGCTGTCTCAATATCGGAGTAGCCGATAATGCCAGCGTCAGTCGAAACTTTCACTAACCCCAGATGAGTCGGCCCGGGTGGTTCTTCAGCCCCTTCCGGATTCCGATAGAGCCCGGGCGATCGCAAAACAAATAATTCGACAGCGGTTATCTTCATTCAGCAGCGGCCAGTCTTTGCGAGGCGATGCCGCGCTCAAAAGTATAGCTTTAGCGCAAGATGCAGGATGCGCGGATCGGCTACGCTGGCTAAAATATTGGGCGATGCATTTCCGCGGCGATCTTTTTAAAGTCGTTCTCTCGCTGCTGCTGGTTTCGCCTGTTCTTACCGGAGCTGAAATGCACATTCGGCTGTCGTTTGGAAATGGGCTCGGAGACCGGCAGCCATTCCATATCAGCGTGGAGCCGGCCACAGCGTTGAGCAAGGTGAGCCTGCTGCGCGACGCGAGTAATTATCCGGGCAATGCCGTTCAAGAGACGACATGGACCGGACAGGCAGGAAACAGGCAAGTTGCTTCACTAACATTCACGCTCACGTATCCGGATGAGGAGCCGCAGGACATCCCGCCACTTCACGTCATGTGGTCCGACCTCATCAGCCACAGCGCTCCTGACGCCGCCGCACGTCTTTCCCGAGATTGGACGAACGCCGCAAACACAGGCGGCGTCAAGATTCTTGTCGGCGAAAACAAGTTGCAGGGTTTCGTCCTAAGTGCTGCCCAGCTTCAGCGGACGAAAGCGATGTGGGTCCCGGCCTATGACGTCTTCTTAACGCTCGAAGACCATCCCGTCTCTTTCGAGGCGTATCGACATCCTTCCGGCGAAGAGGAAACGACTCTCGAACGTGTGGCGCAGGAACCGGAGGCCACTTACGACACATATGCCTCGAAATGGGTCGATATGGGGAATCCGAGCTATGTTCATCCGCACCAGGTAGCGCCCGGCCACATTATTTGTCTTTCGTGGGACAGTTCGCTTGCTAAGTTTGGAATCGACCGGGGAGCGGGTGTCTGGAACGATTACGGAAACGAAGACCACTTTCGATTCTGGTTCGGTTTCGGAGATCTGACGCAAGGGATCATCAAATCCTGGCAGTCTCAGCGGCTGCAGGACGGGCTTCCTGTGGTGACGACCACCTTTCAAGAAGGTGAACTGCGCTATGAAGTAGAGCAATTTGCATATCCATTGAACGGGCCTCCAAAGCAGCGGCGTGGAGATATTCCGATGGTGCTGCTACAGAAGGTTCGCGTGACAAACCTGGGCGCGAAGAGAGCAAAAGTGCCGATCAGCATGACCCATTCGAGGCTTATCCCGGTCCAAACGGGCACCAGCATCGAATGCGTGCCTCTCGAGAAGGGGTTTCTGTTTCGTGACAGGGCCCGACACCACGGCCTTCTCTTCGTTCAGGAAACGGGGGGCCCTCCGCTATGGCATCAGACGCTTGACTACCAGAACGAAGATAAGCGTGTTGCCCGCAGCGCGCGTTTCGATGCAATCGATATGGAAGAAATCGAGCCCGGTCAGTCTCGGGAAATCATCGTCAAGTTGCCTTCTCCTACGACCGACGCGGAGGCAGCCGAGGTTCTCGCTCGGCTCGATTATGCTGAGTCCCGGCAAGCGACATTGAACTTCTGGTCTGCTTGGGTTGCGCGGGGAGCGCAATTCCAAGTTCCGGAAAAGGCAGTTAACGATCTCCTGCACGCTTCCGTTTGGCATGCATTACGATTGCCTCGGCGTCATGGCGCCGATAACCCGGACGTCAAGATTGACCTGCCGTACTCCAATTTCGCGTACGATCAGACGGGCATTCCCTGGCCTGGCGTCCACTGTATCTACGTAGATTACATGCTTTACGAGCTGAGGGGCTACTCCTCGGTTGCATTGGAAGAGTTGCTCGACGCCTTTCGCCTCAATCAGGACGTGAACGGCCATGTCAGCGGCTTTGCAAACTGGATGATGTACACGCCGGCGATGCTCTATGCCTCGGCTCAGTATTACTTACTGTCACAGGATCGCAAGGGTTTTGACTCACTCTTGCCCTACGCTCTGAAAGCCCTCGATTGGTGCGAATCAGAGTGCAAGCGTGCAAGGACGCGCCCGGATTTCAGCGGGTTGGTTGAAGGCCCTCTCAATGACGGCACCGGGTCCGGGATCTGGGCAATCAACCAGGCATATATGTACGCGGGGCTTGAACGCTTCGGGCAAGCACTGCAACAGGCCGGGAACACGCGAGCTCGTTCTGTTCTGGCGGAGGCAGCGCAGTTTCGCGATGCGGCGGAAGCCGGTTTCGCACAAGCTATGGCATCAGCTCCTCTGGTGCAGCTTCGCGACGGGTCCTGGCAGCCGTTTGTGCCTTCGGATGCCTCAGTGCCGCGCCGCTTGATGGAGCTCTGGTATCCCACCGATGTGGATACCGGTCCCCTGCATCTTTTAAGGCTGAAACTTTTGTCAGCGAACGGGCAGTTAGCCGACTTTCTCCTGAATGATCACGAGGACAATCTATTCCTCAAAAACTGGGGAATGGCAAACGAACCCGTGTATGCTCCGCAGGGGCTGTCGTATCTCTACCGCGACAACGCGAAGGCGGCTATTCGCGCGTTCTACAGCCAGATGGCGTGCGCCTTCAGCCACACTGTCTTCGAGCCGGTCGAACATCGCTGGACGCATGGCCAGTACTTCGGGCCGCCGAGCACCGACGGCTCCTGGTTCGAACTATTTCGCAACATGCTTGTACGGGAAATGGACGATGAAACACTGATTCTCGGACAAGCCGCGCCGCGAGCCTGGCTTGAAAATTCAAAAGACATCGATGTCTCAGGTGCGCCCACCCGCTTCGGATTGACATCCTTTCACATACACAGCGAATCGCAAAAGGGTCAAATTTCAGCTCGCGTACGTCTGTCATCGACAGACCATCTGAACAAACTGCTGGTCCGCTTGCGTCATCCGGAAGAGAAGGCCATCCGGGCCGTCTCGGTCAACGGGCAGGACTGGAAGGCGTTCGACGCTGGCCGAGAATGGATCGAAATCGAAAGACCAACGGCGGTAACGTATGAAATCATTGTGAGTTATTGAGCGATGAAACAGATAGTTCTTGACTTAGCAGTGCTTAGGAGATAGCCTTGACGGCGCGGCGGGAGTGAAACTGTTATGAAAAAAGCACTGCGGTTCATTCCAACGTTTTTGGTTGCTTTTGCGATCGCTGGCTCCCCATGTGGAGTCCAGCGTGCGGACGCTGAAACCATAAGCATGTTTACGGGAACCTTCGACCTGGAAGGTACTGGTATCCACGCTTTCACTGAGTTTCAGGGCTTTCAAAATCTGACGGTGTTGTTTCCGTCACTTATGCCCGGGGCCGGATTTCTTACCACTGACCCCGCTATCGATTTGGATAACTACTTTGACGATCACGGGTGTGATAACGCTTTTCCATGCGAGGAGCATTGGTCAGGGACGTTTAATGGCGGCTCTATGTCTTTGGTTGCTTTTGATGGGAATGGGCATACATACTCCTTCACAGGGACGATAACGGGTGGTTCCTTTTCAGGAGACTTCCATTTCGACCACAGCGGCACTTGGGGCGGAAATAACCAAACGCTGAGCTTTACAGCCAGATCGACAAACGGCTGGACGTCCGACGGTACGCTAACTACATCGAACGATCTCGGTGACCCCTTTAATGGCAAAGGCAGGGGAACGCTAAGCATGACGACTGTGACTCCCGAGCCCGGCAGCATGACGTTGCTCGGTTCGGGGATTGTCGCAGTTGCAGCCTTCCTGCGTCGCAGACCGAAGAGGCTATGCAGTCAAGCCCAGCAGTCCTAACGAATCGCGCTCGAACATCTCTTCCATGGCATCGAGGTTCAGCCGAGGCAGCGCCGTACCTTCCAGCATCAAGTTCAGATTCCTCATGCCCGAGAGGCTTGCATCGACTGTCGTAAAGGGATAGTCGCTCCCAAACAGAAGCTTGTTCCAGACACCATATTCCTGCAAGAGCATCAAGGATTGATAGAGCTGGAACGGGCGGTAATGCAAGGCGGAGCAATCCGCATATACATTCGGATGTTTACGGATCGTCACAACGCATTCCCCCTCGTAAGGATGAGAAAGGTGCGCCATGATGATCTTCACATCGGGAAAACGAATCGCTACATCGTCGATCAGGACCGGCAAGGTGTATTTCAGCGGCGCCTGGCGCACGAAGGTCGTCCCGGTGTGGCAAAGAACCGGTAGACCGTGCTTGGTTGCGTATTGCCAGAGATAGTCGAGCTCGGCGCTATTCGGGGAAAAACCCGCGTACATGGGCATCAGCTTGATCCCCTTCAGGCCAAAGTTCTGATGACCTTCCTCCAATTCGTTTTTCCAACCGGGCTGAGTCGGGTCGAGTGATAGAAACCCAATCAGGCGATCAGGCGCGATTTTTATATATTCCACAACTTCATCGTCGGGGACCCATAGGCCGGAAAGACGGGCTTTGCCGCCGAAAACTATAGTGCGGGTTGCAGCGGTGGCACTGGCGGCATATTCATGCCAGCGAACCGTGAAATCGAGCTGCCGCGCCTTCTTCGCCTGGGCGGCGAACTCAGCGGAGAAGTGATCCGGATCTCGAAAGTAGTGACTGTGAACGTCGACAATCATGTGCAGAGGTACATAGTAGCAGCAGAGATACTAAGCCGATCAGAAGCTGAGTTTTGCACCGAGTTGCATCTGTCTCATATTGGGGAATTGCCCTGCGGCTCGGGGAATTGCCTGCCCCTGCGGCGCTTCGCAAAACGTCTCGGGCTTAAACCTTTGGGCAACCAACTGTCGGCCCTGCATACGCTGAAAAGGGCTGCCGCGGGGCAGCCCTTATATTGACTGAAAAGTTTGCCGCGCCTCTACTTCTCGGGCAATCGCAGAGCGTACTCCGCTTCGTTCGGACCGTGCGCAAATTCCGGATGCTCATTTTGTTTAAGGAATTTCTCTACGCGGGCACGGTAACCGGGATCAGCCTTCTCGAAATGCGTTAACTGCAATTTCTGGATCCGCTCAGGAGTCTGCCCCAAGCTCTGCGCGATGTTCTGGCAGAGGCGATCTTTGGCTCCTTCATCGAGCATGCGGAAGAAGTTCCCAACCTGGAAGTAGTCGTCATTCCCGTCGCGATGATCGTAGCGCGCACCGGCTTCGCCGCTCAGCGGAACCGGTCGATCCAGATACTGGCGATCTTCCTTGGGGCCGCCGAAGCTATTCGGCTCATAATTCGGCAGGGGCCCAAAGTTGCCGTCGAAACGCATGGCGCCGTCACGGTTGTAATTGTGCATCGGGCATTTCGGGGCATTCACCGGAAGCGTCTCATAATTCGTGCCAATGCGATAGCGGTGCGCATCGGGATAAGAAACAAGGCGAGCCTGCAACATCTTGTCCGGACTGTAGCCCATGCCAGACACGATATTCACAGGATTGAATGCCGCCTGCTCCACTTCGGCGAAATAGTTCTGCGGGTTGCGATTCAGTTCAAGTTCGCCGACCTCAATCAACGGGTACTCGCCGTGCGGCCAGACCTTAGTCAGGTCGAACGGGTTGAAGCGAAACTTGCCGGTTTCGTTTTCCGGCATGACCTGGATGTACACAGCCCATTTCGGGAACTCACCTTTTTCGATGGCATGAAAGAGATCCCGTTGCGCGTAATCCGGATCCGAGCCTGCAAGTTCCTCGGCCTTCTTTGCATCAAGGTTCTTGATGCCTCTGTTTGGTTTTAAAGTGCCACTTGACATAAAACAGCTCGTCTTTGGCATTGATTAGCGAAAATGTGTGGCTCGAATAACCATTCATATGGCGGTAGCCATCCGGTGTGCCACGATCGCTGAACAGAAAACTGACCTGGTGCAGGGATTCAGGCGAAAGAGACCAGAAATCCCACATCATGGTTGCCGACTTCAAGTTGGTCTGCGGTTCGCGCTTTTGAGTGTGAATGAAATCACCGAACTTGAGAGGGTCGCGGATGAAGAAGATCGGCGTATTGTTGCCGGTCATGTCCCAGTTCCCTTCCTCGGTATAGAATTTGACCGCAAACCCACGTGGGTCGCGGGCAGTGTCAGCCGAACCCTTTTCGCCGCCAACAGTTGAAAACCGGGCGAAAGTCTCACAGCTGTTGCCTACCTTAGAAAAGAGCCTCGCGCTGGTGTACTTAGTGATATCTTTCGTGACGGTGAACTTTCCATGGGCGCCCGAGCCCTTGGCGTGAACGACCCGTTCCGGGACGCGCTCGCGGTTAAACTGCGCCATCTTCTCAAACAGAAGATAATCCTGCATGAGCAGTGGGCCACGGCGGCCCGCAGAAACAGAATTCTGGTTGTCGCCTACCGGGCGGCCAGCGTTCGTAGTCAGGGTTGCATTGGGGTGATCTGAACCAGCATCCACCTGGCCAGGACCGCGGTTCCCATCGGCGTCGTTGGTACCGTTCGAAGCCTTTCGAAGATCGCCCTTGTTTTCGGAATTCTTTGCCATGTGTAATCCTCCTTAAAAATTTTGCTGAAAACTCATACTTGCTAAACCGGCGGCGGTGCGACGCTGGCGGAAATGCTGTCCAGCGGAATCAGACTAGCGCCGGACCAGGGAGTCAGGTTGGGCCAGCCTGCCCGCTCCTTTGGAAGGGTCCCACCCGTCTACCGATGGATTCGCTCTTTGTTGGAAGAGCACTCTTCAATAATAGAAAACTTCGGATTGGATACCGGGCTCGGCCACTACCAGCCGCGGGAACAAAGTACGTCCCCCGAGCGCCTTGAGGGCCTGCCGCCGCACCAGCTCAGGATGATTGTTGTGTTCGCTGACATGCCCGAGAATGAGGGTAGAGACACGACAATCCAGGTCACGACGAATGAAATCCGCGGCGACCTGATTCGAGAGATGACCCCGCCGGCTCATGACTCGTTGCTTGACGGACCACGGATATGGACCGACCCGCAGCATCTCGAGATCGTGATTCGACTCGAGTATCAGCACGTCGCTATTTCGAAAATGAACCCGAAGCGAGTCCGGAATGTAGCCGAGATCGGTTGCGAACGATACTTTGACACCCTGCGAGGAAACGGTGTAACCCACCGGATCCATCGCATCGTGCGGAATCGTGAAGCTCGTCACATCCAGATCGCCGACTGTGAAGCCGCATCCGGCCTGAAAGGTTTCGAGATGAGGCGAAGATTCTCCCCAATCAAGACACGGCGCGGTGCCCTTAGTGAGATAAACCGGCAGACGTCCGCCCGAACTCCTGACAAGAGCAGCCAGGCCATTGGTGTGATCTCCATGCTCATGCGTGAGCAAAACAGCATCGAGGTGCGCAACATCTTCGCCAATGTGCGCCAATCGCCTGGTGAGCTCACGCCGGCTGATTCCGGCGTCGATGAGTACGCGTGTTCGCTCGGTTGCCAGGAAAACCGAATTGCCGATGCTGCTGCTTGCGAGAATGCAGATCTTAAAAATGGCCGACTCCCGGCAGCGGCCAAGCGTGTACCTAAGGCAGACAGCCGCTGTAATTGTTTATAACAAATTTTAAGGAAATTGTTTGGGGCGAGTCTCTGGCGGCCGCGGAACTTCAGAGGGACTGTCCCTGATCGTGCTGCTCACCAGAAGCACTATTCACTACGGAATTCCTTTACGGTTGCTCTTCATATCCACAATTGAGCTGGCGTTCACTTCCTGCAGTACTAGCCGACCAGTTACTGAGATTTGCCGCCCGAGTGTTTCATCTGTTCGACCTTTATCACTTAACAGACAGAACGCCCTGCCGCAGGGCTGTCATCTACGGGGAGACAAACTCGTAAGCCTTGCGGCTCGCGTTAGAGGCGTAGATCAACTTCTCAAATCAGGAGGCAGAAGAATGAGCCACACGCAAAAGATGTTAGTCGGAGTTATAGCAGTCGGAATAATAATGTTTGTCGCGTCCGCATTTGGGCAAAGCGGCACGAATGCGCTTTCGATGCCGCGGAGTCATCCAGGCAATGTACCAACCGAATACGTCGCCACCCCCTTTGGTTATTTCCATCCATCCTGCGTACAAAGGCTCCCAAAAGGGGAAGGGTTGCTTCGCAATGGACGTGTGCAACACCCGGATGGAAGATTGGAGGAAAATGCCGCGACGTGTAATTACATGCATTACACACCCAATGGAATGCCGGTAGTCAAAGGGGCTTCGCTGCCGCCTAATTCCCTGGCGGCACCGGAGGTTAACGGGTGGATAGAAAGCGCGAGCATAACAAGCAGTTCTGAAAGCAGGTCCTACGGCGCCCTGGTTGCCACGTGGACCGTGCCGCCGCACCCAATCGCCAATGATGGTCAAGTGTTATTCTTCTCCCGGTTTTGAAGACATTGGCAACACTTCGAGCATCCTGCAACCCGTGCTGCAGTGGAATCAGCACCAATGGACCATTGCCAGCTGGAATTGCTGTCTGAACGATATTACGACGGAGAGCCCGGTAGTCAACGTCAGTCCAGGTGATTTGATTTACGGCTCTATCACCAGCACCTGTCCGGCTGGGACGGTGTCATGCGCCGCCTGGAATATTCTGAGCCTCGACATGTCTAGGGCCAAAGCACAGTATTGAGCAATACGCCGAGCGAAGGCCAGGTGTTCAATTGGGCATTCGGCGGCGTCTTGGAGCCTTATTTCATCATTTCTTGTAACGATTACCCGCCAAATCGCAAAATCCTGTTCCAAAACATAACCGTCTTCGACGAGCGCTTGCGCCCGGTCGCCCACCGCAACTGGGCCGAGGCAGCCAACGCGACGCAAACTCCGCAATGCGCGTATGATGCCAAAGCAAACGGCAGCCAGGTGAAGCTTACCTACTGAGGTTGGCGACAAAAGTCTAGTCGAAGACCTCGAGTCCGGCGAAGGGACGGGTGATCCGTCCCTTGTATCGTTTTTCGGATTTTTCGCAGCGCTTCTTACAATGGGCGATATGAAGGCGCGCGTCTATGTCTCGATGAAACCGACGGTTCTCGACCCACAGGGCCAAACGATCTGTACTGCTCTGCAAGGCATGGGACACCGGGAAGTGGCCGCGGTTCGGCAGGGGAAATATTTCGAGATCGCGCTCGCTGAAGGAACCGGGCGGGATGCAGCGGCTCAGACATTAGACCTGATAGCGCGCGATGTTCTATCGAACCCGGTGATTGAAGATTACCGTGTGGAAATTCTCGATTGAACCGCACCAAGGTTTTTCTTGTGCGACGCTACGGCTTCTGCAGGCTCTAGACTGGTAATTACCTTCTTTTCATTATGTGTGGAATTGTCGGTTACATAGGCAGCCGGGAAGCGGTGCCGCTGATTGTCGACGGCCTGCGACGACTGGAGTATCGAGGCTACGATTCGGCAGGCGTGGCGGTATTAAACCCGCAGAATGAGCTCGAGGTGCGGCGAGCCTCGGGCAAATTACGCAACCTGGAAGATGTTATCCGAAACAAGCCGCTCCAGGGCTCCTATGGGATTGGACACACGCGTTGGGCAACGCACGGACGCCCCACGGAAGAAAACGCCCATCCGCACCGCGATTGCAAGGGTCAGATTGTGGTGGTCCATAACGGGATCGTCGAGAACTATCTGACGCTGCGCAAACAGCTGACCGCCGAAGGTCACGTCTTTAAGACCGAAACCGACACCGAAATCATCGCGCATCTGGTGGAAAAGTACTTGAACGGGAATCTGGAAGATGCAGTTCGCGCCGCTCTTAAGCAAATTCATGGGGTGTTTGCAATCAGCGTGATCGCAAGTACCGACCCGCGCAAGATCGTTGCCGCCCGCTCGGGGCCGCCTGTCGTGGTGGGTCTTGGGCAGGATGAGTTTTTCGTCGCGTCGGACGTGCCCGCCATTCTTAGCCATACGCGCGACATGTTTTTCCTTAACGATGGTGACGTGGCGATCCTGACGCCGGCGGGCGTTAAGCTGACCGATTTCGACGGAAAGATCGTGCAGCGGCAGCTTTCACACATCTTGTGGGATCCGGTGATGGCGGAAAAGGGCGGCTACAAGCATTTCATGCTCAAGGAGATTTTCGAGCAGCCGCGCGCCGTCAAAGACACTTTGCTCGGGCGCGTCGGGCTTGAAACGGGCCGGGTTTTCCTTGACGAAGTCGAAATTCCAGAGGCGGACTTCAAGAGCTTTCAGCAGGTGAAGATCGTTGCGTGTGGAACGAGTTGGCACGCCGGGCTGGCCGGAAAAATTATCATCGAGCGTCTGGCGCGCATTCCTGTCGAGGTCGATTACGGAAGCGAATTCCGGTATCGTGACCCAATTATTCCTCCGAACACCTTGACGGTGGTCATCTCTCAATCGGGCGAAACGGCGGATACGCTGGCCGCACTGCGCGAAGCCAAGATGAAAGGCTCGAAAACGCTTGCCATCTGTAACGTAGTGGGCTCTATGATCACGCGCGAGGCGACCGGAACACTCCTGACTCACGCAGGGCCGGAGATTGGCGTGGCCTCTACCAAGGCCTTTACTTCCCAACTCACCGCCCTTGTCGTCCTCGGTATGTACCTGGGGCAAGTGCGCGGGACACTCAGCGCACAGGCTTCCGCGACGCTGGTCGAAGAACTGGCTCACATTCCTGGCAAGCTCGAGCAGGTGCTTGCGCAGAATGACATGTACGACGACTTGGTGAAGGACTTGTTCCGCGCGCAGGATTTTCTATATCTCGGACGCGGCATTCATTTCCCGATCGCATTGGAAGGCGCGCTAAAGCTCAAGGAGATTTCGTACATTCATGCCGAGGGCTATCCGGCCGGCGAGATGAAACACGGGCCGAATGCGCTCATCGACGAGAATTTGCCCGTGGTGGTCCTGGCGACGCGAGACCCGGAGTCGGAAGAAAGCCGGGTCCACTACGAGAAGACACTCTCCAATATCCAGGAAGTCAAGGCACGCAGCGGACGCGTAGTTGCCGTAGCTTGCGAAGGTGACGAAGAAGTCGCCAAGATGGCGGACCACCTGATCACGATTCCGGTAACCCGCGAACTGCTGTTGCCCCTGCTCGAAATGATCCCAATGCAGCTCCTCGCGTACCATATTGCCGTGCGACGCGGCTGCGATGTGGACCAGCCGCGCAACCTCGCAAAGAGTGTAACGGTCGAATAAAGGCGTCCCGCAACAAGCGTCAAGTTACAATTTCGGGATTGTCGATCCTCGGCCTTCTGCGAGTTAGCAGGCTGGTTTTTCGGGTGTAGTCATGTGGTTGATGATGCTCAGCCCCCAATGATGTGTCGAGGCCTGTCCGAGATATGTGGTGCGCATAAGCGGCAATGACTTATGCTACGCCCAGCTTCGAGAAATCGGTCAAACGCAATTCGTCATCCCAGTTCTCCAAGAGATCCGTCTTGTTTGAATATCCTGTAAGCTTGGCTAAGCGTTCGGACAACAACAATCCTGAATGTGCGTCGGACGCAGGATCGGATGTTCATGAGCACTGTGCTCGGAAATCTCATTAGAACGGCAGCGATCGCTTTGACATCGTCCGCCGCCTGCATCCCGTTACGGCAAGCGGCAAAGGCTCTCATTCGATGGCTTGCTTCACCGGCTGCGTACGCAGCCATCAAGAAGAGTGGTCTGCAGCCCGCGGAGTCTAATTACAAGTGACCCCATAAGCAGTTGCCAACATCGCCTACCAGGAAACCAGGTATGCAAACCGCTAACAGAGGAACAGGCGGAGCGTCGTTAGAGCACGCTCACCTCTTGATCTCCTCATTCTGACGCTCAAACGTGAACGGCACTGTCACAAAACAGATACCTCGCTCGTCCTAGCTGCGGAACCAGAATGGGAAAGGAACCGATGAAGAACTATGTCGTGGTTGGGGGCGGCCTGGCCGGCCTCACGGCAGCCAATGCGCTGGCAGGCGAGGGCCGGCACAAGGTAACGCTTTTGGAGCAATCAGGTCGATTGGGAGGCCGCGCGATCACGCGGCAGGATCGCGGCTACTTCCTGAATCTCGGGCCGCACGCTTTGCACCGGAACGGTGTAGCGGCACGAACCCTCCGGGGCTGGAGTGTGCCAATTTACGGCAAGCCACCCGACACAAGATCGTCGTCGTTTTTGGTGCGCAACGGCCAGATGTACCCGCTGGTTTTCACAACTCGCGGGCTTCTGATGACGCGCCTGTTCAACGCCGGCGAAAAATTGCAAGCGGTTCGTTTACTGAAACAGTTGTCGAGCGGTCGGGCAACGGAGGGTGAGTCCATCAAGGAATGGATTGAGCAACGCACACCCTCGACACGCGTTCGCGAGTTCGTTTCGATGCTGATGCGCGTCAGCACATACTCGGCCGATCTGTCGGTCTTGAGCGCTCGTGCGGCTCTGGAACAATTTCGGAGCGCCACAATGGGCGGCGTGCTTTATCTCGACGGAGGATGGCAAACAATGGTCGACGGGCTGGAGCAGCGGGCCCAGCAACTTGGTGTCGAGATCCGGCGAGGTAAGCCGGTCGAGACGCTTGGGGAAATCGAGGGAGATGGAATCGTCCTCGCAGTATCACCAGCAGCGGTGGAACGCATTACTGGTCGACGTCTGCCGACGATGCACCCGGTACGGGTGGCGTGTCTCGATCTCGGGCTGCGAACGCTCCCCCGATTTGCGGCGCGGGTCGCCCTTGGAATTGATCAGCCACTCTATCTTTCCGTGCACTCCACCGTTGCGAGGCTGGCGCCCCAGGGTGCCGCAGTCGTCCACGCCTGCAAGTATCTGAGTGGCCGTGCAGATACCGCGTCCGATCGCCGGGATCTCGAGCAGTTCGTCGACCTTGCCATACCCGATTGGCGCGAACAGGCCGAGGTAATCCGCTTTCTGCCCGAGATGATTGTTACTCCCGCCGTCTTCTCGCGGCAGGGCCGTCCGGCGATCGATGCACTCGGCATTCCGGGCGTGGTTCTGGCGGGCGACTGGGTTGCCGGGGAAGGCATGCTGGCCGACGCCGCTGTAGCGACCGGGCTGGGGGCAGCCGAGATAATACAACGGCAAAGGCTGGGCCGCGCCGCGTGATGCAGACTGACGACCGGGAGACCCAGTTCCAGGATTTTCGGCCGCTCCTGTTCGCGCTGGCGTACCGGATGCTCGGTATACGCGCAGATGCCGAAGATGTGGTGCAGGACGCGTTCTTACGGTGGCAATCGGCTGCGGTCGACGAAGTTCGGTCGCCGAAATCATACCTCACGACGGTAGTGGCGCGGTTGGCCCTTGATGGTTTGAAAGCGGCGCACCGGCAACGCGAAACCTACGTGGGGCCCTGGCTGGCGGAGCCTCTGGTCGAACCGGTCGGAACGAAGCCCGTGGAAATGGCAGAATCGCTTTCGCTGGCTTTCCTACGCCTGCTTGAATCCCTCTCTCCGGTGGAACGTGTAGGTTTTCTACTGCGCGAGGTTTTCGATGCGAGCTACGAGGAGGTGGCGGCGGCGCTCGACACCAGTGAATCCAACAGCCGCCAGATCGTAGCCCGCGCCCGCAAGCACATCCAGGAGCGCCGGCCTCGCTTCGAAGTAGACCGTGATCGCCAGTCGGCTGTACTGCGCGAATTCCTTACCGCCTGTTCCACAGGTGACCCGACCCAATTGGCCGCCTTGTTGTCAAAGGACGCCGTGTTGTTGTCCGACGGCGGAGGCAAAGCCAGCGCAGCCCTCAACCCCATCGTCGGAGCGGACCGCGTGATTCGGTTCCTGATCGGCATCGGCCGGAAGATCCCGGCCTTAAGCATAGAGTTCGCCGAGGTAAACGGAGGAGTTGGAGCTCTCCTGCGGGACGCAGGCAGGCCATATAGCGTGGTGGCGCTCGACCTGACGGCCGAGGGCTTGATCTCGAATTTGTACCTGATTACGAATCCCGACAAACTGCCGCGGTATACGAGTCCGGACGGATTCCGCCAATCACCCGAGTAACTTCTTAAGACGAAATCCGCAGTTCCAGATCAAGGGCCCTGGCATCACTCCGCCAGAAGTGTGCTCAGTTTGCCCAACAAACCGTTTTGTACGAACAAAGAAGCAGCTCAAATAAACAACCATGAAACTGACAAATCCGTCCTAAAGACGTATCAACAGGTGGGAGATCGCCGCGTGGACGTGGCTGGCGGCTACCGGTTGTAAGCGTCTTCGCGATGCAATCAGGAAATCTTATGGCGCGCCCCGATCAGGTCCCTCGCTCTTAATACGTAATGCCACGTCGATCGCGTGCTTGGGCGTGGAAATCGATCGCTCCCCGCCTGCGTGGGCGAACCGCTTCGTGTCGAGAACTGTCCCGGTGGAGGGATCGATCCAATCCACCCGGTACTTGCCGGCCGGCAGGTCCAGGACAAGGCGCTCTTCGTACGCTCCGGGAGTAACGGTATAGACGTATTCTTTGAGCGTGCTGTGATGGTGGTACAGACCATACTGTCTGCCACGCTCGCTCATGCCTCGGTAATAGACACCGGCCGGCATTCCGCTCTTGACAAAACTGCGATCCGGGCGCATTTTTACGAAATCGAAGCCTTCGATGAACTGCTTCAGGCACTGCATCGTTTTGAGAACCGGTCTGTTTTCAGCAGCCGTCCCAGCCGGGTCGTGAACGGTATACATTCCATTCAGATTATTGAAACTGGAGCCTCCGCCGACCATAAACTCCCAACCCTCCACACGAACATCACTGGCCTTGTCTCCGGTGTACCAGGACGCAAGCGGATAGTAGCCCGTCTCATTCAGATCGATCGGCTTGTTTCGGTCGTACAGATAGTCAAGCGCCTTCATTCCGCCGATCTGTTCGTCGGGCGTTTGCCAGATGTATTGTGTCACGATCACGGACACATTTGCGTTAGTCGCAAAATCGACTGGCCCGCCAATCCGCCCTTGAACCTGTTGCCCGAGCAGATGCCTCTGCGGCAGCGAGTCCTCGGTTTGTTTAACCACTCCAACCAGGTGTTCAATCCATGCGCCTGCCAGCGTTCGCGACGTTCCGTAAGAAAAGGGCTCATCGCAGATCTCGAGGATTACGTTGTCAAATGAGTTCACTTCCTCCACAATTCGGCGCACGAACGCATCTTGCCGTCGCACAAACTCCGGATGCTTCAGCGTCTGGACATCATCCTTGTCAATCCGGCCCTCCCCCTGAATATTGTTCTTCCAATACAAGGGAGAAACGGGCCAGCTGCCGCGGTTCTGCGCGTTGAAGAAACAGATCTCGACCACGATGCCCCGCACCCCGGCTTGTGAAACGAAGTCCTTGAGACGACGGAAATATTCCGGATCCCAATGGTCCAGGTCGAATCGATTACCTCCCGACCAGTATCCCGGGCTCTGACTGCGAGCCCAGGGCTGGACAAGATCGCCGGGTTTCGGAGCCAGCGTGTTCTCGAGGTGAAATGCGCCCTCAGGTTCGACAAAAGCCGCCGGATAGATTCGAGTGTAGTTTAGCCCGTAGGATTTAAGCGCATCGAGATAGGTGATGTAGTCGAAGGCCCGGTTGATTACCGCACCATAGTGCTCAGCCGAGGTAATCAGGACGGTGGGCTTCCCTCGAAAAAGATAGTAATGAGGGTTGTCGGGATGAACGCTGATCGGCTTCGCGCCCCCTTGCATTGCAGTCAGTAACAGTGGAACCCAAAATACCTTCGGTATTGTCCGCATCCCCTTGCAATTCTACGCGCACGGTAGACGCACTGCCACATCGCTAACGACAGGCCTGGACGATGCGATTGACAACCGGTTTTTTCGGTTAGGCTTTACCTAGCTAGTTATGCCAGGAGCCGCAACGATAAGCCACAGGAAACATTGATGCTACTTCTGTGAGAGGCAGCTGGCTGGTGAGCAGGAGACTTGGGCGCGCGGCTAACGCGCAGTGTGACGTGAATACTCCGGTATTCATGATCGGGAGAATCGATCGTGGCATGGTATGTGCGGTGGCGCAACGTCTTTCGATCGGAGCGGCTTAGTGTCGAGCTGGACGACGAGCTCCAGTATCACCTGGCTGAGACTGTGGATCGCCTGCTCGCGGCCGGCATGCCCGAGAAGGAAGCCTTGCGCGAAGCACGGAAGCGTCTCGGCAGTTACTCATTGCACAAGGAAAAAGTAAGAGATATGCATGTTGCAGCCTGGCTGGATTCGACACGCGCCGATTTTGCGTATGGCCTAAGGCAACTGAGGTTGAATCCCGCCTTCGCCTTGATAGCTGTGCTGTCGCTCGGGCTCGGTATGGGCGCGAATAGTGCAATCTTTCAACTGGTCAATGCGATTCGCCTTAAAACGTTGCCGGTGCAAAATCCTCAGGAACTGGTTTCCATCGACTTTGAAGAGCACTCGTCCAGATCGGGTTCCTGGTCGAGTCGTAGCGCAAGGTTTACGTATGCGCAGTGGGAGCAGATCCGTGCGTCGCAAGAGGCGTTTAGCGGCGTTCTGGCGTGGAGCGCCACACGCTTCAACCTCTCCAATGGCGGCGAGCCGCGCTTTGCGGAAGGTCTTTATGTGAGCGAGGATTTTTTTCGGGTCCTCGGAGTAGGCGCCATGCTCGGTCACAGGTTCAGCGGTCAGGACGACAGTGCGTCATGCAATGCGGGCGCAGTGGTCAGCTATGCATTCTGGCAGCGCGAATTCGGAGGCGATGCTGGAGTTCTAGGACGAACGATAAGCCTGAATGGATATTCGTTTCCTGTGATCGGCGTCACCGCGCCTTCTTTTTTCGGGGTGGAGGTAGGCAACCAGTACGACGTGGCTGTCCCGTTTTGCGCCGACCGCCTGCTGGCAGAAGACAAGAAGGGTCGAATTCCAGCGCCCTCCAATTGGTGGCTTTCCATAATGGGCCGGTTGAAGCCGGGATGCACGGCCAAAAGCGCCACCGCGCAACTGCACGCTCTCTCACCGCAAATCATGCGGGTCACGCTGCCGCCGGAATACAAACCCGACCTTGCCAAGCGCTTTCTCGCCAACAAACTTGTTGCAACGGAAGCGGGGACAGGAGTGTCCCGCTTGAGGCAGCAATACGAACGTCCTCTATGGCTGCTCATGACAACGGCCGCCCTCGTGCTGTTGATCGCCTGCGCAAACTTGGCAAATCTACTGCTTGCGCGCGCGACGGTTCGGGAACCTGAAATAGCCGTGAGAATCGCGATTGGAGCATCTCGCTGGAGACTGGTACGCCAGCTTTTGGCAGAAAGCCTCCTGCTGGCTCTGGCCGGAGCGCTGCTTGGGGTGACACTGGCGATGTTCCTGAGCCGGGCGCTCCTCTTGTTTATCAGCACTCCCGATAGTCCGCTATTCGTGGATCTTGCGCTCGACTGGCGCACGTTTGGATTTACCGCGATGCTATCGGTGTTCACGTGCATACTGTTCGGCCTGTTATCTGCCGTGCGAGCCACTTACTTATCGCCTGTAGCGGCCATGCGCACCGGCGTACGGAGCGTGACTGCCGGCCGCGACCGTTTTGGGCTGCGGCGAGCTCTGGTAGCGACACAAATCGCTCTTTCCCTGGTCCTGCTGGTGGGCGCACTGTTATTCGTGCGAAGTTTGCACAATCTGCTGACCGCTGATGCGGGGTTTCAACCGGAGGGTGTGACGACCATGAACATCGATTTCAGCAAAGTGCCTTACTCTCCGGAACGCCGCCTGGTGGTTTATCGTGAGTTGTCGCGATCGGGGCGGACCGCAACCGTATCCTTCGTCTTGTACTTCGTGAAGCTGTCGTGCTGATGGGCATCGGTCTTACAGCCGGGATCATCCTTTCTTTATTGGCGGGAAGAGCAGCAGCGGCCCTTTTATTTGGTGTTCAGCCAAATGACGCTGTCTCGCTGGTTGCAGCCACCGTACTGCTTTCTGGGATCGCTCTTGTCGCCAGTTACCTGCCGGCAAGACGCGCTGCCGCGCTCGCTCCAATGACCGCGCTTCGGAACGAGTAATTCTTCTGCTTGCCCTCCGGAGTACGTTCCTCACTTACACGCCATTACACAAACCTTGAGTCCAGGCTATGCGTAAGAATCGTAAAACCTGGATATCATAAGAATTGTGCGAATCGTCAGTCGAGCCATAGCAGCTTCCGTCGCAATTTTCTCGGGAGCGATCCTGGCGAAGGGTTCCCCGAACGAGGTCACATTCAGCGAGAATGTCGCGCCGATTCTTTATCAGCATTGCGTAAAGTGCCATCGTGTCGGCGATATTGCGCCCATGCCGCTCGTGACTTATAAGGACGTCCGGCCTTGGGCAGCGGCTGTCCGCGAAGCCGTTGTGTCTCGCAAGATGCCGCCCTGGCTGGCAGATCCATCCGTCGGGGAATGGTCGAATGATCCTCGTCTTTCAGACTCAGAGATACAGATCATCAAAGCCTGGGTGGAAGGGCCGAAGGCGGAGGGCGATCCTAAGAAGCTTCCGCTTGTTCCTGAGTTTCCGGACGGATGGAAAATCGGCCCGCCGGATGCGGTGATTCCAATACCGGAGCAGACAATAGCCGGAACCGGGCCCGATGAGTACACCTATCTGAATGTGCCCACGAATTTCAATGAAGATCGCTGGATCATGGCTGCCGAACTGAGGCCCGGAAACCGCAAGATAGTCCATCATGCGCACGTTTTTATCGCGGGCAAATCCACGGAAGATTCGAAAAAAACCGATAAGCAGGCCGACCCTGCAGCCGAGTATGCGAAATGGGTTCTGATTCACCAGGATTCGCTCGAATGGGTGCGGTCTGAAGCGCCGGTCATCAACGACGGTTGTGCGGTCGACGATAACGGGCTTTTTCCCGGGTCGAAGAGTTCCGATTTGGCAAGTCTCATCAGTTCGTATCTACCGGGCCGCGAGCCGGACGTTTACCCGCGAGGAACTGCTCGCAAGATCCCGGCGCACGCCACGCTCAGTTTTCAAATTCACTATTCACGAACGACTGGAAAGACTGAAAAAGACCAAACCAGCGTAGGCCTGATCTTTGCGAAAGAGCCTCCACAGACGATTTCGCGGCGGATCGATCTCTCGAATCAGATGTTCATGATTCCGGCAAGCGATCCGGATCACGCGGTGAGCGAGTGTCATACCTTTGCGAAGAATGTCTTGATCACCAGCTTGACTCCGCATATGCACTTGCGTGGAAAGTCGATGCAGATCATCGCCCGACTTCCCGACGGCAACAAAAAGACATTGCTGTCTGTCCCGGACTACCAGTTCAATTGGCAGTTCACTTATCGCGCGAAGAGCCCGATTTACCTGCCGAGCGGCACGCGAATCGAGGTCAGGGCCAAGTTCGATAACTCCGCGAACAAGGCCGGTAATCCTGACCCGACGAAGCCAGTTAGATGGGGAAGTGCGAGCGAAAAAGAAATGATGGACGGCTGGATTGAGTATTTAGACGCTGATCGGCCGCAGACTGGGACGCTGCTGACGGACGCTGAACAATAGCCGCTTGGATACTGTTCGTGCATTGGACACTCCGCGCGCCCGCAGAATGTTTTGGCGCAGGTGCTCCGGGCGGACGGACCGATTTGGAGCTACCTCAAACCAGGTGCGATCTCGATAACATTTATTTCCAGATGAACCCAATTTTCGGCCTACAGCAGAAAATTCGACCATCCTCTATTGACAGTAGCTACCAGCAAACATACAATACTGCCTGACCGAGACGGCCGTCCTGCTTAAGGTTGACATTTCTCTAAATGCCGCCAGTTGGGGGGTAGGTATGAAGCAAGTTCCGCGTGCGAGCTTTTCTTTGTCCGTTGTCGCCATGTTGTTGGGCGTCAACCTGGTCTTAACGACGTCAGTTCACGCCCAGGTGGCAGCGGCGGGCGCTATTTTGGGTACCGTTACCGATCCTTCCGGGGCGGTGATCCCAGATGCTGAAGTCACTATTTCCAACGCGGCCACCCAGCAAAGTCGCACGACACAATCGAACTCGCAAGGGTTCTATGACTTCGAATCTCTCCTGGCGGCCGTCTATCAGGTCACTATTAAGAAGACTGGCTTCAATACCTTCATCGCCCGTGATGTGACCGTGGATGCCGGTGCGCGTGTCCAAATAAACACCTCACTCGAAGTGGGCACTGAGGCCACTGAGGTCTCGGTTCAAGGAACTGCTGTTGCGGTGGAGACCGCAGCGAGTGAATCCGGCGGAACGATTGGCGCGACGCAGATCCAGAATCTTGCCCTGAATGGCCGGAACTTTCAGATGCTCGCCATGCTGATTCCCGGAGTAAACAACACAAACGGGGCGCAAGAGATGGGTGGCGGCGGTCTGACCCAAAACAACACAATTTCCGTAAATGGAGTCGGCACGGAGTTTACGAATTTCCTTCAGGACGGCACCTTCAATATGAACACTGGTTGTCAGTGCGGTGTCAACATTACCCCGCCGGTCGATACTATCTCGGAATTCCGGATGGTTAAAGATAACTTCAGCGCCAAGTATCCTCTTTCAGGCAGCGCGAACATCATGGTGGAAACCAAGTCCGGCACCAACGAATTTCACGGGGCCGCCTATGAATATCTACGGAACGACGTGTTCGACGCACGGAATTTTTTTGACGGTAGCAAAAAGGCGCCCTTGCGGCAAAATATCTTCGGATTCACCGTCGGCGGCCCTATTAGGAAGAACAAAACCTTTTTCCTGGTTGCCGAGGATTGGCGAAAGCGTAGCGTTGGCACGACCCTCCGCGGCGCCTTCCCCGATTCCGCGATACGCGGCGGCGACCTTACCGGTAGCGGGACGCTCGGCACCGGGGGTTTGAAACTGGATGCGAGTTCCATCGCCATCGAGAACCAGCTTCACCCAGGCTTATCGTGCGTACTCGATTCCAGTCACCTTAATCCGGCTTGCTTCGATCCAAGCGCCGTGGCGTTCATGAACAAGTTCTGGCCGCTGCCTAACAATTCCGGAGCCGGATTCCTGAACTACCTTAATAACGGTGCCGAGGTCACTCCTCAGCGGGACGATACGTATCGCATCGATCAGTATTTCGGCGACCGGTTCACTCTCATGGGTCGTGTTTCGTATGAAACGGCGACAGATACGCCCGCGGCTCAAACTTGGAATAATCTCGTCGGTCCCACTCTAGGTCAGAAAATCCATACCACCGGTTTAAACGGCCTGCTTCGCTTCACCGCCAACCTGACTCCAAAGACCATCAACCAGACGACATATGCACAGACCTACGACAAGCCCCGTCTAAATGTCACCAACGCTGAGCTTCCGTCCGATGTGTCGCTTCAACTGCCCTACAAAGATCAGAATCCGCTCGTTCCCAACATCACTATCAGCGGGAATTGGCAAGGGATTGCCGCTTACTCGCTGCCGGTTACCGCGAGCGACGGAGAAGGCACCTTCTCGGACGATTTCACGCACGTTGTTGGCTCCCACGTGCTTCAGGCCGGTGTATTGTACATATTCGGCATCAAGCGTCAGAACTTCTTCAGCAATACGCACGGCGCATACAATTTCAGTGGCGTTCATACCAACGATCCCATGGCCGACTATCTCCTCGGCCTGGATAGCACCTTTTATCAGGCGAGCGGGCAGCGCGAGGGTTATTATCACTACAAACAACTGGAAGGTTATTTCCAGGACGACTGGAAAGTGACCAAGCGGCTTACCCTGAACTTGGGACTCCGAGAAGTATGGTACTCCCCGGACACCATTTCCAACCAGCCGTGGACCGACTTCAATCCCGGTGCGTTTAACCCGGCCAACGCGCCCGCTGTTCAGCCTAACGGAAACTTCGTGACGAATCCGGCGGGCGTACCTCTGAGCGCCGCGGGCCAGGCCGTGCCGAATTACCTGACTAACGGTCTTGCCTTCGCGGGTCAAGGCGGTACTCCCGAAGGAATCTATAAATCCAAGGTCTGGAATTTGGGACCACGAATCGGCTTTGCATACGACATGACCGGCGATGGAAAAACCTCCATACGCGGGGGGTTCGGAGTTGGCTACAGTCGCACTCCTTTTAGTAACTATGCTTCTCTGAATAATCCGCCATTTATTACGAACGTGAACTTGATCAACGGCACATTGTCCAATCCCGCGCTGGGCAGCCAGGCGGCTGCGATCACCGGCTCTAACTTGAATTTCATTGGACCTCCGAATGCTCTCTACAAGCCCACTCAACTGCAAACCTGGAGCCTTACCCTCGAGCGGGAGCTGGTGAAGCACAGCGTGCTGAGTATCGCGTACGTGGGTAGTGCGGCACATAATCTCGCCGGCACCTACGACTACAATGCCCCGCTCCCGGTAGCCGGTCCCTCAATTAACAACCCAGGATGCTTGCAGTCCGGCCAGACCATCCCGTCGGGAGGCTTCCAGTTCGATCCCTGTTTGAATGCCAGCCTCGTGTCGCCGGATTTTACGCGTCCCTACAAGGGCTGGAGCAGCATGAACACCGGAGGCGCCGATGCAGCCGCGAATTATCGCGGAAACTCGAACTATAGTTCGTTGCAAGCCGGCTGGAAGTATTCGTCGCAATATTTCACTGCAACGGCCTCCTATACCTACAGCAAAGCGCTGGCCGATGTCGCGAGCAGAGGCTTCCAATCGAGCGGCCAGACTGGGAGCACTGCACAGAATCCGAGGGATTTCGGGGCCGAATACGGCCCGGTAGGTTTTGACAGAACGCACATTTTTACCGCTAGCTACATCTATGACCTGCCATTCTTCCGTGGGGCTAATGGGTTTGTGGGTACGGCATTCGGAGGCTGGACATTCTCCGGGCTGACCGTCATCGAGAGCGGATTCGCGCTCTCTCCGGGCCTGTCGATCAGTTCACCGGGATCCGCGACCCGTCCGGATGTGGTCGGTGGATTAACCTATCCGCATACAGTCTCTGACTGGTTTAGCACCAGCACATTCGCGGCGCCTGCCTGGGGCTTCTACGGTAACGCAGGCGTGGGCATTATTCGTAGTCCGGGAGAGAACGTTTGGAACTGGTCTCTTTTTAAGACATTCCCCATCAAGGAGAGATTCCGTCTGCAGTTCCGCGCGGAATTCTTTAACATTTTCAATCATCCAAGCTTCGGCAATGTGGATACGAGCCTTGGTGCCGGCACTTACGGCCAAGTCACTTCGGCGCTGAACCCTCGCATTCTGGAGTTTGCTCTACGGCTTAATTTCTGAGGCGCTTCAGACGAGTTTTTTGTTAGCCTCGTAGGATGTTGTGGTGGGTGTCGCGCCACGCCGCCTGGGGCGCCGTGCTCTTACTTGCACAGCAACCTCAGCCCACCGCCGACAGCCACTTTGCGCTCGCCGGTAAGTTCGCTCAGCAGGGCAAACAGTCTCTTGCGCGAAATGAATACATCGCGGGGTTGAAGCTCCGGCCCGGCGACGCGCACTCCTGGAATAACTTGGGCGTGCTGTATTTCCAGGATCACGAGCTCGAAAACGCGGCTGACGCCTTTGAACATGCCCAACGCCTGGACCCCAAAAACGCCGAGATCAATTTCAACCTTGGTTTGACCCTTTTTCAAACGGACCACTCGAGACGCGCGATCGAGTATCTCACTAAGGCTCTGCCCAACGCGCAGAACGCCGCGGAAACGCATTTTCTCCTCGGGATCGCCTGGTTTGAACAAGAGAAGTGGCGCAACTCTATCCAGGAACTTGAGCTTTCCCGAGCCGGCAGAACCGATTCTCCGGAACTGCTGTTCCTGTTGGTGCGTGCTTATCGTAGCCTCGGCGAACCCAAGAAGTCGCTGGATGCGGTCGCCGAATTCCTTAAGCTTTATCCCGATTCCCCGTTGCTCCATGAGATGCTAGCGGAGGCGCATGACGAAGTCAATGAGCCCGAAGGGGTAGAAACCGAATTGAAAGCGGCCATTGCCGGCTCTCCTCAAGCGCCCCAACTTCATTTCATGCTGGGTTATTTCTACTGGCGATGGACGCGCTTTGAAGCCTCCATCGCGCCGCTTGAAGAAGAGACACGCCTGGACCCTGCCTTTGCCCCTGCTTACTTTTTCCTGGGCGACGTTCGCTACCGGCAGGGGAACGACGAAGCCGCCGAGCACCAGTTCAAACGAGCACTGTCACTCGACCCTCGATATGGCGAAGCTCTCCTCGGGCTCGGTAAGGTCTACGTGAAAATGAAGCGACTCGACGAGGCCGCATCACTGTTTCGCCGCTCTACGGAGCTCATGCCCACCCGCGTCGAACCGTATAGTTGGCTCGGTCGAACTCTCCTTCAGCTCGGCAAGCAGGAAGAAGGACGCAAGGCCCTGCAGGAGGTGAAGCGGCTCAACGCGGCTCAGCATGAGCACTCGCTGGCTTCGGTGGGAGCAAGCATGTCCGTGCAGTAGGAAACCGCGAATGAGACTCCTCGCTCGCCTGTGCCTGATTGCTCTTTGTATCGTGACCGTATGCCCCGCGGCACCCACTCCGGCGAATTGGGAAGCGCAATTTCAGCAAGGCATGGAATTCCTTCAACAAAAACAATTCCGCGAGGCGCGTCAGTGTTTCGAGCGGGTCACCAAGTTGCAGCCCAGCTTTGCGAAAGGGTTTTTCTATCTCGCTGTCAGCGCACTTCACGAGGGCGATAGGCCGTCAGCGGAAGCGGCTTTGCGCCAAGCTGTAAAATTGAACCCCGTGGCCGTAAGTGCACTCTACAATTTAGGCGTCTTGTTGCTGGATGAACGAAATCCCGTGGAAGCTGCCGATTACCTGGAAAGGGCGCAGCAGGTTGATCCCCGCAACCAGGAACTAACGGTCAATCTCATTCGCGCCAACCTGGAGAGCCGCCGGGAAAAACGCGCACTCGACCTGCTCGATTCGGCAACCCGGCAGTTCGCTGGCGAAGTCGGCTTTCATGCAGTCGTGGGCAAGCTGCTTCTTGATCATGGCCTGAATTACCCGGCATGCACGGAGTTGTCCGCCGCAAACCGTCTGATGCCTCTACAGCCGGACATAGCCATTCCGATGGGAGCTGCGTGCCTTGTGGCCGGCGAAGCCGCTAGCGCGCGGTCGGCGCTGGCCAGCGTGCAGGAACAGTCGCGAGGCAACGCGCAGTACCACTCGCTGGCGTCTCAGCTCGCCCTCCAGGCCGGTGACTCGCGAACTGCTCTCGATGAGATTAAGTTGGCCGTCCAATTGGAACCCTCGAATCCGTTCTTCTTGATTGAGTGCGGTCGTCTCTACCAGAAGCGCGGCGAACAGAACGAAGCGCTTGCGGCTCTGGAGCGCGCACGAACGCTCGTCCCGCGAAATGTAGAAGTCCTCTACAGCATGGCCATCAGTTATCTCGTCCTGGACAACGACGCAAAAGCCGTGGGGATCCTTAATCGTGCCATCGAAATTGCGCCTGACTTTGACCGTGCCCTCTTTCTCTTGGGCAGCATCCATCTATCCCAATTGCGCTTTGAGCAGGCCGACAAGATGCTTGCTGAAGCCTTGCGCCTCCAGCCCGAAAATCCTTTCTATCACTGCTTTACTGGCATGCTCCGAATTCAGCAGCTCCGCCCGGAGGAAGCGGAGCGGGAGTTCCGGCAGGCGGAGGCGATCAGCCCATCCTACGCTCTGCCGCATTTCCAAATGGGACGCTTGCTGGCGCGTGCTGGCAAGTATCCGCAAGCTGAGGAGGAGCTCGAAAAATCCGTTGCACTGCAACCGAACTTGTCTGAGGCCTATTACGAGCTTTCGCTTCTTCTCCGTAAGCTCGGAAAGCGAAGCGAGGCGGATCAGGCCTTGGCCCACTTCACATCGCTGCGCACGGCTGAGAACAGCGAGCGCGAAACGGTTCTTAAAGAGCTGCAGGATGCTGTCCGTTAGTTACGGACTCCAGGGGTGCTTCAAAAAATGCGGCCGACGCCAAACCACCACTTGTTATGGCCGTCTTTGCCGAAGCTTGCGCCCACGAAGATAGGACCGAGCGATGTTCTGCCGACGAGAACAATCGAACCGTCCAAGGCCGTTGCGGTCGGAGCGAGGGTTCCGAAGTTGAATTGATCGTATACTCTGCCCACTTCAAAGATGCCAAGCCCATAAAGCCCTTCGCCGACGAGCGGGCTGAACGACATGAGCTTATGCTCATACCCTGTTTGGAGAAGGAAGTACTTGCTTCCCAGGAGTTCGTTCTGTCCATAGGCGCCGAGGCGAAAAGGTCCCCCCAGCGAAAAGGCTTGAAACAGAATTTCATCAGTAGGCGTATTAAAGCTTGTACCGCCGCCTGCGGCAAAAAGAATGGATCCCGACTCACTCACTGGTTTGAAATAGCTGGCTCGAAAGAACGCCTGGCTGAAATCTTTCAAACCGCTTTGCCGGCCGTAGTAACCAAAGGCTGCTTCGACATTCGAGCCCTGACGGGGAAGCTGGACGTTATCGACTCCGTAGTAGCGATATTGGAGATTAGACAGTGCTTCTCTTTCAGAGGAGTTCGGCACGGGATCCGCGGTAATTTTCTTGATTGATTTGAACCAGAAGAGATCCTGGCCCACCCGTATCTCCGAACGACGATTTATTGCATATCCGACATCAAAACCGAACCCTGTACGCTTTAACCGATACAGATCGGTCCGGTCCTGCCCCTCGTATAGGTTGAAGGGCGAGCTCAAGGCATATATATGCGGAGCATAAAACCATTTGCTGTTTCCGGTAAAGGGCCTGTAATACTCCGAAGAAGCGCCATATTGGCTGCCAAAGAAAACGTCGTTCCGCCATTCCGCCCCGTATCCACCTAAATCTTTGAAAGTCAACCGGGCAGACATGCCGAAAAGAACGTAGTCGGGGTTCGCGCCGTCAATGGAGATACCGATATCCAGGAAGGGCGGTGCAAAAGGCTTATCGTGCATCGTGACTTGAAGGCCAGGCTTTCCGCCTTTCTCAACCATGGCGTAAGTAGCGGTGGCGATGACACCCGTGCCGGTGATCTGCGTCAGGGTCTTTTCGATTGCGGGTGGATCCACCGGTTTGCCCACGTATGGTTCCAGATCCTTCAACAGCGCCTTGGCATAGTCGGTTTTGTCCCCGACAACCTGCACAAACTGAGGCACCGGAATCGTAGTCCGTACCTTAGACGATCTTCGCGCCAGGTAGGCTTTCCAGGCTTCTTCGTCTATAGACAGTCCTGCGAGCATCTGGTGCTTTTGTTTTGCGGCAGCGTATCCCTTAGGAATAATCTCCTCGCCATCGGTGAAAGAAGAGCTGGTAAATCCCCTAAGATCGGCGCTCAGTAAGACGTCGGCCGCCTTCATGTTGCGAAGCTCATTTGCCGAGATCATGATGCTGATGTTTTTTGCTGCCACGCCAAGCAGCGAGTCATACGACTTGGGGTCGGGCGGTCCCGTGTCCAGGTAAACTGCAATGATGATGTCGGCTCCGGCTTCCTTTGCAACATCCACGGGAAGGTTATCGACAGCAAAGCCGTCCGTATAAAGGTGCCCGTTGATTTCCACCGGCGAAAAGATCGCCGGAATAGACATCGTGGCGCGCAATGCTTGTGAGAGAGAACCCCGATCAAAGACTTTCATCTTTCCGGCTGTTACGTCGGTAGACACGCAACGAAACGGAATCGGAAGATCGTCGAAGTTGATGTCTTGCGGGTACGCCAAGGTTGCCCGGTTCAGTACCAGACCAACCTGATGTCCCGAGTTGAGCCCGAGCGGCAGAGAAACACCCCGTTTCAAGCCCAGTTCGAGACGATTGGGAAAGAATAACCTGTCTTCTTTGCGTCGAAAACTGAGATCCTGGAACTCGGTCACGCCGCTCATCACTGCTCCCCAATTGATGCTGTTCGTGAGCTGGCGAATCTCAGCCGGCGATTCGCCGATCGCGTAGAGGCCGCCTACCAAGCCGCCCATGCTCGTACCGGCCACGATATCGACCGGAATGTGATGCTCCTCTAGATATTGCAGGACACCGATGTGAGCGAAACCTAAAGCGCCTCCGCCTTCGAGGACCAAGCCGATCCGGGGACGGGAGGGTGCCGTCTGAGCGGGCAACAGCGAGCATAACGCCAAGCCGAGACAGGCAAACTTCCTCATCACAAAGATCTTAACGTGGCAGAGTCAGATAGGCTATCGCCTTTTTGTTACGTCTGCTCGGAAAGGGATCGTAAGAGAGACTGTGCGGCATTCGATAACTCCATACTTGCCCAAAAATCAGAGAAAAAAAGTTTTCGAAAATAAAAATAGTGCTTTCTGACTAACGCCTATCGTAAGATATCTGCGCAGGATGTCGAAGCGGAAGGCTGACCGAATGCTCGCCGAAGAGCAAGCGCGCCAACTAAGCCATGATGTGCAGGCAGGTGTCTTGGGGCCGTAGCAGGTCGACGCGCAAGAGCAGCAGTAGATAACCGTGGGCACCCGCATGGCGATCCTGGTCCTGACTTTCGCGGGGAGCACTTTCCCCCAAACCGCGCAGTTCACGAATGTGACCGAGACGGCGGGGATTCACTGGACTCACGCCAAAGCGAGTAACGGCATCTCCACAATACTGGAAGAAGCGGGACCCGGTGTCTGTGCGGGTGACTTCGATGGCGACGGTTTTGAGGATATCTACTTTGTGAACGGCCGCGATCTTTATGGTCGCGGCGTCCAACTCAGAAACGCGCTCTATCACAACAACGGCAACGGGACCTTTACCGATGTGACGGACAAAGCCGGTGTACCGGGCAACGCGTACGGACTGGGCTGCGTTTGGGGCGACTATGACAACGACGGCCATCCGGACCTGTACATAACGCAATACGGCAAGAACATCCTGTATCGCAATAACGGGAATGGCACATTCACCGATGTAACTGCGAAGGCGCATGTCGATGGCATGGATTTCGGCACGTTATTTCATACCGGCGCGACTTTTTTCGACTACGATCGCGATGGCAAGCTCACCTGTACGTCGGGGGTTATGTGAATTTCACCCCAAAGAGTAAACGCAATTGCGTTATCGGCTTCGGGGTGCTGAGCAGTTGCTTGCCCGCGGCGTACGGCGGCACCCCGGACGTTCTCTATCACAACAATGGAGACGGTACGTTCACCAACGTTACCCAAAGGGCAAAAATCTATCAGCCGAAGGGCCTGAACCTGTCTGTGCAGGCGATGGATTATGACAACGACGGCTGGCCTGATCTGTTTGTGGCAAATGACGGGCTCGAGGCCTATCTCTACCACAACGAACACGACGGGACATTTTCAGAAGTGGGCCTTTCGAGCGGTATGGCTTTGACATCTGACGGCTCAGTCATGGCCGCGATGTGCATCTCCCTTGGCGACTACGATAACGACGGGCTGCTCGACCTGTACATTTCCGATTTTCAGTTGTCCACCGATCATATGTGGCGCAATTTGGGCAAGGGCTTCTTCCATGAAGTTAGCGAGGGAGCAGGCGTGCGCGGACCAACCAAGAACGTTCTCAGCTTTGGCGGCGGATTCTTCAACTACGACAATGATGGCTGGCTGGATGTTTTCATAGCCAACGGCCATGTTTATGAAGAGGTCGAGAAGATAAGCCAAATCATGCGTTACAAGCAGATCGATTCTTTATTTCACAACGAGCGGAATGGGAAGTTCATCGAGGTTTCGAAGATTTCCGGCGACGGATTCACTAGACCATACGCCGGCCGCGGCGTCGCGTTCGGGGATTTTGATAACGACGGTAATGTAGACGTGGTGGTCGCGAATAATAATGATCCTCCGTTGCTGCTGCACAACTCCGGCGTACGCGGAAGGCACTTCGTCACGCTGCGGCTTGTGGGTGTGAAGAGCAACCGGGATGCAATGGGCGCGCGCGTCACGTTGAAATCGGGCCAGATGAGTCAGATCCGCGAGGTGGCCGGCGGCGGGAGCTACCTCTCACAAAGTGATTTACGGCTACACTTCGGGCTGGGCGAAGCGAGCAAGGTCGACAGTATCGAAATCGCGTGGCCAAGCGGCCTGAGACAAGTCCTTCGAGATATGCCAGCGGATCAGTTCTACATGATCGAGGAAGGCAAGGACGGGTGGCAGAGCCGCCGCGACGGCGGCTCGAGTCGCTAAAACATGAGCCTAAGACCGAATTGGATCTGCCGCTCAGGCAACACGGTCGACGTGGATACGCCAAATGCGGGAGATCCTAGCACTTGGTTAGAGCCGGGCACGCCGAACGCGTGTTGGTTGAATATGTTGAAGAACTCGGAACGGAACTGAATCCTTATTCTTTCCGTAATTGCCGTGTCCTTAACCAATGAAAAATCGAAATTGGAAAACGAGTTTGTGCGGAAAATGTTCCGACCGAGATTCCCCGGCGCGGTCTGAACGACGGACCCGCTCGACAGAGTCGCGGTGGGAGTGCCAAAGTATTCCGACGAGTTGTTCAGCACGGAGGACGAAAAGAATGCCGGCCCCCCACTCTTATTCACAGTGGGTTGTTGCAACAGGAACGGCCGCGTAGGCTGAGTGCCGACGTACGTGTCTGTGCCGAACTCTTCCGTACCGTACGGCGAGCTGACGGTAAAGGGAAATCCGGATTGCGCCGAGATGATACTCATTGCCTGCCAGCCGCCGGTCAACCGTTTCGGAAGCTTGTCCAAAAACTGCCACTTGTCCAAGGGCAGCGCGTACTGGAAGTTCATCACAAGGCGTTGCGGAAAGTCGAACCCGGAAAGTGACTTCTCACACGAGGTGCAAAGCGGATTATTGGGTTGAGTCCCGGCGTTCACCGCATTACCGCCGTTCCAGACCGTCGAGGAATTGTCGATCGCTTTCGAGTAGGTATACGCAATTTGAAATTGGATCCCGTGTTCGGCGGAGCGCTTGCGCAACTGCACTTGTAAAGCGTTATAGGTGGAATGCGCATGATTATCTGTGATCTGAAACTCCCCCAAACCGGGATTTACATCGGTATAGGGAGTGTACTGGGGCTGGGCACCGTTATAGGCGTTGGGCCACGCCGAAGCATACAGGCCCACGGCGTTGTTCAGGGCATAGGACAACTGAAGTGCCATGGCGCCCGGTAATTCCTGCTCGAGCGTGACGTTTCCGGCCATGGTGTAACCATTCTTGAAATTGACCGAGGTAAGGTTCGTCGTGATGGGACCACCGAAAAATGCAGCCACCGGCGCAAGATTTACGGGCGTGTTTTTCGGAATCTGCTTGGTATCGCCGTTCGGTGGCAACACCTGCCCGCTGAGACTCATGATTGGCTGCAGTCCAGCCGTGGACAGAGGCGTCGATGAAAAGGGGGGATTGAGGGTGCTCGAGAACGACGCGTCAGGAAAGTTGACAAGGGCCTGGTCGGGGAAGACAGTAGGCGGATTGTTGGTAAAGACTCCAAAGCCGCCTCGAAACACCGTCTTCGACGTAACGCGTTGGGCGATTCCTACACGCGGTCCAAAGCCGCGGTAGTCCGGACGATAGAGCGGGTTCGCATTGAGGATAAGCTGCCCAAAAAGGTTGCCTCCGGCAAAACTCGGGTCGTTCACAATTGCGTTCAGGCGATCTCCCGTCTCGGTCGGCACGGAATTGTACTCGTATCGAAAACCGATGTTCACCGTCAGACTCGAATTGACTTTAATATCGTCCTGAATCCAGGAGTTGAGGTGCCAGATCCGAACCCCGTAAGGCGCCGGATTGCCCGGCGCGCTGAAGCCAGGCATGCCAGTGGCGCGAGTATACGCATTTGCCGTGCCTTCCATGAAACTGATTAGTGAATTGGGGCTTGGCGTGCCAGCCGGCAATTCTCCTCCGCCTACGATCGGAATGGCGACGGGTAACGCGATACCCGGAGTAAACTGATACTGGCCATTCACCCCTCCAGTCGAGACGCCAAAACCGTTGTCGCGCAGACGTCGGAATTGTGCCCCGATGTTTAATGTATGTCGTCCTTTTGTCCAGGTAACTTTTTCCTGCGGAATGAATTGCGTGATGACATACTTGGTGAAAAAGGTATCCGGGCCATAACTTGAAAGGCTGCCGTCTGCAAATGTGTTCAGCGGGTATGCTTGCGTTCCTACCGAGACGCCCGTTACTTCGCGGTTTAACCCAAAAGCAAATACATTCACTAGCGTAGGCGAGAAAATGTGGGTCTCAGATACTGCGTAATTGCGCGGATTGTTGAAGGTAGTTTGCGAAAAAAGCGGATTCTCAATAGCAGCTACCGGGTCCGTGTGCTGCGCCTGGTTATTAATGTACGAGGCGCGAACAAACATCGAGTCTTTCAGCGAGAACGTGTGGTCCCCCCGAATCGAGAATTGATCAGTGTTGAAGGGTTGTTTGAACTGGGTGTTATAGGTTCTCGGTCCGTTCGGTCCGGTCGGATCGTTGGGCAAGGGGTACTTATTCAAAATGCTCTCGGCGACAGGATTGAGCGGCACCTGAAGAGTTTGTGTTTGCCCATTTGCGTTCGTCACGTTCACGATACCTTGCCGTTCCAGAGTCGTTGGGACTGACATGATGGTCGGCTCGCCGAGGCGCTGGCGATAACCGGCGTATTCGCCGAAGATAAACGTCTTATCTTTTTTTATTGGGCCACCGAACGTACCACCAAACTCATTCCGCTGGAACGGAGGCACCTCGGTAGAGAAAAAGTTCCGCGCATCGAACGCGCTATTACGCAGAAACTCAAATGCAGTGCCGTGGAACTGGTTCGTCCCGGCCTTGCTCACCAGTTGCACGATGGTTCCGGCACCCTGCCCGTACTCGGCTGAGTAGTTGTTCTGCAACACTTTGAACTCCTCAATGGCGTCCAGGTTGAAGTTCCAGAACTGCACGTTACCCATCTCAGCGTCCGTCGTGTCCATGTTGTCGAGTGTCGCGACTTCAGTTTGCCCCCGGTTGCCGTTGCCGGCCCATTCCGGAGCCAGCCACCCAGTTGCATCCGTTTCCATGTTCAGCCCAGGTTGCAACATCACGAGGTTCGTGATGGCTCGACCGTTGAGCGGCAAACTCTGCACCTGCTGACCTGTAACCACGCCGCCCAGTGATCCACTGGTTGTGGTTACAAGAGGAGCTGCCGCCGTCACCTCAACCTTCTCTCCGGCGCTGGCTACCGACATCGTAAAATCGAGCTGCCTTTGCTGGCTGACGTCCAGCGCGACGCCGGTGGTAGTGGTCGTTCTAAAACCTGATGCTTCCACCGTGACGTCGTAGCTCCCCACCGGAAGCTGCGATAACGTGTATGTCCCCAGAGCGCTCGAAACCGTGGTGCGGGTTACTCCGGTTCCGGTTTGCACCGCAGTAATCTTCACGTTGGCCATGACCGCTCCAGTTGGATCGGTCACAGTTCCCGTAATCTCACCCACGGCCTGCGCACGCAGCAAAGCGGGAGCGCAAAGAATCGTGACAACTGTCACGAGGAGCAGAAGTCTTCCCTTCATATCTCCTCCATCCCTTCAGCGGTTATTTGGAAGGATCGTATCATATGGCTCGCGAGGCGCTATCCCGGGCCTGAGCCCTACCTCAAGGCTGTTGCGCCAGCGCCCGCTTTAGATTGTTCTGGGCGTCGGTCAGGCCTGGGTCGATGGCAAGAGCGCGACGGAACTCCGCAATGGCCGCATCTGTTTTGCTGCCTTGCGCGTAAACAACCCCCAGCATATTGTGGGCCGGAGCAAAGTCCGGATGCTGGTTGACGAGCTGAATCAACTGCTCGATGGCCGTCTGGGGATTGTTCTCCTGCAGCGAATACGTCGCGAGAGTATAGCGCGCCGCCACATTTGACGGATCGACACGAAGCAGCGCTTCCAATTCCTGATGCGCAGATTTTGTGTCGCCTTCTCGATACAAGACTTGCGAGAGGTGCAGACGCGCCGGTGCGAACACCGGATTCTGCTTCAAGGCCTCGCGATACGCTTGTTTCGCCGCAGCGAGGTCGCCCTTTCGTTCCCGAATCAAACCCAACTGGTAGTTCGCTTCGGTCCACTTCGGGTAATCCTTGACCACTTTTTCGAGCTCTCGCTCGGCGGCTGGCAGATCGCCCTTTCCGCTGAGCGCGCCAGCCAGGTTGAACCGTGCCTCACCCATATCAGGCTTCAAATCGAGCGCTTTCTGGAACTGGGCGATCGCGCCGTCCCAATCTTGCCGTTGGGCTAACAAGGTTCCGGCACGGTTCGCGCCTTGGGCAGCATCACGGTTGATTGCATTCTGAGTAAGCTGATTGGTCTGCGAAAACTGTGCTTGAGCATCGGTATTTCCTTCACTGCGCAACGTTCTCGCCAGGGCGTAACGGACTTCCTTATCTTCCGGATCCAATTGGGCGGCTCGCTCGAATGCGGCACGGGCGCGAGCGTTGTCGCCAGAATGCTTTGCCACTAATCCCAGTTCGTAGTAGACGCGGGCATTCCGGGAATTGAGCTGCGCGGCCTTTTCGAGCTCGCGCCGCGCCTCGTCGTAATCACCTCGTGTTCGGTCAAGCGTGCCTAATTCGGCGTGCGCTTCCGCCGACCGTGGATCGCGTCGGACTGCCTCCCGCGCAAGCGTCAGAGCCTGGTCGAGGTTCCCCTGCGCAGCAGCGAGCCTCGCCAGTTCGAGACCTGCTCCCAGTTCGCCGGGATCTAAATTTATGGCGCGCTGTAACTCACTCATTGCGTCCTCGGGTCGTCCGTCACGCACCAGAAGCAACCCCAGACTGTAGTGGGCATCTGCGTTCTTAGGATCGAGTCGGAGCGCCTCCCGGAGAGCGGCCGCCGCGCCACTCGTGTCTTTAGTTTTCATGAGCTGAACGCCCAGGTTGTAATAGGCGTCAGCGAAGTTTGGTTCGATTTCCGTGGCTTTGCGAAAATGACTGACGGCCTCCGTCACTTGTCCCCGGCGCCCCGCCACTACTCCTAGTTCATTCCAGGCGCGTCCCATCCGCGGATCGATCTCAATCGCTTTTGCAAACGCCTGTTGAGCCGCATCCAGCTGTCCCAACTGTTCAAGAGCGCGGCCCAGGGCATACTGTCCCCACAACCAGTTTTGGGACTGCTCAAGACCCGTCCGGGCGACTTGCGCAGCCTCCTTCGCTTGACCGGATGCGAGGAGCGCTGCTGACAGGTTGTAGCGTCCTTCGAGGTAGCGGGGGTTCGCGGCAACCGCAAGTCGGAATTCCTTAAGCGCGGCGGCATGCTTGCCCTGGCGATCCAGGATGATCCCCAAGTCATTGTGTCCCTCCGCCAGGGAGGGTTTGAGCGCGAGCGCAGCTTGAAATTCCCCCGCGGCCTCATCAAGTTTCCCCTGGTGATAAAAAGTGACCGCCAACCGGTAGTGCGCCAAAGCGTCCGATGGCGCTCGCTGGACCTGAGATTTCAGTTCGTCAACCGAGACCTGCTCGCGAGCAGACTTGGCAGAAACAGCGGAGACTGCTAATACCAACCCGATGCATAGCGTTGCTGGATGAACCCGAGCTTGCGCCATGAGGTTGTCTTCATAATAGCCTCAGCACCCGAGTCATGGATCGCCGGCGATGAATCGCAACTTAGGTGCGCTGCTTTATGGATATAGTTATCTGTATTAAGCTTGCACGTGGAGCGAGGCAGAAAATGAAGATCGCCGGGATAATGATATTCGCCCTCAGTGCGATGAGCATCCCGGCTTCAGAACTCACATTCTCGCGGGATGTTGCTCCGATTTTTTATAAGAAATGCGTCAGCTGTCATCACCCGGGCGATATCGCGCCCATGTCGTTGTTGACCTACAAAGCCGCGCGGCCGTGGGCAAGTGCGATCCGTCAAGCCGTGCTCACCAGGCGCATGCCGCCGTGGCATGCCGATCCGCACTATGGAAATTTTGAAAACGATCCCAGTCTGAGCCAGGCGGAGACGGACCTTATTCGCACCTGGGTAGACCAAGGCGCAAAAGAAGGCGATTCGAACGACCTTCCTGCTGCACCAGTATTCGCAGAGGGCTGGCGGATCGGCAGACCTGACGTGGTCTTCTCAATGGCGGCGGAGTACACCGTGAAGGCGGATGCGCCAGATGACTATGAGAATTTTACGGTCCCAACCAATTTCCAGGAGGACATGTGGATCACAGCGGTGGAGTTAAAACCAGGTAATCGCCGGGTCGTTCATCACGCCCATGCATACGTAACTGCTCCGAAGCCGCCTCAAAGCGGAACCACCTCCGCGCCTTCACTGTTCGATCGTTTCACGTTCAAAGAGGGTACCGTTCACCACATTCGCCCCGGTGTTCCTGTGATAGATGACGCTTGCCGGTACATCGGCGAAGGAGGGCTGCCCGATCAGAAGTTTCATGAAGAAGCAGAAGAACTGACAACCTTTGTTCCAGGAAGGGCGCCAGAAGTTTACCCGCCCGGGTATGCCCGCTTGATTCCTGCCGGCTCTACCCTCACCTTTCAAATTCACTACGCCAAGGGAACCGGGAAAGAGGAGAAAGATCGAACGAGCGTCGGATTCATTCTGGCCAAAGATCCGCCAAGGAAGATTTTGCACCGCCTCGACATGGACGCCTATCTTTTCCAAATACCCGCAGGCGACTCGAACCACGAAGTTACGTTCTGTTATGACTTCAAAGAGAACGCGCGTCTTCTCGCTTTCACTCCCCACATGCATCTGCGCGGTAAAGACATGAAATGGGAGTTGATGCGCCCGGACGCGCAGAAAGAGACTCTTCTGTCAATTCCTCGGTATGACTTTAACTGGCAGATTGAGTACAAGTTGAAGGAGCCCGTCTCAGCGCCCAAAGGAAGCCGTCTCATTGTCACGGCCCATTTCGATAACTCCGCAAACAACCCTTTCAACCCTGATCCCACTAAGACGATCCGCTGGGGAGAACCCACCCGTGAAGAAATGGCTGCATCATGGGTTCTCTATGACCTGCCCCAGGAAGGCCCACCGCCGTTTCATCCGCCGATTGCGACGGCTAGAGCTTCCGTCCCACAAGACGAATTGAAGCTAGACAAACACAGTCAATAATCACGCAGCGTGCTGCAGCTGGACCGGCAACAATTTCACATTGACGCGACGAACGGTCCGGCCGCCGCGAATGAAGCTGATTTCGAGAAGCGAGTCGGCAGCTTCATCTATTGCGATCAGCAGGTCCTGCTGCGAGCGAAAAGGCTTCCCGTTCGCTGCGACCAGCACATCGCCTTGCAAAAGGGATGCGCCTTCGGCCGCGCCTCGTGGCGCGAGTTCTAGTATTAGCAGTCCCGTATTTCCCGTCGCGAGGCGCAGCGGTCGCACTGTCACTCCTAGAGTTACGGGCGGCGTCTTGCGGCTGAGAAATGATTGCAGCGTCCGGCTAGGAATGGCGAAGGCGAGGCCGCCGGCCGCCACCATCGTATTGATACCGACAAGCTCGGCCTGAAAATTTGCTAACGGGCCTCCCGAATTCCCCGGCGCGAGGCGAAGATCCGAGCACACCCAATCCTGTTGGGCCACGTTCGCAAAGTCGAGGTTGAAAGAACCGATCTGATGCACTGCGCCACTTGATAGAGCACCTATGAAGCCGAAAGGATTGCCGACAGCAACGACCGGGGTGCCGGGCCGAAGACGCCCCGAGTCTCCAAGAATCGCCGGCGTTCCCGCTAGACCCGGAGCATTGAGCAGAGCCAGATCTCTGTGGCGATCCTCCTTGATCAGCGATGCTTCGATGCTCTTCCCTTCCCAGGATTCGATGACCAGTTGGCGGCTCTGTACGACATGCGCATTCGTAATGACTTGTTCCGGAGCAAGCACGACTCCCGAACCGTGGCCCTCCCTGGCCCCCCGGCCGCTCCGGATGCGGACGGTAGATCTCCTCAATGCTTCGGCAATGCGCCCGGGAACGGGCCAGGGCATCTCACGCCCTCCTCGGTTGGGGTAGTAGAAGTCTCATGCATTCAATATGAGGAGTTCTTTCCTGAGCCGCATCCGCCATTCGGGCAGGCGCTTGTCGCGCAAAGCTGAGCGAAAATCGCGTGGCGCTATTGTTGAAAAAGGAGGCGCCTGATGACTTACAAGCTGACAGTAAACGGTAAAGCGCACACAGTCGAAGCTGAACCGGACACTCCTCTTTTATGGGTTTTGCGAGACTTGCTTCAACTGCACGGCACGAAATACGGTTGCGGAATCGGGCAATGCGGAGCCTGCACCGTACATCTTGCCGGCCAACCGGTGCGGTCCTGCCAGATTCCTGTGGCAGCGGCAAAAGTACCGGTCTTAACGATCGAAGGGCTTTCCGGCGATAACTCTCACCCGCTGCAAGTTGCGTGGCGCGAAATAGATGTCCCTCAGTGCGGCTACTGCCAGGCCGGACAGATCATGTCGGCAGCCGCATTGCTGGCGAAGCATCCGAAGCCGACCGATGCAGACATTGATACCGCCATGAACGGTAATCTGTGCCGCTGCGGTACCTACGTGCGCATCCGGCAAGCCATTCATGTTGCTGCGGGGCAGATGACCCCCGGCCAGCACGCCGATCTGATGGCCACGAGGGTCGACTCGAGCGTGATGGAGGTGGCATAACATGCGTGTCAGCCGCCGCTCTTTCCTGCATGTCAGCACGCTCTCCGGTGGCGCACTCTTCATCGGCGTCTACTCCGGAAAGCCGCGTATGGCACGGGCACAGAATCCTCCACCGCCACCGCCCTTCGATGCGAAGGCGTTTATCAAAATTGCTCAAGACGGTACTGTCACGTTGTACTCGAGAAATCCGGAAATCGGCCAGGGCATCAAGAACATGCTTCCGATGCTGATAGCCGAGGAGCTTGAGGTCGACTGGAAGAGTATCAAGGTGGAGCAAGCCGATTTCGATGCCAAGTACGGCCTGCAAACCACCGGCGGTAGCCGCGCGGCTTCGAACAACTGGGTTCCCATGCGCCAGGTCGGCGCAGCCGCCCGTCAAATGCTGATTGCCGCGGCAGCCAAGAGTTGGGGTGTTCCGGAATCGGAATGCTTTGCTTCCAGCGGACGCGTCTATCATCGACCTACGGATCGGTCATTGCCGTATGGTCAACTCGCCTCCGCGGCTGCCGACATGCCCACCCCGGATTTAAATAGCCTTAAGTTCAAGGACGCGAGTTCCTATAAAATCATCGGGCAGTGGACGCCGGGCGTGGATGTTCCCGACATCACATCGGGTAAACCGATTTACAGCATCGACTTCACGCTGCCCGGAATGCTTTTCGCCGCTTATCAGAAGTGCCCTGTGTTCGGTGGAAAAGTAGCCAGCGCAAACATCGATGAGGTCAAAAAGCTTCCCGGCGTAAAGGATGCTTTCGTTGTCGAAGGAACCGTTAAGTTAGCTCCTATGACGGCCGGCGAGCCGGGCTTGGAATCGGGCGTTGCAATCGTTGCGAATACCTGGTGGGCCGCCCAGTCTGCGCGCAAGAAGCTCAATGTGAAGTGGGATGAGGGGCCGGCGGCTCAACAGAGCAGCGCGCAATTTGCAGACCGTGCGCAGGAAATGGGGCAACAGCCGGCCGGGGCACGAACGCTAAAGAAGGACGGCGACGTGGATGCGGCGTTAGGCGGCGGAGCGAAGGTCGTGGAAGCTGCGTACTCTTATCCGTTCATCTCGCACGCGCCTCTCGAACCGCGTAATTGCACAGCACGCTTCGAGGACGGAAAGCTCGAATACTGGTCGAACACTCAGCTTCCGGCCCGTGCCACAGGCCTGATCTCGAAAGTACTCGGCATTCCGGAAGCGAATATCAAAATTCATTTGCTGCGGGCGGGTGGGTCTTTCGGCCGGGGTCTGAATAACGACTATATGGTCGAAGTCGGATACCTTGCGCAGAAAGTAGGCGCGCCTGTGAAGCTGCTCTGGTCGCGCGAGGACGATATGACGCACGACTATTATCGGCCGGGCGGCTTTCATTTCTTAAAGGGCGGAGTTGATCCGTCTGGCAAGGTAGTCGCCTGGCGTAATCATTTCGTCAGCTATGGGGATGGCGACCAGTTCTCGCCTGCCGCCGCCATTACGCCAACCGAATTCCCATCCGGGTTCGTCCCTAACTTCGCGCTCTATTCCTCGGTAATGCCGCTTCAGTTAAAGACCGGCGCTTTGCGAGCACCTGGTGCGAATGCTCAGGCTTTTGTGTTCCAGTCGTTTATCGATGAGCTCGCGCATGCGGCAGGTAAAGACCCGGTCGAATTTCGCCGGCAACTTCTTGGCGAAGCCGGTCAGGAAAAGGTCGCTGCGGCCGCCAAACCGAAAGTGGAGAACGAACCGACAACCAAGGCTGGCGCAGTGCCTCAGTCCTATGATGTGGGTCGAATGCGTGCCGTGCTCGACCTGGCTGCAGAGAAATCAGGCTGGGGAAAGCGGAAGCTTGCGCCGGGAATGGGAATGGGTATCGCGTTCCACTACAGCTTCCAGGGATATTTTGCTCATGTGGCCGAAGTGAGCGTAAACAGTAAGAACGGCGTCAAGGTGAATAAGGTCTGGGCGTGTGGGGATGTCGGCAGTCAGATCATCAACCCGAGTGGCGCTGAAGCGCAAGTGCAAGGGGCCATCGTGGATGGTTTGAGCGAGCTGATGTTCCAGGAAATCACGCTCGAGGGCGGTAAGGTCATGCAGACGAACTATGACAAGCATCAAATGCTTCGCATCCGCAACGCGCCGCAAATCGAGGTTCATTTCCTGAAGACTGATCACTCACCGACCGGGCTCGGCGAGCCGGCGCTTCCGCCCCTTTTGCCAGCGGTTTGTAACGCCATTTTTGCGGCGTCCGGCAAGCGGGTTCGTGAGCTGCCGCTGATCAAGAGCGGCTTTTACTGGGCTTAGCAGACGGACAAAAGCGAAGCGCCACCGAGTCTAGGCAGTAGCGCAGTCTGGTGGGAGCCGGGCCGTCCTCGAACACGTGTCCCAGATGCGCGTCGCATTTGCGGCAGAGAACTTCGGTTCGCGCCTCTGGCACGCTGCGGTCGGGCTGTGTGCAGATGTTCTCGTCGGCAACTGCACGGGTGAAGCTCGGCCAACCGGTTCCCGAATCGAATTTGGCATTCGAGGCAAAAGTGGCAGTACCGCAGCAAACACAGCGGTAGATTCCGGGGGTGTGCGCGTTCCAATAGTGACCGGTGAAAGGCATCTCGGTCGCCTGGCGGCGGGTCACGGCGTATTCATCAGGAGACAATTCGCTGCGCCACTGCGAGGCGTTCTTCACGATCTTGCGCACAGTCACGATCCCCATGCGGGCACCCTCATCCGAGAACAGAATCACTCGCACCTCAGCGCCGTTACCGCTTTCGGATGGATCAGGCAGCCTTCGATCAGGACGCCGGAGTAAGGCAATCCATCCGGCCAATGCCACGGGCATGATCAGAAAAGCACGCCTGGAAACGTTGCTTTGATCTGCGATTTCGAACGCCATGTCTCTTATAAGGATCTCGCGAATCCGGTAGGCGAAGTTACTCGCTAAAATTGCTGCATGCAGCGCGCCACCGAAAGAGTGTGTTCGCTGGCCGAACGTGCGCGAGCGGGAAACACGAAGCGAGTGCGCGTGTTTCTGGTGATCGCGGCCGTCCTGGCTGGTCTTCTGATGTGGACCACCTGGCTGTCCTTGCGGCCTGGCTTATACATTTTGCTCGCGGGATACGTCGCAACCGCCTTATGGCTTCTGAATCGAAATGCACAGCTCGCGCGAGAAGTACGCTTGTTGCGAAGCGAAGCGGCACAATCTGCAGACTTGCTGGCATGGTTCGGTGGAGAGGAACGCTTTTTGCGATGGTCGTCCATAGCGGAGGCGGCTGTACGGGCCATCGGCTTCCTGGCCTTAGGCTACGGATTCTGGTTGACGACGCGTAGCGGGTCGATCTCACTTCTTCTCGGGTTGGTTTACCCGGCATTTACCGTCTTCGGAGCACGCAGCGGCGCGCAGCAGGCGAGGCGGAAGTTAGCCATCGAAAAGGAGGCAATGATCAAGTCGCTTGCCGATGGTGCAAATCCACCATCCACGGTGCAAGGCAACCAAGAGGATGAGCGCTAAAGACCTGAAAATATTAACTTTTATTTGGCACCAAACGTGCTATCACTGGTGCGTCTAGATGTGGGACGATCGTATGAAACGCAACAACTTTCTTTTATCAAATCGCGTAGTGCGCGGTACTTTGGCAGGTCTGCTGGCGTCCGGGTTGCTGTTGGCCCAAGATACCAGTGCACCCCAGCCATCCACCGCTCCGAACGGCCCGCAACAAACAAATACTGGAGGGTGGAAGCGCGTTGGGGATCAGTCGCAGGTATACACACCCGTTCCTCTAAGCGCCGACCCGCAGGATCCGAACGAGCAATCGCCGCCGAGCAATTACCCGGCGAACGTCAACCAAGCTCCGAGGAACAACTATCCCGGCACGAACACGGGGCCATACGCGAATCAACCGCAGAACTATCCTCCGCCTCCTCCCGTTCCGGCGCAGATCACCATTCCTGCTGGCACGTATTTGACGGTGCGAGTGAACCAAATGCTCTCGTCGGACAAGAATCAGCCTGGCGATGCCTTCACTGCGTCGTTGGTGCTACCGATCGTCGTGAACGGTGTGGTCGTCGCTGAGCCCGGCCAGACAATCGGCGGCAGAGTCGTAACGGCGGAAAAACATCATTTCGATAAGCCTGCGCAATTGGGCCTGGCGCTGACGAATATCACATTGGTCGATGGCCAGCAACTTCCCGTGGTAACTCAGTTCGTCAGCCGGCGAGGCGGCACGACACCGGGCGGTGCTGAAGTAGGTACGGTCGCTGCAACCACGGCTACCGGTGCGGCAATTGGTGCGATTGTCGGTTGGGGAACCGGGGCGGCCATTGGAGCAGGCGCGGGGGCGGCAGTCGGACTGATTGGCGTCCTTGTGACGCACAATCACGCAAGCGTCATTTATCCCGAGCAGGTGCTCACCTTCAAGCTGGAGTCGCAGGTCGCGTTCTCCACGGCGAACAGCTCTCAGGCGTTCCGGTATATACAGCCTAACGAATATGATCGGCCTACATACGGCAATGGCCCGCCGAACGGGATGTACCAGAGTGCGGCACCGCCCGCACCCGTTTACAACACATACCCTGATGCGTATCCCTACGCTTATACCTATCCCTACGCTTATTCGTATCCGTACTATGGATGGGGCTGGGGTTATCCATATTGGGGAACCTCCTTTGGTTTCTATGGCGGTGGTTACTGGGGGGGTGGTCGCTGGTATCCGCACGGCGGATATTGGGGCGGGCACTATTACGCTCCACACGGCTATGTCGGCTATGGCGGAGCCGGTTATCGCGGTTATGCGGGCAGTGCTTACCGCGGTTATGCCGGCGGCGGTTATCGTGGACCAGTAGGTGGTTATGGTGGATCGGCAGGCGGTTACCACGGTTCGGCCGGCGGCTTTCACGGTGGTGGTTCGGGTGGCGGACACGGCGGTGGTGGTCACCACTAAACCCGTCAAAAAATAGTAAGGTCAGGCCCGGTTCGATGTTCTCGAGCCGGGCTTTTTTATTTCTTATCGACTCCAGCTAACCGCTGGTAAATCCGTTAGTCTAAAGACCGACCGGATGGAATGGACCGACCAGGCGGCCGCCGATGAGGCGCGCAAGGGTAATCACCTTGCCTTTCGTGTACTTGTGGAGAGGCATGGCAGGTCTGTGTTCCGCCTGGCATATCGTATGTGCGGCAACGAACAAGACGCTGAAGATTTAGTGCAGGAGACTTTCCTCCGCGCTTACCGGCAGCTCCATCGCTTTGATGGCAGATCATCTTTTGGAACGTGGCTGTATCGAATCTGCGCCAACTGTTCGCTCGACTTCCTGCGATCTCGAAAGACCCGCAAAGAAGTGAAAGTCAAACCTCGCGAGGAACAAACGACGGATTGGCTCGAGGCCGTAGCCGCCCCACAACCCGGACCTGAGCGCCTGAGTCAGAGCGAACAGCTGGCCAGAATGATCGAACCCGCGCTCAATCAGCTGAGCGAAATGGAACGCACGGCTTTCGTCCTTCGGCACTACGAAGGTTGCGACATAGACGAAATTGCTCAAGCGCTCGGCGTTCAAGCCAATGCCGCGAAACACAGTGTTTTTCGTGCGGTTCAAAAATTGCGTCGCGTGCTTGAGCCGGCCTGGGGGGTCACCAAATGAGCCATCTCTCTGAAGAACAGCTTGTTGACGTCTTTTATGAAGACTCGCCTTCAGCCGGTTTTCGTGAGCATCTCGACGGCTGCAGCGAATGCAGAGCGCGCTTGGCTCAATTGTCGGAAATGCTGCGCAGCGTGCGCGGATATCCCGTACCGGAACGGAATGAGTCCTATGTGAAGGAACTGTGGGCCAGCCTGGCGCCTCAGCTCCCGGCGAAGGCTGAGAAGAAAAAGTGGCATTGGGCTTGGGCTCTCGCGCCCGCTCTGGCGGCGCTGCTGACTATTACCTTCCTTGCCGGCGTTTGGACAGAACGACATCACACATCGGCCCTGCCGGATAGGTCGCGGGAGCGAGCGCTCTTAATTTCGATGAGCGACCATCTGGAGCGCTCGCAGATTGTGCTCGCCGAGCTGATACACGCCAATCCGGGTGCGCCCGATCTAGGCGACCAGCAGAAGCGTGCACAGAGCCTGCTTGCGGAGAATAGGCTGCTCCGCCAGACCGCCCTCAACCAGGGGGATCGAACGCATGCCGCGCTGCTCGACGATTTGGAACGCATCCTTTTGGTATTGGCAAACGGTCCCGGGGAAACGAAGGGCGACGATTTGAAACAACTGCAGAAACGTGTGGAGGACGACGGGCTCCTCTGGAAAATTCGTGTGACGAGCATGAATGCCCGGGAAAAAGGACAGAAATTATGATTCGCAATTGGATTCTTGGAGTGATAGCCGCTGCCTGTGTGTACGCACAAAGACCGCAAATGGCGTTCTACACTTTCGACGCCCAGCAGGTCGGACGCGACGATGCCGATTACCAGGCAGGTTTGAGCGCACTGGACGCCCATCAATGGGACCAGGCCATCACATCCTTCAATGCCTCGGTGGCCCATGGAAAGGCGAATGCCGACGCCGCGCTCTACTGGAAGGCTTACGCGCAGAATCGCGCCGGGCATCGCGAGGCGGCGCTCACAACACTGACTCAATTGCGCGACAAATATCCCTCCAGCCGTTGGCTCAGAGACGCCCGGGCACTCGATCTGGAAGTGCGAACGCAAAACGGCTCGCCCGTAAGTCCGAGTGCTGAACCGGATGATGACTTGAAGCTGATGGCAGTGAATAGCCTGATGCAATCGAATCCTTCGGCGGCGTTCCCGGTCGTCGAGAAGGTGCTGACGAGCAATAACTCTGAGCGCGTAAAGGAACGGGCCCTTTTCGTGCTCACTCAGAATCCATCTCCGGAGGCGACCAAGATGCTCAGCAGCATTGCGGCAGGCAAAACGAATCCCGATCTTCAAGTGAAAGCAATCCGCGCGATGGGCATGATGGGCGGCGAAGATTCCCAGAAACAACTGATTTCTATTTACGGCGCTTCCTCGGATGCCCGTATCAAGAAGACGATATTGCAGAGCTTTATGCAATCCGGTGCGCGCGACTCCCTGGTGCGTGTAGCGAAAACAGAAACCGATCCGCAACTGCGACGCGACGCAATCCGGCAGCTCGCTCTTACCGGAGGAGACGAGCAACTCTGGCAGCTTTACCAATCGGACAACTCGGTGGACGATCGCCGGGCGATTCTCGAATCGATGTTTCTGAGCGGAAAATCCGGACGACTGGCGGAGATTGCAAAAAGCGATAGCAATCCGGAGCTGCGTGTTGCCGCGATCAAGTCGCTAGGACTAATGGGAGGTAATGGTCAGCCCGACACTTTGGTTTCTATTTTCGAAAACGATAAAGATCCGGGTGTTCGAAAAGCCGTGCTGAATGCATTATTCATTCAACAGGACGGGAAAGCGCTGGTCGCGCTTGCGCGACGAGAAAAGGATCCCCAGATGAAAAAGGAGATCGTCTCTAAAATGTCCCTTGTCCAATCGAAAGAAGTCACGGATTACATGATGGAGCTCTTGAAGTGAGGAGCCTGCTTCCAGTATTTTTCGGATGCGCGGCGAGCTTGTTTGCACAAAGCGTACCGCAGCCGAGCGTTTCGAATGCGCGCTTTGAGTCACGGCCGTTCTCCGGTGACTTGAGTGCTGCGTTGCGCTCGTCTGAGGGATCGTGGTTCGGCTATGCGGTTAAGACCATGCGTGGAGATCATGACAGCTGCTGCTATGACGATGGTCGCAGCGGTTGCTTTCTCGAGAATAAGAATGACAACCGTTTTAGTTCGGTAAAAACCAATACTCCCATTCCGCTCGAAGGTTCAGATACCGTGGAAATTCTGCTTCGGGTGCAGAACAACGACGTCATGAAAGTGCGCGTCTTCTCTCTGAGTTGCCCGCTCGATGCGGGCAATCTTCGATTCGTGTGGCTCACCGGCGTTCCGGCAGACGCCAGCCTCGCATATCTGGAAAAGCTCGCGCAAGGGGATCGCGGAAACCACATCACCGACGGATCTCTTCTTGCGATTTCCCTTCATGACACGCCCCAAGCCGACGAAATCTTGAAAAGGTTGACACGTCCGGGTGAACTTGTTGAATTGCGGGAAAAAGCCACATTCTGGATCGGTGCAAGTCGCGGGTCTAAAGGGGTGGCGATCCTCAAGGATATAGTTGCGCATGATCCAAGCGATCAAGTCCGGGAAAAGGCTGTCTTCGCGCTCTCGATCAACAAGGACCCCGAAGCCATGCGAACGTTGATCGAGACTGCCGAGCACGATCCCACTCCTCACGTGCGCAGCCAGGCTCTTTTCTGGCTCGCTCAAAAGGCCGGCGTAAGGTCGGCGGCTACGATTCAGAACGCTATTGAGAACGATCCGGACACTGAGGTTCGCAAGAAAGCCGTATTCGCCATGTCCCAGTTGCCGAAAGACGAAGGCGTTCCCAAACTCATCGAGATCGCCAGGACACAGAAGAATCCCGAGGTTCGCAAGCAGGCATTCTTCTGGTTGGGGCAATCGAATGATCCGCGCGCCCTCGCCTTCTTTGAACAGGTGCTCACGCGGTAACTTCGCATCGCAGTCCTGCCGCTATCCTGGACTGGTGCGCTACCTGTGGATCTGCTTTTTTTCGCTATGCATGTTTGGCGAAGAGTTTCGGGTCGAGCCGCCGGACGTAAAACAGGGACAGGTGCTGAAGGTCTATGGCAGCACAGCGGCAGCGAATGCTGAGCTCAATCACCGGACCATCCGGCTGTTTACTCAAGCGGATGGCTTAACGCTGGGGCTGATGCCTGTCGGCGTAATCGCCAGGCCGGGAACCTACGAACTGAAGTGGCTTGACAAGAATGGCGCGGCGCTGAAAACTTCGGAAATCGCCGTTTTGAACGCGCATTACAGAAAGCAGAACGTGGTTCTGACCAAAGCTCTCTCGGCGTTGCGATCGACTTCAGATGAGAGGGCAACTGTGGGAGCGTTTTTGAAGGACGTTTCGTCAGAAAGACACTGGCAGGAACCCTTCGAGGCGCCGATTCCGGGCTGTATCACTTCCCCTTTTGGTGTTACTCGATTGCATAACGGCAAGCCCACGGGAGAATATCACGCGGGCCTCGATCAGCGCGGACCCTTCGGAAGCCCAATTCATTCGGTTGCTGCGGGCACCGTCAAAATCGTCCGGCAGTTTGAACTGCGGGGCGGCACAGTGGCAGTCGATCATGGGCAGGGACTCGAGTCCATCTACCTGCACATGTCCAAGTTCACTGTAAAGGAAGGCGACCAGGTCAAGGAGGGCGACGTGGTCGGGTATGTAGGCTCGACAGGGCGCTCTACCGGACCCCACCTCCACTGGACGCTATATGCCAACGGGCAACCGATCAACCCGCTGCAATGGATCCATGGTCTGACGAATTGCACTGCGGAGACCGAGACACCTCATTTAAAGCGTCCCATGGAAGAAAAGTCTAACTGAGTTGAGTTGACTCTTACTCTTCGCGAAGCGCGGTCATGGGCTGAACTCGGGCGGCGCGCATCGCAGGAAGGATACTGGCAGCGGCGGCAACAACGGCCAAACCTGCGATCGCAGCGGCTATCGTCGCTGGATCCGTCGGCTTGAGTCCATAGAGCAGAGAACTGGCAAAGCGTGCGGTTGCGGCAGCCAGAGCCGTTCCGACGATAAGCCCGGCCCCGATCAGGAAACCAGCTTCACGAGCCACGAGCTTCACGATTTCTCTACGGCTCGCCCCCAACGCGATGCGAATCCCGATTTCCCCACGCCGCCGGGCCACCATGTAGGAGATGACGCCATATAGTCCCACTACCGCAAGGACAGCGGCCAAAAACCCGAAGAAGCCGGAAAGGGTTGCCATGAGCCTTTCGCGCATCAATGATTCCTGCACCTGGGTTTGGAACACATGAAACTGGAACGAGAGGACGGCATTTCTGGTCAATATTGTTTTCTTGAGCGCTGGCATCAGGGACCCTAGTGCCGCATTGGATCGTACAACGAGGCTAATGCCGAGGCTCGGATCTTTTTCCTGTGTTGCCGCTACGAAGACGACCGGTACAAAATCATCTTGCAAGCGTTGATACTTTGAGTCGCTGACCATACCAACGATCTGGTAGAGGTGCGTTGGTTCGCCCGGGCCTGTGAGAACCCGAATCTGGTGACCAATCGGGTTGGCTTTATCGAGAAACTTATCGGCAAATCTCTTGCTGACAATGGCAACTTCGGGAGCGCGCGTCGTATCACGCTCATCGAAATCGCGGCCTGCAATGATTGGTGTCCCCATGGCACGGAAATAACCCGCGCTGACACGGTTGAACCACGGCAGCAGGTCCTTTTTCTTGGACTGGCCAGGAATTTCGATCGAGTCGTTCCACCCGCTTCCGCTCACTGGAACGATGGCAACGCTTCCCGCCTGCTGAACGCCGGGTGTTTGACGAACATCAGTAAGCAAATCCCGATACAACACGGAACGCCGTTCAGGAGACGTCGTCAGGCGCGAAGCGTCAACACCGACGATCAATAACCCGTCCCGGCGAAAGCCGGCGTCCACTGTGAGCAGATTCCGCAAGCTGCGCACGAAAAGTAATGCGCCAACGAGCAATACCAGAGAGAGTGCAACCTGGCTGACGACCAGGGCGCGGCGTGTGCCGAATCTTTGCCTGTCTGCCGTTACACTGCGTCCTGCCGATTTCATGGCAGATGCCGGATCTGTGCGCGTAGCACGGAGAGCAGGCGTCAAACCGAACAGGAGGCAAGTAAGCACGGCGAGTGCGGCAGTGAACCCGAGCACACGCCAGTCCGAAGCAAGATTGACGAACAGAGGATCATCTCCCGTGCTTAGAAACGAAACCAGGTAGCGGGTGAGAAACTGTGCGAGAAAAGCGCCCAGTGCCGACCCCACAGCCGCCAGAGCGAGGCTTTCGACCAGGAGCTGGCGAACAAGCCTGGAGCGGCTTGCGCCTACGGCCAATCGCACCGCCATTTCGCGTTCCCTCGTGCTGGCCCTGGCAAGCATGAGATTCGCAAGATTCGAACAGGCTATCAATAGCACCAGGCCGGCAATCCCAAGCAGCAAAAGAAGCGGCTCTTGATAGCTCTCCCGCAACGACGAGGCTCCTAGACCCGCGGGCTTCACAGTTAATTTGTACTTGGCGTACCAACCTGCCTGATCCGGCCGATAATTCAGAGGAACTGTACTTCCGAAGACGGCCGGAGAAATCGCCTCCGCCTGGGAGGTCGCACGGGCGATTGTCCAGCCGGGCTTCAGCCGGCCGACCACAGCGAGCCACCAGTCGCTCCTTCTGGAAATGTGTTCGTTTTTGCCGTCGATCAGTGCTTCGGCACAAACCGGCACGGCGACGTCGAAGTTCTTGCCTACCTCGACACCAAAGAAACTCGCAGGAGTTATGCCAGAGATCCCAAACTTGTGCCCTTCGAGCGAAACCTGCCTGCCGATCACCGATGGATCGCCTGCGAATTCGCGCTGCCAAAAGGCATTGCTGATGACCACTCCGGGGGAACCACATCCCCGCTTGTCGTCGTTGCTCGAGATCAGCCTTCCAAGTAGCGGACGGACTGCGAGTGTCTTAAAGAAATCGCCCGTTACCCATATCCCTTGAGCAAATCGCGGCTCGCCGGCGTCGGCCATGTTGAAACGCGCATCACCCCAGGCGAAAATACTCGAGAAAGCCTGCTGATGATCGCGGATCTGTTCCCACTGCGCGTATGTAAGGTTGGGATGGCGATCGCTGAAGTTTCCTGAGCAGCAGTGATCCTGCTTCGCGATTTGAAGTTCGCCGAGTTCGTTCGCACGCACCACCGGCAGCGCACGCAATCGCACGGCATCCAAAAGTTGAAAGATCGCCGTGTTGGCCCCGATACCCAGGGCAAGCGACAATGCCGCAATGACAAAGAATGCCTTGTTTAGGCGAAAAATTCTCGCAGCGTACGCGAGGTCTTGCCAAAGAGTCTCAAGGACGGAGGTCATCGTCTAGGGCTTAGCGCACTTTGCCTGCCGCTTTCTTTTGCGCGGCAAATTCATGGTTTCATTGGCTGGAGCCGGTCGCTGTTTACCAGTAACTGTTCGAATTCGAGGAGGTGTGTCCGCGCGTGAACAGCACGGGACCTCTTGCTTACCGAGGGGAGACGCGCTATGATCATCTCGATAACCGAGGAGAAAAAGGTGAGCAAACCATCCGATCTCGTACAGGGCACGCTCGATCTGCTTCTGTTGAAAATTCTGGCGCTAGAGCCGCTCCATGGCTGGGCAGTCTCACAGCGGCTGAAACAGATCTCTGGCGAGGTGTTGCAGGTGAGTGACGGCTCGCTCTATCCGGCCCTGCACAAGCTCGAGCAGGAAGGCTGGATCACAGCCGAATGGAAGGCAACCGAGAATAACCGGCGCGCGAAGTTTTATTCGTTGACGCGCCTCGGTCGCCACCAACTCGAGCGCGAGGCGGAAAACTGGCAGCGGCTTTCCGGTGCGATTTCGCAGGTTATTCGCCTCGAGGAGATCTGACAGTGAGAAGCGAGCATTGGCTGTATTCCCTGCCCTTACGCTTGAGGTCGCTGTTCAATCGAAAACAGGTTGAGCATGAGCTTGACGACGAGCTACAGTTCCATCTCGAGCAGCGAATTGAGGCTGAGGTCGCACAGGGCCGCACACCTTCTGACGCGCGGAACATTGCCCTTCGCGCTATGCAGGGATTGGAACAAAAAAAAGAAGAATGCCGCGACATGAGGCGGGTCAACCTGGTCGAGAACCTCGGGCGTGATGTCCGTTACGCGCTTCGCATGTTGCGCAGGAGCCCGGCATTCACAGCCGTGGCGATTTTGTCTCTGGCCCTTGGCATCGGTGCAAACACAGCGATCTTCAGCCTGCTCGATACGCTCGTGCTGCGGCCGCTTCCGGTCCCGCAACCGCGGCAATTAGTGCAAATTCAGCTGCAAATGAAAGGGCGTCATGCGCAATCCGCCTTGACGCACCCAATCTTTGAGGAGCTGCGCAAGCACGTCGACATTTTTTCCGGCCTCATGGCGTGGTCGGATCATCGCTTCCAGATGCGGTCGAGTTCCGAGATGGTTCACATCAATGGTGTGCTCGCGGGCGGCGATTATTTCCAGACCCTTGGCGTTCCCGCTGCCATCGGACGAACATTTACAGCCGCTGAAGATGCTCCGGGCGGTGGCAAGAGCGGACCCGTCGCGGTGATCAGTGACGCCTTTTGGTCGAGCCGGTTTCGGCGCGATCCCGCCGTCCTCGGCTCCACGCTGACACTCGACGGAGTAAATTTAACTGTCACAGGTGTCATGCCGCGGCAGTTTTTCGGAGCCGACGTCTCTGCGCGGCCTGATGTGTGGGTTCCATTGGGCCTTACGCCACAACTCTTAAATGACGGCTGTTACAACTCGCGCAGTTGCTGGTGGCTGTTTGCGATGGCTCGTCTCCGCCCCCATAGCTCCCTCCAAAATACTCAAGCGGAATTACAGGTAATCTCACCTCGCGTTTTCACAACTACGCTGCCCGAGAATTGGGACGCCGGCGAAAAAGAACGTTATAAACAGATGCAAATTGAGGCTTATCCGGCTCCCAGTGGCTGGAGCTTTCTCCGGGTGCGTCTTGAGGACCCCTTAGCTATCTTGATGACGCTTGTTGGAATAGTTCTCCTGATCTCCTGTGCGAATATGGCGAACCTTCTGTTCGCACGCTCCTCGGCGCGTCAAAGAGAGATTGCCGTACGGCTCGCAATGGGTGCCGGCCGTTCGCGTATCATCCGGCAGCTGCTCACGGAAAGTCTTCTTCTTTCCCTGTTCGGCGGAATCGCGGGCCTGGCTTTTGCGGTGGCGGCAAATCGCATCTTGCTTGCTTTCCTTACAGAAAAACCGAATGTCGGTCCGCTTGGCCAGGACCTTCGCTTCGATCTGAATCTAGATTGGCGCATACTACTGTTCACTTTTTCGGCTGCGGTGTTTTCAGGTCTGCTATTCGGTTTGGCTCCTGCTCTTAGGGCGACTCGTCTCGGTATCAGCGGCTCGCTTAAGGAGCGCGCACAGGCTGTTCGCGGCACAGGCGTCAGAATTGGTGCTGGCCGTCTGATCCTCAATTTCCAGGCGGCGCTTTCAATTCTTCTGGTCTGCGTCGCCGGTCTGTTCGCAGGAAGCTTGTGGCGTCTTTGGACGCTCGATCCCGGCTTCAATCCGAAAGATCTTGTCGTCGTCGGTATCGATTCGGACCGGTATGCCAAAAGCCAGGACCTGATGAACATTTATAGCCGCGTGCTCGAACGCGCTAACGCGATTCCAGGCGTACAGGCCGCCAGCTTGCTGTGGATCACACCGCTCAGCGGAGGCGGCTGGGACGAAAATCTCGCTGTGCCCGGGAGACCGCCTCTGCCTGCCGACAAAACCGACACCTTCATCAATCTTGTGGCCCCGCGCTTCTTTGAAACCATGGGCATCCCTCTGCGAAGCGGCAGGGAGTTTACCCGTGCCGATAACGCCAAGTCAGAACGAGTCGGAATCATAAACGAACTGGCCGCCCGCAGGTTCTTTGGCGACCAGAATCCTGTCGGAGCACAAGTCCGGCTGGAGAACGAACTCATTCGCATCATTGGCGTCTCTCGCAACACTCGATATCTCGACATGCGTAGTCCCGAGCCCCTGGAGCTTTATATTCCCTTCACGCAGAAGAGCGATGGGACACCATCCATGAGCTTCGTCGTTCGCAGCGGCTTGAAGGCAGGCTCTGTAGAAAGTTCGTTTCGTAAGATCTTGCACCAGATCGCTCCCGACATTCCGCTCTACAAGGCAGGGACCATGATCGACCACGTGGCCGCTTCGCTTGACAGCGAACGGCTGATGGCCTCGCTTTCCCTCTTCTTCGGGACCCTTGCGCTTCTGCTTACGTCGATCGGCCTCTATGGCGTGCTGGCGTATTCGGTCGCCCGGCGGACGAACGAAATCGGTGTGCGCATGGCACTGGGCGCACAGCGCTTTGATGTGATGCTGATTGTCATGCGGGAATCGATGCTGCACGTCGCGATCGGAATCGGAGTGGGCATTGCCGCGGTGCTTGCTACGTCAAAGCTGGTCGCCAGCCTGCTTTACGGCGTCACGCCCAACGATGTGGGCAATCTCGCACTTGCCGTGACGATCTTTCTATTGGTAGCTGGAACAGCCGCTTACCTGCCGGCACGTCGAGCCAGTTTTCTTGAGCCCGTCCTCGCACTCCGCGAGGAGTGAGTCACAAAATAGCCTGCCGCTGCTGTTCAATACTCGAAGTGTGCGCAGATTAGCCATGCTTCTCGCCATTGCCACGATTGCGGCTGGCGGGCAACAGCGCCAGACGGAGGGCGCGGCCAACTCTGCCGATACCGTCGCCGCACAAGCGCGCGAACTGATCCATCAGGGAAAAATCGCGGACGCCCTCAGTCTTGTCTCCGCACTGCAGAAGCGCGGCACGGCCGACCCTGAAGCCGAATTCGCCGCCGGAGAGATTTTGCAGGAACTTGCCGCGTTGCGAGCAGAGCAGTTGCAGCGAGTGGCTCCCGATTCTGCCGAAGCCCACGAATTGCTCGGGAAATCCTTCGAGGCGCAGGGCAAGCTGGAAGAAGCTCTTGCCAAGTATCGCCGGGCAAACGAAAAAGCGCCGGGAAAACCGGGGCTTCATTTCCTGATAGGCAACGTAGAGTGGAAGCTCAAAAAGTTCGCGGATGCGCAAGTCGAGTTTCGCGAGGAATTAAAGACTAACCCGCATCACGCGATGACAAACCTTCGCATGGGAGAGATCCTGCTCGAGACGCAGCGTGATGCTCCTTCGCAAGCAGTTGTGTACTTGCAAGAAGCGGTCGCTGGAGCGTCGGACTCCCTCGACGCACATCGCGAATTGGGCAAGGCATTGCGTCTCGCTCATCAATTTCCCGAAGCCGAAAAGGAACTTCGGCTCGTCGAGTCACGCGCCCCGAACGATCCGACTGTGCATGCCCAGCTCGCCGCTCTCTATAAGGAAATGGGTGAACAGGAAAAAGCGCGTGAGGAGATCGCGATTCACGCCAGGATTCTTCGGGAGAAATTAGAGGCGTCGCAGAAAGCGCATGCGCCGCAGAGTCCCTGATTAAGGCGTCGATCCGCCGCCGGCTTTCAGGCGGGCATCGACACGTGCGATTGCTTCGGGCAGGCCCGCACGAGCGGGTGACAGGGCCAGCGCCGCCTGGTAAGCATCTTTAGCAGGACCATAGGCCCCTTCAAACTCGAACGCCTTTCCCTGAACCACAAGTCCCGGGGCAGAATTCGGAAATTTGTTTCCAACGTCGTTAAGCAGAGAAGTTCCGAAGGTCGCGTAAGATTCGGCGAGCATGCGGAGCACTTCGGCGTTCGATGGATCGCGCTCGAGTACCTTTTCCAACATCTCGAAACCGGCCATGTAATCGTGCTGCGCAAGCTTTGTCGCCCCGGACCAGAAGAGGATTTCCGGCTCCTTCGGGCGCAGGCGGTTGGCGGCAGTAAGCTCCGTATCGGCCTCCCCGAACTGGTTCATGCGGTACAAATCGATCCCGAGAAAAAGGTGTGAGCCCCATAAGTCGGGAGACAGCTTCAACGCTTGCCGAAATGCTTCTGCCGCCGGACTGAACTTGTTCTGCATGTGGCGGACAAGACCCAAACGCTGATAGATCTCTGCGTCGGGTTGGTGCGAAGCAAGGTCTTGGTATATATGTTCTGCTTCGGCGAAATGCCCGGCGTGTTCAGCTCTGCGGGCAGCAGCCAGGTTGGAGTCTGTGACTGGCTGCTGCCCAAGCAAAAACGCCGAAAGGAATAAAATGGTGAAAACGCGCAATCAGAAAAGCAATTTCAGAGCAAATTGTATCTGCCGCTGTGAAGCGAACGTACTGGTTATCGAACCAAATGCCGCATCGCCCAGCGTGCTGTCCGGAGTATCGAAACTCGAGTTGTTGAAGATATTGAAAAATTCCGCTCGGAACTGAAGTTTGAAGCGCTCGGTCAAGCTGAAATTTTTGAAAGCTCCCGCGTCGGTATTGTAATAGGCGGGCCCGTGCAAAGCATTCCGCCCGAGATTTCCGTAAGTATACTGGGGCGCCACCGCGAAAGCAGCCGTATTGAAGTACGTTCCGCCAGGGCCGAACGTCGGGCTGAAGCCGGATGGGAACGGCTCACCGACCAGATCGGGACGTTGTGAGTTTGATCGTGCTCCATTGTTTGCGTTATCGAAATTGATTCCGATATTGAAGGCACGGCCGCTTTCGAGACGCGTGATCCCGGTCAGTTCCCAGCCTCCTAGCGACGTACTTGACCAGCCATTTTGGACTGTTGCCTCCCGGAACGACGTAAATGTAAGCGGCGTTAAACACCTGGCGTTGATCGAATCCCGAGTCTCCCAGGGAACATTTGATGCATTGGTCATTCTGAGGAGAAGTTCCGCCGAACTCGGAGTTCAGGTCGATGGAATGAGCCCAGGCGTAGGAACCAAGAATGCTGAAGCCTCTTGGAAAATCGCTTTTCCACCTGCATAGTAAGGGCCTGGTATCGCGAAGTGGCGATCTGCTTCAACTCACTAAAGGGCCCCGCAGAGGGCCACGGGCGCCTGGGATCCGGAGACTCCGGGACCTGGCAGCGCATCATTTCCATTAAGAAAGCTCCCCAAGTGTGTCCCTTTCGAGCCTTGGTAATTGATCGTCAGCAGTAGATCCTGGGCGAACTGGTGCTCGACACCTAAGTTCCAGTTCTGCATGTAGGGCGTCTTCACATCGCGCGAAACGGTGTGTTGGATTGAGCGGGGCGCGGTGGCGGGATCGAAGTTCTGGAACAGGTCCTGTGTGAAAATCAGCGGCTGCCAGGCAGATTTAGCCCGTTGAAGGTTGTCAGAGAACGAATATGGCCATCCGCCGCGTGAGTCGCTCCATTCCCACGAAAAATTCGAGTTGTAGAAAATACCGTAGGAGGAGCGCAGAGTCGTCCTAGGTGTGATTCGGTAAGCCAATCCAAAACGTGGAGCGAAATTCTCTGTAGCGCGGATCCGCGATCTGAGGCCGCACATTCGGTCCGCTCCCCCGTAACGGGATTTTCGGAAGCCCAGAACAATTGGCCGGTGAGGTGTCAAAGCCGCTCAGACGCCCGCGCCGGTGGTGCGGCCACTGATCGTACTCCCAGCGGAGGCCGAGATTGAGTGTCAGCTTGGAGTTACCTTGAAATCGTCTTGAATGTAGATGTGGTGCAGGTATTGAGCGAGATCGAGATCGTCCTGTCCCGACGATGCGGCTGGCGGTGGACGGCAGCCCAAGCAGGAAGCTCGCCATGGCTTGGCCAGTGCCCGAAACATTTTGCGGATCTCCTGTGGGAACGCTGTTGTAACCGAAGCTGCTGAAAACCGAATCGTGGAAGATGCGCAGATATGTGAGATCGTAGCCGAGGGTAAAGCTATGTCGTCCCAATGACCTTATTAAGACTTAGCGAGCCCTGGTAAGTAAAATCAGGACCATTCACCAGGTTTCCAAGATTCGGCTGGGAGTAGCCGCTGATCTCGAAATTAATCGGGTAGTCCCAAGTCCGGAAGGTTTCCGGGGTATTCGTTAAACCCGCATCGCGGTAGACTTGGATGAACTTCTCCGTTGGCCCCTGGCCGAGGTTCGCTCGCAGATATCCGAAACGGAAATTGAGAATCGTACTCGGGTTAAAGAGATGAACGTCGTTCAATACCGCTCCAATGTAGTAATTGAACGTACCGACCTGGGCCTTCGGAAAATTTCCCGGAGCTAGAGTATCCAGATCTGACTTGGAGAAACGGGCGTAGAAGTTATTCTTTTCGGAGAGGCGCTGGTCAATCCGAAGATTGATCTGGTCATCGTTCCGGGAGGAATTGCCCGTGTCAATGTAGTTGCTCGCCTGGCCCGGGATCAGGTTCGTCGGAAACCAGTAGTTTGCATAAGCGGTCGAGTAGGGTTGGATCAGGTTGCTCGGGATAATGTTCCCGGGGAATGGCGCGCGCGTCGGGCTAAGAGGATTGTAAATCGGCGCCGCCACGTTTCCGGCCTGATCGTGGGAAAGATCGCCGGCCACCATGGCGGGCGTTGGAACGGTCTGGAAAGAAGTGTTGCCGCTTACAATCCGGTTGCCTTCGTAGTTGAAAAACCAGAACGTCTTGTCGCGACCGTTATACACCTTCGGGATTGTAACCGGGCCGCCTATCGTGAAGCCGAATTGATTCTGGCGGTATTCCGGAACGTTCTGGGCGAAATAGTTGCGCGAATCCAGCTTGTTATTGCGCAGAAATTCGTACACGGTCCCGTGATACTGGTTGGTACCCGGCTTGATCATGATATTGATGTTGGCCCCCGCAGCCGCTCCGAATTGCGCGCTCGTATTGGTTGCGATCTTAAATTCCTGGATGGCGTCAACCGATGGATGAATCGCGGCCGTTTTGAAGAAGGAGCCGTTGTTGTACATGCCGTCGAGTGAATAGTAGCCGTTGTCACTCCTATCGCCGGTCACGGCATACGTGTCGCCCTGGATGGTCTCCGCTCCTGCGCTGGTTCCGCGCACCGCCCCGGGGGTGAGCTTTGTCAGGGAGTTGAAGTCGCGCCCGTTTAGTGGGAGTTCGACCATCTGCGTGCTCGAAACGACCGTGCCGACGCTGCTCTCTTCGGTCTGTAAGAGCGCGCCCTGGGCCTGAACCTCCACCTGCTGATTGACTTGGCCCACCGTGAGACTAAACGTGAGACTAACGGTAGCATTGACATCGAGCTTAATGTTGTCCTGAACCTGTGCCGAAAAGCTGGGCGCCGCCACTGCGACCCGGTAAATCCCGGGAACCAGCGAGCGCGCAGCAAAGCTGCCTGCCGAGTCCGTTGTCGTTTCACGGACCACGTTTGTGCCTACGCTAGTGACTTTGACGTTCGCTCCGGGAATGACAGCCCCTGCCGGATCAGTTACCGTTCCGGCAATCGTGCCGAGTTCGGTAGACTGCGCATGGACTCGCGGAGAAAATACCGCCAGGAAAAACGAAAAGAGAACTACATGAACCGAGCAAGCAACTTGGCGCTGCATGTGTGCACCCTCCCCAGGGTCGATTCTTATCTAGTCCGTTAGGACTAGGTTTAAGGAAAGAGTATCACCACTGAAAAAAATTCGAAAGCACTTTTTCCCATGTCTTTTCAATCGGTCGTGATAGCTTGGTGCTGATCGCGGGGACCCGGTTTTGGTTTGTCGGCAGTAAATGAAAGGGTTGGCCTATTTTCTATTTACCGTGACCGCCGCCGCGGGAGCCCTATTCGCAGCTGACATTTCGGACGCGCTGCGGCAGGCGCGCCTGTTCATCGATCAGGCTAACTTCAGCAAAGCACTGGACACGCTAAACACCATCCAGTCAGACGCTGCGCATTCCGATCCGCAAGTGCTGTACCTGCGCGGATATGTGTTGTACCGTCTGCAAAAATTTCCCGCAGCCAGGCAGGAGTTAAAGGCCGCGCTCGCCATCGACCCGCAAAGCTTGAGAAGCAAGTATGTCTTGGCCCGAATGGCACAGTCGGAAAACAACCGGTCTGAAGCGATTCGCTGGCTCGAGCCATGTGCCTCCGCAAATCCACCCGTGGAAGACGCACAAGGACGAATAGGCAAGCTCTATTGGGATACGGGACAGCTCAAACAAGCGCGTTTCTGGACCGAAAAGGCAATTGCTGCCACTCCCTGGGACGGGAGTCTGCACTACCGCCTGGGAAGAATCTATCAGCAGGCGGGCGAAGGAGAACTGGCGCAACAGGAATTCACAAAAAGCGTAAAGGCGAAGGCGGCAGATGCTCAAGGGGTACAAGAGTTGATGGATTGCGGACGAGCACTCTCGACGAAAGATATGGCAACAGCTTTCAAAATTCGCGATCAATTCCTGCAGAACGGTCAACTGGACCCTGATCTGCTAGTGGCGCTCGGAGCCTCCTTTGCAAGCACTGGTGAACCCGATCAGGCTCTTGAGCTATTCAGGCGCGCCGGGGAACGAGATCCGGATTCGTTTCAAGCGTCCTTCAATCTGGGACTGGCATTGCTTAACCTGAAGCGTCCTGGGGAAGCGGTTTCTCCGTTGCAAGCGAGCGTGCGGATGGCGCCTGCCTCGAAGGAAGCCAATGCGGCGCTCGCCCTTGCCTATGTGCTCCAGGACAACTACCAGGACGCTCTGGGCCCCCTCGAAGCCGCCAGGGCAGCCGATCCTAACGATAGAAAGACGGCCGGTCTCCTCAGCGTTGCCTATTACCGCAGTGGCGCTCCAGCAAAAGCAATTCCCATTCTGCGCGAGACTCTGAAAACCTCTCCGGATGATCCCAAGGTCTACTTCCTCCTTATTGATTGTTTGAATGCGACAGAAAAGCAGCAGGAAGCGTTGGAGGTTGCCGATCAGGCCGTTAAACGCTTTCCGGAACTCGCGCAGGCTTCGCTTGGTAAAGCGCAGCAGTTGGCTCGTCTGGGCCAGTATCACGAAGCGAGCCCGTTGTTTGCAAAAGCGGCTGAGCTTGCGCCCGACCGTGTGGAGCCTTTACTCGGCTTGGCTGAAGCGCAGCAAAAGGACGGCGCTTATGAGGCTTCGCTCACCACTTATCGGCGCGCGATGGAAAAAGATGCCGACGTTTCCGCAGTGTTGGGAGCAGCACGCGACCTGATTTTCCTGAACCGGTTCCCGGAAGCGCGGGCGCTACTCGAGCAGTCGATTACCGGGCACGCAGGCAATAGCCAGATGCATGTTGAGCTTTCTCGCGTCTATGCGCGGCTCGGCGAGAAACAACTCTCTGAAGAGCAAACGCGTATTGTCCAGCAACTGCGGGCCCAGAACCAGAACACGGATCAGAACGTCTCCGCCCCTCGATGATGAGCCGGCTTAGGACAGGGGTCGCCGCACTCTCGGTGATGGCCGCATGGTTACCGGTCGTAGCTTTTCAAAAGCCAGAGCCGGGCAGCATATTTCATGATGTGGCGGCTAAGGCCGGAATTCGCATTCCCGTCCTCTCTGGCGAAAAGCAGAAGAACTACGTTCTCGAAGTGAACGGGAGCGGAGTTTGCTGGCTTGATTACAACAACGACGGATGGATGGATCTCTACCTGGTAAACGGCTCCACTCTCGAGGCGCTTCAGCATAAAAATTCCAAAGCCCCTCAGGAATACAGCCACTTGTTCCGGAACAATAAAGACGGCACTTTTACCGACGTCACAAAAAGCGCGGGTGTCGCCGCGAGCGGCTGGGGCTTTGGATGCGCAGCCGCCGATTATGACAACGACGGCAAAACCGATCTGCTCGTCACAACGTTCGGACCGAACATTCTCTACCACAACAATGGAAACGGAACCTTCACCGATGTTTCGGCAAAATCGGGTCTCGCTGGCGCGAGTATATGGCACACCGGGGCCGCTTTCGCAGACTATGACGGCGACGGTCTCCTTGACGTCTACATAGCCGGCTATCTGGATTTCGATAGCGTCCATCCTGAACTGAAGACGTGCGATTATCGGGGCGTCAAAGTACACGCCTGCGGCCCGCTCGGTTACAAAGGTTCACCCGACGCGCTGTATCACAACAATGGCAACGGAACGTTTACCGATGTCACCGCAAAAGCGAACGTCGCCGACCGGCCTTTGTACTTCGGCTTTACCGTGGTCTTCGAAGATCTGGATGGTGACAATCGTCCCGACATTTTCGTGGCGAACGATTCGAACCCGAACTATTTTTATAAGAATCGAGGCGATGGAACGTTCGAAGAGGCGGCCGTAGCGTCTGGCATTGCGTATAACATCGACGGCAAAGAAATGTCGAGCATGGGCGTGGCCGTGGGCGATTACGATAACGACGGGCGCACCGATCTCTTCGTCACAACCTTTGCCAATGACAACTACGTGCTCTATCACAACGACGGAAATGGGATGTTTTCGGACGTTTCGTTCCCTTCGGGAGTGGGCGAGGCCACGATCTCCTATCTCGGCTGGGCAGCTTTCTTTTTCGATTTCGACAACGATGGCCTCAAGGATTTATTCGCTGCGAATGGGCACGTCTACCCGGAAATCGAAGGGAAATTAGGGCGCGAAACCTATCGCGAACCGCTCCTGCTCTTCCGAAACCAGGGACACGGTAAATTTCGAGAGATCGGAGAGGCGGCGGGATTACGCGCTCTTCCTCTTCATTCGGCACGGGGCGCTGCCTATTGCGATTACGACAATGACGGCGATCTGGACATCGTCGTGTCGAACATCGATGAAGCGCCGCAGATTCTCAGGAATGATGGGGGAGACCGCGAGCATTGGCTGGAGATGCGGCTGGTCGGCACGCGCAGCAATCGCGACGCTATCGGGGCCCTGGTGAAAGTTCACGCCGGAGACCTTATTCAGTGGGATCGCGTGCGGACGGGCGGAAGCTATATTTCCGGCAACGATCCGCGCCTGCATTTCGGCCTTGGCGAATCGAAGCTTGCGGACGTGGAGATTCGCTGGCCGAGCGGGGTAACCGAAAAATTAGAGCAAGTGCCGGTGAATCGAATCCTCACAATTAGAGAGGGAAAAGGCATCGCCACAGAGGATAGTCGATGAACAGCGCACTTATTTCAGATCTCCCGCTAGCGTGAAAGCCCACAGCGTATCTCCGGCGGCCGCTACCAGATATTGCTTCCCGTCGAGCATCCAGGTAGAAGGGCCGTTGCTTACGCCCGAAGTCAGGCGTTGATGCCAGAGAATTTTTCCGTTTGCAGGATCGAATGCAGTAAGACTGGTCGAATCGCCGGTAAAGAGCAGCTTCCCGGCCGTGGTCAGCACGCCACCCGAAATGTTTCCGCCGCCGGGCTGCGTTTTCAACTCGTGCTTCCATCTGATTGCGCCCGTGCGCACGTCCATAGCCCACAGTGCTGAAGCTGGATCGAACGTCCCTCCGCTACCGCCTCCATAGCCTTCCGGTTGATCGGACGTATCGTACAGGTAAGCCATTCCATAACCTTCGGTACCGGTGAAGTAGAAAAGCTCCGTCTCGGGACTGTAACTGGGTGGAGGCCAATTAGTAGCTCCGAGCGGCGGCATGTCGATCATCGATCCGTCCACCTTCGGTTCTTTCGCCGGATTGGGGATGGGCTGACCTTTTTCATCGACGCCCTTGGCCCAGTTGCCCGTACCGGCAAAGGGCTTGGAGACGATGTTCTTTCCATTCGTCCGATCCAATACAAAGAACCATCCGCAGCGCGCGGCTTGCGCCAGAAGCTTGCGCGGCTTACCGTCAATCTCAGCGTTGAACAGAACTGGAGTTTCCGTGTTGTCCCAATCATGAGTGTCGTGGGGGGACGCCTGGAACCACCACGCGAGCTTTCCCGTGTCCACGTTCAGCGCAACGATCGATGCCGTCCAGAGATTAGCGCCCTTCCTGCTTTGCCCGGCGAAAACCGGGTTCGCATTTCCTGTTCCCCAGTAAATAAGATTCAGCTCCGGATCGTAAGTGCCGGACATCCAGGTCATGCCGCCACCATGGTCCATGGCAGCCTGGTTGGGCCACGTTTCCGAGCCAGGGTCCCCCGGCTTTTCAGGCTCAGACCACCAGCGCCATTGCAGTTCGCCTGTTTCTGGATCGCGCGCATCGAGATAGCCCCGCACATCGAGCGCATCCCCACCCACACCAACCAGCACGTGATTCTTAACAATCATCGGCGCCATCGTTGTAAAATACTGTAGTTTTTCGTCGGCGACCTTCTTCCTCCAGCGCTCCTTTCCATCCTTCGCTTCGAGAGAAATGAACCATCCGTCGGGCGTTAGAAAGTAGAGCCAGTTGCCGTACATACCCACGCCGCGCTGGCCAGTGAGATGTCCGCCGTGGTCTTCGAAGTCGAATTGCCAGATGCGCTGGCCGGTGCGTGCATCAACTGCGAAGACGTGATCCGGAATAGTGAAGTAAAGAACTCCGTTCACCATCAGCGGGGTCGACTTGATCTCGGGATTCCCGATCCCTCGCTGCGGTCCGACACCGGTGATGCGAAACGCCCACTCCATTTTGAGGCGGTTCAAATTGGACTGGTTGATCTGATCGAGGGCGCTGAATCTGCGGCCTGAATAGTCGCCGTTATAAGTCGGCCAGACATCGGGCGGTTGATGAAAAAGGGTTAGCGATTTCGGGTCCAGTCCTTGAGCGAGAGCCCCTGCACAACAAAGCAGGGCAAGGGGAAAAATTTTCATTTGAGAGTCAGTAGATACGCGGTCACGTTGTGCAGATCGGAATCCTTGTACTTCGGCAGCAACGCGCGATGTCCGGCTAATTTATCGTCGATCTCAACCTCAACCTTATCGCGCGGCCATTCCCGGTAGGCGTCGCTCGAATCCCGAAGTGCGACGTCGAAATCATCCAGGCGGACGATCGTGCCCGTGACAGTCTCACCTTGCGCGGTCTTTACTGTTACGCGGCCGGGTTGCCGCGAAGCAGGCCAAATGAATCGCGACTGCATACCGGCGGCCTGCGGATACTTTGTTGCAATCTTCGCCAAATTTCCTGTGGGCGAGTGACAGCCTGCGCAATTTGCTTGAAAAAAAGCTTCGCCTTGTTTTACGTCGCCGCTTGTCTGACCACGTTGGTTGGCGTAGAGCGTGTTGTACACGCCGCGATTCGCCGCGTTTTCGATCTGGACGTGAAGATATTCCGCAATCTGATAGATTTCTTCAGACTTCAATGAGGCAAAGGCGGGCATGCCGGCCTGCGGCCGCCCGTTCTTGACGACTGGTCCGATCTCCTCGCCCTTCTCATCGTGGAGAACGAGCGGAGAACGAATCAGATTGGGGCCTTCCCCGCCCCGCGCGTTTTCTCCGTGGCATGCCGCGCAATTTTGCTTATAGAGCGGCTCGCCCAGTTTAGCCGCCGCAGCGTCGGGAGGTGCTCCGAGCCCCAGAAACTGTCGCATGTCGCGCTGCTGGGCCGGGAGCCGAGATCCGGCAACGATGAAGACGATACCAATCACCAGTGGCACTTTGCCTAGCTTCAAAACGAGTTCTCTCACCTTGAGAGCACGTCATAAAGTGCTCCTGCCTGTCATCGTACACTCCGCCTCACAAAACATCAGTCTGTTCGTAAAGCTGTCATCGGATCGGCGCGCGTAGCACGCCAGGCGGGCACATAGCAGGCAATAGCGGCGACCAAAACAACGATGAGGCATGTCGCTCCCACGGCAAACGGGTCAGCGGCGTTCACGCCGTAGAGCAGGCTTCCGAGCAGACGCGAAAACGCGATGCCGAGCACGATCCCCATAAGAACTCCGAGAGCCGTGAGCTTCATACCGCTTCCGAGCACGGTCTGAGTTACGTCCCAGGACCGGGCGCCAAGAGCCATGCGAACGCCGAACTCGTGAAAACGCTGCTCCACGGAATACGAGATGACTGCGTATGTGCCGATCGCCGCTAATGTCAGCGCTAACGCGGCGAACAGTGCGACCAACAAAAGACCGAAACGTGGAGTAGCGTACGATCCGTCGGCGACCGTCCGCATGGTGCGCACATCCGCGACCGCTAGATTTCCGTCCAACTCGCGAACAGCTGCACGAAGGCGGTCAGCCACCACCTTTGAGTCTTGTGTCGAACGAATCGCAACCGAAAACTCGCCTTGCGGGAATGGTTGTTGCGTAAGCGGCCACCAGAAACCGGCTTCGGCGGCGCTGTTCTTCGGCGAATCTTTTACGTCCCCGACAATACCGATTACCGTCAGCCAGTCTTTCTCTTTTGGATGATCATCGAAGGCGATCTTTCCGCCAAGCGCGTCTCCGTGCCGCCAGTAGCGCGCCAGTTGCCGGTTGATAACGATCACATTTTGGCTATCCGCTCTGTCCCGTGGCTCAATGAATCGGCCGCGTACCAAAGGGATACCCAGAGCTTGAAAATAGCCCGGCGTGGCTACATGGTAGCGCGCATGAAATTGCTGGTGAGGCACCGGAACCTCACCCTGAATTAAAAAGCCGTCGATGTTCTCGTCCCATCCTGTCCAGGGAAGATCGGAACCGGCGCCGGCAGCTGCCAGCCCGGGCATGTCTCGCAAACGAGGCAGCAACCGGTTATAGAAACCAGAAATCGCTTTGGCGTCCTTATAACCTTCCTGTGGGAGCGAAATACCGGCTGTCAAAACCTGTTCGGCGCGAAAACCGGGATCGGTGCGCAGCAGATTGGCAAAGCTGCGGAGCAGCAGACCTGCGCCGATCAGCAACACGCATGCCAGAGTCACTTCGCTGACCACGAGCATGCTTCTTAAGCGCAAGGTCCCCTGGTTACTCGTCGAGCTGCGGCCGCGCTCATGCAGCGAATCTCTTAGGTCCACTCTCGATCCCTGAAGCGCCGGCACGATTCCGAAAAGAAGTCCCGTGGCGAAAGCCAGAAACAACGTGAAAATGAAAACGGAAACGTCCGCATGAATATCGCCGGCGCGAGGAAAATCGGCAGGCAGCGCCTTGACCAGCATTCGTACGCCTGCGAACATCAACAACGCTCCCAGCGCCCCTCCGAGGACTGCCAGCAGGAGACTCTCAGTGAGCATCTGCTGTATAAGCCGCGCACGGACGGCGCCTACAGCGGCCCTGATTCCGATTTCGCGTTGGCGCGCCGTCGCCCGCGCAAGCAAGAGGTTCGCCGCATTCACACAGGCGAGAAGAAGGACAAGCGAGACAACTCCCAATAACACGAACAGGAGTCGTTCGCTCCGTCCGACGATCTCTTTTTGAAGAGGGACGACGATCACGTTCCATCCGCTATCACCATTCGGGTGCTCCCGGGCAAGCTGCTGCATTGCGCTGTTCATTTCGCTTTGCGCTTGCCTTGTCGATACTCCGGCACGGAGGCGGCCGATGCCATCGAGATAATGACTGCCGCGATCTTGCGGGTCAGCAAACGTGAACGGAGTCCAAATGTCAACGGTATCGCCATAACTGACCGCGTGGTACATGTTGCCGGGGTGCTCGACTCCTGGCGCCATGACCCCGACCACCGCATACGGTATTCCGTCAAGAATGATCTTCTGGCGAAGAGCATCCGGACGGCCGCCGAGCCGCGTACGCCAGAGCCTGTGGCTGACGATTGCGACCTTGCCTCTGCCGGGAAGCTCATCGCCGCGATCGAACTCGCGACCCATGGCGGGCTTCACTCCAAGGAGTTGAAAGAAACCGGCCGTTACGGAGAAGCCGGGGAGCCGGACAGCTTCACCCGTCCCGGCAAGTTGCAGATCGCGACGGCTGTAAGCCGCCACCGATTCGAAAGAGCGCAGGCGCGCTCGAAAATCGCGAAAATCATTTGGATTGATTGGGAACCTGGGGAAGGTCTGAGTGCTCAGAAAAAAGCGCGCGAGGCGGTCGGGCTGGCGATAGGGAAGCGCCTTGAGGAGCACTCCATTCGCAACGCTCACAATCGCGCTGGTTGCGCCGATGCTTAATGCCATGGTCAGCACCAGCGTTATCGTGAATCCGGGACTCTTCATCAGCGTTCGCGCGGCGTATGTCAAGTCTTGTCGCAACGTGTCAATCAGATCCGTCCTTCGCATATCGCGGCATTCCTCCTCAATCTGTGTGAGTCCTCCTAAACGGCGGCGCGCCGCAAGCCCTGCTTCGGCGGCGGACATGCCAAGCGCGCGGTTTGCTTCCGTCTCCTGCTCGATGTGAAAACGCAATTCCTTTTCAAGCTCGGTCTCGACACGACTCTGAAGAATAAGGGAACGAATGCGCGCCCAAATCACATTTCGCCAGCGACCGATCGACATGGTGCATCTCAGGCCATGCGCACAATAAGGCCCACAGCATTTGAAAGCCGCTCCCAATGCTCCAGCTCTTTCTTGAGCTGAGAAGCTCCGGGCCGGGTCAGCGAGTAAAACTTCGCTTCACGTCCGGTATCAGAAAGCCGCCATTCAGATCTTACCCAGCCTTGCTGTTCGAGGCGATGAAGCGCCGGATACAACGCGCCTTGCGTAACCTGGAGCACTTCATCAGTGACCTGCTCGATGCGTTTCGCAATGGCCCATCCGTGTTTTGGCTCGATCGAAATAGTCTTGAGTATCAGCAGGTCGAGCGTGCCCTGGATCAGGTCGGAAGGTCTACTCATCCATGATGCCTAAATAACTTATATATCATGCCTGATCGGGCGCTCTTTTCTTCTCCAGTGCATGATGCCCACTTTTGCCGGGTTTGTCCGTTGACGCCCGCGTTTTCCAGACATACTGTGGCATTCATGGCAACGAGCAAATATCGTACCGAGTACGACGAGATCGCCAAGACCATGCAAATGTATATCGATCAGAAGCAGGGCAAAATGCCCTGTTTCGCCCCACGTTTCATCCGGAAGCCTCTTTCTTCGGCTACGCGGGCGACCAACTCCCCGCCAAAACACCTCTTTTCGCCTTCATGGCCGAGATCGCAGAGCATCGGTTGCATCACATCAGTGCCATCCAAACAAACCCCGGCGATGAATTCACGGCAGCTCGAAGCACAGATCCGCCAAGCCTTGGTCCGATCATTACGTCGATCACGCGCGGACTAGCCCTTTACATCGCAGCGCTGCGCGCGGGCGAACGGTCATGCGCGGGTCCCGCCTTAAAGCGACCTGTCCGGGTTTACCTACCGGCAGTTTGGGGTTGAAGGCTCAGGCCTTTGGTTTTTTACGTCGCAGCAGAATCGGGCAATGCGAGCGGAGGTGTGCCGCCGGACACGTGAAGCCTGCCCCTCACAACTCGATGGCTGAGGCAAGCAAAAGCAAACTTTCGCTGATTGTGGTTTCGGTCACCGTGCGCACTCGCTGGCTGCATAATTGCTTGAGGATGGCGTATCTCGGTAATCTGTTGTAGCAATTTGGATTTGTCCTTTGCCTTCTGGCAGTAACTTCCGCAGATACGATACAGGTCTTGACTTCTATTACGCGAGGCGCTACAGTCTGTAGTGCGACATTTTGTAGCATATAATGGCGATTAAATTACCGCTTTCGCCTCTCGAGCAGGAGTCAGGAGCAGAAATTGGTCGGGTTGGGCGTCCATTCCAATGGACATTCAAACTGCGCTTGCGCCACAACGAATACTAAGAGATTCAACAGTTCGCACCCTGCTCACGCGGCTGACAAGAAAAGGTTATATTCGGCACAAGGTAGACAACCGAACCTTTATCTATTCCAGCATCGAACCTCCCAGAAGCTTGGCTGTTCGTGCTGTGAAGCAAATCATAGAGCGCTTCTGTGAGGGGTCGGTTGAATCGCTGCTCGTGGGCATGTGGATGACGAATTCGTCGATCCGGTGGAACTTCAGCAGATTGTGGGCCGCCTACGATCAGCCAAACGTCCCAAAGCTCCGCAACGAAGGACAACCCCAAAATGAGCATGTTTGATATCGAAGCACTCGGTCAATCATTTGCATCGGTACTGCTCGGAATTCTTCTCCGATCGTCAGCTCTCGTCATTGCCGGAGCCTTTCTTGTCGTTCTTCTACGATCGCGAACGGCCCGACTTCGGCATTTTGTATGCCACGGCATGTTGTGCGGCGTCCTACTTTTGCCAGTGATCGAGTGCGCAACGCCTCCGTTTCGGCATCCATCGGTGATCTTGCCAGGAGCGGAACTCGCGATGTTTCTTGACCAGCCAATGAACTTCAGCGCTAGAAGCACAACACCCCACGCGACAACTGTTCGCCATGCTCGCCCATTCCCATATGCATCGCTCGCAACGGCTCTATATGTATTGGTCACGTGCGCTCTCCTTTTGCGCCTCGGTCTCAGTCTCCTCCGCGTGAATCGCCTCGCGAATCGCAGCGAGCCTATTCTTGATCGAGATCTTCGTGACCTGGGACATGAGGTTTGGTTGCAAAGCTTATCCCAGTACAGGCCTCGGATACGCGTCTCAACGGGCATTCGAGTTCCGATGGCTATCGGCATCGGACAGGTCACAATCCTGCTACCGGCCTGCTGGGCGCGCTGGAGCCGTGAGAAAGTTCGCGCAGCTCTCATCCATGAGATGGCCCACGTGCGCCGCAACGATCCTCATACCGCATTCCTTACTTCGTTTACTATCTGCTTATTTTGGCTAAATCCTCTAGGTTTTGGTTACGGAAACAGTTAGTCGTGCTTGCTGAAGAAGCTTGTGACGAAGCGGCGCTCCTGGATTTCAGGCCTGAAGAGTACGCTCGTATACTCATCGAGTTCGCAACCGAAGTGAGTCGAAAGGGTAGTCGTCTGGCTGCGGCTTCCACTATTGCTTCTTCCTGGTCGCTGATTAAGACCCGGCTCGAAAACATTTTTTCTACTCGTCGGCATGTCCAAGGAAACCAGCCGGTACTCCGAGCCCTCTTGATTGCTATTTTTGTTCCAGCTTTGTATCTGGCGGCTTCTGCCCGTTTTGATCAACAGCAAATCGCTACCGGTATCTGTCAAGTCACCACTACCTCCATTGCAACCCCGCAACAGGCCGATCAGTTCTAATCGCGCCTGCTGCGAGATCCGGAAAATATAGATATTCGAGGCGCCCTGATGGCATTCTATGCAAATGAGAGGAATGTATCTGCCTTCGCGCCGCATCTCTTGTGTGTAATCGATCACCATCCAGAAGCTCCGATAGCGTTTATGAAAATTTATCCGCTACCCGATTCGCCCTCCCACCCCTTGGAAGCTTCCCTAAGCGTTCACGTCATCGCTGTTGACTACTACGAACGCACCAAAGCGGCTTGTTACAACGCTCTGAACAAATATCGAAATTCGCCCGACGTCTTCTTTCATGCTGGCCTCTTCATAGAGAGCGCGGATCCGAAACGTGCTCTCGATTTGTTCACTCGTGCCGCCGCATTATCTCTGCCTGATTCACGTTCGCAAAGCGACTATCTTCACGCAATATCCGTTATCTATGCCGCTCGAGTTTTAATGAACGTAAAAGCCTGCAATACTACTGCGCGAATCAATGACATCGCAATGTATCCAAATCTTTCCTGCACACTACGCAGCGTAATAGAGACATCTGATGATCCCGCGCTCCTGTGCGAGGTGTGTACGACGCTTGTTCGTTTTGGCGCAGACGAGGAAGGCTTATCACTCATACAGAGAGCTGCCTATCTGTATCCATCTAATCCTAATAGAAAAGCGTAGGATTCAGAAATTGGAGAACGGGTTGGCCGTCCATCTACACGGGCTCACAAAACAGGCAAAGCGGCCGTGAGTTCGCATTTAAGCGGTCGTCGCAGAGGCGAATCTACTAGCAAAGTTCCCAGCTCGAAATCTCCCTTGTTCCCTGGTCGCTAATTTCCATCCTCATTCTCGTTCATAACAAACGCTAATATTTATATCTCCGCCTCTCTCAAAGATACGGCCAAAAAAAAATTTCATGGTTCGTTTTGGCCTTTCTCCGTGCTACTCTCCGGCAGGCCTGTGACCCGCCTGCCCGGCGGCTCACGGGCCGTTTCATTTTCCAGGAGAAAAACGCCCACTCATGACCACCGCTGAACGCAATCGCCGCAACGCAAGCTCTTCTACGGGTCCGCGCACCGAAGAAGGCAAAGCCATATCCTCTAAAAACGCTCTCAAGACCGGGCTAACAGGTCGCACCGTTCTGCTGCCATCCGACGATGCCGCCGCTTTCGCAGAGCACGTTCAGGGTTACTTTGACGAATACAAGCCCCAGGGTCTGCGCGAGCGCGAGATCGTTCAGTCTCTCGCTGAAACCCGCTGGCGTCTGAACCGCAGCTTCGCTCTCGAGGCCGCTCTCTTCTCCCAACCCGCCGCCGATGCCGAAGAAGGCACTCCTGCCCCCAGCAATGTTGAGAACCTTATCAAGTACGAAAAGACGCTGAAGAATCTTCACTTGCAGGAAGCGCGCCTGAGCCGCCGTTTCGAAAAGGACATCGCCGAGCTTCGGGAGCTGCAGCAAACCCGCTTGCGCGAAGAGATGTTAAGGGGAGGTACCCCTGGTACCACACGAACGGTGACCCGAAAATGGCTTCGAATTTTCAAACGCTCAAAGAACTCCTCGCTGCCGACAGTAAATCCTTCATGAGTCCTCGATCCCAAAACGGAGCCCCGAGCGCAGCGAGGGGTTTACGGGGGTTGACTCGCTCCTGAAACCAACCCGAAGCGTAAGCGACGGATTAGATTTCCCGCCCACAACACGAAATCCACCTTTGCTTATGCTGGTGAATTGCGCATTGGCATCCACACTTCGACAGCCGGAGCACTCGAGCGCGCCGCCATTAAAGCAGCAGAACTCGGAGCCAATGCCTTCCAGATTTTTTCGGCGAGTCCGCGGATGTGGCGCACCAGGAGGCCCGATCCGGAACAAGTCAGGCGGCTTCGTCAGCATCGAGAAAAATCGGACCTGACCCCGCTCGTGATTCATGACAGCTATCTGATCAATCTGGCTGCGCCCGCATCGATCATCCGTGAAAAGTCGATTGAGGGCTTCCAAGGCGAATTGGAGCGCGCGCTTCTGATCGGCGCAGACTACGTGGTGGCGCATCCCGGCAACTATAAAGGATTGACAATCGAGCAGGGCATTCTGAACGTAGCGGAAGCGCTGGTGCTTGCCTGGCGAGGCGTAGACCCGGTACTCGCGAAAAACGCGAGGCTTACGATTTTGCTCGAAAACACCGCTGGAGCGGGCGCTCAGCTGGGAGGCAAGCTGGAGGAACTTGCCACGATTCGCACTCTGACAGCGCCGTACTTGGACGTTCCGATAGGCTACTGCCTGGACACCTGTCATTGCTATGTAAGCGGATTCGATGTGGCGAACGGCCGCGGCCTCGCGCATTTTCTGGACCACGCCTCCGAAACACTGGATTTGGATAATGTACCCGTGATTCACGCGAACGACACCAGGATGAAGCTCGGTTCGCACCTCGACCGGCATGCGAACATCGGCGAAGGTCACATCGGGAGCGAAGGCTTCCGCCGCATCTTGAATCATTCGAAGTTGAAGACGAAGACGTTCATTCTGGAAACGCCCGTGGACAAGCCGGGAGACGATCTGCGAAACGTGAGAGCTCTGCAGGAGTTGGCCTGTCCGGGCAAGGAGACTGCAAAAAGAAAACGGACCGCGCGGCGACCCAGTGAATTCCGCAGACCTTTATTCAGTGTCTTAGCGAGGTGGAGAATTGCTGAAATCTCTGCGTGCTCATGGTCGAGTGCTGCGTTTGCGAGATGACATGGATAAATGGGAAGGCCAGATCCCGAACTCCTGGTACACGACGAAAGCGCTGACCTCGTCGAGGAGCTGGTCTGAAAATCGGCTCGGCGCTCAGACCTTTTTCAAAACTTGCACAAGTCCGTCCATCGATTCGACGCTCGATGCATAAGGATCGTGCTGGGCATTCTTGTAATGGGTTTCGAGCGAAAGCGTTCCCGAATATTTCATCTTCTTCAACGCTTCGAATTGGCCGGCGAAATCGATCTCGCCGCCGCCGATCGGCTTCCAATCCTTTCCGGCTGCGTCTTTCAGATGTATGTGGACGATCCGGCTGTGATCGAGTTGATCCCAGGCTTTTGGGAACGGCTGCTCACCGGCCTCAAAACAGTTGCCGGGATCCCAGTTGTGCATGAGGCGTCGGTCGCTGATGGTTTTGAAGAGCTTCGCCGTCTCGGCGCCGGTGCCCACGTTGCAATCGAATTCGTTTTCTACGACCAGGATGACGCCTTGCTCTTTCGCTACACCGATGGCTGTGTGCAGGCTCTCGACAATGCGGTCGAAGATGGTGGCCGGATCATCGACCCGCTTGAAGGTGAAGATGCGAAGGCGGTTCGTCCCGAGGGCGTGGGCCGCGTCGGCAGCGCGCTTCAGGTCTTCCATCTGGGTGTTGAAGTCGCCTTCAGACTGGTTGAGATCGGCGGCATTATCGCCGGCCGGTTTTGTTCCTGGAAGGGTGATCTTGTAAACAGCTGTGTCGAGAACGGAGAGTTTGACGTGGGCAGCGTCAAGCTGATGCTTGATCTGCTTCAGTTGTGCGGGTGTGGCGGACTTGTAGACATAGCTGTTGACCCCGTCCAGCGTAAGATTGCGGATCTCGGCCCAGCGAAGTTTGTATTTGGGAAAGAAGGTGCTGAGCGCGCGGGAAAGATCGGGATCTACTTCATCGGTAATGACACCGAGCTTCCACGGATAGTCGAATGTTCGGGCGACGCTTGCGGTGCTTGCCAGGCCGAAACCCGCCAGAGCGGCTAGCCGGTTAAACTCTCTTCGATTCACTTCTTGTAGCTCCTCGACCAGATTACCGAGAACGCGATGTGTTTTCCGCGGCTGAATGCTGTAATGGCGGAATGGCTGTACCAAAGTTAAATGATGAAGAGTTGCAAAAGGCCCTCAAGGAGCTTCCGGGCTGGACATTGAAGAATCAAAAGCTGCATCGTGAACTGAAGTTTCCGGATTTCGCGCATGCCTTCGGGTTCATGGCAACAGCGGCTCCGCTCATCGAAAAAATGAATCATCATCCGGAATGGTGCAACGTGTACTCGAATGTAACGGTGGATCTGACAACGCACGATTCGGGCGGGATTACTAAAAAAGACGTCGAACTTGCCGCTTTGCTGGAGCAGATTGCCAAAAGGCTAAGCTAGTTATGGAACATTTCAAAAGGCTGGCTCTCTACAATCGCCTCGCTAATGAAAAGTTGTTCGAAGTTTGTGGAGCGCTGGACGATGCCGAGTATCGAAAGGCACGGAAAGGCTCCTTCGGCGGCATTGCCGCACTGCTGAACCACATTCTCCTTGGCGATCAGATCTGGATGTCGAGATTTGAGGGCGGGGGCGGCACCACGCCGCCACTCGACACGACGCTATTTGAAAACTTCAACGAACTGAAGGCGGGTCGCGCGGAAATGGATAGGCGGATCGAGTCGTTTTTCGAGAATCTCGATCCGGCCCTCGCAGGGAAAACCTTGCGCTACCTCAACAGCAGGGGCGAGAAGTCCGAGACCAAGCTCGAATTAGCGGCTGCGCACATGTTTAATCACCAGACGCACCACAGAGGGCAAGTACATGTGATGCTGAGCCAGACATCCGTGCGGCCGCCTTCGCTTGACATGCACCGGCTAGTTCAAATTTGATGCGAGAGACGCGCGGCGGGTAATGCGATACGCCGCCGCCGGCGGAATATTGAACATGGCACTCCCGATTCTCACAGCCTTCAGACCGAGCCGGTCCAAAATAGCGCGCGGCACGGGGCAGCGTGGCATATATGTGAACTGATACAAAGCCCCGCCGGGACGCAAATAGCTGAAAGCTCCAGAGAGGATCGCTAGTATTTTGCTCGGGGGCATGGAGACAAGCGGCAGCCCGCTCACCACCGCTCCCACCGGAGCACCGGAAAAGAGCGCAGCCCGATTGAGGCGAGCGGCATCGGAAACGACCACGCGCGCCAAAGGAAAGCGACGATCCAGCATACCCGCAAATGCGGCGGCGCATTCCACAAGCGTAAGGTCGTGCTCCAGGACGCCTCGCGCAAGCAGCGCTTGAGTAAACACTCCGGTGCCCGGGCCGAGTTCGATTACAAGGCCCGTCTCGGGTGAAATCTCAGAAGTCATCAACTGCGCCAGCATAGACCCTGAGGGCCGAATGGAGCCTACTCGAAGCGGATTTGCGATCCAGGCTTTGAAGAACGGACCGATGTCGCGGCTACCAGGACAGGTTCTAGGTGCTAAGCCGCGCATCGTGTTCAGACAAGCTCGTGATACTCGCTCCGGCCATGGTAACAGTAAGATGCTTCGAGCCCGGTATATTGGATACAAAGATCTTTCTAGTGATTCGGTGGTACCGAACACTCGACCGCTCGCTCATCAACAGACCGGATCACAATTTGAACCGCCGCATGGCATCCAAGGAGCTGCTATCCCTGAAAAAGCGTTTGACCCGAAAGAAATAGAGCCTAAGTGGCATGAGCGGTGGGGCGCCGATCCGTCTCTTTATGCAGCGAACGCTCCCGACCGGCCTAAATACTACGTGCTCGAAATGCTGCCGTACCCGAGCGGCAAGCTTCACATGGGGCACGTGCGTAACTATGCGATCGGAGACGCCCTCGCACGTTACATGTGGATGCGCGGCTACAATGTGCTGCACCCCATGGGTTGGGACTCATTCGGGTTGCCCGCCGAGAATGCCGCCTTAAAGGAAAATCGCGATCCGCGCGAGTGGACCACAGGCAACATCGCTCACATGAAGACGCAGATGCTCCGGCTCGGTTTCGGCTTCGACTGGAACCGCGAAGTCACAACCTGCGAACCGGAATACTATCGCTGGAACCAGTGGTTTTTTCTGAAGATGTTCGAGCGTGGATTAGCGTATCGCAAAGAAGCCTTGCTCAACTGGTGTCCGGAATGCGCGACTGTGCTGGCGAACGAACAGGTGGTAAACGGGTGCTGCTGGCGGCATGAAACCACACCCGTGGAACAGCGCGCGATGCAACAGTGGTTCCTTCGTACCACGGCTTACTCAGACGAATTGCTGAACGATATGCAGCAGCTCGAAGGAGGGTGGCCGGAGCGAGTACTGGCGATGCAGCGGAACTGGATCGGCCGGAGCGAGGGCGCGGAGGTGGATTTCACGGTCGAGAACACGGGGCAGAAGATTCGCGTTTTTACGACTCGCATCGACACTATATACGGAGCCGCCTGCTTGATCCTCGCGCCTGAACATTCGATGGTCGAAGCCCTGGTAACCGACGAAAAAGAACGCATAAAAATCAAGGAAATGATCGACGCAACCGCTCGACAGGACCTGGGCGAAGAGGAAAAGCTCGGCCTGTTCACCGGGCGGTATGCTGTCCATCCGTTCAGCGGCGAACGCATTCCGGTTTGGATCGGAAATTTTGTACTGCTGGGTTATGGCACTGGGGCGATTATGGCCGTACCTGCGCATGACGAACGCGATTTCGAGTTTTGCCGCAGTTACGGCATAGCAGTTGTTCCTGTGATTCGTCCCGCAGACGGTGCATTGGCCGACGCCGCGAGCATGACGAAACCGTTCACCGAGTATGGTGTTGTCGAAAACTCCGGCGAATGGTCGGGGCTGTCGAGCGTTGAGGCCCGCAAGAAGATGTCGGCCTTGGCCAAACAGAAAGCGTTTGGCGAAGCGTCGATCACCTACCGCTTGAAGGATTGGGGAATTTCGCGCCAACGATACTGGGGCACACCGATACCAATCGTTTACTGTGCGAAGTGCGGCGCAGTAGCCGTGCCCGAGAAGGACCTGCCGGTACGGCTGCCCGACAACGTGAAAATTACCGGACAGGGACGGTCCCCCCTGGAGGCGGTCGATTCATTCATGAACGTGGAGTGTCCGAATTGCGGCGGCTCGGGCCGACGCGAGAGCGACACGATGGACACGTTTGTCGATTCCTCGTGGTACTTCTACCGTTACTGCGATGCGCAGAACGACGAAGCGCCATTTAGTTCCAAGGCGATCGCGCAATGGTTCCCGATCGACCAGTACATCGGCGGAGTCGAACATGCCATTCTTCACCTGATTTACTCACGCTTCTGGACCAAGATGATGCGCGACGTCGGCGTGATCTCGAACGACGAGCCGGTGAAACGCCTTTTCACGCAAGGCATGGTGATCAAGGACGGCGCAAAAATGTCTAAGAGCCTGGGCAACGTGGTCTCACCGGATGACATGGTGGCGCGTTATGGAGCTGATTCGGCGCGCATGTATTCCCTGTTTGCCGCGCCACCGGATCGCGATCTCGACTGGCAGGAAGACGGTGTTTCCGGCGTCAACAAGTTTTTGGGCCGGATCTATCGATTCGTCACCCGAAACACTAACCGTCAGAACGTTTCCGGCCATGACGAGGGCGACCGTGACGCGCTTCGCGCTCTGCATCAAACAATCCAAAAGATCACGAACGACTTCGACAGCCGGTGGCATTTCAATACTTCGATCGCATCGCTCATGGAACTGACCAACAAGCTTCTTGAAGTTGAGAACGCTTTGTCCAAAAATACTGCCGAGACACTCTGTCATGACATTACTCTTTTGCTGGCGCCATTTGCTCCTTTCACCGCGCAAGACCTGTGGGACATTCAGGGCCATTCCGGCGCAGTCTTCCGTCAACCTTGGCCAGTTTACGATCCGGAGCTTGCGAAAGAAGATCTGATCGAGATTCCAGTACAGGTAAACGGCAAACTCCGCGGGCACATTCGTGCTGCGCACGGCACACCGACCGGTGAGTTGGAGAAACGTGCTTCCGAGAACGAGAAAGTCAAAGCATTCCTGTCGGGTAAGAAAGTCGTGAAGATTATTGTCGTGCCGGACCGACTGGTGAATATCGTCGTGAAATGAAGCGTTATTCCTGGCGCAGGACAACGGCGGGATCAATCCTGGTATGGCGCTGCGCAGGCACGTAGTGCGCTGCGAGTGCTCCGGCGATTAGAAGGGCCCTGGCAATTAATAGCGAAGCCGGATCTTTCACAGGAATTCCATAGACCAGACCTGACATCAGGCGCGCCAAGGCCCAGGCTCCGATTGCGCCCAGGCACGCTCCGGCGAGCGCCCGGAGGAAACCCTGCCGAAGGATCATGAGGATTAATTGACCGCGATCGGCTCCGAGGCTCACTCGAATACCGAACTCGCGCGTCCGCAAACTCACGCCGTAGGAAGCCACGCCATACACGCCGACCAGCGTTAGTAGAAAGGCAAGCAACGCAAAGAGTCCGATCAGGACCGTGTAGAGGCGTGCTGCACCGATCGTGTCGGCCACAGTAGTTTCCATGCTTTGTTCGTTCTCGACTACCTGCTCGGGATCGAAACGGTGAATCGCCTTTCGTAAAGAAGTCCCGGCCGATCGTGGATCGCCAAACGTGCGCAGTACAAGAGTAGTTCCAACCGTCGGACCCAGGAACTGCTGATAAGACTGGTAGAACTCGGGAACAGGCTCGCTAGCTACGAACGATGCTGCACATTGCCGACGACGCCGACCACCATGAGATCAGGTTTGGCCGGAGGTGCGCCGCTGCTCAATCTCAGGCCAATCGGATTTTGTCCACGAAAGTATTGCTGCGCCATTTTCTGGTTAATTACGACTGTTCCTGCATCCTCCTTCGATTCGAAGGGCCTGAAAAGTCGCCCTTGAACCAGCGGGATACCCATCACGCTGAAATACTCAGCGCTCACCGCGTGAAATTCTACGATCTGGCCGATGGCTGAGGAGCCGGGGACAAAAACTTCAAGGCTGACAACGATCCTGCCCATCGGGAGAGCGCTCGTGAGGGCTGCCTGGTCAACGCCGGGTACGCTCTGTGCGGTTGCGAGCAGTTCGCTGTATCGATGAATGATCTGTGCTTTGCTCAGACCGTTGCTGTGGCTCGGGGGCACGCCCGCCGTGAGTATGTGCGCCGTTCGCACGCCGGGGTCCGCGTGTGTGAGGCGTACGAAACCTCGAATCATCAATACGCCTCCTGCGAGGAGGATGAGGGAGACGGCTACTTCGCCGATCAGCAGCAGATGAGCGGGCCAACTTTGCCGGCGGCTGGATCTGCCTTGACGATCTGCACTGGTGAGCCTGCTTCCGGAGAATGAAAGCGCCGGGAGGAACCCGAACAGCACGGCCACCAGGAAGGTTAGCAGAACCGAAAAAACCAGAACTGCAAAATCTACCTGCGTCTCGACGAGCCCCGGAATCTCGAACTTCCTCGGAATGAGGTGCAGCAACAAGCAGTTGCCGCCGTAAGCCAGCAGAAGTCCAAGAATCCCGCCTAGCGCTGCGAGTCCCGCACTCTCGATCAGCACTTGCAGGATCAGGCGACGGCGGCTTGCTCCAAGCGCGCTCCGTATGGCCAATTCGCTGTTCCGCGCCGCCCCCCGCGCCAGAAGCAGGTTCGCAACATTCAGGCAGCCAATCAGTACGAGAAGTCCGGTCGCGGCGAGCAAGAGAGAGAACGCCTTCCTATAGTTCTCGGCGCTGCTGCCGGTCCGGTCGAGCGACAGTTGCCAGTTTCGTTCGGCGGCCGGATACAGGCGCTGTAGTGAAGGGGCAAGTCGGCGCAGTTCGGCGCGGGCTTGGTTAACCGAAACCCCGGGGCGCAGACGCGCGACGATGTTCACTCCGGTTGCCAGAGGATCGGTCACAGCGTGCCGATGCGGCAGCCACGCAGCAATACCGGGCTTTGGAAAAGAAAACTCGCGTGGCATCACGCCGCAAACAGCGTAGCTCTTAGTCGCGGCAACCGGATATTCCTGGCTCAGAAAAATTCGCGCCCGATGATTCCACGATCGCCGTGAGAGTATTTCTCCCAGACGTCGTAGGAAAGCAGAACGGCTTCGGACGCGCCGTCTTTGTAGTCGGAGGGCGCGAGCGTGCGCCCAAGCAGCGGGCTACTTCCGAGGAGAGGAAACAACTCCGCCGGCACGCTTCGCACCCACAAATTCGCTGGCTCTGCTACGCGCGAGAGGGTAGCGGTTTCAAATCCGCTAATCCATGAAACGTCCTCAAACGAGCGGCCGTGCTGGCGCAAAAACTGGGCATCGGTAAGGCTGGCTCCCGACGTATCATTCGCGAGGCTATGCCGCTCGATCTCAACCACGCGCTCCGCATTGCGATACGGGAGCGATCTCAGGAAAACTGCTCGAAAGGCGCTGAACATCGTGACTGAAGCGCCGATCCCGAGCCCTAACGAGAGAATCGCCGTAAAGGTAAACATGGGGCTCTTTTTGAGCTGCCGCCAGCCGTAACGAAGATCCTGCATAGCCGTTTCCCCGCTCTCTATTGACGATAAGCCGTAAGGTTTGCCGTTTTCACTTAGCACTTTTCAAAGACGCTGCCTGGTACACAGCGCGACCACGCACCAGCGTCAGCTCGCACTTCAGGTTTTTGAGCTCTGACGCCGGAATCGCATAGGGATTACGATCCCATACGGCAATATCCGCATCTTTACCTGGCTCGACGGACCCAACTGTCTTTTCGAGAAACAGCTGGTGTGCGGCCCAGATCGTGTAAGACCGAAGTGCAGTGTGGACGTCGACTGCTTCTGCGGTCCCGAAAGGCTGGTCACCATAGATACCCTTGAGCGTTCGGCGCTCCATCGAAGCCCAAAGACCAAGGAGCGCAGGGAAAGGAGTGACAGGGTAATCCGAGCCACCGCCCCACATAATCCCTTTCGAGAGATAAGTGCTGAAGGGCATCAAACGCTGCGCACGCTGCGGACCAAGGTTTCCGGCATAGTTATCGCCAATCCACAACATGAAAGTGGCTTGCGCCTCGGGGTAGCCGGCATCATAGTCCTTTTGAAGACGAGCCATCGTGTCGATTGCATGATCCGTGGGCGTATTGCAATGAATGATGCTGTGCCGTAGGCCGCGAGTCGGTTTTTCCGCAAGCACCTGCGCGTAGGTGTCGACCGCCCAATCGACGGCATGGTCGCCAATCGCGTGTGTTCCTACATGGACGCCGGCTTCGTGGAACAGTTTGACCTGGGCCCGGTACACTTCGGGATCAGTCGTGGGAAAACCTTTGTTGCCGACGTCGGTGCCAGTCGAGTTCTTGTTCCAATCGCGATACATCCAGGCCGTGCGTGCGCCGCCGCTGCCATCGAGAAAGAGCTTGATGCCTCCGGAAAGAAGCCTGCCGTCGAAAGATAGCGGCGGTTTGGGCAAAGCGGACACCCGAGCCAAGGCTTGACGTGCCGATTGCAAAGTCCGACCGCCAGTCCTCGTCATCAATGCCTGGATTTTTTACGGCGGTCATTCGTTCCTTGTTGAAGCCGGAAATAATGGCGAGAAGCCCATTCTTCTTCTGCTCGCGCGTATATGGCGGGATGAGCTCCGTGATCATGCGGAAAGCGGCTTCTTCCTTGAGAACGCCAGTGGGATCTCCATTAGCACTGCGATCGATGGTGCCGGATGGCGGATCTTTGGTTTCCCGCGTGACATGCGCGAGTTTCAATGCATAAGTATTGGCGACGCCATAGTGCCCGGTGGTGTGCATCAGCCAGACGGGATTATTCGGCGCAACCGCGTCCAGATCGGATGCGAGAACGTAGCGGCGCTCCGCAAGTTTCCCTTCATCCCAGCCGCTCCCACGAATCCATTCGCAGGTTTGGATTTCGCGACCGCAGCTTGCACTCTTTGCAGGATGTCTCCAATCCGCGAAATGGATGGGTCGCTCAACGCGATTCCGTAAAGTTCCTGGACGTTTTCAAAGTGACAATGCGTGTCGACGAGGTCGGGAGTCGCCGCCTTGCCATGCAGATCGATTACTTGGGCATCCGGCGGCGCTACCGCTCGCACGGAATCGTTAGAGCCCACCGCTACGATCTTGCCGTTGGTAATTGCGACGGCCTGGGCGATGGAATCCTTCGAATCCACTGTCAGAATCTTGCCATTCACCAACAACAGGTTCTGTGAATGCGCGACTATCGCGGCGCCCGCCAGTAGAATCAGGAATCGCATAAAGGATCTCGATTCTAGCAAGGGAGGCGAGATGCCGTTATCAGCAAACCAATTTAAACTAGAGCCCAAGAAGCGCCCCAAGTTTTTCGATTTTCGATCCGATGTGACCGAGGCCGACCGCACAGTGATGAGCGGTCCCTCGGCACACCAGCGTTCAACGAAATTTCGCGCTCCGATTGGGAAACGATATCGGCTGTTGGTGTTGCCGATTTCGAGTATCGGTCCTGGCACGGATTCTGCGTGGGCAGCAACCAGCTTAACTCTGCTGCGCCCGGTCTCGACGACGGAGAGCAGCGTTACCGGGCCGTTCTGCACGGACATTTCAACAGAAAGGCCGCGCCCAGACTTGCCATGAAAGATGCCGAGCGGGCGCACCTTTGTTTTGCCCTCGGCGATGGCGACGTAGCCCGGGCCGTAGTGCCCCATTCAGTACGACATCATCCGCGAAATCAATCGCGTAATATTCGGTGAAAGAACCTCCTGTGCCAAACAGATCCAGGATTTTCATGGCCTGGACGTTTTTTGACCTCGTACTCGCCTGCCACCGGTATGCCGCGCGCAGTGAGAAGACTGGTTCCTAGGATGAGCGAGCTCATAATGTCTTCACTCTCCGGACTGTTCAGGCCCTGATAGTAGTAGGCGAACGACCCAAGCTCATGGGTTTCGGCAAGCCTGTCCAAAGCAACGGAAGTGCGCGCGGTACGAGTCAATTCGTGAGGCGAACAGCCTCGTTGAACATCGAGCATGTCAAGAAAATCCTGCGAACTGGCTCCAATAGGCTTCGAGCCCAACGCTGAAGAGGACGCCTGGAGGGACATGTTTTCCCGCATTTCGTTCCATCGGCCCAGTGTTTCAGACTTAGCTTAGGCGCCTCGGCAGTAATTCGACTCAACTTCAACAACGGATTTGTCGATCTGCAATCAGGGGCTTGTGGCCTTCCTTGTTTTAAGCTAGGAATAAGGGCGGCATTATTGAGCAGCGGGAGCGCTATCTGGGCAAAGTCTCTAAGCAAGAGGTTTCGCTCCGGAGACGCGGAGATTACAGTCTTTTGTGAGCTGGATCTGGAAGTGTGCCGCGGGGAACGGCTCGCCGTTATCGGCGAATCGGGTGCCGGAAAATCGACGCTTCTGCATCTACTTGGTGGTTTGGATCGTCCTACTAGTGGGGAGGTTTATCACGAAGGCCGCGGGATATCAAAGTTGAACGATCAGGCGCTCGCTGAATTTCGAAACCGTGAACTCGGCTTCGTCTGGCAGAATCCGTCGTTGCTCGTAGAGTTTACGGCTGTGGAAAACGTTGCGATGCCGCTCCTCATCCGAGGAGTTCAAGCGGTTGCTGCGGAAAAGGTTGCCGCCGAAAGACTCGACGAGGTGGGATTGAGCGCGAGGCGCAGCCACCGTGTGGGCGAACTTTCTGGCGGCGAGCAGCAGCGCGTGGCCCTTGCGCGGGCATTGGCGGCCGGACCAAGGGTCTTATTAGCAGACGAACCGACCGGAAACCTGGATTTCAGGACCGGCGAGATGATTATCGGACTTTTGACAGAACTTCATCAGAATCATCAGCTAACTTCAGTCTTCGTAACCCACAATATTTCTTTCGCAGGCAGCTGCGATCGAATTCTAGAACTGAAAAAGGGTTCCCTGCAAACTCCATCGGAGATGGAATTGCATGGAATCGGAGTACAGGACGCAACCCGTCTTGGCGGTGGTACTTATGTTTGAACGATATACCGAGAAAGCACGGCGAGTCATCTTCTTCGCAAGATACGAAGCCAGCCAGTTCGGTAGCCCCTACATCGAGACCGAGCATTTGCTTCTTGGTCTGTTACGCGAGGACAAAACGCTGGCAAATCGCTTTTTGCGGTCTCACGCGGCCATCGAATCGATTCGCAAACAGATTGAGGCGCACACAACGGCGCGCGAGAAGGTCTCGACGTCAGTCGATCTTCCGCTCAGCCACGAGTGTAAGCGGGTGCTCGCTTATGGGGCAGAGGAAGCCGAGCGACTCAGCCACAAGCATATTGGTACTGAGCACCTTTTGCTCGGATTGCTTCGGGAAGAGAAGAGCTTTGCCGCCGAAATCCTGCACGAGCGAGGCCTGCGCCTGTCGGCCGTTCGGGAAGAGATCACGCGTTCCGCCTCCGAAAAGACTTCTGCAAGCCGCCCGAAAGAGAGTTCACTACTGGCGGAATTCAGCCGGGACTTGACCCAGGCGGCGGTCGATGGAATGCTCGATCCGCTGATTGGGCGCGATTCAGAGCTGGACCGGGTAGTCCAAATTCTCTGCCGCCGAACGAAGAACAATCCTGTGCTGATTGGGGAACCCGGAGTCGGCAAGACTGCGATTGTCGAGGGGTTAGCCCAAAGAATCGCGGATGGCGACGTTCCCTCGTTCCTGTCCGATAAACGGATTCTCGCCCTTGACCTTTCGCTGATTGTGGCCGGTACCAAGTATCGTGGTCAGTTTGAAGAGCGCCTCAAAACCATCATGAAGGAGCTGATGGACAACCAGAACGCCATCATTTTTATCGATGAGCTCCACACTTTGGTGGGCGCCGGTTCGGCCGAAGGTTCGCTCGATGCCGCCAATATTCTGAAACCAGCCTTGTCACGTGGCGAGATTCAGTGTATTGGAGCCACAACCCCTTCCGAATATCGGAAGTCGATTGAGAAAGATCGGTCTCTGGAGCGCCGTTTTCAGGCAGTGAAAGTGCCGCCGCCGAGCGAGACTGATGCCATCCGCATTCTGTTCGGAATTAAGGAGCGATACGAGAAGTTTCACGCAGTAGCCTATACGGACGAGGCGATCGAGTCGGCTGTATACACTTCAACACGCTTCATCCCGGATCGCTTCCTACCTGACAAAGCCATCGATTTGATCGATGAGGCGGGCGCGCGCGTTAAACTGCGCCAGACCACCTTGCCAAGCGAGGTGGCCGACATTCAGAAGCGTATCAAGTTCATCGTGCACCGCATGGAGAATGCCATCGCGAACCACGAATTTGAAAAGGCGCGATTCTATTCGGATGAAGAGCGCAAGGAGCGCGAGAATCTGCGCGTACTGCGCGAGAAATATAACCTCGACGACACCTCGACCGGCATTGTCACGAAGGACGACATTGAAGATGTAGTGGCTCGCTGGACCGGCGTGCCGATGACCTCGATCAAGGAAGAAGAGATCAATAAGCTTCTACGGATCGAAGAAGAACTGCACAAGCGCGTAATCAGTCAGGAAAAAGCGATTTCAGCGCTATCGCGGGCGATTCGCCGCTCCCGCGCCGGTCTGAAGTCGCCCAAGCGCCCCGCCGGTTCGTTCCTGTTTTTGGGTCCGACCGGAGTGGGCAAAACCGAAGTGGCGCGCGCCCTCGCCGATTTCCTGTTTGGCACCGAAAAGTCGCTGATTCGCTTCGACATGTCGGAGTTTATGGAGAAGCACTCGATCTCCAAGCTCATCGGTTCCCCTCCTGGATACGTCGGATATGAGGAGGGCGGCCAGCTCACCGAGCGCGTCAAACGGGCGCCTTACTCAATCATTCTTCTCGACGAGATCGAAAAGGCGCATCCGGATATTTACAACATCTTGCTGCAGGTTTTTGAAGACGGCCAGCTCACGGATGGACTGGGGAACACGGTCGATTTCAAAAACACGATCATCATCATGACTTCGAACCTGGGGGCCCGTTTTCTCGATAAACGCGGGCAGATCGGGTTCTCGGCAGAGGCCACTACCGGCATTCCTCAAAAAATCGAGGATCAGGTCATGAGCGAAGTGAAGCGGGCCTTCAATCCAGAGTTTCTGAACAGGCTGGATGAAGTCATTCTGTTCACGTCGCTGGTAGACGAGGACCTTATCACGATCATGGGACTGCTGGTCGAGCAGATAAATGCGAACCTTGTCGCTAAACAGATCCGCATCAAGCTGGAGCCTGAGGCGGCGAAGTACATTTTGGATAAAACCTGCACGGATCGCAGCTACGGAGCTCGTCCTCTACGCCGTGCGCTCCAGAAGTACATTGAGGACCCGCTTTCAGAAGCGCTGATTCAGGGGACGCTTCCGCGTCCGGCAGAGCTGACGGTATATCTCGGTGAGAACGGACTCTATTGCCGGCAAGTTGGCGACCTCGAAGGTCAACCGGTCGCCGCGGGCAGTGTTGAAGAAATCGCGCCGAGTGCGGGTACGCCGCTTTACTTGTTCTAAAACAGCGCTCATCAAACCGGGCGAGTACACATTGTTGAAATGGGTACTCGCGTCCGTTCGAGCCGTCGCTCCCCGGCAATAATATGACCCGGCAAGGTGAGCAATCAGAAATCGCCGCGCGGGCCCGACGCCGGATTGCACTCCGGTTGTTGCCTTTTGTGTTTCTTCTCTACGTTGTCGCCTACATCGATCGCGTCAACATTTCCTTTGCAGCCCTACGGATGAATGCGGATCTGCACCTGGGTGACAGCGCTTTCGGCCTTGGTTCGGGCATCTTTTACTTGAGCTACGTTTTGTTCGAAATCCCAGGAGCGATCATCGTGGAGCGCTGGAGCGCAAGAAGATGGATCGTACGAATCATGGTTTCGTGGGGGTTTGTAACAATTCTGACGGGATTCGTCCACACGCCCAAGCAATTTTACATCGCTCGTTTGTTGCTGGGTCTTGCGGAAGCCAGTTTCTTTCCAGGAATGATTGTCTACCTGACTCGGTGGTTTCCCGTCACTCACCGCGGCCGGGCCATCGCCTTTCTATACTCCGCCATTCCGACTGCCTCACTCGTCGGATCTCCGCTGGCCGGGTTGCTGCTTGGGGTACATTGGCTGGAGCTGGCGGGGTGGCGCTGGTTATTTATCCTGGAGGGAATTCCTGCAATTGTTCTCGGCCTCATTACAGCGTTTTACTTAACCGATCGGCCCTCCCAGGCAAAATGGCTACCGGAGCGTGAACGAAACTGGCTTACGAAAGAGTTGCATAGTGAGCTGCAAGCGAAAAAGAGCGTACGAAACTATACCATCGGCGAAGCGTTTCGCGACCGGCAGGTCTTGCTACTAACTCTGGCCTGGTTCCTGGCGCTCTTAGGAACCCTCGGAAATATCTATTGGCTACCTACGTTCGTTAAGCGCCTTTCGGGATTACCCGTTGGAGCCGTGACTTCGCTGTTGCTTATACCCGCTGTCATTGGCATTGCGGCCATTCTGATTAGTGGGTGGCATTCCGACAGGACCAATGAGCGACGCCTGCACGCCGCCATTCCAATGCTGGTTGCGGGTCTCATATACGCTTTGGCAACGCTTTCAGGACACTATGTTCCTTTCGCAATTTCGTGCCTGCTGCTGGGCAGTGGTGTTTTGTACGCATGCCACCCTGCCTTTTGGGCGATGCCGACCATGATTCTGAGCGGATCAGCGGCGGCGGCGACCTTTGGACTCATCAATTCAGTTGGCCAAATCGGCGGCCTTGCCGGACCTTGGGCCATCGGTTTCCTAAACGAACGGACCCACTCTCTCGTCGCCAGTTTCGGTCTGATCGCACTTGTCTACATTGCGGCCGGAGGCCTCATGCTGAAGCTCCGAATCCGCAATCCGTGATTGGAACTTAAGAAGCACGACGCAGTTTCCTAATGATGATGATCCGAGTGTCCTTCGTGAGCATCGTGATGCTCGACCCGAGGACCCGGGGCCGGCTTATATGGCTCCGCATATGAATGTGCGTAGGCTGCGCGGTTTGACCAGGTGCGCGTCCAGGGATGATGATCCACCAGAATTGTGTGTTCGTGCCATCCGAATCCTACTCCGGCCCATCCCCAAGGTGCAAATGAAGCGCCGATCGTGATGCCACCTCCGAAGCGGATCGCTCCTCCCACTACAAAACCAGGCCGCGGTCGTGCGAAAACAACAATGGGGCTATAGAAGGGCACGAAATAATACCGTGCCGTGATCGGTACGATTTCGATCGCACCCGGGCTCATAACTACACGCGCATACTGCGAATCCCGCAAATAGCCGTAGTCATAGGCTTCCTGACGGAGGCGCTGGACTGAATCCATCACCTGGTCCCGTTCGGCGAGAACGGCGTTACCAAGAGCCTGTGTCCAGCCCATATATTGCGCCATGTAATTCAACACGCCTGCAAATGGAAGCAGGGTCATAACACTCGGATCGAATCCTAAGTTATCCGTCCTCATAGCTTGTGCGAGTGCATCGCCTTTGAGATATTGATGGGCGTTTGCCCAGGCGGCGGCATCGGGAATTTGATTCGCGAACGTGGAGGCAGTCAACACCTGTGCGAGTAAACCATCCGGATACAGAGCGATCGGTCCAGCAAGCTGATCGACTTGTTGCGGGCTGAGTATTGGCGGTGCCGGGTATTGGGGCGGAGGATACTGCCCCTGCGGGTATTGGGGATACTGACCGGGAGCCGGCGCAGGATATTGACTTTGAGGGTACGGCGGGTATTGGCCCGGCGGCGGATATTGATTTTGCGCCGGCGGGTACTGGCTCTGAGGCGGATATTGACCCTGTGGAGGATACTGGGGCTGAGGAGCTTGACCAGGGTCCTGCGCAAAGAGAGTTGCTACGGCGAGTCCGCACAGGAAAAATCTCTTGGCAAATTCTTTAGTCAACCATTTCTTTCGCATCTCTTCCCCTTCTTTCGTAATGACGTCCGGTACATTGTCGCGGATACAGCACCCGCGGCAGATTTCGATTAAACGAAGGTAATGAAAAAGGGTCCAGGCCGTAGCTACTGTAGAGTCGACGATGCTACTTGCAAGCTCGCAAGCGGCAGCGTATGTCGAGCGCGGGGAAAATCCAAGCCGCATGTCGCTCATACCAGCGGAGCGATCTTCGTGCGAGCCAGTCCCCTGCCCCGTCAAGAAGAAAGTTCCCACCGAAGGTCAGGTAAAGACTGATGATGTCGAAGCGAAACGATGAGCCATCGAAGGTTGGAAAAGGTCGCCCGGTGAAATACTCGAAGCTTCCTGCTGCCAGGTGCAGCTTATGGGTTGGATCAACGTACGAATTATGCGAACTGAAGTGCGGAGTAACAATCGAGACTTCGGCTCCCTCGCGCGCTACTCTATGCACTTCGGCCATGGCCCGCATCGGATCGCTCAAGTGCTCGATGATGTGTGACATGTGGATGCGTTCGTAGGAGTCGCTCGGCAAGGGCCACGGGTAACTGTCGAGATCCCAAATGATATCCGCGACGCCTGGCGCCCTGTCGATTCCGACCGCGCCCTTCTCAACCTTTTTGTTGCCGCATCCTATGTCAAGGATCATTGCGGAACGCTGCATCCCTCAAGACACGATGAAGAAATCGCCTGACCCGTCACTTCGTTCACATCTCCGTTTGAGGTAGAGGGCTTGCAAAAGTATTTCCGTCTGTCGGCGATTTTTTCACGGGCGAATCAGAATGTAGCGATCGGATTCAGCGGCGAACCGGTACCCCCGGGAACGGGAATGGGAGCGGCGGTTAACAGGAATGTCCATCTGGAGCGACGCGCCGCCGCCTCGGCTAAAAGTTCCAGATCACAGTTATCGAAGATGGGCGTACCCATGGCTATTAACAGAAGCTGATGCATTGGCTGTATCACTCCCGAGACGCCCGACGGCATGACGTCCGTTGCCGCATCGCTTCCAACCATCGCCACATCGCGTTGCTTGAGCCACTTTGCGGTCGACGCGTATAGCCCTGCTATGCGGGCCGGGTCCCAGGGACCTTTGGCGGCACGCCTGGCCCAGCGCCCGGTGCGAATGAACACGACATCACCGCTACTTACTTTGATTCCTGTTTTGCTTTCCCACGCATCCAGCTCCTCCGGATAGATAGCCGTCCCCGGTTCCAGGTAAGGGACATTTTTCAAGCGGGGGATATCGATCAGAACTCCTCGGGTAAAAATGCCGCTTTTATAACCGGTGACTGCCAGCTCTTTGGCCCCCTGCTCAGTGACCTCGGTCTGGGGGAAGCCGTTGTACATCTTGCCGTGCCAAGCCATGTGGCACAGCGCATCCATATGGGTATGGGCGTAGCCGTGATACGAAACACGGTACTCGTCAAGCACGAATTGGCCATCCGGATGAGCACCCGTCGAGAGCATTTTGTGGAAGAACGGCGAGGGATTATCTGCAGTTTTTTCTGTCACTGCGTTGTGAGCCAGCGAAACGGAATTTCCGTCCTTCACCAGAGCTGCGGCCTCTCGCCTTTTTTCCGGCGTAATCAGATTCACCGTGCCGACCTGATCCTGCTTCCCCCATCTGCCCCAGTTCGAGAGTTCTGTCATCCAACGGTCCACGTCGGCCCGAGTTGCATCTTGAGGGGATGCGCCACGTACGGACAGAAATAGGGCGCTCAAAAGAAATATGGCCGTGTACCGAAGCTTAGACATGGTGGCAATCTTATAACATTAACCGGCTGGTGCACACGTGTCTGTCGCAACCTAGTCTTGTGATCTTTATGATTAGCGATATAGTTTGATATCGCCGGATTTAGCGCAGACCAGACGATGAGCTCACCAGAACAAAAAAACGAACCAGATAAGCAGCAATTGAAACGCCGCGGATTCCTTCAAGCGTTAGCGGCGGGGGGAGCCGCATCGACGCTTTCGGCTGATCAGCCGCATGCCTCGCCGGTGCCGGGTCTCGATCCGCTCTCCGGGTTGTCTTATCCCCGAAGCTTTACCGGACGGCACTTGAGCCAGATTGCATTTCCGCTGGGCGGCATCGGCACGGGCAGTATCAGTCTTGGCGGACGCGGGCAGCTGCGCGATTGGGAAATTTTCAACCGTCCCGACAAAGGCACCACTCCGGATTACGCATTTGCTTCGATCTGGGCACAGAGTGGGAGCGGGAAGCCCGTGGCTCGAGTGATTGAATCGCGCCTGCTTTCGCCTTACTCATCGGAAGGCGGCCTTGGGCCTGCCGGCGCTCCCGGTCTCACGCGGTTTCTCGAAGCAAAATTCACTGGCGAGTTTCCGATCGCCCACATTGATTTTGAGGATCCTGAACTGCCGGTCCAGGTATCGCTCGACGCTTTCAGCCCGTTCATTCCGCTGGACGCAGAGAACTCGGGATTTCCGGTGATCGTTCTACGCTATCGGGTGCGAAATCCTCGTCGCGAAAAAGTAAATGTCGCGGTGGCGTTTACCGTCGAAAATCCCGTCGGGCTCGAGAAGCTGAATCCGACAAAATCCGGTGGCAAAAACCGCATCATTGAGTTTCGACGCGAGGAAAGTCTTCATGGGCTCGTGATGACCAATTCTGAACTGCCCGCCGAGCATCCACTGCACGGTTCCTTTGCGCTCTCCCTGCTCGAGTCGTCCGAGCAAGGTGTAACGTATCTGCGCGGGTGGCCTGACGCCCGCTGGTGGGCAAGCCCGATGATGTTCTGGGAAGACTTCAGCACAGATGGCGAGTTGGGCCCTGAAGCTGATCGGCGTAAACCTTATGGAGCCATCTGCCTAAAGCGTGAAGTGGCTGCCGGTGCGGATGCAACCTACACTTTTCTGCTGAGCTGGCATTTCCCCAATCGCACGCCGGGCTGGTGTGGCTGGGATGCACCCGAGGGCCATAAAGACGACTTGATCGGCAATCACTATTGCCAGCGATTCGCCGACGCCTGGGCCGCAGCCCTGGAGCTCTCCCGTAATCTGCCTGCGCTCGAAAATCGAACCCGCTCTTTCGTCCGTACCATGCGCGAGAGCACGCTGCCCGCGGGAGTTCGCGATGCCGCTGTGGCAAATCTCTCCACCCTCGTTACGCAAACCTGTTTCCGCACGGCGGATGGGGAATTCCACGGATTCGAAGGTTGTAATGACCACGAGGGTTGCTGCTTCGGCAACTGCACGCACGTCTGGAACTACGAAACAACGACGCAGTATGTGTTCCCCACGCTTGCGCGATCTCTTCGCAAATCAGCCTTCGGCTATTCGGAAGACGATGAGGGCTGCATGCGGCACCGGCAGCTTCTTCCCGACAAGATTGCACGATACGGATATGCGGCTGCAGACGGCCAAATGGGTCAGATCATTAAGCTGTATGCGGACTGGCGGCTCTCGGGAGATACTGACTGGCTGCGCGATTTCTGGCCGAGTGTAAAGGACGCGGTGGCCTTTAGCTGGATATCCGGTGGGTGGGATCCGCGCCGCGAAGGCGTTATGACCGGGGTCCAGCACAACACCTACGATGTCGAGTTTTATGGTCCTAACCCGCTTTGCGGAATTTACTATCTAGGTGCACTGCGCGCCGCCGAGGAGATCGCGCGAATTCTAGGGCACACTGACGACGCACAAAGTTATCGCAATCTTTTCGAGCGCGGCAGCCGCTGGATTGATACGAACCTCTTCAACGGCGAATACTACATCCAGGAAGTCCGCTCTATTCCGAAGGACCAGATCGCGCCGCACACGGTGAGCGGCATGGGAAGCGATCGTTCTGACCAGCCCGAATTCCAATTAGGGAAAGGTTGTCTCGCGGATCAGTTGATCGGTCAATATCAGGCCGATCTGGCTGGACTCGGGCCGTTACTCGATCCGGCACACATGCGCGCCGCCCTAGCTGCCGTTTTTAAATACAACTATCGCTCCAACATGATGCACCACAATTCCGTGCAGCGCGTGTACGTTCTTAATGATGAACCCGCAGTTCTCGTCTGTGATTACGGCAGCGGCGAACGACCAAAAATTCCATTCCCGTATTACGAGGAAGCCTGGACCGGCATCGAGTACCTGGTCGGCTCGCAAATGATCTTTTCGGGAATGGTCAAAGAAGGCGTGATCTGCATCGAGAACGCGCGCCGCAGATTCGACGGCGAAAGGCGGAATCCGTGGGATGAACCCGAGTGCGGGCATCACTATGCTCGGGCTATGTCGGCATGGTCGGGGTTGCTGGCAGTAAGCGGCTTCAGTTATCAAGGGAGCACCCGAATTGTAATCGCACGGCCGCGAGTGGGGACACCAGTTTTTCGATCGTTCTGGTCGACCGCGACCGGCTGGGGATGGTTTGACTATTCCGGTAAAGCGGCATCCGAGTTCGAGCTTTCCGTTGTGGAAGGAGCGCTGCCGGTACGCTCTCTGGGGCTACGGAAAACTGCTGGAACGCGCCTGACCGCACGGACAGGCAACAACCATGTCGACGCTTCTGCTTCGGTGAAGCCGGACGGAGTCGAGATCGCTTTCCCGAGCGAAGTTAACGTCCTGCCAGGGAAGCCGCTGGTGATTGCGCAGGCTGGTTGAATTCAGCGCCCGTCGCGTGTGCAGTTTTCTTCTCGAGCCCTGCGGCAGGAGCCAAGCCCATCGCGGCCCAGCCGGTCGCATTGCTCGAGATCCACTGATCGTGATCGAAAGGAAAGCCGCTTTGGAAGTACGGCTGGAACTTTGGCGCACGACTCCGCACATACCAGGAGCCGTCAGGAAATTGAGTCGCTAAAAGGTATGCCACACCTTTCCGGTAAACATCCGCCGAAGGCTGCATCATGCCGGTGACGTAAAGAGCATGCAGCGCCATGCCTGTGGCATATGCATCTGAATCGAGATAAGCGGTTTGCGCCCATCCTCCATCGGACCGCTGCTGCTTCACGAGCGCCGCCGCAGTTTCCTGTATCGAATGAGCAGGCGCACCGGCATAATAAAGCCCCATCAGAAGATCGGCGCGTTCGTAATTGGTCACCGGCTTCGCCTGAAGCAGCCACGCCCTGGCACGAGCTACGCGTTCATCGAATTCAGCACGCCGCGCCGGCCAGCCATATGTTTTGAGAGCGCGGACAGCGAGAGCGGTACGGGAAAGATCGCTGTCTTCGATTGGCGGACGGGCGATGCCGGCTTCATACCAACTCCCGGACGCCTGCTGCCGAGCCGCCAGGTAGTGAACCATAATGTCAGTTTCTAAACGGGCGGGTTCGTGCAAATCAGCCATGGCGGCCAAAGCAGACAACAGCGGGTCGAAGTCTCCTCCCATATCGATGAGGACGGAAACGAAACTCTTGAGTCTGCCGCTGTTGGCAATAAGCGCGTCCATTTGAATCTTGGCGAGGTGGTCATCTAGGGTGAGCCCCGCATCGCGTCCGGCCGCGTAGGCGCGTGCGGCAATGGGTTGGTGATGGCAACCCCAACAACCGCCACCTGCATTGAAGAATCCCTGACTCCCGCGAGCCAGCAAAGCGGCGCTTCGCGAGAGGGCTTCGCTCGCATTCGTCGCCCGATACGATGTCGGACGGCTCGGAGCTTCAAAGGTCTTCGCCGGCTTCGCGCCTGCCTGTTGGAGGAGCGCAGTAATGTGAGGATCACGAAATTTGAGTTCCCAATCCAAAACGGATTCACCGTTTTGATCCTTCGCGTTAACGTCGGCGCCCGCGGCGATCAGCCGGCGCACAGTCTCCGGACTGGCGAAATCGGTTGCCACGGCCAGCATCAGGGGATTCATTTTCCGGATGTCCAAGGCATTCACATGAGCGCCCTCCTGCAAGAGGGCGTCAATCGCTCGTCCAGGGGCGTAAGGCGCGGCAAGCATCAGCGGCGTGAGATGAACAAGCGCCAGCGGACCGTTCTTTACAGCGCCTCCGAAGGTGTTGGCGGCGTTGACGTCAGACCCTGCCCGTATCAACATCTGCATGCGGTCATCGACCGTTCCGGAAACCGCATTAGCCAGCGCATTTCGGCCTATCTTGTCAATCTTCTTAGCGCTCGAGTGCGCGAGGAGAATACCAAGGCTCTCCTGGTCGGCGAAGTTTGCGGCCGTCATCAGGGCATCCGCTCCGAGCTCATCGCAGGCATTGGGGTCCGAGCCTTTTTCCAGCAGATACTTCACCGTGGCGGCATTATTCTGCGCGGATGCGGCAACAATCAGTGGAGTTGAATGAACGTGGCTGGCCACGTTGACTTTCGCTCCAGCTTCGACGAAAAGCTTTGTCTTCTCGAAATCGTATGCGGCGTAAATGAGCGGTGTGACCCCCTGGAGGTTCGCCGCGTTCGGATCAGCCCCGGCGGCAAGAAGCAAATGCACAGCTTGCGGGCTGCCGAACAAGGCGGCGTAATGAAGCGGCGTCGTTTGTACATGGTCCGCTGCATTTACGGCTTGCCTGGTGGTCGTCAAGTTTGCAAGTAGTTGCAGATCATTGGCGCGGATCGCCCGGAAAATGGCCTCTGCATCAGGGGGAACTGAGACTTGGGCCGAATAAGCGGTACCGGTAGAGAGGACGAAAGCAATCCCCGCCAGGATGTGAATAAAGCTGGGCAAACGGGGACCTCCCAATCGTTAGTGATTTTAGACTAGAAGGTGTTACCGGGGAAAGTCCCAGGACTCTACGGGCCGGCAGATGTCGGAATGAAGTAATCTATTGTCCGGGCCGCCATGGCGTCGCCGCGACGGACCTCAACGTATACGCTCCAGCGGCCAGCCTCAGGGAATGTAGGCTTTGCAACATACACTCCCGGCTGAGTCTGAGCCGCCTTAACCACCTTGACCTGGGTATGCTGATCCTGCGTTTCAATTTGCAGGCTCACCGTCGCATTGAGGAGCGGCTTGCGCAGATCGTCTGTGACATGGATCTCGAAAGGGATCTCCGCATTAGCCTGAAGGGCTGCAGTCGGTTCGAAGCGGATAGTAAAGTTTCCATTGCGCAGTTGTGCCGGCATCAATCCCGCAACGACAAACAGCGCAATCAGAGCTTTCACACGATTCATTTTATATTCTGGCTGCCCGTTTCCGTCCATCTTTTCGTGATTGAAAGGAAGTAAGACGAGCCCAAGGGGCAAATTGCAACCCCGTGTTACCCTTTAACCTTCCCGCAGAGCATTCATGAGAAAACTTCTTGCTCTCAACCGTGGCGAAATCGCGATTCGCATTCTGCGTGCGGCCAACGAACTGGGTCTCCGGACAGTGGCCGTCTACTCGCAGGAAGACCGTCTTAGCTTGCATCATTTTAAAGCGGACGAAGCGTATTTGATCGGCCAGGGGAAAGGTCCTGTCCAGGCGTATCTCGACGTCGAAGGTATTGTCAAGCTCGCGGCTGATAAAGATGTGGACGCGATCCACCCCGGCTATGGTTTCCTTTCCGAGAACCCGGCGCTACCGTTAGCGTGCGAACGTGCCGGTATCACGTTTGTTGGACCAAGCGCTCAAATCTTGGAATCGCTCGGTGACAAAACGGCGGCTCGGAAGCTGGCCCAAAGCGCAAATATTCGGATTGTTCCGGGCACGGAAAACCCAGTAGATCCCAGTGACCCGCAAGCGGAGGCGATCGCCGAGAAAATCGGCTGTCCGCTGATTATCAAAGCGGCGTTTGGCGGCGGCGGGCGAGGTATGCGGGTGGTCGATTCACCTGGCGACTTTCACGATCGCCTGCAGGAGGCGAGCGCGGAGGCGGCAGCCGCCTTTGGCAACCCTTCCGTATTTCTCGAGCGCTTCATCCGGCGCGCAAAGCATGTCGAAATTCAAATCATTGGCGACACGCATGGCAACATCCTGCACCTGTACGAACGCGATTGTTCGGTCCAGCGCCGGCACCAAAAGGTTGTAGAAATCGCGCCTGCCGTCGGTCTGCCGCAGAAGGTGCGCTCCGAGCTGGCCGATGCGGCTGTTGCCCTGGCGCGCGCAGCAAAGTACTACAACGCGGGTACCGTCGAGTTTCTGGTAGACGCCGATACTCACGAATGGTTCTTTATCGAAGTGAATCCGCGAGTGCAGGTCGAACACACCGTCACCGAGATGGTGACGGGTATCGATATCGTCCGCACCCAGATCCAGGTCGCGCAGGGGCTCAGTTTGCACGGTGAGGAAATCAACCTTCCGAACCAGAAAGAGATTCCGCTGCACGGCACGGCCCTGCAATGCCGCGTGACCACAGAGGATCCGGCCAATGACTTTGTTCCGGATTACGGCCGGCTGCAGACATACCGTTCCCCGGCAGGATTCGGAATCCGGCTGGACGCGGCATCCGCATATGGTGGCGCTGTTATTTCTCCCTACTACGATTCGTTGCTCGTTAAGGTCACTGCCTGGGGTCGCGATTTTAAACAAGCCTGCCAGCGCATGGATCGCGCACTCCGTGAATTTCGCATCCGCGGTGTCAAAACCAACATTCAATTTCTCGAAAATGTCGTCAAACATCCCGTCTTCGAATCCGGCAACACAACAACTTCATTTCTCGATGAGACGTCTGAGCTGTTTGATTTTAAGCCGCGTCGCGATCGTGCTACCAAGCTGCTCAGGTTTCTTGCCGATGTGATCGTTAACGGCAATCCCGAGGCAGCCGGCAAGTCACGGCCGAGCAACATCCGGGAAGCACCGGTGCCGAAATCGAACATCAAGACGCCCCCACCCGGGACGCGCCAGCTACTCGATCAGCTTGGTCCCAAAGGTTTTGCCGATTGGACAAAGCAGCAATCGAGGTTGCTTCTCACAGACACGACCTTTCGCGATGCGCATCAATCGCTGATGGCTACGCGCGTGCGCACCTATGATCTGCTGCGAATCGCCGATTACGTCACGCGCGAACTGCCGCAACTCTATAGCCTCGAAATGTGGGGCGGCGCCACGTTCGATGTATCGATGCGTTTTTTACTCGAGGATCCCTGGAAGCGCCTGCAGTCTTTACGCGAACGCATTCCAAACATCTGTTTCCAGATGCTTCTGCGTGCTTCGAACGCGGTTGGCTATACGGCCTACCCCGACAATGTAGTTCGCGAATTTATTAAGGAGTCAGCGGTACAAGGGATCGACATCTTTCGCATCTTCGACTCGCTGAACTGGATGCCCAACATGCAGGTTGCCGTGGAGACCACTCTCGAAACGGGACGCATCTGCGAAGCAGCTATTTGCTACACAGGAGACATTCTCGACCCGGCAAGGGAAAAATATTCGCTCAAATACTACGTCCGGCTGGCCAAGGAACTTGAGCGCATGGGCACCCACATCCTCGGTATCAAGGACATGGCAGGGCTACTCAGGCCATACGCCGCGTACAAGCTTGTGAAGACGCTACGCGACGAAATCGGCGTACCGATCCACCTGCACACGCACGACACGAGCGGCATCAATGCGGCAACCGTTTTGAAAGCGGCGGAAGCGGGGGTGCATGTTGCCGATGGGGCGATTTCGGCAATGAGCGGCACCACCAGCCAGCCGAACCTGAACTCCGTTGTGGCGGCGCTTGCGCACACCGAGCGTGCGAGCGACTTGAATTTCGAAGCACTGAATCGTTGCTCCGACTATTGGGAAACGATAAGAACTTACTATGGACCGTTCGACGAGGCGCCAAAATCCGGCAGCTCGGATGTGTACCTGCATGAGATGCCGGGCGGACAATACACCAATCTGAAAGCGCAGGCGGAAGCCATGGGCTTGGGTGGTCGCTGGCCGGAAGTGGCGCGAATGTATGCCGACGTGAATATGGCTTTCGGCGACATTGTGAAGGTGACGCCTTCGAGCAAGGTGGTGGGCGACCTGGCTCTCTATCTGATCAGCCATGATATGAGCATCGATGAGCTCGAGAAGTTGCCGGCAGATCATCATGTGACGCTGCCCAATTCGGTCGTCGATATGTTCATGGGCTCGCTCGGACAGCCGGAAGGCGGATGGCCTCCAAAACTGCAACAGATCATTCTTCGCGGCAAAAAGCCGGAGGTAGGGCGGCCTGGAGCGAATCTTCCGCCGGCTGACCTCGAAGAGGCGGCCAAGACAGTTGCTGAGCGGACAGAATCGACCACTCGGACGGATCTTCTCAGCTACCTGATGTATCCGGACGTGTTCCTCAAGTTTGCTGCTGCGCGGGCCGATTTCGGAGACCTGGAAGTGTTGTCGACTCCGCCGTTCTTTTACGGATTGGCGGAGCGCGAAGAAGTGACGGTAGAACTCGAGCCGGGAAAGACCCTCATCATTCGTTTGCTGACAGTTGGGGAACCGCGTGCCGACGGCATGCGAACCGTCTTCTTTGAGCTCAATGGGCAGCCCCGGCAGGTGGAGGTCAAGGACAAGTCGATCAAGGCGACGGTGGAGGCGCGGCTGAAGGTGGATCCGTCGAAGCCGGGACAAGTCGGAGCCCCGATCCCCGGTGCGATCACAACGATCTACGTGCAGGAAGGCGAGGAGGTGGAGGAGGGCGCGCGGTTGCTGATCCTGGAAGCGATGAAGATGCAGACTACGGTTTATTCACCGATCGACGGAACAGTCAAATCCGTGGCCGCGAAGGTACGCGACAGTGTCGAGGCGCGAGATCTGCTGGTCACTATTGAATGAATTTCCGGAAGCGGCGGCTAGACTGAAGAAGACGAGAAACGTGGGGGCGTAGCTCAGTTGGATAGAGCATCAGCCTTCTAAGCTGAGGGTCACAGGTTCGATCCCTGTCGCCCCTACCATGTTTTCAATCACTTACAGATTCCCTCCGAGAAGCAACCCAATCAAAACCCCAAATGCCGCATCACAAATCATGTCTCAAACGGGAGTTTGAGTCGGTTGGCGACCGAATCCCTATACTGCTGCCGTTGACGGTTCCTGAATCGTCGAGTCCCGTCAGGCGCTCTTTATCGGCCTGATGGGAACAACCCTGCGCTCGCCCGTAAGAGCTTGATCCCAGGCATCAACCGCGGCAATCAGGCTTTCTTCGAATCGTCTTCTGATAGTGTTTCAGCGTCACCGCAGCATTCGTGTGACGTAAGAGCGCCTGCGTGTCTTTGACCTTCGCCCCGTAATTCTGAGAATGGGTAGCAACCGTTCTCCGGAATACCTGAAAGTTCACCCCGGGGACTTTGGCCTTCTTAGCCAGTGGCTTGAGTTTCCGGTTGAGGTAATTTTTCGCATCGTAAGGTGTGCCGGCGGCCGATGGAAATTCAGGTTTGCATGTCCTCTGAAGCTTGAAGTGCTCGCAAGACGGGGGAGTATGTGTATGTCTCGGCATACCCAGCCAGTGCGGTTCCCAATGCGGCATTCTGGTTCGCGATACAAGCGATAATGCCCGCTATCCGCGGGGCATCGAGACAAACGAGGGCGGCCGCCAGCTCCTTTCGGAGTTCGGTGGGTAAGCTCGCTAGCTCCTCGTCCCAAACTATGCTGACGGCTGTTTCGGTTGTCGCTTGCTGATACCGGTAGCGCACACCAAGATGCCGCGCCAGTGAATCAAAAATGTCTGTGGATTGAAAAGGCTTAGTTACAAAGTCATCCATGCCCGCTGCCATAGCTTCGTTGCGGTATTCCGTGAACGCGAAGGCAGAGAGAATGGCGATCCTTACATCCCTGCCGCCATCCATCGCCCGAATGCGCCGGGTCACTTCCAATCCATCCAGGTCAGGCAGACGCCAGTCCATCCAGATGAAGTGTGGCCGCCAGGTTAAAAACTGGTCGATACCCTCGGCGCCGGTCTCGGCGACTCTTACCGGAAACCCCACGCTTTTGAGGAGTTGCTCCAGCAAACGCCAGTTCTCCGATTGATCTTCGACAATCATTATGCGGCATTCTGGCTGGCCGGGCTCGAGGCCGATAAGCCGTCCCCGCTGCAGAGTCGGTGCTGGCACTTCGGTCACGCCCACCTTCAGAACTGGAATCTCCACCCGAAACACCGATCCTTTGCCCGCTACGCTCTTAAGCTGAATCGTGCCCCCCATCAACTCGACGAATCGCTTGGTAATCGCCAGTCCCAGTCCGCTGCCTTTCTGGCTGCGTAGCTTGCCCGCTTGCACAAACGGATCAAAAATCTTCGTCTGTTCATCCCTGGTAATTCCTACCCCGGTATCCTCCACTTCCAGGACAAGCCTGCAGTGCTCAGAATCTTCGGCCGGTTGCCCGCCTACACGCAGAGTGACACTCCCCTGGTCCGTATACTTCACGGCATTGCCGACCAGATTCAACAGCATCTGGCGCAGCTTTTCGCCATCGGCCTGTACAAATTGACAAAATCCGGAGGTCTTCTGGAAGGAAAGTGCGATGCCCTTTTCCTCGGCCCGCAAGCGCATGAGATCCAGGACACCAGCCGCCAGATCGCTTACGTCAACCCTGGTGTTTTCGATTGCGATTCGGCCGGCCTCGATCTTGGCCATGTCCAGGACGTCGTTGATCAGCGTTAACAAATGCTCGCCGCTGCGGCTGATAATGTCCAGGATCTTGCGCTCCTTCTCGGCAATGCGGTGATTCTCACGCAGCAGATTCGAGAAGCCGAGAATCGCGTTCAAGGGTGTACGTAGCTCGTGGCTCATGTTGGCGAGGAAGGTGGTCTTCGCCTGATTAGCTTGCTCCGCGCTATTCCGCGCTTGCTCTGAGGTGTTTCTGGCCTGTTCCGCCCCGGCTTTGGCCGTCTCCGCTGCGTTCTTGGCAATTTCGAGTTCGTGGGTTCGCTGCGCGACTTGGGCTTCGAGTCGCGCGGTCTGAAACTGTAATCCCTTCACGCGATATTGATAGGCTGCCAAGAGCGCTCCGACAATCACCAGTGCTACAAGGACGTTAAACCACCATGTTGCCCACCAGGGCGGCAGGACTGTGATGGTAAGAGCTGCTCCTTTCGTGTTCCAAACCCCGTCGTTATTGGAACCTTGGAGTGTAAACAGGTACTTGCCGGGCGCAAGGTTTGTATAGGTGGCACTGCGCCGCGAGCTATCCACTTCGTTCCACTCCGTCTCCAATCCTTGCAGTCGGTATCGATAGCGGTTCCTTTGGGGAGCCATGTAGCTAAGGGCGGCGAATTCAAGCGTGAAAATGCTCTGATTGTGGTTTAGGGTGAGCGAATCCGTCGCCCAAATCGAGCTCCGGAGCGGGGAATTCCGCCCGGGGTACACCGGGTTGTTGAACAACCGAAAATCGGTAAACTTAACCGGCGGAACGTGAGGATTGTCGGAAACGCTGTCCGGATTGAATGCCGTCACGCCATTGGTCGAACCAATGAACATTTCACCGCTGGGAGCCTGGCTGCCACCGCCAGCTCCATGAGGGTCGAGGACATCGCCGGCCAGACCATCCGATTCGAGATAGTTGCGAAAGGTTCGCGTGTGCGGATCAAACCGGCTGAGCCCGTGGTGCGTGGCCATCCAAAGGTATCCGTGACGGTCTTCGAGAATCGACTCGATAGCATCATCCGGAAGACCGTCGTTCCTGGTAAAAACGTGGGCAGTTCCGCGGCTTTGGTCCATCAGATTGAGTCCGTTCGCGGTGCCGACCCACAATTGCCCTCGCCGGTCCTCCCAGATGCCATTGACCTTGTCATTGCTAATGCTTCGCGGGTCTGCCGAATTGTGGAGATAAGTCCTGAGCTGCCCTGTCTTCGGATTGAATTGTTTTAATCCCTGCCCGGAACCCAACCAGATCATTCCGGCGCGATCCTCGAAGAGAACTGTCAACGAGAGATTCGGGTCCGGCCGGTCATTCAAGTAGGTAACGAAACGTCCTGTTCTCGAATCAAAGCGATCCAGCCCACCGCCCTGAGTCCCTACCCACAACGTTCCTTGGCGGTCGATCAATAACGAGAGAATAGAGTCGCTGCTTAAACTCGCGGGGTCTTTCCGGTCGTGCCGGTACACAAAAAACTTTCCCGTTTGGCGGTCGAAACGATCCAGTCCTCGACCGTAGGTGCCAAACCACAGCATGCCTTCGCGGTCTTCGCGAATAGCAGCAACTTTGTTGTAAGAAAGGCTGTACGGATCATTCGGGTTGTGCCGATAGAAAACAGTTTTTCCGGTTCGCAGATTCAACCGATTCAGACCATCTTCATCGCCGATCCAAAGAAAGCCCTGGCTGTCCGGCTGTACGGACCAGATGACGCTGTTGTGCAGGCTGTTGGGGTCGCCGGCCTTATGCTTATACTCGACAAACGAGGGTCGCCGGCGCTGGAACCGGCTCAGTCCGCTTGACGTGCCAACCCAGGTTATTCCTTCTGCATCGTCGAAGATTAGATTGACCGTGTCGCTCTGAAGACTATTGGCGTCGCCCGGATCATTCGAATACCGAGTGAACGATTTGCGTTTTCGGTCCAGCTTAAGCAGTCCGTGTTCCACTGTGCATAACCACAGCGCGCCATCCCCATCTTCCGAGATAGTCTGCACTCCGGCAACGCTTTGACTCGGCGGCTCTTCCGCGTGAAAGGAGTAGCGCGTGCACTGGCCGGTTTTTGGATCTAAGGCACTCAACCCGCTTCCCATCGGCGACGTCACCCACAAAACGCCGTCCCGATCCTCAACGACGGAGCTGATGTAATCGTGGCCGATAGTTTGCTTGTTGGCCGGATCATGCAAAAAGCGCGAGATCCGGCCTGACGCCTGCTCCAGTTTGTTCAGGCCGCCGGAGGTGCCGATCCAAAGATTGCTTTGCCTGTCTTCGTAGATACAGTTGACGCCGTTGCCGCTGAGGCTGCCGGCATCGTCGGGATTGTGCCGGTAGTGAGCGAAGGTCCCGGTTGCGGGGTCCATGCGATCCAGGCCGCCGGAGGTGCCGATCCACAGTTGGCCGGCGCGGTCCCGATAGATAGAGGTGACAAAGTCGCTGCTGAGGCTTTTCGGGTTTTGTGAGTCTTGGCGATAGTGGGTGAAAGTGTCTCGGCCCGGATCGAACCTGTCAAGCCCGCCATACCTGCTACCAATCCACAAACTGCCGTCCCGGTCTTTATAAAGAGCCAGGATCGCATTGTCCGCAGGGCTATTCGGGTTCCCGCGTTCGTGCCGGTAGGCTTTAAGATTGTAGCCGTCATAGCGAAACAAGCCCGCACCAAACCACAGGAACCCGTAGTCATCCTGCGCAATACTACCGATTCCGCTCTCAATCGATTCTCCGTTTACGGAAAGGCGGGTGAAGCGGATGTCGTGTTTGTCGATAACCGGCAGCTTTACTACGCTTTCGGCGGGCCCCGTTTCCGTGTTAGCGGAGTAAGCACAAGGGACGCATGGAAGCAGCATCCAGAGGACGATTAGAATCCCCTCTCTAACGCAGCCGGAACTCCGCCTTGGCGCTTCGCAATTTATGACCATTGCACTATTAGCCAGAATATCTTCCTTGGGGTGCCGGCAGTGACTGCTACATCGTGCGATCATCTCTCCGTTCTCTTTGATGGCAATGTGCGTGTGCAGAAGGGTATCCGTTAGTGCTGCAGTTGCCGAGCGAGGATGAACAGGGAGATCCTCGCGGACTGCGGATCTGCATGGAGCGCATCAGCCCGGCGAGGCTGGAGGCTTGCTATCCAGCAGGACTGTCGTCCGCTCGGAGAATGTAAGACAAATACGGAAAGGAAGTCGGCCTCGAGCCCCTAACATCGGTATGTTTACAACTTGGCGTACGACGCGCAAACCATATACGCTCCCTGATGCCCGAGGCGGTAGCGGAGTGCCTGCAGCACCAAAAGTCTGGTGCAAAGTCGTTAGGAAAGGTCCTGAGTTTAGCCCCGAGCGCCGATTTACGTTAACTGCTGAAGGAGTCGAAACCGAATATCGGCTTTCTCCTGCCTCAGTGAGGAGACCGATAAAGTGGCGGGTACGTAGGCGCCAAATTCCGTCCAACGCGACAGTAGAAACAGTAGAAACAGAGTTTTCGGCCATCTCCGCATGAAAACTGCTGCTTCTCTTTCCATTTTTCCCCGCGTCAGTTGGAATTACTGTTTCTATTGTCGCTACTGTTCACGGAAAATGCGGAGTTGTGAAGAAGCTGATCTATGAGTCTTGGCAGAACGAAATGGTCACGATATGATTCGAACCGCGCTCGTGGGGCTAACTCAAAAGATCGAGGAGCGTGAGGAAACAAAATTGATCGCAGCAAAGGAGTCAAAGGATCAGGTACCGCTCTAGAAGCCACTAACAGTGAATGAGGTGGCAAATTGGCTCAACGTGAAACCGTCCTGGGTGAGGGCGCACGCGAACGGGCACCGCAAGCCCACGCTCCCGTACATGAAGGTAGGAGCTCACCTGCGGTTCTATCCCTCGAAGCTGGCGAAATTCATGGAAGAGACGAGCCGGCAATGATGTTAGACTTGCCCAACAGAACGAAGAGTCATTGGTTCGGCAGAGTCGTGTCAGACAGCGCTTCCAGAACGGATTCGTCAAGAGCACCGGAAAGAAACCCAAGACTTGGACAGGGTACTGGTACGAATATCGAACTTTGCCTGACGGTACCGAGAAGCGCCTGCCGCGATTCGGGAAGTCCGGGCTACGCACTTGAGCATTCTAACGGGAGCGTCAAGATCTGGCTAGCGCCTACCGTCCAAGCATTCGCACTGCCCAATCAATTACCCTATCAAATGGCGCTCTGTGAAATGATTTTTTGAGAGATTTTGTGCCCGTTGTTCAAACAGGATCAGTCATTTGAGAACGGACAAATACCTGTAGACAGCCTTCTAACCTGAGGGTCACAGGTTCGATCCCTGTCGCCCCTACCACCGAGATTTGCTGGCCTCGATTCTTGAAGCCTTTCGCCTGATGTCCTGGACACTGTGCAAGCCTCAGAAGTTTCCGGGGGAATTGAAATTCGGGTCCGAGGAACGCAGAATGAGTTCAGGAGCTGCCGTTGCCCTTGGCTTGCACCACCGAACAGTAGTGTTCTGCAGTAACTCCGTGGGTGCTTGGGAGTGAGCGGCAGCTTGGCCATCCAGATTTCAGCTCGTGCCGGCTCTTTGATCCGACTTGGGATAACCCCGGGACTTCGGATCCTCACAGGCCGGTTTGCATGTTAGTATCGAAATCACGATCTACCGGTAGAAGAGAACCTACTTAGGGAACTTCGGCCCTATCCCTCCTACCGATCCCGCAACTTCAGCTGTTGCAAAGTATGAGCCTAATCTGCTTGCCGGAGGTGATCCATTGGCGCAGCAACTGATGGCAGGTCAAAACCGGGGCCCGTATAGATCTGGACTGCTCTCGCTAAGTATCTTCCTCTGTGTGTCCTATTGTGGTTTCGCCGCCGGTTCAGCGAGTTCGGGCGGAAGTGCAAATGCGCCGACAACATGGAGTCCGGCCGCGGCCGCCAAATATCTCGATGAACGGGCCACCTGGTGGGAAAGCTGGCCGCCATCCCAACGCGATCATGAAACCGTTTGCGTTTCGTGCCACACGATCTTGCCTTACGCACTCGCTCGACCCATGCTCAGAAGCATGCTGCTCGAGAAGAATGTGCCCGCACCAGAACGCGCAGTCCTGGGCCACGTTGAAAAAAGGGTCTCTTTGTGGAGCGAGGTGGAACCGTACTACGAGGACGCGGAGTCGGGAGCCGGAAAGTCTAGAGAATCCCGCTCAACAGAAGCAGTGCTCAACGCGATAGTGCTGGCGAGTAATGCTCAGCAAAACAACCGGTTAGATCCGACCACTCGGGCGGCGTTTGCTGCGGCCTGGGCGTTGCAGCTCAAGACAGGCGAACACGTCGGAGCATGGGATTGGCAAGTTTTTCACCTCTCGCCCTGGGAAGGCAACGAGTCGCAGTATCAGGGAGCGGCTTTGATGGCGCTCGCGGTGGCCTGGGCGCCTGAATCATACATGAAAGAACCTGCAATTCAAGCCAATTTGCGCGCTCTGCGATCTTATTTGAAGCGTGAATATGCCGGCCAACCTTTGTTAAATCGGATCGTCCTCCTATGGGCTTCCGGTAAGTCACCCGGTCTGCTGTCAAAGGTGGAAAAGCACCAGCTCATTTCGTCGATCGAACAGCTGCAGCAGACAGATGGCGGCTGGAGCTTAGCCAGCCTGGGCAAATGGAGCCGGCTCGATCACACGCCCGAGGAGACCAAAAGTGATGGCTATGCGACAGGCCTGATCGTACTGGCGTTGGAGCGTGCGCAGAGTCGCCGGGATAGCGTATCCCGCAAAGGGTGCGAGTGGCTTGAAAATCACCAGAACAGCGATGACGGTTCTTGGAGCGCCTATTCGCTCAATAAGCGGCGAGATCCGAAAAGCGACGTCGGACGATTCATGACGGATGCAGCGACCGGATACGCTGTCCTTGCTCTAGCGGGCAAGCATTAGAGCGCCTGCCAGATGTCTCATCCCGTGCTGTACCAGATTCATGCGCGGGATTGGCTTCAGCGCTCCGGTTCAGGAGCCCAGCCTCAAAACCTCAATCGAATTCCGGATGAAGAACTGGATCGCTTAGCAGCTTCAGGTTTCGATTGGCTGTATCTGTTAGGCGTCTGGCAGACAGGCCAGGCGGGCGCAGCTATTTCGCGAAATGAAAAGTCGTGGCTGCCTTCCTTTGAGGCGGCTTTACCTGATTTGAAGGAAGCCGATATCATCGGCTCGACCTTCGCGATTACGTCGTATACGGTGCACGCTGATTTCGGAGGAAATGCCGCTCTTGCAACGCTGCGAAACCGGCTCCGCGAGCGGGGTATTCGCTTGCTCCTGGATTTCGTCGGGAATCATACAGCCCTCGATCATCCCTGGGTCGTTGAGCATCCCGAGTATTTCATAACCGGTACCGAAGCAGATCTCACGGCAACTCCACAGAATTTTGTCGAGTTACCTGACGGCCGGATACTGGCGCACGGCCGCGATCCCTATTTTCCCGGCTGGCCGGATACTCTGCAACTCAACTACGGCAACGAATCGCTTCAACTCGCCATGCTCGATGAACTGCGGACTATCGCATCGATGTGCGATGGCGTGCGCTGCGACATGGCAATGCTTTTGCTATCCGAAATCTTTTACAAAACCTGGAGGATCTCTACACAAGAATTCTGGCCCACGGCCATTGCGGCCGCGCGAGGTGTCAAGGACGACTTCTTGTTTGTCGCAGAAGTTTATTGGGGATTGGAATGGACTCTGCGTCAGCAAGGATTCGATTACTGCTATGACAAAACTCTGTACGATCGTCTCCTCGATCGGGCGGCGGCGCCAGTTCGAGCGCACCTCAGCGCGGACATTCGCTTCCAGGAAGGATTTGTGCGCTTCCTCGAAAATCACGATGAGCCGCGTGTTGCGGCTTCCCTGCCCCCGCCGACTCACAAAGCGGCCGCCGTGGTCGCTTACTTCGTGCCCGGAATGAGTTTCTTTCATCAAGGGGAGTTGCGAGGATACGTTCGGAAGCCATCCATCCATTTGGCTCGAAGGGCCGTTGAAGCTGATAACGTCGAGCTCCGCGAATTCTACGAGCGACTTCTTGACGCGCTCAAGGTCGCCCCTCGTGGGGCTTGGATACTACTTACCACCTATCCGGCTTGGGATTCGAATCCAACAGCCGAAGACTTTATCTGCTTCGCATGGCGTCAGAACGGAAAAATAGCGTACTTGATCGCCGTGAACTATGCCGACCATGCCAGCCAGTGCTATATCCGGTTTCCACACGGCAGCTTAAGGGAGGAAGCACTTTTGCTACAGGACGTTATGGGACCTGAAGTATATGAGAGAAGCGGCCGGGACATGGTGAACCAGGGGCTGTATGTGGCGATGCCGCCTTGGGCCTACCACGTGTTCCGCTTGACGGCTAGTGGCTAGTGGGTTCCGGTTGCAAAATAGCATCCACCGCTAAACCGAGGCCCGCCAGCGTAGCCGCCAAAAGCAGTGCTGTCGCAGTCTTGTATTTACGTGGATTGTTGTTGTTGGGATTGGCCGTACCCTGGTTGTTATCGTTTGGATTTGGGATTTGAAAGGCCGATGCAGTTCCAATACCGATGCGCGTCAGCATGGCACCCCTGCGATCAAACACATTCAGCGAACCGGCCAGAGCGCCGATTTCTAGCATAGGGCCATCAATGCGCACGACTGCCTGCGAAGCGGGTTCGCCCTGCTCGACCCGGTAATCAGCCGTGCGAACGCTGTAGCCATTCATGTTGTCCACCTTGGTGGCACCCTGACGCAAAACCAGGCGGTCCCGGTAAATCGTTCCCACAGAATCGATTCCCAGCGTAAGGGCAGCCCCGGTTTGGAGAAAAATCTGGCTCGAAGCCTTGCTCGTCTTAATTTCTGAACCTTCGAAAAGATTTGCGTTGCCATCAACCTGGTTACTGTTGACGATGAACGTCCCGATAGCCGAAGCGATGCCGATGGTCGGCCCTAAGGCGGAGGAAACTGCAGCGCACAGCAAGCTTGCTAAGCAGATTCGGATAGTTTTCCGCCCTCTCATGCCTCCCCTTCTAGGTCTTTTCACCGCAGCTAGTCCAGTATAGCGTTTTGCCTCATTCTCCTCTAGCGTTCCGTTATTTTGCTGACGAAAGTCCTTCGGTACTCACGTACTCATGGCGACGTCCGCGGACGGAGTTTGGCGGATAGCGCGCTGGAGCAAATCGATGCGCACTACCAGTAAAGAGGGATCGGCACTCGGGATAAATCGAGGATATCTCGAAAGACATTCTCGATTGTTCACGAAATTTTCAAAAAAATCTTTTGGTTCTATTCTCAGCAACTTAGCAGCCTTGCTGGGCAAGCGCTGCGAAAGTGCCGCGCTAACACTTGAGCAGGTAAGTATTTAACCGCGACCCGTTGGGAGAAATCGATGAAATTGTTGGCATGGACATTCCTAAATCTGCTGTGGATAAGCGCACTCGCTCCAGCACAGAGTACGTTTGCTGTCACGGGCGCGCCCATACCGGCGAGCCTGCTGCAGCAGAACTACGGGAAGCTACCCAAGGGCATAACTGGATATGATCTGAGCATTTGCAACACTAGCGGCGCAAAACAGTCCATCGTGAGCAGCGAGATTTATCAGAGTCTGGGACAAGCGAACCTCGACCTGCATCCGATCGGACGTCAAATCATGCTGGCGGCAATCCTCCGGAATCAGAATCACAGCGCGGGTACGGTGATCAGCATGATTCTAAATTCCACCGCAGGAGTCCTGTCGGTTTTAAGTTCGTCGAAGTACGGTCCACCGGTGGGAGTAGTTGCCGGGGCAGCACTCGGTTCGATCGCCGCGCAGCAGATTTTGAACAATTTCAAACCGGTTCTCACCAGCGATCAGCTTGAAAAATTTGAAGGCGAGGTTTTGGAGCCCGCCCTTGTTTTGGACTCGGGTTCCTGCGTCGAGCGAACGATTTTTACAGCGAATCCACCAGTGAAAGCCACTTCCCTGAAATTTCATGTTCGCTAATCAGAAGCTCGAGCGCGTGGGGCGCATGCGTATGGGCCGGCGGATGGGCGTCCGCCGGTACTTTCGGGCACTGACTATATGCGGATATGGATGACGCCGGAGCGGCGGCTTCGGCGTTTTTGTGAGGCGTGTCATCCTGGGCAGGTGACGCGCCTCTTTGCGGCGTGCTTCAGGCGTTGCCATCTTCGAACTGTTGCGTCAACATAGGCGTCATGGCGCTAAAATTCACGACGTCATATCTGGAAGATTCCCTTACACTGTTTCGCTACTACAAAAATCTGGCGGAACGGGCGATAGCACAGGTCACCGATGAGGAGCTTTTGCTGACTCTGGACGGCGAAATGAACTCCATCGGCATTACGGTGAAGCACATGGCCGGCAATATGCGATCCCGATGGACAGATTTTCTGACGACTGACGGTGAGAAACCGGATCGCAATCGGGACACCGAGTTCGACGATCCTCCCGACACACGAGAAGCCCTACTGACGGCCTGGGAAGACGGATGGGGACGCCTCTTCGGAACGCTCGAAAAGCTTTCTGATCTGGATCTCGAAAGTAAAGTTACTATTCGCGGCGAAGTGCATTCGGTAATGCAGGCGATCAATCGTCAGATGGCTCATTACTCCTACCATTGTGGACAGATCGTCCTTCTCGCCAAGCATTTCAAGAGCGATCAGTGGGAGTCTTTGAGCGTACCTCGACTGCGGTCCGCCGAGTTCAACCGTCAAGTTCTCACCCACGAAACGACCCAGCGATAGAGTCCCGAGCTAAGCTGCCGCCGAGCGAAGGTTTTTCTCGATTGCTTCTGCGATCACTTTGCCGTGGAAACGGCCGTTTTCGATGAAGATCTCGTTCGTATGAGTGCCGGCGACGATAACACCTGCCAGATATACACCTGGGCGCTCGCTCTCTAAGGTTGCCGGATCTGTGATGGGCTTCGAGGTCGCCGGATCGAGATGGATACCGTGCTCAGCCATGAACTCAAAATCGGGGCGGTAACCTGTCATGGCGAAGACGAAATCATTCTTGACCGTGACTGCGCCGTTCGGCGTTGCGAGAAGAACTTCGTGCGGCCGGATTTCCTGCACGCTGGTGTGAAAGTAGGCTGTTACCTCGCCGCATTTGATGCGGTTTTCAATATTCGGCTTGATCCAGTATTTGACCTTGTTTGAAATTCCTGCTCCGCGATGCACGAGAGTGACGCGCGCGCCGGTCCAGAAAAGCTCTAAGGCAGCGATGCAAGCGGAGTTTTTCGCTCCGATGATGAGCACGTCCTGATCGTAATAAGGGTGAGGCTCGCGGTAGTAGTGGATGACTTTGTCGAGATCTTCCCCGCGGATATCCAGCCGGTTCGGGATATCGTAATAGCCCGTCGCAAGAACGATTTTCTTCGTGGAATAGCAGAACCGCTCGCCCAGACTCGTTTCCGTACGTACTGAGAAATGGCCGTCTGTACCGTCGAAGCCCAGCACTTTCTCGTATTGGTGGACATCAAGTTTGTAATGATCGGCGACGCGTCGATAGTATTTGAGTGCTTCGGTGCGACCAGGTTTTTCATTGAGCGAGGTCATCGGAATATCCCCGATCTCGAGAAGCTCGGGCGTAGTGAAAAAAACCAGGTTAATCGGATATTGATAAATCGAGTTGACGACGCAGCCTTTATCGAAAAGCACCGGCCGCAATCCGCGTTTCTGCAATTCAATACCGCAGGCTAATCCGGTCGGGCCTGCTCCCACGATGGCTACATCAAATTGGTCCAATTGATCTCCGATCTAGTGGCTCAGCAGAATCGACTCGACGTTTTCATGGACGCTCGCAAGCGCAGAAGGCAGGAGGCTGACATCTTTGCCGGCGCCTTCAGCCATATCGGGACGGCCGCCCCCTTTTCCGCCGATCGCTTTCGCGACTTCTCCAACGAGTTTGCCCGCTTGTACTTTCTGTATGAGGTCTTTGCTCACCGTCGAAATGATCGAAACACGGGAATCGTTCACTGACGCAATGACGATCACGAAGCTCCCCAGCTTGTTGCGAAGAGAATCCGTCAGCGTGCGTAGCTGCTTGGAGTCGAGCCCCTCCAATTTTTCAAAGATTACGGTTGAACCGTTGACCAGACGTCCCTGCAGCTTTTCCGCTTGTTGATGAGCCATACGGTCCTTGAGCTGGTCAATCTCACGCTCCAAAAGTTTGTGCTGCTCAAGAAGTTTTTCAAGGTTTGTAACAAGACCTGAATCGGACGTGTGCAGGAGTTCGCCGGCGCGGCTGAGTTGGGCCGCGGCATCCTGAAAGTGCTCGAGCGCGCCCTCTCCCGTGATGGCTTCAATGCGGCGTGCGCCTGCCGAAACGCTTCCTTCGTAAATGATTTTGAAGAGACCGATGTCGCCTGTTCGCGTCACATGAGTTCCGCCGCATAACTCGCGGCTGAAATTCGGAATGCTCACGACGCGAACGCTTTCCCCGTACTTCTCGCCAAACAGCGCCATGGCGCCCGTGTTCAGCGCCTGTTCGAGTTCCATGATGTCGGTTCTTACTTCGCTGTTTGCGAGAATCTGCTGGTTGACCAGAAGTTCGACCTCGGTTTTTTCGTCGTTGTTCAACGAAGAGTAGTGAGAGAAATCGAAGCGCAGCCGGCCGGGTTCCACGACACTGCCGGCCTGCTTCACGTGCACGCCGAGCACTTGCCGCAGCGCGGCGTGCAGCAGGTGCGTGGCGGTGTGGTTGCGCATGGTCGCGCGGCGTGATTCGCGGTCGACTACTGCGATGAGTTTGTCCCCCACTTTTATCGGCTTCAGGCCGGCGATTTTCTGGACGATGCTTGAGGGTGTCGACCGGTACGCGCCTTCCACAACGGCCACGCGTTCTCGAGTCTCGGCGTCGAGAAGCAAGCCGGTATCGCCCACCTGTCCGCCGGATTCGCCATAGAAAGGAGTTCTGGAGAAAACGACTTCAGCCTTTCCGCTCTCGACAGCGGCGATCGCGGATTTCTCGGAGATCAGTGCCTTAACTTCGACTGCCATTTCAAGCGTTTCGCGCCCGGCGAATTCCACGGAGCCCAGTCCTTTGTAGGCGTCGGCAACCTGAGCTTTATCGGCGCCCTTCCAACTCGCGCGCGCTCGGGTACGCTGCTTCTCCATTTCCGCCGTGAACGCCGCCTTGTCGATAGTCAGCCCGAATTCGCGAGCCATCTCCTCCTGCTCGTCCAGCGCCAGACCATACGTGTCGTAAAGCTTGAATGCCGCTGCACCTGGCAGCACGCCCTCCACAGCGGACTTCGCCTCGTCCTGGAAGAACTTCTCCGCAATCTGAAAGGTCGAGGAGTAGCGATCTTCTTCCTCGCTGACAATGCGCGATACGCGGCCTGTACTCTCCTGCAGCTCCGGGTAAGCGGACTTCATCAGGTCCGCAACAAAAGCAGTAAGCTTGTGCAGGTAGGGTTCAGTGGCGCCTGCCAGACGTCCATTGCGCAAGGCACGCCGCATAATTTTGCGCAGCACGTAGCCGCGTCCATCGTTCGAAGGAACGACGCCATCATGAATCAAGAATGTAGTAGCGCGGACGTGATCTGCATTGATACGCAGGGCCGTTTCGGTACGTTCATCAGGCTGCCGTCCGGCATGAATGAGCGCTCCAGCACGCTCAATAATGGGTTGAATCAGGTCGGTGTCATAGTTCGACAAATGCCCTTGCAGAACGGCCGCTGTGCGTTCGAGGCCCATGCCGGTGTCGATAGACGGACGAGGCAGAGGAGTGAGCTTGCCATTAAGGTCGCGATCGAACTGCATGAAGACGAGATTCCAGATTTCGACGAAACGTCCTCCGCCATCGAGGGGAAACTGCTCGTGCTCATGCCCCTTTTCCGCGGCTCCCGGCCCAAGATCGTAGTGAATCTCCGAGCAGGGTCCGCAGGGACCCGTTTCGCCCATCTGCCAGAAGTTGTCCTTCTCATCCAGCCGGAAAATGCGTTCTTTCGGAAGACCCGCCACTTTCTGCCAAAGCTCCTCGGCATCATCGTCCTCGCGGAAGACGGTGACGTAGAGGCGATCTTTGGGCATCCCGAACCAGTTTGCGCCGGTAACGAGTTCCCACGCATAAGCGATCGCGTCTTTCTTGAAATAGTCGCCGAACGAAAAGTTCCCGAGCATCTCGAAAAACGTGTGGTGACGCCGCGTGTAGCCCACGTTCTCAAGATCGTTATGTTTCCCCCCGGCACGGACACATTTCTGCGAGGAGGTTGCGCGGGTGTAATCCCGTTTTTCCAACCCTAGAAAGATGTCCTTGAATTGATTCATTCCCGCGTTGGTAAAGAGCAGCGTCGGATCATCGGCGGGCACGAGCGACGAGCTGCGCACAGCGCGATGGCCTTGCACAGCGAAGTATTCGAGAAACGTCGCTCGAATGTCGTTTCCAGTCATTTAGTTTCTTCCAGTTTCGCATCGCCCCGGAAAGCGTATGATGGGCAAAATGGGGAACCGGAGAAGCACTGCTTTCGTTTTGTCGTTCCTGGCTGCTTGCTTATTTGGCGTTTCAGGGCAGGCGCAGGGGCCGCCGCCGGCGGAGGGCGGCGAGTATGTCCCCCGCCCGCAGGACCCGAAACCGCCGCTTCCCTATACCGAAGAAGATGTCTCATACGCGAACACCGACACCCCGGATTTACATCTGTCGGGAACGTTTTCAAAACCGGAAAAGGGCTCGCCCTGGCCGGCAGTGTTGCTCGTGTCAGGCGCCGGACCCCAGGACCGCGACGAAACAATGGCCGGGCATAAGCCGTTCCTGGTGTTGGCGGATTACCTGGTCCGGCACGGCATTGCGGTGCTGCGATTCGATGATCGAGGGACGGGCAAGTCTACAGGAAAATTCGAGGATGCTGCGACGAAAGATTTTGCGTCAGATGCGGCAGCCGGTTTTCAATACCTTACCACTCGTCCGGATGTGGACAAAAAGCGAATAGGATTAATCGGTCACGGAGAAGGTGCGATCGCAGCGGCGATTGTCGCTGCCGCAAATCCGCAGGTAGCGCTCCTCGTACTGTTGAACGGCACGGCTGTCACCGGCGACAAAGTTCTGCTCGCTCAGGCAGCGCGAGCAGAGAGGGCGGCGGGACTGCCCGACGAACAAATTGAGGCGGATGTCCGAATCGGTTCCGGCGTTTATCGCCTGGTACGGGAGGGCAGGACCGCAGACGAGATTCGCGAGGCGCTTTCTCACGCGCCCCCCGAGTATGCGCCCTATGTCGAAGCATGGAAGGGACGGGCCGCTCGCCTCGAATCTCCGTGGCTGCGTTTCTTTCTCACCTACGACCCTTCTACCGCACTCGAGAAGATCCAGTGTCCCGTGCTGGCGTTGTTTGGCGAAAAGGACATGACCATCGATCCGGATCAGAACGCTTCCGCAATGAAAAGCGCCTTCTCCCGTGGCCACAACCGCAACGCAAAAATCAAGACGCTCTCAAATCTAAACTATCTGCTACAGAAGGCCAATACCGGCATGGCTGCCGAATATTCGACGATTCAACAGACTATGTCGCCGGTCGCCCTGGAGGCGATTGAGACCTGGATCTCGAAGGGGACAAGCTAATTAGGGAATGATTCTCGCCTTCTTGATGTAATCGAGGCGGGGAAAGTGCTCTTCGAGGTACGGGTTCCCAATGTCGGCGATCGCGGCCGGATTAGGTCCTGGGCCGCCGGGAGCCATTTCGCCGTACTCGGTATTAATCTTTAAAACGTTATCCATTCCCTGGATGACTTCCCCGAATGGCGTGAATCCCTGCGGATCGAGGGAGCTGGTGTTATCACGCAGGTTGATGAACAATTGGGTAGATCGCGAATCGGGCTCGCCGGTTTTCGCAAACACGACCGTACCGACTTTGTTGGGAACTTTAGGCGGGTCGTCTCTCACCGTAATCACGCTCCAGCGCTTGTTTATGTCCGGATCGCCGCTGATGCCCCACTGAACGACAAACCCGGGCAACGCCCGAAAGAAAGCGTTCTTATCGAAAAAGTGCATCTGCACCAGTTCGTAAAAGTGATCCGCACCGATGGGCGACCAATCGCGATGCACGAGCACAACGACATCGCCCTTCGTTGTCTGCATCAGAACCTTGAATTGTGGTGGAGCGGCTTCCATCTTGCCGCTCTTAGAAGGTCCGCCCCCGCACGAAACCCCAACCAGCAAGCCTGCAAGAACACAGACGAGTATCGCTAGAGTGCGCCTCATTTCGCGTCTCTCCAGTTCGGTCCTGAGCCAATATCTACCGACAACGGCACCGAGAGTTCGTATACACTTTCCATTTCTTTCTTAACGAGATCACCCAGTTTACTCTTCTCCTCAGGGGGCGTTTCGAAGACGAGCTCGTCGTGCACCTGGAGGAGCATCCGCGATTTCATTTTCTGTTCATCGAGAAGTCGCGCCAAGCGAATCATGGCAAGTTTGATCAGATCCGCGGCAGTGCCTTGCAGCGGCGTGTTCACGGCTGTGCGTTCGGCGAAAGACCGTGCGGCGGGATTCCGGCTCTGCATGTCGGGAATCGGGCGGCGACGTCCGAGCAGAGTCTTTGCCACACCCGTTTCGCGAACCTCGGCAATGGTGCGGTCAATGAACTTACGAACGCCCGCATAACGCTCAAAATACCGGCGAATGTAGAGATCGGCTTCTTTGCGGTCGATACAAAGCGTCTGTGCAAGACCAAACGGCGTCTGTCCATAAACGATTCCGAAATTGACTGCCTTGGCGGCACGGCGCATATCCGGCGTGATCAGGAGAGGATCGACTTTAAAAACTTCAGCAGCCGTGCGGGTGTGAATGTCTTCACCGTTATTAAAGGATTCAACCAGCACGGGATCGTCGGACATGTGGGCCAGCAGGCGCAACTCGATTTGGGAGTAATCCGCTGCCAGCAGTTCCCACCCTGCTTCCGGAACAAACGCGGCGCGGATCTCGCGACCTTCAAGGGTGCGGATGGGTATGTTCTGCAGATTCGGATTCGAAGACGACATCCGGCCGGTGGCAGCGCCTGCCTGATTGAAGGTCGTATGGACGCGTCCGGTTTGAGGATTGATCAGTAGCGGGAGGGCATCAATATAAGTGCCCTTCAGCTTTGTGAGCTGCCGATAATCGAGCACATGTTGCGCGACGGGATAGTTTGGCGCCAGGCCGTCCAACACATCGGCCGCCGTAGAGATAACCTTGCCCTTTCCATACTTGACGGGCGTCGGAAGATTCATCTCTTCGAAAAGGACCTTCCCCAGTTGCTGCGGCGAATTGACGTTGAAGGGATGGCCGGCTAACGCGTAAATCTCCTGAGCAATTTGGTCGATGCGTTCCGAAAGGCGGACAGAAAGTTCGCCGAGCAGTGCCATATCGACACGTATGCCTGTTGTCTCCATTCGGGCGAGGACAGGCGTGAGCGGGAGATCGATCTCGCGATAGACGGAGCTGAGCTCCTGCGCCTCAATTTGCGGGCGGAGAACAGCGGCCACCGCGAGCGTAGCCTCTGCCTGCTGCTCGGCGGCAGCATTCAACTTGCGGTCCAGAATCCTTTCGGCGAGGGCTTCCGGCGAGCAGCCGCCCGGGTCGGCGGTGAGCAAAAAAGCGTACAGCATCACATCTTCCGCCAGATTGCGCGGTGCGACATTGAGCGGGAGAAGAGCGGCCAGGAAGGCTTTCGCATCGTGTACGAGCTTTGGAACGGCGTCGTCTTCGAGAACCGGCTTCACAAACCCGAGGCTGGCGACCGGTACTGCGCGGCCTTCTCCAGTGCGATAGGAGAGGCCAAAGAAGCCGTTTGTCAAATCGATCGCTACGGCCAACGGGTGTTCCGCAGGTCTTGCAGAAAGCCAATCGCGGATTGCCTCGGCATCCGTCAAAGTTGCGTAATCGCGGGCGGCGCTGTCGTCTTCCGGCGGGAGGTCCTTAAGGAGACTAAAGAATTCGAGCTCTTTGTAGAGACTCTTGAGCGCTGAGTTGTTGGGAGTCTGAGCGCGCAAGGCGGTCAGCTCCCATTCGACCGGCACGTCGGTTTGAATCGTCGCGAGCCGTTTGCTCAGCAGAATCTGTTCACGATTGTTTTGCAGGCTTTCGCGATACATCTTGCGCTCCACTTCGTCCGCGCGATCGAGCGCCGCTTCGACCGAGCCGAAGCGGGAAATGATATCCTTAGCGCCTTTGTCGCCGATCCCCGGAGCACCCGGGATGTTATCAATCGAATCGCCTTTGAGAGCGAGCAGGTCGGCGACCTGGCTGGGCTTCACGCCCATGAACACTTCCGTTTTGATCGGGTCGTACCACTCGTCGTCCTTCATCGGGTTCAGCATCGAGACGCGATCGTTGACAAGTTGCAGCATGTCCTTGTCACTCGAAACAATGACCACGTCAAGAGGCTTCGGCTGTTTGCGGCAGGCGATTGCGCCGATCACATCGTCGGCCTCGAACCCCGGAAATTCCAGGACCGGAATGTTCATGGTCTCGAGTAGGCGACGGATGTAGGGAATCTGGGGCCCGAGGTCCTGCGGCATCTCTGTGCGATTGGCCTTGTATTCGGCGAAGCTCTCGGAACGGAAGGTAGGCGTCGAGCTTTCGAAGATGGCGGCAATATAGTCCGGCTTGAGGCTGGTCATTAGTTTCCGGAGCATATTGCCAAAGATGAAAACCGCCTCGGTCGACAAGCCGGAGCTCGTGCGCATGGGTGGCGCGCCGCTGCGGGCGCGGGCATGATAGGCACGAAAGATGAATCCAAAACTGTCGATGAGGAAGAGACGAGGCGCAGGCAACATCTCCAGGATAGAGGTTCAGAAAAGCAGTGGCTGACGACGTGGAGCGACAATCGCGGGGATAGTGCAGGGGATTGGCTACAATCCGGCAATGGCATCCCGGACGTGCTCCGCCGCTTTGATGTTGTGCCTGGTTACCGGCCCTGCGCTCGCGGACTCCCTTAACCAACTCAGCGACGAATTCTGGGTGTGGCGGGCGCATGAGCAGCCTTTCACGGTCGACGACATTCCGCGTATCGAGAGGCCGAAGGATTTCACAATCGATTGGACACCATCGACGATTGCGAAACGCCGCTCTGAACTAGCCTCCTTCGAAGCACGCTGGGAGAAACTCGCCCCGGGCAAGAGCCGAGACCTCCACAAACAGGTCGATTACCGGCTGATCGGATCTGCGATCGCGCGCGTACGCTGGGAAATGGATATCGAGCGGTCCTGGAATCGCAATCCGCTGTTTTACGTCGATCAGACCCTTGGCAGCGTTTACTTACTTCTCCTGCCCCCACCGCCTTTTTCAGATGACCGTCAGTTGCAAATCATCAAGCGGATGAATTCCATCCCAGCGACTCTGGCGACGGCGCAACAGAACCTTACCGATATGCGGCAGCCATTCGGACGTCTCACGATCGAGGCGCTGCGCGATGTTGAAAAGCGCTGCATGGCCATGAGTACGGCCCTCGAACCGCAGCTCTTGCTCGGCAATCGCGCGCAGTTTCGCAGCTCAAGCGCGGCAGCCGCACAAGCGCTCAAAGCATACGGCGCGTGGATTGAAACGCACCTGCCATCGATGAGGAAGGATACGGCCATCGGCCGCGCCAACTACCTGTACTTCCTGCGCAACATCGCCGTAATGCCGTTCTCGCCGGAACAACTTCTCGCGATGAGCCAGCAGGAATGGAGCCGTGCTCTGGCGTTCGAAGCATATGAACACGGCAGGAACACGACAGTGCCTCCACTCAAGTTGTTTCCGGACCAGGCTTCGCAGATGAGGCGCGAGCAAGGCGAAGAAGAGAAGATTCGACAATACCTGGTAAAGCAAAAGATCCTGAGTGTTCCAGCGTGGCTTCAACACTACCGCAATCTTCCGTTGCCCACCTACGTAGAGCCGTTCAGCGACCTGGGCGTGACTGACGATCTGACGAGCGCCTCTCGCCTTGCGGAGAACGGGACCAGCTACATTGAGCGACCGAGCGCAAAACTGGGCTTTTTTCCGCTTTCCACGGCGCACGATCCAAGGCCCATCATCGTGCACGAAGGCGTTCCGGGGCACTATTTTCAGCTCTGCCTCAGTTGGGTCAACGCCGATCCCATTCGCCGCCATTATTACGATTCCGGAGCGAACGAGGGCATCGGATTCTATGCCGAAGAAATGATGCTGCAGGCCGGCCTCTTCGACGACAGCCCGCACACGCGCGAAATCATATACAGCTTTATGCGGCTGCGCGCGCTTCGCGTGGAGGTCGATGTAAAGCTGGCCCTTGGGCAATTCACGCTCGAAGAGGCGGCAGATTATTTGGCGAAGACTGTACCGATGGATGCGGCGACGGCAACCTCCGAAGCGAGTTTGTTCGCGAGCACTCCGGGACAAGCCATTTCTTATCAAATCGGGAAAATTCAGATTCTGGAAATGCTTGCCAAGGCGCGGCGTCAACAGGGCGATCGCTTTGAGCTCTTGCGATTCCACGACTCTCTTTGGACTAACGGTAACGTGCCGATCGCTTTGCAAAGCTGGGAAATGCTGGGCGATGCGTCGCTGGTTCCGGGCTACGCGCGATTCCCGGCCGCACAGTAGCCGGGCAGGCGTTCCGGGGCTGGGTGCGATTGAGGAAATCCCGTCACTTCGTTCCGGGCTCCGGATCGGGATTCGGGTTCCAGGCCGGGGAGTTCGTTCCAGGCTCGGCTAGTTTTTACCGAACGAACTCCGGGCAGCTCGATCACGGCGTTTGTAAAAATATGTTAAACCTTTTGTATCAGTCACTTGTAAGGATTTAAGCGAAGTAATACTAAAGCACCCCAACCGACAATCGCGCAGGATTGGCAGAAGAGAAGAAGCGCGGCGGAGGACCCAAGACTACCGAGGGATGGGCGCTATCCAGCCGCAATGCGACGCAGTACGGTTTCCCTGCGACGAAAGTCTTACTTCTGCCTGACGAATCGCAAGAAGAGTACGACGAGATGGTTGCCGGATGGAGAAAGCAGTTTCAGCCGGCCGATTACCAGGAAGAAAAACTGGTCGAGACGTTGATCCTGAACGACTGGCTTCACAGGCGCGCGTTCGGCTGGCTGCGCGCAGCCATTGCGAGAGACAGACATGATCAGCAGGATCGTGCGCCGGCCCGACCGTCCGATGTTTCGGATGTGACAATCACCGCAGATCCAAATCGGTAGGCTCGCAGCGGTCGCACACTTTCGCTTCTTCATTCATCCGAATGTAAAGCCGTGACCGCTCCCGCTGGGAAATTTCTGACTAGAGGGAGCTGAGATTCGGCTTGCCTGAGGCTGGTAATGATGCTGTCGAAGCATTCCAGACCAATTCGTTCTTGAAGCCTTTCAATCTCGGCGGTGGATCCCCACAATCCCAAAACAATCTTCAGATGCGGAAAGCGGCGATGAGCCTTGCGGCATAGAGAACGTGCTTGCATTAGAGCAAATGGAGGGAGTGCCGAAATAACCAGAATGTCAGCGCGATGCTGTTGTAAGATCCCGAACATTTCTTCCCTCGATCCGAGAGCGATTGCTTGAATCGTGTAGCCGGTCTGCTGCATGAGGTGCTTTAGCAGGAGCCCGACAAGCTCATCGGCTTCATCTCTGGCTGGTATGCAAACAACGGCCGGATGTGCAGGTGATGCACTTGCGAGGTTAGGCGTTGCGGTATCTTCCGCTAGATCGTCAATGAGCAGCCTGGTGCTCCGATAAATAAACTTCTCCCGTTCCTCATCCAAAGCATTTTGATGCCGGTCCTGCTCGGCTAACGCGAGAGCTGGAATGAGCACAAGATCAAACAGCTCGCCAAGGGTTTTCTCTTTTAAATAGTTTTCAGCGATTTCCTGAGCTTCGTCATCATCCATCGCCAAAAGTCGCTGGTAGTAACGGGCTTCTAAGGGGAGCTCGACTTTGTCACCTAAGACAACGCTCAGAAACTGCAAAGCCGGAACATACCGACCCAGCACGAGAAGGCACACGGTCAAAGGAGTCGATAGTACCAGGCCGACGGGTCCCCACAGGAGGGTCCAGAAAGCGGTCGAGACAAGAATCGCGAGCGAGGAGATTCCGGTGTGCGCTCCATAGAGCCAAGGCTCTATGGCAGCTGAAATGGTTAATTCAATCCCCGCGAACAGTCCCAAGGTTATAAGTGGCCTGGTCCAACCCTCGAATACTGCAACCGCCAATAGGAGAGGGCAGTATCCCGCCACGAGAGTGCCTACATAAGGAATGAATCGCAAAATCGCGCCCAGTACGCCCCAAAAGGCAGCATTGGGTACGCCGATCCAAAACAGACCCAAGCCGAGAAGCGCACCGAAGGTTGCATTAATGACGAACTGTGTGAAAAGGTACCGACTGATCCCTTGTGCGGCATCGTCGAGGGCAGTTGTCAGGATGTTCAGGTGTCCCGTACCCACCAGCCGCAGAAAACGATTCCGAAGATCACCGCGTTGGATCAGCATAAACAACGCGAAGATGAGCACAGCTGCCGCGATACCCAGCAAATGTACTAAAGATGAGCCCACATAGCTCACCGAGCCCATAAGTCCAGGAGGCCGGCTAACCACTTCAACCTCGAGCGGTCTTTGATTCCGCGATGGGCCTTTGGTTATCTTCGCCGGTCTTCCGGTTGAACGATTGTCTGACAGATCGAAATTGGTTAGGTCTCCACTGAGCCTCTGAATACTGGCCACGGCTTTTGTCAAAGCGGAACCCGCTGGGCTGCGCATGGCATCGACCTTCCGATGAAGATTTTCCTGATATTGCGGCGCTCTTGTCACGATGTCGGCCAGTTCGGTCATTCCCAACCAGACAATCGCGCCAGCTATCGAGAACGCCAGCGCGAGGACGAGCAGGATAGAGGGAATCCGTCCCAAGCGTAACTTTTCTAATCGGCCGACCGGTGGTGTTAGAAGAAAACTAAGAAGCAGCGCCAAAGCAAAAGGGATAAGAAGGTCTCTGCCAAAGTAGAGAACGGCGATCGCGATGGTCATCGTGATCAGTGACTTTAAATGGGCTAGCTCGGATCTTTTGTTAGGACCTGGAATTGCTGACTGCATGAACGATGCTTCCCAGTCTATTTGGTTAATGTCGTCGGAATCCAAGCAAACCGGTGCCGGTACTAAGATGGCTGCGCTTCGCCGTGACAGCTGGTCAGTCCGGGAAACGCGCTGAATAAATTCGTTTTCCAACTGCGCCTCGATCGCCGTGTACCAACGAAAGGAAGTTGTTTCGCGCATCTGTCATTTGCGCGAAATCCAGCACGAAGCTCGCATAGACGGCGGCAAGCTCTGACCATTTGAGCTCTTCTGCCAGGAAAAGAGTTAGAGCCTGCTGCCGCCGCGGCTGACCATGCTGCGGAGGCGGCTGTGTCCCCGAGGTGATACTGAAGTTCACTTTCAAGCTCGCCGTTGAGTCCTTCCGATCGGAAGACATTCCGCCAACGCCGATACCACGTTATGCAATTTCCGGCAATCAGGAATACCGCAGTACTCGCGTCACGCCGCGGGTGAGCCGTGCCCAGCTCTCATGTTCATCGGCCAATTGTTTTTTTCCACGCGCGGTAATGGAATACACCTTCGCCCTGCGTCCTTTTTCGGTGATTTCCCACTTGGACGAAATCCACTGATCCTGCTCCATGCGATGAAGTGCCGGATAGAGCGACCCTTCCTCCACTTCCAGCAGTTCCTCCGAAACACTGCGAATGTGCTCGCATAACGCGTAGCCATTGAGCGACCCGCGCGCATCTAACGTGCGTAAAACAAGCAGAGTCAGCGTGCCCTGTAGCTTATCGTTGCGGCTCTTTGGCATATCTAGCTAGGTATCGGCTAGCTATAGCTTAGAGTGTTTCTGTTTTCGTTGTCAACGGACGGCCGCTGCCCGTTTTGGCGGGGGATATAATCGCCAGGGAGTTGAAATGAACAACACAATGACCGTTGGAAAGAAGCTTGTCGAGCTTTGCCGCCAGGGTAAGACTACAGAGGCCCTGGACCAGCTCTATAGCCCCAAGATCGTGAGTATCGAGGCCATGAGCGGTCCCGACATGCCCGCGCGCATGGAAGGCATCGAAGCCATAAAGGGTAAGAATGACTGGTGGTTAAAGAACCACGAAATTCACGGCGCCGAGGCCGAAGGGCCGTGGCCCAACGGAGATCGCTTCATCGTTCGGTTCAAGTTTGATGTAACGAGCAAGGCTGGACCTATGGCGGGCAAGCGAATGACTCTGGATGAAACTGGACTCTACACCGTTAAAGACGGAAAGATCACCCAGGAAGAATTTTTCTACGACATGGGCTGAAGCGATGACCTGGCGAACCATAACGGGTTCGGCAGGGAACTGAACCCTAACCGGGAAGAAAATTCGGGCAGGAGCTAGCGCCTGGCGAGAGTTCCGCGATGGATAAGGCCCAGGTCGAAGACGGCGGCCAGGATCAGAAAAACAATCTGAGTGGTCCCTAAATGCCCTTCGTACGCCCGCAGGATGAAGGTGTACACCAGAAGTGTCAACGGCAGAAAAATAAAACCTACCACCGGAATCAGAATATTGCTGTGAAGAACGCTGAAGAAGTGCGAGAAGAGCCAGAGTAGAACAATAGCCACTCTCGGGAACGCAATCGCCAGGATCGCAAGCAGGCAAGGCATCTATTTAAGATTCTACAGAGATTGCCATCTGATTCTCCGTCGAAAAAATTGAGGTCTGGTCCCGGGGTTAATTCACTGCCAGTATTGCCACTGACCGCTTTGGAGCAGGTACCAGCTCAGCAGCGCGTTTGTAATGGCGTGCATCAGTATGCAATCGGCAACCGACCTGGTTCGAATCATCCAGACGTTATAAACGATTCCAGTGAGGAGGCCAACGTCCCAATAAGGTCCGTGCTCCGAGGCGAAGAGTAAGGTGGTCAACCAGAAGGAGAGGGGAGTGTATACTCCCAGCGGCACGCGTGTGAAGGAGCTGTTGACCAGCCAACGCATCAGCCAAGCCCGCCAGAACAGTTCCTCGACGATCGGCACGATGACAATTGCCCGGAGACACCTCCAGCCAATGGTCCAGGAGTCATGGCGAACGTCAAATGAGAGCGATGAGTGGAGATGGCCAACAATCGAATTCGAGAAGAGAGGGCCCGTACGATATCCCGGGATGAGAAGATCGGGCGCGATCCACAAGATAAATGCCAACGTACCGACTACAGTGCTCGCCAGCGGTCGCGTCGGGCGAAAAGTCAGCTCACGTGGCCAACAGATTATGCAGACTACCGCCAGAACCATGACGCGCAAGGGTGCAACCCAGGCGGTGTCGAGCGGAACCGTTTCTCCAATGGCGAGAAAGAGAAGAAAAACGACGAAAGGCGCAACGTACTGAACAGAACGCTCCTCTACCTGGGGGATAGCGACTTGAGTTTCCAAATGTTACCCGCGACTCAACCGATCTGATCAACCCAGGAGCGAATCTTGCTCTGCTGTGGGGGAGGAGCGTTCTTAATTGCCTTTTCCGCTTCAGTGCGGGCGGCTTGCTTGTCGCCATTCTTTAGGAGGGCCATGGCGAGGTGAAAGCGAAAAGTAGGATTGTTTGGTGCATTCTCAACGACGCGTTTAAAGATCTGCAGAGCCTCGGCGTTCAAATTCTTCTGGTAGTAGACATAGCCAAGAGTGTCCGACACATCGGGGCTGTTGGGTACCTGCCGTTGCGCCTGCGTGGCCAGGCTCATCGCGCGATCGAGGTTGGTGCCCGCCTCGGCGTTGAGGAAAGCAAGATTATTCATGGCAAGAGTGTTGCGCGGATCAATTCCGAGCACCCGGTTATACGAGTCCGACGCTTCTTTCTTCTTGCCCAGGGCGTCGAGCAATAACGCCTGATTTAAGAAAGCGCTCGCACTGGTCGGGTTAACCGAAATCGCCTGCTGAAACGAGGCTATGGCGTCATCATTCTGATTCAGGGCGCGTTGCAGTGTGCCCAGCCGGAGCCAGGCGTCCTCCGCTTTGGGGGACGTCTTCAGCACCTGTTTAAGGTCGCTAACAGCCGCATCCGCCAGTTGCTTGGAGCGTTCCGGGTTGCTCTTTGCCTCCATACCTGCGGCAGTCGCCTCAAAATTGGCCAGTTGAGAGCGAAAGGCATCATTCGTCGGATTTTTCTGCACCAAATCCTGCATCGCTTGCACGGCCTCTTCGACTTTCCCGCCAGACATTTTTATGCTCTGCAAGCCTATAAAGCCTCGATAATCGGGAGGAGTCGAACTCCACACTTTCTCAAATTCCGTCTTTGCTTTGTCAGTCTGTTTTTGCTGCATGTATAGGGCAGCAAGCTGAAGACGAGCGTCATTCGCTTTTGGCGCGCGGGCCACAACATCTTCCAGCTCAGCCTGGCCCTTCTCGATTTGCCCCGAACCAAGTAATGCGCGTGCGTGCATCAGACGTGCTTCGAGATTTCCCGGTTGAGCGGCGAGAACTGCGTCGGCCTGCTCCTGAGCCTTAGGAAAATCGGAGCGGTCCATGTAAATTCTAGCGGCAAGCAGCCTCGCCGGCAGAAGTTTAGAATCCTGACGCAGCGCTTCCCGCGTCTCGTTGAGCGCGTTGTCAAATTCTCCCGAGCCATAGTACGCTCTGGCCAGATCGAAGTGGAGGAGACCGTTGGTTGGGTTCTTTTGAACCAGGCTTTTTAGCTCGGTGATCGACTTCGATAGATCGGCCCGCGTTCCCCGCTGCAACAGCAGCGACGCGTAGATTTCGTTCGCCTTTGTATCCTTAGGATTTTTGGCGGCGATCTCTTTCGCGAGGCTCAAAGCTTCATCCGTCTTGCCGGTGAGTTGGTTAACCGCAATGATGCGTTCCTGATAGGAGAGCCCTTCTTTGGGACTTTCGTCCAATCCAGCCTTGTATTCCTGCAATGCCCGATCGTATTTCTTGGCGCGGACATAGAAGTCGCCCACCATCTGGCGGCCATACGGAAAGTTCTTCTTGTCTTTCAAAACAATGCGCATGACCGTTTCGGCTTCGGCAAAACGGTTGGTGCCCAATAGGTAGTTACCCAGATTGATGTATCCCGCGGGCGTAGCGGGATCATTCTTTACCCGCTCCCGTAGAACTCTCTCGGCGTCCGCCGTCTTACCCGAACGGCTATATTGCATGAACAGAAAATCGTAGCCCGCTCCCCACGTCTTGTTGTTGGCAAGGGTCTCCTGGACAAGCTTCGTCGCCTCATCCGAATGCTGCGTAGCGACGAGCGTCTCGGCATACCACCCCACCAGGTCAGGGGAATGCGGACTTAAGGCGTTTGCCTTCGAAAAGTCCTCAAGCGCTTTGGCAGTATTCTTATCGGAGAGCGCAAGCAAACCCTCTATGCGGTAACTCTGAAACGAGTTCGGTGCGTGGGCAGAGATCTTTGAGCTTAATTCGCGGACATCATCCAGCATCGAGCGGTATTTTCGAGTGTCCGATGCATAGACCGCCAGGTAGATTTCTGAGAGTTTGACCGCCGCATCCGTGTTGCCCGGGTTCAAATCCACTGCTCGCCGTAAGAATCCCATCGCCTGGAATGGCTGATGGTCGTCAAGTAGATTCAGACCTTCGCGATAGTAAGCCTCAGCGTTGGCTTTGTCCTTGGCAATTACCTTCTGGTAAAGAATAGAAGCTTCTTTGTACCGCTTGCTAGCGTGGTATCTGTTCGCGGTAGCTAGCAGCTTTTGCGGGCTCTGCATGCAACCGGTTGAGACCAACACGATCGCAAGCGAAGCGGAGGCGAGTGCGTACTTCATATAAATTTGGGAGGCTTCTTAAATTGTAGGAGAAAGAGGCTACTTCATTCAATTAGCGCTCTTTTATAGCGTCGAGCGCGTGCGCTAATTCTTCCTCAGAATTTTCTGATAGCCCACCTTTCGAGCACTCCTGGTTAGTATTGCCGCCGGGGCGCAATGAGCGGCTATAATCGGCGATAAGTGCATATTCTACTTACTATTTGCTTGACGGTGCTGGCTTACGTTCCAGCTCACACCGGATCTCCACAGGATGACAAAGTCGCCGCGCATCCAGCGCCGCGCAAGGCGGTTTCGGCGCCGGTTCTCCCTCCCGTGACGCTGCCGGCCGGGGCTGGGGAGTACGCAATCCTCTACACTTCGCAAGGAACGATCGTCTGTCGCCTGTTTCCCCAGGAGGCGCCCAAGGCCGTCGCTAACTTCGTCGGACTCGCGCGCGGCACCAAAAGCTGGACAGATCCGAAGACAGGGAAGCACATGCATACGGCCCTCTATTCAGGGACCGTCTTCCATCGCGTCATTCCGGATTTCATGATTCAGGGAGGCGATCCGGAAGGTACCGGTGAGGGTAGCCCCGGTTACAGATTCGATGACGAAATTGCATCCAGCCGTCATTTCGATAAGCCGGGGATTCTGGCTATGGCGAACTCCGGTCCAAACTCGAATGGATCTCAGTTCTTCATCACTGTCGCCCCGGCGGAGCATTTAGACGGTCATTACACCGTCTTTGGCGAGGTCGTATCCGGGCAGGATGTCGCCGACGCCATTTCACAGGCGCCCCGCAAACCGGCTGAGGGGGGCGAAGAGCCGGCAACCAAGGACGGGTCGAGCGATAAACCCGTCTCACCCGTGAAGCTGATTCGAGTCGTGATCAAAAATGTAGTTGCTGCAGGAACATCGGCGGCTGCTAAACCTGCGGTGAAGTAAGGCAGGCTTTCAAGCGCTGCCCCGTCATTGCGCTACGAGTTCAGGCCGGACGCCCAGCGTCCGCAAGCAATGGTCGATCCAGAGTTTGGTGAGTTTTTCCTGGGCGCCATTCTGTGAAAGACGCGAGCGGAGACTCGAAAACTCCACGTGGTCGAGCGGCTGATCCTGGTTGAAGCAGGAGAAGACCACCGTCTCCTCGCCGGTCTTCGGATCTTTGTGTACCTGAAGACACTGCGCGCAAATCTCCTTCATCATGCATTGCATCGGTGAGTTGATGCTGCCGATAGCCTGATGATCGGGCTTCAGGTAGGGCCGTAAAACGGAGTGCCTGGCCTGCTGCACCGCCCGCATCATTCCGTCCGAACCGATGACGATCAGGCGGTCGACCGCACTCAGCGGAATATCGGGCACGCCGAGATCGCCCCTGCCATAAGCCGTCATGGCTTCGACAATATTGCCAACGAACGCACTGTCCCCCACTCGGCTTGGTGTGAATCCGGGAGCTTCGTCGCAGACCCAGACCACCACGTCGGATGCCGCCTCGATTTCTTCGACCTTATAGCGATCGACGATCCTTTTGTAGCCGGCGAAATAGACCACGCGGGAACCGGAAGCGCGCAACTGCTGCCCGATGGAAAAGAGGACTGCATTGCCCAGGCCTCCGCCGGCAAGCAGCACGGTTTCCTTGGACGGTGTTTCGGTCGGAGTTCCCGTTGGGCCCATCAACACGACCGGATCGCCAGGCTTGAAGAGAGCGCACAGGTCTGACGATCCACCCATTTCGAGAACGATCGTGGAGAGCAGACCCTGTTCGTAGTCAACTTTCGCCCCGGTTAACGCCAGACCCTCCATGGCAAGCGACGTACCATCGGTGTGCGGGGCAAGCGTCTCGTAATTCTGCAGGCGATAGAACTGACCGGGTTTGAATGCGCGCGCCGCAATCGGTGCACGCACAATGATTTCTAGAATATTCGGCGTCAGGCGAATCACGTCGTCGACCACGGCGCGCAGGTCGCCTTTCAGCCGCGCCAGCAACTCGGCGGGAGCAGGCGCCTCCGGGGCGCGCCGGCTGAGCACGCGCGATATCACCGGGTAGCCCTGCTTTGCGCTTCCCATCGCCTTCACGACATTGCCTGAAAATGAAGGGTGGAGGTCGCCGAAAAAGCTGATCGCGCGGCCATCGGTGTGAAGCGCTGCCAGCACGCGTACCTCCGCCGGTTTGGCGATTCGCTCCGGCTTAACGGGCTCGCCGCTTTCATCGAGCGCCCGGAAAAAGCGTCCGTCCAGGACAAAATTGTTTTCGTCTTCCCGCGCCAGAACGGTATTCGGCTGCGTGCCGGCCGCCACAAGAATGGTGCGTGCCGGGAGAATGATCTTTTCCCCTGTCGGGGTGAGCCGTCCTGTCCCCGCATCGAAGGCCTGTTTTTCGGCAACCAGAGCGGCTGCGGTATTTTCAGCGTCAACCCGAACTTCCTGGGGGGCCAGGCACTCGGCAAACTGAACGCCCTCTTCCAATGCCTTCGCAACTTCTTCGTGATTGAGCGTGTAGCTGGGCGCATCGATCAGGCGGCGGCGATAGGCGATCGTCACACCGCCCCACGAATTCAGAAGTTCGATTAACTTTGGTCGTCTTCCATCTTTAGCGGCGGCTGCGCGTTCAGCCCGAATCGCACGCGCGTGGTCCAGGAATTCCCGGGCGATTTCCGCCTCTTCAGGGGCCCAGGTCTTCTCCACCTCCGCTTGCCCAAGCTCCTCGACGAGCAGCTCGTAGCGGGTGAGGAACTTCTCGACTTGTACAACATAGTAAGCAAACGATTCGGTCGCAGTATCGATCGCGGTCAGCCCGCCCCCGATAACGACAATCGGCATGCGAATCTGCAGGTTCGCGAGCGACTCCGTCTTCGCCGCCCCGGTGAGCTGTAACGCCATCAGAAAATCTGAGGCTTGGCGTACGCCGCGCACCAATCCGTTCTTCATCGGAATCACGGTCGGGCGTCCCGCCCCCGCGCAAACAGCCACGTGATCGAAACCTAGGTCGAAAGCGCTGTCTGCGGTTAACGTCCCGCCAAAGCGGACTCCGCCAAACATTGCGAACTCGCTTCGCCGTTCCAGCAGCAACCGGATGATCTTTAAGAAATTCTTATTCCAGCGGACCGTGATGCCATATTCAGCGACTCCGCCAAATCCCGCCATCACCCGCTCATCGAGTCCTTCATACACCTCGGTGATGTCGCGCAGCGGGCGGAATGGGGCGCGCTCGCCATATGGGTTGACTCCGGAAAGATCAGCGGGAAGCGGCTCGATCTTCAGACCGTCCACCGCCACCACGGTGTGCCCATCATTCATCAGGTGATGCGAGAGCGTGAAACCCGCAGGTCCAAGCCCTACCACCAGAACTTTATAACCGGTCGACGCCTCCGGATAAGGTCGAACAAAATCCAGGGGATTCCAACGCGTAAGCAGGCCATAAATCTCGAAGCCCCATGGAAGCTCCAGAACGTCTTTCAACGTGCGGGTTTCCACCTGCGGAATATCGACCGGCTCCTGCTTCTGAAAAATGCAGGATTTCATGCAGTCATTGCAAATGCGGTGTCCGGTGGCCGCAGCCATCGGATTGTCGATGGTAATGACCGCCAATGCGCCGATTGGATTGCCACGCTCCTTTACGACGTTCATCTCGGAGATCTTTTCGTCCAACGGGCAGCCGGCTAGAGGCACGCCAAAAATGCTCGACTTAAATGCGCCGTTTTTCTCTTTGAGACCTGTGGAACAGCTGTCTTTCCCTTGGTTATGGCACTTAATGCAATAGTGCGCCTGGTCGAGGGCGCCAGTCAGATCCGTGCCCGGGTCCGTCAATTGGAAGCCTTCGCGGCGGCGCCAGTGATCGCTCGCAAGTTCGAGCTTTATCAGCTTGTCCTGAACCCGTGCCTCTACCGGTACAAGGTGGTTCATATCCAGCTTGTGCGGCGTCTTGAATAGCACTCCGCTCAGGTGTTTTTGCTTACCTTGGGGGGAAAGCGTAGCCCATGCCGCATACCGCGACGCAAGCTGTAGATGACGTGTGTGAGCTGATTCTTCAGCGAGCCAGCGCGCCACGTGATTCGCGAAACTCAGTTCGGTGAGCGGTTCCTGCAACAATGCCTCGAGTTCGGAGGCGAGAGCGAAGCCATCAATGGCGGATACGGATTCGGCTGTTTGGCCGATAATCGCCTTTCGCTGTACGAACCGGCGTTTTATCGAGTACAGAACAGCCAGTTCACCATGCCGTTGGCGCAGCCGGTCAAGCTCCGTTTCGATGCCGAAAAGCTCGCCAACGAAATCTTCCAGGTGTGGCGCGAGCTCAATGATGAGTTCGGACGATGCCTTGGTATGAGCAGCCGGCGGATTCGCGCGCGCCGTTTCCAGCCGCACCCGCAATTCGGGATCTGTTTCGCCGAGCGAGCGAAGGAACTGCGCATCCAGTTCCAGAAGCCCTTCGCGACGATACAAGTCGTCAAGATTAAGGCCGAATGGCAGACGAAGGGTATCACCATCCCGCTGTTCAAATGTCGTGTTCACAAAAGGTCAGCAGCGACCATGAACCTGAAGTAGAGCGTTCGACGCAAAGAAACGTCCGGAAGTTCGTTCCGCAGACCGGGTCGCGGTTGTCCAAGCAACCATCACCATTCTCTCAAATTCCCGAGGCGAATGCGGTCATTCATCCGCCACGTCCGCTATCTTGAGAGATAAGTGGATCTTGAGAAAACACTTCTGCGCAAGGTGGGCGAGGCGATCGGCCGATTCCGCATGATCCGCGACGGGGATTGTGTTGCCGTCGGTGTCTCGGGCGGAAAAGATTCAATTACCTTGCTGGAAGCTCTTTTCCTGCTGCAAAAGCGGGCGCCTATTACTTTCACGATCCGCGCCTTTACAATCGAGCAAGGCAAATTTCTCTCACCCATTGGACCAGTTGGTGAATACCTGAGAGAGCGCGAGGTCGATTGGACGTACATAAAAGATGCTCCTTCAGTAAGGCTTCTCACTGACCAGCCCGATCATGGCTGTGACTTGTGCAGCCGGTTCCGGAGGAGGGCCGTCTATCAGATAGCGCGCGACTTGGGCGCAAATGTGATCGCTTTTGGGCATACTGCCGACGATTTTTGCGAATCCTTCTTGCGAAACGCCATGTTCACCGGGCGCATTAGCGCATTGCCCGCGGTTACGTGGTCCAGTAAACGGGAATTTCGGCTGATCCGTCCGCTCGTCTACGTGGGCGAAGACCTTACGCGCGCCTTTGCCTCGTCCCTAGGAGCGCCAGTAATCCCCTGCGGCTGCTCGCAAAAAACGGGTACCGTGCGCCGTTCCTTGCGCGATCTTTTTGGCGAGCTCGAGAAGCAGCATCCTTTCCTCAAAGAGACACTTCTTTCGGCCATGGGCCGCATCGACACCGCCAGACTGCTCGATACCCGCTTTTTGGACCTCGATCGCGGCGGCGAGGAGACGGCTTTGCCCTCGGAAGAATCCGAATTTGTAGTTTTGCAGACAGATTAGGCCATCTATTCGGATACACTAAATCGGATGAGCGCGGAGCTAATTGTCATTAATGGTCCGCTAGCTGGAACTCGCTACCCCCTGAAAGACGGCGAAGTTCTAATAGGACGGGCCCCGAACGCCCAAGTCGTCCTAGCGGAATCCGACATTGGCTGGCGTCACTGTCAGATCCGGAGGCAGGGGAATCGATTTGTCGCAACCGACCTCCGGAGCTCTCTGGGGACATATGTGAATGGCATGCGATCCGCCGAGCGGTGGCTCGAGGATCGCGACCAGATCGGCATCGGGCGGACTGTTTTGATGTTCCGTTCCGGCGAAGCGGTGGCACTGGTGGAAGAACCGGCTGCTTCTCCCAGTAGCGATACGAAGCCGGTACTGCTTGCCGCGTGTGGGCTGGTGTTTTTGTTTCGCGCCTTGGCTTCGAGCGTCGGTGACGCTCAAACGAAGCTCTTGCAGGATCAGATCTTACGGCTGGTAGGAGATCTTCTGCCTATGGAAGAAGGCCTGATTTTGTTGGGTCGGGACGCCGAAGAACTCCAGCAGCTCTACTCTGCACGGTCTGCGAAGTGCAAAAGCAACTTTTCGGTTGCGCTTTCGCGGGTCTGTGAGGAGGGCGCGTTCGAGGATACCACGACGCGCATTGTCGGTGTGCCGCTATATATGGAGGGCCTGCTCGGGGGCGCATTGATTATCAAAACGCGGGTCCGCGAAAGCTCGGAGCTGACTGCCTATCTGGACACGCTCACAGCCGTCGGGTCGCTCGCGTCGATTGGCTTTGAAGCCAACCAGGAAGTCGAAACGCTCAAGGCTGAGAAAGCCCTCCTGCAGGAGCAGATCGGAGCAAATACCGGTATCAAGGGCCAAAGCGTGGTTATCAGGCGTCTGCTCGATTTGGTGACCCGCGTGGCGCCGCGCGATACCACGGTTCTTATCACGGGCGAGAGCGGGACCGGCAAAGAGCTGATTGCTCGCGCCTTGCATCAGCAAAGTCCCCGCTCAGAAAGACCTTTTGTGGCGGTAAATTGCGCGGCTTTAAGTGAAACTCTTTTCGAAAGCGAATTATTTGGTCATGAAAAGGGGGCGTTCACCGGGGCAGTCTCGCTCAAGCGCGGAAGATTTGAACTGGCGCAAGGCGGCACCATATTTCTCGACGAAGTGGGCGAACTCGCGTCGTCTCTTCAGGCCAAGCTGCTGCGTGTGCTTCAGCAGCGGGAGTTCGAGCGTGTGGGAGGCACTCAGGCCCACTCTCTTGACATTCGCGTTATCGCCGCAACTAATCGGGACCTGAGCGACGATGTCCGCGAAGGCAGATTTCGCGAGGATCTGTTTCATCGCTTGAATGTCGTGAACTTGGATTCACCGCCACTCCGCGATCGCCGCGAAGACATCCCGCTGCTGGCCAACTACTTCCTCGAGCGCTCCTCGCAAAAGTGTAAGCGGCACGTCCAGGGGCTTTCGCTGGAAGTCGAAGAGCTGCTCATGCAGTATTCCTGGCCCGGCAATGTGCGGGAACTCGAAAATGCGATGGAGCACGCCGTGGTCATGGGTGACGCCGATCTTGTGCTTCCCGAAAACCTGCCGGAATCGCTGCTTGATTCGGCGCCGAAAGATGCCAAGACGAAGTACCATCAATCGGTAGGTCAAGCAAAGCGCGATGCCATCATCGATGCCTACGCGCAGGGCCGGGGTGACTACAAGATAGCGGCGCGCCTCCTTGGGCTGCATCCAAATTATTTGCTTCGGTTAGTGCGCAACCTGAATCTGCGCGACGATATCAATCGTGCGCTGGGCGATAAAGACAGCCCCGATCCCCCCTTCCGTGGGGGAGGCGCCGCGGCCGGCCGATAGCTCAACTCTCCTTTTGCGCTGTATGCAGGGCGGCGATCCCTTTTGAAAGAAGCTGATAGTTCGCGGATGCATAACCGGCTGCCTCGAGCATTCTCTTCAGTTCATTGGCTCGTGGAAACGCCTTGATCGATTCGGGCAGGTAGGCGTATGCTTCCCGGGAGCCTGAAACAATGCCGCCCACCAGGGGCAGCACCGCGCGGGAATAAAATCCGTAGGCCGCGCGCGTGAGCGGTGCTGTTGGATGAGAGAACTCGAGAATCGCGAGCAGACCGCCGGGCTTTAGAATGCGATGCAGCTCTGAAAGGCCCGCATCGTAATTCGCCAGGTTGCGGAAGCCGAATGCGATCGAAATGCCATCAAGCGAGTCGTTTGCAATTGGAAGCTGGAGCGCATCCGCTTCGAAGAGTTGCGCTGCGAAACCTTTTGCCTTTGCCTTGCTGTGCGCCCGAAGCAGCATCGGATGGCAGAAATCGGCACCCAGCACAGATGCGCGCGAATTTTCCTTCAGATCCAGTAGCACGTCACCGGTGCCGCAGCAGAGATCCAAAAGCTTCGCGCCCGGCTGTGCGAGCCTTCCGGCAAACTGTTCGAGCAGGGCTTTACGCCAGGAGCGGTCGATGTTGAACGAGAGCAGATGGTTCAGCAGATCGTATCTGGGCGCGATGCCGGCGAACATGCGCTGAACCCAATGAGCGGCCTCCGCCTCGCCCAATGTCCCCTTTGGCTTCGTTCCGGCTGCTGCTTGTAACATCTCAGTACAGCGACTCGCCGATCGCTTGATGTATCTTTTCGGGCTCGATCCCGGAGCAGATCTTCACCCGGCCGATTGCGCTAGGAAGCACGAAATGCACCGAGCCGTGCAGCGTCTTCTTATCCTTTGCGAGTCTCGCCACCAGGTTTTGAGTATCTAGTCCGGAGGCGGATGGTAGCGGCCCGTACACGTGGATCAGATGCCTCATCGATTCCGCGGCATCCGCGCTAAGGTCGCCGGTAAGTTCGGCCAGCCTGATCGCAACCAGCATTCCCCACGCCACGGCTTCTCCATGCAGAAATCTTATGTAACGCGTCTCCGCTTCTATCGAATGTCCCACCGTATGACCGAAGTTGAGAATGCGTCGCAGATCCCCCTCGCGTTCGTCGGCTGAGACGACCTCCGCCTTGACGCGAACGGCTGCGCAAATGAGCTGGTCGGTTACCTCCGGCTCCTGCGCGAGAACTTCGGCGGAGTGTGTCTCGAGGAGACGGAACAAATCTGGATCGCGAATGATGCCGCACTTAATTACTTCAAAGAGTCCGGCCCGGTATTCGCGCTCGGGTAACGTCTTTAGAACTTGTGGGTCGATCGCAACAGCCAGAGGTTGATGGAAGCTTCCTAGCAGGTTCTTTCCGCCGATCAGGTTGACTCCGGTCTTGCCTCCGATAGCCGCATCGACTTGCGCGAGAAGCGTAGTTGGGATCTGGAGTACGGGAATGCCGCGCATGAACACTGCGGCCAGAAAGCCGCCGACGTCCGTGACGATTCCGCCCCCGAAGCTCGTGATTACGCTGCCGCGGTCAGCGCCTTGTTCGAGAATTTGATCCGCGAGTTGTTCGAGGCAGGCAAGCCGTTTATTGGGCTCGCCGCCGGGAAAGAAAACCACGGAAGCGCGGCTCGTGATCTGCGGATCGAGGGACTTTGCGTGGAGTTCCCAAACATCGCGGGTTGTTATCACGAACAGCTTGCTCGACTTGCGCGGTAGAAAAACTGAAGCGCGTTGTAAGATACCTCTCTCGACCACGCTCTGGTAGCTATTTTGCTGAGTGCGCACGTCGAAAGCGGGCATGCAATCCTCTTGTATCATGCAGCGCTAGAGCAATCTTCATAGCTGTGCCGTACTGTACGATGGGTTTATCGCCGCCTCCGCATCAGACGTTCAGACAGACTTCATCGTGGTTGGAGCAGGCGTTGCCGGTCTGAGCGCAGCTATTGAGCTCGCTGCAAGTGGACGCGTTCTCGTCATCGCGAAAGATACGCTGCGCGAATCGTCGTCCGAGTACGCTCAGGGTGGAATTGCCGCCGCTCTAAGTGATGACGATGAAGTAGAGTTGCACGAGCACGACACCATAGTCGCCGGCGACGGGTTGTGTAATGAGCAGGCAGTTCGGACGCTCGTTGAGGAGGGTCCGGCGGTAATCGAGCGGCTGATCGAGTGGGGCACGGCCTTTGATCGCGAGGGTACGAAGCTGCTGTTTGCACGCGAGGGTGCGCACAGCCGCAATCGGGTGCTGCATGCTTACGGGGACTCGACCGGTCGCGAAATACTTCGCACCTTGCGCAACAAGGCCAGCTCGATCGGGAACATCTCGTTTCAAACCTTTTCCGCGGTCACTGATCTCATTCTGCACAATGGTGAAGCCGCGGGAGCATTCGCCTTCGATGAAAAGACGCAACAGACCTTCTCGATCCATTCGCGTGCGGTTCTGCTGGGAACCGGCGGTCTGGGCCGGGTCTTCGAAAATACCACTAATCCTGATGTCGCTACCGGAGATGGTGTAGCCTGCGCCTATCGTGCGGGAGCTGTCATTTCTGACATCGAATTCGTACAGTTTCATCCAACCGCCCTCTACAAGCCCGGCGTGCCGCGATTCCTCCTCAGCGAGGCGCTGCGGGGCGAGGGAGCCTATTTGCGGAATGCCAGCGGGGAGCGGTTCATGGAGCGCTATCACCCGCTTAAAGAGCTTGCGCCCCGCGATGTGGTATCGAGATCCATCGTGATGGAGTTACGGGCAACCGGCGATGAAAGCGTTTTTCTGGACTTGACGCATTTGCCCGCACGATTCGTCAGAGAACGCTTTCCGCGAATTTTCGAGACCTGCCTGCAATATGTCGTGGATCTCGAAGCCAGCCCGGCTCCGGTAAGGCCGGCGGCACATTATGCAATGGGTGGCGTGCAAACCGATCTCGACGGCCGCACCACCATACCGGGCTTATTCGCCGCGGGCGAGGTGGCCTGCACGGGCGTACACGGGGCAAATCGCCTGGCCAGCAATTCGCTCCTCGAAGGCGTCGTCTTCGGAGCGCGCGCCGGTCGTGCGATGAGTTCGCGTATCTCGCACCCGCAATCAATTCCGCAGTCTGCTCCGGTGCCACTATTTCCGGACATCAGCGAGCGCGATCTGCGCGCCATCGCCTGGAATGCCTGCGGCGTTCTCCGCAACGGACCTGAACTGGCGGCTGCGGGAAAGCGCCTTCAATCGCGCGCTTTCGAGAAGTGCGCCGCATCGAATCGCGCGAGCTTCGAGCTTCGTAACATGCACCAGGTGGCCTATCTGATTTCGGCGGCGGCTCTCGCCCGCAAAGAAAGCCGGGGCGCCCAATATCGCACCGATTTCCCGTTCAAGTCACCGGCTTATGAGAAGCACTCCATCATACGCGCTTCAATTACCGGCGCTGAGGCTCAGGTGAGTTTTGCTTAAGGACGTAGATAGAGCCGGTCACATCTTTGCTGGTTTCGCGTTGCTTGCCGTGGGGATGCCGCTGGGCCACATCAGTCCATGGGCGGCCTTATGGACAACGCCGTGCATTCTGGTAGCCTCCGTCCTCATCACCTGGGGTGCCGAGTCTGCGCAGTTCTTTGTGGCTCAGGGATTCGCGCTGGCGATCCTCGCCCTGATGCAGACGCTCCCCGAATTTGCGGTCGAAGCTGTGCTCGCCTGGCACCAGCAAACGGCTTTCTTGCTCGCGAATCTCACCGGAGCCCTGCGCCTTCTGACAGGGCTCGCATGGCCCCTCATTTATCTGACGGCCGCAATTGTCTATCGCAGAGAACACGGCGGGCCGTTGAAATTTATCAAGCTCGATCCACACCACAGCATCGAAGTGATCGCCTTATTTCCGCCTCTGGCATACGCCGTGTTCATCTGGTGGAAGGGCTATCTGCATTTCTATGACGGTTGCGTGCTCATTGCGATCTACGTGGTCTACCTCGTGGTCCTGACAAAGCTTCCGGCCCTGCAGAAGGAAACAATCGACGACTTGGGCGTAGTGCCTCGGACTATCGTTCGAGCACCAAAGATCCGCCGCGTCGCCGCCATCTCGGCTTGTTTCTTAGCGGGCGGGGTCATGATCTATCTCACGGCCGAGCCGTTCCTGGGCAGCATCATGGCGGTCGCAGGCGCTATCGGTATCCCCACTTTCGTCGTGATCCAATGGTTTGCTCCGGTAATCTCTGAATTCCCTGAGCTCGCTTCTACGTTTTATTTTGCGCGCCAGAATGAGAAAGCGCCGGTTGCCATCATGAACATCGCATCGAGCAATATCAATCAATGGACCCTGCTGGTAGCCATGTTGCCGATCGTTTTCTCTATGAGCCAGGGAAATATCACTGGGTTCGCGCTTGATACCGAACAGAGGTCCGAGCTGCTGCTCACCATCGGGCAAAGCTTTACCGCTTTGATGTTTCTGCTGAACATGGAGCTTGCCTGGTGGGAAGCGCTCGCCATGTTCGGATTGTTTTCAATTCAATTCGCGCTTCCGATATTCTTCGGCACTGAAGTGCGGCGGTGGATCACTTACTTGTTTTTCGTCTGGGCCGCCGTAGAGGTAATTCGATTGATCATGCGGCGCAAAACTCCGAGCGCGCTCGCGCATTTCCTTGAAACCTGGCAAGCACACGTATCCAGCGACTGAATCATCCCATCGTTCAGGCGTTGCCAAAACTGATCAAGGACACGCCGAAGATGATCATGACCAGGCCGCCGAGCTTGGCCAGAGTGAATGGTTCCTTAAAGAAAAGCCGTGCCCAAAGGATCGCCCAGATGTAGCCCAGCGAAACCATTGGATACAGCACTGTGAGCTGCCCTTGCGAAACCCCCATCATGTAAAAAATTGAGGAGAGCAGATAGAAACAAATGCCGATCCCGAGCCAGTAATTGGAAAAAATCCGCGCAAGCGAACCTTTCATGTGTTCGGCCCCCAGCTTGAGAAACACTGCACCAAATGAACCGAGGAAAGAACCGACCAGCACCAGGAGTATCGAGCTTAGCGGCGTCCTCATCAGGTCACTTCTTCAATCCCAGGAGAGATACGCCTCCCACTACAAACGCAATCCCGAGCGCCTTAAAGAAATTCAGATGCTCGTCCGGAAGAAAGTATAGAGACAGCACCGCCACCCATACATAGGTCAAAGCAATGATGGGATACAGCCTGGAAAGCTCGCGGCCCTTGAGCGCCAGGGCAACGAGGAAAGTATTAATTCCGTAGCAGAAATATCCCAAAAAAAGCCTTGCATTTCCGATGACGCCAAGACAAAAGCGCAGCAATAGTGCGGGGTGGTGAGCAATATCGAGCAGTGTGATCCGGACGCCGAGCTGCGACGTACCCTGCTTGATGAGCATTTGCGCGAAAGCGCCAATAAGGGTGCAGAAGAACATCAGCAAAAAAGATCTCCTTGCTGATGTTCCGGTCGCTATCGGCGAATCGGCTTCAAAAATTGTTGGTGAAGTCAAACAGTGATTCCCGATCAGCCTAAACTTATAGTCTAGTTCACTTCCTCACTTCCTATCGGATCGGCGGAACACGGTCGTATTGGTTACACTTGGAGCAATGTCAGCGCCGCTCATGCCTTCGCCGCTGGACTACGTGGGAGGGCGCCGCTTCGTGCTCTATCCGCCGCTTGAGCATCCCGACCCGAATGAATGGGTTCTCGGTGCAGCTTCGCGTTCTGATGTCGAGGTCGTGAATACTTACACGGGGCATGCGGTTTGGATCCCGCGCCAGCACATTGGAGCCGTTTCGGAAACTCACGATAGAGTCTTGCTGGTAGGTCTCACGCAGGCTCTGAACTGCCACGGGTCCACCGCTGAGCCTCGCGTAAAACGAGTCATCGAGATGCCCGCTGCGCGCAGATTAGAGGAATGGCCCCTGAGCAGGCCATCGCATCCTGCGCCGGTGATCGGAATTCGTCTGGAGTCGAAATCAGGCTCCGCATTCAATAAGGCGATGATCTCTGCTTGCACCGGAGCAGTTGTGATTGCGTTGCTTGCGGCGCTCGTCGCCGCCACAAGCAAGTTCTGACTTATGCGTCATCTGGGGACGCTCATCTGGGCGCTCATAAGTGTTCTCGGAGCCGTCGCGATCGGGGTCATTGCCACCACTCGCGGCGAGCCCGTAAATAGCATCTGGCTTATTGCGGCTGCCGCGGCGACCTTCCTTATCGGCTTCCGCTTCTACGCGAAGTTCATTGCTGCGAAGGTCATGATGCTGGACGATCGTCGCGCAACACCGGCAGAGCGCCTGCGTGATGGCCACGATTTCGAGCCTACGAATAAATGGATTCTGCTGGGACATCATTTCGCCGCGATTGCGGGACCTGGTCCGCTTGTCGGGCCCACCCTGGCTGCTCAATTTGGCTATCTTCCGGGAACGCTCTGGATACTCTTCGGGGCCGTGCTTGCGGGAGCCGTTCAAGATTTTGTCATTCTCTTTTGCTCGATCAGGCGCGACGGCAAAACGCTCGGCCAAATGGCGCGCGAGGAGATCGGCCGTGTCGGGGGAATCGTTTCGCTGATCACCGTCCTGCTGATCATGGTTGTACTGCTGGCCGTAGTCGGACTGGTCGTCGTCAATGCGCTCAAGGGCAGTCCCTGGGGCACCTTCACCATTCTGCTGACCATCCCGATCGCGCTCTTCATGGGTTTGTATCTGCGTTTTGTGCGCCCGGGCAAGGTGCTGGAATGTTCGATGCTGGGGTTCATCCTGCTTTTGCTGAGTCTCTACGGAGGACGATTGGTAGCCGCATCCTCCACCTGGTCGCCTTGGTTCACCTGGAGCGGTGTGGCGCTTGCTGCGGCCGTCGTAGTCTACGGTTTTCTCGCAAGCGCGCTGCCTGTCTGGCTGCTGCTCGCGCCGCGGGATTACCTTAGCACTTTTATAAAGCTTGGCGTCATCTTCCTTCTGGCGCTCGGGATTATCGGCACCCACCCGCCTCTTGCTCTTCCTCCTTTCACTCGGTTCGTGGATGGCACAGGCCCCATTTTTGCGGGCAAAATCTTTCCCTTTTGCTTTATCACCATCGCGTGCGGCGCAATCTCCGGCTTTCACTCGCTGATTTCGTCCGGTACAACACCCAAGATGATTGCCCGCGAATGGCACGCCTGGCCCATAGGCTACGGCGCGATGCTGCTCGAAGGTTTCGTCGCCATAATGGCTATGATCGCGGCGGCAAGCCTTCACCCGGGCGTCTTTTTCGCTGTCAACTCACCGCCGGGTATCGTGGGGGCCACACCGCAAGCCGCGGTCCGGACAATCACCAACTGGGGCTTCCCAGTAGATGCTGCGGCAATGGCCGACTTATCGCAGCGCGTGGGCGAAAAAACGCTCTTCGGACGTACCGGGGGCGCCCCTTCGCTCGCTCTCGGTATGGCACAGATTTTCGGCAACGTGCTGCAAAAAACCGGTATCGCCGGAGGCCTGATCAGCTTTTGGTATCACTTCGCCATTCTCTTCGAGGCGCTGTTTATCCTTACGATCATCGACGCCGGAACCCGAGTCGGACGCTTTATGCTGCAGGATCTTCTCGGCCACATTTACCCGCCGCTCGGACGAATAGGATGGAAGCCTGGACTTGTCCTCACCAGTGCAGCAGTCAGCGCAGCGTGGGGATACTTTCTCTACCAGGGCGTGGTGGATCCTTTGGGCGGCATCAATACTCTTTGGCCGCTATTCGGAATTTCAAACCAGCTGCTGAGTGCGGTCGCCCTCTGTGTCGCGAGTACCGTCCTCATCAAAATGCACCGCTTACGCTATGCCTGGATCACCCTTCTTCCGCTTGTCTGGCTGATTTCTGTCACCTTCAGCGCAGCCCTCGAGAAAATCTTTTCCCCTGAGCCCCGGATTGGCTTTTTATCCCATGCAAACGTTCTGGAAAGCGCGCTGGCTGCGGGAAAAGTTGTGGCAGCCAAAGTTGCTGAGACCCGGGCGGTGATGTTTAACGAGCGTCTCGATGCCGTCGTGTGCGGTGTCTTCCTCGTGCTCGTTGCGCTCATCGTGATCGATTCCGTACGGGTTTGGTACGGGCTGTTACGTGGTACGCATCTCGCCGCCAGTTCGGAAGCGCCGTTCGTAGCTTCCCGGCTCGAAACGGAGGGCGCATGAAGCTGCTTGTAGATCTCTATTCGCTCCTGCGCGGCCTCGCGCGCGAACTCTCGGATGAAGCTGCCTACCAGCGCCACTTGCAGGGCCGGCCGGCGTCGCCAGCGGAATGGCGGAAGTTTGCCGATAGCCGTTATCGCCGCAAGTATCAAAACGCAAAGTGCTGCTAGCGCCCAGTTTGGACGCCGTCACGCAACCTTATCTGCTTTTGCCCTTGCATGTCCATAAACAGATTGAACCGTAATGCAAATATGATAGTATTACGCGTTGACACCACCCGAACCCGGCGATATGCCGCGGCAACAGCGCTTATGATCAGCCGTTCCATCAAGGTACGAGCCTTGCCCGGAAGGCTGCCAGGCGTCCGTGAAACCTCCTGTCCGGCCGGGCGGGAGATGAATTGGTCGCACAGAATTGAGCGTCTGCTGATCTGGACAGGTTTGCTGCTGGGTGCGTTCTTTGTGCTGTGGCGCGCTGGTGCCACCGCTGGATCTCAGCTGGGACATGTTGGGTTTGAAATGGCACGAGGAGGCACGCCCGGCCATGGAGGCTCCGCCGCTGCCAATCCACCTTCGACGTTTCTTCCCACAGATTTCAGTCTTTGGTCTGAAAAGCGAATCATGGCGTATGGACAATCGCTCGCGACGCAACTCGGCTCGCCGCTGGCGTTGCTGCAGATTCCGAAGATTCACCTGGACGTACCAGTCTTCAATGGAACGGATGAGACGATCCTCAGCCGCGGCGTCGGTCGCATTATCGGTACCTCCCGGGTGGGCGTCGAAGGAAACCTTGGGATTGCCGGGCACAGAGACGGCTTTTTCCGGGCTTTAAAAGACGTCGGAGTTGGCGACCTCGTCACACTGGTCACCCCTGCTGGCCAGCGGGTCTACGAAGTAAAAGCAAGGTTGATCGTCACCCCCGATAACGTTGATGTTCTCAGGAATCGGGGTGTTCCCATGCTGACTCTTGTGACTTGCTATCCGTTCTATTTCATCGGTGATGCCCCACAGCGGTACATATTGCAATGCTCGTTGAAAGATAATGGACAAAAGTTCAGAAACTGATTCGCACGCATTTAAGAAAGTGATTTTTCTACCCAACGGAAAGGAAGCTAGGAAAATGAGTAAAAAGTCAGTGCGCGGGCAGGTACCTTGTCGGCGCGCTATACAAGCATGTCTGTTTTGCATGGGCCTCGCAGGAGCCTTATCAGCTCAAACGACAACCCAAACCCAAGTAAGAAGTGGAACGGTGGTCTATACAATCGGCAACGACCTTGTCATAAAGATGGATGACGGGACCGTTAAGCATTTGGTGGTACCGGACAGCGCCACGGCAGAGGTCGATGGTAAGACAGTCACTGTCCATGACCTGAAACCGGGCATGCATCTGAGTAAAACCATAACGACCACGACCACAAACGAGAGCGTTACCAACGTGAGGATTGTCAAAGGGAAAGTCTGGTTCGTCAGTCCCCCGTCGAACCTGATCGTCACCTTGGCGAATGGCCAGAACAAGCAATACAAGGTGCCTGATGGAATGAAGTTCAACGTCGATGGGCAACAAGTGACCGCATTCGACCTGAAGAAAGGGATGAACCTGGTGGCAACGGTCGTAACCACCACACCGCAGACCGTAGTATCGTCCAACTCGCAGGTCACGGGGACGGCTCCTGTTATGGCGGCTGCTCCTAAGCCGGCGACACCGCCCATGGTTGGCGCGCTTTTGATTGAGGATAAATCGGCCCCTGCAGTTGCGCCTCCGCCCGTGACGGCGAGCAACGAAGCTCCGGAACCAGCGCCAAAGAAATTGCCGAAGACCGCCGGTTATTCGCCGCTTCTCGGACTGATTGCCCTCTGCACTCTTTTAACCGGACTCGCATTACGAGCTCGCCGGCTGTATCAATAACTGCGCCATTAGCTATCAGCGTTTCACCAGCCATGCCATGCCGATGAGGTTTGGCAAGGCCGAACGCTGATAGCTGGTATATCCGAATCATTTTTCGAGAAGGATAGACCTATGAAAGTTATGGTTGTTTGGCGAACGATTCCAGGCAAATACAGAACCGCCTTGGAGGCATTCCTTCGCGCCGGCGGCCCGGTCCCGGCTGGTGCGAAAACCCTGGGTCGTTGGCACGTTCCGGGGTCAGTTATCGGTTGGCATCTCATAGAGGGAGACCTTGGTGCTGTCGCGCAGCATGTGGCCGAGTGGGCAGACTTGCTGGAGTGTGAAGTTTACCCGGTGATGGAAGATGCCGACGCCGCAGCGGCGGCGACCAAGGTATTGGAAAAATAAACGCCGCCTTTTGTGCAAGCTTCAAAGGTTCGCTCGTAGGTACGTTGTTCAGGCCTGGTGCATTGAGCTTTCTAAGCCGACAATTCTCAATTCCCTATAGATGATCGGAGACTTGGCGCCAAAAAGCGTAATAAGATCACAAGGTGCCAATAGGACCTGGAACCAAAACGTGGCTATTCGAAAAGGGTGTTCAACTGACCGTCTGGGCGGGCACGGTGGTCTTGTTTGCGCTCATACCCGGCTACATCACCGAACATGGCAATCTGAAACAATTTGCCAACTGGTCGGAGGAGATGCGGAAAACCGGAGAGTACAGTTTGGTCGCTGCAGTAGTTGCTGTCGACGCCCTCGGCAAGTTTGTCTCAGCCATGCTGCTGAAGGAACACCGGAGAGCGCGGCTGGCCGCGACGATGCTCATGTTTCTGACCTTCGCAATCATACTCGCCGCGATGGCTGACTACACTCAGGCGAAAGGCGCATTGGAGGAAGCCAGCCGTCACGCTCTCCTATGGCTGTGCTTGGCGATGACCTTGGGCTTTTCCGGTACAATTTTAGGAGGAGAGTAAAAACTCCAAATGTTTCTGATTGCTTTTTTCCTGACTTTGGCGGCCGCGGGAGTCACCGGTTGGTATGTCAAATGGGTGATCACCAGCGGCGTCAAAGAGCCTGTGTACCGATTGAAGACCGAAACGAGAGAATCGGAGAAAAGGTCAGATACTACAAGTCCGCCGGGTATCGCAGTCCAACCTGGTTAGCCGGGCGTCGCGTTCATTCTCAAAGGCTCTACTGCCTCCTGGGAAGGTCGATGCCATATGCGCGCTCACTCCCACTCCTTACGACCAATAAGGTGAGCAGAGTGCCCGGAAATCCGAAGATGAAGCTTACTACCTTCCAGAACGTACTGCCTTTCGCCTGTGCACGCATTCCGGCGAAGCTTAAGTTCGCAAATACCCAAACCGCCGAAACGCCCCCTTGCGTCCCCTCCGGAGTCGACGACGAAAAGTCCGTTGCTTTTGCGACGGCAGCCGACAGGATCAGACTCGTGCTCAATGCCAAGGCGCGGTAGATCCAACTCCCGATGGCAAACCGCAGACTGGAAAGGAATAAAGTGACCATATCCTCCTAATCCTATTCCAGGTCCGGTCACTTGCAAAACGACCGTCGTTTCGCAAGCAGCATCATTCTGTACAATTTTTATGGTTGGCAGTATTTCAACGATTGCGATCGATCGCTTTTCGACTCGTGGTCCAAGGATGCGAACGCATCCATGATCGAATCCGCTGGATCCGAAAAGCAAAGGTAAGGAATGGTCGCGGCGCAATCGGAAGCAAACAGCTGTTATTACGACTTTTCATCCGACATAGGGATATTGGATGTCTAAGTGGAATATCAAGAATCTGAAAAGGAGACTTTCAGCAAGTTACTTGCCCCTTGCCAGTAGTCGCCAGGCCTCTCAACGCAACCTTCAAGTGATCGAGGAGCGTTTCCGTCTGGCGCGGGAAGGGGCGGCATTAGGCATTTGGGACTGGGATGTCGTGGAGGATTCGATCGACGCTTCAGAAAGTTACTACCGAATGATGGGGATGGCTGTTCAAACAGAGCCGGTGAGCTACGAGAAATGGATTTCTCTGATTCATCCATGGGATCGGGAACGCATAGCTCTGAGCACTCGTGAAGCCCTGAGCACCGGGGATTTCGATTACCAGTTCCGTGTCACGTGGCCGGACGACAGTACTCACTGGGTCCATGCCAAAGGTACCGTTCAATATGTCAGGGAACGGCCAGTAAGAATGATTCGCGTCCTGCAGGATGTAACGGCCCAGAAGCTCAGCGAACAGGCGCTACGCGAAAGCGAGGCTCGGAATAATGCAATTCTGCGTGCTTCCTTGGACGCCGTGATTCTGATGGATCACGAGGGAATCCTTCAGGAATTCAACCCGGCCGCCGAAGAAATGTTCGGGCAATCGCGGGAAGACGTGATTGGGAAACGTCTCGTTGATGTGATTGTTCCCCCACGGTTGCGCCAGCAGCATTGCGAAGGGCTGAATCGCTATCTTCTGACTGGCGAAGCGGTCGTTATCGGCCGGCACATCGAAACAGAAGGGATGCGTTCCGATGGGAGTGAATTCCCCGTGGAGCTGGCAATCACGCGAGTACCTGTCGAGGGGGCCCCCCTTTTCGCCGGTTATGTGCGTGACATATCGGAACGCAGGCGGACAATCCAGGCTCTCCAGCGTTCTAATCAGGAGTTGGCAGAATTCGCGCACGTGGTTGCCCATGACCTTCGGACCCCGCTTCGAAATATCGGCACCTACGCACAACTTCTCGTTAAGGAGCATGGAGCGAGCCTTGATGAGAAAGGGAACGAGTTCCTCTCCTTAATCTGCCAGAGCGCGGGCGCTACGCAGACCTTGATCGATGGGCTGCTCCGGTATGCCGGGATGGGCGAAGTGGAAGTGAGCCGGGAGAGAACAGACATGATGGCAGTCGTGGACACCGTACTTACTTTAATGAAGTCAAGCCTTGAGGCCGCTGGTGCGGAGGTCATTTTCAGTGATTTGCCAATCGTAGAGTCCGATACCCTTCAGCTGCAGCAGGTTTTCCAAAACCTCATTGGCAATGCGATCAAGTACCGGGGACAGGACGCACCCCGCATCTCGATCCGTTCCAGGCGATCAAGTGACTGCTGGATTGTTAGCGTGCGCGACAATGGCGAGGGCATTCGTTCGGAAGATCAAGAACGTGTTTTCTTGCCCCTCCGCCGTTTACATGGAAAGGAGATCGCCGGGACTGGCCTCGGGCTCTCCATTTGTCGCGCAGTCATGAAACGTCTGCGCGGCCGCATCTGGGTCGAATCGGAGCTTGGCCGCGGCTCCACTTTCTATTTTACGGTGCCGCACTCTTCGTTAAGTTAGCTCGGTCACCTGGCTCATCGATTGCCATTTATTGTTCGAATCCACCTGTGCCCGCCGTACATCTGTTCTCGATACATGCGAACGCCGGGGATGATAGGCGGGCTTGGACCTGAATCCACTATCGATTACTACCGCTCCATCATTGCGCGCTATCGCGCTAGGAAGCCGGACGCGGGATATCCGCACGTGATCATCAATAGCCTCGATGTCGATAAGGGTATCGCGCTGCTTAACACTGCCCGGCTAGGTGACCTGGCCGACTATCTTGCAGCCGGTGTGGATTTGCTGGTACGTGCAGGCGCTGACTTTGGATTCATCGCTGCGAACACGCCACATCTGGTATTCGAGGAGGTCCAGAGCAGGTCCGCCATCCCTCTTCTGAGCATCGTGCGCGCCACCTCCCGTTACGCAAAGGCGCTCGGCTTGAAGAAGCTGGGCTTGTTCGGAACTGGGTTTACTATGAAAGCGAGCTTTTACGCGGAAGAGCTCCAGCGGGCAGGGATAGCTCTGGTTCGGCCAAAAGACTCGGAGCAGGAATTCATTCACAGGAAATATATCGACGAACTGCTAAATAACCGATTTCTGCCGGAAACCAGGACAGAAATTCTGAATATTGCGCAAAGGATGAAGAGCGAAGACGGCATCGAAGCATTAGTCCTCGCAGGTACGGAGCTCCCGCTGCTATTGCGCGACTCTCGCCCGCCGGGTATCGAGTTTCTCGATACAACCGTGATTCACGTCGAAGCCATCGTTGACGAGTTGCTGAATTGAACGTCTGTCGTTGATGTCACTGAATGGCCCCTCGCTCGCGCAGGAGCGTCACCGTTCTCCTTTGGCTCTCGCCGCCAAACAGCAGGGCATATCCCAATGCCGTGCACTCAACGATCTCACCCGGCCGCTCATAGTCCCCCGGAAGCTTCGCGCGAACTGCTAGGTCTGCACCGCGCTCGACCAGTAGCTCTGTTACCGGCAAGCCCCCATCGTCGAACTGGGTAACCGCATGGAAGATTGCCGTTTGTCCACCGATGCCCGTCTCGTCGACTGTCGAGCGGGCATTGACGTCGGCCCCACGGTCGAGGAGCAGAACGGCCGCTGCGAGGTTGCGGTATTCCGCTGCCACATGCAAGAGCGTTCCTCCCTGAAGCGTCAGGCTGCGTCCGCCGCTCGTGCCGCAATCGAGTTCAGGGAAACGCTTGTTTACGAGCGCGGGATCAGCGTCGATCTCCTCAGCCAGACTATCGAGCCTGCCGCGGAGCAGTTGCAGCACAGGTGGCGCGTCATACCTGGTCTCGCCACCGGCTTCGAGAAGGATGTCGATGCAGGCGCTCAGTCGTTGTGCGGAACGCGCGTACGACCCGATGAGGTAGTCGAGAGCCGTGCCCGAATATGGATGGCCACTTATCTCGTACTTGTGGTCGCGACAGTTCGGATTTGCGCCGTGATCGAGAAGCCATTTAAGAGCGGCCGGATCCAATGACTCGCAAGGGGCAAAGATGATGGGGAAATGTCCGTGCCACAGGGCGTTCCCATCCGCTCCGTGGGACACCAGAAGCTCCATCATCGGGATGCGATACCCATTCAGCGCGGCCCGCATGAGGGGTCCGTCGCCCCCCTGATGCACGTCCGATCCGTGCTCGAGCATCCATTCCGCCATGACCAGTCTCGCAGGACTCGGTGATTCCCATGGCACGCGGCACTCGGCAACCCACGTGAGCGGCCCGTCTTCGCCGTAACCAAGTGGAGCACTGTGCAGCGCCGGGTTGCGCGTCATCATGGTCTTGACGCAAACGAGGTCGTTGGTGTCGATAGCCTCCTTGAGTTTCCCGATTTCCTCGAAGGAGATGCCAGGCTTCTGCGCTTGTGTCATCTATATAGGGTTCCATTTCTTCATTGAGCGACAATCGAAGACTTGAAGACATCGACCGTCCAGGTTTTCGGAATAAAAAAATCCGCGGCCACTCGTAAGGCCGAACGCTTTTTTAAGGAACGCGGGGTTGCCGTTCACTTCGTCGACCTGACGCAAAAATCGATGTCGCCCGGAGAGATCCGGAGGTTCATCGAGCGCTTCAGTCTTAAGGCCCTGCTTGACACTGAAGGAAAAGCCGCACTCGATGCCGGTTTGAAATATCTGAAGCTCTCCGACTCGGAGATACTGGCGCGCATCGAAGGAAACCCGCAACTGCTTCGGTTACCGCTGATTCGGGCCGGCAAGAATCTCAGCATCGGTCACGACGAGAATTCGTGGAAAGCGATGCTTGCGGATTAACAGGCCAGGTTGTTTACCCGCCTGCCAGAGGGCCCGTGTCGATCCGCCTAATTTTTTTGAAGCCAATCGAAACACTTCGGCGTAACTTGCTTATAGGAAATCGGCGGCCGCAGTCGCCTGCAAAAAAATGCGACTTTTTTGGTAACCAAATCAGTTTTGACCAGTATTGAAAACCAGACCGGGTAGAGCGGCTCGCTGTTGCCTAGGCAAACTTTTTGCTAACTGATCGATGATTCATCCGTTTGAGTCTTGACGGGCGAGAAAACCAGCCGGCGTCCACCCGGGAACTTGGATTGGGCGCGCTCCGTATTGAAAGACGTGTCTTCAAATTTTTAGGCCAGGAGAGTACGACAAGAAATGGCGGATCTGCGAGAAGCGCTCCGGCAACTGAGGAAAGCACCCGGCTTCACGACGACGGCGGTCGTCACGCTGGCGTTAGGAATCGGTGCGACGACCGCCATTTTTACGCTTGTGCACGAGGTGATGCTCAAGTCACTGCCGGTGACCAGGCCGGAAGAGCTCTGGAGAATAGGCGATAAGATTCGCTGCTGCAACTGGGGTGGTTACACCCAGGACAGTGACGGTGATTTTTCGCTGTTCTCGTGGGAGGCGTACAAAAATTTCCGCGAGCACACGCCGGAATTTGCAGATCTCGCCGCGCTGCAGGCGGGTAATACACCTCTCGGCGTCCGCAGGCCCGGATCGCAGGGGCAGGCCGATACCCGCAACGGAGAATATATCTCTGGCAATTTCTTCCGCACGCTCGGCGTGCAGCCCTGGATCGGTCGCCTGATGACCGACGCCGACGATCAGGAAGGCGCTCCCTCCATTGCCGTGATGAGCTATCACATTTGGCAAGATAAATACGGCGCCGATCCGTCCGTTGTGGGCGCCGGCTATCAGATCAACGGCCATCCGTTTACCGTTATTGGTGTCGCCCCTCCCGGCTTTTACGGAGCTAAGCTCGACGGCTGGGGCATGCCCGATTTCTGGCTCCCCGTCACTACCGAACCTATGCTGAGTGGCGATGCTGCGCGACTGAAGCGGCCCAACGCCAACTTTCTCGACATCGTTGGCAGGGTACGCCCCGGCGTCGATCCCAAATCGCTCGAAGCTAGGCTGAAGGTCGAACTTCACGACTGGTTAGCCAGCCACGTACCCGATATGGAACCCGGCGAAAGACAGCTCTGGCGTCAGCAGACTTTACACCTGGTTCCCGGCGGCGCCGGAGTGGCCGCCATGCGCGATCAGTATGAGGCCGGATTGAAGCTGCTGCTCATCGCGGCCGCTTGTGTGCTGCTCGTAGCTTGCGGCAATCTTGCCAATCTGATGCTCGCGCGCGGCTTGAAGGATCGCGCGCGGATTTCGCTGCGTGTTGCCCTGGGTGCTTCGCGTGGTCGCTTGGTGCGCAAGGCACTCGTCGAATCCATGCTGTTGTCTGCTGTCGGAGGACTTGTGGGGATCGGTGTGGCTTATGCGGGCAGTAAACTCATTCTCTTTCTTGCTTTCCAGAACGGTGCCGGCCCCAGGAACTACGTCCCGGTGGACGCGACCCCCTCCTGGCCGGTATTGCTCTTCGCGCTCGCGGTCTCGGTGATCACCGGCATCGCCTTCGGTATCGCTCCGGCCTGGATGACCTCCCATGTCGATCCCGTCGAAGCACTGCGCGGAAGCAACCGTACCGTTCGTGGCGGCGGTTCGTTCGCGCAGAAGTCGCTCGTGATCGCGCAGGCGGCCATGTCGCTCGTCTTGTTGTCGGCCGCCGCTCTCCTCGGCCAGAGCCTGCGAAATCTGGAGCACCAGAATTTCGGCTTCGAAACCCAGGGACGCTATATCGCCTCGATCAATCCAACCCTCGGCAATTACAAGCCGGAGCAAATGGAGCCGCTGTTCCGAAGAATCGATGATCGCCTGCTTCGCATTCCCGGCGTCCGCATGGTAGCGCCCGCGCTCTACGCGCCGATGACCGGCGACAGCTGGAACGAGGGGGTTCGCATCGAAGGCCGCCCTGAGCCTGGAGCCAAGGAAGACACCGGCGCAGGATGGGCGCGAGTCATGCCGGGCTTCTTCGAAACCCTTGGTGCGAAAATCTTGCAGGGCCGCTCCATCACCGAAGAGGACTCCCCCGCTACCCGCAAAGTAGCGGTTGTCAACCAAGCCTTCGCGCGGAGATTCTTCAAACACCAGAACCCCATCGGCCAACATTTCGGGCCGGACCGCATCAAGTACTCCGGAACCTATGAAATCGTCGGAGTCGTGCGTGACATGCGCTACATGACTTGGGGTTACAAGGATCCCATTCGCCCGATGTTCTGGATGCCCGAAACACAAACCGCCAGCTATGACGACCCAGCCTTCGCGGCCGGCGAAATCTGGTCGCACTTCCTTTACAACATCGTGATCTGGGCGCCCGGAAACCAGCCCGGCATAGAGGAGCAGGTGCGCAAGGCACTCGCCAGCGTCGATCCCGGCCTGGTGCTCTACAGTGTGGATTCATACTCCAAAATCCTGAGCGCCGATTTCCAGCAGGAAAATATGATCGCGACCCTGACCATGCTCTTTGGTGTGCTCGGGCTGGTGCTCGCAGCAGTCGGCTTATACGGCGTGATGGCCTACACCGTTGAACAGCGAACCGGTGAGATCGGCGTACGCATTACCCTCGGCGCCGACCGCGGAAGCGTGGTTCGCATGGTGCTTGGCGGCGCTTTCTCGCAGGTCGCCATCGGACTCGCGCTTGGTATCCCCTTGGCAATCGTGGCCGGCCGGCTCATGACGCGTCAGCTGTTTGGCGTCAGCCCGTGGGATCCGCAGATGCTCACCATCGCCACGCTCTTACTCTGCGCCGCCGCGCTTCTGGCTTCTTGGATTCCCGCTGCGCGCGCGGCAGGCGTCGAGCCGATGGTGGCATTACGGAATGAGTAACTCTGTCGCGTGGCCTGCGGGTGAGTAGTTGCAAATCTCGGAAGCTCTCAGCTCCTACACCCGCCATGTCGCTCAGCTCTTGTCGTCCTCGTCGCGGCGGCACTACCACACGCCGGTCTCGTTTCGCCCCTTAGGAGCGCGGTCGAGCCACTGGTACATGCCCCAGAGGGCGTCCACTCCGCGCGCATAGGTGGAATAGGTGTGGTAGACGACGCCGGCCTCGAGCGCGAACGCGCTCATGCCCGGCCTGTCCCGATGGTACGTGGCCACGTTGGTTCCGCACATGGCCGCGAACTTGGCCTCCGCTCCCTCACCGCCACCCTCCTGTCCCGGGCGCCACTCGAACCCCGCCTCGCGCCGGTAGTTGTATTCGACGCCCCCCTCGCGCTGTTGCTCTTCGCTGAACGAGACGTTGAAGTCGAAGTTGAAATTGAACTCGCTGCCGAGCGAGGATGCCCAGGGAAATGTCCACCCCGTCCGCCGTTTGTACTCCTGCAGCTTGGCGAGCGGCGCTCGCGACACCGCCGAAAGCATCACGTCGTGATTCGCCAGGTGCACGACTAAGCCGTTGAAGCCGTCCGCGATCGACGAGCACGACGGACACCCCGCCGTGTAGTCGGGCCCGAACATGAAGTGATAGACGAGGAGCTGCGAGCGCCCTTTGAACAGGTCTGCCAGCGAGGCGCTCCCCTCGTCGGTCTCGAATCGATACGCCTTGTCGATCCGAACCCACGGCAGCTCCTGCCGCCGCCGCGCCAGCTCGTCGCTGCGCCGCGTTAGCTCCTTCTCCGCGTCGAGCAGTTCCAGCCGCGCCGCGAGCCACTGTTCGTGCGTCCCGGTCTTGTGTGTCGTCATCGCCTTTGTCTCCGTTGGTCGGGTGTCTTTTGTCGTTCGTTCCGTTTTCGATATGAGTTGTTGATTGGTGCTCATGAGATAAATTTAGTGCCGGATATCGAACCGGTGGGAGTGACAAGTGTGGCGGGATTCTGATGGACTCTCTGATCGCGGCTGCGGCGCGTGCGCTCGCGGCCGGTGATCCGGTCGCGGCATTGAAGCGGGTTGCCCTGCGTGACGACGCGCCCGCCCTCGCGCTTCGCGGCATCGCGATGGCGCAGCTCGGCGATCTCGTTCGAGCGAAGACTCTCCTGCGGAGTGCCGCGCGTGCCTTCGGTCCGAAAGAGGCCGTGGCCCGGGCGAGGTGCGTCGTTGCCGAGACCGAGATCGCGCTTGTCTCGCGCGACCTCAGCTGGCCTGCCAGAATGCTCGATGCGGCGCGGGCGACGCTCGAGGAGCACGGCGACCGCTTGAACGCCGCGCATGCGCGCTATCTCGAGGTTCGGCGTCTCCTCCTGATTGGGCGCTTGAATGAGGCGGAGCGTAGGCTCGACGGGCTTGACCCCGCACCCTTCCCGCCCGCGTTGAGGACCGCCCACGAACTGGTGGTCGCCGGAATCGCGATGCGTCGCCTTCGGACGAAGGCGGCACGCGCTGCGCTCGCTCGGGCCGCGCGCGCTGCGCGCCACGCAAGTATCCCTGCGCTGACGGCGGAGGTTGAAAACGCGTCCCTCGTCCTGAACACGCCCGCGGCGCGACTGATTGCGAGTGGCCGGGAGCGCTTCCTCCGGCTCGAAGAGGTCGAAACGTTGCTGACGTCGAAAGCTCTCGTTGTGGATGCGTGCCGCCATGTCGTACGCGACGCACGCACGGTTGTTTCGCTCGCTAGACGTCCGGTGTTGTTCGCGCTCGCACGAGCGCTGGGCGAAGCGTGGCCCGGAGACGTGCCGAGGGACCTGCTCCTTGCCCGGGCATTCGGAGCCAAGCTCGCCGATGAATCGCATCGCGCCCGGTTGCGAGTCGAAGTCGGGCGGCTGCGTAGGGTGCTTCGCACATTGACCGGCCTCAGCGCGACGAAACGGGGATTTGCATTTGCGCCGCGCCGCGCACGCGAGATCGTCGTGCTGGCGCGGCCTGTCGATGAGGAGCATGCCGCAGTCCTTGCCTTCCTTGCCGACGGTGAGTCATGGTCGAGTTCCGCCCTGGCCCTTGCGCTCGGAGCGAGCCAGCGTACCGTGCAGCGAGCACTCGACTCGCTCTCGGCGGCAGGAAAGGTGCAATCGTTTGGCCGTGCGCGCGCTCGTCGTTGGATGACACCTCCCGTACCGGGATTCTCGACCACTCTGTTACTCGCCCCTCTCCCGAGTGACTAAGATCGAAGCATGAGTCGATCAGAAGCCGAAATTGTGCGTGAGTATGGCCCCTTTCCAGGTGCCGACCACGTTCGTGGAGTCACCTATGACGGTCAGCACGTCTGGTTTGCTGCCGGAGATAAGCTGAATGCCTTCGATCCTTCGAGCGGGAAAATGCTTCATTCGATAGATACCGCCGCGGACGCAGGAACCGCCTTCGACGGACAGCATCTGTTTCAGCTCGCCGGGGATCGCATCCGGAAAATCGATCCGAAGACCGGCCGTGTGGTCGCCACGATTCCGGCGCCTGGCGGAGGCGACGACTCGGGACTCGCGTGGGCCGAAGGTACGCTTTGGGTCGGACAGTATCGAGATCGAAAGATCCATCAAGTCGATCCCGACACAGGGACGATTCTTCGCACGATCGAGTCCAACCGCTTCGTCACCGGGGTCACCTGGACTGACGGAGAACTGTGGCACGGCATTTGGGAAGGTGACGAAAGCGATTTAAGACGCGTCGATCCTCGAACCGGACGGGTTCTCGAGAGGCTCGAGATGCCGCGCGGAGTCGAGGTTTCAGGGCTCGAATCCCACGGCGGCGATCAGTTCTTCTGCGGAGGAGGAAGGAGCGGGAAAGTAAGGGCCGTCCGGCGGCGGTAGCCACGTCATCAAGGCTCCGGTTGCGAAAGTTAACGGTCGAAATCAGCGGTATCAGCCACCGCGCGCTATCCACCCCGAAGCGCCACGACGGGTGAGACGCGCGTCGCACGAAGCGCGGGAATGACCGTAGCCAGCACCACGACGAGCATCATCCCTAGCGCTGCGCCTGCGAACGTGAGCGCATCCGTGACGTCGATCCCGAATAGCATCGTTCTCAAGAAGCGGGTGAGGGCGAATGCGCCGCCCAAGCCGAGCGCGATTCCGATAGCCGCCAGCGACACGCCTTGGTGAACTACCAGGAGCATCACATCCGCTCGCGCCGCTCCCAAGGCCATGCGCACGCCGATTTCATGCGTGCGCTGCGCCACCGAGTAGGCGACCAGCCCATAGATTCCCACTGCTGCCAGCAACAGCGCGATTGCCGCGAACAACGCCAGCAGCATCGTATTGAAGCGAGGCTGCGAAAGCGACAAGTTCACCGCCTCGTCCATAGTGTTGACCTGGGTCAAGCTCACGCCGGTGCCGACGGACTGAATCTCCCGGCGAAGCGGCCCGGCCAGTCGCGCGGCGTCGCCGATTGCACGGACGACCAGAAACATTCGCGAGGCGTACGCCTGGGCGAACGGCAGATAGTAAGCCGGGTCCGTGTCGACCGTCAGCCCGAGATATTTCACGTTTCCGACCACACCAACGATCTTCATCCAGTGGTTGCCAAGCTCGGGGCCGCTCTGCTTGATGCGCTTGGCGACAGCCTGCTGATTTGGGAAGAATCGACGCGCGAAGCCTTCGCTGACAATCGCCACCGGCATCGAACTGGAATTGTCGTCGCTCTTGAAGTAGCGGCCCCTGATGAGCGGGACGCCAAGCGCCTGGAAGAACTCTGGACCGACCGTGGCGGCCGAAACTACAGGATTCCTCTCTTCACGCGACAGAATCTGTCCCTCGATCTGAAACGTGTCGGCGTCGCCTTGTCGATCAGGTGGCAACGAGTCGGTGACCGCGGCCAGTTCTACGCCTGGCACGCTGCGGGCGCGGCGGAGGACTTCTTCGTAAAAGGCAAGCCCGGCGGCAGCGTCGTTGTACTTGCGTTTACCCGGCGAAATTAGCATCGTCAGGAGCTTGTGAGGTGGTGTGAGAAACCCGCCGTTCACGTGCTGCAGATTCACGAAGCTGCGGAGTAGCAGTCCCGCGCCAGCCAGAAGCATTAGCGAAATCGCCAGTTCGCAGATCACCAGTACCTTTCGGCTGCGAGTTCGAGCGGGTATTTCCATGCCGCTGCGACCGCCTTCATGGATCGCCGAGTAGAGGCTCGCACGCGCGCTTTCGAACGCCGGCGCCACTCCGAAGAGAACGCCGCTGAGCATCGAGACCAGGAGCATGAAGCCAAGCGCCGTCCAGTCAAACCGGACTGAATCGATAAGCAAAAGGTCGCCGGGGTTCCAGGCGCGGATCAGTTGGATGCCGCCCCAAGCCAGCCCCAGCCCTGCCGCACCGCCCATCTGGGCGACAAGGACACTCTCGGCCAACAGCTGCCGCACCAACCGACCGCGGCCAGCCCCGATACTGAGCCGAAGCGCCATTTCACGCTTGCGAACCGTGGAACGTGCCAGCATCAGACTGGCCACATTGACCACTGCAATCAGCAGCACGAATCCTACCGCGCCCGACAAGATCAGGATTGCGGGCCTGAGTGTGGTTCCTAAGAGCGCGTCACGTAGACGGAGCACGGGTAGGGCGACGCCCTTATAGTCCGGGTTCTGTTGCGCCATGCGCAATCCGATATTGTTGGTCTCAGCCTGCGCTTGCTCCATCGTCACGCCGTGCTTGAGGCGCGCCACGCCGCGGTAGAGCCAGGGGCCGTAGCGTGTGGGCGGATTGAGGTGCAGGTTGGTCCAGACCTCCGTCTCCCGGCTCGGGAAGCGTACCGCGCCCGGTACAACACCGATTACGGTGGCGGGTGCGCCATTCACGAGTATTGTCTGGCCCAGCACCGCGGAACCTGCGCCAAAACGTCTCCGCCAAATGGTTTCGCTGAGAACGGCGAGGGCGGGAACGGCCGGCGCGTCCTCGCCGGCCATGAAAGTTCGGCCCAACAGCGGGCGCACCCGGAGCGTGGAGAAGAAACCGGCCGTCACCGACGCTCCCTCGACCTGCTCCTGGACACCCTCCGTCCCGGCGATGTCCATCCGTATGCCGGTAAAAAGCGAGGGTTCTTCAAACGCGTGGTTCTTGTCCTTCCACATTTCGTAATCGCGCAGGCACATCGTGCCTGACACGAAATCTCGTGCGGCGTAGTTCATGAAGACAACGGCTACGTGGTCAGCGTCGCCATAAGGCAACGGCCGGAACAGCATGCCATAGGCGACGCTGAACATCGCGGTGTTCGCGCCGATCCCGAGAGCCAGCGCGAGGACGGCAACAAGCGTGAAGGCCGGGTTCTTGCGCAGCGTGCGACAACCATAACGGATGTCCTGTACGAGGTCTTCGATCCATTTGACGCGGCGCATCTCGCGACATTCCTCTTTGCTCTGCGCAATCGGGCCCAAGGCGCGCAATGCGGCATAGCGCGCCTCTTCCGGAGCGAGCCCTTCGCGCTGACCTTCTTCGATCTGCGTTTCCAGGTGGTACTGGAGTTCGTCGTCAAGTTCCCGCTCGACTCGCCTTCTGGCAAACAGGGAAAGGAAACGTAATCGAAGCTGGTCAAACCATCGTGACATCTCGCCTCCTCAGGCCGTATGCACAATCAGGGAGATAGCGGACGAGAGCCGCTTCCACTGCGCCGCTTCTTTCGCCAGCGCCTTCCGACCGGCTGCGGTAAGCGAATAGTACTTCGCCCGGCGATTGTTTTCTGAGTCCTTCCACTCAGCTCGGATCCATCCCTGCTGTTCCAATTTGTGAAGCGCCGGATACAGCGCGCTGTCGCCAACCTGCAGCACATCGTTCGACATCTGCCGGATGCGGCGGATCATAGCCCAACCGTGCATCGGCTCCAGGGCGACGATTGTCAAAATCAGCAGGTCCAGAGTGCCCTGTACAAGATCGGTCGGCTTGCTCATGCTTGCTTCCCTCAGTTACTGAGATGAGTATCACTCAGGACGAGGATCCTGTCAAGGATGGGCCGCGCGGAGTCGAGGTTTAAGGGCTCGAGTCCGACGGCGGCGATCAGTTCTTCTGCGGAGGAGGAAGGAGCGGGAAAGTAAGGGCCGTCCGGCGGCGGTAGCCACGTCATCAGATGATGGCACGGTGGTCTGCATTCACCCCTTTATGAATTCGAGGATGTCGGCATTGATCTGGTCCGGATTGGTTGTCGGCATGCCATGCGGGAAACCGGGGTAGGCTTTCAGCGTCCCGTGCTTCAGGAGCTTGATCGAACATGCTGCGGTAGCCGCGAAAGGGGCGATCTGATCGTCCTCGCCATGCATCACCAGCACCGGCACGTCGATGATCTTGAGATCCTCGTAAAACTCGGTTTCAGAGAGGGCCTTAATGCAGTCGTATTGAGCCTTGATGCCGCCCATCATCCCTTGGCGCCACCAGTTGTCCCTGATGCCTTGCGAGATCTTTGCACCGGGACGGTTGTAACCGTAGAAAGGTATCGTGATGTCTTGGTAGAACTGGGCTCGATGATTGGCTGTGCCATCGCGAAGGCCGTCGAACACCTCCATAGGAAGCCCGTCAGGGTTCCTCTCCGACTTGAGCAAGCCAGGAGGAATAGCGCTGATGATCACCGCCTTGGCGACACGGCCTTTACCATGCCGTGCGACATAGCGCGTCACCTCGCCGCCGCCGGTTGAGTGACCGATGTGGACGGCCTTCTTGAGATCGAGCGCTGAGACGAGTTCTGCAACGTCGGCGGCATAAGTGTCTATGTCGTTGCCGTTCACCGTCTGCGTGGACGACCGTGTCCGCGGCGATCATGAGCGATCACCCGGTACCCATGCCCCAGGAAGAACATCATCTGTGCATCCCAGTCGTCAGCCGACAACGGCCAGCCATGATGGAAGAAGAGAGGCTGACCTGCGCCCCAATCTTTGTAGTAAATCTGCGTGCCGTCTTTCAATTTAAAAGTGTCCATGTGTCCTCTCGTATCGGGTTTGTGGAGTCGTGAACTGACCTGTTCGATCAGGGAAGCGGGTATGCCCCAAGCCTTCGCAAGGGGTCATAGAAGTTGACGCTGGCGCGCATCTCCAGCAGGAGATTCGCCGGGATGGGCAACCTGCAGCGTCGTCGGCAGACAGGGCCAATAACAGTTTATACGGATAATTTTTTCTCGGCCAACCTGTAAGGGTTTCGCCCGACCTAAAGAACCGCATTGTACGATGTCGTAGTGGTAAATTCGTGATCAACACGAAAGGAGACAGGCTCAGGATCCTGCCAGGCTCTATTCCCGGCTACACAGGAACCTGCCAATCGAACACGCCTGCCCGGAAAGCATTCGTCGAACCAGAACTCGTGAACAGGGTTTCCCCCACTATCCGGAGGCAGCTAAAACTTCCCATTTTCAGGGCACTGTCAAACTCCATGCTTTGGTCGACAAGACAGGGAAGATTGTGGATTTGGAGTTCATGCGAGGACAACTGGTCTTCTATCGGTCGGCTCGCGATGCTGTGCTGCAATGGCATTACAAGCCGAGGAGCCTAAACGGCGAACACTCGAATTCGTGACAGATATCCTCGTGAATTACTCGCTTTCACAATGAGGGTAATAACGTCTTCGTATGCCGACGTGCGGGCCGGAGTATTCCGCGCTCTAGCATCGCTCGCGTCGTCTAGTGACCGAACTCCGCGCCTGGAATTTTAGTGGTTACGCGGCTCGTCAATCTCTTCAAGGATGACAGTCAACCCGGAGACAATTGACGGATGGCGCCTCGACACGGCTCGAAACCCCGAAATAAAAAAGAGCCCGTTTGACCCACCAACATCATGTCCGTAATGGAGATTGTGCAGCTACTGCTGCTCTCAACTGTAGGGGAATAGATATCGTGAGTACCAAACGTCGGTTGCTGCAATTGTCTTGGGCTAACTTTCGCGCCCGGAGCCCAATGACCATGCTTCCCTTACCTGGTACCATGCCCCTGGCGAGAGGATGGGATCGGAATTGAGTAGTCGTCGGAGTAAGAACCAGAGAGATTCCTGCGGTGAGGCCCCAAGCATGAAGTGGCGCGTGCGACCATCCATGTCTCCGGCGCATGCTGTGGCCTGGGCGTGCCTGTTGCAGATCATGCTCGTCCCTTCCATGAACTGTTCTCCAGGTCAGGCTCAAACTCCACCTCAGGCACCCAGCGCACAGAAAGCAGGCGTTCAGAGAGCACCAGCGTCGGAATCCAATTGGCCCAGAACTTTTAGGAGCGGGGCTGATACCTTCCTTATCTATGAGCCGCAGGTCGACACGTGGGAGGACAACCGTATCAATCTCTACGCGGCCGTCGAATTTAAGACCGAGGCAAACGGCGCACCGAAATATGGAGTCGTTTGGTTTAGCGCCAGGACCGAAGTAGACAAAGTGAACCGCCTCGTGACGCTAGAACAGGCGCAACTGACCAAGGTGAGCTTTCCGGTAGCGCACGACAAGGAGTCACAGTTGACGGAGCTGCTGAAGAAGACACTGCCCCGTGCTACCAAAACTATTTCGCTCGACCGGATGGAAGCGGCGCTGATCGCGGCAGGCGAGCGGGTGAAAACAGTCGAGGTTAAGAACGATCCGCCTGAGGTGATCATTGCGAGCAACCCGTCTTTGCTTGTGCTGATCGACGGCACGCCGCAACTGCGCGAGGTGCCGGGAACAAAACTCCAGCGGGCGATCAATACAAGGGCAATCCTCCTTTTCGACAACGAGAAGAAGACGTACTACTTGCGCGTGAAGGATTGGTGGCTGGAAGCCCCCAAGCTGGAGGGGCCGTGGACGTATGCGAGAAGGCTCTCTGACGACATGAGCAAGGCTGAGGAGTACATTGCCACTCATACTCCGGACCAAGCTCCGGAAGGCCAGCAGGCGAAACAGCAGTCATCGCCGAAGCAACCAGGCCAGACGGCGGAGACGCCCAATGTATATGTGGCGTATGCGCCTACGGAGATGATCGAGACGAAGGGCGAACCGAAATACAAGTCCATTTCGAATATGAGACTGGAATACGCAGAGAACACCAATGCGAATCTGTTCCGGCTCGAGGATGTGTACTACCTCCTGATTTCAGGACGCTGGTTCAAAGGAGTTTCGCTCCACGGACCTTGGACTTTCGTCGACGGCAAGGATCTGCCGCCGGATTTCGCCAGGATTCCAACAGACAACCCCAAAGCCACAGTCTTGGGCTCGGTCCCCGGGACACCTGCCTCGAAAGAAGCGTTGATTGCTAATTCGATTCCGCAAACGGCGACAATCACCCGGTCGGAAGCCAAGCTCACCGTGCAGTATGACGGTAAAGCGACATTTTCGCCCATCGAGGGGACCACGATGCAATATGCGAACAACACGAGCGCGGCCGTCATCAAAGTTTCCGAGAACAATTACTACAGCGTCGAAGCGGGAGCATGGTTTAAGTCGTCGGCTCCCGAAGGACCGTGGGAGATAGCCGAGTCGGTTCCGGCCGAGATTTACACGATACCGCCAGGCTCGCCTCTCCATTACATAACGTATGTAAAGGTTTACGGGTCAACGCCGGAAGTTGTGTACGTGGGCTACACGCCGGGATATTACGGCACCGTTGTTTCAGCGAGCACCAACACGGTGGTTTACGGGACGGGATGGTATTACGCGCCGTATATCGGTGCCACAACGTGGTACGGCTACCCATACACCTACGGCGTGGGGGCTGGATTTACGTACACTACTTCGACGGGATGGAGCTTCGGGTTCGGCTATGGATATGCTTACTACCCGTACTATTACCCATGGTGGGGACCGATGGGCTATTACGGCTATGGCTGGTATCCATATTACGGCTGGGGGGCCTGGGGAGGAGCAGCGGCGGCCAATGTATACGGGGTGTGGGGGAATACGGCTTACTCTCGCACGGGCGCGGCATGGGCGAATCCGTACACCGGAAATTATGGTGCGGCGACACGCGGCGGCTACTACAACAACCAGACCGGCAGGAGCACAGTCGCCGGACGGGGTTACAACACGAATATCTATACGGGTAATACGGGTGGTTATCGCGGTGCCGCGACGTACAACCCGAACACCGGAATCGTCGCCGGCGGAGGTGCCGGATACCTTGGCAACGTCTACACCGGCGAGGGGGCGGCAGGCCGCGGCGGATTTGCTTACAACACGAACACCGGGGCGGGAATTGCTGGCGGAAAGAATAACATCTATGCGGGGAAGGACGGCAACGTCTACCGGTACAATCGCCAGAGCGGCAATTGGTCATCAAACACCGGCAGTGGCTGGCAGTCCGCAACCAAGCCCGATACAAATCTGCAACGCCAGCAACAAATGCGCACGCAAGGGACACAACGTACCAACAATTACAACTCCATGCGCAGTTCCGGAGGTGCCCGCGGGGGAGGCTTCCGAAGGAGATAGCTTCGACGGCCGGATCGCCGAAGTCAGGCATTAAGAGACATCAACAAGTTAAGTGCGGTCTGATGGATTTCGATGCGGACGCCAAAGGCGCTGAGCATCGACCGCTGGATTCCTATCCCTCGCGTTTTGCGCCTCGGAAACGTAAACCTCATCGCCAGAGACTGCGAGCCTTCGGTCCATGCTGCACGGTTTCGTGCTGCTTACTTCACCAAAATTTCCTTCTGGTCCACCAGCTTGCCGTTTTGGTATTCTTTCCGCACGCCCTCCCCGTGCAAATTCTTTTGACTCATGATCACCACCCTCGGAGGCATGCTCGCATCCTCTTCCCATCTCTTTTCCCGCCGCTGGTTGGCTTTCTCGCAAGCTTTGTTCAATTTGAAAATGTCGACTTGTAGTTGCAGTTTGGCCTTCTGATCGTCCATCCGCATGATGTCTTTCCGTAACCCTTGCAAGACGCTCCATGCCTTATGAAACGACCTTTCCGCAGAATTCTTTTAGCGCTGCGCAAGCTCCATGCGCCGCCGCCGCTCGCTCGTCCACTGCGTCGGATCAGGGCCGGCGGCGCTCACCACCGCGGCTTCCATTGCCAGCAGCAGCGCGAATCCTTCCGGCGTCACAACCGTGCTCCTGATGGAGGAAGTAATTGATGGCTAAAGTCAGCGGCCATCAAGAAGTCTGTACAACGCGGGATCGTGGTGAGCGGTTGCTATAGGCTCAGTCCAGGCAAGGTTGAGACGCGCGACTTTTTTGGCGTAACTCAGTGTCTTAACAATCGCTCGATTAACGTCTTACCAGTGTGAGCGATACCCTGGTTCGCAGGTCCTCGAGAGACAGAAACGGATACAGCCCGTGTTAGACAGAAGTGCTGAAGCCCTATTGCCTGCACGAGCGGGCAGCTTGTTAAGAATGCGGTCCGCGGGTTTTGGATGGTTGCTACGGCGCTTGACCTCGTTGAAATACGAGGAGAGCCCAGTTATCAGTCGGCCACCGATTTTAGGGTTTTGTTAGGACTCGCGAGCGCAGCTTCATGTGCCCCCATGACGCTTTGCTTTGAATTCTAATTGATTGCAGACAAAGAGTCAGGTCTTGGCTTGTCATCAATCGCGGCTTCACCGCGAAGGCAGCGATCCTATCTTCCGTATCCCTGCTATTTCCGGCTAAGCGTCCGTTAGAGGTCTTTGCTAAGACATGATCAGCGACACATCTAGTAGAGAATTTTTCGAGAAGAAATATGAACAAGATCCAGACCCCTGGAAATTTGCGTCAAGCGACTACGAACAATCTCGTTTTGACATCACGATCCGAGCGCTGACAAATCGTGTTTACCAGCGAGCGTTCGAACCGGGCTGCTCCATCGGCATGCTGACAAGGCGCCTGGCGGCCGTTTGCTATCGAGTCGAAGCAATGGATATTTCGCCTACTGCGGCCAGGGAGGCACAGCAACGATGCAAAAGCTTCCGCAATGTTCATATTTTGTGCGGGCACTTTCCTGCTGTCATTCCGTCGGGCCAGTTCGATCTGGTTGTATTTAGCGAAATCGGCTATTACTTCAACGAAGTGCGGCTAGAACGGGCGGCTCGAAAGATTGTCGGTCGGCTTGAAAAGGGCGGCGATCTACTAGCCGTGCATTGGTTGGGAGCTTCCGAGGACCACCGATTGAGCGGCGATAAAGTGCATGAAATTTTGGCAGGCGTCCGAGGGCTGAATCACTACTATTCTGAACGGCATCCAGCGTTCCGTTTGGATCGTTGGGAACGAGTATGAATGCTTCCCGGTGGCACGTGAGTGTTGTTATTCCTGCACGCAATGAAGAAGAGTTGCTGCCGCGGTGCTTGCGATCAGTCATTAGGGCCCTTTCGGTACTTCCGCGCGAGATAACGTCTGATTTAGTCGTCGCCGTGGACACCTCCACGGACCTCACGTGGGAGATTGCAAACAAGGAGATTGGAAATCGCGGTACTGTCATTTGGACCGATGCCGGATCGGTAGGAGGAGCCAGAGCAGCTGGTACGGAAGAGGCATTACGAAGGTGCAGTAGAGCATTCAACCACGTTTGGCTCGCGAACACCGATGCGGATTGCATCGTGCCAGTTGGCTGGCTCAACGAACAGCTCTTGCTGGCAGAAAACGGCATTGACGCGGTAGCCGGCACGGTCGATGTAGACACATTTGAGGAGCACCTTCCGGTCGTCAAGGAGCGGTTCCGTTCAACCTACTTGATTCGGCCGGATGGGAGGCATGGCCACGTGCACGGCGCAAACATTGGATTTCGAGCGGATGTTTACCTGCAAACTGGCGGATGGAGAGGCCTCTTGACCGGCGAAGACCACGATTTGTGGAGTAAGCTCTCCGCGATCGGAGCGAAGAAGCTGTCAATGGCCCGGCTTGAGGTCTTAACTAGCGGCAGAAGAGTGGGACGTGCGCCGCACGGATTTGCAGCAGCGCTCGGTGCCCACAATGAAACCGTGGCATGACAAGTGAACAACTTCATCGCGCGCTCCGAGTTGCTTTGGAGACTCCACCCCCTCTGCCAGGACATGGGCAGACGCCCCAAAGACACAGTCGCTTGATGCAGATCGGGCGCGAAAACGTGTCTCTTGCGCGGCTCGCCGAAGCGCATTGGGACGCGGTCGCGATCTTGGCAGAGGCTAACGCTTATCCGAAACAGGGGGCCATCTATGGCGTGTGGGCTTCGGAAAAACCGAGGGAGCCGCTACATCTGCAAAGGGAAGGTCGTTCATTTTCCATCCATGGGACAAAAAGGTTTTGCAGCGGAGCGGGTCTTGTTGATCGTGCTCTCTTGACGGTACGTGACCCGGAAGAACGGTTGCTGGACATCGATCTCCGCGCTCATGCGGACGCAATCACATTCGATGAGTCCGATTGGAAGACGGATGCCTTCCGAGAAACCCGGACGGCCACGGCCACGTTTTTGGCCGTACCGATAAGCGAAGACGACATTATTCGGGAACCGGGTTGGTACCTCAACCGGCCTGGGTTCTGGCAGGGCGCTTGTGGCCCCGCAGCCTGTTGGGCGGGTGGTGCTGCTGGCCTAGTCGCCTATGCGGCCCAGCAATCCCGTGACGATCCGCATACGTTAGCCCATCTAGGGGCCATGCATACATCCGTTTGGGCGATGCAGTCGTTCCTCGAGACAGCGGGCCATGAGATCGATGCAAATCCTGGCAACGCATCGAAGGCCCGGACACTCGCCCTGGTATTAAGGCACCTGGTGGAACAGGCCTGCACTGACGTGCTTCGTCGCCTCGCCCGCGCCTACGGGCCCCATCCACTTGCCCTCGATGAGGAAGTCTCACTGCGCTGTCGCGAACTTGACCTGTATTTGCGACAATCGCATGCCGAGCGTGACTTGGAGGCCCTCGGTCGAGAGTGCAGACGGGGAAGACAACAGTTATGCGCGACGGCTCAGTAAGCTACCTAAATCGCAAATCGGTCCACACGTGACGAGGCATGGTGCATTTGAGCTGTCCTTTAGCGCCATTACTGGTAAAATCCCATGGCTACACTGGAGCATTTGTTGATTCACGAAGTCTTCATTCGCTTCGTCATCGGTGGCCTCATCGTTTCCGCCTTCGCTATCGGGGGCGGTCTCTTCAAGCCGAAAACATTTGCAGGACTGTTTGGCGCCGCGCCGTCGGTAGCGCTTGCGACCCTGTCATTGGCGATCAATCAAAGTGGTGGCTTTTACGCCCGCCTGGAGGCTCGCTCGATGTTTAGTGGGGCGGTCGCGCTCTTTTTATATAGCATCAGCGTGGTTCTCCTGCTTAAAAAGTATCGAGTATCCGCATTTGCCGCTACATTGTCGGCCATGGTGGTGTGGTTATGTACTTCGTTCGGATTGTGGTTCATATTCCTTCGATAGAAGACACATGATTGTGCAAATCGACAGCTCGAGTCTTCGTGAGACGCGCTGGTATGAATATGCTTTTCGTTTCATGTTCGGCGGCCTCGTAACGGTGCTGGCGGGATGGATTGCTCGAAAGTTCGGTCCGGTCATCGGCGGGCTGTTTTTAGCATTTCCTGCCATCTTTCCTGCGAGTGCGACCTTGATTGAAAAACTCGAGCGAAAGAAGAAGGAACGTAAAGGCCTGAACGGTACGCAGCGGGGGCGCGATGCCGCTGCGCTAGATGCGGCGGGCGCTGCAATGGGAAGTTTGGGATTGTCGCTATTCGCAGCATTCGTGTGGATATTCGTGTTGTACTTCCGACCGTGGCTTGTTTTGATTGGCGCTGCCGTCGTTTGGGTGGCGGCGTCGATTTGTATCTGGGCCATTGGGAGGAGGCTCTAATAGAGGAGCGGCAAGGAAAAACGGGTTATGAAGAATCTACAGAAGTGCCCAAATCAGTGGAAAAGCAAGAAATGTTCATGCAAGGTCATCATCGAGACGCCCAAGGGACGCAGGAATAAATTCGACTACGATCCTGACTATCAGCTTTTCGCGTTGGGGGGATTGTTGCCGGAAGGCTTGGCGTTCCCTTTTGACTTCGGATTCATTCCTTCAACACTCGGCGACGACGGAGATCCGGTCGACGTAATGGTCTTGATGGACGAACCGGCGCATGTGGGATGTCTGTTGGACGTACGACTCGTTGGAGTCATTGAGGCCAACCAAATCGAGCACGGGAAGAAAACCACCAACAATCGTCTGATCGGCGTGGCCGTTCACTCTTACAGCCATGAAGACGTTTCCTCTCTCAAAGAGATCAATAAGTCGATCCTCGACCAGGTGGAGGAATTCTTTATTTCGTATAACAAGAGCCGGGGCAAGCAGTTCAAGGTTATTGGCCGGCACGGTCCGAATCGTGCGGCCGAACTGGTTGCGGCCGGAATCAAAGCATTCGACGCAAAGAAATGAAGCCAACCGGGACCAACAGACGTGCTTCGTCCGCCAATGCTAATGATCACGCTGCGGAGCGACTAACTAAAGCCGGTTATGTGGCGATACGCCCGTCTAGGTCCCAAAGATCCTCCCAGGATTGGCCGTCTCTCCATAAGAAGACCTGGCCCTTGATCAGGCGGCAGTTGCGGTCGATCGACGCGATTTCGGTCATTTCTCCCGAGGTCAGCGGCGGCCCAACCGCGGCTTGCAAGTTGGCCAGGATGTTTGCCGGTCTGGTTGAAAACGGGATGGGGATTTGGCCGCGCTGAACCGCCCAGCGGATACAGACCGCGGCGGGATGAATGTTATGGCGCCTGGCAATCCTGACAATTACCGGATCTTCGAGATCCACCGTATCGGTGGAAGTTCGGTCACGCTCCGGGCGCGCTGGAGAGCCCAGAGGCGAATACCCGACCGGCTCGATTCCCTGGCTGCGCACAAAATCGAAGAGCCCAGTTTGCTGGAAGTGCGGATGCAGTTCCATTTCGTTGACCGCGGGTTTGATGCGCACGTCGCGTAGGAGCAGTTCGAGCTTGGGAACGGTCATGTTGGACGTTCCGATGTGCCGTACCATTCCGAGATCAACCAACCTTTCCATCTGACGCCATGTTTTCATGAAGTTCTCGTGCAGGTAAGGCCGGGCGTAACGGCTGCGGGACGATACATCGCAATGCGGAGGATGATAGTTCGGAAAAGGCCAATGGACCAGATACAGGTCCAGGTAGTCGAGCTGCAAATCCGCGAGGGACCTCCGGCAGGACGGAATTACGGCGTCCTCGGCGTGCCGATCATTCCAAAGTTTAGAAGTAATCCAGAGCTCCTCGCGCCGAATGCCCATTTCTTTGCGAATTCGAGTAAACGCCTCGCCGATTTCGCACTCATTCGCGTAAACCGAGGCACAATCGAAATGCCTGTAGCCGACGCCGGCGCCATAACGGACGGCGGCGGAGATATCTTTTGCTGAAGAGTGATCCGAGCCAAAGGTGCCGAGGCCGATTGCCGGCATGCGGGCGCCTGTCCAAGCCATGCGTTGCGGAATCACAGCCGGGTCAACAGAATCGATTTTTTCAATCTCAGGCATTTCTATTTTGAGATTAGCCATTTTGCAGTTGCGGCGTATTGGATTTGGGTGGAGTTCAGTGCGGCAGGTAACAGTGTGGCTCGCGCTTTGGCGCAAAAATTGCAATTTTTTGCTAATCTGAAGATCGGGAGGGTTCCTCTCCCGCACCCCTCAAGTATTAACTCATGGAATCTGAAATCACGAATGAAGCTGTTGCAACCGAGGAGGCTCAGGAGCCTCTAGAGACGGCCGAGCAATCGCCGGGCGGACTGGCGGCGGAACGCGACCGTTTGGCCAAAGAAAAGAAAGAGATACAGGAATTATTGCAACGCCGCCAGGCGGAGTTTGAGAACTATCGCCGGCGTATCGAGCGGGAGCGCGGAGAACTGAGCGACTATGCTTCGATGGATACCGTGAAGACGCTGCTGCCGGTCCTTGACGATTTTGAGCGTGCGCTTAAGGTCGAAACGACCGATAAGGAATATGCGAGAGGCATGGAGATGATTTACCTGCGGCTGACGGACTCACTGAGCAAGCTCGGGCTGGAGCCGATCTCGTCCGAAGTGGCGGTATTTAACCCCCATGTGCATCACGCAGTCGAAATGGTTGATACAAAAGACCACCCTGACCAGACTATTCTGGAAGAATACCAGCGCGGCTATAACTTCAAGGGGCGTCTGCTGCGTCCTGCCATGGTCAAAGTTGCAGTCAACGAATGATCGCTTCTGAGCGTCTGGCGATGAGTGTGCCGGGACCGATTTCTACATGCCGATGAGTGTTGCCAAACGAGATTATTACGAAGTATTGAGCGTGTCGCGCGATTGCGATGACGGGATTCTCAAGACCGCCTACCGCAAGCTCGCCTTGCAGTATCACCCTGACCGGAATCCGAATAACCACGAAGCCGAGGAAAGATTCAAGGAAGCCGCGGAGGCATACGCGATCCTGAGCGATCCGCAAAAGCGCGCAGCCTACGACAGATATGGCCACCAGGCGGTAAACGGAAGCGGTGCCGGGTTCGATGAATCGACCTTTGCCGATTTCGGCGACATTCTGGGCGATCTCTTCGGACTTGGGGATCTGTTCGGACGGCGCAGCTCCGGCGGGCGGCGAGTGCAGCGCGGCGAAGACATTCGCTACGATCTCGAGATCAGTTTCGAGGATTCCATGCGAGGGCTGGCGGCGGACGTCCAGATTCCGCGTATGGAAGCCTGTTCGCGCTGTCAAGGCACGGGCGGCGAGCCGAATGGCGGCATGGTGACTTGCTCGGTCTGCAGCGGGCGCGGCGAAGTTCTCTATCAGCAGGCTTTTCTGGCAATCCGCAAGACGTGCCCTACGTGCGCCGGCCGCGGTAAAGTGATTCGCCAAATGTGCACGCAGTGCCGGGGCGAAGGGTTCCATCGCACGGAGAAGAAGTTGAAGGTTAATATCCCTCCGGGCGTCGATAGTGGGACACGCTTGCGACTGTCAGGCGAGGGGAATCCAGGACCGGCCGGCAGCCAACCGGGAGACCTCTACGTTGTGATCAAAGTAGCGGAACATCCGGTATTCGAACGCCGCGACAGCGAGTTGCATTGCACACTGCCAATCAACCTGGCGCAGGCAGTACTCGGGGCGGAGATCGAGATCGAGACATTCGACGGTCCGCAGATGATCAAGGTTCCCGAGGGAACACAACCCGGGGCGCAGTTCCGCCTGCGCAATCTCGGAGTACCCCAGCTGAACAGCAGAGCGCGAGGAGATCTGTACGTTCATCTCGACGTGCAGGTACCGAAGAAACTTACGCGTGAGCAGCGAAAATTGTTCGAGGAGTTGCGTGAGGTGCTGCCGGTTGAAAATGCACCGCACGAAAAGAGCGTTTTCGAAAAGGTTCGTGACTTTTTCGGGTAGCTCTCACTGACCAGCCGGGTATTGCTTCGTAATTTTATTGCGAGGATTGTGAATGCTGAAGCTTCCGTCGGAGGAAGCTTCGACTTCCAGATAAACCCCGGTGTCGCCCTCAGTGGTGTTGGCGATGAAGGGATCCGACGTATTATGCTCGCTGCCAGAGGCGTCGGCGAAATGCAGTTGCCACATCGCCTGCAAGCCAGGAGATGACTTGATCATATCGAGCGCGGAGGCGGAGCCGCCTTTCTTCGACCCGTTGTCTACGATCGCAACGCGCGGGGCAATCGCGTGAACCAGCGCCGGGCTGTTGCTTTGATCAATGCCGTGATGAGAGACAACGAAGAGATCGGCCTTTCCGAGCTTATTCGCCGGGCAAACCAGTTCGAGCTCCTTGTTCCAGGTAAGGTCTCCCAGGTCTACAATACGGAGCCGGCCGAACTGGATAACGCTCCCGAGAGAACGGGCGTTTTCGGACGGATCATCTTCCTTTTTCGGCGTGTCCTGGCAAGCGGGATTGGGTTGACCCCCACCCGGAAGCGGGCTTGAAATCACCTTGCCGTCAGCGGAAACAACGGTGACATCGAGACCCTTAATGGGCAAGTGGTCGCCGGGTTTAGCGACGATGTGCTGCGCGCCTGCAATGGCGGTTTGGTACTCAGAGTATAGAGTCGACGCGCTCTTCGATTGTTCGCGATTCGGGCCGTGATCTACAAATGTGCCGACCGTCGTTTTCTGAACGAGCTGAGGTACGCCCCCCACATGATCAGAGTGGTAATGCGTGATCAACACGTAATCGATCTTCTTGATTTTGGCGCGCTTCATCGCGGCCACGATTCGGTTGGCGTCGCGGAAGGCGTTATATCCCCAACCAGTGTCGATGAGCAAGGATTGGCCATGCGAAGGAACAAAGAGGGTGGCCTGCCCGCCCTCGACATCGATAAAGAAAATCCGGAGAGAGCTTTCCGCAGCACGCACGGGGCTGCCGAGAAGGAATGCGCAGAGCGCCACCAAAAGAGCACGCATGCGAGAGATCGTACCAGACGGGAACATGAGATTGCAGTTTGGCGTAATCTCTATTAAGAATGACTCGCAGGCTGCGCCTGCGGACCTCAGGAGATAAGGCTTGCCGTTTTGTACAAATTGTGGATCGAGCGTGGATTCGATGGCTGCATACTGCTCGAATTGCGGCAAGGGGCAGCCTCGCACCAATCCTGAATTCGTCAACTTCCTGGACGGCGTGACCGACCGAACGGCCTCAATGCTGTGCTACATCCCCGTCATGGGAGTGATCCCAGCGATTGTGTTCCTTGCAGCGCAGCGGTTTCGTAGCAATGTCAGAGTACGCTTCGATGCGTTTCAATCCCTTTATCTCTTTGTATCGTGGCTGATCATCTCTTCAGCTATCCCGGTCCTGATCATCTGGCCCTCCGGCTGGGGCTTGGAACACGCGTTTCTTGATGTCTTGAAAGCACTGCTCTTTTTCTGCTGGGTTTACCTGCTGATTAAGGCGGCCCACACGGAACAGGTGAGACTCCCGATTCTTGGCGATTTAGCCGCACGCTCGACGATGGAACAACTCTAGACTCGTGCCGACCTGTAGTATAATTATTCATCGTAGTGAATAATTACTCACAGCGCCACCTCGTCGGTGTTGCGGGTTTCCGGGGTTATAGCGGAGCGGAGTTAGTAAGGCTTCTCGAGAGTCACCCCGGCGTCGAACCCGTTTTACTGGAACATCGCAGCGATCCAGATGAGGGGACAACTCCGCTTGGGCGACGGCCAAGACGCACGATCAGCGCGACGGCAGAGGCAATCCGGCAAGAAGGGCTGGCGGTAGTCCTGCTGGCGACTCCGGCTGAGGTTTCGATGCAGCTCGCGCCGGCAATTCTCGAAACTGGAACCAAAGTCATCGATTTGAGCGGCGCGTTCCGGCTGCCAGATGCAGAGAGTTATTCGCAATGGTATGGCGAGCGGCATACGAGACCGGACTGGCTACCCAAGGCAATGTACGGCCTCCCGGAGTTCTATCGGGCGCAGATTGCGCAGGCCCAGCTGGTAGCAAATCCCGGCTGTTACCCGACGGCGGCGAACCTGGCCCTCCGGCCGCTGGTGAACGCCCAGGCGATCGATCGGACACGGGGCGTAATTTGCGACGCCAAATCGGGTATCAGCGGAGCGGGGCGAAAAGCGAGTTTGAAAACGAGCTTCTGTGAGTCGGCCGAGAATTTCAGCGTGTATGGGGGCACGGGACACCGGCACGTTCCCGAAGTGCTGCAGCATTCGGGCTTAGGCGAGCGAGAGTTCACCTTTACGGCACAGCTTTTGCCGGTGACGCGCGGGATTCTGGAGACGATTTACATTCGGACGCACGGGCTCGAGAAGGCGGTGGACCTGCTTTCGATTTACGAGGAGGCTTACGCTGGTGAGCCCTTCGTGAGGCTCTATGCGCCGGGGAAGCTGCCCGACCTGCGCGGCGTGCAGGGAACGAATTTTTGCGACATCGGCTTTGTATTTGAGCAGGAGAGCCAGCGGGCAATGATCGTGGCGACCGAAGACAACCTCATAAAGGGCGCCGCCGGGCAGGCTGTGCAGAATCTGAACCTGCTTTTGGGCATGCCCGAAACCGAGGGCCTGCTGTGAAGGTGCTGATCAAAGTCGGGGGAACGCTGCTCGATGACGCCGAGAGGCGCGCCAACCTGGCCCGACAGCTGGCAAACGTCCGGCGCGAGCACGATCTGGTGATCGTCCATGGCGGCGGTAAGCAAGTGACCCGGTATTTGGAAGACAGAGGCGTCAATAGCCGATTTGTGAACGGTCTGCGCGTTTCGGATGAAGCGGTGATCGACGCGGTGACAAAAGTGATCGCCGGCAGCGTGAACAAGCAGTTCGTGGCGGCACTCACCGCAGCGGGCGAGCAGCCGGTGGGTCTCAGCGGCCTCGACGGGGGTCTAACGAAGACCGCCCAAATGGCGGGCGGGATGGGTTATGTCGGGGTTCCGGAGCGCTCCGATGCCAGATTGCTCGACGTATTGTTGGGCGCGGGGTATTTGCCCGTGGTCGCGTGCGTTGCGGGAGATGGACACGGCGCCATTTTCAACGTAAACGCGGATCAGATGGCCGTCTCCTGCGCGATGGGTTTTGGGGCAGATCGCCTGATTTTTCTGACTGATGTTCCGGGGGTTAAGGATGCCGAAGGTGAGGTATTGGCGCAGCTCGACCGAAAGCGCGTGACCGAATTGATCGACTCTGGCGCGGCTCAGGGAGGCATGCGCGCGAAGCTCGAATCGGCGATGCAGGCGATGGAAGCAGGCATACGGGAAATTGTGATTGCCGCCGGGGTAGAAGACAATGTATGCCGGCGGCTGCTGGATGGCGAACTTCTGGGAACGAGGCTGCTTTCCGAGACACAGCAGCAGGCGGCGCGCTAACGGCACAGCAGTACTAGTACTGAAGCATCACACTGCGGAATATTCTGTCTTTATTTAAGCCAATACACTCCTAGGCGGTGGTGGGAATTAGCTTCCAAAGAAGGAATTCGCGTTACCCGAAAGCATTTCAGATTTCATCGCACTTATCAGGGCGACGAACTTATGGGATGTGAGCTCCCCACTTTATTCACCACCTGCGCGGGGGTACGCTGGCTGGTGATTTGGCCGCGACCGATCGCCTGAGGAGCCCAAGGTTCCGAAGTCTGCGGCGAAATTATGCCTTTGAAGCGGCTCGTTCAACCGACACGAGAAAAAATTCGCGCAAAGTATGAGAATACAGCGGAGTTACTTACACTTCACACAAAAGCCCATTATCTTTCGAAGTAGCATTTACCCATTTGCCGTGTAAGAAACGGGGCAAATCCATTCCTCCGAAATACAAACGCAGTAAAAATTTCCAACTTTTTTTTGTTTGTACTAGCTTTCGGTGAAATAGTACCGTTATACTCAGTACCACATTACCTTAGTGCTGGATTACGGATTTCAGGAGGCGAATAGATAATGCGAGCTCTTACCCTGGATGTACAAGCGTCGGCTGGGCGGGTCTTATGTTGCACGATTTTCAGGCAAGGCGGCCGGAAGTTACTGGCCAAAGGCCACGTTTTGAGCGATGAAGACATACGACTCTTGCAGATGGAGGGCATGAACCAGGTTTGGGTAACCGAACTGGAGGATGGCGAAGTCGGCGAAGACCAGGCGGTAATGGACGTTGCACAGGCCATCTGCTGTGGAGCGGTAGAAATCCGGCTGGCTGCCGGCGGAAGAGCGAACCTGATAGCCACTGCCAACTGCTGTGCCCTGGTGGACGATGAACTCCTGCGCCAGATCAACTGCACCAGCAGTGTAGCGATTGCGACCGTGGCGAACTATCGCTACGTGAAAGCCGGCGAACGCATGGCGACGGTGAAGAGCGCACCTTTTGCGGTAGCCCAATCCCAGCTAGAGACCGTGCTTTCGATTCTAACGGAGCGTGGACCTATTCTGCAGTCGCGACCCATTGGAGACGCCGGGGTTGCGGTGCTCTACACAGATCCGGTTCACGGGGATCGAGCGCGCACGCTGTTCGAGGGTGTTGTGCGTACACGGGTCGAGAGATTTGGGGGAAATTTGCGGTACGCCCTGGCCGCGGTGGAGGAGGAAGGGCAAGTGATGCGGGCGTTGCAACATTTGCTCCGAACGAAGCCAGCGGCGATTCTAGTCGCCTCGACCACAGCGCCAGCGGGACCAGAAGACGTGATCGGCCGAGCCTTGAACGGTCTGGGCGCGCACATGGAACGATTCTTAGCCCCTGTCGAACCCGGCAATCTGATGATGCTGAGCTACAAAGACGACACCCCGATTCTTTCCGCGCCGTGCTGCTTCCGCTCAGCAAAGCTCAATGTGCTCGACCTGGTGCTGCCGCCGATCCTTGCAAACTATCGGATTTCAGGCTGGGAGATCGCCTGTCTTGGACACGGCGGTCTGTTGAACTAGCAAGCGTCTGCCCTGGCAGAGTCCCGAGATCTTCTGATTACCGGAACACCACGATGTCGCTCAGCGCTACTTGGCGGCCGCTCGATCCCGGATAAGGTTCTCCTTTCACCACCACGCGCACACTGTGCTGTTGCTGTTTGAGGCCGAAGACATGCCAGATGTCTTCTCCGCCTTTCACATTGTCCTCGTCCGGATATACGTCAACGGTCCGATTCAATTTCCCGTCCAGATAAACATCGGCTCTGCCACCGTTGGGCAGATAGAACCCGGTCACGATTGCACCGGTACCTTCAAAGGCAATGCTTGCTTCGGCTCCCCTGGTTTCACTCACTTTAGGGTGAGAAAGTCCGGCCCATTTGTCGTTCCCTGTTCTCCAATCGCCCCGCCAGGCCCACTGGCTATCGCTCACTGCAATACGCTCCTCCGGCGATCCAAAATTGTCCCAGAGTTCGAGTTTTGGCGGCTTTGGCTGCTGCAGCTTGACTAAAAGCCGGTCACCATCCACCTTGCCGCCATTTCGCTTTACAGCTTCAAGCGCATGATCGTAGGTGCTTGTCACAATCGTTTTGAAGGAATAATCGGTGTACTCGAACTTGCGATCGGCGATCTCTGGAATTCCCTTCTTCAACGGATCTGGAATCGCTCGATAGCCCCGCATCACGCCCAAAATGCCGACCGCGCTAGAAGGGTTGCAGTCCGAATCCTGGCCGCAGCGGGTTGCAATGGACATTGTCTTTTGGAAATCGCGTTCGCCATAAAGAAGCCCTAAGGCAATATAGGCCCCGTTTAGCTTTGCGTCGATGTTAAACGGCTTCAGAGCCCCTTCAGGGCAAGGCTCGTTCTTATCCCACTTCTGCTCGATCGAATTCCACACCTTGATCCAGTCGGATGGATTCTCCCGTGACAACTGAAGAACATCGCGAATGATCTGGGCATACGGACTGCCGGATGGAATGGCAGCGACACCAGCCTCAATGACCTTCCGCGGATCAGTTTCAAAAAACCCGGCGCCATACATGGCTGAAACGAACATGCCGCCATAGACACCGTCGCCATAATTCATGACCCGCCCCGCGCGATTTGCAACAGCGTTAGAGAATTGGGGCAGCCCTGGCGACATAAGTCCGATGAAGTCAGATTCGATTTGAAAGTCGATATCGTTAGCGTGCGCGTTATAAGCGGGGGTACCAGAAGCGCCGGCAGGCACTCCTCGTTTCAACGCACGCCGGGCGGCGAGATTCGCGTGCCACAAAGGATACCTTGCATCCTTGAACCTGACGCCGAAATCTTCCGTTGTGGCGTCCAGGCCCTTCTCATCGATAACCTTCGCGAAAGTCATATCGACGTACAGATCGTCCTGTTCGAGCGAGTTGAGAATGCGATCCGGCTTCCAGACCGGCAGTTTGTCCTCGGGAATGATCTGTGCAGGATAGCGAAACTCCGTAGGAGCTCCGTAACTGACACCAATCATCTGCCCCGCCCAGCCGCCTTGAATTTTATCGCGTAGTTCGTCTAGCGAGATCGCGCGAAATTCAGAAATCGGGGGCTTGACGGCCCAGGCGGCCAATCTGACACCGAGCAGCACAACAATCGGCAGCATCAGCAGAACGCGTTCTCTTCGGATCATTCCCCCCGGGCTCCCCTCAGATGAAAGTGACTGTCAGCGCTTCGAAAAGACCGTGGGCGTCGGAATTTCCAACATTCCGTCATGACCAGAGTCTGCGCGACAAGCGATTGGAATCGTCGCGCACACGCGGTGAAACCCATCGATCCGGGAGGGTTGCTTTTTGCGAAATCAAACGAAGTCTTCTCCTCTCGTACTCGTGACTAACGAACGTCAGAGTCTAGTTCTTCTGCGACTGTGCGGCTGGCATCGTTTTTACGCTATCCCTACACAGCCTGTCAAGATTTAAGGTTTTCAGTACGCGATAACCATACGCGCTGCCAGATATACAGCCGCGCACTTTGCGTTGCGTCAACCCCCGCAGAGGAAGAGTAATAGATTGGTACGGAGATATGCAGCCTACCATCTTTGACGTTTGCATAGTCGGCAGCGGCCCCGGCGGCGGAATCAGCAGCTACGTACTAGCCTCAGCAGGGCTGAAAGTCGCTTTGGTCGAGTCTGGCAAATGGTTGAGGCCCGGCGTGGATTACGGTGGACATACCTCCGTCTATCGAACGCTGGAAGAGCGGCTGGCGGCAAAACGCACTCCCTTACTCAGCGTCACCGATTTCTCAGATTCCGGCCACTTTACGCCGGTGGGCGATCGGCCAGGACACGGTCTGCTGAGAGCGGTCGGTGGCCGGTCTCTTTGCTGGGCGGGTCACAGCCTGCGTTTCGGACCGCTCGACTTCCGTCCATGGCCAATCACGTATGAAGACATGGCCCCGTACTACAGCAAGGCAGAGCGCCTTATGTGCGTCTACGGGAATAAAGACGGTTTATGGAACATGCCGGACGGAGACTTTCAGAAAGGCGTTGCGATGCGATGCGGCGAGCACGTCCTGCAGCAGGGTGTGCAGCGGCTAAAATCGCAAGGCCGGAAGATGGAGTTCGTTGCCTTGCGCAAGGCCATGCCGACTGAATCCCTCCCCGCACAGCGACCGAAATGCCACTACTGCGGGCACTGCATGAACGGTTGTGAAGTGGACTCGAAGTACACTTCAGCCAATACGCCGATTCCCCGGGCAGTGAAAACCGGCAATTTGACGCTCTTCACCGGTTGCATGATGACGCGTATTGTGATGGATAGAGCCGGACAACGGGTGCAGGCGATCGAGTATCACAAGGAGACCGGTGAGGTGAAGGAACTAAAGTGCCGGGTGCTGGTTCTCTCTTGCAGCACGATAGAAACGGCCCGCCACTTACTCGCGAACAGATCCACCGAGTTTCCAAATGGCCTGGCTAACCGCAGCGGCGAGGTAGGACGTAATTTGACGAGCCATTTCGGCTTGACAGTGAGTGCATTCTTTCCTCAGCTAAAGAAGCGCGATGCTTCGAATGACGACGGCACGGATTACTATCACGGTCTATTGAGCGGGCTTTATTGGGACAAGCCGAGCAAAGACTTCGACGGCACCTACCAGGTGCAGTGCGGATCGGGCCTGCACCCAAACCGTCAAGGGAATCTTTACGTCCGAGGATTCGGTTCTGCTTTGAAGCGAGAGCTCAGGGAGAAGGCTATTTGTTCGGCGAATATGAACATGCAAGGTTCATTACTATCCTCGTCGGGAAAATTTGTGGACCTGGATCCGGAACGCAAGGACCGCTTTGGATTGCCACTCCCACGGGTTCACCTGCATTACGAGGCGAATGATATCGCTATGGCGCAAGACATGGTGCAAACGTCAGAGGAAATCATTGCCGCGGCTCATGGAGAAGTGATTTCGAGACCAGAGGAGATTTCCGCGAAGTCGCTGCAGATCGATTATAACCACTGGGTTGGCACTGTCCGAATGGGAGCAGATCCAAAAACTTCGGTAGTTAATGCGGACGGACAGACGCACGATATCGCCAATCTATTTGTGGGGGATTCATCCGTGTTCTCTACATATCCTGAAAAGAATCCGACTCTGACTAACATTGCGCTTTCCTGGCGAATGAGTGAGCGGCTAGCGGCAAAGGCCAGAACCGGGGAACTTTCATGAATCTTCAGAGAAGAGAGTTCTTCGCAATATTAGGTATCGGTGCAGCCGGCGCAGGAAACATTCTTGCGCAGCATAGCCATGAAATCACGGGAGCGACTCCGGATTTTGCGACTTATCGGCCGCAAGCGCTAACGCAAACCCAGTTTGAATTGCTGGAAGGGTTACTGGAGACGCTACTTCCCGCCGATGAGACTGGCCCTGGCGCCCGTGAAGCTCATGTTGGATACTACATCGACGTAGTCCTGAAGTATGGCCGCGACAATAGTCTCCAATTGTGGAAGGACGGATTGACGCGCGTTGAGGCACTGACAAATCAGCATTTCCAAAAATCGTTTGCTAAATGTTCCGCTCCACAACGAAAACAATTGATGACTGAACTGGCCCAAAACGAAATGGCACCGGCAACGGCGTTGGATTTTTTCTTTGTCGAGTTCAAGCGGACGGCAATCGACGGTTTCTACGCATCCGAACTCATCCAGCGGGAGCATCTGGGGTACAGGGGAAATACGGCGGTTGTTGAGTTCCCGGGCTGCACGCATCCGGACTTCCAACATCCTGATCTCGTCTAATCACGTAGTTGCAAGAATACTGCGGGATTCTTTGTCGATCCTTCGATCTCGGCGCGGCTTGTCCCCGCTCTGCTCTTCTATATTCGATTAAGGCTAAAAATGACAAGGTCGCGCAGGAAATTTCTTCAAAGATCCTCAGCTGTGTTGCTCGCCACTTTGACCGGCGGTGTCAGCACTGCTCAAGACACAAACCCGCCGGCCGGTGCGCCACCCGCATTCAATACAAGTCCGGCGGTTGGACCAGAAGTTTCAGTTTCGACCTTTGCGGAAGCTGAGAAGCTCGTGCAAGTGACGTTGACCGAGCCGCAGCGCAAGATGGCTGCCCAAAACTGGCGTACGTCCATGGCACCGATGTATGAGCGTCGCACCGGTCCTCGCAAAGTAGCCTTGGAAGCGGGGCTTGCCCCTGCATCGCAGTGGAATCCCGAACTGCCCGGCCTGACCTCCTCTCCGAGTCAGAACCGCTTCGTCCGAAGCAAATTGCAACCGATGCCACTGCCGGATGACGACGCGAGTATCGCTTATGCACCTGCCACCCAGCTAGCTCAATGGATTGAACTGCGTCTGTTGACCTCTGAGCGGCTGACGAACATTTATCTCAAGCGACTCGAGCAATTCAATCCTAAATTGCGCTGTGTGATTACGCTCACGGGTGAAAGAGCCCTCTCGCGGGCGAGAATGGCCGATCAGGAAATCGCGGCCGGGCACTATCGCGGACCTCTACATGGCATCCCCTGGGGCGCGAAAGATCTTCTGGACACAGCCGGGATTCCAACCACGTACGGCGCGGAGTTCTTCCGCAATCGAATACCGGCAAGAGATGCCACAGTGGTCCAACGCCTGGACCAGGCTGGCGCAGTATTGATTGCCAAATTGAGCCTGGGGGCGCTAGCACTTAACGATATCTGGTTCGGCGGTCAGACCATGAATCCTTGGCTGAACGAGGAAGGCGCCTCGGGCTCGAGTGCCGGACCCGGCGCAGCCACCGCCGCCGGTCTTGTCGGCTTTTCCATCGGCAGCGAAACGGGAGGCAGCATAGTAAGCCCCAGCATGCGCTGCGGAGTAACAGGGCTGCGTCCTACGTTTGGCCGCGTGCCGCGGACCGGCGCCATGACGCTCTGTTGGTCGCTCGACAAACTGGGGCCAATGACTCGCGGAGTGGAAGACGCGCTGCTAGTCCTTAACGCCATCTCCGGACCAGACCCGGGTGACCCGTCGAGCGTGGCAAGTAACCTCGATTTTGATTCCGAGGCAACCGTGAGAGGTGTGCGTGTCGGATACTTCCCGCGTTGGATGAAGGAGAGCCCTGCTACCGATGTAGATCGAACGGCCTTAGCGAGCGTTAAGAAGCTGGGGATGATTCCGTTAGAGGTACATATCCCCGACTGGCCCTACGATTCGCTGGATGTCATTCTGTTTGCCGAAGCGGCCGCTGCTTTCGAGGAGGCGACTTTGAGTGGACTGATGGACCAGCTCAGGGCCCAAGTGCCGGACGCGTGGCCCAATTTATTTCGGGAATCCAGGTTCTTGTCTGCAGTTGATTTTGTTCAGGCCGACCGTTTTCGACGCAAGGTAGCTCAAGAGACGGTGCGCGTATTTTCCGAAGTGGATATTCTCCTCGTGCCTTCGTTGCGCGATGAAATGCTCACGATCACAAACTTCACGGGGCATCCTTCGCTGACGCTACGTGCCGGGTTTGTCGAGGTGTCTGAATCGCGGAGCGACTGGGCGCCGGACCCAGACCATCCGCTGCCGAAATTTTCGCCGCCCCGGCGAGTACCACACGGAATTACACTCATTGGAAAGCTGTTCGATGAGGGCATGCTGGGGCGCGCCGGCATAGCCTTAGAACGCGAGCTAGCGGTGATCTCTGAACGCCCCCCCGGATTCTAGTTCAATTGTGCATCTGTTGTTAGTTCACCTGGTGAACACGAAGCTTTAGTCGGGAAACGCTCCTGTTGGCTTGACGAAAATACTCACCAAAAGCGCTCCAACGAGAGCGACGCCACCCGCCAATAGGAAAGCGCTGGTGAACGCTCCAGTCGTATGGACGATGAAGCCGGTCACAGCCGGTCCAATGATACCGGCACAATTTGCAATCAGGTGCACGAAGCCGCTAGTCGCGCCCAGATGCTCCCGGTGCACAGCTTCCTGGAGAATAGCCCAATATGCCGCACCTGTCAGATAGATGAAAAAAATCGCAGCGGCCATAAGGGCAACTACCCAGGCCAGACCCGGAAGTAATCCGGCCAAGCTGACGCAAATCGCGGCCGCACAAAGACAGACTATCAGCACAAGCTTGCGCGCGTGCAACACGCTGATGGTCATCCGAGACAGAAAGTCGCATACGAAACCACTCAGCGTAAGCCCGACCGCCCCTAATATCCAGGGAATTGTGTTTACAAAACCCATTTCGCGAATGGTCAGGTGCTGCGCCATTGTCAGGTAGCTGGGAAACCAGGTAAGGAAAAAATAGAGAATATAGGCATAACCGAAAAAAGAGACGGCGGTGGCAATTATCGTCGGTTGCCGCAGATAGAAAGACAATGGCAACTTGCTCGCGCGTGCAGCCGCTGGGGGGCGGTCGTCTTCGATTTCCGCCCGTTCGGTTTCACTCAGCTTCTTATGCACTTCTGGTTTGTCAACGACAACCCAAATCCAAAAAATTGTCCAAAGAAAGCCGATGCATGCGAGCACCACAAAGGATGCGCGCCATCCATAGCGCAAAGCGAGCCATCCTGCGACAGGACCGGCGAGAGCGCCCCCGATCGGGGTCCCGGCGTTAGCTACTCCTATGGCCGTGGCTACCTGGCGGCGCGGGAACCAGTTACTCACCATCTTATTGGCGGCAGCACTAAAAGGCCCTTCACCAAAACCGAAGATTGTGCGCACAACCAGCAACGATTTGAAACCCGTCGCGGCAGTTGTCAAACCACAGAAGGCCGACCAGACCGTCATCGAGAGAGTAAAGACGCGTTTCGGCCCGAGCACATCGGACGCATAGCCGCCGATGAAAGTGAACAGCGCATATCCCGCGAAGAAACTGCTGAAGATAATCCCGAGTCGTGCCGGGTCAAGCCCGAGATCCTTCATGACCAGGGGTGCCAGGACCGATAGCGCAGACCGGTCCATGTAGTTGATCATTCCGCCCGTAAACAGGAACCAAATCGGAATCCAACGGACGCGGCTGAACACGAGCTAGTCTGAGGCCGGTGGCACGCCGCCTGCAATGGGAGGGTTGTCGCCCCGCTTGACTGTCGCGCCGTCATAAAGAATCTGGTTGTTGGCTGCCAACATCTCGGAATGGAACGACAGTGCATCGGGGTGGAAATCAGAACGCGGGGCGGGCTCAAGCAGGAAGTGACCGTACTTATCTGTGCCGCACACCAAGGTCGCGCTGTCCCGAACGCCGGTGAGCTGCTTGACGTAAGTGGGAACATAGCGGATTGCGAATCCGATGCGCCGAAGAGCGCTGCGGTTCGGCTCTGAGCCATGCACCAGCAGCACGTGATGTAGCGACATCTGTCCGGGCGTCAAGACAATATCCACAGCTTTCGACTCGTCGACTTCGACGGCGATCTCCTGGCCACGGCTCAGCAGGTTATCAGATGCAAAAGTGTCGCGGTGAGGAAGCTGCCGGAGCGTTTGTGTTCCAGGCACAACACGCATGCATCCGTTTTCCGTCGTGCTCGGCGTGAACGCCACCCAAGCCGTCACAATGTCGGGCTTCGAAAGGCCCCAATAGGTCGAATCCTGATGCCAGGTAACACGCGCGGGATCATGAGCGTTTTTTATGAAGAACCCGGAACCCCAGCACAAAATGTCAGGTCCCAGGATGTCTGCCACAGGGTCGAGAATACGAGAGTCACGAATGAGCTCATTCAACCACGTTAGGAGCAAGTGCGGCTTTCTGTTGACGGAAGCTGGTAGCCGTCCCCCATTTTGCGTCTCCAACTCTTCCAGTTTGTTCCGTAAGGTGGCGGTTTGCGGGTCGGCGAGAACCGGCAACGGGAATAGAAAACCTTGCTGCTGATACTCTCCCAGCTGGTCTTTGGTGAGTGCATTTCCCATCGTTGAAACTCCTTGTTTGCCTGTGGGGTGAGTTCAGCGCCCCAAAGTTGGTCACCTGCATGAAGGCTAACATCGACCATCATGTCAAGGCGCCCGGGAACAGTGGCCCCTGTCTCAGAAAACGTCGGCGCCGCGCGGAGGCCGTCTTACGGTGCCCAGCCGCAATCCCTCAAGTGCCTTTCGGGCCGTTCCGAGCCGAACGATGAAGATCATGCCTTCTCAAATGCCGGTCTGCCACGCATCAAAGAACGTCTCGGCGTTCACCAGGAGAGCATTTTTCAAATCTTCGCTTCTGCACGACAATAGAGGGTCATGAGAGTGAATCGCACAATAGTCCTCGCTGGAGTTCTCGCCTTGCCTTCGATTTTGTTCGGACAGGCAACGCCGCCCAAGTTAAACATGGTCGGCAGCTACGGCCCGTGGCTTGCCGACACCGTATTGGGAGACGGGCCGGCACGCTTGTCGTTTCGGACAGGCAAATGGAAGAATGTAGCGCAGTGGCAGCGAACGGCACGGGAGCGCGCGCTTGAATGCATCGCGCCAGTAAATCTCGGCGGTCCACCGGTGGTAACGGTCACGGGCCGCACAACATATGACGGCGTGGACATCGAATTTCTGAGTTGGCAGTTACCGGCCGGCCCGAAGACGGACGCTGTATTTCTCAGACCTGCAGGCGTGCGCGGCCCACTCCCCGGGATTCTGGCATTGCACGATCACGGCGGGAATAAATTCCTGGGCTGGCGCAAGATTGTGCGGACCGATGCGACTCCTTGGGAGATCCAGAAGGAACACCAGGCCCACTATTACGGCGGCGTGGGCTGGGCGAACGAGATCGCCAAGCGGGGATATGCGGTGCTGGTTCACGACACATTTCCATTCGCCAGCCGGAGAGTCATGGTCAAGGATGTACCGGAGCAGATCCGGGCAGGAGGAGTCGACCCGGCTTACGACGACCTCGACGGCATCGCTAAGTACAACAAGTTTGCCGCGGCACACGAGAACATCATGGAAAAGAGTCTTCTATCAGCGGGAACCACCTGGCCGGGGGTTTATCTCGTCGAGGACGAGCGGGCGCTTGACGTTCTAACCAGCCGGCTGGGTGTGGATGCAACGCGGATCGGATGCGCCGGGCTTTCCGGCGGTGGGATGCGAACTGTATTCCTCGGTGGAATGGACGACCGAATCAAGGTCGCAGTGGCGGTAGGTTTCATGACCACGTGGCGGGAATTTCTGCTCAACAGATCGTTCACTCACACCTGGATGACTTACGTACCCTTGCTGCCGAAAGACTTGGATTTCCCGGAAATTCTTGCGCTGAGAGCTCCGGCACCGACGATGGTGCTCAACTGCAGGGAGGATCCGCTCTACACGATGCCGGAAATGCAACGCGCTGACGCGATGATTGCCGAGACATTCAAACGGGCAAAAGCCAGTGACCGGTACAGGTCCATCTACTATGACGGCGGCCACAAATTTGACCGCGCTATGCAGGCAGACGCATTCGACTGGTTCGATCGCTTCTTGAAATCCACGCCGCAACGCTGAATGTTGGCGCGGCCGGCATGGGTTAATTCGCCAAGAATGCGCCAGCGGGAACCGGAATTCTTCGGTGACCGAGGCGTCTTGGTATGATTGCTGCTCATGCGGATCGGAGCATGCCTCTGCGCCATTCTGACGAACGCGGTCTTCGCGGGAAATGCTACCGCCAACACGTGCGGTGAGTTGGCTCAGCTAAAGCTTGAAGGCGCGAAAGTCTTGTCTGCCTCGCTGATGGTGGACGGCAAGTTTCTACCGGGAAATGTAAAGGCTGATTCGCCTGAGGCAAAAATTTTTGAGCACCTACCCGAGTTCTGCCGGGTCGTCGTTGAAGGAACACCCTCGACTGATTCCCGGATTGCTATTGAAGTCTGGATGCCCACCAGCGGCTGGAACCGAAAGATACGCGGGCAAGGCAACGGCGGTTTTGCCGGAGCAATCGATTATCACGGTATGGCCGGCTCAATCACGTTGGGCTATGCCACGTCAGCCAGCGACGCCGGCCACAAGGGAGAAGCTACGGACGCAAGCTGGGCTCTACACCACACGCGAAAAGACGAAAGATTTTGGATATAGGGCGGTTCACGTAACGGCTGATCTGGCAAAGACGATCACCCAAGCCTTCTATGGAGCGGAGCCTGCGCATTCCTATTTCGATTCCTGTTCGGATGGCGGCCGCGAGGCGCTCATGGAGGCGCAGCGCTTCCCCACTGATTACGACGGCATTCTGGCGGGTGCCCCGGCAAATGACTGGACGCACCTCTTGACATCGGCGCTGGACCTGGCGAAAACGACAACCGCGAGCGAAAAGGACTTCATCCCGCCCGAAAAGCTTCCTCTTATTACGGAGGCGGCATTAAAGGCGTGCGATGCACATGACGGCGTACAGGACGGGGTCCTTGAAGATCCTAGTAAATGCCACTTTGATCCGGATGTCCTGCGTTGCGACGGAACCGAAAGCAAAGAATGCCTCTCAACGGCCCAAATACAGACGGTGAAGAAAGTCTATGCAGGTGGAAGCGACACGAACGGGACACAAGCGTTTCCGGGCCTGATGCCCAGCAGCGAAGCGGGCGACGGTCAATGGAAAGACTGGGTTACCGGAGCCTCTTTTGGAAAAGGATCCATGGTCGCGTACTCCACGAACTTCTTTCAATACATGGTCTTCAGCGATGCGAAATGGAATTATCATACAGCCGATATCAGCGGCGCCTTACTCGCGGCTAATCGAGACACCGCATCAGTCTTGAACTCGACCAATCCCGACCTGAAGCCGTTTCACCAGCGCGGAGGCAAACTAATTCTGTATCACGGCTGGCTCGATGCTGCGATCTCGCCGCTCAACACTATTAAGTATTATCGCGATGTCATATCGAATATGGGCCAAGGCTCCGCGGACGAATTTCTCAGGCTTTATATGATTCCGGGAATGGGACATTGCGCTGGCGGCCCCGGTCCGTTCGTTTTCGGCCAACTTGGCATCGGGAAGGAACGTGATCCAGACCATAACATCTTTGCCGCCCTCGAACGCTGGGTAGAAGCCGGAACCGTACCAGGGCCGATTGTCGGAAGGAAGCCAAACGATGACAAAGATGCCTCTAAAGGCGTCAAGTTCACCCGGATTTTGTGCCCTTTCCCCGAGGTTGCAGCCTACGACGGGAAGAGCGACCCGAAAACCGCCTCTTCGTTCAGTTGTCAAAAGCCATAAGTGGTTTACGCGTTGCACCTTCTTATTCGGGTCACCATTGCAGTGAAACCGGAAGTATTACAGTGAATGTAGAAACTTGGAACCGCTGATGTACCCGACGGTAATTGTGCGTTCTTTGTTCGCCTTATTTCAGGCTAGTGGCGCGGGATTGCCTGAACGAGCCATCGCGAACATCTTCAGGCCGATGGCAACCCCGGCCGCCGACGAAAAGAACCTCGCATATTTCGTGTTTGCCATTACCGGAGCGATCTTCATCGTAGTCGGCGGATTGATCGTCTTTACGATCTTGCGGTTTCGACGGAGACCCGGAGACGATTGGCGTCAAGAGCCGCCGCAGGTTTACGGCAGTAATCAGATTGAGGTTGCCTGGACGGTCATTCCGATTCTTATCGTTTTCGTCTTGATCGGGGTGACTGCACGTGTTATCGCGGCGGTGCAGAATCAGAGTCCGCCACAAGCGATGGTAAAAGTGCGGATTGTAGGTCACCAGTGGTGGTGGCAAGTTGAATACCCCGACTATGGCATCGTGACCGCCAATGAGATCCACGTGCCGGTCTATACAAACCGAAAGGGCGCAACCTATCTACAACTTGAGAGCATGGACGTGATTCACAGCTTCTGGGTACCGCAACTGGCAGGTAAGACTGATCTCATCCCGAACCGAGCCAATTACATGTGGATCGATCCTCAAGAACCCGGTATTTATTTCGGCAATTGCGCAGAATATTGCGGAACGCAACACGCGAACATGCTGCTGCGGGTGGTCGCGCAACCGGAAGCGGATTTTCGGGCGTGGGCTGCAGAACAACAGAAGCCGGCGACCGAGTACGCTCAGGCAACCGCAGCAGGGAAAGCCATGTTCGAATCGCTTTCGTGTGTCAACTGTCATGTAGTGAAGGGGACGCCCGCGACCGGCAAATTTGGGCCGGACTTGACGCACCTGATGAGCCGGCAGATGCTTGGTTCCGGCGTGATCACAAACACGCGAGATCATCTACGAGCCTGGATCAATGATCCGGGGCAGATCAAGCCCGGGGTGCTCATGCCGAGTATGAAACTTACGGACCCGCAGCTCGACCAAGTAGTAGCTTATTTAGAATCATTGAACTAAGAGGAGGCTTCGTTGGCATCGATTGACTACCCCCTTGAACGTCCGGAGATTCGCGAAGCCGAATTTTCGTTTTCCGAAGTATTTTATAAATGGGTTGCCACTGTAGATCACAAACGGCTGGGGCTGATGTACATTGCCGCCGCGCTCCTTTTTTTTGTGATAGCCGGTGTAATGGCAGTAGTCATCCGCTCACAATTGTTAGTGCCGGACAATCACTTGATTGACCCGAATACCTTCAACCGGCTGTTCACGATGCATGGGACAACCATGGTGTTTCTGGTGGGCATGCCGATGGTGGCCGGATTTTCAAATTATTTGATTCCTTTGATGATCGGGGCGCGGGACATGGCATTCCCGCGACTGAACGCATTCGGCCTCTGGATTTTTCTCTTCGGAGGTTTCCTGCTGTACTTCAGTTACATTGGCGGAAGCGGTCTCTCAGGCGCGGGTTCAGCGCCGGACGTCGGTTGGTTTGCCTATGCTCCTCTCACTTCGAAGGCCTTTTCCAGAGGAGCGGCCACTGATTATTGGATCCTGGGCATTCTTGTCTCTGGCATTGGCAGCATCGCAAGCGCGATAAATGTGATCGCGACAGCCTTATGCATGCGATGTCCCGGAATGACGCTCAGCAAAATGCCGACGTTCGTCTGGGTAATGCTAGTAGACGCCTGGCTAATCCTGATCGCCCTACCGCCACTTTCCGCGGCACAGATCATGCTGTTGTATGACCGCTTTCTCGGAGCAAATTTCTTTAATACGCAAGCCGGCGGTTCAGCAGTGCTGTGGCAGCACTTTTTCTGGATATTCGGACATCCGGAAGTCTACATTCTGATTTTTCCAGCCTTTGGAATTCTTTCGGAAATCATTCCGATTTTCTCTCGCAAGCCGTTGTTCGGCCGGCCGGCAATGGTTGGGGCCATCATATGCATCGGCTTCATCAGCTTGGGTGTCTGGGCGCATCACATGTTTGCGGTTGGAATGACTTCCTGGTCAAACACGTTCTTCACTGCCTCGTCCATGCTGGTCGGCGTTCCAACAGGCATTAAGATCTTCAACTGGACAGCAACCATGTACGGTGGGAAATTGCGGCTGGACACTCCCATGCTCTTTTGTTGCGGTTTTCTCCTGCAGTTTCTGATTGCGGGGCTCACCGGCATCATGCTGGCCGTTGCGCCATTTGACTGGCAATTGCACGATTCGTATTTTGTGGTCGGCCATTTTCACTTTACGTTGGCCGGCGGCCTGGTGATGGGATTGTTCGCGGGTATCTATTATTGGTTTCCAAAGGCGCTGGGAAAGATGTATAACGAGAAACTGGGCAAGTGGCATTTTTGGCTTTGGGTCATAGGCTTCAACATGACATTCATTCCGATGCATTTCTTGGGAGCGCTCGGAATGCCACGGCGCATTTATACCTACGCTCCGGGACGCGGATGGGAGTTTTGGAACTTCGCGGCGTCGATTGGGGTTATTTTCCAGGCCGCAGCCATTCTTTGCTTTGTCTGGAATATGGTGCAGTCGGCACGCCAGGGTGAACCAGCGGGAGACGATCCGTGGGACGCCTGGACCTTGGAGTGGGCAACCTCATCTCCTCCTCCCGAATACAATTTTGAAAAGCTGCCGGTCGTTCGAAGCAGCCGTCCATTGTGGGATCTGAAGCATCCGCAGGATCCGGATTGGAAATTCGAGAGCCATGGCTGAGCAGGTATTAACTGCGGACGCTCTGACCATTGCGCGCGACTGGAAAGTGCCAGATCGCGGAAAAGTGGGAGTGGCTTTCCTCATTATTACGGAAACGGCTCTCTTTACCATCTTTGTCGTCGCGTATCTGGTGTATATCGGACGAAGCTTGACCGGTCCTTATCCGAAGGACGTTCTGGAATTACCGATCCTCGCCTCCATTTGTCTTCTCTCGAGCAGCCTGACAATCGTTCTGGCTGAGCATGCTCTCAAACACAATCAATTAGGCCGATTCAAGCTCTGGTGGCTGGTTACAATCGTCCTCGGCCTGGAGTTCTTGACCGCAACGGGTCTTGAGTGGAAAAAACTTATCACGCAAGACCACTTGACGATTCGAACAAATCTCTTTGGCACAACTTTCTATTCTCTGGTTGGCTTGCACGCTAGTCACGTGATTGTCGGGATGTGTTTTTTGCTACTGGTGATGCTGGTGACATTGTTTGGGTTTCCAATCCAGACCCAGGCGCGTCGCGTTATGTTTCTTTCCTGGTATTGGCATTTTGTCGATGCCGTCTGGATAGTCGTGTTCACAGTGGTCTACATCATCGGCAGGTAGAGGAGCGCGGATTGTCACACGAAACACATCACGGAGAAGCTTCCGAGCAGACCGAGCATGATTCGATCCTGATGCCTGCTCCTACTTTTTGGCCCATTGTATTTGCATTCGGATTGACCCTGCTGTTTGCAGGTCTCGTAACCCAATGGGCAGTCAGCCTTGTGGGGCTGATCATCGTCATACGCGGCGTATTCGGCTGGTGGCGGGATGTGATCCCTCACGAAGAACACGAGGAAGTGCCAATCAATAAGGCTTTGCGCCCGGCTCCGATTCTGGTCGAGGAGCGCTCTGTTGTGCGGCTGCAAGTCGGGGAGGATCGACATCGAGTTCGTATTCCGGAAACCGTGCATCCTTACTCGGCGGGCTTGTGGGGCGGCCTGGCTGGTGGAGCTGCTATGGCTGCGCTGGCTATGCTTTATGGCCTCATTGCAGAACACAGTATCTGGTATCCGATCAATCTTCTGGCAGGGGTGGTAATTCCGAATTTAGGTAATGCTTCCCAGCAAGAGCTTCGCGGATTTCATATGACCGCGTTCGTAGCCGCGTGTGTCGGGCACCTGATCATCTCGTGTCTGGTAGGCGTCATCTATGCGGTAATCTTGCCGATGTTTCCGAAATATGCGCCTTTCTGGGCAGGTATTCTGATGCCTCTTTTTTGGAGCGGTCTGGTAGCCACGACATTGAATATTCTGAATCCCGTCCTGAACGAGCGGATCAGCTGGCCTTGGTTTGTAGCAGCACAGCTCGGGTTCGGCGTGGTGGGCGGATATGTGATTGCGCGCAGCACAAGCATCAGCACTATGCAATCCTGGCCGATTGCAGAACGGGCATTCCTGCATGCTCCCGGTGTGCATCCTCCGCCTCACGAGGACGACAAATAATGAGTCCGCTGGCGGCGCGCATCGGAAGAATGCGGTCGTCTCAAGTTCAGGGCATCGGAGTAGGTCTGATCTTGTTGTTGATTAGTGGCTGCACTCCGCCCGGGAAGCCGAAACTGCAAGAGGAGTCCCATCAACCTGCGGACTTCAAGACGCTTTATGCAGTGAATTGTGCGGGCTGTCACGGTGCTGACGGCAAGAACGGCCCGGGCCGAATCCTGAATGATCCGCTTTACCTGGCAGTGGCGCCCAGAGAGACGGTGAAGCATGTTTTGATTTATGGGCGGCCTGGAACATCCATGCCGGCCTGGGCGATCAGCGAAGGTGGTCCGTTGTCTCCGGAACAAATTGAAACTCTCTTGAACGGTATGGAGCAAAACTGGTCAAAGCCTGCCGTTGTGGCGCACCTTACCCTGCCACCATACAGCGTGAGTAGCACTTCGGGGAACGCGGACGCTGGAAGGAAGCTTTTCTTGCGAAGCTGCTTTATGTGTCATGGGCCAGGGGCGAAAGTAGGTTCCGTGACCGAGCCCGCTTACCTTTCGCTGGTGAGCAATCAAATGATCAGAACCTCGATTATTGTCGGCAGACCCGACCTTGGCATGCCTGATTACCGATTTCTGAAAGCGGGTAAACCTTTAAGTGACGAGGACATTACCGACCTTGTGGCGTTTCTCGAGTCGAAGCGTCCAGCCGATAGCGGAGCCGGGTTGTCTTCACAAGCGCAGAGCGGCGCGCCGAATAACGACAACGATGGCAGCAATGGTCCGGGTAGCGCCGGCAAGGCACAAGGTGTGGACAATAAATCGCGCGACCGTAACCATCAAGGAACCAAATGAGCGTACTCGAGCGAGCAGAAGACAAAGGCAAACCGAGCATCAAAGATCCCACGCGGCGCGATTGGCTATTCATCGGCGGCGTCGCATTGAATGTTGCGGCCGGACTTTTACTAGCCGTACCGCTGGTCGGCTTCGTCTTTTCCAGTTTTATCGAGCGAAAGGATCCGCGAAGCTGGATTTCGCTGGGATCGATAGAGAATTTTCCCGAGCAGGCCACGAGAATCGCGATGTATCGCAATCCGTTTACACGCCCCTGGGATGGGCAGACAGCCGATATCCCTTGCTGGGTGCGACGCCTTCGCGGCGAAGATTTTCAAGTGTTCGCTATTAACTGCACGCATCTCGGCTGTCCGGTGAGGTGGTTTTCGGAGTCGGGTTTATTTCTGTGCCCATGTCACGGAGGAGCCTATTACGAAGATGGCTCTCGTGCCGCCGGCCCTCCTCCGCGCGGGCTATTCCAATACGATTACAAAGTGGAGCGCGGACAACTCTGGGTGAAGGGAGGCGAGATGCCCACGCTGTCGAATCCCGTTTAGGAAGGGGCAGATCAGATGAAGACACTGCGCAACATTGCTGTCTGGCTAGACGACCGGCTGCACCTCACGGCCCTATACGCCTCGACTGCGGGACACGAAGTCCCGGCAAGTGCTGGAAGCTGGTTCTACGTCTTTGGCAGTGCCACTCTTCTTTGCTTCATTATTCAGATCATCAGCGGCTCGTGTCTCGCGTTTGTCTACATTCCCTCCACCAATGAGGCATATACAAGCCTTCAATATTTGAATCACGCACAGTTTTGGGGATGGTACCTGAGAGCGATTCATCAATGGGGATCCAACTTCATGGTCTTCATCATGACGTTGCACATGATTCAGGTCTTTCTTTTTGGCGCGTACAAATATCCTCGCGAGCTGACTTGGGTTAGCGGCGTTTTCCTGCTACTCGCAACGCTCGGAATGGCATTTACCGGACAGGTGATGCGATTCGATCAGGATGCATACTGGGGACTGACGATCGGGGCCTCGATCACCGGGCGCATTCCGCTGATAGGTGCGCAATTAGTGCGCGTTCTGCTCGCTGGGCCGATCATCGCGGGCGAAACCCTCTCACGCTTTTTCACACTTCATGTCTTCATCATTCCCGGCTTAATCATTGCAATCGTGAGCATGCATTTGCGTCTCGTGCTTGCCAAGGGAATCAATGAATACCCAAGGCCGGGATATCCGGTGCATAAGAGAACGTACGAAGCACAATACACGGAGATCCTTCGCAAAGAGGGAGTTCCTTTTGTTCCCCATGCCATCGGCAAAGACCTGATATTCGCGGCCTTGGTGATCGTTGGAATCCTCGGCTGCGCGTTCGTATTCGGCCCTAAGGGACCGACCGGGGTACCGAATCCGACGATTGTCGACACCAATCCCAGACCGGATTTTTATTTTCTGTCGATCTTTGCAGCGTTGGCATTATTGCCGGACTGGATGGAAGTGCTGATTTTGTTTGTCGCCCCAGCGCTTGCGATCGGGGGCCTCTTATTACTTCCGTTCATCTCAGGAACGGGAGAGAAAAGCGCGCGTCGAAGACCGATCGCAGTGCTTTCGGTGATTTTTGTGATGCTTGTGATCGGAGTGCTCACTTACATGGGCGAGACTTCACCCTGGTCTCCTGAAATGTCGGCCTGGAGCGCCGATCCTATCCCAGTGCAGTTTGTGCGAGGAAGGACGCCGTTAGAAGTTCACGGAGCTTTGGTCTTTCAGAACAAGCAATGCCGGAATTGTCACGCGCTCGGGGGAGAAGGTGGGCAGCGTGGTCCTGCCCTGGATTCGGTCGCGACAAGACTGACGAAGGATCAAATGATACGTCAGGTTATCCAAGGCGGCGGTAATATGCCCGCTTACGGCAAGAAGCTTACTCCGGCAGAGGTCGAAGCATTGGTTTCCTTTCTTGTGACGCTCTCGCCAAAGTCCGCGCCGCCAGTCCGAAACTCGGCGCCCCCGCAGAACAAGCTGCCGCGAGACCTCGCGGTGATAAAAGCGCCGAGTATCCGAAACAAGTAGTGGATCCTGTTGCGAATGCCGCGCTGGTTTCCTGGACGATTAGCCCAGCTGCACTAGCCTTACTCGCACTTACCGCAACTCTTTATGTTCGAGGCTGGCGGAGCGGACGCCGCTTGCTTCGCTACCCGAACGATAAACACCGTTTAGCGGCCTTTCTGTGCGGGATATTGATCGTTTGGTTTGCAACTGAGTCGCCGCTCGATACGTTCGACGGCCTGCTCTTATCCGTCCACATGACGCAGCACCTTTTGCTCATGATGGTTGCTCCCCCATTAATCCTGCTGGGGCGACCCACAATCCCTTTACTTCGCGGACTTCCGAAAACCTTTGTAAAAGAAGGCCTGGGTCCCTTTCTGACATGGCCATTGTTAAAGAAAACCACGCGGGTTCTGGTTGCACCCCAGACGGCTTGGGGAGCATTCGCCCTGAGCACTATCTTCTGGCACGTCCCGAAGGTTTACGAGTTGGCCTTGGCCGATCCGTTCTGGCACGGCGTACAACACGCGACCTTTTTCTGGACCGGCATTCTTTTCTGGTGGCCGATTATAGAACCTACGCCCGCTAAACCGAGATGGCCACTTTGGACCAAGATTCCATACCTGCTCTTTGCGGACATCGTCAACACTGTGTTATCTGCTTTCTTTGTATTTTCGGGGCGGATTCTATACCCGACTTACCAGACGATGCAAGTCGCAGGCATGTCGGCACGGGACGATCAGACCCTGGCAGGTTTGATCATGTGGGTGCCCGGTTCTCTTGTTTATCTTGTGCCTACGTTTGTGTTAGTGATTGGATTGTTTTCCGGTGGAACCCAGACGCTGCGGTCTCAACCTGAACGCGTAAAGCTCGCCCCGGCCCATTCGGGTCTCAGAGTCCGATTTCTTCCACGCTGGCGGCGCCTTGGGCAAGCTACAATGCTGCTTCTTTCCGGTGTTGTTCTGGCTGATGGATGGTTCGGCCCACCGGCTGCACCACTCAATCTCGCGGGAGTTTTACCTTGGATCCATTGGCGCGCTCTTTCTCTGCTAGCTTTACTGGTGATCGGCAACCTCTTTTGCATGGTCTGCCCTTTTACTTTCCTGCGCGATATCGGGCGGAAAGTTCTGCCGGCCAAATTCCGCTGGCCAAGACGACTGCGAAGCAAGTGGATTCCCGTTTCGCTGCTCATAGTCTATTTCTGGTGCTACGAGACGTTTAGCCTTTGGGACAGCCCCTTTCTGACTGCGTGTGTAATCGCCGGATATTTTGTCATTGCCTTAGCTGTCGATGGCACCTTTAGGGGTGCGAGTTTCTGCAAATATGTTTGCCCGATCGGGCAATTTCAATTCATTACGTCTCTGGTTTCCCCGAGAGAAGTGGCCGTCAAATCTCAAACTGTATGTCGAACCTGCAAGACTCACGATTGCATCCGCGGAAACAGTAGGTCGCGTGGCTGCGAACTGTACCTGTTTCAACCAAAGAAAGCCGGAAATCTCGACTGCACATTTTGTATGGACTGTGTTAATTCGTGTCCGCACGATAATGTGGCTGTCCTGCCGGTGATTCCCGCCAGGACCCTTCTCGGAGATCCATACAGGTCCTCCTTAGGGCGGCTATCGAAGAGAACCGATATCGCAGCGCTGGTACTTGTCTTTGTGTTTGCGGCATTCGCTAATGCGGCTGGAATGGTGGCGCCAGTGATGATGCTCGAACATCATTGGCATCTCTGGCTGGGCGCTCGTTCGATGCCCCTGGTCATTGGGCTGCTTATTATTGCGACCGTTGTGGCGGCTCCGATTTTGGTGACCGTTGTTTGTGGGTCGGCAAACCACCTGGTGAGGGACGGAAAGATAAAAACCGCGGATCTCGCAAGAAGATTTGTTCTTACGCTGGCGCCTCTTGGCGTGTCTATGTGGTCGGCTCATCTGCTGTATCACCTTGCTACTGGATGGCAAGCGCCCTGGACTATTCTTCAACAGCGGATGCTTCCCCTTCACGGTCAAATCTCCGTGCCAAATGTTCCCGATTGGCTTACCGCAGGGCAGATTCTGCTTCTAGACGTCGGCCTCCTGGTGACTCTCTACGTTGGCTGGCGAGTTGCCAAAAGCGTTAGTGGCAAGTTGCGCGCTGCGACCTTGCTGGCTGCTCCATGGGGGGCGCTCGCGGTCGCATTGTACTCATCGGGTTGTTGGATCATATTCCAGCCGATGGAAATGCGGGGCATGGGCAGTTGAGAATGACCGACGTTTGTGCGCGCACCATCGCAGGCTTATGCTTCTGTGCGGCTCTTCTGATGGCGGATAACGGTACCTTGGTTTTGCAAAAAGAGGCGGGTCCATTTACAATCAGCGTTTTTGCCTCGCCAGAGCCCTTGCGAATCGGGCGTGGCGATCTGAGCGTCATGCTACAGAAGTCAGCCGGTCGTTCTTCTGTGCTCGATGCGAAAGTGAAGCTTCATCTCACGCATTCCGGCGCGGAAGGCATTTCAGAAGTTTTTGTGCCAGCGACCCATGGGAAGGCCTCCAACAAACTGCTCTATGCTTCCAACGTCAATCTTTCGGCGGAGGGCGTCTGGAACCTGATGGTCACGGTAGAATCCAATCTCGGCAATGCGGAGGTTGCGGGCAAAATCACAGTGGGCCCTAGGCAAGCGCCCATGGCGGCATACTGGCCATATTTCGCGGTGGTGCCGCTGATTGCCGTTTTGTTTGTGATCAATCAGTGGCTGAGGAGAAAGCGTATGATCGGTCCGCATCCGCGAGCACGCGCATAGCCGCGTTCCGACCGTTCATCGCGATCACGCTTCCGCCTGGATGCGTACAGGCGCCGCAAAGATAAAAGCCGGACATCGGAGTCTTCGGACTGAGGCGGTTGCTCCACATGAACGGCGGCAGACACTCACCCTGGAAGATATGCCCTCCTGTGAGGCCGACCTTTCTCTCTATGTCAGGCGGTCCCAAAACCTCTGCTTCGATGACGGCATCGGGCATGTTGCTGCAGAAGCGAGCGAGGGATTGAAGAGCGAGTTCCCTGGCAGCCGAGCGATGCGAATCCCAGGTGCCGTCGACAAAGCGATAAGGAACATATTGCGCGAAGACGCTCATGGTGTGAGTATCTTCAGGCGTGATGGAACTATCGTGCACGCTTTGAAAATACAGTTCGGTCCAAAGCCGTTCGGGAAGCTTGCCAGCCCGAGCCGCGGCAAAACCAGCCTTCCACTCGCTCTTACTTAGAGAAGTGTTGATTTGACCAAAGTGGTGAGGCTGCCGGATGCCCGGCCGCGCTAAGAAGTCCGGCAACTCGCGAAGCCAGACATTCAGTTTGAGCGTGCAACCTTCAATGGGCACTGATTCCACCTGACTTCGCCAAGCTGGATCGGCATTTTTGCCAAGCAGGCACAAGGCCGTGCGGGGATCGGCGTTACAGATAATCACCGGCGCTTGAATCCGCTCACCGCCTTCAAGAAGGACGCATTCGCCGGGCACGATGCCACGCACCGCTACGCCAGCTGCTATCAGCGCACCGGCCTCGAGCGCCGCGTCCGCTATGAAAAAGGAAACCATGCCCATTCCACCGCGGACATAGCCCCAAGAGCCGGGGAAGCCTCCCAGGCGGCCGGAGGAGTGATGAAACCGGATAGACGCCGTACCCGGATCAAAAGGACTCGCATTCGTTCCGATCACGCCCTGTCCTAAATAAGCATTCTGAAGACGCTCATCCGAAAGATAGCGTTCGACGAATTCCGCCATGGACCACTCGAAGAGCAAACCTCTTGCTTCAGGATCGTTGCCAAGACGCATCTCGAGCATTTCGCGCGAGGGTGCCTCACCTATCCAGGCGTCGTGTTCAGTCGGCGGCCGAATGGCGTCTCGCGTTCGTCGAATCACGTCAGACATGGCTTTCCATCCGCTGACGTCTTTCGCAGATAAACGGGCTATCTCTACTTCACACTGCGCATCATCATCGTAGAGCTGAACGCTCGAACCGTCTTCGAAGGGAACGAAAAGACCATTGACCGCAGGAGTCCAGTGAAAGCCCCGTCGGAGAAGATCTAATTCATCGATAACGAGCGGGTGAAGCAGGCCAGCTAAGTATGCACAGGGCGACATGCGGACCTCTGGCCAGGGCTCCTCGATCGTGCATGCGCCGCCAATGCGTTCTCGGCTCTCGAGGACCAGTACGCGTTTTCCTGCGCGGGCAAGGTAAGCAGCACAGGTCAGACCATTGTGGCCGGCGCCAATAACTATCGCATCCCAACGCGCCGCCACCAGAGTTTCAATAGACGCGGGAAGGCCCAGAAGTCCAAGTGACTCGACGGCTGAACGTTTATTAGAGAGGGACGCCCGCATGGAGTAGTTCAGCCAGATTAGCGCGCGGCGGCGAACACCTCAAGCTTCTCCGCATCGAACAGAACTTCCGAAATGCAGGTTTGTGGACGGAGATGGTTGTCCGTGCTCTGCCATGGTTCATCGAGGAGTTGCACAGATCCGAGTTTCGAGAGTGCGATACAGCGCCAATTGTCGGTTGATCCCGGCGGTTTAAGCCCACTGGCACTTTCCCCGCCATATTGATAGCAGAGAACATGAAGGCTTCCTTCTTTGTTGCGTCCAATGATGTGCGGGCAGAACAGCCGTCGCCGGTTGTGATAGCTGGCCGAGATCGGTCTCTTCAGGCAAACGGCAGCCGTCACGAAAATAGAGATCTCTTCTATCGTTTGAAAGTGAAGAATGCGGGGCACAGCGATGCTATGCCCAGCATACGTCACGCGACTCCCGGATCAAGCCGTACGTTGCATCTCGGTCTTGCCCTCATCGGCGATGGCAGCCTGCGCCGCCGCAAGCCGGGCGATCGGGACACGGTACGGAGAACAGGACACATAATTCATCCCGACTCGATAACAGAATTCGACGGAACTCGGCTCGCCGCCGTGTTCGCCGCAGATGCCGATTTCCAAATCCGGACGCGTTTTTCGACCAAGTTTGACGGCCAGTTCGATGATCTTTCCGACGCCATCCTGATCAAGAGCCGCAAATGGATCAGCCTTGAAGATTTTAAGGTCTTCGTAGTGCTTGGAAAACTTCGTATAGTCGTCCCGAGACAGACCCATAGTGGTCTGGGTGAGATCGTTCGTTCCGAAACTGAAGAATTCGGCTTCGCGGGCGACTTCATCAGCCGTAAGCGCAGCTCGAGGGATCTCGATCATCGTCCCGACGTAATATTTGAAGTTTTTCACACCGGCGGCCTTAAAGACTTCGTCAGCCGCCTTGACCACGATCGCCTTTTGATTCTCCAGCTCTTTTACATTGCCGACGAGAGGGATCATCACCTCGGGGATGACTTTAATACCCTTCTTTGCAACCGCCACGGCGGCTTCGAAGATCGCGCGGGCCTGCATTTCGGTGACCTCCGGATACGTAATCCCCAGCCGGCAGCCCCGATGACCGAGCATCGGATTGAATTCGTGCAGCTCCTCGACACGATGCAGCAATTCCGGAAGATACTTTCGGAGATCGCGGACACCAACCCGATAGGTGGCGGCCATTTCTTTCTTCTCTTTCGAATTCGCGTGCGGCAGCCGGACAATATCGACCATAAGGTTTTCACGCTTAGGAAGAAACTCGTGCAATGGCGGATCGAGAGTGCGAATCACCACCGGATAGCCGTCCATCGCCTGGAAAAGCCCCGCGAAATCCTTACGTTGCATGGGGAGAAGTTTCTGCAGGGCTTTTGTACGTGTCTTCACATCCCGCGCCAGAATCATCGCTTGCATGTGTTCGATGCGATCCTCTGCAAAGAACATGTGCTCGGTGCGACACAGGCCGATTCCCTCGGCGCCAAAGAGCCGAGCTTGCTTCGCGTCGCGGGGAATGTCCGCATTCGCGCGTACGCCAAAGTTTCCGCGGAACTCGTCCGCCCATTTCATAAAAGTGGCGAAGTAGTGCGACTTTGGATCAGGCTCGCTCGTTTTGCACTGACCGAGATAAACCTCGCCCAAGGTGCCGTCCAAGGAGATCCAATCACCCTCCTTTAGCGTTTGCTTTTTACCTTCGAATAAAACTGTCGCCTGCTTCCGGGCTTCGTCAATCGAGACGGACGCGGCGCCTACCACACAGGGCCGGCCCATGCCGCGCGCTACTACTGCAGCATGACTGGTCAACCCGCCTACAGCGGTAAGAATGCCTTTCGATACATCCATGCCATGAATATCGTCAGGGGTGGTTTCTTTGCGTACCAGGATTACGGGACCACTCTCGGACAGACGCACCGCATCTTCGGATGAAAACGCCACCCGGCCGACGGCGGCGCCGGGCGAAGCCGGAAGTCCGGTTGCAATTTCCTGAAGGCTCTTCCGCAACGAAGGATCGAGCACGGGATGGAGGAGTTGATCGAGCTGATTGGGAGCAACACGCTGAACTGCTTCCTTCTTTGAAATCAGCCCTTCTTCGACCATGTCTACCGCAACGCGCACCGCTGCCGGACCGGTTCGTTTGCCGTTGCGCGTCTGCAGCATGTAAAGCTTGCTTTCTTCGACGGTAAACTCGAAATCCTGTACATCGCGATAATGTTTCTCAAGGCTGCTGGTGATTTCGCGAAGTTGGTTGTAGGCGTCCGGCATAACTTCTGCCAACTCGGCGATTGGTTGTGGTGTGCGAATACCTGCCACAACATCCTCACCCTGCGCATTCACCAGAAATTCGCCGTAAAAGGTCTTTTCACCCGTCGACGGGTTACGCGTAAAACCAACGCCAGTGCCGGAATTTTCACCCATATTTCCGAAGACCATCGCCTGAACATTGGCTGCGGTACCAATCGAATCGTGGATCTTCTCCATTCGCCGGTAGTAGACAGCCTTCGGCGTATTCCAGGATTGAAACACTGCGTCACGCGACATCAGTAGCTGCCGCCGGGCATCCTGGGGGAAATCCTTGCCCGTTTCCTTTTTTACAAGCTTTTCGTATTCCGCGATGATCGCCTTGAGGTCATCTGCTGAAAGGTCGGTATCGAGTTTTGCTTTTACCTTGGCCTTGCGCGAATCGAAAATGTGATCGAACTTCGCCATGTCGATGTGCAGCGATACCTCGCCGAACATCTGAATAAATCGGCGGTAACAATCGTACGCAAACCGCGCGATTACCGGTCTTTTTCGCCAGCCCTTCTGTTGTTTTGTCGTTGAGCCCGAGGTTGAGAATCGTGTTCATCATACCGGGCATCGAGAACTTCGCACCAGACCGAACGCTTAGCAGAAGAGGATCGTCAACGCCGCCCAACCTCTTCCCCATTTCCTTTTCAAGCTTTTCAAGCGCTTTCTGAATTTGCTCGTCAACTTCTTTTGGAACTTTATTTTTATTCTCAAAAAAGAGATTGCAAACCTCGGTTGAGATGGTAAAGCCGGGAGGCACGGGAACTCCGGCCTTGCTCATTTCAGCCAGTCCGGCGCCCTTGCCGCCGAGCACCTCACGCATCTTGCCGTCGCCGTCAGCCGTGCCTCCGCCAAACGAGTAAACGTATTTCTTCATTTTTCCGGATGTGTCTCCTATGTAGGATATCTGCGTTAGAGAACCTTCGGACGTCTTAAAGGCCGCCCTGAGTTACTATTTCTGAAAAGTCGGCGATGTTGGAGAACTCCGTCAATAAACTGTTAAGCAATGCCAGACGGTTCTGCCTGATCGCGGGATTCAAATCGTTCACAAGAATTTTATCGAAGAAGAGATCCACCTGCGGGCGCAACGATGCCATGGCTTCGAGCTTGCTCCGATAGCCATCCGTCGAACCGATCCGATTACGGACGCGTTCAAAGGCGCGATAGAGTTCCTGTTCCGGTCCGGGAGCCAGCAGTTTCGGGTCTGTTTCACCGGTCGCCAAAACCTGCGCCTGCTTGAGGATGTTTTTGATGCGCTTAAAGCTTGCAGCCACCGGCTCGAAATCCTCCGTTGGCCTGATGTGATGTATAGCTTCAATTCGGTCGGCGGCGTCATGCAATGTCGAGAGTCCGGCGGATAGCACGGCATTGACCTCGTCGTAGGCGTATCCGCGCACATCTCGCAGGTAATACTGCACGCGTTCCTTGAGAAAGGCCCCTAACTCCGGCACATCATCCACCAGGTTCATAGGAGCAAGCGCCAGCCGCGCTTCAAAAAAAATCTTGACGATGCCTTGCGCCGACCGCCGTAGTGCAAAAGGATCCTTGGATCCGGTAGGAATCATACGGACATGGAAGCATTCGCGCAACGTATCAAGCTTATCCGCAATAGAGACAATCTGGCCTTCGATTGTTCGCGGAATCGCGTCCTCCATGCTTGTCGGCTTGTAATGGTCGTAAATCGCCAGTGCCACGCGTTCGTCTTCGCCTTGGGCACGTGCGTACAAGCCGCCCACAATTCCTTGTAAATCGGTGAACTCCTTCACCATGTCGGTTGTGAGATCGCACTTGGCCAGCAAACAGGCACGTGCGACTGTCGCGAGATCGGCTCCTACCTGGCCTGCAAGACGCGCCGCGAGTTCCATCACCCTTGCAGTCTTCGTCCCATAGCTCCCGAGTTTCGCGTGGAACGTTACGTTATCAAGGTCGGGAATGCGATCGGCAAGGGATTTTCGTTGATCGTTTTGCCAGAAAAAACGCGCGTCATTAAAACGCGCCCGCAGCACACGCTCATTTCCCTGACGGATCAGCCCGCCCGGATCGCCATCTGTGTTGGTGATGCCGACGAATTCTGGCCGGAGTGACCCATCTTCGGCAACGACCGAGAAATAACGCTGATGGTGGCGCATGACAGTGGAAAGAATTTCTTGGGGAAGCTCGAGAAAGGCCGGCTCGAACCTGCCTCGAATTACGGATGGAAACTCAGTCAGATAAATCAGAGTTGCGAGAAGATCATCATCCTTGTGTACGCCGTCACCGAGATGGGAAATGATGCGCTGCTTCCGCTCTTCAGCCCTGACCAGCACGCCATTGTTTCGCAAGACCTGTTCATAGCTATCGATCGTGACAGCAATCGGGTCTTTCGATCCCAGAATGCGATGGCCGCGGGTGGTATTTCCTGAAACGACGTCAGCCACGGCAAACTCGACGGGCAGACCATCGAGGAGCGCCAGAATCCATCGAATCGGTCGGACGAAGCGCACGCCCTGGCTGCCGGGCCAGGACATCGATTTAGGAAACGGAATGCCGGCGATCATGCCGGGAAGCTTTTCCGCTAGCGCTTCCTTCGCACTTTGACCCTTGACGAACTCGGTAATAACGTAGCGCTCGCCCTTCGCATCCTGGGTTGTCTTGAGCTGCTCGATCTGGCCGCCCCACTTCCTGGCGAAGCCTTCCGCGGCCTTCGCACCGGCTGAAAGGTAGGGGCCAAGCACGACGTTTTCCGAATCAGGGGCTTGGGCATCGAGACCTGTTGCCCGAAGCACCAGACGACGGGGTGTCGCGTCGAGAATCAAAGCCGAACCGCCGAAGGTACCAAACGCGGCTTCGAATTTTGCGCGAAGGTCGGCCAAGGCCGGTTCGATCATCCAGTCCGGAATCTCTTCAGTGCCGATCTCCAGGAGGAAATCCGCCATTATGCGACAACCTTCCCTTCGGCTCTTTGCTCAACCCACGCCGCTGCCACAGCGACGGCCAGTTTGCGAATTCTAGCAATGATTCCTACCCGCTCCGTTACGCTGATAGCACCGCGGGCATCAAGGAGATTAAACAAATTCGAGCACTTTAGCACTCGATCGTATGCGGGCAGAACGGGGAAACGCCGTTTATCTTCTCTTTTGGAAAAAAGATCCAACAGGCGGTGCGCTTCCCGCTCATGAAGGTCGAATTCTTTCCACAGCGAATTTACGTCGGCTTCTTCGAAGTTATATACCGAAAACTGTTCCTCGTCTGCGAGCCGCACATCCGCATACTTGAAGCCAGGCGCCCATTCGATATCGTAGACGCTTTCTACGTTCTGTAAAAAGGCTGCAATACGCTCCAAACCGTAGGTAATCTCGGCCGGGACGACTTCGAGATCTATGCCGCCGCATTGTTGAAAATAGGTAAATTGTGTAATTTCGAGGCCATCGAGCATGACCTGCCAGCCAATGCCCCAGGCCCCCAGCGTAGGCGCTTCCCAGTTGTCTTCCTCGAACTTGACGTCGTGCTTCTTCAAGTCGATGCCGATTGCTTCCAGACTGCCCAGGTACTGTTCGAGTACGTCAGGCGGCGTGGGCTTGAGGATAACCTGCAGCTGCTGATGCTTGTACAAACGATTGGGATTCTCGCCATAGCGTCCGTCCGCCGGCCGGCGGCTAGGCTGAACGTACGCGACCCGATATGGTTTGGGACCAAGAACGCGTAGGAACGTTTCGGGCGCCATGGTTCCTGCACCCACTTCAAGATCGTGGGGTTCCTGGATGATCGCGCCGCGGTCGGCCCAGTAGCGCTTTAATTTGAAGATCGTGTCTTGAAAAAATTCCATTGGCGGAGATCTACAATCCCTCGAGTTGGGCGGGGGTGAGGAAACGGCGCTCCACGTGTTCTTCCATCTGACGAATCAGAAAACGGCGAAGGTCAATGCCAGTATCTTTGTTCCACGTGCGAGGTGGCAGATCAGAGATGTGGCTTCGCAGCATGGAGGCAGCCAATTCGCGAGAACTGTCGGATATCTGGCGGTCGGGATGTGTCGCAATGTCGGGCAGGAAGCCCGAAAGACGGGTTGCCCACAGCGAAAAATATGTGATCGACGTCCAGAGAGCGCCGGGCGCGCGGCCGTGCATGAAGTCAAGCACCGTGGCGAGTAGTCGAAAAAATCGTTCATTGGGCTCGTGCGGCGGCAGCAGGTGTTCGCTTACTTCGGCCAAAAAGTCCAGCGCCACACTGGCCTCAAAATCGGTAAGCAGGCCAAATTGCGATTGCATCAGATCGCAGCCGCTCAACGTGGCAAGCTCTCGAGTTTCTTTCTGGGAATAGGCTAGGTTCACAAGCGACAATCGTTCCAGGCCCGACCCGAAAACGCTCTTTAGCTTCCGAGCCCTGTAGGCTACACCTCGCAGCTTTCCCTGATCTCGGGTAAAGAAGCTGACAATCAGATCAGACTCGCGGAAAGGATAAGTACGGAGTACGTATGTTTCACTTACCCGAGCCGGCATTTGTCGTCGGCTTCTCGCCGCTTCCAAGGCCGCGGATCGATGCCGAGCAGAGTTGCAGCCGGAGGAACTAATAGCGTAGCAGAGTAAAAAAGGAATCGTGTGGAACAATAACCGCGTGCGCCTTATTGTAGCCGCGCTCTCAGCGATGGCCTTTGCCCTGAACGGTCTCGCCATCGCCAACGAAGACAGCCAGTCGCCGCAGCTCCTCCTAACGCCCAAGCTACTCAGACGACTCCAGCGCGACCGCACTCGCCAGACCGTGCGCTGGCTCAGTTTCGAGAAGCGTGTCGAAACTGTTCCGGACTCGCCGGAGCGTGGTTTCGAACTTGCTCTTTTCTACGCCGTCACCCACGATGAGACGCGTGGCAAGGAAGCAACAGCATGGGCTCTCGCTCATAAGAATGAGACCAGGCAGGTGGCTCTGGTGCTCGACTGGGCTAGAGATGCGATGTCCCCGGAACAGGTGCACGAATTGCTTCAACTGCCGCAGAACCCTGTGAAAAGCGCGGCATCAGCCCGGCTTGCACGCGATTTCTTGTTCAAAGCCGTGCTTCAGGCGACCTTCGATCAAAATCTTCTGGACCGCGAGAACCGGTACATCCTGAAGGATCTGCACCAATCGTACCCGGTCGATCCGACCAGTCTCTATGCCGCGGTCGAGTATCTGATGGTTCTTAGAAATGTAAGACGCACGGATCTTCGCGATGCGGATCCCCGCTTTTTCTCCAGTTTTCCGCAGAGGCTCCTGCTGAGTCTAACGCCAGAACAGGTGGAGCGTCCCGATTGGCGCGTGCACGAAGCCGCCCTCGCGCTTGTTACGCTTGATCCGAACCTGACGAGTTCGCAGTTTCTTCAGGCGTGGGCCATGGAAGACAGCCAGATCGTCCACGAGGGGCCAGGTGTTGCGTATGAATTTATGTGGGCGGACCCTTATCTGCCTGGCATCGCTTATCAGAACATGGATCCCTGGATCTACGATTCAGAGGGCAGCAGCCTGTTTGCTCGGTTGGGGTGGAACGTAGACACGTGCTGGATTGCAGTGGTGCCAGGAAAGTTCGACCAACGAAACTGTCCCGCCCAAGGTGCACCAACGAATTTCGGTAGTCTTCATCTTCTGTCACTGCCGGCCAATTGCACAGAGCTACCCGTTCGCACTCACAACGAAACCATTCTTTTTTGGAAACTGAAGCCGGGTGCTGAATTGTTTCGCGAACACGACCGGCAGCGGGTCCAAGGCACTGCGGATATGGCAGGAATGTGGCTGGCCCCGAACGACACGGGCGGAAGGGTCTGCGAAGTCTTAAAGGCTCACCCAACTGGACACCATTGATAGACTGGTGTTTCCACGCGCATGTTCATGCGCAGCAGGAGATCATCTTATGATTGCGTCAACACAGCTCCGCCCTGGCATGGTGGTTAAATTCAACAACGAATTGCACTCGGTTTTCAGCATGGTGCATCGCACGCCGGGCAACTTACGCGGCTTTGTACAGGCAAAAATGCGCAATTTGCGGTCAGGATCCATGATCGAGCATCGCTTTTCGTCGGAAGACAAAGTAGAGCGCGTGGCACTCGATGAGCACGAGATGGAGTATCTGTACGATGACGGCGAATACTACTATTTCATGAACACTGAGTCCTTCGAGCAAATGCATTTTACGAAAGACACGCTCGGTGACGGCATTTCCTACCTGATTCCGCAGCTCAAAGTGAACGTCGAATTTTACGAAGGCAAGCCGATTAGTGTCGAATTACCGCCCAGCGTCGAAATGACTGTGGTTGAAACGGAACCTGGTTTAAAAGGCGCCACCGTTTCAAACGTTACCAAGCCCGCAAAGATGGAAACAGGATTGGTTGTACAGGTACCTCCTTTCATCAATCAAGGCGAGAAGATCCGGGTGAGCACCTCCGACGGAAGCTATCAGGAGCGCGCCTAAATCTAGTTTCTGAACTGACCTTTCAGATAGTCGTAGCTTTTCTTCAAGCTGGCAACAGGATCGCCCGGCGTTTGGTCCTGTTCAACAAAGTAATGTTCTACACCGGCCGTATCCGCGGCCGTCAAAACGGCGGGGATATTGATGGATCCGCTTCCAACCTCCTGAAAAGTGTTGTGCGGAACTTCTTCGTTGTACTGAGTTTTCGTGAAGCTGCGCGAGCAGTCCTTTAAATGCATGAGCTTTATGCGGCCCGAATAAGTCTTCAGAAGTTCGACAGGGTCGTGACCGCCGACTGTTGCCCAGAAGATGTCGAGCTCGAGCGAAACAAGATCCTTTTGGGTGTCCTTCATCAGCATTTCAAGTCCAGTCTGGCCTTCAATCGGCTTGTACTCGAAAGCATGATTGTGATAGCAGAGCGTGAGCCCGTTTGCTTGCGCTTTCTCGCCGGATCGATTCAACATCTCCGCCAACTTCTTAAACATATCTGCGCCTCCCCGCTTTTCGACAGGGATGTAAGGAACGACGGCATATTTGAAACCGCGCTCTTTCACATCCGCTAGCGCAGCATCAAGCTCGCCACCTCCCTTGCCAAAGATCTTTTCGTCGATATGCACGCTGACGGGACGCAGACCGGTTTTCTTCAACGCCGACCAGATCCCTTTTAACTTGTCGTAGGTGGCTTCTACTTCCTGATAGCCGATCTCCTTGATCGATTCGAGAGTGGCTAAAGGCTTTTTGTCGATCACACTACGAACGGTGTAGAGCTGTACTCCAAGGTTGCCGGGACGAAGAGGCTCAAATCCGAACAGGTTCTTGGAAATAGAGGTCAAGGCAGCGGACTGGGCAAGGAACACACGGCGTGATGTGCATAACATGCATCTATCCTATGCGATGGGCCGGGTGAATTCTTGATGACGCCGGCGCTCTTACTACTCGGTGCCCGCCACTGCGCGCGACTGCTCTTTTGCCGGCGCCAGAGTTCGCCAAATTCCATGAAAACTGCTATCGAGGCGCACTCGATCCGTAGTCACAAAGATCGTGCCCGCCGCAATCTCGTCTTTCGCCCCTCGGGTAAGCGTGCCGCCGTAAATCGAGGCAGCTATTTTTCGTTCCCTCGCGGAAAGTTCGTGAACCGCTCTAAGATGGTAGATTTTCGTTCCTGTATTTACCGTGTGAAACATTAGTCGGACTGAACTGTAGGTCGGCGCCCCGTAAATCGTTTCTAATTGGCTGATTACTCCTCGCAAAACGGCTTTTGGCGACAGGAGTATAGTGCCTGCTTCGTTCCGAACGGGCGCAGTCAGAATGGCGTCTACCGCATCGCCGGTGAACGTGGTCTTCGAATCGAGTCTGGTTAGAAGCTGGACAGGAAGAATGAGGCCGGCGGGAAGCCAATCATCCGATGTTGTTGGGCCCGAGCTCTCAAGCGGAAGGCTTGGATTGTCAAATCGCAATTTGGATTCCGCTCGAAACTCGCGGCATTGTAAATACGCGCCCCGGCTGACAGTGTGGATGTGAGTGTCGTCGTCGACGTGAAGTTCGAACGATTCCGGAATCAATGTCTTGACGCCAAAGATACTCGCCATTTGATAGTTCACTTCGCTGTCCGCTCGGCAAATTTTCAGGCCAAGGGGGATTTTGTCCACCGTCATCTTCAGCTGTGCCAGCTCAAAAGTGGATGCATTAGCAGTGAAAGAGCCGTGAAAGGGGACGATCGCCGATTGGCCTTGAGCGCCCCGGACTCGAAAAGCTGACACGGCCTTAGCAACCGTGTAATCAAATCGTACGACCTCGACACCGCGCTCTCTCGACTTGCCCCGATAGGAAAACGCAACACCAGGCTGGATGAAAATGTTTCGAACAAAGCCGACAAAACTTCCCGACGAGATCGGACCATCCTGCACAAGTTTCTCAACGCTTTCAGAGGTGAACGTATTTTCTCCGTACCAGGAGAATATCTCCGATCCGCGGGAAACCGCCAAATTCAAGTGGAGGCGATCGTGCATAAACTCCTGGGCATCGAATGCTTGTCCCGGAGCACAGACGCCCGGCGTGGAATTCCGGCTGCGTAAGTACTTGCGGTCCAAGGTCTCAACGCAGCTGTAATTGGCAGACCTGGATATCTGGTCGATGGCTCTTTGTTTTATCTGTTCCAGAATCGCGTGCGCTTCGTCGCCGAGATCGGATGAACCTCCCGAACAGTGTGCCGGCCACGCCAGCAGATACACAACAAAAAGCCAGACACTCAGATTACTCGGGTTCACCAATCTGGGCCCGGTGACGCTGATAGAATCGGAGGCCAACCGCCACAACGATCGCAAGGCACAACGCAATAGAGCCAAGCAAAACTCCGTGCTTGAGCAGAAACTGGGCAGAACTACGCCCATAGTGCTGCCCTAAATATGCCAGCGCAACGTATCGTATCACTCTGGCAGTCAACAGAACGAAAACGAAATAGGCAAGCCGTACGTTCAGGGCGCCCGCGCAGAAGACCGGGATCTTCATCGGAAGCGGCAGCGGGGAGAGCGCCGGCACAAATACCGTCACCAGACCATACCGCTGAAACCAGAGATGTAATCGTGCTCCGCGGCGCGACGAAATATACCGAGCGAGCAACATCTCGCCACCTTTACGAGCGATGCTGAATAAAATCAAGCTACCCACAACCGAACCCACGATTGCACAGGAGGCGGCGAGATAAGCTTGCGATGGCCTAGTCGTTGCGACCGCAATCAGCAGACCGTCAACTCCGCCGACCACGGGCAGACCCACAGAATCCAAGATTGATAGGACGAGTAACCCGTATGGCCCCCATGCCAGCAGGGTATCGACAACATGATGGAAGAAAGCCACGGACGAAGCTGCCTATTCCCGCAGCATCTCGAGGAGTTCGGCTTCATCAATTACTTTGACCGCAAGTTCCCTGGCTTTTTCCAGTTTCGAACCGGCTTCCTCACCGGCTACCAAATAATTCGTTTTGCTGCTAACTGAACCTACTACCTTTCCGCCAGCAGATTCAATCCTCGTTTTAGCCTCTTCCCGCGTTAGAGTCGGCAAAGTGCCAGTGAGAACGAGGTTCAAGCCGGTCAGAGGTCCGGCCTTTTGCTTTATCTGTTTCGGCGAAGTAAATTTCAGGCCCGCGGCCCGAAGACGCTCGAGTAAATCGCAATTTCGCCGTTCCGCAAAAAACTGGAGTATTGATTCCGCAACCTTGGGCCCAACCTCGCCTACCTCCTGCAACATCTCTTTCGAAGCCGAAGCAATTTCATCGAGATTCCCGAAATGGGCGGCGAGCAGTTGCGCCGTGCGCTCCCCCACGAAAGGGATGCCCAGTCCGGACAGTACGCGCGGCAACGGCTGAGAGCGGGAATGATCGATGTTTCTGATTACCTTGGTCGCGGATTTTTCACCCATGCGGTCAAGGGTAAGAAGTTGATCGGCTGTCAGGGAGTACAAGTCAGCGATGTTTTTAACTATGCCACGTTCCAGAAGCTGATTGACCAGCGCGTCCCCTAAACCGTCGATATCCATGACGCCGCGGGACGACAAATGCAGGAGCGACTCCCTCAACCGGGCCGGACAGTTCGCATTGACGCACCGACTGGCGCTCTCCCCTTCGGTTCGTACGATGTGCCCTTTGCAAACCGGACAATGAGAGGGCATGCGAAAGGGCCTGCGATCGGCTCCTTGTTCGACTACTCGGACTACCTTTGGTATTACGTCGCCGCTCCTCTCAATCAAAACGCTGTCGCCTATTTCGACACCAAGGCGGGCAATTTCATCCTCGTTATGCAGCGTGGCTCGTGAGACGGTCACTCCCCCGACGGCCACAGGTTTCAGGTGAGCAACCGGCGTCAAATTACCGAGCCGGCCAACCTGCACTTCGATACCTTCAAGCACCGTTTTTGCTTGCCGCGCCGCGTATTTGAACGCAATCGCCCAGCGGGGAGCTTTAGCGGTCGAGCCGAGCCGCTCCTGCTGCTCGATTGAGTCGATTTTTGCTACAACTCCATCCGTCTCGTAATTTAGTGATTCGCGTTTGGTTTCCCATTCGTGGATGAAATCCAGGAGCTCAGCAATTCCGCCGCACTTCCGGCGGTGCGAGTTTACTTTGAAGCCGGCTCCTTTGAGCGCTTCCAAATTTTGCCATTGACTCGGAAAGAGAGGCTTACCGTCCCGCAAAAGAAAATATACGAAGCTGTCGAGGCGGCGCTCAGCCGTAATGTTCGGATCAAGCGCTCGCAATGCTCCAGCGGCCGCATTTCTTGGATTTGCAAAGCGTGGAAGTCCGGCTTGCTCGCGCTCCTCATTTAAACGTTCGAAAGAGCCTCGCTGCATGACAACTTCGCCGCGAACTTCGAATGGCTTTCCTTGGGAAAACGATTCGTGCCGAATGCGGAGAGGCAAGGAACGGATCGTGCGGGCATTCTCCGTAACTTCCTCCCCGATCCTTCCATCCCCGCGAGTCAGGGCCCGTATCAGCTTGTCGCCGTCATATTGCGCAGCCATCGACAAGCCGTCAAGCTTCAGCTCCGCAACATATTCGAAGTCTTCTGATTTGAGCAGCGCGCGAATCCGGTTATCGAATTCACGCAACTCGTCCTCATTGAGCGCATTATCGAGGCTCAGCATCGGGGAGCTGTGCTCCACCTTGACAAACCCCTCGCGTGGACGTCCGCCCACGCGCTGTGTCGGCGAATCTATCGTACGAAGCTCTGGGTGTTCCTTCTCGAGATCCTTGAGCTCGCGCATAAGAGCATCGAACTCGGCGTCGGCGATTTCAGGCTGATCGAGTACGTAGTAAAGATATTCGTGATGTTCGAGCTGTTCGCGCAATTCCTCTGCTCGCCTCAAAGACGATACTTTCATTCCTGAAACCTATAATGTGGACTTGGAAACGTTTCAAGCGCGCCGCGCGGCCGTCATCTACAACCCCATCGCCCGCGGCCTTGCGCGCCACAAGCATCTGCTCCAACGTACCACCGGCTTGCTAGCGCAGCAGGGGATAGAAGCTTCGCTAGTAGCAACCACTGCCCCAGGATCGGCGGGTGTTCAGGCACGCCAACAAATCGAGCAAGGTTGCGATCTCATCGTAGTGGCGGGCGGAGACGGAACGATCAATGAGGTGATCGACGGCATGTTGCACAGTGCCGTTCCGCTTGCCATTCTGCCCGGCGGCACGGCCAACGTTCTGGCTCGGGAGGTCCATCTCCCTATCCACATCGGCAAGGCTGCTAGCGCGATTTCGAATTTGCGACCGGCCCGCCTCGCCGTCGGTTCAATGAAAGCGGAAGGAAGTTCGCCTCGATGCTTTGTGTGTATGGCAGGCGCGGGGCTCGATGCGGAGATTGTATACCGGATCAATCTCGATTTGAAGGCGGCAGCCGGGAAGTTCGCATACTACGCGGGCGGCTTCTCACAAGTCTTGCGCCCTATTCAGGAATTCGAGGTGACGGTCGACGGAAAGAGCTTCCAGGCTAGCTTCGCGCTAATCAGCCGCGTACGGAATTATGGGGGTGATCTTGAAATCGCGCGGGGGGCTTCGCTATTACGTGACGAGTTCGATATCGTTCTGTTCCGGGGAAACGTCAGCGCGCGCTACCTGGTCTACCTGCTCGGAGTGGCCACCCGGCAGCTTCATCGCTTTGGAGGTTGCACATTCTTGCGCGGCCGATCCGTAATTTGCAGGCCCCGGCAAGGCGCGAAAGTGTATATCCAGATCGACGGCGAACTCGGGGGCAATTTGCCCGCCAGGATTGATCTTGTTCCGGACGCTCTGACGCTACTCGTTCCCGCGGAGTTTCTGGCGCGCGAACAGTCTCGCGTTTCTATGCCGGCGTACGCGTGACCGCCGCGGATGGATAACGTCACGCACTCACTCACAGCGCTTGCACTTTCACGCGCTGGTCTTGATCGTTTCTGTCCAAAATCTGTGTGGCTGCTCCTACTGTCCGCGAATGCACCCGATGCGGACATCGTGGTCGCGCCGCAAGGAGCGTTCCGCTACCTCCAGATCCACCGCGGCTACACGCACTCCCTCTGCGCTCTCCCGATTATGGCGGTCGTGGTAGTCCTCCTCGTTGCTGGCACGTCTCGTAGAAAGCTTCCCTGGTTTCGCGCATGGCTGCTATGCGTTGCTGGCCTCGCAAGCCACCTGTTGCTGGATTGGACAAACAGCTATGGCGTCCGTTTTCTTCTTCCCTTTTCGTCGCGCTGGTTCCATTTGGATTGGAACGGCTTATATGACGCCTGCATCCTGGTTGTTTTGTTCAGCGCTGCAATCTGGCCGATTTTTTCGCGACTTGTAAACAGAGAAATTGGCGATCGCGAATCATCGCCCGGCCGGGCAGTCGCAATTTTCGCGCTTGTGTTTTTCCTGCTGTTCGATTTGAGTCGCGCGACTCTACACAATCGGGTCGTCTCTCAATTGAATTCCCGGCTATATGAAGGCGAAGCGCCCAAACAAGCAGCTGCCTTGCCCGACGCCTTTAATCCTTTTAAATGGACGACCGTAGTGGAGACTGCGGGAAGCTATCAGCTTTCGCTCGTCAATGCCCTGAGCCAATTCGATTTCGCAAATACGGCAAAGTTTTACAAACCTGCTGAGTCTCGAGGCCTTGAAGCTGCTCGCTCTACCGATCCTTTCCGCTACTTTTTGTATTTCGCACGATTTCCGGTGTGGTCGCTCGAGCCCGTGATCAATGAACAGTCGCGTGGCACTCGGCTTGATTTGACAGATCTCCGTTTTGGCATGCCCGGCGGAGGAGCATTTCATTGCATCGGGTACGAAAATGAAGACGGACAGTTGCTCGAGAAGACCTTCACCTACAGCTCGGGAAAGGATTTGGGTTGGAACGGCAATCGCGGTGAACGATCTGAAAGGTAAATCTCAGCCGCAGTCAGAAACGTTTGTGCGCTCGCCATTACCGCGTTTTCAATTGGATTGGAATACCCGCCTCCAATCGTGACAACAATCGGGATTTGACGGCTGTGAGCTCCTCCGATCACTGCGAGATCGCGCTGCCGCAATCCATCGAGCGTAAGAGAAAGTCGTCCGAGACGATCGCTTTGCAGTCCGTCTACTCCTGCTTGATAGAGCAGGAGCTGCGGAGAGAACTTCCATGCCTCCGCCAACGCCGGCTCGAGAGCCGCCAGATAGGAAGCGTCGTTTGTGCCATCGGGTAACTCCACGTCGAGCGAGCTTTTTTGTTTGCGGAATGGGAAATTTCGCTCGCCATGTATCGATAACGTAAATACGCCATTGTCACCGGCAAAGATGGCAGCCGTGCCGTCTCCCTGATGGACATCCAGATCGACAATGGCAGCCCTTTCGACGCGACCTTCGGCTCTTGCCCACTCAATTGCAATGGCAAGATCGTTGAAGACACAGAAACCGGCGCCTTCATCGCGAAATGCGTGATGCGTTCCTCCGGCGAGCGTCCCACCAAAACCCAGCTTGAGAGCTAATCGGGTAGCGCCCAGCGTTGCGCCGGCGCTTGCCAGCGTTCGGCGAACAAGCGCAGCTGACCACGGAAATCCGATGCGCCGCATGATCTGTCTGTCTAAGGTGCCGTCGAGGAAGCGGTCTACGTACTCGTGACCGTGGACGCGGAGAATTGCTTCCAGGTTCGCAAGATCAGCCGCTTCCAGAACGAAAACATCCTCGGCTTGCAACCGCTCTCTGAGCATGCGATATTTCGGCAGCGGAAATTTGTGACCCTCCGGCAGCGGGAATTCATGGTCATCGCAATACTTGAGGGTTAAGCGTGCCAGCGTCCCATTATCATGAGAATGAGCCAATTCCAAGGATATTCATGTCTTTTCCACGCTTAACTTGTCTGGTCCTCGCTCTTACGCCCGTGCTTGCCTGGGGCCAGGCGCAGCGTACTCCCGGAGACCTCCCCAAAACCGACTTCTCGGGCCGTTGGCGCATGATGAAGGAACTAAGCGACTTTCACGGATTTACCATGCCGGACATAGTCGTGCGCATAGTCGATGATCACGATCCCGCTATGAATGTTCACACCATTCAAACCGCAGGTGAGAAGACGACGACCACCGATATCACCTACTTCACCGACGGTTCTGTGAACAAAAACGTGGTCAACGGGCGCGATGCGGAAAGCAAGTGCTATTGGGACGGCCCAGTGCTGGTTGTGCGGACGACCATGAAAAACGCAAGCGGCGATGACCAGTTAATATCTGACCGCTGGGAGCTCTCCGAAGACAAACAGACACTCACCATATCGAGCCATGTCGAAACCGATAAGGGGACTGTCGATATGAAGATGGTGTGCGCGCGGGAAAAGCTCCCGAGCTAGTTCTTTAGAGAGCGGAGAGCGGTTTGCGCAGCCCAATAGCCGCACATGCCGTGAACCCCACCGCCTGGCGGGGTGGAAGCCGAGCATAAATACACTCCGCGCAAAGGCGTGCCATAGCGTCTCCAGGTCGGCCGAAAGGCGAATTGGCCGATACTAAGCGCGCCGCCATTCACGTCTCCGCCGATCAAGTTTTCATTCCAGCGTTCCAAATCGCTGGTATTCTGAACCGCACGCGCCAGAATGCAATCACGAAATCCGGGAGCAAATCGCTCGATCTGAGCTTCGATCTGTTCTAGAGCCGAACCGCGCCATCCGTTCGGCACATGACAGTATGCCCAAGCGGTGTGCCTGCCTTCCGGTGCGCGCGTGGAATCGAACAAGCTTGGCTGCGCAAGAAGAACGAAGGGCTTTTCGGAGAGTCGGCCTTTGTGAACGGCCCGTTCAGATGCGGCGATTTCGTCGAGCGTGCCGCCCACGTGAACCGTGATAGCGCGGCGGCACTCTGCAGCCTTCCAAGGAATGGGTTCGCGGAGCGCATAGTCGATCTTGAACGCTCCAGGCCCGTATTTGAAATGTCGAAGCAAGCCTTGGAAGGCTGGTTTCAGGCGATCGCGCGCAATCGCAAGGAACTGAAGCGGTGTTATATCGCACAGCGTAAGATCGGGTGAGCCGAGCTCTCCCAACGTTTTCACGTGCGAGTTCGTGATTACACGGCCCCCCAGCGAGCCAAGCACACCCATTAGGGCGTTCGATAAGCTTTGAGTGCCACCCGCAGGTATGGGCCAGCCGACTGCGTGTCCAGCGGCTCCAAAAATCAATCCGAACGCCGCACTGAGCGGGGACTCGAGCTTTAACATCGAATGCGCCGCCGATCCTGCAAAGAGGGCCCGCGCACGACTGTCGAGAAACCTGATTTTCGCAAGCACGGTGCACGGTTGAACGGCGGAAATGCCAAAACGCGCCAGAAGGAGAGGATCTTGCGGGAATCCGAGGGGCCGAAAAACTGCCTTGAAAAGCTTTCCCCAGTTTTTTGTAAACGGGTAGAAGAGCTTTCGATATGCAGCCGCATCCCGTCCACATTGAGAGGCTGTGGCTTCGAGATCACGCTCCAACGTAACCGCCGTTCCGTCATCAAGTGGATGTGCAAGCTCGGCAGGAGAAAAAATCCATCGAAGTCCGAATTGGTGTAGAGGCAAGCTGGAAAAGAAGGGCGAGCTTATGGCCATGGGATGAACGGCCGATCCAGGATCGTGAACAAAACCGGGCAACGTGAGCGCCGCAGATCGCGCAGCGCCCCCCGCAACCGCTGCGGCCTCGTGGACTTCTACGTCCAAGCCAGCTTGAGCCAGCACTATGGCAGCAGAAAGGCCGTTTGGCCCGCTTCCAATCACGACCGCTCTCTTACTCATCGGAAGGCCCTAAACATCGAGCCCTACTGCTCGCATCAAGGCAATGGCATTGCTGCGAGTGACGACTCCGGGCTTCAGTTTGTAGTCGAAGATCATTTCCGAGCCATTCATGTGATCTTCAAAATGGACGTTGACGACGGCCGCGCTGATGTCCTGCTCAATGTTCGCAAGCGCAAGGTCATGTGTCGTGATCAGCCCGATCGTGTTCGCGCCCAAAAACGCTCGGACGATACCAGCGGCGCCTATCCGGCGATCATGCGAGTTGGTACCGCTTAAGAGCTCATCGAGAAGGAAGAGAACCGGGCTGGCGGATTTCGTGAGATCGACAATCTGGCGCAGGCGCGTAATCTCTGCAAGGAACCGGGAGCGATGATCCTGCAGGGAGTCTGTTATACGAATCGAGGCTCCGATCTGAAGCGGCGCAATTTCAAGCGAATCCGCGGCGACTGGCGCACCAGCCCAGGCAAGCACCGCGTTTAAGCCCACCGCTCGGAGCAGCGTGCTTTTCCCCGACATATTGGACCCGCTAACAACCATCAGCCGCTGCCGTCGATTAAGATCCAGGTCGTTTGCCACGCATATCGCCGGCGGAAGTAGTGGATGCTTAATGCCCCGCGCCGTGAACTGGGCCTCCGTCGTCTCGAGCAGGCGGGGCATGTGCCAAGCCGTCCTCTCAAAGGCGAGACTCGCCAGCGAAGAGAGTCCTTCAAATTCCGCTACGGCATGCAGCCAGGATCCGATGTGCGATCCGGAAGCAGCGCGCCACTTCTCGAATGCGACCGCAAGCTGTTCGCGATAGAGGACGAGCGGCCGGATCGCCCGAACGATAACATGGTCGCCTGAGTCAAGCCAGTCCGTCAAGCGGCTCAATTTGGCGATCCGCTTCGATGCCGGCTTACCGGTCACAGCAAGGGCGGTACAGAGCTCTCGGAGACGAGGCGATTCAAATTCTTCGCGCTCAAGACGCGCTACCAAGGCCGAGAATACTTTCAGATCGCGGCCCGATGCTTCGACATTTTCAAGGATCGCTGCCACCTTGTGGCGCAGCGCGAAGATGATGATGGAATCGCAGCCCAAGGCCGCTATCAGAGGCCATAAAGGCACGACGCCTGCAAAAAACGCGATCACGGCACATACGCCAAAGACTGCCAACACGACGCTGAGGGGTCGAAGGAAGGCTGGGAACTTGACAATCGGCGCCCCGCCCCAGTTATCGAGAGCCGCAACTCTAACGTCTGAGCGGACTTCCTCGGCGAGCAAAGCAAAGTCCTCGCGCAGGTTCAACTTGGGCCGCAGTTCGCTGACCGCGGCCTGCCGGACTGTGCCCTCTTCGAGGCTGGCTGGATGAACCAACCAGCTGGCCAGCGTATCTTCTCCAGCGGCGGTTCGTGTAATTGCAATGAGGTCGAACAGACTTCCTCGACCAAAAAGATCGAGGTCTTCCGAGTAAACGTGGGCCGGATTTCGGAAACGTTCCCCCAAGCTACCTTTGCCGATCCACTCATCTCTTAGACGCGCGATGCCACGCTCGTAGAAGGCGATAGCGCGATTGACAAGAGTGCGGCGGCGAATGACGCGCTGGTGAAGAATCACCAGGAATAGAAAGGCCATAAGCGGAAGCGTCAGCCATCTCAGCCCGAGAACATGTTTCGCAAAGATGAACCACGCCAGCACGGCTGCGCTCAAGCCGATCACCAAACGCCAGTTTCCGATTCTGTTGAACTGCCTTTCGAGAACTCGTTCTTCAATTCGAAATTTGTCGCGGCGCGCCGTGTATTCGGCCAGCGGATCCATGCAGTCACAGCATAGCCCGTGCTGCGAGCAATCGCCTGAGCTCGATGGCCGTGCAGTAGACTGGCAACTTGCGCCGTTTTAACCTTGCGGGACGCCGGCTTTGCGGAACACGGCAAGCGAAGCATCAAGGCCCATTTTTGCGGCCTTTTCCGGCGATTCGTTCTTGAGCCTTCCGAAAACCTCCACGCTCAAGGCATCCGTGTAACCGATTTTCTGAAGTGCCTGAACAAAACCGGTCAAGTTAATGACTCCTTCGCCGGGCAACAGTCTTTCGTCGTCGCGGATTTCCTCAGGCGGCAGCTTCGGGGCATCGTCAAAATGAACGTGAACGATCCCGTCCCTGCCCGCGTGGATAATGTCTTCTGTCGTCGCGCCGGCGTGGTGCCAGTGCCACGCATCAAGCAACAAACCGACGTTCGGCCCGCACTCTTTGGCAAACTCCAGCATTTCGTTCATGCGCCAGATGAATTCGTATTTGAATTGTTTGCGGAACTGAACAGGTCCAAGAAATTCGAGCGCGAGGCGCACGCCAAACTTTTCGAGGACCCGGGCACAGTCCGTAAACCTTTGTTTGAACAGGGCACGGAGTTCTGCTTTTGACGTATCGCTCGACGGCATGATATAGGTGACCATGCGCGGGCAATTGATGGCTGCCGCAAATTGCGCCTGGGCCGAAAGCTTCCCCAGGCCGGTCTGGAACGCCGCATCATCTTTGCGAAACTCCACTGGAAAGTCGATTGCAGCCGGCCGCAACTTGAGTTGGCGAAGCAGATCGTTCGTTGCGGAAACCCCTGCCTTCATCGCAGGCTCGAGCATGATGTCTGTACCTGGAAACCCGGTTTTCGCGGCCAATCGAGGAAACTCCGGCCACGGGACGCGCCCCGACACAAGCACGCTATTCAGCGCCAGAAACATGCGGCCTCGTGTTTCGGAGAGAGCCGGAAAAGCGGCCGCAGAAATTGCCGTTGCGCAAAAAGTTCTGCGGGTAAGAGAAAAGGTGCCCACGTCGCGATCATAGCGGAGATAGGATAAGACAAGGAGATGGTATGAAACCAACCGCGTTCACCAGCTTGAGTCGACGAGATCTCTTAGCGGCGGGAGCCACCGCAGCCGCAACCTTGGCGGGTCCAGCGAAAAGCTGGGCGTCCGCGGCGCCAGCCAGCAGAGTAGCGATCACTCGATGCCGTGACTACGCTAATTTCAAAGCTCAATTGTCGAGCGCTTTCGATCAGATTGGCGGAGTGGGCAAACTGGTACGCGGTAAGACGGTAGCCATCAAGCTGAACCTGACGGGCAATCCGGCTCATTTCCCTTTGACTCCGGATCTGCCCTATCGAACGGACGGAAAAACGGTTGCTGACGTCGTCTCTCTATTCGCTCAGGAAGGCGCGAAACGCATTCGGATCATAGAGAGCTTCTTCCCTGCGACTCAGGATCCCGCGCTTTGGAGCCGCTACGGTATTGATGTGAATGCGGTAAACAAATTGGGCACCAAAGTTGAATGGGAAAACGTACAGAATCTCGGCAATTACAAACAATATGTGCGGTTGAAGGTTCCCTGGGGCGGATACATGTACCCCGCTTATTACATCAATCAGGCGTACACCGAATGTGACACCTACGTCTCCTTCGCCAAGCTGAAGAATCATTGGATTGCCGGCGTGACGATGTCGATGAAGAACAATTTTGGGAACACCCCGTGCTCGCTCTACGGCAGCGATTGTGGTGCCAACGGCAACGAGCGGCCAACTAAGGAGCGCGGTGACGTTTTGCACGAAGGGACAACGAAAGCCCCCTCGGGAGTCGATGCGGAATTGCATCCCGATTCTCCTCGTGATCCCGGTTATCGAGTGCCGCGCATTACGGTCGATCAAGTGGGCATCCGCCCTGTTGACCTGGCCATTGTCGATGGCGTGGAAACGGTTCGCGGCGGTGAAGGGCCATGGCTCAAGGGATTGGATAAGATGTCTCCGGGCGTGATCCTCGTTGGGCGTAATCCGGTTTGTACAGATGCGGTCGGCATGGCCGTGATGAGCTACGATCCCAAAGCGGATCGCGGGAGTGGCCCATTCATTCGCGGTAACAATACCCTCAAACTGGCAGAGGCGGTAGGCATTGGCACGACGGATCTGAATCGCATAGAGGTAGTGGGGCTTTCGATAGACAAAGCTCGTATCGATTTCGGGCCCGGCGCCGTCGGCAAAACTCTGCGCGAACTCAAAGCCTAGTTTCTTAATGAAATAGCAGTCGTCTTTGCACAGGCAGGATATACTCCCCTGAAATGCGATTGCTCTTGAGCCTCGGCGCGTGCGCGGCGATTTGCCTTCACGCGAGCGAGTATGACGGTTGGCGCGTTGCAGGCGGGACGCCCGACAACATACATTATTCCTCGCTTAAACAAATCAATATCCGAAACGTCGGCAATTTGAAGATTGCCTGGACCTACGACAGCCACGACGCCTACGAAGGGTCCGACATTCAGTGCAACCCGATCATAGTCGACGGCATTATGTTCGTTACCACGCCGAAGCTTCGTGTAGTGGCCCTGGACGCGTCGAACGGTCGAGAGATATGGAGCTTCGATGAGTTAAACGGAGAGCGCGCCCTGCATACGAGTCGCGGCGTCACCTACTGGAGCGACAACAACCAGGCAAGAGTTCTTCTGACGATTGGCGAGAAGCTAATAAGTTTGGACGCTAAAACGGGGAAGCTCGATTCGAACTTCGGGAACGGCGGCTATGTTGACTTGAGAACAGCGTTCGATCCTCCGCTGCGCGACACATCCTTCACTGTCACGAGCCCAGGCGTCATTTACCAGGACCTTTTGATTCTCGGCAGTTCGACCTCGGAGACGCTTCCGGCTACGCCGGGCGATATCCGCGCTTATGATGTTCGGACGGGAAAAGTGCGCTGGACCTTCCATACGATTCCACGGCCCGGCGAGTTTGGGTATGAGACCTGGCCGCCTCAAGCTTGGAAAACATCCGGTGCGGCTAATAACTGGGCGGGAATGTCGGTGGATGTGCAGCGCGGTCTCGTATTCGTGCCAACAGGATCAGCCGCCTTCGATTTCTATGGAGCCGACCGCCACGGAGATGATCTTTTCTCCAATACGCTTCTTTGTCTCGATACAGCCACGGGCAAGCGCAAGTGGCATTTCCAGGCCATTCGACACGATGTCTGGGACCTCGATCTGCCCTGCCCTCCCGTTCTGGTGAAGTGCCTCCGGGCGGGAAAGCTGGTGGATGCTGTTGCACAAGCCGGGAAGACCGGCTATCTCTACGTACTGGATCGCGAAACAGGGAAGAGCCTTTTTCCGTTGGTGGAACGCCGCATTCCGCATTCTCCCTTGGAAGGGGAACAGCTTGCGAAAAGTCAACTTGTACCTGTGAAGCCGGCACCCTTCGTTCGCCAGGAGTTCAACGAACGAACAATCACACAGCGGACCCGTGAGGCTCACGATGCGGTTCTCAAGGAAATACGGTCGCTCGACCATGGAGCGCTCTTTGTTCCGCCGAGTCTTAAGGGCACTGTATTCTTTCCAGGGCCCGCCGGAGGTGCGGAGTGGGGGGGCGGAGCCTTCGATCCGGAGACGGATCTCTATTATGTGAACGCAAACGAATCAAGCTGGGTTATCAGGGTCGCCCCTCCCGAACAGGTACGCAATAGAGCACTCGCCAGCGAACTCTACAAATCACGCTGCGCTCCTTGTCATGGAGGGGACAGAAAAGGCTCGCCTCCAGAGTTCCCCGCCCTGGATCATCTGTCAGGACGACTCAACGATTCTCAGGTATCGGAAACAATACGGCGTGGAGGAGGCAGGATGCCCTCATTCGCTTCGCTCGGGGAACCGGCGGTCGAGGCCCTGAAGAATTTCCTGCTTCACAATGTCGATCATGAGTGCGAGATTCGCGACTGGGAAGTCTCCCACGCGCTCAAGTACACCACTGAAACCTTTCGGGAATTTCACGATCCGCAAGATTATCCCGCGAACACGCCGCCCTGGGGCAATTTGTCGGCGATCAACCTTGATACCGGCGAGTACGCATGGCAAATTCCTCTGGGCGAATATCCCGAGCTCGTCGCCAAGGGAATGAAGAACACGGGCACCGAGAATCACGGTGGCGGCGTGGTGACTGCAGGCGGATTATTCTTCATCGGCGCAACGCACTACGACAACAAGTTTCGAGCGTTGGACAAGCGCACCGGTAAGCTTCTCTGGGAGACAGTTCTGCCCTATGCCGCGAACGCCACGCCTGCGGTGTACCAGGTTGCCGGGAAACAATATGTCGCGGTGGCGGCTGGAGGAGGTCGGGAGCGGCCTTCGGGTGGGCTCTATATCGCGTTTGCTCTGCCTTAAAATTTCGCTTGTAGTCGGCCAGGCATCAGCCATTAGGCAATCTTATGCTTGCTGATAAAGTCGCGGTCTAATTCGCTGCTCATTCCCGGCGTCTCAGGCGCAAGCACTTCGCCCTTGACCATCTTCTGTTTCCCTCCTGACTCCATATAGATCGCGTTCGGAATTGCGCACAGAATATTCATATCGACCGGGCCCCCGCCGTGGCTCGCTAACTCCACTCCAAAGCCGTCAGAAATGGCGCCAATCTCGAGCCACTCAGTTGGCCCACCGGCACGGCGATTGTCGGGTTGAACCACGTCGGCTCCTTTCCTCAGCAAGAGATCCATGAAAGCGTGCTTGTTGTACTCGTTCTCGCCGGTCGCGATGCGCATATCCAGCGATCCCGCTAACTCTGCGTAGCCTTCGTGATCCCACGGCGGCAAGGGCTCCTCGTACCAGAAGCAGCCTAGTTCCTGGTAGACGCGGCCGCGGCGCAACGCTTCTACCCGATTGAATGCCTGATTCGCGTCGACCATAATCCGAATGTCCTTGCCGGCGGTTTTCCGGCCGAATTCAATCCGTTCCGTATCGTCCTCGAGTGAGTAACGACCGACCTTCACTTTGAAAGCACGGTATCCGATCTCGAGAGTTTCATCGATGACGCGCCGATACTGCGAGTGATCCTGATCGTTTTCGCGATACCATCCGCACATCGCGTAGGCAGGCATCCGGTCACGCACAGCACCCAGCATTTTGTATACCGGCAAACCCGCCGCCTTACCCAGAATGTCCCAGATGGCGATATCAACAACCGACATTGCAAACTGCGTCACGCCCTGGACGCCTTGATACTCCAGCGCGCGCCAGAGATCGGCGCGGATTTTTTTCGGAAACGCGGGGTCCTGACCAATGAGCACCGGCTTTATCTCGTTCTCCAGGATCGTTTGCACTACGCGCGGGCCGCCTTCAACCATTCCGAAGTTGGAGTATCCCCAGCCCGTGATACCTGCATCGGTGGTCACCCGAAGAACAACACCGCCCGCCGCGGAACCGAAGTCGTGAATGGCATCTGCAGTGAATTCTGCTGGGGGTAACCGCAGCAGATCTGTCTCGATACTCGTGATCTTGATTTGTTTCTTCGCTTCAGCAGCTTTCGCCAAGCCGCGGCTGAGCGATGCCGCTCCGGCAAGCGCAAAAAGAGTACGACGAGTCATGGATGCCTTTCTGATGCCGCACGTTCAGACGAGGCCAGGCTCCTGGATATTTCTTGCGCGGACACCCGCTCGTCAATTTATCAATGTCGTTGACGAATGTTTGACGCCGCAGGGTTGATTGCTTCCGCAGCAGCCCGAGTTAGCATGGAACGGTTAACTCTCGAATTACCGCCTCTGATTCTCTATGAAGAAGTTGCTGCTCGCGTTTTGGTCTTTCTCCCTTCTTGCCCAACGTCCGAACGAAACGACAATCCATGAGTGGCAGAGCCGAAAGTACGGCATGTTCATCCACTTCGGTCTGTTCTCGGAGTTAGGTGGCGTCTGGAATGGCAAACAGTATTCCGGCAACTACAGTGAGCAGATTCAATCCGACGCGCACATTCCCCTCGATCAATACCGCGCACTCAGGGAATCGTTCAATCCAGTCCAATGGGGCCCGGATCACGTTGTCGATCTTGCGATTGCCGCCGGTATGAAGTTCATTGTCATCACCGCCAAGCACCATGACGGCTTCAGCATGTTTGCCACTCACCAATCGCACTACAACATCGTCGAAGCAACGCCCTATCACCGCGACGTTGTGAAGAGTCTTGCCGACGCCTGTCGGAAGCGCAACATGCCATTCGGTATCTACTATTCCACCATCGATTGGAACTTCGGCGACATAGCAGAACATCGCAACGACAATCCCATTTCACATGCCCACGAGCTTTTCAATATCGCGCAGCTCCGCGAGTTACTTAGTGATTACGGCCCCATTTCCGAAATATGGTTCGACATGGGTCATCCAGTGCCCCTACAGAGTAAACACTTCGCCGACGCCGTCCACGGCCTGCAACCCCAATGCATGATCGGAGGCCGGATCTGGAATAGTGAAGGCGACTTCAGCGAGACTGGTGACGACGCCATCCCTGACTACATCAACGACGAGCCCTGGGAATCCCCGGCCTCAATCTTCCCCGAGACGTGGGGCTATCGCTCGTGGCAGAAACGCACTGATCTGGTTGACAAGATCCATGAACAAATTCTGCGCCTGGTGAAGGTGACCAGTCGAGGAGGCAATTACATTCTCAATATCGGGCCCACAGGTACCGGGGCCGTCGTCGACTACGAAGAACAAGTACTACGCGGCACGGGCAAGTGGCTCGAGCAATATGGGGAAGCCATTTACGAATCGAATCCACAACCCTTCCGTAACCTCGACTTCGGCTACGCCACAGTAAAGGGTAATCAACTTTTCTTATTTGTCGAACACTCACCCGCAGACGGCAAACTTGTGCTACCAGGGCTACGCAACCGACTAATTCAAGCTCACTGGCTAAACTCTGACCAACCGCTTCAACCAAGTGTCGGCTCCGTATCCTTCAACTTCTTACCGAAAGACCAATTTCTCCCGGTGGTAGCAGTCAAGTTCGAAGGCAAACTAAACGTCGTCCTACCGGCAATCCAGCCGGAGGCCGACAATACCATCCAATTAACCCCAGCTGCGGCCGACCGGTTTTTCAACGACAACGGAGAAGGCTACTATGACCCGCCGACTCTCCGGCGAGAACAATGGCACTTCGCCATCAGACAGGCGGGCAAATACAAAGTGACCATTACTTACAAACCCGGCCACTTCGCGCGTTCACTAGATGTTCAAATCGCCGGCCAAACATTTCGAACAAACTTCTACGGAACTGAAAAGCAGGCCGTTGTAACCGAGAAACTTGACCTCGCGCCATCCGAAGATATACTGCTCTCACTGGCGCCCGCCGCCCCACGCGAGCGAGGAGCCAAGATCGACTTCGAAATCGATCAAGTCTCACTGACTCCACAATAACTACGTAAGTCAATCGCTCAAAAACCGAAGGTCATTCTACCTCGGGCCTGGCCGCCGCTCCTCACGAGGATTGGCGGTTGGATCGACTCGAACAAAGGAGGTTCCGATTAGGCCCGCTTCGAGGGAGTTCCGCTTGATCCGCTCGAACGAAAGCATAACCGGCGCGCCGTGTGCATCCGCAACGACCATATCTTCGTCTAGCTTCGTACGAGAGACGTTCTTCCTCGCCGCGTACGGTTTGATGTTTGAGATCTCGTCACTGAGTTCGTCCGGGAAAAAGAGCTGGCCCGTGTGAGAAACGTGACCGCCCGCATATTTGCCGCTCTCGATACTGCCGCCAACGTGCACCTTGAGATGAATATGGGTGTCGCGACCGACGTACCAGCCAGGATAGATCGTTTCGAATTCAATCATTCCATGCTTGTCGGAAAGTTGTACACCACGGCAGAAGGCAGTATTGTCCGTAGGGTGGTGCCCGCCAAAAGGAACTCGACCCGACCGATTGAAATCGGGCGGCGGCCCTCCGGGTGGTGGGCTTGGGGGCGGTCCATCCGGCCTGCGTCCCCCCGGCATCATACCGGGGAAACCGGCGCCCATCTTTGTATAACCCGAATAAACGCAGCCCGCATCGCAATGCCAGATTTCGAGCGCTGCGTTTGCCAGGGGTTGGCACGTTCGGACATCGATCACGCAACGCGAAGATGCAACGGCAAGCCGTCTTTTCCTTCTGTTACGTTCCGGCGCTCGATGCCCCGATTCAGGTAATACGGACCTTCTGTGAGCTCCGTATCCAGCGCACAGGCGCTCGCCGCAATAGTATGCTGAACCGGGAGCAAGAGGCCTGCGGCTCCTGCCGTCGTCTGACACAAAAATGATCTGCGGGTTGTGCTACGGATAATGCTCATGGGCTCGAATCCACTAAATCAGCAGAATGTAAGTTCTCTGTTAACGAACGGCTTGATATTGTAAATCTCGCGTAAATTTCAGGCTTGCCTGGCCTTGGCAGCGTTCAGGACCAATTCCACTTCCAAGCCATGGGGGGTGCGATTTCTGCAAGACACCGCTCCACCGCAAGCCTCAATACAACTTTTCACAATCGCCAACCCCAGCGCGCTACCCGCTGTTTCGCGTTGTCTGGCAAATTCCGGGCGGTAAAAAGGTTTGAATACGTTCTCGAGCTCACTTTCCGGAAGCCCTGGGCCGCGATCCGACACTTAAATCGATACCGTCTTCGCAACGAGGCGGGCAGAGAGTGAAATCGGTCCGGAACCGGAGGCATAACGGATTGCATTGCGAACCAGGTTTGCGAGCGATCGATACAGATATTCAGGTTGAGCGATTACTTCGAGATCAGGATCGATTTCGGTCTCGACTTTCGCTTCATTCGAACCTTCTCGCTCGACAACCTTACGAGCCACTTCGGCTACATTCACACGGGTCAACTGGGCCTGGGTGGTCCCAATCTCCGCCTTTGAGAACGATAGGAGCTCGTTAATGAGACCCGAAACATGCGTCGCTTCTTCCGCGACATCGCTCACATAGTCCGCCGTATCTTCACTGGCGCGCTGCTGAAGAATGCCGAGCCCAACCTGCATGCGAGCAATCGGAGAACAGAGCTCGTGCGCAATGTCGCTCAGAAACCTTCTTTGACCTTGTACCAGGTCCGAAAGACGCTGCGCCATTCGATTGATTGAGCCGCTTAACTGCCCCAGCTCGTCGCCTCGCGTTGTTGGAAGCGCAATTTCGAAATGTCCTTGGGCGATCTGCGCCGTGGCGCGTGTCATCTGGCTGATCGCACGTGTCAGTCCACGGATCAAGGGCAGCCAGCAGGCGACCGAAATCAGAACGACCGCAAAAATCACGGCGAGCCACGGCCGGTAATCAAAGAAAAAGGAATTCGTCCATAAAGACGAAAATTGCCAGATCACTGCACCGTGTACCGGTTCCCCATGAGAACTGCTCAGGATCGGGATCGGAACGCTTACCCAGTATTCATGCTCTGGAGAGGGACGGACCAGTAGCAGCGGCGGAGGCCCCAGCATAGGCGGGACACGGAACCGTTCCGAGCCGGGTCCGTGATTATGGCGGCCTCGCACAAGCGAGGAGCGAACGCTGTCGGGAAGCTCAACGGAAGGCCCCGCCAGCTGTTGTCGTCGTCTGCAAAGAGATAGAGATTCGCTAAGGCGCTTTTGGCATGGCGTAATAAGGAGTCATTCCATTTGGTCATCGGTTCTTCCGCAAATTCGAGGGCGAGAAGCCGTGAGGTGGACAGTATTCGATCGCGAGCTGGCGCCAGCAGGAACGAACTCAAATCGAAGCGGAATTGGAATCGCGCAAACAGGAAGAAGACAAGCGCCAGTAAGCTTACGTTCAAGAAGGCAAGCAGGGAAATCTTCAGTGGCAGGGAAGATCGGATCTTCAAGGCTCCACCTGCGATCCGGCCTTGCGCATCATGTAGCCCGCGCTCCGCACCGTCACGATGAATCGAGGCGTCTTCGGATCGTCCCCTAATTTCTTACGGAGTGAAGAGATGTGGACGTCAATCGAGCGATCGAAAACGTCGAAATCGCGATCGGCAATCTGCAGCAAGCTGCTCGCGAGTCTGAATGCGTCCAGCAGAGGAGGCAAGCGTTTTTAACAAATCAAATTCAACTGCCGTCAGCTGGAGAAGTTCCGTACCCAGCATCGCGGAACGTGAAGAGGGATCGATCTGCAGATCGCCCACCATGATCACCTGGGCCACGTCACTGCTTGGCTTGGCGGCTGTCACGGATGCTCTGCGAATTACGGCTCGGAGCCTGGCCAGCAATTCGCGCGTCGAAAAGGTTTTGGGCAAATAATCGTCTGCACCAAGTTCGAGGCCAATCACCCGGTCCGGCTCTTCGCCGCGACCCGTCAGCATGAGGACCGGAACGTCTGATTCAGCCCTGAGACGTCGCAGCACTTCGATTCCATCCTTCACCTGAAGCATCACGTCCAGAATGACGGCTGCAAATCCTCCGGTTAAAGCGCGGTGCAGACCGGAGTTGCCCTCGTGCACTGACTCGACGTCGTATCCCATGGGCTCGAGATAGTCGCGAATCAGGCGGCAAAGTTTGATGTCATCGTCGACAACCAGAATCCGGGTGAGGGGAACAGAACTGGGAACCGACGCCATCATCACAATTGTGAACCCGGTTTGTCCGGCGTGCACATGACTTTACCGGTTCTTTACAAAAAGGCCGCCGATCTTAATAACGACTTTACAAGCCCCTGTTCAACTGGAATCACCCCCGATAAGTCGCCTTCCGGCACTGCTCAATCCCTCAAGAGTGTTGCAGACTAGGAAGGCGACTTCTTTTTTCACGAACACGATGAAACTCATTACCCGCTTGATCAGGCTCGAATTCCTGGCGCTGTTTGCGCTTTTTGTCCTCGTTCTGGGCGAGGCACACGGCCAAACCGCCTCTCAAGGCGGCATGATTCAAGGCGTGGTGAAAGACACCCGCGGCGCATCGACCTGCAGTTAAGATTCGCTTTCTAGAGCCTCACGTGGTCCCGTTGAGCTTCTCCGGACACTTTTCCCGGCAGAAGTAGTCGCACAAAAAATCTCGGCGCACGCCAACGGGTTTACTTATCGCCGAATGGAAAGCGGAGCTGCCAGACGGAACGTCAGGACCGTTTCCGACGGAATCTTTACCGTGTCGCCGTGAGTGAAGAACTGGTAGCCAAGCCCGGCTCCGCCGCCGGCGCCTGCTCCGATGGCAGCACCCTTACCGCCACCTGCCAAACCACCAATGAGCGCTCCAGCCGCTGCGCCTATTCCGCTACGAACCGCAGTTTGTTTCCCTTTTGACTTCCCTGCCTGGTCGTACACATCACTGGCGACTTCGTAGTTGCGGCCACCTACATTAATACTTGTCACCTGAACCGAGAGCTCATTGGTTCCCTTGACGTGACCAGCTTTCGAAGCATTGCTCAAAACAACAGTAACGGGTGCGCCCGCGGGTACCACAACGCGGTCCCCGTGCGTCAAAGGCGCGTTAAGCGTGCCCTGGAAGGCCTGGCCCACGCTATTCTTTTTCGAATCGATGCCATCAATCATCCGAACCTGAAGCTGTGAGCCGGCTGGAACCGTAAGAAAAACGGGCTTGGGCGGCGGAGCGGGGGCGCTGGCGACTTCTGCCGCGGGCGTTGGTTCGAGCGCGGGGGCAGCAGCCGGAGGTGGCGCAGACGCCGCTACAGGAGCTGCCGCCGGTGGCGGCGTAGAAGCAGAGGGAGTCGCGACAGGAGGCGTCGCGGCCGCGGCCGCGGCATTGACCTTCAGCTGGTCATTGACATTCCTTACACCTGGTGTCCCGTTCGCCAGCTTCATGGCTGTCAATTCAACGTCGGAGCTGGGCACGTCTCCGCTCAGCGTCACCACACCATCGTTGACGTCAACCTTGATGCTGGCGGCCTTCGTTGCATCGTCCCCATAAAGTTTGGACTGGATTGCCGCGAGCAGACTCTGATCGGTGGCAGAGGTACTTGCATTCTTATTGCAGGATGACGCAATGAGAGACTCCAACGCCAGAAACGAAATCAAGCTCCACCGGATACGTCGCATACTTCCTTCCCTTTCCTCATCGGGCCTCGCGGAGCCCGGGGCGTGTGTGTGATCGGATGTTTCGTCCAAGCGCTATAAGTCCGATACCTGACAAACCATCCCGACTCTAAAACGATACAACAGATCCGGCAGCTACAATAAGACTTCAGGTAATGGCTCGGCAACAGGTGACGGCAGATCAGACGGCGACGCCGGCGGCGTCCAAGCCCGCAAAGGCGGAGAGGAAACGCGACGCGCACGCGAGAAATAGCATTGCAGAGTGGGCGGTCACCATTCTGCTGTTGCTATTCGGCACCACGACGCTCGTTCAGGCGTTCGTGATCCCGACTGGTTCAATGGAGGACACCCTTCTAATAGGCGATCATTTGTTGGTCGATAAACTGGCCTATGCGCCTGGCGGCATGATCAGTGACCACCTGCTGCCCTACGAAACGCCGAAGCATGGAGACATCATTGTCTTCCGGTATCCGGTCGACATCAATCAGACCTTTGTCAAACGCGTGATCGGCGTGCCGGGCGATCACATCAAAATGGTCAAACGAACGATTTTCCGCAACGGCGTACAAGTCAACGAGCCATACACCTATCACAAATTCCCTTACGACGAGCAACGAGACAATTTCCCGGGAGAGCCCTCGATCTTTGCCGAGGGGCGGCAAGCGCAATTGCAGCGGGACATGCTGGAGCATCACGTCGTGAACGGCGAGATTGTGATCCCGCCTAACTGTTACTTTGCCATGGGCGATAATCGCGACAATTCGCTCGACAGCCGCTACTGGGGCTTTGTCCCTCGCGATAACATCATCGGCAAACCACTCCTGATTTACTGGTCTTATAGGGCGTCGACGGAGGATCTCGCCGGAACCTCGGTGGACTCGCTGTTCAGCCACATGACAGATCTGGTGGAACATTTCTTCACGCGAACACGCTGGACGAGAACTTTCCGCGTCATCCGCGGGTTTCCGGATTCGCAGCTTGGGAGCCAGGAGCTTCCTATAAATCCGGGTAATCCGAATCCCTAAATGGCTAATCATCGCTACGGCCTGATCATGGCCGGCGGGCGTGGCACAAGGTTTTGGCCGCGGAGCCGCAAGCGTAACGCTAAGCAGGTGCTGCGCTTTTTCGGTGAGCGCAGTCTTATCCAGCTGACCATCGACCGCCTGCGGCCTGTCGTTCCGCCGGAGAACATCTGGATCATCACGAATGAGCTCCTCCAGGCAGAAATTCGAAGCCAGCTGCCAGAAGTTCCAAAGCGTCAGGTCATTGCGGAGCCAGCCCAGCGGAATACCGCCCCGTGCATCGGGCTCGCGGCCCAGATCCTGCTCGGCGAGGACCCGGACGCAGTACTTGGCGTCTTTCCGGCAGATCACCTCATTCTCAAGGAAGCGCACTTTAGGAACTTTGTAAAGGTGGCATATCGGGCGGCCGAAGAGGGGCGGGTGGTCGTGCTCGGAGTTCAGCCTCGCTGGGCGGAAACCGGCTATGGCTACATCGAGTTTCCCAAGAACGTGAAACCGGGAAATGCCGATCCCCTACTGGTGACCAGCTTTCGTGAAAAACCCGATGCGAAGACGGCCAAGAAATTCATCGAGCGGGGACACTTTTTCTGGAACGCGGGTATGTTCTTCTGGCGCGCTGCAACGATTCTCGAGCTGATGCGCGAACACCAGCCGAAAACATCGAGTCTGCTGTCAGCCCTGCCGCCGTTTCGCAGCAAATCATTTAACGGCAAGTTGAGCGAAGCCTATCCCCTCTGCGAAGACATTTCGATCGATTACGCCATACTCGAAAAATCAGAGCGGGTTTCGGGCATTGCGCTCGATGACATCGGCTGGAACGATGTCGGCAGTTGGGAAGCGGTCTACAACCTGGCGGAAAAGGACGACCACGCCAACGCGTCAGCCGGGCACCTGGTTACTCACAACAGCCGTGGCAACTATGTGGACGCCTCCAAGACCGTTGCCCTCGTCGGCGTCGACAATATGATCATTGTCGATACTCCGGACGCGTTACTTGTGGCGAGCCGCAGCCACGCGCAGGATGTAAGTAAAATAGTGAAAACATTAGACTTGCAAGATCGAGAGGATCTGCTCTAACTCTGAAAAGCGAAGTTTGCAAAAACGAAGCCACAGATGTCACGCGTAGTCTTATTTGTCGATTGACAATCTGGTCTTGAGTTCGTTTGGTAGAACTAGTTCGTTTGGTAACTGGCCCCCGCCACCCGTTTGGCGGTATATTGCGTAACACGGTATGAGCACAACTCTTTCACCTTCTGGCGTCGCGGTCCAGGATATTCCCACAATAGTCATCCCGGAACGAAGTCAGGCGCCCCAGCCGGTCATGCAGCGTAACCTCGCGGTGGATGCGTACCGCGGCCTGGTGATGATGCTCATGATGGGCGAAGTACTGTCATTTACCCGCGTCTACCATGCCCTCCCGGGGAACTGGTTTTGGGCGATTCTCAGCTTCAACCAAAGTCACGTCGAATGGGCAGGCTGTTCTCTGCATGACATGATTCAGCCCTCATTCTCTTTCCTGGTCGGCGTGGCATTGCCTTACTCGATAGCTTCCCGGCTGCGAAAAGGGGAGGCCTTCGGAAAGCTTTTCGTCCATGCCTTATGGCGCTCCCTTATTCTGGTCGCCCTGGGAGTCTTTTTGCGATCGATAGACAAGCCGCAAACCTACTTCACATTCGAGGACACGCTTTCGCAAATCGGCTTCGGATACCCGTTTCTGTTTCTGCTCGGATTCCGTCCTGCGAAGTGGCAATGGTGGGCTTTCGGCTTGATCCTCGGCGGCTACTGGCTGGCTTGGGCTCTGTATCCCGCGCCTGGAGCGAGCTTCGATTATCCGGCAGTGGGCGTTCCGATGAACTGGATCCACAATTTCACCGGATTTGCTTCGCACTGGAACAAGAACAGCAATCTCGGGAACGCCTTTGACCAGTGGTTTCTCAACTTGTTTCCGCGAACGAAACCATTCGTAGACAACGATGGCGGTTATCTCACTTTGAGCTTCGTTCCAACCCTCGCGACGATGATTCTAGGGCTTGTCGCCGGACGATGGTACCGTACCTACGCACCTAAAATCCCGGTAAAGCGATTCGTGATCGCAGGTCTGATTGGAATCGCCGTTGGCCTGTTTCTTCATTTCACAGGCATTTGCCCCGTCGTAAAGCGCATCTGGACGCCAGCGTGGGTGCTGTTCAGCGGCGGCATGTGTTTTCTATTCCTGGCGGCTTTCAGTTGGATTATCGACGTTAAAGGTTACCGGAAGTGGGCCTACTTCCTCATCGTAGTAGGCATGAATTCCATCGCCGCTTACCTGATTGCGCACCTGTTCGAAAACTTCATCGGAAGTTCGCTTCATATTCATCTGGGTGACCGCATTTTCCAGATCTTCGGCAGTGCCTATCAGCCATTTGTGTTCGGCGCGGCGATCCTGCTCATCGACTGGCTGCTGCTGCTCTGGATGTATCGGCGCAAGATCTTCCTTCGCATCTGATCCGGCAGCGGAGTAGGCTGGGACCGGATGAAGAAGCTTATCAATCGTCCGGAGCACGTCGTAACGGAAATGCTGGACGGCTTCCTGGCTTTGTATCCGGGAGTTGCGCGTTTGGCTGAAACAAACGTACTGATCCGCGCTGACGCGGAGGCAGCCCGGGCTCATCAGGTCTCGCTGATTTCGGGAGGCGGGAGCGGACATGAACCGGCACATGCGGGTTACGTAGGTCCAGGAATGCTAAGCGCGGCAGTGGCGGGTGAAATCTTTACTTCTCCTACAGCTCGTTCGGTGCTCGCCGCAATTCGGGCCACCACAGGCCCGTTGGGAGCGCTGCTAATTATCAAGAACTACACGGGCGACCGGTTGAACTTCGGTCTTGCGGCCGAGATGGCACGAGCCGAGGGGTTCTTGGTCGAAAGCGTGATCGTAGCGGATGACGTCGCGCTCGCTAAATCGGAAGAGCATGCCGGAAGGCGCGGATTGGCGGGCACCGTTTTCGTGCACAAGATTGCCGGAGCGGCCGCCGCCGAAGGGAAGGACTTACCCCAGGTAGCGTCAATCGCGCAAGCCGCCGCGGAGGAGATCGGCACTATGGGTGTCGCACTTTCCGCGGGAACAGCACCAGGCATCGAGCGACCCAGTTTCGCACTGGAGGACGAGGTGGAACTGGGTCTTGGCATTCATGGGGAACCCGGCGTTCGCCGAGTGGCGATGCGATCCGCCGATGAACTGACAGATGAGCTGGTGTCCGGCATCGGTAATGCGCTTCGCTTGAGAGCGGGCGACAGGCTGGCTCTTCTACTGAATAACCTCGGAGCGACCACTTCCATGGAACTCGCGATCGTAGGACGCAGGGTGCTTTCGATATTAGAATCGCGCGGGATGAAAGCGGAGCGACTCTATTCAGGCACGTTCATGTCTTCTCTCAATATGGAGGGAGTGTCAGTCTCTCTTATGCGAGTTGACGATGAACGGTTGCGCCGTCTGGATTCACCGACTATGGCGCCGGCGTGGCCAAATGTTGTGAAAAGAGCTCCTACTTCCGTTCTTCAGAGAACAATTGAGCTGGACGGCGCGGCGCCCAAAGAACGGCATGCAAGTCCGCAAACCGAAATCGGGCGCAATGCCGAGAAGGCAATTAAAGCGGCATGTGAGAGCCTGCTTAAGTCCGAAGCGCTCCTGACGGATTTGGATCGTGCGGTTGGCGACGGAGATCTGGGTCATAACATGGCTCAAGCTGCCCGCGAGCTCTTAGAAAGAAGTTCCGAAATTCCCTTCGATGAGCCCGCTCAAATGCTTAAGACAATCGGAATGGTGCTGGGCGACGTTATGGGAGGTTCCTCCGGACCGCTTTACAGCGCTTTCCTGCTGAGAAGCGGCGCCGCTCTCGAATCGGGTCCGGCAGACGATCCGAAATCGTGGGCGGCAGCGGTCCAGGAAGGTTGCTGCGCGGTGGGCGAACTCGGAGGAGCGAGATTGGGAGATCGCACCATGCTCGATGCTCTCGTCCCATTCGCGCAAACCCTGACATTACAGCTTGCGGACGGTGCACCCACGAGGGAAGCTCTGACGGCGGGTGTCGAAGCATCGAGGAGGGGAGCGGAGAGCACTTCGCGGATGATCGCGCGCAAGGGGCGTTCTAGTTACCTGGGCAAGCGAAGCCTGGGCACTCCGGATCCCGGAGCAATCGCAGTGACGATCTGGCTCGAAGCGGTAGCGAACGCTGTAGTCTAGGAGAAATTACTCGAGCGGTTTGACGGGTATGCCGGCCGGCGGATTCAATACGAATTTATCTTGCGTCATACCCGGCGCATTCAACTTGAGATCGGTTACCTGGAGAACAACTTCATAGCCGTCGCGAGGTCGCTGGATGTCTATCGTCGATGGGAACCATTTGCCGCCGTGATTCCCCCAATCCGAGTACCGGGTTTCGCTCAGGATATTACCGTCGTGGTCGAACGTTTTCTGCCGCGTGATCTGAAGCGTATAGCGCTCGAAGTAAATATTTCGTATGGGGAAATACCGGCCACCGTCGCGGCCGATCACCGCAAGTATGTAGACAGCCTTCGTCTCATTGGTATCGTCCTCGACGAATACGATGTCCCTTGCCGGGTCGGGAGGGCGGATCAGCAGAGCATTCAGGAAAGCCGATGGACGCAGGTTTTCCAGTTTATTCTTTGAGACAGCGGGAGAATCGTTCCGGCCTTCCACAAACTGATTTTTGCTTGGAATAGAAACGCGAAAGTCATTTCCTATCGAGGCCATATCGAAGCCTGTCGAGTGAATTACGGGATCGAGTCCAACAACGCGAATATTGTCCGGCTTGAGAAAGAGCACGAAGCCGCTTATAGTCGGGTAGTCGCTGACCTGCCCGCCGTAAAGATTGCCCACGGAAGGCGACATATCGACCTTCATGGTGAAAGACTGAATGCTGTCATAGATCTGCCGGACTTTTTGAATCAGCTCTTCCTTCGTGGCGTTTAATAGAGGCTTCGGAACCCGCTGACCTTCCGGCTTTACTACGCGCCGGCGGACAAGGCAACCAGAAAGAAAAAAACAGAGAAGACAAAAAGAGACAACCCGCTCCTGCCTGGAGCGCAAGAAGGGCATGCTTGAAGTTTAGTAGACAGTCCATTTCTACCGTGCCAAACCCGACACGGTCAAGAGGGAAAGCGGCAGGGATATGAGTTCTCCGAGAGCTGTCTTCGGCAGTACGATCATGAAGACGGTGCCTAAGCCCAGTCGCAGCTCGAGAATTCTTCCGTTTGATGAGGGCCCTGCTGCCTCGAAACCGCGCAAACTGGTCCCGCATCGATTTGTGCTCGACGCGATCGCATCCCTCTCGCCCACTACTCGATCAATGTTCGGCTGTCTTGGAGTATACGTTGGCGAAAGAATTGTTTTCGCACTGCGCGACAAGAAGAACGAGACAGCAGACGATGACGGAGTGTGGCTCGCGACGACTCCAGAGCACCATGAGAGCTTGAGAGGCGAATTCCCGAGCATGCGCTCCATTCGCGTCTTCGGTACTGAAGTGACGGGATGGCAAGTTCTGCCAGCCGACGACCCAGATTTCGAAGGAGCTGCTTTGCATGCATGTGACCTGGTTCTCGCGCATGACCTTCGCATCGGCAAGATTCCGAAGCGCCGTACACCAAAAGTGAAGAAGCAATGAAGGCCGCGGTGACAAGTCTGTCGTTATCCACGCTACTGAAACCAGTGACAAGAATCTAAGCGGCATCGAGTAATACGATAAGGACCATGTTGCGCCGCATTCTCCTGTTTGCCGTCTGCTCCTTTTTAGTTGCTCAAACGCCTCCTTCGCCTGCGGGCACATGGGTTTCCAACTTGAAGTTTTTCGAGAACGACAATTATGACCGGTTAAGTTTAGAACTAAACGCGACGAAGCTGACGGGTAAACTCGGTGACGATTCTTTTACCGGAACGTTTCAAAACGGTCATATCGAAGGAACCGTAAAGCGTGGCCCAAAGGAGACGATTAGACTTACCGGAGTCCTCAAAGGCGATCGCATCGAAGGCACAGCTACGCTCGTTGAGGAAAAGGTCGATCTGAAATGGGAAGCCTATCGCGAGCGCCCGAAAAAATCAGGTCCTCCCCAAACGCGCACGTTCGAGCCGACCAAGTTCGAACACTACTTCTCGGATGCAGTCCAGCCGGTACTTCGCCTAAACACCGGCGACACTGTGAAGACGTGGTCAGTGGATGCGGGGGGGCTGATCCGAAAGGTGTCCGACGAACTTCAGGGGGCAATCCGCTCACAGGACCCTTTTATGTTGATGGCGCCGTGCCTGGCGACACTTTGGTTGTCCATTTCAATCGCATTCGGCTGAACCGCCATACAGCGATCAGCAGCCCGTTGATCGTGAACAGTGCGCTTGAAGCGGATTACGTCGAAGAACGAAAGAAGATTGATGGCTACAACGCCGATTGGAAACTCGATCGCAAGAATGGCTTTGCATCCCTGCAGAAACCGACCGAGACGATGAAGAACTACAAGGTGCGAATGGCGCCGATGCTCGGCTGCGTTGGTGTAGCGCCCCAAGCTGGCAACCGCTATCGTTCTGGCTATTTGGGTTCGTTTGGCGGAAACATGGACTATAACCAGGTGAGAGAAGGAGTGACAATCTACTTGCCCGTCTATGTTCCTGGAGCCCTGCTCTTCGTGGGCGATGGTCACGCACTGCAGGGCGCGGGCGAACTGACGGGTAATGCGCTTGAAACATCCATGGACATCGAATTCACAGTGAACTATCTGGCAGGCGGAGCGCCTCCCAACCCACGGATGGAGAACGACAGCTACCTGATGGCAAGTGGAATCGCAGGTAGCCTGGACAAAGCCTTCAGAGAGGCTACCACGAACCTTGTTGGTTGGCTGGAGAAGAAATACAAGCTGAACGCCGCGGAAGTTTCCTCAGTGATGAGTACGGCCGTAGTCTATGAAGTTGCCGAAGTTGTCGACCCACAGATACACGTAGTGGCCAAGATTCCGAAATCCACTCTCTCAGCCACCCTCCAAGTAATGGATAGGAGCCGGGTTCTGCGACTACATGGGATAATCGAGAGGTGGGCGATTCCGAAAAATTTGACATTAGTCAACCTCCCGAGCTCTTCGCGCGAATCGACCAGCAGGATGATACCGATCTAATCAAAGAAAGTGTCATCACCACGACTTTGGACAACGCTCTGAACTGGGCGCGCAAGAATTCAATCTGGCCCATGAGCTTCGGTCTCGCGTGCTGCGCGATCGAAATGATGTCGATGATGGCATCGCGCTATGATGTTTCGCGCTTCGGCGCAGAAGTGATGCGAGGATCGCCGCGACAATCGGATCTGATGTTTATCGCCGGCCGCGTATCGAACAAAATGGCGCCAGTGATCCGGCGTCTCTATCAGCAGATGCCTGAGCCCAAGTGGGTCATCTCGATGGGAGCGTGCGCTACCTCGACTGGCGTCTTCAGCAACTATGCATTGGTGCCGGTGAACCAGGTTATCCCGGTGGATGTATTTGTTCCCGGCTGCCCCCCACGCCCCGAACAGTTGATTTACTCGATCATGTTGCTGCAGGAAAAAATTCAGGCCGAGCGGGGTACGGTCCGAAAGACACTGAACCTGGCATAACTATCGTTTCAGGGGATCTTCCACCCATGGTGGAGTTGCATCTATCAACGCGGCCAGCCCCGGATCTACTCTTTCCAGCGCCTTCTTCATTTCCCAAGCGACTTTGCGGTACGAGAAGTGACCCTTCACCCCGCTCCTGAGCCGCGAAACATATTCGAGTTCGGCAAGATCCATCTTGAAAAGAAAGCGGGATCGCGCGCCAAACGGCAGCAGGTATTGCGCCGAAGGCTGCGGCAACTTCGCGATGGCAGCATCTACCTCTACGAGCGCGCTCGCATACGGCGTCTCCAATCCGCACTTGCTGATGGTGTCCGGCGTTTCGTATCCGAGTCGATTTGTATAGTGCTGGCGGAATTGCTGACATCGCCGGTGACGGTGAAAGTCGCGATATGCGCCGATGTCCATCACAATGTCGAGGACGTAAGGAGCACTGCGAAAATGCCTCGGCAGCTCGCCTCGTTTGCCGTGTGCGCCCAGGGCCACGTCCAGCAGTTCCTGGCGCAAATGTTGAGGCCACGCGAGCGCCGCCTCATAGAGTTCGCGATACGGCCGATCAGTTACGGGATACACAAGAGTCGCGCAAATGTCGGCAAGATGGTCAGACGGCTGCAACAAATCAACGGCCGGCGCGTCGACGGCCTTTGACTTAGAAAGATTGTGCGAAGCCCACTCGGCAACATCGGCCCGCAGGCGTCGGGTCGAGTGATCGGCTTCCGCGTGGCGGGCCAGTGTGGGAGCGATTGACTCTTGAGCGGAGTGGTCTTCCCAGGAGCATACCGCAGGCTTCGCGCATGCGCGAATCATCTCCTCTCCGATTTCACGAACTTCCTGAAACTCAGAGGCCTGCAGCCGCCGCATTTGTTTCTCGAGCGTGCGAATACTGGTCACTTGTCCAACGCCGGTCGGCACTCCAAAGGGAAGCAGGTAGCGCGCAACATCAAAGGCACGCGCTGTAATGTTGCGGCGGTATGCGTCCGGCTTCATGTCTTCGGGCCTGGGTAGCAATTCCTCCAGGTGGCGAAATGTCTGTTCGTGAATGTGGCGGTATGCAGACAGGAGATTCTCTGAAGCGTTGCGGTAAACGCTTTGCTCGCTCGCCGTCAGTTCCGGGGGAACAATGACGCCGGACCGCGAGAAATCCTGATAGCGCGAGCTGCGCGCCTGGCCATCCCAAAGTTGTTCGTCCTGTATTTCAGTTGCCGCCAGTTCCGAAATGCCTTCGAAACAAATCGTGACGTGCCCGAGGTCTGCTATGGACGCGTGACCGTACTGAAAGTAGAAACTTTCGAGAAACTTCGAAGAGTCATGTGTACGAACCCATTTGAGCGACTCATGAATGGAATCAGGCGACCGGCTGTAGCGAGCGAGCGCATACGCAATTTTCTCAGGCGGCATCGGCGCCACAGTCAAGACACGTATTGCGGGCGATGCCGACACTGCGTCAGGTGACGTCATGGGATCATAACGGATTCTCTCATGCGAATCCGAATCAAGAAACTCCACCCCGATGCTCACTTGCCGATGTACGCGCATGGCCCTCTTGAGGATGCCGGAATGGACGTTCGGTGCCTGGATGGGGCTGTGCTCGAACCCCAGGTTCCCCTCTGTCTGCCAACCGGTCTTGCTCTTGAAATTCCTGGCGGCTATGAAGTGCAGATACGGCCCCGCAGCGGTCTCGCACTGAAACACGCCATCACACTTCCGAACTCTCCGGCCACTATAGATCCGGGTTATCGCGGCGAGCTGAAAATCATCCTGCTCAATTTGGGGAAAACGCCATACGAAGTGAAGGCGGGCGATCGGATTGCCCAGATGGTCGTGGCGCGTTATGAAGCGGTCGAGTGGGAAGAGAGCGATCTCGCGGAATCAGTACGCGGCGCCGGAGGCTTTGGGTCGTCGGGAAGGTGAGTTCTAGGAGCCTGGTTTGACCTCAGAAGTGAGCCGGCTTGCTAGTGGCTGCGTCTGGCCGGCGTACTTGTTTCCCGCTTTCTTGTAGTAGGGTACCGATACCGGAGACGATAGTTGCTCGAAGGTGAACGAGCAGATACGCATGCCAGGATAGAGTGCGACTGGCATGATTCCAAGATTGCTCAGTTCCAGCGTGGCTTTTCCTCGCCAGCCCGGGTCGAACAGTCCTGCGGTGCCATGAACGATGATGCCGATACGTCCGAGACTGGATCGCCCTTCGAGCCGTCCCAAGACGTCGTCGTCGAGCTCGAGGGTCTCTTCCGTAATCGCAAGAGCAAACTCGCGCGGCTGCAGGACGAAGGGCTCACCCGGTTTTACATCGATCCTCCGCATAATGTCCTGAATGGCGCTCCTGTCGCGGACGTCGATATATGGGTGGCGACTGTGCTCGAAAACACTGAACTCGGAGCCGAGTCGGAAATCGACAGAGCAGCTCCCGAATTGCTCCGCAGGCAGATCCGGTGAAATGCGAATTTTCCCAGTCTCCAGGTAGCGGCGGATGTCGATATCAGAAAGAACCATAGGCGCGGACGAACGCCTATGCTAGCACGCACAAAATGTTATATTGAGACGGAAATGGGCGGCTAGCTCAGCTGGGAGAGCACCACGTTCGCAACGTGGGGGTCGTGGGTTCGAGCCCCATGCCGTCCACCAAAAAATTCCTTTTGTTTTCTATCACTTAGCAACTTGATTTCTTCGTGTGCCAAAGGCGTGCCAAAGATGGCTGCCATAATGGCCGAGATCCGCTCCTGCCTTCGCGGTGACCACTTCGCATAGTGGTTCTTGATGACGTTCGGTGAGTTGCCAAGAATCTCTGCAGCATCCTCGAATGTCCCACCAGCCTCAAGGATCTCCGTCGCAAGCGTATGGCGGAACCGATGCGAGTGAGCCTTCGGAACACCCGACGCCTTGAAAACGGCAGCCATGGTCCGGGTCGCATCGCGAACCATGGAGCGTACCGTCCCATTCCCGCTCCAAAAGAAGTACCTGCTCTCCCCCCTTGATCCTTTGGGTTTGGGCAGACTATCGAGAGACGCTTGCAAGTCTGGATGAACAGGCAGCTTGACAACCTTCCCGTTCTTCAATGTTCGGAGGTAGATTTCGCCATTGCGGATTCGGTCCTTTGCGAGCAATGCGACATCGGAGATTCTCAACGCCGTATAGCGCAGGAGTAGCGCCATCGCTCGAGCCCTGAGCCGTTCGTATGCTCGCTGGCCAAAGATGTCGCACGCGGAAAGTATTCTGATGATGTCTTGGCTGCTGTACGGTTCCTTATCCGTCGCCTTGATGTTTTTCGGCATCGCCACCGCGGCCGCCGGATTTTCGTTGGTCCATTTTCGATCAACGCAGAACCGGAAGAACCGCCTCACGATTTCGAGCTCCTTCGTCCACGTAAGCGCAGAAATCTCTCGCGCGCTGCGAAAACTGTCAATGATGTTGGGAGCAATGTCGTCGACCGTATCCAAATTGCTCGCCACCACGTATTCGTGCAGAAATCCTAACGTCCGCCTGTAATTTCGGAGTGTGCCATGCCCTAGGTCGAGATGTGCGGCAAAGAAGTCCTCGATCGCCTTCTCAAGCGTTCGCTGGTGTTTCACGCAACGACCGTGCTCTACGCGAGTATTGCAACCGGGTTGTGCGCACTGGACAAGATCTGATCGCTCTGAATTCGGCCTCTCCAAGCGCTCCGCTAAGCGAATTGCCCGCTGCCAGTCTCGAGTTTTCAACGACCACCGGCAGCGTTCACCATTCAGGTCGCCATCGCACCAAATTGGGCATGAACACTTTGTATATTCGCGGCCCTTAGCTCGATGGATGCACTTCCCGAGATGGCGCCTCCATAGCGTCAACATCAGTTTTTGTCCCCTCCCGACTGTTCTACTTCAGGTTTTTTCTCGGCCGGCCCCCCAGCTTGCCGTTCTCGCGTGCGATCTCCTGCAGCCGTTCCAAGCCAAGGCGCTCCAACCGGGACTTGTAACTTCGTTTGCCCATAAGTTTGGCTGCTTTGGACACTGCCGTTTCCTTAGCCATATAAATATCCTAAACGTTTCTGTTTTCTCTATCAAGAGTCTTGTCGTACTCCGTCTACTACCGTCGGGACTTCTTGGATTTCGCCCGTGTCCCAGAGGCCAGGATGCTGCGCGAAATAGCTGTTCAGTCATCGACACTCGCGTGATCACCAGCCCGATCCGAGAGTTGCGGCGCACAGGACCACAACTTGGGTTAAGCGAGCCAAGACGTGTCTCTCGACCGCAAACGGCGGGTTCACTCATCGGTCGGACGAATTCGGGTACTCCATCTTAGGAAGTTTAGGAAGCGGCGCTTGGCTTCGCATATCCCGGTGCAACGGACTCGTATAAACGGAAATACGGCCCGAAACAGGCCTACAAAACCATCAAAACCCGCCAGCGAAGCTGCCGGACCCAGGTCGTCTGCCACGCGACGAACTCAGTACGAAGCGTATTATTTGTCCACCAGTCAATTGAATTATGGGGAGGAAGAATCACCCGCTCTTCTGTTGTTGTGGACCAATGAGGGAGCGGGTTGGAAGGTTGTTGCCTGGGCTGTGGAGAGCTTCCATGACTGCCACTATGTCGACTGCCACTATGTCGCTAGCTTTGACCGGAAACGTCTCGGGTAGGACACTCCGCAAAGGACTGCAACCGGCCCGTGCGGGCCCAGATGGTATGGAAAAAGAGCCTCGAACCACAATACGCTCGCTTTAGGTGAGGTTTCAATTCCGGGTCAGCCAGATATGCGGACAAGTATCCTTGAAAGACAGGAAGGACACGATCAAACCAATGCAATTAAACAAACGTACTCTGAAGATCGCTGGAATCGTTGTCGCGGCAGTGTTGGTAATCCTGATCGCGCTTCCGCTTTTCATCAACATCAACAGCTTCCGACCGAAGATCGAGTCGGAACTGACGAGTGCCTTGGGACGGTCGGTGACGCTGGGAGAGATGAGCCTTTCGCTCTTCAGCGGCAAAGTCAGCGTGGAGAGTGTTAGCATCGCCGACGATCCGGCCTTCAGCAAATCACCGTTTATAACAATGAAGTCGTTGGGCGTCGGCGTCAAGGTAATGCCGCTTATCTTCTCCAAGCAACTAAACATAACGAGGATCGAGCTTGAGGGGCCCCAGATTACTTTGCTCAAAGCTTCCAGCGGAACCTGGAACTTTTCCAGCCTCGGCGGGGCAAACAAAAACAACCCTCCTGAGCCGGCGAAGTCGGGTGGATCCCAGAACCTCTCGATCGCCAAGCTGGAGATCAAAGATGGAAGGTTGTCAGTCGGGAAGGCCAACTCCACGGCGAAGCCGCAGGTTTTCGACAAGTTCAACGCAGAAGTTTCGAACTTCTCTTTCGCTTCTCAGTTCCCGTTCGAGCTGACCGTCAACCTGCCCGGAGGTGGCGATGCCAACCTCACCGGCAAGGCGGGACCGATCAATCCGCAGGACTCGGCGAAAACTCCTTTCGACACATCAATGAAGGTGAAGGGTTTGGATCTCGCAGCCTCAGGCTTCGTCGATACGGGCAGCGGCATTGGCGGCTCTGTGGATCTTGAGGGAACGTTGAACGCGACTGGCAGTCAGGCCAAGGCGGCGGGCGTGATCACCTGCGAAAAGCTCAAGCTTTCGCCCAAGGGGTCACCGGCTCCGAAAGCCGTGACCGTGAAATACGCAATTGACGAAGACCTCGACCGTCAGGCGGGCACCATCAGCCAAGGAGACATAGCAATCGGCAAGTCAGTCGCTCGGCTCACGGGCGGATTTGAGCCCCAGGGTGAAACGCAGGTGATGAACCTGAAGCTCAGCGCCCCGGACATGTCGGTTGATGAACTGGAAGCGATGCTCCCAGCATTTGGCATAGTGCTTCCTTCAGGATCGAAGTTGACAGGCGGAACACTGTCGGCCGATCTGGCAATCAGGGGTCCACTCGACAATCTGGTAATTGCCGGCCCCGTGCGAATGTCCAACACGAAGTTGGCCGGTTTCGATATGGGTTCGAAATTGGGCGCTTTATCAGCCTTTAGTGGAAAGACCTCCTCTAGTCCCGACACGACCATTCAGAATGCCAGCTTGAATGCGCGTATCGCTCCTGATATGACGAGGGCCGACGCCATCAATGTGACCATACCATCCCTTGGCGTGGTGACGGGAGCCGGTACGATTAGCCCGAACGGGGCGCTCGATTTCAGCATGATTGCCGACTTGCAGACTAACAGGTCCGAAGCACGAGCGGAGAGAACGGGTCGGGGCGGCGATAGGGGAGGTGTGTCCTTCAGAATTCAAGGGACAACATCGAACCCGAGCTTTGTTCCGGACGTAGGGAGCTTGGCCGGTAACGCTGCAAGAGGGGCGATACAGAGATCTGTCTCTGAAAAAACCGGCGACGGGAAGGGCGTAGGCGGCATCTTGCCGAAAAGGAAGCCGAGATAGGGCTGCGCATGGAACAACTTCAATGAACTCGAATCAGATGGAAAACATGGCGATGTATTGACCAGGAAACAGGTACGTTTTCGGTCGCATCCAGCGGTAATACTCACGCAAAGTCTTCAATAGCTTCTGACTGAGAAAGTCTCAAACATCGATAGCAAGCGAATGATGATTCGTATCGAGCGAAGTAAAGGCGGCGTCGACCGAGACGTTCCGCTCAACCGGCACAGTTCAGAGCGTCTGAGCCCGGCTGAGTACATCGTCAGCAGCATCGTGTTGTGAAACAGGTTCCGCGCAGATGCCACCAGACGCGTTACTTCTTGCGTACTCAACAGCGATGGAAGCCGCCGTCCGCGTTTCGGATACGGCAGATCCTCCTTCATCTCACGGCAGCATTTACCAACACAATTGATCAACGGCAAACAAGCCCAAGCAATGGCCGAATCAACGACCTTGCCGGAGCGCGTCGAATCGCTGCTTCGCAAACTTGAGAATATTGCTCAAAAAGCTGAGGGAGGATCGGGCCTGGTCCTCGGCTGCTGCTATTCGGGAGATCCGGAGCTGTCTCATGCTCCTCGCTCAGCTGACAGGCGAGTTGCAGGTACGAGCGTCAACCAACTTTAACCTCAAGGTTGTCTCGCAACGCATTCAGGCCTCCTTGTTGGCGGCAAGTCCCGGGGAATTCGGCTGGTTCTGGAAAGAGCTGCTCGAAAAGGCAACCAAGGACCAGAAAGACGCCGCACTCGCGGCAACAGCTCCTCGAGAGTACCAGGATTTATCGATGCTCACGGATGAGGAATTAGACCTGCTTGAGCGCCTAGCAAAAAAGGTTCAGCCAAGCTCGTGACTAATTCAACTGCTGCACTTCAACTGCTGCTCACGTGCGATATGTGCACGCATCTCGAGCGGCGAGCGAATTACCTTCGACAATCCCGATTAGTGAAGGTAAATTCTAGCTGTACGGTAATCCTTCTCTGCAAGTCACTTCTCGAATAGTTTCCGGATTGCCGACCGCCCGGACACAATTTCGTAAACGCCGTTACAGACGATCTGCCATGCGCCGAAATATGTTACATCCTTAGACTGGTACTCTCCCGCACGAATCGAGACGCTTCCCTTGGCCCCCAAAAAAAAAGAGGCAGGCCACTCCGCACGGCATCCTCACAGCTAAGACCTTAAATGAACTAAACCACCCTCGGCTTGAAGCCGAGGGGTTTAGGTGCTGTCGATTGGAAATCGACTGTCGTCGGCTATCTGTTCCCCTTCTTGTTCTTCAATATATTCGCGGATCATTTCATCGGTGATCGTTCCGGAACTGACCGTCAGATATCCTCGCGCCCATAGATGTCTTCCCCAGAACTTCTTTCGTAGGTGCGGAAACTCCTGCAGTAGGACCCGCGAGCTGATTCCTTTCAGCCACTGCACGATCTGGCTCACGCCCTGGTTGGTTCGATAAGAGAGCAGCAGGTGAACGTGGTCGCGTGCCACCTTACCGGACACGATCTCTAGTTCATGTTCTGCGGCAATTTGCCGCAGCAGGTCACGCACACGAAGAGCCACTTCTCCTGTCAATACCGCTTTCCGATATTTCGGTATCCACACTAGATGGACTTTCAGGTCGCTCTTCGTGTGCGCGCCCATCCGGTAATGCCGCACGCGACCACGTTACACCAAATCTTGCTTCGCCTAAAGGCGAGGGGTTTCCACCATCCCCGATGGGGACACTAACTTTGACATTTGTCCTCGGAGCAGCCCGTTGACGAGAACGCCAGGATGGTCGCCCGAAGCGTGTATTCGGCGCGCCACCCGGAGACGCACGCAGGACCAGGATAGAAAGCCGTTTCACAAAAGGAGACGAAGATGAGTTCACCAGAAAAAAGTGTACTTGGTCTGTCGAAACAGGCCTCGTTTATCAAAACCGCCGCCGGAGTTCCGGGGCCCATGCCCGGGACGAGGATTACCGAAGAGTACGTACGCATGGTCGGACGCGATGCGTACTTCTGGGGCTGGCCCATGGTGAACCTTTACAGTCGCAGGCTCACGTACGCGCAGGTCCCTGAGATTGGCCGCGTGGGAATCGCCCCGGTGGCTCCGCTGAACCGTCTCGGCATGCTGACAGACTACGTCGAGCCCGAGGAACGCATCGTCGCATGTCCTAACCAGGATGTGGTTTATGGCATCGGTGCACTGGCGCTCGACAAATCACCCGTTGTCATCCAGGTGCCGGACTTTGGCGACCGGTTCTGGGTGTACCAGATAGTCGACCTCCGGACAGACAGTTTCGCCGAGCTGGGTAAGATGTACGGCGCCAAACCAGGCTTTTACCTTCTGGTCGACCCGGGCTGGGAGGGCACAGCGCCTCAGGGCATCACAGGAGTGTTCCGTTCCCCGACCAGCACCGGCATCGTAATTCCGCGTGTATTCCAGAACGACACGGCTGAGGACAAGAAGGCAGTACAGGCTTCGATCAGCCAGATCATGATGTACCCGCTCGCCGAGTTCGACGGCAAGATGAAGACCAAGGATTGGGATGCGGTGCCAAGGTTCCCCGCGCAGGCGCAAGGCAGTGGAGAGGTGAAGTGGGTAAGACCGGAAACATTCTTCGACATTTTGCCCGCGGTGATGAAAGACGCTTCGCCGTTGCCGGGCGAGGAGAGCCGCTACGAGCAAATCCGGTCCATACTCAATGCCGCGGCGAAAGATCCGAACCTGCAGAAGGCGCTCCTCCAGGCCGCGGTTGAGACCGAACAGGATCTTGTCTCGCCACTCCTCGAGTTCCGGAATTTTGGGCTGCCGTTGCGCCACAACTGGACCACTCAGAACAACGGCGCCCAGTTCGGCACAGACTACTTCACACGCACAGCGATCGCCAAGTCGAATATTTTCGTCAACAGGCCAATCGAGACAAAGTACTTCTACCAGGATCTCGACTCGGACGGCGCGCGGCTCAATGGCGCCAACGCCTATACCTTCACCTTCGCAAAGGGGGCACTGCCGCCTGTCAGGGGCTTCTGGTCTCTGACGATGTACAACCAGCAACACTTCTTCGAGCCGAACGACCTCAAACGCTATTCGTTGGGCACGAAAAACAAGATGCTCCAATTCGCCCCGGACGGCTCGCTCACTGTATATACCGGGGCAAAGTCCCCCGGTAAGGACAAAGAATGCAACTGGCTGCCGGCGCCGGACGGTCCGTTCACGCTCTATATCCGTTCCTATTGGCCGGACGAGGCAATCCTCGACGGGACGTGGCAACCGCCACAAGTCGGGAGAGTGAAATGAGCACCGCCCCCGTGGACAAAGAGGGTGCGGCATTAACAGCCACGCGCTATGACGCACTCGCCGGCCTGCCATTCACCGCGGGATACCTTGCCGCGAAGGATACACAGATGCTGCTGGACGAACTTTTCTTCCAGCGCGCCGTTCAGACCTATATCTGGGCACAACCGGCGCTGAATATGTACGGCATGAAGGAAGGGTCCGAGAAGGTTTTCGGCAAGGGTTACAACATCCTGCCGATCTTCAAGAAGCGGCTCGATGCCAAGACGCTCATCACCACCCCTAACTCCGACGTCATCTATGCACTGGGCTATATCGACCTGAAAGAAGACGGCCCGCTCGTCATCGAAGTGCCGCCCGGCCTGCAGGGTATTATCGATGACTTCTTCCAGCGGCCGATCAACTCGGAGGGTCCGATCGAAGGGCGCACCTGGAGCGGGGACGTTGGGTTACCCGGTCCCGACAAGGGGAAGGGCGGCAAATATCTGCTCCTTCCACCAGATTTCAAAGGTCCGATACCGAACGGCTATTTAACCTTCCGTTCGCGCACCTACGGAGTGTTTGTCTTCTGGCGCGGCTTTTTCAAGGACCCGAAGCAGCTTGAAGAGCCGGTGCGAGTGTTGGAACAAACGTGCATCTATCCGCTCGGCAAAAAGGACTCGGCCAAGCGGATGCAGTTCCCCGACGCTTCGGGTGTGCCGGCTAATATGCTCTACCCGCAGGATGGCTCCGCTTTCGATATGTTGGCCCGATTCATCGAGCATGAGTACGTTGACTCGGCTGACATGGAGATGCGCGGTGCGGCCGCCGCCCTTGGCATCGTGAAGGGCAAGCCGTTCGCGCCCGATGCGCGCGCCCGCGTCCTGCTTGACAATGCTGCCCGCACCGCCACTCGCATGGGACACGTTCTGGCGTATACACCGTCTCCGCTCCTCGAGAACGGCCTCTGGTATGAAGACCGCCATTGGATCAACGTTTTCCCTGGCAACGCCACCTTCACGGCAGAAACGTTCAATTATCTCGACCCACGTACCTGCTTTTTCACCTACGCCTACTCCGCCAGTCCGGGAATGGCCGTCAACATGGAAAATGTCGGCGCGAAGTATCCGGCAGCGTTCGTAGATTCGAACGGCGATTTTCTGAACGGCGACAAGAGCTATAACCTCCATCTGCCACCAAACATACCTGCTGCTCTCTTCTGGTCGGTGACCGTCTATGATTCCATTACCGGATCTGGTCTCGATAACGGGCAGCCGTTCCCGTCAATCAACACCATGGATAGGCCCGCTATGAATCGGGACGGCTCGACCGACATTTCTTTCTGCCCCAAATCGCCTGGTGCAGGCAAGAACTGGCTGGCGACCATTCCTGGCAAAGGCTTCTTTGTCATTCTGCGTCTTTACGGCCCCAAGAAAGAGTTCTTCGAGAAGACTTGGAAGCCGGACGACATCGAGCCGATAGAGTGATCTTGGTAAGGCGCTCCTGCCACGGCTCCTTCAACCACAACCGATGAATGCGAAGCGATAACCTCTGGTCCGTCGCCCGATCGAGCGCGCCCGGCGGTGAGTCAAATGTTGCTGCAATGGTTCCTCAACTACAACATGAAGAAGGGTTGGTATCTCGTCACCTCGCCCATAGTGACCGCTAACTGGAAGGTGGCGAGTGATTCCGAGCATCAGTGGCGATCGCCAGATTACCCTCGATCGAGAAGCCGCAGACGTGGCTTGTCGATACATCCTGAGTGGTCGCCATGTGTTTGCGAATTGATCTCTGGCCCACTCCGGAATCGTTGTCGAACGACGGGCGATCCGGAAAGTAAACCGTTCCGCGCGGAAAAGTTTCGAGTTATCGAAGATGCAGAACTTCTGATCAGTGGGTCGAAAGTTTTGGCGCTAGTTTCCCGTCCCAGATAATTGTTTACAGCGGCGAAGCTTGTCGAGGATGACATCCGCCGAAGCTTTCCAGACGAACGGAGCCGGATAGCCATTCCAGTTTGTCAGCCTCTGATAAATCGCCTTCTCCAACTCTGCCGTACTGCGGAAGGTCCCGCGGCGGATCATTCTGCCGGTGATCAGTGCGAAAAAGCGTTCCACTTGGTTCAACCAGTAACTGCTGGTCGTGGGCTGTTGAGCCTACTCACCATGGACCACATAGTACGGCTGTCCCGCGAGATCGGCGGGGAAGCCGGGATGTAGCCAGCTGCGATCGGGTGCTGATTTCAGTTCGAAATAGTATTGAAGCGGGTATGGCGAATCGGTGTATGCGCTGGGTATGGCGGCGACGTAAGTATCTTCGCCGCGATTCATCAGAATTGAGTGCCAACGCTCGGCATGATTGACGTGCCGGTAGTAAAGAGATGCAGATGTGAGCACGGGACCTGAAAGCACCAATTCCACCGGTTGCCTGCGCTGAAAACGGTCGGGCGGACGATGACGCATGGCTATGGCAGGACGTTGCGGACGACCAAGCGCTTCGGTTATTGCAACTTCGACTCTTGGATTGTCGCTGGGTGTCGCGGCGGGAAGCCGTTTCTCAAGAAGAGCAATATCCGCATCGATGGCGGGAAGCCTGTCGAGCCAGTGACCGCGGAGCCAAGGCAACTCTCCGACCGTGACGTCTGAAACGTAAACGCCTTCTGCCGTTTTGGCTAATCCGGCCCAGACGTCACGCGCTGTCCGATAGGCCTGGATGGCGTGGTCGAGCGCGGCCCGATCGCCAGTGCGTGCGTGAATCCCATAGAGAACACCGGCGCGGAATTTCGCCGCGAAGAATCGCCCGAGGCCCGATTGGATCGCAACATCAATGTCGACGCGCCGGCTCCTTCTCGGTTGTTGTTGTGCTACGGCGGCTAAATCCTCAAGCCATTGCGCGACTTCGATGGGCGAATATTTGCCACTGCGTTCTCCTTTGAGCAACTCGTCTACGAAGTCGTTGATGCGCGAGAAGAGCTGCGGATCGAGCGGGCTGGTGTTGCCGAAGATCTTGGGCGCCGGTGTGTCGGTGTATTCCGCCTTCGACGGGTCCAATAACGACTGATTGGTGTAGATCTCGGGCCAATAGTTGTTGTTCGCAGCGGAAGGCAGATGCGCGGTGGTGATGATGGGCAAAAGACGGCTGGCGGCGGCAAGCGCGGGTTCCACTTCAATGTGATCGTCGGGTGAACGAAGCTTCCGGCCCCAGACGCGATAGGTCTCCCGATACTTCTCCCAATCCCAACGTGGGCGCAGTGAGACATCGGCATAGGCGCAACGCCCTGACGCCGCGGGAGCCGCGCGGCCCGATCCGCGTCTGCCTTTGAAGGAGAGCGGTTCCATGATTTCGACGCCGTTCGATCCGCAAAATTGGAAGGCCCGAGCATACGCGCCAGCGAAGACCGGATCGCCCCACAAGAGCAGACGCTGCGTTCCGGGCCAAACACGCCAGACGATGTCGAAACGGCGGTCTTCGCGAAGCAAGTCGGCATATCCATAGCGGGTGAAACTGCGGGAGCCCGCACTGAGCGCCATGAGTCCGGTATTGCGGTGGTCGGCCTTGGGCACTTCCTGCTCTCGGATGTCCGCCTGGTGGTAGGGCATACCCATGTGCTCGGCCGAGAACTTGGGCGAGACGGTGACGGGCATGCCGGTGGACAAAGCAAGATCGATCGTCTGCTGATCGATACCCTTGGCGTGCAAGTCGATTGCGACTTTGCGGCCGCAACGACTCACGCCATCGAACACGGCGCCCCAGAAAACATAGCTGCCTTCGGCGACACCGCTTTCACCGTGAATACGCAAAGTGACCCCGCTGATTGCCGGACAGGCGCGCAGAAGCGCAGTGAGCGCGTCACGACAATAGGGGCCGTGATTTTCAGCGTTGAGTCCCTCGATAGTGTAGTTGGGATTGGGACTGTCCTGCCATTGGTAACCATGCATCCACAGCCCGAGCTGGAATTGAAGGCCATGGCGGACCGTCTGTTCGCTGATGAAGCGCAATGTTTCGAGATTGCGATTGCGCTCGGTATCGGGTAAATTGACCGCGCGGACGTTATAGCCTGGAACGGACAGAAAGAACGGATAGGCAAACAGAAAGTAGGCGTCAGTGACCTGGCGCAGGAAATCGTAACCGATGCCGAGGCTGAGGTTGAAGCGGTTGAACTGATTTTCCGCAAGCATGGCGAGGTAGTGTGGCCACATGCCGCGATCGTCGAACCAGGGTTTATCTTCGGCCTCGCTGGTGAAGAGGCGCTGAATGCTGCGGACGCTATGAGTGGGCCGCGTTGCGACCGATTGCGGCAGAGCTGGCGCGCCAAGCAAGGCAGCTGCTGTCCGGAGAAGGTGGCGGCGCTTCACTACCGGAGTATTGTACAGAGCAAGCAGTGTGATCAGGTGAGGCAAGAGCGGCAAAGGACCGTGTTCCATTTCTTGCTCACATTTCGTAACGCCAGGAAAAGCAGTTTACACCCGCGCGGTCCGTTGTCGGAGATGATCCGTGGCCGCGCCTCCGGATTCCGCAGATTCTGAAGAAACATCAGACACGGTTCGACTCCCGCAGATCCCAGTTGACGATGTATCGGCTACAGCCGTCCAGAATGCTGCACAGGTAATAAAACGTCCCGCTGATGTTGATGTACGACACGTCGATGTGCCACCCGCCAGATGCTGGACGGACTCACCGCCACAATGTCGGCGTCCAGCATCATAAACCTCAGCCGCCGGTAGCCCTCCAACGGGTTCTTCAGATGGAAGCCGATGATGGCCTGCTTCTCCCAATCCTCCAGCCAGAAATCGCGGGGAACCCGGCCGTTGTGCTCGTTCACCTTGCCGTAGCGTTCCCGCCAGTCGTAAAACTTACTGGCTTCGAAGGCGTGATCGCTTGACGCGGGTAGCCCCCACTTAGTCCAGAAGTTCCGACGCTCCGGACAGACGCCGCGTCCGTTTCGGATTACCTTCGAAAAGACTATTTGTCGAAGGTAATCTTGCTTCATTCGTAAACC
>CAVWRP010000013.1:0-287323 GCA_963757345.1 Terriglobia bacterium | reverse complement strand
AACTACGAGGCGCTTGTCGAGGTCCTCACGGGTCTGTATCAGATTCCCGATGGATTAGGCGAGACCACTTTGACGTATGAAGAAGCCGCCACTATCCGCGCCTGCGGTTTCGGTGCACGCGCAGGCTGCATTTGGCGCTGCCCGCCGCTGCCCGACGCGCTCGTCTCCTTCAATCCGTTGCTCCGGCACTTGTCCGACGCCATCGATCCAACGAGCCGGACCGGCACCTGGAACAAGAAACGTGCGTATTCGCGGATCGCCTCCGAATACTCTCCTTTGGCGCAGGTCGAGAGCAAGATTCTGGGCCACCTCTGCCGGAAGCCGTACTACATGAGCAAGCGCCGCTTGCAGCAACGAATGTGGCGTTATCCTGCTAGGTTCTTCAATCAGACGCTAAGCCGGATGCTGGCACGCGCCCAGATCACGCTTTACGACGGCTACCTGTTTCCCTATAGCCCCGGCACGTTCGCCGAGGTTGTTCAACCGGAGATAGACAGATTGGATCGGGCAAATCAAAGAAGTTACACAGCCAAACCCGAGAACCGAACGTCTTACGGGAAGCTGCGTTGAACAGACCAGGCACGGATGGGATGGAAAATTCAACCTACGCGCACACATCATCACGTGCAATTTCTGTTCGTGGCAGATCAGCGCCTTTTCAGTCCTACGGGCTGAAGCGAGAAGGAAACGTATCTGGCTCAGAGAAGCTTTACGTAGACGATTGCGCTGCGCTCACCGTGCGGATGTCGCCGGGCATTCCGCCAAGCAATCCCCGGCTCAAGCGTGTCGAGCGGGATATCTCGGGTGTGATCGGCGGCGAGCTGAAATTCCACGTGTGCCTGAAGCTGGATTATGGGCATCGGGGATGGGCATTCCTCTGCCCGAAGTGCCAGAAAAGGGCGTTCACTTTATATTTCCCGCCGCGCTCGACGGGGCCAGCTTGCCGGAATTGTCTGAATCTTTCATATCGGCACACGGACTAGCAATCGTGTACGTCTGTGATCAACAACGGCACAGTCCGGTGCCAGGAACAAGGGCCGTCCGCATATTCGTCTTTACATACCAGGCTTAGAACGCAATGGAATGTTTACTACTTTGGTTTACGACTTTTTTCGCCCATCCCCTTCATAAGAACTGCAATCGCTGCTGAGCGTCGGGATAGCCGCCTAGTCACTCGAAGGTGACAAGCCGGAATCCCGATCCGGCTGGCGGCATAATTCTATTTGGGAATCGTTACGGGACGATGCACAAAGAAGCCAAACGTCCGTGTTTCGCTTCGTTGGAAGAGCGGATACGGTCCGATCCTGAACCTAGTAAGGCGCTCGAAACCTTACTCGCACAGCGAAGACTTGATCCCTTCGACTTATGGCTTCATCTCAATGCCTTTGAGCTTCCAAAGTCGCTCGGGTTGGACGCCTGGGCGGAAAGATGCAATCTAGACCGCCGCAAGACGCGATCTTTAGCCCGCCGAATAGTTCAAGTTGCCGGAGAGTTTGAGAGCTTATTTACCGAGAAGTATTTACGCTTCGTGATTGAACGACGCAACTATCTTTGGCTACGGACGCTTCCTCGCCACATGCGTCTTGCTGCGGAGTTCATTCAGGGCCTCCTGTGTAGCGGAGATGATCGTCGTGGAAACGTTATTGAGGTGGTGGTGCGCCGAGGATTCACTCTATGGGTGAAAGAAACCTGCGGCAGGCCGCATGACAGGGAAGTTGCCGATCTCCTCCGCGTCGTTCTCGGGCGGACGACGATAGACGTAGAAGACCAACGTAAGTTCAGGACTCGTCATTGTAGAAAACCGGACACAACTGAGCCGAAATTCGTCTGATTCAAGTCTGTCGCCGAGGGCAGTTCTGGGACTTAAATTGAATCATGAAGAAACGGCTACACCGGAAGAAATCCCTGAATTGCCCTTCGATACTCTGCTCACGGAAAGAGAAGTCGCCCGCCAGTTAAACGTCAGCATCGGAACCCTGCGGCGTTGGAGATTGCTGCGCCAAGGGCCGCCCTTCACTAAGCTGGGTGCGCTGGTGAGATACAACCCGACCCTAGTGCGCCAATGGGTAGCAACGCGCCCTGTAGGCGGGACGCAAATGAACGAAACCCCCAGGTCGGCTTGAATGCGAGGGCAAGCACATGAGAAGCAAAAAGCCCGCCGTTGGCAGCAGCGGGCTGACTCTAATCAAGAAAAATTCTTCTTCCAATGTACCGAAGTCAAGCACTAGGCGCACGATTCGGAAAAAAAGTCGATTTCTCCGGTATCCGCTTACCGATTATGGAAACGCCGAGCGACTGATTGCTCTATTTGGTCAAGACATTCATTATCATTCGGAGCCGCACTCATGGTTTGCATGGGACGGCAAGCGATGGAAGCGGGATCGAGATGGGTTCGTCCAGCGGCTTACCAAGCAGACTGCACGAACGCTCTACGCTCAGGCCGTCGGGATTAAAGAAAAGGAAGATCGAGACCAGTGTAATAGCTTTGCGCGCCGTTCTGAAAACGCTCGTGGAATTAGGGACGCCTTGGAATGCGCGAGGAGCATCAAAGGTGTAACTCTCCTTTCTGAGCAGTTGGACACAGATCCATTTCTCTTGAACTGTACCAACGGGACGCTGGACTTACGAACGGGTGAGTTACGAGAGCACCGCAGGGGGACCTCATCAGCAAGATATGCCGTGCGAAGTACGATCTAAATGCCCGATGCACCCAGTTTCTGCGATTTCTGAACCGCATTTTCGATGGCAACACCGAATTGATTGGGTATGTGCAGAGGGTGCTTGGATATTCGCTTACAGCAGATGTCAGTGAAAAAGCAGTATTCTGTGCCCACGGAAGTGGGGATAACGGAAAGACCACCTTGGTCGAGATCTACAGATACGTCTTAGGAGATTACGCTGGGCAGATCATGATCGAATCGCTCCTTCAGAAGCCCAGCAATGGGCAGTCATCCGCTTCTCTTGCCGATCTCGCGGACCTCAAGGGAAAGCGATTTGTGACTACGAGCGAAGCAGAATACGGCGCAAAGCTGGCCGAGGCTCAGGTGAAACAAGTAAGCGGAATGGCAATGTATAAAGCGTGACGGAAGTACGAGAATCCTATAGAGTTCTCCCCGACCTGGAAGATCTTCATGGACACGAACTACAAGCCGCAGGTTCGTGGAAAGGACGCCGCAATATGGAATCGCCTGAAGTTAATCGAGTTCGGAGTTCGCATCCCAAAGAGGGAGATGGATAAGAACCTGCTGAAAAACCTGAGGAGCGAGGCATCCGGCATTCTCGCATGGGCGGTTCGAGGCTGCCTCGCGTGGCAGGAAAACGGACTTCAGGAGCCTCCTGCGGTTCGACAATCCGTCGATGCGTGGCGGTGCAATTCGGACCAGTTTGGAGGATTTTTCAGCACGTATTCAATTAGACCCCAATGCGATCTGCTCAGCCAAGGCGTTAGCCGATACATTCAGGAAATTCAAGAAAACCGATTCCCTCGATCTATCACGAAGCGATCTTTTGCCGAACTGCAACGCCTTGGTTGCACACCACGGCGAAGCAGCCGCGAACGATTTTGGCGGGGAATCCGCTTGAAACCGGAGTGACACAATGACGGGCCGTGACACGCTTTTCTAGGAAGCTGCAATAGCGTGCTGCTCTATTAGAGCTTTCTGAAAATTGCCGTCACGTACTGTCATCTGTCACTCATCGGCTTTGGCATATCGACGACCGAACCGCGACGGGTATGTACTGGAGCCAGCGCGTCTATTGAATAACTAGCAGCTAGGTTTATGCTTTCAGATAGTGCCGAAGAAACGACCTCCGCCCGAAGTGCTGGACTTCCTGCGGAAGGCAGGTTCCAAGGGCGGCAAAACGACGGTTAAGAAATATGGCCGCAAGCAGATGGCCAAGTGGGGCAGGCTGGGCGGCAGGCCGAAGAAGGCAAAACGACAAACGAAAACAAAAGGAAAGGAACAATGACTATGAAGAAACCGGAGCGATCTCGGAAGGATAGAGCGAAGGACCGCGATGGCGTGTACAAACGACGGGGACATTGGCACTTTGACTACAAAGATCCATGCGCTGGAAAATGGCGAAGTAAGACCGCTGAAACTGATTGCTATGATGACGCGAAGAAGTTCAAGCGCGAGTTTATTGAGAACATCGGGAAGGGCAAATACAACCCCAGCAATGACCGGACGAGATTTGTAGACGCCGCTGAGTCCTACATTCGCCACCGAGTGGTATCCGTTGCAAAGGGTACTCTGCGATTGGAAAGAGAACGACTCGTGCCTTGACGCCGGTACTACTTGGATTGGCGGTCCTAATTTGAGTCTTAAACACGTCACAATTGAACTGGTGCGCCGCTACCAGCAGACGCGCATCGGCGAAGGTGTCGGTCCTCGGACGGTCAACATGGAGGGCCAACTCTTGCGCTCGATATTGAAGCATCATGGGCAATGGAAGTTGGACGCAGTCTACGCGCCATTACCGGAGCCCGTTTCCGATCTGGGTCGGACCCTTACTACGGAAGAGGAACTACGACTTCTTGACGCAGCGCGAAGCCGAGAAGAGTGGAACGTAGCGCACCATGCAACGGTGCTCGAAAACGAAACGGGAATGCGCGGTGTCGAGATCCGCAACCTTCAGCTCAAGCGGATCGATCTCAAAGACGGTGAAATTCACCTGATAAAAAGCAAAACCAAGGGGGAATCCGCACAGTGACACTCAGTTCGGATGCCCGGAACTCGATTGTTGCTCTAATGAATCGAGCCTGGCAGCTAGGAGCTTGCGCCCCTGAGCATTACTTAATTCCGGCCCGCGTTGAAGAAGTCAGGACGGCGCTCAACGGGCAAACTCGACGAATTCGACGGTTTGACCCGAACCTCCCCACGAAAGGGTGGCGTTCGGCATGGCGCAAGCTCACGCGAGACTGCCGGTTTGAAGGGTTTACGGGGACATGATCTTCGCCACAACTGGGTAACGCTTCATGCTGAAAACGGTACTCCGCAGTCGGTATTAGAGGCGCAAGCCGGGCATCTTTCGAAAAGACAGTCCGACTATTACAAACACATCAGCGAGAGGGCCGCTGTAAGGCGACTGATGAACTTGCCCGGATCAGAGCGGAGCAGCGGGCAGAAGTTCGGGCAAGGTCGTTAACCAAAGTGCAAATAGCCGAAAGCTCACGACAAGATCGAGGGGATCGTGGACCTTCCCGGAAACACAGGACGCGCAACGCTGAAAATCAGCGGAAACGGAGCTCGCGCTTAATCGATACCGATGTCCTTCGTACACTTTTCCGTACACAGGGTTCTTCTATAAAGGACGCGGCGTGTAAACTCTTGATTCAAATTGGTGGGCGGTCACAGGATCGAACTGTGGACCTCCTGCTTGTAAGGCAGGCGCTCTAACCGGCTGAGCTAACCGCCCGGACTATGGGTATCTGATCGATTTTACTATCCGCCCACTAGACTCACGCCTGGGATAGTTCGCATCGCAGCGGACCTCGGTTCGCTAACTGCCGACGTATTGCGCATAGATGCCTCGAGCCACGCCGACATCAGTAGTCCCTTTTATGATCGCTCGGCCATCGGGAAAGAGGGTTAAATCATATTTCGGTAGAGCGAGTCGCAGGGCAAACTCGTTTACCCGGACTTCACCCAAGGGCCGCAGTCGGACTGCCATTTCCTCCAAGTCGAGGGGTCGTGAACGCTCGTGCAACTGCACAGCGTTGCGTCCGCAGAGGCTGACGGGAACTCTCCGCTGCCCTTCGAGATAACGAAATTCGTAGGCAGCGCACGTCCCGCATTCGGGATCCCGGATGCCTGCGCCCACCCGACGCGACGTGCCCTCCCAAATGTCCAGCGTGTGGATATGGCACGCAAAATTCGGCCACCCCACGATCAGGCGAAACCCCAAGGCGACTTGCAGCGCGGCCACCGAAGCTGTTGCCGAGGCGAGGACGCCATTTACCTCGCAAGTTAGTTGCGGTCCCGCGGGCGGCTCCGGGTAGACACACGTCAGACATGGCCCACATTTCGGCGCTATCGGCATTACTACACCGTAGCTTCCTACCGCGGCTCCGTAGATCCAAGGCGTTCCGAACTTGACGCTAAGATCATTGAGAAGATATCGGGTTTCAAAGTTGTCGCTGCCATCCAAGATGAGATCGCAATCCGTCAGTAATTCTTCGGCATTAGACGGCGTCACATCACGCACAATAGGTTCCACCTCGACGTTCCGGTTGAGGAGTCTTAGCCTGGTTGCGGCTGCAATCGCCTTCGGCGCTTCATTTTTGGCGTCGCGCTCGTCAAATAACCATTGCCGTTGGAGATTCGTATAGTCGACGTAATCACGATCAATCAGCCGCACTCGACCGGCTCCGGCTCGGACCAATGCCTCTGCCTGGAAGCTGCCTAGTGCGCCACAGCCCACGATGCAAATGCGGGCTCGGCAAATGCGCTCCTGACCTTCTTGACCGATGCCCGAAAAGCGGATTTGGCGGGAATAGCGTTCCCTGTCATCGGGTCGCATATACGACGATCCTAACAGCTATCCGGGGCTACCTCTTGCTCACGCTCGTCCTAAGCGCAAGTATGTGCCGAGAAGCCATCGCGCAGGAAAGACCGCGAGCCTCCATTGCTGAAATTGGCAAGTATGAGGGAAAGGTCATCGCCTCAATTCAGTTTGAACCGGTGGATCAACCAATTAATCAGAAGGAACTGGAAGCCCGAATGTCTCTCAAAGTTGGTGGCCACTTCAACGACTTCGCACTCCGTCAGAGCATCCAGCATCTCTTCGCAACCGGCCGGTATTCCGATCTCGCCGTCGATGCAACGGAAGCCGGTTCTCAGATTTCCGTCCGTTTTCTTACAAAGAGCGCTTATTTCGTAGGTCGAATCGTTGTGAATGGCGTAAAGCAACCTCCTAATACCGGGCAACTCACAAGCGCTACTAAACTTCGCCTCGGCACTCCGTATTCGGACGCCGGAAAGCAGCAGGCCCTTAATTCGTTACACGACCTCGTCAGGCGAAATGGTTTTTACTACGCGCGCGTTCGCGCGCAGACCACGTTCCGACCTCAGACTGCTACAGCCGATTTGCAGTTCAATATCGATACCGGCGATCGCGCTCACTTCACTGACCTGTTTATTACGGGTCAACCCGAGCGAACGTACGACAGTATCGTGCGTTCCACGCACTGGAAACATCTATACGGCCTTCTCGGATGGCATGAAGTCACTGAGGCCCGGGTAGACCAGGGACTGGAAAATCTCCGCCACTACTATGACAAACGTGACCGCCTCCAATCACAAGTAACTCTTTCCCGACTCGATCACGTCGATTCCAACAACACCGTCAGGCCGTCGCTATATATGGAAGCGGGACCCAAGGTAGTTCTTTCTGTCGAAGGAGTCCGCATCGGCCGGGGGCAATTAAACGAACTGGTCCCTATCTTCAGGGAAAAGTCCGTGGATCCTGATCTACTCGCTCAAGGTGACCGCAACATTGAAGATTACCTTCAATCGGAAGGATATTTTGAAGCGTCGGTATCTCATACGACGCGCGAGGCTGGCTCACGCGATCAAATCGTCACCTATCAGGTCAACTCGGGCAAGCGCCACAAATTCGTCCATTTGGAGGTCGAGGGTAACAGGTACTTCAGTGCGGCCGCAATTAGGGAACGTTTCTATATTGAACCCGCGTCGTTCCCACGCTTTCCCGCCGGCCGTTTCAGTGCGGGCTATCTCAAGCAGGATCTTCAGTCCATCCAGAGCCTGTACGTCTCGAATGGTTTCCGAGACGTTAACGTAACTTCAAGGGTCATCGATAACTACCGAGGGACAGCAAATCACCTTGCGGTATTTGTGAAGATCGACGAAGGCGAACAGTGGCTTGTCGGTCATCTTTCAATAGAAGGGGCTACCCCAAACGAGACGGCCCTATTGCTAAGACAACTAGCTTCTTCTCCGCGCCAGCCCTTCAGTCCGAACGCCGTAGCAAGCGATCGCGATTTGTGCCTGAACTACTTCTATAACCGTGGGTACGTAAACGCGACATTCGATTTCTATGAGACGCCTGCTGCGGAGGCATATAGGATGAACCTCCGGTATGTCGTCACTCCAGGAGCACAGCGGTACGTGCGCAGCATTCTGGTCAGCGGCCTCGAGACTACCCGTCCGCATTTGGTTTACGACCGCATAGGATTACGAGAGGGACAACCTCTGTCGCTCACCGAAGAGACGGAGAGTCAGCGCAGGCTCTACGATTTGGGAATTTTTGCGCGTGTCAATACCGCCTTGCAAAATCCCGACGGGGACGAAACGGAAAAATACGTTCTCTATGACCTGGATGAAGCCCGCCATTATTCTCTAAACGTGGGAGTAGGAGCGCAGATTGGGCGCATTGGCGGCGGCGCGACCACGCTAGACAATCCTGCGGGAACCACTGGATTTGCTCCGCGATTGGCGCTCGGTGTCAGCAGAATCAATTTTCTGGGACTCGGCCAGACTCTCGGGCTCCAGACAGCGGTTTCCACTGTTGAACAGCTAGCGGCTGTGACATATTTCATTCCGCAGTTCGGCGCCCGCAGTAATTTAAGCCTTACTACAACAGGCCTGATTGAAAATTCGAACGACATTCGCACCTATACGGCGTATCAGCGCGAAGCTTCCATACAGCTTGGCCAAAGACTTTCGCGGGCATACATGTTCCAGTACCGCCTGGTGTACCGCCACGTGACGCTGAGCAATCTTAAAATCGATCAGCTTCTTGTTCCGCTTCTTTCTCAACCCGAGCGTCTTGGCCTTGGCGAATTTTCGATCATCCAGGACAAACGGGACGATCCTGCCGACGCTCACCGCGGTATTTATTCAACTGTGGATTTGAGCTATGCGCCGATCTTTCTAGGTTCTCAAACCAGCTTCGTTCGCGGGTTGTTTCGCAACGCTACTTATCATCCGTTTGGACGCGGCTTCGTCTTTGCGCGTAGCACGCAATTCGGCCTGATATCCCGGATAGGCGGAGGAGACACTATTCCTCTTGCCGAGCGCCTGTATTCCGGCGGCTCGACCTCTCTGCGTTCGTTCCCGGACTTTCAAGCGGGGCCCCGTGATACCGAAACGGGTTTTGTCCTCGGCGGCAACGCCTCGTTTGTCAACAATCTTGAAGTCCGCTTCCCGCTATACGGCGACAATATTAGCGGCGTTTTGTTTGAAGACGCGGGGAACGTTTACAGCACGCTCAGCAACTTTAGTTTTCGTTTTCGACAACAAAACCTGCAAGACTTTAACTACATGGTGCAGGCGGCAGGTATTGGAATACGATATCGAACCCCTATCGGTCCTTTACGCCTCGATTTCTCATTTAGTCCGAACGCTCCTCGCTTCTTCGGTCTCAAGGGCACGCTCGATGATCTTATCGATGGAACGGCGGTCTCGACCGTCCAGAAGATCAACGCGTTTCAATTCCATATTTCCCTGGGGCAAGCGTTCTGATGAAGATCTTTTTTGTGGCTCTGGCTTTTCTCGGTTGCCTACAAGCTGAAATCGTCGATAGAGTGGCGATCGCCATTGGATACCAAGTCATTTCTGAGCTCGAAATTGACGAAGAACTTCGAGTTACCGCTTTGCTGAATCACAAGTCAATTCCGCACGATGTCAATAGCCGTCGCGATGCCGCCGACCGGCTGATTCAACAGTTTCTGGTTCAGGGTGAAATGCAGGCGAGTCGCTATCCCGCCCCGGAACCAAAAGAGATCGCCGAGTATGCTGCACGAGTTGCTCAGGACTTTGGTGGATCATCGAGCCTGAATCAAGCGCTAGCGAACTACCGCCTGGATGCCGCCACCCTTGAGCGCCATCTGGCCGTGCAGCTTGCGACGCTGCGCTTTATTGAAGCTCGTTTTCGGCCCGAGGTTTCGGTGAGTGACGCCGAAGTCGAAGCCTTCATTCAAGCCGAGAGACAGACGGGTCCCCCGCATCCGCCTCAAGCCGATCGGGACTTCGTACGGCAGGAGATCGCCGCCAAACAAACCGATGAAGCCCTCGCCGTGTGGCTCGAAGAAGCTCGCAAGCGGTTTGACATTATCTACGTCGACAAGACGCTTCAGTAGCATGGCAAAAAATAAGATCCATCCCCTGATCCTGATTCCGGGTTCGGCGCTGGCCGTTGTGATTCTGATTATTGGCATCCTGCTCTTGGCGATTCGCAGTCAGGTCTTCAAAAATGAGGTCCGTGCCCGCATCGTTTCAAACCTCGCTGCTGCTACTGGCGGCCGTGTTACTTTACGATCTTTTCATTTCGATTGGCGCACGCTAACGGCTCAGGCGACTAATCTGGTTATCCGTGGGAGCGAACCAGCGGACTCGCCAGCGCTGCTGCAAGTCCCTTCCGTCCGAGTAACCCTCAAGCCGATCTCTCTTCTGAAGCAAACATTCGAAATCGTGCAAATCGAGATCGATCGCCCACAGGTTCGTATCCTCATTCGGCCGGATGGATCTTCTAATCTTCCAAAACCTCATTTGGATGCGCAAACCACAATCGATCAGTTACTCGATATTCGAATTAATCGTCTCAAGGTCACCCGCGGAAGCCTGCTTCTGAACGAGAAGCGGTATCCGATGGACCTGCAAGCACGGGACGTTGCTGCTCTGGTTACTTACGATGCTCCGGGGGTAGCGTACCGGCTTCACATAGCGTCCGATAACCTGGCGCTCAATGCGTTGTGCTGTGAGAATCTCCCTCTCGGCTTCGACATCCGGGCGGAACTGCGGAAGGACAGACTAGACGTGCGAAGCCTGAAGATCACTTCCGCGGGATCAAGCCTGCAAGCCGAAGGAACACTGCGCAACTTCAACCATCCGGACGGCGATTTCCGCTTTCACAGCGATCTCCGATCACATGAAGTCTCGACCGCGCTCCATCTGCCGGATCTGCGTCAAGGAACGTTTTCGCTGGAAGGCGGCGCAACCTTTCATGCGCCAATCAGCCTCTCCGTGGATGGCAGACTTCGTGCGCAACATCTCGCTTATCGTCTCCCCTCGTTCACAGTTTCGGATCTCGACGCTACCTCGGGTTTTCATGCGACCAGCGCCAGTATCTCGCTACAGGATCTGGTTGCGCATGGGCTCGGAGGATTATTCCTCGGTTCGGCAGACCTGAATGAATCCCGCAAACTCCAATTGACCGGACGCGTCGCCGGTGTGAGTCTTCGTCACATCGCAGCGGCGTACGGCAGATCACTACCTTTTTCCGGCACGGCGAGTGGACCATTGTCGCTCACGGCAGAACTCACTTCATCTTCGCCCTCAGATTTCGCGATCCGCAGCAGTCTCGAGATCGATGCCGCAGGCGGCGGAGTTCCCGTTTCGGGTAAGGTCGATTTCGCGGGACGGGGTTTCGGCCTCGAGTTTACCGATTCTTACCTGAGCCTGCCGAATAGTCGGATCGCGTTTAGCGGTTCCGCTGCTTCGGGGTTCACGATGCGAATTGACACGACTCAATCCGCTGACTTCGTGCCGGTTTTGCAATTTCTTAACCCGGGCAAGGCACTCCCGAGCCTGCCAAAGCTCTTGCCCGACGGATCTGTACATTTCGACGGCACGCTGAGAGGCTTTCCGAAGCAGGCTTCAGTGGATGGTCTCCTCACGGTCGCTAAATTCGAAGCTGAAGGTCAAAAATGGGACTCGCTCCATCTTCAGGGCCTTCTCACGGCGGACCGTCTTGATATCCGCTCGATGAGCATAGAGGGTAAACCGCTGCACGCTTCGGGCGACGGACACATCGAACTTCGTGACTGGAAGCTGGCGAGCGACAGCCAATTGCGCGTTCGTGGTGCGTATCAAAACGCAGACTTGCTGCTGTTGACCACCCGCTTTCCAGCCCTCAAGAGTTATGTGGAGCGGGGCATCGCCTCGGGTACTGCAGATCTATCGGGATCATGGCAGCAGCCGGTCGGTAGCGTGCACCTGAAAATTCAAGACCCATCTTCCTATGGAGAACAGTTTGAGCAGCTCGAAGCTGATGCCTCTCTTACTACCGACGGCCTTAACTTTAAGCGCGGCGCGCTTGCAAGCACCGGTGGCGGAATCCTCAGCTTTTCGGGCGATTACGTACACGCGCCCGGCAACTGGCGAAGCGGTCTGATGACGCTCGCCCTGAAGAGTTCGTCACTATCGGTTTCACGTTCCAATTTTGTGCGTGACATCGCCTCAGATCTTCACGGCACTGCCGAAGTGGACGCTCATCTTTCTGTCAGGTTTACCGGAGGAGTCATAGCGCCCGTAGCTGCGAATGGCCGGTTGTCCATGAAGCATTTGTCGGCTGGCGGTGTCGAGCTAGGTTCGGTAACCGCTAATGTAATAACGCGCCAAAAAACGCTGGAATGTACCATCCACGGGGATTTGCGCAACACTATCTTAAACGGAAATGCCCAACTGGGACTGTCTTCGGGATCGCTTGTAAAGGGTGTGATCTCTTTCAACCGACTGAGCCTCGCCACGCTCGACGCTTTACTTCGTCCTAGTCCAAAACGCGAACTCATTGCTGAGGGCTCGCTGCAGGGGAGCATCCATTTCGAAGGACCGCTGGCTCAACCCGCTTTATTCCGATCTAATGTGCGCATCGACCAACTTGCTATCACATCACCCGGATCGCTAAATCTGACGAAAAGCCAGGTTACGGCTTTGGAGCTGCACAATCAAGAGGCGATCGTATTGGATGTCGCGGCGGGCAGTGCTGCGATTCGCAGCTTCCATCTTGCCGGGAGCGAAACCGCGCTGACCGTGTCAGGCTCAATCGGATATCTCGGTTCACATCCGCTCCACCTTGATTTGGATGGATCGGTTGATTTACGGCTCCTGCGGCTTTTTGACCCCAACTTGCAGTCCTCCGGCCGATCTATTCTCACAGCATCGGTGGGAGGTACGTTTCGCGCGCCCACGCTTGAAGGACGCCTCGAATTGCGCGATGCTTCGTTTTCTCTGAATGACTTTCCGACAGGTCTCAGCAACGTGAACGGTGCGGTCCACTTCACGACTGACCGCGCCACCATCGAGAACCTCACGGCTGCTTCTGGCGGCGGTGTCTTGAAGGTGGGCGGTTTTATCAGCTATAGCGGAAGTGGGCCGTTCGTCTATCACCTTGATACCCGAGCCAACGGCGTTCATCTCCGCTATGGCAGCATCAGCGTCACTGCGACTACGGATCTCCGGCTCACAGGGACGAGCACGAGCAGCGTACTCTCCGGTACTGCAACTATTTCCCGGGTCGTATTCAACAGCAACACAGATGTGGGAAGTGTGCTCGCGAATCTCGCGGCTCCCGCTCCCACAGCGGCAAATCGGAAAGACTTTCTCACGGGAATGCATCTGGATGTCACCATCGAGAGTACGCCTGACCTCGAGCTCGCAACGGCGCTGAGTCGCGATGTAGAAGCAGGGATTGATCTCCGCCTCCGCGGCACGCCCGATCACCCGACTCTTTTGGGTTCAGTTTCGGCAAATCAAGGGGACATTCGAGCCTTCGGAACGCGATACAGCATCAATCGCGGAGAGATATCCTTCACGAATCCAAACCAAGTCGACCCGCTGCTTGATCTCGATCTCCGGACGCAGGTCCGCGGCATTATTGTTGATATCACGATTTCGGGGACGCTCAACCGGCTGAACATCTCCTACCGGTCCGATCCTCCGCTACAACCGCGCGATATCATTGCGCTACTTACGGTCGGCCGAACCCCACAAGAAGCTTCCAATGTTCAAACCACCCAGGCAAGCACCAACACCACGCCACTCCCGAACGGCGCCAATACCGTTCTTGGCCAAGCGATCGCTCCTTCGCAGGGGCGCTTGTCGAAGCTCTTTGGGGTCACGAACATCAAGCTTGATCCTCTAGTTCAAGGGATCACCAGCAATACACAATCCCGCCTGACTCTCGAGCAACAGGTCTCGCGAGCCATAACGGTCACTTATGTGACGAATCTGGAACAGACCTCCGAGCAGATTTTCCGCGTAGAATGGGCGATCAACCGACAATATTCCGTGGTAGCGGTTCGTGACGAAAACGGTGAATTCGGCATCGACATCCAATATAAGAAGCGTTTCAAATAACGGTTATGAAACTGCGGACGGCTCAAGGCAAGCTCAAGATCGAGCACAGTATCATCGACGGTTTGCGCCCGGTCCTCGAACGCTTGCTGCGCGGCAACGCTGAAATCCGCTCAGTGATTCCCGGCGTCATCCGGCCCGTTCGCGATGCCAAGGGAGGCCCGGTCATCCGAGTCACGGTTTCAACGACCAATGGCTGGAAAGCGATTGCACTCAGCGCGGGTGCGCGTCAGGAGCTTTTCATCAGTACTGCTCTCACGAAGCCTGATCTCGAGAAGCTTATCAATTCGACGCTGGATACAGACAGATGAAGTGGTTTGGCGTTCTGTTGCTTGCGCCACTCCTTTCCGGCGGTCCGGTGACCTTCAATAGAGATGTCGGTCCGATCGTTTATGAGCACTGTGCTCCCTGTCATCATGCTGGTGGTGTCGGCCCTTTTCCTTTGACGAGCTACGCCGACACAGCTCGACACGCCTCTCAGATCGTTGCGGTTGCAGAGCGCCGATATATGCCGCCATGGCCTCCGCAGGGTGGTTACGGCGATTTCGCAGGCGATCGTAGCCTGACTGCGCCGCAGATTCAACTGTTTGCCGATTGGCTTCATCAAGGCAAGGTGGAGGGGAACGTTGCCGATGCTCCTACGGCTCCTCATTTCAAAAGCGACTGGCAACTGGGAGAGCCGGATCTCGTTCTCAAAATGCCGAAGCCGTTCGAGATGACGGCGGAAGGCACCGACATATTCCGGAATTTTATCGTTCCAACGGGGCTAACAAGAACTCGATTCGTTCGTGGCCTGGAGCTTCGTCTCACGAATCAGAGAGTGGTGCATCATGCGAACGTGATTTTGGATCGGACACAATCTCTTCGGTCGCATGACGGAGAAGACGGAAAGCCTGGCTTCCCGGGGATGGACTTGATCACGGAGGCCGCTCCGGACACGTTCGATCCTGATTCGCACTTTCTGTTCTGGAAACCTGCGACGGCGCTACGGCTGGAACCGGAAGCCATGAGCTGGCGTCTTGATCCCGCGACTGATCTGGTACTCAATCTGCATCTTCAACCGACGGGCAAGCTGGAGCAAGTTCAGGCGGAAATCGGCCTTTATTTCTCGGCAGCAGCGCCGACGCGCTTTCCTATGTTGGTCCAGCTCGAGCATGATGGAGCACTTCGCATCCCGCCCGGAAGTAGGAATTTTGCCGTCGCGGACTCTTTGACACTGCCGATCGATGTAGAAGTTTTGGCTATTTACCCCCACGCGCACTACCTCGGGAAGACAATCGAAGCTTGGGCAAACCTTCCTGACGGAACGAAACGAGCTTTGATTCGCATTCCCAATTGGGATATCAACTGGCAGGCTGAGTATGAGTACCGGAATCCGATCTACCTGCCTAAGGGAACCACGCTGGCCATGCGCATCACATATGACAATTCGAGCGAGAATCCTCAGAATCCGAACCATCCGCCCAAGTTGGTCACCACCGGGAATCGAAGTCAGGATGAGATGGGTCACGTGTGGCTACAGGTTCTGCCGAAAAATCCGGACCAGCGGATTGCTCTGGAAGAAGCCATCATGCGGCGTCGTCTCAAGAAGTACCCTGAGGACTTCGTGGCTCACTATAACCTGGGAGCGCTGGCCCAAAGTCAAGGGCGACTGTCGGAGGCGACGGTCAGTTACCGAGCGGCGCTCGACGCGGAGCCAAGGAATCCAACGGCCCGTAACGGTCTTGCGGCTGTTCTCATGATGGAGGACCGGTTGCCCGAAGCCATGGAGCAGCTTCATGAGACGCTGGCGATTGATCCGGGGTATCTGAACGCCCGGTATAATTTGGCCCGGTCGCTCGTGGCCAGCGGCACCCTGGATGAGGCGGAGGAGCAGTATCGAATTTTCCTGGATGCTCGTCCCGAAGATGCCGCGGCTCAAGCAGCCTTAGGCACTATCTTTTTCAAGAAAAAGCAGATTCCACAAGCGCTCGAATGCTTCCGAAAGGCGGCTAAAGGAGCACCCGAGGACGCCGACATACAGGCCAATCTCGGTGCGCTGCTGGCGATAACGGGCGATCGGGCGGGGGCGGCGCAAGCTTTTGAAAATGCGCTTCGAATCGATCCTAATCATGCTGCAGCAAAAGCCAATCTGGCGAAGCTCCAGGCGCAGTGAATCGATAGGTATTGGACCAGATTCGGAATTTGAAAAAACGAAGCCATAATCCGGCATCGGACAGGAAGTGAAATATCCAAGTGTTGAGAATAGTACCCCGGGCCGTCTATTCCCGAGAGGAGAACTGTGGCTGAAACACGAGTGTTGTCAATCGAGGATCTGCCGGTAGGAAGAAAGAAGGCCGTAAAGGTTGGTGAGACCGAAATCCTGGTCATCCGCCTCGAGGGCGGACTGGTCGCGTTACAGGCCAAGTGCCCTCATGCCGGAGCTCCGCTGGAAGATGGAGCAGTTTGCAATGGCAGATTGGTATGCCCCTGGCACCTGGGTACTTTCGCGCTTCCGAGTGGTGAACTGCTGGAACCTCCACCCATGGAATCGCTAAAAATGTATCCGGTACGACTGGATGGAACCGACGTGCTGGTAGATACCGATCCTTTGCCGAGGAAGCCTTTGGCAAAGCAGACCACGGATCGCCCAGTTTTTGCCGTGATAGGGGCGGGCGCGGCGGGCGCGATGGCGGTGACAACGCTCCGTCAAGGCGGCTTTGGGGGACGGATCGTTTGGGTAGATCCAGTTTCAGAAGAGCCAGTCGACCGCACACAGCTTTCAAAAGATGCTCTTGCCGGGAAGATGCCAATGAACGAAATTGCGCTCAACACCAGTTTCGACCTGGAGCGCCTGACCATGTCAGTCACCGGATTGAACGCAGCGAAGCAGGAAGTTCAGCTAAGTAATGGAGCGCTGATGAAGTTCGATAAGGCGCTTGTTGTCACAGGAGGGAAACCGAAACGGCTGGAAATCCCCGGCTCGGAACTGGCGCATACGATAAGACACCCCGAGGATGTAGTGCGGATCCACAAGGCATCAGAGGGAGCCCGAAACGCCGTGATCATCGGTACCAGCTTCATTGGACTCGAGGCAGCATCGGCGCTGCTCGATTACGGTTTGCAAGTAACGGTGATTGGCCAAGAAAAGCTTCCGTTCGCTAAGCAATTTGGGGAACAGGTCGCCCGATCGATCATGGCGCTTCACGATAGCAACGGGACAAAGTTCCGCCTTGGTGTTGAGATCGTTCGCATTACGAAGGAGTCGGTGACCGTGCGTGAGGGCTCGGCCGAAGAGGAATTGCCTGCCGATCTAGTGATCATGGGAGTGGGGGTAAGCCCGGAACTCGGCTTTACGCACGACTTGCCCGCCGCTACAAACGGCGGCGGTATAAAAACTGACACCTCGCTGCGCGCTACCCAGGCAGTTTGGGTTGCGGGCGATATCGCAAATATGAATGGCACCCGCATCGAGCACTGGCGTGTGGCGCAACAGCACGGCCGCATCGCGGCGCTTGGAATGATGGGGCAGAATGCAACATACGAGGGCGTCCCGTTTTTCTGGACCTATCATTTTGGTAAAACCCTGAACTATCTTGGGCATGCTGAAAGATGGGATGAAACCTTTATCAAAGGCGATATAGATGAGCTGAAGTTCATGGTCTTCTATATTCGTGGCGGTCGTGTTACGGCCGTTCTAAGTTGCGAATACGAATCACAAACGGCTGCTCTCGCTGAGTTGATGCGCGGCAAGCTCACGCTCAAAGAGGCGCTGAGCGCAGTGGACTGACGGCAGATCGAAGCCCACGACTGAAGGTTAGTGCCCCAATCAACACACCCGTGCAGAGTGCGAGGCTGTTTCGCAGAGCTCTGCGGAGTGGTGGGACGGCTCTTGCGCGAGTTACGTGCTCGGGCCGCACACCGATTCCCACGGCCCAGCCGAGGACGTGCTGCACGCCCGGAATGCGAACTGCCGCCCTTAATTGCCAGGGAGCTTTGGATGGTCCAGGATTCTGGAACACGCGGTCGAGCGCTCGGTGCGCATTCATTTGCATGAATTGCGTAATGCGGGTTGGAAACTCCCGCCGCCGTTGTACGGCTGCCAACATCGGTTCTGCCGCTGAGCCGTCCAGCAGCGGCTGGATAAGCAGATTTGCCGTCGCCACCGCATCCTGAATGGCAAGATTGATTCCCACTCCGCCTACCGGTGACATCGCATGTGCCGCATCTCCAATGCACAGCAGCCCTGGACGATGCCACTGGCGCAGGCGATTGATTTGCACCGAAAGCAGCTTGATCTCTTCCCAATGCTCCAGTTCGCCTACACGCTCACCCAAATAAGGAGCGATGCGGCGTATGGCTTCGCGGAAGGAACTCATCCCAAGCCGTTTTAGTTCCTCGAAGGAATTCTTTCGGATCAGCATTCCGGCTTGAAAATAGTCGCCTCGCGGGATGAGGATAAGCGCTCTGCCGTAATTTACCCTGCCAAAGAGTTGTTCCGGGTCGTCTAAAGTGCGGCGGATTCGAAACCACAGGACATCGATGGGAACGCCGCGCTCCAAGATTTCGAGCTGCGCGGCTTTGCGCACCGTCGAATAACGCCCATCACAACCCACAACCACCTGCGCATAAATTTTGATGCCTCCGGTCGGAGTTCGAACATCCACTCCCACAACGCGATCATTTTCAAAAATCAGGGCCTGCGCCTCGTGCTCCATCCGAAGATCGAAGCCCCGAAATCTGCTTGCCTGCTGTGAAAGAAAATTGAGGAAATCCCATTGCGGCATCAGAGCCACAAACTTGCATTTAGTGGGAAGGCGCGTGAAATTAGCGGCCTGGAACGAGAAATCCCCGAACACGCCTCCCGTTGAGATTATTTCCTGATGCGGCAGCTTGAGAAGCTCATCCACCAGCCCAAGCTCTTGCATCAATTCCAAGGTTGACGGATGTATGGTATCTCCGCGAAAATCTCGAAGGAAATCTTTGTGTTTCTCAAGCACAATAACTTCCATCCCGGCGCGAGCGAACAAATAACCCAGAATCACGCCTGCGGGTCCGCCGCCTACGATGCAGCAAGTGGTCTCAAGGGTTTCGACGGCCATCCAATCCTCCACCCTAAGGTAGCGCCCAACGAAATTATCGAAGGACCGGCGACGGTCGTCATTCCTGAATATGTGGAGCAACTCTGAAGGATCGAATTCGCTCGCACAGACCAAGCGTCGCGAGCGGTGAGTGAACTGCCTTACTGAATTGGGTTCAGTGGCACCGCGCTGATCTATCTAGTACATACGTTCGATTTAGTATTCCAATACTAGGTCGAACGACGGCTCCACCTTTTAGCTGATAAACATTACAGTAATCAATCTTAAAGGGGCTGAGGAGAGGTCTACGTATGACTCACAGATCCAGTAACAGAACTGGCGCTCTGGTATTCTGGCGATTCGGTTTACGCAAGAGTGCTGTTCTTTTGGCGCTCATATTGATCCAAGTAAGCAGTGGGGCCCTTCGGGCCCAGACCTCGCTCGGGACAATTGTAGGAACAATTACAGACGACTCTGGCGCCGCCGTTCCGAACGTTGCAGTGCAGATTACGAATGAGGGGACAACGGCTACCCGGCAAGTCACAACAGACGCGTCGGGGAATTACACGATACCCTCTTTGCCGGTTGGGATCTATACGGTCCAGGCAGAATTAAAGGGTTTTCGCACGGAAATAGAAAAGGGTCTGAAGCTCGACGTAAACCAGACTTTGCGTGCGGATATTTCGCTCAAAGTGGGTGACGTAAGCGAGCGTGTGGAGGTCAGCGCAACCGCAGTGCAATTGCAGACCGATTCTTCAACGGTAGCGACCACCATGGACAACAAAAAAGTGGTGGAACTGCCGTTGAATGGGCGTAGCTTCACTCAATTGACAGTACTAGTGCCCGGCGCCGTGGGTACCGGGGCAGGCATTTACCAGAGTTCGGGAACGACCGTCTCGGTCAGCGGGCTTCGCAGCTGAGAACAACAACTACACACTCGACGGCGTCAACAACAATGAAACGTTTTTCAAGTCCTATGGCGTGCAGCCTTCGATCGACGCGATACAGGAGTTTAAAGTTCAGACGAATATCACGTCGGCAGAATTCGGAACGGGAGCGGGCGCCAACGTTAATGTGGTGATCGAAATCGGGCACCAACGAGTTTCATGGCGCGGCCTACGAGTTTCACCGCGATAATCACCTGAGCGCTAACGATTATTTCTCCGAGCAGGCAAACCTGTCAAAGCCGATTTTCCGGCAGAATCAATTCGGTGGTGTTTTCGGTGGTCCGATCAAGAAGAATAGTACCTTCTTTTTTGTCAATTACGACGGATTGCGGTTTAGTCAAGGCTCGTCTATGCTGTCGATCGTACCGACACAGGCGCAGCTTTCAGGCGATCTGAGTCACGATGCCCTGGGAAATCCGGCTCCGCAAATTTATGATCCGGCCACCACCAGAGTGGTGAATGGAGTAACGATCCGCGACCCATTTCCGGGCAACATTATTCCAAGCAACCGGATCGATCCCGCGATGACCACCTACGCCAAAATATTTCTGCCCGCCCCCAACGCGAATGTAAACGGGCAAAATTACATCAATACAAGTGCGAACGTGAATAACGGTAACCAGGGTATGGCCCGCGTAGATCAGCGATTCGGAAATAACAATACGCTGTCGGGGCGATTCAATATCAATGATTCGCACAACATACAACCCACGAATCAACCGACCGTGGACAATACGGTTGGCAATACGTTCACGAACGCGATGATAAGCGATACGCAAACGTTCGGAGCGCTGACGGTTTTAGATGTCCGCTTGGGCTACCATCGCAACAATCTGGAGATCACGGACAACGCGCCGGGCGGGCTTGCGGCCACCACGAATTACATCGACACCTACGGGTTCCAGGGCGTGCCGCCGGTAAAGGGAATTCCGCTGTTTCCGCAATACAGTCTGAACGGACAACTTCAGCGTGAGCCAGCAAGGATACCCCTTTCCGGATGACACCTGGAGCCTGCTGGGAACCGTCAGCCGCATACAAGGCAAACATCTGCTGAAGTTCGGCTGGGACTTCCGGTACATGCATAATCTGGATGATGGCTACTTCACCGGTAACTTCCACTTCACAGGCGACGCCACCAACGATCCGCAAAACATCGCAACGACAGGCCAATCGATGGCTTCCTATCTGCTAGGATTGCCCAATCAAGCATTGCGCAATGTCGGCGAGACGGCTGCAATCATGCGCAAGCATGATTACAGCGGATACATTCAAGACGACTGGAAAGCGACCTCAAGGCTTGACGCTGAACCTGGGCATCCGGTACGACTACCTGGGATGGCCCTACAGCCGTGACGGCACGCTGGGCTCCTTCGACCTGAATAACGGCCTATATCTATGGGACGGCACGAATCCGGTAACCGGACAAGGGCCGAACGCACGCCCCGGCATTGTGGATCCCCGTTATAGCAATTGGGCGCCCCGCGTGGGCTTCGCCTATCGAATAGGCGATAAGACGACGATCCGCTCGGGTTACGGGATATTCTATTCGGGCAACTATCTATGGGAGGCGCAGGGCGTTCGCGGAAACTATCCTTATGCGATCAGCGAAACGCAAACGAATCTCAACAATACTGCGACGCCCAGTACCGTCGAAAAAACGTTTTCACCAATTCTGGTAGTGACACCGGGAGCCGACGTTCCTTTAACCGATCAGCACATTGTGGCGCGGGATAACAAGACCAGCTACACGCAACAGTGGAACTTAACCGTCCAGCACAGGTTGACCCAGGACCTCATCGCGGAAGTAGGCTACATCGGGAACAAGGGTACGCACTTGTCAATGTATCATCAACCAGAACACGGCGCTCCCCGGACCAGGAGCTGTGGACCCCCGGCGGCCGTTCCCGGTGCTCGGAGCCACGAGCCAGATGTCGAATTGGGCATCGTCACACTATGAAGGATTACAGGCAAAGATCGAAAAACGCTTCGGGCAGGGTCTGACCTTCCGTGCGAACTATGCTTTCGGAAAAGTGATAGATGTCGGCGGCTCAGGTTTCTCGAACAGCTCTTCGCCGCAGGATCCGAACAACATGCGGGCGGATCGCGGATTGAGTTCGCTTGACCGGCGCAACATTTTCTCGCTGGACTGGGTATACCAGCTACCGTTCGGCAAAGGTAGACGATTCGGCAGCAGCTTTAATGGGTGGGAAGATGCCCTGTTCGGAGGATGGGAGGTGACGGGGATCATGACAGCTACCTCCGGAGCACCTTTCACTGCTCGGGTTTGGTCAGGACGTCGCAAACATTGGCGCACGCAGATATTACTCAAAGAGCCGATATTATCGGCGACCCATACCAGGGCGGACGCAGTATTACGGGCTTTTGGGTGAATCCGGCAGCTTTTGCTGCACCAGCTCCATACACGTTTGGGAATGTAGGCCGGAACACGCTGATCGGACCCGGTTTCTATCAGTGGGATCTTGGAGGATACAAAAACTTCAAAATCACGGAACGATTCACTTTCCAGTTCCGGGCCGAGATATTTAACCTCACCAATCGCGCCAATTTTTCGAATCCAAGCAATGATTTCAGTTCGCCAAGCACGTTCGGAAGAATCACCGGACTATCGGGTGCCCCGCTAGAGGCGCAATTCGGAGCGAAGATCCTGTTCTAAATCTGAGAAGGCCGGATAGCCCCTCCGTGCTATTCGGCCCTGACTTTGACTTTTTTCCGTCTGCAATTTATTCTGAACGCGGGACGCAGACCCGAGTTGATTCATGAGGTGCCCGCTAAAATTTAGAAGCTTCGCTGCGGTCACCCTCTTCGCATTACCAGCAATACTTCAGAGCCAGCAGGCATCGCTTCAGGATTTCAACAAGCATCTTGCGGATGCGCAGACAGCGTCGGACAAAGGCGATTATGCGATAGCGGCTCGCGAGCTAAGAGCGGCCCTCGAGATCAATCCTGAAACCCACGGAGCATATTACCAGCTCGGTTACGCGTTGCTGCAGACCCATGATGTGGAAGGTGCCGCGAAGGCTTTTACCCGAGAACTGGATTTTCCTCCGCCCGATCCGTTTTCGCTTTATTACCTGGGCTTGATTCAACAGAACTCGGGAAATCGATCACAGGCCGTGGCCTACTTCGAACGGTCTCTTGCGGCGGGCGAAGTACTCGATGTGCGGCAGAAGCTGGCGGGCGATTACCTGACATTAGGGAAACTTGAAGAAGCCATTGCGTTTTTGCAGGAATCCGTGCGCGTCAGGCCCGAAGACGGCAGTTTGCATTACCTGCTGGGACGGGCTTATAAGCAGAAGGGTCGTGCTGCAGACGCCAAAAAGGAATTTGACGCGGCGGCACGGTGGAAAGCAAAGTTTCAGAACGAAATGGTCGAGCTTTCGGGCTTGCGGCAGGCCCTGAAAGAGCGGAAGCAGGCGGACGCTGAAGCTGAAATCGACAAGTTGATTCGATCGAGTGATTACGACATTTTGCTGGCCACGGCGACCATGCTGGGCCAAGCGGGACTGCATCCGCAAGCGGCTTCATTTTTAGAGAAGGCGATTGGCATTACGCCCGCGATTCCCGAAGCCCATTACGATCTTGCGAAGGCCTATATCGGAATGAACAGGCAAGCCGACGCAAAGCCTGAGTTGGAGAAAGCGGTGAAGCTGAAGCCGGACTTCTACGAAGCACAGCTCTTGCTTGGCACACTGCTAGCGGGTGATGGTGAGGCTGATCGTGCCATTGAACATTTGCGTGCCGCGGCGCAAATTCGCAGCGACAATCCGCGCCTGCTCTTGATGCTTGGACTCCAGTATTACGAGCGAAATTATTTTGGAGATGCGGTAGAGACGCTTAAGAAAGCGGTTTCCCTGCAACCTGAAAATCCCGAGCCGCGCTACCTGCTGACTGAGGCCTATTACCGGAATTTTGAATACGAGCACGCTCTGCACTGCGCCGAGGAGACTGTACAACGCTTTCCCGATGAGGCGATGGCACATTACCACTTGGGTGCTCAGCTAAACAATCTCAGCCACTTAACCGAAGCCAGGCAACAGTTGGAGTTGGCAACCGGTAAGGACAAAAATCTGGTGGAGGCCCAGGTAATGCTGGGTGAGGTCGTGTTCAAAATGGGGAAAGCGGGCGACAGCGTTGGATATTTCCGCCAGGCGCTGGCAATTGATCCGAAGCTGATGAACGCACAAACCGGGTTAGGCAAGGCGCTGATTCAATTGAAACAGTATCCCGAGGCGGCGAGTGCGATGGAGGAGGCTATCCGAATCGATCCGCAAGTACCGTCCCTGCACTTGTACCTCTCGCAAGCATATCGGGCGATCGGCAAAACCGACGAAGCTAAAGGCGAGGCGGCGATTTTCAGCCGGCTTAATCAAGAACGCGCTCGTGCGCGCGATCTGGAAGGGGATCGGAAGTACCCTAACTGAGCGCTTTGCTGTCTAGTTTGCTTCAGTGCAAAATCCCGACTTTGATTCTCGGTGTCTGTCTGGCTGCCGCTCTTGCACTGCCGGTCTGTGAATACGCTGCGACGCCTGTGGGCGTTGCGTTCTCCGATGTGACGGGCAAGGCCGGCCTGGGCGGTTTTCATAACGTGCAAGGCGACGCTATCGCAAAGCCGCATGTGCTGGAGGTAATGGGCGGGGGAGCGGCGTTCCTCGACTTCGACAATGATGGAAAGCTCGACATTTTACTGGTACGCGGCTCTACTATCGACCAATACAACAAGGCAGGCGGAGACCAAGTTTGCGCCTTGTACAAAGGCGATGGGAATGGCCATTTCAATGACGTCACCAGGCAGGCCAAGCTGAACGAAGCACGCGGATGGGGAATGGGCGTGACCGTGGCCGACTATGACAACGACGGATGGCAAGACATCTTGGTGACCGGCTATGGGCGGAATTTTCTCTTTCACAACCGGCATGACGGCACATTCGAAGAGGTCGCGGAGAAGGCGGGTATACGCGGAAGCGGATGGAATACCGGTGCAGCGTTTGGCGACTTCGATCGAGACGGCTATCTCGATCTCTATATAGCCCGCTATTTGGAATATCCGCTCGATCATCTTCCCGTGCACAACTCATCGTGCAATTACCGCGGAATCTCCGTATTTTGCGGTCCACGTGGATTGCCCGGGTCGCGTGACGTGATCTATTTCGGCGATGCCAGCGGGCACTTTCATGACCGGACGGCCGAACTGCGAATCGATCCCGACAAGCTCTATGGGCTAGGCGTAATCGTGGCGGATTACGACAATGATGGCTGGCCGGATATTTTCGTGACAAACGACCTTAGTCCGAATCTGCTCTATCACAACTTGGGCAAAGGCAAGTTCGAGGAGGTAGCGTTGGCGGCCAACGCCGCATTTTCAGCAGACGGAGTGGAAGAGGGGAACATGGGAGTCGATCTGGCGGATTATGACCATGACGGTTGGCTCGACATCTATTACACGACGTCGTCATTCCAGACCGATGAACTGCTGCAGAACAATCACGACGGAACGTTCACGAATACAACAAACCCTGCGGGGCACGGAGAGACGACATACCGATTCGTGAAGTGGGGCACTTCATTCGCGGATTTGGACAATGATGGCTGGGATGACATTTTCGTAGTGAACGGACATTTGTATCCGGAGGCAGACAAGTTCGACCTGGGTCTGGTTTATAAGCAGCGGCCACTCCTCTTTATGAATAACCGGAACAACACGTTTCGCGAGGTAGGCCGCGAAGTCGGCCTCACTGTACCTTGGAAGAGCCGCGGACTGGCGGTCGGCGACTACGATAACGATGGGCGACTGGACTTACTCATTAACAACCTGGACGATGAGCCAGTGCTGCTGCACAATGACTCACCCAGCCAACATTGGTTGATTGTGCGCTGCGTGGGGACGAAGAGCAACCGGTCGGCCATCGGAGCGCGGTTGACTTTGCACGCGGGCGACCTGCAGCAAATTCAAGAGATCAAAGCTGGTCTGAGCTATCTTTCCGCCAATGACCTGCGCGTACACTTTGGCCTGGGCACGCACGGGAAGGCCGATTGGCTGGAAGTGAGATGGCCCAGCGGCTTGACCGAGCGGATCGAGGGCGTGGCGGCGGATCAGATTCTCACGCTTGAAGAAGGCAAGTCGAAGGCCGTTCCAACAGTGGTTTCGCACGGCGAGAAGTGAGTGGTTTCGGCTGTTACTGGCGGGTTCTAGTGCTCACGGTGCTGGTTGCCGGAGCGTGCGCAGATACCAGCCGGGCAGAGTTCGAGACTCGATGGCAGCGGGCCCACGAGGAGCGATTAAGCGGACAAACCCAGAAAGCATTGGAGGATCTGAAGGACCTGCTCGCGGCCATTCGCGGCAAGACCGAGTTTCGCGATTTGAGGCTGAAAGTAGAGAGCGAGATGAGCGAAGCATACTTGACCGAGAAAGACCCGGCGAATGCGGTCGTGTATTTGGAAGACCTGGTGGCGGAGCGGCCGACAGATACGGTCTCGCAATACAAGTTGGGCATGGTGTACCGGGATCTCGGTGACAGCCGGCGGGCCACGGTTCATCTGCGGGCGGCCGTGGAAGGTGGCTTCAGCAATCTGGCTGTGCAAGTCAACTTGATCGAAGCAGCGTTTCTGGCAAAGCAGTCAACCTTGGCGCTCAACACAGCGAAGAAACTGCTTGAGAAGCCTGTGAAATCTGCGGATGTGCTGCTCCGCGTAGGGAAGGGCTCTCTTCGATCACCTTTTCTACCAGCGAAGCGCTGGAGGCATTTACAAAAGCCCGGAGTCTTGTGCCAGGGGCGTTTGAGCCGCGTTTTCGCGCGGCCCTTGTATCGTACCTGCTCGAAGACAATGCGGCAGTCGTGAAGGCTTTAAGCATGGATGCGCAGACTAATGCGGAGGCGGCTAACCTGATGGCGTCCGCCGAAGCGAAGCTAGGCCGTTACGACCAGGCGGAGAAGCTTTTGCAGATGACGATCGAACGGTGGCCGCAGAGTCAACACGCCTACATCAACCTGGCATTGATCGATTTGGATCAGGGAAAGAACGGTGAAGCAGAATCGCTGCTGGCTCGCCTCGCAGCCATGCAGGCAAAAAGCGAAGCAAAGGTTTTTTACACGATGAAACGAAATGCCTGCAGTCGAAGTGGCACGGGAAGCACCGACGGAGGCTCTCGAAAGCAAATCTTCAGCCAGATAAAGCCGAGTTTTACTATCAATTGGCATCGCAACTGCAAAAGGGCTCAAACTATCTCTCGGCCGTGGGAATGATCGCGCTGGCGCAAGCCTACGGACAGAGGTCCGCGCAGTCACTATATGTGGCGGCGGCGAGCTGTTTGAACCAGGATCCGCTCTCGGCCGAGCCCGTCACGCTCTTGCGTGAAGCAGTCCGCATCGATCCGCGTTTTGCGCAGGCGTATTATTTGCTGGGGCGAGCGTACACCCGACAAGGGCAATTGAAAGAAGCTGCGAAGGCGTTTAAACATGCCGCCGAACTCGACGCCAACCCAACCTTTTATGTAAGTCTCGGAAAAGCTCTGAAGAGCCAGGGCCGGACGCCGCAAGAAATGGGCGAGGCGAAGGCGGCATTTGAGCAGGCATTGAAGATCAACCCACAAGACGCTCAAGCGCATTTGGAATTAGGGCGTCTCTGCGTAGAGAACGAACAGTTCGACCAAGCGCGAAGGGAACTCGAGAAAGCGTTGGAACTCGAGCCGGACTTCTTTGAGGCCGCGTACCTCCTGGGGCGGTTGTACCACCGCGAAGGAAACGATGAGGAATCCCGGAAATACATGACGCAGTTTGCCGAGACCAAGAAGGCCCTCATGGAGCAGTCGGTTCTTGGGGCGGGTTACCTGGGAGACGACCATTGAATATAAAGGCGTTAGGCCTGATAGCCGCTACGACGCTGTTGCTTGCCGGGACTCCTGTCCTGATCTTTCGAGAGACGGCAAGGCAATCGGGCCTGTCCACGAAGCTGGTCTCCGGATCATCGGACAAGCACTACATTGTGGAGTCGATGACGGGCGGCGTCGCGATTTTCGATTACAACAATGATGGATGGCCGGATATTTATCTGGTAAACGGCTCAACCATCGAAGCGGAACGTGCGGGCAATAACACCGCGGAAGATCATCTCTACCGCAATAATCGAGACGGGACGTTTACGGATGTAACGCATGAGGCGGGCTTAGGTGACCGGCGCTGGACCATGGGCGTAGCTGTTGCCGACGTCAATAACGATGGGTTTGAGGACATTTACATCACGAATTACGGTTCCAACCGCCTGTATCTCAATAACGGGAACGGAACGTTTCGAGACATCAGCCGTGAATCGAATACGGAACTGGGGGGGTGGAGCTCAGGCGCGGCCTTTGCGGATTACGATGGCGACGGCCTGGTGGATTTGTACGTCGGGCGCTACCTGGACGTAGATATACAAAGCCTGCCGCGTGAGGGATTGCTATGCCGCTACCGTGACATTCCGGTGCAGTGCGGACCCCGGGGATTAAAACCAAGCACAGGGCATTTATTCAGAAACCTGGGCGGCGGTCATTTTCAGGATGTAACGACGGCATCGGGAATTGGAAGTGTTCCGCCATCTTACGGGCTGGGCGCCGTGTGGGGCGATCTGGACAACGATGGAAAGCCGGACCTATTCGTAGCAAACGATTCGCTGCCAAATTATTTGTTTCACAACGACGGAAAAGGTAAGTTCACGGAATCGGCTCTAGCCGCCGGTGTGGCGTTGCGCGATGACGGCCGCGAGCAGGCGGGCATGGGCGTTGATATTGGCGACTACGATAACGACGGCAACATGGATATCGTCATGACCACCTTTTCGGACGACTATAAGACGCTCTTTCATAACGACGGGACCGGGCACTTTGCGGATGTGTCCTATCAAGCCGGGCTCGTCCAGCCGACTTGGAATCTCCTCGGGTGGGGCGTACAATTTGCGGACGTGGACAACGACGGCTACCCGGACATCGCGATGGCGAACGGGCACGTGTATCCGGAGGTGGACAAGCACGATTTCGGAACAAAATACCGCCAGCATCCAAGCGTATTCCTTAACCTCCGCAATGGGAGATTCAAGGAAGCGGGATCCGATTGGGGACCTGCATTTCAGCTCGTGGACTCGAGCCGCGGCCTGGCAGGCGGCAGCTTAAGCAACAACGGCTCGATCGATTTTGTCATCTCGAATCTCGACGCGACGCCGTGGATATTGAAGAATCCCGGCAGCGACGGCAAATGGCTGTTGATGAAGCTCCGCGGAACGATTTCGAACCGGGATGCGATCGGTGCGCGCGTGACCGCCCGAATAGGCAAGCTCACACAGACGCGCGAAGTGAAAAGCGGCGGCAGTTATCAATCGCAGAACGACATCCGTTTGCACTTCGGATTAGGGACGGCCGCAGTCATCGACGAGATCAAGATACGTTGGCCCACCGGAAAACAGCAGATACTCACTAATGTGAAGAGTAATCAGATTCTAACCGTGGACGAGCCGTCCGACGGCAAAACTACTGGCGGTTGACCGAATCAGCGGCTTTCTTAACGTCTTGTTGTGTATTTTCCAGCCGGCTGCGAGTTAAACGCTGGTATTCGGCAAGTTCACTCTGGGCACGGCTGCGATTCCCTTCCTTGGCGTAAACGGAGGACAGCAGATAGTGCACGCGATCATTTTCTGGCTCCGCGGCCACAACTTGCTGTAGCTGGGCGATGGCTTCGGCATAGCGGCCTTTTGCTGTGTAGGCCCGGCCAAGATCCATGTGCGCATCGACTAATTGGGGATGCGCCCGAAGGGCCTGCTCAAGCTGCGAAATAGCGTCATCGGCCTTTCCCTGTTCGAGGAACACGCTGCCCATCCGGTAGTGAGCGAGCCCGTGATAGGGATTGCGCTCAAGTTCTGCCTGAAGCCATTGTTCCGCTTTGTCGTACTGACTCATCTTGCGGTAGACGTTCCCGATGGCATACCGAATGCCGGCGAGATCAGGGCGCTTCGCAAGGGCCGCCTGATATTCCGCGATTGCTTGCTCATACTCGGTTTTCTCTTCATGCTGTTTGCCAAGAAGCTCGTGGACGCCATAGAAATCCGGCGAGAGGTCAGTCATTTGCTTGAGGGTCGCTTCGGCTTGACGTTTATAGGTGCGGCCCAGAAGATGAAGGACGTCGATATTGTCCGGCTTAACGGCAAGTATTTTGTTGAGATGCTGTTCAGCAAGCGCGAAATCGCCGGCTTCGAGGTAGGAACGGATCAATAGAAGCTGGAGGGCAGGATTGGAATTATGAGTAGCGGCTTTTGAGAGGGGGCCTTCGGCCTGCCGAAACTGGCCTTCGCGAAAGAGCTCAATACCGCGTGCCAGGTCTGGGGAGACAGCGGCGCCGCCGCCGGCCGGTCGATTTGTGAGAGCGCGGGCGATGACCTGAGCGGCTTTGGAATCGGCAGCTTTGCGTTGGCTAAGCCCTTGACGCACTGCAGTTGCCCGACGCGTGTCCCCAGCAGAGTCGAACAGCTCGGCAAGATCAAGATCGGCGCGGGCGTCAAAGGCCGATAGGACGAGATCCGGTGGCGTTTCCACCGGTCCCTTCTCTGCCGGAACCCAGCTGGCGAAATCGGGCCGCAAAGCAACGGCGTTTCGATATTGAACACGAGCAAGATCCATGCGATTCTCTTCAGCGAGACGTTCCCCTTGCAGCAAAGCCACCGCGGCAGAGCGAGGCTCGATGCGGCCAAGGCGCTCGTATGCGTCGGCGGACGACTGATCGTAGGCCTTGGTCAAGTAGTACAGAACATCGCAATCTTTCGGTCGGAGAACCAGGTCTCGGCGGAGTTCGCGGACGGCATCCTCGGGTCTGTCCAGGGCTGAATACGTGGCAGCGAGCCAAAAGCGTGCTTCGGGCTCGGCCATGGGGGCATTCAATTCAATGCTTTTCCGCAGAGGCGCAATGGCGAGTTTGAACTGGTTACTCTTATAGAAGTCCATGCCGAGAAAGAGGTAGGAGCCGAAAAGCGTGGGGTCGAGTCTGATCGCATGCTCGAATTCGGCGATGGCTTGAGGAAAGAGATTTTGCAGATGATAGGTAACTGCTAGGCTTTGACGAATCAGCGCCAGGTTAGGATTGGCTTTCAGGATCTCCTGGTACTGTTGGCTGGCTTCCGCATAGTCATGGGCCTGTTCCGCCTGTCGGGCAGCGTCTAAATGCTGAGTAGTTGACGAATCCAAGACGGGCGATTGCGGAGTTCCCCATATATGCCCAGGGCCAAAAGCCAGAGCCAAAAGCAAGACCAGAGAGCACCGGCCGCTCCACCGCTGAGTTACGAATGAGCTGATTCTACAGGATAGCCCACATCCGTGGAACGCAAAACGCGTTTTCACGGTATTCTGAACAGAGTTCAAGGCGACGGTATAATATCGAAACTTAATCATGCAGCGTCAGGTGCAAAATGAGCGGCGGATGCTTGACTTGGGCCAGATCGGGCTGACGGAAGTTCCCGTGTTCGGGCGCTATGAGTATTGCTCCGCACGCCCGGGACTTGCCACTCATATACACCCACACGCGGTCGAGATCTGCTACCTGGAGCGAGGATGCCAGACATACCGGGCCGCAGGACGTGAGTATCACCTTGTGGGTGGAGACGTTTTCGTGACCACCCCGGGGGAGCCACACGATACAGGCGGACGCGTGGAGGAGCGCGGCATTCTTTACTGGATGAATTTGAAGATGCCCCAGCCAGGTGGGTCGATATTGATGCTCCCCGTCAAAGAGAGCGGGGCGCTGGTAAGCCAGCTTTCGAGCCTTCCGCATCGCCACTTTCCCGGCAGACCTGCTCTCAAGCAGATCTTCAATGAAGTTTTTGGCTTGTACGAGCGGCCCACCGAGCCTTTGATTCGGATTGCCATAGCGAACCAACTTGTTCGTTTTATTCTCGAGACAATCAATTGTGCACACCGGCACGAAGGAATTCATCGATCGCCGGTGATTTCGAAACTGGTGGAGCGTATTAAATCTTCCCCGGAGCGAAATTATTCGTTAGTGGAATTGGCAAGTGAGGCCGAACTATCCCTATCGAGGTTCAAAAGCAAATTCAAGGCGCAAATCGGGATTGCACCTCATGAATTCATTTTGCGCTGCAAGATGGAAGCTGCCAAGGAAATGCTACTCGACCGCCGCAAGAGCGTAACTGATACGGCAATGGAGTTAGGATTCAGCTCCTCGCAGTACTTCGCAACCGTATTTCGCAGGTTTACCCAGCAGACACCGGTAGAGTTTTGTACCCGAGGCTCGGCAGTGCCGTTACGCCGGGCGAGCCATGCCATCCAGAATTCCCTCCAGGCGACGGATGTATGATTTCGTACTAGGGGACTGGATCAAAAGCAAACATCGCCCTTTAGCGGTATAAAGGAGACGCAGAGTAGGCCAGATCCCGTCTGCCCTCTAAATCATATGATGTGCGCCCCGCCACGTAGCGCTTTCTGGATACTTTTGAGTGCGATCCTGCTCTCCGGAACTCGAGCCCGGGCAGCGGATGTGCCTGCGGCCAGCGGGCCACCCGTAAATTTCCAACGCCAGGTCAGACCTATTCTTTCCGACAACTGCTTTTTGTGCCATGGGCCCGACAAGGGGACACGGATGGCGGACGTTCGGCTGGATATCAAGGAAGGCGCGTTTGCGAGCCGCAAGGACGGCATGATCGTCGTGCCCGGGAAGCCGGACGAAAGCCTGATAATCAAACGGGTTTTTTCGGATGATCCGGCGTACCGGATGCCGCCGGCGATGGCGCACAAAACGCTGACCACCGAGCAGAAGAATATTCTGCGGCGCTGGATTGAACAAGGTGCACAGTGGAAAGATCACTGGGCGTTCATTGCTCCCGTACGAGCAGCGCCGCCCGCGGTCAAGGATGCAAAGTGGGTCCGAAATCCGATAGATCAGTTCATTCTGGCTAAGCTCGAAGCGAGCGGATTGCAGCCGGCGCCCGAGGCGGATAAACGCACTCTGATTCGGCGCCTAACGCTCGATCTTACCGGCTTACCACCGACACCCGAAGAGGTGGATGCATTCTTGAAAGACGATTCGCAGGATGCGTACGAAAAAGTGGTGGACCGTCTGCTTGCGTCGCCGCACTACGGCGAACAGGAAGCGCATTTCTGGCTTGACGCGGCACGTTACGCGGATACACAGGGACTGCACATCGACAACTATCGCGAGATGTGGCCATATCGCGATTGGGTAATAGAGGCGTTCAACCACAACATGCCGTTCGATAAATTTACGGTCGAGCAGTTGGCGGGTGATTTGCTGCCGAACGCGACGCTAAACGACAAAATCGCCTCGGGCTTCCAACGCTGTAACGTCACGACGAATGAAGGCGGCTCGATTCCGGCGGAAGTAGCGGCGATGTATGCAAAAGACCGTGCAGATACGACAGGCGCAGTGTGGCTCGGACTTACAGTAGGATGCGCGACCTGCCACGATCACAAATTTGATCCAATCGCACAGAAGGAATACTATTCCCTCACTTCTTTCTTCCGAAATACCAAGCAATATCCGCTGGACGGCAACGTGCCAGACACTCCACCCGTGGTGACCGTCCCCCCGGATGCCGAGCGAGCCCGATGGGATCAGCTCGAGGCAGAGCGAAAAGCATTGAAGGCGTCAATCGCCAAAGGGCAAAGCGAGGCGAACGCGGATTTCGAAACCTGGCTTCGTTCACCGGCGCGCAAGCAACTTATATCAGAGCTTGCGAGTTCACAGTTGCTCGAGGTGAAGACGGATGAGAGCGGGCGAGCACCGCAAGTGAAACGCCGCGGTTCGTCGATCGCATTGACGCTGCCCCCTGGCGTAACGCTAGGCGATGGTCCGACAGGACTTGGCAAAGCGCTGCACTTCGAAAAGGAAGCCGCTGTAAGGCTCGCGAATGTTCCGCAGATCAATTCCGAAAAGCCATTCACAGTTGCCACTTGGGTACGAATTCCCAAGGCCAACACGAGCTACGCAATTGCGAGCGAGTGGAATTCGGTCAAGGAGGGCAAAGAGACGAAGGAGTGGGGCTGGTCGGTTAGTATCAATTCGAACAACACCGAACCCTCGATGCCGTTCATTCAGCTTCGCGCGCGCGACGGCAAATACATTAGTGCACAGCCCGCACCGGATTACGGACTGAAGCCGGGCGACTGGTATAACGTCATATTTACTTATGATGGCAGCCGCAGCAATAAGGGCTTCCGGATATACGTGAACGGCAACGCAGTACCGAGTTATGGAACCGGCGAAGATCTGGCGCCTCTGAAAATTCCGGTGCGGACGACAGCGCCCCTTTACTTGGGCAAACGCGAAAAGCAAACGCTCGAAGGCGGGGCGATGAGCGGGTTCCGTCTTTTAAACCGGCGGGTAGACGAGCAGGCTGCTCGTCTACTGTACTTTGCCGATTCGCTAGAGAGCGCGTCAAAGAAGGATGTACCAGACCTATCGGAAGCGGACCGGCAGGCGTTGCTCGCGTACTACACCGCGGAAGTTGGAAGCAATACAAAGGAATCCGTGGCGGAGTTGCATAAAGTGGACGCGGAGCGGCACGCGATCATCGGTCACAGCGCGGTGACATTTGTACAAGAGGAGCGCCAAGACTCTCAGCCGATGGCGCACGTGCTTTTCCGTGGTCAGTACGATCAGATGCGCGACGAAGTGCATCCGAACGTGCCAGCCGTTTTACCCCCCATGCCGCAATCGGCGCCGCGCAATCGGCTGGGCCTAGCGCAGTGGCTGGTCGACCCATCGAATCCCTTGATGGCAAGGGTAACGGTGAACCGTTTCTGGCAACAAGTCTTCGGCATGGGAATTGTGAAGACAGCGGAGGATTTTGGATCGCAGGGCGAGCCTCCGTCCCATCAGGAACTACTCGATTGGCTGGCGGTCGACTTCCGCGAGTCGGGATGGGATGTCAAGCGGTTCAACCGGCTGCTGGTGACATCGGCCACATACCGACAATCGCCAGTGGCAACGCCCGAAAAGATCGAGCATGATCTGGACAACCGGCTCCTTTCGCGCGGACCCCGATACCGCATGGACGCTGAGATGCTTCGCGACACAGCTCTGGCGGCAAGTGGTCTGCTTGTTCCCAAGATTGGTGGTCCGAGCGTCAAGCCCTATCAGCCGCCTAACGTATGGGAAGCCGTGGCAATGGACAACAGCAACACCCGATTCTACAAAGCGGACACCGGAGATAAGCTTTATCGCCGCAGCTTGTACACCTTTTGGAAACGCAGTGCGCCGCCCGCATCGATGGATATTTTTAATGCTCCCTCACGAGAGGTCTGCATAGTCCGTCGCGAGAGGACTGATACTCCGCTACAGGCGCTGGCAACGATGAATGATCCCCAGTTCGTGGAAGCGGCGCGCGTTCTCGCACAGAACGCGATAACAGCATCACCGAATGATCCCGACAGCGAGATGGAGTATATGGCGAGCCGGCTGCTGGCGCGAAGTTTTGAACCGAAAGAACGAGCAATTGTATTGAGCTCTTATCGCGACTACCTGGCCTATTACGATTCGGTGCCGGGAGATGCAAAGAAGCTGGTGGGTGTTGGCGAATCGAAGGCTCCGGCGAACCTGCCCACCTCGAAACTGGCAGCCATGACCATGGTGGCGAATGAGGTAATGAATCTCGACGAAGTGCTTGTGAAGTGAAGCTGAGGGACAGAAGTGGCAATGCAACCAGAAGATGAATCAGTATTAGCCGAAACACGGCGGCAATTTTTCGGACGCGGCGCGCGCGGGATTGGATCGATTGCGTTATTCTCGCTGCTGGCCGAGCAAGCAAAGGCAGAGACGGAGAAGAAAGCCGAAGGTGGACTGCCGGGCATTCCACATTTCGCACCCAAGGCCAAACGCGCCATCTACCTGCACATGCTTGGCGCCCCGCCGCAGATCGAGACCTTCGATTACAAACCGGGGATGAAGGAATGGTTCGACAAGGACCTTCCCGAATCCATACGCAGTGGGCAGCGATTGACCACTATGACTGCCGGGCAGACACGCTTCCCGATCGCGCCATCGATATTCAAATTTGCACAATATGGCAAGAGCGGGGCGTGGGTTTCTGAACTGCTGCCGAACACGGCGAAGATGGTGGACGACATTTCGATAATTCGCTCGATGAATACGGATGCGATTAACCACGAGCCGGCGATTACCTATTTGCAGACCGGATTCATGATTGCAGGTAAGCCGTGCATCGGCTCCTGGCTGGCGTACGGTCTGGGCAGCATGAATCAGTCCCTGCCCACATTCGTAGTTCTGAACGCGACGCATTCGAATCCGAAGGCGAACGTTCAGGCAATTTCCGCGCGTCTCTGGAGCTCCGGATTTCTTTCCGGGCAGTATTCCGGCGTCGCGCTGCGTTCAGGCGGAGATCCCGTTTTATATATCAACAATCCAGCCGGCGTGCCCGTCAAGATGCGGCGGCGGATGCTTGACGCGCTCGATGAACTAAATCATTTGCAAAACGAAAAGATCGCCGATCCGGAGACGAAAGTCCGCATAGAACAGTACGAAATGGCTTTTCGAATGCAGGCTTCAGTGCCCGATTTGACGGATATCTCTAAAGAACCTGAGAGTACCTTCAAACTTTACGGAGAAGACGCGCGGAAGGGCGGAACATTTGCAAATTGCTGCCTGATGGCGCGCCGCATGATGGAACGTGATGTCCGGTTTGTGCAGGTGTACCACCGCGGTTGGGATGTGCACTCGATTTTGCCGGAAGTCCTACCAAGCCAGTGCAAAGATGTGGATCAGGCTTCTTATGGGCTGGTGCAGGATTTAAAGCAGAGAGGGCTGCTCGACGACACCCTAGTAATCTGGGGTGGAGAATTTGGCCGCACGATCTACTCACAAGGAAAACTAACGGAAACCGATTACGGGAGAGACCACCATCCACGTTGTTTCTCAATCTGGATGGCCGGCGGTGGCATAAAAGGCGGCGTTGTACATGGCGAAACCGACGAGTTTTCATACAACGTAGTCAAGGATCCGGTTCACGTGCGGGATTTTCAGGCAACGGTGCTGAATCGCTTTGGTATTGACGATCGCCGGTTTACCTTCAAGTTCCAGGGTCTCGATCAAAAATTGACCGGAACCGAGAAGAGAGCAGTGGTCGTCAACGACGTACTCGCCTAGAGGCGCACCACTTTCAATCAAGCAGTCTTGTACGCGCGCAGTTCGGATGCTGCGCGCGCATGCCTTTTTATGACCGGTTGACGGTGCATGCTAGGTTATCTTTCGAGGAGCGTGTGACATCTGTGAAGGCTTTCAACAGGGCGCTGCTGTCTGGATCTACTTTTCTCGGCCTGATGGTTGCACTGAGCTGTTATTCAGGCCTTGTAATGGCAGATGAACTCCAGCTTGAAAAACTAAAACAAAAAACGATTCTCGTCTTCACTCCACATCCGGACGACGATACATTTTGTTGTTCTGGAACTCTGGGAATACTCGCAAGAAACGGGAACAATATCCGTATCGTTATTTATACGAATGACGATAAGGGCTCCTACGATCCCTCGATGACGAGCGAACGGCTCGCCGCAATACGGATGAAAGAGGAAGAAGCGGCCTGCAAAATCATCGGCATTCCCGTCGAAAACATACATTGGCTTCCGTATCACGACGGAATGTTGGAATATGCCAACCCACAGGACCTGGTCGAACAAGTTACCGGCATCATTCGCGAAATCCGGCCGGACTTGGTTATGTCGGTGGATCCCGGATCAGAATACGTCAGATGGCACAAGACGGACCACCGGATGGCTGCTAACAATACCATCGACGCTGTGCGTGCAGCGGAGTGGCACCTCTATTTCCCCAATCAGTTGATACACGATCATCTGCAGCCCTGGAAAGTACCCCACGAGGCGTACTATTACACGCTAGACCGCGAAGCAAACTACTGGGTCAATATCGATTCAGTGATTGAAAGCAAGCTTGCCGCGGCCACTGCACATGTCAGCCAGTGGGAACCGTCGATTTCGAAGTACCGGCCGGATTGGGATCCAGTAGTACTCGCTCGCTTGAAGACCGAGTTGCGAGCGAAGTCTCCCAAGAAGGACGGCCACTTCGTTGAAGCTTTCCGAATCTCTTCAGGCTTCAACAACGAGTAAAAACAACGCATTCAGGTTCTGCGGTTGGTCATGGGAGTTTGTCTGCGTGTCACGTGTTGTTGCCGCTGAACTTACACAGAAATGTCTTGTGCGCCTTCCTGGCGTTTGTTAAACTGGCACCACCTGAGTCGCTAATTGGGATCCTGGCCCGAAACTTGTGGCTTGTTGCGGGGAGATTTAGTTGCCGCCCCTGTGGTTCGGTGCTCCTCCCGCCTCGATCTGTTCTCTCAAGCAAGTTTAAAAATTGACCGCCAAGTCCGCGCAGCTGATTGGCCGGATTTTGAACAAAATTCCGCGAGCGAAAATTCGAAGGGGTGTTTGCATGGATCACTTGTTTTACGGCAGTCTGAAGCGAAGTCTTTTACTCTGCGTTCTAGCGTTGCGGATGGCAGCCCAATCGACGACAGGCTCCATCGAGGGAGTAGTCACCGATCCCAGCGGAGCCGTCGTTCCTAATGCCGCGATTACCGTCACCGATCTCGGAACCACCATCGAAACACGAGCGACCTCGGACCGGAACGGCAACTATGTTGTAACCCCCTTGCCGATCGGCCTATACTCGGTCACGGTCGAAGCCAGTGGATTCAAGAAGTCTATCTCCACTGGCATCAAGGTAAATGTGCAGGACCGCCTGCGCGTTGATGCCGAGTTGCAGGTAGGACAGGCCATCGAAACGGTGGAGATCCAATCTGTTGCGCCCCCGCTCGAAACAGATACTTCCGCGCTGGGCCAGGTGGTCGACAGCAAGCGTATCGTGGATCTTCCTTTGAACGGGCGCTTTTTCACCCGGCTTGCCGTGCTGACCACAGGCACCGTCCCGACCCCCTCCGGAGCACGCGACGAAAACACGGGCGGTTTCAGCGCCAATGGCGTGCGACCTTATCAGAACAATTTTATTCTCGACGGCGTGGACAATAACAGTCTTTCCCAAGATCTCGTGAGCGAGGCTAGCTTTGTGGTGGGTCCGCCACCGGACGCGATCGCCGAATTCCGGGTCGAGACTAATGCCATGAGCGCCGAGTACGGAAGGTCAGGCGGCGCCGTGCTGAACGTAAATATCAAGTCGGGAACAAACGAGCTCCACGGTACCGCCTACGAATTTCTCCGAAATAGCGCAATGGATGCCAAGAATTACTACGATCCGGGAGACCAGCCGATACCGCCCTTCAAACAGAACCAGTTTGGATTCAGCCTCGGCGGCCCGATCGTATTGCCGAAGCTCTATAACGGTCGCGACAGGACGTTTTTCTTCCTGGACTATCAGGGGACTCGCATTCGCAGCAGCGAAACATTCCTTTCGACCGTACCGACCGATGCATGGCGCAATGGAGACTTTAGCGGTTTCTACCCTATCTACGATCCAAAGACAACGGTCGTCAATCCGGACGGATCAGCGACCCGGCAACCATTCCCGAATAATCAGATTCCCCAAAATCGTTTTGATCCTGTCGCGAAGCAACTAATCAATCTTTTCCCGCAGCCAAATGTGCCGGGCAGCGTGGCCCCGTCCGGCATTGCCAACAACTATCTCACGAATCCTGCCTCTCCCAACGATACCGATCAGTACGATATCCGCATCGACCATAAGATCTCGGATAGCGACTCCATTTTCGGCAGATTTAGTTTTGCGGACCAAACCCTGACGCCCCCTGGAGCAATACCTCCTCCGCTCGATTCGGCCTCCTTCTCGTCCGGCAACTTTCTGAACAATGCGAGGAGTGCAGCGATTTCAGAGACTCACATCTTTACGCCTCGCGTCGTGAACGAGATACGCCTCGGCTATAACAGAAACCGGTCTGAACGCCTGCAGTTCAATTCGGATAAGGACTTGTCGGCACAGTTTGGGATCCCGGGAATTCCGTTCTCTGCGAATAACGGCGGCTTGCCTTCCTTCACCGTCACGGGCCTGAGTTCGTTTGGAAGCTCAGAATACCAGCCGACCGTAGAGATTCAGAACGTCTATCAGATCATCGAACGTCTGAGTTGGGTCGCGGGGCGACACACCCTAAAGTTCGGTGCCGATTTGCGCCCCAGAGTGGATTTTACGATTCTTCAACCGCCGGTCCCCCGGGGTGCTTTCACTTTCTCTGGAGATGCGACGCGCGATCCTAATAACCTCACGACCACCGGCTTGGGTCCTGCGGATTTCCTGCTAGGCACTATGTACGGCGGCGGGGGCGCCCAACTTGGGTCTTTTATTAACAACACTTTTCAGCAGCCCGGTTACAACTTCTATGTGCAAGATGATTTCAAGGTCTCGCCGAAATTGACTTTGAATCTCGGCTTGCGCTACGAATTCGTCACCCATGCGACGGAGAAATACAACGCACAAGCGAGTTTCAATTACGACACAACTACGCTCGATATCGTGAAGGGCCGGACTGATCCACTCCCGCCAAACTGGTACCCGGAGATCGCCGTTAACCGCAACGCTCCCCGCAGCCTGGTTCCGAACCAAAAATTGAACTTTGGTCCCCGTTTCGGTTTCGCTTACAACGTCCGTCCAAAAACGGTAATAAGAGGCGCTTACGGTATCTTTTATTCGTCCTACGAAGCCGGCCCACTAAGTATTCCGAATCCCGGCAATAATCCTCCGTTTTTTGAGCAGACGAACTACAACCCGTTGAGCGTCACTACGCCAAATCCGATTGTGAATCAACTTTCGGCGGGTTTTCCGCTCGACGCGTTGACAAACCCGAGCAACCCAGTTCCCTTTGCGCTCGATCCTCACTTCAGGAATCCTTATGTCCAGCAATGGAACTTGGGTGTGCAGCAGGAGTTGGCCAGGAACATGGTGCTCGAAGTCACCTACGCGGGCTCGAAAGGAACGGCCATGTACGAGTTTAGGAATCTCAACCAGGCCACACCCACACCTGATGCGAACAGCGACATCGATAGCCGGCGTCCTTATCCGTTCGTCCCGACAGGCTTTTCCCTGTGGTGCTCGTGCAGCAGCTCAACGTATGATTCGCTGGCAGTGAAACTCGAGAAACGGTTCTCGAGCGGACTGAGCTTCCTCGGCGCATATACGTATTCCAAGGTCATTGACGAGCAATCGAATGCGTCGCTCGGATTCGTCAGCAACGGGGGGTTTAGAGATGCGCGTTATCCGAACGAAGAAAGAGGCCTGGCTGATTTCAATGTTCCGCAGCGCTTTGTCCTTAGTTTGAGCTATGAACTGCCTTTTGGCAAAGGGAAGCCGTTCTTGTCCGGTGTAAACGGGTTCGGAAACGCGGTCATTGGCGGGTGGGAATTGCAGACTGTGACGTCATTTCAGTCGGGTACGCCGCGCACCGTTGCTGCCAACATAGGCGTTTCCAACTCCGATGGCGAAGACCGGCCGGACCGCGTACAGGGTGTATCAGTCGTGCCTTCGAATCAGGGTCCGAACAATTGGATCAATTTCGCGGCTTTTCAGCCGGAAGCTCCTGGCACATTCGGCAATGCCGGCCGCAATATCATACAAACAGCAGGTGTTTCGAGTGTTGACCTGTCACTTTTCAAGGATTTTCCGATAAAAGAGCGATTGAAGCTTCAGCTTCGGGCGGAGGCTTTCAATCTTCCGAACCACCCGAACTTCCGAAGCGACAGCCTGGACCAGTCGTGGGGAGACGCCGCGTTCGGGCAGTATTCGGCGGCCCGGCCCTCGCGGCAGCTCCAGATGGCTTTAAAGCTCATCTTTTAGCTATAGTTAGGCCTGATGGCGTTGAAGAGTTCAGTCACCCGTACGCTTCTTTGTTTGTCCGCGTGGGGGTGCCTAGTCGGCTTCTTAACGGCGGGCTCGTCCGACCCCGAAGCGGCGTTCATCGGCGTTCGATGGAAGTACTGGGCCTTCCAGAAGGTTGTGCGGCCTCCGGTGCCCTCTGTTGCCGATCCGTGGATACACACGCCCATCGACAGTTTCGTTCTTCAAGGACTGGAATCCAAAAACTTGAAGCCTGCGCCGCCAGTGGATCGCATTCATCTAATTCGCCGGGCGTATTTCGATTTGACCGGTCTTCCACCGTCGCCGCAAGAGGTCGACGCCTTTGTAAAGGATCGTGATCCAAAAGCGTATGAGAAGGTGGTCGACAGGCTGCTTGCATCGCCCCACTATGGGGAGCGCTGGGCCCTGAAATGGCTCGACATCGTGCGCTATGCCGATACAAATGGGTTCGAGATCGACGGAGATCGCGCTCATGGCTGGCGATATCGCGATTATGTCGTTAACTCCTTCAACCAGGACAAACCGTACGACCGGTTCATTAAAGAGCAGATTGCGGGGGATGAACTTTATCCAGGCAATAAAGAGGCCTTGGTGGCAACCGGCTACTTGCGCGCAGGTTCAGAACACCTGGTTGCGGGCAATATCGATCCAGACGTTAGCCGCCAGGAGGTGCTGACGGAAATCGCAACATCGGTCGGACAGACATTTATGGGCCTGACTGTAAATTGCGCGCGATGTCACAACCATAAGTTCGACCCGATTCTTCAGGCGGACTACTACCGTTTGCAGGCCGTTTTCAATACAGCGAAGGGCAAAGACGTTGAAATCGCGACTGCCCAGGAACGCGAATCTTGGAAAGCGGCCGAGGCGGCTTATAAGAAGCGCGTGACTCCCGTCGAAGATGCTTTGAAACAGCTCGCCGCTCCGTACGAGGAGAAGATCAAACAGGAACGGCTTGCCAAGCTCGACCCGAAGCTCCAGGAAGCGTGGCATATACCCGAAGCCAAGCGGACTCCGGAACAAAAAAAGCTTGCCGAGAACGTAAAGGATCAGATCGAACCGACCTGGGATCTTGTAGTGGCGGCAATGACGCCCGAAGATAAGGCCAAGCGCGCCAAACTGCGGGAGCAACTTCACCAGATTGAGGCGACCGAACCCGACCCGCTCCCCACGGCGTACGCGTACGTGAATACCGGCGAGCCGCCTTCGCAAAGTTATGTACTTCGCATGGGTGATCCGAAGCATACGATCGCTCCAGTCGAGCCTTCGGTACCGCGAGTAGTGAAAGCCAATTTTGAAATCCCGAACACCGCGACAGGTCGCCGGGCCGCGCTGGCTAATTGGCTCACCTCATCTGATAATCCTTTGACGACCCGTGTAATGGCAAATCGCATTTGGCAGTTCCGCATGGGGCAGGGGATCGTCAGGACGCCTAACGATTTCGGTGTGATGGGTGACAAGCCGCCGAGCAAGGATCTATTGAATTGGCTTGCAGCGGAATTCGTGGCTCGTGGCTGGAGCGTTAAAGCGATCGACCGTCTGATTCTTCTTTCAAGCGTCTATCAGCAGGCCACGGGTTCCGATAAACAGAAAGAGTCCATCGACCCCGATAACCGCTTTCTGTGGCGAATGAACAGGAAGCGCATGGAAGGCGAGATGATACGGGATAACACTCTTGCCGTCACCGGAAGTTTAAATCCTCAACTCGGTGGCCGGCCCGTGAGGGTGCCAATCGAACCCGAAGTGTACAACTTGATCTTCACCGAACACGAGCGTGATGGACTTTGGCCGGTGAGTCCGGACAAATCAGTTCAGGACCGCCGCAGTATTTATCTCTACAACAAGCGAGGCGTCCGGTTACCTTTACTCTCCGCATTTGACCAGCCTGACGCTATCACGTCTTGCCCGGTTCGTCCAGTCAGCACTCATGCCTTGCAGGCATTGTCGTTGATGAACAGCGATTTCATGCAGGAGCAGTCGGAGGACTTTGCCTCGCGTCTTGAATCGTCGTGTAAGCATCGCAGCAAAACCTGCGATGTGAAGCTGGCCTGGCGGCTGGCCTTCTCTCGATACCCCTCTCCTGCCGAATCCAAGCTGGCTTCTCAATTCCTGAAAAACGGGGGCAGCTTGCAGGAAATGTGTTTGGCAATTCTTAACAGAAACGAGTTCGTCTATGTTCCCTGAAGACCCTTCATGCCCGGACTGTAATCCCCATCTCCGGCATGCAGTGACACGACGCGACGTATTGGTACGCGCAGCGCACGGCTTTGGTTCAATCGCTCTTGCATCGCTGCTCGATCCGCGTTTGAAAGCGGGCGAGCGCCCGAATCCGCTGGCGGCGAAGCAGCCTCACTTCGCTCCGAAGGCGAAGTCGGTGATCTTTCTATTTATGGTTGGCGCCCCAAGTCACATCGATACATTCGATCCCAAGCCCCAACTGGACAAATACGACGGTCAGTTGCTGCCGGCGAGCTACGGCACGGTGATTAGTGAGTTCACCAAAGGGGACACTCCCCTGCTCAAGAGCCCTTGGAAATTCAGCCAGCACGGAGAGTGCGGCCGGCCTGTTTCAACACTCTACCCTCAGCTGGCTCGCCACGTGGACGATCTCTGCTTCGTTCATTCTTTCTATACAGAGAGCACGGTGCATGCCCCTGCAATGTATCAGGTGAACACCGGACGAATCCTCATGGGCTATCCAAGCATGGGATCGTGGATCACTTACGGTTTGGGCAGCGAAAGTGAGAACCTGCCGGCCTATGTAGTGATGCCTCAACCGGAGGGAACACCCGAAGGAGGACCTCCCTGTTGGGGAGCGGGGTTCCTGCCCGCTGTTTACCAAGGTACGGTGTTTCGGCCGGGTCCAAGCCCGATCCTTAACCTGCACCCTCCGGCTGGCGTAACTCCGGAGCGACAGCGGAAGACTCTCGACTTCCTTCAGAGTTTGAACGAAATCGATACGCTCGACGGTGATACAGAGATGGCGGCTCGCATTACCTCATACGAACTCGCCTTCCGGATGCAGAGCCACGCTCCCGAAGCCGTCGATTTATCAAAGGAGAATGCTTCCACCAGGGCTCTTTACGGATTAGATAGTCCGAACACTGCCGAGTTTGGGACACGGTGCCTGCTGGCGCGGCGGCTTGTCGAAAGAGGAGTTCGATTTGTTCAGATCTATTCAGGCGGCGGTCCGACGTCCATGCAGTGGGACGCGCACAGCAACCTCGTCGCAAATCATGAAAAGATGTGCGGCATTACCGATCTACCGGTCGCAGGTCTACTGCAAGACCTGAAACAGCGCGGCCTTTTGGACTCCACGCTGGTGATTTGGGGTGCTGAATTTGGGCGCTTGCCAATGTCTCAAGGCGGCAATGGCCGTGACCACAATCCGCATGGTTTTACGATGTGGTTCGCCGGTGGCGGTGTGAAACCCGGAATCTCAATAGGCGCAACGGATGAACTTGGCCTTCGAGCGGAGGGCGCGCGCTATCATATGCGCGACTTCCACGCCACGATTTTGCAGCTGCTGGGCCTGGATCAAAACCGGCTCTGGTTCCTCCACAATGGCAGAAATGAAAAACTCACTGACTTCGGTGGCTCCGTAATTAAGGAAATGCTGGCTTAGCAGTCTTCCCGAAGACAAGCAACATAGTCATCAAAGAGCCGTCGCATAGCGATTGTCGGCTTCGCTTGGCAAACTCGAGTCCTACCCACAGATTTTTTGGTCATTGCGTGTCGTCTTTCCCCTGTGAATTTTCGATGTTCTGAGTAGAGCACCGACACAAAACAAATTCTTGAGGATAAGCCATGAAGACACGAATCATACGTCTCACTCACAAATCAAACCGGAGGGCACTGCATTTTGCCCTGCTGGGTGGCCTTTTAATCACTGCTCCCCTGCTTGTCGCGGGCGGCACTGCAACCGACGCTTCGGAGGCCGAGCATGCCGGTCACGCCGTTCCCGCCAAGCTTGTTCAAACAGTTCGAGACGCCACGCGACAGTTTATCGACGTCAATGCGGCGGAGAGTGGCGAGTACCATCCGGCTTTTGGCTGCGTGAGTGGTCCCGATCACGGCGCAATGGGAATTCACTACGTCAATATGGCACTGGTGGGCGATGGCGAGATCGATGCCTGGCGGCCAGAAGCACTGATCTACGAACCTTCGGGGGATCGTTTGCGACTGGTGGGCGTCGAATATATAGTGGACGCCGCTACATGGCTCGCACATCACAGTGCTCCGCCCGTGCTCGAAGGCCAGGCGTTCCAGCTCGTTAGCAGCCCTAACCGATTCAACCTGGCGACATTCTTCGAGTTACATGTCTGGGCCTGGCGGGATAACCCAAACGGTGCATTCGTCGACTGGAACACGCGGGTGAGTTGCGAGCATCAATAACCAGAAGAGCGGCCGTCCGGAGCCCGTTTGAGAATCCGAGTTATTGAGCGGTTTCGATATGCTCAGTAACAGAGGATGAAACGCCGCCCGGCCGGAGGCCGCTTCAACCGCCGCGATTTTCTCTGGCTTTCCAGTCTTGCTTCGCCGATATTCGACGTGAAACGTCCTCGCGGGCTTGATTTCACTCTTCAAAATTCACCCACTGCGGCGAAATATCTCATCGAAACCATGCCCGGCGGGGTAGCGCTATTCGACTACAACAATGACGGTTTGCTCGACATCCTTCTGGTAAACGGTGGGCGGCTTACGGATCCGGTTCGGTTGCCCGAAAAATTCGACCGAGCCAATCCCCGTTACTGGAACCGGCTCTATCGGCAGAACAAAGATGGGAGCTTTACGGACGTGACCCAAAACGCCGGGCTCGCCAGTGCGGGGATAAGCAACTATGGCATGGGCGTCGCAGTGGGCGATTACGATAACGATGGATATCCCGACCTCTTCATCACTAGCTACGGCAAGAACGTGCTTTACCACAACAATGGAAATGGCACGTTCACCGATGTTACGGCCAAAGCTGGAGTAGCTGGGGGCGGGTGGTCGGTCTCGGCGGGTTTCTTCGACTTCGATAATGATGGCCACCTCGACCTGTTCGTCACCCGCTACATGGAATGGGACACGGCGCACAATAAGGTCTGTGGCGGCGCCTGGCGTACCTATTGCCCGCCCGGCGATTTTCCGGGCACCACGAATTTGCTTTACCGGAATCGTGGAGACGGCACCTTCGAAGACACCAGCGAAAGATCCGGTATTGCCGCGAAAAAAGGGCGTGCGTTGGGGGTGGCTTTTGCCGACTATAACGAAGATGGCTTTACGGACATCTTCGTCGCCAACGACGGCATGCAGCAGTATCTCTTTCACAATAACGGCAACGGGACGTTCACCGAGTGCGCTCTAGACGCAGGCACCGCATTATCGGCGGACGGTAAGCCTCTCTCGGGAATGGGGACCGTTTTTCAGGATTACGACAATGATGGGAAGCCTGACGTGATCGTTACCGTGTTACCGCGCCAGATCTATGGCGCTTACCACAACGATGGGCAGGGTTTCTTCACGAATCGCAGCCTGGAAACAGGGCTGGGCGCATTGACCGCCGGAAGCGCCGGTTGGGGTGTGGGCCTGGAGGACCTCGATAATGACGGCTGGAAGGACCTGCTTGTCGCACAGAGCCACGTCTTGGATAATGTCGAGGACATCGACCATTCTTTGCACTATCTGGAGCCGCCCCTGTTTGCTCTGAATCGGCATGGCCGTTTCGAACGCGGCGAATCCGGCGTTATCACGCCCATCGCGGGACGTGGGTTGGCCTTCGGCGACTTAAATAACGATGGCTGGATGGATGCTGTCGTGACGGTTCTCGGCAACCGACCTATGGTTCTAATGAACCTGGGAGGCACCGCCCACTGGCTGACGATCACTCTGCGAGGCAAACGGAGCAACCGGGACGGGCTCGGCGCAAGAGTCCGCGTCAACGGTCAGACCCGCTATGCCACCACCGCGGGCAGCTATCTCTCGGCGAACGATAAGCGCATCCATTTTGGCCTGGGGTCTGCCACGGTTGCCAGCGTGGAGGTTCTGTGGCCGTCCGGCTTGCATCAGACGGTCGATGATGTTCGTGCAGACCAGTTTCTCGAAGTGCATGAACCGGAGCAACGTTAGTGCACCTGCTTCCGATCCTGTTTCTCGCATGGCAGAGCATTTCGCCCGAAGCCGCTCAGCACATGGAAGCGGGGATTACGGCGCACCGACAAGGGCATTTTGACGCGGCGATCGCGGAATTTCGGAAAGCTGCGGAAGCCGATCCGAACTTGACCGACGCATTCCTCAATCTCGGTGAAGAGTATGTGCAGACTCACGACTATGGCTCAGCCATAGCGCCGCTTAAACGCGCTTTAGAGCTGCGCCCGGATCTGGAGGCGGCGCATCTTCAGCTAGGCTACGCACTCTTGTCGCAGGGATTTGCCGCCGAGGCGATCCCGCATCTGCAGCAGGGGCATGCCGTAGAAGCATTGGGGATCGCTCAAATCCAGACCGGTCAATACGAGGAGGCGATCGGCAATCTGAGCGCGGCATTGGCGAAACATCCGAACGCACCTGATTTGTTGTACTATCTGGGGCGCGCCAGCGGCCTTCTTTCAAAACGCGCCATCGATACGCTGACTGATTCCTATCCCGATTCCGCGCGTACCCATCAGGCAATGGCGGAGAACTATTTCGTGCTCCGGCAAATGCCGCAAGCGGAGGCGGAGTTTCGTAGCGCGCTGCAAAAGCGCCCCGACATTCCGGGTCTTCACCTCGAGCTTGGCTTGGTCTACGCAGGCGCGGCGCAATGGCCCAAGGCGGAAGAGGAATTCCGAGGCGAGGCCAAACTGCAGCCCGGTGATGCCGAAGCCCATTATCGACTTGGATCCGCTTTGCTTCAGCAGGGCAAGATACCCGAGGCGCGTGAAGAACTCGGCCGCTCGAACCAGCTGAAGCCCGATATGCCGGAGACGCTCTATTCGATAGGCAAGGCAGCTTCGCTCGACAACGATTCCAAAAGTGCCGAAGCGGCCTGGTCGCGGCAGATCGAAATTGAAAAGGACAGTCCTCTCGCGGCACAAGCTCATTTTGGTTTGGCTAACGTTTACCGTAAACAGGGGCAAGTCGCAAAAGCACAGCACGAGATGGAAGAGTTCCGGAAGCTGGACGGGTCGGGCACGGCCCAAAAACACTAACTGCAAAGCCGCTCCTTTTCTCTCGCGTAGTGACGCTTGGGTGGCGGTTCTGCAAGCGCTTGCAAACGGGTGCGTCATACGGGAAGCCTGGTGTGCGGAGACCAGCAATAGGGCAATAGTTAATCAATAGTCGGCCGTTCATGGTGCCATTTCGTCAGCATCTGGAAGCCGACGGCGGCGTCGAGGACTTTGTGGTCATTCCCGGCCCTTGCAATGAATTGAATTCCGTAGGGGAGCCGCTCGCTGTTCAAACCACACGGAACGCTGATCGCCGGCAGTCCGCAAAGACTCGAGACGCCGTCAGGCGCTCTGCTTTCGATTTCCTCGCTACCCAGTTCAGGTCCCGGTGGTTCTGTCGTGAGCTTTTCTGCTGCGGACGATTGTGATGCGGTAGTCAGAACATCGAAATCATCGAATAGCCGGTCGAGGTTCTTTTGCAACAAGGCGCGGACGCGCTGAACCTGCAAGTAATCAGAAGCTGAAAACTGTTCACTCGCATAGCCGTTAATTTGACCGAGAGGGTCTCGGAGCTGGGCGCAACGCCCGCTCTCAATCAGATCGCGAAATGCTGCTGCCGCTTCCATCAAGATGGTGAGCTCTGCAGCTTCTTCATAAGGGCCTGCCGGCAGTTCGATGTCAAGCACTTGCGCCCCCGCATTTCTCAGCATGTCGATGGCATCGTTCAGCGAATGTTCTAACTCGTCAGGCAGATGGTTCCATGCATTAGTCAGCCGGCCAATCCGCAGGCGCTTTGTTGTACCTGAATTCGCCACCCGGTAATGGAAAGCCGCCTGATGCTCGGCCAGCGAATCGTGGTCTTTAGGATCGTGCCCGGCAAGTTGCCCGAGTATGAGGCCGCAATCATCCGCGGTGCGGGCCATCGGCCCCAACTTATCCATACTCCAGGAAATTGCCATAGCGCCGTAACGGCTTACGCGACCAAAGGTAGGACGCATGCCGGCAATACCACACCAGGCCGCGGGACAAATAATCGAACCGCGTGTGTCGGACCCGAGCGCCCAGGGGGCCAAGGCCGCGGCAACGATTGCTCCGGATCCACTCGAGGACCCGCATGTCCAATAATTCGTGTTCCAGGGATTGCGGCATGGTCCCGTTAAGGACGCATTTCCGCTGGAGTATCCCAGGCCGCCAGCCAGCTCAATCATCGCGGCCTTCCCAATGAGCACCGCGCCGGCGGCATTCAGCTTTTCGATTACCGTCGCGCTGTAGTTCAGTTGTTGTTGTGCATACGGATTTGCGCCCCAGGTCGTTTTGTAACCCTCGACAGCTACCAGGTCTTTTGCGGCGTACGGAATCCCATGCAGCGGGCCGCGATAGTGACCGAATCCAATGTCGCGCTCTGCCTGGCGCGCCTGTCGCAGGGCCAACTCCGGAGTTAGCGTCACGTACGCGTTGTATTTGGGGCCGAGGTGTTCGCTGCGCGCCAGGTAACTTTCCGCCAGCTCTACAGGCGAAATCTGCCTGCTTCTTACTAAATTCCCAAGCTGCCGGACCGGCAAGTACAGGGTTTCGAGCGCAAGCATCTGTCCTGATCTCTCAGAGCCGGGCGGAACTCATGATTCAGCTACCTAGTCGGTTCGAGGCGCAAAGTTATCGCCGGCGGATCGCCGTTCTGGACAGAAAATCCCCGCACATTTACCAGCATCCGTTCATTTTGTTCTAGAATTTTCCTCAACTGTTGACGTTGCGAGTCGGATAGACGATCGCCGTAGGCTCGTAGAGCGTTCGCATAGCGCGCCTCGATCTCTCTGCTGTGCGCCTCAACGCTGGAATCTCGTGTGGAGCTGAAAAAAATGGTCTTGGATCCTTCCAGTTGATCAGCCGTCACACCCGCGGCGGCAGCGGCCATCGCACAGCCGAACTCTCGTCTCGAAGGCATTTACTGATTCTCCGCCCGGATAATTTGCTGAAGTCCCCGGTTGGCGAAGTTCTCCCTGTCTTCTGCCTTCATTTGGCCGACTTTTGCAAATAGTTGTTTTGCGCGCGCAGTTTCGCCATTCTTGCTGTAGACTTGGGCCAGTTGATAGAGGGCGCCAACGTTGTCGGGTTCCAGCTTGACGGCGCGCTCCAAATGCACTGTGGCTTCACCGAGCTGACCTTCGCGAGTAAGCAGCTTTCCAAGAAGCTCCTGGGATTGCGAAATATCCGGATCGATTCGAACAGAATGCCGAAGTGCCTCGATAGCTTCCTTCTGCTCAGGGGATCCCGTCGTAGCTCCACTGCGGTTCAATGCCTCGGCCAGAAACCATAGTCCGAGGTAGTCATCGGGAAACTGGCGAACTCGCCTCCGTAACTGCTGCGCAGCTTCACTCGCCCGATTCGTCTGGATGCAGACCAGAGCCAATGCGACATGCGGGAGGCTGCGGTCTGGAGCCAAACTAGCGGCCAGCTCAAATTCTTTGCCCGCTTCCTCGAGCCGTGTTTTCATCGCTAGAACGATCCCAAGCTGCAAATGCAGGCGCTCCGATCGAGGGATGTTTCCAAGGCCGATCCTGGCGATTTCCGAAGCAAGATCGTAATTCTTGTGATCGAGACACAGTCTGATCAGGTCGAGGTAGTTGGTCTCATCGGAAGGTTCCAACTGAGTTGCGGTTCGTAACGAATCGTATGCCTGCTTTGTATTTCCGTCGTGTTCATACGCGTCAGCCAAAAGGTTGTACAACTCGGCCTTTCGGTAGCCACGGGCAATGAGCACTTCGCCCTCATGGATGGCTTGTGGATACTTGTGAGCGTTTACTTGGGCGAGAACCAAATTGAAGCCTGCCGAGTACCGGTCCGGATAGTTTGGCAGAGCCATCTCGAACTGCCGGGCAGCGGGTTCATATGCTTTCAGGGAGGCCAGTAGCGAGCCAGCTTCGAAGTGCATCAGTGCATCGCTGTTTTCAGGAGTGCTGCTCAGCGCCGCCACGGCTTTGGCATTTTGGTTTTTCTGAATGTTGGCGCGAGCATACTCGATGAGCAGCCGGGGGTCGTTGCGATAAAGTGGATCGCTTTCTTCGAATTGGTGAATGGCATCTTCGAACCGTCCCTGAACAAAAGCGATTTCCCCTAATCCAGCATGGGCGATCGCATCCTGCGGAGTTGCCGTCAATAGCTGCTCAAAATCACTTTTTGCAGCGGAGTAGCGGTTCAAAGTCATTTCGCTCATTGCCAGGCCTTTCAAGGCAGGTGGATAGCCTTGCCGGGCCTCAAGCGCCTTTTCGAAAGCAGAGATCGCGTCTTGTCCTTTGCCGGTACTGGCGAGCGCCATACCCATTAAGGTCAGTCCCTTGAAATCGTTCGGGTTTGACTTAATCAGCGGTGTGAGTAACTCTAATGCTGCTTCTGGATGATCATGTTGCAGGTCGGCCGCAGCCTCCTGGTACAAGGCCTGTCGCTCCGATGTCTTCTGAGCCTGGGCGAGTGACAGGAAGCTTTGCATGCAGAAGATGAAAAGCCCCCCAGTCCTCAAGAGTTGCATCAACCTGAAAAATAACACTTGACGTTCATCGGGCGCGATGATATTCAATATTCAACTGCAAGCCCTTACATTTTTCAAGGGGGGTTCTATAGGTGCCGAGGTCTAAGCCGTCTCCGGCTCGCCAGTCTACCTCTGTTCTACTCGGCGGATCGCCTTGCGCGCTTTCCCGAAATGTGAGTCCTAAAGAAGAAAGTCCAATCTTTCGTGAAAGAGGTGTCTGATGTCGATCCACGCTGATCCATACCGTTCCTGCCGAAAGCCGCGAATCTTTGGGCGGGTGTTTCTCTGGACAACAGCGCTGCTTCTCGCGGAATCAGGACTATTGTACGGCCAATTCACCTCCTCAATCGAGGGTCGCGTGGCCGACCCTTCCGACGCAAGCGTCCCGAAAGCCGTGGTAACTGTGGAAAGCCGCGCCACCGGCGTAAAGCGCGTTGTCGAGGCATCCGAAGCCGGCTATTATCGTGTTGCGTCACTTTCGCCTGGAAGTTTCACGGTTTCCGTTACCGCACCGGGATTTGAGACGGCAGTATACGAGAACGTGCTGCTCGAAAATGACCAGACGAAGACCTTCAATCTCGAACTCAAGCTTGGTAAACCGTCAACACAGGTAACCGTCAGCGGCGACGTGCCTCTGGTCGAGACGGGTGAAGCCAAGGTGTCTGGTCACATCGACGAAAAAGAAGTGGCGAACCTGCCATTGGTGGGAAGAAACTTCATGACGCTGGTGATCCTGACTCCCGGTGTAACCGGCCTGCCGAGCGGCGGAGGCCAAGCCTATGCGCAGGCCACCGGGGATATCTTTTCAGCCGAATATGGAGTGAACCTGAACGCCAATGGCCAGCGCGCTGAATCGAATAATTTCCAGGTGGATAATGCCTCAGTGAACGGCAGTCCCCGGGGCGGGGTCACTAATTTCAGCCCGAGCGCGGACGCCGTGCAGGAATTGCGTGTTTCCGTTAACAACTTCTCGGCTGAGTATGGTCGAAATTCATCGGCCATGGTAAATGCCATCACGAAATCGGGGTCAAACGCCTTCCATGGAACGGCGGGGTGGTACCACACAGACAACGTTCTGACAGCTCGTAATTCGGTTTTCCAACCGGAGGTCCCGGTCTTCCGTCGCAACGAAGCGAACGGAACCATCGGCGGTCCGATAGTGAAGAACAGACTGTTCTTCTTCGGGTCGGTAGATGTGCTGCGGTCGGGCGTCGGATCGGGCTTTTCCGCTAGTGCCGTCACGCCGGAGTTTACGAACCTCATTGAGCAGCAGTTCCCGAACAACGTCTCGGCCACGTTAGTGAGCAGCTTTCCAAGCCAGCTGACTAAACTAAGCGACGGCCTGACCGCCGGCGGCGTAGCCGGCAGTTCCTGCACCGGCAGCACTCCCATCCAGACGCCGATCGGAACATTGCCGTGCAACTTCCCGCTGACCTTCAACGGCGCGTTCTCCGCAACCTTGCCGCGTAACGGCCTGCAGTGGTTTGGCCGTATGGATTACACGTTTCACGAAGGCAAGGATCGTATTTACGGCAGCGCCGGCAGAACCACTCTCGATCAGGTCGCGTTCGGCGCGCCCAACGTGTACCCCGCATTTACTGCCCCCTCGAACGAGTACACCGCTTACTGGAATGGCAACTATACACACATTTTCTCGGCCACTATTCTGAATGAGGCATCGTGGTCCGGTACGCGCGCCTGGGGTACGGATCCCGTGAGTCATGGCGAGGTGCCGTTGATCAATGTCCCGGGAATCTCATCCTATGGCACCGGTTTCTCGGATGCGACTTTCATCCAGAACAATCAGAACTGGAAGGATGTGCTCAGTATCAACCGTGGCGCTCACACTTTCAAGACCGGTGGCATTGTGCAATGTGGCAGCGGCTGCCCGGGAGCCGGCGCCCTGTTCTCCAACACCTATACGCGGGTAGTCTATGACTTCAACAACCTTTTCGATTTCGCCAAGGACGATCCGCTTTCAGAAAGTAACATCGGTTTTAACCCAAAGACAGGTGAGCAGACAGGGCCGAACTTTCGTCCGGTGTTCCTGAACTTCGGAGCCTTTCTCCAGGACGATTGGAAGGTAAAAAAGAATCTCACCTTGAGCATGGGCCTCCGCTGGGAGGTGTACCTGAATCCGTGGGAAAAAGACAATCTTTTCGTCAGCGCTACATTCCCGTCGGGCAATGACTACACCAGCCGCATCGCCGATCTGACTCCGGTCGTGAAACAGCCACACAACGGCAGCAACTGGAACAATTTCGGTCCTCGGTTCGGCTTTGCATGGGACCCTCGGGGCGACGGAAAGAGCTCCATCCGCGGCGGTGTTGGCATGTTCTACGACCGCGCAAGTGGGCAGTTCTACGACGATGCGGCAACTTCGCTGCCAATCATTGGTTTGGCGGTGGCCAGTAAGCAGAACGGCATACCGCCGGTTTACGGCCTGAGCACCAGCACAGCATCGCCATGGCTCTTCCCGGCTCCTCCGCTCACTGTTGGGCTTGATCCACGAAATGGCCTGATCGGAATCCCGTCTTCGATCGCTGTCTGGGATCCGAAGATGAAAACTATGCAGACCGTCAACTATTTCTTCGGAATTCAGCACGGCTTTGGAAACTGGGCGGTGGAAGCGAACTATGTCGGATCGAAAGGCACCCACACCTATATGGGTTTCGATGTCAACCGCTACGCGGGCGACCTTCTCGACGGAACGCTGAACCGCATCAATTCCAGCTTTGCCGGTATTGGCTACGGCCAGGCACGCGGCAGCAGCTTTTACAACGGTGTCAATGCCAGCATACGCAAGCGCTACAACTACGGACTGTCTTTTCAGGCCGGGTACACCTACGGTAAAGCCATTGACGATTCCAGCAGCTTCGGACTTGGCCTAAACGTAGTGGATGCCAATAACCTGAAAGCCGAGCGCGGCCTGGCGGACTTTGATGTCCGCAATAAACTTGCTCTTAGTATCCTTTACGATACTCCGAAAATCCATGGGAATAAAATTCTTTCGTTTCTGAGCACGTGGGAACTGGGTGCGATCACTATCCTTCAAAGCGGTACTCCGTTCAACGTCTACTGCAGTTCACCGTTCAGTCCGGTGCTGAGTGCTTCCGGCACGGTCATCGGGAACACAGGCTGCGATTACAATGCCGACGGGTTTAACTGGGATCGCCCGAGCGCCCCTTCTTTCGGTGGCTATCTAGGTGGCATGAGCCGGCAGCAGTACTTGAATGGAATGTTTCCGGCGAGTGCTTTCCCCCTCCCCGCCCCGGGCCAGGATGGAAATCTCGGGAGAAATATGTATTTTGGGCCTGGGTATGCCAACACGAACTTCAACGTCGTCAAGCATTTTCCCTTGCCATTCCTCGGCGAGCAAGGCAAGCTGGATTTTCGCGCCGAATTCTTCAACCTCTTTAACCGTGTGAATCTCAGTTCCATTCAGGGAGACCTCTCAAGCTCCCAGTTCGGACGCGCTACCACTGCCTTAGGCGCCCGCAATGTTCAGTTCGGTTTGAGGCTTGCCTTCTGACCTGAGACCACAGTTCGATCAGGGTCGCCCTTGCCGGGCGATGGCCCGATCGAATCCGCTTTTTGCTTCGGTGTCTTTCGGGCGAAATGCGACAACGCCGCGAAACTGATCGGCAGCGAGGGACCACTCCCCGGCGTCGAGCGCGAGCCGCCCCAGCCCTTCCTTCGCGTCGACATTGCACGGAGCCATTTCCGCCGCAATACGGTACTCCGCCATTGCAGCCGCTTTTTGATCGATCCTTTCCAGCGTAACGCCAATCTCGTAATGGGCTTCTGCTCGCTCGGGATCGAGGCGCAACACGCGCCGGAACGATGCGATGGCCTCGTTGGGATCCTCCCCCGATTGCTGGATGAGACGCCCCAATTGAAAATGGGCCTCGGCGAAGTCGGGAACGTCCGAGGTCACCTTGCGTAGCGTGGAGAACGCCTGGGCAGTTTGGCCGGCCCTGAGCTGCTGCTCTGCTAATTCGACCTGCACCATCCCATGTCCCCGGCTTCGTAGTTGTGCGGTAAGTGTTGCTACACGCTCGCTTTCGTGCTGGGCGTCAGCCGGTCGGCCGACTCGCTGGTATGCCTGAGCCAGGCTCGCGTGCGCTTTAATCAGGCTCGGGTTCAATTGGACGGCTCGTTCCAGACTATCGATTGCTCGTTGATTGTCTTTCAACCTGAGCTGCACCGCGCCCAGGTTATTAGCAGCTTCGGCATCGCTCGGGGCAGCTTCGATTGCACGCCGCAATGTGGCAGCCGCTTCATCGAGCTTGCCTTCATGCATAAGGGTAACTCCCAGCGCACGTAGCGCAGAAGCGCGTTTTGCATCGAGACTCAAAGCAAGGTTAAACTCTCGCACGGCGCCTCTGTCGTCGCCATCCGCTGCCAGCGCGAGCCCCAGGTTGTAATGAGCATCGGCATTGTTAAGATCGTGTTGCACGGCATCTCTGAGTACCGTGACAGCTTGTTTCTTGTCGGTCTCGGCCAAAGCGGTGCCCAACGCGAGCAGATACTTAGGTTTGTTCGGGCTGAGCCGGACCGCGGCCCGGAGTTCTTCCACAGCGGCTTGAACTTGCTCACGATTTTTCAGCGCTAGGCCGTAATTATAGTGCGCTTCAGCAAATTGGGGAGATCGTTTCACTACTTCCGCTAGTAAATGAAGTTCTCCAACGAAGTCACCACGCTTATGGCAGCAATCTGCGAGCATGTATCGGGCCTCGATATATTCAGGATTCAATCGAAGCGCTTCTTCGAATCCCGCCATCGCCTGGTCGGTCTGACGTGCCTGGTCATATGCCAACCCGAGGTGATACCAGGCGTCCGCGTAATCGGGGACGAGGTTCAAAGCTGCGCGGAATTCTACGATCGCCGCCTGAAAGTCCCCGGTTTGCGCAAACTGGACGCCCCGCTCATCGGAAACGATGGCCTTTCCACGATCCGTTTGCGAAGGGCTTTGATTGAACGAGGGCTGCACTATCGCCAGCATGCCGGCGAACAAGTGCAAAACCTTAACTCGAGCACTCGCTCGAATCTTCACCATGTGCCCGTTACTGTACATTGATTGTAGTTTCTAAATGCCAGTTGGACACAGTACTCTGGCCGCGCCCTATCTTTTCGTGGCGTTGTCGATTTTCAGTGTCTCATCGAATCTCTATGCTTTCCAGGGTATGGCGACTCCGCCCCGCTCCAATCGGCCGACGCCGACTATACAGAGCAGCCTTCCGCCGATTAAGGTCGACCTCCGTGACATCGCCGAAACAGCCGGCATGTCAGCGACCAATGTATCTGGCTCCGATTCGCACAAGAAATACATTCTCGAGACCACCGGTCAGGGCGTGGGTATTTTTGATTACGATAACGATGGGCTGATGGACGTTTTTGTGGTCAACGCCACAACGCTCGATGGCAGGAAGGGACAAAGGCCAAGCAGTCATCTCTACAGGAATCTGGGAAACCTTCATTTCCAGGATGTAACCACAAGGGCAAATCTCACCCATGAAGGATGGGGCCAAGGCGTATGCATCGGAGACTACGATAACGACGGCAGACGCGATCTATTCGTCACGTACTATGGCCATAGCATCCTCTATCACAACGAAGGTGATGGCAGGTTTAAAGACGTAACTGCAGCCGCGGGCCTTAGTTCAGCAGATGTGCGCTGGGACACGGGCTGCTCTTTCTTTGATTACGATCTGGATGGCAAACTCGACCTGGTAGTTACGGGCTACGTCGATTTCGACCGTGATAAGGTACCTCAGCCGGGCAGTAACAGTTATTGTCTATGGAAAGGGTTGCCCGTTATGTGCGGCCCGCGAGGACTGCCCGCGGGACGAAGTCTTCTCTTTCACAATGACGGATCGGGTAGATTCTCAGACGTCTCCCAAGGCAGCGGGATTGGAAAGCCAACCGGATGTTATGCCTTTACCGCGTCTGCGTCGGATTTTGATGGGGATGGCTATCCCGACCTGTATGTCGCTTGCGACTCCACGCCAAGTCTGCTGTACCATAACCAGCGGAACGGAACCTTTGCAGAGATCGGAATACAATCAGGTGTAGCTCTGAACGAGGATGGCCAGGAGCAGGCGGGCATGGGCGTGGCAATTGCCGATTACGATGAAGACGGCTACTTGGACATCCTGAAGACAAACTTCAGCGAGGATGCTCCAAACCTATACCACAACAATGGTGATGATACCTTCGATGACCAAGTGTACCAATCAGGCCTGGGCGCACATACGGAATACTTGGGATGGGGTATTCACCTTCTTGATGTAGATAACGATGGACTCAAGGATGTGCTCATTATCAATGGCCACGTATATCCAGAGGTAGATGCGAGTAAGTTGGCAATCAGGTACAGACAGCCAAGGCTCCTTTACTGGAACGTCGGAGACGGTAAGTTCAAGGATATTTCGGGCGCATCCGGCCCAGGATTGACAACAGCCTGGGCTTCGCGCGGATCTGCAGTCGGTGACCTGGACAATGACGGCTCATTGGAGGTTGTTATCAACAATCTGGGTGGCCGCCCCAGCCTCCTCAAGAACTACGGGACACATGGGAATTGGCTGCTCGTGCAATGTACCGGGACGCGTTGTAATCGAGATGCGACAGGAGCGCGTGTTTTCCTTTACGTAAAAGGACGCCGCATCTCGGGCGAAATTCAAAGCGGCACAGGCTTTCTGTCTCAAGATGAATCCCGCCTTCACTTCGGGCTCGCTCACTCCGGAAGCTACGATCGCATCGAAGTGCAGTGGCCTGGGGGAACACGAGAAAGGTTCAGCGGAGGCGATGCTAACCGAATTGTACTTCTGAAGCAAGGCACTGGAACATCAGTTACTCAGCCGACAGCCGCTCTAAGATCACATCGCGCTTCTGGCGGGCAATCGTCAGCTCGGCAATGAGCGGACGAAGCGCAGGCGTCGTCCTCTTTTCATCTGGTGCACTCTGTTGCTTCGTCTTCGCAATTACTCCGGAGCCAGGCAGCCCGGTCCAGTTCACTGATGTCGCCGGCATTTCAAAGATAGATTTCAAACACGACAATGCGGCGACCCCCTTGCGCTATCTGATCGAGACCATGGGCTCCGGCGCTGCCTGGATTGATTTTGATAATGACGGTTACCTGGATCTTTATCTTGTCAATAGTGCCGCGACTAAGGCGTATAAACCAACTCATCCTTTAAGATCGGCTCTTTACAGAAGTAACGGGGATGGAACGTTTACGGATGTTACGGAGCGGGCCGGAGTCGGCGCAGAAGATTTATTCGGCATGGGTGTGGCGGTCGGCGATTATGACAACGATGGCTTTGAAGACCTCTATGTTGTAGGTTACGGGAGGTCGATTCTCTATCACAACAACGGAAATGGAACATTCACTGACGTTACCGAAAAGGCAGGTGTCGCCAATCGCGGTAAGTGGGGATCGAGCGCCGCCTGGCTCGATTACGATCACGATGGAAAGCTTGACCTGATCGTGGCAAATTACGTTGACTTTGCACCCGAACGAAATCTAATCTGCTCTCAGCAAGGACATGAGTCGTATTGCCATCCCGATAAGTACCACGGCCAAACCGCCACCCTCTTTCGCAATAGCGGAAGCAGTTCCTTTACAGACGTGAGTGCTGCTTCGAAAATCGGGCTGAAACCAGGGAATGGCCTGGGTGTCGTCTGCTTCGATTACAACGGAGATGGCTGGACTGATGTGTTCCTGGCTAATGACTCAATGGAAAACTTTCTCTATGTGAATAGGAGGAACGGCACATTTGAGGAAGTAGGAATTGAGGCCGGTGTTGCTTTGGGAGAAGATGGCAAGGCGGAAGCGGGCATGGGCACAGATGCTGCCGATTACGATCGAGACGGATTCCCGGATTTGTTTGTGACGCATCTTGATTTGGAATACAATCGCCTTTACCGTAACCAAGGGGACGGGACGTTCGCGGATGCGACTTTCACCGCGAAATTAGGTGCTGGAACATTCAGGATGAGCGGCTTCGGGACGCGCTTTTTCGACTACGATAACGATGGCTGGCGAGACCTGTTCATTGCTAACGGTCATGTTCTCGATAATGTTCAGCTGTTTCACGAAGGTACAGAGTACGCCGAGCCGAAGATCGTTTATCGCAATGCGGGCGGCACGTTCCAGGACGTGACAAAGCTGCTGGGCGCCGATTTAGCTCTTCCGCGGGTCAGTCGCGCCGCCGCCTTTGCGGACTATGACAATGACGGCGATGTGGACATCCTTGTTACGAACAATGGTGATCGTCCCCAGTTGTTTTGCAACCAGGGAGGAAATCGGGATCACTGGTTAGAAGTACGGCTCATTGGCACGCGATCGAATCACGATGGCATAGGCGGCAAGGTGAAGGTTGTCGCTGGCAATGTAACCCAAAAGGACGAAGTGAAGGGCGGGATGAGCTATCAGGCGGCTCACGATCCCAGGCTTCACTTTGGATTAGGCAAGGCGACCCGCGTTGCATCGCTGGAGGTTTCATGGCCAAGCGGAGTGGTAACCAAACTCAGTGATCTTGCCGTTGATCGCTGCATCTCTATTGAGGAAAATGTTGGCGAGGTGTCATCACACTTTCCTCCATTTAAGCGATGAAGCCCGTGAACAGAAGGACGTTTCTTCAAGTCGCGGGTGTTGCGGGAAGCGCTCTGCCATCTGCCCGATCTGACGAGTCGACACGTTCACATTTAACAATTGCCGGCCAAGAGGTCGAGATTCGTATCGCTTCGGTTAGTACTTATACCGCGAGAATAAGCGTGATACCGCTTGCGAACGGTCAGCCGGTCGAAATACTGTCTGATGGCTCGCTGTTGAACGATGCCTGGCCAGTGGGTTTTGTTAGAGTGCGAGACGCTTCGAAAGGAGAACCCATTGCGGTCGGCAGCCTCCGCGTCCGTATCTCATATGATCCCTTGATATTCGATATCCAGTCGTCCGACGGTGGCTCCATTCAAAGTTTGAAAGTCGACGCCGGGAGCGGCGCAGTATCGTTTGCAATTACTGGGCCCGTGCTCGGTCTCGGTGAAGGGGGCCGGCAATTCGATCGCCGCGGATCAATGGATAAGATGCACAGCGGTCAGGACGGATATCAGCTTCGTACCCACGGCGGCCGTGTTCCGATCCCATGGCTGATAGGCACATCTGGTTGGGCGATGTTTTTTCATCAGCCTTTTGGGGCATTCGACCTCGCTGGGACGGAAGGAAAATTCCAACCGATTGGCCGCGACAAGGCGTTGCCTCTGGATATCTTTCTGGTGGCAGCGCGTGAACCGGCGTTAGTAATGGCCGAATACGCGCGCTTGACCGGGTACGCGGAGATGCCTCCGCTTTGGTCTCTCGGCTATCAGCAGTCTCATCGCACGCTGTCCAGCCGTGAAGAAATACTCGACGAAGCGCAGACCTTTCGGGGGAAGAAATTGCCATGTGACGCGTTGATTTATCTCGGGACCGGGTTTTGCCCGTCAGGCTGGAACGCAGAAAATGGCTCCTTCTCATGGAACCGGGACGTCTTTCCGGACCCCAAAGCGATGCTCGACCAGTTGCATCGCGAGAACTTCAAAGCCGTCGTTCATGCGGTAATCCTTTCGCGTAGGCTGGTCGGCACCGTACACGATTCTTGTGAGTTGCCGCTCTTTGATGAAGAGCGCGCCAGTTGCTATTGGGATATGCATCGTCGTGTATTCGCCGACGGTGTGGATGGCTGGTGGCCCGATGAAGGCGACGCGCTCAATATTCCATCCCGGCTTGCTCGTATCCGCATGTATTGGGAAGGGCCGCAGATCGACCGTCCGAACGAACGGCCGTATGCACTACATCGCAACGGATATGCGGGGATGCAACGTTACGCTGCATTTCTCTGGTCGGGAGATGTTTACTCGACGTGGGAAACACTCCGCACTCACATCCCAATCGCCATCAATACCGGACTTTGTGGGATTCCGTATTGGGGTACCGATGTCGGTGGCTTTGTGCCAACGAAGGACCTGACTGGGGAGCTCTATGTCCGCTGGTTTCAATTTGGCGCCTTCTGCACGCTGTTCCGTTCGCATGGGCGGACCTGGAAATTGCGCCTGCCATGGGGCTGGAATACCGGTGAGCTAGGGCCGAATGAGATTACCAGCTACGGTGAAGCTGCGAACCCGGATGCGAGCGAGTTGCACAACGCGCAAGTCGAGCCGATCTGCCGAAAATACCTGGAACTACGCTATCGGCTGTTGCCGTACTTATACTGCGCCGTTCGAGAGTGCTGCAAAACAGGAATGCCGGTAATGCGCGCGCTTTGGCTTCATTATCCGGATGACCCGGCCGCGGTTAAGCGTGGCGACGAGTATCTGTGGGGCCGCGACATACTCGTGGCCCCCGTCACCGAAAAAGGTGCCACGAGCCGAAAGATTTATTTACCGAAAGGAACGTGGTACGACTTTTGGACCGAAGAAAAAATTGAAGGCGGCAGAGAAATCAGCCGGCCCGTAGACCTGGCGACCCTTCCGCTTCACGTCCGTGCTGGCTCGATTCTGCCGTTGGGTCCGATTAAGCAGCACACAGGCGAAAAAACAGATGAGCCGCTCTCAATCTCAGTGTTTCCTGGTAGCGACGTGACATTCATGATGTATGAAGACGACGGCATCTCATTCGATTACCGCAAGGGCCAATGGATGGGATTGAATATGTCGTGGAATAATCAGGCACGCACTTTGAGCTTGCGCCTGGCGGCCGGGTCCCGGGTTTTACATGCCGGACCAAGAATCCTCAGAGTGCGCGCATTACCGGCGAAAGACTTTACCGCTGTCCATTTTGATGGCGATCCTCTCGAAATACGTTTGTAAGGGCCAGCGACTCAGTCTTGCTACGGTTTAGCTATGCAAACCAGACTGGCAACTCTGGTCCTTCTGACGTGTGTTGGCGTCGCTCAATCCCCAAAAGCTATCGGGCCGACGTTCAAGATCGAGCCGTCGGAATTACCGCCAGTTCCCGTTTTCGTGATGTACGGAGACACGCGATTCACGAACTGGCGCCTCGCCGGGAATGCCAGTTCGCCTTGGGCACGCCAGGCGCTCGTAAACAAGATTGCGTCTGAGAGCCCCAGGGCCATATTCGTCAGCGGCGATTTACCATTTCGGGGGGCACATTTCGGCGATTACGAGGCATTCGAACGGGAGGCACAAATCTGGAGAGACCACTACTTCAGAATTTATCCGGTCTTGGGGAATCACGAGTTCTACAACGGCAATCTCATGGTAAGCCGGGAAGGCGGTCTAACGAATTGGTGGAAGGAGTTTCCAGAACTGAAGGGACTTCGCTGGTACTCCGTTCAGCTTGGCGGACAAGTTTATGTATTGTGTCTGGATTCAAATTTCGACGCGCTCGAGGCGGGATCGCCCCAGAGGCTATGGCTGCAGCGACAGTTATCGAGTCTACCTCCCTCAATCAACTATGTCTTCTTCGTTTTGCATCACGCCCGAGCGGGGGACTACATCGAGGGTCGCACTAGTAGTTATGATCCGCGGGCGACCGAAGACGACCTCGAGACTTATCTCGAGCACAGGCAAAAGTTGATGCGCGAACGCTTTGTAGTCGTCGCCGGGCACGATCATAACTACGGCCGCATGGAGAGAAACGGAGTGGTGTATATCGTCTCGGGTGGTGGCGGAGCTCACCCCGTCTTCTTCCACCGACAGCCGGAAGATGCGTTCAGAGACAAAGATCTCGTCGCGGATGGACAACCGCTTCCGAACTACAACTACATCAAATGGGAACTCGGCTCCGACACCCTGAAAGCCACCATGATTCGAATCTCAAATCCGAAGTCCAACGGGCAGCCACCGACATGGGATGCGCCGGATAGCCTCACGTTAACCCGCATCTCTAATTTTCACTGAATATTGAAGCTGAAAATCGTCGTATGAATCTTCAAATTTTGGCCGTTTGGCCGCCATCGACGTACATGGCGGACCCAGTGACGAAAGACGACTCGTCCGACGCGAGAAACAGCGCCGCGCTGGCGAGTTCTTCGGGTCGAGCCAACCTTCCCATCGGATAGGTCTTCGCGAATTTCTCGAGCTGCTCGGGTGTCAGCGCATTCCGAAGCATCGGAGTATCGGTCGGACCGGGACAAAGCGCATTGACCCGGATACCCTGGTGCGCATGATCGATGGCCAAGGCACGGGTTAAAAGGGTGACGCCGCCTTTGGAGGTGACGTAAGCAACTGCTCGCGCCGATGCATCGTGCGCACCAGTCGTGGACGCGACGTTGATAATAGCTCCCCCGCCTTGCCGGATCATATGCGGTACCACCGCCCGGCAACAGAGGAATGTACCGGTGAGATTGATTGCCATCATCCGGTTCCACATCGCCTCTTCCGTCTCTACTATGGTTCCGTAAGCGAGGATTGCGGCGCCGTTGAAGAGGATATCAATGCGTCCGCAGGTTTCAATTGCGGTGTCGACCATATGGGCAACCTGCTTTGAATCCGAAACGTCGACACGCGAAAAACTGGCGCGACCGGCCGCCTTCTGAATGCGGGCGACGGTGTCGTTACCAGCGTCAACTGCGGCATCCGCCACCACAACGATGGCTCCTTCGCGAGCAAACAATTCGGCCGTGGCCCTTGCAATCCCCGATGCTGCGCCGGTGATGAGTGCCACCCTGTTTTTCAGTCGCATTTGGCTCCGCGCGCCCGATTCAATCAAGAGTCCTACGAAAAGAAACAGCACCGCTATAAGAAGACTACGAAAGAGTCTGAGAAAAACATTGGTTCAAGTCCGGCAATGGAACCATTGCGGCGTTACAAAAACTTGGGCGATTTTCACAGACGGCTTGCTTGATTGTGACTACCCTTCGGGACGGAGGTCAGGACTGCATGACTGAAGAAAGCTTGAATAGTGCGGCCCGATTCAAAGACCAGGTAGCCCTTATAGTGGGCGGTGCGCAGGGAATCGGTAAGGCGATCGCCTCCCGCTTGGCGGCCGAGGGTGCAATCGTGGTCATTGCCGATATCGACGTCGGGATGATGAATAGTACCGTCAGCGAACTAGCTGCGAAGGCGTTCAAAGTCCGCGGTATGCATTGTGACGCTCGGGATTCCGGCCAGGTCAATGCTATGGTGGACAGGATCCTGGAATCCTACGCTCGTATCGACGTGCTCATGTATGTAGCAGGCATAGCGCCGACGATGCCCTTTCTTGAAATTTCGGAAGCCGCCTGGGACGAAACCATGAACACGAATCTGCGCGGCGCCTTTCTGGTGTGCAAGGCGGTGACACCTCATATGGTGGAACGTAAACGGGGAAAACTGGTTTTCATGGGGTCCACAAATTGCTGGGATGCCGAGGCCCAACTCGGTCACTACAACGCTTCTAAAGCCGGACTGTTCCTTTTAGCCAAGACTCTCGCGCGCGAATTGGGCCCATATGGCATCACTTCGAACGCTGTTGGGCCGGGATTCATCCAGACGCGGCTCACGATGCCGGTTCTTAACAACGAAGAATTCATGCAAAAATATGATCCTGCGCGAGGGCTCATTCCTGTCGGTAGGCTTGGCACGCCGGAGGATGTGGCCGGTCCGGCTTGCTTTCTGGCCTCCCCTGACGCAGGCTACGTGAACGGTGTGCTGCTGTTTGTTGATGGCGGCCAACTCGCCTGAGGTGGATACGGGATGCGTCGGCGCGATTTTCTAGGAAGAGTTGCTTGTATTGCGGTGACGGCGAAGGCGCGTTTTGCCGATGCGCAGCCGCTAAACCGGCCGGCAACAGGACCCCTTAAGATTCATCCAAGTAATCCTCGATACTTTGCTGATGCCGGCGGCCGCGCAATTTATCTTACCGGTTCCCACACTTGGGCAAATCTACAAGATACGGGCGTCGCTCCAGAGCCGGTCTTCGATTGGGAAGCTTATATCGCAATGATGCGGACCCATAACCACAACTTCATGCGGCTATGGCAATGGGAACAGTCTGCATGGGCTCCGTGGACACCGGACAAGATCCTGTTCCACCCTGAGAAATATGTTCGTTCGGGTCCGGGACTGGCGCTCGATGGAGGCCTGAAATTTGATCTCAGCAAGTTCAATCCGGCTTATTTTGAACGCATGCGCGCACGCGTGACAGAGTGCCGCGATCGGGGAATATATTGCGCGGTTCAACTGTTTCAGGGCTTTAGTTACAACAAGCAACACGAGTGCGGTGTCCAAACCTGGTCTGGGCATCCTTATGATCGTCAAAACAATGTAAACGGCATCGATGGCGATAAGAATCGGGACGGAGTGGTCGATCTGGGCGAACCGGCCATCCGCGAGCTTCATGCGGCATATCTCAAAAAGGTTGTCGATACGGTAGACGACCTGGACAACGTCCTTTACGAAGTGATCAACGAAGGCGGCGGAAAGGATTGGGACTGGTGGGTTGTTGACACGGTCCACAAGCTTGAAATTGAGAAGGGGAGAAGCCATCCAGTCGGCTTAACCGGGGCAGGCGCTGAAAGTATGGAGGAGATGCTCGCGAGCCCCGCGGAGTGGATTTCTCCTTTTGGACGGAAGTTCCTGCTGGATCCACCAGCGTGGGACGGAAAGAAAGTCAGCGTCAACGACACGGACCACCTGTGGGGTCACGGAGGCACCGTATCGTGGGCGTGGAAGAGTTTCGTTCGAGGACACAACACGCTTTTGATGGATGCCTGGGATCCTATAGCTGGCGCGCCCTGTCCCGAAGTAAATTGGGGGCCGCGCCCCGGCTATCCCCAGCGCGACCTGAATCGCCGTGACGACCCGACATGGGAGCCGGTCCGCCGCGCTTTAGGCTACATCCGCGGATACGCGATGCGAGTAGACCTTGCGTCGATGACTCCACTGAACGAGCTTGCCTCCACGACGTACTGCCTGGCGAATCCAGCGCGCGAGTTCTTTGTCTACCTACCCGAAGGAGACGGTGTCAGCGTAGATCTTTCTGGTGTCCAAGGAACTGTGATTACGGAATGGATGCATCCATTCGATGGGACGATCACACCTGGTGGAAGCGCCCGGGGCGGTGCCAAAGTGTCGTTCGCCGTGCCGTTTGACGGGCCGGCAGTGCTCCATATAGCCAAGGAGGGAACGTGAAAGCGGCCGTCTGGCATGGAAGGCGTGACGTTCGCATCGAAAGCGTCAGAGACCCTCCTTCTCCACCACCTGGTCAGCTGCAGGTCGAAGTTGCCTGGTGTGGGATCTGCGGAACCGACCTGCATGAGTATACGGCCGGGCCGCTGTACATTCCGGTTTCTCGTCCTCACCCGGTTACAGGCGTCCAGGCACCGGTGATCATCGGCCATGAGATGTCAGGAAGAGTTGTCGCGGTTGGCGAGGGTGTGGATAGTTTCGCCATCGGCGATCGAGTCGCAGGATGCCCGATCATCGGCTGCGGTAAATGCCGCTGGTGCACAAATGGATCCATGGCGCAGTGTGATCAAGTTGCATTCATGGGCACATCCTGGTCAGGCGGGGCGCTCTCTGAACGCCTGAATCTGTACGCTTACCAGTGTTATCGTTTGCCGGACAATGTCAGCGATGAGATCGGATCGCTAGTGGAGCCGTTCTCGGCGACCGTTCGGGCGGTTGCTCGCGGCAAACTCGTTTCCGACGAACATGTCGCGATCATCGGCGCTGGCCCAATCGGGCTTATGGCGTTAATGGCGGCTCGTATTCAGGGATCGCGTAACGTCGTTGCGGTCGAGGTCGCGGCAAACCGCATCGCAGTCGCGAAGCAGTGTGGAGCGACTGCAGTAATAAACCCCCATATTGAAGACCCGGAGAAGCGCGCCTTTGAACTTACGAATGGTCTTGGGTTCGACCTTGTCGTGGAGTGCGCGGGCCAGCCCACGAGCGCCCTGCTTGCCGGACGTCTTACTCGCACCAGAGGAAGACTGATCGTCATGGGCGTCTTCGACAAAGCAGCTCCGCTTGACCTGACGGATCTGGTTTTCCGGGAAAAGACCATCACGGGCAGCATGAGCGGATACGGATGTTATGCCGAAACTATCGGAATGATGACTTCGCCGCATTTCCGAGGTGACGCCTTAATATCCGATCGCATCGGCCTCGATGAGTTGATCGACCTAGGCTACGGAAGCCTCCTCAACGACAAGGATAATCACGTGAAAATTCTCGTACGGCTCGTGTGAGCGCTATCCGATCAAGGCGTTTTAATTTCTCCTGATCCGCATCGCAATATCGACAGTGTGTGAGGGAGCAGACTCCGTTCGACTGCCTCCGCGATGATCGAATTTACCGGAACTTAGGACCGAACCAGTCGCCGGATCGATCCAGTCCATTTGATAGCTGCCTGCCGGTAGATCGATCACCAGCTGCTCCTGATAGCTGCCCGCCGTGACTTTATATGAGGCGGTTGACCGGCCGAATGTACTGTGATGATGGTAAAACGCGTATTGCACTCCTGCCTCGCTCATTCCTCTTGCGAACGTGCCTAGCGGAATTCCTTTGGTGATGAAGCTCCGGTCCGGGCGCATCTTCAGAAAGTCGAAGCTATACATGAACTTACTCAAGCTTTGGAGAGAGCGAAGCAATTGCGCGTTTTCCTCCGTGTGGGCGCCGGGATCTCGCACGGTATATAGCCCGTTCAGTTGATTAAAGCTGCCACCACCGCCCACGATGAACTCCCAGGCTTCTACTCGCGAATCCGCGATCCTGTCGCCCTGATACCAGGTGGGAAAGTAATCGGTCTCATTGAAGTCGATCGGTTTGTTCTTGTCGTATTCATAATCGAGCGCCATTAAGCCGCCCATTTGCTCGTGACTTCCTTCCCATGCATATTGGGTGACGATCACGGAAACATCGGGGTCGGCGGTGAAGTCACAAGGGCCGCCCATAGGACCTTCGATCTGCTGCGCGATCAGGTGCTTGTTCGGGAGCGTGCTCTCGGTTTTTTTTATTACCTCGACAATGTGACCGATCCAAGGGCCCGCCAGCTCTATCGGAGTGCCTGTGAGATAGGGCTCATCGCAGATTTCAAGAATCACGTTGTCGAAGCCGTTCACTTCCTGAGTGATTTTTCGGACATACTCGCTCTCGCGCCGAACAACGTCCGAATGCTTTAGCGTTTGAGCGTCTTCGTAATCACAGCGTCCTTCACCCTGAATATTGTTCTCGAAATACAGAGGGGACATTGGCCATGTGTCGCCGTACTGGGCGTTGAAAAAACAGATTTCAACCACGATGCCGCGTTCTGCCGCCTTCACAACGAAATCTCTGAGGCGATCGAAAAACTTCGGGTTCCAATTGTCGAGATCAAAAAGGTTGCCGCCCAGCGAGTAACCTGGTTTGTTGCTTCGGGCCCAGGGCAAGACGAGGCTTATCGGTTTTGCACCAAGCGTATTACCCTTCATGAACTTTCCCATTGGTTCGAACAAGAACCCCGGGTAAATTCGTGTGTAATTCAGTCCAAAAGCCTTAAGGGCATCGAAGTAAGCGACATAATCGAAATCTCCGTTGACCACCCCGCCGTAATGCTCGGCCGATGTGATCAGAATGGTTGGTTTGCCGCGAAACAGGTAGTAATGAGGATTAGCCGGATTAAGTTTGATCGGTTCGCTTAGCGATTTCGTGGCTGCGAGCGCGCACAGCCCAATCAGGAGCAGAGCTCTATTGAAGTGAAGGATTACGGGCATAAAATCTAGGCCAATTGAATCGAAGCACACTTTGAAAAAGGTCAAAGACCTCATTGTTTTCGATGGTCGCATACTTGCGTGGGATTGTATGCGACTGAAGCAGTGGAGAACTGGACGCCTATCTTTTGCAAGTGAGGCTCCGCGAAAATATGGAGTGTTTCCCTGTGGCTTTTCGCGGAGTAGCGATCAAAATTACGTCTTATCGTTAAAACAGTGCACTGATCAGTGGGATGTCGGACCCTTAATCAGCGACTTAACGGCTTAATGTGTTTTTCGATGATAAACTAATTTCTGCACCCTGGTTATCGGGGCAGGGCTGCAACGGGACTAGGTTGCTCGACGTTCTGGCGGGCAATCTTCTCATCTACATTTGACCGCTCGAAACGACGAGCCGGAGAAAGCATTGCTGGACTTCTTTCAAAACCTCTTTGCGACCGATTTCATGGCGCATGTCTATTGCCTGCGTGAGCCTGTCGTTGTCAAATTGCACTTGCTCTCCGATGGCGTCATCGCGCTTTCGTACGCGATGATTCCTCTCGCGCTTGTATTGCTGATTCGCCGAAGGCGAGACCTGATCTTTCCATGGATGTTTGGCTTGTTTGGACTATTCATTCTTGGATGCGGTCTGACGCACGTAATGGGAGTAGTGACGCTCTGGCATCCTGTTTACCGGCTGGACGGGCTCGTGAAGGCAATTACGGCGATCGCGTCTCTATTAACGGCGCTTCTCTTGTTTAGATTGTTGCCGCAAATAGAAGGCCTGCCCAGGCCCTCACAGTTGAAGGCTGAAATTGACTTGCGCGAACAGGTCGAAGTGCAATTGCGAGGCCTCAACGAAGAATTGGAGCAGCGAGTCGCCGATCGAACAGCCGCTCTCGAACAGTTTAATTGTCGGCTGACTGAAAGCAACGAGCGCTTTCGAACTCTTACGGAACTGGTTCCGAATTTGTTGTGGACTACTGACCCAGCCGGGTACGCTACTCACGTGAGCCTTCGTTACCGGCAATATGCGGGCAGTACGGAAGATGAACTGCTGGGCGCGGGTTGGCGCCGACTGATTCATCCTGACGACAAGGACCGAGCAGATACAGCTTGGCAGGAAGCACTTACGCGTGGCGAAGCGTATGAAATTGAGTGCCGACTACGGCGCTTCGACGGCATTCATAGCTGGTTTGTTGAGCGGGCCGTTCCCATGCGCGACGAAAGTGGCCGGATCACTCAATGGCTTGGAAGTTGTACGGACATCAGTGATCTGAAAAGCATTCAAGCGGAGTTGCGCCGATCCAACGGGGAACTGGAGCGGTTTGCCTACTTGGTGGCACATGATCTCCAGGAGCCTTTGCGCAACGTAGCAAACTGCGTCGGCATGGTGAGAATGGTTGGGCGTGAGAACTTGGAGCCCTCCCTCGCGAAGTGGCTCGTGTCAGCCGAGCAAGGGGCACAGCGGATGCATGGCATGGTGAAGGACTTGTTGATCTATTCTCGGGCAGTGGATGGTGCGGCGGCCCCTGAAGCCACCGTAAGTGCCGCGCAGGCCCTCAATTCGGCGATCACTAATCTGACTGAGGCGATTACTCAATCTCACGCTTCCATCGAGAGTGATGCATTGCCCCGCGTACGGGTTCGAGAGGCTCATCTGATACAGATTTTTCAGAATCTCGTAGGAAATGCAATCAAGTACCGAAAATCCAAAACACAGCCTATCGTAAAAATTTCGGCACAGCGGAAGACGAACGAATGGGAATTTTCAGTTTCGGATAATGGAATTGGATTTGAGTCCGTATATGCAGAAAAGATTTTTGGAGTATTCAAGCGGCTGCATCAACCAGACGAATACCCGGGGAATGGCATCGGCCTGGCGATTTGCGCGCGTATTGTCGATCATTACGGAGGGCGCATTTGGGCTGAAAGTCGGCCGGGACAAGGTGCCACCTTTCGCCTGACGTTTCCTGCAGAGTTCGACACAGCATGACAACGGAACAGGACAGAAATGTCATACAGGCCTTTGTGGTCGAGGACAATCCGATAGACGTTGCTCTGTTGCGCTTTGCCCTTCAACAGGAAGCGACGTGGCCGGTAGAAATGACTGTCGTCGAGGATGGCGAGCGGGCAATCTCCCGACTTCTGGATGTAAGTAAAGACAAGCCGGACCTGGTAATTCTGGATTTGAATTTGCCTCGTCGAGATGGCACAGAGGTATTGCAGGCGATCCGCGGTACCCCGGCGTTGCGGAACCTGCCAGTGGCCATTCTCAGCTCGTCGCCTGGCGATGTTATCCAAGACAAACTGACGGCAGCCGGCGTTTTGGCCGATGCACATTTCACGAAATCGACCCAGTTTGACGATTTCCTGCTCCTCGGAGGCGTCTTGCGCGAATGGTATGAAAAGCAGACATCAGCGCGCGAGAGTTCCAATAACTGATTTGCGCAGCCACAGGAAGGATCGCCCCAGTAGTTGCTCACCGCGCCGTGCGAAATCGGAGCCTACTTCACGTGTGCGCGTGAGTGCGTTGACCGTAGAAGGCTGAAAAAGGAGATAATCTGCTAGAAGGTTAAAGACGTAAGACCCAAACCCTTTCGGGCGCCAGGGAGGTGTTGCTTCAGGGGTCTTTCTATGAGGTTAGTCTCGCTTTGGTGGGAGTTGCCTCCCTGGCTTACTTCCAATACTAGAATATGAATTTACGGAGCGCAAGTGTTTTCTATACAAAATTTCAAAATTTTTTTGTACCGCATTGGCTCCTAGTGTCTTCAAACTGCTTGCTAAGACCTGTCATATGAAGCTAACCATTTTAGGATCAACGGGATCGATTGGCACTAGTACGCTCGCCGTAGTCCGGCAAAACCCCGATCTCTTTCAGATACATGGATTGGTAGCGGGACGGAACGTCGAGGTCCTGGCCTCCCAAATTCTGGAATTCCGCCCAGCAGTAGTTGTTTTAGCTGATGACGATGCCCTGAACCGACTCAAATTCCATTTAACGGAACTTTCGGTGGCGCGAGAGGAGTGGCCTGAACTGGGTGTCGGCCCTTTGGATGCCGTCGCCGCCGCGACCGCAGTTGAGACGGATTTCGTCATGTCCGCAATTGTGGGGGTGGCAGGGCTGGAGGCGACTTACCAGGCAATTCTGAAGCAAAAACGGGTCGGACTGGCAAATAAAGAAGTATTAGTGGCGAGTGGGCGGCTTGTTATGCAGGCTGCCCGAACCTCGGGAGCAGACTTGATTCCGGTAGATAGCGAACACAACGGCGCTCACCAGTGTTTCCGTGCCGGCGAGCGAGGCGAGGTGACCCGGCTGCTCTTGACTGCTTCTGGGGGACCCTTTCGGGATACACCGCGCGATTTCCTATGGCAGGTTACGCCTGAACAGGCGCTGCAGCATCCCACTTGGAAAATGGGCCGGCGCATCACCATAGATTCCGCGACCATGATGAATAAGGGATTTGAGGTGATCGAAGCCTGTTGGCTCTTCGATTTACAGACTTCACAGATTGACGTAGTGATTCATCCCCAGTCTTCCATACACGCCATGGTGGAGTATACCGACGGCAGCCTCATCGCCCAGATTTCTGCCACGGACATGCGAATGCCGATCCAGTACGCCATGACTTATCCGGCGCGCCTCCAGGCTCCAGTTCCAAGAATCGACTGGACGAAGCCACGCACTTGGGACTTTTCTGCTCCGGACCTGGAGAAATTCCGACTCTTGAAGCTCGCCTACCAGGCACAACAACAAGGAGGGGGTGCGACCTGTACGCTGAATGCGGCGGACGAGGTGGCGGTGGAGGCTTTTCTCCAGGGGCGCCTTACTTTTCCGGCGATAGCCACCGTGGTGGAGGAAACTTTGCAGCGACAAACCACCGCCGAACCAGCGACAATAGGAGAGGTCTTGGCCATCGACACTGCTTCACGTGAGACCGCCCGTCGGGTCATATCCGACATGCGATCCGCCTCGGATGCGCGCACCGTCCGTGATCGGGAAGCCAGGTTCTGAACCAGAAACCATTGAATTACGTCAATACTAGAGGCGTCGGCAAAATTAGAACGGGAAGGTAACAGTAAGTGAGCTTTTTGCAGCCGGCATTTTGGGTCTTGATTCTGTTGGGAGTCATGATCCTCATTCATGAGCTTGGACACTTCTGGGCAGCGCTTGCTGTTGGGGTCAAAGTCGAAACGTTCAGCATCGGATTCGGCCCCCGCCTTTTTGGCTTTAAGCGAGGTGACACTGATTTCCGTTTTTCTGCCATTCTGTTCGGCGGTTACGTCCGAATGCTCGGCGAACAGCCGGGCGACGCTCATGCGGCCGACCCGCGATCCTTCCAGTCGAAGAAACGGTGGCAGCGCGCCATCGTAATTGTTGCTGGCCCGCTAATGAACGTTCTCCTTGCGGTCGGCTTGGTCACCGGTTTGTACATGTACGCCTTCCCCAAGGAGACTGACTCTACCGACCCTACAATCAGCGCTCTTGTACCCAATTCAGCGGCAGTGCAAGCCGGGCTGAAAGTAGGTGACAAGATCGTCGAGATTAACGGCAAACAACACCCGAATTGGGAAGCGGTGATGACGGAGGAAGCGTTAAATGCCAATCATTCTCTTCCCGTCGTCGTGCTGAGACAAGGTCAAAAAGTATCTGCCAGCGTCACTCCTCGGATGGATCCGAAGCAAGGTATCGGAGACGCCGGTTGGAGCGGGGAAATGGCCGTGCAAGTGGGGACCGTGTCAGCAGGCTCACCCGCCGCCGCGGCAGGACTACGGATCGGCGACACATTCGTCAAGGTGAACAATCAGCCAGTCGCGTCGACCGTTACCATTCGGCAAGCGGTTTTTCATTCAAACGGGAATCCGGTTCGCTTCGAGATCATGCATGAAGGTCAGGCTCGCGAGGTTTCGATTGCGCCTAAGCCTACCAAGGATCCCAAGACGCCCTGGCTGATCGGGATCACGTTCAAGATGCCAGTGCAGTTCATTAAGCTCGGTTTTGGGGACGCCTTTGTCGAGTCGTTGAAGTTCAACCGGCAGAATGCGCTGATGTGGGTCCAGGTGTTACGTGGCCTGATCGAACGCCGGGTCTCCACCAAGTCTGTCGCCGGTCCGATCGGTATGGCTCAGATGTCGAGTGAAGCCGCCCAGCATGGTGCCTGGGACTACCTCTTACTCATGGCAATCGTCAGTCTGCAGCTTGCCATGTTGAACCTTTTGCCCATCCCGATCCTCGACGGCGGAACGCTTCTCATGCTGCTGATCGAAATGCTGATGCAACGCGAAATGAGCCTGCAGCTCAAAGAAAACATCTTCAAGTTGGGCTTCGTCTTCTTGATGATGGTGGTAGTTTTCGTGATCTACAACGACATTAGCCGCATTCTCACCGGCTGAGCAGCCTAGCCAGCCAGCACGCTCGCGAACACTGCGGTATCGACGTTCGCTCCTGAAAGCACTGTTCCCACGCAGCGGGACTGCAGCTGGCTCTTTTCCTTCAGAATGGCCGCCAAGCCGAGCGCCCCGGCGCCTTCCGCCACATTGTGAGTGTCGTGGAAGAAAGCACGCATCGCGGTGGCCACTTCATCGTCGGTTACGGTGATGATCCGGCCGACCCCGTCGAGCATCGTCTCCAGGGCATTGGCATCCGGTGTGCGGCACGCGACGCCGTCCGCCAACATTGTGGTGACTTTATGCGAAATTGGCCTTCGCTCTGCCCAGGAAAGAGCGTAGGCTGGAGCGCCAGCCGAAACGACACCAATCAATTCCATTTTCATCCCCAGTGCGAGGCGCGCTGCGATCAAACCGCAAACTCCCGAGCCAAGGCCGACGGGCACATAAATCATGTCGACCTGTGGTACAGCGCGAAGAAACTCCAGCCAGTAAACACCCACGCCCCGTACAAGCAGCGGGTGGAAGCTCGGTACCCGATGGAGTTTGCGCTCTGCGCCGAGCTTGTCAGCATATTCGGACGAAGCTTGAAAGTCGTCGCCATGCTCGAGGAGTTCAACGCCCAAACTTCGCATGGCAGCATTCTTCTCGCGGCTGTTGCCTCGCGGAACTACGACAACTGCGGGCAACCCGGCCTTTGCAGCCGCGAAACCGATTGCCTGCCCGTAGTTTCCGCGGGTAGCAGTGACCACACCTTGCATGTTTGGCACAGACTGGCGGAGATGATCCAGATAGACGAGAGCCCCACGAATCTTGAAATTTCCAAGTGGCGTATGATTTTCGTGCTTTATCCAAACCTCCGTTCCGACGCGGGAATTCAACAAAGGCCATGAGTATTGCGGAGTCACAGGCATGTACCGGGCGATCAAAGCCCTTGCAGTTTCCAACTCCTCGAGTGTCGGCAGGGCAAAGGACATAAAGAAAGTTTAAAGGTCTGCGCTTTCTCCGATCCCCGGCACAAAAGGCTATACTCATTCTGTTCGATATTCTGCCCGAACAGATTGGGGAGACGACGTTGAAAGCCTAGGGCTAGTTCTGGTAAGTGCTGTGTTCTTTTGTGCCTCGCTTGGGGCTCAACGGGTTCATGACCCATGGAATTATAGTGGCAATTACGCGTGGGACGCGTCTTGGAATCAGCGACCTTTTCCGAGCTCAGGGGCTTGTTTCTTTAAGAACTCCAATTATAGTGGCGACCGTTTCTGTGTCAGGTCGGGCGACCGCCTGGATCATCTCCCGGGGAATTTCGGAGACAATCTTTCCTCTATCAAGTTACTGGGGAGAGGCCGGGTAGTGGTCTTCAACGATCGACATTTTTCCGGCGGCAGCCACGAATTCAAAAACAGCGTCGAGGACCTCAGGAACCGTAAATTCGAGGATGGTCATACCTGGAACGATCGAATTTCTTCTGTCATCGTTAGGTAGTCCTAAGGCCCCTGGGTTTGCGATATGACGTCGGTCGCGCCGAGAGTGGTCCGGTTCTAGGCTTTGCCAGGTGTGGCGGACGTGCTCACGTCCCTGAGCGTTCTACGGCATCGATTCGCGCCTGAGCACGCTGAACGTTGCGTAGTGCCGCTTCGGAATCAGCCGTTTCTTGCGCCTTGCTTAGCGCCTCATTCGCCTCTGCCAATTGCTTTCGGGCTGCGTCCACCTGGATATCACGTGCGTATTCAGCGCTATCGGCTAATACGCGCACGTGATTTTCGAATACTTCTACAAAGCCGCCGTCCACAACCAGGACCATTTTACCCTTGGCGCTGCCCTGATACGTGAGCACTCCTGCCGCTAGCGCACTAAGTAAAGGCGCGTGACCAGGCAAGATGCCCATATAGCCTTCCTTGCCGGGGAGCTCGGCTTCAGAAACCTGCTCATCGACCAGAAGGCGTTCCGGCGTGGCCACTTCAAGCTGGAAAGTGTCCGCCACCCTAGCTCTTCATGCCTTTGGCTGCTTCGAGAACGTCTTCAATCGTGCCCTGCATGTAAAACGCCTGCTCGGGCAGAGCATCGTGCTTGCCCTCCACGATTTCTTTGAAGCTGCGAATCGTATCTTCGAGCTTGACGTACTTTCCAGGACGCCCCGTAAACCGCTCTGCGACGTGGAATGGCTGTGAGAGAAACCGCTGGAGACGCCGTGCTCGCGCAACCGCCAGTTTGTCTTCATCGTTTAATTCATCGATGCCGAGAATCGAAATGATGTCCTGGAGATCCTTGTAACGCTGCAAGGTCTGCTTCACACGCTGAGCTACTTCGTAGTGTTCTTCGCCCAGGATGTTCGGGTCCAGGATGCGCGATGTCGAGGCCAGCGGATCGACCGCCGGATAAATGCCCAGCTCGGAAATGGCGCGTGAGAGATTCGTAGTCGCATCCAGGTGCGCAAAGGTTGTGGCCGGCGCTGGATCGGTGTAGTCGTCAGCCGGCACGTAAATGGCCTGGACAGAAGTAATCGAGCCGCGCTTGGTAGACGTGATGCGTTCTTGCAGATCGCCCATCTCTGTAGCGAGATTAGGCTGGTAACCCACAGCGGAGGGCATCCGGCCGAGGAGCGCCGATACTTCAGAACCAGCCTGGGTAAAGCGGAAAATATTATCGATGAAGAGCAGGACGTCCTGGCCTTCTTCGTCGCGGAAGTATTCAGCCACAGTCAGCCCGGTTAATCCCACCCGCAGACGCGCGCCCGGCGGCTCCGTCATCTGGCCATAGACAAGCGCCACCTTCGATTTACGCCAATCCTTCGGATCAACAATTCCGGCCTCCTGCATTTCGATCCAAAGGTCGTTACCTTCACGCGTACGCTCGCCTACGCCCGAGAACACAGAAACACCGCCATGCTTCATGGCGATGTTATTGATCAGCTCCTGAATGATGACAGTCTTCCCGACTCCTGCCCCGCCAAACAATCCGATCTTTCCACCGCGCAAATAAGGCTCGAGCAGATCGATGACCTTGATGCCAGTTTCAAACATATCGAGTCCCGTCGCCTGCTCTTCGAAGGTAGGAGCGGGGCGATGAATCGATGCCCTGTGGTCTGTCTCGACCGGCCCCATGTTGTCCACCGGTTCGCCCAGGACATTCAGCACCCGACCCAGAGTCTGTTTCCCCACCGGAATGGTGATGGGGCCGCCGGTATCAACAGCCTTCATGCCGCGCACGAGGCCGTCTGTCGGTTCCATCGCGATTGTGCGGACGCGGCCTTCGCCTATATGCTGCGCTACTTCGGCTGTGATACTGATTTTCGCGGGCACATCGAAACCCTCGCTCGTGACATGCACTGCGTTGAATAGCTTGGGCACCTGCCCTTCTGGAAACTGAATTTCGATAGTGGGACCCGCCACCTGTATTACGCGGCCCTCCGCTACACCTTGTGTCGCCATAAATTCCTCATGCTAATGCGGCAGCGCCGCTGACAATTTCGATAATCTCGCGCGTGATACTTGCCTGCCTGACGCGATTCAGATTCAGCGTCAAATCGTCGATCACGTCACCCGCGTTCTTGCTGGCCGCATCCATTGCGGTCATGCGAGCGGCATGATAAGCAGAAATCGACTCGAGCAGAGCCCGGTAGATCTCCATTTCGACATAGCGTGGTAAAAGCGCTTTGAGCAGTTCGTCCGGAGGCTGCTCGTAAATATAATCGACCTGTTGCGGCTCGCTGCTCTTCCTTTCCTGTTTGTCTGGTTGCTCTTTACCGATTTGCGGCTGATCCTCCGGCAGTTCAACGGGCAGTATCTTTCGCAGAACCAGGTGGGGCGCCATAGCGCTCTTGAATTCGTTCACGGCGATGTAAACAGCATCAACGTCGCCCTTACTGTAAGCATCGATCATCTTGTCCGCAATCTCGCGCGCCTGGTCGTACCTTGGCTTCTCGACGATCCCGATATGTTCGCCTGAAAGTTTAAAGTTTCGCCTCCGGTAATGATCTCGGCTTTTGCGGCCGATAGCTTCAATCCTCAGCTCCGCCCCCCCGTGTTCATCGATAAAACGCTGAGCCATTCGAAAGAGGTTGACGTTGAATGCTCCCGCTAAGCCCGTATCGCTGCTAACGAGAATCAGCTGAATCTTCTTTTCTTCGCGAACCTGCAACAGGGGCAATTCCCTAACCTGCTCGCTATTGGCGGATGCTCGCGCGACATTCGCCAGTACGCGCGCCATCATGCGGGCGTAAGGCCGAGAGCCAAGCGCATGCTCCTGAGCGCGGCGGAGCTTGGCAGCAGAAACCATCTTCATGGCCTTGGTGATCTGCTGCATGTTCCTGACGCTGCGAATGCGGCGCCGCAGATCGATTAAGCTCGGCATTAGCTAAACCCGCGCTGGCTCCTGGGTTTCTTGCGAAGGTTCGGCCCGCTGGCTCCCACTCTTCGTCGATTCGGGTGGCTCGGACTTCGCCGGTTCCGATTTGTCTTTCGTCGCCCTGAAGCGCTGTGCCTTAAATTCCTTCAGTGCATCCGCGAGCTGCTTCTTGAGCTCGTCTTTTAGCTCTTTCTTGTCTCGGATGGCTTGAAGAATCTCCTGCTTGCTGTTATCGAGGAAATGATAAAGCTCACCCTCAAAACGCCGGATGTCTTCCACCGCAACATCATCGAGGAAACCGTTGCCGCCCGCGAAGATGATGGCGACCTGCTTCTCCATCGGAATCGGTGAAAACTGGTTTTGTTTCAAAACTTCCACCCAGCGCTTACCGCGACTGAGCTGGTCCTGAGAAGCTTTGTCGAGATCCGAACCGAACTGCGCAAAAGCTTCCAGGCTCCGATACTGCGCGAGTTCCAGCCGCAAGCTGCCCGCGACCGATTTCATCGCTTTAGTTTGTGCACTGCCGCCCACGCGGCTGACCGAAAGGCCGACGTTGATGGCGGGACGCACGTTCGAATTGAACAAGTCCGTCTCGAGATAGATCTGGCCGTCAGTGATTGAGATCACATTGGTCGGGATATAGGCGGAAACATCACCCGCCTGAGTTTCGATGAAAGGCAGGGCAGTCAAAGAACCGCCGCCGTTCTGGTCATTCAGTTTCGCCGCGCGCTCGAGGAGACGGCTGTGCAGGTAGAAAACGTCTCCCGGAAACGCCTCGCGCCCCGGCGGACGTCGCAGCAGCAAAGAAATCTCTCGATAAGCGGCTGCATGCTTCGAGAGATCGTCATAGACGCATAGCGCGTGGCGTTTCGAGTCGCGGAAATACTCGCCGATCGCGCAACCCGCGTAGGGAGCGATGTACTGCATAGGGGCTGGGTCGGATGCAGTGGCCGCGACCACAATGCTGTAGTCCATCGCGCCGTGTTCTTCGAGCGTCCGCACAAACTGCGCCACGGTAGAGCGTTTCTGTCCGATTGCGACGTAGATACAGATGACGTCTTGCCCTCGTTGATTGATGATCGTATCGAGAGCGACCGTTGTTTTACCTGTCTGGCGGTCGCCGATGATCAACTCGCGCTGGCCGCGGCCAATAGGCACCATGGCATCGATCGCTTTAATACCGGTCTGCAAAGGCTGATTGACAGATTGGCGATCGACAACACCTGGCGCCAGACGCTCGAGTGCGTTGAAGTCTTTTGTGTCAATCGCGCCTTTACCGTCGATGGGGTGGCCCAGCGCGTTCACCACACGCCCGATCATCGCTTCACCGACCGGGATCGACATAATGCGCCCGGTACGCCGGACCTGATCACCTTCTTTGATCCCGCTGTAATCGCCCAGAAGTACAGTGCCGACTTGGTCCTCTTCCAAATTGAGAGCTATCCCGACCGTTTCCGGGCCAAATTCAACCAATTCGCCCGCCATCACATTCTCGAGGCCGAAAATGCGTGCAATCCCGTCACCTACGCTGATGACAAAACCGGTCTCTGCTACGTTCTCAACAGCATCGAAATTCTGAATTTCCGACTCGATAATACGCGAGATTTCATCTGCTCTGATGTGAGCCATAAACGTTTCCAATCTTTACTAAGGCCTTATTCGGTCAGGGATACGACACCAGCTGGTGCCGTATGCTTTCGAGCTTCCCGCGAATTGTGGCATCGTACTCTACCGAGGCGACGTGCACTCGCACTCCGCCGATTACCGAAGGATCCACCCGATAGTGTCCCCGGATAAACTTTCCAAGCTTCGTCCCGAGAGCGCGCTCAATTTCTTCCCGCTGCCCGGCGCCTAGCTCATGGGCAGACGTGATCTCGGCAGGTATCCAGCCGGTTCGCTCGTCCACAATGACATCAAAACTTTTCTGCATTGCCGGCAATTCGCGTATTCTGCGATGTGACACAATCACCAGCAGGAAATTCTTGATCAGCCGATGGAGTCCAAGTTGATCCGACACCTTTCCGATGATTGCCTGTTTGCGGGTTTTGTTGACCGCGGGTGAAAGCAGGGCGTGTTTCAGATCTTTAGAGGACTCGATGACGCTGGCCGCATTCTGGAGTTGCTTGCCCGCTTCTTCAGGGGCAAGCCCGGAATCCGGTGCGAATATCGCATTGGCCAAAGCTTCAGCGTAGTGGGTGGAAAGTGCGTCTGTCATTCAGTTCTTTCCACGCTCAATGAGTCGGACAAGATTGCCAACAAGACCGTCCTGCTCCCCTTGTCCAAACCGGTCCTTCAGACGCCGCTCGGCCGATCCGATCGCAAGCTCCGCTGTCTCACGCCGCACCCGATTGGCCGCCTCTTGGCGTAGAGCATCGATCTCGTTGGAGGCGTTCTGACGGAGGCGATCAATCTCTTGCTCGGTTTGCAGCCGGAAACGCTCATGCTCGCGATCCATCTGAACCTTGCCCTGCTCCCGAATCCTGGCAACTTCGTCGGCGAGAGTTGCCATCTTCTTATCGATTTCCGAGTAGCGAAAATCAGCTTCGATCTTTAAGCCGGTGGCGTCCTGAATCGCTTTCTGAATGTCAGTCGAACGCGCGTTGAAGAAGCGGGGACCGTTCTTCGCCAGAAACCATGCCACGAGCGCGGCGAAGAGGGCGGTATTGATTAGTTTCCACTTGCCGATGGAATTGGCAGCTGCTTCGTCGCCGTGTTGGGACTCCTGTGCGACTGCCTGCAGACCCCCAGCAAAGAGCGCGAGCGCGACACAAATACTCAAACGCAGCACAACGCCTCGAGTGAACCAAAAAAATCTCCTCACGCCGCGCTCCGAGTGACGAGGGAATTCACGATGTGATCGCTCAAGCTGTCAATCTTGTCGTAAAGTTCTTCTTGTGCATGTTGGGCTTCGGACGCTATCTGTGCCTTGGCCTGTTCAATCTGTTTGCCGACTTCGACGCGCGCCTGTTCGATCTCCTGCGACTGCTCTTCGGACCATCGCCTCCGAAGCTTCTCCTGCTCCTCGTATATCTCGCCGCGAGCCAGCTCTAAAGCGCGTTCAAATTCGGACTGCTTCTTGTCCGCCGCCTCGGAAGCCTTCTGGGCGAGATCCTTCACGCCTTCACTAGCCTTTCTTCGCTCATCGAGGATGCGCCCCATGGGAACAAAGAAGAGCCGTTTCAAGTACCAGGCCATGAAAACGAAAAAAACTATGGTGGGAACTGCTTCAAGCAGCAGGTCAGCGAGGGCCTTGAGCGTCGAATCCATGCGGAGCTGGGCAGGGAAAAAAGGCGTCCGTTACGAGGGTCCGGCAGAAGAACACACCTCAGACGATTGCGGATTTCCCTAAAGAATTACGCTAGCATAGCCTATTTTTAGTGGTCAAATTTCTGTGGGACCCGGGCGGTCGCCCCGTCCCTCCCGTCCCCCTCGTTTTCTGTGTAAACTATAGGGAGGTACACATTTGACATTTTTTCTTTCCCACCCCCGGCGCGGGTCAGCGCCGTCCGCTAGCCCCCGGCATGTATCCACCTAGAAATTTCCCGCCGCGCCGGCCCAGAATTCGAGAAAACGTAAACGAGGCGATACGCGCTAGAGAGGTGCGTGCGGTCTTTCCCGACGGATCTGTCGAGATCATGCAAACACCCGCGGCTGTTCGAAAAGCCCAGGATATGGGGCTCGACCTGATACTGATCGCGCCCACCGCCGAGCCTCCCGTTGCTAAAGCCATGGACTTTGGCCAGTGGCAATACGAGCAGAAGAAAAAGCAGCACGAAACCAAGAAAAAGCAACACGTCATCCAGGTTAAGGAGCTGAAATTCCGCCCTAACACCGACGATCACGATTACGACTTCAAGAAAAACCATGCCATCCGCTTTCTAAAAGATGGCAATCGGGTCAAGGCCGTCGTACAATTTCGCGGCCGCGAAATCGCTCACGTCGACTTGGGCAAAAAACTGCTGCTGAAGTTTGCTGAGGATCTAACCGGAGTGGGGGCCATTGAAGGACAGCCGCGACTTGAGGGCCGCAACGCTCACGTCATCATCAGCCCTGTAAAGGCTAGCGCTGTTGCTAAGAAGAAGAAGGACGAGACCGTGCCGAGCGCTCCCGCTCCTACGCCAGCCTGAGAGGCTGGAGCTATTTTCCCGGACGGCTTTGTGTCCGGAATTCGTACTGCTGAATCTGGAGGGCAAGCTGGCCCTGGTGGTGCCGGGTTACGCGTCCTCGCGCCACCAGATTTAGCAGGCAACGATCGTTCAACTGAGCCGGCCAACTTATCGATACTTCTAGCCGCGTGCCGATCGGCAGGTCATGGTCAGATGTGAACAGAACTCCCGAGCTGCTGATGTTGAGCGTCTTGCCGCTTCCAGCCAGGGATTCTGCCCGTTGATTTAATGTCTTATATCGGACGTCCCGCTCGATCGGGAAGCGGCTCGATCGTCGCCTTTCCGAGACCGCCGATTCGCCTGCGTGACGCCTGGCCATAAAAAGAGTAGTTTCGGACACTCTAAAAGACTCCGATCCTTAAGGTTACACTGAATTTAATCATTCTGTCTCCGTCGCCCCATGCTCTGTAGCTAAGGCCTTCTGCTGCTTCAGCCACCGAAGGTGTTCGCGCACACGCTGCTCAAATCCCCTCCCGGTAGGCTCGTAAAAAGTCGCGCCAGCCAACCCCTCCGGAAGACACTGCATGTTGGTGACAGCGCTCTCTTCCTTATGGGCGTGCTGGTAGCCTCTTGCGTACCCTATTTCTTTCATGAGCCGCGTCGGAGCGTTTCGCAAGTGTAGCGGAACCGGCTCAGCGATAGTGGTCTCTATGGTTACGTTCACTTTGTTCAGCGCCTGGTAGGCGGCGTCCGATTTTGCGGCAATCGACAAATAGATAGTCAGCTGAGCGAGCGCCAGATCTCCCTCAGGTACCCCTAAGAAATGTACGGTTTGCATACAGGCGATTCCTTGTTCAACCGCTCGCGGATCCGCCATTCCGATGTCTTCGATTGCCATACGAACCAGACGCCTTGCCAAATAAAGCCGGTCTTCGCCGGCTTTCATCATCCGTCCCAGCCAGTACAACGCCGCGTCCGGATCGCTCGAACGGACAGACTTATGCAAGGCCGAAATGAGGTTATAGTGCTCCTCCCCCGACTTGTCATACATCAAAACCTTCCGCTGCAGCGCGTTCGCCACGGCATCCCGTCCTATCTCCCCTTCAGTCGCCAGTTCGGCTGCCACTTCAAGCGTGTTCAACGCCGATCGGGCGTCACCGTCCGACCCTACAGCTATCTCATCGAGCAATTCGGGTGAAATGTTTAATCCAAGGTGCCCGAGGCCTCGCACTGGTAGCTCGAGAGCCCTCTTGAGAAGCACCACGATCTCCTCTTTCTCGAGAGCATGAAGCGTGTAGACCTTGGTACGCGACAAGAGGGCCGAGACTACTTCGAAGGAGGGGTTTTCGGTAGTGGCTCCGACCAGAACAACGTCGCCGCGCTCGACGTAGGGAAGAAAGGCGTCTTGTTGCGCCTTGTTGAACCGATGAATTTCGTCGATAAAGAGAACCGTCTTACGGCCAATGCGCCGGGCTCTTTCCGCGTCGGCCATTACCGCCTTGATCTCTTTGATGCCGCTGAGAACTGCGCTGAACGGAATGAAGTCCGCTCCGCTCTTGAGTGCCACGAGACCGGCCAGTGTTGTCTTGCCCGATCCTGGAGGTCCCCAAAGGATCAAAGAGGTGAGGCGTCCGCTCTCGATCTGTGCGCGCAGCGGTTTGCCCGGGCTTAACATGTGCTCCTGGCCGACGAACTCGTCGATACCGCGCGGCCGCATCCGGTCAGCGAGCGGCCGGTCGTTCGAGGCGTTCTGGTTTTCGGGCGGGCTCGTGTCAAAAAGGCTCATCTGGCATTCCTTTGCCGGGCGGCTTCAAAGAGCGCGATGGAGCACGCAATCGCGGCATTTAGAGACTCGACGTGCTCCGTCGCAATTCTGATTCCTTCGCACACGCGAAGCAACTCCGGACTGATGCCTGATCCTTCGTTTCCGGTCACCAGCGCGCATGGGTCTCGAAAACTGGTTTCGGTCAGGAGCGTATGCCCGGAGCCGTCGAGCGCATAGACCTTGACTCGGCTGGCGACAAGGTGCTGGACGATCTCGTGGTGTGATAAGCCCTCGAGGAAATGGAGCCGGAAGAGAGAGCCAGCTGCCGCGCGCAGCACTTTGCCGTTGGACGACTTTGCACATCCCTCTGTGAGCAGAATACCCGTCGCCCCGAAAGCTTCGGCCGATCGCAAAATTGTCCCTACGTTGCCCGGGTCTTGAATCGTATCGAGCACGACCACCAGAGGACGGCCGGACCCGATTACATCCTGCCACCTCCAGCTGAAAGGCCGAACCAGGGCAACAATGCCCTGAGTTGTCTCTGTTGTGGCAATGGGCGAAAAGGCGCGCGAAGGTAAGGCGATAGTTAGGCCATCCGCGGCATCCAATAGATCGGGAAAACGGCGCTCGGCCTCTGGAGTATGTAAAACGCGCTCGACACGCCAGGCACTGTGCAAAGCTTCTTGTAGGAGATGGGGACCCTCCGCCACTACTAAGCCGTCCGGAGTGGGTCGGCCCGAGCGCACCGCTTTGCGGATTTCGCGGAGCAGTGCATTATGAGGGCTGCTGATCGGCACGATGGCGGGCGTAGACTGGAGATTTCATTAAAAGAGATAGCGTGCAAGACGGCGCGAACTGCGCAGCACGCCTTGTGCAAACCTTACAATTACGTGCGAAAACCACCCACAGCGGCATGCGGCGCGCTCTAGCCCTCTTACTTCTTCTGGTTCCGGCTCTGCTCCTAGCCTACCTGTTCTATGTTGCAAAACAGATTGAACGGCAGTCGACCACTGATGAAGCGCAGAAGGCTGACGTAATTATCGTGATGGGTGCGGCCGAGTATCACGGACGTCCTTCACCGGTTTTACAAGGACGGCTGAACCACGCCTTGCTGCTCTATGTGAAGGGGCTTGCGCCGTACGTTTTGACCACGGGCGGCGCTGGCGGCGACCCCGAGTTCACAGAGGGAGGAGTGGGACGCGTCTATTTGACGCAGCGCGGCGTTCGGCCGGACGCAATTCTTATTGAAAACCAGGGCTCGACCACCTCCGAGAGCCTCAGCTCCGCAGCCGAAACCATGCATCGCATGGGCCTGCATTCCTGCATTGTGGTCAGCGACGGATATCACATTTATCGTGTGAAGCGGTTGCTCGAAGCCCGTGGATTTACGGTTTATGGGTCCCCGCGTCCACCCGGTGGCTCACTCGGTCCCACCGAGCTGCGCTGGCTCTATCTGAAACAGGCCGTCGGCTTCGCTCTTTGGCAGGTTGGAATCGACCTCTGACCGGGTTATGAACCCGAAGACCCCAGGTATTCCTGGAGCGGAGGGTGCAATTGGGCCTGAACGGCCGGATCGTTGATATTGCTCAGATTGATGACTTTGGGCGCGAGAAAGATATTCTTCTCCGCGCCTTCGTGTCGAATTGCCTTAACCGCTTGCGTGGTTGCCATCTCGCCCATGCGGAAGGGATCCTGAATCACAAGAGATTCGATCCAGCCGGCATTGAGCTCATTGATGAGCATGGGGCTCGAGTCGAATCCTACGACTTTCAAATGGCTGTTGCGAGCCTTCAATGCCTGCACGGCGCCCTCTGAGGCGGACTCATTCGAACAAAACACGCCGTCGAGATCCGGATGCGCGGTCAACATGTTTTCCATCACGTTCATGGATTGGGCGATGCTCGCCATGCCGAATCGCTCGTCGAGAATCTGAACCTGCGGAAATTTCTTTTGCATCTCATGTCGGAATCCGTCTTCGCGTGCCGTTGTAGAAGCCCCTCCGGGCGTAGTCTTCACCATTACGATCTTGCCTTTTCCATTTAAAATCTTGCCCAGCCGGTCTGCTCCGAGCTGGCCACCCAGGAAGTTGTCCGTTGCCACAAAGCTGAAATAGCGTTCGGTGTCGATACCCGAGTCGTAGATCACCACTGGAATGCCGGCACGAGTCGCCCGCTCGACGACGATTTTGAATGCCGATCGGTCCGAAGGCGCAAGCGCGATCGCATCGACGTGCCGGTTAATCATCGTTTCAACGATCTGCATGCCCGTTGCGATATCCGTCTCATTCGGTGGTCCGTCCCACACGATTCTGATCTGGTTATCGCGGCCTGCTTTCGCTGCTCCCGCGTGGACGCTCTGCCAAAATAGATCTGCGCTTGCTTTCGGGATCACCGCGATAGTTGTTACGTGTCTTCGATTGCAGCCGGAGACGAACGTAACGAATAGAACACAGAAGAGGCAGCCTGAAACCGGAAGCGAGCGTAAGAATCTCATAGTGGCGAAGCGGAACATTTAAGCTTATCTGGGAGAACGAATGGAACTTGGCCTGGTCGGTTTGGGGCGCATGGGCGCCAACATGGTTCGGCGGCTCGAAAAGGGCGGTCATAAGTGCACTGTTTTCGATCTCAATGCAGAAAACGTGAAGAAGTTGGTAAAAGAGGGCGCTGCGGGAGCCAGTTCGCTTGAAGATCTGGTGAAGAAACTTCCCAAGCCGCGAGCGGTATGGGTCATGGTTCCAGCAGGGAAACCTACCGAAGATACCGTACAAACGTTGGCCGCGGCCATGGAGCCTGGCGACGCGATCATAGACGGCGGGAACAGCTTTTACAAAGACGATATCCGCCGCGCCGTGGAGCTCAAGAAAAAAGGCATTCACTATGTGGATGCCGGTACGAGCGGAGGCGTTTGGGGCGTTGAGCGAGGTTACTGCCTGATGGTCGGAGCGAGCGACGAAGCCTTTAAGAATCTCGAGCCGATCTTCAAAACGCTTGCCCCTGGTATCGGTAAGATTGATCGCACACCCGGACGCGACAAAGTAGGCGGAACTGCCGAACAGGGATACTTGCACACCGGCCCTCCAGGCTCCGGGCACTTCGTGAAAATGGTGCACAACGGCATTGAGTATGGCGTGATGCAGGCCTACGCAGAAGGCTTCGACATCATGAAAAATAAGGATTCCGAAGAGTTGCCCGAGAACGAGCGCTACACGCTGAACATCTCGGACATTGCTGAGCTATGGCGACGCGGAAGCGTTATCGGGTCCTGGCTGCTTGACTTGACCGCGATGGCATTAACCGAGAATCCAAGTCTTTCGAACTTCAGCGGCTCCGTGCAGGATTCGGGAGAGGGCCGCTGGACGATCAATGCTGCAATCGAAGAGGCGGTGCCGGCAGAAGTTCTTGCATCGGCGTTATTCACTCGCTTCCGTTCGCGCGAAGAGCATACTTTTGCCGAGAAGGTTCTTTCGGCGATGCGCTACAAGTTCGGCGGCCACGTCGAGCAGCCTACCGGCGGCTGATGCGGAACGGAGGCGCACGGAAATCAAGATCGGGGCGCCTATATCAAGTTTTAGAAGATATTCTTCCGGTCAGCTGAATCGACCTCGGGCCCGCGCCTTCCGCTGTTTGAAGAGAAGTGATCTGTCCGAAAGCCGGCACTCCTACGGTCAGATTTTCAGGAGGCGTATAGTTGGGGTGGTTGAAGAGGTTCGCCACCTGAGCACCAAATTGAATGTGGAGCCGCTCGGTGAGGGGGGTGTTGTATCCGGTTCCGGGCGGGTCGCTGGTAGTTGGTCATGAAAGGTTCCCTTTGGAAAAGAAGCAGTCCGCCAAGCTGCCAGCCGCTGACAAGTCCATCCACCAATCCGTTCGCGTTGTTTAGAAATGCTTTGACCTTCCCGATGGCCGGGCGTGGCATGTTATCCGGTGAGCTTGAGGCAGTGCCGTAATCGGGATCTGTCCGTCTGCTACATCCAGGGGCAGCTTGTAGCCGCGCTAATAGCTCTGGTGACCTTCGCTGCTCTTCTTCACGCCCAGGCTGCGGTGCCGCGGTAGTTCGGCGAGCGTCTCAGCCACTGCCATTCCGCGCTGTGTTCTATGCGCTACCTGCAGCCGGCGGTGTATGGCGCTTCGGTTTGGGACCGCGCTTGGGCTTGCGCCGTATGGGTTTGGGCGGGGGACTGGCGGGAAAACGCTCGCGTGCTTCAATCGAGGTGGAGTCGCGCGCGATGTGACCGATCCGCTGTTTCTGTGTGCATTCGATCACCGCTGCGTGCAACCGTTGCGCCAGCATTTCGGATCGCGCATTGCGATAGTGGCGACGGTACACATTCAAGAAACTGCCGTGGACACCTGCAGGATCGAGTCGCTTGAGGGTGGTTGGTTTTTCCTTCTTCCTCCGGCAACAATACCGGATCGCTCATTGCAGTGGCCGGGGCCGCGGCGAAGCTGCTGCAAGCGAGCCGCTTGATTGCGCCACAGATCGGCCTTCTGTGCTCGACTACGCCGCAGGTCAGTTTCGTGCTTATCCTCGCATCCTGGATCCGCTCTGCGCCTCGGGCTGGCTTGCCTGCGGAAACAGTGCCTTGGGTTGTCGATCCGATTTGCGGCGAAGGCGCCGGAAATGCAGCCGGCAAGGAATCCTGGCCTCTGCTGTTATAGAGGCGCTGATGGAAGGGTGCGATTCAGAGCTCGTGCGTGCTCATTATTCCTCTCGGCTCTTAAGCGGTTTCCTCCGGCACCTCGAGACTTGTTCACGCTTCTATGCCTCGGCCAACACCTCGTCCTGGTGGCAGAGAGAACTCGCGGACCTTCGACAAGGGACGGGACGGACCCGAAACAAGCTTTCGTACCCGCCCAAGCCTGGCTTCCGTCTGAACGGTTTCCGCTTGGAGCCCGCCCGATAAATTACTCGACCTGCGGCCCTGTCGGGGTGACCCTCACGGGCCAGGTTGCTGTCAGAAAGATGGTCCGGTTGACGAAGTCTACTTCCGCGATTTCTCCATGCTGCGTCGCCTCTCGTTGAAACTGGTCGAATACAAAATTTCCAAGTGAATAGAAGATGAATCCGCCATGATAGTGTTCTTTCGACTGGATGACGTGCGGATGGTGACCGACAACCAGGGAAGCGCCAGCGTCAATCGCGGTATGCGCGAACTCGATCTGAGCGGTTGTCGGTTTCGGCGTGTATTCAATTCCGTGGTGCATGGAGATGATCACGACGTCGCACCGCTTTCGCAATGCGACGATGTCTCGCGAAGCGATTTTCGGATCAGCGAGTGCAACGCGTAGATCTCGATCGCGCCAGTTCCCATTGCTCTGATCGTAGGTATACGCGAGAAAACCAAAACGAACGCCATTTCGTACCAGCACAACGCCCGCATGCGCCTTAGCCTCCGACTCGCCGCTGCCCACCGGGGCAATGCCGTTAAATGACAGCCAGTTCATGGTAAATTCCACCCCGTGCGGGCCGCAATCCCGCGCATGATTGTTAGCTGTGGAGGCAATACCGATTCCAGCAAGTTGCAAGCCGGTAATCGTCCGGGGCGCGGCATGAAAAACGAGCCCATCCTCGTGATACGGGCCGCGGTCAGAAAACGGCGATTCTAAATTGATGAAGCTTATGTCGGAGCCGGACAGCAGATTGGCCACTTTGCGAAAAGGAAGCGCAGGATCCTGATGCGCCAGAATCTCTCGGCGCACTCCACGCGAAAGCATTACGTCGCCGGCAAATAGCAACCGGTTGAATCTGGTTACGACTCTCGGCGGATTCGGTGGCGCTGGAACGCGAGGGCCGGAGCAACCTGCAAGAAGACCGGCCAGTAACATGCATCCTGCCGGACGCACTAGAGCTTCTGAGCGGCTGCTTTGTCTAAGAACCAGATAGCGCGGCTGTCGCGGCTTGCGATCTGGCAAGGAAGGTTCACGTAATCCTCAGGCCCCTTAAGAACGCTTTTGAGTGAATCAGCCTTTTCAGCTCCGGAAACCTGCAATACCGTCTTCTTCGCGGCCAGGAGAACTCCTGGCAACAGTGTTACCCGATCCATCTTCATCTTTTCCACCCAGACGTTTGTCGCCACACCGGTACGGTCATTCACCAATGGCGTGCCAGGAAACAGGCTTGCCGTATGACCGTCCGGACCCATTCCACGGTGCAGGACGTCAAATACCGGCAACTGTCCATTTTGCAGACTGAAGAAATCCTGGATTGCCTTTACATACCGGCTGGCGCCTTCGGCCGGCGGCAGTTCCCCCATTATTCGATGAAGGTTCTGTCTGGGCACGGGTGCGACGTCGAGGAGTGTGTCTTTGGCCAGCTTGAAATTGCTTTCTTTGTCATCAGGAGCAACGCACCGTTCGTCAACCCAGAAGAAGTGCACATTTGACCAATCGAACTTCTTCTGGGCCATGTCGGAGAACATCAGTCTTGGACTGCTCCCACCAGAGATGGCTAGGGTAGCGCGTGACTGAGAATTCAAGATCTCCGCTAAGGAGGCCAGAATGTAGTCCGCGCATTCACTGGCGGCCTCTTGAGGTGTCGTCCGAATTCGTAGCTCTGGCCCCTCAGCGGTATTCACTGAGAAGCTCCTGAGCTCGACCGAAAGCACTCTCGAAGGCTGGATCTATACCTGTGATGCTCAATTCCTCGGTCATGAGGGCCTCCACCGTCGGATCCGCATAGTTATAGCGTCGTTCAGGGCCGCTTGTGCTGTAGATTCTCGTACACTCGCTGCTTGTGCGCGCGAAGGTAATCGTTTCTGAATCGGATTTAAGTACGATCGAGTGAAGTCCAGGTCCATAGCCTTTTACACCGTGAAAGGTTACCCTAGCCCGATAGGTTGCCGAAAGCCACCCAGCGGCGTAAAACGCTCCTGTCGTTGGTTTGTCATCTGCGTACGAAATTTCGATGGTATGAAAGTTTGAAAACACGTTTTCGCGAGCTACGTTGTCGAAAATATGGCCGAGGGGTTCACGCCAACCCGTCAGGCGGGCCCACTCGAGATCCGCAACAATATGCCCTCCTTTTTTCCAGGAGGCGAATCTCTCAAAAGCCAGGGCCGGATCGATTCCTCTGCTATCCAAAATGCTTTTGGTCGCCAGATCTATCACGCTTTCGAGGCCGCTTTTCTGCTCATCGGCCGCAGAAGCAAACGCGGCTCCATGACGACACCAGAAGACCACAGGTAAATCGGCGGCAATCAAGCCAAGCAGGATTGGCCCAACCTTAGGCCAGCTCTCCGCTCGTGCTTTGACCTCGATTTGCTCGCAGCAGATTTGCTGTCCTTTCCCAAACGGCTTCCAGCATTGTGCAAGAACCCGCGCCTCCGGCTCCCCCCCGGATTCCTCGGAAACAGCCAGAACAATACTCCGGCTGGGATGTTCCCGCATGAGTTCAGAAATCGTTTGAGATGCGGAAAATCCTTCGTCGGACTCGTCAGTCGCGACGATTAGGGTCATGGCGCAAGCGCGCAAAACGGTCGGCTTGCCCTGCTGCTTTTCTTCTTCGCCGAGCGACGTCCAGAGTTTTCCCAGCCCCTTTAGGATCTGCTCAGGTTGAGCCGGTGAAATCACTGTGCTGCTCATGGAATTCTCCAGGTATGGCCTTGGCGGGCCAGCATCTCGTCTGACTCCTTGGGGCCCCATGTTCCGGCGGCATAATTCGGAAAATTGAACTTCGTGTGCGACCACACATCGAGGATTGGCTGAACAATCTGCCAGCTTGCATCGACCATGTCCTGCCGCGTGTACAGCGTCGGGTCGCCCGTCATGGCATCCACTAAAAGCGTTTCGTATGCTGTCGGCGTTCGTTCCCCGAAGCTGGAACCGTAGTTGAAATCCATCGAAACCGGGCGCACACGCATTCCGCTTCCAGGGCTCTTCGATAGGAAACGGAGTGAGATCCCTTCTTCTGGCTGAATGCGCACCACAAGCAGGTTAGGCCGGACCTCGCGCGGTCCCGCTTTCGTCTCTTGCGTAAATAACCCGAGCGGCGGCGCTTTGAATTGGATCGCAATGTCGGTAACCCGCTTCGGCAGCCGTTTACCGCTACGAATGTAGAAAGGAACGCCCGCCCATCGCCAATTGTCGATCAAGAATGTTACTGCAGCGTACGTATCCGTTTGCGCATCCGGACTGACGCTCTTTTCCTGCCTGAAGCCCGGAAGGTTCTGTCCTCCCACGTACGCCGGACCGTACTGACCGGCGACAGCAAACTTCGGAACATCCTCCGGTTTCACAACACGCACCGATCGCAACAGCTTTGCGCGTTCATCCCGTACGTTGGTTGCGTCGAAAACGGATGGCGGCTCCATTGCGACCGTGGCCATCACTTGGCTCAGGTGATTTTGAATCATGTCGCGTAGTGCGCCGGCTTCCTGATAATATCCGCCGCGGCCCTCCACTCCGATGGACTCGGCGGCCGTAATCTGAACGTTATCGACATAACGCCGATTCCACAGAGGCTCGAACATACTGTTGCCAAACCGAAACGCGAGTATGTTCTGCACGGTCTCTTTGCCGAGGTAATGGTCGATGCGGTAGACCTCGGATTCGTCAAAAACCTTGTGGATCTCTTCGTTCAGCTTGCGCGCGCTTGCCAGATCATGGCCAAAAGGCTTTTCAATGATCACGCGGCGCCAGCCGTTTCCCGTATTCAGCTTGTGGTCACCCAACGCAAGTACGGCTTCGGCGTAGTAACTCGGCTGAGTCGAAAGATAGAAGAGGACGTTACCGGCTGTCTGATGCGACTTTTCGATTTCATCAAGCTTGTTACGCAAGTCTTCATAGGATTCCGGCTTGTTGATGTCGCCAGGAACGTAAAAAAGCGTCTGCGCGAACGATTTCCAGACAGTCTCGTCGAAGGGCGCATCTTCCAGAAATTCCGATACCGATTCCCGCATCCGGTCCCGAAACTGGTCGTCCGACATCGGCGTGCGCGAGCTGCCGATGACGGCAAAGTTTTGCGAGATGCGCCTCTCATAGAACAACCGGTATAACGAGGGCAACAGCTTGCGTTTTGAGAGGTCACCGCTGGCGCCAAAGATGACAATGGCGCAGGGCGGGACTCGCCGTGCAAAGCGCAGCGGGTCCTGTAGGGGATTGACTTCAGGCGGCGCGGTAGCTAGAACGCTCATTCTCCCTTTGATGATAATCGGTATCGTTCGTTATGTGTCGGCATGCAGGCTACACTCAAGATGAAATCCCAATGACGAACGGAAATGAAAAACTCGTCGCGGTGCTGGACGACCTCATGTTCCTGGTCAAGATCCAGGAAGCAGCAAAGCGGGCAGGAATGGATGCCATATTTGTCAAGTCACAGGCTGACGCCCTCATCCAGGCGAAGAGTGGTCCGGCCATGATGATCCTCGATTTGAATTATTCGCCCGTCCAGCCCCTCGACCTGATCACCAGGTTGAAAAGCAAACAGGAGACGAAGGGTGTCAGGCTCCTCGGTTACGTGTCCCATGTTCAGATCGAGGTTCGGCAAGAAGCGGAGAAAAGAGGCTGCGATCAGGTTGTAGCGCGCTCAACTTTCGTGCAGGACCTTCCAAAGCTGCTGGGCGCCCTCAGCGGTTCACGCGCGTGATTCGCTGATGCTCCATTTCGCTAGACGGCCGCCGCCTGCATCAGGCCGCGAATATAGCCGAAAGCGAATGCAAATGCTTGTCGGCCCCCCTCGTCCCCTGGGATGAGGGGCACGTGGTCCGGCATCAGGATGCCGTCATAGCCGACTTCTTTATATACGCGCAGCGCTGCCAGCATGTCCACGTCCCCGCAATCCGGAAAGGTCTCCTGAAAATTCAGAAACCCCCCGTGAATATTGCGGAAATGCACGTTAAAGATCTTTTTGCGTGTTCCGAAATAGCGAATGACGTTAAAGATCTCCACTGCCGGATGCGGCAGCATTTCGGAGACCGTACCCTGGCAAAAATTCAAACCGTGATAAGGGCTCGCGTCGATTTGGATAAAGCGCTTGAGTCCGTCGACGCTGCCGAGAACGCGATGCACGCCCCGATATCCGTCAGGTTCGGGCATTCCGGGATCATGCGGATGGCAAGCCAGTCGCACCTTGTTCTGCTCCGCCACTGGTACCACGCGTTTTAGAAAATAAGTGATGCGCTCCCACATCATCTCGTTCGAAACGCTCCCGGCCTCGGTTAAGGTGGATTTTTCCTTCGCCTCTCCATACCGGAAGGTGCTGTAGCTTGAGCCGCCCCGACCCGGCGTCCTCTCCGTCCGTACTACGCCCAGGATCGTCATGTTGTATTTCACGGTGTGGATGCCCGCGCGCGCACAGTTTTCAATCATTCGGCAGATGTCGTCGATCTCTTGTTCGCGTTCCGGGCTTTTACCGAGCATGATTGCCGGGTTCTCGGATTTCGTGATGTAGCTTGAACTGAGCGGCAATGGTACAGCTTCGAGCTGAATCCCGAACGACTCGACTCTTTCGCGCAATCGGCTGAGTCCCTCGACACTCCAGCTCTCGTCAAATTTCGCCGACGGAAGAGTACTGCAGATATGTGTCACGCCTAACGCCGCAATGGTGCGAAGAATCTCGTCGCTTGATCCATGCTGCGTGCCAAGCTTCATATGCCCCGCAGTCGGAGCTGCCACTAGCTCCGCGGAATCGAGCACCCTGAGTGCGGCGGAAGCGGTCGCGAGTTTGCCAAAATTCCTTCGATTCATATCGCCTCTTTATTCCTGAGTGGCTCGCAAAGCGCCGCACACCGCTTCTGTCACTTGTCCGGTGGTAGCGCTGCCGCCCAAATCCGGAGGCAGGGTGCCGCCCTCTGCGGTTACTCGTTCAATGGCTCGTACCAGTTGCTTGGCCGCTCGATCCTCTCCCAGGTGTTCCAGCATCAGTGCCGCTGTCCAGAAGCTGCCGATGGGATTTGCAATGCCCTTGCCCATGATGTCGAAAGCGGACCCATGAATCGGCTCGAACATCGATGGAAACTTGCGCTCCGGATTCAGGTTTGCGGTCGGAGCAATACCCAGGCTACCTGCCAGGGCCGCCGCCAGATCGCTCAAAATGTCTGCGTGCAGATTACTCGCGACGATGACATCCAGACTTCGAGGTTTACCCACCATGCGAGTCGTCACCGCGTCTACCAGCATCTTGTCCGTTCGAATGGCGGGAAATTCACGCCCCACTTCAGCAGCGACTTCATCCCATAAAACCATCCCGTGCCGTTGTGCATTCGACTTCGTCACAACGGTAAGCTGCTTGCGCGGCCGGGAGCTCGCGAACCGGTACGCGAAGCGCATTATCCGTTCGATGCCCGCCCGCGTGAAGATCGACGTGTCGGTCGCCACCTCCTCGGGCAGGCCTCTGTGCGATCGCCCTCCGTGTCCTGCGTATTCGCCCTCGCTGTTTTCCCGCACGATTATCCAATCAAGGTCGCCGGCGTTCACACCGCGCAGGGGGCTGACGATCCCCCGTAAGATACGAGCCGGACGCACATTTGCATACTGATCGAGACCCTGACAGATAAAGAGCCGCAATCCCCACAACGTGATGTGATCGGGAATCTGCGGATCTCCTACTGCGCCGAAATAAATCGCGTCGAAGGTCTTTAACGTCTCCAGTGCGTCCTCCGGGAGCATGCGCGCATTAGCCCGGTAATAATCGGAACCCCAGGGAAATGTTTCTATGGCGAGCGTGAATGCACCGCACGCTTTCTCTAGGGCGCGCAAGACGACCACGCCGGCAGGTATGACTTCTTTGCCGATGCCGTCTCCGGGAATGACCGCAATCCTGTATGTGCGCACTTGTTCGCTACCTATATCATTTCGATTCGTGAGGTATCAAAGCGCGGAAGGGAGACAAGATCCTGATGAGCACACTTCGCCTGCGCGTCATGCAAAGGCAGTGTGACAAGATTATAGGCCGTGGAGACTTTTTCTTCGAGAAAGGCGTTTGTCCGGCTCCCCATCGCCGCGGCTATCTTCCTGAACCTCATGTCGAGCAATCCCAATCTAGCCGCTGCGGATAAGACCCCTCACGCGGACCGCTATTTCGTTTACATCGGTACCTATGGCAAAGGTGTTCATGCCTTCCGCTTCTCTTCATCGACCGGCGATCTCCAGTCCCTCGGCCTGGTGGGCGAAGTAAATAATCCCTCGTGGGTGGGCGTCGACCCTGGCTTCAAGAATCTCTATGCCGCTAGCGAAGTGTCGGGCAAGACCGACGGCGGCGTGGCAAGCTTCGCGATCGACCGGAAAACCGGCAAGCTTACACCTCTGAATCATGTCAGTTCCGCTGGCGGAGCGCCATGCCATCTCTCTGTCGACGCCACCGGTCGGATGCTGGTGGTTGCCAACTACGGCACTGGGGCTGTCGCGTCATTCCCGATTGAAGCAAACGGCAATCTCGGAGCGATGGCCTCTGTCATGTCCGCCCATGGTTCGAGCGCTAACAAAGAACGGCAGGAAGGCCCTCACGCCCATGCAGCCGTCATTACCTCCGATAACAAGCGCGTCTATGTGCCCGATCTGGGATTGGATCAGATTCGTATCTACCAGATCGATCCCGCTTCTGGTAAACTCACGCCCAACGACCCTTCGGCCGTGCATGGCACGCCGGGACTGGGTCCGCGCCACATCGTTTTCGATCGCTCCTCGAAATACGCATACGTTCTCAATGAGATAAAACCAGTGGTTTCGGTTTTTCAAAACGACCCTGCGAATGGGAATCTGAAGCTGATTCAGAGCGTTGCCACCATCCCTGCCGACTTCAAAGAAGAGAACACTGGCGCGGAGATCCGTCTCAGCCCCTCTGGCAGGTTTCTGTATACCTCCAACCGGGGCCAGGACACTATCCAGGTTTTTGCGGTGGATCCATCTGCCGGCACACTTGAAGAAGTTCAAAACGTTCCTACCGGCGGCAAGGAGCCACGCGGATTCGCGCTCGATCCGACGGGCCGCTTTCTCCTGGTGGGTAACCAGAATTCAAACACACTATTTGTGTTCAAGGTGGATCCACAGAATGGCCACCTTGCCCCAAGTGGAAAGCACTTCGACGTGACCTCACCTGTTGACGTGCTCTTCGTTCCTGCTGGGACGTAAGACCGCTGGGGCTCGCCACCCTCCGAACTCCCTCTCGAGAGCCCGGCAGACGGCAAGTGTCAGTCATATCCTTCCATGGTGCCGCGACTACCTGCACGTTGATCGGCAAGCCATTGTGCTCGCCACATCTCACCGTGGCTGCCGGGTTGCCCGCCGTGCTCCACGCCATCGTGTAACTGAAACCTTCGAAATTGGCTTTGGTGCGTCGATTCCCCATGGCGCAATGCCGGCTGCGAGTAAACCGGGCATAGCAGAACATCGTAACGCTCAAAGAAGCGGCCGAGTTCCCGTCTGTACTGATCCCACTGCGCCCATCGGCGCGCCAATCCAGAGGCGCTCATTGCGTGTGGCCTCATCTGCGAGAGAAATGCGGTCAGGAACGGATGTACCTCCCGGCTTCCAGCTTCCTCCAGATACTTGTCGATCCCCTCCGCGCCATCGGCTCCGAGCAGTGCCAGTTCTAGTTCGTATACATCCCCCACCCCCGGTGGCCTTCGCTCCTCCACCTCGAGGCCTATCGATGATAGAAAGCTCGCGCAACGTTCGATTGTTTCCTCAATCTCCCTCGTGCACCGTGCAAAGCCGTTTGATGTGAAGAAAGCAGCGCGTAGGGTTCTGATTTCGTTTGTTTCCAGAAGCGGCACTGGAGGCGACGTGAAATCCTCGCCATCCGGGTAAGCCAGCAGCCGCATCGCGAGTTCCAGATCCTCCACCCGCCGCGCCATTGGTCCGATCTGCCAGATCCCTTCAATCCATCCGCCGGCTGGCGGAACATGTCCCGTCCTCGGCAACCTGCCGCTGGTCGGCTTGATACTGCTGATTCCGCAAAAAGCTGCGGGTACGCGGACACTGCCAAGTGCATCGCTGCCAAGGCCCAGCGGCGAACCGCACGCGCCAATCAGAGCCGCTTCGCCCCCGCTGCTTCCTCCTGGCGTCCGCGCCACATCGAACGGATTATTTGTCCGGCCATGAATCAGGTTGTCGGTTTCGAACGAGAAGAGCAGATCCGGCAGATTCGTTTTTGCGATCGGGATACTGCCAGCGGCCCGCAGTCGCCCCACGAGCGTAGCGTCGCTCCTTGCTGTCGGAGCATTGCGCCGTCCCAAAGTCCCGGCTGTAGTCCTGACGCCCCGTACGTCGATCGAATCCTTTATCGAAAACGGAACGCCGTGCAGCGGCCCTGAAAATTCTCCGCGGGCACGCTTTTCGTCCGCTTCGTCTGCAGCCTTCATAGCCGAGTCAGCCAGCAGTGCAACCACTGCATTGAGGGCGGGATCCGTGCGTTCGATCTGACTCAGGTGTGCTGCCACTAATTCTCGTGAAGAGATCGTTCCCAGCCGGATCAGCTCCGCCATCCGTGATGCGCTCAGCTCAAGAAGGGACGGTCGCACATATTACCTGTAACACTGCCGGTATTTCGAATTACACGCGACCCGGTTCTTTGCAAGATGAAGAGACTGGCGGTTCAATTCTGATCTGTGCTGCGATATCATGAACCGCGCTATGTGCGTTTCCCGCAGGAATCTTCTTCTGGCAACTGCTACTGCTGCCGCTTGGACTGAAGTGAAAGGACAGGAAGCGGGGTCTGAAAGCGCGGTCAACAAGGTTGATCCGATCGCCTCAGGCGTTTTCTTTCATCAGGGCGATATCGAACATCAGGGCCATTGCAACAACGGATGGATCATTCTCGAGGATTACGTGCTGGTGATCGATGCGAATTTTCCGTCAGGTGCGCAAACAATTTTGCCGAAGATTCGCGCTCTCACAAAGAAACCCATTCGCTTCGCCTTCGATACGCATCACCATGGGGATCATGCTTATGGCAACCAGGTGATGGTCGAGAATGGAGCCACGCCGGTCGCGCACATGGGTGTGCTCGAAGAGATGAAGCGGTATGAAACCGGCTATTACGATCACAAGCCTGGGCGCTGGGAGGAAGCGGCGAAGCAGCGAAAAGATGTTGCTGCAAGCCGGTTGAAGCCTCCGTCAGTGCTATTTCCGCAAGAGTTGTATTTTGACGATGGAAAACAGCGTGTGGAACTGGTGCATCTGGGAGTTGCGCACACGCATGGCGACGCAATGGCGTGGCTTCCGAACGAGCGCATTCTCTTCACGGGCGATGCCTGTGTCAATGGACCCTATAACTTCGTGGGGGACGGTAGCGTCGAAAAGTGGATAGGCACGCTGGATGCCGCGAAAAAACTCGGGGCCCGCCTGGTTTGTCCTGGGCATGGGCCGCGGGCGACGGTCGCATTGTTGGACGATCAGCAGCTGTTTTTCAAGCAGCTTCGAGAACAGGTGGGTGCGCTCGTGAGCGCAAAAAAGAGCGCGCGCGAAGTGCATGGCGCGGTTCCGCAAATTAGCCAGCACCTTACCGATCAGGCGCAGATTGCCCGGTATGTGGATAAGAAAGGGCTTGCTGCACAAGTGGAGAAGGTCTATACGGAGATGACGGGCGAAACGTTTCCTGCCGACGTGAAGACCGCCCGTGACGCAAGGCTGTTGCACCGTCACTCTCACGCGCTTCACAGTGTGATGGCTTAATGCGGCCATCACTCTTCTCATTGTGAGGGTTGTTCGCCGGGCCGAATCTTCCGCACGGCGGCCGACATATCAGCGGAGTTGACGATGCGGATGTCATGGTCCGTAAAGTGCAGTGCCGGGTGTAATTCGACGTACGGCATGTGGCACCCGATGCAGTTGCCCTTTTGTCGAACATCCGCGTGATACCGGGCGCCAGTTTCGCCGTGGCATATCAGACACTTGCCATTGTAAAAAGCCGGCTCATTGCGGCGAGCGTCCTGGTGAGCCACATGGCAGGTCGTGCAAGCGAGTTTCCCGGAACTGAAACAGCGGCTCTTCTTCAGACGCAGCGGTTGGAAGCGAATGTTTTCTAACTGCGTATCATCGACTGGCGGCTTGTCGCGGTGACAGGCAGCGCAAAATTGGACCTGATCGCCGGCGGTCATCTTGCCCGGGTTGATCACGTCGCCTTTGTGTTCAGCATGCGCTTTGGCTCCCGCATGGCAGCGCTCGCACTGTACGCCCGGGAGAACGGGCTCGAGGTTCTGTGTGATGCCGGTGGCGTGGCAGCTTACGCACGAGCGGAGGGCCTTCGGGCTCTGTTTCACTCCCAGTGCAGCTAACGCGTTCGGCGATGCGTTGGGCTGCTGGCCGATGGTGATTCCAAAACGTTGGAGGGCGGGAAAGTAGCTGACTCGCGATTCAAACACGGAATCCCCTGTCACGACGAGCGGTGTCTGGCCCTGTGCGCCTGCGCCCATGACCCAATCGATCTTGCCCTCTGCTCGATCTGTATTTCGCTCCGCCGTCACAACGATAGGCCCAAAGAGTGAGAGGCGGTAGGTCAGAGAATAGCCGCCGCCGGGTTCATGCAGGGACTGGGCCGGGAGATTTTGTCCAAAGGTGCTTAGGGCTGCGGGGAGCATGGCATGCGCCATACGCGTCTGTTCATGGAGTTTGGTCTCCGCGGGATGGCAACGAGCGCACTGCTCTTCCGTGGCGCTCCACGCGAGCGGCGCCCAATACCCCACCACCAGAAGCCAAACCAACCGCATCTCCCTCACTCTACCCGGACATCCTCCTGCGCCCGGTCACCGATGTGCTTGAACTTTTTTCTCCGGGCGCCTCAGTAACTTACCGCCAAATCTGAAAATCGATGGTTCGTTTTTGCCTCCTCTGATGCTATGGTCAGGCATGCTCGCGGGCAGGTCGCCACCTGCCCGCGAGCTTTTCTTTTTAAGGAGTACGCCCCTGCATGACCCCAAGATCGATTCGCCGCGCCGCTGAGCGCAAGGCCAGAAAACAAGCCCGCAAAGAAGCCCTTCTAGAGTCCGTCAAACCTGCCGCGGATGGTCAAGTCAGTTGTTCGACGAGTCCCGTCGTCTTCGAAGAGCATGTCCAGGCTTACTTTGACGAATACAAGCCTCAGGGGTTACGCGAGCGCGAGCTGGTTCAGTCTCTTGCCGAAACCCGCTGGCGTCTGAATCGCAGCTTTGCTATCGAAGCCGCTCTCTTCTCGCAGCCTGTTGCGGATACCGAACCGGGAGCACCCCCTCCCGGCGACTTCCAGAATCTCATCAAGTATGAAAGGGCGCTGAAAAATCTCCACCTTCAGGAGGCACGTCTGAATCGCCGTTTTGAAAAGGATCTCGCCGAGCTGTGGGAGTTGCAGCAAGCCCGCATTCGGGAAGAACTCCTGGGCACGAACGCCACTAGCCCGGCGGGGACGCTCGATCCGGAGGTGGCTTCGAATTTACAAATGCTCAAGGCCGCCCTCGCGCATGAGTCCTCGACCCTGAGAGGGAGCCCGGAACAAAGTGACGGGTGGGCCCCTGCGAGGTCCGAGTCCGCGGGCGGTTAGTTATATGAAGTCTGTAATATTCTTGTAAATGTAACTTGCAAATCTCAAGACTGAGCCAGAAGCGTAAGCGACTTTCATCTTCTAATGCAACACTGGAACTGCCTTGAAACTGAATGCCTGCGGTAACAGCCGCGTTACTTCGCCGCATTCAGGGTTTTCCAATGTTCAAGGATCGCGCGGCCTTCTTCCTGCTTCCCTGCGAGCATAAGAGCTTGTCCGAGTAAGTAGTTTCCTGAAAGATTATTAGGATCGAGTTGAAGGCCTCTCCGCAGAATGCCGTCAGCATTCGAGTAGTCTCCTTTTTTGAAGTAACACTTGCCAAGGAGAATATAAGGACCGCTGAAGTCAGGATTAAGCCAGATAGCCCGTTGGAGGTCCGCGATGGCTAAGTCCCACTTTTCCTGGCGCGTAAAGGCATCGCCGCGGCGGTACCAGCTCATTGAGAAATTAGGGTTGAGGGTGATTTCGGCATTGAGCGCGGCAATGCCTTCCTCTAACCTCCCTTGGTAGATCGAGATTTCCCCCAACAGAAAATGCGCTTCGGGTAGTTTGGGATCGAGTTCGATGGCTTTGCGGATTTCGATGAGCGCCTGATCTTCGTATTGCTTTTTGATCATCATTTGCGCCGCCATCAGATGGGCGGATGGTGAGTTAGGATCCAGGCCGAAAAGGCGAGCGAAGGATAGCCGTGATTCGGCGGGGCGGTTCTCCTGTAGATAGGCGTAACCGAGCATATAATTCGCCTCGTTCGCCCCTCGAACTTTTTCGAGCCACGGTATAGCCTTCGGAGCTTGCGACAACATAAAGTAGCTCTGACCGATCAGCAGCGCGGACTCCTGGAAGTCGGAGGATTTCGGATCTTCTGTTTTGACAGCTTCGGTCAGGGAAATAATAGCTTCGCTGTATTTTTGGCTCTTATAGAGGTCGACACCGCGTTGGTGGGCCGGCGAAGAGGATGTTCCTACTGCCAAAAGTACACTGAACAAGGTGCGGAACATACCGAAAAGTATAGATCGACCTGGTTCCATCCCAAATTTTGTAGCCGGCAAACGTCCGCCAAAATATTTGCGCTGACCTTCAAACTTTTGGGCTACAAAACACTACAACTGGACTACACTACTTCCAGGTGAGGGTTGTTTCGGCCTGCGCTATCGCGTCCCCGAAGGCACGATAGTTGGTCAGCCCGCAATAGTTAGGGTCAGCTTCCAAGGAGAAGTTATGAGTCATCTGCGTAAGGGGTTTTTCTTTTGCGCTCTAACTGCGTTCGCTTTGGCGGTTTTGTGGAGCGGTAACGCGATCGCGCAACAAGTCTTCGGCAGTATCATCGGGACTGTCACAGATCCCAGCGGGTCAGCGGTAGCGAACGCCAAGGTCACGATCCAGGACACAACAAAGGGCACTTCGTTCGAGGTTACGACGAATGACGCCGGGCAATATTCGAGAGGGCAGCTGATTCCCGACGTTTATAAAGTCACGATCGAGGCGGCCGGATTTCAGAAGGTTGTTTCGACCGAGATGACCGTGAGCGTGGATCAGGCAACTCAATATAACGCGAGTTTGCAGGTGGGCGACGTGACGCAAACCGTGGAAGTGACGGCGGCTGCTCCGCTGCTACAAACAGATCGAGCCGACGTTGCGCAGACCTTCACCGCGCAGCAAATTTCGCAGCTACCGAGCATCGGCCGTAACTTGCAGGCCTTTGAGCTTCTCGATCCGGGAACCATAAAGCAGGCCTGGGGTCATGCTGCGGATGAGAATCCGCAGGGCAGCGTGCAGATTCAGGTTAACGGGCAACCCTTCTATGCGACCGGCTACTATCTCGACGGAACTGTTAACCAGGATCCGATTCTAGGCATCATCGTGATTAACCCGACTTTCGATTCGGTAAACGAGGTCAAGCAGGCCAACCAGGACTACGATGCCGAGTTTGATACGTTCAGCGCGGGCCTGCTCACTTATTCGACGAAGTCGGGTACGAACTCTTTCCACGGCGATGCGTTCGAATATCTTTACTTGAACACGCCAGGGTTCCAGGACTTCGGCCGCAACCCCTTTACGGAGAATACGCCGATCGGAGGTCACGCCGGATCTTTCTCGCCGACCACTCATCAGAATCAGTTCGGCGGCGCACTCGGCGGTCGAATCATTAAGGACAAGCTGTTCTTCTTCGGGGATGCTCAGTTGACTCGCAACCTAAAGGGCGGGTCAGTTCTTGCCAGCGTTCCCACTGCTCAGGATCGAACTGGTAACTTGGGCGATTGGCTGGCGCTCGGTCCTCAGTATCAGATCTATGATCCAAATACCGGTAATCCCACCACCGGTGCCGGCCGAGCTCCTTTCGTCGGCAACGTCGTCCCGACAAGCCGGATACCCTCCCAGGCAACGGCGATTCTAAATTATTTTCCGCTGCCGAATACGGCCGGCACTGTCGTGAACGGCTTGAACGCCCCGTACAATAACTTTTCGTCCACCGGATCATTAACAAACAATGGGAACCTTTGGAACACTCGTTGGGACTACTATGGGAATTCGAAAAACACGTTTTTCGGGCGGTATAGTTATGCGTCCTTCGACTTGGGTGCACCCGGAGCATTTGGATCGTTGGCCGGCGGACCCAGCTTCAACAACGCGAATTACGCGGGCAGCTCTAGCACCTTGAACCAGAGCATCGCCGGAGGCTGGACATACACAGCGAACGCTACATTAATTAACGAATTTCGCTTCGGCTATTTGCACTATCACATCACTGATGTTCCGAACGGTGTCGGAACCAGTCCTGCGACGGCGGCCGGCATCCCCGGTCTTAACCTCGATGACTTTTATACGTCCGGTATGCCGTATTTCGACATTCGGCAACAGAATAACACCGGCAGTGCGGGCACTGACGATAAACTTGGCTACGCGCTGGATGTGAACGCGTGCAACTGCCCGCTCGATGAGAACGAACGCCAGTATCAGTTTGTGGACAATGTCAGCAAAGTCAGCGGCAAGCACAGTTTCAAATTCGGGGCCGATATCCGGTATGCCCTAAATTTGCGTGTGCCCAGCGATAGCCATCGGGCAGGTCAACTGACCTTCGACAACTACCTAACCGGGCTGGGCAACGGGTCGGGAGGGCTCGCAACTGGCGGCCTTGGTTTAGCCACGTTCCTGCTCGGCGATGTGAGCCAGTTTACACGTTATGTCAGTTCCAGCACCAATGCTCAGGAGCGTCAAAAGCGCTGGTTCTGGTATGGCCAGGACGAGTGGCGGCCGAGTCCCAAGCTCACCGTTACTTACGGCTTGCGTTGGGAAATGATCTTTCCGGAGCGCGTCAATGGGCCGCAAAACGGCGCGGAGTATAACCTCAACACCGGTCTTCTGGATGTCTTCGGCTACGGTAATATCGGGGCTACCGGCTATCAACAACAGAACTGGAAGATGTTCGCTCCCCGGTTAGGGATTGCGTACCAAATCAACCCGAAAACCGTGATCCGCACCGGTTACGGCTGGTCGTATAGCCTTGGAACCTTCGGTTCCACTTTCGGACACAACGTAACGCAGAATCCGCCTGTTCTTGCGAATCAAAGTCTAACTCAACAGCAAACCTGCGGTAACAACTTCTGCGATGTCTTTACGCTGGCAAGCGGAGCCCCACCCCCTCCAACGTTCGCAGTCAGTCCTCAGGGGACTTTGCCATGCCCTGCCGGAGTGGACTGCAAAACCCGGCCGACTCTCTTTCATATGCCGGTCGTATATGCCTACAACTTCACCGTCCAGCGGCAGTTGTCGAGCAAAATTGCTTTAACCGGCGGATACGTTGGGAACTCCGGCCGGAACCAGCAAAACGGGACCAGTGGAGATACCTTCGACGCCAATACTATCTTCTTCCTGCCTGGCTTTACTGGTAACCAGAATACTCTCCGCCCCTATGACGGTCTCTACGGCCCGCGGTACAACTACGGAAATACGAGTAGCATTGACGATTACTGCAATTGCTCAAACACTCGGTACGATTCCTTCCAAGGCACCGTCACGGTAAAGGGATTAGCCGGGTTAACTCTGCAGGGCAACTACACGTACCAGCTCGCACAAGGAAATGGAGGTGGGGGTGTCAACAACGGACCAAGTCGCGACTATACCTTCCTCTACGATCGGGCTGCAGGATACATCACAAACAGCGACTTCCCGCGACAACAGTGGGTGTTCGCGACCAACTACGATATTCCGTTTGGCCGCGGCAGGAAATTCGGCGCGACTTCAAGCCGTTTCGTAGACGCAATCCTAGGCGGTTGGAATTTGGGCAGTATATTTACTTACTACAGTGGGCGCCCGTTCTACCCGACCCTCGATTCATATCCTGGTCAGCCGTATACAGGTCCAAAAACCGTTCCGGATAAGGGCTCAGGTGACGCCTATGCATCCAATAAGAACCGGAATCAGTGGATCGTAGGCGGCTTTGGCGGGCCGTTCCTGCAACCCGCCCCGAATACTTTCGGAAACTATCCGATCAACTCGCTTTATGGGCCCCTGTTTGTGAACGTCGACGCCTCAGTGATGAAGCAGTTCAGCATTACCGAACGATTCAAATTCACCCTTCGTATGGATGCGACCAACGCGTTCAATCATGCGAACCTGGACCAGCCGAACGCCGACATTCAGAGCGCGAACGCCGGTCAGATTACTAATATAGCGTTCAGCAACAACCAAGGTTCCATGCGCCGAGTGCAGTACTCCGGCGTCCTTACTTGGTAAAACGCGCACGACCTCGTTAGATCGAAAGAGCTTGCAGTCTCTTCCTGCGCCCGAGTCAACGAACTACTTGCTTAACCCCCTTCACTCCGATGCACGCGCTGTTGATATTGAGTGGTGTAAGTGGATCACTTATGATAAGCGGCTGTTTCACTTGCGTGAGGTGACGGCGGGGCTGATTGTACCTGAAGCGCGAATGCCGTCGGATGGAAACTCTGCCGCCAAAATCCAGGCTTACCGCTTACCCACGTTTGGATCGATCTTCGCAGCCAGCGTCATTTCCGCCTCCGCATCGGCCATCTTTCGCTCCCGTTCCAATGCAAGCCCTAGGCTGTAATGAAGAGAGGCGACTAGAGGGTTTACGTTGATCCCTTCGCGATAGATGCTCTCGGCGTCTTCATACCGGCCCTTCGCGTAAAGACTGCCCCCCCAGTTCAGATACGCAGGCACGTAATCAGGATCTATCTCGACCGTTCGCCGGTACTCCGCGATCTCATCCTGGTTCTCCATCGCGCCGTAGGCGATTCCGAGGTTGAAGTGCGCTCCAGCGTCTCGCGGGAAGAGACGCGTCGCGATTTGTAGAACGCCAGCCCCGATCTGCGGATTGCCCGCTTCGGCATAGGTAACGCCCAAATAGGTCAAAGCGCGCAAAAGATACGGATAGATTTTGAGGGCATTCAGCATCTCGGCCCCGGATTCCTGCGGCTTGCCTTGCTTCCGTAAGGACATCGCATTATTGAATACGGTTTCAGCATCCTCGCGAAAATTTCGCGGCATCCGCTGAAGGATGACGTACTTGCCGTTTGCTTCGACAACATCGGAAATCTCTCCGGGTTGGAGCTTCAGCGCCGCCTCGGACCACGCGTGATCGAGCTGGGTCGCATCGAGGTCCCCAAGATAGCCGCCATTGATTGCCGTGCCGGGATCCATAGAATTGGCCCGGGCAAGGTCAAAGAAAGCACTTCTCGTCAAAATCTGTTGCCGGAGTACCGACGCTTTTTCCCGGTTGTCCAAAATAATCATGCGGAGATACAGATGCTTTGGAGTGATTGTGGTTCGCCATGCCGGTTTCAGCTCCGCCACTTTTACCTTCTGCTCGACAGGAACGCGAATCCAGTGCTCCGCTATGATAAACGCGCCACGTTTCTCATTCGCCATATGACATCCCACGCAGCCGGCGGCGCGATTCACTGGGCACAAATCCGCGTGATTCGTCACCGTCGCACTATGGCATCCCAAGCACGTTTTCTCAGCCCGGGCGACCAACACAGGACGGGGTGCATCCCGATGCGGGTCGTGACAGTTTGTGCATGTGATCTGACCCGCGCTTTGACGCCAGCACTCGCTGTTTTTTAATGCCGTCACCTGATCGGAAATCAGGACGTCGTCCGGCATGGGATCCTCAACGATACTGGAGCCCGCATGACATTGCGAACATGGCTGCATCCGGTCGGCAATGGGCAGCTTGTCCGGGTTCAGAATCCTGAGGTCTCGTGAGTGCTCGGCGAGTGCGGCCAAGTGCGGTTGGCCAGGACCATGGCAGTTCTCGCAAGCTACTCCGGTCTCGACGCGCCCTCCGCGAGTTCGGGGCGCTACATGGCAGCCTAGGCATCTTTTTTCCAAGTACGGAGTTAATACCCGACCAAACGCCGTTTCATAGGTCGAGGGCTTCTGTCCGGGAAAACCAAGCGAGAGCGCAAGCTGGTTCTGTGCCGCAGAGTGAAAGTACCGGGCTTCGATCAGACGCGCAATGGGTAGGGCTGAGCCATCGATAGCGGGAACGCGGAGCAGAAAACTGAGCCCGTGACGTTCGCCGCCGATGATGGTTTCCAACGGGAAGTCTTGCGCTGATCGCCCGGGCATTTGGATGTGATATTGCAGTTTATGGCCGATTTTCTTGAGGGTGTAGTCAATGGCAGGCGCAGGTCCCTCAGCGTGGGCAGCGAAATAATTTGCCGGGAGTTGCCCGCTATCGAGACCCTGCCACGTCCGTGCCATGTTCGTGCGGGCCTGCGACAGGGCGACGCTTTTGTGACAGCCTGCGCACACATTGCTCCCCACGTATCCGTTTTCGGCCGCCCTGCCCAGGGAACATACCGTCAGAAGCACGTAAATAAGATGCAAGGGTGCGGCAGACTGCACCTTCGCTTCGTACCTCTTCCATTCGCCAGTGCTCGCCATCAGGCGTGCGGTAAGCGCGCGTGAAACCTCAGCCAATCGTTGCTGCAATACTATCGCAGTCCGTCGACTGTGGATGTCTGTACAAATTAAACGCAAGCTACCCCAGCTTTAGTGCTTCCCTTCGATAACGGTTAATACTTGATTTGCTTTTACACCGGCGACTTTGTCCACTATGCCACTCGGCCAGCGGATCTCTAAATCCGCCTTGGTGGCTTGTTTCAAACCGAAGTGCACGCGCAGGTCGCTCTGCGAAATGTAGCTGCTTCCGCTTCGCACTTCATCCATCTGGCGGTGCTCGCCTTCGGGCTGACAAAAGATGCGCGCACCGATGCCTGAGCGATTCGATTTCGTTCCCACTAGTTTCACCTTCAGCCAATTGCGCTTTAGCGTACTGTCGCAACGGAGCAGCTGCGGAACGTCGTTCACACAGTTAACCGCGATGTCTAAGTCTCCATCATTGTCAAAATCACCTATGGCGCAACCTCGGCCCGCCACCGGTTCGAGAATGCCAGGACCTGCTTCAAGCGAGACGTCCTCGAACTTGCCGACGCCGAGATTGTGGTAGAGCACCTTGCGTTCCTTGTAACCGGATTCGCTGGCCTTCTCCCGGACCTCGGGATAGACGTGCCCGTTACAGGTGAGGATGTCGGGCCAGCCGTCATTATCGAAGTCGAGGAAGCACGTCCCCCAGCCGAGAAAACGCGTGTTGCGCCCTAGGCCTGACTGAAACGTTACATCTTCGAAGTTGCCTCCGCCGAGATTTCGGTAGAGGCTGGACGCGTCACCAGCGAAATTTGTCTTTACGATATCGAGGCGGCCGTTGCCATAGAGGTCTACGGCTGAGACGCCCATGCCGGCCTGGGTCTTTCCGTCAGCGCCAAATGCTACGCCCCATTCGAGCGCTACATCAGTGAAGGTTCCATCATGATTGTTCTTGAACAGTGCCGAGGGAGCTGAATCATCCGCTACATAGATATCCGGCCAGCCGTCGTCATCAAAATCCCCGGCGAGGACTCCCAGGCCATAGGTTCCTTGTTTCTTGAGAATGCCGGCTTTCTCGGAAACGTCCGTGAAGGTTCCGTCCCCGTTGTTACGAAACAGGATGTCTTTTCCGCCTTGAAGGCCAGGCGGTCCGCAGGCGACGATTAATCCTTCGTACAAACATGGGCCGCTCTCTGGAAGCGGCGCGGTCTTGGGATCGAAATCGATGTAGTTTGCAACATACAGATCCAGGTGGCCGTCGCGATCATAATCGAGAAACGCGCATCCCGTGTTCCAGCGTTTCAGGCCGGAGGCGGTTCGCGTTGTAACGCCGGCTTTAGCCGCGACATCGGTGAAAGTCCCATTGCCGTTGTTACGGTAAAGCGAGCAGTCGCCCCAGTAACTGACGAACAGATCCAGGTGGCCGTCGTTATTGTAGTCGCCAGCGCATACGCCTTGGCCCCAGCCGGTGCGCGCTACACCCGCTTTCACGGTCACATCAGTAAAGGTCCCGTCACGATTATTTCTATAGAGACGGCTGACCGGTTCCTCGCCTTTTGAGTAAGTGGTTTCAAACCTGGTTCCATTGACGAAGAAGAGATCCAGCCAGCCGTCGTTGTCATAGTCGATGAACGCGACGCCGCAGCCGGTGGTCTCGAGCAAGAATTTATTGCGGCTCTCCGCCCCGAAAGTGGTTTTAGCATTCAGCCCGGCCTCCCGCGCGACGTTCACAAACTGAACTCCAAGAGGCGTCCCCGCGAGCAGTTGATCAATGGAAAAGACTGGCAAGGTGGCGCATAAGGACTTTACGAAGGAGCGGCGCGAAAATGGAACGGTCATTCGCAACTCTGGAGCGAACCTATTGTGGCGCCGCGGTGATTGGTTTCATTACCGTGCCGCCCCGCATTCCTTGTTCGAGCGTATTTGCCAGCTCCGATTCCTTCTCGCGCTTTAAACGCGCGCCTGTCTGAAATGCCTCCTCACTCGCTTGTTTGTCGCCCTTGGTTCGCAGGATCTGACCCATGGTGTTGTACGGACCGGGAGTACTAGGGTCGAGCCTGACGGACTCCTTCAACTCTGTAAGTGCGCCATCGAGATCGCCGCTCTGCTTCAGCGCGATGCCCAGCATGTAGTGTGCTTCCGCATAATCCGGCGATACCTTGATCGCTGCGCGCATCTCTTCCGCCAGGCCGGTAAAGTCTCCTGACTGCCAATCGGCAATGCCGAGCGAATAGTACGCCTGCGCGAGAGTGGGATCGAGCCGGATGGCCTCTCGAAATTCTGTCTGGGCTGCTTCGATTTGATCTTCGCTCTTGAGCGCAATGCCGAGGTCATAATGGCCGGCAGCCGAATTCGGATCTATCGCCAACAAGTCGCGGTATGTCTTCGCCGCCGCTTCGAAATCGCCTTTCTTCAAACGAGCATAGCCGAGGTTCATCAAAGCGCTCGTGTCTCTTGGATTGTGCGCGAGAACCTTTTGCGATTCTTCGATTCCGCGATCCGCCTGCCTCGTATCGATCAGTGCGAAGGCGTAGGAGTTTCTGAAGGCAGCGTTCGAATCATCGAGCGCTACGGCTTTCGAGTAAGCGTCAAGGGCCCCGGCCAGGTCGCCTTTTGTTTGCAGGGTATGCGCCAAATCCTCCCAGGCAGGCGCACTCGACGCATTAATTGCCACAGCTTCCTTCAGTTCTGTGAGCGCATCGTCGAGATTGTTGATGCGGAGATAGGCCGAGCCAAGTCTGTAACGATAATCGAAGACTTTCGGATCGAGTTTCGCCGCCGCTTGCAGCTCGCTTAGACCCTGCTCCTGTTGAGAACTATTCCAAAGCAACACTCCGAGATGGTAATGGGCAGGAGCAAAGTTCCCGTCTGCCTTCAGTGCTTTTTCGAAATGCGACTGTGCGTCTGCGGGCTGGTGCATAACGGCATAGAGGAATCCAACTTTGTCTTCTGATTCGGGCGTAGCGGGGAATGATTCAGCGGCCTTAGCGAGCGCGGCTGCTGCTTCGTCTTTGTTGCCGCTGCGAAGTGATTGCTCTGCGCGATCGGCCCACTCGGACTGGCTGTCAGCTCGTAGGATCAGGCACGCTGTGCAAGCAGCAAAACAGATGCGGACAACCTTCAATCAACGTCATTATAAGGCTCAGCGCTGCTCGGCCTTTTTAGGATCGAGCCTGACGGCCAGCGCTTTCTCCGTGTTCGCCTCCTGCATTTTGTTCAGGCGCTCGAGGGTCAGGCTCAGGTTGTAGTGCAAGGAAGCAAGCAGCGGATTCACCTGGATGCCCTTGCGGTATATCTGCGCCGCATCGTCGTACTGCTGCTTTGAAAAGAGAGCGCTCCCCCAATTCAAATAAGCGGGCACATAATCGGGATCGATGGCGAGCGCTTTCCGGGTATTCGTCGATCTCTTCGCCTTGGCCCAGGGCGCCGTCAGCCATAGCGAGATTGAAGTGCGCTCCGGCATCTTGCGGATAGTAGCGAATCGCAAGATTCAGAATGCCGGCTCCCACTCGAGGATTTCCGGTCTCCGCGTAGCTGACGCCTAAGTACGTCAAGGCGCGCAGGAGGCGAGGATAAATCTTGAGCGCTTCAACCAGGATTGCGATCGATTCTTCGTGTTTTCCACCTTTGCGGAGATCCATGGCCTGATTGAAACGGCCTTCCGCGTCTTCACGGAAGTTACGCGGCATGCGGCCCACAAGGAAGAACCTGCCGCTGGCGCTTACAACCGGCGAGACTTCGGGTCGAGCGATAAGCTGCCTTCGACCACGTGGAAGGAAGCTGGTTCGTGTTTTCGTCTCCCAAATATCCGCCGTTCGTGGCGCTTTCACTATCGATGGAATCTGTGCGCGCGAGATCGAAGAAAGACGCGCCTGCTGTGAGCTGTTCGCGCAGCGAGGAAGCTATTGCTGCGTTGTCGAGCACGATCAGACGCAGGAAGAGATGTTTGGGTACCACTCTGCTGCGCGATTCGGGCGACTGAGGCTTCGCCACAGTTTGTAGTGGGTGAACCCGGATCCAGTGGTCGCTGATGACGAATGGCGCGCTTCTTGTGCTGTCGGGCATGTGGCAACCTACGCATCCGGCTCGACGATTCACCTGGCACAATGAGGCGTGTTCGGGCTGAGCTGCGGCGTGGCAGCCCAGGCATGTTGTTTCCGATCTCGCGATTAAGACCGCGCGTGGGCGTCCTGGTGGAGATTGTGACTGTTCACGCAAGTGATGCGTCCCGCGCTTTGACGCCAGCACCGCAAATCATCCGGCATTGGATCGACAAATTTGCTAAAGCCGGCGTGGCACCCGGAGCAGGGTTTCATCTGTTCCTGAATGGGCACCCTCGCCGGATTCAGAATCCCCTTGCCGACCGTTTTCGCCGCAACTGCGAAGAGGTGGCGCTTGCCAGGGCCGTGACAGCTGAGGCACTTCTCTTCGAACTGCGGAGTGAGGACACGTCCAAGTGCCGTATCGTAGCCAGCCGGTTTCTCTTTCGGGAAACCGGGCGAGAGTTCGAGACGGTCGTTCGAAGCATAGTGAAGATAGCGTGTCTCGATGAGAGGCGCGCGCACCAGCCGAAAACCGTCAATCTCTGAGATTCGCCCCAGAAAGCTGAAGCCGTGGCGCTTTCCGCCCAGCACCGTTTCGATAGGAACCCGTAACGGAGCATTGCCGGGCATGCTCACTTCAAACGACAACCTGTCCGCGGCTTTGCTTATCACGTACTGAATTGCCGGGTCCGGCCCTTCGCTATATAATTCCTGCGATCCGCGCAACGTCTGCAACGACGGGGCGCTCTGCCACGTTTGTGCCATCGCGGTTTGCTCTTGTGTAGCGGCGATTGATTTATGGCACCCGGAACACGCCCGGCTGCCGAGATAGCCGCTTTGTACCTGACCCAGAATCGGAAGGAAGAACAGGAAGCCGGACAGCAGCCGCAAAGAAGCGCCTTACAGTGTTCTTACCATGTGATCCTGGCAGGAGAGCTGAGTCTTTTCAAGCAGGCGCCCCGGCAGATCGAGGCCGTGCTTTGCCAGGAAAGGAACAATCGAATAGAAGCGTTCCTGAAGCCTGCGGTGCGGGTATACAAGATGGATCAGATACTCCGCCTCTCGTGTGCCTCGCTCGTCGCGCCGCAAGGATTCACGCGCGGTCTTTTGCTGCAGGCGGTGCAGCTGGTAAAGCATCTTGGCAGTGCTCTTCTTGGCCGCCGCATCGAGCGTTGGGTCGAACTTGCGAAGGCTCGTCTCGAGAGAATTTACGCCGCCCGAAATGGAAGATTCGAGAGACTCGAATTCGGCTTGCAAGCTATCCGGCACCAGCTTGGCCGCAATCTTGCTTTTTGCTTTTTCCTGAAATTCGAGAAGATCCGTGAGACAAAGCCCGTACCGATCGATGAGCTTTTCGGCTCGGCTGTCGAGAATTGTGAAACTGTTGCGCGGAAAAATGACAGGCATACGCCCGAGGAGTTTTTCATACAGAACCTGGCTTTGAGCCATGTAGGCGATTTCTGCCGGGCCACCGACGTAAGTGATGGTGGGCAGCAGATAGTCCTGCATAACAGGACGCAACAGAGCATTGGGTGAAAGCCGTTCCGCTTGCCCCTGCAGATCTGCAGGCGACCAGGTTTTGTCACGCGCGCTGAATTGCCCTTCATTCCAGCGCAGGGCGATCCGTTTTTCGTCCAAAAGAAAAAGCAAAGACGAAGCATCATCCAAGTGGACTTGTGAGTGGTACCCGCGCTCTGCGAGCTCATGGTCCCGAGCTTTGAGTGCTTCGACGAGTTCGGGCCCGCGGGCAACGGTCTCCGCCAGGAAGGGGCCCGCCATTTGCCGGATGGCCGGCTTAAGTGGGTCTAAAAAGAGCAAGCCCAAATCGGCAAGGATGTCTTGCAGGAAAGCTTTGAATGCCGCGCTGAAGGTCGCGCCGGAAAAGTACGCGCGTTTTAAACGTTCGAACGTTTCGTCCGCAAAGGGCAAGTCACCCAGGGCCTCGCGAACCCCCCTAAGGGGATTAGGTCCCAGGGAAACATCACCGACCGGACCACCATTCGCAATTTCGTCGCTTACCGCGACGCGCACGGGCGCTGAATTGTGATCGAACAGCCACGCGTGATCGACTTCGGCTAAATCATGATCTTCCGAAGCCAGCCAGAAAATGGGGACTGCGTTGATGCCGTGTTGCCGGAGTTCGCGCACCAATCGGACGGCGGTAAGAGCTTTGAAAATTGTGTACGATGGACCCGAAAGAAAGCCAACCTGTTGCCCCGTAACGACCGCGACGGTACCTGGGTTGGCGAGTTCTTCGAGTGAGGCTGATTCGCCGTTCTGTTCGCGGAGGGCAGAAACTAGTTGCTGGCGACGTGACTCCGGGAAGTGCAATTCCGCATCTGCTGCACGGAAACTTTCCGGGTTTGCGAAATCATACGAGTAGAAGTCGCTTACCCTATCAAAATGATAGAGGTAGTCCGCAAACAACTTGCTGGTGCCGGGGATTAGGGTTTGGCGGACACACGAAGGCTCCATAGCGTTTGCGTAATAAGCAGATGAGTGCTTCGCTGTCAAAGTTACCAAACTTTGCTGAGGATGGAGAGAATAGAGAAAAGGTTTAGAAGCGCGTGCCAGGAATTTACATTTCCTATCCATTTTGCCAACAGAAATGCACGTTCTGTAACTTCGCGTCCGATGTCCCAATTCCGGAGGTGCGGGAGCGCTATCACTCCGCGCTGCTCGCGGAGATGCGATCCCACAAATGGGATTGGGCTCCGGAAACGCTATATTTTGGCGGCGGAACACCCAGCCTTATGCCTCAGGATCTGCTCCGATTCATCATGGAAACGATTCCGCAGGAGCGGCTCGGCGAGATTACAATCGAATGTGCGCCGGGCACGCTCAACCGGAAGAACGTCCGGTTCTGGAGCGCTCAGGGCGTCAACCGTGCGAGCCTTGGCGTGCAGTCGTTTGTGGACGAGGAACTTCGTCTTACCGGTCGGCGGCATCGCGTGGAAACTGTGGTGCAAGACGTGATGCTGTTACGCAGTGAGGGCATTGAAAACATCAACATCGATCTCATCGCAGGCCTTCCGGGACAATCGAGCGAATCGTGGGAGGCCTCTTTAGACTGGATCGAGCGCTTGGCGCCTCCCCATGTTTCGGTCTATATTTTTGAAACGGATGAGGACAGCCGGCTTGGCCAGGAAGTTCTACTTGGCGGTGTTCGTTACGGAGCCAATCGGATGCCGTCTGAAGACCTGATGGCTGAGCTTTATGAACAGGCTGTGAGCCGGCTCAAGGCGCTCAGTTTAGAGCGCTACGAGATCTCGAATTTTGCACGGCCTGGGTTCTCCTCCCGCCATAATTTGAAATACTGGCAACTTGCCCCTTACGCTGGCTTCGGACTGGATGCGCATTCTTTCGACGGCAAAGCCAGATGGAGCAATCCGGATAGTCTTCCGTTATATTTCCAGAGGCTTGGAGACGCTGCCGAGTTGATTCCTACCGACGCGGGCGAGGAACATTTCTTTGTCGGTCTGCGCTTGATGCGGGGTATTGAACCGAGCGCGAACGAATGGATTCGTTTCGCTGCACCGATCGACAAATGGAGCAAAGTAGGAATGCTGGAACGCGATGGCTCGCGTCTGCGCCTGTCGCCAAAAGGAGTCCTGTTATCCAACGAGATTTTCGAGGAGTTTGTCGGTGTCTGCTGACGGTCTGATCGATCTTCGAAGCGACACGGTCACGCGTCCAAGAGACAAGATGCGGCGCGCCATGGCCGAGGCCGAGGTGGGAGACGACGTCTATGGCGAGGATCCCACTGTCAATCGGCTTGAACAACGAGCAGCGGAAGTATTCGGCAAGGAAGCCGCGCTGTTCGTTCCAACGGGCACGATGGGGAACACGATCGCACTGAAGATGCACACCCAACATGGTGAAGAAGTGCTTTGCGAAGCGCGTTCTCACATTCTGGATTGGGAACTCTCGATGCTTGCCTGGTTTTCGGGTTGCCTGGTGCGCCCCGTCGCGACCGAGAACGGTGTTTTGACCTGGAAGCAGATTGAGCCCGCACTTCGCAAATTCGGACCGCATAACGCGCCGACTACGGTGATTTCGCTGGAGAATACGCACAACATGGGCGGCGGAACAGTCTATCCGCTAGAGGTGATTGACGACATTTGCGAACGCGCCCATGGCCGGAAGCTCAAGGTGCATGTCGATGGCGCGCGCATTTTCAACGCATCGGTAGCAAGCGGCGTTCCGGTTTCGAGGATTGCGCGCGATGTCGATTCGGTGATGTTCTGCCTCTCCAAAGGGCTTGGTGCGCCGGTTGGCTCGATGGTGGTTGGGAGGCGTGAAGCGATCGACCGCGGACGGCTTTACAGAAAACGGCTCGGTGGAGGTATGCGGCAGGCTGGCGTCCTGGCGGCAGCCGGACTCCTGGCGCTTGAAGAATCTCCCGCGCTTCTGCCCCGCGATCATGAAAACGCACGCTATCTTGGCGAAGCAGTTGCACAGATTCCAGGCGTTGCGCTCGACGCCCGATCCATTCAGACTAATATCGTCGTCTTTGATATTTCCGGCCTGGGGCTCTCGACTGCCGAGTTCAGCTCCGAACTGCGTTCGCAAGGTTTGCTTGCCAATGGCATCGATGAGAAGCGCATGCGGCTTGTGACGCATATGGACGTCTCCAGCGCCGACTGCGTTCGGGCAGCGGAGATCCTCACACGCACGGCCAGCGAAACTCTAACGGCTGCTTCATCTGTCTGATACTATCTTTCGGTGCTCATCCTCTCCGCCATTCTGGCAATTTTTACGTACGGTCTGATCGCGCCGATTCTGGGGGCGCTCCTGCCGAGCTATGCCCTTTCCGCCGGACAGCAAGGAACCCTGGCGACGCTTTATGCGCTGGGGCTGGTGGCGTCGTCTCTTTCGGCCGGCCCCTTCATTGACATCAAGGGCAATAAGCCGGCTCTGCTAACCGGCCTAGCACTGATTGTGGCCTCGCTGGCGGCGGCCCCGAATGCGGGTGGTTTCAATGGACTGCTGATCGTGTATTTTGTGCTGGGGCTGGGCGGCGGAATTGTGGTTACGGGTTCGAACGCCCTGGCAGGCGCTGTCGACACGGCACGACGCGGCTCCGTGCTCAATTTCCTTAATTTGTTCTTCGGACTGGGCAGCATCCTTACGACATATATTGCGAGCGAGCACATCGATCCAGCTATGGTCTGTTACCTCATTGCCGGGCTGACAGCCCTGGCATTAGTAGTGAATAGCATCACGAAGATGCCGCACGCCACGGGTAAGGCGAATTTCCATATGAGCGAAGTACCGGGACTGTTGACCAAACCTGCTTTGATTCTGCTTTCCCTATTCCTCTTTCTCTATGTGGCTTGTGAGGTGGGCGTGTGGAACTGGTTGAAGACGTACCTGGTGGACACAATGCACTTCGATCCGAGCTCGGCCGGCCACGTAGTGAGCTACGGCTTCGCTTTTGGCATTCTGTTAGGCCGCGTTGTCGTGTCGCGGATTCTCACAAAAATCCCGGCGCTCACCGTAACGTTGATAGCCGGTGTTTTGATGGCGATTACGACCTATGCCATGCTGCACCTTGAATCGAATGCTGCTATTACCGCGGCTGTTTTCTGTGCGGGATTGAGCATGGCGCCCGTGTTTCCAACTACATTGGCAATGTCCCAGGATGCGTTCCCGCGAGGCACTGCTACCGCCATGAGCATTGTGATTACGTTGGGTTGGATCGGACTAGCGGTGAGTTCACCGATTATCGGCGCGCTATCCGAAGGGGGAACCTATCGCCGCGGCTTAATGCTCATTCCGATCTGCTCGATTGCTATGGTACTAGTCAATCTGGCACTCCGCCCCGTAATGCGACGTTCGGCAGTGGTCTAGTAATTTTCATTTGTTTGCAATACACTCGTGAGATTGGCCAGTGGCAATCAGGAGGCTGAATTGGCGTTTTGTGCAAACTGCGGAACACAGGCTACGGGAGCGTTTTGTCCCAATTGCGGCGCGGCATTGGCCGGAGGGGCAGGCCCTGCGAGCGGCGCCGGCTCATACGTCCCGCCCGGCTCTACAGCGAGCCCTCAGGCGCCGGGACTGACCGAAAATGTGGCCAGCGCGTTGTGTTATCTGTTCGGCGTGATTACGGGTATCGTCTTTTTGGTGTTAGCTCCTTACAATCAGAACAAGACCGTTCGTTTTCATGCGTTTCAGTCTATTTTTTTGAGCGTAGCCGTAATCGTACTCGACATTCTTCTGAGCATGTTGGGGTTCATGACACACGGATTCGGCTTGTTACTCTTCCCCTTGTTCGGGCTTCTGGTGGTCGCGGTCTGGCTTTACATGATGTTCCAGGCCTATAACAACCGGAAAGTCAAATTACCCATAATCGGCGACCTGGCGGAAAAACAGGCGTAAACGGACCGGGCGCGGCTCTCGTCGGATACTGGAAGAGTCGTGATTTTTCGCATTGTTCCGTTTCTAGCATTAGTTGCACTCTCCTCGCAGGTAAGCGCGCCTGCGGGCGTGCATGACATAACACCCCGAGTCGGGCTGATCGAGGTTTACGGAGTGCATAAGGTCTCCGCCGAAAAGGTCAAGGTAGCCCTCGGCGCAAAGATGGGTGGTCCACCCCCTTCGCGCCTCGATGCTGAAGAGCGGATCGACAAGGTTCCTGGAGTCGTAGTGTCACGTGTCGAAGCCGCCTGTTGCGCAGGACACGACATGGTGCTGTATGTCGGCGTTGAAGAGCGCGGCGCACCGCACATCGATTATCACGAGACACCCACTGGCGAGGTAAGATTACCGGCCCAGCTTGCCGATGCCTACCAGAAGTTTCTCGATGAAGTGCCGGGCAGCATTCGAGGGCGCAATGCTGACGAGGATCTGACAAACGGATACTCACTGATGCAAGATCCAGAATGCAGGCGCTGGCAAGAATCGTTTCTACCGCTGGTTGCGGCCAACCTCGCGCTGGTTGACCGGGTTCTACGCGAATCCGCTGATCCCGACCAGCGCGCTGCGGCGGCCTATCTGTTGCAATACGGTCCGCGCGGCAACCACACTACGAACTTTATTCTCGATTCGCTGCAATACGGGTTGCGGGACGTCGACGACAACGTACGCGAAAACGCGATGCGCGCTTTGAAGGCCGTGACTGTTGGCGGGAAGATGCACCCCGAGCAGCACATCCGACTTGAGCCTACCTGGTTCGTCGAACTCATGAATTCAGTAGTGTGGTCCGACCGTCGCGAGGCGACACGAGCGCTTGTCAACATGACTGAAAATCACGACACTGAGACGCTGGCATTGTTGCGCGAGCGCGCCCTGCCCTCAGTAATTGAAATGGCGCGCTGGCAAGATCTGCAGGCGTCGCTACCCGCATTTATATTGGCGGGACGGCTGGCCGGGATGGATGAGGCCGCAATCAAGAGCGCATGGGTGAGCCGCGACCGGGAATTAGTATTAAAGAGGCTTGAACGATCAAACGGAAAACATGCCCGGTCGGGTCAGGAAGGACAGTAGATTCTTAGTGAGCAGCCTCGCCGTTTGATGTAATAACTGCGGCTGGCACATCCACCGGCTTGGATTCAGTATTCGGGGCAAATACAGGCATTTCGCAAGCACAGCAATCGCTGCACTTGTGACACCGGTCACAAAGATGGTTGGCACACCCATCCTTTGTACAGAACACACAAATATCGCGTGATGATTCGCCGCAGATTGAACAGGTAAAAGTACCGACTTCCATGCTATGCCGGGCTCATTTGCGATACTTCTTCGCAGCAGGCGCGGGCTCCCTGCTGATCATACCGCGGCAGCGTTGGGCTTCCTCGTCTGCGATTTTGAAATTCTGCTCACCGCTGGCGGCGAGGTCGCGGAGGTAATCGCGCAGACGCTCGCGACTGTTGAAGTTGCGCGCCAGCACTTGGGCCATGCGGTCTGCGGTAGCTCGATCTCCATATTTGCGTGTTCCTTCTTCGAGCGAGCGAGCGGTTACATCGAGTGCTTCCAGACGGAAATATGTGTCCAAGGCCAGCGGCAGGCTCTCAGTCTTCTGGGCAAATAAACCGTTCGTAACCGAAACATCATCAAGCTGCCGTCTTGCAATCTGCCACTGCAGCACGTAAGTGCTGGAAGCGCCCTTCTGGTCGGACCATTGCTGTGGCTTCAAGCCATCGAGCAGAGATTTGAGATCGTTGGTGTCGGCTTTTAGACGCTCGAGGAGGGACCGAACATCCCAGGGAGTCTCCAAGCCCTGCACTGGAGGGACGGCAGATTTTTGCGGAACCTGTTGCGGGACAACGCGGACGGACGAAAAAATGCAGACTGCAAGAAGCGTGGCAGTGCGGCAAACTACCATTCGGAAATGTAATGCGAGGGAGCCATCCGAGCGAGATACTTTTCGCCCTCGATCACATCTCCGGGGTGCGAGCCGGAGTGGCCAGGCGTTACTGCTGCCCATATATCCTTGAAGGGTTTGACTGTATATCGATAAAGCGAACCTCGATCGACGCGCCTCGAGATGGGTTCGTCGGGCCGCACGAGAATGGCATCGAGGGCACGCACCAGGGTCGGGTCTGACTTCGGAAGTTTTGTATGCTGCACCTTGATTTCTCCTTCGAGTACGTCAATGCGCAGAGTGTCATCCTGATCGATAGCCAGCGCTACAGTGGCTGGATTACTTGCCGCAATCATTGCGGTCGGCGTGAAGATGCGTTGCTGCGGTTGGCCCAGGGACGGTTGGAGGTGCACGCGGACGCGGCCCGAGATCACATCCAGCAAATCGCCCGCGCGAGCCGTATTCTCCCGGAAAATGATACGCGAGTTGTTGAAGATGTCGAAACTCGCCCCACCCGCCACCGTGAAATGGGCATAGCCGTCATTTCCCGTGGAAATGACCTGGGATACCGGCACGCGCTCGCCCGCGCTGACAGCCCAAGGCTGGCGGTCCCGGACACGCGACACATTTCCGGTCACGGCTGTTACATGCGCTTCGTAAGGCTGCATGACGAACTCATCGACAGGATTGTTCTGCGCGAGGAGCGCAGCAGACCCCAAGCCGATCCACATCGAAAATCCAAAAAGCCGCATATGAGATCACCAACCGGCCTTTCTATTTTTTCACAGCGCCGATTGCGCCGATTCCCAATAGTTGCAGCTTGATATCCTCCAGCGGACAGCTAGGCGGAGCGTTTTGCGAAGGGCTCGGTTTTTGTGATGCCGCTACCTTCGCGGATCGTGATCATGCGGTTGGCGGCAACATTGGTGAGTCGCTCGGTGTTGCCGTTTGGCCAACGAACATCGAGATCAACTTTGTCGCTTGCACCCAATCCGAAATGTAGCCGCAGATCATTTGCGGAATAGTAACTCGCCTGGCTCAACACTTCCTGCGCTTGCACTTTTCCACCATATCGCGCGGTGACGCGTGCGCCAATCGCGCTGCGGTTCGATTTCGTGCCCACCAGCTTCACCTTTATGGAACGACTGTCGCCTTTCACATCGTTGCGTAGCAGGGACGGCGGTTCGTTAAGATTCATGACGAGAACGTCTACGTCGCCATCATTGTCGAAGTCACCGAAGGCACAGCCCCGGCTCGCATGCGGGGCGCCGATTCCCGGACCGGCCTGATCGAGCAACTCTTCAAACTTCCCGTTCTTTAGGTTGCGAAATACGATGCGCGGACTCTTGAAGGGATAGTTGGGGAGAACCTTTTCGATCTCTGGGTAGACGCTACCCGTAACCCAAAACAAATCCGGATAACCGTCGTTGTCGAGATCGAACATCCCCGCTCCCCAGCTGATGAAGCGAGTCTCTACGCCAAGGCCCGCTGCATTCGTCACATCCTCGAAGTTGCCTTTGCCGTCATTTCGATACAGCACGGCAGTATCATCCGCGAAGTGTGTCTTCAATATGTCGAGATTGCCATCCAGATTGAAATCGCCGATGCCGATGCCCATCCCTGCCTGCTCCATGCCATCCTCATTTAGCGCTACGCCGGATTCAAGGCCGATGTCGGTAAATGTACCGTCGCGATTGTTCTTGAAGAGAAAGCTCGGAGTCGAATCGCAGGCAACGTAGATGTCGGGCCAGCCATCATTGTCGAAGTCGGCCGCCACGGTTGTCATGCAGTAACTGCCCTTGGCTTTCGAAAGGCCCGACTTAACGCTGACGTCTGTAAACGTTCCGTCGCGATTGTTGTGATAGAGGAGCATGTCGCCGGGCGGCAAACCTCTAGGACCGCAATTTACGGGTATGCCTTTCCAATTGCAATAGGAGCTTTCGCCAGGTTTCGGAATCTTGTTCGGATCGAATTGCAGATAATTGGCAATTACGATATCCAGGTGGCCGTCGCGATCATAGTCGACGAAGGTGCATCCTGAACCCCAGCGCGTACTGTCGTGCAGCAAACCGGCTTTCTCGGTAACGTCCTTAAACGTGCCATTCCCGTTATTCTTGTACAGAACGTTTTGTCCGTAATACGTGACGAGCATGTCATCAAAGCCGTCGTTGTCGAAATCTCCCACGGCCACGGCTGAGGCCCATCCAGTTTTAGTCAAGCCGGCCTTCTCGGTAACGTCTGTAAAGGTGCCGTCCCGATTATTTTTGTATAAACGATTCGTGGTGCCCGGTGGCGGATCCTCAAAGCGAGTACCGCTCAACAAAAAGATATCGAGCCAACCGTCATTGTCGAAGTCAATAAACGCACAGCCGCAGCCTGTGGTCTCGACGATATAAGTTTTCTTTTCGGCGGGGCCATAGACGAGAGGGGCTTGGAGGCCGGCTTTCGCCCCTACGTCTGTGAAACAGGCATTGAAAGGCAATCCGGAGGGTTTGCCGCGCGGTTGCGCTTTTACCGTTCGTGTGGAAACACCCTGTCCGAAAGCATGAACGACGGGCAGCCCGAACAGACCCATCATTCCTCTCCGGCTTATCTTGCTGAGCTTCAAATTTGAAGTGTATCAGCCGTAAGACAGAGGCTTCCCACAATCGAAGTTATATAAATTCACTATTACGCGCTTGTATCGAAGGCTGTTGAAATTTCCGGCAGGACGCCCAGCCGCGCAGTGACGGACGTAACCGCCCGCTACTGGCTTCCTATACAATGTCCTTCCATGAAATACAGCCGGTGTACCGGATGCCTTGTGCTCTCAGTTTTCAGCCTTTACTCCGTCCAAGCCGCGGATAGGGCGCGCGACCTCGGCGTGCCGTTCGATGGCACTCCAGGTCCTCTCAACGCGATCACGGATGTGCCTGGGCTTGAAGTAGGGGAGACGACCTTGATTTCGGGTGAGGGAAAGCTGGAGCGGGGGGTGGGGCCAGTTCGGACGGGCGTTACCGCCATCCTGCCGCGCGGGCGCGAAGATAGCACGCCAGCGTTCGCGGGTTACTTCTCTCAGAACGGGAATGGAGAGATGACGGGGACGGCGTGGATCGAAGAATCCGGCTTTGCTGAAGGGCCCGTTCTGATCACAAATACACACAGCGTGGGAACAGTGCGCGATGCGGCGATCAAATGGCATATTGCAAAGCGGCCAAAATCACAGCCATTTGAAGATCTGTGGTCACTTCCGATCGTGGCCGAGACTTGGGACGGCTATTTGAACGACATAAACGGATTTCACGTGACTGATCGGGACGCATTTCATGCATTGGACTCGGCTCGTTCCGGCCCAGTTGAGGAAGGAGCGGTCGGCGGAGGCACAGGCATGATCTGTTATGGCTTCAAAGGGGGAATCGGAACCTCTTCTCGCAAGGTTGCGTTGCGTGAAGGGTCGTACTCGGTAGGAGTTCTGGTGCAGTGCAACTGCGGGAGGCGGCCATTGCTTACGATTGCCGGCGTACCAGTCGGGAAAGAGATACCGGAGGATATTCCGCACGCTGCAAACAATCCGCAGGTCGGCCGAGACGACGTGGGCTCGATCATCATCGTGGTTGCTACTGATGCCCCGTTGATTTCTTCGCAGATGAAACGTCTGGCCCGCCGTGCGACCCTCGGTTTGGGGCGCACTGGCTCTATTTCTGGCAATGGCTCAGGCGACCTTTTCCTTGCTCTTTCGGTGGCGAATCACGACCTGAAGGGCGAGGGAATGAACGTGGTCAAGATGCTTGGTAATGAATCCCTCGATCCGATCTTCGAGGCGACCGTAGAGGCCACAGAAGAGGCTATCGTAAATGCGATGGTGGCCGCCAAGACGACGGTAGGCGTGAACGGGCATAAGGCAATTGGCCTGCCGCATGACAAGCTGGTAAGCGTCTTGAGGAAGTACAACCGTCTTCAGAAATGAGGGCGTGATTTCTGTTATGCACACTCTCGCCATAGACATCGGTGGCACGAAGGTAACGCTCGGAGTGTTCCGTGATCGGGAACTGATCGAGCGAAGCAGTGCGGTCACGGACCGCGATGGCGGCCCTCGTTGGATGGTAAGCCATATCGAGAAGACAGCCGTGCCTTGGGTGAATCAATATGGAATTGATCGGGCAGGCATTGGCTTTGGTGGTCCCGTCGATTACCCGGCGCAAAAGATTATCTGTTCGACCCACGTTGAAGGCTGGCTGGATTTCGATTTAACAGGTGCGCTCCGCAAGCGCCTTGGCGTCGATTCGGTTGTAGATCGAGACACCATGGTTGGTGCACTGGGCGAGGGTGTATATGGAGCTGGCATCGCCGCGCGGCCGATCTTTTACATCACCATTTCGACAGGTATCGGTGGCGGCCTCTTGACGGAATCCGGTCTCTATCATGGGAAGGATTCCTTTGCCTGCGAGATCGGCCACCACACCGTTCAGCCTGATGGCCCCGAGTGTTTGTGTGGTTCACGCGGCTGCCTCGAGCGGTTATGTTGCGGGCTATGGCTCGAACGTGATTACGGGAAACCTGCTCTCGAACTTCTGCGTGACGCCGGCTTTGTCAGAGAATACGTAAAACCGCTTGCCCAAGGTCTGAAAACAGCGATTATGCTCTTCAACCCGCAACGCGTCGTAATCGGAGGCGGTATCAGCAAAGCGGGCGACGCATTATTTGTGCCGCTCCGAGAAGAACTCGGACGGCAGATCACGCCATGGTCAAGAGCGCGAGTCGATGTCGTTCCCGCCATGCTTGGCGACGACAGTATTCTCTGGGGTGCGCTCGCGTTGGCCCGAAACAATCTGAGAAGCAGCTAAGCGGTCTTTTCGTCAGCAGTCGACGAATAGACCGGCCAATTCCACGGCGAATAAGCAGGTAGACGGCCCCGTGTTGCGTCGGCGAAAATGCGTTTCAATTCCTTTGTAACGGGACCGACGTCGCCGGAGCCTACCGCGCGATGGTCTACTTCCACAATAGGGGGCAGTTCGACCATCGTGCCCGTAAGAAAGAGCTCATCGCAAATATAAAGCTCGCTTCGATCGATTGAACGTTCTACGATTTCGAGATTCATTTCCCGGCGAGCCAGTTCCATCACGGTTGCTCTCGTAACGCCTTCGAGAATGTTATCGGAAGGGGGCGGCGTGATGAGCTTCGCGTTTCTAACAAGGAAAAGATTTGAGGAGGCTCCTTCCGCGACGTGCCCGTCCTCGTTGAGGAAGATTGCTTCATCGTGACCATTTCGTTTCGCTTCATCAACTGCCAACACACTGTTTACGTATGCACCGCAGATTTTGGCGCGACCGGGAATCGCCGTGTCTTCTACCCGACGCCACGATGAAACACCGCCTTTGAGCCCCAGCCTTCCGTTGAGATACTCGGGCGACGGCAACACGGTGATCGAAAACGCATCGTTGGCATCGGGCGCAACGCCGAGCCTGGCAGAAGATTTATACGCCAGAGGCCTCACATACACGTGGCAGCGAAAATCATTCCTACGGCAAAGTTCCGCGGTTAGGTCCATCAATTCGTCAACTGCAAACGGTACGTTTATTCGCAGAATGCGACAGTTTCGCTTCCAACGGTCGAAGTGTTCGCGCATACGGAAAAGAAGAAGATCTTTTTTATAGGGTTCGTAGTAACCCCTGACCCCTTCGAACAAACCCGTGCCGTAGTTGAAGGCGTGGGTGAGTATGTTGACGTTTGCTTCGGCAAGCCGGACGAAACGGTTGTCAAACCAGACGATCGGGTTGGGCGAAGTGATTTGCGCAGACATACTTACTCCTCGCTACCATCGTACAGCACCACACACCAGTGGTGTAGGTAAGATTAATCTGCCCAAGCGGCGTCACGCTACAATGTCACTTCCATGGCGCAACTTCTTGCTGGCAAAACTGCGGTTGTTTTGGGGCTGGCGAATAAATGGAGCATTGCATACTCGATAGCATCCGCTTTCGTACGGGAAGGGGCAACTCTGTATTTGACCTATCAGGGGGAGCGTCAAAAACAGACAGTGGAAGAACTGGCGGCAGAAATCAAGGCGTTCGCTGTTGTGCCTTGCGACGTAACGAAGCCGGAAGAACTGGAAAAGCTGGTGAAAGGTTTAGGGGAGAAATCGGAACAACTGGACGCGGCGATTCACAGCATTGCCTTCGCCAATAAAGAAGACCTTAGCAAGCCTTTTGTCGAGACCACCCGTGAAGGTTACCTGCTGGCGCAGGAAGTGAGTGCCTACTCGCTGGTCGCCGTGGCGCGATCAGTTGCGCCCCTTATGAAGAAGGGAGGGTCCATTACGACACTCACCTATCTCGGATCTACACGGGTAATGCCGAATTACAATGTGATGGGTGTGGCGAAAGCTGCTCTCGAGGCTTCCGTGCGGTATCTTGCGAGCGACCTGGGGCCAAGCAAAATTCGCGTGAATGCGATTTCTGCGGGGCCGGTCAAAACGGCTTCGGCGCGCGCTGTGAAAGATTTCTCACGCATGCTTGAGGGAGCTTCTGCCACCGCCCCGTTGCGCAGGAATACCGATCCTGCCGAAGTCGCCGATGCGGCAGTTTTTCTGGCGAGCGACTTAGGACGCGGTGTTACCGGGAACATACTATACGTCGATGCAGGGTTTCAGATTATGGGAATTGGAGCGGCCCAGTAGCTTGGTTTGTCCTAACACTCCGCTTCGTGGTGCGTCTGAAACCTTGGGGATTTAGGTCGCTTGTAATATGCTGGTGTTTCCAAGCGCTACTGCGCCTGATGGCCGACTCACATTCCGTGAAGCCGGGTTTAGTTTGTTACTCATATGATTCAGGTTGAAGGTCTATCAAAGAGATACGCGCGTCACGTGGCGGTGAACAACATCTCTTTCTCTGTGAATAAGGGTGACATCGTGGGATTTCTGGGGCCGAATGGCGCTGGAAAAACCACCACGATGCGCATTCTGACATGCTTCATGCCGCCTACCGAAGGGAGGGCTACGGTCGCCAACTTTGATGTTTTCGAGCAGCCCTTTGAAGTAAAGAAGCACATCGGATACCTGCCGGAAGCACCGCCTGTTTATCCGGAGATGACGGTCGCGGGCTATCTGACTTTTGTCGCTCGCTTGAAGAATGTCCCTAGCGGCGAAATGAGTTCACGCATTGACCAGGTGATGGAACGTTGTGCGATTGCTGACGTGAAATCCCGGCTCATCGGAAAACTTTCCAAAGGCTATCGGCAGCGCGTGGGCCTGGCGCAGGCAATCATTCACAATCCGGATGTTCTCATTCTCGACGAGCCGACCTCAGGGCTTGACCCGAAACAGATCAACGAAACGCGCGAACTGATCAAGAGCCTTGCGGGCGAACACACCATTATTCTCAGTACTCACATTCTTCCTGAAGTTGAGGCGGTCTGCGAGAAAGTGATCATTATCAACAAAGGGCGTGTGGTCGCTACCGATTCTGTTGAAAATCTTAAAAATCGCGCCGGAATCGGCGGGGCCACGCAGGTTCAAGTCGAGAATGCGGGTGATGTGGACCCGGTGGCAGTGCATCAGAAGCTCGAACAGGTGCCAGGCGTGAGTAAAGTGCTCGACAGGGCTATCTCCGGACCCCGCCTCGTTTTCGAAGTCGAAAGCTTGCAAGGGCAAAACACACGTCCTGAAATTGCCCGCGCCGTTGTGCATGGCGGCTGGAATCTCATCGAGTTGAAATCATCAACGCTAAGCCTCGAGGAAGTGTTCCTCGAATTGACCGGATCGCATACCGGTACGCCGGCTCCCGCTGTCATCGAGCCTGCCGTCGAGCCCGCCGAGGCAGGAGACATCCAATGAGAAATATCTGGACCATTTGCAGGCGGGAACTTTACTCGTATTTCGTTTCGCCGATTGCGTGGGTCTTGCTCGCGATCTTTGCGGTTCTCAGCGGTTTCTTCACGTATATCATCACTGCCAGCTTCGTTCGTGCCGGGCTCGAGAGCCAGATGAGCGGGCAATCGTTTCCCATGAATATAAACGAGCAGGTGATTGCACCGCTGTTTTCGAATATCGCGGTGGTGGGTTTGTTCCTCATTCCCTTGATCAGCATGCGTCTGTTCGCCGAAGAGAAGCGGCAGGGCACGATTGAGCTGCTGGCCACCTCTCCTGTACACGATCTCGAGATCGTGATCGGAAAATGGCTGTCGGCTGTAATCATGTACGCCGCCTTACTTACGATTCTGCTGCTCGATTACTCGTTCCTGTTCATCCACGGCAATCCGGATTGGAAGCCGGTGGCAACCGGATTTCTGGGAATTCTTTTGCAGGGTGCCTGCCTGCTGGCGTTCGGAACATTCATATCGACTCTGACGCGAAATCAGATCGTGGCCGGCGCCATCGGGTTCGCCCTTGCGCTTGTATTGTGGATCCTGAACTGGACGACTTCCTTCGGAAACTCGCCAACGGTACAGGTTCTGAACTACCTGTCTATTGTCAGCCACTCTGAGAGTTTCTCGCGCGGCGTGATTGACACAAAAGATTTGATTTACTACCTTTCCATGACATTTCTAGGTCTCTTTTTGACCGCCCGTTCCCTCGAATCTTTGCGGTGGAGGGCCTGATGGCGGACCTGAACACATTCGATCGCACGCCCGTCGATCGGAAGACCACTGTCGCCGCGCGCCAGGCGCGCTTTGGCGCCACTGCCTCGCTTTATACCTTGGTGGTGCTGGCAGCGCTTGTTCTAATGAACTGGTTGGCCAACCGATACAACAAGACCTACGACACGACGAGCAATAAGCGATTCACTCTCTCACAGGAAACGCAAAAGGTGGTTGGCGGCCTGAAGCAGAACGTGACAATTACGTATATCGATAAGGCCAGCGGGTTTAATACAGCCAAAGGCATGCTGGACCGGTATGCGAATCTATCGCCCAAAATTCACGTTCAGTACGTCGATTATCAGAAGCAGCCGACGGTTGCGCGCGCTTACGGACTCCGCTATCCGGGAACGGCGTATGTCGAGCTTGGACAGAGACGCGAAGAAGCAAAGGCGGTAACAGAAGAAGGCATAACGGGAGCATTTCTCAAGGATCTGAAGGGAGTGCGAAAGGTCTGTGTCGTGAGCGGCTCACAGGAGCACTCGCTCGATGGGACCGATAGCAACGGCCTCTCGCAATTAAAAACGTTGGTCGAACGTGACAATTACCAGACACAGTCGATAACGCTCGTGGATAAAACCGCGGTGCCGTCAGATTGCAACGTACTGCTCATCGCAGGCCCATCGTCGGACTATCCGGCCAACGAAGTTGCCGCCATCAAGACTTACGTCGAGAACGGCGGCCGCGCGATGATCCTGCTCGATCCTCCCTTGGACTTCAAGAGCGAACACATTACCGAGAATGCAGGCCTGGCGGCCTTGCTGGAGAGCTGGGGCGTGACAGAAGACAAGGATTTAGTGCTTGAACAAAATCCGATGGGGCAGCTCTTTGGATTTGGCCCGGAGATTCCGCTGGTCAGCAGTTACGAATCGCATCCTATCGTGAATGATCTGAAGAACGCCTTCACAGGTTTCCCGGTGGCGCGCTCGCTACAAATCAAGAACACAGATAAGGTGACGAACCAGAAACTGTTTTCGACCTCGGGAAACGCAATCGCAACCACGAAGCTGGCGACCAACGAGGTCAATCCGTCTGATCCCAACAACAAGAAAGGTCCTTTCGTGCTCGGCGTTGCAGGTACTTACAACACTGGCAAAGCAAATAACTCTGGGCGTTTTGTCGTGATCGGAAGCTCCGGCTTCCTGGATAACGGGATGCTGGGTTTCCAATCCAACCGCGATCTGGCTCTGAATTCGATCAATTGGCTCTCCTCTGACGAAGATCTGATTTCGATTCGACCCAAAGAGGCCGAAGATCGCCGCTTGAACGTGACGCAGCGACAGATGAACGTCTTCGCATACAGCACGCTGATCGCTCTTCCACTGCTGGTCATAATCGGCGGCGTCTCCATCTTCCTGAAGCGGAGATAACCGATGAAGCCGCGCAATCTTTTGATAGCGGCGGCTGTGCTCGCCGCGCTCAGTGGTGCCGTCTGGTACTCCAAGCAGCACCCTCCCTCGACGGCGAGCAGTACGCCCGCTACGACTTCGCCCAAGCTGGTCGAGATCCCCGAAAAGGAGGTTCAAAGCGTCGACCTGAAGAAGAAGGACGGCTCGTCTGTGGACGTGGAGCGCGTTGCCGGGAAATGGCAGATCACCGCTCCCGAGAAATGGTACGCGGACCAGGACGCAGCGAACAGCCTGGTTACGGCGCTCAGTCCAGTCTCCGCGGACAACGTTGTGGAAGATAAGACGGGCGATCCAGCCAAGTACGGTCTAAACACTCCGAGCTTGACAGTTACCGTTCATCGGACCAATGGAAAATCGGACCAAATCTTCTTTGGGGACGATGTTCCAGCCGGCTCGCTGGTATACGCCCGGGTGAACAGTGACCCCAAGGTCTACGCAGTTTCGTCTTCTGTAAAAACCTCCTTTGATAAGTCAGCGAACGATCTGCGTGATAAACGACTTCTTACCTTCAATACAGACAAGCTGACCCGACTCGAACTGCTGGCAGGGAAATCCGATATCGAGTTTGGTAAGAACAATCAAAACGAATGGCAGATTTTGAAGCCACAACCCTATCGCGCCGATAGCTCCCAGGTGGAAGATCTTGTAAGCAAATTGCGCGACGCAAAGATGGATCTATCCGGTAGCGCCGACGATGTGAAAAAAGCGGCTGCAGCCTATGCCAGCGGCACTCCCGTCGGAGTCGTCAAGGTTTCGGACGCATCCGGGACAGAGACGCTTGACCTGCGAAAGAATAAGGACGATTTCTACGCGAAGAGCACGTCAGTACCAGGAATCTATAAGGCCTCTGCCGATCTGGGTAAAGCCGCCGGCAAATCCGTCGACGATTTCCGGAATAAAAAGGTCTTCGATTTCGGTTTCAGCGACCCCACCAAGGTTGATTTACAGAGTGGATCGGATGGCAAGCAACTGATACGGAGCGGAACGGACTGGAAGATGAACGGCAAGACCATGGATCCTGGTACCGTACAATCGCTGATCGATAAAGTCCGGGATATTTCGGCAAGCAAGTTCGCAATTTCGGGATTTAGATCGCTTTCGCTCGCGCTTACAGTCGTTTCAAATGACGGGAAGAAGACCGAAAAGGTGGAGTTCTCGAAGACAAGCGACGGCTATCTGGCTCGCAGAGAAAACGAAGCGGCCCTGTATCAGCTAGACGCAAAATCTGTGAACGATATCCTGGAGGCTAGCAAAGCTCTCAAACCTGCCGCGAGCACGAAAAAATAGCCGGCAGCACGCTGGCTGCATGTCCGCACTCAATACTGATCTATACGAAATAACGATGGCGGCGGGATACTTCGCCGCCGGCAAAGCTGACGAAGTAGCAACCTTCGAGCTGGGTGCCCGACGCTTACCGGAAAAGAGAAATTTTCTGATAGCGGCGGGCTTGGCTCAGGCAGTTGACTATCTTCGGAATCTTCAATTCCATGCTGACGAAATCGATTATCTGCGATCGCTTGCGCAGTTTCGGAACGCCCCGGCCGAATTCTTCGAGTTCCTTCGGAAACTGCGCTTTACAGGTGATCTGTTCGCAGTCCCCGAGGGAACGCCGGTGTTTCCGAACGAGCCTATCGCGATTGTTCGTGCCCCGCTGATTCAGGCGCAACTGGTCGAAACATATCTGCTTTCCACTTTCGCTTTTCAGACCAGTATCGCGTCGAAGGCGTCGCGGTGTGCGATTGCCGCCGCGGGGCGAGCGGTGATCGAATTCGGCAGCCGGCGGGCTCATGGTCCAGAGGCCGGGATGCTGGCCGCTCGATCTGCTTATATCGGAGGCTGCGCAGGTTCGAGCAACACAGAAGCCGGAAAACGATTTGGCATTCCGGTCTCGGGGACCGCGGCTCATTCCTGGACCATGGCTTTCGAAAGCGAGCGCCAATCATTTCTCGCATTGCAGAAACTGATGGGCGAGAGTACCGTCTTCCTGCTTGATACTTACGACACGATTGAAGGAGCGCGCCTCGCTGCCGAGCTTGGGAAACCAATCTGGGGCGTTCGCCTCGACAGCGGCGATCTGCTGGCACTATCGGGAGAAGTGCGGCAGATTCTGAATTCCGGCGGTTTGCAGTCTGCCAAGATTTTCGCTTCCAACGATCTCGATGAGTATCGCGTAGACGAGCTTGTCCGAAATGGCGCCCCAATCGATGCGTTTGGCGTCGGAACAGCGCTTGCAACCTCTTCTGATGCGCCGTCGCTTTCCGCTGTTTATAAGATGGTCGAACTTAAGAGGCAGGGAATCGTCCACTATACGGCCAAATTCAGTGACGAAAAGAACACCCGGCCGGGCGCCAAACAAATCTATCGCCTGGCAGACCGCGACATTCTCGCGCTCCAGACCGAATGCAGCGACGAGTTCGGCAGCTCCCCGTTGGTTCGACCCATTCTCATGCAGGGCGATCTTATCGAGAACGGGCCTTCGGCTGCGGACATGCGTGCATATGCCCAGACGAGCATTGCGGCTTTGCCGTCCGAACTGCGTAACCTCTACACTCCAACTTCTTACCGAGTGGAAATCAGTGAGCGCCTGGAGGAGTTAACCGACAGTTTGCGCAGTCAATATCAGGCATGAAAACCGTGTTCTTTGATGTCGACACGCAGCTTGACTTCTTAGTTCCAAGCGGCGCGCTGTATGCGGCCGGAGCGGAGAACATTGCTGAAGGGCTCGCAACTTTGACCGACTTCGCCGTGAGCAAACGTATTCCCATCGTTTCGACGCTCGATTCGCATGCAGAGAACGATCCCGAGTTCAAGATATGGAAGCCGCACTGCGTAATTGGCACCCAAGGGCATCAAAAATACTCGCGGACTGCCGTCGATTCGAAAGCTGGCCTGCAAATCGTCGTTCCCAAAAACAGCATCGACATTTTTGAAAGCCCTGAGCTGGAACGAGTGCTCGAGAATATACACGGCGACCGCTACGTGGTGTATGGACTCATAACGGAGTACTGCATTCGGGCAGCCGCTTTCGGCTTGTTTGAACGGGGCCTGCGCGTTGAACTTGTGCAAAACGCGATTCACAGCATCGATGACCAAAAAGCAGGCTTGATTTTGGACGAGTTTACTTCTCGCGGCGGTCACCTGGTTACGATAAACGACGTTACGCTATCTTAAATGGACGTGTTGCGCACTCTCCTTGTCGGTCTAATTTGCAGTCTTACGCTTTCTGCTCAGAAGAAGATCGTTGTGCTGAATGGCGGCGCCGACCTTGCCGCGGATCTGCAGAGCGTAACCTCGGCCGTGAAAATCGTACCGGTTACACAAAACGACTCCATGCAGCAGCTGGCGGACGCGGACGCCTGCATCGGTGAAATTACTTCCGAACAGGTGAGGTCTGCCCACAAGCTCAAGTGGGTCGGCGTGATGAGCGCCGGCGTGGAACACGTTCTCTATCCCCCGGACGGCAGCAACGACCTGCGGCGTAGCAATATCATTCTGACTAACAACAAGATTGTGCAGGGTCCCGAAATAGCTGACCACGCGCTGGCCATGCTATTGATGCTTTCGCGCAATCTCTACGTCCTCTACCGCAACGATCAGCAGCAGATCTGGGATCCGCACTCTTTCCACGGAATCGAATTGAGGGGGAAAACTGCCGTGGTGATTGGCGTTGGTGGAATCGGGACACAGATCGCAATTCGCGCCAATGCATTTGGAATGAGCGTAATCGGCGTCGATCCTGAAGACAAGCCTTTCCTTCCGTTTATCGCCCGAATGGTCAAGCCCGACCAACTCGACGACGTGCTACCGCTTGCCGATGTAGTGTTCGTTTCTGCGCCCGCTACGCCGCGAAGCCGCAAGATGATGGGCGCTTCTCAGTTTGAGCTGATGAAGAAGAATTCTTATTTTATTGCGGTAAGCCGGGGAGCGGTCTACGACCTGAACGGACTCGTAAAAGCGCTCGATGCCAAGCGTTTGTCCGGCGCCGGCGTCGACGTGACTGACCCCGAGCCCTTGCCCAAAGGGCATGCTTTGTGGCAGTTTCCCAACGCGATCATAACGCCGCACATCGCCGGGCGATCGGATCAGGACGAGGGCAGAATGGTCGGAAGCATCAAGGAAAACATCCGTCGCTTTGTAGAAGGGAAGCCGCTGATCAACGTTGTCGATAAAGAGAAGGGATACTGAAGGTCGCAAGTAGAACCAGCTTTTCCTTGCTGAACTCCCTCCTCGCTTTTGGCAAAAAAGAAGCCGTTCAAGGAGCATTTTTTCTAATCGCGCTTTTGCATATTTGTTTTTTTCCTTGCCTTTGGGGAAAGAAAACCCTTCTGGAGAGCGCCAGGGCGGCCCCCAGCATCGTTCCGCAAGGGGCGTGGGTCGGTAATCCCGAACTCAGCACCATTCGATTTAACAAGGTCGCTGATCCGGGAGCGCCAGCCTGGCAAAATGAGCCTTGGCTTGCTCTTATCCATCACCAATATCTAGATGAGAAGGTGCTGCCTCTCTGGAATCCTTATCAGGCATACGGCGTGCCGCTTGCGGCCAACATGCAATCCCAGCCGTTTTATCCGTTAACGGTTGCTTTAGCGCTTCATCCAACGCCGCGAACCTACAGCTGGTATGTGTTAACCCGCCTGTTTATAGCGGGCTTCTTCATGTATCTCTATCTTCGTCTCATGGTGTCGTTCTATCCGGCGCTGGCGGGTGGCATCGCGTGCATGTTGGCAGGGTATTACATCCTGTTTCTTACGATCCCTGAACTGAGTGTTGCTGTTCTGCTGCCTTCCTTTCTATTTGCCGGCGAATGCCTCTTGCGAAGACAGTCCTACGGGAGGCTGGTTACATTCGCGATAGTACTTTGGCTCATTTTTCTAGGCGGTGGGCCTGAAACTACCCTTCTCCTTCTGAGCTTCGCCTATCTGTATTTCCTGGTCCGCGTACTCTTTAACCCGGGAATGCGGATGCACTGGGCAGGCATCGGCAAATATTTTCTGCTCGCTTCGATTGCCGGCCTGGCGCTGTCTATGTTTGTGCTTCTACCCTTTGCACATTACCTCCCACATTCCTTTAACAACCACGAACCCAGGCACCTTCGCGGAGCGTTCAGGGGGCTGGGGCACGATCACAGCTTGATCGAGATGGTGACGTACATTCTTCCCCTGCTGCTTGGACCCGTCAATACTGCTCTCCGTCCAGATAACTCCAGTTTGCGAAACTACGTCGGGATAGTCAGCTTCTATCTGATTCTCATAGCTGTCCTGCAAGCGATGAAGAGATCTGCACGTCGTGATCATGATTTGACACACTTGCACGTTCTTCTTGGCAGGCGGCATGATGTTCGTCCTGTTAAAGCGATTCGGCATCCTGGTGAATTTTGTCGGCGCGTTACCGTTCTACAGGCTGCTGGATTTCCCCAAATACGAGGAGCTTCTGTTTTCCGTATCGGCCGCGATTCTCGTGGCGTTTGGCCTGGAGCAGCTGCTTGCGAAAACTGTCTCGACAGGCACTCAGTGCCTCGCACTCGGCTTGAGCTTCGCGGCGCCTGCCCTCGCCGTGCTTGGAGCCGGGCGCCGGATACAGAAAGAGATTTTCATCGACCACATGAACCCCGCCATGCTCTTGCTGGCCGTGGGGCTGCCCTATCTTTTCCTTGGCGCGCTTGCCATCTGGACCGTTTGGTTCAATCGCCGAGAAGCACTTCGTTCGAGCGGGCGCCGCGCGTTTCGTCTTGAACCAGCCATCATCCTGGTCGTATTGTTAACCGCCGAATTTTGTGGGAATTACATCTACCCGGTTTATTATCAGTTCAATCGGATGCCGAACGTATCCGACAACCCCTATAGTGGAGCTCCGTATGTGAGCTTTCTTAGATCCCACTGCAAGGAAAACTGTAGAATCATCGGTCAGGACGGCGTTCTAACACCGAACTGGGCAGCGGCTTTCCAGATATCTGACGTGCGCTACGTCGATGCCCTATATGTCGACGGATACTTTCAATTTCTAGAGAATTTTTTCCCTGACTGGCGCAGTTTTGCGCCGGAGCTCTCGCAGTGTTTTCGAGGTTTTGCCGACTTCAACTTTACAGATCCACTGCCGAAGCGTCTTTTGCAGCTATCTTCAGTCAGGTACCTGCTCGCAAACAAGTTCTTTCTTCCGCCGGATGTGACGATCAAACGAATTTTGCATCAGAATCGGGAACGGCTTGTAACGGACACGGAAGGTCAGATTGGCGCCTCGGTTTTCATCCTGGACGGCGATATCAGAAACGTTTTGGCAGAGCATCCGCCATTCGAGCGACTGTCCTACAGGGTCACGGTACCGAAAGACCGGGCCGATTTTCACTTCTCGATTGCCATTAAGCCCTCAGCTTTCGACAAAGACGGCGATGGGGTCGGCTTCGCTATTGAACTCCGCGATCAGGCTGCGGGTATCCGCAAGGTCTTTTACCGCTATGTGAATCCCAAGCGAAACCTACAGGAGCGGCATTGGATCGATGGCCAACTCGACCTGAGCGCCTATCGAGGTCAAAATATCGAGCTGCTTTTTTCAACCGATGCGGGTCCCAAAGACGATCGGGCGTACGATTGGGCCGGTTGGACGGGTCTATATTTTGGCGACAATCGGTCGGGCGAGAAAAGTCCGTTCCAAGCGGTCTACGATAAGGAGGTTCAAATCTCGGAATATGAGGACGTGCTGCCGCGAGTCTCGCTCTACGACCATGCTGCGTTAGCAAGCACAGACGCGGATGCGCTTCAGGAGCTTACGAAACCCACGTTTGACATTTTCAAATCGGTTGTTTTGAAACGTAGCGAGCTCAACGAGACGGAGCTTAACGTCATCGAAGGGTTGAATCGACTCACGCCTGAACGTGTAACCAGCGGGAAAATGCTTCACTATTCGTCTCAAAACGTGCGAATAGAAACCGTACTCGAACACCCTGCAATTTTGATGCTCAATGACACGGCTTATCCCGGCTGGGAGATCCAAATCGATGGAAGGGGAGCCCACTGGTTCAGGGCAGACTATTTTTTCCGCGGAGCAGTGGTTCCTGGCGGAAGACACGTCGTTAGATTCGTGTTTCGCCCGGCCTCTTTTTACTGGGCGACCGCAATAAGTCTCTTGGCTCTGCTTACTCTGATCGTTGCGCCCTTAGCAAGCGTGCCTCTGAGAAGCCGAAGACGCATCGGGCCAATACAAACGATCGCGTAGTCAGGGCTTTCGGCTGATTTCCAGCTTTTCTATACGTGCCAGGCATCCGTTGGTAACCTGAGCCCGAATTTCGAGCGAATGCCGTCCGGGCGCGATCCGCGCAGAATCTATCGTGGTCTGCCAACCTTTTTGCTTGCCGGGAGCGTGCGGATATGCCTTGTCCACGTCCGGTCGATATTCGTTTGGGCTGACGGTTTCAAGCGGCGAATTATCCAGATAAACAGATACACGCTGAATAGGTCGCGAGGCAGTGACCCAGCCCCGCAAGCGTACCAAGCCCGACACGGTTGCTCCCGGAGATGGCTCATCGATGTGTCCGTTAACGTCCTGATCCCTGCAAGAGGCATCTTGTTTAGTAAGTCGAAGGGTCCACCCATCCGGATATAACGGGATCTCGACCAGGGCGCCCGGAGCCGCAGCCTCGAATTCCGATGCCGCTTTTGAAAAATTGCTGTCGGGAAACGGAGGATATTTCCAGTCGCGCGTGACGCCGCGAAGCATAAAAACCAAGACCACGATACTCAACACTTTCACCGGCATATTTGCCGATACAGAGCACCAGATGAGAGACCAGACCAGCGCGAGCATCGGAAAGAACCAGTAGCGTATACCGTAGGCGGAAGCGAGAATGGGCCACTGCGGAACTGTACGGCTCACCAGGGGTGATTCGAGCGATGCAGCGAAAATGAGCAGGCAATATACCAGGCACAGCTTGAATTCGAGCCGCGCTTTTAAAAGCACGTAAACGAGCAGCCCCGTTCCGGCGGTCGCGATGACGCACAGAAAGGTAAACCCATACATTGCCAGGTAGTCTTTCTGACCAGAAATGGCCGCGAGGTAGACGTGTCCTGCCACCATATCGATAAGAAGCTGAAGGGAAGCGCCGAGCGGCGCCTTGAAGCGGATATCAGGGGGTGCATTTTGGAGCGTCCATAATTGAAGGAGCGCGATAGCTACCGTTACTCCCGCAAGAATGAGTCGCCATCTCGACTTTCTGAACCACCACATGGCAAGGGCGACCGGGGCCAACAGAACACAGTATGGTCCGCTCAAACAGCTAAGGGCGAGGATCGAGAGGTCGCCGAACTGTCCGCTCCGGCTGGATGGCGGAGATGCCACCACCACAAGTAGCGCGAGGAGCGCGAGATGCCACACCGAGTTGGTGATCACGACATCAAGCTCTCGGGAATTCGGCATTGCCAAGTAGGCCAAACCCAACAGCAATCTTGTTGGGAGTGCGCCCAGTGCGGCGCATCTCGAAGACGCGAGGAAATTAACGGGTAAAACCTGCGCCACGATGCCGACAAGATTTAAGAACAACGGCGCGTAGCGGAACGGGATCTGCACGGCCAGAGCAGCCACAATTCTGATAAAGACATCAAGATAGCCGGCGTGCGGAAGAAACAACGAGTGCAGCCAACCGAGCTTGTAGGCATCGGCGTAGAAGATGGTTCCGTCCTCAGCGAAGAACTGCGGATGCGTTATAACGTCCGGCCGCCGTGCGACCACGAGCAGCGCGGCAAACAGAAATACAATAAGCTGAAGCTTCCAACCGAAGCCCTCGCGGAAGGTGTTCGCGGCAGCCGGCTTCCCGAGTCGAAAATGTTCCGTGCTCATCCGCTAGTGCACGCGTCAGTCTGTCCCGGCATCTAAGGGCGCGGGGCGGACGATACCACTATCCAGGAGTTTGCCCGCAAGTCTTCGAGCGCCGGCCCCTGCCAGGCATATTCTTTGTGCTCTTTGAGGAAGCTTTTTGCGTGAAATTCGACGCCGCAGGGATGACCTGCCCCCGCTACGAACGACATTTTTTCAGCCATGGCGCTATCGGCGACCTTCGCTTCCACTGCGCCCGCGGGTCCGTAAGGACCTTGCCAGCCCGGCATGCCGCGATTGGATTTATCTACATGGCCGCAAAGTGTGCGCTCATTCGGGTCGATCTCTTTGGTGATCATGTCGTAGTGGTCCGTTTCGAACTTCTTGCCCGCTTCCACGTCGATACGGCCCTTGTTCTCCGCCATGAGTTGATTCCAACGTCGCAGACGAACCAGGTTTGGTGAATTCGGATCATTGATCGGAAAATCTGTTTCTTCAGCGATCAGTTTCGGATTGATGGGAAAGTTCGACCCGACGAAGAAGCCATCCTTCGTACGTTCGAGGGTGACATATTTCAACCCGAGTTCGAGACGGGCAATTTCGTTTGTCTTTCGGTCGCCGATCAGCCAGGCATTAGCGTAGCCGCCATTGTTGCCTTCCTCCATGATGCGGGCGAAGTCGTCGATGGATGAAGCATATTGCATCGCCTTACGGGCACGCACAAACTCCGCCACTCCTTTTACATCGAAACCGTGGAAACTCCCGATAGTTGTTTCCGTGATCATCATGCCTGCGTCGTTGATGCCGAAATCGTCTCCACTGTGGATCAAACCCGCAACACCATCCATGATCAGATGGTGTCCCCCGGCAGGCGCGATATCGAACACGATCTTCCATCGGCTCCCGCTCAGATAATCGCTCCAATTGTTGTGACCGATTACTATGCGCCCATCCTTTGTGTACGCGCCCGTTGCAACAAAGGCGCTGCAATGCTCCCCAATGCTTGGCGCGGTTGCACTCTTCGCTTGCTTCCGCCCCAGGCTCCCGTAGTAGTAGGAGAACTCCATGGAGGCGTTCATCGCCACTACATCCATCACGTCTACCTTCACGCCCGCGGCTTGCGCCCCTTCGGCGATTGCCTGCAGCTCTTCACGATATTCCTGCGGTATTGCAGGCCAGAAGTATTTTTCCGACACGGAACGTAACTCGTTCCAATCGTGCTTCACGTCGTGCGTAGTGCTGAGGGCGATCGCTTTCTTAGCATCTTCGATCTCATGCCCGAGGAGATAGCCATGCTGAAAACCGATGGTCGCCGGGCCCCCTTCCAGGTGAACGAAAATCCAACCGGCCTTCTCAGGGTTGCGAAATGCGCCAGTCAGACGGGTATCGACTGCTGCAGAGGCAGGAGTGCCGGCCACGATGAAGGCCGCAACCAGAGAGAGCAGAACGAACCGTGCAGGTTGGAGAGGCATGATTTATCAGCGTACAGCACAAGCAGGGTGGATGATAGAGGTAGAGTGCCGTACACCATTGAACCGGTCGACAGCCAGAAGCAACTGAACTCACTCTCCGTTTTCACGGTAATCGTTCTGCTGGCGACCGTCACTATGACTTTCGGAGCCCTGATCGCCGTATTTCTTATCCGATCAAACAGTCCGATGTTCTGGGGACATATCCGGCTTCCCCGCACTCTTTGGATTACTACCGTTTTACTTCTTGCGAGTAGCGCAACTTACGAAGCAGCTCGACGCCAGTTATCAAAGAATAATCAGCAGGAATTTTTTCAGCTGACGGCTTGGACCGCCGGACTTGGCACACTGTTTTTGGCAGGCCAGATTGTGGCGTGGTTTCAAGTCTTGCATCAAGGTATCACTCTGGCGCACAATCCACATTCCTGGTTCATTTTTCTGTTTACCGGATTGCATGGCCTGCACATTGTGGCCGGACTGGCAGGACTCTTTTATCTTTTAAAGCGAACCCATGAACCGGCGAGCGGACCTAAGTATCGAATGCACACCAAAGCAGTGGCCAGCGGCGTCGCTGTTTTCTGGCACTATCTCGATTTCATGTGGCTGCTGCTTTTTTCCCTACTCACTCTTTGGAGAACCTGAAGCGTGACGGGCAAGAGCATCGGCCCATTTCTTCACTAAAGAAACGAGTTGCTCGGCCTGGAACGGCTTGGAGAGGTAGTCGTCCATTCCAGCCTCCAGGCACCGCTCGCGTTCTCCCGCGAGGGCATTGGCAGTTACGGCAATAATGGCGGGCTGTTTCTCGGAGAGCAGCCGGATCTTGCGGCTGGCCTCGAAACCGTCCATGGTGGGCATCTGACAGTCCATCAGAATGAGATCGTAAGGCTTGGTGCGATGGGCTTCAAGGGCCTCGTTGCCATCGGAAACCAGATCGATTTCGAAGCCTGCGCGCTGCAAAATAAGCTTGCCCACACGCTGATTAATCGCATTATCTTCGGCCATCAGGATGCGAAGAGATTGATGATCGGTCGAGTTGTGAGCCACCGGAAAGTTCTCCACTAGAACGAGCCGACCTTATTGTTCGCCGGATCACAATCGGTAGCGGGCAAAGCGGCCCGAGACATTAGAGCGCGCACGGTTTGCGCGTCAATTCCGGGCGCAATCGGTAGATGAACTCGCCTCAACCGTCCTTATCAAGATAGCATCGGACGTAAAAAATCGGAAACCAATCTAAGAAAATTGATTCTTAGTTCTGCCGGAAAGAGACCCGTTTGGACGGCGGTACCGATTCATCACTCTCCACTTTCCCGTCACGTATATGAATGGTGCGATGGGCGTGCATGGCAATATCGGCCTCATGAGTGACCAAAACGATCGTGTTTCCTTCCGAGTGAAGGCGCTCAAATAAGCCCATAATCTCATTTCCCGTGATAGAGTCGAGAGCCCCGGTCGGCTCATCGGCGAGTAGAATTGACGGGCGGTTTACCAGCGCGCGAGCAATCGCAACGCGCTGCCTCTGCCCACCGGACAATTCGTTCGGCTTATGGTGCAGACGCGGTTCGAGATCTACCGCGCGGAGCGCTTCACGGGCGCGCTCCTGGCGCTCTTGGGTAGAAATTCCAGCGTAAATCAGAGGCAATTCCACATTATGCAGAGCGGAGGCGCGCGCCAGAAGATTGAAAGTTTGAAAAACGAAACCAATTTCTTTGTTCCTAATTCTCGCTAATTCATCATCTTCCATGTCGCTCGCGAGCTTGCCATTCAGGTAATAAAGGCCTTTGGTGGGAGTATCGAGGCAACCGATCAGGTTCATTAGTGTTGATTTTCCCGAACCCGATGGCCCCATAATGGCCACATATTCCCCTCGGTTAATGACGATATCGACGCCTGATACCGCATGAATCTCCTGCTCGCCCATCACATAGGTTTTCCAGAGATCGAAAGTACGAATGACAATTCCGTCTCGCTGGAGTTCCTGGCCGAGTTCTTCGCGCTGCTTCGCGCTGAGCTCCTGAGCTGTTTCCACCGGTGCCATAAGATCCGAGCCCCGAGCTAAGTAGCTAGGGAAGGGTTCACGGGCTGTTTATTATCTACTTTCACCTTAGCGTCATTCCGGACGGTGCGAATGACCTGATAGCTACCGGTAATAATCTCGTCACCGTCCTTGAGCCCGTTGAGAACCTGTACCTCCGTTGAGCCTGTGATGCCCGTAGTGACACCGTGAAAGATCGCCTTACCACCCCGCACCACGAACACTCCCTGCATTTCCTCCTTAGCGGCTTTCTGAGCTGCAGGGTCTGTCGGCATGGGTTGACCCGGCTTGTGCTGCTCCAGCTGTCCCTTTTGCCGCACCGTTAAGGCTTGGATCGGAATCGCCAGTACATGAAACTCCCTGGCTGTTGTAATCTTCGCTGTACACGACAGCCCGGGTCGAACCATGTCTTCCGGAATGTCAAGAGCGATGACAACTTTAAAGTCTTTGGCTTCCTGACTCGAGGTCTGGCTTTGCGACGCAGCGACACCTGATGAACGCAAGAGCGCAGTATCGCCGATCTCAATCACCCTGCCCTTGAAGGTCTTATTCGGGATTGCGTCGATAGACACCTCGGCAGGCTGATCCATTTTGACGCTTACGATATCGGTCTCGTCCACATGCAACTCAGCCGTGATAATCGACATATCGGCAATGGTCATGATCGTGGACGCCGCCGAATTCTGAATACCGGGAACAACTGTTTCACCGACTCTCACTGGAAGATTGGTTACAACTCCGTCGAGCGGGGCGATAGCGTCGTATTGCGATAGCACGTCTGAGGACCGCGCGACCATTGCCTCGTTTTGCGCTATCTTTTTTTGAGCTGATCCAAGTTGCGCCGCGGCTTGAGCACGAGCTGCCCGAGCCTGTTCCACTTTACGCTCGGAGGCCTGTAACGTCGTTACCGCCAGATCATAGGTCACTTTTTTGCCCTCATAGTCCTGCGACGCGATAAGCTTTGCGTCGTACAGATCCTTGCTCCGTCTCAGATCGACCTTCTTCTGTTCCACATCGGCCCGATCGTGGTCTACCTGAGCTTCGGCTACCGCGATGTTATCGTCTTGCGACTTCAGCGACGCTTCGCTTGCTGCGGAATCGGCCAGTGCGGAATTGAGACCGGCTTGTTGCGCGTTGAGATCGGCGCGCTGTTGCACGGCAGCCAGACGGGCCAGCACCTGGCCCTTCTTCACGTGATCGCCTTCCCTTACAAAGATGGCGGTAATAGGGGCCGCGCCCTGGGTGTTTGCTCCGATGTTAATGTAATTACGAGGCTTAACCTCACCGGCGGCAGTCACAAGCGAGGTCAAATCCATACGACCGACCTTCCCGGTTTGAACCGTAACCAATCCGCGCTCGCTGATGCGAATACTCGCAACCACTGCCCCAGCAATGAGCAATAACAGCCCGAGCAGAATGATGATTTTCCACTTCTTCTTCAAGAGTGCTCCCGTTCAGTAACAGACGGAGAAGGCACACTTTCTGTTCCCGGTTTGTACAGACAGATCGACATATGTCATCCGAATGCCGGCTCTTTGCCGCTCCTAACTGTTCAGATATAAAGACGTTTAACTCGAGCGTGTATCCCGCACAACACGCTATAGGAAATCGTGCCGGCCCAACGGGCAATCTGCTGCGCATCGATACTCACGCTTCCTTCCGATCCCAGCAGGGTGGCTGCGTCACCAGGCTTCACTTCCGACCTGCTGACATCAATGGTTGTGAGATCCATGCTGACAGCACCCACGATCGGGGCGAGCTTACCGGCGACGATGACGCTCCCGCGGTTGCCGAGACGATGCGGAATTCCGTCAGCATAACCGGCTGCCAGAATTGCGATGTGCATGGGCTGTGTAGCACGATACATACCACCATAGCCGATAAGAGCTCCGGCAGGAACCTCTTTTGTGGAAAGGATCGTCGCACGCCAGCTCAAAGCGGGCTTCACGTTCAGCATTCTGGGAGGCGCGTGGCCGCGAGCAGGTGAAACATACCCGTAAATTGCATGGCCGGGGCGGACCATTTCCTGCCAGGCGGCAGTGCGCCCGTAAGCGACCGGAATCGTGCTCGAAGAATGCAAGAATTTGGGCCGAACGCCAGCCTCGGTCAAAGCCGCAGCCATCTTTTCGAAAGCTCGCAGTTGTTCGTCGGTTTGCTCCGTCTGATAATTGGCAGCCGAGGCGAAATGCGTCATGAGACCTTCCACTTCGACGTTGCGTGCCTCCAGAATCGCCTGCGCGACGTCGAATGCCTCGGCTCGCACTCCTAGTCGGCCCATGCCGCTATCGATCTTGAGATGGCAACAGTAACGTCCCGAGCGTGAAGCCGCCAGACGATTGAGCTCGGCCAGGTCTTCCAGCGAGTGAATCACCGGCGTGAGATCGTAGGCGAGCATGGCCTCGCGGGTAAATGGAAGGAAGTCTGCCATCACCAGAATGCGCGTTCGGATGCCGGCATCGCGGAGTGCTATTCCTTCGTCCGTATTGCTGACCGCCAGCCAGCGCGCCCCCCGCTCTTCGAGAACGCGTGACACCTCTACGGCTCCATGGCGGTATGCATCCGCCTTGACTACCGGCATCACTTCAACCGCATCCCCTACGACTCGGCGGATTGCGGTAAAATTATCGCCTATTCTCTGACGGGAAACTTCTACCCAGGATCGGTAGGGCAATGCAGCAGGAGGGCCGTGTGGTTGAGCCGCCGGAGCGGCCAATGTCGCAGGGTTTTTCATGATTTGGTTGTCACGAGCCCACGGAGCAGCGCCTCGTACTGATCGGTGACGATGTCCCAACTATAGCGGCTTTCGATCCGCTCGAGCGCCCGTTGTCCCCATGCTATTCGCTCAGCCAGTGGCAGGCTAACCGCCCATTGCAATTTGCGTGTTAGATCCTCCTGCGAAGAGGCAAAAGCGATGGCCGCGTCCCCCGCCACTTCCTGTGCTTCGGGGGTATCGAGATACAGCACCATGGCGCCACGGCCCATCGCCTCAAGCAACGCCGGGTGCGTGCCGCCGACTTCGGTTGCCTGAACATAAAGCGCACAATGCGACTGAAGCTCGTCATATCCCTCCCCGTAAATCGCCCCGGGAATGAGGATGCGCGGGTCGTGCGTGTCCTTTACTTTGCGGATATACGAGTCAGCGTAGGGTGCATCGCCAACCAGAACCAACTTGAGATCGGTGTTCACCCGCTCGAAAGCCTGCCTCACCATGAGCGCGTTGTTTTCCGGTTCCATACGGCTGACGTAGAGTACATACCCTCCCGGTTCGATTCCCAGCGCTCGAAGATGCTCGAAGCCTTCGATCTTTCCAATCTTCGCTCCATACGGAATGAATGTGGAGGGCTTATCGAACCGGCTGAGATAGTATTCGCGAATCGTTTGTGCATCCGTTACAATGGCGCTGCAGCACCACGTGGCGAGCCATTCGGATATCAGATACCAGATCCGCGCCAGCCAATTCCATTTCTTGCGTCGGCGCTCAACTCCATCGACATTCAGCGCTGTGGGAGTCCCGAAAAGTCGCGGCCAAAGCGTGAACGCGGCATTTGCAGCATTGCAGTACAGCAGCACGTCGAAGCGCCGAAACAACGCATCAAGCGTTGAGAGCGCCGTATGGACGACAGTATCGAGATACTTGTGTCTCAGGGTCGGCAGATAACGCAGTTCGACGCCCCGATACTCAGAGAAAGTTTGCTTTTCCCGGCAATAGACAGTGAGAGGATGCCCGCGCGCGGCGAGACGCATCGAGAGCTCTTCAGCGAAAGTTTCAAAGCCGCCGTATCTCGCAGGAATGCCCCGCGTGCCCAGTAAAGCGATGCGCATTCTAAACCGTTAACGTGCCAGAGTTGCAGGATAGCTAACCGGTCGCTCCGAGAACCATTGGCGCATCACCGCATCATTCGTTCTCTTTCGCCGCATAATCTCCCGGCGCTTTCGCCAGGTTTGGGGCAAAAGCCGGATCAGCATGGCAAAAGCAGGAAGAGAGCTCCATTCGCGCAGTAGGCATCCACCGATCACCACCATATCGCGCAGGGTAATGGGAAGCCAGAATCGCAGGTAGAGATCGGGCGTGGTGTTCTTGATCCGCAGCAGCCAGCGATTTTTTACGGAATGGAGATTCACGGCGGGGGGTAAGGAGCGTCTCATGCCCGGCACCACGGTGCGGACGTGGATTGCTACAGCGTTGGGAGTGTAGATACACTTCCAACCGAACAGTTGGGCCCGCCAGGCTACATCGGCGTCCTCTCGATAGATAAAAAAATCGTTATCGAAAAACTCGCCAAAAACCTGGACGTCTCGGATCATGGCCTGCCGGTACAGGCAGGCGGCTCCGGTCGCCCCGAAAACGAATTCCTCCGAATCATACTGGCCTCGATCGGGCATGTGATTGCCGCGATCGAAATGGCGCAACCCTGGGCTAAAGTAAATACCGGTGGAATCGAGCAGCGGCGGCGAAGCGAGTTCGAAATCGGGCGTTGCGGCGAGCAGCTTTCCGCAAGCGCTGCCGATATCAGAGGATGTTTCGCCAGCCGTGACCAGCGTGCGGATGAAGTTTTCGGGCAGTCGGACATCGGGATTCAGGGTCAGTATCCAATCAGCCTCGGAAGCTGCCGCTATGGCCTGGTTCTGGCCTCCGGCGAAGCCCCTGTTCACGCGATTGTAAAAAATGCGGATACGGTTGTATCCCTCGAATCGGTGCAAAATCTCCGCCGTCGAGTCATCGGAGGCATTGTCGACGACGATCACCTGCAGGTTCTCGTAATCTTGTACCAGCGCCTGTTTGAGGCAACCCTCGATAAAGCGTTCGCTGTTAAAAGTAACGACGGTGATGGCGACCAATTGGCTCAACTGGGATCCACCAGGCTGAAATAGATTCGCCAATAAATATCGAAGCCTTCCGTTCGTTGAAGATTAAGAATCTCCCGTTCGCTTCTGGTAATTGCCTGTTCGATATCTGTTGAAGGAGGGAGTGCCTTCCTGAAGTCGGACCACTGCCGCAAGGCCTGCCACTTGCCCCTCGCTGCGGAGATCGGGTGTCCCTGTCGTGCAGCTGCCAGCAGCGCGAGCGTCTGACCGACCAGAATCGGCCACGCAAAACGCTTGAGCGTTTGTTCAGGATAATGTTTTGCCAGCAGCAGCACCTGGTTGCGCGCGCTCAGAAAATACACCCTCGCCGCCTGTTTGCCGAGCGTGGCTTTGCCGAGATGCGTCGCGACGGCGGACGGCTCATAGATGCCCGCCAGCCCGGCCAAGGCGCAGCGGATGCCGAAATCAACGTCTTCGTAATATGACTCGAAGCGCGTTTCCAGCAAGCCGACCCTTTCAAACACACGCCGGTGAAAAAGCGCGGCGGTCATCGGGGCAAGCGCGATCGTTCGCGGCTCGGACCAAACACCACCGTTTGGACGTCGATAACCGCATCGCCATGCATAAGCGCCGCGCGAAACCAGGTCCCAGCTTCCGTCCAGCGACCCCCCGGGCTGTAGAAGCTTGCCCACCCCAAATGCGGCATCGCGCGTTGTTACAGTTCTGAGCATTGTTTCGAGCCAGTTCGGCCGGAGCACGACATCGTTATTCAATATCAGGATCCAGTCAGTATCCGCGCGGCGGATTCCTTCGTTAACCGCCGCAGCGAAACCCATGTTGCGATCCAGCTCGATGCATTCGGCGGCAAGTTGCCGCGCTATTGCGGGCGTCCCATCCGAACTGCCGTTATCTACGATGAGTACTCGATCAAGACGGCGTGTCTGTTGCTGAAGGTTCTCGAGCAAAGAGCGCACCAGGTCGGCGCGGTTCCAGGTCGGGACAACGGCTGAAACTTTGCACATTCTTTAACCAAGCGCGATCGCGTCAATTGAAGGGCGAGGGGCAACTCGGTATGGTACTTCAACCGTCATGGTGTCACCGTGCCGACAACCAGGTTCGCCAGACCGTATCGACGCCCGCGTGCAGGAGCGCCGATGCCATTAAACGTCCGCTCATGCGAAATGCTGAACCGTAAAACCAACCGGCGATTGTCGCCAGACCCACGTAACGCCAGTTCGGGAATGGGGCGTGCAATATATGGAACGAACCGAACAGGCACGCCACAACTCCCTGACTCATAAGCGGGCGACCGATACTATTCGCAAGCAGCGTTTGCAAAAAGCCTCGAAAGAACAGTTCTTCGAGTAAGGCGACGAAAAGAAAGATTTCGAGGTACTCTTGCCCGAAGGATAGCGGCCCGGACCATCGAGGGTTCCACTTGGTAAAGCGCAGCATCAGGCTGAGGGGAACAGCAATCGCCGCGAAATAGACGAAGTTAAGCGCCGCCTGTTTCAGAATCATGCCGGAAAGGCCGAATCTGTAGCCCAACGCCGGAACCCTCCGCAGAAACACCCAGCACCAGCTCCCGATCGCCAGCAGGAACAGCCGGCTCATGAAATCGAGATTCGCAGGAACGTTCCAGATTCCCCTTAGTTGTCCCGATAGAAGGGCGGTGACTAATACAGCGGCTACTACAGCGTCCTGCCAATTGAAAAATCGTAGATCGCAAGGTGGGAAAAATCGATAAATGAGCCACACCGGCAGAGAGACCGCCAGCAGCTTAAGTAGCGCAAGCGTTCGAAAATCGCCCGTCCCAGCGGCGTAGACAAGATAGGGAGAGCACCACGCGGGTACCAGCCAGAGCGCCAGCCTTGTGTTTGCCGCCGGGATTTGTCGTTCGAAACCCGGTATCAACACCAGCCCCAAGGCAAGAACGAAAGAAATATAGACGCTTCCCGCGACCGCTATTGAAAGATGGTAGTGCGCCGAGTAACTGCGCGCAACAGGAACAAACGCGAGTGCAAGAAACGCTAAAACAAGATAGAACTTCTTTTCGAGCAACAGTATCAGACGGCTTGTAACTGGACTTTCTTGCCCGCCAGGGATAGATTCTCCCGAACAAACGTTTGGTCCCAAAGATTTGAGTTCACGGCGGAAACGTGCGGATTCTGCAGTACCCACAGATAACCTTTAAGCGGAACCTTCATGCCCCCCGGAATAATGCGGTTCAGTTTGTCAATTCGCCACTGCGGAATTGGCTGCAAAGGTTTGTGATGGGTGGCCACCGCATGGGCGGTCTTCATGGCAATGATGCCCACGTCGCGTGCCGATGCGTCGACGATTGCCTGATCGACATAGCCGGCGTTGATGACGTTGTAAGCCAGCTGGACTGCATCATAGTGGCTAAGATCAGTCGCCTTGCGCAGCACTGCTCCCGGATCGTTATGCGAGGTTACACCGAGGAAACGGACCTTGCCCTGTTTCCTAAGCTCTTGGAACGTTTCATAGATGTGAGGATTATTAAGCTCGTCTACCGTATTTGCTCCATGCGGGCACATCAACAGGTCGAAGTGATCTGTGCCCACGCGCGTAAGGCTCCCTTCGAGTGAATCGGTGATGCATTGGCGGAACTGCTGGCTGCCTTCAACCAGATGGGCGTAATCGGGCATCATCGCGCTGCACAGGTAGGCCCCTGCAAACTGATCGTGTTGCCCTGGAAAGTAAGTAATGTAATACCCTGGTTTCTCGGCGAGATTAGTAGTTCGAATCTCCTCTACGCGCTGCATGATGGCATTTTGCTTGTCTGCCGGAAGGCCCTTGAATACATCGGCATACATACGGTTGCGCAACCCGCCAAATGCGCTGACCTTGGTCTGCAAAAAGACCTTCTGTCGCTTCGCTGATCCGCCTAGAAATTTGCCGTACGCGATTTCGCAATCGCCGTGCCCGTACGCGGGCGCCATATCCAGATAGTTCAGCCCCATATCGAGAGCGAGATCCAGGTGTTGATAGTTGTTAGAGCCGATTGGATCTCCGCCGGAAATAATCTCGGAGATCATCAGATTCGTGCGGCCCAATCGGCGGTATGCCATGCCCGACTGCTTGTTGCGCCATTCTGAGCCGGGTCTCGGCTCGGTCGAAAGGGGCCCAGCAGAACGTGCATTCTCCGACGCTGATTGGGCGTCCAATGTTCCGGCAACACCGACACTGACGGCTGTCTGCAGAGAAGTCTGCAAAAAATGGCGTCGCGTATTTTCTTCGCTCACTCGGCCCTCCTCGACGTTCTTATTATGACTCGAACGCATGATTCGGCGAATCGATGCAACCAGCTACGATTTTTCTGTTGACTCAATTTGCCGGCTCCTTTAGACTGAAAACTCAGAAGGCTGTCATGAGCACACGTCTAGAGATGAAGTCAATTCATACTCACAAATCCAGCACGGTCGAGAGACCGGAAGCCGACATGCGCTTTGCGGTCGTTCTTACCACTCTCGATCGTTAAAAACCTCAGTTCGTATTGTATTTCCCGGCATCGGGTTTCCCATTCGATGTCTGAAATACCCCTGCGACTGGGGATCAGTTAAGCGGAGCAAATATTTTGTAAACCAAAGTGTATTTCAGGAGTAAGTGTATGTTGTGGAAGCGAATAAAAATCAGATCTCGTGAGCGCGCCTTGTTGTTCAAAGACGGCCGCCTCGAGGAGATTCTGTCACCCGGGGAGTACCGCTTCCTAGTAACGTCGGGCGAATCCCTGACCTTGGAGAGGCACTCGATTCGCGATCCCGTTTTTCAGAGCGCCTGGGCAGACCATCTTGTAGGAAAACGGCCCGAACTAGTCAGGCACCACTTCACCTGCGTCGAAACAAGGGAGACTCAAGTGGCGCTCGTGTACGTTGACGACCAGCTCTTTACGGTGCTCCTCCCGGCGCGGCGCACTCTGTTCTGGCGCGTATCGCGTGTAAGAACGGAGATCGTGGATCTTACCGCCGACTACGAGACAGCAGAGGCGGCAAGCGTGTGAGCCTAGCGGCCGAACATCTCGTCCTGGCCGCGCAATCTCGGGGTCGCATACACTCGTCTTTGGAAAAGACGTCATGAATTACACAGAGGTCGTTCATCACATCAGGCAGACGGGCATTGTCCCGATCGTTCGCACTGCTGACACCGAGACCGCAGTCCGTTCGGTCGAGGCTCTCTATGAAGGCGGCCTGCGCTGCGCCGAGATCACTATGACCGTGGAAGGAGCGGTCGGCGCGCTTGAAGCGCTCGCCAAACGGTTTGGAAGCAAGATTCTGCTGGGCGCGGGGACTGTACTCGACCCGGAAACCGCTCGAATCTGTATCCTGGCAGGCGCAGAGTTTCTGGTGACTCCTGCCCTTAACACGCGCACCATCGAAATTGCGAGGCGTTACTCGAAAGCGATATTTCCCGGCGCGCTGACGCCTACCGAGATACTCACAGCGTGGGAGGCGGGCGCGCACGGCATTAAAGTTTTTCCCTGCAGCGCTTTGGGCGGTGCGAAGTACATTCGTGCGCTGCGTGGCCCCTTCCCGCACATCGACTTTGTTCCTACCGGTGGAGTGAATCTCGAAACCATCGGCGAATTCTTGAGGGCCGGGTGCACCGCCGTCGGAGTGGGCGGCGAACTAGTCGATACCAAGAGCATCGCCATCGGCGATTACGCCTCGATTACTCAGCGTGCGCGGCAGTTTGTCGAGAAAGCGCGCCAGGCGCTTACTTCTTCCCAGGATCCGCAATAAATCTATATCCCACACCGCGCACCGTTAACACGTGGCGTGGGGACCTTGGATCATCCTCGATGTACCTGCGCAGCCGAACGATAAAATTATCGATCGGGCGAGTGTCGGCGCTTTCACTGACGCCCCATACCTCGTGCAGCATGCGTGTTCGCGAGACAGGCTTTCCTTCGTGCTCGATCAGATAGCGGAGCACCTGCCCTTCCATGACCGTCAAGCGAAACACCTGGTCGCGGACCGAGAGTTCCAGGAGATCGAAATCCACACCTTTCTCGTTCCTCTCGCCAAAATGGAAAACGTCGTTTCGTTGCGGCGCGTGTGAGGAGGCCGCCATGACACCCCGCGTCCAGCGGCTCCGGCGCAGCAGCCCGTTGACACGCGCCATCAGTATCGCGAGTTCGAAAGGCTTGGTTAAATAATCGTCCGCACCCGCATCAAAGCCCTTGAGAATATCATCCGGATGGCCGCGCGCCGTGAGCATGAGAGTCGGGATGAAGTTCGAGGCCTGGCGCAGTTCTGTGATAAGAGTGAATCCATCCTTGGCGGGAAGCATGACATCCAACACCAGAACATCGAAGGTATCGTCGCCGGGCGACAGGAGGTCCAATGCTTCTTCAGCGGTCTCAACGACGTGCACCTGGTTCCCCTCCGCTTCCAGGTTGAAGCGCAGCCCTTCTGCAAGATGCGTCTCATCCTCTACCACCAGAATCCGGCTCATCTCAAGACGGGCAACTGCAGCACAAAAGTACTTCCTCGACCTGGCCCTTCGCTCTCCGCCCACGCCCTGCCACCATGTCGTTTCGCGACGGAACGTACGATGTACAGGCCCAATCCAGTTCCTTTTAGACGGGTCGAAGTGATGCCCGGGATCCGGTAGAATCGCTTGAAAATGCGCTTCAATTCGCCCTTGGGGATACCGACCCCCTCATCTTTGACGCGAAGCCGGATGTATTTGCCGTCCATCGCGGATGTCTCAGCTCGCACTCGGATGCTGCTACCGGAATACTTAACTGCATTCTCGAGTAAGTTCGAGACCGCAGCCTGCAATTCGCTCCGATCACCCATGATCTTGACCGGCGGCCCGGGGACAAATTCGAGCAATTGCGGGTGCAGATTGTGAAGGGCCCGTGCGCGATCGATGCACTCACTCAAAAGCTGATTCCACTCAACAGGCGCGGAATTCAAGATTCGATTCGAGGGACCAACGCGCCCAGTTTGTAGAACCTGCTCGATCACAGACAGAAGGCGGTCACTATCATCGAGCATGGTCCGATAAAAATCGTGACGCTTTTCTTCGTCTACAGAACGTGTGAGAAGCGTCTCCAAGTACAGCCGGATCGACGCCACTGGCGTCTTCAGTTCGTGGGTAACAGCATTGATGAATGCGTCGTGCTGCGCATTCCGGCGAATCTCTCGGACTAGGAAGGTAGTATTCAGAACAACACCGCTGATGATCATCGCCAGTAGCAGAATGCCGAAGAAAAGAAGGATTCCGGTGTGCCAGTTAAAGAGAACCCAACCGACATAGAGCAGAATTATGACGGAAATCAGCCCGACGCCGAGGGCGATGAAGAACGCAATCGATTTTTGTCGGCCTGCGACAACCATGCTTCAACTGTAATGTTGACAGATGGCGTGCGCAGCGGCTCGCGTGGTATTAGGCGGCCTTTTGCTGCGGGATTTCGCTTTGAACCTTAGCGATCTTGACCGACTTGGCAATACCCAGCCACTTCAACACTGTGATCTGGATCCAGCTCAAGTCGAATTCGTACCAGGCAAGCCCGTGACGAGCCGATGTCGGATGAGCGTGATGATTATTGTGCCAGCCCTCGCCAAATGTAAGAAGGGCTACCCACCAGTTGTTGCGCGAATCGTCGCGAGTCGCGAAACGTCTCTTTCCCCACATATGAGTCGCTGAATTTACCAGCCAGGTGGCGTGCAGACCGACCACGACGCGAAGGCAGATTCCCCAAAGGAATATCGGAAGGCCGCCGACAGCATACAATGCCACTCCCAGTGCCACAAAGATCAGCCAATGATAGTTGTTCAGCCATACATAAAACGAGTCTTTCGCGAGATCTGGAGCATACTTCGCCATGAGCCGCGTGTTGTTATGCTTCGCTTCTCCGAAAAGCAACCAGCCCATGTGTGCCCACCAGGCACCGTCGCGCGGAGAATGAGGATCTCCGGTCTGATCGGATTTCTGATGATGAATGCGGTGCGTCGCTACCCAGAAAATCGGACCGCCTTCGAGAGTGATCGTGCCGCAAACTGCAAAAAAATATTCGAGAAGCCGGGGGACTTTATACGATCGGTGTGTGTGCAGCCGGTGGTAGCCCATGCTGATACCGAACCCGATCCCCGCCCAGTACAAAGCTACCGCGACGGCTAGAGCAGACCAGCTGAATACGAAAAGTGCAGCAATTGCCCCGGCATGGAGAAATCCCAGAACGACAGCATTGACCCAGTTCAGTCCTTCGTTGTCGAGTTGCTCCACTTGCGCGGGTACTTCCATTGGTTGCTCAACGGGTGTCAGCGCCTCTACCATCTCCGGAGTTTGCATTGTCTCTTCTAAAACGTAGCAAGCAGGAACTCTTTGATTTGTAAGAGTTGTGTAATTCCTGCGGCGTGAGGGGCCTACGCTTTCGTGTTACCATCAAAAGGTTATGGCAATTCCGAATGTAAGGCGTTTTCGGCCTTTTTGCCCGACTTGCAACGAGAGCTTTACGCTAATGGCTGTCTTGCCCAGCGGTTATGACGTTGACTCCTACTTGAAGGATTCAGTGGAGCGTCATGACCATAAGGCATTCCAGGAAGCCAAGCAGCAGCACTACAAGGTGCGCGTCGGTCAGCAGAAGCAGAAAAAAGCAAAATAGGCGTTTTAGTTTTGCGAAACCGCAGGCTGCTCTATGCGGGCGGCCTGCGGGTTTGTATTATTCGCAGTGATTTCGAAGCCGCAAGTGCAACATCCGGGTCGATATCTCGCGCTAGTGCCTTCAAAACGGCTCCCCCTCCTGAATTTTCCGCGACGGCGAAAACAGGGCAAAGAGCGATCTTCTGGCTCCGATCGAGATCCGGTAGCATTTTTGCAAGCGCGTCGATCACGTTCTTGCGGCTTGCCAATTCCTTGAGATAAGCCGACGCAATTTCGGAGCGACCCTTCAATTGCAGATTTTCCACCAGATACGGTAGGGGACTGAACTCAGACGTGTCGACTTTGCCTTCATTTACCATGCCGAATGCTGCGGCCAAATGAATCCGCCAGTCGATCTCGCCTTCATCGAAAGCACGCTCAAGAATAGGGAAATCCTCTGGTTCCCCTATCCTCCCCAAGCCTTCTAGAGCACTGGAGCGGAGTTCGGCATCCTGGTCATTTGAATATTTCGAAAATGTCGATCTGTCCTCAGCCATTCCGAGCATTGCGAGGGCTTCAAGCGCTGCCCGGCGCACTTTAGCATTCCGTGCTGAGCGGAACGCTGACCGGACGTCAGGCGCCGAGGAAGTACTCCGCAGAATTCCGATGGTTTCGAGAGCTGTCGTCTGAATACGCTCGTCCATGTCATGGGCCAGGAACGAAACAGAGGGTCCCGCTGAAGTCGCGTGAATTTTCTGGAGCGCTATCAGGCACTCGAAAATCAGATCTCCGTCTTTGCCATGCAAACCCTGTTCGAGGGCGGGCACGGCTGTTTGATCTCGCAAGATACCGGCTGCAAGCGCAGCATTTGCCTTGGCCTCCACGCTGGCGGCCCCACTGATTACGTCGGCAAGAGCTTTTCCTGCGTCCGGCCGGATTCCTACGTCGACGTCTACGACACGGTCGTTTCGAGTAGCAAAAAACGAGCGTACCTGCCTCGCACCATGTGTCATCGCGCCCGATAGTCCGCCGTGTGTCACATATCCCGGGACATAGACGTTCACAACGCCGTCGGTTGCCCGCACCTGGACTTCCGGATCCTGATCTCGCATCGCGAGGACCAACGAATCGAGGCTGCGCTCTGTATCGATTTTGACGATGGCTTTCACTGCCTCGACTCGAATATCGCGATCCGGGTCAGCCAGATACTGAGCAAGCGTGGGCAGAGCAGCCACGCTTCGCTTGCCGAGTTCCCGAATCCGCAGAATGCGCTGATTGCTGTTATACCGGTCTTCGGTCTGCGCAGTTAATACGGTGCCGGCCGAGAGACTGACAAAAACGAACCGCCTAAACGCACCTTTCATACCACGAAAGAAGGACTATCTCACCACCTCGACGGTGGTCCTGTGAGGAATCAACCCAGCCTCAAATCCCAGGTCGAGGAGCTTCTGCGCTGCGCGCGGCACGATCTCCCCGCCGTCCACAGTATGGTGGTTTACATACATTCCGACAAACTGCTCCGCTAAAGCCGGGTCGAGATCTCGCGCAAACTGCATTGCATAATTCAGCGCCTCCTCCCGGTGCTCGAGGGAATAAGCAATGCTTTCGCGCATCAGTCTCGAGCATTCTGTCTGAACACTTTGCGACAGATTGCGGCGGAGAGCATTCGCGCCAAGAGGCAACGGCAAGCCATATTTCGAGCGAAACCACTTGCCCAGATCGACGACACTATGCAAACCGCCATGACCATATGTGAGTTGGCCCTCATGGATGACCAGTCCGGCATCGACTTGATGCTCCTTCACGGCGTCCAGGATCTTGTCGAATGGGATTACGACCTGTTGAAAATCGGGCTGGAAGAGTTTCAGCGTGAGAAACGCCGTGGTCATGGTTCCTGGTATGGCGATCTTCTTGCCCTTCAGGTCCTCGGGAGCAAGCCGGCGAGTGCTGACCACCAGTGGGCCATAGCCATCGCCTACACTCGAACCGCTCGACATGAGAACATACTTGTCCGCTACATACGGATAGGCGTGATAGGAGATCGCAGTGAGCTCATACTCACCCGTGGTGGCCTTGCGATTTAGCGATTCGATATCCTCCAGAACGTGTCGGAAGGCGACCGTTTGAGAGCGCACCTTTTTGGTTGCAAGTCCATAAAACATAAAGGCGTCATCCGAATCCGGACTGTGGGCACAGACGATTTCCGTAACGCTCATGACTGGACTCCCTGCGAAGGCAACCTCAGTTTAACAGAGAGATTACACTCGCAAGAAGGCATCCCGAAACGTCTCGAGCGGTGTCTTCAAAGCAGCGAGATCATGTTCCAAACCGTGCAACAGGGCGCCGCAAACATCGTGGCTCCGGCCCTTTGAGGCCAATTCGAGAGCTTGGGCGCGTTGCCTCGCCAGCGGCGCGTGAAGGCTACCTAGCGACCCCTTCATCCGATGCGCCAGACGCGAAAGAGCGTCGAAGTCACTGCGACCGAGGGCGTCGCCCATTTCCGGCAACTCGGCCTTGCATTCTTCTAGGAACAGATTAATGATCTCGACCATTAACTCAACGTCATTCGCGCATTGAGCTTGGAACTTTGCGGGATCGAATCCGGCAGGCTGAGTCCCGTCAGAGCCGGCGTCGCCCATTGCCATCATCTGCTGTCTGATGACTTGAGAAACGGTCCGGCACAGCTCGTCGAACGCAAAGTCGTAAGGCAGACAACCGTCTGCGAACGCTACATGGCTTCCCGTTCCGCAGACCAGAATCACCGTTCGAGGTCTGCCAGTGTCACCGTTCTCTACCTGGCGTAATCGCCCGGCGAAAGCCTGCAGGTCCGGGATTGACCGCAGAGCGCCGAACAGAACGGCGTCGAATTTCTGGATCGAAAGCGCTTCTTCGGCTTCCGCGATGGTAGAGACCGCAGTCAATACTTGAGTTTTTTCTGGCCCCGCCAGAATATTGTCCGCTCGCCGAGCATTCTCTTCGACAAGCAGGATTCTCAGACTATTCACTGTGTCCGGCTATTTTATCGTCGCTGGCGCGGACTTTCCCAGCAACTTTCTTACCGATCATGCCACTTCTATTTTGTATGGTATATACTCTCGATTTAGTGGGGGTGTGTTTTCCCTAGTCAATCGACTCGCAGCGTTATATCCAGTATTTACAGGTCGCCCCGCAAGCTGCCATTTTGTTTTAAACGAGCCCCCGCATTCCTATTTAGCGCTATTTTCCCGGACGACTGCCGTCTGTGTGAGCAGCCGCTGACCAACTGCTCCCGAATCCCGGTCTGCGCTTCGTGCTTGAGGCTTCCGCAACCGTTCGACGCAGAATTTTTCTGCGCTACCTGCCGGACTCCGTTCGTAGAGGCCTATTCACTCAATGAACATGGCCTTTGTGTCACCTGCCGTGAGGGCGTGCGGTCATTCGATCTTGCTTACACTTTCGGCAGCTATGAAGGACCCCTCCAAAAGCTAATCCACCTGTTTAAATACGGAAAAGTCGAGAGTCTTGCCCGTCCTTTGAGCGAGCTCATTCTGAGAGCCCTGCCGCGCGACTTAGGTGTCGATCACGTTATCGCGATTCCCATGCATTGGCGCAAGGAATGGCAGCGCGGGTTCAACCAGGCCGCCCTCTTGGCCGAGCCGGTCGCTCGACGCTATGCTTTGAAGCTTTCCACAAATCTGCAGCGTGTCCGGAAAACGGAATCGCAGGCTAGCCTGGACGAACAGGGGCGTCGAACAAATCTAAAAAATGCTTTTGCTGTGCGTCGCCCGCAGGAGATAGCCGGCAAGCGCATTTTGCTCGTCGATGACGTGTTTACAACCGGAGCAACTTTGCGTGTGGCAGCCGCGGTTTTAAAAAATGCCGGCGCAACGCATGTCACGGTTTTGACGCTGGCGCGGGTCGATCGCCGCAACAACAAAGGTTTCGCTTCGTCTTGGATGGGAGACTCGCAGCCGTCTGCGGTCCTCGCCGGCATGGGAGCGAGTTAGCGAGAAGAAGAACGAAATCGAGCCCGCTGGCGCGATGATCAGGGGTTTGAAAAACAAGGGAGGATTTCCGCGAGATGCCAAGTCCCGATCGACTTCACAGGCCAGTCCTCGTGCTGAATGCCAGCTACGAACCGATCAACATTTGCGCTGCACGCAGGGCGGTGATCTTGATTCTGAAAGGTGTCGCCTCGGCGGAAGAACTGGCTCCGGCACAGATTCATTCAGCGCGCCGCACTCTTGGAGTTCCTTCCGTTATCCGACTGCTCGAGTATCGCCGGATACCGCATCAGACGCGAGCTCTTTCCCGCAAAAATATTCTGATGCGCGACCGTTACACCTGCCAGTATTGCCACAGAACTCTTCCTTCCGGGGAAATGACGCTGGACCATGTCATTCCGCGATCGCGAGCGGGTGAGACGACCTGGGAGAATCTGGTCGCCTGCTGTCATCCTTGCAACAACCGTAAAGGGAGCCGCACACCGGAAGAGGCCGGCATGAAATTGCTCCGTCCCCCGCGCCCATTCAGTCTCCATACCAGCCGGCATTTGATGCGCCTGCTCGGGCGCAGCGACGATCAGTGGCGCAAGTACCTGTTCTATTCGGATTGAGCCCGCTTCATGGCCGCTGCTACAGCGGAATTTTGTGAGTCTCGCGAGACGCGTCTTCCATCCTGCGCCTTATGCCTGAGTTCGTGAGAACCAATCTTGGAGTTGCGCTGTCAAGCTGCAAAACCGGAGTGTCGGCTTTAAGGGCCTCTGCTCGCGATTTATAGGGCGCGACCATCCACACATAGGTTGTTTTATCGGGACACGCGGTGGCCGGTCCGAACTTCGCCAGAACGCGGTTCACAAAATCACTTTTGTCGTCGGGAGTCAGGGCCTTGGGAGCGTACGAAATAAAGTAGAGTTGCTCACTACCTGTGCCCTTTCCGGGAAAAACCTCGGCGAAATCTAGGATGAGCTCCATCTGGGCGTTCGCGATGACGCATTCGTCAACGTACTTCCCTTCGGGCCGGTAGCGCCTTGGCGTCAAGTGTGTCTTGCAGGCCTCAGGTGTCATTTTCAAATGTTGCTGAATCATGACATCCGCATCCTGTGCCGACATCCCGAGCTGCAAACCAAGAATTTCGAACGTAAGGCTAGGATCGGCCTTGGCACGATAGTTCGATCCCCAATTGAACAGCCCTAACGAGACAAATACAAACAGCAGAAGTCGCATCGATCCACGCATGTTTTCAAAGCCGAGTCCCCGCCATGCGGACCTCTCTCAAGTCTATCCCGGTTCCCAACAAAGCTCTTGAATGTCGCCGAAGTTCAGGATGACCTTCTGGTTTAGTACTTTCGGTGTGTCGCAAAAGAAATTTGGAGACTGGGTTGCCTCCTCCAAACTTTGATGGTTTGGAAGAACTTGAGTTTCCAATGCTTTGTGGCCCTTATGGCAGTGCATTTTGTCCATCGACAGGACTCATTGTTGCGAAAACGAACAGCAGGGGGAGACGAATGTTATTGAGCGATCTGAAGTTCGCGGTCCGTAGCCTGACGAGAAGTCCGACAATGACGATCACGGCTGTGGCTGCCCTCGCTCTGGGGATCGGTGCAAATACTGCTCTCTTTAGTGTGGTAAACGCCGTTCTCCTAAGGCCCATGAGCTACCCGCACGCGGAGCGCATCGTCGAGCTGATGCGAAGCTGGCAGGGCAGCAATTTCAAAGCTCCGGCGGTCACCCCCACGAAATATGACTTCTGGCGTAGAGAAAATCATTCCTTCGAAGCTGTCGCCGCCTTTAATTTCAGCGCCGCAGGGGTAAATCTCCTCAGCGCAAACGAGCCTGAACGGCTCACCAGTTTGCCGGTAACCGCGGACTTCTTTCGCGTGCTTGGGATCGAGCCGTGGATAGGGCGCTCATTCAAAGAATCTGACGTGCAGCCAGGCGCCGGGCATTTTGCCATTCTCAGCTACCAACTTTGGCAGAGGTTGTTTCATGGTTACCGCGCCGTGCTCGGGCGACCTCTGTCTTTAGACAGCGCGGCGTATACAATTCTCGGCGTCATGCCGAAGGGCTTCGAGTTTCCTCAGAGAGCCGATCTCTGGACTCCGCTACAACTCAAAATCGATCCAGCCGATCACGCGAACGACTACAGCGTCATCGCCCGGCTCTTGCCGGACGTATCTCTCGAACAGGCGGAACGCGACATGCATCTGGTGGGGCAGCGATTCCGCCAGCGCTTCACCGCGGGCGCAGGCGAAATTATGATGGGCGAGCATGAAGATGTTGCCGCCATCAATTTTCATTCCTGGATAGTGGGAGACATTCGGCCGGCCCTGCGAGTTCTTATGGCAGCAGTCGGGTTCGTGCTGCTGATCGCTTGCGCCAATGTCGCGAACTTGCTCCTGGCGCGTTCCGCCGTGCGACGGCACGAAATGGCAGTTCGCGCAGCCCTCGGCGCAAGCGGCTGGCAGGTGGCTCGCCTCCTCTTTACCGAGAGCATTCTTCTCTCGACTGCCGGTGCGGCGATCGGAATTCTTCTGGCTAAATCGTTCCTTCCGCTCCTGGTGAGACTGGCTCCTTCCGACCTTCCGCTGCTCGACCATGTTGCTATGAATCGCACTGTTATTGTCTTCTCTGCGGCGCTGGCGGTTCTGACGAGCCTGCTCTTTGGATTGTTCCCCGCTCTTCAGAATCGCCGGCTTGGGATCGGGAATCCTTTACGCGAGATTCGCACGACCGCAGGCGCCTCCGCGAGCCGCGCCAGACAAGTGCTGGTGATTGGCGAGATCGCTATTTCACTTGTCCTTCTCATCGGAGCGGGTCTGCTGATTCAGACTTTCAAAAATCTGAGCGGCGTCAATCCTGGTTTCGATACGCGTCGGGTCGTGACCATGCAAATGTCTTTGACTGACGAGAAATTCCGAACAACGGCTGCTACCGCCCAGCTGGCGCAGAGAATCATTACACGGCTCGAAGCGACGCCAGGCGTAGAAGCGGTGGGAACTATCACAAACCTTCCGACCGAGTCCGGCTTCGACGATCCTTTCGAGATTATAGGGCGGCCTCCAACGCGTGATGTGGCTGATGAATTCTTCCGTGTGGTTTCGCCGCATTACTTTGCTGCTCTTCGGATAGCGGTCGTCTCAGGGCGAGCCTTTACCGAGCGGGACACGCAACAATCCGGCCGGGTGATCATCATCAACGAAGCGTTAGCCCGGAAATACTTCCCGCATGAGAATCCTCTCGGCCATCAAATTCTGGTCGGACGCATCATGGGCCCGATCTTCGCGGATCTCCCTAGAGAGATCGTAGGCGTCGTCGGCGACACCCGCGATGCCGGCTTGAACGCCGCTCCACGTCCCATCTATTTCGAGCCCCTAGCCCAGGTACCGGATGGCCTGATGGCTCTCGGCAATGGCTTAATCCCAGTGAACTGGGTGATCCGAACGGCCGGCGATCCAAGCACTATGATCGGCCAGATTCGCCGCGAAACTCTGATCGCTTCGGGCGGTGTTCCAATGGCCGAACCTCGTATGTTGGGCCGTGTGCTCGACAGCTCTATTGCCAGCCAGCGGTTTAGCATGACGCTACTCGGCATCTTTGCGGGTCTCGCCATGTTGCTGGGTACGATCGGATTGTACGGCGTAATCTCTTACTCGGTCGCTCAGCGCACACGCGAGCTTGGCATCCGCGCAGCCCTCGGCGCAGCTCGCGAGAATCTTTTGGGTCTGGTGATCAAACAAGGCATGCTCCTCTCCGGAATCGGTCTCGTTGTAGGCCTCGTTTCATCTCTGGGTTTAATGCAGTATTTGAAAGGCATGCTTTTTGGGGTCGCGGCTTTCGACCCGCGGACACTCGCAGCGGTGAGCAGTGTACTGGCAATTGTGTCGCTGGCTGCTTGCTGGTTTCCGGCGCGGCGCGCGGCGCGGACCGATCCCGTGATCGCATTGCGCCAGGAATGACGAGAGCTCTGTGCGAGATCGTTCCGTTAATCCAGACCTGAAGAATTAAGCCTCTTTGAAGCTGGAATGAGCGAAGTGATTCACTGGGCCCATTCCACGACCTAGCTGCGGCGCTGTTTCTATCGCACGCTGCACATACTGCCGCGCCAGGGAGATTGAATCAAACAACGTATTCCCGAGAGCGAGCGCGGCCGTAATGGCAGCGGAGTACGTACAGCCTGTGCCATGTGTGTGCTTCGTGGGGACGCGGCTGCCGGAGAAGCGGCCAGGAGCATCGCCGTAGTTCTCGCTGGCACAACACAGGATGTCCACCGGCTCTCCAGCAAGATGGCCGCCTTTTATCAACGCAGCCTTGCATCCGAATTCGAGAATGCGGTTTCCCGCGATCCTCATTTCTTCTTCTGTGCGAATCGCCATGCCGGCTAAAGCTTCAGCTTCGGGGATGTTGGGCGTTACCAGGAATGCGCTCGGCAGCAGGTTGCGCTTCAATACTTCCTCGGCCTGGCGCGAAAGCAGGCGTCCTCCATGTTTGCTGATCATCACGGGATCTACCACGAGAGGGAACGGGAACCTCCTCGCCACTTCCGACACAGCTTCCACAACTTCTACATTCCCGAGTGCCCCGGTCTTCGCGGCTTTCGGTGGGATATCGGTTATTACGGTTGCGATCTGTTCGGTTACCAGGTCAGCAGGCATCATCTCCACACGCGAAACACGTTCGGTATTCTGGACGGTCACCAGCGTTATGGCGGCTTCCCCGTAGACGCCGAACTGATGAAACGTCTTGAGATCCGCCTGAATCCCGGCTCCCCCGCTAGGATCTGATCCGGCGATCGTGAGGGCTGCCGCAATCATGCTCCTACGGTAGCGCGATGTTTCTTATTGAAAGGTCAGATTCGTGTTGGTTTGACCGGCGGAATTCGCCATGGTTACGGCTACGGATCCGATCTGCGTCATATCGCCCGTGACCGGGAAGCTGGCCTGCATCGCGAATGTTCCTCCCGCTGGATCGTTCACAAAGAAGTAGTTATGAAATGTCGACGAGGCATCCACCGGAAGCGCATCCGAACTAATAGGGGAGCCTTTCAGGTCGAAGAATGTGAATGACATCTTGCCTGCTGTGTAGGTGTTGTCGTAGCCGTTAACGGTGATCACAAGCGCCGGATTCTGCCGTACTGCGAGGCTGCTTGAAATGTGAATCGAAGCGGGCGTCACTGTGAACGATTGAACAATGGGCGGAGTGTTTGTGAGAGTGAGCGTAAAGGTAATGGTTCCGGCGGTCGTACCAGTCTGAAAGCTCAGCGCCGATTGTCCATCATAGGTCGCCGACTGCGTGCCCTTTGCAAGGGTCACCTGCAGCTTGCGGCTACTGGTCGCCAGAAACGCGATCGCGGGATCGTCTTCGACGTTGGCCACCGACGGGGTAAATGTCATTTCCAACTCGCCGATGACGTCCTGTGCAGCAGTGCTGGATGCCTGGATCATCAAATCCACTTGCTGTGCGCTTGTCAAAGGACTTGCACTGACCTGCATGGAGATGGAAGGCGCCGGCGAGACCACTGCCAATCCTGTCAAAGAGAAGACTCGAGTGCCGATTGCCAGCGAGCCCGTGAAGGTGCCGCTTGCGCTTGCGTTAAACGTGACCGTAAATGTAATAGACGAGTTGGGCTGGATCGTTGCGGGAAGCGTGGGTGCGCCGGACAGTGAGTAGGCAGCCCCCGAAGCCGTCAGCGTGCTGATGGTAACCGCGTTGAAAGATGTCGCGGGGTTTGTGACGGTAAATTTCAATGCGTTCCTGCCGTTGGCTCCCGGCACGAGCTGGCCAAAACTGATGGGTGTCGCGGCTTGCGGCAATGTGCGGACGTCTTTCGAATCCACGTAGTAAATCTGCATCGCATCGATATCGGTGACTGCCACTCCCGTACCTTGGATTCCGTAAGCATTCGTGCCGACCGTTAAGACAGCCGTGACCGTTTCAGTCTGACCGGGAGCAAAAGTAATCTTGAAGGTACCAGTGCTGTTTGCAGCAAGAATCGCAGGGAGTGTAGAAGCATCCAGTGAGAATGCGCTGCTGCTAAAGACGCCCGAGTTGATGGAAACAGCCGGCGTTGCGATCGGCTGCGAAGTTTGGTTGGTCAGAGTGAATGTAATGGCAGAACTGCTGCTGGTCGAAACGCTGCCGAAGTCCAGGCGCGATTCTGCATTGGGCTGTAGCGAGGTTTGTCCTTGTCCCTTGTCATAGGTCAACAGGAATTCTGGCGCAATGCCTGTTCCCTCCAGGGTCGAGACGGCGTCGGTAAAGCCGCTACAAGGCGTGCCAGAGCTGCCACCAGCAAAGACGCAGCCGTTCTTCTGGACGACATAAGTGACCTGCAGATAACCAAGCAGCTGTCCGGTTGTTGACGGTGTGAAATTCATGTTGAAGTATTCCGACGCTGACGGCGCCAGGACATGATTCACTGCGATGTTGGTAACTGTGTAATTCGGGTTGGTAACCGGCGAACCGGCGGTTGCGCCTACATATGCCAGCACGACTTCAATAGTGCTTGAAGAGGTGTTAGTCGCTTTCAGCATGATGCTCGAGGAGCTCCCTTGGGGTGTCTGCGCAAACTGATACGCAGCCGGAAGTGGCGTGTCGGGCGTTGTGCCCGTGTTGTCATGAACTGCGAAGGTGACGGTCTGCGCGGATAAGGTCAAGCAAGGCAGCACCAAGAGCAGAAGGGATTTCATCGTTGTCCTCCTTCGCTGGCGACGGGCGCCGGCAATCGAGAGAGAGTGGACGATTCTCGATTGAGGTGAAGGCCGAAATGCTGGCGAGTAGCTGGAATATATAAATGCACCCAAGCGGAGGACATTTGTTCTGCAGTGAAGCGAGTGGCCGGAAAAGGCAGAGCTTGCTGCGCGTCCCCGGACCATTCGAGCACCAGTCCATGCTCGTTAGCTGAGATGCGATACGCACCGAACTCGAATGCCGGCGCCTTCACTCCGGGAACGTAATCCATGGAAATGAGGTCGCCTCTGGGGAGCGAGACTCGTGCGGACGAAACGCCGCCGTCGGGGTGATTAATCAGGAATCGCGCGGTCTGAGTGCCGTCCATTTGAAGGGAGCTGACCAACCCCTGAAAGGCGTCAATCGCGACCGTCTGGAATCTTTTTCCGTTCCACCAAACGAGCGAATTCGCTTCGGGAAGCCATGCCAGTGCCGAATGCAGGGAGGGATCAGCTCCCAAGACCGGAGGCGCTCCAGCATACATGTATTCGGCTACCGGTGAACCGTCCGGGCGCACCAGCCTGATAACGTCGCCACGCACAAGCAGTCCAGCCGTATCAGAGAAGCTGACTGCGTCGGCGTCTCCCAGACTCGACGGGGCCGGCACCAGGTTGCCAGGAACTCCCAGCAACGCTTCCAACGGCCAGCCGGCAAACCTGACGATACCCGGGCTTGGCGCCGATACCTCTGCGTGCAGACCTGCCGCCGCGAGCAAGGAGCACAAAACGGTCCGTATAGCTGCTTTCATGGGAAGAATTCCGACTACTTATTTCCGACACTAACTGTCGGAGCGCCAATCGAAATGCCCGAGGCGGAGCCAGAGCTCGAGCCGCCGTTGTGCACGAACGCCAGTGCTGCGCCGGCTCCTGCGGCAACAGCGATTAGAGCAATCCATTTGGCCTTGCTATGGCCGCCGCCTGAAGCAACACCGGAACTGACAATAGAAACGCTAGGCGCTACGCCAACACTGCTCTCTCCGAATGCGTGGCGGACCGGGATATTTGCGTCCGGCGAATCTTCATCGCGTGCGTGGTTGTAGACGGCTACTTCGGTGTCCCGGGCGAGGCTGCCAGGCCGGGCCGGGATCGCCGCAGGAGCGTTGGTTTCGACCACTACTGGCCGGACAACTTTCGTTTCGACAACTGACGCCGGTGCAGAAGCAGCCAGGATCTGAGATGCTGCTGCTGTCACTGGTTGCCGGGTGGGCGCCGCGCTCGTAGTCAACGATTGCTCATAGAGAACGCCGGTGTGCGCATTACCTTTAACAGCAGTGATACGGACGGCAAGCGAGCCCTGCTCGGTGCCCCAAGTGACGTCGCCGGCATCCGCTTTTCCAGCGGCATCCGTGTAGGCAATGCTTGCGGTGCTGCCATCTGCAAACTTGCCCGAAGGACCACTCTCCGGCAGCCGAAATACAACCGCCGCGTCTTTTATCGACACTCCTGAGGCATCTGTCACTTGAATCGCCAACGCATGGGCTGTGTTGGCGCCCGAGAGAACTTGCGGGGCACGGTCATTCAATACGCGAATCTGAAGAGAATCGACGGTTGCGGTGTCTCCCGTCGGAGCGGCCCCCCAAACCGGGGACGCCGCGATGAGCGGCGCCAGCAACATCGAGAGAAAGGGATACAGCGGTCTCAAATTAAGCCTCACTATCTCATCGCGACGCGTGAGGCTTTTTTTAGCGGGATTGCTTTCGACCCGAACGGAGGTCAGGCCATTTGAATGAGAACGACAGTCACATTATCGGGGCCGCCCGCCGTCTTTGCCGCCTCGATGAGTTGATGACATTTTTCCGGCAATGTCTCCCCGCATCCCAGAGCATCGATCAACGCGCGCTCGCTTAGCACTCCGTGCAATCCATCCGAGCAGAGCAAGAGCTGATCCCCAGCTGTTACCTCGACCACTCGCGAATACACGCGCAATTCTTCCGCGCTTCCGATCGCCATGGTGAGAATGTGACGGTACGGGTGCTTGCGCAACGCCTCGTCACTCAAACCGAGTTGTGGCCCTACCTCGGCCAACCACGTTTGGTCTTCGGTAATGAGCGTAAGCTCCCCTCCGGAGATCAAATAGGCCCTACTGTCGCCTACGCTGCCAACCTCGAAATGCGCTTCATCCAGTTTGCGGGCGACCAGAAGTGTGGTGCCCATTCCGTCAAGGGCGGGATCGGTTCTCGCTAACTGGCGGACTGTCGAGTTGGCTTCGAGAAAAGCCTCTTCGAGCAGGCCGTGGCCATCGCTTGCAGCAGGTTGAAGCAGAATCTCATAGAGCTTTTCCGCCCCTAGCCGCGAAGCACACTCGCCCGCGTTTGCTCCCCCCAGGCCATCGGCCAGAACGAAAATGCCGGATTCGGAATCACTGATGAAATAATCTTCATTATTTGCTCGGACACAGCCAGGATCCGACAATCCGAAAGCCTCAAGCATAAGGCTCTCCGATTATACTCAGGCAACCTTGGTAAGAAAATCCTGATGGGTTAACACGCGCGGGATACGTGCGAAAAATCGAGAGCAGGTGAGGACAACACGCCATTCAGCGCAACTGCTCAGCACGTTTGAGTCCACCATTGGTATCTCGTGGTGCCGATTTTTTTGCGGCCTTAAAACCTGACCTGGATGCGATCATTGCGATCAGCTCCCCTTCGTCTGAATCACGGCCTTTAGTTGGCGAAAAGCGTTTACATCGAAACTCATCTTGAGGCGAACCGGGGCTACCGGCGTATCAGGGGCGCTAAACTCGTGCCTTTGAGCCCGCCCGAGCAAGTCGCGCGCCTCTGCATCATTCGGATTGTGGTGCAGGACCGCTTGTAATTTGCGCTGTGCTTCATCGAAATTGTTGTGTCGAAATAGCGTCCTCCCGAGATTGAAGAGATACGTGGTGTCATTCGGATCGCCTTCGAGCGCGTGCCGGAAATCGTCGGCCGCGTTTGGCTGATTGAGTTGTTCTTCAGCCGCACCCAAATTATTGAAAACCTCGTTTAGCGGATAGATTTTCGAAACGTCGCGGAAGTAATTTGCACTGGCGCCGTAGTCTGCGGCACCATAGGCGGCCAGGCCCATGTGAAACCGCGCTTCGGAATAGCGGGGATCCAATGCGGAGATACGTCGAAAATAGGAAATAGCCTCCCGGAAATCTTTCCGTTCGAGCGCCAGGCGGCCAAGTTCGAAGGCCGGATTGGCGAATTTCGGCTCAAGCGCCAGAGCTTGCATAAACCATTTTTGCTGCTGGTCACTGCTTGACGAGAGCAGACCGCGAATATAACTTTCTTCCGCATCCGCTCGACGGAGTTTCGCCGGAGCCAAGAATGACTCGAGCGGCAGGCCGAAGGAGGGATCGATGTAGTGCAGCGATTGCCACGCCATGTGTTCCTCCAACCGGGTCAGGTCGGCGAGTTTTCCCGCTTCGGCGAGATCCGGGCCCTCACGCAGCTTTCGCAGATCGATTACATGCGAGCTGATTTGGACTGAGCTGTCCTTCAATGCAGAACTGCCGGGCGCCAGGGTGGCATCAAAGGAACCGAAATAAATATAATCCGCGTCCACTGTCTGGCCAAGCCGGATTAGGGTGGCTTTCGTGAACTCCGCCCCGGGACGCAACGACAAGCGCTTCTGCGCTTGCTCGCGCAACTCACGCGAAAGGACGACTTGGCTCTGGGAACCGTACTCATCCCTTAGAGTTTCCGAAATACTCTCTCCGACCCAGTTCAGATCCTGGTATCGGGAGGCGTTGTGAAACTGGAGCACGAGTACAGTTGCGCCACTCGCGGAGCCGGTAGCGCCTGCGAGAATCGAGAGCGCAATTACGGCGAAGCAAAAACGGTGGCCCGAAAACACGCACCCATAGTAGCTTAGAGCTGGGCGGACGAGATTAGGTTTGAGGGTACGCTTCAAACGACAACTGGAAAGCGGGAGGTGGTTAGGGGGCACCTCCCGCCCAACGAGCCAGGTGCTTGCTAGTTGCTGCCGCCTGTCGTCGTACCGCTTCCACTGCCAAACACGATCTTCGTCGTAGTGCCGCCAACGTGGATCTCGTTGATCGAGTTATCGACGTACTTGACTGACGTGCTCGAGAATTTGGCCGGAGCCTGCTCTGTGTGAGCGGGCACTTCGATGGAATCTTTTCCGTGCTTGAGAATGGCCGTGTTGTTTTCTACCGAGATTTTGTAGTCGCCGGCCTTGACCTGCTTGCCCTCGACCACCGTATTCTCCAGGATGTTCACCTTATAAGTACTGGCGGCAAACGCCGTCATCGCACCGGCTACTGCAAATGTGGTTATCAATTTATTCAACATGGAACGGAGGTATCTCCTATCTAGTTCGTGACCGGTTTCCTCAAGTTCAAAAACGAACCCAAAATCCCGGATCTTTGCTGGAAAGCGCAGCCTCGTGATTCGCTTTCTATCCCTCAATACGAGTCTCGAATGCGAAAGTTTCTTAAGTTTCCCGTGTTAGAGAGAAGTTAGCTACCGGTTAGCTCTGAAATGAGAAATTCCTGACACCAGGCCAGCGCGGTTTGCTGAATTGAGGGATCTTCGCCGAAACCTCGTAGCCAACGTACCCCAGCTTCCTGACCGAACCAGGTCATCTGGCGCTTGGCATACTGCCGAGTCTTGGTCTGGCAATCGCGAATTGCCGTCTCCAGATCGAGGCCATCCGTAAGGACGCTTACAGCCTGCCGGTAGCCGATAGACTGCAGCGCCTTAGATCGAGGCGGGGTGCCGTTTGCAATAAGTGCTTTTGTTTCTTCGAGCAGGCCGACCTCGAACATTCTTCGAGTGCGGACGTCGATACGAGATTTCAGAAGCGAACGGTCCGGATCGAGGCCGATTTTTAGAAAAACGAACCCAGAGAGCGAATGGCGGGGCAGATGACCGGACGGCGGCCGTTTGGCCTGGCGCGCGAGTTCGACAGCCCGAATCAGCTTTTGGTGGTCGTTCGGGTGGATGCGTCCGGCGACGGACGGGTCAAACCAAGCGAGATAGCGGAACAAAGCCAGTGGACGACGGCCAGCAAGTTCCGTCAATCGATTTCGCAGGGACGGGTTTGCGGGCGGGGCGGGGGAAAGACCATCGAGCAGAGCTCGGAGGTAGAATCCGGTCCCGCCTACAAAAATAGGAACGAAGCCACGCCCCGCGATTTCGGCGGCGGCCTCCCTTCCGAGACTGGCATACATTCCGGCGGTAAGTCCGACGCCCGGATCAGCGATGTCTATCAAATGATGAGGGATATTTTTTCGCTCAGAAGGTGACAATTTGGCGGAGCCTATGTCGAGCCCTCGACAGACCTGGACTGAATCGAAATTTACGATTTCACCGGTCAGCTTGGCGGCGAGGGCAAGCGCCAATTCACTTTTTCCACTCCCAGTTGGTCCCAGTACTGCGATTAGCGGCGAAAGACTTGATTTCAAAGGCAGAAAGAATATGGCTGCATTAACCTCGGATCAGATGGTAACCTTTGCCAGGAGGTCGTGCATCCTCAATTTCGGAGCTATACTAAGGGCAATCGCTGCTTATGAGCAGTGGTGACACCTCGAGTTCCAAGCGGTCGAATGTCCTACCCCCAATTTAATCCGTTCCGTCCCACCTGTCTCCTGGTTATTTCGTTGATTGGCTTGCCCGCGATTGCAGAAGTGTTTCCGGAAGAGGGCCAGAATGCCAGCCCGTCGGCCACCAATGCCGCCCAACTGCCGCCGGTCACGAAGCAACCTACATCGGTCAAAGCCTCTGCTTACTACCACTTTGCGCTCGGACATCTCTACGAGGACCTGGCCGCAAGTTCCGGCAACAGGAGCGATTACGCGAACAAGGCTATTGATAATTTTCGCCTTGCCATGAAGGAAGACCCGAATGCCGGATTCCTGGTTGAGGACATCGCCGAGCTTTACCGGATGTCGGGGCGTCTGCGAGATGCAGTAGAAGAGGCGCAATCGGCGCTTAAGACAAATCCGGACGACCTGAACGCACGGCGTGTGCTCGCGCGGATTTACACCCAACAGATCGGCGACGCCCAGACGAACCATGTTGATGAAAACATGGCGCGAAAAGCCATCGAACAGTACAAGTACATCACCCAGAAAGATCCTAAGGATGTAGAGAGCATGGTGATGATGGGCCGGCTCGACCGAGTGGTGGACGATTCAGTTTCGGCTGAAGCAGCGTTCAAGCAAGCGATGAGCGTGGAGCCGGACAATGAGGACGCGATTGTCGGCTTGGCCAGCGTGTATTCGGATAGGGGAGACCCGAAGTCGGCATCAAGCCTGCTCGAATCTCTCGCTAAGAAAAATCCATCACCCAGGGCGCTGGTGATCCTTGCTAACAATTACGAATCGATGCGGGAGTATTCACTCGCTGCCGATGCGTATAAGAAGGCGGTCGACCTCGACCCCGCACGCGCCGAACTCAAACAGGGCATGGCCCAGGATCTGGCGCTTGCCGGTCGTTACGACGACGCGTTGAAAACCTATGCCGAGCTGATGCAGGCCAATCCGCAGGATTCTCAACCATATTTGAGATCCGCTCAGATCTATCGAGAACAGAAGAAGCTCCCCGATGCACGCCAGATGATTGATAAGGCGAAGGCGCTCAGTCCGGACGACGTGGAGGTGCTGTTTGCCGATGCCAACTTGCTTTCCGATGAAGGCAAGACGAGCGATGCTATCGCAGCACTGAAGACGCTGCTCGATAAGACGGTCCATCGCAATTACGATCAGCAACAACGGGGTGCTCGCGCGGAGATGCTTGAGCAACTGGGAGTTCTTTACCGCAAGAACGAACAGTACGACCAGGCCGTGACTTCGTTCCGAGAGATATCAACGCTTGACCCGGACCTGAGTCCGCGCGTTGAAGCACAGGTAATCGAAACCTATCGGATTGCCAGAGAGTATCCAAAGGCGCAGGAAGCGAGTGACGCTGCCTCAAAGAAATATCCCAAGGATCGAACGCTAATCCAGACAAGAGCCGAGCTTTTTGCCGACCAGGGTAAGACTGACCAGGCCGTTGCAGAGCTTAAGAAGCTGCTGAACGGCAAGGCAGACCGCGAGATCTACCTGCAGCTTGCGGACACCTATCAAAAGGCAAAGAACTACAGCGAAATGGCCAAGGCAATTGACGCTGCCGACAAACTTTCGCTGTCCAAGGAAGACAAGACCAACGTTCTGTTCATCCGGGGCGAAATGTTGGAACGTCAGAAGAAATATGATCAGGCCGAAAAGATCTTTCGTGAGGTACTCGATTCGGATCCGAGCAATGCCTCCGCGCTGAACTACCTGGGCTATATGCTGGCCGATCAGAACACGCGTCTCAGCGAGGCGCAACAACTTATTCGCAAGGCGGTCGAACTCGAGCCCAATAACTACGCGTACCTGGATAGTCTCGGGTGGGTTTATTATCGTCAGAACAAGCTCGAGGAAGCAGAACAGCAACTGACTCGCTCGGTACAGCTGATGTCGAAGGATCCGACAATTCACGACCACCTTGGCGATGTTTACTTCAAGCAGGGCAAAACGAAGGAAGCGATCGACCAATGGCAATCTTCGCTGCGGGCGTGGGGTGCCGGAGCGCCCTCAGATGCAGAGCCTGAGGAGATCGCGAAAGTCCACAAGAAATTGGACGGAGCGCGAGTGCGCCTGGCTAAAGAACAGGGACCGCGCACAAATTAGGATATTGCCGACAGGAATCTCGGCAAGCGGGCAACAGCGCCCTCGCTAGATTTTTAACAGGGAGCGCAGGCGTCGGGTCTGAATGCGGCTTACCGGAATCTCGGTCTGCTTCCGGTCGTTCATCTTCAGCTGAAAACTCGACTTGAACCACGGAATCACTTCCCGAATCTTGTTGATGTTTACCAGAAACGAACGATGCACCCGCCAGAAGAGATCCGGGTCAAGATTCGATTGCAATTCCTCGATAGTCCGGTAATTTGACTGTCCTTCGAACTGGGCCGTAGCCACAGTAATCATGCCGTCATCGATGGTGGCATAGACCAGATCCTGGACATCGACAATGAGGTTACGATTGTTGGCTTTGACGAGTAACTTGTTCCGATGTACAGCCGGTTTTGCGGTAGTCTCGGTACTGCGCCCCGCCAGCTGCTTTTCTTCGACAATGCGCCTCGCCCGGGCAACCGAGTCTGCGAGCCGATCCTTTTCGATCGGCTTGAGCAGATAGTCAAGAGCCTCCAAACGGAACGCTTCAACCGCATATTGATCGAAGGCGGTGGTGAGCACAAAGTGCGGGACAGGCCCCTCGGCGGTGCGCACTTTGGTGATTACCGCGAGACCATCGAGGCCGGGCATTTGAACATCCAGGAAAACTAATTCGGGCTCAAGCTGCTCGATCAGCTCCAATGCTTCGAGGCCGTTTGAAGGAGAGGCAAGGACGTCAATTTCGGGGAAGTCCTTCAGAAGAAAGCCTAATTCTTCACGGGCAAGCTGTTCATCGTCCACTATCAAGGTGGAGATGGTCCCCGGACTGCCCTGTGCCATCGAACGCTAGTATAACGTAAGACCGCATGGTAATCTGCTGCGGTGAAGTAAGAACCTCATTGCGCCGGCCGATGGAAAGCTGGGGGTGCTGATACCTGGAATGGGAGCAGTAACATCGACTTTCATCGCGGTTTGAGCTGTTCGAAAGGGTTTGGGTGGCGCGTATGCGGCTCTCAAGCTGCGTGTCCCATTTGCGAACGGAGCAGCCAATCTTACAACCGATGTGCCGGCGCTCCTCGATCTTGCCAGGTCGAACGAAGTCCCGATCTGCGGCAAGGATTTCAAAATCGGCCCGACTTATATGAAAACGCTGTTAAGCGCCAGGATTCAAGGCTTGGGCGCTGGGCGTACGCGGCTGGTTCTCCACGAACATTCTCGGAAACCGCGACGGTGAAGTACTAGAAGGCCCAGGGTTTTGCAAGACCAAGGAAGAGACCAAACTTTCCGCCTTAGACCAGATTTTGCAACCAGATCTGTATCCGGAGCTGCATAAAGACCTGTACCATGCGGTACGTATTAATTACTATCCATCGCGTGGAGAGGCTAAGGAAGGTTGGGACAGCATCGACATTTTTGGTTGGCTCGGCTATCCTATGCAAATCAAGATCGATTTTCTCTGCCGGGATTCGATACTTGCTGCGCCATTAGTGCTTGACCTTGTTTTGTTTATGGATCTCGCACAACGGGCTGGCATGAAGGGCATACAGGAATGGCTTTCGTTCTACTTCAAGGGTCCAATGACAGCTCCGGGCCTCTACCCCGAGCACGACATCTTCATTCAGCTGATGAAACTAAAAAACACGCTTCGCTGGATGCAAGGTGAGGAACTTATTACCCACCTGGGCCTCGAATACTACGACTAAGTGGCCTGGTCAGCCGTCTAACTCGTAGGTATCATATGCCTACCAGGGCGACATCAAGCAATTCAGGCGTGCGGAGGAAGGTCGGTGCTCCCGCGCCGGAATCGAAACGGGTTCTGATAATCGGCGGAACCCAGTTCATTGGGCGGCTGCTCGTGGAGAAACTCTCGACTGCCGGGCAGGAGGTGTATGTCCTTCATCGAAAGCATCGCCATCCTTTCAGCAAACGAGTGCATAACCTGGTAGCGGACCGGAATGAGGCGGAGGGGATCAGGAAAGCGGTCGGGGCCATCCGATTCGATGCCGTCTACGATTTCGCCTACGACTGGGAGCACGGGACGACGGGCCGGCAGGTGGAGGCGACCGCACAGATCTTCGACGGGAAGGTGGGGCGTTACGTCTTCATGTCCAGCGTTGCCGCATATGGAGATGGCCTGAATCACCATGAAGGCGATGCCCTGGCCCCGGACGACCACCCCAACGCATACGCGCGCAATAAGGCGATGAGTGAGAGGGCGTTATTCCGCCTTCATCAGAGGACCGGATTCCCGATTGTGACACTCCGGCCGCCCTTTGTGTATGGACCGGGAAATCCCTTTTACCGGGAAGCCTTCTTCTGGGACCGCTTTCGAGCGGGCCGTGCGGTGATTTTGCCGAGCGAAGGGCATCGGTTGATGCAGTTTATCTATATCCAGGACCTGGTAGATCTAGCAATTCGGGTGGTCGAGAATCGGAACACGATTGGCCACGCCTTTAATGCATCGAATGCGCGGGCCGTGACACAGCACGAGTTACTCCTCGATCTGGCGCGGGCGGCGGACGTGCCCGAACCAGAACTGGTCTCGATTCCGAGAGACCTGATCCATCGCGGCGGCGGCAAGGCGATGGGAAGCGAGAAGCTGTATTTTGGGGAGTACTTCGATGTTCCCGCTATCACGCAAATTATTACAAAAGCTCAACGAATGCTGACGTTTAAGCCAACCGATTTTGAATTCGGGTTACGGCAGACATATCGAGCTTATCTGAAAAAACGCGGGTTTCCACGGCCGGATTTCACTTTCGAGGACGAGCTGCTGAACCAGTTCAGGGGTATGGCCAACGAGACACGCTCGGCCTGACCTCTCACCATTAATTTGAGCTAATTTACGGCCGGTTGAGCGATGGTCGCACTAGTTCCAAAGTAGGATAGAAAGTGATGAAAGCCACAATTCTTTCTCTCGCATTGGCAGTCGGCCTGGCCTCGCTGCCGGCCTATTCGCAAGATGTCGGGCAGGATGTCAAAGATGCCGGTCACGACACCAAAACAGCAACCGTCAAAGGCACTAAGAAAACCACATCGGCTGTAAAGAAGGGGGCCACCAAGAGCACCGAAGCCACCAAGGACGGCTATAACAAGAGTACCGAAGCCACAAAGGACGGGTATAACAAGAGCACTGAAGCCACGAAGAAGGGATATAAGAAGAGCACAGAGGCCACAAAGAAAGGTGTCAACAAGAGCGCTGAAAAGGTCGCCGACAAGACCAACTAGATTTAACTGGCCGAGCGATTCTGGATGAGCCTCTGAGCAGGTGGACTGCTCAGAGGCTCATTGTGTTTTCAGGCTACAATTCAAAACGAATTGATATCGTGTACAAGTCGTGGCAGTCGTGACTTTCCAGCTCGATGGACCCGCAAACGACAAATAGGCAAACAATAGTTGAAGAGGCCAAATGCCTGAAAAAGGAAAAGTCAAAGTCGGAATCATAGGCTCGCAGTTTGAGGCCGACATTCACGCCATCTCATTCCAATTGATGCCGGAAGAGGCGCAGGTAGTGGCAATCGCTTCGCCAACGCCCGGCAATGCAGAGAAGCTGGCCAAGAAGTACGGCATCCCCCGCGTATTTCTCGATTATCGAGAGATGTTGAAAGAGCAGGATATCGAGATGGTTACGATTACTGCGCCGAACCGCCTGCACGCGCAGATGACTATCGATATCGCGAATGCCGGTAAGCATGTGGTTTGCGAGAAGCCGCTTTGCGTGACCTTAGCGGAAGCGGACGAAATGATTGACACCTGCAAACGCAAAGGCGTGATGCTTGCTTATGCCGAAGAGCTCTTCTTCACGCCAAAGTATGTGAAGGCGAAGGAAATGGCGGACCAGGGCGGCTTCGGCAAAATACACCTGGTGAAACAAAGCGAGAAACATTTCGGCCCGCACAGCTCATGGTTCTGGGATATGGAGCAGGCTGGCGGAGGCGCCATGATGGATCTCGGCTGCCACGGTATTGCGTTCTGCTACTGGTTTCTGGGCCGGCCCGCAATCAAGACTGTGTACGCACAGCTCGGAACGTACGTGCACAAAGATAAGACAAAGGGTGATGACGAAGGAGTTTGCATCCTCGAATTCGAGAATGGCGCGGTCGGCATGGTCGAAGTGAGCTGGGCAAAACGCGGCGGGATGACGGATCGGACCGAGATTTACGGGGAAGGCGGAGTGACTTATGCAGACCTCCACATGGGCAACGCGCTTCCAACGTACAGCGAGTACGGATTTGGCTACGCGGTGGAGAAGGCGCCGACCACGAGCGGGTGGAGCTGGCCGGTCTTTGAAGAGCACTGGAACTATGGAATTCCCCAGGAAATGCGGCACTTTGCACGCGTGGTCAGAGGGAAGGAAAGTCTGCAGGCTTCGGGTGAAGATGGCAAGGTTGTGATGCAGGCTCTCTACGGCGCATATGCTTCGGCAGGCGCAGGGCAAAAGATCGCAATGCCCTACGCGCCCAAAACGAAGAGGCCGATTGAAGAGTGGCTGGGAAGCAAGCTGAAGTGAGCACGCCGCTTCTCGAAAACATTCTCAACCAGCCAAACTCTCTGCTTGGGATTGCGGACCACCAATGCGGCAAGGGCCGGGATGCCGTTATTCGGGCGGCGGACCTGATCCGCTCGAAGAAGCGCGTCGTGCTGAGCGGAATGGGGGCTTCGTTTTTCGGCTGCATCGGTTTTCAATACGCACTGGCAGCGCTTGGGATACATGCCGTTGCCTTAGAGACTGGCGAACTTCTCTATTTCCTGAAGCCTCTCATCGACCGAGATACAGCTGTCGTGCTGGTTTCGAGATCCGGCGAAAGCATCGAGGTAACGAAACTCCTGGACGATCTGCGTGCACTCGGCGCAGCGGTGATTGGCATCGTCAACGTGGCTGAGAGTGCTCTTGCCCGAGCAGCCGACGTCACGATTCTAATGGGAAGTGCAGCCGACCAGATGGTGGCGGTGCAGACTTATACGGGAACTCTGGCGACCTTAGGACTACTGGACGGCGCAATGGCCAGTGAATTGGAACCCGCGAAGACTGAGTTGGAGCAGCTAGCGTCGATTCTCTCAAAGTGGATTCCCGCGTGTGTTTCTGCGAGCCGCGAATGGCGCAGTTTTCTCGAGAGCGCGAATCCACTGTATCTTCTGGGGCGTGGGCCGGCCCTGGGTACGGTTGCCGAAGGCGTACTGCTGATGCACGAGACGGCCAAAGTGGGGGCGGTCGGAATGTCAGTCCCTCAGTTCCGACACGGGCCGGTGGAAGTGGTGAGCCGCGACTTTCGCGGCATTATTATTGCGACGCAGGCTGAGACTTCATCGTTTGATCACGCTCTGGCTCGAGACGTCACGAAAATGGGAGGGCAGATTCGATGGATCGGCCCTTCGCTTGAGGAGCAGCCGAGCCACGGAGTCGAAGAGCTTTGCCCGTGGCCGCTGCAAGTGCCGAGGCGCTTTGCGGGTATTGCGGAGGTTGTGCCTTTACAGCTGGCCGCTTACCGGAGAGCGGAATGGAACGGTGTGCGTCCTGGTGAGTTCCGCTGGGCAACGCTGGTGACCACGTCTGAAGCCGGCTTCTCTATTCCCGGTTCAATTTGACGGCATCATATGCAAGCGCCGGGAGGACAGCGTGTTTTATGCGTGGATATCGGGGGCACGTCGACCAAAGCGGGCGTGGTCGATACCGCGGGCGAGGTAGCGTTTCTTCGATCGATTCAGACGAAGCCTGAACGGGAGAGCTACCTTGCCGCGTTGATCACGCTGATCCGGGAGACCCGGCAAGCAGCAGCGAGCGAGCTGGGAATCGCCCCGATGCAAATGGGCGTAGCTGTGGCCGGTTTCCTCGATCGCGACAGGAATACGTTTGTCTATAACTCAAATATTGCCTGGCTCGAGGGCTTCGCACTCCGGAAATATTTGAGCGAGAATTTACCTGACCTCGAGATAGAGCTCGAGGTGGATTCGAATGCTGCCACCATGGCGGAATACAGGCTTGGATCAGGCAAAGGGAGTCAACGCTTTCTCTGCCTGACCTCTGGCACGGGTTTGGGCGTGGGTATGACCGTGGATGGGGTGCCGGTGCGCTTTGCCTATGGTTGCTTAGGCGATATCGGACACGTGGTCGTTCTGCGCGATGGACCGCTCTGCACGTGCGGAGGACGAGGCTGCGCGGAAATCATGGTTTCCGCTCCCGCTATCGCGGAGCGTTATAGGAAAGCAACCGGCGCGCAAAACGAAGTCACTCTGCGAGACGTGATTGAGCAAGCGCAGAACGGCGAGCCACGGGCAATCAGCGAACTGGAAGCGGCGGGTGGTTGGCTGGGCATCGCGATCGCTTCCCTGGCGAACGCATTTTTCCCGGATCACATTGCGATTGCGGGAGGTCTTTCGGCAGCCGGCGATATCGTCTTACGGCCTGCGGAGCGGGTATTTCGGGAGACAGCCTGTGTGCTGGCGCGCTCGGGCGCGACTTTTACACGTGCGAAGCTCGGTTCGATGGCAACACTGATTGGCGCAGCGTGGCCGTTCTGGGAGGAAGTAGAGGCGTAGGATATGGCAAATCAATCGCCGGATCGGCGGCAAGTGCTCGAGATGCTGGCCAAGGCCGCTGCAGCGAGCACATTTCCCGGCTTCAGCCGATGGGTTTTTGCCGGTGAGCATCGGCACGAAGCGGGCGCGGCGGTTTCTGGAAGGCCGTCTCATTACGCACCCCAGCACTTCAGCGCTTCAGATTATCGGACTATCGAGATACTGACAGAGCTAATCATCCCGCGCGACGAGACGGCTGGCGCGCGAGAGGCCGGAGTGAGCGAGTTTATTGACTTCATGGCGGCTCATGGAGAGGAGGATCTCGAGAAGCCGATGCGCGACGGGCTCGAGTGGCTCGAAGAGACGTCTCGCAAGGTTCATGCTTCTTCTTTCGCCGACCTTGGGCAACAAAAGCAAACATCACTGCTCGAAGCCGTCGCTTACAAACGGGAGGAAGTAGACGAGCGCGGCCGAAAGTTCTTCCTTCTAATTCGGCGTTACACCGTGATGGGTTATTACACAAGCCGGATCGGGCTCGAGCAACTGGATTATCCGGGGCTGCGTTTCTATCAGCAGTCCCCGGCATGTCCGCACACGAACGATCCCGAACATAAACACCTTCCGCCTCCGAGGTTTTGAATGCCAAGAAAAGTTTATGACGTTGTGGTGATTGGAACGGGGGCAGGCGGGGGAATGGCGATCCACACGCTCTGCCAGGCCGGCGCCAAGGTATGCGCCTTGAACGCGAGCCGGCGACTCGATCCAGCTAAGGACTTCCGGAATCACCGCCAACCCTATGACATGCCATTTCGCGGGTTCGGCGAGCCCGAGAAGCGCAAGCACTGGATCGGCTACATGGACAACGAATATACGGAGGGCATTTGGGAACACGAGATCGCATTCACTACTGCGCCGGGCACCGAATGGACCTGGCGCCGCTGCTTCGCGGTGGGAGGCAAAACAAATTTCTGGGGGCGTTCCTCCGCGCGTTTCGGCGATATTGATTTTCAGGCGGCCACTCGAGACGGATACGACGTCGACTGGCCGATTTCGTACAAAGAAATCGCGCCTTATTACAGCCGTGTCGAGCGCATGATTGGCGTGGCGAGCACGGTACAGAACCGGCCGAGCAATCCGGATGGCGAGTATCTGCCTCCAATGAATTTCCGCTGTGTTGATCGGATTCTCGAATCCGGCGCGCAGAAGGTCGGTATTCCATATCTTCCGGATCGCATAGCACAGCTCACAGTGCCGCACGCGGGCCATCCTTCCTGTCACTATTGCGCGAACTGTACGGAGGGGTGTGACGTTGGGGCATTTTTCTCAACGCCATGGTTCTTCCTGCCGGCCGCGGAGAAAAGCGGCAACCTCGAACTACGCACTAATGCTCTCGTCAAGAATATCCTCGCAGACGAGAATGGCCGGGCGTCGGGGGTCGCCTACATCGACCGCGAAACGAAGCAGGAAGTTGAGGTGTATGCGAAGGCGGTCGTGGTAGCGGCATCCTGCGTGGAATCGGCGCGCATCTTTCTCAACTCGAAGTCACGTCATTGGCCTCAGGGTATTGCGAATTCGAGTGGACAGGCTGGCCGCAACCTTTGTGATCATCTTTACGGCACGACGGCGCGCGGATTTCTGCCTCAGCTGCTCGGCCAGCCAAGTTTTCCCGATAACGTCTCAGCCAGCACAGTTGCGTGGCTGCCGCGCTGGCAAAACCTTGGAAGCCCCCGACAGGAAAAATTCATTCGAGGCTACTCGGTCTATCCGAATGCCGGCTGCGGAGAGTTCCCGTATTATTACACCCACATCGAAGGCTTCGGACGCGAGTTCAAGCGACAGATCAAAAGGCGTTATCCGACCCCGGTTGACTTCTACATTCAGGCTCCCACGCAGCGCAGTGATGCCAATTTTGTCGATATCGATCCGGCCGTGAAGGACGCCTACGGCATCCCGGCGGCGCGTTTGCACTTCGCATGGGATCAAAATACGCTGCTGATGTGGGAGCATGGCAAAAACGCCTGCGAGCAAATCATCCGGGCGAGCGGTGGTGAGTATTTGGGGCCAGCGGACGCGCCGGACATGCCGGGCACCAGCCTGCACGAAACAGGGACATTACGGATGGGAAGCGATTCGAAGAAATTCGTGACCAACCGTTTTGGGCAGACGCACGATGTGCCGAATCTCTACGTTTGCGATGCCAGTGTGTTTCCAAATTGCACAGACAAAACTACCACGATTTCGATCCTTGCCTTCGCATTACGCACCTCCGAATACTTGATCGACAATCTGAGGCGAACTTAGCTGAAAGGATCCAAACAATGAATGCACTAGGCCGCCGTGAATTTGTGGCGCTTGCACTAAGTGCGGGCACTTCGGTTTGGGGCACGCCTCCCAGCTATCGATTCCCGACCGAGGCGCGGGAGAGAATGGCAGTCTCCAGCTATCCATTTCGGAGACTGATCGCCGGCGAGAACGACGAAACGTCCAAGAGTGGCATGACACTGGAGCAGTTTGCGCAGACGATCGGACCGAAATTGGATGTACCAGGGATCGAACCTTGGAGCCGCCATTTCAAATCCACTGACGAGAGCTACGTGCGGGATCTGCGAAAGTCGTTCGATCAGGCCGGTATGCACGTCGTCAATATTCCGGTAGACGTTTCCGTGAAGCTCTGTGGGAGCACCGTGCAACGGGAAAGCGCCCTCGCGACGTATCGCAAGTGGATTGACGCCGCCGTGATTCTCGGGTCCCCTAGCATACGGATACACCTTCCGCGCGGGCCCCGGAATCAAGCCGACAAGGCTGGAGATTTCAGCTGTGCTGTGACCGCGCTCAAAGAGCTTGCTGAATATGGAATGTCGAAGCAGATCGTCGTCAACATAGAGAACGACGATCCTGAGGCAGAACAGCCCGAACGAATCGTGCGGGTTCTGACGGCGGTGAACAGCCCTTACCTGCGGGCGCTTCCCGATTTCTGCAATTCGATGCTGATCCACAACGATCAGGCGTATAACGACAAGGCTCTCGGCATGCTTTTCCCCCTGGCGTACAACATAAGCCACGTCAAAGATATGGAAGTGGATGGGAGCAAGGTCTATCGGGTGGATGTAGAGCGGATCTTCCGGATCGCGAAAAAAGCGGGCTACAAAGGCTACTTCTCGATCGAGTGGGAAGGCAAGGGAGACGAGTACGAGGAAACTAAGAAGTTGATTGAGGCAAGTCTTAGAAATCTAGGGTAGTGCGAGCGTGCAACGTGAGCTTCGCGGGACGGTGTGTGATCACGCCGGCGAGTAAACGAACTCTCGCAGCTATACTCGAATGTGTTGTGGGAATCATGAACGGGTTAGACACTTAGCTGTTCCGCTTAGTGTAACGTCAGGCTTTTATGTCCCAATACGATTTAATCGCAATCGGATCTGGTCCGGCTGGGCAGCGCGCTGCGATTCAGGGCGCTAAGAGCGGAAAACGAGTTGCCCTAATCGAACAGCGCGAGGTGATCGGCGGAGCGTGTATCAACAGCGGCACGATTCCGAGCAAGACGATGCGTGAAGCCGTGCTGCACCTGTCCGGCTACAACTATCAAAACGTCTACGGGGTAAGCTACCGGGTCAAAGAGAAGATCACGATGGCGGACCTTGCATTCCGGGTCCAGCATGTGATCAAGACGGAAGTCGATGTAACGCAAGCACAATTGGCGCGCAACGGAATCGAGGTTCTAACCGGAGTCGCGAGTTTCAAGGGACCAAACACAATCGTCGTTACCGGTTTGCGCGGCTCAGGCGACGTGACGGCCGACAAAATTGTGATCGCGACAGGAACCAAGCCCGCAGTGTCGCCGAAAGTGCCCATAAATGCGCGGACCATCATCAACAGCGATCAGATTCTCGATATGCCCGCAATTCCGCGAACGCTGATGGTAGTGGGCGGCGGAGTGATTGGTGTGGAATACACGTGCATGTTCGCGGCGCTGGGTGTTCGTGTGACGCTGATCGAAAAGCGTCCGCGTTTGCTCGAATTTGCCGATTCCGAAATTATCGAAGCGCTCTCTTACCATTTGCGCGATCACAGAGTGACGATGCGTCTGAACGAAGAAGTGCAAAGCGTGGAAGAAGCAACTACCGCGTCGGGCACAGGCGTGGTGGCCTACCTCGAGAGCAACAAGAAAATTCCCGGCGACGCGCTCTTGTACGCAGTCGGGCGGCAGGGAAACGTGGATGAGCTGAATCTGGCGGCGGCCGGTCTCATGGCGGACGCGCGCGGACGGATCGCGGTAAATGAGCACTATCAAACGTCACAGCCGCACATCTATGCTGTGGGGGACGTGATCGGTTTTCCGAGCCTGGCATCGGTATCGATGGAACAGGGACGCATTGCCGTAGGGCACGCTTTTGACAAACCGGTTTCGTCCAATCCCAGCTATTTCCCATTCGGCATTTACACGATTCCGGAAATTTCATTCATTGGTAAAACAGAGGAGCAGCTTACGGATGAAGATGTGCCTTACGAAGTGGGTGTCGGGTACTATCGTGAGATCGCGCGTGGTCAAATTCGAGGCGATACGACGGGTCGCCTCAAACTCATCTTTCACCGCGATACCTTGGATCTGCTGGGCGTACATATTATCGGAGAGGGCGCCTCAGAGTTACTGCACATCGGACAGGCTGTTCTGATTTTAAAGGGCAAAGTTGATTATTTCGTAGACACGGTGTTTAACTATCCCACGCTTGCCGAATGCTACAAAGCGGCGGCTTTTAACGGATTGAATAAGCTGTCACGGAATTGAGAAGCGCAGGATTGATATGGCACACAGCATTGGCATAGTGATTACCGAAAGGATCACGCTTGGGGCGGTATCTGGAAACCAACTGGCAGGGGCGTTGCGTTCTTCTCCGGACGATCCTTCGGTTTCAGATTCGCTGCTTGGCGTTCCGACCGAAAGTATCATCGAACGAATTGTTTCAGAAATTGACCAGCTCAAACTCGCGGGTGCGCCGACGCATGTAGGGCTAGGATTACCGGGCATCGTGCGTGGCGGCGTAGTGGAAGATTCACCAAATCTGGTTCAGTTCAAAGGCGTGCACATGAAGAAGCTGCTCGCGCAAGCGCTCGAGTCGCTTTTCGGCAGCAGAGTGCCGGTGGCCATTTTTAATGATGCGGACGTGATGGCTGCGGGAATGGCCGCGACGCGGGGGCATCTTGACAGGTTGATTCGCGTCTGGACGCTCGGGACAGGTATCGGTTACGGCCGCTATCCTTCGACAGATGCAATTTTCGAGGCGGGGCATTCGGTGGTAACGCTTGATCCAAAGGAGCAGTTCTGCGGATGTGGCGGGCGGGGACATCTCGAAGGGGTGATGGGCAATCGGGCGATGCGCCTTCGCTTTATGGATCTGGAGCCTGATGAGGTGTTCGCGGAAGCTGAACAGGGTGAAACGCGATGCGTCGAGTTCGTCAAGCTATGGCATCGGGCCCTGGCCGCTGGGACTGCTACCAGCATTCATCTCGACGGCCCAGGCAAGTTCTTCATCACCGGTTTCAACGCGCGTTTCGTAAATGTCACGCTGTTGCAGGAATATCTGGGCGAGATGGTCAAACTGAGTCCGCTGCAAGGGTATTCGCTCGAGGTTGTGCCTGGAGGTGAGAGTGTCGCTACAATTGGAGCCGCTGTAAATGCGGAGCGAGCGACCCATCGCCGGGAACCCGCTCACCATTGAGATCGCAAATCGTCAGCGAGCGACCAGTTCACTCTTTTGGCGGGCGCTAAAAAATTCATCGCCGTGATGCCAGGTTGGAAGTCCCGGAGCATTTGCGACATCGACGCCGATTCGAAGCCCAAACTCGCCCATCTGCTGCATACCGCTGAAGTCCCAATCAGGTTGATATTCGTCTGAAGGCTGATGATAGTGCTGGGTGTTGTACTCCTCGAAGACTTTCTTTCCAAAGTCGGCCGGCTTGCCTAGATACTGAGTGCCCTGTGAAACGCTGAAGGCTGGAATTCCGACGCGGGCAAGAGAGAAATGGTCAGAGCGGTAGTAATGTCCTTGGCCGGGTTCCGGATCTGATCCCAGTTCGAGCTTCATGGCGGCCGCATCCTTTTCGACCAGCGGCCAGAGCGTAGTGCGCTCCGCGCCCGCTAACAGTACATCGTGCGTTTTGCCGAAGGGGTAGAGCGCATCATAGTTGATGTCAACCGCGGTCATGCCGGCAGGCACCTTCGGATGCTCGCCATAATATTGCGAACCCAGAAGACCAGATTCTTCGGCTGTCACAAATAGGAAGAGAACGCTGCGCGCTGGTTTCGGCTTCAGCGTGCTCCAGGCTCGTGCCAGTTCGAGAACGACTGCGCAGCCGGTGGCATTATCCACTGCTCCGTTATAAATGGAATCGCCCCTGACCGGGAGGCTGATGCCAAGATGGTCCCAATGCGCGCTGTATAGCACTGCCTGTTCCTTGAGCTTCGCGTCGGAACCCTCGATTCGACCTATCACGTTTCGGCTTTCTATTTCACGCAATTTCACCGGAATGTAGCCGGATACCCGGATGCCCAGCGGAATGGGATGAAAACCCTTCTGATTTGCTAAGGCAAGAAGTTGGTCTATGGTTTTGCCTGTTGCAGCCGTGAGCCTTGCGCCAGCACTTTCCGAAAGCCATGCCGCGAGTTTCAATCCGTTCTCACCAGAGCTTAGCTTTAACTCCGGCATCTCTCGACTGAAAGAACTATTTACTACACCCCATCCATAGCCGGCAGTTTCTGTGGTGTGAATAATCAATGCAGCGGCTGCACCTCTGCGGGTGGCTTCTTCGAATTTGTAAGTCCACCGCCCGTAATAAGTGAGGGCTGGGCCACCGAAGAATTTTCTGTCTCGAGAAGGAGGTTCATTAGTGAAGTACACGAGGACCTTCCCGCGCAGATTTTCACCTTTGTAGTCGTCCCAAGCGAATTCCGGCGCGGATATGCCATGACCCACGAAGACGGCTTCGGCACTAAAATCGTTTGCCGGAACCTGTGAGAAGGCTGTGCCGACAAAATCCGTTGCGAACTTCAAGGAAAACGGCTCTCGATCTCCCTCAACACTTAGCGTCGCTTGTGGAGAAGTGGTAGAACCAACCAGCGGTACGCGCTGGAAGTAAGTTCCAGCGTCCCCGGCTGGTACTGTTCCGGCCGCCTTTAACTGCGAAGCAATGTAATCGGTAGCTAGTTTCTCTCCCTTCGTTCCCACTCCTCGCCCCTCGAGTCGGTCACTCGCGAGATATTGAACATCTGCCCGCATTTTTTCGCTGGAAAGCGATGGAATCTGTGCGCACAACAGCGAACCAGCGACGGCCGCACAAACGAGGGCTGATTTTCGCATTCCTTCAGTCTACTCATTCCGTACAATGAGTCTTACTAGAGCGATTAGTTTGCTGGACACGTCGCAAAACTGGAGCTAAGATGAGCGCAGCGCGCTGGCGACATGTGATTGTCGTCGTGGCGGGGAGCATCACACTTTCATATTTGTGTTCTTTAGTAGGAGCCACCGCTATTGTGGCGGTGATGCTTCTGTTGTTCGCGGTGTTGCTGACAGGAATCTATGGGGCACTCCTTGATGCGCTGGCCGCATCTTTCACCGCCGCGCTGTGTTTTGACTATTTCTTTGTCCCGCCCATCGGCAAGATTACCATCGGTGATCTGCAGGGATGGTTGAGTCTGATCGTCTTTCTAGCCATTTCACTAATCACAAGTAATCTTTCTGCGCGTCTTCGCGAGCAGCGCAACCAGCTGCTACACAGGCAACAAGAGACGGAAAAACTTCATGCGTTCAGCCGGGCAATGCTGATGGCTACGGGGAAGTCAGTTCCGCGGATCATCATAAATAAGAGCATGGAAATCTTCGGCTTTACTGAGGCAGCTCTGCTTGACAGTTCATCGGGATCGGTGCAGCATTCACAGGTGCCTGGTTCCTTTGCCGAAGAGGAATTGAAGCGCGTGGCCGTATGTGGCGTTGAGTCGACGAACGGTCGAAATACCAAGGTTGTGCCAATTTCGCTTGGCAACAAGACTTTTGGAAGTTTCGGTTTCGCAGGAGTTACGCTGCCGGCCACCACGCTGCAGGTGCTTGTGAATACGGTTGCAGTTGCACTTGCGCAGGCGCAGGCGCATGAAGCCAACAATCAGGCCGAAGCCGCCCTTCAAAGTGAAGAGCTGAAGTCAGTAATGATTGATGCGCTCGCCCACGATTTGAAGACCCCTCTTACGGTTATCGAGGCAGCGACCGACATGCTGGGTCCCGCGAGCGAGACTACTGGGGAACAGCAGCGCGAGCTTGTACGCGTTGTCAAGCAGGAGACGAGCGGCTTGCGAAAGCTGATCGAAGAAGCAATCCATTTGTCTCGCATCGACGCAAAGAAACTGAAGCTCGAAATGCGACCGCAGACCGCAAGCGAACTTGTCGGAGCGGCGATTGAGTCGTTGGGAGAACGGGCGACATCCAGCCGGCTTTCTGCTGCAATAGCGCCGAATCTAACCCCGGTGCTCGTTGATCGCGACCTGATAGTCCAAGCTCTCAAGCAGTTGCTCGACAATGCGCTGAAATACAGCCAGTCGCAGGGGCCGATTGTAATTAGCGCCGCCGAATCTGACGATTTGATCTCGATTTCGGTCCGTGACACCGGCCGCGGACTTACAGAAATGGAGCGGAGCAGGATTTTCGAAAAGTTCTATAGAGGGGGTCACGAGAATCCAAGGATTCAAGGCATGGGGACGGGTCTCGCTATTGCGAAGGAGATCGTCGAAGCGCACGGTGGATCGCTTTCGGTCGAGAGCAGGGCTGGTTATGGGTCGTGCTTCACGATTGCGCTGCGCGGTGCCGTCAGAGCCCAACCGGTGCAGCAGTGACACATGACAATCCAGCACGGCCTGAAAGCATCATGACGGAGCAGCGGGCAGGATCTTGTCTTGTCCTGCTGACAGAGTCATGAACGACGAGCGCGGAGAGCTAAAAATCTTTCTCGGTTATGCCGCGGGAGTGGGCAAGACATACGAGATGCTCGACGAAGCTCAGCGCCTGAAAGCCGCCGGCGCAGACGTCCTGATCGGATACTTCGAGCCACACGGCCGAAAAGACACGATTGCGAAAACAGCAGGTCTCGAAATCGTTCCCCGGAAACTGATCACCTACCGGGGATCGACGTTCGAAGAGATGGACATAGACGCCATTCTCAAGAGATGCCCCGAGGTTGCCGTGGTGGATGAATTTCCTCACACAAACGTCCCCGGATTACCGCGCGAAAAACGGTGGGAAGACGTCATGGTCTTGCTTGATGCGGGCATCGACGTTTTAACGACGATGAACGTTCAGCACCTGGAAAGTCTGAACGACCAGATGGAGCAAATAACAGGAGTCAAGGTCCGGGAGACGATACCTGACTGGGTTGTGAAGCAGGCACACGAGGTCGTAATGGTCGATCTCACGCCGCGCGCCTTGCTCAATCGTCTGGAACGCGGCGTCGTATACGCGCCCGAAAAGGCGAAGCTTGCTCTGGAGAATTTCTTCAGAGAGTCAACGCTGGTCGCATTGCGTGAAATAGCTCTTCGTCAGACGGCGCACGAACTGGAAGACAGGCTCGAGCAGGGAAGCAACAAGGAGGTGCTATCGAAGGAAGTCATCGAATCGGGACCAGTATTTCCGGGAAAGTCCCTGCGCGACGATGCAATTGTTATTTACGTCAGCGATGATCCTTCAACCGCGATGGTCATTCGACGCGGTAAACGGGTGGCGGACATTCTGGGCTCCAGCTGCTTCGCCGTTTGCGTGACCAAAGAGGGCGAGTCGACGGCAGCGCCTTCCGCCAGCCGCCAGGCGGTTGAGCGTCACCTGAACTTTGCCCGAAATCTTCATATCGAGACTCGTGTGCTGGCAGGATCGGAACCGGCACAAACTGTCGTAGACTTTGCGCGGTTGCATAATGCTCGCCAAATTTTCCTTCCGAGGCTTATAACGAAGGGAATCACCCGTCTGAGACGGCGCAGCCTGGTGAACGAAGTGGTCAGCCTGGCCAAGGATATAGAGGTCACGATTGTTGCCGAGCGACGCCGCGCAAAGCACGGGTGTTAGAGTTTGGTGCGCTAGACTGAGGCTACGGGCCGTGGCGCAGCCTGGCTAGCGCGCTTGCTTGGGGTGCAAGAGGTCCCGGGTTCAAATCCCGGCGGCCCGACCAGTTCGCCCTTTAGAATCAATCGTTCCTCCTTCTGGCAGATTCCCGATTGCGGCCGACCGTGCGAAAAATGTGAACAAAATAGGTCAACTGGCCCGCTCTGTGAACAAATTCCCCGCCCGCTCGTTCGCCTTGTGGTCGAGTTTCCCCAGCGCCTCGCGCATCATGCCGAGCTTGGCCTGGCTGTATAGCTTGAACACCTCGGCATCACTCTGCCGGAGCATCCTGCGTCACCATGTGATCGGCAACTCCTCCCGCGCTCAGCCGCGTGGCAAACGGGTAACACAGGGCGAGGATGGTGTGTCTGATCTAAGTCCCTCGTTCCTACTGGCCGGCTCCCACTCCGTAGTTGCTACCTTATGGGCGCGCCCAGACTGCTCCAGGCGGGCGGACCCAGAACTGCTCCAGACGTCTGGGCCGCTATGCTCGCCGCCTGACGCTACCGAGCATTTCTTTCGACACTCGACAGGACGCCTACATTGAGTTTGCACCAGAACCGGACACGCGGGAATCGACGATTCGCAAACGGTCAGCGGAACGTGTCGAGCAGCACCAGATTGCTGCCGATCTGATCATTTTGTACGTACAAAATCCAGCGGCCATCTGGCGAAACGGACATCGTCGTAGATGACATAACCATTCTGGTTCCGCTCGGGAATTCACGAAACTTCTCCACGCGCCCGCTGGTCTCATCGAAGTTTTTCAGCGTGATTGCGCCCCCTGCATCCACGTCCAAGAACCAGATCCCCGGCTCCGCTACCGCGAATAGTTTGCTTCCCCCCTTTTCGATGACCCGAGTTTCCTCTCCTCCCGCTACGGGCATGCGCCAGATCCCGGGTTCATCGTGTTTTCCCCAGTAAAGGTATTTTGCGGTTATCGATTCGAAAGCATCGTTGCCGCCCGATCGCGTAACCTGCAAAGCCTGGCCCCCGCCTGCCGAAGCTTTCCAGATTTGCCATGCGCCGGACCGGTCTGAGCCGAAGTAGATCCAGCGCCCGTCGCGAGACCAACTAGGGAGAACCTCGTTCGAGGGATCCGCCGTGAACCGCCGTGGCTTGCCGCCATCGATGCTTATCACGGAGATATCTTTGTTTCCGTATAGGGTGTGATCGAATGCAATGGAACGACTGTCCGGAGCCCAACGGGGACTGCCGAGACCAACACCCTGGAAATTGGTTAGTTGCACCGCATTCTCTCCTTCCGCGTCGCATACCCATAACTCTCCAGTCCCAGACCGGGCCGATTCGAAAACGATCTTCTTTCCGTCGGGCGAGTATTGCGGCTGCCAATCCCATTCCGTAGACGCGATGAACCGTGTCGCCGCACCGCTGCGCTCGAGCAGAGAATGGGGACCAGGAATTCTCCAAATGTTCCGGTCCGTTGAGACGCGCTGGTAAACCATCCTGCTCCCGATGCGCGAAACAGAAAGCTTCCCAACGCGATCGCCGGCCTCAGCCACGCGTATGCTATCGCCTCCGCTCGCGGGGATGATGAAAAGAGCACCGAAATTTCCGCGAGGCGGGCCGGAATAGACGATTCGACGGCTGTCCGGCATCCAATCCACGCCTATGACGTCGGGGTGTTCTCCCATTCCGCTCACCTTCCGCGGCTCACCCTGCGCGGTTCCATCGACGCCCAAGCCGACAACGTAAATGTTGCGATCCCCTCCCGAACGGAAGCGCACGAACAGAAGGCTCTTGCCATTCGGAGAGAATCGCGGGCTAATGTCGCCGTAAACATAGTCGACCGGTGGCGAAGTCAATTTTTGCGCCTCCCCGCTCTCGACGGAAATGAGCACGATGCTTCGAGGTCCGCGGGCCGTCGGGTCCGGTGATGCAATGAATTTCCCGTCCGGAGACCAGGACAGACCCCAGCCGCACTCTTTGACTTGCGCCACTCGTCTTACGGGGCCGCCCAAGGCCGGTACTCGGAGGATCTCGGAACCGGACCCGGACGTACGGCAGAAAGCGATGTACCCGCCATCGGGCGACCAGGCAGGAGAGCGGTCGACAGCGGTTGCCTCATTTGTAAGCCGCAGCGGACTAGCGGCACCCACCAGCTTGACGTAGATGCCGGGGTGATCGCCTTCCTTGGCGTCCCACGAGTAGGCCACCTCCTTCCCGTCGGGCGAAATAGCTGGGTCGTTTTGGATGCCCTGATCGGCTGTCAACAAGACCGCCTCCGGTTGGCGACCAGCCTCGGAAGGGCGCAGGCGCAACCATAACGCCGTAAGCGCCGCCAGAACGAGGATCGTCACACCGACGATCCAGGCAGGGCGCGCCAAGTGCCTTTCGTGGGTCATCGCCGAGGCGGGTGATGGCGGCGACTCCACCGGACGCCTTGCCACACGCCGCAAATCGACGACCAGCTCCCGTATGCTCTGGTAACGGTCCTCTGGATTCTTCTCGAGCGCCTTCTCAACTGCTATCCGAAGCGCGACCGGAATGTCCTCGGCGAGCGGCGCGGGATTCGCGTGGACGATCGCATGCATCAAATCCACTGCGGTTGCTCCCATGAACGGCCGGGGTCCGGACAACATCTCGTATAGCACCACGCCGAACGAAAAAATGTCGCTGCGCTCATCTAACGGCGACCCTGAAGCCTGCTCCGGCGACATGTAGGCCGGCGTCCCGAGGATGACGCCGGGACGGGTCCCGTCAGTAACGGTGGGCTCGGACGATGGCCGCGAATGCTCGGCCAGTTTCGCAAGACCGAAATCAGCCAGCTTGGCGTAGCCGCTCTGCGTCAGCAGAATATTTTCCGGCTTGATGTCACGATGCAGGATATTGACCGCATGCGCCGCAGCCAGCGCATCGGCGACGCCAATCAGCAACTCTACGATCTGCCGCCACGGCCGCGTTCGCTTCGCCCACTGCCGCAGCGTGCCCCCATCCATGAGTTCCGTAACCAGATATTGGCGATCATTGAATTCGCCCGCGTGGTACACCGTCACGATGTGAGGATGATTGAGTGACGATGCCATCTGGGCTTCGCGCTGAAAGCGCCGGCGCGCGGACGCATCGGCCACCTGATTCGAAAGAAACTTCACCGCCGTGCGGCGATTGAGCTTGGTATCGAAAGCGAGGTACACTACGCCCACGCCGCCCTCTCCTAGAACGCTCTCGACGCGGTATGAACCGAGTTCGGTTCCCGGAAGCAGCGGAGTTACGGGTCCGCGATCCCATAGGCCATGATCAAGCAGGCCGGAGCGCTCCTGTTCCATGGCGAGCAGAGCCTCGACCTGTTGGCGCAAGTCTTCATCCCCACCACAGGAGTCTCGCAGGAGGTCCGCGCGTTGCTCCGACTCCAATTCCAGCGCGGCGTGAAAGAGCTGCTCGATTTTCCGCAACCTCTCCGATTCCATGGTTCGCCGATTCCACCTATGATAGTCGACACGGGCAGTTCTTAGCGGACCACCTTACTTACGCTGTTTAACTGCGCAATGTGGGCGCCGTTACCCTCTTCTCGATCCCCGCTCGAATCAATTCAACAGCTCTGGTATCGAATTCGAGGGTTCCTACGCGGATTTCCATTAAGTCCTCGAGCGCGTTAGAATGGATTCGCCTCGGAACTTGCATTCCGACGTACATGTCGAGTTCCAGACCGCTCTGACCGACTGTTTGAGCTCTTGCGGCGAGAGCGAAACTGAACCGGAGTGCCGATTTTCGAGAACATCGATGTCTAATTGGTTGGCCAGAACACCTCACTACTAGGGATGCCGGCATCGGTCAACACCAGCTTTTCTTTCATCGTTTCCTCCCGCAGCCTCAGGCTGCTTCGCCCGCTAAGCGGAAGCGTAGGGAGACAAACGGACATGGCCGGACATTTCTCGGGAGGCCTATACTGCGGTTGAGTGGATCAACGCACGACTGAGATCACACAATTGCTGCAAGCCTGGGGATTGGGCGACCACACCGCGCTGGAGCGGCTCACCCCAGTTGTGTATGCCGAGCTTCATCGCATGGCACAACGTTATATGCGCCGCGAAAAGCCCGGAACCAGCTTGCAGACCACGGCTCTGGTCAACGAAGCGTACTTGAAACTGGTGGATTTGCCTCATGTTTCATGGCAGGATCGGGCGCATTTTTTCGCTATATCAGCAAATCTCATGCGGCGGATTCTCGTCGATGCAGCTCGCGCCAAAGGGGCCGGAAAGCGTGGCGGCCAAGCCATCAGGGTGGAACTGAGCGAATCGCTCGATGCGTGTCCTCTCCGGCCCGAACAGCTGATCCGCCTGGACGATGCGCTTCGTGCACTCGCAGAATTCGACCCGCGCAAGGCCAAGGCGGTCGAACTGCGCTTCTTCGGCGGCCTCACGGTAGAAGAAACGGCCGAAGTGCTCAAGGTTTCCGGCAGTTTGGTGTTGCGAGATTGGAGTTTCAGCCGTGCCTGGCTGATGATGGAGTTGAAATAGTCACGCGAGAGCAGCCGGTGTTAAGTGGCAAATTGAATGCGACTGAGCGTGGCAAATTAGTGCGACTGAGATAAACCGCTTTATATATCATCACCCTATGGTTGGTCGCGGCGGAAAACGCCGGCGCGAACGATCAAGCAAAATCGATGGCAGCCTCAGCTGCTTTGAGAACTGGAACAATCGTTCGTTGGCGTGGCCGACGCTTTGTGGTTGTTGACTGTGTCGGGTTAGACAGCATTTATTGGACGGCAAGTCGGCAAACGCAAGCTCGAGCAGATCCGGATGAGTGATGCGCTGCCGGATCATCCGATAAACGGCAGCACCAATCTGCAAACGAACGTGATCTCCGGTGCCCGAGAAGGAATGGCACACAGCCAGTAAGCAATTTGCCATCCTCAAGAGATGTGTTGCAAATAGCCAATCCAGAACAATATCAAGCGTTTCTGTTGTTTTCAGAAGCCAATATTGACGCTGTGCTTCGCCAATATTCGATCTGCTCGTTACCGATTGACCCAAAGGGGTATGAAAGGAAAGAATCGGAGACATGACGGTCCTGTTGTGTTTCGAATCGTCCGGTTGCTCCTCAGCGGCCATCAGGCCGTGGCCATCGAGAATGCAGCGCTACGAATGCAAATCGCCGCCTTTGGACGAAAGCGCAAGCGTCCGCTGCTGACGACCTTGGACCGGATGTTTTGGACTCTGAACGCCCGCCATCTCAAGAGAACGTTGTCTTCTTACTTCCGCTACTACCACGAATCGAGAACTCACTTGAGCCTGGGCAAGCAATGTCGGTTCCCTCGAGAGGTGTTGAACGTTGGACAGATTGTCGCAATTCCACAGCTCGGCGGCCTTCATCACCGCTATGAACGTACCGCCGCATAGCAATTTTTGTGCGGATCGATTATTGGCGAACGAGCGCGTCCAGCAAAGGCTGGCATGTTCAGTGGGAGACAGTCCCACCGGGGTAAGAGTCAGGGCCCCGTAGCTTGGGTTGCATTCGCGGAGGAAACGAAACGAATGAAGCCAACTGACAAAGCCGCCCTTGGGGCGGTGAGCGAGTCACCGGGCCGTAACGTAAGTGAACCCATAGGTAGCCTCGATACTATTAACCCGAAGGCCGAGCCCTTTCGTTCGGGGCGAAGGCAGCATGGTGATCCGCAGTCTGATCGAAGCGGGAGGTCACTTCGGCGGGGTGGTAGGGGCAGCACGGTGGCAAGGACATGTCGAGCAACTGGAGAAACCGTCCTCGTCCCACTGGGAAACCGGTGGAGCAAGGAGATCGTATAACCGGCGAAAACCGGGAAGTCGATCCAAGGCGAAACGGTGGCGGCTAGGTCCATAGTAGCGAGGAGGCGGGGTAACGCCCGCGGAGCCAAGGGGCCTTGCTGCACAGAGTGTCGGAATCAACAAGGGAGGCAGGGGCGAGATGATAAAGGCGCCCATCAGTCTGCAGGACCTGAGACGACGACTATACATCAAGGCGAAGGCTGAACCAGCTTGGCGCTTTTGGGGTCTGTATGTTCACATCTGTAAACGGGAAACGCTGCGGGAAGCCTATCGGATAGCCAAAGCCAACGACGGAGCTCCGGGAATAGACGGAGTGACGTTTCAGGCAGTGGAAGCAGAGGGCACCGAGCAGTTTCTCGATCAACTTCGCGAGGAGTTGGTACAGAGGACATATAGACCGCAGCAGGCACGGAAGGTGGAAATACCGAAGGGCAATGGCAAAATGAGCGCAGCTTTCGGTTCCATGTATCCGGGACAGAGTGGTCCAAGGAGCATTAAAGCTGATCCTGGAACCGATCTTTGAGGCCGACTTTCAACCGGGGTCGTTTGGCTACCGGCCGAAGAAGTCAGCGCACGCTGCTATCCAGCGTGTACGGCAAGCAATTGTGGAGGGCAAGACCTACGTGATCGATTTTGATTTGCGATCCTACTTTGACACGGTGCGACATCATATCGTGCTCAAGAAGGTAGCGCAGCGAGTGGATGACGATGCGGTCCTGTGGCTCTTGAAGCTGCTGCTGGACGCGTCGGGAAAGCAGGGAGTGCCGCAAGGCGGGGTGATTTCGCCACTGCTCAGTAATCTGTACCTCAACGAGGTGGACCAGATGCTGGAACGGGCGAAAGCAGCAACCCGTTACGAGCGGTGGACAGCGGTCGAGTATGCCCGGTTTGCCGATGACATGGTGATCCTGGTAGATTCGCATCCGCGCCAGCGATGGCTTCGGCAGGCGGTGGAGAAGACGGCTGCGGGAGGAGTTAGCCAAACTGCAGGTGGAGGTGAATGAGGAAAAGAGCCGCAGAGGTGGATCTGCAGCGAGGCGAGAGCTTCGGTTTTCTCGGGTTTGAGTTCCGTCGCGTGCGCAGTCACCGTGAGCGATGGATGCCACTGTTATTGCCAAAAGGCAAGAAACGGACGGCCTTGCTCAGGCAAGCTCAAAGAGATCTTTCGGAGCCTCGCGTTCTCAGCCCGTGGGAGCGGTGATCGACAAGATCAATCCAATCCTGCGCGGATGGGTGAAGTACTTCGCGGTGGGCCACTCTAGTCGGTGCTTCTCATTCGTCCGAGACTGGGTAGAGAAGAAGATTCGGCGCCATCTGGCTCGGGCGTGTCAGCGCCGAGGTTTCGGCTGGAAGCGGTGGAGCAGGGAATGGCTCTACGGAACGCTCGGACTCTTCTCGGAGTACCGCGTCTCTTATGGGTCTGTCTCGGCAGTCGCTCCAGTCTGATAGGTCTCATAACTCTTACTGCGAACTATGCAGGAGCGCGTAGTGCGGGAAATCCGCATGCTACGTGCGATGTGGCGGGCGCTGGAAACGGGGCCACGGCAATTCCTAAACGGGCACGAAGGGGGAAACCCCGGATACAAGCCAAGGATGAGCCTACGGGCTAACCGCGCCAGTGCTCGACCCTACCACCCATGCTTGCCCCATTTAGGGGCTGAACGGGCAGACAGACTATACCGCGCGAAGTCTTTTTGGCTTGTGGAGCAGGTTGCGGAGTGCGACAGGAAAGGCTCCGAAAAAGCTTGGTTGTTCGACGCTCGCCGGCCTTACTTGCGGAGTCGAGACGCCCGGGACGAAATATTCGCTTTTTAGTTCCTGAGAGATAACAGGTTCGATAATGGACCACGACGCTGTAATCTGGCCGCCGATAACTATGATTTCGGGAGCTAGTCCGTGTGCCAGTCCTTTAATCCCGCGCCCGATTGCGGAAGCAGTCTTTTTGAGAACTCCGGCTGCACACTCATCGCCACCATACACAATATCGATAAGATTCTGCAGCGAGTGTACGGATTTGCCATCCGGACACTTGGCGATGTATCGTTCGAGCGTTGCCGCATCGGACGCAATGGTCTCCCAACATCCGATACTGCCGCAAGAGCACGGCGGTCCATGGGGATCGACAGAAATGTGGCCGAACCCGCCCATGCCGATACGCGATCCGACGTAGAGTTCTCCGTTGAGAATAAGGCCTGTGCCGACCCCTTCCACAATCAGAATGAAAAGGACGCAGTTGGCGCTCCAGACTTCCATTGGTCCGTACCAAAGCTCCGACAGCGCGGCAGCATTGGCGTCATTCTCCACATGGACGGGAAGATCCAATCTCGCTTCGAGGATTGCCTTAATTGGAACATCGCGCCATCCTAAGTTGGGTGACCTCACGAGACATCCGTCCACGTGATCGACCAATCCGGGAATACTGATACCTACTGCCGCCAGCCTGGCATGCTTGAAATGAGCATTTAAGAGAGCTGCGATTTCATTACCCAATCGAGCGAGAAATCCTTCGGCATCCCGTTCCGTTCGAATTGTGCGTTGATTCAGAATTCTTCCGTTAAAATCGCTGACGCCGAAAATCGTTTGATGGACGCCGATTGCGGCGCCTATCACGTATGCTTTCTCGGCGTTAATTTGTAAGTACGTAGCTGGTCTGCCTCCGCTGGATGGGGCCGCTTCACCCTCATAAATAGCGGCGGCGCGCAGCAGCCGGTTAACGACTACCGATACAGTTCCGGCGCGAAGGCCCGTAGCCTTTACGAGATCCGCACGGGAAATGGGCTGACGGTCGCGAATGATGTGGAGTAGCTTCAGTTCATTTGTTTCGCGAACGTCTTCGACGCCGAGCATCCGCAAGTTGTGATGCGAATTTGCCTTCATCGAAACCAGAGATCAAATATAGCAAGCAGCATCAGAAATGTGGGCATGCCGTGACTGAGCCTATTGAGAGTTCCCATCGGGCAAGGAGCGCTTGAAACGCGCGTCGAGCGGATACTTATCTCTTCCACGCTGTAGCGCATTGCTGGCGCGATCGGTCATTCCTAGTTTTTGGGCAGCCGTTGCAAATCCGAGCAGAGCATCAGCGTTCGAGGCGTCGCCTTTCAGGACAAAGGAAAACTGCGCGAGGGCTCGCTGCGTCTGTCCCTGCTTCATCAGGATCTGTGCCAACACCAGGCGATAAGAGCTAAGATCGGGCTCGATCTCGAGCAGTTTGGTTATGGCATCGGCCGCTTCGGAAGAAAGCTCCGCGGCCCGGCAGGCGTTTATTAACCCTTCGAACGCTTGTGAGTAAGTGGGCTCAATGACGATAGCATTCCGGAACTCCTCGATTGCCCGTTGGTATTGTTTCTGCTGGAGAGCGGTTTGGCCGTTGCTGTACGCCGCCTCCGCACTTTGGATGTGCGGAGGCTCTGGAAATCCCACCAAGAGATTCGAAAGGCCTAGAAAGAGGGCAATGGTCTTCATTGGCGAGGCCCATCGAGCGACAAGGTTTCAGTTAGTCGCCTGTCGCCGGCTTCTTTGAGAATTTCCGGCTGTGTGGAACGGAGTTCCTGGAACAACGCGGACGCGCGATTTCGCTCGCCAACCGCCTGATAAGCACGAGCCAGGTTGTAAACCGTGCTACGCGACGACGGATCCTGCCGGTGCGCCGATTCGAGATCGGTAAGCGCCTCTCGCGCATGACCGTTTTCGAGAAGTAATCTTCCGCGCAGCGTCTGCGCTGAAACGGAGTGAGGATTCAATTCCAAAGCCCGGTTTAGTTGATTCAATGCAGCTTGCCGGTCGCCAGACCCGGCTTTCAAAAGAGCCTCTGCCATGAGGTAATTCAAATCGGAATCCTGGAGTCCATCCCCTTCGGCTTGTTTGAGTACAGCAATCGCTTGCGTGTATCGCCCCTGATTATATTGCGTCAGAGCGAGAAAGAACCGAGTTCCGGCTTGTGTTGGTGCGAGGCGCATGGCGGCTGAAAAATCCTCGGCCGCTTGGCTATCATTGCCGAGCAGCGAATCAGCGGCGCCGCGAAAAACGAACACATCCGCTGAATTGGGAAATCGGGCGACGGCTTGTGAAGCAACGGCAGCGGCGTTCTTAAAGTCCCCGCCTTCCGCGCTGACGGTAATTAAATTCAAATAGGTCGTTAGGTCTTCAGGCGTTTTTGTCACCTGGGTGGCAAGAATCTGGTACGCTTCCTTGAAAAGTGTCAGCTTGGAATACGCAACGGCCAACAGGTTTGCCGACTGAACGTCCAGGCTCTTGGTCGAGCGTAAAGCCTCCAGCACCTGAACCGTGCCGTGATAGTCGGCAAGCTCGAACTTGCAAAGCGCTATCGCATAATCGTGTGTTTCGCGATCAGGGACGTCGGGCGGAACCCGACTGAGAACGCTCAGAGCCTTCTTGAACTGCCTGGCACGGCCGTAGAGCCACCCTAACTGGAACGTCTCCATGCCCGACAGGTTCGGACATTGTTGGAGCTGATCCAATACCTTGGAGGCTTCTTGATATCGCTTTGCCGCCAGCAGACGATTGGGCTCATCAAAGAGTCCAGAAGGGCAAGGAGCAGCAGATAGGTAAGAAGCTGAGACGACGATGGCGACGCAGCCCAGCCACTTAGTAGACATAGACCTTCGGCTCGTCAAAATGTAACTCGCTATGAGCCGCCAACTGTAAATCACTTACAATCTTGCGTTGAGCCTGAGCGTCTTCCGGCCGGTGGAGCTGAACGTAGATCTCAGCCAGCTCCAAATGATAGGCAGACGTCTGCTGCGTCGCAGGCCCGATTGCTGTAATTGTCTTCAATGCCGCCGACGGGTCGTTCAAGTGGCGTTCAACGCGCGCCAGTTCTACGGCGACCGACGAGCGGGACTTGTCTCGGGACCACGCCTCTCGCAGGTGTTTTTGCGCGGCGGCCCAGTTTCGTTGACGCGATTCGAGCATGCCCAGCTCCGCATTGGCTCCCGGATCGTTAGCGTCGCTGGACAGGGCGCGCAGCAGCAACGAGCGCGCCTCGTCGTCATTTGAAGCAGATATTTTGAGCCGGGCTAAGCCTACCAGCGCTGCGACAAAATGGGGCTGCCGGGCTATGACGCTACGATAAGCGGTTTCGGCGCTGTGAGCGTCATCCGTGGCCTGCTTGAGATCGCCTTCGGCCGTTGTGAGAAGGAGGTCGTCCTTGCCCCCGTGCCTGGAATCGGACAATACTCGACTGGCCGTGTCGAAATAGCCAAGGTCGATAAGTTGCTCTACGAGTGCGTAAGAGATGTCTGCGCGACCGGGTGCCCATTGATAGGCGCGTAACAGCCATGGAAGCGCCTTTCTGCGGTCTCCGGCGGCGCTATAGTCAAGTCCATTGCGGAAATAGGCATCGACATGATGTGGATGCTTATCAATGGCGCGGAAATAGCACACACGCGCCTTTTCGAATTGTTGAAGGTGGGAGTAAGCGAGCCCCTCGTTAAAATAAACAGCGTCATCCGCATCGCTTTCGGGAATTTGCTCGAGGTACCCGACAGCCGATCGATACATGCCTTTCTGTGCCAGGAGCGTGCCGACGGAGAACAGGAGCGGGGATGAGAGGCCATGTGTGTCAGCGGGAAGATCGCGCTCCAGTCGGTCGACCTGCCCGGTTTCGATCAGCGTTTGGGCATACCAAAGAAGAACGATGGGATCCCCGGAAGCGGCATTCTTCCCGCCGATCTCATTGAACAGCGCCGCGGCCTTTTGCCACACGCCGGTTTCTACATAGGCTCCAATCAGAAACTTCTTGACGACGGGATTTGCCGGATCGAGGGTGACGGCTTCCGAGAGAATGTCGGCAGCCTTCCGGGCTTGGTGGTTGCGAAGGTAAACCGCACCGAGTTGCTCGCGGAGCCGCGCAGATTTCGGATCCAATTCGATGGCCTTCCGGAACGCTGCTTCTGCTTCAGAGGTTCGCCCGGATAGCTCGTCTGTCACTCCAGTCAGCGCATAGAACGAGCTCGATTGCGAGCACTCGGCGGGAACGGCAGATAGAAGAGATGAAGCTTTCGCCAAGTCATTCTGTTGCAGAGCTGCCGTTACCGGTTGCAGAATTGCGTCACATTGAATTCCGGCGAGCGCTAAAACAATCGGGAGTGCGACCATTAATGACGAGGGTCTCCCGAGAAATCGGAAGCCCCTCTAGACCATTAGAACAGCAGTTTGAGAGAGAATTGAATCTCGCGATTAGAGTTCGGGTTCGCGGTGCTGTTGATCACTCCGAATGCGCTGTCAGTCACGGTACCATCTGGTAGCCCAAAGCTTGGGTGATTGAGGAGGTCGAAGAACTCGGAGCGGAATTGCAAGGTAAAACGTTCTGTCAACGAGAAGTTCTTCATCGCGTTAAAATCCAGGTTCTTAAAAGCCGGCCCGGTCATATTATTGCGGCCCTCATTGCCAAACGTATAGGCAGTTGGTATGACAAAAGCGCCGGTGTTGAACCATTCTTGAATGTTCTGATTGAAACCGGTATTCGGATCCCCGACTACTTGGGCGCGCTCGCTCCCGCCGCCAACATTTGCGGGATCTCCGCCCGATCCGACACTGAATGGCTGGCCCGAGTTCATTGTCAGGATCCATCCAACATTCCAGCCGCCTAATAACGCATTTACCAGGCGATTCGAATTTCCAAGATAGGTCTTCCCCTTTCCAAAGGGCAGTTGATAGACGCCACTGAGAACAAACATTTGCGTACGATTGAAATCCGAAGGCCCCCAATCCTGCCTCAAGTTATAGATGTTCTCAATACTGCCGGATTGACCTTCGGATTGAATATCGAGAGATTTAGACCATGTGTATGATGCCATGAAATTCAGGCCAAAGGAGAGAGTCTTCTGTAGCTTGACCTGCAAGGCGTTATAGCTGGAGTTGCCGACATTTTCGTCGAAGGAGAACGAACCTCCATACGCCGGAAAGGGTTGTCGGGCCGCAATAGGCCCAGGCGCCGGGTAGAGGGCAGTGTTGGCGGTCGGTTGGATAAATAGATGGCGGCCAACCGAGCCGACGTAGTCCACATTCAGCACGTAAGAGTGTGCAAATTGCTGCTCGACACCGAAGTTGTATTGCATGGCATAGGGAATCTTGTTACGCGGATCAGCCCCGAAGTCTACGAGCGGCTGGAGCGGATTGAAATACACGGCGCTCGGCGGAAGATTGTTGAAGTAGGTTGTCGGAACACCGCGATTCAGATCGATGTTCGAGATGCCGACCCCTTCCGGCCAGGAAATACGCGGATCCTGCGTCTCTTGCACCAGCGTATTGTTGTGATCGTCGAAGATTGCAAACGCACCGCGGATGACCGTAGTCGGTGTTGCACGGTAGGCCACGCCAAAGCGTGGTTGGAACCCGTTGTAATGCGGATCGTAGTATGTATTGCGGACATTGGCCGTTGGATATAGCGGCGGCGCCGGCCCGGAGACGAGGAAATTACCGGTGAGAACATCAAGGCCGGAAACAATTTTGCTTCCATAACTTGGCGGTGCGACGAAGTCATAGCGGAGACCGTAGGATAAGGTCAGATTCTTTGATACCTGCCATTGATCTTGTAAGTATCCGCCATACCACCAGCCGCGTTCGTTCGCGGACGTATTGCCTAAAAACCCGGAAAGATTATCCGGCAGGCCAAGCATAAAGCTGGCCGCTCCGTTACCGGAATTGTCGCTCAATCCGCCCTGAGAGGTAGCATTTTGAGTAAAGTTAACCGAAGCTCCCCAGCCGTCATCGAAGCTGTGGATATGGTAGATCATGACGCCCATGCCTATGGTGTGACTGCCTTTAACGATGGAGAGATCGGCATGGCCATCATGATTGTATTGAGGACCTAAGGGAATGGCGAACTGCCCCACCCCTGTAAAGCCGTTAGAGATCCCCATATTTGGACCGAGCGCAAAGCCATTTTTGGCGGGAGCATGCTCACCGAAATTGGTAGCGTCCAGGAAGCTTTGACCAGCTGCTTCATCAAATTGGCCAAAATTTGTGTTTGTATAGCCGTAATGGACGTTCAGAATTGTTGTCGGCCCGAACAAGTGCGTATATCCCAGAGCCAGCGTCTGACCATAATTCTGAAGCGTCTGCTGGTAGGTTGGAAGACCTTCGGGACGAAGCAGGTTTGCATTCGTGCGATTGTAGCGGCCATACAGGGTATCGTTGTCACCAAATTTGTGGTCGATCCTGATGCCGGTCTGGTCGCTCTGCGTATTGTTTGTTCCAGTGAAGCGCAGATTGTTCGCCGTTCCAGGCAAGTTAGGAAGAGGGTAGTATTTCTGCAACATCAAAAGGCTGGTCGAGTTCAAGCGACTTAGAGGAATCTGATTACCGGGGAACGGATCGCGAATGATGTTGAGCGGATTCGAAGGATCAGTCCGGCTGGTATTCGGATCGAAGATCTGGTTCGTGAAGATGGGTCGCCCAAGGCCATCCGTACCGATTTGCGGCCCCAAAATTCCAGAAAAATCGCCATTACGCTCTGCTGCCGTCGGTACCTGTGCGAAGGATGTAAGGGTCTGTACCGAGCGAAATCCTTCCCAGTATGCATCGAACCAGGTATTGTTCTTGAAGATAGGGCCGCCGAAGTTCACGCCGTACTGATTCTGCCGGTAAGGCGGCTTTGTCGCATCAAAAAAATTGCGCGCATCCAGGACATCGTTGCGGAAGAATTCCCAGGCAGCGCCATGAAACTGATTTGTACCTGACTTTGTGACGATGTTGATGTTTGCTCCGGACGAAATGGAAAATTCTGCATCCGTAATGTGGGATTGAACATTAAATTCCTGCAAGGCATCCGGCGGCGGAGCAATAACCCAAGTGTTCGTATAGATGGCATTATTCAAGACGCCATCCATCGTGAAATTATTCTGCTGTCCGCGCTGGCCGTTTACGGATGGGCTGATAGACCCTTGACCTAGCTGAACCGTAAACGCCCCCTGCTGGCCCGATTGTTGTGGGGCGCTACCAGGCGTCAGAAGAGTCAATTGCGTGAAGCTACGGCCATTTAGCGGCAGGTCGACAATTTGCTGGTGTTCTATGACACCACCTAAAGTCGCATTTGTAGTATTGAGTGGAGGCGGAGCTCCCGTGACGTCAACTGTCTGGTTAACAGAAGCTACAGACAGTGTGAAATCGATGGTAGCCGCCTGGTTAACAAGAAGCTGAAGTGTTTTCCTGCTTTCCGTGGCGAATCCGGTCTTCTGCACGGTCAAATCGTACGTACCCGGCGGAAGCTGGGGAATAGCGTAAGTACCATTGTCGAGAGTGGTCGCCAGTCGTTGAAGGCCGGTGTCGCTGTTGACGACCTGGACCTGAACTCCGCCTACCGCAGCTCCCGAGGGATCGGTGATTGTACCGCCGATGGATCCGTTTGTTGTCTGAGCGAAAAGTGTAACTGTCGAAAGCGACAGAGCGAGAGTAAGACAACCAAGTCTTTGCCTGAGCAACATTCCAAAGCTCCTAATACAAGACATCTAGGCTTCAGGGATACAGGTCTCACACCCTGAGCCAAGGCCTGTTAGCACTAGGTATAGGCGAGAAATCGCTTCGCGTCAATACTTTTTTAAAGCCAAAAGTAAAGTCAATGAGGTCATTGATTGTGATTAGAGACGCGAATCGTAATAACTTCAAACGGCTGGAAAGAGACGTGAATTGCGTTGTTATCAACAGGTATTAAACGCAGAGGATCTTCTACGCCGGAACATAGCTGAGCCATCGTGATGTTCCCATGATTAAAGCGGATAGTGGATTCAGATGACTTTCCACGTAGCTCTTCCAAGCGCAATATTGTACCGTTACCGCCGGAGGCCTCCTTCCATGTGATAAGGGCAACCTCGGGATCCGAGATCTCCAGAAATCCTTGACCGTCCGGCGGCAGCGGGCGCGGCAGATTTCCAACTTTATCCTGGGAGATGACATAGTTCATTTCGAGGGGTCGCATCTCGGAAAGGCCCAGATGACTCAACGCTCCTCCGTCGAATTGGGAGGAACTCGTGAGCACATAACGAAACGTAAAGTCACCGCCCTGGCCAGCGCGATAGTTGGTGTGCCAGTAGTTATTCATCACGTACGAGAAGAGGGTGCCGGTCTTTGGATCAAACTCACCGGGCCATTTACCCCGGTTGATATCACCGAAACTAGCTAACGACGCATCGATGGGCACTATGCCGACGGACAGATTTCCGTCATGAACGGCCATCCACTGCTGAACATTGAACCACTCAAGGCTAGCCCCTTTCATGAGGTCGTGCGCGGGGTCGACCCACCCTTGTTGGGTCGCAAAAGCGAAATGGGGATCGCTTGTCTTCACTGGAAATGCGAAGTAGACACCTTCCTTATCGTTCGTGTAGCCTTTATGCACGCGGAACCGGAATTCGATCTTTTTCTCATCGTTGAAAAGCAAAATCTCTGTTTCAATGGCAGGCGTCTTCAGAGCTGTGCTGGTCAGACGAAGCGATTGCCCCCATGGCACGCGTTCTGCGCCGAGGAACTTCCCGCCAGAGGCGAGGTGTACGGTCAGGTCTCCAGGTGGGAGTGCCGGGAACGGATTGATCATCTGTGTATCGCCATCACCGCCGGTTACATATACATACTGTCCGAATTTATAGGGACTCGAAGAATCGACGATTTCACGATTCGTTTGCTTATCGTAGATGCTCTTGAGAGCGCCGCTGTCGGGATCAACGATTACCCGGTAATAGTTGTTCTCGATTGTGCCTTCGGAGGACTTAGGCAGTGCCGCCGGATGTCCTCGTTCGCCATAGGTAATGGCGAAACACTTGTAACCGACAGGTGGAAGATCCTTTGCCAGGAAACGCACGTGAAGAAAGTTCTGTTTCTCATATAGCACCTCAAGCGGTACTTCCTGGTGCATAGTTAAATCCATGAGGGTTGGATGTTCAAAAAGATCCGTCTCAACGAGGCCGTCGCGGCGCCAATTGAGAGAGTTGAAAACGACGAGGGTATTCGCCGGTATATGAATCTGGTCGGCGAGCTGACTTAGGGACCGGTTTGTCACATCCTCGATTTCAAGCGAGGCCGTCTCAGCCCGACCGTCCTTTACGCGAAGCTGACGAACGGACTGATCGTGATCAGGCTGCGAAACCGAGTTGTACGAGAGCCAGGTGTGTTCGGCGAAGAGAATAATGTTTCGCCAGATGTCCCTGAACGAACCCGCAGGGGGGTTCAGATTGGGATCAACAGAGTGGGCGACCGAGGCGAGGATCTCCGCGCTGAGGGCGCGATTCTGATTCGAGCGATCCACCGCTTCGAAGTAGGCATCGCTGCCGATACCATCCTCCCAGTAGCCACCCCCATCGCCCTTATACGTGGGTAGATCCTGGCGATAATTGGCCTCAACGTAGTGAAAGAAATCCGGAAAGGTTGAGTACTTGAGCTTGGGGAAAGCGTACTGACGGTTCCACTCTGTCGCAAATGTTGCCGTGGCGGGAACGAGATCGGTGTTTTCGACTTGTGTTCCATAGAGCAGCGCGACATTCGGCTTGTAAGAGGATGTTGAATAAGCTTGTAAATAAATGGGAAGAGATTCCCTCACCGCCGGGAGTTGTGGTGACAATCCGAATAACGTTTGAACCTGTTCGTAGTGCCGCGAATACCAGAAGAGAATCTTTTTGCCATCCGGACCTTCCCACCAGAACGGCGACTTCTCGTTCCAGTGGTCGTAGAAAAAAACGGGCGCGCGATCGTTATTGGAGGCCGCCACCCAATACTTCACGCCGCTGCTTGCAAGTATGGAAGGATAACTGCCGGAGTAAGTTGGAACATCGGTAATGTTCGCGTACTCATAAGGCAACTTGTAGCGGCGCGCGAACTCTTTCGAGTCGTAAAGTGAACGATACAGCGTCTCGAGCGAAGCATAGCCGGTGAGCAAATTGCAGTATTGCGCCGGCATCGCCATCTTTCCCGAGCGAATAACATTGAGTATCTCTTCCCGCTTGGCCTCAGGACGTGTCTCGAGGAATTGCTGAAGGTTCCAGGATCCGTCCATGGAGAAGCGGAAATCCGGATGTTGCTTGATGAGGGATCCAGCTTGCGTAAGCACTCTCGACTGCGTCTCGGCGACCTTACCCTGGTAATCGGTATAGCCAATATCGAGGTGCGTGTGGGGCACAACAAAGATCGTCCACTTTCGTTGTGCCGTCAGGCTGACCTCGGTTGGCTGCCGGAGCCCGGGCTGAATGAGAAGTTTCCCTTGTATAGTGCCTGTCCACTCTGGAACATCGAAGGAGACGTGCTGCTCGCCGAATGCTCCCGCTGGAAACGCTGCGCGATAAGTCTTCCCGCTTAGCTCTAGCTCCGCCGTACCCGATTGCCAGGGACCTGAAAAGCGGATGAAGGCGTCCACGACCTCAGTCAAGGCGCCTGCATGACTGTGGAAGAAAATTGTCGGTTCCGCCTGCACCTGTGTCATTGCGGGCGGAGTCCCTGCATCGTCCCGCTCGAAGCTCAGCGCATCGTAACTAATGCCGCCGATTTCTAATTCATTAGTCGGAGTGGCCGGATCATCGATGCATGTCACGGTGATGACGTTTTCGCCAGATTTGAGAAATGATGAGGGAACATCGATTGAGAGGGAGCTTTGTGATTCGTGGGGATCAAATGCATAGGAAAAATCGCTGCGTGCATAGCTCAGTTTTGGATGCAGGTAGAACTTTCCTGAATGTCCATTCACATCGATCTGCAGGACGGGCACACGAGGTCTATCAATGAGGGCGGCAACTCTCAAGGAGTAGCTGCCGGAGATTGACTCCAGCGGAAATAAGATGCGATACATTGTGCCGCTTTCCTGTCGATAAGGCCAATCCTGGCCGGGATCGCTGCTGCCAATGCGATACGTAACAGGTTCGTGCGGCTTTGCCGAAAATTCCACGGGCGACTGATCGAATTCGCCGATCTGCCACAGGGTTTTAGGTGCGCAATACGCATGAGAAACTGCAAGAACAAAGGGTATTAAAGGGAGTCTGGAGAGGACGTTCATTGCTCAAAAACTTCCGGTCTGCAGCATGGCTGAAGATAAAGAGGGCTGAACCACGCAGCTTTTTCTTGGGCTAAGATAAAGTCTATTGACTTCATGCCTACGATGTCAACCACCCGTATTTCACTCGGTTCGAGCTCAGCACCTGTTCGGCTCGAAATTGCTCAAAGGGACGCACAATGAAGCTCGGATTTGGGTTTTACAGACATATGTTGTCGCCGGATTACTTCGCCTTCGCAAGGCAGCTCGGCGCCACTCACGCAGTCGTTCACCTGGTGGACTACTTCAACAAAGGATCCAACAATTCGCGGCAGGACCAGCCAGTGGGCAAGCTAGCCGGCTGGGGATACGCAGGCGATCCAGACGAGCTTTGGACGCTTGATTCCTTAGTCGGGATCAAGCGCAAAATCGAAGACGCGGGTTTGATTTGGGAGGCGATCGAGAACTTTGATCCGGCGCATTGGTCCCACATTCTGCTCGATGGACCGCGGAAAAAGCAGCAGCTCGAAGGAGTTAAGACAATGATCGGCCGGATCGGTGAGGCGGGCGTGCCAATTATCGGCTACAACTTCAGCATTGCTGGTGTCGCGGGTAGGGTTACCGGTCCGTTTGCAAGGGGCGGTGCGACCAGCGTCGGCATGAACGGACCACTCGATACGCCAATACCGAATGGAATGGTTTGGAACATGATCTACGATCCGGATGCTGCGCCGGGCTTGCTCCCAGAAACGACCTACGAACAACTCTGGATGCGTATCGGAGAGTTCCTGAACGAATGCCTGCCGGCGGCGGAACGGGCAGGCGTACGGCTGGCGGCTCATCCCGACGATCCACCGATGCCATCGATGCGGGGGCAGCCGCGACTTGTCTATCGCCCGGACCTTTATCAGAAGTTGATCGACCTTAACCCGAGCCGTGCCAATCAGCTCGAATTCTGCGCCGGCACTATTGCGGAAATGCAGGAAGGCGACATCTACGATGCCGTCGACAAATACAGTGGCCAGGAGCGGATCGCCTATATGCACTTGAGGAACGTTCGTGGCAAAGTTCCCTATTACAGGGAGACGCACATCGATGAAGGGGACATTGATGTGCTGCGCGTGCTCCGGATTTTGCGGAAGAACAACTTTGCCGGCGTCATCATTCCGGACCATGCTCCCCAACTAACTTGCGAGGCGCCTTGGCATGCGGGGATGGCTTTCGCCATGGGATTTTTGCAAGCGGGCCTAAAAATGGTCGAGGCGGAAAATGTCAAGCACTAGAGCGGCTGGCGAACTCGCCGGCAAGAGCTGCATCGTTACGGGCACGAGCGGAATTGGGCGAGCAATAGCCAAGCGCTTCGCCGGCGACGGAGCGAGCGTGTTGTCGTGTGGGATCGACCCCAAATCGAACGACGAACTGAAAGCGGAGGCAAAGCGAGAGAAGCTTAACATAACCGTTCACCTCTGCGATGTTTCGCAATCGAAAGATGTGGTAAAGGCTATCGATTTGGCGGCGAAGCAGTTCGGGGGTCTGGATATCATTGTCAATGCTGCCGCCGTGCATCCCTACGGAACAGCCGAGGAGACATCGTTAGAAGAATGGAATCGTTGCTTGAATGTGAATGTTACGAGTATTTTCCTCTTTGCTCACTTCGGGCTTCCTGAGATGAGAAAGCGCGGAGGGGGTGTAATCGTGAATTTGGCCTCGGTACAAGGGTATGCTTGCCAGCGTGGAGTTGCAGTGTACGCGACTTCGAAAGGCGCCATTCACAGTCTCACGCGAGCGCTGGCGCTTGACCACGCGAAGGACGGTGTTCGTGTGAACTCTATTAGCCCGGGGTCCATTGCCACGCCTATGCTCGAACTGGCAGCACGAACCTTTTCGCCCGACTTGCCGGTTGAGTCCTCGTTCGCCCGCTTTGGAGCCGCACATCCCCTGGGTCGAATCGGGACGCCCGAAGAAGTTGCGGAACTTGCAGCCTTCCTGGCTTCGGACAGAGCCGGCTTCTGCACAGGCGCAGACTACAAGATCGATGGCGGATTGACTGCCGGCATCGGAGTCAGGTGATCGGCGTGGAACTGACCAACGAACCTACGTGTGTCGCGCCAACGGGCGACACTTGCGGAGAAGGCCCTGTGTGGCATGCAGGGGAGAACGCTCTCTATTGGACTGACATCAATCGTTTCCTAATCCACCGCTTTGATTCTGCCAATGGGACCGTCAAGTCTTGGTTTTTTGAAGAACCGGTTACGACGCTGGTGCTTACGGACCGGGATGACACCATTGCGGTGGCGCTCGGGTCTCGCCTAATTCTTTGGGAACCTCGAACGGATAAGAGGCATGAGCACGGCTTTCATCTCCCCGGCTGGCCGGCGGTGAGGCTAAATGATGGAAGAGCAGATCCTCGCGGCTCGATCTGGGTCGGCTCAATGCGAAATAATGTCTATCCGGATGGATCGAGTGGAGAGACAGGCGGTACAGACGGCGTACTATTCAGAATCGATCCCGACGGGAAAGTAAGCGAATGGAAGAGCAGTATTGGAATATCCAATACGCTTGCCTGGACAGCCGATGCGTCAGTGTTTTACTTTGCCGATACGCTGCAGAACAAAATCTTCCGATACGACTACGACAAAGACAACGGCGCGATCAGAGGCGAGCGTGTTTTCTTCGCGGATAGCTCGAGAGGTTTTCCGGATGGTTCCAGTATTGACAGTGACGGCCATTTATGGAACTGTCGCTACTACGGAAAGTGCATCATACGCCTGACGCCCGACGGGCGCATCGATCGGATCTTCGAGACGCCGGTGCAGAATATCACCAGTTGCACATTTGGGGGCGCAGACCTGCGAACGCTGTATATAACGACGGCTCGGGCGAACGCTCCTGCGAATGACAGATTAGCGGGCGGCTTGTTCGCGATGCGTACAGAGGTTGCCGGACTTCCCGAAAATCGGTTTAGAATTTTTGCCGGCCGCGGTGCGAGCTAGCCTTTATGATCCGGGTGCTCACAGCCTGGGAAGGCCGTGACGTAGGTGTTTCCCTGGTATTTCAGATCCTGGTGGATGCCGATATTTGACGTGTAGTAGCCACTGATCGTCATTTCTTTCATCGTTTGGAAAAAGACTTCAAGAACCGTTTGAGGGTTGTCTTCTGAGACTTTCTCAAGCCAGTTCTGAGGATCGGATTCCTTGAGTTCCGCCGCAAGTAGCTGCAATCCGTTCCGCCAATCTTCTTTGACATAATCCGGGCCAGTTGACACCATCAGGTCGGCAAATTCCACAACTTTGGCATCGTGAGCCCCTGGGGAGTGATCATCGGCGGGGATGATTTGCTCGGCCACCGAGTCGAAGAGCGCCGCCTCTTCCTTCGAGAAGAATCGATAGCGATAGGGAGCCGTGGAATTTGCCGGCAGTTCCGGAGAGCCACAGTGATCAGGAGCGCCTTCGGCAGCGGCAGCCGCGAGAAGGGCGGCCGGGAAAAGTTGCAGAAGTGAACGTCGTCCCAATTTGAGATGATCGTCGGTCATTACAATGCCCCCAATCGACGCTGTTCTTTGATGTAATCCGCGGCACGCAGGCTCAGCGCCATGATCGTCAGCGTAGGATTCTTCTCACTCGAAGTAGTGAAGGCGCTGCCATCTGTCACAAACAAGTTCTTCACATCGTGTGACTGGCAGTAACTGTTCAAGGCTGAGGTTCGCGAATCACGACCCATCCGTACAGTGCCGACCTCATGACTGGCAAACCCGCCCGGACGTTCGGCAAACTCCTTGGTGACTTGGCCTTTCAACTGCCCGGTGAGCTCGGCTACTGTTTTCCGCATTTCAGAATAGACCGCCTTGTCTAAATCTGAGTATTGAAAATGAAGAACTGCGATCGGAATGCCATAGACATCTTTACTCGAATTATCGACCGTGATTCGATTGTGTGGCTCAGCCTTCACTTTGCCAAATCCCCCAAACATCAGGAAGCCCGACTGCATTGCACGAACCTTGTTTTTGAAACCCGACCCGTATCCCTTAACCGAGTACGCCTGGAAAGGGAACATGTATCCGCTATAGTTCACTTGAAAATCGAATGCTCCTTCAGGGCTCTTCGTCTTATAGCGGGGTATGAGGACGTGATCGAGACAGCCGTCGATGTTGGCGCTCGGGCGTCCGGATAATTCGTCCAGATAAATATTGGTCGTGCTCCCGATATGACCACTTAAGTATCGACCTACGACACCGCTTGAATTGGCCAGCCCTGTTGTGAAATTTGCCGAAGAGCGGGAGTTAAGCAGGAGTCGAGCGGTTTCTACCGTAGCGCAGCAGACTATGAAGATGCGAGCCCGAATTTCCTGCTCCTTGCCGGTTGTGCGATCAATGATCGAAACGGCGCGGGCCTGGCCGTTGGCATCAAGCAAAATCTCTCTCGCAACGGAATTTTGGCGAAGGGTGAGATTACCCGTGCGGCGAGCTTTGGGAAGCATGCTGCCAGGCGTCGAAAAAATGGCAGAAACATCACACCCGTCCATGCAGTGGCCGCAGTAGTGGCACGACGGCCGATTGTCGTACGGGCGTGTCAGAAGAGCCTTGCGTACTGCGATCACGGGGATACCTACTTTGGCGGCTTCCCGCTTGAGAATCTGCTCCGAGCACCGAAAAGGGGGCGGGGGCATGTATGACGATCCAGCGGGGAGGATATCCATGTGATCGTCCTCTCCACAGACACCAATCATCCTCTCGATACGCTCGTAATAAGGCGCTAATTGTTCGTAGCTGAGAGGCCAGTCTTCTTCGATACCGTGGAGGGTTCGTTCTTGAAAATCGGAGGGTGCATATCGGAGAACGACCGCATTCCAATGAACTGTGCGGCCGCCGACGACGCGGATTCGGTCGACCGAAACCCCTTCCAAACTTTCGGAGCGAAAGGAGTTCTTGAGATCCTTTGGATAAAAGAGCTCCTGTTTCTCGTTGCGATAGCCCCTATACTGCATCTCGTATGGCCAGCAATGAGAGCGAAACTTTGAAGGGGGAACCTCGACTCCGGCTTCGAGCAGGATTACTTTAGCGCCGGCCTCACAGAGCTCCTTTGTGACAATGCCGCCGGCTGCACCGGATCCGATTACGCAAACGTCATAGGTCGCGACGGGCAATGTGAATCTTCTTTCCTGTTCAAATATATTCGCTCACGCATTGGCATGACGAGCCGACTCTTTTTTTAGAAACTGAATTCCATCCCAGGCAATCAGCTCGGGAGAAGCCGCAAGGTCGCGCCAGATCGAAGCCGCCGAGGAAAGATCTCCAAGTGAAAATCCGAAGCTCTCGATCGTGAGCCAACGTTGGTAGCGCAAATCATTCAACACCGAGAAGACACCGTCCCAATCCACATGGCCCGTACCCGGAGTGCCCCGGTCGTTCTCTGATGTGTGGACGTGCTTCAAGAATGGTGCGGCGGTGCGTAGAGAGTCAGAAAGCTGCTTTTCTTCGATATTGGAGTGAAAGGTATCCCAGAGGATACCCACCTTCGGATGGTTCACCGCGGAACAGAGAGCTACCGCGTCGGATGTCGTATTGAGAAAGAAAGTCTCGAAACGATTGAGCGGCTCGATGCAAAGTTCTACCGCGTAGCGGTCAAGGACGGGTCCTATTTTCTGATACGCTTCTATCGCCCAATTCCACTCATCGCTAGTGCGCCGGCGACCGGGAAGATATCCGACAGGCGAATAGAGTGGTCCCGCAATGAGCTCCGCGCCCGCCTCCGCCACGAGTTGGATGCAATCGGAAAGATGCTGGTATGCCTTCGCGCGAATACCTGGGTTTTCCGCGATCAGGCTTAATCCGGACGGGAACACTGAGCAGACCGTGCAGCTCAAGCCATGCTCCTCCATTGCGCGCCGAATTGCCACTGAGTCGAAAGCGTCCGGATGAATTAAGGACACTTCAACGCCATCGAAGCCGTGGGCGCGAACTTCGGACAACAGTTTGAAGTCTTTTGAACCGAAGTTCTCCGTCCAGAGAAAGGTGTTTACCCCGAACTTCACCCGTGTTGCTTGGTTTCGTAGCTCTGACATCCGCCGATCATTTTACTCGAAGCGTCGAAACTTCTCGAGACGACGAGCCCCCGGGAGACGGCGCTGAGCATGGTTACTAGAAAAACAGCTTAAGGGCGAACTGGATGAGGCGGGGGTCACGGACTCTTGTTACCTTGCCGAAAGTGCCACCCTTCGTGACGTCGCCATCAGAGATGTTTCCATCCACGCTGGTGAACTGCGCATGATTGGCCAGATTGAAGAATTCAGCGCGAAACTCCATGTTGTAGCGCTCGGAGAACTTTGTATCTTTCAGAAGGCTAAAGTCAAAGTTATTGATGCCCGGTCCGCAGCAGACGGTTCGAGGCGATGTTCCAAAAACTCCATATTGGCTCGGGTCTTGGAAGACGGATGTGTCGAAAGCAGCATTGAGCGGATTCCGAGGATTAAGCTTTTTGAAGGGGCCGGTAATGTCCGGCTCTCCGGCCGATTGGAAGAAATAGCTGGTCTGTAACTCGTAATCCGAAGCAGAGGTGATTGGAACGGGGAAGCCCGTCTGGAAGGTTAAGATTCCGGAAGTATTCCAGCCATTGAGGATCTTATCCGCCAGGCCATGTATGTTCATTTTAGGGAATTGATAGTAGTAACTCAGGACAAACCGGTTACGAGCGTCAAAATAGGAAAGCGAGCGACTCAGCCTGTAGTTCAGCGGATTCAACTGATTCTCGAAGCTGGAAGCATTATCGATCGACTTACTAAGTGTATAAGCGGCCTGAAATTGTAGACCATGCGTTAAGCGTTTTTCAGCGCTGATCTGAAGTGAATTATAGTTCGAGTTTGCGATTGTATCTTCCGAGAAAATATTAGAAAAGACGGGAACCCCGTCTGCAGGGCAATTAGCGCCTGTGAGCGGATTGCAGAGCGGAGAAGAATAGCGCCGGAGCCCGACTAACGTAATCGGATTCGGATTCGGCCCGGTAACGGTCGGCTGAGGCCCGTAGGGCAGGTGGAGTGTGAAACCGGCCGGAATCTCGTTAGCCGCAACCGTATAAGCGCCATCCGAGCTGTAAGGCCCGCAGGCAAGACTGGAATCGCCTGAGAAATTAGAAATCGCGTTGAGGTCCAGACATGTTTGGGAATTTCCGTAGTTCAAATCGTGGGATGCCAGTAGTCTGTGACCTTGCGAACCGACATAGCCGACTTGCAGCAAGATGTCACTCGGGAGCTGGCGCTGAATAGTGAAGTTATATTGTTCCGAGTACTGGGTTCGTAAATCCGGCTTGAGCTGTCCGAAGAGCAGAATGGGTCGGAAGTTGGACCAGTCTATCGGTTGCCCGCGCGGCGGATTGAGAATGCCGTTGTAGGGATTCGGATAAATGGTTCCGTCCTGCCCTTCGAACGGCGTGTTGAATAGCGGGCTCGAAAAAGAAGTGCTGCCGCCGAAGGGTGGTTCGGCGCTGAACTGCTCGAGGACAAGCTGCTCTATTGGATTGTAGAAAATACCCCAGCCCATCCGAATACTCGACTTGCCTGCCGAGCCAAAAAGGGCATGCTTCCAACCGGAGTCGCCGGACGGGCTATACGCGAGGCCAATGCGTGGAGCAAAGGATTTGTAATACGTGTTAGTCAGGGAGTCAGGCACTCCCTGGTCGCCTGGAAAGACCAGGCCCAGCGGATTAACCGCCGCTGCAGGGCCGGTGGGGGTGCAATCTGTGCTGCCGTAGGTCTGTACAAGAGAGTTACTGGCGTCAAGCTGGCAAGGATAAACGGAAGTGACCTGGCCGGGCCGGAAGGTTTGGACATGCTTGCCGATGTCTGCCAGCGGAGTGGTCATTTCCCATCGCAGGCCATAGTTCAGCGTAAGATTAGGTCTGATCTTCCAGCTATCCTGCGCAAAGAGATAGAGCGCAGTGCTTCGGACGTTTTCATTTTGTGCCGATCCTTGGGAATAGGAGTTTGGCAAGCCTAACAGGTAGTCGCCGAAAGGAACCCCAAGGTCGTTAGAACCTCCGGTCTGAAAACCGTAAGAGCCATTTACGTTGTAGTAGAGCGTTTGGTCGAAGCGCATCCGTCTCACGTCCACACCGAATTTCATGCTGTGGCTGCCGACCACTTTGCTGAGATTGTCGGACCAGCTGAAGCTGTTGCCGATTTGCGGTAGCTCCCCTTCGGAGTCATTGCCTAGAGAGAAGCCGCCAGCGATCGACATATAGGGCAGGCCTTCGCGATCTGATGGCAAACCTGGATGGATGCCAAGGTTTGGATTCGAGGGATCCGTGAAACAATTGCTTGCCGGCAAGCTTACGCAGGAATTCTGGACTGCCATCGTGCTTTGGGGATGGTTATAGCCAAGCTGACCTTCCCGGAAGTAGGTCATGTGAGCCTCGTTGACAGTCGACGGATTTATTGTCCAGGTCTCGGTAAGGCTGTACTGCTGATAGCGGATATCATAGGCGGAGCCGAAGCCAGGAACATTCGCGCCGGCCGCCTGAAATCTCGCGAAGGGCTGTAAGATTGCGCTGTCATCGTAGTAGACGTAAGCGTTCAGCTGATGTTGATCGTTGAATCTGTGGTCGACGCGCGCAGTCCACTGGATGGCGTCCGTTTTTTGAACTGGTACTGTTTGGAGTTCATTCGATCCGACGTTTGGGAGCGGGACATACTGGTTCAAAAGAGCATTTGCGGTTGGATCGAAGCATGGGCTGGGGATCTTGCTGTTCGGGAAGATCGAGGACCAGGCTGTTCCTGATACAATAGGCGCGCCGCCTCCGGTTTGAACTGCTGAAGCACAGCCGGGCCGCGAGTTCAGAATCCCCGCGACGTTATCGTCCGTAAGGGTGCCGGTGAAAGGTCCGGAGTCGGAAAGGTCACCCGTTCGATTTGCAGCAGTCGGGACGTTAACAAGATCCGAGGAGATGCCCTGGCGGATCTGCCGTTCCTCGGCGCTAACAAAAAAGAATGTCCGGTTCTTCACAATCGGGCCACCGAGTGTTCCGCCGTATTGATTCTGGTTAAACTTGGCCAGTTCCGTGTCGAAAAAGCCGCGAGCGTTTAGAGCCTTGTTGCGAAAGAATTCGTAAACGTCACCATGGAATTCATTTGTTCCACCCTTGGTGACTACGTTCACCACCGAGCCTGAGTTGCGGCCATACTCGGCGTCGAACGTATTTGTGAGAACTCGAAACTCCTCGATGGCATCGGGTGATGGCTGGACTGCCGGTGCGTTCAGGAACTGATCGTTGGCGTCTCCGCCATTCACGTTGTAATTGTTCGCTCGTCCACGGCCACCGTTAACCGATACGGCTCCGGCTTCCTCACTGCCGGCAAAGAGATCGTAGCCCTGCTGTGATTGAACCCCTGGCTGCAGCTGCAGAAGCTGGTAGGTATCGCGGGCATTCAACGGCAAATTGACCACAGAGGTAGAGTTCATGACGGCACCGAGTTGTGTGCTGGTGGTCTCTACCAAGGGCGCAGATGCTTCAGCCGTTACGACTTCGGTAGTCTGGCCGAGCTGCAATGTAGCGTTTACCTGCGCCACGTGGCCTAGATCGACTGACACCTCTTGCTGCTCGAATGTTTTAAACCCCGGCGCCGCGATGCGGACAGTGTAGCTGCCGACCGGCAATGTGGGCAGTGTGTACTGGCCGGAGGAGTCACTGGTTGCCTTCCTCTCTGTGCCTTCGCCCTTTAGCGTTGCCGTTACGGCAGCTCCCGAAACGACAGCCCCGGATGGATCGGTGACAGCGCCGCGAATATCGCCCGTAGTCTGACCGACAAGTTCAGAAACACAGGCAAAAAGCGAGAGAGTGAAAAAATAGCCCAGTCTTGACGCGGTCACGGCGTTGCCCTCCTTGTGGCAAAGTCAGCTGCTCAAGCGCTTGTAGCTGGCGAATTCCCTTTGCGACGAGGAAAGTAAACCGGAACTGCCAACACCCCTGCGATCGTAACCTTCCATGCAATCTGAAAGGTTTCAAAAATTATAAGCGGCTGCAGGTAAGGAAGCAAGAGCTAATCGTACGCTTATGCGCGAAGCGGGTAGTACCTAAGCCGGGAATAACGGCTCTCCGGCGAGGCGATGTACCCGGAGGGACCAGAAGAAGCCGCTCAACATATAGGCAAAAAACAGGCTGGCCAGCAACGGGTAAGGCGCAGGGGGAATCGGATAGAGACTGCCCACGAACGCCGCCCCCATTGAGATCACAGCAACGAATGCAATTGTCAGACTTCGAACCGATAAGTGCCCCTCCTTCTTGAGATGAAGGGGCGTTGCAACCGATACGAGCAGATAGGCGGTAGTGAAACCGTAGGTCGCGAGCGACCCCATCCATCCGTTCACGTCGAAGCCTGTCGCTCCTCGCAAAAAAAGTATAATCGGCCCAAGCGCGGCGGCCAGTCCCACAGCGATGATGGCAATGCCTGGAGTTTTGTTGGCGGGGTGAACGCGGGTGAAGTGAAAGTGCAACAGGCTGCGATGCGCCATGAACAAAACTACTCCGCCTGCGGCGGTGATGCAGGAAATTGAACAGGCGCGAAAGCTCAGAGCGGCGCATAGATCGATCAAAGATCCGACTCCAGCGAAGTGGACGCGTTCAGCCATGACGTGCAATGGAGCGGTGGTCTGTCCGAGATCCCGATGAGCTTCGCGGAATGCAAGCGTTTCGGAATAGGCACAAAACACGAAAAACAATCCGGCAAAAAGGGCGGTTGAATTACCGCCCTTGGCACGGTCCGCAGCGGATTGATGGCCTCTTCGCTAAGAGCGCGCTTTCGAAGCCAACAAAGCTGAAAATGCCGAGCACGAGGCCGAGCCGAACGCCGCTCCACGTTGTGCCGCGGAGGGTGAACTGATCGTGGTCGAAGTGAAAGCCGATGCGCGAAATAGCAATTACGATAACGAAGAGAATGAGTCCGACCGATATAGCTTCACCCCAGAGCATGAAGCGAGCCGAGATTTTAACGTCCCTGTATGAGATCCAGATCGCAAATGCGATCGATAGGCCCGCGAGAAGCACAGGCGGCAGAACGAAACCGAATAGAGATTCGAACAGAACGTTGGCATAGCTGACAAAGCCGCCGGTCACCGCAGACGCGGTTCCGATGTAGGCAATGAGCAGCCCCCAAGGCCGCGAGTTCACCAATGGGCCCTTTCAGCACCGAAGTCGCGTATGCGTAGAGAGATCCTGGAGACGCTGAATACGAGGCGAAGGAACTGACGTTCAGCGCTACCGAGAACACGGCGGCAGTAGCCAGCAGAAAGGCAAGCCAAGTCCCGTTTCCAGCCAGCGCAAAAACCAGCGGAATGAGTACTGTCGGCCCTCCGGTTGGAGACACACTCGAAACCGATTGCGCCAGGGTTTCGAGTCCTGACAAACGATTCTTTGCGAGGCCGTATCCGCGAGCGCCAGCTTCGGTTTCTCCCGCTGTCCCGCTACTCGTACCTGCTAATGGATGGTTTCCCGACGCAGGCAGATGGTCTCATGCAGATCGTGAACGGAGTGTAGCACTCTCTTGCGCTTATCCCGATGCCGTGGATATAATTTTGAGAACCTTGCAGGTTACAGGTGCCTTATGCACCTTCACCAAGAGCGGGCATTTCCCAGTCGAACTACTTTGCCTGCAAGACGCTTTGCCCGGCCTGGAAACTTGACGATTCCAAAAGGAAATCCGGCAGATGTACGCAGCACTCCAGAAAGAGCTCGAAGCATACGAAAAGCGGACGCCCAAGTCACGCGAGGCCCATCAACGTGCAACCGCGCGCGTCCCTCTTGGCGTAGGGAGCAATTATCGTTTTTACCCACCCTATCCGTTGTTTGTGGGGGACGCGAAAGGCAGTCGAATCCACGATCTGGATGGCAATGAATACCTGGACCATAATCTTTGCTATGGCGCATTGTTTGCGGGTCACGGGCATCCGGCCGTCATGGCCGCCGTCGCGGGGAAACTCAAAGTTGGAACGCTGCTCGGCATGCCGCACGGTTTGGAGCTCGAGCTGGCTGATGAGATCTGCGCACGATTTCCAGTCGAGATGGTTCGCTTTGGAAACAGCGGGTCGGAAGTCACTATGCATTCTTTGCGCCTGGCGCGTTCTGTCACGGGGCGAAGCAAAATCATCAAAATGGAAGGCGGCTACCACGGCGGACATGACGCCGTATCAGTGAGCGTGAAGCCGAAAGAAGGCCAGTTCGGGGATCCAAAGCACCCTACACCAGTTGTTTCGAGTCTAGGCGTGCTAAATGGGACCTCAGACGCAACGCTCGTTGCGCCTTTCAATGATCTGGCCGCTGTCGAGACTTTGTTCCGGGAGAATCCGGACCAGATTGCGGCCGTCATTGTCGAGCCGATCATGATGAATATCGCCTTTTGCATGCCTGATGAGGGCTATTTGCAAGGTCTGCGCGAAGTCGCGAAGCGGCACGGCGTGCTTCTGATCATGGACGAAGTAAAAACGGGCGGCAAGCTTGCATATGGCGGCGCCTGCGAATACTTCGATGTGAAACCAGACATCCTTTGTTTAGGCAAATCCATTGGGGGCGGCTTTTCGCTCGCGGCGTTTGCGGCCAGCCGCGAGATCATGAACGTCATTGCAAAACAAAAGATGTTTCACGCGGGAACATACAATACGAATCCGATTGTAATGGCTGCCGGAATCACCACTTTCCGTGAAGTGTTGACGCACGAGGCATTTGATCACGTCAGCGGCCTCAACAAGAGGCTTGTAGACGGCTACCAGGCAATCCTCAAGAAGGTCGGCTTGATCGCATACGCCGATGGAGCAGGCGCCAACGGGGCATTGATGTTCTACCCGCAGCGAGTGCGAAACTATCGCGACTGGTATCGTATCGACGAAGACATCTGGACGCACTACTGGTTTGCAATGGTCAACCGCGGAATCCTGGCGCAGCCTTATTGGTGGGATGAGCAATGGACCATCTCCGTGCAGCATACCCAGAAAGATATCGACGAACACCTGCGGGTGTTTGCCGAGATAGCCCCTGACCTCGCAGCGGCGCAAGAAGAGCGTATGACTGTCGGACCGGTGGGTACGCACGCTTCATAGAATTCACCTGGACATGGCCACCGACGCTACCTCGGTATCAGCAGAGCCGCACCGTCCTCAGTTGAAGAGGGCGCTCAGCGTTTGGGATCTGACCTGGCTTGCCGTCGTGGCCGTGGCAAATCTAAATGTCGTGCCGGTAATCGCGGGAAGCGGCCCTACCACCATTTGGCTCTGGCTACTGGCGCTGCTCTTCTTTTTTCTTCCGCAAGGGATCGGCGTCATCGAACTTTCGCATAGGTTGCCCTACGAAGGTGGGATCTATGTCTGGGCCAAGGCAATGTTCGGAGACCTTCACGGGTTTCTGTGCGGCTGGTGCTACTGGACCACGAACATGTTCTTCATACCCACCCTCCTGTTCTATCTGGCGGGCGTCATCACCTATACAGGTAACGCGCCGGTAACGAAGCTAGCCGAAAGCCCGGCTTTTTTCGGCTTTGTCACGATAGGTCTTCTTTGGCTCACTGCCTTCGCAAACATTCGCGGATTAGGCATTGGCAAATGGGTGAGCAACATCGGCGGAATCGGTACTCTGGCTGCCGCCGGCATTCTCATCCTGCTCGGAGTGGTGACGATCTGGCGCTTTGGCCTGGTTATTCCGGTCAGCAGCTTCCAGCTGCGGCACATCGATTGGCCTACGATCTCGTCTTTCGGTGTCATCTGTTTTGGATTGGTAGGGCTCGAGCTGGGTTGTGTGATGGGTGATGAAATCCGGGACCCCGTCCGCAGCGTCCCTCGGAGCGTCCTTTACGGCGGAGTTCTTTCCGGAGTGTTATACGTGGGCGCAACGCTGTCCGTGCTTCTCGCCGTGCCACAGAAGGACGTTAAGGTTCTGCAGGGAGTTCTGCAGGGGGTAGATAAAATGGCCACTCGGCTTAACGTGGGCTGGCTGCTGTTTCCCATAGCATTACTCATAGGCGTCTCGATCGTCGGCTCCACCTCTGCGTGGCTGAGCGGCTCTGCGCGAATTTTATTTGTCTCGGGAATTGATCGGTATCTACCGAAGGTCTTCGCCAAAGTACATCCGAAGTACGGAACGCCCCACGTAGCTCTTGCCGGAATTGCTCTGCTCTCCTCGTGCCTCATTTTGATGAGCTTCGCAGGGAAAACAACGGTGAAAGAAGCCTATGTAACACTCCTGGATCTGGCGGTAGTGTTGCAGATGATTTCCTACCTCTATCTTTATGCTGCGCTGGCGCGTGTCGCCTTCGCCAAATCCGCGCAAAACGGATTCTTTAACCAGACTCGCACGCGGTTTGCAGCTGTGAGTGGCCTTTTGACAACTTGCATCGGAATGATTGTGGCGTTTGTGCCTTCTCATGCAGTCGATTCGGTATGGCGCTTTGAAGTCAAAATGGTGGTGACATGTGTCGCGTTTCTTTGTCTCGCAGGGGGCTTGTTCTTCTTTTACTCCCGGCGCAGACAGGTTATCCCAGCTCTTCCCGTAGAGGCGTAATTCACTCATGGCAATTGCATCGATCAATCCAGCAAACGGCAAAACTTTAAAAACATTCCACGCTCTCTCTCCAGACGAGATCGAAACAAAGCTTGAGTTGGCCAGGAAGGCATATCTCACACACCGAAAGACGTCCTTCGCAGAACGGGCCGAAAAGCTGAATCGTGCCGCGAGCATTCTCGAACAAGAGAGCGAGAAGTTCGGTCGCATCATGACTTCCGAAATGGGGAAGACACTGACGTCCGCGGTCGCCGAGGCGCAGAAATGTGCGCTTGGCTGCCGCTATTATGCCGAGCACGGAGAGAAGCATCTGGCCGATGAGATTGTGAGGACCAGTGCTTCACGAAGCTTCGTTCGGTACCAGCCGCTCGGACCTATCCTGGCGATCATGCCGTGGAATTTCCCATTTTGGCAAGTTTTCCGTTTTGCAGCTCCTGCTTTAATGGCGGGCAACGTGGGGCTTCTGAAGCATTCCTCGAATGTTCCCCAGTGTGCGTTAGCGATCGAGGAAGTCTTTACCCGCGCAGGATTTGCTCCGGGAACGTTCCAAACGCTCCTTGTCGATTCCGGGCAGGTGGAAAAGCTGATTCATGATGATCGTGTGGCGGCCGCAACGCTCACCGGAAGCGAGCCCGCCGGACAGGCGGTTGCAAGTCTAGCGGGCCGGCAGATCAAGAAGACAGTTCTAGAACTCGGTGGCAGTGATCCTTTCATCGTTATGCCCAGCACCGATTTGAAAACCACAGTACCCGCGGCTGTCAGCGCCCGCGTGATCAACAACGGACAATCCTGCATCGCCGCCAAGCGATTTATTGTAGCCGACGGTATTTACGATGAATTCGAGAAAGAGTTCGCTCGCAGGATGGAGGCGCTACGCCTGGGCGACCCCATGGAGGATTCTACGGAAGTCGGGCCGCTTGCAACCGCCAAGATTCGAGAAGAGCTCCATGAGCAGGTTGAACGCGCTCGTGAGGCTGGCGCTAAAGTGCTCACGGGAGGAACCCAGGTTGACCGCCCAGGATACTTCTACTCGCCAACGGTTCTGGCCAATGTTCCGCGCAACTCTTCCATTTATCGCGAGGAGTTTTTTGGCCCGGTTGCGATGCTCTTCCGCGTGAAAGACGCCGCCGAAGCCATCGATGTGGCCAACGATTCTCCTTTCGGACTTGGCTCCAGCGTGTGGACTAATGATCTCGCAGAAGCAGAACAGTTCATCGATGGAATCGAAGCGGGGCAGGTCTTCGTGAACGCGCCCGTAGCATCTGATCCGCGGCTTCCCTTCGGCGGCATTAAACGATCCGGCTATGGCCGGGAGCTGAGCGCAATTGGCATTCGAGAGTTCGTCAATATCAAAACGGTCTGGTGCAAGTAAGCAAATGAATCGTTCTCGAATGTACATTAACGGCGAGCGGCTCGAAGCAGCCCGCGGATCCTGGTTCCCGGTTTACGATCCTTCGACCGAAGAGATCATCGCCGAGGTTCCGGAAGCCGATGCCGCGGATGTCGATCGCGGGGTCAAAGCAGCCCGAGCCGCTTTCGATTCCGGGCCATGGCCGCAGATGACCGCGCAGGATCGTGGGCGTCTGCTGTTTAGACTTTCCGAGCGCATTCGAAGCGAGGCGGGAAAGCTTGCCGAGCTCGAAGCCCGGAACTGTGGCAAGCCGATAGTCGAAGCGGAATTCGATGTCAACGATGCCGCCACCTGCTTCGAATATTATGGCGGCCTTGCCACCAAGATCTTGGGCCACGTGAACCCGGTTCCCGACAATGCGCTGAGTCTTTCCTTGCGTGAGCCGGTGGGAGTTGCGGGGCAGATCATTCCCTGGAACTATCCGTTGCTCATGGCTGCATGGAAGCTCGCGCCCGCTTTGGCTGCGGGCTGTACCTGTGTACTCAAGCCGGCGGAACAGACACCGCTAACGGTCCTGGAGATGGCGGGCTGGCTGGGTGATCTTGGTTTCCCCCCGGGAGTGGTCAACATCGTCACGGGTTTCGGCGAGTCTGCCGGGACGCCGCTCGTTGCGCATCCCGATGTGGACAAGATCGCTTTTACGGGTAGCGCTGCAGTTGGCAAGGTTATTCTTCGGACGGCGGCTGAATCGATCAAGCGCGTAACTCTCGAGCTTGGCGGAAAGTCACCAAATGTTTTCTTTGCCGACGCCGATTTTGAGGCGGCCGTTGACGGAGCCTTATTCGGGGTTTTTATCAATCAGGGTGAAGTGTGCTCCGCGGGTAGCCGCATTCTGGTCGAGAAGCCTATCTATTCCAAATTTCTGGAAGCGCTCGCCGCAAAGACGAAGACGATCAAACTTGGTGCTCCCCTCAATCGCGAAACGAAAATGGGCCCGCTTGTAAGCAAGGAACAATATGATCGCGTGCGGCAGTACCAGGAAATCGGCAAAAAGGAAGCCAGGCTTGTGGCGGGCGGCGATCGGGCCGCTTCATTCGCGAAAGGGTACTATGTCGAGCCGACCATATTTGCCGACGTCGACAATTCGACGAGGATAGCGCGGGAAGAGATATTTGGGCCGGTGGCAGCGGTCATTCCGTTCGACGGCGAAAAGGAAGCGATTCGCATTGCCAACGATACTCCTTACGGGCTTGCAGCGGCGGTCTGGTCGCGCGACATTTTTCGCGCCCTTCGCGTTGTCAAGGCTATTCGCGCGGGTATTGTCTGGGTTAATCACATGCAACCGACCTATGTAGAAGCTCCCTGGGGCGGCTATAAACAATCTGGATTCGGCAAAGAGCTCGGTCCCTGGGGAATCGAGGAATATCTCGACACAAAACAAGTCCACATCAATCTGAACGAACAGCCGATCGGGTGGTATTGATTCATGGGAGCCATCCACCTGAAGACCTCTATCCCGGGCCCTAAATCGACAGCCCTCCTGGAGCGCACTGAACAATCCGTTCCACGTGGGATCTCCCGCCTGACTCCTGTCTTTGTAGAACGCGCCGAGGGTGCTTTGATCGAAGACGTCGACGGGAACCGCCTTATCGATCTTGGTGGTGGTATCGGCTGCTTGAACGTCGGTCAGCGCGCACCTGCGGTCGTCGATGCGTTACACAGGCAGGTAGATCGATTCCTTCATACATGCTTCATGGTGACGCCTTATGAGGGTTACGTTGCGGTCGCCGAGAAGTTGAACGCGCTAGCCCCGGGTTCGTTTCCCAAGAAAAGTATGCTCGTCAACAGCGGCGCTGAAGCTATCGAAAACGCCGTCAAGATCGCGCGGGCGTATGCGAAGCGCCCGGCGATAATCTGTTTTGAAGACGGTTTTCACGGGCGAACTCTCCTTACGCTGTCGCTTACCAGCAAGACTCACCCGTACAAAGCGGGCTTTGAACCCTTTGCTTCCGATATCTATCGCGTTCCGTACGGCTATTGCTATCGATGCTCTTACAACCTAAGCTATCCGGGTTGCAAACTCCATTGCGCGCGGCATCTGGAGGACACCTTCAAGCGCGTTGTGGCGGCTGAATCTGTCGCGGCGGTGATTGCTGAACCGATATTGGGCGAAGGCGGTTTTGTCGTGCCCCCTGACGATTGGCTGAGCACGGTGCACGAAATCTGCAGGCGTCAAGGGATTCTGCTGATCGCCGACGAGGTGCAAACCGGTTTCGGGCGCACCGGCAAATTCTTTGCATGTGAGCACTACGGAGTGGAGCCGGATCTTTTGGTCAGCGCCAAAAGCTTGGGTGGTGGCTTGCCGCTTGCGGCTGTTACCGGCAGGGCGGAGATCATGGACAACACCGGGCCTGGATCCCTCGGCGGCACATTTGGCGGCAATCCGCTCGCCTGCGAAGCCGCGCTTGCGGCCATCCACGAGATCGAACAAGGCAACCTCAATGCGCGTGCAATGGAAATCGGCGAGCACTTCCATCGAAGAGCTCTGCGTTGGCAGGCGTGGTTTCCCTGCATTGGTAACGTTCGCGGTATTGGTGCCATGCAGGCCATGGAAATCGTCTCTCCCGACGGCGGTCGAACACCGGATCCGGAAACCACAAAAAATATTGTTCGCTACTGCTGTGAGCATGGAGTCGTGCTGGTCACCGCGGGGACCTATGGCAACGTGATCCGTTTACTCGCGCCCCTTGTAATCTCTAATGACGATTTGCAAGAAGCTTTGGACGTTCTGGAATCTGCACTGACGGAGATCACGTCCGGCCAGACAATCTTCACGAAAAACGAACCTTCGGTGACGCTCGCGTGAAGCGATTTGTCCTCGTATATTGTTTGGTGGCGCTCGCTTTATCGAGTTGCAGAAAGAGTGCGCCGACACTCGGGCTGCTCGTCTGGGAAGGTTACGCCGATCCCTCGTTCGTCCGCGGCTTTGAGAACAAATGCGGGTGCAAGATCAGTGCTTCCTACATGGGTTCAAGTGATGAACTCATAGCAAAATTGCGGGGCGGCAGCGCAGGAAACTATGACGTGATCTCACCTTCGAGTGACGTCGCCTCCATGATTGCGAATGCCGGCCTGGCAACGCCGCTCGAGTTGGCCAAACTCCCGGCTTACGGTCAATTAATGCCTGCGCTTACTTCGCTTTCGCTTGTCCGAGCGCAGGGGAAAGTCTACGGCGTACCGTTCCAATGGGGTCCGAATCCTTTGCTGTATGACACCAGCGCTTTCAAAGTCGCGCCCGACAGCTGGGGTTTTTTGTGGCGGCCAGATCTGCGAGGAAAGGTATCTGTCTGGGACGATCTATCGACCGTTTACATGGCTGCGCAGGTTCTTGGCTACGATAAGCCGGATCCGGGCGCGCTCTACAACCTTTCCGATGAACAGTTGGACAAAGTAAGAGCAAAGCTGATCGAGCTCAAACCTAACATCCGTAAACTCTGGTCGACGGGCGGCGAGCTGACGAATCTCTTCGAGAGCCACGAAGTGCAGATTGCGATGGGATGGCCGCTTATGACGAACCAGCTCCGCGCCCGCCATTTCCCCATCGCAGAGACAATACCAAAGGAAAACACAACCGGTTGGATCGATCATCTGATGATTACCGCCGCGAGTGATCACAAAGATCTTGCCTACGAGCTGCTCGAATATTTGATTGAAGCCCGGACGCAGAAGCAAATAAGCGCCGTTACTGGTTACCTGCCGTCGAACCCGCAAGTCGCAGAGTTTCTAACATCAGAAGAAAAGAAAAACCTGCATCTCGATGACCTAGAAAACTATCAGAAGCGCATCTATTTCTGGCAGAATGTTCCGCGACGCGACAAATACAATCAAATCTGGAATGAAGTGAAAGCAGCGCAGTGACTGCTTTCTGAGCATCAATCATGGCTGATGCCCCTGTCCTTTCGATCCGCCGTGTTACTAAGAGCTTTGGCGCTACGCAGGTACTCGACAGAATCAGTATCGAAATCGTTGCTGGTGAGTTTCTGACGATTCTCGGCGAAAGCGGATCGGGCAAGACGACACTTCTCAGGATCCTCGCCGGATTCGAGCGTTGTGACCAGGGCGAGATATGGATGGACGGTGAACGGCTCGATGCCTTCCCGCCCAACCGGCGAAACGTCAACACCGTGTTTCAACACTATGCGTTGTTTCCGCACCTCTCTGTGTTCGAGAACATCGCCTACGGTTTGCGCTCAAAGAAAGTACCTGCTGCCGAGCTATCGTCCCGGGTTGAAGATGTGCTCGAACAGATGAAGATGACGGAGTTCGGCCGTCGCCGGCCTGCTCAGCTAAGCGGGGGTCAACAGCAGCGCGTTGCTCTGGCGAGAGCCCTGGTGAATCGGCCACGCGTGCTGTTGCTCGATGAACCTCTCTCCGCTCTCGACGCCAATCTGAGGCGTCAAATGCAGCTTGAACTCAAAGCCCTCCAGCGCGAAGTCGGCATCACCTTTATCTTCGTGACGCATGACCAGGAGGAAGCGATGACGCTCTCCGACCGTGTCGTGCTTCTTTGCAAGGGCAGAGTGGAACAAATATCTACTCCTTATGAGCTCTACAATCAACCGCGGACCCGCTATGCTGCAACCTTCGTCGGGCAAACTAACCTGCTTAAAGCCTCCCTAGAAGACGGAAAGATGCGGGTCGGACCTTTTGTATGGGCCGCTACCACAGTCTCTCGCTCGGAACTGTTTTCTTTGCGGCCCGAGCACATCAAAGTTGCCGCCGATGGAGCGAAGTCCGAGGACGCTCTGCGGTTTGGCGCCACGGTTCTGCGCCGCGTATTTACCGGTTCGAGCGAATTGCTCGAAGTGCAGTGTGAACAAGATCTTCGCTTGCTTGTGAGAATACCGAACGGCACGGTCTGCCACGAAAGAATGGCTTTCGAGATTCCGCTTCGACATCTCGTCCCTCTCGCGGCCGAGGCGGTGTGATCTGTACTCGAAAAGTTATCGTAGTTTAGTTGCGATTCCCCCCCTGGCTTGGGTGGCTCTGTTCCTGCTGCTGCCGTATGCCTTTCTGTTTTGTTTCAGCTTCTGGAAGGTAGAAGCCCAGACGATCGTTCATCGCTGGAACCTGAACAACTTTCGCCAGTTGGTCGAGAATCCGGTTTATTTTCAGGTGCTGCTGCGCTCAGCCCGAATTGCCGCCAGCGTCATGGCTCTCGCGCTCGCACTAGGGTTTCCATTGGCATATTTCGTCTCTTTTCGATCTGGCCGACGCAAGAATCTGCTCTATCAGCTCGTCATCATTCCCCTGTGGGTGAGCTACCTCGTCCGCGCCTACTCGTGGAAAACTATTTTGGGAAGCGACGGCGTTCTGAACACTCTCCTCCAGTACACCGGCATCACTCACGCACCAGTCGGTTTTTTTCTATACAGCCCGTTCGCCGTTGTCTTGACACTCACACACATCTACACGCCGTTTGCTTTCCTGCCGATTTATGCCTCGCTGGAACATATTCCACGTTCATTATTGGAATCCGCGGTGGACCTTGGCGCAGGGAGACTGCGTACGTTCTGGACAATTGTCTTCCCGCTTGCCCTGCCCGGGGTAATCGCGGGCGCAACGTTTGCATTCGTCCTTAGTTTGGGCGACTTCCTCGCGCCCCTGCTTATCGGCGGGCCGAATGGGGTTATGATTTCGAATGTTGTCGTAAGCTTGTTTGGAGCCGCTTACAACTGGCCGCTAGGTGCGGCTATTTCGCTCTGTATGCTGCTTCTGGTGGTCGTGATCATTTCCGCAACCGAGCGCCTGGAACACCACTTCCGGTATAGAGGAGTGTAGTTTTGCGGTTTCGTCCTGGCTGGCTTCACCTGCATGCCCTTCTGCTCTTCGCGTTCCTGTATCTCCCGATCGTGGTTTTAATCATCTATTCGTTCAACGGCGCTAGCGTGGGAGGTTTCCCGCCAGGAGACTGGACATTACGCTGGTACACCATGCTGCTCGAGGATGATGCGCTCTGGTCGTCAGTCATAAATAGCGTTCTTGTGGCTCTTTTGGCAGTGACCATCGCCGTGCTCTTCGGCCTGCCCGCCGCCCTGGCTCTCGATCGTACGGAGTTTCCAGGCAAGGCCGTTTTTCGAAGGCTCGTTTTGCTGCCCCTCATCGTGCCGGGCATCATCACCGGCCTGTCGCTCTTGATGTTGTTTGCCACAGCCGGCATGCGGCTGAGCTTAGTCACAATTGCGCTCGGTCACGGTACAGCGCTGATTTCTATCGCGGTAACGGAGATTTCCGCCGGTTTGCAGAAATTTGACCGTGCCCAGGAAGAAGCGTCGCGGGACCTTGGCGCCGGCGAATGGCGCACCTTCTGGCGCGTAACGCTTCCCAATCTGAAGCTTTCGATCACTGCGGCCGTGCTGCTGATCTTCACCTTGTCGCTTGATGAAATCGCCGTAAGTTTTTTTCTTCTGGGCCGGCAGAATACGTTACCTCTCGAGATCTGGTCCCGTCTCCGTCGCGGCATCACGCCGGAAATCAACGCAATTTCGACGCTGATCTTTGCCTTCTCTCTGCTTACCATCCTCTTGTGGTACAAACTTCGAAGATCTGTTATCGATGAAGAAGACAAGAGCGAGGGCGTTGCGATCCTCGAAAGCTGACAAGCCGAGGAGCTCGCGCATCGGGTTTCTCACAGTCGGTCAGACTGCTCGAATTCTGGGAATCAGCGCCTCTACCCTGCGCTTATGGGAAAACGTCGGCCTGATCAGCCCCGCGCGTAGCGCCGGGAAATATCGTCTTTATAGTTCCGAGCTTCTTGAGGTGCTGAAGCGGATCAAGTATCTGCGTGACGTGAAGAAGCTGAGCGTCCCCGGCATCAAACAGATGCTCGGCAAGGGCGTTTCGAAAGCCACTCCCGATCCAAATGGCACCGGAACCGCCGAGATTGGCGCAAAGCTGCGCCAGATGAGACAGCGTCTCGATTTGGGAATCGTAGAAGCTGCGAACAAAGCCAAGATATCGCCCGGGTTCCTGAGTGCCATCGAGCTCTCCAAGGCAAATCCCTCTGTGGCTACGTTGCAGCGGCTGGCTGCGACATACAACACAACGGTCCTCGAATTCTTTGACATGCCCCGTCATGTACGCCGCCTCATCAGGCCTGAACAGCGGCGGACTCTCCAGACCGAATCAGGAGTTTGTATAGAGCTGCTTTCGGCGGGAACCAAAATGCTCGAATGCATGATTTTTCGAGTGCCCGCGAAAGCCGGAAGCGACGGCGCTTATTCCCATGTCGGCGAAGAGTTCATCTACATGCTGCAAGGAGAACTTGAAATCTGGCTAGACGAATGGGAGTGTCACACGCTACTGCCCGGGGACAGTTTCTGGTTCGAAAGCAACCTGGGCCATCGCTGGTTCAATCCTTCGCAGGAAGAAGCCGTACTGATCTGGGTGAATACGCCACTCACGTTCTGAGTAGCCGGCTCAGAACTTCCGAGACCATTCCTTCGGCCAGCGTTCAATGACAACCTTCTTGTCTGTGTAGAACTCGACTGCGTCCCTGCCCTGTCCGTGCAGCACGCCCAAGAAGCTATCCTTCCATCCGCTAAAAGGAAAATAAGCCATGGGTGCTGCTACTCCAATGTTTACGCCGACATTGCCGGTTTGTACGTGATAACGGAACCTGCGTGCTGAGGCGCCGCTCGTGGTGAAGATCGAGGCAGCGTTTCCGTACGCGCTTCGTGAGAGTAGATCAATGGCGTCATCCAGATCCTTTGCCTCACCTAGCGTCAGAACAGGCCCGAATATTTCGGTCGAAGAAAGCTCGTTATCTGGATCCATGCCGGCCAAAATCGTAGGTTTTACAAAATAACCGTTGCCCGACGGTTTCGGTCCGTTCAGCACGTCCCGCGCGCCTGATTTAACCCCGCGATCGATCAGCCCTTCGATCCGAGATTTGCTCGCGGCCGAGATCACCGGCCCCATTTGGACCGATTGGTCGAGCCCGTCTCCTACTTTCAATTTCGAAGCCACATTGAGAATCGCCTCCTCGAATGGCTTGGTGGCTTCCCCAACCGTGACTGCAACTGACACTGCCAGACAGCGCTGGCCGGCGCATCCGAATGCACTGTCACTTACAACCTGAGCGCTGGTCGGCATGTCGGCGTCGGGCATGATGACGACATGGTTCTTCGCTCCACCCTGGCACTGCACTCGCTTGCCGTAAGCGGCACCCTCGGCGTAAATGTACCGTGCGACCGGTGTCGAACCGACAAAACTGATCGCTCTGACCTTGGGGTGATGCAGTAGAGCATCCACTGCGGGCTTTGCTCCGATAACAAGACTTACGACGCCCTTTGGCAGACCAGTCTCCTGGAGAAGCTCAACGAGTTTTCTTCCTGAAAGCGGCACGCGCTCCGAGGGCTTCAAGATGAAAGTATTTCCGCAAGCGATCGCGTAGGGGAGAAACCACAGCGGAATCATCGACGGGAAGTTGAAGGGCGTTATCGCAGCTACCACCCCGAGCGGCTGACGAATCATGATCTCGTCGATTCCGCGTGCAACATCTTCCAGGTTGTAGCCCTGCATAAGCGTGGGAATGCCGCACGCGACCTCAACATTCTCTATGCCGCGACGCAGCTCTGCCTTGGCCTCCGCTAAGGTTTTCCCGTTCTCAAGGGTTGTGGTCCGGGCAATCTCGTCAAAGTTCTTTTCGAGAAGCTGCTTGAACTTGAAAAGAAACTGAATACGATCGGGGGCAGGCGTTTCGCGCCAGGCGGGAAATGCAGCGGCACTGGCCTCAACCGTTTTCGCTACTTCCTCGGCTGTAGCGAGATGGACGCTTTCCAGCGTTTCCGTCGTCGCCGGATTAATGATTTCCATTGTGTCTTGAAGTGTAGGCATTTATTCCTCGACCGCTCCATCAGCTATGGCGAGCGCTTTATCTAACGCGGCGACTCCCAAATCAATTTCCTGTTTTTCGATTATTAGTGGCGGAGCGATCACGAAGTGACTGATCCACGAATTGATGGCAACCCCTGATTTTGCCATCTCCGCGCCCACTTTATCCACTACCAGGGGCTTCCCGCCAATCTTCTCTTCTTTGGTGTTGAGCGGCTTCTTCGTCGCCCGATTCTTCACGAGCTCCACCGCCCAAAACAAACCCAGGCCTCGCACGTCACCAATGCTCGGATGGCGGTCTGTCAGGGCGCGCAGTTGCTGGCCCAGATATTCGCCCATCTCGCGCGAGCGTTCCACCAGATTGAGCCGCTGCATCTCATGGATCGTCGCGATCGCTGGCGCAAGCGTCATGGGATGCGCTTCGTACGTATGTCCGTGCGCAAAGAAATGCTCCTCGAAATGATCGGCGATGCGACCCGTGGTGGCGCAGAGGCCTAGCGGTACATACGCAGATGTGATGCCCTTGGCCGTGACGAGGATGTCGGGCTGCACACCCCAATGATCCATCGCGAACCATTTTCCGGTGCGTCCCCATCCGGTCATCACCTCGTCCGCAATCAGAAGGACACCATAGCGGTCACAGATCCGGCGGAGGCGTGGAAAGTATTCGGGAGGAGGAAGCAGTACGCCGTTTGTTCCCACCACCGGTTCGACAATCACGGCTGCAACATCGCTCTCGCTTTCGATCATGTGTTCTAGATAGTCGACGCAGGCTATGTCGCACTCGGGATAATGATGTTTGATCGGGCATTTGTAGCAGTTCACCTCGGGACCGAAAATGACGCCCTGTCCCTTGGCAGCGGGCTCTACAGGCCAACGTCGCATGTCGCCCGTAGCGCCAATCGACGCCATCGTCGATCCGTGATAGGAACGGTAACGCGCCAGGACCTTGCTTTTCCCGGTAAACATCCGCGCAATTTTGAAGGCCGCTTCGTTTGCCTCCGTACCCGACGTCGTAAAAAAGAACTTTTCGAGGCCTTTCGGCAATACGTCGAGAAGCAGCTTGCTCAACTCCACGCGCACATCTGTCGCGTAACTCGGCGCGATGTACGGAAGAGTACGCGCTTGAGCTTCGATCGCCGCGATCACTGCCGGGTTTTTGTGTCCCAGGTTGACGCACATGAGCTGCGAAGAGAAATCGAGATATCGATTTCCGTCGCCATCGATGAAGAAACAACCTTCCGCATCAACGACGTGTACCGGAGACCAGCCCTTTTGAAAGCGCCAGGTACCGTAATTCAGCTTTCGCGTCCACGAAGAGATTTCCTGTGACGACAGCGACGTCAACATATCAAGAAACGTTACATGAAATATGTGAGGTAGTCAAATTGCGAGACAAGGGTCCGGGAGCGCGTTTGATTACGCCTTGGCGACTGCGCCGGCCTGCTCGAATGTCCTTGAAATAAGTGCTTGTGCTTCCTTTTGAATACGCCGCAGATGCTCTTCTCCAAGAAAGCTCTCGGCGTAAATCTTGTATACGTCCTCGGTGCCGGACGGCCTCGCGGCAAACCATCCGTTTCGCGTAACGACTTTCAGGCCGCCTATCGCCGCCCCGTTCGAGGGAGCAGTGGTAAGCATCGCCTCTATCTTTTCGCCTGCCAGCTCCTTCGCCGAAACCTGCTCGGGGGAGAGCTTTTGAAGGACGGCCTTTTCGGCTGGTGTGGCGGGCGCATCTATTCGCTCGTAGACCGGATTACCAAATTTTCCGGTCAATTCGCGGTAGCAATTGCCCGGATCCTTTCCACGTTTTGCCGTGATCTCCGCCGCGAGGAGACCAAGGATCAGCCCATCTTTATCGGTACTCCAGGCGCCGCCATCGCGCTTCAAGAAAGAAGCCCCTGCGCTTTCTTCACCCCCAAATCCAAGCGAACCATCGAGCAAGCCTTCCACGAACCACTTGAATCCTACCGGGACTTCGTTCAACTTGCGCCCTAAGTCTGCCGCCACGCGGTCGATCATTGTGCTGCTCACCAAAGTTTTGCCGATGCCCGCATCGGGCTTCCAGCGTGGGCGATTGCGAAAAAGATAGTCGATCGCAACCGCCAGATAATGATTCGGGTTCAGAAGTCCAGCGCTCGGTGTGACAACTCCGTGACGGTCGTGATCCGTGTCACATGCGAATGCAACATCGAAGCGGTCCTTCATCGCAATCAAACCAGCCATCGCGTACGGCGATGAACAGTCCATGCGAATTTTGCCATCCCAATCAGTCGTCATGAAGCGGAAAGTTGGGTCTATATCCGTGTTCACCACGGTGAGCTTCAATCCGTAACGTTCGCCGATACGGGGCCAATACGCGATCCCGGCACCGCCTAGCGGGTCTACCCCCAAGTTCAGTCCTGCCTTTTGAATCGCTTCAAAATCGATCACAGAATCCAGATGATCCACATAGTTCGCGACATAGTCGTATCGTCGCGTTGTACTTGCACGCAGCGCGCGCTCGACGGATATCCTGCGTAAACCTGCAAGCTTCTTTCCGAGCAGATCATTTGCGAAGTTTTCAATCCATTTCGTGGCGGTGGTATCGGCCGGTCCACCGGAGGGTGGGTTGTACTTGAAGCCGCCATCTTCAGGCGGATTGTGGGATGGGGTAATCACAATCCCATCTGCCAACCCCTCATTGCGCCGATGATTGTACGCAAGGATGGCATGCGAGAGCGAAGGCGTCGGTGTATAGCCGCCCGCCTCGTCAATCATCACTTCCACTTCGTGCGCCGCGAGAACTTCGAGCGCAGTTAGAAACGCAGGTTCAGACAGCGCGTGCGTATCAAGCCCCAGAAACAGTGGGCCGCTTGTTCCTTGTTGTTTTCGATATGCGCAAATCGCCTGGGAAATGGCGAGGATGTGGTCTTCGTTGAAACTGCCTGCGAACGACGAACCTCTGTGTCCAGAAGTACCGAACGCGACGCGCTGTGTTTTTTCGTGAGGGTCTGGCTTGATCGTGTAATAGCTTGCTATGAGCCGCGGGACGTTCACCAGTTGAGAAGGATTCGCGGGCTTACCCGCTTGCGCGTTGACAGCCATAGTATTTCCTCTGCTTTGTATTTGTGATGCCCGTGCGCCTGCCTTAGTTTCCTTCCGGAGAAAACCCTGCAGATGCACCGACCCAGTCCAGGTTCTTGTTAAAATCCACTCCCATCATCTTGCCTCGGCCCGTACGCACCAAAGCCATGACGGGTATCATTTCACCGTCCCAGATATACATCACTCGGATCTCGGCTTTGGTGAGGCCGCTGGGCGTGTCAATTGTGGCTACGAAATCCATTTTGCGCTGCAGTATGTACTCCGAACGCCGCGCCGCGGGTACGGCGCCAATTTCGTCCGAACTTGGCCCAATCTTTACCCCTAAGCCGGCGAACGAATACAGGGGCTTCAGTACGAATGCGCTCAGGTCTTCCGGGAGAGTTTTCAAATCGCTCAAAAACCAGGTCTCCGGAACGCTCTCGTGTTTCAGCCAGGGAAGGGAATACTTGCTGATGCGAAAGAACCAGTTGGGATGCCCTGCCCATTCGACGTCCACCTCGTCGGCGAATTGGAATTCCGAGCGAACTTCCTTGCGAGCAAGCTCGTCAACGATCACCCGATTGTAAATGCGCTTGATCTCGGTTCCGTTCAAGTACAGCTTGCGCCCACTTATTTTCAATTCGCGAATGTCGGCAATCCGCAACCGCAGCAGACGTTGTGTGATCAGGAAGTCGCACAGCGTTTTTTGCTGGTAGGGGTCAATTTCGAGAAGGACAACTTCATTTGGATCATGGCCATTGAGAATGGCACGGCCTAGCAATGATTCATAGCTCACCCGATTCAATCCCCCCAGGTAGCTCGTTAGCGACGTACCGAAGGATTCGAGTTCGTAAGCCCGTTCGTATTCGCGGGCCATGGCTGGCTGAAATCCGTAGAGTGAGGGGAACCCTTGAATTTCAACGAGCTTCGGTTCTAAGGCTCCCCCCGGCTGCCGAACGAGCCCGAAGTCAGCCTGCAGAAAGAGCGGATAGGCGCTTGCTCCCGGGGCGCGAAACTCCTGCGGAATCGCTGCTTCCGATGCCTTCAGATATTCTGCGTTGCCGGCAAGCTGCTCATACAGCTCCTTGCCGTAGCGAACCATCGTGTCGAGAAGCGTGCTCGGCAGGAATACCGGAGTCTCGCAGCACCGGAAATCAATCTTCGTCGAGGAAGTTTGCTCGAGCCCTTGCAGAAAATCTCTATAAAGTTCGGGTCGCCATCGTCTGTTGAATTCGCCACGCAACTCAGCAATCATCGGACGTCCTCCGTCGAGCGTGACTAGACGAGAAAGGATCCGCGGCTCATGAGTTGCCGGTCATCCGCCCAGATGTCGAAGTTTCTACCCACAACATCTATGTGGGTCGAGGAGCTCCACCGCGCGCCGGTATGCAAGCCGTAGGGATCTCCGAACGCCATGTGTATTCCGGGAATCTTCTCATCCTGTAGAATGTTGCCGACGACGCGCTTGCATGCCAGATTTGTTCCGATGGCAAACTCGCCGACGCGGTCGCTGTTTTCATCACGATGCGTATATTCCCAGAAATCGCGCTCCAGCTCTTTGTTTTCGCTAAATGCCCCGAGCAGCCTGTTTCCCGCCACCTCCAGGGTCAGCGGCGTTGCCTTCAAGTCGCCGAACTTCGCGCAAAGATAATCTCCCACCACGCCGTCTACCACAAAGGTTCCATTCACTTCCATCGGAGTCGTGAAGGTCTCGCCTCCCGGTAGATTGCCCCATTTCTCGCGACTGATGATGCCGCTTGTTTTGATCCATTTGTAGTCGGGGCTGAGGGAGGCGCGGATATCAGTTCCCGCCGCAGTCGTCGCATGAATACATTTGGCGCTCTTGGCGATATTCATCACCCGCAGGGTCAGATCGTCCACTCGCTCAAAGTCCGCTCGCATACCTTCGAGCATGATCTTCTTTTCGATATTCACCATGTGGGCGTGGCGCATCCGCCTGCGATTCACCACATCGCACATTTGCATGCGAGTCTTCAGCTCATTCGGCTGCGCCTGAACGGCGAAAATGCTGACGTCGCTTGACTCCATGTCGTCGAGAATCTGTGACGGCATTACCGTCAAGGGCCGCGCGGCGAAACCCTCCAGCAGGAAGCTCTGGTAGCGGCAGCCGCATTCCTTGAGTTCCGCTGCCAGACTTGCGGCGATCTCCTGACACGCCAGATCCGTGATCAGCGTTACTTTCTCCGCAGGTTCTACCTTCAGACAGACAAACACCGCGTTGTGTGCTCCAGGCTGCAATTCCGGATCGAATTCCAATTTCCCGATGTCGAAATTCATTGCACTTGGCCCGCTCCGGCTTGTAGTGCGAGGCCAGCCTGCGTCTCGTAGACGATGTAGTCCACTACCTTTGTTAGATCTCCTGTCTCCTGATAGATGCGTAACTGCCGGTCGGCGCCGGTTCCGTTTTCCAGAATCCGACGAATATAGTTGATCTCGTTTCGCGATCCCAACTCATCGACTACGTCGTCGATCAGATTCAGGTATTCCTCAACCAGATCGCGAACTGGTACTTCTGTTTCCTTGCCGAAGTCGATCATTTTGCCGTCGATCCCGTAACGTGCGGCGCGCCACTTATTCTCCATCAGCAAGGAGCGCCCGTAAAGCCGGAAACTTTGGTTGGCCGCATGTAGCGTCCACAGTTTCGCGACGGTTGCCTGGATCAGGGCAGCGATCGCAATCGTTTCGTCGGCGCGCATGGGTACGTCACAAATTCGAAATTCGAGCGTGGGAAAATGAGGGTGCGGACGGATATCCCACCAGATCTTCTTGGCATTATCGATGCAGTTCGTCTTAATCAGCAGATTTACAAACCGCTCATACTCGCCATAGCTCGAGAATTGGTCGGGAATGTTCGTGCGCGGGAATTTGTCGAAAACCTTGCAGCGATACGATTTCAAACCTGTATCCATGCCCAGCCAAAAGGGAGAATTCGTCGAGAGCGCCAGAATGTGCGGTAGAAAGTAACGAGCCGCGTTCATCAGATGGATAGCTGTTTCGCGATCCTCTACTCCCACATGGACGTGCAGGCCAAAGATCAGATTGGCTCGCGCCACCATCTTCAGATCCTTGACGATAATTTCGTAGCGCTCGTCCGGGTAGATATCCTGCTTACGCCAGTCGGCAAACGGGTGTGTGCCGGACGCAGCCAGGCGAAGCCCGTTCCTTTCGGCGAGGTCCACGATTTCCGACCGCAAAGATTTGAGCTCGCGCGTCGCTTCCTTAATGTCTTTGCAAATTCCGGTCCCCACCTCCACAACGGATTGATGCATCTCCGCTTTCACTGCTTCCTTCAGCAGGGTCTTGCCTTGAGCAATAATCTCGGCGTCAATGTGAGAGCGGAGATCACGCGTCTCGGGATCGATTGTCTGATACTCCTCCTCGATCCCAAGTGTGAAGGTCGGTCTTATCGCCATATATCTTTGTCGGGTCGGAACCGATCTCGTTAGAAGTCTTAGCGAGCTGCGGCCCGGTGCCCGCCTTTCAGGAAATGCCCCCAGTGAAACTCGGTCTGAGGGTGCTCGTCGCTCAGGGCCTTACGAATGGCCAGCTGGGCTACGCTCTCTATCACCCAGTCGAAGTTTGCCTGCCCCACCGAGTGCACGTCTGCATCTGGCGCCGGATTGAGAAAATCGATTGCATAAGGAATGCCATTCTGCACCGCAAATTCGACGGTGTTGAAGTCGTAACCGAGCGCCCTGCAAAGCTTGAGACAATCGGCCACAACGCGCTGATGCAGAGCTTCCGAGCCCTGCTGGTCGTCCTTTACGTAGCGCAGATGGTGGGGTTGCTTCGGGTCATACTTCATCACGCGGACTTGCTCCTGGCCCACGACATAGCAGCGAAAATACTCTTCAAATTCGACGGCAGATTGAAGGGTCATGCACAGCGTGCCGGTCTGATCATACGCCGCGAAGAATTCCACGGGGGAATTCACCTTGTGGACATGTTTCCAGCCGCCGCCGCTGAACGGCTTCAAAAACGCGGGGAACTTGATGTAATCGAAGACCTCGTCCCAATTCAGCGGAAACTGCAAGTTGCGCATGGATTGAACGGTTGTACCGGGCGGATGCACCTTATGCGGAAGAATGACCGTGTTTGGCACGGCAACGCCAATCTTGGAGGCAAGCGCATAGTTAAAGAACTTGTCGTCAGCGCTCCACCAGAATGGATTGTTAATCACGATGGTTCCGCTGAGCACGGCATTTTTCAGGTACGCACGGTAAAACTCGATATCGTGCGAAATTCGGTCCAGAATCACCCGGTATCCGCTTGGTTCAGCCATTTTGACTGCGCCGATCCTGATATGTTCGGCCTGCACTTCGGGAATGTTTTTTCGGTTGATGTGGTCGACTAAGGCGGCTGGGAACGTATTCTCCATTCCATAAATAACGCCGATCTTCTTCACTTTGCCTCCCAAACAACTGCTCGAGCCGTGATCATCGCCGATCCCTGGGTCAGAAGAATTTTACCGCCATGGCTTGCCAGAGCGGCCAGTCGTGTTTATTGCCTCCGGTCCAGACATCGAACCAGTGAGGAATGCCTTTACGGCCCAAAATGTCTGCCATGCGAAAGTTTTCCCCGAGACAAATGTCCCAATCGCCCGCTGCGAGAATCAGTCGCATCTGGCGGTACCGCTCAAGAAACCAAGGATCGCTCACGTTTGGAATGTAATCTACTGGGTTGTTGAAATAGAAGTCCTGATCGTAATAGCCATCCATGAACGACTTCATGTCGAATGAACCGCTCATAGCGATGCAGGCAGACGTGGCGTCCGGGTGGCGCATCGCGAAGTTCAGCGCCTGGTAAGCCCCGAGGCTGCATCCGGTAGTTGCGATCTGCTGTGCCCCGTTTGCCTTCATTAGAGGAACAACTTCAAAAAGGATGTAACTCTCATAGGTAATCTGCCGCGCGACCCGGTCGTGGGGATGAATGCCCCTGTTGTACCAGCTTTCCGAATCTATGCTGTCTACGCAGAACACCTGAATACTTCCGGCCTCGATCTTTGGAGCGAGAGCGTGGATCACGCCCGAGTTTTCATATTCGAAGAACTTGCCGCGTGAGGTGGGAAACACCAGCACAGGCGTTCCGGCATGGCCGAAAGCGAGCATTTCCATGTGCTTATCGAGGCGGGGACTGTGCCAGTTGTGATAGTCGCGTCGCATGATCGATGCAGGGGTCGTTTGGTCCTCTCATCCTACTAGCACTGGGTAAACGCCCTGGAACAGCAGTAAAAGATCGGTGCCGACCGTTGCAACGTCGAGAGGTTTTGAGACATCAAAGCACTGTCATCGGAGTGGGTCAGTTAGAATATGAAAAAGTCTCGCAAAATAGGCCCGCTCATTTTTAATACTGCTTTGAAATTGAAAATCTTAGCTCTATTCATGCCCGTCTTGCTCCTTTCCGGGCCCATGTTCGCCTTGAACGCTTTTGAGCCCGACCCGAACTCGGCCTTTTCAGAAGAAATTCTGGGTAAGTACGTCGAGGCGTCAGAGCACGAAGTGCAGCATACCGCCCAGAGTGCCTCGATGGAAGTTGACATAAATGCCTCCATACCCAGGCTTAAAGAAAACGGCCGCCTCCACGCCCTGAGAGTTATCTCGCGGATGGGACGGATCACCTACCGGGTGCTCGGCTTTCAAGGGAGCAATACGGTCAAGACTCAAGTTATCGCTCGCTACATGCAGGCGGAACAGCAGGGACAGAGTAATCCCAACCTGGCCGTAAATCCGACAAACTACAAATTTAGGTTGAAAGGCGCTCGCCGAACGGATTCGGGGTCGGACGTATATGTTTTCGCCGTCGCTCCGCGAGGCCATGAGGCCGGGCTTTTCAAAGGTGAACTGTGGCTGGATGCTCGAACTTATCTGCCGGTCCTCGAAAGAGGCCGTTTCGTAAAAAATCCGAGCATGTTTTTCAAGAAAGTCGACTTCGAGCGCACCTATCTGATCCGGAATGGGTCATCAATTCCGCAGTACATGAATAGCGTGATCACCACCCGTGTCGTCGGGAAGGTCGAGCTTGATGTCAACTATTCTAATTACGAGGAGACTGCGGATGTCGACCGCGACGGCGGGATTTCCTTGTCACGATCGAGCTTTTCTTCACGATAACTGTCAGTTCCACTGAACGCGGAATTCTTCCCTTCCGTCTAACGCTAGAGCCCGTCAGATCCTCACAGGTTGAGATACGGGCTAAGACAAAGTAATATAAAGGTTAACGCTCCAGGGAGTCCATGAGAACGCTTTTTTTGAACCCGCCTTCTTTCGAAGGCTTCGACGGTGGTGCTGGTTCGCGCTGGCCGGCGGCCCGCGAAATTGAGTCCTATTGGTATCCAGTTTGGCTTTGCTATCCGGCGGGAATGATTCCTGACAGTAAGATAGTTGACGCTCCGCCCCACAAGGTTTCCATCGAGCAGACCGTTGCCATGGCTTCGGATTTCGAACTGCTCGTACTGTTCACTTCGACTCCGGGGTTCAAGGTTGATGTGAAGATCGCGGAGATGATGAAGGACTTAAATCCTAAGCTGAAGGTCGCCTTCGTGGGCCCTCCGGTTACGATCGAGCCTGAAAAGTCGCTTCGAGCTTCAACGGCCATTGACTTCGTAGTAAAGCGCGAATTTGATTACGCCATTCGCGACTATGCCATGGGCACGCCGCTCGATCAGATTCCCAGTGTTGTATTCCGCAAAGACGGGGGATTCCAGAGCAACCGCGAGGCGCCGCCCATTGAGGATTTGGATGCACTGCCGTGGGTTACCAAAGTTTATAAACGCGACCTCGACTTTAGGCGGTACAACGTCCCGTTCTTACTGAATCCGTACGTTTCCTTCTACACGACGCGCGGCTGTCCCGCTCAATGTACCTTCTGCCTCTGGCCGCAGACCCACTCCGGGCATCGCTGGCGCCTGCGCTCTTCTGACGACATCGTAAACGAGTGCCGGTATGCGTTGGAAAACTTTCCGGGCATGAAGGAGATTTTCTTCGATGACGATACCTTCAACTATCAGAAGGCCCGTACCCTCGAGCTCTGCTCGAAATTGAAACAATTGAAGTTCACCTGGAGCTGCACGTCGCGCGTTACCACCGACTACGACACGCTTAAGGCCATGAAGGACGCGGGTTGCCGCCTTCTGATTGTTGGCTACGAATCGGGGGACCAGCAGATCCTCAAAAACATCAAGAAAGGCGCGACGATTGACATGGCGCGCCGTTTCACCGCCAACTGCAAAAAGCTCGGTCTCGTCATTCATGGAGACTTTATCGTTGGCCTGCCCGGAGAGACCCGCGAAACGATTCGCAAAAGCATTGACTTCGCCAAGGAACTTGACGTCGAAACCATTCAGGTTTCCATGGGTCATCCGTTCCCGGGTACTGAGTTCTACGATCACATCAAAAAGAACGGCTTGATCACGATCGACGAAGTTATGACAGACGAAGTCGGCCACCAGCTTCCTAACTATCAATATCCCGGACTCGACCGGGGCGAATTGGTGGATTGGGTGGAGCGGTTCTACGGCGAATACTACTTTCGTCCCAAGGTTGCCTTGCGTCTGATTGCCAAGGCAATGTTCGATTCGAACGACCGCAGGCGACTGTACAAAGAGGCGCGTGAATATATGACCCTCCGTTCGAAACGCAAGCAATTTGTCAAAGAGCAGAAGCAACAGAAAGAAGAGCAGCCTGCCGTGTTAAGCACGGGAGATTAGCTGCTGGATACTGATTCGGGAGCCGCGAAGCTTACTTCGCCACGCGCCACCTATATGCGACCGTCCAAGACAAGAGTTTTTCTACTTGTTATCACGGTCACGCTTCTCAATGCGTTAGGCAACTTATGTCTGGCCTGGGGCATGAAACACGCTTCGGTACGAGTCGGTTTGGATCCGGCGGGATATCTGCGTGACATGCTCAACCCGTTTGTTGCTTCGGGTATCGCCCTCCTGATTCTCTGGCTTCTCACGCGGATGGCCTTGTTGAGCTGGGCAGACCTGAGTTTCGTGCTTCCGGTCACAGCATTTGGTTATTTCCTTGCTGCCGTGCTCGGCAAGGTGTTTTTGAAGGAAGAAGTAACCGCGGGCCAATGGCTCGGGACGAGCCTGATTTTTGTGGGCATCGCGCTCGTAGGCGGCACTCGTCAAAACACTACAAATCCGCAAAGAGTAACGCCGGAAGAGGCTTCTCAATGAAGTGGCTTCTGCTCTCGGTAATAGTCGTGGCGACAGTGGTCGGAGATGTGCTCCAAAGTCACGAAATGAAATTGAGTGGGCAACAGCGGGTGGATGCTCGAGGTCTCAGCCGCTTGGTTCGCCTGATTTTCAGGCGTCGCTATCTCCTGCTCGCCATAGGATGCATGGCGGTGTCGTTCTTTGCCTTCATGGCGCTGGTACAAAACGCTCCTTTGAGTTTTGCCGTTCCTGCCTCTGCCGCTACGTTCGTTCTTGAAACTGTCCTGGCTAAATTGGTTCTCAAAGAGGTAATAGGTCCGCGCCGGACCTTCGGCACGCTTCTCGTTCTCGGCGGTGTAGTACTGCTGGCACGATAGGCGACGTGCGCCACTTTCTCTGGCTCATTTTTCTACCCTCACTCGCTTACCAGCTGCTGTCAATCGCCGCAGCGATCAACCACCTTCGCAAACGCCGCCTCGACCGCTCCGGTGAAAAATCCTTCAGACCGGCCGTCTCGATTCTGAAACCCCTTCGCGGACTGGACCCTAACACTTTCTCAGCATTTCAATCACAAGCGTCCCAGGACTATCCGGAATACGAGATTCTCTTCGGAGTCGGCGATGAGTCAGACCCTGCGGTCACCGAGGTGCGCCGCCTGCAGCAGCAATTTCCTGACGTACCCATCCGCCTTCTTATCGGACGGGAAGATCTCGGCAATGCCAAGGTGGGTGTGCTGGCCTTCCTTGCGCAACAGGCAAGGTATCCGATTTGGGTCGTGAATGACAGCGATATCCGCGTTACCAGCGAGTATCTCAGTGCCGTGGTTGCCCCACTCGCCCAATCCACCGTCGGAGTGGTGACCTGCCTGTATCGCGCTCACGGGCACACCTGGCCGGCCCTTTGGGAATCGCTTGGCATTGCAGCCGATTTTATGCCGAGCACACTCGTTGCTCAGCTTATCGGCGTGCGCGAATTTGGCCTGGGCTCCACTCTCGCGTTTCGCGCCGCCGACCTCGAGCGCGTCGGTGGCTTCCGGGCCATCGGCGATTATCTGGCCGACGACTATCAGCTTGCAAAGCACATTACCGGCCTTGGTAAATCAGCTCTGCTTTCAACCTATACGGTAGAGACTGCGCTTGGCGAAGCCAGCTGGAGAGGAAGCTGGCAGCATCAAATTCGTTGGGCTCGCACGATCCGGTCTTCGAAAGGGAAAAGCTACGCCGGCCTGCCCATTACGCAAGCTGGTCTTTGGATCGTTCTCGCATTCGCTGCCGGCGTCAGCGCGATAGCCGCGACACTTTTAGCACTTCGGCTCATCGCCGCCCTGATCGCCACCTTTTTCGTTCTCGGCAGCCCCCAGACAGCGCGCCTTTTCTGGCTTGCCCCTCTCTGGGATTTGTACTCGTTTGCGGTCTGGCTTGCGTCCTATTTCGGACGAGAGGTCCGATGGCGTGACCGCGTTCTGAGCATCGATCGCCTCGGCAGAATCCAAAACAGGTGAGACCTTAGCGCATGTTAGCCTAATGTCTTCCAGCAGGAGTTCACAAAGGAAAATGCATTCGAAATTCAAGAGTTTCTTGATCTCTGCGGGCGCGGCATCTCTTTTGTCGGTTAGCCTTTACGCTCAAGCCGTGGCGCCCGCTAAGGTCGGCATAATCAATGCGCGAAAGGCGGTCGAGGATACTCAGGAAATCAAGAAGGCGCAACGGGCGCTGGAAGCAAAATACCGGCCGAGGCAGCAGGTGATTGAAGGCCTTCAGCGCGATCTGCAGACCATCCAGCAGCAACTCGCAGGTCCGAATGTCACCCCCGATCGAGAGGCTCAGCTCCGCCAGACTGCGACCGAAAAGCAAAAACAACTCCAGAGGCAAGGTGAGGATCTGCAGGGCGATGTAAATGCCGAGCGACAGGACATTCTTGGGCGTTCCGGCCGTCAGATGACGGAAGTCATACGCAAGCTGGCGGAACAGCGAGGCTTGGATGTGATCATCGACGTGACGAATACCTTGTACTTCAAGCCGGCGCTCGAGTTGACCTCCGAGGCGACCGCCGCTTACGACAAAGCCTATCCGGCTCCATAAGCTTTCTGGAACAATAGGTGTCGCCGCGGTTTCCAATCTTTTGGCGGCAGGGGATTGTCCGCGAACCGTAACCTTGGCGCATGATAGATCTGGAACCATATGGGTAGCTACCTGCAAACGTACGGCGAAGGAGATGAGCGCCGGAATCGCGTCATCAAAATCCTCATATTCAGCTTTATCGGACTGCTGATTCTCCTTTGGGCGCTTTACCTTTTCTTTCACAATCATTCCGAGAAGCAGACCGTCTCGCGATTTTTACAAAAGGTAAACGCTCACGACTATACTGCCGCCTATGGCGATTGGGGCTGTACCTCGGCTACGCCTTGCACGAACTACGATTACAATCGGTTTCTTCTGGATTGGGGGCCTGGCAAGAAAGTCGGTTCTCCCTGGAAAATTGCTTCAGTCGACGGCTGCAAATCCTTTGTGACCGTGAACGTACAGGCCAGCGGATCTGAGCTTGAGTCGCTTGGCGTTCAGCGCGGCTCCAAGACCATCATGTTCGCTCCGGCCGCCGAGTGTCAGGAACCTCAGTGGCGATGGAAGCAGTTCTTTCGACGGATCTTTGGCGGCTGAATACTTCAACCGGCACGCTGTTTCTTCCGGCCGCGCGGGGATCTAGCTCACGCGCGGTGCCTATCTAGCCCTCGTGATTGGGTTCCGCCAGATCCGGCTCATAGCTGGGAAGTCTGTCGCCATCCTTTGCAATCCAGACATAGATTGTCGGCAGAACGAAGATACTGAGAATAAGGGTCGCGCTCAAGCCGCCCACGATGACGATCGCGAACGGTTTCTGCGAATCGGATCCGATTCCGGTCGATATCGCGGCCGGCAGCAGGCCTAGAGTCGCCACAAGCATCGTCATCATGATGGGCCGCAATCGGAGCACAGCGCCTTCAATCGCGGCCTCATGAATCCCATATCCGCGCGCGCGCAGCTGGTTCATGTATTCAATCATGATGACGCCCGTCTCGACCGCCACGCCGAATAGCGCGAGCGTTCCGATGCCTGAAGACACGCTGAAATGCGTTCCGGTGAAATACAAAGCCAGGATCGCGCCGATAGGCGATAGAGCCAGGCTCACCATAGCGAGCCCCGCCCATTTGAAAGAGGCAAACATCGAGTACAGGAGAAAGAAGATGACTGCCACCGTCACCGGAACGATGACAGCCAGCCGGGCGTTCGCGCGTTTTGCACTCGCATACTCGCCCGCCCATTCGAGCGAATATCCGGCTGGAAGCTTGACCTTCTGTCCGACTTCCTTTATGGCCTGCTCAACAGTGCTCCCTAAATCGCGCCCGCGGACACTGTACTTGATTGCGACATAGCGCGAATTGTTCTCGCGGTAGATCTGTGAAGCTCCGTCGCGTATGTCGATTTGCGAAACCTGGTCAAGCGATACCCGCTCCCCGCTGGGAGCTAAGAGCCGGATGTTGCGAATTGCCTCCTCCGAGCTTCGGTAGCGCTGCAGATATCTGACCGTCAAGTCATAACGTTCTTCTCCGCGCAGGACCTGCGCCACCGCCTTGCCGCCCACATCGGTCTCGATCGCGTCCTGAATATCGGAAACGTTTAGCCCGTATCGGTTCGCCTTCGCTCTATCCACTTCAACGTTTAGATTGGGCTGACCGATAACACGGAAGAGACCGAGATCCTGTACGCCTGGGATCTTTTCCATGACGCGCACGATCTCGTCGCCCTTCCCCTCTAGTTCCTTCAGATCAGTCCCGAAGATCTTAATCGCCAGCTCGCCCTTAACCCCGCTGACCGCTTCCTCCATGTTGTCCGCAATGGGCTGAGAAAAGTTCCAGAGCGCACCCGGGATCTTGTCCACTTCGCGGCCCATCGCCTGGATTACCTGCTCTTTGTTCTCGTGGAATAGGGGACGCCATTGATCTTTAGGCTTAAGGTCGACAAAATATTCAGTGTTCGAAAAGAGCGAAGGATCCGTTCCATCGTCTGGTCTCCCGACCTGACTGACGACCTGCTTCACTTCGGGAAAAGAGGCAAAGATGTGCCTCGCCTGTGTCATAACCCGCTCTCCGTCGACCGGCCCCGTACTGGGGGCGAGAGTGCCGCGCGCCCAGATTGCGCCCTCGTCCAGGTGAGGCAGGAATTCGGATCCGATAGCCCCGCCGATCATCAGACTCAACGACACAATAAGCAGTCCGACAGCAACGCCTAACACCAGCAGCCGGCTCAGCGTCGAACTCATCGCCCACTCTAAAGACTTGCGGTAGCCGCGAATAAGCAATCCGAGAATCGGGTTGCGCCACTCTTTTGTATCCGGTTTGAACAGTATCAGAGAAAGAACAGGAAGAATAGAAAGCGAGAAGAGCAGAGCGCCGAGCAAAGCGAACGCCACCGTCAAAGCCATTGGGCGGAACAGGCGTCCTTCTACGTGCTCAAGGGTGAAAATTGGCAGATACGCCGTGATTATGATTGCCCGCGCAAAGAACACCGGTCGCTGAACTTCGCGTACTGCTTCGCGGATTAGTTCCATGATGGAACGCTCGCTTCGTCTTTCGGCACTGATGTGCCGCAGCACGTTCTCAACAACCACAACGGAACCATCCACGACCATTCCAAAATCCAGCGCCCCGAGCGATAGGAGATTTGCCGGAACATGGCTCAAGTCAAGGCAGATGGAGGCAAACAGGAGCGCAAACGGAATAGTGAGGACAACAATAACCGCCGACCGGATGTTTCCCAGGAAGAGAAATAAAATGACGGAGACGAGCAGAATCCCTTCCGTCAGGTTGTGCATGACGGTATGCGTTGTGAAATGGACGAGGTCGCTGCGATCGAGAAACGGCACAATCTTCACACCCGGCGGCAAAAAGCTGGTATTCAACTTTTCCACCTTCTCGTGCAGGGCACGGAGCATCGCATCCCCGTTCGCTCCTTTGCGAAGCAGAACGATGCCCTCGACGACATCCGGGCTGTCGAGCACCAGGCCGCTCCGCGGAGGAACTGCCTTGCCGATCTGACCTAGCCGGATTTTCTCCCCTTGGGTGACGAAAGCAATCTGGCTCACCAGCAGCGGGGTACCGGCGCGCGTTGTCAGAACGGTTTGCCCAATATCGGCTATGTTTTTAAACAATCCAAGTTCACGAACATTCACCTGCTGCTCACCCGCCTGGATAAAGCTGCCGCCCGCATTGACGTTATTGTTCGTGATCGCTTGTTCGACCTGTCCGATACTCAAGCCGTAAGAGACCAGTCTGTCCGGGTCCACTCGTACCTGGTATTCACGCGTCAATCCGCCGAAGCTTGAGACATCTACCACGTCCGGCACCGATTTGAGCTGCTTCGTAATCACCCAGTCCTGTAGCGACTTCAGCTCCATCAGGTCATATCGCGGATTTGTGCTCGTGAGCGTGTACCAGTAAAGTTGCCCTACCGGGCTGTAATCCGGCCCTATGTTAGGCTGCAGATTCGCCGGCAACGTAACTCCCGACAATCGTTCAAGAACTTTTTGCCGATTCAGGTCATTATTCGACTGGTCGTCGAAAATCATGGTTACTACCGATAACCCGAATTCGGAAATCGACCGAAGATTTGTCAGGTGTGGAATTCCGCTCATCTGCACTTCTACCGGAATCGTCACCTGTTGCTCGACTTCTTCGCCCGCTCGTCCAGGCCACTGCGTGATCACCTGCACGTAATTGTTCGCGACGTCCGGATATGCTTCAACCGGTAGATTCTTGAACGAGATGGCGCCCCATCCGAGGAGCAGCAACCCCACCGCCAGAACAAGCAGCCGGTTCCGAAGCGAGTAGTCAACAAATGCGCGAATCATGAGTTATCTTGAGGCGGCTCGACTGCTATTGCTCGCTTTCAGCCGATAATGCAAGCGCGTCTCTAACGACTTGCTGGCCTGGCTTCACGCCCGAAAGAATGTCTTGCTTGCCCTCGAACGTCTTGCCGCTAACCACTTCGGTACGTCGAAACTGTCCGCCTTCGACGGGCACGAATACCCAATCCCGATCATGGAGATGCAGGATCGCGCTGCTGGGCACCTGCGCCAGCATCCTGCCATGCACTCCGTAGAGAGTGGCGGTAACAAACATCCCGGTCCTCATCATCCCGGGGTTCGAAAGGACGATTCGAACCGGCGCTGTCCGAATGTTTGTGTCAAGTACCTTACCGATATTGTTCACTCTGCCTCGAAAAACGCGATCCGGATATGCATTTAGTCGAATATCGGCGGGATCTCCCAGGCGCACATTGGGCAAATCGTTTTCATAAATGTTGCAGATCACCCAAACCGTGGAGAGATCGGCAATCGTGAACAGATTGGTTTGGTTGTCGGGCGTGTGAATGATACTTGTCTCCACCACGTTCTGCTCCACAAGCGTTCCGCTCGCAGGTGCCACGATATTCACCACCGGATCCGGTCGATCAATGTCCGCTCCCATGGTGGTCAGTATTCTGGCCGAAACTGTTACAGCAACTTCCGCCTTTTTGTAAGTACTTTCCGCTACCTGCAAATCATTGAGCGAGATTGCGCCGTGATCGTACAACAATCGCGAGCGGTCCAGCTGTTTGTGGGAGAGATCCTGATCTGCTTTAGCCTGTTGATAGCTTTGCAACCCGTTGGCGATATCGTTGCTCATTATCTTGAGCAGCAATTGCCCCTTTCGAACGTCGTCGCCGAGCTTTGCATAGATTCCCACGACTCTTCCCGAAGCAAGCGAAATGACAGGGATGGATTTTTCAATGTTCGGATTTACGGCTCCCGTAACATGAATCTCCGGCTTCTCTTCGTGCTGTTCGGCTGAAACGACCACAAATCGCTCCGGCTTATCCACTTTGACCAGGTTTAGGTCCGGCTGCTCGATAACTTTCGTTTCAGGGGGAGCCGCTGCCGCAGGATCGGCCTTCTCTTTCGACCCGCAACTCGCAAGTAAAACAACTACGAGCGCGAACGGCGCAACCCTCCCTGCTCTCTTAGCGTTCATCTAATGACCTCGCGTCCCACCGAGAAATTAACTTGATTGGCGGCGGAAAAGTAGGCGCCCACAAGATTCAAATAGTTGAGCTGGGTGTCCCGATATTGCTTCTGGGCATCCAGATAATCGAGCAGGGAAGCGCCTCCGTGCTGGTATGCATACGAAATGGTTTCGCGGATGTCTTCCGCTTCCTTCAGATATTTCTCCTTGTAGGGTCTAAGCAGTGTGATAGTGTTTTGCAGCGTTGCGTAGGCTGAATCGACATCGCGCAGCGCAGTGACCTCGGCCAAATCACGAAGTTTCTGATTGCGATTTATATCGAGCAGCGTATGCAGCTTGTCCCCTTGATTACGATCGAATATTCGAAGCGGAATGCTGACGCCGACACCGAAGTAGGTATTGAGCGGCTCCGCTTGCCGCGAGCCATTCACACTGAACGTCGGATCCGTTGAGCCGTTTGCGACCGCCAGTTGATGATCTACTCGAGCTTTGTCCAGCGACTGTTCGGCTTCTTTCAAATCGGGCCTCGATTCGAGCGCTATGTTGCGTAAAGCGGACAACGTTGAACCAGGCTCGGCAAAGTCGAAGGGCTCCTGTACGTCGAAGTTGTCCACTGGCGTTGTGTTCCGGACAAGCGCCAGCAGGTCAATCTTTGCCGTACGTAAATCAACTAGAGCAGTTTGTAAATCCGATTCGAATTGCACCCGTTGAATCTCGACTCGTTGAAAATCCACTCGCGAGATGGCGCCAGCGCTGAATCGGGTTCGGTTAACGGCCATTTCGTGATCGTAGTAATCCATATTCGCCCTCGCCACGGTAAGCACCGCTTTCGCAAGCAGCACTCTGTTGAACGCGTCGCGAAGATTGAACATCAGATTCCGTTCGAGGTCGGCCTGGGTTGAGATCGCAATCGCCGTCTCCCTGCGCGCGCTCGCCTGTCTCAGTTCGCGCTTGTGTTCCCGTTCGTGCAGGTAATCGACGCTCCCGGACGGGTACACCTGCCAAATCGGTCTGAAGCCGTGCGTGCTCGAATAAGGCGTGATCTGGTCCAGGCTCAGATTGAGATTTGGATTCGGACGCAGATATGCTGTTATCTCGTCGGCACGAGACTCGTCGATCGTCACCTTTCCCGCGAGCAGCGCGGGATTATTTGCTCTAAACATCGCCTGAGTTTCCTGCCAGTTAAGCGCGTGCTCTTGGCCGGCAGACTGAGCCAGCAATCCAGCAACTACAGACAGGAGACCAAGGCAGAAACGCCGGATCTGGCGCTCCATTTGTCCTCCTCTTTTGGGAACTATTGTGGGGCCTAAGTACAGGTTGGGGGCGAACGTCCCGTGAACAGAGGCGGTTCGCGATCGACTCTCGTCTGCACTGGCGCGATAACGAGTGACACAAAAACCAGCGAAGGTGCGATTTGTTTGACGACTGCCACGAGAGGCGTGTCCATCGCCTCATATAACCGCATCAGGCTGTCATTCGCAGCCCTTTTGCCTTGGTGATGATCGCCTGGAACCTGCTGTCCGTTCATGTGCCGGATCCGGAGCACGTCATCCGTTGCTGAGATATAAGGGAAAAGGGTTGCTACGATCAGTGCCACCCCGCAAACATGAAGCCAGATTGGTCCGCGACTGCTTAGGCGCCTTGATATGTGTACACGTGAACGTAACGTTGCTGCGATGGCTGATACTCCGAGCAGCAGCCATAACAGGTTCAACGCGTTGTCAAGTTGCACTCTTTTCTAACGTAGCACGCGGTTCTGATAGAGGAGTTCTATAGCGGCGGTGCATTTTGTCGGCCAAGAAGCGCAATCCTTTGGTCTACGAATTGCATCAAACAGTATTCTCAGGGCTTCTCGTGATGAAACGCTTCGCGTATCAATGCAGCGCCATTCTTCTGCTTGTACTGTGCAGTTTGCAGCGTGGGCCGGCAGCGGAAAATGCGATTGCATCCTTGCCCAGGAGCACTCACTATTCGTGGGAAACGATTAGCATAGGCGCCACGGCCGAACTTGTGAGTCTCCTGTGTCATGGCTGCGGAGACTATTCCGGCGGCGATAACGACGTACCACTCGTTGCGGTGCTTCGTGACACTTTGGGAGATGTAAATTCCGAAAACGACCGCCTTACCTACCTTTGGTTGCTAACCTATTCTCGACCGACGGTGCGCCAGCGGGTTCTCTCCGGTGTTCCATTCTTCTACTGGCAAATAGGTCGCGGTGAGTCGCAGTCGCACGCCGCACAAATCTCTCCGCTTCTCGATCTGACGTCCGTACGGCACCCGATGATCAGCTCTTTGAGACGTGACATCTTGCAATGGACCGTTCTCGACCCCGCCGCCACTCCCATAAGAGCCACCTCCCGGGCCTACCGGACGAACGAGGTTGATCATGAACGGCTTCATTTGGAGGAGACGATCGGCTATCTGCGTCAGGCAGCGGGCGATGATTTGCGCTCCGGCTTGACCCCGAGAGAGTTGAATACTTTAGTGGCGCGCTTGGAAATGCGCAAGAAGCTTCTCGGTGGCTTTGTCAGGGAAGGCGAAGCTGCACGGGTCGGCGAGGATGCGATGCTGAAGTCGGATCGAATCAGCAGCCGTAACTGGGAGTTCTTGCGGCAGTGCGCTGACAAAGCGGGTCTTTATTTCGAGCCCTTGAGCGTTGCGGGATCCTCCGGCCAGTATGCTCTCCTTTGGTTTTCACTCGAACAGCACCCTGCGCCCGATAACACCGGACTCTCGAGTGTCTTTAAGATCCTCAATATCAAAAATCCATGGCGCGACGCGCGGCTGAAAGACCCATCCCGGAAGGTCTGGGTTAGAGAAGTGGATGAGAATGGTAACCTGCTTCCCGCGGGCCTAACCGGAGTGCGACAGGTCAAGCTTCTGCCGCTTGGCGCGTACAGTCTGACTTATCCGAAAGCTCCCCTTCTGTTGGTCGATTTCCGCGATCACCGGCACGTGCGATGGCATGAAATCACGCAGCGATCTATTAACGAAATTACTGCGGGAGTGATCGGTATTTCACACTTCACGAATTGGTATTACTACGTGGCCGCAGATGCATACAACTTTGTTGTGGCTCGCCACGGAGGCGCGACGAACCGCTCCGACCGGCTCGATTGCTACTCTCGTTTCCGAACGGCCATTCAGCTCGATACTGCGCTCGACCCCGCGCTTCGAAAGGAGCTGCAGGATCGGATCGACTCGCTTTCGGTAAATCCGCTCGAATCGGCGCCTCGCGATGAAATCGCCACCGCTTCACTGCGTTACAACGAACTAAAGAATCAAGCGCAAACCGGGCGCTTACTGCAGCGCGTTGACAAGAGTCGCAGGGCCGAACTCGCCTTGGATGCCGAAAGCGCAACTGGGCGTCTCCGCGATTATGTTTTTCACTTGACGACGTTTGGAGCTTACACACACCGCATTAATTCGGATTCATATAGTGATGACTTGCTCGACACTTATCGGCGCGCCCAATATCTGCTTGCTTTTCTTGATCGAGTGTCCGTCGGCGGGAGCCAGCCGGAAATCACATATGACCCGGCGATTATTGTGCGCTCGATTGCCGGGCTTGAAAGCGTGATGCCGGGCATCGCCTCGCCTGAACTGCATGGGCACGCCGCGCTTACGCTCACCCGCATAAAGAATCTTTCCCGGGATACTAGCCTTCGGGCAGATTGCTCGAACGCGCTCGTCACGCTTGAACGCGGCCTTCGTCCGGAAATGCAATCCCCCTCGCTCCAGCCGGCGGACGTCGGCGTCTTTGCTGGCAGCGACGGTTTGGAGTGAGGCGCTCCTCCCTCACGCTGTTTCTTGCCGGACTCGCGATTGTCGCGGCTCGTCCATGTCCGTTGCTTGCCGCTCCGATCTTTGAGCGCGTGGTGATTCTAAAAATCGATGGGCTGAATCAGGATCTTCTTTACCAGACTATGCTTCAGCAGGATCCTGAAAGCGGCAAATCGCGTCTTCCCTGGCTTTCGCACGTCTTCCTCGGTGGGAACGGAGTCGTCTTCCGGAATTTCTATACCCGCGGAATCAGTCTTTCCGCTCCTTCGTGGTCGATGCTCGATTCGGGTCAGCACGCCGTTATACGCGGAAATGTCGAATACGACCGTTTTACCGGAGAAGTCTACGACTACCTGAATTTCTTTCCCTTTTACATCGGATATGCAAGAAATCACGCAGTCGATATGCCTGGAGTCGAGGTTCTCGATCGTGCTGGCATCCCTCTCCTCATCGACCGCTTCCAGTACCAGCGGGTACTTCAAGGATTCCAGCTATTTCAACGAGGAGTTTCCTGGAGCACTCTGAAAGACTCGCTGCTGCTCAGCCTTTCGGCAAAATCCATATTCTCAATGCTCGAATCCGCGCAACCCATCTCCCTCAGTTCCGGGCTCTCGGATCAGTTAGAGAGCCTTCTCGAGCGCGGACTGAGCGGCAAACGATTTCTCTATCTCGACTTCTTCGCTGGCGACTTCGATCACGAGGCTCACGCTAGCTCGCACCCGGCGGCTCTGGAGCATGTACTACGGGAATTGGATGCACTCTTTGGGCGAGTTTGGAATGCCATTCAGCAAGGATCTTTTGCTCAAAGCACCCTGCTGGTAGTTGTTTCCGATCATGGCATGAACAACACGCCTGGCGTCTTGAGCCAGACTTTCAGCCTACCCGATCTCTTGAATAGCCCCGCAGGTGGCGCCCATCACGTCGTGACCGATCGCGAGCAGTTCAGTGATTACAAGCTGAAAGGCATCAACCCGCTCGTGCATCGCGTCATTACCCCTAGTCGAGTGTCGTTTTATCTCGGGGATCAGTCCTCCCACTATCCAACAGCATGGCTCGATGTAGATGGCAACGAGCGAGCGTCCATCTGGCTGCGCAATAGCGATCTGAACAAGGTCCATATTCTTTTGCAGACGCTATCGAAGCAGAACCTTGATGCTTCTACGCGCCGCGCCGCTGTTCGATGCTTGCAGGAAACACTAGATAGGCACCGCGAGCATTGGGAAAAGACAGTAGCGGAATTTACCCGCGAGCTGGCGACCCTCAAGCAGGCGATCGCCGAGCGAAAGAAGATCCTTGGAATAGGTCCTGAGAAATCAAGACAGGAAGAGCGCGAGTCTGGCGAAGACAAAGCCCGTCGCCGCTTGCGGCGCGAGCTCCAGCAATGGCAACGCGAAGAACCTGATTACCAGGACTACCTTGCTCACCTGAAAGCCCTGCTCTCCTTTGAGCCTGACGGATCACGTCCTTTCCATGGAGCGATCTCCTCGCTGATTCCTGAAATGGCGCTCGGCGATAACAACACCGTCTACGATCTCGAGAATTACGTAGTTGGACCGTCCGCTGAGGGCTTTGTTCTCGATCAGGAAGGACGACTCGATGAACAGCGTTCGTTCCGCTTCGTTCACTACTTCCGTTTGCTCGCCGCGCAACGTGCCCGCAACAATCCGCAGAGCCAGCTTTCATCGCAGCCCATCGATTTTACAGAAATGGCAATCCCTGGAGCCTACTGGCTTTATGCGAACGATGAGAGCCAGCTTCTCATCTTGCAGGATCCGGCTGGGCGCCTGCGTCTTCAACCCGTACGAGATTTGGTGCAGGACGTTGCAGGTAACACCCGCTGGGACGAAACATCCTGGCGCCCCGGGTTGCCCCTGCATCTTTTCGAAGACGACGCCCTCCAGTTATCGCCGGATCAGGATAGGGCATCATGGCTCAGCTCATGGCATACCGAACGGCAATGGCTCTCCGCTATCCATCTGTGCCGGTATTCGAATGGCGTCATCAGCGTTGTGGAAGATCTTTCTCCGATTGCTCCCTACGTGCCGGGGGCGCCGGGCATAAATCCTGCTCTTCGACGCTATGAGCAGAGGCGTCGCGAATTGGTCCAGCCGGACTTCCAGGTATTCGCCTCCGATCATTGGAATTTTAATGTTCGTTTTCCTAACCCGGGAGGCAATCACGGCAGCTTCCTTCGTATTTCGACGCATTCGGTCTGGATGATGGCTGGCGGCGGGCTTCAGGAGAAGCAGATAGAAGAGCCCTACGATAGCCTGAATTTCGCCTCGACCATTTTAGAGCTCATGGGCCTCACCCCGCCCATGCCCGACCGCGTCGTTCCGCTGCCGTGAATTCCCGCGGATGCCTACTTCTAGTGTTTCCGGACAGTTGAGGAAGATTGCGAAGCAGCAACGCTCATCGCCGCCGTATCCGGCCTCGGAAAGACGCGTTGAATTTCATCGTAAAGCAGGTAATCCCACTCGTTGTAGTGCCTGATCAGCTCGAATAACTTCGATTCCTCCTCCGCCGGGACTTTTGTTGTTCCCAGGTTGACTACGGGTAAGGCCTCGGTGGCATGCCATTCGTAATAGTCGCGCAGCCATTCGTATGCTTGGACGGCATGCTCCTGGTAACCCACAAAACGAAACATGCTTCGGAGATTTTGAAGTGCCTGTTCGTAAATTTCACGCGTCAATGTGCCCGGAGGGAATATGAGCTCATCTGCGCCGCTAAAGCAGCGCACCATGGCATTGTCGAAGTCCACGGTGAGTCGTTGTTTCTCAAACAGCTCTTCCGGACTTACCATTCCGGCGGTCTCCGGCTGTGTCTGCTGAAGATATCGGTACTGTGAAAGAACTCGCGCTCCAGGTTCGCGAACTATAGTGATGTATTCACCTTGTTGAGGCAGCGCTTCATGCATGCCGAACTGATAGTGGCCTATGACGATCCGAAACGCTCTTCGCTGCTCGAGTGGCAGCGCCCTTAGATCGTTCACCAGAAAACCAGGTGGCCCCGGATATAAATAGGCGATCTCGGAAAGCAGAAAGTTGGAGGCGATCGATTCGCGGAATGCCGTGCCTGCCGTCTTTGGAATGTGCATGAAAAGCACGGTCGGTTTGCTTGCTCTCGCGCTTAAAGCTCCGGACCGGATCACGGCAGGTGCGCCCTCGATCAGCCACCCATTTGGGAGTCGCGCCCAAACTAGTGCGTCGCCTCCCTCTCGGAGATGCTCCGCCACATCGACGTAAAAGCCGTATTGCCCCGAGCAGTGCATTGTTTCCGCAAGGTCCGGCCGGTAATGCACCGCGGCCGTATACGCCACCGGGTGCTTGTCGACAAAAATCGTCAGTTCGAGCGGGCGGTTCGGATGATCAGCATCGTACGCCCATCCGCTCACGACGCCGTTCTCGATACCGTCCAGATGGGCAAAAATCCCGAGCGGAGGTTTTATTTTGGCGCGAAGGTTCGCCGAGATGCGGCGCTCGATTAGATGCACTACCACCGCGATTGCCAACATAAGCAAACCGATTCGTAGTCCCGGATCTGTCCACTTCCATTCAAGGGTCGGAGGCAACCAGAAAAAATTGAGAGCTAGGGTAGCGCAAATCGCTGCAACGAGTCCCGGAACAAAGCCGAATAGCGCCGCGCTCGTTGCTACTGTCAGCGCGAACAAGCCGGCGGCCGCCGTTCCAAACGCCCACTCGGCCAGCCAAGCGCCTGCCAGCGCGGCCATTACTAGTGCTATTGCCGCTGCGTATCTGGCTTTGTTTTGCCGAAAGGGAGCGAAGCGCTGCCGGATGGCATTGAGGTTCGATTCCATGAGTGCCAAAAGATTACGATCGGTTGCAGGCGCTGCTGCCGCCCGCACCGCTCGATGTTCTTACCTTACCGTGGTGTCGAAAATGCCGGTCTCGACGGTCTGTCCATGCTTCATTTGGATAATGATCCGGTACCGGCCCACGCTCGGGAATCCGTAGGGAATAGTGACTTCATTCGGAACTGTTGCAGTTTGGTTGTCCGGCATTTCCATTCCCTCCATGCTTTTCGTTGATGAATTCTGTTCTTGCGCAAGCATGAAGGCAGCCATCGGAACCGAGCCCGTCGGATGTACATGCGCGAATGCTGTCCCATCAGTTTTTACGAATGCTGCATGGGCTGGCATTCCCATATAAAAAGTCATGTCGTCGGGCGGTGTCCCGTCCGGCTTCTCCAGCCAGAAGCGAAACAGTATCGGCCGTTTAGCCGTCAAGCCGCCCTCCACCGGAAGCCATGCCATTCGGTATCCGTCTGGCAACCTGAATTCGGTTGACCTCTCCGACACGTCTTGCCATGGTTTGGCCGTCCCGCTTGCATCATCCCCCCCAAGTTTTCTTCCGGTAATGGAAGTATTGAGCTGGATAGAACTCACCAGGGTTTCGGGAAAGCCGTTCGCATGCACGACGTCGGCGTATAGCTGGTACGTGCCCTGTGGCATCGGCGGCAGATCCAGCCGGAAAACTCCCGAATCCTTTGTTTCCGGGTGCAGATGGTATATCACGTCTAAACCTGGCTCGCGCAGCATGTATAGGTGCATGAGATGGCCGTGATCGGGAATGAAATCGTCCACCGACCGCGTAAATATGTTGCGCCATTCCGGGCCATTCAACCATCCGGGATCCGCCACCCGCAGGACAAGCCCGTCCGCACCCTCGAGCTGCGCTGTCATCCTGAGCGGCTTGTAAACTTCGTTACCGTAAGAGCGCGCTTCACTGTTCCACCATCTGTTTCCAAACCACACGGCTCCGAGTGTTATCGCGAGTGCAATCCCCATCCCTACGCGCCCTGCCCGTACGCGGCTCTGTGTCGGCGCAACGCCCGGGTCCAGCCGCGATTCACGGACGGATGCCCCCACCATCGCTACCACTGCCGCCACCAGAAACAAAGCCAAAACCGCGAGCACCGCTCCCAGCCCGTGTTGCATCCGTTTAGTCAGCTGCGCCGCCGATGGAACCGGTATCGAAATTTTCCCCTCGCCTTGATCGCCTTTCGCATAAATGCGCACCTGCCAGGAACCAGGTTCCATGAGCCACAACGAGCCCGTATAGAGCTGTGGATCGCTCTTTGAGACCAGCAGTTTTTCCGGAACTGGAGCGAATTTTGCGCCTGCTCCTGCCATCGGCATGGGGACTGCGCGCATTTCGCGGGTTCCCGCGTGCGCAGCGCGGACCTCCAGCTCTGCTACGCCGGGAATGACTGCCGGCGGGCGTATCGTTACAAATAATTGGTAGGGTCCGGCTTTTCCGTCCAGATAAATATCGGGACTACCGATGTGCCCGTATATGAGTCCGCAGGAAACGAGACAGAGAAGAAAGACCAGCCGCCGCATTGCTCAGCGCTTGATGCCGCGCAGCCATTCGCCTCGAGCCTGACCGAAGCGGAACGTTAGCGTGCTTAGAACAAGAGCCAAGCCCATGTTCCGCCAGAAGTGCGCTGCCGTTTCCCCTTCCCAGAACAAGTAGCGTGCCGAATGACTGGTCGGCGGCAGTCCATACCAGAAATATGTAGTTCCAAAGAACCGGTTGCGCGATGCCGGACTCATCAGAAAATCTGCAAACGGCCATTCCGCAGCAAGCAGGAATGCCAGAAAAACCAACGCGCTGACCAGAGCCACCTTCCACGACGCCCAGTTCTTCGTTCGTTGCCACAGCAGATCAAGAGCCAGTGCCGGCACGATCACCAGCATCGGAAAATGCTCCGGAATGAAATGGGTTACATGCTGATACACAGGACCAAGCTTCGGCTCAGCCGGAAAGAGCGGCAGGATCAGAATCAGCCCGATTCCAAAGAGCGTGTAGAAACCCGCCACCAGGGTGGCCGCGAAGGGTAGCTGCGTGGCCCGGGCCGCTACCGTGAGGATGATGGGAACAAAGATCGCCATAACGACATAAGGCTGGGAGGTATGGAGCATCGGCCGCTCCAGATACTCCATCAGCATAGTCATCACCATAACCAGCATGATTCCCGTGCTGTATAGCAATAGGTACTTCGAAAGGCGTCGTGTCTCACCCTGCGTCCGGTTCAAGTGGCCGGCGATCAGCACCATCGTGCCCAGCAGCACCCCATAGGTACCCAGAAACAAAACGATATGCGGAGGGCTGATGATCCGAACGTCCAGTCCATACGCATCGTGCCACCAATTGTCAAACGGTGCCGAAGTCAGCATCGCAATCCCGCCCCATGACGCGATGAATGCCCCCAAAGGAGCGCGAAAACCCCATATATGGACTGAAGCGGGCCCGAGCGGAGCCGACGCTGAAAACGTCGTCGAGAGAATAATGTAGCCGAAGGCGAGACCCGCCAGAACTCCGCAGAGATAAATCGCCATATGGGCTGGTGTCCAAAAGGTGTCGCGCCCGATCGACATATGCCACGAAATGTCCCAGTTCGCGCCGATGGTTGCCGACGTAACTGCCAGCACGGCGCACCATATGTACCAGGAAACGCCCGTTTGGGCGCTCGAACCTAGAATCTGTCCAGACTCCCTGGATGAGGCCATCGCTGCGCTTGCCATATAGCTCCTTAACTACTTACGTACTCATTATGCGTTGCGTTCAGCGAAGAACGGAAAGCGTAAGGAAGAATCCGAAACTGCCACTATCGTAAACAAACGGAAGAAAACGAAAACACTACTTTTCATTTGGGTGTGGTCAGTGTAGAATGTCACCAACCCGAGATCCGAAATTTACCTCTAAAGGGCCCTTTTCTGAAGCAGATGCATTTAGAGTTCCGCAATGTCTAAGGCACACCCGCCGCGCCTTCATGCCGAGGAGCGGCGTCGCGAAATACTGGCTGTATTGGAGCGAAATGGCCGCGTCACGGTAGAGGAAGTTGCTCACCGGTTCGGCGTATCCGCCGTTACGGCGCGAGGTGACCTGGATGCCCTGTCTGAGATCGGCGCTTTGGTGCGCTCGCACGGCGGCGGCATAAAACCCCTCTCCGCGCCGGAGCATCCGCTTGGCGTTCGCGAAGGAATGCACCATGACGAAAAAGTGCGCATCGCCCGCGCCGCGTGCGAGTTGATCCGCCCCTTCCAGACCGTCATCTTATGCACCGGTTCGACCTCTGCCCGTCTCGCGGATGAGATTCGTCGCGACGGGTTCGAAAATCTGACATGTATTGCCTACGCGGTCAACATCGCCGCCAAACTGGTCGATGTTCCGCACGTCTCGCTTGTGATGCTGGGCGGTTTTCTTCGTCCTACTTCGACTGCGCTGGTCGGTCCCCACGCCGAGCAAATGATGCACTCCCTTCATGCCGACCACTGCTTCATGAGCGCCGTCGGCCTCGATGCTGATTTCGGCTTGACGACCCTCGACATCATGGAGGCGCAGCTCAATCAACGGATGATCGCTTGCGCTTCGCAGGTCACTGTACTGGCGGACTCGAGCAAGTTCGGCCACCGCAGCCTTGCTCTGATCGCCGACTTCAACCGCATCCGCCGGGTCATAACGGATTCGGCCGCTCCAGCCGCTCAAGTGGAAAAGCTCCGCGCCAAAGGCCTGGAAGTCGTTCTCGTCTAGTCGTCCGCTCGGCCCGCGCCTGGTGCCGAATAGCGCGGACATCCGCAGATCACACTATTTCTCGGACCGAAACGCTATGAGAAACCATAGTGCACCTTTCAATTTGTGAATAGCTCCGTTTGATCTTTCGTTTAATTACTTTTGTTATTGACTATCTTTCCAGGTCTCTTTTACAATTCCGTCAAAGCCCTGTTTTCAGGGAGAAGTTTTCTAGTTGCTTTAGGAGTCTTATGGGGTTTAGATGTGCAGGTTTGTGTCTGTTGGAGCGGCTACTCGCTGGAGTTGCCTTGCTTGCGCTTTGCTCGTCTTATCCGGCGCGATTAGACGCGCAGGAGATAACTGCCGTCATCAACGGCGTTGTAACCGATCCTTCCGGTGCGGCAATTTCCGGCGCTAAGGTGACAGCCCGGGACCTGGAGCGCGGTAGCACTTTCCCGACTTCCACTGACGGCAGCGGTTTTTATAATCTGCCTCGTTTGCCCGTCGGCCGCTATGAAATACGCGTATCAAATCCCGGCTTTCAGGCAGCCATTAAGTCGGAGGTGATCTTGCAGCTTAACCAAAGCGCTAAGATCGACTTCGCGCTGCAGGTCGGCGATGTAAGTCAGACCGTCGAGGTGACCGGCTCTGCTCCCATTTTGCAAACGCAGGCAACTCAGCTCGGCACCGTCCTCGATGCCAAGACGAATGTTCAGCTTCCGCTCGCGACGCGCAACTACGTGCAGCTCACTTTGCTTGCGCCGGGCGCTATTACTACCGATCCTTCCATGTTTACCGGAGCCGAGTCCAGCTTTAACGGCGGCCGCCCCCTCATCAACGGTAATCGTGAGCAGACCGACAACTTCCTGCTCGACGGCATGGATAACAACCAGATCTCAGAAAATGCGGTCGGGTACACGCCAAGCGTGGATGCCATCCACGAATTCAACATGATCACGCAAAACGCTTCCGCCGAGTTTGGCAATTTCATGGGAGGGATCATCAGCGTCAGCACCAAAGGCGGAACGAACTCCTATCACGGCAACGCCTTCGAGTTCTTCCGGAACGACCAGTTGAACGCCAACAATTGGGCCAATAACTTCAATGGTCTGGCCCGGCCCCTGCTTCGATGGAATGAATTTGGCGGTTCTCTCGGCGGTCGCATCATCAGAGATAAGCTCTTCTTCTTCGGCGACTACCAGGGGTCTCGCTTCGATCAGCCGGCTACAAGCAGCGCCTATTCTGTTTTCACCTCCGCCGAGCGTCAGGGCGATTTCTCTCAACTCCTCTCGCTGCCAACTCCGATCCAGCTCTACTATCCCGGCACTATTGGAAGCAGGAATCCGGTACCCATCCCCAACAATAATCTCGCCGCCGCCGGCCTTCTCAGCCCCCAGGCGGTCGCTCTGATCTCGTCATCCGCGTACCCTACGCCGATCAATTCGGATCTTACGAATAATGCCGTAAACACGACTCATTCGTATACGAATCAGGATCAGGGCGATGTCCGTGTCGATTGGAACGCGTCGGACAAAGATCACATCAGCGGACGTTACTCGCAATCGCATATTGTGAATCCGACGACTAACTCGATTCCGCTGCTCTATAACAGCAACAACGTCATTCCCATTTACAACGGTGTCATCGATTACACGCGCAGTTTCAGTCCGACCTTTGTAAACGAGGTAAGAGCAGGTGTTAACTATTCACCGATTGTGACCGGGAGTTTAACCGGTACGGGAATCAGTGCCGCCAGCGTCGGCATTCCGGACGTGCCGACCGATATTCTTCCTCAGTTCGCCTTTACAGGTGGCCTCGCTTCGACATTCGGCAACGCCTATGTCTTGCAATCGTTTAATGACACCGTAATCCAGGCCGAGGATACCGCCATTATTACCAAGGGGACCCACACCATGAAGACCGGCTTCCAGGTCTTCCGGAACCGGATCAACACGTTCTATTCGGGCAACGCCGGTATCGCCGGACAGTTTAACTTTAACGGCCAATACACCGGGTTTGCCGAGGCGGACTTCATGGCTGGCCTTCCGAATAACGTTGAGGGCGGCATCTCGGGAGGAACGTGGGGTCAGCGCTCCACCACATACGGTGCTTTCTTCCAGGATGACTGGCGCGTTACCCCGAATTTGACCCTGAACCTAGGCTTGCGCTGGGAACTGCACACACCATGGATAGAGGTGAAGAATCGTCAGGCCAACTTTGACGAAACTACCGGCGCTCTCGAACTGGCCGGCCAGGACGGTAATAGCCAGGCGCTCTACAACCAATACAATGGCATCACCAACTTCCAGCCGCGCCTCGGTTTTGCCTACACGGTAGGTCACAATACCGTAATCCGTGGCGCTTACACGCTCTCGAACTTTCTGGAAGGCACGGGAACCAACCTTCGGCTCCCGTTGAATCCGCCGTTTGCGACGGAGCACAACATTAACTACGATCCCAATCAGACGCCTTCCACTCTTGCCCAGGGCTACTCTATATTCGGAGCGTCTGGTGCTATTGACTATACCGGCACCTCGATTCGCCTCTGGGATCCGAACTTCCGGCCCGCCGTCTCGAATCAATGGAACCTCTCGGTGCAGCATCAGTTCGGAAATTCGCTCACTGCGCAGATCAGTTATGTTGGCCAGAACAACGACCACCTTGTGGTGCCTATTTGGGCTTCCCAGCTTGTTAAGGTATCCCCTGGGCCAGATGGAGTGAATGTTTCCGGCTATCTTGGAGCGAATCCGATGTTACTAAGTGAGATCGGTAATGCGAAGCTCACTGACACAAACGGCATACAGAACTACAATGCCTTACAAGCGACTCTCCAGAAGCGATTCAGCTCTGGGCTGGAGTTCCAGGCCAATTACACCTGGTCTAAATGTATGGCAGATGCGGTCGGTTACTACGGCGGCGGCGGCCAGGCGCAGGGAAACTGGTATTACTGGCAGAATACTTACAACGCCAGCCAGAATTATGGCCCTTGTTACTACGACGTATCCCATGCGTCTAACGGCTTCGTCACTTATGATCTTCCCTTTGGACACGGCAGCCGATTCGGCAGCAGTGCGAACAGAATTGTCGACGCGGTTGCGGGCGGCTGGTCCATCAACGCCATCATCAATTGGCATGGCGGCTTCCCATATTCGATCAATTCCAGCCAGGACAATAGTTTGACAAACAATCCCAACCAGCTGGCTAGCTGCGTCGGCACCCAAAATGTTTTCGGAACGCGCAACGTAAATCCGGCCAGTGGCACGCCCAACGGCTATCAATGGTTTGATCCGGCTGCATATGCCAACGAAACTGTCGGGTACTTCGGCACCTGCGGCGTTGGAATCGTCCGTGGCCCCGGTTTGCACACTGCGGATCTCAGCCTGACTAAGCAGTTCAGGATCACGGAAGACTCAAATCTTGAGTTTCGGGCTGAGGCGATCAACTTTACCAATAGCGTAATTTTGAACGCACCCAGCGTTGGTGTTGGCTCTACGCTCGGTCAGATCACAACTTCACAGGGCGAACGTAACATTCAATTCGGTCTGAAATTCAGCTTCTAACACTCGTACTTTCGATTGCGACTTCGAAATGCGCACTAGCGAGATGTCTCCCCAAACGCGGCATCTCGCTAACGACGCAAAAAGGTAACTGGCCCTTAGCTGGCATCAGGCAGCTGCCCGGCTACTGAAGTCGCTGCACGCTGTTTCTCAAGCAACTTTTCGGCATTCAAAGCCCCGGCCGGTGTGTCCTCATGCTTGAAAATCGCGTATGTCGGGTACCCGTTCGCGAGATATTGCCCGACTCGGTATTCAATGGTGCCCAATTCGGAATCCGTATAATCCGGCTTCCGTAGTCGCAAGTACACAAAGTCAGCCGTCAGCACATGAGGTGTTTCCAGGTTTTCATTCTCGGCTATGCAGAGCCCGACATTCGCGTTCCGCATAACGTCGTAAGCCTTCTCATCGAACCAGGTCGCATTTCGAAATTCAAAGACTGCGCGGATCGCGCGCGGCAACCCTCCCGCAAACCGTGCCAGCCGTTCGGTATCGATTTTGAAAGAAGGCGGCAATTGGAACAGGATAGGCCCCAGGCGTCCCGCTGCACGCAGCGGCTCGAGGGATTCGAGGAAAACTCGTGTGAACTCCTCTGCGTCTTTTAGCTTGAGCGTGTGCGTAATCTTCATATGCGCTTTTGGCAGGAATAAGAACTCGTCGGGCGTATCTGCGAGCCATCTCTCGAATGTCGAGGCGAGCGCAATCCTGCGGTAGGTATAGTTGACTTCGACCGCGTTCAATCGAGACGCGTAATAGGAGAGAAATTTGGCATTCGGAAGCTTGTCAGGATAGAACGAAGGCTTCCAACTTGGATACGAAAATCCGGAAGTTCCGGCATAAAAGGGCGCATCGGGCACGTGTCACAAACCTGCAAACCAATCGTATCCTTCTTCTGCCCAGTAGTCACCAGGTCTCTTGCTTGTGTACCGGATCGTTCCGATCCGCTTGATATTTTTGATCCCATACTTCACGGGAATGACGAGGCGCAACGGAGCACCATGATCTATGGTCAAGGGCTTCCCATTATGCTCGTAAGCCAGCAGCGTCTGCGGATGCATCGCGCTCTTGGCATCGAGGCTGACATAATATTCTTCATCTGGTGTGGCCATATAAACGTAAGGCAGAGGCCTGCCGGGCGGTCCGAACTTTCGAGTAAGATCCGAAAAACGAGCTCCCGTCCAGGACGCGATCGCGTTCCATCCTTCAATGCAGCAGAAACGCGTTGTCATGTTCACTTTAGGAAGCGCCATGATATCGGAAAGTTGGAGATGGAGCGCCGGCCCATCCTCTCCCAGTACGTTCAGGCGCCACGCTTTGACGTCGAGCTCGGAATCGAGTCCATAATTTCCATTCGGCTTGAGATAGGTGACGCTGCTCTCGTCATAGGGAGGCATCCGATGTTTGTCGCTGAGATAAGCATGCGCCAGCTTTTCATTAACTGCTAGCGCGCGGCGTTGCGGCCAGGGCACACCATCTTCCTGCGCGGTCTTCGTCAGCCATTCGTAGGCGCCGAAGCCGGCCAGTGCCGTGAGGCCTCCCACCAGGAAACCGCGACGGGAACGCCGCCTCAGCTCGCTTTTGACTTCTTCAAGCGAAAGTTCTCGCTCGCGCGACTGCCTAGCGCTCGTCATTTACTACCTCGTATCCGATCGCCATGCTGCGAAAGTTATTCCAACCTGCCAGCACGACTTGCGTCACGTGCACGACAAAGAACAGCACGTATCCGATCGTCAATGTGAAATGGAGCAGTCGCGCCGTAGCATAGCCGCCGCACAGTGCGGTCAGCCATCCTAGTTGGACCGGCTTGTAAATCGCGAGTCCGGTTATTACCGACCCAAAGCCCATGATGACTATTGCTGTATAGGAAATCTGCTGAGCTGCGTTGTACTTTTCCTGCTGCGGCAACTCTCTTTTCAGATGCAGATCGTGCAGCACTACCTGCCATGCGTCACGAAAGGCAGTCGTAGATCGGGGTACCAGGTATCGCCACTCTCCCGAGAGAATCGTGTACATCACATATGCGACGCCGTTCACCACGAAGAGCCACATGAGCGTGAAATGCAAAGCCATCCCTTCCGCGAGGCGAAAGTCCACATGTAGAAACTTATAGAGCCAGGCCGGAAAGAAATGTACAGGTCCGATGTGGTATGGTGAATAGGCCCAATAGATCAATCCACCGCTCCAGATCATCAGGGAGAGCAGCGGAAAATTGATCCAGTGGAACCAGCGAATCGCTCTCAGATGTTTTAGTTTGAGTCTTTGCATCTGACAGATCTTTCGGTTTCAAGCGCGCTATAGTTACGAATTGGCATGAGCCGCCCGCTTCCTAGGAAGCCCTGTATCAACGTGTAAGCACACCATGGCCACTCCCCAAACCCAGTCGCCGCTGCTTACCTTTCTCTGTCTAGCAAGCTACGAGAAAGGGCACCGAACACTTGAAGAACTCAAGCGGCAGGGTTGTCGGGTGTTCCTTCTCACTTCCCTCAGTTTAAAGGAAAAAGCGAAATGGCCTAAGCATACGCTGGAAGATGTTTTTTACCTCGAAGATAAAGAGAACGAGTGGGACCTGCAGCACATGGTCAAGGGCGTCGCTCATTTGTCTCGCACAATACAGTTCGATCGCATCTTGGCGCTCGATGATTTCGACGTTGAAAAGGCCGCTTTGCTGCGAGAACACTTTCGCGTCCCGGGTCTCGGCGAAAGCGCTTCGCGGTATTTTCGCGACAAGCTCGCTATGCGGAGAGGAGCCGCCGCTGCCGGTATCCGCGTTCCTGAATTCAGCGCGACCTTTAATTTTCTGAAGATCTCTGAATTTCTTGAGCGAGTGCCCGGCCCTTGGGTGCTCAAACCGCGACTCATGGCAGGCGCCATTGGCATCAAGAAATTCCACCATTCCCAAGATGTGTGGGACCGCATTCATAGTCTTGGCGACCAACAGTCCTTCTTCGTACTAGAACGCTTCGTACCAGGCGACATCTTCCACGTCGATTCCATTTGGTTCAAAGGTGAGATGAAATACGCGGTCAGCAGCGCCTACGGAACCCCGCCGCTCGAACTGACAACCGACGGAGGCATCTTCACCACTCGCGTGCTGGAGAGTGGTTGCGATCTGGACATGGCGCTCAAGTCGATGAATCAAAAAGTTTTAAAGGAATTCGGTATGTTCACCGGCGTCTCCCATAGCGAATTCATTCGCGCCCACGAAGACGGCGAATGCTACTTCCTTGAAACGTCGGCACGAGTAGCTGGAGCAAATATCGCCGATTTGATCGAGCACGCCACTAGTATTAATCTCTGGACCGAGTGGGCGCGCGTCGAGGTTGCGGCTGCGCAAAATATTGAATACAATCGACCCACTGCAAGGCAAGATTACGCTGGGCTCTTGGTCTCGCTCGCCCGGCAGGAATGGCCGGATACCTCCGGCTTTACCGATAGTGAACTGGTTTGGAGACTCGAGAAGCGCAACCATGTTGGCTTCATCGTGAAATCAAGCAATAGGGAACGTATCGAGCAATTGCTGGCCTCGTACACAGATCGCGTGAGGAGAGACTTCCAAGCTTCGGCACCGCCGAGAGATCGTGTGAGCGAGTAATTTGTGCGAATAATTTGTGTGATTTATAGCCTCCGTCGAGGACTAATAAATCGTTTATGAATGCTAGTCTAAATAGGACATAAATGCGAGCTTCAACAGTAACAGGTTTTACTGCGGGCGCGGTTATGGGAGGGATCTCAGCGGCCGCAGCCTATGGCAGTGTTTCAAAATCGTCTCAACTCTTTGGACCCTCCGTCTATAAGGGTCCAGGACAAGAACGAACGATAGCATTGACTTTCGATGACGGCCCAAGTGAAGGGACGTTGCCCCTGCTCGACTATCTTGCCCGCGAAAATGTCTTCTGCACCTTCTTTCAATGTGGCATGAACGTCAGGCGGCTTCCCAATGTTGCCGGTCGCGTTGCGGCCGCAGGCCACCAGCTTGGCAATCATACTTACTCGCATCCCAAGCTGCTTTTCAAATCGCCAGATTTTATCGATCGCGAGTTTACTGAAACACAGAAAATCATCAGCTTTGAGACGGGTCTCACGCCGATGGTCTTACGCCCCCCTTACGGCTTTCGCTGGGCGGGGATGCGCGCAGTGCAACAAAAGCTTTCTTTGCTGAACGTTCTTTGGACCGTTATCGGTAACGACTGGCGTTGGCCCGCGTCGAGAATCAAGCGTCATGTGCTCCGCAACATTTCGCCCGGCGGCATTATCTGCCTTCACGACGGGCGCACCGTGGAGCGCAGCCCTGATATCTCCGAGACTTTAAAGGCCGTACGCGAAATCGTACCCGTCCTCAAAGACGAGGGCTACAGATTCTTAGTTGTCAGTGATCTTTTGCACGCTTGAGTAGAGCCGTCGGCTGGTAACATGGAAGTGCCCATCCCAGGTGTTCCTAATGAAGTACTTGGCAGCCTTCTGTGTAAGCGTACTGACTCTCACCGGCCAGCAAACCGTTGATCCCGCTCTGAATTCGCACGTCAAGGACAACGCGAGCTTTGGTAACGAGAAAGCTCCAAAGAAAGAAAAAAATCCCACGTCGCGCACGGTTTCGGGCCAGGTCACAGACGAGACCGGCCAGGTTTTGCAAGGCGCACTGGTCACTCTCGTGGATAAGAAGACCAACGAGAAGACAAGTTTCTTCACCAAGAAGGACGGTCGCTATCAATTCGCCGATCTCAGCTTCATGCGCGATTACGAAGTGCAGGCTCACTACAAAGATAAGGCGAGTGTCTCCCGCAGACTGAGCCAGTTCGACACGACGCCTCGCCCGGTTCGTATCCTCGAGATCGACACGGGCGGCGCACCTTCGACCACCCCCTCGGCTGCCGATGCCAAGAATTCGAACCCGCAGCCTCATTAACTAGCGCTTACAAAATTCCGGGTATTGCTTTTTGAGCGCTGCCAGCTTCGGCAGATCGTTATAGACGATATACGGATTTGTCATGTTGTGGTCGAGGTAGTGCTGATGGTAGGACTCGGCTGCATAAAAACCTTGCAGCGGTACAACCTGCGTCACGATCTTCCGGGAAAAGACCCCGGCGGCATTCAATTGCTCGATGTAGGCATCTGCAACCTTCTTTTGCTCGTCGCTCGTATAGAAAATTGCAGACCGGTATTGGGTTCCCGTGTCGGGTCCTTGCCTGTTCAGCTCCGTTGGATCGTGCGCAACCGAAAAGTAAACCATCAAAATCTGTCCGTACGTGATTTGCTTCGGATCGAACGTTATCTGGACCGACTCTGCGTGGCCTGTCCGCCCGGTGCTGACATCTTCATAGTGCGCTGTCGACTTCTGGCCTCCTGCGAATCCGGATACGGCCTTCTTCACGCCCTTGATTCGCTCGAAGACCGCTTCTACGCCCCAGAAACATCCGCCAGCCAGCACCGCCGTTTCCATACCTTTCGCATCCACCGTAGGCGAAGCATCGATCGCCGGCGGCGGAAACGGATGATTTCCGGCCAAAGCGTAGGAACTTGCCAGCAGAAATGCCGGCAACAGAGCAAAACGTCGCGAAACCATAAAAGCACCTGCCTTTGAAGCGGGCGGTGAGAGTGTTCACCACCCGCTGTCTCTCACTATACGATTCGCTTTTGAGCGTGGATTAGTTACGCGCGGGGTTCTTACGCAAGCTCACCAGGTTGGCCAATATTCGATATGCGCCTGGAACTCCTGCCGGCAACTGGCGGTACAAAGCGAACGCATCGTAAATGTAAAATCCCTTTCCATATCGCGCCACAAGCAAACCGCCTTTTTGCGGCGACTGATCGGGATCATGGGTCTCAAAGAGAGGCTCATACTCGCGATTCCAGGTGCCCATGAATCCATGACCACGCTCTTCCTGCCAGCCTTTGAAATCGTCGTGTGTAATCTCATTCGGCCAGGTCAGCAGTGGATTTTTCGGCGCCAGAAATTGGACCTCTGAATTTTCATCCACTACCTTCTGCGGATTCGATCCTAACGAAAACGGATAGGGCCCATACCCATCATCGAGATTCTGGGTATTGTACTGGACAATCAGCACTCCACCGTTCTTTACATACTCGAGTAGGCGCGAATTTAAAGTTCGCATCTCCGGTCGCACGCTGTAGGCGCGGACACCGACGACAAGGGCATCGAAATTACCCAGGCTTCCAGTTGCTAGAGCCTGCCCGGAAAGGATAGGCACCTCGAGACCGAGATTTTCAAGCGCTTGCGGCACATCGTCTCCGGTACCCGGAATAAAACCAACCTTCAGGCCTGGGGCAGTCTTCACATCGACTCCGGTCGCCTGGTAAGTCGCGGGCCGATAGAACGGATATGGTCTCAGCCCGAGGTAACCCACCATCCTGTAGCCTTCTGTATAGCGCTTGCCTTCATAGTCGGCGACAGCTCGGATTTCGTAGTCCTTGCGGTCAAGCTTATCCGGAGAGATCTTGAAGCGGAACGTGTCGCTGTCACCATCGCGCGCAAATGCGAACGGACATTCAGACGGTGTTGCCCGCCATCCTTCTGGCAGCGTCAATCGCAACGTTCCCTTAGCCGGTCCCTTCACGTTGCTGTGTATGCTGCAACTAAAAGCGAACGATGTAGAACCCAGCGGTACCGCGCCCGCCCCCGGCGATACCGAAACGGATAACGCAGGCGCAAGTAAAAGCGGCTCCTGCACGGTGCCTACGTTGGTGATGCGAGAGTTGGTCTGCACTACCTTCTGAAGTTCCCAATTCACATCCTCAAAACCGATGCGCGCCGTTGCTGTCAGCGGATATGGGGCGAGTGACAGATTCCGAAAGCGTTCATCCACGAGGTTGTAGTACGGCTGTTCGAGGTTCGGTCGCTCGAAATAGGGCTTGACCAGAGCCGCATCCGCGGGCGCCGCTATCCGAAATTTACACTTCGCGTCCTTCTCGGATTCCAATGTCTTCAGCCCTGCTCCTTCGCTCGAGATCTTCCAGTTTTTCCCATCTGAAGGTTCGACCGCCAGCGACGCGACATCAAGCCGTTCCGGTCCACTGTTGAGAAGGTGAGTTTGCACTGTGAATTGCTGCCCGGGAATTGCGATTGTAAACGTGGTAGATCCGCCGGCAAACGCTGCAAAAGGGCCGCTCGCCTCTTTGTCCGGGATCACAATTGCATCAAACGTCACACCTATCGCGAGCGTAAGCGCCTTTTCGAACTGCTCCTTTTTCTTTCTTAGTTCGAATTCGATGTTGCCTTTGCCTGGCTCCGCCAGTCCGCTCCGGTCCACTTCTTCGAGAAGCGTTCTCGTGAGCTTCAGACCGTTTGCCAACGCGAGTGCGATCTGAGATGGCCTGTCCGGATGAAATTTCTCACTCGCCTCCTGAACGAAGCCTGTCAGCCGGGCCAGGCCCTCTTTTAGAAACGAAGCGTCGCCGCCGGTTGCCAGTGCCGCGATGCCGTTCAACGAAATGTCAATGCCGTCAAAAAAAGTTTTCTCGGTGTTCCCGCATTCCACACGGGAACCGTAGCGATGATATGGCGCCGAATACAAGGAGGGAAGAGGAATGGTGCCACCCCCATTCTGCGATTTCTGAAAGCCCCACCCAGCTCGTCCAATCTGCAGAAATGTCAGACCTGCCGCCGCGCTCTGAGTACCTTCCGGGATGCTCACATTGGTAGCGGGCGTCTTGTTAATCCAGGTCTTGTTCACATAGTCGTAAAACCGAATTGGCACATATTGATCGGTAGCGTAATCGTAGATCTTGTTTTCCTTCGTCGCTGCGAAGAAAGGCACGCGCGCGTAAACCTTTATCGGCTTCCAAGGCTTCAGACCCTGGCGAATTTGCTCGGGGAACCGATTTGGGTCTCCCGCGGCGTCGAACACTTCCTGCGCCATTTCCCCGGCGACCTGATGGTTGCCGTGACCATCCGTTGGAGCGCCCGCAAAGACGGAAGTGACTACCAGCGGATGTGTCATTCGCACAACACGCACGGTATCCGAAAGCACGCGATCGTAACCCCATTTTTTCAGCGCTTCCTCGCGGGTCTTCGAAAAACCGTAGTCGATCACCGTGCCCCAATACTGCTCCACTCCATAAAAGCGACCGGATTGCAAAAGCTCCTGCGTACGCACCAGGCCGAGTTCATCGTAGAAGTCGGTCGACATTGCGTTCTGTCCGCCTTCCCCCCGGGTCAACGTGAGGAGAACCGCCCGCGCCCCCACGTACCGGCTCTCATATGCCAGCATTCCTCCGTCTTCGTCGTCAGGGTGAGCCGTCACCATCAGCACGCTGGCACGGGTGCCCAGCGCGAGCAGGCAGCGCGACAAACCTGCCGCGCCGCGATCCAGATAGATCGGCATTGCGTTCGGATCAAGCTGGGCGATCGCAATCGGGCCCGCTGTCAACGCGCCGCATATCGCAGCCGCTGCCGCTATTCGGAAAAACAATTTATGCCTGGAAGTTTGATCTGCCGGAAGAGTGCTCATTCGAAACGAATCGGAAGAGAAGCTAGGACTCCTTTTTGTATGGTACGTCGCCGCTCTAAAATTGCTCGTCTCGTCTGATAGCATCTGGGATGGCTTTCAAGCTATATCGCACTGACTCCGGCCCCGTCCTCGAATCCGAGGCCAATCTTCACATCAAACTAAACGTCGACTGGGATGCGCTTCTCACGCGCGACGATCTCTACGCATATCTCGAGAAAGCGAAAACGGGTTCGAAGCCCTGCAAACTCGAGAACATCCTGGCGCCCATCGGTAAACAGGAAGTCTGGGCCGCGGGTGTCACCTATTACCGGAGCCGCGACGCGCGGATGGAAGAATCGAAATCCGCGGGCGGCGGCGATTTCTACGACCGCGTCTACAATGCCGAGCGCCCTGAGCTCTTCTTCAAAGCGACCGGCCGTCGCGTTGTCGGTCCCGATCAGCCCGTTGCCATTCGCAGCGATGCCACCTGGTCTGTTCCCGAGCCCGAATTGACATTGGTCATCAGTCCTCAAGGAAAGATTACGGGCTACACGATCGGTAACGACATGAGTTCCCGCGACATCGAAGGAGAAAACCCGCTGTACCTGCCTCAGGCGAAGCTCTACAACCGCAGCTGCGCCCTTGGCCCTTCGATCCTGGTGACGGACAGGCCGCTGCCCAAGTCGACTGAAATCTCCATAGAAATTCGCCGCCACGGTGAATCGACCTTCGCAGGATCGACTACCCTTAACTCGCTCAAGCGTGAGCCATCGTCCCTGGTCGAGTTTCTCTATCGCGACAACAGTTTTCCGGACGGCTGTTTCCTGCTTACCGGAACTGGTATTGTTCCGCCCGATTCGTTCACATTGCAACACGGCGACGAAGTCCGTATCACGGTCCCGCCTATTGGCACTTTGGTCAACGTAGTCGCCTGAAACCTTCCGGTCTATCGCGTTTCGTGCAAGGTCAGGCGTTCCTCGCGGCTGATGACCTGTTTGATACGCACGCCATAATTGCCCTGCACCGAGACAATTTCGCCGCGGGCCACGATCGTTCCATGTACGGTCAAATCGACATACTCCCCGACGTTCCGCTCCAACTCAATGAGGGAGCCGGGCGTAATCTTGAGAATGTCCTGGATCGGCAGAACCGTCTGTCCCAGCGCCAGCGCCAGCGGCAATTCGAGATCTGTCAACTCTCTCAGCATTGGCCGTAGGCCGATCGCTCGGGTATCTTTCTCCTGCAGGCTCTGTCCGCGGTCCTCTGGCATCCGTAAAACCATAGTTCCTTCTCGCGCTTTTGTCTCTCAGAAAATCTCCGGCCCCGTTGGCGGGTTGATATAACAACGAGAGTCATGCAAACGAAACCAAACCGCCGCGTATTCCTCATGGCCAGTGGTCTTTCCGCCGTCGCCGCAACCCGAGCCTGGGGAGCAAATGAAATGCTCCGCGTCGGAGTCATCGGAAATGGCGGTCGCATGCGTTCCCTCATTCATGCGGCCGATAAATCCGGACCCTGGCAGATTGTCGCCGGGTGCGATGTGTATTCGCCTCACGTTGACGAGCTGAAGACACGCGATAATGCCGCCGGCATGACCACCCATGTCGATTACAAAGACGTGCTGGCGAAGCAAGTCGATGCCGTCTTCATCGCCGTCCCCGACCACTCCCATGTGCGCGTCGCGACCGACGCCCTGGCTGCCGGAAAGGATGTCTATCTCGAAAAGCCAGTTACGCACACGATCGAAGAAGGCGATGCCCTGATTCGTGCCGTTCGCTCCTCGAAGCAGATCCTGCAATGCGGCATGCAGCAGCGCAGCTGGCGGCATTTCCAGAGCGCAGTTGAGTTAATTCAGGGCGGCAACATCGGCCGTATCACACAGGTCCGTACTTACTGGTATCAAAACTATCAGCGCGATTGGGCGGCCAAACCAATCGATCCCCAACTCCTCGATTGGAAACGGTGGCTTGGATCCGCTCCCGATCAACCTTTTACCGAAGAAAAGTATCATCGCTGGCGCTGGTTCTGGAATTTTGGCGGCGGCGCAATGACCGATCTGTTCTCACACTGGATCGATGTTGTCCATTGGGCTATGAAAACGTCTCAACCTTCTTTCGCCCAGATGATCGGAGAGAAGTATGTATTCGAGCAATGGGACTGCCCCGATACGGTCCAGTGCGGCTTCCGTTATGGCGGCTTCGGCGTGGGATATGAGGGCACCATGGTTTCCTCCATCGATGACGGCGGTCTCGAATTTCGAGGCACTGAAGGCACGCTCAAACTAACCCGCAGCGGTTTTGAAATTTACCGTGAAGGGGTGGAAAAGGACAACCCCGTGCTCTCCGAGCGAAGCTTCCAGGACGGAACCATCTCTCACATGCACAACTTCTTCGAATGCATCAAGAGCCGCAGAGAACCCAATGCCCCCGTCGAGGCTGGAGTCGCGGCGGCCCGTGCCGGCCATATCGCGAACCTGGCTCTGCATAGCGGCGGCCAGGTCTCATGGCCCACTTCCACGCCTGCTACGGCTGCATAAGCACCTTGCAAACGCCTTCGCCGGTCCGAAATTTTTGAAATGCCGCTCCGACGTCTTCGAGGGGAAACAGGTCTGTGACGATCGGGCCTAAAGGTAACTCGGGAGCCAGCCGCACTGCACTTTCGAAGTCTTCCCGCGTGTAAACGCGCGACCCCACGAGAGTGATCTGCCGAAAATTCAACGTTTGCAAATCCACCTCCGCCGGCTTCTTAAAAACGCCCAGGTTAATGACGGTTCCGCAGCAGCGCGCGAGCTGAATCATGCTGGCTGCCGTTGGGCCGACACCGGCGCACTCAAAGACCAGGTCTGCACCTTCGCCGTCTGTCGAGCCGTTGATAAGTTCTGTCATCTCATCGCCCGCGGCCGCCGCCCGCAGGCCCAGCCGTTTCGCGAGCTCTACACGAGACGGAAGAACGTCGGATACTATGACCAGGGCCGTTCCACGGTTTTGCGCTACGAGCGCAGTTAACAGTCCGATCGGTCCGGCTCCGATTACGGCCACGGTCTTCGCTTCCCTCAAAGGCGCCCGCCGCACTCCATGCACCGCCACGGCCAGAGGTTCAATCAGCGCGCCGATTTTCGGACTCATGTGGCCGACCGGCACCAGACTGCTCAACGGCAGCTTCACGAACTGCGCCATGCCGCCCGGCGCATCGATTCCGTAAAGCTTGAGCTGCCGGCATACATGGGCGTTGCCCGTTCGGCACATCAGGCACTGGCCGCAAGCGATCAATGGAAATGCCGCAACCCGATCTCCTTCGCGCAACTCATTCGTTCCGCTGTCAAGCTCGACGATTCGTCCGCAAAACTCGTGGCCGATCGTCAAGGGTGCTTTCGCCCGCGGGTGGGAGCCCGACAGGATAAACAAGTCTGAACCGCACATCCCGCAAGCTTCCACGCTCAGCAGCGCCTCACCGCGTCCGATGCCTGGCCTGGCAACTTCGACGGCTTCGATTCGTCCCGGTCCGAGATATTGTGCGGCTCGCATATCTAAAGCTGAATTCGAGAAAAGAAATAGGTTCCTATGCTGATCAGCACCAGACCCACGGCGCACAGTACCGCGATATCAGTTGCCGCCCCGAAGTGCGATGTGCCGCTCAGGGCGCCGCGCAAGCCGTCTATTCCATAGGAAAGCGGATCGAGCCTGGTAATTATGCTGAGCAGCCGAGGCAGGTTCGTCAGCGGGAACAACGCCCCGGAAAGAAAGAAAATCGGCATTACGAGAAAATTCATGATGAGCTGAAAGCCCTGCATATTTTCCAGCTTCGACCCGATTGCGATCCCAAGCGAGGCGAAGACGGTCGCGATAAGGATCATGAACAGCAAAGCGACAGGGATCTCCGCTGCATTCTTCGGACGAAAACCCGCTATCAGGCATACGATCGCAACCAACAATCCTTGCAATAGCGCCACCGTCGCCGCTCCCAGGGCTTTGCCCAGCATAATTCTGCTCCGCGGAACGGGAGCCACGAGTGTTTCTTTGAGAAATCCGAACTGCCTGTCCCACAGCAGCCCAATCCCTGAAAACACCGCACTGAACAGGATCGTCATGCCGATCACGCCGGGCGCGACAAACTGCATGTAACTGCCGTTCCCCGCTTTTTGAAACACCGGTCCCAACCCGAAGCCCAGGACCAGCAAATACAACAACGGCTGCCCGAGCGATGCCACGATCTGCGCGCGCGATCGGAAGTATCGTTTCAGTTCACGCAGCCACAGGATGTAGATTGCACTCATCGCCTGGAACTCCACATCTTAGCCATCTGCCGGAGCTGGTCCGCCGAATCCATCTTCTCGTCCCGTATCGTCGAACCCGTGAGCGCCAGAAATGCTCCTTCGAGCGAGTCGCTATTTGTCTGCTCTCTCAGCGTTTGCGCCGTGCCCTGCGCGACAATGTGCCCGTGATCGATGATCGCGATCCTCTGCGCGACCCGTTCCGCTTCGTCCATGTAGTGGGTTGTCAGAAACACGGTCACGCTTTCTGCCTGATTCAATTGCTTTACCTGTGTCCAGAGTTGATTCCTGCTTTGCGGATCGAGCCCTAGTGTCGGCTCATCCAGAAACAGGATCTTGGGTGTGTGCAGAAATCCCCGGGCAATTTCCAGCCGCCGCTTCATGCCGCCTGAAAACATTTTCACCTGGTTCTTGCGCTTCTCCCAGAGTTCGAACGTCTTCATCAAGAGTTCGATCCGCTCGGCCCGCACTTTGCGCGGCACCTTGTAGAGGACTCCATGAATATCCATGTTTTCGTATGCCGTGAGATCGCCGTCCAGACTTGGATCCTGGAATACAATCCCGAACTGCTGCCGGGCTGCATGCTGCTTCTCGGTTGGGTCGAGTCCATCCAGCCAAATCCTTCCGGCGGTCGGCGTAAGCAGGGTGGTTAACATCTTGATAGTCGTCGTCTTGCCCGCGCCATTCGGACCCAGGAATGCGAAAATTTCGCCCTTAGCAACTTCGAAAGAGATTCCGTCCACTGCTGTGAAATCCCCGAATCGCTTCACCAGGTTTTCGACCCGAATCACTTGTGTTCCTCTCTCATTTACTCCTTTGCCTGTATACCACCAGGTTATGAGTCGCCTGGCCGATGCACGCGATGTCGAAGCGTCCGGTACCCTCCAGGTCCGCCACCGCGCAGCCTGCAGCCGACACCTCTCCCTCTTCTACCACCTGCCGTTGCCAGCGCCCATCGCTCCATCGGTAGAGATATACACCGTAGGGCTTTCCGCGGAATCCCGCAATGATTTCGTCACGGCCGTCGCCATCGAGGTCTGCAGCCGCCACATTGTGGCCGTCGAGAATCGTGTTGTCAATGACCTCTCGCCGCCATTCACCGCCTTGGTCTCTATAAACCACCACTTCGTTCCCGTGCCACGGCTCGATTGCCGCAAGATACCTCTCCTTGCCTAACCAACCTACGGTTACGTCGCTCGTTCCGCTTTTCGGCCATGGGAGCGGACTCCCGTTCGTAATCTCCGTCCGGGACCATTCACCGTTTTTCCCGAAGCGGTAACGATGAATCCCGCGAAAGCTGCCGATCAAAACTGCCTCACGGCCATCGTGACTCCAGTCGTTCACGAAGATCCCGTGCATCACGCCCTCTTCTGCACTGCCGATAAGGCTTCGCTTCCATTCGCCCGGTTTGTAATATACGAGCGGCACATGTGTCCGATACTCTGGCGCTTTCGCATCGACGCCCGTGAGCGGTGCGTTGACCAGCACCTTGGTACCACTCGCATCGACATCCGCCCAGCGTAGCCGGTGCGATGTCGTCAATCGATCTATTTCCCGAACCTTCCAAGGCTCTCGCGGATCTCCATTTGGCTCGAGGATCGAAACGACGCCCGCGCTTTCCGGCGGATTCATAGAAAATTCGTATGTCACTCCAATGGTTGGAAGCTTTCGTCCGTCGTGACTCCAACATGCGGCGTTAATCATTTTCGGCAGATCGTGAGCCAGCACGTGACGTTTCCAGGTCGGATTCTCAAACCAGAAGAGATCCCGCATATCGCTCGCCAAGGCAATCAAATCGAGCTTGCCATCGGCGTTCACGTCACACGCGGTCACCTGATAACCGCCAGCCAGATCGTCTGCCAGAACCTGCTTCTCGAAATGCATTGTTCGATCAGGAACTCCCCAAAAGCCGAGCGAAAAAAACAGCGCCGTCCATGCGCCCATGCTTTACGATACGCTGTAGGTCCGCCAGCGTATGTCAATGAACAAGCTCTTAGGCTCGCTTCTCTTCGCCGCCACGCTTTTTGCTCAGCCGGAAGGTATCTGGCAAGGCTACGACGGTGAGTGGCTTCACGTCTCCCACCAACTGGTCTCCCTGGCCGAGGCGATTCCGCCCGACAAGTACGGCTGGCGGCCTGCACCCGGGGTGCGTTCCACAAGCGAAGTCTACATGCACATCGCATTAGCCAATTTTTTCCTACTGAGCGCGACCGGGGTCAAAATGCCTGCCGATATATCCGAAGGAATGGAGAAGAAGGTCGTCACTAAACCGGAAGTCATCGCTCTTCTCAAGCGCTCTCTGGAAGCGGTGAAAACAGCGCGTGCGAGTCTGAAGCCGGGTGATCTTGAACGCGAAGTTCAGATTGAAGGCCGCAACGCAAACGTGGATGGTATCTATCTGCGAATCATCATCCACGACAATGAACACATGGGCCAGCTCGTTGCCTACGCCCGCATTAACGGCCTTGCTCCGCCCTGGTCGAGGTGACTCAGGTGATGTCGAAAGCGGCAAAACCGGCGAAAAATGCCCATTACATCAGGGGATCAGAGTGAGCGGCGTTTGGACGGGCCTGATGGATGACGGACGCCAGGTTCGCGGCGGCAACGCGCTCGAAATAGCGTTCGCATTGCTCCTCTGAAAATTCGAAGCCGGAGTTTTGAATCTTCGGCTCGCTGAGAACCGCGGCTTCATCGCTTGGAGTCTTCAGCTCGCTGAGAAGCGCGGCTTCATTGCTTGGAGTCTTCAGCTCGCCCAAAAGCGCGGCTTCATCGTCAGTTGAAAATTCGAACCCAGCAGCGGCCTGGACACGTGCTTCCTGAAGGGCGCGCAATTCGGCCAGATCTTTTTCGCGCTGGCGATGCAGCCGGTTTTCCTGCAGTTCTAGGTGACGGATCTGCTTGCCATAAACCACAAACGTTTCCACGTCGCACAGGGCAGCACGGGCAGCCGGGTCTTCCTGCTCGAATTTCGCCGCGAACTCGGAACGGCCACGCACATAGAAGGCCATCTCGATGCTGTGATAGCGGAGAATGCGCCAGTCAGCATTGGCGGCCGACTCAACGAGCTCCTTCTCAAGCAGAGTGACCGGCTGGAACTCGTGCCGGTAGGACTTCAGGTGGCGCTCATAGGTGTGAGCATCACTGGCCGGAAGGAGCATGGGTCCGGTCTGGGCGGTGAAGGTCTCAAGGCTCAGCCGGGCAGGCGCGGCTGCAGCGGTAACCGGCACGCCGGCGCGTCTGGAAGAATCGTCTAACCCGTCACTGCGTTCGGGGCTCTGTTTGGGAATTACCGTCGTATCAGGCTGTTTCTCGGATGCGTTTGCTTGTTTGCGTGCCAGCTTTCTGGCTTTGCGTTCCTGGGCGCGGCGAATGCTGCGAGCGGTCATGAGGGCGTAGTCCTTTTAGAAATGAAAATGGCTCATGCGCGCCGGGCCGACGCGTATGAGCCTGCCTGACCATAGCATCCAAGAGGGCCGAAACGAACCACGGATTTTCAAATTTGGCGATAAGTTGCTGAAGGGGCCGGAGAAAAAAATCCGGGCGCTTCTGTGACCGCCCTTTTTTTCGAATACAGATCAGCGCTTTGCGTAAGGTATTTCTGCGCGGCGGCGACTACCCAGCCAAACGACTGGCGGAAAGCCCGTTTGCGGACCGTGGCGTGAAGCCGGAATCCTCAATCGGACATGGTCGAGATTAACGAGTGCACGTTCGACGGTTTCTTAGTCCCAGCAAATCTCAACTCTGATACACTCACCTCGCGTTGCGTCCGGGTCCGAACGCAAGGAGGGAACTGTGAATATTATCCAAAGTCCACTGACACTGGTTATGAACATAAAGTCACCTGAGGATTACGCTCAGTTGAACGGCTTACTGGCCAAGATTCAAAGTGCTCCCGCGGAGCAGAATCCAATTTGGATTGCACTGACCAAGCTAAAAACCGTACACTTTGCAAGGTTCGTCTTCCTTTCAAATAACACCCAGTTGGCGGTAATCACGACCTATGACGGGTCTTTCGAGAAGTACATCAATGACTTTATTGATGAGATCGGAGACGTCTTCAATGCCCTGCTCTCACATATGAAGGACGCGCCTCCCTTGCCTGTCCAGCAAAATCGGGACGCTTTCCTGGCTTATGTAAAGGCAAATGATCTGAGGGGCATCGATCCCTTCTACAGTGCTTATCCCCGGGCTTCTGTGGTCACAATCCTCGATGCTCTGAATCAGGAGTAGCTGATGGTCTCCTTGGGCGAGGTTCAGGGTCTGATTCTACGGAGCTATGGAATGGATTCTGCTGCATTCTTCTTGCTCCGGGTGGACAACGGGCCAGTTGCACGGAGAACGCTCGGGAGGCTTTCGATTACATCGGGTACGCTCTGGGACAAGAAACCCGACTTTTGCGTCAACATCGGATTGACTTTTGATGGCCTCACTGCTCTAGGGCTTCCGCCCGCGTCTCTCGGCTCTTTCCCCCAAGAGTTCGTGTCCGACGCGTTCAGACGTTGTGCGGAGGTGGGCGATATCGGGTCCTGTTCTGCCGATAATTGGGATTACGGATTGGGAAAGCCCGGTGTGCATGCGTTGCTTCTTCTTTTCGCGCAGAACGATCAAATCCGCGACTCTCAAACCGTGCTGTTACGTCAAACGTTGCTCGCAGGTGGCGGGTGGTCGGAGATTGCCGTGCTCCCGGGCGATATTCTCCCCGGCAGCACAGCACATTTTGGATACCGCGACGGGTTTTCTCAGCCGACGATTGATTGCGGGCTGGGAAATCCTTTTCCCGACACGCAGCCCATTGCGCCACTCGGTGAGTTTCTGCTAGGCTATCCCAGCCAGTTTGACCAACTCACTTACGCCGTTCCTGTGCCGGACGCGCTCGGCCGCAACGGCAGTTTTATGGTGCTGCGGATCCTGGAGCAAGATTGCGCAGCCTTCGACAGGCTGCTTGCACAATCGCGGGAGCGGTATGGGATCGATGGAGAGCTTCTGGCAGCGAAGATAGTGGGCCGCTGGCGAAATGGAACGCCGCTTACTTTGTCGCCTGATTCTGATTCGCCGGCCAAACCGTTGGCACTCTCGGAGCTGAATCAGTACGACTATGCACCGACAGATGCCAATCCCGGAGCATACGACGATCGGCGCGGTTATCGTTGCCCAATTGGCTCTCACATGCGGCGCGCCAATCCTCGCGCGTCGACCATTGCCGGGAATGGAGGTTCGCGGCATCGCATTATCCGCCGCGGTGTTCCCTACGGTCCGCCGTATGATCCTTCGCATCCAAATGATGGCATCAAACGAGGGCTTCTTGGGTTGTTCATCGGAGTAAGCATCAAAGATCAGTTTGAGTTCCTGATGTCTGAATGGATCAACGGAAGCGCCTTTGCGCCACGCATCGATGGAACTACAGATCCGATACTCGGGAATTCTTCCGAGGGGGGAAACAAGCTTGTAATTCCTCGGGAGAATGCAGCCCCGATTGTTATCTCCGATTTTCCTCGTCTTGTAACGACTCGCGGGTCCGCCTACACGTTTCTGCCCAGCATAACTGGCCTGCGCTTCATCGCTGATCTTTCCTAAGAGTTACTTCGAATGGATTTCTTAGTACTTACGACGCGTTGGATCATCCTCGGTAGCCGAGCGTCACGGTCTTCCACTCGTGCATGATGT
>CAVWRP010000012.1:0-622302 GCA_963757345.1 Terriglobia bacterium | reverse complement strand
GGGATAAGTCGGTAAAAGAATGGATTTTCGCCGAACAACTTTCCGAGAAACGGATCAGGCTGCAACATGTTCTCTTTGCAACCGATCTGTCCGGCAAGTTGAAGGAAGGCTCGCTGTTAAAGCACACCGGCGAAGACTGGCAGTATGATGCGCCGTTCCTGTATGATTTCGCGGGACGCGGGCGCTGGACGATTAAACAATTGACCGGAACGCCGGGGCTATGGACCAGGCGAATAACCAGTCTGGATGACGGCCTCAGGTATCAGTGTGCTGCGGCCTTCAACCTCTCTACCGCAAATCCTGAGTGGACTTGTGATAATTACGCTCCCATCCCGGGCCGAGAGACACGAGACATGGGCAGAAAAGACTACCAGGGATTACAGCGCTCAAGCCATCTCATCCTTTATGGATCCAGCTGGCTCGAACGCGAGCGCAATGTAAAGACAATCGAGACCGGCGATGCGAGAACTCCGCTCGCAAAGGAAATGGGCAAAACCTGGTATGTCCGACTTCCCGACACCGAGTGTAGCGATGCCCAAGCCTTCGTCCAGAAGCGGCTGGCGTTTTGGCTGCTCATGGGGCAAACATGGGATAAAGTGCTGACCGGAGACGGCCCATTCGAAGACCCACCGAAATCCGCTCAGCCATCGCGCTATGAACGATTTCTGGAGGTCGAGGAGCAATATGTCGGCAAGGATCTCTCTAATGCTTCTACCCGCGATGCAGCTCAAGCCGCGCTCTTGAAGATTATTTCCGAGACTCGCGGCAAAAATGCCGAGCCGACCGTAGCAGCTCATAACTGACTCGCCCTGTCTGAGTCTTAGCGTTACGTTGCGCTAAGTTGTTGGAGGAAGCGCTAACGGCGCGGAGTTTTTCCGACACAAGCAGATGGGCACGAGGCGAGATTTCTTTAAAAGAGCAGCCATGCTAACGGGCGGAAGAAGCCTGGCGAGCTTGCTGCTGCCTGTGATTGAAAGAGCGGCGGCGATTTCTCCGCCCGAAGAGAGCACGTTCCTCGATGCTGAGCACGTGGTCATTCTGATGCAAGAGAATCGCTCGTTCGACCACTCCTTTGGCACGCTGCGCGGAGTACGCGGCTTCAATGATCCTCGGGCCGTCACTCTGCCGAACCAAAATCCGGTCTGGCTGCAAACGAATCAATCCGGCGAAACGTATGGTCCGTTTCGGCTTGATGCGCAGCGAACGAACGCGACTTGGCTTGGATCGCTCCCGCATTCGTGGACCGATCAAAACGATGCGAAAAACGGCGGCGATCACGACAAATGGCTTGTTGCAAAGCCGGCTAATCATAACGATCCGGCCGGGATGCCCCTGACGATGGGCTATTACACGAGGGAGGATTTGCCGTTCTATTACGCGCTCGCCGATGCGTTTACTATCTGCGACCAGCATTTCTGCTCCTCTCTTACTGGGACTACACCCAATCGCCTTTATCTCTGGAGCGGCACGATTCGAGAACGGCAAAGTGCAGATTCTCCTGCCAACGTCCGCAATGAGAATGTGGACTTCGGGTTCCCCGCCCGCTGGACAACATTCCCGGAACGCCTCGAAGACGCGGGGATTTCCTGGAAGATCTATCAGAACGAGCTCAGCGTAACGAGCGGACTCAATGAAGAGCAGGATGCGTGGCTAGCGAATTTCTCCGACAATCCTATTGAGTGGTTCCCCCAGTTTGCCGTTCAATTTGCGAAAACGCACCGCGAGTATATCCAACAGGTTTCCCCATCGCTGCCGCATGAGATCGAAACATTAGAGGACCAGATTTCGGCAATCGCGCCTGGCGACGCGAAGATCAAAGCCGAACAGGATCTTGATAAGAAACGGAAACTGCTGAAGTCGATCCTCGAAGAGCAGCAGGAGACGAATGGAAAATCCCTTGACCAACTGCCCGAACGTATCCGAAGCTTGCATGCGAAGGCGTTCACAACAAATGCAGGAGATCCAGACTACCGGAAGTTAACGGCTCTGCAATACGCGGACGGAGCCGTCACTCGCGAGTTACAGATCCCAAAAGGCGATATTCTGCATCAATTCCGCGACGATGCCATGAATGGGAAGTTACCGGCGGTCTCGTGGATTGTCCCTCCTGAAAAATTCTCGGATCATCCAACGGCGGCCTGGTACGGCGCCTGGTACGTGGCCGAAGTCATGAATATCCTGACGCAGAATCCGGAGTTGTGGAGAAAAACCGTCTTCATCCTGACCTATGACGAGAACGACGGATTCTTCGATCACATTCCGCCCTTTGGCAGCCCGTGTCCAGGGTGTTCTGAAACAGGCGCGGTCTCGGCAGGGATTGACACGGGGGTCGAATACGTCACGCTAGAACAGGACCTCAGCCGTGAACCCGCGGCGAAAGCCAGAGGCGGTTCGATAGGGCTCGGCTTTCGTGTTCCCTTGATCGTCGCATCGCCGTGGAGCAGAGGCGGCGCCGTCTGTTCACAGGTTTTCGACCATACCTCCGTTCTACAGTTTCTGGAGAATTTCGCGAGTCACAAAAGCGGCAAGAAGGTGGAGGAGACCAATATCAGCGAGTGGCGGCGGGCAGTGTGTGGCGATCTGACATCTGTGTTCGAATCACGGGCAGACAAGGTTCCTCCGCTTCCGTTTCCCGATAAGGATGCTTTTATCGAGCGCATTTACAATGCAAAGTTCAAGAGTGTTCCGCCCTATCGCTCGCGCTCGTCAGCCGAGATCGAGAGATACGTGCAAGATCCACGAGCGGTCTCGTGGATGCCGAGACAGGAACCTGGTATGCGGCCGGCCCGTTCTCTGCCCTACGAACTGAACGCCGAAGGCAGGCTGAGCGAAGATCGCCGGTTACTGCAACTCACGCTTTCCGCTCGTAATGAGCGCTTCGGCCGCCTAGCCGCAGGAGCTCCTTTTCATATCTACACGCCCTTCGGATATCTACACAAGAACAAGTCCAACCGGACTCGCTCTTATGCGGTAAAGCCCGGACAATCGTTATTCGATACGTGGGAGCTTGCAGGTTTCACAAGCGGCCGCTATCACTTGCGCGTATGCGGCCCTAACGGCTTCTATCTCGAGTTAATGGGGGACCAAGACGATCCGCTTCTCGAATCCAGTGCAAGCTGCTCTCGCGGAGCCCGATCGCAATTAACGCTGTCACTCAAAAACAAGGACCGAGAGCGTTCTTATACAGCCGTAATCACACATAACGCATACGGGGCTGCGACTTCACAAAAGGTAATTCGGCCCGGAGAGGTCTCTACCGTAATTTTGGATCTGACTTCCAGTCACGGCTGGTACGACTTCCGGCTACAGGTAGAAGCTTTCAAAAGCTTCGAGCGACTCTATGCCGGACACGTCGAAGATGGCAAACCGAGCTTCAGCGATCCTCAGATGAGCTAAACATCCCTCTGGATTTCGAGTAACATAAACAGCCTCCGAAACCTTGACCGTTCCATACGGCAGCACCTATTATGGACCGTATCAGTCCTATATCCTATGAGCTTTCGAAAAATCTTGTTCTGGTGTCACCTGACTGTGGGTTGCGCCGCCGGCATCGTCATTCTGACTATGTCGATCTCAGGCGTACTACTCGCCTTTGAACGGCAGTGCCTCGCTTGGGCAAATGGAAGGTACCATATAACTCCGCGCCAAGCAGGCGCAGCAGATGTTTCGGTTGAGTTAATTCAGAAATCGGTTCCTCAATCTACGACGCCTCCGCCATCGGTCACGATCGACGCCAATCCCACTCGCCCGGTCCAACTGACTTTCGGCCGTGAGCGTACCGTTCTTATTGATCCGGCCAACGGAAAAGTACTCGGGGACGAATCCGGAGGGATACGGGCTTTCTTCACGACGGTCGAGAGGATTCACCGCACTTTAGGAGGTGAGTTGCGAAGCAGTCCGGGACGCCGAGTGACCGGCGCCTGCAATCTTGCGTTTCTCTTCCTTGTAGTGAGCGGCGTCTATCTTTGGGTTCCCAAGAAGTGGTCCTTGCGGAATTTCAGAACCGGTCTCTGGTTCAAGAAAGGTCTGCGAGCTCGAGCGCGAGATCTGAACTGGCACAAGACGGTTGGATTCTGGTCGGCGCTACCCCTGTTTTTTATCGTTTTGACAGGCACCATCATGTCCTACGCCTGGGCGACGAACATGCTCTATCGGATAACCGGGACAGAACTGCCAGCGCCGCAAGCCGAACTGCGGAATCCTTCGGCCGGCGAGCACGCTCGAAGCCGAGCGAAGGGAGAGCGGGAAGTACAGAACGGAAATTCTGTGGGAGAGCGCAAATCGCTCGATGAGTTGCTGTCGATTGCAAAACAGAGAGCGCCCGGCTGGAAGCGGATCACGTTCCGAATTCCCGAGGCTCTGGACCGGCTCGTAACGTTTTCGATCGACAAAGGAAATGGGGGCCAGCCTGAAAAGCGACTCCAGTTAACTTTGACCAGGATGTCTGGCGAAGTGAAGCGGGAAGAGGGTTTTGCGACCTACAATCTTGGCAGGAAATTGCGTGTGATCGCTCGATTCCTTCACACGGGTGAAATACTCGGCATCGGTGGTCAAATAACTGCAGCGGCCGCTTCGTTAGGTGCAGCATTTCTAGTCTGCACTGGACTGATGCTCGCAGTAAGGCGATTCGTTGGGTGGAACGGGCGAAAAGCAAGGTCTGGTCGAACGAATCCGGCGCAGGAACCGCAAGCACAAGTTGTAAATAGCTGAATGCCGATATTCGCGCCGACGCTAACGCAGTAGTCGCAGCCTAGTTCTTGGGAGGATTGATCATGATGTGCGCGCCAGGAGTCCCCGGGAACATCAGCCAAGGCGCATTGTCACTGCCTTTCAGCGATAGCCCGGTAGATTCCGGTGTCGCGAAAGGAAAGTAGATGACCCATCGCAGATAGGCGTCGGTTACCTTTCCGCTGGTGCTGTCAAAGGCGGTACCGGTGAGTACGTAGAGCGTGCGCGGCTCGTGAGGCATGGAGAGTTTTCCATCCGTGATCTCCTTCCAGCGAATATCGTTGCGCTTCTGGCCAGTAACCTTCTGAGCGAGGAGCTCGCGACCACGAGCCATGTATGGCTCAAGGTCCTTGTGATAACAGGAGACGCTAAAGGATGTCTTGCTCGGGTCGTTGGCGAGGCAAATCAATTCGTTCTTGCCCTCGCGAAGTTTGACCAACTCGCCCTGCGCGTTATAACCGAGGACCGTCGCGTCATCACGGTGATCCGCAGGCGCAGCGAGGACCGCTGCAGCAATCTGGACGTTGGGAGGAGGCGCCTCGGCCGCCACGATGGTCGATGCGAGGATTACAGTCCCAGCCATAATTTTAAATTTCATGTCGATTCCCACTTTTACCGAGGTGGTGATTCGCGGCCGATCAGTGCTGTCAGGCGCTGGAGCCGTTGCCCTCGTATCGCACTTACCTTATCACCAAACGTGTGAGTGAGCGGCCGGTATGGCTTTGCGTGCTTGCTGGCGGTCGAACGCACGAGGTTTTCGCACAGTTCCAGCAGAGATGGAGTACGCACTCAGCTTCCGAACAGCACTTTTGCGCAATCCGGAAAGTACCGGGCTAGGATGTTACAATTTCGGGCTAACTCATGTCATCAGGCTTCCCGGCAGGAATCTGTTCCGTTGTGTTGCTGTCTCGGCAAGCTCGCATCTACAAGCAGCAGGATTCGAGTTATTCAACGATAATGTTGTCCAATCCATTTCTCTGCAGATGGCTGCTGCGGATTGGGCCAGCCTGCAGCAGCACTATCTGGACAACACGTATTATCATGCGCAGCTTTCCTGGAACGGGACCAGCATTGACGTCGGAATCCACAGCCGCGGAGCGAGCAGCCGAAGCCCGGACAAACCGAACTTCGATATTAATGTCGACAAATATGTAAAACACCAGAGCATTGACGGTATTTCTTATTTCACGCTGAAGGCGAATAATCAAGACCCCTCAAATCTGCACGAGGTTCTGGCTTTCAAGTTTTTTCAGAAGATGGGGATTCCAGCGCCCAGAACGGCGCCGTCGCAAGTCTACCTCAACGGGCAGATTCTTGGCTTCTACTTTGTTACCGAACACGAAGACGAAGACGAAGACTTTGTAGCGCAAGTTTTCGGCGAGAACACCGGCTATCTCTGCGAGTGGGAGCCGGATTATAGTCGCGCATATCACTTTGACTGGCTTGGTTCCGATCCGAATCTGTACGCGAGTTTTCTCGACCTGAAGACCGATCAAGATGCGCCCGATTTGCAGACGTTCACAAATTGGGTTGCGGCAGCGAACTCCACTGCGGCGGACAAGGACTATCTTGCCAATACTCGCAGTACATCAATCCTGCGTTCGTCATGGATATGCGATCGAGAACGTAATCGCGCAATCGGACGGCTTACTTAGCGAGCCGGAAGGAATGAATAACTTTTACCTGTATCAATTCGACGGGACAACTCAGTACACGGTGATTCCATGGGATCAGGACGCATCATTTTATGCGGCAGATCAAGATATTCTGCAGGGCCTTGACGAAAACAAGTTAACGACCGGGTACATCAGATGCCGAACTACCGAGACATCTACCTAAATACACTCGTGAAGGCGGCCGAGACCTGGGGCGATGCGAACGGCTGGGCGGCGCAAGAATTCGAGCGACAATACAACCTGATTCGAACGCCTGCCTTGGACGATCCTCACAAGCAGTGCCTGGCCGGCACGAACCCAGGCCCGTGTACACCGGGTGCATTCGAAAACGAAATCGCTAACATGCGAATGTTTCTCGCCGGGCGGCGATCGTCGGTGCTGAGCCAGGTGGCATCGGCTCAAGGTAATCCGATCATTGAGTCCGAGCCATTTGTAGAGAGTGTTGCCTCGCGCGACGCGCCGGGAGCGCAACTTGTACCGGGCAGCATGGCAGTCCTTGGCGGTTATAATCTCGGGCCAACAGCCAATGCGTCGGGAGAGACGCTACCGAGGAGTTTGGCCGGCACGACGGTAGCCATTGATGGAGAACGGGTTCCGCTGCAGGCGGTGACGCCCTCACAGATTGTTTTCCAGGTGCCTATCGACCTCAAGGCGGGAAGCGCGAGCGTGGTGGTGCATGTCAACGAGTTGTTGAGCACGAGTAAGCAGATTGTGATCGCGGACATCTCCTCGGCTCGCGGTTCGTGGCTGTGGGAATTGACGTTCCTAACGCGCAGAGCGGACCGTTACTCGGCTACGCCTCATTTTCAGCGTGGGCGGTGGACCCTCAATCGGTAATTCAGACTGTAGCCGTCGCTATCGACAGCGCTCCTCCCGCTTCTGCCACATACGGTATGCCGCGGCCGGACATCTGTGCGGCGCTACGCGACGGAGTCAATTGTCCGGGCGCCGGATGGACCTATTTTGTGGATACGGGGCTACTCGCAAACGGCGTACACACACTCAACGTGACAGTAACCGCGGCTGACGGACAGACGTCGACAAGGGGTACCTCTTTTACGATAGCCAATTGGACGACCGACAGTCAGATACGGATGAGTATTGGCGCTCCGGCCGTGAACGCAACCGTAAGTGGTGTTTGGCTCACTTCGGTGGATATGGATATGACGAGTCTTAGTGGAGTTGCGCTCGCTGTCGACGGTGTGCCCCTCGGGCAGGCAACCTACGGAGGGATTCGGACGGACGTTTGCAACTCGTTGCCAAACCGGGAAGGCTGCCCGAATGTTGGTTGGGATTACTTGCTCAACACCACTCAGCTGGCCGACGGGAACCACAATCTCGCCGTAACGGCGCTTGCGCAGAACGGAATAAATGTAAGCCAAAGCAGAGCGTTTTCTGTGTCGAATAAAGCTACGCAAGGGCAGGTGCATGGTTCGATCGACATACCCGATGCGCAAGGCGGGCCTTTTAGCGCTATGACGCATTTCGAGGGTGGGTATTAGCAGACGACGGAAGCGCGATTGAACGAGTTGCGGTATCCGTCGATGGTCTGGCGACGGGAGGGGCTTCGTATGGCACCTCCCGACCGGACGTGTGTGCACGGTTCACTTCGGCTGGCTGCCCTAACGTGGGTTGGGACCTGACGTGGGACAGCACGCTCGTGCCGGATGGCGAACACACAGTTGCGGTGACCGCCTCCACAACGAATGGCCAAAGCCGTACTATGGCCGCCACGTTTCAGGTCAGCAACGGCGGGTCTGCAAACCCAACACACCTCTTCGTAGATCAACCGGCCTCTGATGGGCAATTGGTTGCCGCAGTAACGCCCGTCAGCGGTTGGGCATTGAACGAGACAGCGCGAATCGCGAGTGTGACCATTCTTGTGGACAACGCTCCGCAAGGCAACGCGATCTATGGCGCCCTCCCCGCGGATGTTTGTGCTGTCTATCCTGCCCGACCGGGCTGTCCGAACGCCCGGGTGGAGCTTTCTTCTCGACACGTCAAAATTCGCCAATGGCATGCATCAACTTTCGGCAGTAGCAACCAGCGAAGACGGTCAGCGTGCAAGCATCAGCCGCAACATCGAAGTGGCCAACTGGAGCGCCACAAATCCGATTCAGATCTCGATTGGGAAACCCTCGAGCGCTGACGGCGCGCTGAGCGGAACAGTTCCGGCCGGAGGCTGGGCTATCAGCAATACAGCCCCCATTACGACCGTCAGTTTGGCGGTCGATGGCAAGCCGATCGGCCAGGCAGCCTACGGAGGGAAGCGCAGCGATGTATGCGAGGTCCTTCCGGGTCGACCGGGCTGCCCGAATGTCGGTTGGAACATCTGCTCGATACCACGCAAATCGGCGATGGCATGCACGACCTGGCCGTACGGCTGCAAGCAGCGACGGGACGTCCGCCACAATGAGTGTACCTATTACGGTAAGCAACTTGAGCGGTGCTAATTCGATGCGGATCTCAGTGGATACACCGAATTCCGACGATGTGGTTTTGACGGCTCGGCCGCCCTTGGCGGTTGGGCTTTCGATTCTTTATCGCTCATCAGAAATGTTGAAATCGAGGTGGATGGCGTGCCTGAGGGCAATGCCCTTTATGGAGGCGTACGCTCGGATGTCTGCCAGGTTTTAGGGCAGAAGCCGGGATGCCCGAATCTCGGTTGGAACTACGTTCTCGATACGACAAAATTTGGTAACGGACGGCATATGCTGGCAGTTTTCCGCTCATAACGCGAATGGGCAAACCTCCGTCTTCTTCTTCCGTTCACTAATAGTGTGGTCCTCTCTTAGACTCTAAGAGTGAGCCCTCTATGACAAAAGCGCACTGTGTTGAGTGGAAGCGTCTGGAAGAAGCACATTCAGCTGGGATTCCATGGCGGAAATGGGGGCCCTACTTAAGTGAACGGCAGTGGGGTACCGTCCGCGAAGACTACAGCGCGAACGGGGACGCCTGGAGCTACTTCAGTCACGATCAGGCGCGCTCCCGTGCTTACCGCTGGGGCGAAGACGGGCTGGCCGGCTTTTCCGACGATAAGCAGCGATTGTGTTTCGCCCTGGCACTTTGGAATGGCAAAGACGCAATTCTGAAAGAACGTCTTTTCGGCCTCACCAATGCAGAAGGGAATCATGGGGAGGATGTCAAAGAGTATTACTTCTATTTAGACTCGACACCCACTCACTCCTACATGAAGTGGCTCTACAAATACCCGCAACGAGCCTATCCCTATTCTGATCTGATCGAAACTAACCGCCGGCGCTCGAGGACCGAGTTCGAATATGAACTTCTCGATACTGGCATCTTCGACGACGATCGCTATTTTGACGTCTTTGCCGAGTTCGCAAAGGCGACAGCAGATGACATATTCATCAGGATCACGGTTGTCAATCGCGGGCCCGATGCCGCAGATTTGCACTTGCTTCCTACTCTGTGGTTTCGAAACACCTGGAATTGGTGGCCCGTCCTTGCCAAGCCGTTTCTGCGAGAAGAACGCGGCTCTGCCGGTACCCCGGTGGTCCACGCATCCCACTGGGAATTGGGAGACCGGTGGTTCTACGTCGCTGATCAGACTCCGTTCCTGTTTACCGAAAACGAAACGAACAATGCCAGGCTGTTCAACGGTCAGAACAGCTCTGAGCACGTTAAAGACGGAATCAATGACTACATCGTTAACGGCAAGACGGAAGCCGCACGAATCTCGGGCCAAGGCACCAAGTTTGCTGCGCACCACAAACTGACGGTAGAGCCTGGCGAGTCAAAAAGTTGTCTATCTGCGCCTGACGGATCAAGCGCCGGACAAGATCTCCGCACCGTTCCAAGACGCCGCCGAGGTTTTTGACGATCGACTCAAAGAGGCGAATGAGTTCTACTCGATCGTTGCTCCTCCCCAGGCAACTCCCGACGCGGCAAACGTCATGCGGCAAGCGTTCGCCGGAATGCTCTGGAGCAAGCAGCACTATTTTTTAGATGTCGACCGACCGTCTCCGAAGAATTTTGACCCGGATGCTGGATGAAAAGGAATTCCTGAGTCCCTATGAATTCGAGCGCTCTCCCGGTATCATCTGGACCATCCCTACGAACTAAACGTTCACGGCCAGGACTATCGCGTAACCTATCTTCCGGCCGAATCGGACACAGGGATGTTCGGCGGCAATTCGAACTGGCGGGGTCCAATATGGATGCCGGTCAATATACTTCTGATCCGGGCACTTCTCAACTTCTATCTCTATTACGGGGACAATTTCAAAATCGAATGCCCCACTGGCTCAGGACATATGATGAATCTGTTCGAAGTGGCGGGCGAGATTGGCCGACGCCTCATGAGCATCTACCTTCGCGACGGAAATGGGCACAGGGCAGTTTACGGCGGCAATGGCAAATTTCAAACGGACGCCAATTGGAAGGACCTCCTGCTCTTCTACGAATATTTCCATGGCGATAACGGCGCCGGACTCGGAGCAAGTCACCAAACCGGCTGGACCGGGCTTGTGGGAGCGCTGATATGGCTATTTGGCCGGGTCGACGGCAAGAGCTACCTGGAAACAGGCAACCGGACGATCTTCACAAAAACAGAATCCATAAAAAGTCAGGACTCTTCTTGAGGTTTTCACTAAAATCTAAAACAAAAAATTCAAGCTTTCGCCAAAGAATGGCCGGCCGGCTCCGGATGTTTGGCGGTGCGTCCAGCTTATACTTAGCGCTTGCCTCTTCTGCATTGGCTCAACATCTCGATTTTGGTTTCGATTTTGGGGTGAAGGGCGGAACGTCCTTCACTAATCTTCTGCAGACGACCGGCACTATCGACAGTTCAAACCTGGTTCTCAAAAAGTCAAATGACTACATAGTAGGGCCGGTGGTGGAACTGCGAATTCCCTTCGGATTTGCGATCGAGGTGGACGGGCTCTATCGAGGAACCGAATATACCCTGACTAACAGCGGTGTTCGATCAACCATCAATGCGCAGGCCTGGGAGATTCCTTACCTTGCCAAGTTCCGTTTCCCCATTCCTTTGCTAAAGCCGTTCATTTCGGCTGGAGGCGCATATCGGAGCTTCACTGATCTCCCGAATAGCATCACGGCAACACAGAACGCCTTCGTGCTCGGAGGCGGCTTGGAGCTGAGAATAAGCAAGCTTCGGCTTTCGGGCGAAGCGCGCTTCCTGCGCTGGGGAAGCTCCTCGAACAGTAACCTGGTTCAGCTTGGGCAAAACCAGGGCGAAGTGCTGTTCGGATTGGTTTTCTGAACATATAAGAGACAACCGCACCTAAAATCGCGAAGGTCGCCGCCGCCATTCATTAATTTAGGCCCGGGAAGGTCCGCACGCATATAGTACTGATTATGCGTGGCCGAGACCGATTCCACTCTGATCATACGTGGCTTGACATATTGACGGGCGGCTCTTTATGGAGAGAGAGAATAAATCACGACTGTTCGAGGCGGGGCTGCGCCTTCGTGGTGCTCGCCTATACGCTACTCGTTTCCAGCGCGGAAGCACGCCCTGCGAAAGACGTGATCCACTTTAAGAACGGCGACAAGTGGACATGCGAAATCAAAGAACTTGACCATGGCTATCTCTACGTGGGCCTTGATTATGTAGATGGTACTGTCAACGTCGATTGGCGAACAATCGAAAGCATCGAAAGTACCCAAATGTTCGTCATCAACGATGTGGACGGAAACGTTCACCTCGGGTCGATCTCAGTATCCAATACCGGGGCGAAAGCGAGCCCCTCTGTGACTATCGGTGGAGAAGGCGGCGGGTCGACCACGATTTCAAAATCAAAGGTCGCATCGATTCAGCAGACCGAGCCGAGTTTCTGGCACGATTTTCATGGTGGAGTGAGCACCGGTTTCAATTATTCGAAAAGCAATCAACAGACGCAATACAGCATGAACGCGAATCTGGACTACATCAAAAAGTACTGGTTGGCAAGCTCTCAGCTGCAGTCCTCGTTCAGCGGCTCTCTCTCAGCGCCAAGTGATCTGCACAATGACGTAAGTACATACGGAATACGCACGCTAAATGTGAAAAATTACGTAGTCATCGGAATATCCGATTTCCTGAAGAGCGACGAACAACAGCTGGCCTTGCGCGCCGCTCTCGGCGGCGGCGTCGGCAAGATTTTGAGGAACACCGCCACGAGCCAAATAATCCTGATTGCAGGAGCGGCCTGGACTCACGAGCGATATCAGACGGAAGGCTCGCCTACATTTAACAGCGCGGATGCTTTGGGCGGAGCTATTCTACAGTATTTTCGGTTCAAAACAACGAATCTGAATTTGACAGCCTTCGTCTATCCAGGCCTGAGCGACCCGGGCCGGGTGCGAGTAGATGCGAAAACGTCCATAAAGTACGAGCTCATAAAGAATCTGTACTTAAACTTCAGTCTCTACCTGAACTACGACAGTAAACCTCCGATTCCTGCAAACAAGAGCGATTATGGCGCCAGCTCCAGCATTGGCTGGAGCTTTTGAGGAACTCGAGAACAAGGGACCCATCCCACGGCATTCGGAATCTACGAATTCTTTTGCGCCGTATAGCGCCGCGGCCCGGGCCGTCTGTGCGCATTTGAAAACCAAGTGGCCGCTATGGCTCGACCAGCGGGATGACCGATGCGACTTTGAGATCGATCATGCTTCCTATACGGCGGTCCAGTTGGAAAAACAGCGCGGTGTTCTTGGCCGACAGGACTTTGCGGAAGAGTGGGAAATACTTAAGACGCAACTGCGCTACCGATTGATCCAGGCCCAACCATTCCTTGGCCGATTTATCCAGCTGATCGTCGGACATCGAGTCAAAGTTTTGCGCATACTGCTTGATCAGAGAGTATTTCGTATCGTTCACCTTCACCAGGTCCGCTGTATAGCGGTCATAGAGCGGCCAAAACTTTTCAGCCTCCGGATCGGTCAGCTTCAGATTGGCGGCGATGATCTGCTTCTTCTGCGATCGAACATCCTTTCGCATCAAGTCGATCTGTTGATCGAGTTTCTGCTCGTCCGTCATCGTGCCCGCTTGAGGGGTAGCCTGCGCGAATAAACCGCTCGAAAGCAACAGAACCCCTAGACCCAACACAGGGGTCTGAAAAGCTCTTGGTCCAAAATTCTTCATAAAACCTCCCAGAAATCTGCGCAGCATGCAGCGCGCACTTGCTTAAGATCTACTTCAGGATGCAACGAATTCAAATTCTTCGAGCAGCTACTGCCCAATCCTTTTGTAATCCGAGTTCGTAACCTTTACCTGGATGTTCTTGCCCGTCGCATCCAAAACGCTCTGTTGAACGTGATTGGTTCCATCAGGAAGCTGCGCGAAATTCACGGCAAGTTTTACGGCATCATCTTTAGGGTCATCCAAGTAGGAGTTCACATTGTAACTGACCAGCTTCTTCGCCGCTGTGTCGAATCCTAGTGTCACAGAATCCCCCTGCTTCAGATAGTTCTTGATGTCAATCATGCTGACCGGCTGCGCCGGTGAGATCGAAACGTTACCCGCCGAAGCTGCTGCCTGAATTTTTTGTGGGTCCGGCGGCGCGTATTCGTGAACCAACGCTGCCACACGTTCCATATAGTCCTTTGCTTCACCCACCTTTTTCTGGACGACCTGCTGCTTTAGATGACCCCCGCGCCGGCCGCCGCTGGCCTGCTGCTGCTGAGGCTGGCTGTCGCCTCCGATTGGTGTTTTCTGGACCTTCCCGTCAGGGCCGTATTGGCATTCCTTTTGCTGCGTCTTTTTCACCTCGCCCTTCAAGCTGATTTGGGTGGTTTCGGTCCACGAATAGCTCTTCAGCGCAGCCTGGTTTTTGGCAAGGGATGCCTTCAAGGCGGCAATCTTTTGCTGCTTCGCGGCGCTTCCATCGGGCTGCCCCAGCATTGCGACAACAAAGCATGCGGCGAATGAGGCGACTACGAGTCTCGAATACATAGCAAACCCCTTCTGCGTGAGTTCGGTGGGCTCCTTACCTGCCCTTGGGCGCGAACGGCACGCGGCTCTAAATTATTGCACATGAGAGATGAGCCGAGAATTTTGCCTGGTGCAAGCGTCAGGAAGAACGCTGTGCCGCCTGCAGGTGCGGCTGCTGATTTGAAGGTTCCTCGCCTCCGTCTCGGGAAGGCTTCTCGGGTTTGTCCCGGTCTATATACGTGAGTTGCGATGGCAGCGCAAGATGAGTACCATTTGCAGCGACGATATCCATGATGTTCAGCAAAAGCTGTTCCTGAGCCTCGAGGAAACGGACATAATCCTCGACTCGGACGTACGCGAACACCTCGACATCGAGCGACGAGTGGCCGAATCCAATAAGCCGGATACGGGCCGACTCGCTTTCCAGTTTCGGGTGAGAACGCAGCATGTCACCGATTCCGGTCAGAACATTTCGCACCTGTCCAGCGGAGGTGTCGTAGCGAAGACCGAACGTGTGATGGAACCAGAACGTGTCCCGCAAGGAATAATTTTCAATGCTGGTTTGCACAGCCTGGGCGTTCGAGACGGACACAACCGTCCGGTCGAGCGTGCGCACCCGCGTCGCGCTGAACCCGACGTCCTCTACTGTGCCGACCTGATCGGCAATCTTACAAAAATCACCTACCCGCACGACCTCGCGCATGATAATTGCGATTCCGCCGAAGAAATTCTCGAGAGTCTTTTGCGCGGCTAGGGCAAGCGCCACTCCTCCTATTCCCAGTCCGGCAAGCATTGCAGTAACATTCACACCTGCGCCTCGAAGCAGCAGGATAATGGCGACTAAAACGACGAGAATTTTGAAAAGACGGCGAGTGAAGGCGAGGAGCCCTATTTTGTCCGATGCCTGGCGACGTACCAGTTGCCGCGTGCTCAGGATCGACACGATGTCGCTGAAGCGAACGGCGAGCCACGCTACGCCAATCACGGCGAGCGCCATCGCAATATCTTTCCATGTCTCTCTCGCAAGAAGCGACACTCCAAACAAACCAATGACACGAACGGCCACCGCAAGCTGGATTACTGCGATCGGTGCTTTGAGCGAGGCCAGTCGCCGTTCATCCCGTTCTTGGGTTATGCGCTGAATCAGCAAACCCAGCAACGGCATCCAAGCCCGAGTCAACAAAAAGCTGCAGACCAGCGCCAGACCAATGCCGATTGAGATCGTGAACCAGCGCCAAAGCGGGAGAGAAAGAAATTCGATCCGGTTTAGCGACTTCGGGAAAAAGCGGGACGGGTTTGAGGACCCGAGGTCACCAAAAGCCTCCGGAACTCCTTGTATCGTTTCTGGCGAGAACAGCCAGACTGGTGGGCCGCTACCGCGCGCGACGCGACTGAGTACGACGTCCAACGCGCCGATCTTTGTCTTGATCGATCCAACGTGTTGACGAGTAGGGGGTAACCCTCCCTCCAGGTCACCGTCAACTGTGCGGGGCAGCTTCTCAATATTTGAAGTTAAACCAAGGTCGAGAACTACCTTCAACTCCCGCGCAAGTTTCTGCGCCTGCGTCGATGAAACCTGGGTGTCGAGATAACGGGCAGCGAGCCCGTAATCGCCGCGCCCTGCCGCTTTAAGAAAACCTGCGGCGCACCCGAGCGGGCTGTCGCGGCCCAAGGGGTCATGTTTTATCGATTGAGCGTCTGAAACGGGCTGAGGCGGCTTTACGGAAGGCGGCAACACCTGCGCCGATGCGAAGAGCAAAGAAGGGATTGCCAGCGCAACAAAACGCGAGATTGTGCGGGCCGCCTTCACGTCACACCGGCGGCCACGATGCAATTGGCAAAAGGGTGGAAGGGCAAATCCTGCTCAACATTATCTGCGAAACCGTCCCCCTCCGGAGCGTTGGAAATTCTGGAATCGCTGCGTCTGAAATTGTCCTCGGTGCCGCGACGCCGCGGAATTGTTGAGTCCCTGCCAGGTGCCGGATGAAACAGTGTCTCGCGGCTGATAATTCGGATGTTGCTGTTTTGCGGTCTGGGCTCTTTGCTGCGCCTGCTGCTTGGCTGCGCTGGTGTCTACAGAATTCCAATTGCCGTCGTCATATTTACTCCAGCCGCCGCCTGAATCTTTACGATAGACGTTTCCGTCATTTCCCGCGTATGTGTAATTGTTGGTCCGGGCAACAGTTCCATTTGCTCCATGGAAGCCGGCGCCTTGTCCCATGGAACCCTGATAGCCGAACGCCGTACCGTTAGCATTACTGACATGCCCGGTCCGTACCCAATCGTCGCCGCGGCTGGCTACTGAGTGACCCCATTGGCTGTACGCGTTATGACCTTGCGAAGTCGCTCCATAGCCGCCAGTCCAGGGATTGTACGTACTGGCGACTGATCGTCCTCCGTACCAACCCTGCACGCTCGCGGATCGCCCGTATCGTCCGGTCGCGGGGTTGTACCATGCGGCGCCGCCAGCCGCACCATACGGACCATAAACGGCGCGACCCCCCGCGAAGCCGCCTGTCCACGGATTGTAAACATATCCCGCTCCGTAGGTAGCCGGCCAGGGAGCGTAGAACGGGTACATCATCCCCGGTCCCCAATAATAGCAAGGCGGATAGTACCAACCCGTTCCATACGCAATTGTCAGGCCCACAGTCAGGCCAATTGCGAACATTCCGAAGTAGCCGGCGGTGGTGCTGCTTTCAACCGTGGTTGTCGTCGGGTTACTTTGAGTGACATAAGTCACGTTGTAGACCGGCGAACTTGGCGGAATCGTATAGATCTCCTGCGGTACCGAATCCGCAGTCTTCCAGGGCCCATTCGGCTTGGTGGACATAAACCAAACACCCTGGAAGCATAGATAGTAGAGATCGCCATCCTTAATTACTTTGTCCTGTGTGTTCACCGCGTAGTGCAGCGAAGTGTCTTCGATGGGCTTAAATTGCGGGGAGCCGCAGTAGCGCACGCCTTGCTGGTTTACTTTAGCCTCGGCTTCAGTCTTTTCGACGATTGCGGTCTGCGGAATCTGAGACAGCATCACTGCGTCAGACGCCTGCACAGTGCCGGGCACGGACGTAAGCACGCGGCCCTTCGCTGAGTTCTCCGGAATTTTTGCAAAATCGGCGGGCAAATCATTGCCGGCGTAACTCCAGGGGCGGTAAATGCCTTAGAGCGAAACCAGCGGCCCGAAAGCAGAATGTAATACTCCTGCTGCGTATCGTCCAAGAAAACATCGTTTTCGGTGTTTGTAACGTAGAGTAAGCTCGTCTTCGGAATTCTGGAGTAGATGGGAGCGCCCTTAAACAGGATCAACTCCGAAGGCGTGGTGCTGAAGAAGACTTGTGGAACCGTGCCGGAGGGCGGCGGCGCGGGCACCATTTTCTTGACTGCATCGAAATTCTGACCGGCAGGCAGCTTCGCCATATCCGGGGGTAGTTTCAGACTTGGACTCCATGGACCCTTCAGCTCCGGCGCTTCGAGCCACATCCGCTCGGTCAGAAGATAGTAGTGCTTTTTAGAGTTCGCAAGGAACACATCCCAATTTGTGTTGACAAGGAACTGCAGATCCGTCTTCTCGATAGGCGCAAATACCGGCTCACCCTGGACACTCAACAGAATGGCCTGAGTCGCGCTATAAAAGATCTCGGGCGGATCGTTTTTTACTGCAACCGGCTTGGCTTCTACTTTGGTCTGCTCCAGATCGGCCATGATGCGCTCCACCGAAATCGGTTCGGGGGTACGCGGCATCAATGACGGAACAGCTTTTCCATTTTCTTTTGGTCATCGTCCTTGAGACTGGGAAACCGCACATCTGTAGCGTCAATGTCCTTGAAGAAAACCGTGTGCGCCTCCTTATCGACGAGGGTCTTGGCTTTCAGGTCAGCTACTCCAAGCACGACTTTGCCACCGCTCGGCGTGAGCGAGAAAGCCATTCTGCCCGTCAGCTCTTTATAGTTCTTCCACGCATCGATCTGGGGCTGGTAATACACCAGGACTCTGCCATTCTTAGAGACTTGACGCGGCCACCCGATATCGTGAGGGGATGCAAGTTGCCCGGGCTGCAGCGGAGCGTTCTGAGCTAAGCACAACTGCTGCACCAATATGAATACCAGAAGGCATGAGACCCCCTCTTTTTTCATGGTCCTTGAATTCAAACCTGCAAGAGTGATTTTCAATTTTGGATCCGCGTCAGTCTGAATGGCTACTCGTGACGAACCAGATATAGATGCAAATATGCCCCGGCGGCACGGAACCGGACTTTCTCCTTTTTATCCTCAAACAGCGGAAGTAAGGAATCGCGCATCTCGAAGCGTGCCGTTTGTGCGATCACCTGGGCGGAAGCGGCGCGCACGGACCAGTCATCGTCCTTGAGGCCTCTCTTCAACATTTCTTCCGCGGTCTGATCCTTCTCGGTCCCTAGAAGGAGAACAACTCTGGCTCGCGGGGACAAATCGGGTCTCCGAGCAATTCCACTACAGCCGAGAAGCCCTCGCCGACACCGGGAACCGGAACGTACCCTATGCCTTCGCTGACGACGAACATCGCCGTCGACTGAAAAGGAGCGGAAGTTACTAAGAACCTCCTGCTCTGCTTTTGAAGGAAGTTCGAGTTTGCATTCATTTTCCCGCTGTAGATGTCCACCAAAGCCTGTCTTCCTACCGGATCCTTCAATGCGTACAGTGCCTTCGCGGCTGCGAAAGCCGCTTCCGGAACACTATCGTTTTTTCAGTATTTTCTCTAACGCTGGCGCGCTTTGTCGAGCCTTCAAGTCCACCAGCGCCCGGATCGCGGCGATTCTCACTTCGACATTTTTATTCTCCAGCAAGCCTTCCAGGCGCTTGATCACGACTTCATTGCGGCCAATCATGCTGACCGCGACAATAGCCTGGATTCTCTCGTCGGGATCCTTAGACTCGACCCCATTTCGAAGGACGCCGCGCGTCTTTTCGGCGTGTTCGGTAGTTCCGTCATGGCTGCTTACCAATGAGGGCGATTCTGAACAGGTGAGAAGCGCCATGCCTACAAAGAAAACTGGCCGCCAGAAGCGCCTAGCCGCAAATGACATTCTTATTCATCCCCGCGAAGAAGAAGTATGCGCTTCTGCAATAAGAACTCGCAGTAGCAATCTCCTATTATTCCTCGGGTCGATAATAAGTCCTCGTTTTTGTACCTGTCATCCTAAGGCGTGGCCAGCAAGACCGGCCGCGAAAAATCAAATGACGAACCTATCTTGAATCGTTTTGGAATAGATCAAGGACACGATGAACCGGCTTGCATTTTGTCTATTAACCGTCTGTCTCGTTCTACGAGTGCACGCCCAGGCTCCCCCGCCGGCAACTGCTCCGGCAGCGCCAGAACCAGACCCAACGGCTCTCGCCAAGGAAACACAAAACCCGGTAGGCGACGTGGTTTCCGTTCCGTTGCAATTCAACTTCAACACCGGTGGCGGCCTTAAGGACCAGACTTTCTTCAATCTCAACTTCCAGCCTGTGATCCCGATTCACATCACTCCTAAAGTCATTCTCATCTCTCGAACCATCGTTCCGATTGACAGTATTCCTATAGGCAATGGCATAAGTTACAGCGGATTTGGCGACATTCAACAGCAGATTTTTTTCACTCCGGCCCATCCCGGAAAGATCATCTGGGGCATCGGCCCAGCCTTCTCATTTCCTACGGCTACCGCCTCACCCGTGAAGACCGGCACTTGGGCCGCAGGAGGAGACGCTGTTGTGCTCGCGTCGCCAGGACCGTTTGTCATCGGATCCTTGTTTAGCCAGTTCTCCCCGCTAACCGACTCTAATGGAGAGCCGAGGACGAATCTGTTCGTATGGCAGTACTTCATCAATTACAATTTCGGTAAAGGTTGGGCTCTCGCTACCGCTCCCTCCCTCACCGCCAACTGGGATGCAGTTAAAGGCCAGAGATGGACAATTCCGGTGGGAGGCGGTATAAGCCGCACATTGATCTTCAACCATCAACCGATGACTCTCGGCTTTCAGTACTATTACAACCGAAGCGGCCTGATGCCACCGCATCAAGCACTCTCAGATTTACTATTGCTCTCATCTTTCCGGAAAAACATGGTAAGTAGCACCAGATGAGGCATCGTGCATCGGCAAGAGACGTAACAAATGTACGTGGGTGCCAGGGCGCGATCGGGCAGTCACGTCAAGGTGGTCCCCCCAGCCTTACTGTAAACTGATGAAAACTCGAAAAGTCCCATCTTGAATTCTTTACATACCTGTAATCTCCGATTGAAGTATATGGTTATTCGTCCGTTCCTGGCGACCCTCCTTTGTGCAAGCGCCCTTCCGGGACAGAAGGTAAAAACGAAGGTCTATACGCAGCCCTCTTCCTGCCAAAGCACCTATCGTCTCGATCGGGGACGTGTGCTGACTTCGAGCGGGCTGATAGAAGATCCGACAGTGAATTCGATCATGCAGCAAGCGGTGTCAACGCAGATGAAGGAACTCAAGATCAGCGAGGCGGCGAAAGATCCAGGGCTGATCGTGCGCTTCATGGGCGGCACTAGCCAAGGCGTGCAGATAGACGACCTCAGCATGGGGGACGTGGCAATGTGGAATATCGGTGGACCGGTAGGCGTTTCAAGTAGGGCGTATAAGAAAAGCACTCTCGTTATCGGGGTCCTGGACGCTAAAGCCAATCAAACGCTGTGGGCTGCGACTTGCACCGACAACTTCGGCGATCCCAGCCACCTGCAGGAGCGCATTCAGAAATCCGTATCTAAGGCCTTTTCGAAATTTCCTAAGAAAATAGCGTGTAATTGACGCAGCTTCTCGACGAGTTCGAAAAGAGGCAGCGCACCCCCGAAAGAGTACGCTGCCTGCCGGCCTCTGGTCTGGTGGGTAGTCTAACTACGGAGCGATCATTGCAATCGCGCCGTTGCCCAGAGGCAGGCACCCACTTTGATGCAATGAGACCGAGACCGTTTTTATTTTTTTTATGCTGTCGGCGAGCCATGGATAATTAGGAATCCCGCTGTGGAAATGCAGCTTTCGGCAGTATGAGCGAGGAGCGTATCCTATGGAACCGAACACACCCGACCCTCCTGTACACGAAAAAGGTGAGCCAGCCCACTCGACTGGATCCTCCCTCGTGGACCACTTCTCGGTCCTTCAAGGGGGCCCGATCTATCGCTTTCAGGAGGCCATACACATGGCCATGCCCGACCGCTCCGGAGTCGTGAAGCGCGCCTTCTTAACAACGCTACTGACATGGTTTCCCCTGCTGGTGCTCTCGCTCCTTCAGCATCGCGCTTTCGGCTCTGAGGTTCAGATGCCGTTCTTCTATGACATCGGCAATGCGATTCGATTTTTGATCGGTTTGCCGCTGCTGGTCATTGCGGAAGCGATCATCGATCCCAAACTGAATGAGGCAGCGCGACATTATGTGAAATCGGGTCTTGTTGCGCGCGAGGACTTTCCCGCCTTCGAGAATGTGATTGCCCGCACCAACCGGCTTCGCGATAGCGCAATTCCCGCTCTAGTGATACTGGCTGCCGCCTTCGCGCCGTTGTTCTGGCATCAGCAGACCGAACTCCTGAGGAAAGGGATATCGACTTGGCAAACCATTGCGTCACCTGGCGGCGAGAGTATCAGCCTTGCTGGCTGGTGGCTTGGTTTTATCGCATTTCCTCTCTACCGTATCCTGCTATTTCGCTGGGTTTGGATGGCGCTCTTGTGGGCCGTCTTTCTCAAGAAGGCGATGAAAATCAAGCTGTCCTGCATCGGTACTCATTCCGACGGATGCGGCGGTCTCGGATTCATCGCGGAAGCTCAGCTCTCATTCGGATTTATCGCATTCGCCGCGTCGGCTGTAATAGCCGGAGCATTCGGCAATGCGATCGCTTACGAAGGCGCGACGGTATTAAGCCTGAAATTCCTGATGATCGCGTTCTGTGTCCTGGCGGTGGTCGTATTTGCGGCGCCTATGCTCGTGCTGACGCCAAGATTGTTTAAAGAGAAACGCAGGGGGCTAGATGACTATGGCTCTCTCGGAACCGCCTACGCACGAGACTTTGACGACAAATGGATCAGAGGAGTAGTTCCCGGGCGTGAACCCTTACTGGGAACGCCGGATATTGGGTCACTGGCCGATCTTGGCGGCAGCTTCTCGGTCATCCGGGATATGAAAATCGTGCTCATCGATAAGAAGCTGCTTTTGGGGCTGGCTATTCCCACAATTCTGCCGATGATTCCGCTGCTGATTCTTGCCACGCCCACCGACAAGCTGGTACATGCGGTGCTCAAGCTTCTGGTCTAAGGAATCAGGATCCTCCGCCTGCCGCTGCGCCGGCGATCCAGCGATAGTAGGGGTTGCCCGGATCCGCTTTGATGACAGCTCCCGGATTAGCTGCATGGTCGGGGCGGCGCGTGGAGTCTGTGCTCCAAAGGGTCCGTGCGCGTGACCAAAAGTGTAAGGCTCATCCAAAACTGCTTCCGCCATTGAACCCTGGAGTAAATTAAAAGAACAGTCCTTCGTCCCGCGCGTCTTAAACCCAAATCTATGATCCTTTGCCGGTTCCGTTTCCTGGTTTGCTCGATTGGCATTCTCGCCTCTGCGGGAATACGCCCTGCTGCGGGCCAAGATCCGCTTCCTTCCTGGAACGACAGCGCTCGTAAGAAGGCTATTCTTCAATTCGTTGCAAATACCACGCGCAACGGCTCCCCGACCTTCGTTCCGCCGGAACAGCGAATCGCCACTTTCGATAACGACGGGACCCTTTGGGTGGAGCAGCCTATCTATACACAGGTTGTTTTTGCACTTGCTCGCGTGAAGGAATTGGCGCCAAAGCATCCTGAATGGAAAGAGCAGCAACCATTTAAGGCTGTCCTCGACGGGGACATGAAGACTTTACTCGCCAGCGGCGAGCGGGGTATTGTGCAGTTGATGATGACGACCCACGCCGGCATGACTACCGATCAGTTTGAGGCGACCGTCAAACGTTGGATCTCGACGGCACAGCAGCCGCGCTTTCACCGCCCTTATACAAAGTGCGTTTATCAGCCGATGCTGGAAGTGCTGGCTTATCTCCGCGCGAACAATTTCAAGACCTATATAGTTTCGGGTGGCGGCATCGACTTCATGCGTCCCTGGGCGGAGCAGGTCTACGGCGTTCCTCCCGAGCAGGTGATCGGGAGCTCAATCAAGACCCGTTTCGAAATGCAGAATGGCACACCTGTCCTGATGCGACTGCCGGAAGTGGATTTCGTCGACGATAAGGCAGGCAAGCCGGTCGGCATAGAGAAGTTTATCGGGAGGCGGCCCATTGCCGCCTTCGGGAATTCGGACGGCGACCAGCAGATGCTCGAATGGACAGCGGCCGGGAAAGGAAGCCCTCTGATGGTATTGGTTCACCACACCGATGCCGTTCGGGAATACGCCTATGATCGGGAGTCTAAGATTGGGACTCTCGCCACAGCGCTGGATGAAGCCAACGCGAAGTCCTGGGTAGTGGTAGACATGAAACGCGATTGGAAAACGATCTTTCCTCCCTATGCGGCAAAAGCAAAGAGCGCATCCCTCGCCAGCTCTCAGACCGGCCGTTGAGGTAACGCTTTAGGCCGGATAGCTCGTCGCTCAGATCATGATACATTGACCTCGAATCCTCTATGCGGCTTTTGAACATGCCCCTTCTCGCAGCGTCCGTCTCTATTGCTCTGCTTGCTCAAACACCGCCGCAAGGCTCGACGACGCTCAAGGTCGGCGACGCCGCGCCCGATTTTACGCTGCCCTCTACGGAAAAAGGCGTTAAAGTCCACCTGGCTGACTACCTCGGCAAGAGCACCGTTGTGCTCGCGTTCTTCCCGGCTGCATTTACCGGTGGTTGAACGGCCGAGATGAAAGCATACCAGGCTGGTATGCAAAAGTTTCAGGAGTCCGGCGCCAAGGTCTTTGGAATTAGCACTGACAATACTCCATCGCAGAAAGCATTCGCGGACAGCCTCGGCCTCTCGTTCCCGCTACTCAGCGATTTTCTCGATCGAAAGGTGTCTCAGGACTATGGCGTCTATGTGGCGAAAGCCGGTGTTGCCAATCGTGTCACCTTCGTGATCGACGCCTCAGGCAAGATTGACTTCATCGAGTTCGGTGGCGATGCCATTAAGATTCTTGGTGCGGGCGACGCTTGCAATCGACTGGCGCACAAAAAAGCGGAAACAAAATAGGGGAATTCGCTAACTACCGTCAGCGGTCCTGGCGATCGATTTACGTTAGCTCGAAGGATTGTATTCCGAGCGCTAACTGCGCTGCCGTATAGGCCGCACCAGCACCGACAGGACGAATCCCACTGTAAGTAGTGCCGCAAGTACCCGCAAAGGTGTGTCGTAGATATGAATATGGCTTTGACTTGAGGTGAGCGCTGCTCTCGCGTCGTTAGAGAGTTTTGTAATGATGACCGGCCCGACAACCGCGGCCGCACTCCATGCTGTCAGGAGCGCGCCGTGTATTGCCCCAACGTTCTCCGCGCCAAAGATATCCGCAAGAAACGCCGGAATCGTGGCGAATCCGCCGCCGTACATGCTGAAAATGACGAATAGTGTCGCCTGGAATAAAACCCAGCTGCCGTTTGATGCGAGCAACGGTACCAATAAGAACATCAGGACTTGCACGCTGAAAAACGCCAGATAGGTATTCCGCCGCCCGATGTAATCGGATAGTGAAGCCCAGAAGAAGCGTCCCCCGGCGTTGAATAGGCTGATGATCGAAACTACCGCCGCCGCCTGGGCCGCCGATCTCTTAAACATGTCCTGGATCATTGGCGACGCCTGCGCCAGAATGCCGATACCCGCCGTTACGTTAATGAACAACATTCCCCACAACAGGTAGAACTGTGCGGTGGTCACGGCCTGATCGCGCGTCATACTTGTGAGTGCGAGCTTCGGAACGCTCGCTGCCGTAGTCTGGCGATCTGCCGGCTCGCCATCGGTTGGCGGCCTCCTTATTATGCGCGCGCCAATCATCATCACGAGGAAATAGAGCGCGCCCAGAGCCATCACTGTCTTTGCCGTTCCGATCCTCGCCATGAGCGCTATATTCAAGAACCCGGCTACAAACGCGCCTCCGCCAAAACCCATGATGGCCATGCCTGTGGCCATGCCACGCCTGTCCGGAAACCATTTCACCAATGTGCTTACCGGCGAAATATAGCCCAAACCGGCGCCAATTCCGCCTATAACGCCCATTCCCAAAAACACCAGCACCGAGAGCTTGAAGTACAGCCCCAGTCCGCCAATGAAGAGGCCACTGCCAAAAAGAATCGCTGCCGTTGTCGCGGTTCGTCGTGGCCCGTTGCGTTCAACCCAGGGTCCTCCGAACGCAGCACTTAATCCGAGCAGCACGAGGGCCGCGGTGAATGTCGTATATGGCGGGCTGAACCAGGAAGGACTGTTCGGGAAGATCGCTTGAATAGGCCGATTGAACGTGCTCCACGCGTAAATGGAGCCGATACATATATGGATGAGGACCGCGGCGAGCGGAATCAGCCACCGATTGAATGACAGCTTAGACTCGGCTGCGATTCGGGCGGAAACAGGGGCTGCCATAGGTGGCAATATTATCGCCGATCACCAAAGAAACATCATCCCCGTAGCCCTGGCCTTGTCTCATGAAACTGCCCTTAGACGAAGCTGCGGTATGTCTTTGAAATCCGATATATTCAGGGTCCAGAGATCGGCATCTTTTACAATGGCGCATGCGGCGATCGCGATATCGATCTCGCGACCACGCGGACGTCTAAGAGATTGATATAGCTGAGCGCTAAGGGCAGCCTCCCTCCATCCAAATGCAATGGCGCCCTCTGAAGGAAACAGCCCCTCCTGCGCAGCGATCTCAGACGGCAATCGCGGCCCCCGCAGCCATTCATAGAGAACAAGAGAAGGCAAAAGGATTCGCTCCCCCAGCTCAATAACTGTTCGGAGTTGTTTCGCGGAACGCTTTGGCCCTGACAGACTATCGATCAGAACGGAGGTGTCCAACACGATCAATTTCTGTTCGCTCCAGCAGTTCGGCGTCCGCCCATCTTACGCGATTTTCTAACCGCAGAGAGTTCGTGATCAGCCGCCTTTGCACTTCGAGGAGGAATCTTGGGTACAAGTTCGTCGAATGCGCGGAGCATGCCGAGACGTTCACGTTCGCTTAGGCGTCCGATTCGGTCATAAAACTCGAGTATCGCTTCCCGTACGATCTCGCTTTTGGGCTTTGCGAGCCGAGCCGATGCATCTTGTAAGCGATTCACGGTCCCCTCATCCAGCGTGAAGGTGACCTTGGATGTAGCCATACTCGTACCATACCACCATACTCGGGTTTTGCCCCGCCGTACGTTGTCGGACACCGGCCCCGCATTCCTCAGCACACGCAGGTGGTATTGCCACAACGACGAACGGCTCACCGGCATTTATGCCTGATAACATCGCTGTACCGAAAGGGATGTTTCCGATGACTGTAGGTTCGATGGCTGTGGGGTGCCGCCGAGTAGCGGGTGCCAGTTTGCTCTTCTTTATGGTTGCCTGGAGCGCCGTGGCACAGGGCCCCGACATCACGCAAAAACTCGGCGACTTCGACGCCTACATGGCCAAAATCCTCAAGGACTGGAACGCGCCGGGAGTTGGTGTCGGAATTGTCGTCAACGACAAACTTGTTTTCGCGAAAGGCTACGGCTATCGGGATTACGGGAAGAAACTCCCATTTACTTCTGCCACGATGAGTCCCATCGCGTCCAATACTAAACTGTTCACTGCAGTTGCCGCGGGGATGCTCGTCGATGAAGGGAAACTGACCTGGGACAAGCCGGTTCGCGAATCGGTTCCGACAATCCGTTTTTACAATGACCAGCTCAATAACTCCGTGACCCTGCGCGATATGCTGTCGCACCGTACTGGAATTACGCGGCATGACACTATCTGGTACAAATCCGATTTCACTCGCAAACAGCTCTTCGACAAATTGATTTACCTGGAGCCGGAGCAGCCCATCCGCGAGACCTTCCTGTATAACAACCTGATGTTTGCCGCAGTCGGGTACTTGATTGAGCTACAGTCCGGCCGGACATGGGAACAGTTCGTGAAGGAGAGGATCTTGGATCCTCTGCGAATGAACTCCACGAGTTACAGCATTTCAGATATGTTAAAACTTCCCGAATTCGGTGTTGGTTATACGGAGAGACGGGATTCCTTTGAGCTCTACAGAATTCCCTATTACGAGGACATATCTGGCGTTGCCCCATGTGGAGCCATTGTTTCCAACATCGAAGATATGTCTCACTGGCTGATAGCGCTGATGAACGAGGGACGATACGAAGGAAAACAAGTGCTACCCGCGGAGGTGTTGAAGGCCACTTTGCAGCCGGCCATTGCGCTACCCAACACTACGCTCGAAACCAGAGGTTGGTCTGAGATGCTCAATGCCGCTTATGGCATGGGCCGCCAGACCGCTTCCTACCGGGGCCACCTCATCACGTCTCACGGCGGTGATTTGCCTGGTTTCCATACACAGGTTTCGTTTATGCCGCAAGATCACATCGGCGTCATCGTCTTTGAAATTGGAAATCATAGCCAGCCGATTTATAACATTGTCAGCTACAACGTCTACGAAAGGTTGCTGGGAATGAATCAGACGCCTTGGAGCGAACGTCAGCTCGAGGTAAGGCTGAAGAACAAGAAGGCGGCGACCGAAGCGCGGACAAAAGCCGACGAAGGCCGGATCCCGGACACGAAGCCGTCCCACGCACTCGGCGATTACGCCGGCGAGTACGAAAATCCCGCGTACGGTGTGATGAACATAGGGCTGAAAGACAATGAACTTCAGTTTGACTTTCACAAAGTAAAATTTCCTATGACCCGCTTTCATTACGACCGTTTTGACACGCCCGACGACGAGCAGGATGGTAAGTGGTCGGTGAACTTCCGAACGAATCCGCAAGGTGATGTGGATCAAGCCGTGATGTCCCTGGATGAAGCGGAAGCCGTTTTCGTACGCAAGCCTGCGGCGATTGATCCTAAGTTGTTATCTCAGATGGCAGGTGCTTACGAAACGCCAGGTGGCGTGAAGATCCAGATCGTGCTGGCCCCGAGTGGCAAGTTGTCGCTGGTTTTGCCCGGACAGCCGGTGATTCCGCTGACCCAGCTAAAGGGACTGTCTTTCCGAACGCCCTATTTCTCGGATGAGGTCTTAGAGTTTGTCGTGCAGAACGGCGAAGTGAAAGCACTCAAGCAGAGAGATCCGTCCGGTGAATTCACCTTGCCGAAGAGGTAAGACGCCCGAATCAACCGTTATGGCCGATCAAGGATTAGTAAGGCAAACAGAAGGGGCAGATAGGAAACAGACGCCCAGAGGAGCCACCGGGCTCGAGAATATGTTCTCTCTCTCGCGACTTGCACTCCAAAGTACAAGAACGTGAAACCCAGAAGGATCGAGCCGAAAAGATAGATGCGGCCGGTCATATTCATGAATGCTGGGGCAACGCTGACCGGAATCAACAACAACAAGGTAACCAGGATGCGAATGCTCAGAGCCTTGCCATCCGGACGCACAACCGCCAGCATTTTAATGCCGGCGCGAGCATAGTCCTCTTTGTACATCCAAGAGATAGCGTAAAAGTGAGGGAATTGCCAAAAAAAGAGGATGCCAAAGAGCACCCAGGCGTCGTACGTCAGATGCCCGCTTGCCGCGGCGAAACCGATAAGTGGTGGGATTGCGCCCGGTATCGCACCAATCGTTGTACAAACAGGCGATATCTGTTTCAGTGGTGTGTAGAAAAGCAAATAGCCGAGCAGCGTGGCCAAACCCAAAAATCCCGCCAGGCCATTGGTGAATACCCACAATTCCACGAATCCTGCCAGCGACAGGAGAAGACCAAAATACAATGCATGTTCCGGGGTAATCGTTCCGGTGGCAAGGGGTCGATGACGCGTTCGATTCATTCTGGCGTCCGCGTCCCGCTCGTACCACTGATTCAAGGTGGCTGATCCGGCGGCCATCAACGCCGTTCCAAGCAGCGCATGAAAGAAGACGGAAAGATTCAGCGTGGGTCCTCGGCCGAAGTAGAAGCCCACAGCAGTCGAAACGAGAATGAGTGTAGCGATCCTTGGCTTTGTCAGCTTAAGGTATTCTTTGTAGATTGCCGGCGACGCCGAAGCTTTGATCGAATCAGAACTCCAGACGCCTGCCGTACTCTTGTTAGCTACAGATGATCGCACTCGAGGTCCAGAGAATATTGTTGCACGGGACTTTGAACTGATCCCGTTAAACGCCCGGCGCAGACCCTGCCGGCTCCCATCCCCGCCTAAGTCTGTGCGCCTGCTTCCCTGGATCGCTGATCCGAATTAACAGGTGATGGAGATTTACGGATGCCCCAAAGCAGGGGGTCCCGCTCGTCAAGGATCAGGTGGGACTCTGCGTTGACAAACGCCGAACCCTTAATAGATGGATGGACGATCCCATCTCGAGCAGTGACTGAGCCTTCGAAAACGCTTCCCGTGATGCTTTCCTGAATCCATACTTGGCCTTCGCGTAGTTTCCCATCCGCATACAGGCAGGCAAGTTTAGCGCTCGTGCCCGTCCCGCAGGGAGACCGATCGTAACTCTTTCCTGGACAGAGTACGAAGTTGCGGCCGTGCGCATGTGGTCCGAACGGCTCGCCTGTGATTTCGATGTGATCGATCTCCGCGCCTTGTTCGCCTGTAATGCCATTAGACGATAGTGCCTGTCGGACGCTCCATGTGAACTCGGTAAGCGTGTCTACATTTTCGAGGGCCAGTGGAACAGGCTTGTCCGATGTCAGGAAAAACCAGTTCCCGCCCCATGCAACGTCGCCCGTAACTCTTCCGAATCCTCCGACGTTTACAGATACATTCGTTGCAAGACGGTAACTGGGCACGTTGCGAACGGTGACTGTCAGATCCTCGTGCAGATTCGCGTGAACGACGCCGACCGGCGTTTCGATCGAGTGAACGCCGGGCTTGATGCGGCCGAGATGCGCAAGTGTCACGGCAAGGCCGATTGTGCCGTGCCCGCACATTCCCAAGTAGCCTACATTATTAAAGAAAATCACGCCGGCTGACGAGGAGGCGTCCGACGGCTGACAGAGTAATCCACCGACCAAAGCATCTGACCCTCGCGGTTCATTGACTACAGCCGAGCGGAAGTCATCGTAACGATCCCGGAAGAGCCGTAAGCGAGAGTCAAGCGAGCCGTTGCCAAGGTCAGGCCCCCCGGTGACGACGATTCTAGTTGGCTCCCCGCCGGTGTGCGAATCGATTACGAAAACTTTCGCGGCGTGTTCCAAGCCATAGCATACGCTAATAAAAAATGAGCCCTCTACATTTCGACGCCGTCGTTGTGGGAGCGGGAATCGTGGGTGCGGCGTGCGCGCGAGAACTCGCGCAGGCGGGCCTCCGGGTTGCCGTCTGCGATGCCAGCGATCATGTGGGCGGCGGCGCTACGGCTGCCGGCATGGGACATCTTGCCGTCATGGACGATTCCGAAGCCCAGTTTGCGTTGACGAATTTTTCACAGCAGCTTTGGCGAGACCTTGCTTCAGAACTTCCCCGGGAGGCCGAGTATCTTGCGTGTGGCTCTCTCTGGATTGCCGCGGACGACGAGGAGTTTGCGGAAGTGGAAAGGAAATTTAATTTCTACACCGAACGGCAAGTCCCGGTCGAAGTTCTGGACTCGCGACAGCTTTCCGAAGCAGAGCCCCAACTCAGAAAGGGTATGGCAGGAGCCTTGTTGATGTCCTCGGATAGCGTGTGTTACGCGCCGACGGCCGCAGCGTTCTTGATCGATCAGGTCATTGCCAGCGGTGGAAGATTGTTTCTGGATCATACGGTTTCGGCATTCTCAGACGGCGAGGTCCGAACTCGCCAGGGAGAACGATTCGCAGCCGGTGTCATCGTTGTGGCCGGCGGAGTCCAAACTCAGAACCTGGTCCCCAATATCCAAGTGAAACCGCGCAAAGGCCATCTGCTTATCACGGACCGCTATCCGGGATTCTTGCGGCATCAGTTGATTGAGCTTGGATATTTGAAGAGCGCGCATTCAAGCATGGCGGATTCGGTAGCGTTTAATGCGCAACCACGTGCGACCGGGCAAATCCTCATTGGTTCGTCGCGTCAATACGGGACGGAGGATCCGGCAATCGATCAGCTTATGCTGGGGCGGATGCTCAGTCGCGCGATCGAATATCTGCCAGAGCTCCAATGGCATTCGGCGATCCGTGTCTGGACCGGCTTTCGCGCCGCTACACCGGACAAGTTGCCGCTGATCGGTCTTTGTCCCGGCTACACAAGCGTGTACCTTGCCACCGGGCACGAGGGACTGGGTATTTCCACTTCGCTTGGAACCGCTCGTCTGCTGGCCGACGAAATCATTGGGCGCGATTCCGAGATCCCACGCGATCCCTATCTTCCCTTGAGGAGCTTTGCCCTGCATGGATGAGCAAGTTCTTATTAGTGTCAACGGCCAACCGGCCCGCGTGCCTGCCGGAACGAGCGTAGCCTCGGCAGTGCTGCTCGTAAATGAATGGAGCTTCCATCGATCGGTAACAGGCGAGCACAGAACCGCTCTTTGCGGCATGGGCATATGCTACGAATGCCGTTTGACGATCGATGGCCGCCCGAACGCACGCAGCTGCCAGATCCCGGTGGCGGACGGAATGAAAGTTGAAACGCGGTGATCGCCGCTGGGGCGCTCGAAACGCAGTTAGCGGTTGTCGGTACCGGACCGGCAGGCATGGCTGCTGCCGTCCGGGCCCATACGGCCGGAATGAGTGTGATTGCGGTCGACGATAATCCGAAACCGGGCGGTCAAATCTGGAGGGGCCAGGAAGGAGCAGCCACCGATCATCAGGCTGCTGCCTGGTTAGAACGGCATCACGCTGCGAGGATTCAAACCATCTCGAGCGCGCAAGTGATCAGTGCAGATGCGGGAAAGAGAGTCCTCCGCGTCGAGACGGCTGAGAAAGTGTGCGAGCTGCATTACGAGAAGCTGGTCCTCGCAACCGGAGCGCGAGAAGTCTTCTTGCCATTTCCCGGCTGGACTTTGCCGGGTGTGATGGGGGTTGGCGGCCTGCAGGCGATGGCTAAGTCGGGTCTGCCGGTAGAGGGAAAGCGGATCGTGATCGCAGGCAGCGGTCCTTTGCTTCTGGCTGTTGCGGCGCATCTCAAAAAGAGGGGCGCACGGGTAGCGCTCATCGCGGAACAGGCGCGCCAGTCCAGAATTTTGAAATTTGCGGTCGTATTGACCGGGCACCCAGAAAAGCTTGCACAAGCCGTTTCTTTGAAAGTGGCGCTCGCGGGCGTTCCCTACCGGACCAGGTGTTGGATTGAGCGCGCCGAAGGAAACGGACGGCTGCGGAGCGTGCGGGTGCGGCAGGGCAGTCGCACCTGGAGCGAACGGTGTGATTACGCGGGCATCGCCTATGGGCTGTATCCCAACATCGAACTCGCTATGCTGCTCGGGTGCAAGACGCGTGGTGCGGCAATAGAGGTCGATGAGTCTCAGCAGAGTTCGGTAGAAGGCGTATATTGCGCAGGCGAGTTGACGGGTATCGGCGGAGTGGATCTTGCTCTGATTGAAGGTGAGATTGCCGGCTTGGCGGCGAGTGGACGTTTGCGTGACTGCGCCGATTTGATCAGACGACGACATTCGGCGCGGGGTTTCGCTAGTGCTTTGCATAAAACCTTCCGGCTCGATCGCAGACTGAAGCGCTTGCCAGAACCTGAAACCTTCGTGTGCCGCTGCGAAGACGTGACCTACAACCAATTGAAGGACTTTCCCTCTTTCCGCGCGGCCAAGCTGCATACGCGCTGTGGGATGGGTCCGTGTCAGGGACGCATTTGTGGGGCTGCGACTGAGTTTCTTTTCGGATGGAAGAATGATTCTGTCCGGCCGCCCGTCCTCGCCGCGCGTGTCGGGAGCCTGGCGGCCAATAGCCAGGAAAGCCTGTGATAAGCTCCGCGGCTAGATGAGGAAGTCATGAAGCAAAACAACAGTCTGGGAAGGCGTCGCTTTCTGCAAGGCGCCGCCGCAGCAATCGGCGCGCTGTGGAGTGATCGTGTTCTCGAAGCGCTCCCGCAAAACACAAATACTCTCTCGAAGCCATCGGACCTGAAGATTACCGATCTGCGCGTCGCAACGATCACGCACGCACCAATGACTTGCCCACTCTTGCGCATCGATACGAATCAAGGAATTTACGGCCTTGGAGAGGTCCGTGATGGCGCGACGGCGACTTACGCTCTCATGCTGAAAAGCCGGCTGTTGGGCGAGAACCCTTGCAATGTTGAAAAAGTCTTTCGAAAGATCAAACAATTCGGAGGAGAGGCCCGCCAGGCTGGCGGTGTTTGTGGAGTCGAAATGGCGCTGTGGGATCTGGCGGGCAAGGCATATAACGTCCCCGTTTATCAGATGATCGGCGGCCGGTTCCGCGATAAGGTGCGTATCTATTGCGACACCACCGAGTCCAACGACCCAAAGGTTTACGGGCAGCGTCTTAAAAAGCGCGTAGAACAGGGGTTTACCTGGCTCAAGATGGACCTCGGCGTTGACCTGATCCAGAACGTTCCAGGCGCATTGACGCACCCGCTCGGCATGGATCCGACCAAGGATACGCACTGGATTCAGCACCCGTTTACGGGTATCGAGATCACGCAGAAAGGCTGCGATCTGATGGCTGAATATGTATCGGTCGTACGAGAGCAGGTAGGCATGGAAGTGCCTCTCTCGGCCGATCACTTCGGGCACATAGGAGTAAATTCGTGCATTCGTCTTGGCAAGCGTCTCACGGAATTTAATCTCGCCTGGCTCGAGGACATGGTGCCCTGGTATTGGCCAGACTTGCTCAAGGAGATTTCAAATGAGGTAGACATTCCTTTGCTAACCGGCGAAGATATCTATCTGCCGGAAGGTTTCGAGAAGCTCTGCGAAATGCATGCCGTCGATATTGTTCATCCCGATCCGGGTTCTGCGGGTGGAGTACTCGGAACAAAACAGGTGGGCGATCTGGCGGAGCGGTACGGCGTAGGCTGTGCCGTGCACTACGCAGGCAGCCCTGTCGGGTGCATGGCCGGAGTGCACGCGATCGCGGCGATGAATAATTTTCTTGCAATGGAGAATCACGCAGTCGATGTGCCGTGGTGGGATACGCTCGTCGAAGGCGTAGAGAAACCAATTATCAACCACGGTTTCATTACGGTGCCCGATAAGCCGGGGCTGGGTGTTACGCTCAATGACGAAGCCATCAAAGAGCATTTAGTCCCGGGCACAGGATTTTTCGATCCCACCGATAAATGGAATGTAGAACATGTCAATGACCGAATCTGGTCATAGATCGCTCGACGAGAACGCGTGACGGGAGACTCGAAAGGAAGCCTGCGCTGGCTCCTCATCTTCTGGATTTTCCTTGTCAGCGCGATCGCATACCTTGACCGCGTCAATATTTCGATAGCCGGCAAATCGATCGCTCGGGAATTCCACCTTACGAATGTCCAGCTGGGATGGGTCTTCAGCGCATTTCTGCTTGGCTACGCTTTTTTCCAGGCCCCAGCGGGGCGTTTGGCGGACCGCATTGGACCACGTAAGACGCTTGCGGGCGCGGTTGTCTGGTGGGCGATCTTTACCGTTCTGATTACACTTCTTCCGCCCGGTACATCCGGAATGCTGTGGGTTCTGATGGCGACTCGCTTTTGCTTAGGCATCGGCGAAGCCGTGATGTATCCTGCTTCGAACTGTGTGGTTGCCGCATGGATTCCGACAACGGAACGAGGAATTGCCAACGGCTTCATCTTCGCGGGCGTTGGTTTCGGCTCAGGTGTGACCTCGCCTCTGATCACATACTTGATGGTGAATTATGGCTGGCGCTCGGCATTTTTTGTGAGCGCGGCGGTCGGATTAGTGGCTGGGGTGGTTTGGTTTGTCATCGCGCGCGATCGCCCGGCGCAACACCCTTGGGCAACGGAGCACGAGAAGGCTTATATTAAAGCGGGATTGCCGGCGAACGTTGCCAGCGACAAAGCAGAGCGGCTCCCGTGGGGCGTCATCTTTCGAAATCGTGATATTTGGGCCGTGACGTTCAGCTACTTTTCCTACGGCTACGCCGCGCAGATTTTTTTCAGCTGGTTCTTTATTTACCTCAGTGAGGTGCGCGGCCTTAATCTTCGCCAGAGTTCCTATTTCACGATGCTGCCTTTTATCGCTATGGCTATCGGTTCGACCGTCGGCGGGTACATCAGCGACCACGTCACCCGTGCCCTTGGCCCGAGAGCGGGCCGCTGCGGAATTGCTGTGGCAGGGATAGGACTGGCAGCTCTCTTCATTGCGATGGGGACGCGCGTTCACAGCCCGCAGCTTGCCAGCGTGGTGTTGGCGGGGGGCGCGGGCGCCTTATATCTTTCACAGAGCTCGTTCTGGTCCGTGAGTGCCGATATCGGCGGCCGGTCTGCCGGCTCCGTTTCCGGGCTCATGAATATGGGAGGGCAACTCGGAGGTGCTCTGACAGCAACCGCGACGCCGTGGATTGCAGAGCGCTTCGGGTGGAATACATCTTTTCTCGTGGCGGCCGCGCTCTGCGCCTGCGGAGCGCTCGCCTGGCTGGCGGTCAAAGCGCGTGTGGAAGAGCCTGTGGCCAGCGAAGTCTGAAAAGCCGAAATCAATTCAGCTATCACGAGCCATCCGGAGTGTTTACGGTCTCGGTGGCCGAAACACTCTCACCAGCTCGTTCACTTTGCATTGCGGGATGGCTTAGAGAATCATAGATCGGGCGGTTCCCGAAGAGCGTCGGAATTACCATAGCTCCGAAGCAGGCCCACAACATCGGCATCAATTGGGTAAAGCTGGCGGTTAGCTCGGTCACGAGAACGATTCCGGTGACCGGCGCCCTCACCGCACCTGTGAAGAAGGCAGCCATGGCTACGAGAGCGAATGCTGTTGGCGCAACTGCCATGTGAGGAATCATGAATTTGCTGATTGTGGCGAACAGCAAGCCAAGCTGCGCCCCAACGACCAGTAATGGCGCGAAAAGACCGCCAGGAGTTCCGGCCGCGTAGGAGATCGGACCCAAAAAAAAGCGAAGTGCAAAAACTAACGGGAGCAGTGCAATGCTTTGATTGCCTGTCAGGGCCCTTTGTGTGATCGGGTCGCCGCCGCCCACCAGTCCCGGAGCAAACCATGCAACGGCTCCCACCAGACAGCCAATAATTGCTGCCCGCACCTCGATGGGCCAGCGAATGCGGTCTGCCAGCGTGATGCTCTTCAAAATAGTGCCGTTATAAGCCATGCCAACGAATCCTGCAACGACGCCGAGCGCGAGAAACAGGAGCCCACTGCCAAGGCCCGAATACGCGAGGGCTTCGATCTTGAAGTCGGGAGTCTGGCCGAGGAATATTCTGGCGACAGCAATGGCGCAGCACGAAGATCCGAGAGCGGCGATGGCGGTACGGGTATCGAAACGGCGAGTGAGCTCCTCGAGTACAAAAACGGCCCCTGCGATAGGCGCGTTGAAAGCTGTCGCGATGCCGGCGCCTCCGCACGCAGCCAGCAGAGCCACGCAATCGGACTCAGGCAAGTGAAATAGGTTCGCGATGAAGATACCGATACTCGCTCCCATTTGCACACTGGGTCCTTCGCGGCCTAGCGCCAGTCCGCTGCCAATCGCCAGCAAGCCACCGACAAACTTCACTGGAACAAGGATGAAAGGTGCAGGGGGCAGCTCGCCTCTAGCCACGGATTCGACGTGGGGAATCCCGCTTCCGGCAGCGTAAGGCGATAAGCGTCGCACCAGCGCGGCCGCGACCGACGAAGCTGACGCAATGACCGTGACTGTGAGCAAAAAACCGGTCACGGGCCACGCGTGCGCCCTGACTATCAAAGCATCTCGCCACGCATCAGTCTGTTGCAGGGCGAGGCGAAATACGGCGACGGTTAAGCCTGTAAGTGTTCCCGTAAGGCAGGCTAATAGAGCAAGGCTTAGTACGGATTTGTGGTCTTTCCTGAATTCCACCACGCTAGGACGTGGCATTGCGAACCGAGTACGCGGCTTGCATCATCGCGCGAGCATATGCGATGTCATAGGCCATGCCCGTGTAGCCGCCGCCTCCGGGGTACTGATTTTTTATGCCGCGCTCGCGATCTACATCGAGCGCGCGCTCGTGCTCGGGGTAAATCATACGCTTGTATTTCGCGGCTACGAGTTCCTTCATAACAGCGAACATGTCGTTCTCACCCTCATCGATAAAGACCTCTGTGTATTTGTCGTAGGGCTTTCGAACGCGCACATTCCGGAAGTGGACGTGATTGATGCGATCCCTGGTGCCGAAATACCGGCAGACTTCCACCGGGTCCTGACCCATTTCCCGGGTGACGCCGCAATCGAAGGTGATTCCGTTCGCAGGACTGTTCACAATCTCGATGAGGTGCTTCCAGCCCTCTACTGTCCCCATGATCTGCTGGGAGCCTCGGCTTAGCGCAGGCGGCGGATCGTTGGGATGAAGGGCCAATCGTACATTCGATTGTTCGGCGACCGGAATCACCGCTTTGAGGAAGTAGGTTATGTTCTTCCACATCGCGTCCAGCGTGTGGACGCCTTCCTGAGGTAACGGCGGCAGATCCTTTACACGATCTACATCGAATGCGGTAAGGCCTGCGCCCCCGCGGCCGGTCTCTTCGTAATATCCTTCGACGATGCGATGTGCGTAGAAGTTGTACTCGACCACGGGTATTCCCACGACGCCGGCGGCGCGAATAGATTTCTTCACTTTGTCAATCTCTTCATCGCGGCCTGGCCTGCCGTAGAGCGTGTTCGGGAAGCCGGAGATCATCAAATTCCCGAGCGTCAGACCACCGGTCTTCAGTTGAGCGACGAGCCTGCGGAGTTGGTCCTCCCCCCACGGAATCGTTGGACCTCCTGATAAGACCCAGTTCACGCCAAGCTGCTTCACGCGTCGCATGGCCGGTTCGGTCAGCTCATGGAGATTTACGGGAGCACCGATCTTCGGTGTGTCCGGTCCTTCCTGAATCATGCCCGGCCCGTGGGTTGTTCTGGATTCTGCCCTGCCTAATGCGCTGAAGAGTACGCCGCAGGCAGCGCGCTCAAGCAATGTCCGTCTCGAAAATTCACAATCCACGCGCTCATTCTACTGCCAGCGACTTCCGCGATGGCATCGCGGAAATTTTACATCCATCAAGTCGGACCGAAGACCCCCGATCTTCAAATTGCTCGCTCCGGGGCGAAGCCGTACATCCGCAACACAATGTGATACGTTCACACGCGGGAGACCAGTTTGCCTCAACACGCGCGAGTGAACCGACGACAATTTCTTGCTTCCGCAGCAGCACCATTAGCCGCCGCGCCGCTACTGCGTGGAATGCCCATTCCGAAAATCAAGGACGTTTCAGTGATTGCTACCCAGCCCGCCGGAGTGCGGCTGGCAGTCGTCAAAATTCAAACTGATCAGGACGGGCTCTATGGTTACGGCTGTGCCACTTTCACTCAGCGTGCCGAACTTGTTGTGGAGGCTGTTAACCGATATCTAAAGCCGCTACTCATCGGACGGCCTACCGACGCGATCGAGGATCTTTGGTATGCCATGTACAACTCCTCTTACTGGCGTAACGGACCTGTGCTGAACAATGCCATCAGCGGAGTGGACCAAGCTCTTTGGGATATCAAGGGCCGGCAGGCGGGCATGCCTGTTTACCAGTTGCTCGGAGGCAGATGCAGGCGAGGCGCAATGATCTATTCGCATGCGGCCGGCAGCGAGATTGCCGAGACGCTTGACCAGGCCCATAAGATCATGGCGCGCGGGATCAAAGCCGTGCGCTTACAGGTTGGTATTCCCGGTATGGCGGCGTACGGAGCGGCCCCTCATGGCGGCCGCGAGAATTCGCGCGAAGAAAGCGAGGATCCTGTCTTCGAGCCCGAGCCCTATGTCAGGCGTACGCTCGCCCTGTTCGAGGCTGGACGGAAGGATTTGGGACCGGAAGTGGAGTTGCTCCACGATGTTCACGAACGCGTACCCCCACGGCTCGCCGTGCAGTTCGCGAAGGACATGGAGCAGTTCCGTATGTTCTTTCTCGAGGACCCGCTGTCGCCCGAAAACCTTGATTATTTTCGCCAGATTCGAGCCAACTGTACGACACCGCTGGCAATGGGAGAGCTCTTTAACAGCCCGCATGAATGGAATACTCTCATCCGCGAAAGCCTTATCGACTTCATCCGCATTCACGTTTCACAGGCGGGAGGACTCACTCCATGCCGTAAGATCGCGGCGATGGCGGAAGCCTTTCAGGTTCGAACCGCATGGCATGGTCCGGGTGATGTTTCGCCCATCGGGCACTGCGCAAACGTAACACTAGACCTCATTTCCTACAACTTCGGAATTCAGGAGTGGACGTTTCCAAATGACCGCCTGCAGGAAGTGTTCGATGGCTATCCGGTTGTCAAAGACGGCTACGCGCTTGCCAACGAAAAACCAGGATGGGGAATCGAGATCAACGAAAAGGCTGCGGCCAATTATCCATACGGCTCTGAAACGGGCTCGCGAAAATCTTTGAACGGCGGGTGGGGCGTTGTGCGAAGAAGCGACGGGACTGTGATCAATCAATAGTTGTAGTCGAAAAACCCGACGCCACATATTGACGGCATGGCCAGTTTGAATATACAATCCTCGCTAACTTAGCAAGAAGATCGCCAGGGGAGGTCTCATATGATCCCATGTTGGACCGTTCAAATGCGAGCGGCTGCATTGCTGGTTCTTTTGTTCTCGAGTCTGGGCGTGCTTTGGGGGCAGTCCAGTCGAGGCACCATATCGGGAGCGGTGAAGGACAGTACCGGAGCGGTCGTGCCCGGCGCGAAGGTCACGGTATCGAACGCCGGCACCGGTCAGACTATCGACCTCGTTACCAACTCCGTAGGAGAATTCACGGCCGCGGATGTTGCGGTCGGCACCTATAGCGTCCGGGTACAGACGCAGGGGTTTCGTGAATCGGAAATCCAGGGTTTGGCGGTAGATGCCGGTGTAACAGTGCGCGCCGACGTCGTTCTGCAACTGGGTCAATCGCTGCAAACTGTCGAAGTACAGGCCACGGCTGTACAACTCAATTCGGAAGACTCGCGGAGTGCGGTAACGGTAAATCAGACGCTGGTCAACACGCTGCCGCTTGAAGTTGCCGGAACGGTGCGTAGTCCATTTGATCTTGCTGCTCTTACGCCCGAAGCGAAGAATGTCGGCAACTACTCCGGATTTGCACTCGGCGGAGGGCAGGCGGATAGCTATCAGGCCACGCTTGACGGCGTGTCTGTCAACACGTCGCGCGCTTTACAGAAAAATTGGGTCGCTTCCAACGCGCCTTCGGTTGAGGCAATTACTCAGTTCAGCGTCGATACCAATGGTTTCAAGGCCGAATACGGACACGCCGGAGGCGGTGTGATGATGTTTGTCGCAAAATCGGGCACCAACCAGTTTCATGGCTCCGCCTACGAGTTTCTGCGGAACAACGATTTCGATGCCAACGACTGGTTCAGTAATCGGGCCGGCAAACCACGCCAGATCTACAAGCAGAACGATTTCGGTTTCACCGTCGGAGGCCCCGTCTGGATTCCCAAAATCTATAACGGCAAGAACAAGACCTTCTTCTTCACCTCATACGAAGGCTTCCGCAATAGAAACGGCGCAACCAACGCGACCGCCACCATCCCGACTCCGGAAATGTATTCCGGGGACTTCCGTAACTGGGTCAACTCCAGCGGGCAACAGATCCCGATATACGATCCGACAACGCAGGTTACAAACCCAGATGGAACAGTTACGCGGACCAGATTTCCTGGCAACCAGATCCCGGTTTCGAAATTCGATAGCGCGTCCATTCAGGCGCTTAAGGTTTTTCAGACGAGCGGCCAGTTGACGCCGAACACCGGAGCGGCGCCAGGAACTGTGGGTTATGTAAATAACAACTACATCATCGCCAATGGGTCAAACGTTCAACCAATCAACAAGTTCAGCATTAAGGGCGACCACGTTTTTAACGACAAGCACAGAATTTCCGGATATTACGGATACGATCGCGAGTCTACTGTTCCGGGTCCGGACGGCCCTGCGACCCTTCCGGGATTCTACTCGAATTACAACGATCTGCGCCAATCTACCGACGTCCTGCGCTTCAGCTGGGACTGGACGATGGGACCCACAAAGTACAACCACTTTTATGCGGGTGGCAACAACTGGCGGCAGGATCATAAACCGCCGCAGGAATATATCGGCAATTGGAAAGATAAATTCTGTCTTGGAAATGTGCCGAACTGCGATGACAATCTGGTGAATCTGTTCTCGGGAGGCTTGGGCAACACCTATACAACCTGGGGCGGCCAGGCTGATAACGGATCCGAAAACACTATCTACTCCTACAACGACGACTTCACCTGGGTGAAGGCTTCACACACGATAAAATTCGGCGGCGCCTTCCAGCTCAACCACTACAACGGATTCGGCCGCCAGTGTGAAGCGGGATGTGCCGGGTTCAGCTATACAGAGACGGGGGTGCCTGCCGTTACCGATCCGACTCAGGGCGGCAATGCCTTTGCCAGTTTCCTTCTCGGGTACGTCGATTCCGGTCAGATCGACACGCCACGTTTTATCGGCCAACAGTTTCCCTACTTTGCCGGGTTTGTGCAAGACGACTGGCACGTCAACAGCAAACTGGTTTTGAATCTCGGTCTTCGTTGGGAGACGAACCTGCCGCCTACCGGGCTCAACGATCGCTGGAGCGACTTTTCTCCTACGACCCCAAATCCGGGCGCGGGCGGCATCCTTGGCGCGGTCATCTTTGCAGGCAGCGGTCCTGGAAGACAAGGTTCCCGCACACTTGCCGACGGGTATTACGGCGCCTTCGGGCCGCACATCGGCTTCGCCTATTCGCTCAACGGCAAGACAGTGATTCGCGGGTCATTTGCACGCTCCTACGCCCCGCTGATGGCGGTAAGCGGCTCGACGCATAACATGGGCTTCACCCTCACTGATTCACGAAGCAATCCCAACAATGGTTTGCAGCCGCTCTTCATTTTGAGCCAGGGATACCCACCATACAACGTGCCGCCGTTCATTAATCCTTCGGTTTCGAACGGCACTACGGTTTCCTGGTGGCAGGGCGCGGAGACGACGCATCCGCCGACGAGCGACAATTTCAACTTCTCCATTCAGCGCCAGCTTAGCTCTAGCATGCTTGTCGAGGCCTCTTACAACGGCGTGATCGGTTCTCATCTCCAGGCACAGCTACTCGACTACAACCAGGACAACCCGGCTCTTCTCACTGCATTCGGCGATGTCGTGCAGAGTACGGCCGTCCTCAATAGTAAAGTGGGTTCCGCGCTTGCGAACCAGTACGGAATTGCGGCGCCCTATCCTGGATTCACAGGGACCGTCAAACAGGCACTGCGGCCGTATCCGCAATACACTTTGGTCGACACCTACGCCGGGCAGGGCGATCACAGCGGCCATTCCAGTTATCATGCCGGTCTGCTCCGTTTTGAGAAACGCTATAGCGGAGGGCTGACCTTTCAGGCCTCCTATGTTTTTTCGAAGCTGCTGACCGACGCCGATAGCTATTGGGGAAACGCAATTCCAACGACCTCTTCGGGTGGAGGCGGAGGGTGTTGTCTGGCGGCGGATCAGTATAACCGAAGACTGGAGAAATCCATCGGCCAGTTTGATGTGACCCATAACGCCAAAATCGGGTTTGTCTATGACCTTCCTTTTGGCAAAGGAAGACAATATCTCACTCATGGCGTCGCTTCATGGATTTTGGGCGGGTGGGGCGTCAATGGAGTTCTGATCTACTCGAGCGGTCTCCCTGTTGGCATCACATCGTCTTACACGCTTCCGCTCTACGGAGCGAGCATAGGACGCAGCACGCCGTACGTCACCTCCTTTAATGGCTGGCAGCCGAATTGGAACGGCGGCTTTGATCCGACAACCGACAATTTTCTGGCGCCGTACTGCCCGGCGAGCGGATCGTGCTCGGGCCCGTTCCCGCATCAAGGCGACCTGAAGAATCCTCAGGACGGAAACCTCGGGTTCGGCAATACCACTCGGTACAATCCCAAAGTTCGACAGTTCCCCAATCTGAGTGAAAACTTGTCGATCGCCCGCAGCTTTCCGATCCGTGAAGGAATGCGCTTAGAGTTTCGCGCCGAAGCCTTCAATCTCTTCAATCGAGTGAGGTTCGGTACCGGTGACGTAAACCTGCAGGACCAGAACTTTGGCCGCCTGACCAGTAGCAGCGACCTGCTCAACACGCCGCGGCAGCTTCAGCTCGCTCTGAAGTTTTACTTCTGATCGGTTTCGTAAGGTGCGTCTGAGCTCACGCCTATACTGAGATCGTTAGCTCCATGGAAACAGGCCGCCCGTTAAACAAGTACAGCTCCGAAGTCACGCAACCGAAATCCCAAGGCGCATCCCAGGCCATGCTCTATGCAACCGGCCTGCGCGAAGAAGATATGTCGAAGCCGCAGGTCGGCATTGCAAGCGTCTGGTATGAAGGCAATCCCTGCAACATGCATCTTCTGCAGCTTGCTGAGAAGGTGAAGGAAGGCGTATCCGCTGCGGGACTGGTCGGCATGCGGTTCAACACCATCGGTGTGAGCGACGGGATTTCGATGGGGACGGACGGCATGAGCTTCTCGCTGCAGTCGCGGGAAATCATCGCCGATTCCATTGAAACGGTAATGAGCGCTCAGTGGTACGACGCAAATATTTCGATTCCGGGCTGCGATAAGAATATGCCCGGCTGCATGATGGCGATGGGCCGGCTGAATCGCCCTGCCCTGATGATCTATGGAGGCACTATTCGGCCGGGTCATACCAACGGCCAGAAGCTCGACATCGTATCGGCGTTTCAAAGCTACGGCGAATTCATTACCGGCAAAATAGATGAGACGGAGAGACGCAAGATCGTTCGCTTCTCTTGTCCTGGCGCCGGCGCTTGCGGCGGGATGTACACCGCCAATACCATGGCCTCGGCCATTGAGGCTCTCGGAATGTCGTTGCCTTATAGTTCCTCAACCCCTGCTGAGGATCCGGGAAAACTCCAGGAATGCGTCCAGGCAGGCGCCGCCATCCACAAGTTGCTGGAACTCGATCTGAAGCCTCGTGACATTATGACGCGCGAAGCGTTTGAGAACGCCATGGTTCTCGTGACCGTGATTGGAGGATCGACCAATGCGGTACTCCATCTGATCGCGATCGCGAAATCGGTTCACGTCCCCTTGAGCATTGACGACTTTCAGGCCGTGAGCGCCCGCGTCCCGCTGCTGGCCGATTTCAAGCCCAGCGGCGCCTATGTGATGGAGGACCTGCACGCCGTTGGCGGAATTCCCGCTGTAATGAAGATGTTGTTGAAGGAGGGTCTCCTTAAGGGTGATTGCATGACGGTAACGGGTAAAACGCTCGCTGAGAATCTTGAATCTCTGCCAGCTCTTCAGCCCGGCCAGCAGATCGTCAAACCTGTCACGGCTCCCATCAAGGCCAATGGCCACATCCAAATCTTAAAAGGTAATCTTGCGCCCGAGGGCGCAGTCGCCAAAATCACCGGCAAGGAAGGGTTGCGCTTCTCCGGCCCCGCAAAGGTTTACGATTCGGAGGAGGAGATGCTTCATTCCCTCGAGCGAAAAGAAATTGCAAAGGGCGACGTCATCGTGATTCGCTACGAAGGTCCTAAAGGCGGCCCCGGAATGCCTGAGATGCTTACGCCTACCTCAGCCATTATGGGCGCGGGGCTAGGGAAGGACGTCGCGTTAATGACCGACGGCCGCTTCTCGGGCGGGTCCCACGGCTTTATCGTCGGGCATATTACGCCGGAAGCACAGGAGGGCGGTCCGATCGCGCTGCTGCAGAACGGCGATCATATCACGATCGACGCGGAAAAAAATCTGCTTGAAGTGACACTTTCCGAGAGTGAATTCGAGACTCGCCGAAGCAAATGGACAGCGCCCCAACTAAAGGTATCGAGAGGGACGCTGGCAAAATACATTCGTCTGGTTAAGAGCGCCAGCCTTGGTTGCGTAACTGACGAGTAGAGTTGGTGGCCCCGGGGAGACTTGAACTCCCACGCCCTTACGGACGCCAGAACCTAAATCTGGTGCGTCTGCCAATTCCGCCACAGGGCCGCGGTTCAGAGCGATCTACGGCCAGCGTACCATCGCGTCAACCGGCCGAAACGACTGCGGCGGCTGACAAGCTTTCGAGTTCCGCAGCGATGCGTCCGTCCATCTTGTTTTCTGCAAATTCTTTTGCCACGCGGATGGCGTTCATGATTGCCTTAGCGTTGGATCGTCCATGGCAAATCACGCACAATCCATTCAATCCAAGTAAGGGGGCTCCGCCGAACTCGTCTACATCGACGCGTTTCTTGAATTCTTTAAAGGCGCCTTGGGCGAGAAGTGCTCCCACCTTGCGCATGGGCGTCGCTTTGAAGGATTGCTTCAGGATCTGACCGACGACGTCAACCAGCCCCTCGCTCACTTTCAATGCCACGTTGCCGACAAATCCGTCACTGACAATTACGTCCGCCTTACCGGTATACAGATCCCGCCCTTCAACATTGCCAATGAAGTGGATCCCGTGGAGGCTCTTCAGGAAGGGATAGGCATCGTGGGTAAGAGCGTTGCCCTTGTGCTCTTCTTCACCTATCGAAAGCAAACCAACTCTTGGATGCGCGTTGTGCAGGATGACACGTGAATAGGCGCTCCCCATAATCGCAAACTGGGCGAGCATTTTGGGTGTGCAATCTACGTTTGCGCCCACGTCGAGCATCACCGCCGATTTGCCTTTGAGGGTCGGAAAGGCGGTTGCCAGAGCCGGCCGATCGACTCCTGGCAGCATGCCTTGTACCAGCTTGGCCGTGACCATGACGGCCCCGGTATTACCAGCCGAAACGACGCCGTGGGCGACTCTTTCGCGCACCAGTCGGCAAGCCACTCGTATGGAGCTGTCCTTCTTGGAGCGCACCGCCTTGCCGGCGCTGTCCTCCATCGTAATCTGTTCCTGCGCATGCCGAATTTCCAACGGCAGCGCCTGCCAACCAGGATGACGGTCGAGTTCAGCCCGCACGACCCCCTCACGCCCTACCAGAATCACCTTGACGTCCAGTTTTCGAACTGCGCGGATGGCGCCTTCCACCTCAGGCTTAGGAGAGTTATCGCCTCCCATGGCGTCGAGGGCTATTGTCAACATTGTCGATACGGTCTTAGTTGGGACGGCGAGCGTCTCGCCAGCAGCCGATCAGGCTTCGACCACTTCAATCACTTCGCGTCCTTTGTACTTGCCGCAGTGCGGGCATGCGCGGTGCGCCCGGATTTTCTCGTGGCAATTAGGACATTCCGCCAACTGTGGCACGCTCAGTGAATCATGTGCACGGCGAGTTGATGTGCGGCGTTTGGAATGGCGTCGTTTTGGATTCGGCATAGTATTCTTTCGTTCTCTCTCGGAATTCTCGGGCGAGTTGTCGCCTAGTTGGGCGGGCCGATTTCGGATTTCAGTACTCTCAACTTGCTCCAGCGGTCGTCTTCGGCTCGAGGTTCGCAGTCGCACTCTACCTGGTTTAGATTCTGCCCGCATGACGGACAGATTCCCTTGCAATTTTCCTCACAGACCAACTGCATTGGGAGGGCCAACAAAACCACCTCTAGAAAAACGTCATTCAATTCGAGCCCGTTCCCATCGTAATAGCCTACCTCAACTCCCGCTCCGTCGAGCTTTTTCTCTCCATCGGCGGATTCTTCGTGAGCAGGCAAGTACACCAGGTCAAAATGATCTGCTATCGCATAATCGGCTGGTTCTGCACAGCGGTCACATACGCCCTCCATGCGGACCTTCAGATCCCCATGTACCCGAATTTCCGCGAGTGACGTGTTCAGCAACTCGGCTGTACCCTCAGCGTGGAGGCTCGAGGATTGCTTACGCTTGCTGTCGAAGTCAATCACTCCTGCTGGAATGTTGACGTCGAAATTGACCGGCTTTTGTTCTAACTGCTGGAGCCTAACAAACATACGTAGTATCTCCAGCTACAACCCATGCCGGGTGGACAGGGTTAACCTTCAGACACACAAATCGCAATTATAGCAAGCGCGGCCAGAGAGCCGCGCTTGCCTCGCGTTTAATCGCCGGAACGCCAACCTCAGTTGTTGGGCTGGGCTTCCGGATTCGGGTGGTCGCTATGCCTCTGCTGCATTCGTTCGCGCATCTCGGCCTTCATCTGTGTGTATGCCTGCTTCTGGCTGTCCGTCAGCAACGCTTGGATTTTGGTGTCGCTATCCTCGCGCACCGCGTGCATTTTTTGAAAGCGATCCTTCTGGGCAAGCGAGCTATCGTTTCGGATACTTTCAAATTGCTGCTTTTGGTCCGTCAGGATCGGAAGCAGCTTCGCTTGCTGATCCGAGGTGAGATTCAGCCGTTTGGTCAGCATCTTCACCTGCTGTTCCGGGTCCATCTGCCGGCGCGGTCCGTGGCCTTCCTGGGGTGCCGGTGCGGCTTGCTGATCCTGGGTCGCTCCCATTGCCGCGCCGATTCCAAGCAGACTCGACATCGCCAGCAGACAAAATCCTTTTTTCATTTTTTTCTCCTCTCCTTTTTCGGAGTTCCCGTCTCTACTTAAACAAGACGAGGCCGCTAAATTCCGGGTTATCCTCCACGAGTTAAACTTTCTTTAGATCAAATCGCTGACAAACTGGATAGATGCTCGAAACGCTTAGCGATACGAATGTGGCGTTCCTCATGTTGGTAGCGGGGGTTGTTGCACTGTCCTGGGAAGTGCATGCTCCGGGCCTGTTCGGACCTGGTCTGATTGGTGTAATCCTGCTGTGCGCCGGAGCCTTCGGGCTTTGGGAAAATACGCCGACCTGGTATGGCTCGACACTGATCGTTCTGGCCCTCGTGCTTTTAACCGTCGAGTTGAAGTTCAGCAGCCACGGGATTTCGGGCGTTCTAGGCGCGGTGCTGCTTGCGGCCGGTGCGATCGGTCTCATCCGGGGGCCCCACTCGATCAATCCGATTCTGGCCGTAGCGGTTGCAGCCGCCCTGTGCGTTATCGCCATATTCCTTGGTGTTTTAGGCCTGAGGGCGCGTCACACAGCAGTCGTTAGTGGTATCGAGACATTAGTCGGGCAAGTGGGCGTATCTCGCACGGGCGTAGGATCACAGGGTACGGTGTTTGTGCGCGGGGAATACTGGCAGGCCAAAAGCGACCTGCCAATTCCCGCGGGTGTACACGTTGCTGTGCAGCGCGTCGATGGTCTGACGCTGTATGTGAAGGAAGCGTAAAGGAGGCGAGATGTTCGTGCCGTTTTTCAGCTTCAGTTTTTTGCTGCTGGTCTTAATCCTGCTTTACCTTATTTCTTCCGTCAAGATTCTGCGTGAATACGAGCGCGCTGTAGTATTCCGGTTGGGCCGGGTCCTGAGCCACGCAAAAGGGCCCGGGGTTATTCTCGTCTTCGCTCCCATCGATCGGATGGTCAGAATTTCTCTCCGTATCGAGGCGATGGAAGTTCCCCCGCAGGACCTGGTTACACGCGATAACGTGACCGTCAAAGTGAACGCAGTCGTCTATTTTCGAGTCGTTGATCCCACCAAAGCGGTTATCGAAGTGACTAATTTCCTGTACGCTACCAGTCAGCTTGCGCAAACCACTCTCAGGAGCGTTCTCGGCGAGGTCGAGCTCGATGAGTTGCTGAGCCAGCGGGAAAAAATCAATGTCCGGCTACAGGCGGTCCTCGACGATCATACAGGTCCATGGGGTGTAAAAGTCACGATGGTAGAGGTGAAGCAGGTTGATTTGCCGGAGCAGATGATTCGCGCAATCGCGCGGCAGGCCGAAGCAGAGCGCGAAAGACGCGCCAAAATCATTCATGCCGAGGGCGAGTACCTCGCCGCCGAAAAGCTGAGTATGGCAGCCCACCAAATCCAAAAAGAGCCGGTCGCCATTCAACTTCGCTATCTCCAGACGCTGGTGGAAATCGGCGCGGAAAAGAACAGCACGGTAATCTTCCCCGTGCCGGTCGATCTGCTGGCATCGCTGACACGGCTCATCGACAAAACAGCCGCAGAAAAGCAGTAGCAAAATAATCCTCTTGACGATATTCGTTTAAACGAGTATTATTGTCTTATGCCGGCCTTGGCTGATGAACTCAAGATGTCCGGGCCCTTTACTCTGGTGGAGGAAGAAGCTTCGCTTTCGATCCTCCGCACGGCCGACGTGTTGCAGGACCGCGTGTCCGGCGTGCTCAAAAAGTTCGACCTGACGCCCACGCAATACAACGTTCTTCGCATTCTCAAGGGCTCTCCAGATGGCCTGTGCTGTCGCGAGATATCCGATCGACTCATTTCTCGTGATCCCGACGTAACTCGCCTGCTGGATCGCATGGAGTCGCGTCAGTGGGTTGTGCGTGAACGCTCATCGACCGATAGAAGGGTTGTACTGGTTCGAATCACAAAAGAGGGAGTCCGATTGCTAGTGCAAATTGACCCGTTCGTAGCCGCCTATCATCGGCAGCAGTTCTGCGGTTGGCGCGAAAAGCAGGTCAGGCAGTTGATCCTGTTCCTTCAACAGATACGTGACGAGAAGCTCAAAACCGAAAAAGGAGACTTATGATTAGCAAATACGAAATCGATCCGGCGCATTCCAGTCTGCAGTTCAGCGTGCGCCATTTGATGGTGTCCAATGTTCGTGGCACCTTTACAGGTGTTCGGGGGACAGTATCTTACGATGCGGCGAACCCCAGTTCGCTTACCGTTGAGGCCAATGTAGACGCGTCAACGGTGAATACAAACGAGACCCAGCGCGATACACATCTGAAGAGCGCTGATTTCTTCGATGTTGCTAAATATCCCGCCATTACCTTTCGCAGCACAAAGGCTGAGAAGAAGAGTGACTCCGAGTTTGTTGTGACCGGAGACCTGAACCTGCACGGTGTTACGAAAAGTGTCGTTCTGAATGTCGAAGATGTTTCGCCGGAGGGTGCGGACCCGTGGGGGAACACACGCGTAGGCGCTGTTGTGAAGACCAAGCTGAAACGGAGTGATTTTGGACTCACCTGGAATGCGGCGCTGGAAACTGGCGGTTTCATGGTCGGCGATGACGTGAAACTGGATTTTGAGATCGAGCTGGTCAAGGCGAAGAGCGCCGCAGCCTGATAATAGCGTTCCCGTCGGATCAGGCCGCCGCCTTCGACCGTATCCTTCCTGGCGCGGCCTCATTGTTTTGCGGCGAATTCTTGCTGGCTGACTAGCCCCGTCCTAAAGGCGAGAACAGGGTACGCGTACAGACCGCCAGCCCGGCAAACAGAAAGAATAACGAATCGTTCTGCCAGAAAGCACATGCCGTAAACAAACACAATAAAGTCAGCGTTGAACACGGATCCAAAAAGCGGTCGTCGAACATTGGCAGTTACTCTCTCTGAGTGGGCGGATCGCGCAGAGTTTCTCTGTGTTCTCGCGCCATAACAAAGCAGCTGTTCAGTTCAGTGGGTTAATGTTTTACAAAAAACTTACACGGTTAACACATCCAAAACGGCGGAAGCAATCAAACTCTCAACCAGTAACTCGAGCAGTTATTGAAAGGACTTTCTATGCAAACGCCGAGACTGATTTTGAGCGCAATCCTGATTGCCGGAACAGGACATCTCTGGGCCAGCACATCGAATCGGTTTGCCCAAGCTAATCTGACATCCGATCTGCCGGGGGTAGCCACCAATTTGGATCCCAATCTTGTCAATCCATGGGGCATCGTGGCAGGCCCAAAAACGCCTTTCTGGATCAACAATAACGGCACTGGTACGTCGGCTCTTTACAACGGATCTGGAGCGAGCTTGCCCCTCGTTGTGTCGATTCCTGCGCCCTCCGGAGGCCCCGGCGCTCCAACAGGAATTGTGTTCAATTCGACAGGCGGGTTTGCAGGGTCACCTTTTCTTTTCGATACCGAGGACGGCACCATCGCCTCATGGTCTCCGTCGTTTGGCACTACCGCCGCCCTTCAGGCAACTTCGCCCGCAGGTTCGGTTTACAAGGGACTAGCCCTGGGCAGCGTCGGACCCGCCAACCTTCTATATGCGACTAACTTCGGCACGGGCGCAGTCGACGTTTTTGATTCTTCTTTCCATCCAACTTCCGTTCCAGGAGGCTTTCAGGACCCGAACCTTCCGGCAGGTTACGCTCCATTCGGCATCCAGAACGTTAACGGGAGTCTCTACGTTTCCTACGCTTTGCAGGATGCGGCGAAGCATGACGATGTGGCTGGCGCTGGCCATGGCTTTGTCGATGTTTTCGACACGAACGGCAATCTTCTCCGCCGGCTTGTCACGCAAGGTGCTCTGAACTCTCCGTGGGGCCTCGTGGTAGCTCCTTCCACGTTCGGCCAATTCGGCGGAGATCTGCTGATAGGCAATTTCGGAGACGGGAAGATAAATGCCTATGATCCTTCAACAGGGACAATGCTTGGCACGCTGGACGACACAAGCGGAAACCCGCTGGTGAATCAAGGTCTTTGGGGACTCAGCTTCGGAAACGGAGTGCAAGGACAGGATCCCAATAAACTCTACTTCACGGCCGGAATCCCTGGACCGGGGGATGTCGAAGATCACGGACTGTTCGGCTCATTTACCGCTACTCCCGAACCGTCTTCTGTTCTTTTGGTGGGATTGGCTTTCGCTGGAGGCTTGATGGGCGTATTGAGCAGGCGCCGTAGATTGGCCGCACGCTGAAACTACAGCGAACGTGGGGCTCCGACCAGCTCGGTAAAGGCTCCTTGGATTTTCTGATAGCTGTCCTCGAGCGCCTCGGGAATGATTCGAGTGTGGCCCACCGCCGTCATGAAATTTGCATCGCCTGACCATCGGGGAAGGACGTGCAGGTGAAGGTGCTGTTCGATTCCGGCGCCTGCCGCGCTCCCGAGATTCATTCCTAGATTTAGGCCGTCCGGCTTGTAAACGGATTCGAGCACGCGCTCGGCCTGTCGGGCGAGCGACATTATTTCGGCATTGGCCTCTTCCGTCACCATCTGAAGCTTGGCAACATGTTCATAAGGCACGACCATTAGATGACCGCTGGTGTACGGATAACGATTAAGGATGACAAAGCAAGTCCGCGCGCGATACACAACGAGCGTGTTCTTGTCTTCCGCCGGATTCTGCGCCGCAAAGCAGAATATGCACCCCGAGACTTCCCTCTTTGCTTGCATATAGTAGGAACGCCAGGGAGTCCAAATGTAATCCATCAGATGGCGCTGGCGTTTCGGCGCGGCGGTTACGAACCTGAGTGTGTGGCTGGATCGGGCTCCGGGCCACGAGCGTGCTCGCCAGGTTCCGCAGACTTGGAGGATTGGTTCACCAGGTCGCGCAGTTCCTTGCTGGGTTTGAAGAAGGGGATCCGCTTCGACGGAACCTCCACGCGCGACCCTGTTTTTGGATTGCGACCAATTCGCGGTTGACGCTGTCTCGTACGAAAGCTGCCGAACCCTCTTATTTCGATCTTGTCGCCCTTGTGCAGACTGCTCACTATGCTGTCAAAAATCGTTTCAACGATCGTCTCCGAATCCTTGCGTGTCATTTCGACTACCTTGGAGACTTCGTCGATTAACTCAGCCTTCGTCATAAGTCTTGGTCCTATAGTCGTTCCCTGGATAATTTTGTTTTATTGCGTCACCCACAGTGGATGTGGCCACAGCCGCCTGACGCTGATAGTCCTGCAGACGATGTCTCTCAACATCGTCGTGCGCCTCTCGCAGGCTCAATCCGATGCGCTTTTGGGCTTCATTCATCTTAATGACCTTAAATTCGAGTTCAGCGCCGACGGGCAGCAGTGCTTCGGTTGACGGTGCGGTTTTTGTGCTGCCGCGCCGCTCCCCCACAACTGGGATTTCGCTTCGATGACACAGCGCTTCCACGCCCGGGAGTAACTCCACAAATACGCCGAAAGGCGCCGCCCGGCACACTCGCCCGCGGATGTTGTCACCAATTTGGTGAGTACGGAAGAAAGTCTCCCAGTTATCCGGCTGCAATTGCTTGACCCCGAGCGACAGTCTGCGATTTGGCGCATCGATATTAAGAACCACCGCCTGGATCACTTGACCTTTCTTGACCAGCTCCGACGGATGTTTGATGTGCGCGGTCCACGACATGTCCGAAACGTGTACCAACCCGTCGATACCCTCCTCGATCTCCACGAACGCGCCAAAGTCAGCTAGCTTTCTGACCCGGCCCTCCACCACTGAGCCAATGCTATAGCGGTCGGCGATGGTAGTCCAGGGATCTGCTTCGAGCTGTTTGATACCGAGGGAAATCCGCCGTTCCCTCGGCTTCACCTCGAGTACCACAGCTTCCACCTGGTCACCCGCATTTACGATCTTCGTGGGATGCTTCATTCTCCGGCTCCAGGTCATTTCCGAGATATGAATGAGGCCTTCTACGCCCGGTTCGAGCTCCACGAAAGCGCCATAATCCGCTACGCTGACAATTCGACCGATAACACGGCTCAGCACCGGGTAATGCGTTTCGACGTGCTCCCAGGGATCAGGACGCAATTGCTTAAGGCCAAGTGAAATCCGTTCGTGCTCCCGGTCGAACTTGAGCACCTTCACAGTGATTTCCTCGCCCGGTTTGAGCACCGCCGAAGGATGCGGCACGCTGCCATAGCTGAGATCGCTCACGTGAAGCAAGCCGTCAATGCCGCCTAAATCGATGAATGCTCCGTAGTCGGTCAGGTTCTTGACGACTCCCGTTACCTCCGCCCCTTCGTGCAGACTTTCAAGAGCGTGCGCTTTTTTCGTCTGAATGTCGTTTTCGAGAAGCACTCGTCGTGAAACCACCGCATTGCCGCGCCTCCGGTTCAGTTTCAGAATCCGAACCGAAAACTCCTGGCCTACGTATCCATCGAGGTTGTGGATCGGTCGAACTTCCACCTGGGAGCTGGGAAGAAATGCCGGAATGCCCACATCCACTGCGAGACCGCCCTTTATCTTGCCTACGACTCGTCCCGTGATTGCCAGACTTTGAGCCGCCGCCTGCTCGAGTTGCTCCCAGACGTGCCGTTGGTGGGCTCGTTCATACGAGAGCAGAATGTAGCCCTCTATCGGCTGGCCGGTGCGATCGATCATCACGTCGATGACATCGCCGCACTGCACGGCCGGTAGCCCGTTCACGGTAGGAAACTGAGCAGCGGGAACTAATCCCTCCGTCTTTCGGCCAATATCTACAATGACTTCTTTTTCTGAGACGCTCAGAACGTGGCCGCGGTACGGCTCGCCGTGTGCGGGCGCAAGATGGCTGAAGTCATCGAGAAACGCTTGATAGTCCGCGCTCTCTTCCGATCCAGGTGTTTCGACATGTTCGTCAAAGGAACCAGCCATCTGCTCAACCCACCCGCCTATTCGCCCCCGTCGTCTCCAGAGCGTGCTGAGGAAACCGCTCCGTCGCCGTGTATCAGCCTCTCTAGGTAGCTTACCGAAGAAAACTCAACTGATTGATACTTCAGTACTTCAGAAATATAGCGGACGCTCGATGGGATGTCAACACAAGCGCCGCCGGTGTCGAGCGCTCTCAGATATAATTGGGATGCGGTAACAGACCGTTAATGTTACCCCAACGCTGCCCACCAGGCGGGAGCTGCCGGTGGACGGCTCAGCGAAAGAGGATATCCCTATGATCGAAGGTCTACTTCAGCCGACACATCTGCTCATTATTCTCGCGGTGGCGCTTTTTATTTTTGGCCCCAAGAAATTGCCTGAGCTGGGACAAGGGCTAGGGAAAGGGATCCGCTCCTTCCGGGACAGCATGAAGGCCGGCGCGGAGGAATCCGAAAAGATCGATTCGAATTCTTCGAACCGACCCCCGGAGTCCAAGTAAAACTTTCCCCCTCGCCGCGCGAGAGCGCGAGTTGTCATCCCCGCGTTAATTCGTCCTGCAGAAAAATTTGCACCGACTGGCAAGAAATGCAGCTTACCGGTGTTCCTGGGGTTCTACGCAATCTATTAAGAATCACCGCCTAACCGCCTGATTCCCTTCGGCTTCCGAAGTTCTCAAATCGAACTGTCCGTCGTGGAACCAAAACTGCGTACTTGTTTTATCGAACGGTGATCACGCATCACGCTCTGTTCCGCTCTCCGCACGTTGGAACACAGAGATCTAAAAGATCCAGGAAAATTTATCAGGAGCATTTAACGCATATGACAACGGACGATTTCGGCAAGGCATATCAGAAGGGCTTCAATCTGACGGTTCGGTTCCTCGTCTCACGAGGACTTTCCTATGACTCCGCACTGGACACGGCCCAGGCAGCTTGGGCAAAGGGTTGGGAACGCAGAGAGCAGCTGCGGGATCCAAGTCTGGTCCTCACGTGGACCAACAGCATCGCACTCAATATTCACCGCACCTATCTGCGGCGTGAACCTCAGACTCAAACTTTGCCCGAGTTGCAAGCGCCTCCTCGGATGAATGTGGCCGCGATCGATGTCAAGCGGATCTTGCACGATTGCAAGCCTAACGACCGGGTGGTCCTTGAAGGGCATTACATCGAAGGCTATAAAGTTCAGGAAATTGCCCGGCAGCATGGATGGTCCGAGACTGCGGTCCGCATCCGTTTGCTACGCGCACGCCGCAGTGTTGAGCGGAGGCTTAGCCGACCGAAGCACGCACGGCTGCGCAGTCTCGCGGAGAAAACCAGAAAGGCGCTTGCCTCGGCACTCGAAGTTCCGGCCTTCGAACCGAGGGTCGCATAACGTCGATCAGCACCACTCGTCACTTGAGCCGCCAGTTCTTTGGCGGCTCTCCTTTTTTTCGGGCCGGATTTTGGCTTGCTAAAGGAGCTCAGCAGCTCCGAAGAAGAAGGGAATTTCCATAGAAGCGGTTTCGGGGGCATCCGAACCGTGGACGGAATTTCGCTCGATGTTTTCGGCGAATTTTTTCCGAATCGTGCCTTCTGCGGCATTGGCCGGATTTGTAGCGCCCATCAGATCGCGCCACTTCGCGATCGCATTCTCACGCTCGAGCACCATCACTACCACCGGGCCCTCTGTCATAAAAGAGACCAAACCGCTGAAGAATGGACGCTCCCGATGCACGGAATAAAATGCTTCAGCCTCTTGCTTAGAGATGCGCCGCGTTTTCAAGCCAACGATTCGAAAGCCATTCTCCTCGATCATTGAGAGAATTGCCCCCGTGTTCCCTTCCTTCACGGCATCAGGCTTGATAATCCCAAACGTACGTTCTACAGCCATCTAGGTCGCTTTCCTTGTACCTTTTTGTGCCAGCGCTTCCTGCATTTTTTCACCCATGAGTGCCGGAGTTGGGCATACGATGATTCCGGCCGCGGCCATAGCGGCCAACTTGTCTTCCGCTCTTCCTGCGCCTCCCGAAATGATCGCGCCGGCATGCCCCATGCGCCTCCCTGGAGGGGCCGTTTGTCCCGCGATAAACCCTACCATCGGTTTCTTGACGTTTGCTTTTACGAAGGCGGCGGCCGTTTCTTCCGCACTGCCCCCAATCTCGCCGATCATGATGATCGCGTGCGTGTCAGGATCTTCGTTGAACAGTTTAATTGCATCGGTGAAACTCGTTCCAATGATCGGATCGCCGCCTATGCCGATACATGTCGATTGTCCGATCCCGAGCTTGGTTAACTGCCCCACCGCTTCGTAGGTCAGCGTGCCGGAGCGCGAAACGATTCCCACATTGCCGGGCTTGTGAATTGGCGCAGGCATGATGCCGATTTTGCACTTGCCTGGCGTGATCACGCCCGGACAGTTCGGCCCCACCAAACGCGTGCCCGGTTTGGTCTTGAGATACGCCCACACCCGCTCCATGTCTTGTGCCGGAATACCTTCCGTGATGCACACCACAAGCGGCAGTCCGGCGTCCGCGGCCTCCATAATGGCGTCCGCCGCAAAGGGGGGAGGAACGAAGATCACGGATGCGTTCGCGCCCGTAGCCTTGACCGCTTCTTCCACGCTGTTGAACACCGGCCGGTCCAGATGGGTTTGACCTCCCTTGCCGGGAGTGGTTCCACCAACCACCTGCGTCCCGTACTGGATTGCCTGCTCCGCGTGAAAAGTGCCCTCTCTGCCCGTGAAGCCCTGAAACAAAACCTTTGTCTTTTCGTCGATGAGTACGCTCATTGCGCCAGTTTCACTACTTTCTCCGCGGCGTCCTTCATACCGTCCGCAACGGTGAAGTTGAAGCCCGATTCAGTCAGGATCTTCTGTCCCAGGTCCACATTCGTACCTTCCATCCGGACCACAACCGGAATTTTGATCTCCAGCTCGCGCGCCGCCGATACGACTCCGGTCGCGAGCGTGTCACACCGCAAAATCCCGCCGAAAATGTTGATCAATACCGCTTTCACACTGTGGTCCGAAAGCAGAATTCGAAAAGCGTTCTTGATCTGTTCCGCGTTTGCGCCACCGCCCACATCCAGAAAATTCGCTGGTCGCCCACCGGCGTATTTAATGATGTCCATGGTAGCCATCGCCAGGCCCGCCCCGTTCACCATGCAGGCGATCGTACCGTCGAGCTTGATGTAGTTCAGCCCGAATCGAGAAGCTTCCACTTCGAGCGGATCCTCTTCGTTCAGATCGCGCAGTTCGAGCAGGTCTTTGTGCCGGTAGAGAGCGTTGTCGTCAAGATTGATCTTGGCATCGAGCGCATACACCTTCGCGTCCTTTGTGAGAATGAAAGGATTAATCTCGGCCAGCGAGCCGTCGATTCCGAGATATGCTCTTGAAAGAGCAATCATCGCAGTCGCCGCGGCATTCGCGCTGGCTGCTGGAATCCCGATTCCAAACGCTAATTTGCGCGCCTGAAATGGCTGCAGGGGCTGGCCCGCAATCAACGGCTCCCGCAGAATTGCTTCCGGGGTTTTAGCCGCGACCTCCTCAATCTCCATACCGCCTTCCTTCGACGCCATGAACACCGTTTGTCCGAGTGCGCGATCGAGCACAAGGCCCAGGTAAAGCTCCCGCTCAATCGGCAGAGTCTCCTCAATCAAAAGCCGCTGTACCACTCGACCTTCGGCCCCCGTCTGATGGGTCACCAAGGTCATACCAAGCATCTTCTTGGCGATCTCCGTGGCTTCCGCAGCGCTCTTTGCTATCTTTACGCCGCCGCCCTTGCCCCGGCCTCCGGCGTGAATCTGCGCCTTCACCACCACGCTTCCACCAATCTTCTTCGCCGCAGCCTCGGCTTCTTCTACGGTGTATGCAACTTCGCCGCGTGGCACAGGAACGTCGTATTTAGCGAGGATCGCCTTCGCCTGATACTCATGTATCTTCATATTGGGTGCGGCGCGCTCTTGCTCACTCCGTCAGTGCCCGGCGCGCCAATCGCTAGTGTATCTCGCGACCACTTTGGCTCTCATCAAATGCCCTCGACGACTCAAACAAATCGAAATCCCTTGCAAATCCTGCCATGCGACTGACTAGGCGCTTATTTTCCCGAGCGCTCGCGGCTGGGGTTGCAGCGAGCGCTTTTCCAAGTGATGAGAAGACAGCCGCGGAGTCACGTAGCGTCATTCCGTCCCCGCGCCAACTCGCCTGGAGTGAACTCGAGTTCTATACTTTTCTTCACTTCACCGTAAACACGTTTACCGACAAAGAATGGGGCTATGGCGATGAAAATCCTGCCATCTTCAACCCAACCGCCTTCGACGCCGACGCCATCCTCGAAGTTCTGAAGGATGCGGGAAGCCGAGGCGTCATCCTTACCTGTAAACATCACGACGGATTTTGTCTTTGGCCCACTCAAACTACGGAACACTCCATCCGAAACAGTCCCTATCGCAACGGGCAGGGCGATATTATCCGAGAAATCTCACAAGCGGCAGCCCGACACGGCTTGAAGTTTGGCGTCTATCTCTCACCTTGGGACCGTAACCAGCCCGCCTATGGCGCCGCACAGTACGTTCAGATCTATCGACGGCAATTGCGGGAGCTTCTCACCGGCTACGGTTCGGTATTTGAGATCTGGCACGATGGCGCGAACGGTGGTGACGGCTATTATGGCGGTGCTCGCGAAAAGCGCATCATTGACAAGTTGCACTACTATGACTGGCCCGGCACGTGGGCGCTCGAGCGCGAATTGCAACCGAACGCAGCCATTTTCAGCGATGTCGGCCCGGATGTGAGATGGGTAGGCAACGAGAAGGGAATAGCTGGCGAACCCTGCTGGGCCACCTACACGCCTCGTTCCCCAAGCGGAGCCCCCGGTTCGCCTGGAGACATCGTAGAGGCGGAAGCCACTAGCGGCACTCGCAATGGTAAGTATTGGATGCCCGCCGAGTGCGATGTCTCTATTCGTCCCGGCTGGTTCTGGCATCCAGCCGAGAACGATAAGGTGAAAACACCGGATGAGCTGGTCCGCTTGTACTTCCAGTCAGTCGGCCGCGGTGCGAGCTTCCTGCTGAACGTTCCGCCCGATCGGCGCGGACTTATTCATGAAAGCGACGCCGCTTCTTTGCGAACATTTGGTCGGCGTATTCGAAGCACGTTCGCAATTGACTTGGCCAAAGAGGCGCGCAAGGCGGTCACAAGCTCGGCAAGCGAAACACAGATCGTGCTCGAGCTCACGCATCCCACCCAGTTCGATATAGTGCGGCTTCGCGAGCGGATACGATTCGGCCAGCGAGTCGAATCGTTCGTTGTTGAGACATGGCAGAACGAAGACTGGCAGCCGTTCGGGTCGGGCACGAGCATTGGCATATGCCGTCTTTTGCGTTCGAGCCGGCCTGTTTCGACATCCCGAGTCCGTCTCCGCATTACCCGTTCGCCGGCCCTGCCAATTCTCGAGGACTTCGGCCTTTTCCGTTCGAATGCCTAGATTCCGTGTCAGCGAACAACTTTACCGAACTGGGGCAGGCACATTGCGCCTGGCCGCGAGCAGGTCGTGAATCGCTTTGCATTCTTCCGCCATCTCCGCGAACTGATCGGGGTCAAGTGACTGATAGCCGTCGGACAGGGCTTTTTCAGGTTCCGGATGCATCTCCACGATCAAGCCATGCGCCCCTGCAGCAACCGCCGCGAGTCCCATCGGAAGTACCTTGTCTCGCTTGCCGGTTCCGTGACTCGGATCAACCAGGATAGGAAGATGACTCAAGCTGCGCACGGCCGGGACCACGCTTAGATCGAGCGTGTTGCGGGTGTGGTCCGCAAAAGTACGCACACCCCGTTCACACAGGACGAGCTTATAGTTTCCTTCGGCCAGGATGTACTCGGCGGCCATTAGAAATTCTTCCAGCGTCGATGACATGCCCCGCTTGAGCAGGATGGCTTTCGGCGATCTACCGGCTCGCCGCAGAAGCGAAAAGTTCTGCATGTTGCGGGCGCCGATCTGCACACAATCGGCGTAGCGCTCTACCAGGTCGAATGTTTCCGTGTCGACCGCCTCAGTCACGATGCCTAGCCCGGTTTCTTCCCTCGCCTCGGCCAGAAAGCGCAGCCCTTCTTCCCCCAAACCCTGGAAGCTGTATGGCGACGTTCTAGGCTTGTACGCCCCGCCTCGCAGGAGTTGGGCTCCGCCTGCCTTCGCCGCGCGTGCCGATCGAAGAATCTGCTCGCGGCTCTCCACCGCACACGGTCCCGCGCACAATACTAACTCCGTGCCGCCTACAGCCTGGTTCCGGATCCTGACCACGGTGTCCTCCGGCTTTGTTTCCCGGCTTACAAGTTTGTAGGCCTTCGAAACACGAATCGCCTCGGCGACGCCCGGCAGATCCTCAAACTCGGCAGCGTCCACCGGACCGCTATTTCCGGTAATGCCGATCGCAGTGCGCTGCTCGCCCGGAATAATATGAGGTTTGAAGCCGAGCGATTCTATACGTTCGCAAACACGTGCAATCTCTGCCTGGCCGGCATGGGCCTTCATTACTACCAGCACTTTACAGCCACTCCTGCGTATAGAGTAGCGAAGGCGAGCCCTTCTGCCCGGTGCAAATTTCCGAATGAGTTATAAGTAATGAAGAACTGTTCGAGTGAACCAGTCGCCGGAGATTTGGACTCAGTCATATGCTGGGCGGTTGGAAAGCACAGCAAAAGCTCCAACGGCTGTTCCCTTTCGATCACCATCGAGCTAATAGCTTGGTCGGACTAGCCTGCAGATTGGGCATGTGAAGCAGCGTGTGGTCAAGTCGCTGCCGTCAATCTGTGTTCAGTAAGATTTCTGAGAGGAGATACGACGTTCTCAGCTTTTATTACGCTGCCAGTCGCGCAACGCACGACGGGCTGGTCTCTCTGTGGCCCGGTGGCAGCCCGTTATTGAATTGAAAACGTCAAGCATGTCGCACCTCCCCTTTCGGAATTTCCTGCACCTCAGCGAAACTGAAGCTCACGACTTGATGCATCGCATGCTGTCGGGCGAAATGACGACCGAGGGCATTGCCGAGGTCCTCGCCTTTCTGCGGCGCAAAGGAGAAACGCTCTCGGAACTCGTCGGCTTTGCCAGCGCCATTCGTGAGATGAGTACGCCGGTTGGTGTTGAAACGCTTCCCGAGCCGCTGCTCGATACCTGCGGCACGGGCGGCGACGGCACTTGTACCTTCAATATCTCTACCGCAACGGCCTTTGTCACGGCCGGCGCAGGCTTGCATGTCGCTAAGCATGGCAATCGCCGTATTTCGAGCCAGTGCGGTAGCGCCGACGTCCTGGAGGCTCTTGGCGTTGCTATCGACCTCCCCTCGGACCAGGTAGTCGAATGCATCCGGGAAACAGGAATCGGTTTTCTCTATGCCCCGTTGCTGCACCCCGCAGTAAAGCATGCTCAGGAGGCGCGCCTGCAGTTGAAGGGTCGAACCGTCTTTAATCTGTTGGGCCCGCTCACGAATCCTGTGAACGCCCGTGTGCAGTTAATCGGTGCGTTCTCCGTTCGGGCTGCGGAGATGCTGGCTCACGCTTCCGCGCGTCTGGGAATTGAGCGTGCATTCGTGGTTCACGGCTCGGATGGTCTCGACGAAATTACAACAACGGGAATGACCACCGTGTTTCAGGTCGAGGATGGACGCGTGCAGAAGGGCCGCTGGTTGCCCTCCGATTTCGGTCTGAATGCAGGTTCGATTGACGATCTGAAGGGCGCTGACCCGGAGACGAACGCCGGCATTATTCGAAGCGTACTCGACGGCGAGCAGGGTCCGCGCCGCGATATCGTGGTCGCCAATGCCGCCGCTGCCCTTTTCCTCGCACATAGAGCGCCCGACCTGAAGGCGGCCGTAGAACTGGCTTGCGAATCGATTGACACTGGCGCAGCGCAGAGGAAGCTGGACGAAGTCGCTTCGTTCCGGTTGAAGACATCTCATGAAACAGTTTGAGGTTCGTGAATTCGGCATTGACAATCTTGCCTTAGTGGATTGCGAGGTTCCGCAGGCCGGTCCGGCCGGCGTTCTCGTGAAGTTGCGTGCCGCTTCTTTGAACTTTCGTGACTCCATGGTTGTCAAAGGTATCTACAACCCGAAGTTGCGGAGGCCTCTCGTCCCTCTTTCGGACGGCATGGGAACCGTTGAGTCTGTAGGCCCGTTGGTCACACGCTTCAAACCCGGGGATCGCGTTGCCGGTTGCTTCATGCAGAAGTGGATTGAGGGAGGTGTAACCCGGGAGAAAGCGAATTCGGCGATGGGTGGCGCCATTGATGGCGTGGCACGTGAATACGCGGTCTTCTCCGAAGAAGGGCTGGTCGCCGTTCCTCCATCTCTCACTGACGTGGAAGCAGCTTCACTTCCGTGTGCTGCCGTCACCGCCTGGCATGCCCTCTTCGAACATACGCCCATGTCTCCGGGAGCGTCCGTCTTGTTGCAAGGAACCGGCGGAGTATCGATTTTCGCGCTCCAGTTTGCTGCCGTCGCGGGGTTTCGGGCGATTCACACGTCAAGCAGCGATAAAAAGCTGGAACGTGTTCGGACACTTGGCGCGCGCGACACGATCAACTATAAGCTCACTCCTGACTGGGAGAAGGAAGCGCGCCGCCTGACAAATGACGAAGGCGTCGATCACGTAATCGAAGTGGGTGGCAGCGGCACCTTGGCTCGCTCTCTGCGTGCTGTTCGTGCAGGAGGAATCGTCACTGTCATCGGAGCGCTTAGCGGCGGAGAACCCACGCTCAGTCCTGTGCCTGTATTGATGAACAGCATACGCATGCAAGGCGTCTATGTGGGGTCTCGCTTCATGTTTGAGCGTATGAATCGAGCGATTGAGTTACACGGCATCAAACCGGTCATCGACAGGGTCTTTCCTTGGACCGATCTCAAGGAAGCTCTTCGCCACATGGAATCACAACAGCACTTCGGCAAAATCTGCCTAGAGTTCTAATCCCTTGATTCTGAATTGAGCCCGGAACAGTCACGGGTTGGCCTCGGTGGACCCTTCTACACACCTTGGTAGCGCGCTGCGAGTAAGCCCGTCGCTTCCGTGATATCGACATCAGTGACGAGCAACCCTTGTTTGCCGTAGGGCTGGTAGCTCAGCAGCGTCCCATCCGGGCGCACAACCGCTGAAGTTGTGGGCGATCCTTCGCCTGCACAATTTACAGTTGCGAAGAAGCAGGTGTTCTCGGCCGCCCGGCATAAGGCCGCTTTTTCATGGAATGAGTTCGCAGGGTCGCCGAAGCTCGACGGCCGGTAACCGCCCGGCTCGGCCTCGTGGAAGTGAGGATGAAATACGATATGTGCGCCGCGCTGGACGGCCCAGCGGACGGTTTCCGGATAGCGCCATCCTTCGTGGCAAATGGCGATGCCGAATATCAGCGAGCCTGCCTGAAAGACGCGCCTCCCTGAGCCAGGCGAATAGGTGCGCTCCTCGCTGGGGTCGAGCTGAACTTTGTCTTGGAAGCCGGCGATCGTTCCGTCCCGGTTGATAACGAGAGCCGTGATCAAAAGCGCACTACCGACGACACGTTCGGTGCCGAGAACAACCACTACATTTGCCTTCGCAGCCGCCGCTGCAACCGCGGACCACGCGCGTTCGAGGAACGCCCGATCGGGCGGCGGTATCGCCTTCCCCTTTGCCCGGTAGCCGGGAATGAAACATTCCGGAAAGCAGATGAGGTCAGCGTGACTCTCGGAAGCTTGAGCTATGGCTTGTTCCGCCAACGCGACTGACTCCTCGGGTGTCGCCGGGAATTGGATGTTCGCGAGTGCGATTCGATATTTGTCCATCAGTGCGCGAGCGCTTCCGTCCCTCGGGATCTCCTCGGGTTGTTCTTGCGCAACAAAAATGACAGCACGAACATGATCGCGGTGCCGATGCCGAGCAGCCAGAACGTATCGATGTATGCCATCGTCGAGGCCTGTGAAAGCATGGATTGATAGATTCGCCCATAGGCTTGTCGCTGAGCCTGGCTTGCGACCACGCCTGAGCGGGTCAGGGCCTGAGTCATCGCGGTCGTCTTGTTTTGAAAGGCCGGGTTCAGAACGTGCGTATGGCTGGCGAGCATCATCTGGTGAACCTGCGCCCGCCTTGCAAGAATCGTCGTCACCACAGAGGTTCCGACGCTGCTTCCCATGTTGCGAACGAAATTGATCAACCCGGCCACTGCGTTGCTCTTCTCCTGAGGAATGCCAAGATAGGCCGCCATCGTCGCCGGAATGAAAATGAAGCCCATAGGCACGTACTGCGCGATTCTGAGCCAGGTCGCCGCGCTGAAACTCATCCCCAGGTCTATGCGTCGTGTCGAAAAAAACATGGCGATAGTCAATACGCCCCATCCGAATGCCATGAGATAACGCGCCTGAAAGCGCGCAGTCAACTGGCCGACGAAGGGCAGTTCGATCAACAGCAAGATGGCTGCGGCCGAAAGCACCATGCCTGCCTTCTGTGCCGTGTACCCCAGCAGAGTTTGCAGAAACTGCGGCATCAGCACCGTGGTGGAAAACGAGGCTGCCCCCACCATGAACATCATTACGCTGGAGGTTGCGAAGTTGAAGTTCTTGAAGAGACGAATATCGAGGATCGGATCCTTCGTGTGGAGCTCCCAGGCGACCAGGACGATCAGGCTGATGATCGCGATCACACTCAGCGTTACGATGAAATTCGATCCGAACCAGTCGTCTTCCTGTCCTTTGTCGAGCACCACCTGCAGGAATCCGACACCCACCGCAAGAAGCCCGAACCCGATGTAATCGATCCTGCTTTCCGCCACCGTACTCCTCTTCAGGAATGGCGGGTCTTCGACAAAATTAAGAACCAGGAACAAAGCAAGGATGCCCACGGGCAGATTCATAAGGAAGATCCAGCGCCACGTATAGTTGTCGGTGATCCAGCCGCCGAGAGTCGGGCCGATGGAAGGAGCTACGACGGCCGTAACGCCGTAAATAGAAAAGGCCAGGCCGCGCTTTTCAGGCGGGAAAGTGTCCGCCAGGATTGCCTGGGCCATGGGCTGCAAACCACCGCCGCCTACGCCCTGAATGACTCGTGAGACGAGCAGAATGGCCAGCGTCGGCGCCACGCCGCAAAAAAGCGAACTCACCGTGAAAAGCGAAATACAGATCAGGAAGAAGCGCTTTCTTCCGACAATCGAAACCAGCCAGCCCGTAATGGGCAGAACGATCGCATTCGAAACCAGGTACGAGGTCAGAACCCAGGTGCTTTCATCGCTGCTCGCACCGAGATTACCCGCAATGTGCGGTAGAGCCACGTTGGCAATGCTGGTATCGAGCACTTCCATGAAGGCGGCGAGAGATACAACAAACGCAATCAGCCACGGATTTGCTTTCGGTTTCCAGATTGACTGCAGATTGGGGCTAGCGGCGGACGCCGCGCTCAAGACTCGTTCCGATTCATCTGTTCTTCCATTGTAAAGATCAGGCCGATGGAGCTCTTTGCAAGTCGCCCGAGCAAATCGCCCACCCAATCACAGCGTGATCAGTCTTCGTTTTTTCAGGGAGGCTCAATGGCTTACAGAGAGCCCGCGGGCTGTCCCGAAGTCGTGTCCGCCACCGTCCGGACGAGGCGTGTAATTAGGTTTAAAACGCTAGCGATAATCCGGAGGTGGTTGCGGAGCGAGGCGCTTGGGGACGGAGCACGGGCGCGATATCGGGGTCAAACCCAGGAGCGACCTGGACCTCATTTCACCGGACCCAGGTAGCGGTCCAGCCAGTTGAGCGTCTCTTTTATGACTTCATTCCTGGGAATGTTATGGCCGGTTTCGTAGACGACGTGGCGCTTTTGCTCCTTCGGCGTCCCCAGCTGCCGGAACATCGGCTCTTGCGAGGTTTCCGGCGGAAAGCCGAAATCAAAACGGCCATTCAGCATCAGGACCGGAACCTTTACGCGTGGCGCGAAATTAAGCTCATCCACTTCCGGCAGCGATTTCTGAAGGTAAAAGCCTGGAACAATAAGCACACATACCTTGATCCGATTCTCTACGGCCGGAAGGACGGCTCCCATCGCTCCGCCCCAACTGAGACCTTGATAAGCAACCTTGCTTGTGTCGATCTCGGGACGAGTCTCGAGGTAATCGATGGACCGGCCCAGGTCTTTCGACCAGGCGATCACGTGATCGCGGTAGGAACTGCTGGTGTTGGGAAGATCCGACTTAAGATCGTCCCCCCGCTCAAAAGTTCCCTTGTAAATCGGAAACATAACAGCTCGCCCACTTTTAATCAAGAAATCAAAACGCTCTGTTTCGAGCAGGTCGGCACTTGATCTAACGTCAAGTACTTCAGAGCCGGGGAAGTACACAACGGTCTGGAAAGGTGCCTGCGATTTCTTGGGCAGGAACAAGTAGGCGATAACACGCTCATTTCCGTAAGCGGCCCCGAACGAAATTTTTTCTTTTTTCCAATCTTCTGTCTCGTCCACAGGTTCGACACTGGCATGCAAAGGAGTCTTGTCGTAGGAATAAAAGCTCTTGTAGACACGAAACAATTCATCGGATACGGGGTTCTCCTGGTCGAAGTCCCGCGCGCGAAGCGCCATGGGCACAGCAGCCTTTGCCGCTGTGCCGGTTGAAACATATCTCGCGCAGCGGAACCCGATATTGGGAGATCGTTCAAACGGGGAACGCGCGTCGGCATTATTGAACATATAGAGCGGCTCGTCCCAGCCACCGCCAAGAATGTAGCGCTTCCCGGAGCCGGCCTCATTCCAGCACCACTCCTTGACATTGCCGGCCATATCGTAAGCGCCGAACCAGCTCATGCTACGGAAGCTTCCTACGCGAGCCGGTCCCTGCTTCCCGAAGTTGCTGAGAGGCAGAAGGCTTCCGCTAGCCCACGGCGAGGCGGCAGTTATCCAGTGATAAATGGTTGGAAGCGCCTTGCCAGCGAATTCAGCGTACGCGGCCGCCTCGAACCAACTTACGCCTGAGACGGGAAAATCGTCCTGGCCGCGCGGATAGTCGCTGAGCGCCCAGGTAGCGGGTCCCGGTCTTCCAGTGCTATCCCGGAACATTTCAATCGCCGCTTGCCACGAGAGGTTGCGTCCGTCTTTATTGAATGGCTGCTTCCAGAACTCCGGCTTGCGATAACCTCCGTTATCGATGAATTCCTTGAATTGTTTGTTAGTGACTTCGTAGCGGTCAATCCAGTAATCACGCAGCAGAATTGCAGGTGCATCCTCAAAGCCTGGAAGCCCCAAAAGCGAAATGGGCGTAGCATCGAGTGATCGAAAGCGTCTGTGCCCTACCAGACCGTTTGTTTGGCGAATCATTCCAACCAGAGCTTTCTTGTCCTCATCTAGCCAGACAGCTATTGAGTCTGACGGGACGACGGTGCCATGACTGAAGACTAGAGTGGATCGCTCGACGGGAGCAAAGCCTGCAAGCTCGATGCGCCATTGAGAATCTACCAATGGCGACCTGCATTTCTCGATTGGGGAACGGCCTACCAATTCCCATGCGTTATTTTTCGCGCTAAAGTTGCGCCGGAAAACGGCTGCGCCGGGAGGGGTGGTGCGAACGCTTGCCAAGTATGATATTTTCGGCCAGAGCTTGCCCAGAGCCGGGTCATCCGAAATGTACTTTTCCGCGCTAAGTGCGAGAGCGCAGGCTTCACCGAGCTTTTCCTGTTCGATGAGCTGCGATATTTTCGGCAGAGCCTCGGTCCTGGCCCATCGGGCCTTGAGGCTTCGCTCGATCCACCAACCCAGAAGGCTTCCCAACAGCAGGATGATCAGCAGGCCGGGAATGGCGACGCGCGGCCGCCTGCTCTGGCGAAAGAGTACTTTGAAGTTGATGCCGCTGACGGGTTCCGATGCGAGCGAGCGACACTCCTTGAGTTCACGCAGGATTTCGGATGCGGAGGAATATCGCTCCTCGCGAGACTTTCGCAGACATCGATAGATGATCCGCTCCAGGTCGTGCGGCACATTCGACGTGAAGTCGCTGAACGGTTTCGGCTGCTCGCGACAAATCGCGTTTACGATTCCACTGGGGGAGTTGCGGTCAAACGCCCGCTTTCCCGCCATCATTTCGTAGAGGATGGCGCCGAAGCTAAAGATGTCGCTGCGGGCATCGGCACGTTCCCCATCCAGTTGTTCGGGCGACATATAGGGTAGTGTCCCGATGAGTTGCTCGGAGCCGGTATCGGTCATCGCCATGCTCTCCTCACCGGTCACCCGCACATCCTGGAATTTTGCGAGACCGAAATCCAACAATTTCGTACCGGAATCGGTCAGCATGATATTTCCAGGCTTGAGGTCGCGGTGGATGATGCCGTGCCGGTGGGCGGCCTCGAGCGCGCTTGCACTTTCGATTGCAATTCTCAAGGCCTGGTCGATGGGAATTGGGCCTTTCCTGATACGCGCCGCAAGACTCTCGCCCTCGATGTACTCCATGACGAGATAGTTGGGACCTACATCGTGGAGCGTGCAGATGTGGGGATGGTTGAGGGCGGCAACCGCCCGTGCTTCGATTTCCAAACGCGACCGGCGGCTGGGATGACCGGCGACGTCCTCGCGCAGGACTTTAAGGGCGACATCGCGACCCAGGCGAGAATCGTGAGCCTTGTACACGCGGCCCATTCCGCCCGCGCCGATTGGGGAGCCGATCCGATACGGACCCACCTGCATCCCCGGCTCCAGACGCACGGTATGTACATCCTCCAGCAAGCTGGCGGCGTCCTCCCATGCGGGCCGATCCAGCGGGCTGTTTGCTGCAACATCCTGCCGGAGCAACGATTCGAGCTCGCGGCGAAGCTCTTCATCGCCCTGGCACACCTCAGCTACATACTTGCCGCGCTCTTCCGGTTTGCGCTCCAGCGCGGTATGGTACAGGCGCTCGAGGTTTCGCCAGCGTTCGGCGTCCATGGCCGATATACCCCCAGATAGCCGTCTCGCCATACTACTGCGCTGCAGCAAGTTCTGCAACGCGACGGTTTCCAAGGTGAGCAGATATAATGGCGCGGTCGCGATTCGCCAAGCCACGACGTATCAGCTCCACATCAAACGGGTCAAAGTGGAGGGGTCGATACGGCATCTGGTATATGTCGTCCGCTGTCCAGCGCGCTTTCATAACGCCCTCCTCCGAATGATGCTCAATGCCCTGCAGAACGTGCGTGATTTCATGGACTAGGACGTGGGCCAGTAGGATTGGAACCAGGTTGGCTGTTGGCGTGCTCAATTCGATCAAAAAAGACCTGAATATGGGAATCATTTAGATGGGCAAAGGCAAATGCGCCTGGATGAACTTCCCTCAGAGTGGCCGATGTGACCTCTATCATGATGGCTTGCTCACACACCTCGCATCGACCCCAGCGCCAGTTGAGGGACAAACCCGCCTTTTCGAACATTCCAGCGGCAACCTGCTGGGCATACGTCATCGCCTCAAGACGGACGTCGGCGCGCAGATCGACGTATACCGTAACCGATCGTTTGGAGTTTTGCCGCTTTTCCGGATAGCAAGGTATTGCTAGCAGAGCCAATATCGCTATATTTGCCATGATCCTCATCGGTTCGCCTGCCTTTCATCCGGGTAAGCGGAACTGAACGCCGAGAACTACAATGGCGAAGAGGAATTTTTGGGAAGGTCCCGTGAGCGTGTCAGCAAAATCCGCGGAGGTTACCGGTTTGCTGAAGGCTTGGGGTGCCGGAGATCAGACCGCGCTCGATCGGTTGACGCCCCTGATTTACGATGAGCTTCGCCGTAATGCCCGGCGGCATATGCGCCGCGAGCAACAGGGCAATACGCTACAAACTACAGCGTTAGTCAATGAGGTGTACCTACGGCTCGTAGACGTAGGAGGAGTGGACTGGAAGGATCGCGCTCACTTTTTTGCCGTCTCGACCCGCATCATGCGCCGTATCCTTGTTGACGCGGCTCGCACTCGGGCATCGGCTAAGCGCGGCGGTCAAATGCAGAAAGTGGCCCATTCATCAACTGTCAATCTGGACGAGATTGCGGATGTTTCGTCCCGGCGTGGCAATGAACTGATCGCGGTAGATGATGCGCTGGCAGTTTTCGCGCAGATCGATCCGAGAAAGGCCCGCGTCGTCGAGTTGCGCTTTTTTGGAGGGCTCAGCGTTGAGGAAACCGCTGAGGTTCTCCAAGTCTCCCTGCAAACCGTCATGCGCGATTGGAAGCTGGCGAAAGCATGGCTTATGCGCGAACTGGAGAAGGGGGCGTAAATTCCACTTCGCCCACTAGATTCGCGACGGTGCCGGCTCGGCATGAGATCGCCCCAATCACAGCCTCATTGAATTTCGTTTTTCCAGCTGAGCTCAATGGCTTACAGGGTGCCCAGGGCCCATCCTGAACCGGCGTCCGCTACCGTCCGGACGAGGAGTGTAATAAATGTCCGCCAAACGCACCCGCGCCGAAATCAACCGCGCCAACGCCAAAAAGTCCACCGGTCCCAAGACCGTCGAAGGCAAAGCCGCCTCATCGAAGAACGCATTCAAGCATGGGCTGTATTCCAAGTCCGCCTGCATCCCCGGCGAGAATCCCGAAGATTTGGATGCCCTTCGGCAAGACCTCCGCGCCGAACATCAGCCCGCCTCCCCGACCGAGGAGATTTTGGTCGACGAACTGGCTCATCACTACTGGCGCATCAACCGCTACCGGTATCTCGAAACTCACATGTGGGCCGAGCAGGGCCGCGGTCAGGATGGCGGACTGGACGCCGACGTCAACCGTGTTGTCTGGATGATCGACCACGGCATGGCCGCTCTCTTCCACCGCACTCTGACTTCCGCCGAGCGCTCTTTCCACAAGACTCTCAAGACATTACAGGAGACTAAAAAGGCTCGTGGCTTCGTTTCTTCACGTCCGTTGGCAGCAGCTCAAGCCGCAGCGGGTACAACCGCGCTTCGGCCCGTTACTTCTGGCTTTGTTCCTCAAAAACACGCGGGTTCACCGCCAACCATCACCGAAATGTTCGCCGCCGCACAATCGAACCTCGGTTTGAGCGCGTCCGAGCTCCTCAAATTGCTCCAAACGGCTGCCTGATGTAGCTCCGTTCCTCAAAATTCAAACAGGCGTGTCGGTCTCAGCACTCGAACTGCGCCTGTATGCACAAAACAGAGCCGGGAATGCGGTGACCGGGGCGCTCTCAGCCGGTGACAAATTTCAAAAAAGATCTAAACGACCCTGAATCAAGAGCTTCCGATCATCCTGGGTGTCCTGCTGGCACGACGCCAGCCGATCCTGAACGCGGGTGGATCAAACCGCTGCCCGATTCAAGGAGGCCCGTTCTTGAGCGTAATTCTCGCCTACAAAAATTTCGCCGCCAATCGCAATATCAGTCACATCGGTCTGGGCGTCGCTGCCATCAACACAGCTAAGGTGTTGCGCAGTGCCGGAATCAAAGCCGATGTCTGGCCGATTCTCAGCGCTGGCGACCTTCGTCAAAAGTTAAAAAGCAATCCCGCGGGGCACGTGATCATTTCAGCGCCCTGGATTCCAACCGTTGAGTTGCAAAGTCTTTCGAATGAGTTCTCCGACACGCAGTTTGCGATAAATTGCCATTCCAACGTCGGTTTTCTGCAAGCGGATCGCAACGGCGTGAAGCTGATGCGGGAGATCATGGAGCTTGAGCTCGGAACCGCCAATGTGCGCCTGGCGGGCAATAGCCGCCGGTTCTGCAACTGGATTCGTTCCGCTTTCGGCGTCTCCTGCTCTTATCTTCCGAATCTCTACCATCTGGACGAGTGCCATGTTCGGCAAATGGCGTGGCGCGGCGGACCCCTTAGAGTTGGTGCATTTGGCGCGACCCGCCCCCTAAAGAACCTGATGAGCGCAGCTGGAGCTGCTCTGGAGATCGCTCGCGGTCTACGCGCGCCTTTAGAACTGTGGCTCTCGGGCGGCCGGGCAGAAGGAGGCGGAGAGGTTGTTCTTTCGGCTGTGAAAGAGATGCTTGCCGGCTTGCCTGGCGTCACTCTCCATCTCAACGGCTGGCAATCGTGGCCCAATTTCCGCAAGACCATCGCGCACATGCATCTTCTGCTCCAGCCTAGCTACACCGAATCCTTCAATATGGTGACGGCGGATGGAGTCGCGGAAGGTGTTCCTTCTGTTGTCTCGAGCGCCATCGACTGGGCTCCCGATGACTGGAAGGCGAACGTAGATGACGTGCTCGATATCGCGCGCGTTGGCAGACGTCTGCTTTTCGACGACCGTGCTGCCGGCGAGGGCCGTGCCGCTTTGGTGTCCTATGTCGTCGATGGCTTGCATGCCTATCGGCAATACTTCGCTATTCAATAAACATGCAATCGCCGTACGAGAAGAAGCGATAGCGGGCTTGTACTGCGTGATCGTAGGCTGCGAGCGCGAGTTCGCGGCCTGCGAAAGCGGCTACTAACATCAGCAGGCTCGATTCGGGCAAATGAAAATTGGTCAGCATGGCGCCTGTTGCCTTAAAGTGAAATCCAGGATAGATGAATAGATTCGTCTCTCCCCATTCCGGATGAAGCTCTCCCCGAAGGCTGACCGTTTCGATTGTGCGGACGCTCGTTGTTCCCACACAGATCAGTCGTTTCGCCGACCGCATGACTTCGCAATCTTCGGGCTTCAGTTCGAAACTCTCCTCATGTAATCGGATATCGGAAATCTTCTCGCCTCGCAAAGGAGCGAATGTTCCCAACCCGACGTGCAATGTCACATATGCGATCCTTGCTCCGGCTGACTGGCACGCCTCGAGCATGGCAGGAGTGAAGTGCAGGCCCGCAGTCGGCGCCGCGACCGATCCTCTCTGTTTGGCGAAAACGGTTTGATAGCGTTCGCGGTCGGCAACTTCAGGTTTGCGATGGATGTAAGGAGGGAGCGGCGTTTCTCCCACGGCGTCCAAAACGGCCCGCAAATTCCCCGTCACATGAAAAGAAATCATCCTCTCGCCAAATTCGCCTTCCGAAAGAATGTCGGCGCTGAGCTCAGGGTGAAAGAGAATGCGGTCCCCTGCGCGAACGCGTTTCGCGGGCTTCACTAAGGCCGTCCAGGTTTTCTCCTCCGGGTCCAACGCGCGCACCAGTAAGACTTCGACGCTGGCCCCTTGGAACGTATTGCGGCGTCCCCGCAGACGTGCCGGGAAAACACGCGTGTCGTTGAGAACCAGGCAATCGCCCGGGCCAACATACTTATAGAAATTTGCAAACTCGTCATCGCGAAAGGAATTGCCGGTGCGAGACACCACGAGCATGCGGGACGCCCCTCGCTCGGTGGGTGGTTCCTGGGCGATCAATTCCTCCGGAAGCTCATAATGGAAATCAGAGATTTGCAAGATCTTATTTTAGGAATCGAAACTTCCTGCGATGAAACTGCCGCCGCTGTCGTTGAGCAAGGCCGCCGCATTCGTTCCAGTGTCGTTTCCTCTCAACTTGCGACACATGCCCGCTATGGCGGCGTCGTTCCCGAGCTGGCGTCTCGCGAACACTTGCGCGCGATTGTTCCTGTGGTTCGGCAAGCGCTTGTGGAAGCAGGTATTCATCTCGAAGACCTTTCTGCCGTCGCTGTCACTGCGGGCCCAGGGTTGGTAGGATCGCTCCTGGTTGGTGTGACCTATGCAAAGGCCTTGTGCTTTGCTCGCAAGCTTCCCTTAATCGGAGTGAATCACGTGGAAGGGCATATCCATTCCGTGCTGCTCGAACACCCCGAGGTTTGCTTTCCGGCTCTTGCCCTGGTTGTCAGCGGCGGCCATACTCACCTCTTCGAGGTTCCGGTTCTTGGTCAGTATCGATTGATCGGAAAGACGCGCGATGACGCCGCTGGAGAAGCCTATGACAAAGTAGCCAAGCTGCTTGGTTACGGTTACCCGGGTGGTCCGGTCATCGACCAGCTCGCTCCATTCGGTGATCCCAAAGCAGTGAAATTCACTCTCGCGAAAATGAAGGGCAATCAGTTCGATTTCAGTTTCAGCGGCCTAAAGACCGCGGTGTTGCGTTGGACGGAGCAAAACGACATTGCGGACGAGATTGCTCGACGCAAGAAAATGGGGACCGCCACCATCGCCGATTGGCTTGCCGCAACGTCTCGAGAAACACTCGATCTCCTCGCGAGCTTTCAGCATACGGTGATTCGAGAGCTGCTTCGCCGGGCGACCGCAGCGGCGGAAGAAATTGCTGCCGGAATCCATTTTGGTCGCTGGAGGCGTGGCTTCGAATTCCGGTTTGCGGAAGGAAGCGTCCCAGGCTAAGGACTTCAGGTTTTACTTTCCGTCCGCCGCTCTCTCGACAGATAATGCCGCCATGATTGGCGCGGCGGCTTTCCCGAAACTCGAGCGCCGGGACTTCGCCGGGTTCGACTTGAAGGCACAAGCCGGCCTGGTTCTGGAACGATAGCCTACATGCCCTGGACACACCAAAGCTTCTGGATTGGTCCACTTCTGATCGGTGGCATCATCGCAATCTTCGCGTTGCTTATCGCGCGAACGAAGTTGCGTGAGATTTACAAACGCCAGTTCGGAGAAACGCGGCGGGAGCGGCTCTTCCTGGCTTCGTTTGGATTTTTCACAGCCGTTCTCGTAGTGCGCGGGATCACCATTGCCATACACAACGACGTGGGTCCGTTCCACAACGTCACCATGCACGGACGTCACATTCATCACATGGTCTGGGGTATTCTCCTGCTGCTTCTGGTTGGCTATTTGTGGCTGCTCGAGATCGGAACTGGCGCGCCATCTTGTACTCGCTTCAGCAGCCGCATTACCTCGCTTCTCTACGGCATCGCGGCCGCGCTGATCCTCGATGAATTTGCGCTTTGGCTCAACCTTAGCGATGTTTACTGGCAGCGGCAGGGCAGGGAAAGCTACGAGGCGATGGCTCTCTTTGGTGGAGTCCTCGCTGTCGGCATTTTCGGTAAACCCTTCTTCGCTGCGGTCGGCCGGGAGCTAACCCGCCCGTTTCGACATCAGGTACTCAAATAACGAAATTAGATCTTGAGCTTGTCCAGACTTTGGAGGAGCGTGGAAGGAGCTAAAAGCCCGTCAGGCAGAGTGGTGGGCGCGGCCTCTCGCTCCGGGCCGTAAATGACGTAAAACGGGATTCCGCTCCGTCCGAATTTCGCCAGCCACTCGGTAATCGTGGGATCATACGAAGTCCAGTCGGCGCGCAATAGGGCGATATCCGAATGGTTCAGGCGCTGCTCGACCTCGCGTGAATGGAACACAACGCGATCATTCACCTGGCAGGTCAGGCACCATGCCGCAGTAAAGTCGATGAGCACAGGTTTGCCCGAAGACCGGTAGCTTGCCAACCTCTCGGGGGTGAATGGCTCCCACTTCAGGTTGCCCGCGGAGGCCGTGTCAGCCAGCGTTCCAGCCGCGGCAGGCTTCAAGAAGGTACAGCAATAGACGGCGACCGCTAATCCAAGAACGATAGCGGGTACACGAATTGCTCGGCGCGGCCATCGGCCGCTGACCCACGCTGCTATGGACAAAATCAGGAGAGTGAATAGCATCCCCGCAAGCTGGTTCATTCCTACCTGCAGACCGAGCACCCAGAGCAGCCACACGACGGAACCGAACACAAGGAATGCCATCGCTTGTTTGAGCGTTTCCATCCAGGCCCCTGGTCTTGGCAACAGGCGGTTCAATTGCGGAAAGAAGGCCAGCAGCAGAAACGGTGACGCGAGACCGATCGCCATCGCCGTAAAAACCAATATGCATGTGAACGCTGACTGGCTCAGGGCGAAGCCGACCGCGACACCCATCAACGGCGCCGTGCACGGAGTCGCGACCACGGTTGCGAGAACCCCCGTGAAAAACGAGTTCGAGTACTTGCCGCCATGGGTGAGGCCGCTTCCAGTGTTCATAAGCGAAGTGCCAATCTCAAACGCGCCGATCAAGCTGAGCCCGAGAATGAAAAGCAGGCAAATCAGAAAGGCGACGAAGGCGGGCGATTGCAGTTGAAAGCCCCACCCGAGACTTCGACCTCCTGCGCGCAAAGCTAGCAGCACGCCAACCAGTACCCAGAACGAGACCAGCACACCCAGCGTGTACAGTGCAGCGCTCAACTGAATTGTTTTCCGTTCGCCGCCGGAGCTGTCAAGCAGGCCCAAGACCTTGATCGACAAAACTGGAAATACGCAAGGCATTAAATTGAGAATCAAGCCGCCGCCCAGCGCGAGAAGCAGGATCGTGACGAGGTTCTGCGAAGGCGTCTTGAGCGGCGCGCTTGATGGAGTCTCTGTAGCGCCTGCCGCAAGGTCTGTCGCCAGTTCATATGCCACCGGCTTACCGTCATGTTCCAGGAGGAGGAGGCCTTCCAGCTTGGGAAGCTGTGCAGGCGATTCCGCCGGACGTTTCAGTTTCAGGCTGACGGAGCTTGGTGCGAGCGTCACGTGCTGAGGTGCGGCATTCTCGATTTGGTTCGGATGTGCTGGAACGAAACTCATGTTTTCGGTGCGCGGCGCTCCTGCGATATCGAGTTCTATCGAAGCGGCGGACTGCTTAGCCGAAACCTTCCAGGATGCCGGCGCTACGTCCGGCTTGGCAGCATTGGCCCGTTCGAACAGTTTGACGTTCGACTCAATTGGCTTAGCTTTGGCTTTCGAGACCGGCAACGTCAGGCTGAGACTTGCTTTGCCCGGGATGCACGTTTCACGGCAGACTAGGACTCGCATGTTGGTTGCGATCTTTTGAGGAGATGTCGCCGCGAAAGTTGGCGTCGCGTGCAGCGTGACGGGTAGTAACACTTCGCCGTCGTAACCATAATCCAGCAGCGGACCGACCGGTACCCGCTTTGGCACCGGCCATTCTATTTCGCCTGCCGTTAGGCCCTCCGGCAGCTCCCATTTCAAACGAGGCGGCTGGCCGGAATCGCCTGGATTTTTCCAATAGATGTGCCAGCCGGGTTCTAGCTGAAAACGCAGACCAACCTGGAAATCGGAACCAGGCTGGATCGAGTTCACTGCCGCAATGAGTTCCACCGTGCCATGAGGTACTTTGGCAGGCTCCGCCTGTATCAGGGACAAACTGCTCAGCAGGAGCACGCAACTCAATACTCGCGACATCGGATACTTCTATTTTCGTACGTGGCGGATACTTTGTTACGGAAGCGCGAAAGCGACATATGCCCCATTCTGCGAGGTGTTCTGGGTACCCGGGTGGTCGGCTGTTCCAATGAGCCTTGTGCTCGATTGAGCCGCCGCGCAGAACACCACATATTCACGGCCGTCGATCTCGAATACGGCGGGCATTCCCTCCAACCCCGTATTCAGCTTGGATTCCCAAAGCACCCGGCCGTTGTCTTTGTCAAGCGCTCGCACTTTCCCGTCGCGCGTACCGGTGAAGATGAGGCCGCCTGCCGTCACTACCGGGCTCACTTTGGGAAAATGCGATCCGGTGTTCGTGATGCCTTTGGCCGCTAACTCAGGAACCTCTCCGAGAGGAACTTTCCATTTGATCGTGCCTTCGTTCAAGTCATAAGCGGTCAGCGATGACCAGGGAGGCGCAATCGGGGAAAGACCGCTCTTCGTAATCATGAATCCGAACCCGCTTCTGTAGTGGGTCGGCTTTGGTGACCCTTCAGTAGATGTGGGTAACGGAACCACCGGCGTTTTGCTGAAGAGAAAAGCCGTGAGACGATTCAGGTCCTGGTCGCGAAGAGAGAAGGCCGGCATTAGTCCGCCGCCATGCGTGACCATACTTTGCACCTCTTGTTGAGTGAGCCGCGAGCCGATATTTTCGAGCGAAGGCACGGTCGGCGGTTGCCCCTTTAGATCGCCGTGATGACAAATTTGGCATTTGGCCCGATACACCGCGAGACCTTGCTGCTCGGGCGAACCGCTGGCGGGAATTGCTGTGGCGGCTTCCGGCTCGAGCTTGAGCATCGCGGGAAGGTCTTTTGAAATTACGTAGAGCGTTCCGTTCGTCGGATCAATTGCGGAACCTCCCCAGTTTGCCCCTCCGTTGTTGCCGGGCATTTCGACGGTGTCCCGCAAGCCCGGCGGAGTGAAGAGCCCCTCGTTGCGCGCGCTGAGAATCTGATCGCGTACCCGGGCACGCTCCTGCGGATCTTCGATGTAAGGACTCAGATCGTCGACGCCGAACTTCTGCCGCGCGAAGGGCGGCGGCTTCAGCGGGAACGGCTGGGTGGGCCACGTTTGCTCCCCAGGCATATCGGACGAAGGTACGCGGCGCTCCTCGATCGGCCACAAAGATTTGCCGCTTACCCGGTCGAAGACCCACAGGAAACCTTGTTTACTCGCTTCCGCTACGATGTCGACCTTCTGTCCGTCATGCAGCACGGTCATCAGTTTCGGCGCGGTTGCGTCATCGTAGTCCCAAATATCGTGGTGCACCATCTGGAAGTGCCAGATGCGCTTGCCGGTGTGCGCATCGAGCGCCAGAAGGCAGTCTCCGAACAGATCTGCTCCTTTGCGGTTCGCGCCATAGAAGTTATATTTAGGGCTGCCCGTCGGGGCATAGACGATTCCTCGCGACTGGTCGAGCGAAAGCTCACTCCACGAGTTTGCTCCACCCACGGTCTTCCAGGCGTCTTTCGGCCACGTGTCGTATCCAAATTCTCCTGGATGAGGAATCGTATGGAACGCCCATACCAACTTCCCACTGACTACGTCATAGGCTCGAATATCGCCAGGGGCTGACTCGTATTCCTGATTCGTCGCCGAACCGAGAATCAGCAGATTCTCGAAAACGCGGCCCGGTGTGGTCGATTGAACGAGTACGATGCTGTTCGGGTCCCGGCCCAGGCCTTCGCGCAGATCGACGACTCCGTCCTTGCCGAACGACTTGATGGCGAGGCCGGTGCGCGCGTCGATCGCTTGCAGGAAATTATCCTGGGCAAAGAGCAGCCGTCGCTGGCTGCCGGCGGCCGATTCCCAGTAGTTGATCCCGCGATTAGTGATGAGCCGCGTTTGAGAATCCGTTCGGTGCGTCCAGACCTCCTTGCCCGACGCAGCGTCAAGCGCCACAATCGAGCGGTTCTTGGCCATCACAAACAACAAACCGCGCGCCATCAGCGGATTGAAAGCATAGCGTTCGTTGTCGCCGGTAGGATAGCTCCAAGCCGCTTTCAGCCTCGAAACGTTTTGGCGATTGATCTGATTTAGCGAGGAGTACTGAGCGGAATCAGGCGAGCCGCCGTATTGATTCCAGGAAGAATAGTTTGAGGCCGGAGTGCTGGCGCAAAGCGTGGCTCGGGCGGCAAGCATCAGGCAGCTGAGAGAAATCCACAGGTTCACGTGAATCAGACTTTACTCTACTATTCGACTCGAGTTGGTCCACGTTTAGAGACCGAGTTCGCTCAGCCCAGAGTGATCGTCGGGACGGCGACCCAGCGGCCAGCGATACAACCGATCGGACTCTCGAATCGGGAGATCGTTGATGGAAGCGTGCCGGTGCTCCATAAGCCCCTGGTCATCGAACTGCCAGTTTTCATTTCCGTACGACCGAAACCAGTTTCCCGAATCGTCGTGCCATTCGTACGCGAAGCGGACGGCAATTCTCGCCCGATCGAAGGCCCAAAGCTCCTTGATCAGGCGATAATCAAGCTCCCGATTCCATTTGCGGATCAGGAATGCAACAATTTCCGTGCGGCCCGTTATGAACTCCGAGCGATTCCGCCACTTGCTCGATACCGTGTAAGCAAGCGAAACGCGCTCCGGGTCTCGGGAATTCCAGGCATCTTCGGCGCCGCGCACTTTTTGTGCTGCTGTTTCAATTGTGAAAGGAGGGACGATCGGAGCCTTCATGTTGCGGTCAAATTGTCGAATCGCTTACCAGGGAAGCGGCTTACCCAAATGAAAAAATCCGCCCGAGGGTCCATCCGGCCCCAGTAATGCCAATTCGACACCGGTCTTCCCGCCTTCGGGGAGTTCCATCGGAGCTGCGTCCGTGCCCATGTCGGTTTTGACCCAGCCCGGGTGTGCTGAATTCACTTTGATCTTTGTATCTTTTAGCTCGTGAGCCAAGTGAATGGTGAAGGAATTCAATGCGGCTTTAGAGGCATCGTACGAGAGGGCTTTGAAATCGTAAATCGGGCTCTTTGGATCCGCATGCAGTGTCTGGGACCCAAGAATGCTAGACATATTAACAATTCGAGCTGCTTCGCTCTTCTTGAGGAGCGGCAACAGGGCTTGAGTCAGCGCAACCGGTGCAAGGAAGTTTGTATCAAGCGTGCGCTGCAGTACTTCTTCTGTGGTCGCACTCACCTTGCCCTCGCCCAATGGCTCTCCAGAAATGCCGGCGTTGTTGATCAGGATATCCAGCCTGCCGAACTTTTTGTCCAAAAACGAAGCAGCGGCTGCGCGATCCTGTTTGTTAGTAACATCGAGTTTCAGGAACTGAGCGTCCAGGCCTTCGCCTCGAAGCTTACCGGCTGCAGCCTCGCCTTTTTGTGAATCTCGTGCTGCCACCACCACAGTAATGCCGGCCTTTCCGAGCTGCCGCGCCATTTCGAATCCTAATCCTTTATTGGCGCCCGTGATCAGTGCGACTTTCTTTTCATTTGCCATATGGCTAAATAGATCGCGAAGCGGGCAGAAAGATTCAAAGGGCGGATGTGTTGAACCGGAGGCCATCGGTCAAATCCGATCTGCGAACAGTATCGAAAGAAGGCTCGGCGGCTAAGAGATAGATATGATCTGGGTTATACTTAAGATGTCTGAGCATTCTCGCCCATTCTTCGGATCCTCTGAACTAAGTCAGATCCTCTGAACGTCTTTTCTTAGAAGACATTGCCTTCAGAAGGTTGTGTGAGCTTCATGTTACGACTTGTCGCCGTAAGCAATCGGGTATGAATCCATCGAGACGCGACGAAGCAGCCGATCTTAATGCGTTCTGGAACTGGGCCGGTCGATACGTAGGGTATCGTGTCTCAGACGACTTATTCTCCTTTGACGGACGCCAGGTCGGATACTTCGCCGAAGGCGATGAGGTTTATGGCTGTGAAGGTGCCTATATGGGCGAAGTTCGCGGCCGCAATCGCCTCATCACCAACTTGAGCAAAAAGGCCTGGACGCGAAGAAGATTGGAGCCTCGCTGTATGAGAAGCTCTCCCGGCCATCGAGATGTAAATGCGAAGGAGATGCTTGTTGGATACGAGGACTTTCCAATTGTTTCCGCAGCTTAGCTGATTTCACCGCAAAGGAAAACATGACGTCAAAATTCTACATTGTCCAAAAAAACGGTGTGCCAGCCGTCTGGCAGTCAGATCCGGAAAGAATTGTCGCATTGCTCAAGCACAAGAGCGGGTTCACTATAATCTCCGATGCACCGCACAACACACGTGCGGAAGCCCTGATCAAGCTTCGTACGGTCTTCCCCGGATGTCGGCCAATCAAATCGAGCGGAACAGGGAGCAGTCTGTAAAGAAAGACGAGAATGCACTTCGCATACGACGGCTTTACCCAAGACGGTGACCGAAGATCCTTCCGGTTTCGGGGTATCGAAGAGCGAAATCCCATCAGCAATTTCTCCATCGAAATCGATTTGCAACTGCTTCTTCAAAATCAGCTGCCTGTCCAGGAAGCGCCGATGTTTTGCCTTCAACTACTCACTTCCGCACTGTGTGGAGGGCCCGATAGCCTGACGCGATTTCATAACTACACGGTAGTTGGGGAGGATTTCCGGCCGATCCTCGTGGAGCGCGAACGAAAGGCGGCAGAGAAGGCGCTCAAAAGGCCTTCTCGTAAACCATTTAGGAAACCGTCAAGTACTTCGAACCTTCGCTTAGGGATACCAACCGAAAAACAGTAGAGCAGAGACTTTGGGAAGTCCGGTTTGTTTCAGCAGGAGATTAGCGCGCTGATTGATAGCTGACAAACGCGACGCGCTTGCCATCCGGGGACCAGGGGTGAGGGCCGAGTGCGCCGCCCGCCGGCAGCATGGCGATCACCTTGGAGTTGTTGTCGGCCAGTGTTGTCACCGAAAGCGTAGCTCCGCCCTTGTGATTTGACAGCACTGCTCCTTGTTTTCCGTCGGGCGAAAGACGCATTTTACTGCCCTTGTGCTCGGGCGCCGCGTCATTCGTAAAGTCTTCGGCTGACCCGCCCTTCACCGGAACGCGCTGCATTTTGCCCGAATTGCGGAAGATGAGGAAGGTACCATCTTCGCTCCAGCCGGGTGCCTTAAGGCGGTCCGCGGTTACAAACGAAACGCGCGAATCGGTCGAGGTGACGGCGATCGTTTCGAGCGTGCTATACCGCTTGTCCGGACCGGCTGACGGGTTCAGGTCTAACTCAACGTTCCCAAAAACGGCTATCTGTACCAAATCCTTGTTGTGCGAGCAAACGCCGATACCAACATAAAACGGAGCGTGCAAGACGACGCGCGTGGAACCGCCCGCGAATTCGAGTGGCTGGCCGGATTTGCCGAACCACATGTAAAAGAGGTCGCCGCGTTTTTCGATCCGCAGTCGGTCGGGACCCGAAACGCTTGCTTCCACCTCATGCGTCATCGCACCTTTCTCGCTGCGGAACTGGAGCGAGGTAAGCCCGTCGCCGTGCCGGGCAATGTCAGCATAAGGTGCGTCGGTATCGAGACTCTGCCGGATCATCAGGGCGGCTTTGCGGTGATTTTCGCCGACACTTCCAGGCAGCGAAATGTCGGCAGCTAAAGTGAGGTTCCTGGCTGACACTTTCTTCCAGACAAATTGAAAATCGTCCTTGGCGAACCACATGTTCTCGCCGCTGCCGCTAAGCGTGTAAGTCCTGTTCGAATCATCGTATTCGGCCGAGCCAGGGTGAAGAACCTCACCCAGATCGCCGTTGCTTTCGAAAAGGCCGAGCGAAGGTGGGATCGCGCTCATCCGGAAACACGTTGCGTATAACGCTGCCGTGCAAAGAAGTCTGGCTGTGTTCATGAGAGGCTGTTAAGGCGCAAGCATCGGCGAGCAGCAGGGAGTTTGCACTGCTTTGAACTCCATGAGTTCAGCGCGCGTGAGATCGGGGTCGTAGAGATTGAGCTGCCACTTGCCGTCGCGGCCGATTTTCGGAGGCTCAGGCGGCTTGCCGCCGTGCTGCAGAACCGTCTCGTAAGCGGGTTGAATACTCTTAACGCCCAACGCAAGGTGATTCATGACGCCGCGCGTCTTGGGCGTCGGGCTTTTGACAGCGAGCATATATTCGAGCCAGTCCGTTCCATCGGGCACACGCATGTCGACCCAGTTGATGAGATCGTTTTTCATGCCGCCGTACCACATCACCTGGAAGCCCAGAACGTCTTTGTAGAAGCGATCCTCCGACGCGCGATCCTGGACGATGAAACCACTATGAATCAGGTGATCAGAAACTCGTGTGGTTGGGAGAAGCGTACCGTTCTTACTCGTATGCAAAGAGCCGGGCAAGTATTGCACGAATTCAATGTGCCGCCCGTCCGGATCGTCGACCATAAAGCTCAGGTCGCCGTCGAGGCCGGGTTTCAGTGATGCAGGAACCTTCACGCCTTTGCTTGCGAGATAGTCTCGCAGTTTGCGCGCATCCGTTGTTTCAAAAGCGACATGAGAGAGACGATCCTGCTCGTCACCCTTCAATCCGGGAAAGATCTCGATGTATTGATGATCATTCACCTTGTAGTAGTTCAGGAGAAGGCCGCCAGTTGGTTTGTCGAGACTGAAGTGGGCAAATCCGAGAACGCGGCCGTAGAATTCATCCGCCCGCGTGAGATCGCTAACGAAGAAGCCCACGTGAGCAATACCGGTAATAGGCGGTCGGTCTATCGACGCGGCGCCGCATAGTGAAGGAAGGATCAAAACAACGACAGCAAAATTCATTACAGCTGCTATTTTCATGCGGGTGTCCGCTCGAAGCTCTGCCGAGAATCCTATCATTAGCTGCTGCTGTTTGCGTCGGCTTTTATGCCGCTGTTTTCGTTCGCGGGGGTCTCCGGGAAGGCCGGTTCGACGGGGTAATTGAGCTTGTGCCACTCCTCGAACCCTCCAGCAAGCGGCCGGACACGCCGCACCCCCGCACGTTTAAGTTGCAGTGCCACACGGGCACTTGTGGCCTCGTTTGGTCAAGTGCAGTAAAGGATCGCCTCGTGCTCATCTGGAATTTCGTGCGAACGCGAACGAAGGTCGTCGGGACGTAGAATTCTAGCGTTAGCAATTTTCAATCCTTCTAGTGCTATCTCTTTGGGATTTCTCAAATCTACAAAGGTAACCGGATGATTGCTTCTGATTAGCGCGAGGGCTTCTTCAGGCGTAACCCGATTAATGCGAAGCTCACGTCGAAAGCGCACGCGCTGGAAGTACTTGTAAGCGATATAGGCGGCGATAAGACTAGCGGCAACGAAACCGGCTCGCCTGCCAAACAATCCGAGCGACTGCATCAGGATGGTCACCTGACGATGAAACAGATCTCCCAAAACGAGACAGGCGGTGACCCAGATGGTACAGCCTGCGGCATCGGCCAACAGGAATGACCAGCGAGGCATTTTGGTCGCCCCCGCCAACGGCATCGAGACCAGTGTCATGCCGGGAACGAACTTAACGAACAGCAGAGCCCACGCCCCATTCTTTGTAAATCGAGTCTCTGTTTTACGCACGCACGTATCGGGTTCGAGCGAAAGTTTACAGAGTAGAGCCAGGATGGACCGGCCGCGCCGGCGTCCCAGTTCGTACCAAATGGCATCGCCCAACATGCTCGCCACTACTGCGGTTGGTATGGCGGCCAATAGGGAGTACTGATGATCGCCAGCGAGAGCGCCCATGATTACCAGAAGAGGGTCAGCCGGAAGAGGCAAACCGGCACCGACGGCGAAGACATAAAGGAACAGGAACGTATATCCGTGGCGAAGCAGAAGGAAACGAATCGGTATCACGTTATTGAAGAGACCTGCTTACGAGGTGTGATCGAGGACGATCTCCCAGCTTCCACCGATTCGCTTGAAGACAAGGCTGAAAATGCCTTCTGCAAGGCCACCTCCGGAAGGGCCTCGATCAAGATGAAAATGACCGGTGACGGTGGCGGTCTCAGCGTCGAGCAAATGGACTGTCAACTCCGAGAACGTGAGCTTGCCCCTTGCGGCCGGCGACGGATACTTCTTTTCGTAATGTGTCAGGACTTCCGCGCGGGTGGTTTCGGAGATCTGATTCGCGCCAAGGAGCGTGCATCTTGGGGCATAGGAAGACACGAATTTTTTCAGATCGCCGCTGTTCCATGCTTCGACTTGCTTATTTAATACGGCGGTGATCGAGTCCTCCGCAGAGTTCCTGCCGAATGCAGGGGGCGATGACAAAAGAACCGTACAGACAAATAGCGAAGCCCGGAGGAGATTCATTTTCGGATGATATATCAGGGGCGGCCTGTTGAGGGATCAGATGGAGCGCGGCAAAGCATGATATTCCCGCTCATACCAGACGAGAGCGCGACCTTCATGGCGCATCAGATCTCGCACCTTACCAATCAAAACGAAATGATCGCCGGCCTCGACGATCTGATCCAGAACGCAGCCAAAGGTCGCCACGGTATCGGCGAGATGTGGTAAGTCAGACCAGCCGTGATTCCAGCTAACTCCGGCGAATCGATCTGTCAGCCTGCGGTCTGCGAAACGGCGGGCCAGATGCTGCTGGGTTTCGCTGAGAACATTGACTAAAAACGGAAGTCCGACGGCGACGTCCCCGGTGAAGCGGGACAAACGGTCGATGCACACCAGAATCAGCGGTGGCTGGAGTGAAACGGTGGTGAAGGAGCTTGCAGTGATGCCGTATGGCGCCCCGTCTGGTAATAGCCGCGTGATAACTGTGACACCCGAAGGAAACGAGGCAGCGACAGCGCGAAAGTCCTTCGGAGAAACACTTGCGGCGTGACCGGGTCGCATTTCGTTCAGGTCTGTCTTCATGGTCCGATCTTCGGGCGCGAGGCCAAAACAAATCTTACCGTCGATGGCTTTGGCTTCTCGCCGCACGGGTGCTGCCAATGTGATGACGAGAAGCGAGATTTACCAAGAGTCTCGATTCGAGATGGTCACGCGGTAATACGGCTTGTCCTTTTCTGCAGGATCCGGCTTGAAGTCTTCCGACGTCTTCGCGGGATCATAACCTCTCCAAAGCCAAGCCAGAGACTCGGGAAGATCGATCGCAGCCTGGGCGGAATCATGGGTCGCCAAGCCGAAGCGGAAATGAAAGTCATATGCGCGCATCTTCAGCGAGTTCGCCAGTTGAATATTCTGCAAAGGCCATGAACCGTGATCGTTTTCAAGATCGTCCGTGCCATCGCTCATCCAGATACGAATATTGCGTTTCGGCTGCTTGCGGACCATAAACGGGTAAAGATTGCCACCGTCGAGCTTCTCTTCTGGATGCCACTGAATCGATGTGTAGCTGCCGATCGTGGAGTGAACCCGTGCAAACTTCTCCGGGTTGAACCAGGCGGAATTCAGGGAGCAGATACCACCCGACGATTCACCCGCAATTCCTCGACTGTAGCCATCGGGCCGCAATTTGTAGACCTTTTCTACTTCCGGCAGCACTTCTTCGAGCAAAAACCGGTTGTACCGATCGCTGACTGTGTCGTATTCAATGGAGCGCATCGCCTTACCATCCGGCGCGAAGCCGGGCGCGATCAGAACATGAATCATAGGCGGAATCAGCTTTTGCGCGACCAGGTTTTCCGTCACGGTAAAGAGGCGTAGTTTGGAGAGATCGCCCGCAGTCAGACCTTGTCCGTCCTGCCACACCATGAGTGGTGCGGGCACCGTTGCATCGATTCCTGGCGAAGCGTAATACCAGTAATCGGCCTTCATGCCATCGTAGATCTTGCTGGTCATGGTGTGCTTTTCGCTTAGTTTGCCTTGCGGGATTCCGGCCTTTGGGTAGGAGTCAGGGTTATAGCCGGGTACGTCAGAGCGATTGCCCAGCGGCTTGCCATCGGCAAAGAATTGATAGGCGTGAGTGACGCCCACTCGCATTTTGATCAGTCGCATCCAGAACTGCGAGCCGCCGACACGCGACATGGGTATGGCCGGCTGACCGTCTATAGCAATCGTCGCTTCCGAAGAAGAAGGCGTGACGAACAGGTAATCTTCGCCCCAAACCGCAGCGCCACCCTTGGGGCCCAACGTGCTTTTGATTTGATCTTCCAGACCCGAAGTGGACGGCCCTTGACGCGCGGCTTCAATGAGTTGTGCGAGAGGATGAACTTGCGCAGCGGCAGTTACGCCCAGTGCCAGGCACAAGGCGAAAGCGGAGATTTTCATATCCGGCCAAGTCAGGTCAGATCAGAAAGATAGCCCAGGCGGTTCTGACTGTCTCCGAACCGGTCAGTGGACACGCCTGCCGCATCCAGAATGCTCAGATAGAGATCCGAAACAGGCTCGCTCCTGGAGTAGCGGACATGGCGCCCGGTCTTGAAAGCGCGCGATCCGCCTGCGAGGAGTACCGGCAGATCATCGTGATTATGCTTGTTGCCATCGCTGATGCCGCTGCCATACATGACCACCGTGTTATCGAGTAAGGAGCCCGCGCCATCCTTGGTCTTTTTCAGCTTGCTCAAAAAATAGGAGAACTGTTCCAAGTGGTGCTGGTTGATGGCGGCAACCTTGTCCATCAGCGCCGGATCGTTGCGGTGATGAGAGAGACCGTGATGACCTTCGGAGACGCCGATTTCGCGATATGTGCGATTGCTTCCTTCGCGCGCCAGCATAAACGTGGAAATGCGGGTAGTGTCGGTTTGCAGGGCGATCGTCAACAGATCGAACATCAGGCGAGCGTGCTCGGCGAATTCGATAGGGACTCCGTCGGGCTTCGTCATCGTGGGAGTTGTCACCGAACTCGTGGCAATTTGACGCTCCATCATTTCGACTTGCCGTTCCACTTCGCGAACCGCAGTGAAGTATTCGTCGAGCTTTCGCGTGTCTGTCTTGCCCAAGCCGCGCTGCAAGCGACGTGCGTCATCCGCGACCAGGTCGAGAATGCTTTGCTGGAAGCGGGTGTTGCGAGCTCGAGACACGGGGTCGCCGGCATTTTCGTCGTTACCGAACAGGCGCTCGAAAACGGCACGTGGATTGACCTCAGGGGGGTTGGGAGCTGTGGGCGTACGCCAGGAAATGCTGTTGACATAGGCGCACGCGTAACCCGAATCACAGTTCCCGGCGAGGTGGCCATCTTCGCAGCCCAGCTCGAGAGAGGCCAGGCGTGTCGCTGAGCCGATTTTCTGCGCGGCTAATTGATCGACGGAAATACCTGCGTAGATGTCGGCACCGGAGGTCTTCTTGGGATGGACGCCCGTAAGGAAGCTTGCCGAAGCCCTTGCGTGGTCTCCGGGCCCGTCGCCGAGAGCATTCCCGCCATGATCCATCAGGCCGCTGAGCACGAGCACATCATCCTGAACGGGAGCAAGGGAGTTCAAGATCTTAGGGAGTGCGAAGGAGCGGCCTTCGGCTGCAGGCGTCCAGTTGCGCATGTCGATGCCGTTTGGCACGTAGACAAACACCATCCGTGTAGGGGAAATCTTTTGAGCAACCGTCGTTGCTGCAGTCAGCGCCGGCACCATAGAGTCGAGGACTGGCAGCGCAACGGCTGCGCCCACGCCCCGCAACAGCGTCCGTCGTGAGACATGCTTTCGAGTAAGAATCATTTTCCACCTGCTTTAGTCGCTTCTGCCATCATGCTTCCTCCGTCTCCTCTGCCCATGCGAAACGGGACGCTGTTGACGATTCCCGAAATCAACGCCGAAAATTTATAATCGTTCCCTTCCATGTCCTTCACAATCTGACTGATTGTCCGCCGGTCGTAGCCTTCGAGGCCGCGTCCAAGTGCATAAGTCATGAGCTTCTCGGTCAGACACTCAGCAAACGTATTCCGATTCGAAGCGAGCAATGTTTTTAGCTCTGCGCTTCCGCTGAATTTTGCCCCATTGGGCAAGGCACCGCTCGCGTCAACTGTCTGCCCTGCATCGTGAGTGCGCCACTGTCCGATCGCGTTATAGTTCTCGAGAGCGAATCCGAGCGGGTCCATGCGCATGTGGCAGGATGCGCATATCGGGTCGGCGCGATGCTTTTCCATCTGCTGCCGCATCGTTCCTGCCAAGGGGCCGCCCTTCGCATCGATAGATCCAACCCCGGGCGGCGGTGGCGGCGGTGGTGCATTCAAAACATTTTCAAGGATCCATTTGCCGCGCAAGACCGGAGATGTGCGTGTGGGGTAGGAAGTCACCGCCAAAACGCTGGCCTGCGTCACGACACCACTACGCTGCGTGCCATCCAGATCCACCCGCCGGAAGGCTTCGCCGCTCACGCCTGGTATCCCGTAGAACCTGGCAAGACGCTCGTTCACGAACGTGTACTTGCCAGTGAGGAAATCGATAATACTGTGATCTTCATGGACGATGGAACGGACAAACATTTCCGTTTCGGTTCGCATAGCGCGGCGCATTTGAGCGTTGAAGAGGGGAAAGTCATCTGGGTCGGGACGAACGCTGTCCAGGTTCCGGAGTTCCAACCATTGTCCGAAAAAATTCTCGATCAGGGCGTCCGATTTGGAGCTCTGCAGCATGCGTTTGACCTGCGCGTTCAGAACCGCCGGTTCGTGAAGGTGGTTCTGGCCCGCTGCCTCGAACAGCTGGGCGTCCGGCATGCTGCTCCACAAAAAGTAAGAGAGCCGGGACGCAAGTTCGTAATCGTCCACCGGGTGAACCGCCGAGGCATCGGCCGGTGCAGGATCCCGCTCGATCCGGAAAAGGAAGTTCGGTGAGACAAGAATCGCCTCGATACCGATGCGCATGGCCTGGTCGGCGGTCATTCCACTACGGCGAGCCGAAACGACCAGTTTGTCCACCCGATCCAGCTCGTCATCCGTTACTGGACGGCGGTAGGCAAGTTGCGCGAAATGCCTGAGATCCTGGCGGAGGCAAGAGGCACTCTGCCGATTCGCCAGATCTCCACAGACGAAGATGCGACCGTAGCTTTCGGGAACAGGCGGGCGCAGTGCATTATAGGGACCGCGCATCTCAAGCGTGTCGATGTAAGTGGGCGGATTAGAAACCGCGCGCTGCAGCGCAATCTGTTTGGCGTCCTCAGGATGTTTGGCGATCGCCTTCTGAAAAGATTCCTCTTCTTCCGCCGCCATACTTGCGGCGTTCGCTACTTCCTGCGGAGTTGGCGTGCGCGGCTCCATGTGCGCCCTCAAATTGTGTTCCCCGTACGGAACATGCAGACGAACCTCGTACGACCGCGGCTTGTCTTTTTCAACAACAACGTCGTTCGTCTGAATCTCCTTGCCATCAAGGAGGATGTGAATAAGGAACGGATTTTCCTTTCCATTCACTGCGACTTTGATTTCGTAATCGCCTTCGGCCGGAAGGTCGAAGACGTTCTCGAGCGCCGTTCCGTCATCGTTCGGACTGTGCTCGGGTGAAAAGCGCATGCGTGTGGCGCGGGGAAGCGTGTCCGACGGAATGGCGCGGTTCGCAATGGCTGTGGCAGCGTTGAGATATTTCTCCATCAGGACCGGCGAGACCGATAGGACGTCGCCAATGTTGTCGAATCCGTAGCCCGAATCATCGGCTGGAAAGTCAGCCGCCGGTTGGAATCGCAGCGCCAGCAGATCCCGGATCGTGTTGTCGTATTCGACCCTATTGAGCCGATGAGCCGTGAGGCGTCCCGGATCGGCGGGGGTTGCGCGGTCCGCCTCCGCAAATTGTTGTTCGATCCAATTCGTTACAGAGGCGATTTCCTCCCCTTTGGGAGGCGGAAAGCCTTTAGGCGGCATCTCGCCTGCCCTGACCCGCTGCACCACCTTTTCCCAGACTTCACGATTTTGCAGTACGCTTTCGTTGTCCCGGTAACTCGTAAGCACTAGGTCAGCTGTCTTGAGCTTCTCGTTATGACAGGCGGCGCAGTTTTGCTGAATGAACGGTGCAACGACCGTGTCGAAATTTGGCTGCGCCGTCTGGCTGAGCGCGACGCCTTGTTGTATCGCCCAGAAAACAATAGGGATGGCGACCCGCACAAAGGTTCGAATGATTACCGAGGTTTCGAGTTCCGGCACAGTCTAACGTATTGATTTGACGGCGTACCAGGCTGAGGCTTAGGTTACTCGCGAGTCCCAACCTGCCGTCATCTACTATCAGATCACGTTTTGAGCCAATTCGGTGACATTTTAGTATGTAGCCCGCCCGCCGCTCGCGTCATAGCACTGGCCGGTAACAAAGGAGCATTCTTTGCTGGCCAGAAAATGGACAACCGACGCGATTTCCGAGGGGAGCCCCGGCCGTTTCATCGGAATGCGTTCGGTCATGTAATTCACCTGTTCAGGGGTCAACTGTTCGAGCAGTGCGGTTTTGACGACGGCCGGCGAAACGGCATTCACGCAGATTCCTTCCGTTGCGACTTCCTTGGCGAGCGACTTGGTAAATCCGATCACGCCGGCCTTCGTCGCTGAATAGCCGGTCATGCGCGGATTGCCCTCCTTGCCGGCGATCGAGGCGATGTTAACGATACGGCCATATGCGCGCGCCCGCATGGGCGAGATAACGGCTCGGGAACAGAAGAAGACCCCGGTGAGATTAATCGCCAGAATGGCCGCCCAGTCCTCGTCCGTTTGCTCCCACAGGGGTACGGCGCGGCCGCCGATGCCGGCGTTGTTAACCAGAATGTCGATACGCCTGGTTTGATCAAGTACCAAGGAAACGGCCTGTTCGACACTTTCCCTTTTCGTAACATCCATCTTCAATGCGAATCCCCGGAAGGAGCTGGCGGTTTCGGCTGCATGAGCTTCGTTTACATCGGCGATAAAAACTGTCGCCCCAGCTTCGGAAAAACGTCTGGCAATGGCCTCGCCTATACCCGTTGCACCGCCCGTCACGATGGCGGTTTGTCCTTCGAGTGAAAGAAAAGAGGGTGCTGCGACATGGTCGGGCATTGGGAGACAATCTCACGCCGAATGGCTCGGTGCCTGGATCGGCTTATACGTTTGTGATTGTACTGAAGCCGCATGCGACGTATGGATAGATGTTCGTCGCTTTGATTTGGCGTCTCAATGTGTTGGCTTGGATACTTTTCCTGTAAAATAGAATTCCCCTGGTCTTGCCTGTCATCGAAGCCCGCAGTCATCGGATACGACGCGTTGAACTATCGACTTCCTCGGCCATTGGCGTACCAGCATTGAAAAGGAGTATCAGCGTGAACCCGTCGGTTATTTATCGTTTCGCCATTGTCTTGTGGGCAGCGGCTGCCGCGCAGCAAGGCTTTTCTCAAGAGCTATTGTTTGGCAATCCCCAGATCGTGCCGGGCCTCGCAAGTCAGGGGTACGAAATTCAGGTGAGCAAAAGCCAGACGCCGACCAGTTCGTCCGTAACATACACGATGACCGCGTCCGCTAGCGCTCCGCCAGTCCCCATCCGAATCGGCAATCTGATTTCGCAATCGGTGCTGCCGCCAAATACGACGGTATCGTCAATCATAGGCACTGTCACCTTCAGCGGCCCCATGAGCGTTCTCGGCTCTGGGGCTTTCCTGTTTGTCGGCGGCCAACTCGCTGTCACGCCGAGCCCTCAATCGGTTGCAACCAGGCTGCATGCGGGTCAGGAGGGTATGGATATCTACGCAAATCCTCCGGGTGGGCATGCTACCCAAGGCAGCATTACGATTTCGTTCAATCTTGGCGGCCACCAGAAACCGTATCTGAACGATTTCGACGGAGATGGAAATAGCGAGTACGCCGTTTTTCGTCCTTCGGAAGGTAACTGGTATGTTTCAAATTCGTCTTCCTCGGATCAGAGCGTCACGCAATGGGGACTACCCGGGGACGCCCCTGTCCCGGGAGATTTTGACGGCGACGGTTTGAGCGATTACGCCGTCTGGCGTCCGTCCAACGGATATTGGTTTGTCAAAGAAAGCAGTAATGGCGCGACGGGTAGCGCTCAATGGGGTGTTCCGGGAGATATTCCGGTGCCGGCAGATTACGACGGCGACGGCAAGACGGATGTCGCCGTCTACCGCCCGAGCGACGGATCCTGGTGGATCATTTACAGCAGCACCGGCCAACAAATACTACATCAATGGGGACTGCCGGGAGATTTTCCGGTTCCTGGCGATTACGACGGTGATGGAAAAACCGATGTTGCGATCTATCGCCCCAGCAACGGCTACTGGTGGGTTGTATACAGCAGTAACGGACAGCAAGCGTCACAGCAGTGGGGACTGCCGGGAGATTTTCCGGTTCCCGGGGATTACGACGGTGATGGAAAAACCGATGTTGCGATCTATCGCCCCAGCGACGGCTATTGGTGGATTGTCTACAGCAGTAACGGACAGCAAACGGCACAGCAGTGGGGCCTCGCGGGCGACATACCTGTAATCGGCAGTTTTTCCGGCAGTGGCTCAACAGACCGTTCTATTTGGCGGCCGTCGACGGGTTCTTGGTTCGTCCAAAGTTTAGCCAACTCTTTCCAGTGGGGAATTCCCACCGATATACCTATTGGACGGGTCCTCACAACAGCGCCGTCAGGGCAATAGTCAATTGATTTTGCGCGAACTGCTGTGCGAGGCTAATCGACGCGAAGACGTGCGATTGCCTGCTCATCCAGTTCGATCCCCAATCCAGGCTCCTGCGGTATTTCGAGGAAGCCGTCGTTCGACCGCATCTTCTGACGAGTGATCTTTTCCCGCAGATCGGTCGATTCCTGAACGACGAATTCGGCAATGAGTGCGTTTGGAATACTGTTCAGCCAATGCAGGGCGGCGCTTACATTGATGTAAGTAGAAAAGCCATGATTTGCGACTTTTAACCCTCGGTCATGAGCCAAGGCAGCTATTTTCATCGCTTCGGTAAGTCCGCAGCGCGCCAAATCGACCTGCACGATATCAATGCGCCCGCGGTCCATTAATTCGACAAAGGAAAGGTGATGACTCTCGTGCTCTCCCCCAGCGATATACATGCTGGCACTTTCTGAAACCTTACGGTAGCCGTCATAATCATCGGGACGAACTGGTTCCTCCAACCAGAAGGGATTGTATTGGGCAAACGCCTCTGCCCGCCGGACTGCGGTGCGACCATCCCAAGCCAGCCCGGCGTCTACCATGAGATCTGAGTCGGCGCCAAGGCCGGCACGAGCCTGTGCCACGAGCTCGATATCCTGTCTCTCGCTCTGGCCCATGGGTCCCCACCCGAATTTCACTGCGGAAAAGCCTTTGTCACGAATGCGGCGCGCCAGGTCAGCCGTTTCGTTCGGAGAATTGGCGAAAAGCGTACTTGCGTAACATCGAATTTTGGAATGAAAGCCGCCACCCAGCAGCTTCCATACAGGTAGCCCGAGTGCTTTGCCTTTGATATCCCAAAGCGCCAAGTCAATTCCTGCCATGGCGTGTATGGCCAGGCCGCGGCGTCCGACGTAGATGTTCTCGTCGTACATCCGCTGCCATAAATACTCCGTTTGGAAGGGGTCCTGACCTGTCAATATATGTTTCAGACCCTTGCATAGCGTGTGGGAATAAGGGCCCTCAATATAGCCTTTGACAGCGAGCGGGGCCGAGTCTACTTCGCCGATGCCGGTGATTCCGGCATCCGTGTGGACCTTGATGATAATGGCATCCTGGCCGCTATCGGCCTGAGCTCGTATTTCTGGTTGGCGGACATAGATTGCCTCGACGTTGGTTATCTTCATGGCTAAATGGTGCTTATGATTCTAAGAATGCACGTGCCTGCAGTCAATCTGAAGCGCTACACTCATGAGCGGCTTTTGCGATGAGAACAGTGCTCGTAACAGGGGCGGCGTCAGGAATCGGCGCAGGGATTGCCCGGAAGTTTGCCAGCGAAGGTCATGCTGTGGCTCTCTTCGATGTCGATGGACCGGGCGTTGAGCGAATGGCGAAATCCCTGGGGGCGGAATCCAACAACCTGGCGCTCCACGGTGACGTGACTCATGCCGGGGATGCCGAGCGCTCCGTGAACGCCACCATCGAGAGGTTCGGATCGTTGGATGTCCTGATTAATAATGCGGGAATCGAACTTGACGGGACTGCGGTCACTCTTCCAGTCGAACACTGGGATCGCCTCATGAATGTAAATTTACGCGGCGCGTTTCTGATGTCAAAGTTTGCAATCCCGGTGATGAAACCAGGAAGTGCAATCGTCAATATCTCCTCCGTGCATGCCTTTGTGGCCTACCCGGGCTGCGCGGCCTATGACGCTTCGAAGGCCGGCCTGATCGGTCTCACGCGCGCTATGGCGCTCGATCACGGTTCAGTGGGTATTCGCGTAAATGCCGTCTGCCCGGGATACATCGAAACTCCATTAACCGAGAAGTGGCTTGCCGCATTCCCTGACCGTCAATTAGCTCTTCGCGACCTCGAAAAGCTACATCCTTTACGCCGTATAGGGCAGCCAGCCGACATCGCCGAGGCAGTCTTCTTTCTCGCATCTGAAAGAGCCTCGTTTATCTCAGGAGCCTTTCTGGTGGTGGATGGCGGGATGACACTGGCAGGGAAGTAGCCCTGTCGATCAATACCGGCGGTGGACATAGGTTCGATGCCTCAACCCGAAGCAGGCTCGCGTGCAGGAAAGGCCGAAGAACAGGACGAATGCAAGGAGAATCAGGCAGCCGATTGCGATGTTGCGACCCGTAAGCCCCCCTCTGGCAGTTGTACCGGCAACTGGAGGAGCTTATAGGGAGGCTTGATATTGCGGAGGGGCTTGATATTGCGATTGATTTTGATATTGATTCGTTGGCGGCGGCATACCGGCCCCGCCGAGCGTTGTGCCACAGTTTGCACAAAACTTGGCTGTATCAGCATTCGCAAGCCCGCAATTCGAACAATTCATGCCTATCCACTCTAACGGATATGCGAGAGCAGAAGTTCCAGTCGCAATGGGCCGCCGACCCTTACTTGATGAGCAAAAAAGAAGCTGAGATGATGGCCCCGACCGCAGATGAGGCCACGCCAAGGGTAAAAAGAAAGCTTCTCTTGGTTAGAATTGCCAGCGATGCGAACACGATTGCGATCTCGAGGAAAACTTCCCCAAAGTGGATGCGTAAACTTTGCCGCCCGCGCAGACGGCTCTCCACTTCCAATTCAGTAGCTGTTTTTTGAACCTCGTCGCTCTCCTTCCGGTACCTCTTCCCTTCATCGACATATTTATCGATTACTGGCTGGCCGGCGTGGATTTGGGTCATGGTATCGGCAGTTGCTTCGGAAACGAATCGGCGTATCGATTTCGCCTGATAAAAGGCCCATTGGTCCGAACTTTTTTGCTGAAGGAGCAGTTCTTCCGAAGCAAGATGCTCGCCAAACACCGTGACGACTGCAATCATTGCGGCGATGATCGCCATTGAGCCGGCAATCCGCTTATCCATATGCCCGCCGGGATGCCCGGCGGCGTGATGTACGTGTTCGTGAACTTCCCCTTCAAGCGACATTCAAGAGTCATTATCCACAAATCGGAGGAACCGATGGGTTGGTTGGTGAGACGAACTCTACGCTACAAGCGGCAAATCAGGAGTTCCCGCTCGTAAATCATTTCTGGAGGGAGGTGGTCATGGATCTCGATGAACAGCCCCTCGTGCTCGATGACCTCGGTTCGCCAGGCCGCCCGATCGAATTGCTGCAATTCCTCAAAGCTCGCTTTGGGAAATTCCAGGCCGCCCCAGTAGATATCCTCATAACGCGGCATCCACCCTATGGGCGTTTCCTTACCGCCTGACCGGCTGTGCACGCGATCAACGATCCATTTCAGGACGCGCATATTTTGGCTGAATCCCGGCCACAGAAAATGGCCCTGCTCATCTTTGCGGAACCAATTAACCTGAAAGATTTTGGGTGTCGAACTCAGCGCACGCTGCATTCTGAGCCAGTGGCGGAAGTAATCGCCCATGTGATAGCCGCAAAACGGGAGCATTGCCATGGGATCGCGGCGCACGGTGCCCACCGCACCCGCGGCGGCGGCCGTAGTTTCGGAGCCCATCGTCGCGCCCAGATAAACACCGGCGCTCCAGTTGAATGCCTGAAACACGAGCGGAATCGATTTAGCCCGACGTCCTCCGAAAATGAAGGCTGAAATCGGGACGCCATTAGGGTTTTCCCACTGAGGATCGATTCCAGGGCATTGCGCAGCGGGTGCCGTGAATCTCGCGTTTGGGTGAGCCGCCTTCTTCGCGGTTTTCTTTCCAACCTCAGGTGTCCAACGGTTGCCTTGCCAATCCTCGCAGACGGCGGGCGGCTCGTCGGTCAAGCCTTCCCACCAGACTCCTCCATCGGGTGTTAACGCGACGTTGGTAAAGATAGTGTTGCGCGAGAGGGCCGCGATCGCGTTCGGATTCGTCTTTGGAGACGTGCCGGGCGCCACGCCAAAGAAACCCGCCTCTGGGTTAATAGCGCGCAGATGCCCGGTTTCATCGGGCTTGATCCACGCGATGTCATCGCCCACCGTCCACACCTTCCAGCCGTCGAACCCCTTCGGCGGAATCATCATGGCAAAATTTGTTTTGCCGCATGCACTTGGGAACGCTGCCGCGATATAGGTCTTTTCGCCCTGTGGATCCTCGACCCCGAGAATCAACATGTGCTCCGCCATCCATCCTTCGTCACGTGCAATGTTTGAGGCAATGCGCAACGCGAAACACTTTTTTCCCAGCAGCGCGTTTCCTCCGTAACCCGATCCGTAGGACCAGATCTCGCGCGTTTCTGGAAAGTGCACGATATATTTCTCGGCATTGCAAGGCCACGGGACATCTTTCGACCCGTGTGCCAGGGGTGCGCCGACGCTGTGCATGCACGGCACCACACGCTTGACATCTTTATCGATTTCGCGGAACACGTCCAGGCCAATGCGAGCCATGATGCGCATGTTCACGACTACATACGGGGAGTCGGTCAGTTCAACGCCGATGCGCGACATGGGAGAGTCGACCGGCCCCATGTTAAACGGGAGAACGTACATAGTTCGCCCCCGCATGCATCCCTTGAAAAGCGTTTTGAGTTTGCGGCGCATCTGGAAGGGATCGACCCAGTTGTTGGTCGGCCCAGCCGCTTCCTTTGATAGCGAGCAGATGAACGTGCGATCCTCGACTCGCGCCACGTCACTTGCGTCCGATCGAGCCAAATAGCAACCAGGCCAGAGGTCTTGGTTCAATCGAATAAAAGTTCCTGCCGAGACTATCTGATCGCATAACTGGTCGTACTCTTCGCGTGACCCGTCGACCCAATGGATGGAGGTAGGTCGCGTCAGATCGGCCATTTTCTCGACCCAGCGCAGGAGATGTTTGTTGGTACTCAGCGGTACGGAAGGAGCCGCAATCGTGGAGGACTTAATCGCCATCTTTGCCGCAATTCTGAAACTATCATCGCTTACGGCTCGGCTTTGGGTTCCTGATACTGAACCGTGCTCTCCGCGGAAGCATGCTTGAAATTGCGGTTCTCCAGCGAAACGCTTATCGTACGATTTATGAAAAATACCGCGTGGAGGCGGAATTCCGTGCCGAAGCTTGATGGAAACCAGACGTCCTTGGCAAGCCGTTTGTAGCGCGTCGAGAAGCCGAGGCCTGGGAGATCGGTACCCAGCATGGTGCGAACGAAAAAGGGGATTCTCCGAGAAAGCCTGGTGTAGACGGAAACCGGCTGGAGCTCTTCTTTATCAATGAGTGCCTCTCCGGTCCACGTAAGTTCATTTTTGTCGCTGGGCCGGAATTTGATTCGATAAGCGGGCCGCCCCTCAGCCACCTCCTCACCTTCAAGTTCGAAACGAAGGTCTTTCTGTTCCTCGGTGGTTAGTGGAAAGAGGTCTTTGGCTAAGCCATCTTTTGAGTCATCGTTGACCAGGTCGTTCCTGAAGCTTCCGGCAAGGCTACCGTCGAGAGTGCCGCTATCCGGAACTGGTTGCCCTTCAAAATTGAGGTATTGACCGTGTTTCCAATAACGCCCCACGATGGATTTCTCCTCACGTTTAGAGCCTTTGGCGCCTGGCGTCACCAGAAAATCAGCCGTCTCTTCGCGGGCAAGTCTGCCATTAACGTGACGGAGCACGACTTTCACGTGCTGGTCATAAAGATATTGTGTGCGCTCGGTTTGGGCGCGGTCCTGGTTGGAGGCGACCTCTTTCATGATCCCCTCGGCGGTCACCGATTCGCCGGGTACTTGGGGCGTTATAAAGGCGATGATCAGGAGAAGGCGTAGGAAATCCAAGGATGTGCCCCTCAACCAAATACGATACAAGCCGCGACTTCGCTTCAAGAATTTCCACGTGCTTCATTCGGGCGTCTGAAGGGGGGCATGCTTAGGCACGCTACTCTGGTAGTTAACGAGCTTCTGCTCTGGGTCTGAGAGAATTCTTGAAAATTCCGGTTCTGGCTGTGGCCATTTGTTTATTAGAGGTTGGCTTGTCAGCCCAACAGACTGGCAATACGCCTCAAGACGAACTCGCGCAATCCACGGTTACGAACGCAAGCCAGAACGGCAATCCCCTGCCAGGGCAGGTCTCAGCCAAGACCCCGGAAGAAGTGGCCGCTGAACAGATCAAGAAACAGGAACACCAACGAGTACTCGGAGTCATTCCGATATTCAATATGTCCAATGTTCCGGACGCGGTGGCCATGACGCCCAAGCAAAAGTTCCAGCTTGCTTTCCGAAGCGCGATAGACCCGGTCACATTCCTGATCGCCGGGGCAGACGCGGGGATCAGTCATGCCCAGAATGATTTCGCAGGTTACGGACAGGGTGCGGAAGGATACTTCAAACGTTGGGGCGCTTCCTACGCGGATAGCTTCGATGGATCTATTCTTGGAAATGCGGCATTTCCATCGCTTCTCCATCAGGATCCTCGCTATTTTCGAAAGGGTACGGGAAGCTTTAAAGGCCGGCTTTGGTATGCGATGCTCGCGACCGTCCGCTGCAAAGGCGATAACGGAAAGTGGCAGCCCAACTATTCAAACGTCCTCGGGAATATCGCGGCCGGTGGGATTGCGAATCTCTACTATCCTTCAACCGATCGCGGGGTTGGATTGACCTTCCAGCGTGCCTTTACAGTGACGGCGGAGGGAGCCTTAGGTAGTATGTTCCTCGAGTTCTGGCCTGACATCTCTCATCACCTGCACAAGAACAACTAAAGGCCACCGTGCGCGTTCGATTATTCCTGGACCCAAAAGCCTGTTCAATTCGATTCGACCAGAAAGCCTAGATGGCGTAGGACCCGCCTGACTTTCTTGGGCGAGACCGCAAGCCGATGAGCGACTCGAGACACTTTGCGTCCTTCGTGCTCCCAAACCTTGCGTATCAGTAATTCTTCAAACTGTCCCACTACTTCCTGCAAGGATTTGTCTCCAACGGCACCCTGTGACCAGGCGCGTAGATTTGGGTCCTCTACGCCCCCGTGCAGGATGCGTTCTCGAAGGATCTCTATTTCCTGCCATAAAGCATCGTGACGGTCGTTGCCCAGATACGATTCGGCTTTCGCGCAGCAAGTGCGCGCGGCCTCACTCTGATGGAAAAATCCATTGACTAATGTCAAGCCGTGGGAGATGTGCGCTTGCGCAAGCAATCGGCGGCTTTGGGTGCGCTCGCCGTAATGTACCGCCTCCTTCGCGCAGTCGTGAGCGAGCTGGGCGAAGCGGCTCGGGTCCTCGCCTTCGCCGATTTCCTCTTCGTAGCGCGCGTTGGCTACCGCCGACTGGACGATGCGTGCGCGGCACATCAGAAGGTAATCGGCCTTGGTTGCGCCCAGCTCGTAGGCTTCGTTCGCGCGCTCTTCCGCCTTCTCTAGATTGCCCAGATCCAAATGTATTTGTGCGAGGTTGACGTCGGCGTTGCCGGCGCCGTGATGATTTTGAGTCTTCCTGTAGATAGCGTCCGCGGCGGACAAATCAGCCTGCGCGCTCCGCAGGAGCTCATACATCCGTTCCAGTTGGGCAGACTTTGCCGGAGTGCCGTTTTTGTCTTCAGGCAGCCCGGTACGACGTTGCCGCTCGCGCCGGGCATCCATGCTCCGCTGCAATTGCAGAGCCAGGAAGCGCTTGGCTTGAGCAATGTTCGTCAAGGAACGAGCCAGATAACCTGTCAACGACGGGCGGCGTTGAAAATAGCCGATCGACGCCTCGAAGTATCGCATTGCGTGATCGTAGCGGCCCTCCCTCAGCGCGATGCGACCGTAGGTAGATTGAATGTTGCCGAGAGTGATGAAGTCGTCGCTATCGCGCAGCACTGTCTCCGCTTCCTGCAGGATTCGGACTGCCTCTTTCAGCTCGCTATTCTGAAAAAGGATCCAGCTTTCCAGTGTTTGCATTACCGCCTTGATGCGGCGCAGACCGAGCGTAGCCGCTAACCGCATGCCTTCGCGTGTCACGTCGAGCGCCGCCGCATAATCTCCCGCTTTGCGCAGACATCTTGCCTTCAACAAGGTTGCACTAAGCGCCAGCTTTCGGTCGCCGGTTTCTTCGCTGAGTGCCAGCACGGCATCGAGATGGCGCAAAGCTGTCACATGTTCTTCCTGGCGCATTGCGAGTAGAGCTTCCGCTATTTTGAGATGCAGGTATTGCGCCAGCGAAAGCTTCTGCCGACTGCTCTGGTCAAACCTGGCGAGGAGAGCAGTAAAAATACCTTCGTCCTGGAAGCCGACATCTACCCACTGAGCCAGGGTGCCGACTGCGAGACCAGCTTGCTCGTCCTCTGGGCGCACCGCCGCAAACTCTCCGCGAGCCTGCTCCAGTAAAGCGATGCCGTCTTCGATGCGCCGCTCCTGAATGTGTTCGCCCAGCGCTGTGAGCAGATTCGCGGAAACCATACTGTCCAACTGATCATTATGTCGCCGCGAATGTCCGGGTGATCCATATTGGCCAATGTCAGAATCGAGGGGTTGCCCGATAAGTCCAATGAAACTCTTTGTGCCTTCAGTTTCAATTCAGTTACTCCTCTTCTGGAATTCCGCAGGCCTGGACGGACAGTCTGCGAACGACTTGCGTATGAACCAGGTTCGCGTACTGGGAAGCCACAACAGTTATAAGCAGGCAATAGATGCTTCCCTGCTCAAACTACTTCGACAGAAGTCGGGCGAAGAGGTGCAAGGCATCGAATATTCTCATTTGCCGATCGAGCAACAGCTGGACCGCGGTCTGCGCGCTCTCGAGATCGACGTCGTGAACGATCCAAAGGGTGGCCTTTATGCCCATCCCAAAGGACTGGACTTGGAGAAGCAGAATAACCTCGCACCAGGACCTGCCTATGATCCGCAAGGCCTCATGAATATGGCGGGTTTGAAAGTGATGCACATTCCAGACATTGATTTCAGAGCGAACGTGTACACCTTCCAACAGGAACTGACGCTGCTCAAAACATGGTCGGATGCGCATCCGCGCCATCTGCCCATCGCGATTACGATGAATGCGAAAGACGACCCGCCCGAGGAATCGGGCTTTGTTACCCCGGCCTTATTTGATGCCGCCGCTCTCGATGCCTGGGATGCAGAAATCTTGAAAGGATTAGGTCGAAGCCGTCTGATCACCCCGAACGACGTTCGTGGCGAACATCCCGACCTCGAAGCAGCTATCCTTGCGCATGATTGGCCGAAGCTCGAAAAAGCGCGTGGTAAGTTCCTTTTTGTCCTTGACGAAGAGGATCCAAAGAGAAGCCTCTATATCGCAGGACATCCCTCTCTCCGCGGCCGCGTTATGTTCGTGAACGCTAATGAAGGAACCCCAGAGGCCGCTTTCCGTATCGTTAATGAACCGCAAAAGGATTGGGCGTACATCCAGTACCTGGTGCGAAGCGGATACCTGGTGAGAACACGCGCAGACGCAGATACAGTGGAAGCGAGGAAGAACGATTATTCGCGTTGGCAGGCAGCGCTCATTAGCGGCGCTCAGATTGTCAGCACCGATTACTACGTGCCTGACCCGGCACTAAAAACGGGATATCATGTCGAACTGCCAGGACGAGGGCCAGGCTTATGGGATCCGCTGCTGCTTCCGGCGATCAGGCCCTTGCCGCCCGTGGAGTAGGCTTGCCTCCGAAATATGGCGTTTACTTCGATGTGATATTCGCCGGCGGGGGAATATTGCGGTTTTTTAGCCATTCGATGCTGACGTTTTGGTTCGCCTTGTTCTTCGGAAGATCCGATAAATCGGGCATGAAAATCTGGAGACCGGCTTGCGGCGTCATGCGAGTATAGCCGTTCACTAATTGATCCTGATAATGGGTGAGATCTAAATCAAACCAGGCTTTATTTGAGATATCGATCATGATCAGATCCACATGATGCATCGTGAGCTTACCGAAGTCAATGGAGCCGCCACTGAGCCGCAGAAAGTTGCGCCACTGTTCAACGCGTTCGACATCGCTTTGGGCGTCGCCATAGATCTCTTCAAGGTCGGGATTTACCAGGCGCACCTTCGTCAGCTCTCCGCGAATGTGGGGCGGGGGCAAAAATTGCTGCGTGTCAAAGAAAATATCATCGCCGGTTACTACAACGCCGGGCATTCCCTTGGCGTTGAAGAGATCGGAAACGGAGATCCGCATTCCGCCCAGCAGACCCTTCAAGGGAATCTTCAAAGCGTTTACCTTCGTAACGTGGACCTGGATCCGGTTACCCGACGCTACCGATATTGTTCCGTCCACCTCAATAGGCAGCGGTACGACCTTTTGTAACGTCGCCTTCAGCTTGACCTGATCGCCATCGCCGCTCAACGTGATCTTTGAGAGCGGCGCGTTCGCCGCGCCGGGTGTGTTCAGAAAATTCGAAATATCTCCGATATTCGCGCGTAGAACGCCGGTTTTGATGTCAAGAGCGAAAGACTCCGGGTCATCGAACGAAGGAACCACGTTTCCGCGCGTTCGAGCCATATACCCTTTCAACCAGCGGACGTAAATACGAAAACTTGGTCCTTTCCGCAACATGAGGTTATGCGCGTAAATGTTCGTCGGCGCGGAGTTAGGCGCACTTTGTTGCCTTGCCGGCCCACTCGTCGCCTGGAGAGACGGCGCTCCTGGGATGACCTCCGGCTTGGCGCTGCGAAAATGGCGAACCAGTAAAAAAACGAGCAGCGAGGCGATGCAAAGGACGACAAGCAGAAAGGCTGAGCGGCGGCTGGTCACGGGTTTACGTTAAGTGGACGTAGGCAACTGGCGTTCTAGTGACGAAGTCTGTTAAATCACATTCGCCTTCTGGGCGAGTTTCTGGTATTCTGTGATTGTCTTTGCCCGCATCCGTATTCTATCGAGTGCCTTCCGGCCGCTATTGCTTCCCTCCTGTTCAAGTTGGCTTTCAGAGCTGTCTGACAAAGATAATTTTCATTTCAAAAGGAACATTACTGTGACCAACATTTTTGTGGGAAATCTCAGTTATCAAGCTACTCAGGCAGATCTGCAGGCGGCATTTGAAGCCTACGGCGGTGTCGAACGTGTCAATATTGTCACTGATCGTGATACCGGTCAGCCACGAGGTTTTGCCTTCGTGGAAATGGGTGATCCGCAGGCGGCTCAAACGGCGATCTCGCAGCTGAACGGCGCCGAATTGCACGGCCGTGCGATGAACGTGAACGAAGCTCGGCCAAAGCCTGCCGGCGGCGGCGGTGGCTTCGGAAACAAACGGAGCTCGTCGGGCTACGGCGGCGGCAAGGGCGGCGGACGCGGTTCACGCTGGTAAGCAAGCCGTATTTTTTTGAGGATTTAAGTTAACACCTGGTACTCTGGCTGCCCATTACTCGGTCTCGGCAGAGTCCCGGGTAATGGGCAGTTGAATTTGAGGAGGAACTATGCCAGGTCGCGGTCCACAAACTTTCAAGAAGCGCCAGAAGGAACAGGAACGAAAAGAACGGCAGCAGGAAAAAATGGCCAAGCGGCTGCAACGTAAAGCCGAAAAAGCATCCGGAATTGTCCCTGCGGATGATGATCTTGACTTGGCCGCTCCTTCACACGAAGAGGACTCTGAAACCGAGATTTTTGGTTCTGCGGCTCCGGGACTCCACGAGGGTCAGCACAGCTAACTCGAGCGGGGCTTGCGCGTTCATCAGCACAAGCCCCTCTATCTTTAAGGTTGTAGCCGGGGTATTCTCGGAAAAGTATGTCGGCCGAACCCGGCGCATTACGCATCACCATTGCACGCGAAGAAGTCCTCGGCCGTCGACTCGCGCTGCTCAGCATTAGTGTCGGAATCGTACTCGCCTTGTCCAAGATCTTTGTTGGAATCAAGGCTGGATCTACCGCTGTCCTGTCGGACGGCTTTGAAGCCGCCGGGGACGTTCTTTCCTCCACCATTGTTTACGCCGGCCTTTGGCTCGCAAGCAAGCCTCCTGACGCCGAACATCCATATGGTCACGGTCGCTACGAAACGCTTTCCGGCCTCGCCGTAGGCGCTATTCTGCTGCTCGCCGGCGCCGGCATCCTCTGGCACAGCATCACCTCGACGGAAGAACCGAAGGGCTTGCCTGTTTATGTCCTTTTCCCGCTGTTGGCTTCGGTCGTCTTAAAGCTTGGTCTTGCGACCTGGAAGTTTCGAATTGGGAAGCGAATCGCGAGCACGTCGCTACAGGCCGATGCCTGGCACGATCTCTCCGATTTGCTTTCTACCACTGTCGCCCTTATAGCCGTCATTCTGACCCTATCCAATCCGGCTCGCTTTGGGTTGTCGGATCGCATTGGCGGTGTCTTTATCGGCATTTTGATCGTCCTGCTTTCGGTTCGCGTGGTGCGCCAGACAGTCGATCAGCTTGTCGATAAGATGCCCGAGGAAAACCGGCTGAATGAGATCCGCGCCTCTGCTCAAAGCGTGCCAGGGACGCTCGGTATTGAAAAATGCCTGGCGCGTCGATCAGGCATGAAATACCATGTCGACCTGCATCTCGAAGTGGATCCGGAAATGAGCGTCCGACGGTCCCATGAAATAGCTACCGAGGTGCGCGCGGCGATCAAGCGAGACCTGCCTTGGGTGGCCGATGTTCTGGTGCATGTCGAACCGTCACCACTCTTGCACCAGCAGATCGCGGCCGCAGGTTTTAGCTCAGCCATCGGGCATGGAAAATAAAGAAATCGCCAGGCTCCTTCAGGAAACGGCGGACTTGATGGAAGTCGCCGGCGAAGATGGCTTTCGGATTCGAAGCTATCGCAACGGAGCGGCGGCCATAGTAGGCCATCCCGAGCGAATTGCCGACATTGTCCGGAACCCGAAGCGCAGTGTGACCGATATACCGGGAATCGGCAAAGGGCTTGCGCTGGTAATCGACGAGATCTGCCGGCGGGGTTCCTTCGATCGTCGTGACCAGATGCTTGAGAAATATCCGGCCTCTGCTCTCGAATTGCTCAAAATACAAGGCCTGGGTCCCAAGAGCGTTTCACTTCTTTACGAGCATCACGGGGTGAGGAATGTAGACGACCTCGAGCGAATCTGTCGCGAGCATAAGCTGCGCGACTTGCCGCGAATGGGTACCAAAGTCGAAGAGAAGGTGCTGCGGTCTATCGAGGCATATCGCAAGAGCGCTGGTCGCTACCTGCTCAGTTTTGCAAACTCAGTTGCGCACGAGTTGGCTGCCGAATTTAGAGCGCTTAAGGATATCGAACAGGTAGAGCCGGCAGGCAGTTTGCGAAGAGGCAAGGAAACAGTCGGTGATCTTGATCTCCTCGTAACAGGTCCGGGCGCAGTGAACGCGCTGGATCACATATCCAAACACATAAAGACCCAGGAGGTTCTCGGACAGGGGACAAACAAGACGAGCGTTCTTTTTGGACTTGAGCGCATTCAAGTAGATGTGCGGGCGTTGCCGCATGAGAGCTTCGGCGCCGCCCTTCAGTACTTCACTGGCAGCAAGGAGCACAACGTAACGCTACGTACGAGCGCCATCAAGCAAGGACTCACGCTCAACGAGTATGGCCTTTTCACCATTGAAGGCAATCAAAGAGAGGCGGGCGAGAACGAGGAGCAGGTGTATCGCCGTCTTGGCTACGACTGGATTCCCCCGGAGCTGCGCGAAAACTCGGGCGAGTTGGAAGCTGCTCAGAATGGCACGCTTCCCAAACTTGTCGAGCTCGCTGATATTCGTGGCGACTTGCATATGCATACGATCGCCACGGACGGTAAGGCCACTCTGCTAGAGATGGCTGAGGCCGCGGCCGCCTTAGGCTACCAGTACATCGCGATTACCGACCACTCTAAAGCGCTGGCGATGGCCAACGGGCTTGATGAGAATCGGGTTGTCGAATTTGCCCGCGAGGTCCGAAATCTGAACCGTGCAGGTCTCCCTTTGCACGTATTTTCAGGCCTCGAATGTGACATTCTGCGCGACGGCGCCATGGATATTTCAGAGGATGCTCTTGCCGAGCTGGATCTGGTGATCGGGAGCGTCCATAGCTACTTCAACCTCGAAGCGGCTGAGATGAGCGACCGCCTGCTTCGCGCACTGGATTCTCCGAACATTCGAATTCTCGGGCATGGAACTGGCCGCATGCTTCTTCAGCGCGATTCTTATCCCTTCGACTTTGATCGTGTCTCTCGTAAGGCGGCAGAACGGAGGATCTTCCTCGAAATCAACGCCAGCCCGGAACGTCTGGATCTTCCGTCCAACCTGGTCCGGACTGCCTGGCGGCAAGGTTGCCGGTTCACCATCTCGACTGATGCGCATCGCCCTTCCCATCTGCTGAACATGCATCTCGGAGTAACAACCGCGCGCCGCGGCTGGTTGGCGTCATGCGACGTGCTTAATACCAAGCCATTAGCTGAAGTCCTGCAGATGTTAGCGAAGTAGCCGCACGGACTGGTTGGCGAGGAGCCTGCCTCTGGTACACTGTTGCGGATGGCAACCGAGAATGCAACCGAGCGCACCACAATTTTGCAGGGCAATCCCTTCAAACTGACGGGACCGGAGCTCAAAGTGGGTGATAAGGCGCCGGATTTCAGTGTGGTCGATAACTCTCTGCAGAAGGTAGATCTGGCTAAAACCGGAACCGGCGTTCGTGTTTTTAGCGTGGTTCCCTCTCTGGACACGCCGGTCTGCGATGCACAAACCAAGCGCTTCGGGGAAGCTGCTGCAAAGCTTCCTGACATTAGCATCTTTACGATCAGCATGGACCTCCCGTTCGCTCAGAAGCGATGGTGCGGCAACTTCGGAGTCAAGAACGTAGGAATGCTTTCCGATCACCTCACTGGCTCTTTTGGCCAGAATTATGGCACTCTAATCCCCGACCTTCGCATTGAAAGCCGGGCCATTTTTGTTGTCGACGAGAAAGATACTCTACGTCACGTTGAGTACGTAAAAGCGGTCAGCGATCACCCCAACTATGATGCAGCTCTGACCGCTGCCAAAGACGCTCAGAAGAGCTCTCTATAATTCTGCGCGCCTCACCAGCACGATTGTGAAGTCGTCGTTAAAGCTGCTGCTTCCGTGCCAGTTCCTCAAATAGTCGATGAGCCCCGCAACCAGGTAGCTGCACGACTCGGTGCGCCGGCTCTGCAGAAACTCAGCGAGCCCCTCCTCGCCGAACTCGTCGCCGAGCGGGCTGGTTGCTTCCGTAACCCCGTCGCTATAGAGCGCAAGCATGTCGCCCGGTTCGAGTTTGGTCTCGCGCAGCTCGTACCGCAGGGTAGAGAAAAGCCCAAGCACCATGCCGCCCCCCGAAAGCTTCTCCACCCTTCCGTCTGCGCGAAGCAAAAGAGGGTAATTATGTCCCGCGTTGCTGTAAGTCAAGCCGCCTGTGGCGGGATCGAGGAGCGCATAGAAGAACGTTATGAATTTTCCTGCCGGGCACCGCTCAGCCAGATTGCGATTGAGCACGGTAACGGCCGAAGCGGGGTCGGGAGCTGTTTCGCGTAGCATTTGCACGCGCGCCTGAAGACTTGACATGAGAAGCGCCGCTGGCAACCCCTTGCCCGAGACATCGCCGACCACCAGGGCAACCCTCCCGTCAGGGTATGGCACGAAATCGAAATAATCCCCACCCACCGTGCGGCAGGGGAGATTGTGACCGGCAAGATCATAGCCAGGATAGACCGGAGCTTCAGTGGGCAGGAGCATGGATTGAATCTCGCTGGCCTGTGCCAGCTCGAGTTCCATGAGTTTCTCGGACTGCTCGACTTCGGCGAGCCGGGCATGCTCGATGCGGATCGCCGCCACGTTGGCCATCACGGTGAGCAGATCGAGATCCTCTTGGGAGAAGGGTCGAAAGATGGCGCCATTATCCACATAGATCAACCCGATCACGCGGTCGCCGGTCTGCAGCGGCACGCCCATCATGCTGCGAACCCGGTGCATCATAATGCTGCGCTGCTGCCGTAAAGCATCATCAAGCTGCGCGTCACTGATCACCAGAGAGCAGCGCTGGCGTAAAATGCGATCGCGAACCGCCGTACTGATCGAAAAGCCATCGCCTTCACTCGCTCGAACAATCAGCTCACCGTCCTCAAGCGTCATAATGACGCCCCGCTTGGCCTCCATCGCCGAAAGCGAGAGCTTGAGGATTACTTGAAAAAGTTCGTCGAGCGGTCGATGGCCGGCGAGCTCCTGCCCGGCGCGAATCAAAGCTCCCACCACGCGAGTCGTGTTTAGAGCAGCCTCCCGCTCCAGCTTGGCGCCGGTGGAAGTCGTTTTGCCAAGGAGCTTGTCGAGACTGGTAACAATAGTCGCCTCACGCGTGATCCGTTCTTCTTCCTGCGGGACGAAGGAGATCACCGGCTTCGGCACCTCGGGCATAGGCTCACGGACTTCGATTGTCAAGTGCCCGACGTAGATGCGATCGCCTGAGCGAAGTCTGTGCGGCTCCTTCAAGCTTGTTGCATTCACGACCGTGCCATTTCGGCTGGCGCAATCCTTCACAAACCATCCGTCTGCATGTTTCTCAAATGTCAGGTGATAACGCGATAGCCAGGGGTCGTCCGGATAGGGCAGATCGTTGTCGGCAGAGCGACCCAGCGACAGAATGGGCTTGCGTAGTTCAATGTTCGTTGACGAGCCCTCTGGGCCGGAGATCAGAAGCTCCATGGAAGTATTTTCAAACTAGCATTTACATACTGAAAGGTGCTGCTTCACTCTTCCGAAGCCGCCAGTGCCTTCTGTGGCGACGACACCGAAGTGCGGGCAGCGCTTCCTGTAATCAGTCGCGCGCCCCGATTCCACGTGAAATAGAGAAATGCCCATTCAACCAGGATGAGAAGACGGTTTTGGAATTCTACGATGTACAAAAGGTGGATAAACAGCCAGACCAGCCATGCCAGCAAACCCGACACATGGATGCCGAAGATATTCGCCACGGCAGCCGCGCGGCCGATTACGGCAAGGTCCCCTTTGTTGAAGTAGTGGAACGGCTTCGCGTTGCCATCGCCTTTGATGCGCTGAACAATCGTTCTTGCGGCGTATGCCCCGCCCTGCATCGCAACCTGCGCGACTCCCGGAAGAGGATTCCCGTTCTTGTCAGTGAAATACGCCAGATCTCCCACAACAAGGATTTCCGGATGATTGGGAATGGTCAGGTCGGGCATGACTTTGATCTGCCCCGACTTTTGCGTCTCGGCTCCGGTCCGCTCCGCAACGCGTTTGCCGAATTCAGAAACCGCGACGCCGGCCGCCCAAATCACAGTGCGGGACGAAATGAAGTCCTCTTTGCCGTCTTGAGTCCTTATGGAAACGCCATTGGCGTCGATGTTTGTGACTGTGATGCCGGTGCGCACGCGAACCCCTAGTTTGAGAAGCTGATTCTCCGCCATCCTCGATAGATCTTCCGGATAGGTCGAAAGAACTCGCGGCGACCGGTCCATTACCAGAATCCTGGCCTCTTCCGGGCGTATCGAGCGAAATTCGTCCTTCAAGGTGTGGTTGGCAATCTCACCCAGCGTACCGGCAAGCTCCACACCGGTAGCGCCCGCGCCCACAATCACGAAAGTGAGCCATGCCCTGCGCGCCTCAGGATCGGAAACACGTTCGGCCGCTTCGAAGGCGAGGAGGACTTTATGACGGATAGTGGTCGCATCCTCAACGGTCTTCAGCGAAGGAGCCCATTCAGCCCATCGCTCATTACCAAAATAGGTGCCCTGCGAGCCGGTAGCTACGATCAGTGAGTCATAACCGATGCGCCCCCCATCGCGCAGCACAACTTCGCGAGCTGCGGGATCCAGGTCTATTGCATCGCCTAGCAGCACGCGCGTATTCTTTTGCCGGCTGAGAACCGCTCGAAGCGGGGCTGCGATTTCTCCCGGGGAAAGAGAACCTGTCGCTACCTGATACAAGAGCGGCTGAAATAAGTGGAAGTTGCGTTTGTCTATCAGCGTCACGTCGACTGGAGCGCGCTTTAACGCTTGCGCAGCATAAAGGCCGCCGAAACCGCCGCCTACAATGACGACCCGATGTCCGTTTGGCATTACTCCTTAATGTTCTCAAGAGGAAAAATCAGCGCCCGGGAGAAACCTGGGTTTCACACGTGCTTTGCGAAGTTGTTCGAAGGCGTAAGCGGCCTTGATCAGCTTGGGCTCGCTCCAGGCCTCGCCAAAAAAGGAAATACCCAACGGCAGTCCGGCGACGAAGCCCGCCGGGACAGTGATGTGAGGATAACCCGCTACCGCCGGTGGCGAAGCACAGCCGCTGTCCGCATGATCGCCATTCACGTAGTCGATTACCCAGGAAGGCCCGGCGGTCGGCGCAACGATCACGTCAAGCTTGTGCTTTCGGACCAGCGCATCGATACCTGCTTTTTGAGTCAGACGGCGACATTTCGCAAGTGCCTTTTTGTAATTCTGATCTGTGAGAGAACCTTTCTCCTGCGCCCGTTCCATTAATTCCTGTTGAAAGAAAGGCATCTCTTGCTGTTAATGCGCACGATTGAAAGCAATACAATCGGCCAGCGACTTAACCTTCGCCCCGCGATTGGCAAGATAGGCGTTCAGATCGGTTTTGAACTCGTAAAGAAGGACTTTTATTTCGCTGTCCCGCCACGCCTCAAATTTGGAAAACTTCACCGGATCCACAATCTCCGCGCCGGCAGCTTTGATGAGTGCGATGGAATCATTGATCGCCTTGTCAACAGCGGGACTGCCATTAAAATACTGCCGCGCTATGCCAATGCGCATGCCGCGAAAGGCGTTTGCGTCGAGAAACCTGGTGTAATCGGGATAAGCAGTTTGGCCCCTGGTCGCCGGATCGCGAGCATCGACCCCGGCCGACGCTCCTAAAAGAATTGCCGCATCTCTCACGGATCTGCCCATCGCGCCGGCAGTATCCTGGCTGTGAGAGATCGGAATAATTCCTGCGCGGCTGATAAGGCCGATCGTGGGTTTGATCCCGACAATTCCGCAGACGGAAGAAGGACAGACGACCGAGCCATCGGTCTCAGTTCCAACCGCGACGCAGCAAAGGTTGGCCGAAACAGCCACAGCCGAACCGGAGCTCGAACCGCACGGATTTCTATCGCGCGAATACGATTGCGAGTCTGTCCTCCACGACCGCTCCAGCCGCTGGTAGAGTGAGTCGAACGAAAATTGGCCCATTCGCTCAAATTGGTCTTGCCAAGGACGACAGCCCCGGCCGCTCGGAGACGCTCGACCAGGAATGCGTCGCGCTTTGCGGGCTGGTCGGTTAGGGAAAGGGAACCGGCGGTGGTCTGCATTTTGTCCGCCGTATCGATGTTGTCCTTAAGCAGGATGGATATGCCGTGCATCGGCCCCCGCGCACCTTTTGTCTTTCGCTCGCGATCGAGAGTACGTGCGATAGAAGAAGCGTCAGGATTTACCTCGATGACCGAACGCAGGGCAGGTCCCTGGCGGTCCAGTTGCTCAATGCGTTCAAGATAAAGATGAACGATCTGTTCCGCTGTGAATCCACTCTTCTTCATGCCATCCTGCAAATCGCCGATTGACATCTCGTCGATAGGAAAAGCGGGAGGCTCGAAACCTCGTTGCTGCTCTTGACGCGCATTCGCCGACTGCAAAACAGCACCGCATCTATCTGAGCACTTTCTCGCTGCGATATTCGATTTCTTAGTTACACAACTATGATGAAGGTCTTTCATTCACGAAAGGAGATTACGAATGGACAACACGATCGTTCAGGTTTTGATGTGGGTTGCGGCGGCCTCTGCCATGCTTCTGTACTTCAAGCGTCGTCGAGACCGTAAGTCGTCGGCCCAGTAAGGTCTCGCTTATGACCGCCTCAGGAGTGGCACCGGTTGCGAGTAGTGCGTCCTGTGGCCGCCGCCTATTCAATAAGCAAAGACTAGCCGTGCGGGCTAATAAAAACGAGGCCGGCTCTCAAATCATAGAGTTTGGCCTCGTTCTACTTCCCCTTCTGGCATTCCTGTTTCTCATTATGAATATCGCCTGGATGTGCTTCTCGCAGGCGAGCCTGCAGCATGCTGTTCAGATGGGTGTGCGTGCCGCCGTTACCGGCGCTGTCCCGAGCAGTTATAGCGGGCAGGATAGCTACATCAAGTCGATAGTCCAGAAGAATGCGATGGGGTTCCTCAGCGGGTGGACAGGACTGAGCAAGATCACTGTCACTTATTACCTCCCTACCAATCTTTCGCAGGCCGTTACCGGCGTCGGTGGCAATGTCGGTGGCAACGTAATCCAGGTGTCTGTAACTAATGTCTCGGTTGGGTCACTGGGTCCCATCATGAGCCCGGCTTGGGCGTCACTGGCGCTGAACGCTGTGGCTTCGGATGTAATGGAGAGTTCGCCCGATGGCATACCCCCCACTCGTTAAACGAACTGCCGAGAGTCGAGCGAAGCGCCAGAAGGGCGGTGCCTTGATCGAATTCATGCTTACCTCGCTGGTCTGGGTGCCCCTGCTGCTCGGCACTATCGTCTTTGGAATTAATTTGGTGAAGGGGATTCAGTCGAGCCAGCTCGCTCGGGACAGCGGACACATGTACGCATATGGCATCGACTTTACTCAAACGCAGAACACACCGCTGCTTACAAAGCTTGCCGCGTCTTTGAAGATTACCCAAACCGGTGGAAACGGCGCTGTCATCCTTTCCAAAATTACTCTTGTGACCGATACCGATTGCGCTGCCGCCAATATGAAAGTCTGTGCCAATGACGGTAAATATGTTTTCACCAGCATCTACATTTTTGGTAATCCCAGCTATTCAAAAACACAGCTTGGAAATCCAAGCTCCTGGTACTTGTCGGCCGGACCCAGTATTACAGCCTCTCAATATCTCTCCGACAAGAGTTTGGTTGCAACCAACATCCCAGACCTTTTTGGAGATCATACCCAATCCGGACAATACGCTTACGTATCCGAAGTAATGCTAAATTCTCAGGCGCTCAGTTGGAGCAGCTTCAGTAATACAGGTTCCTATGTCAGAGCTATTTTCTAGGCACGCTGTTACTCGACAGAGTAGCTCGCAGCGTGGCGCATCTCTTTTGCTTTTTACCATCATGCTAGTCACAATCGTGCTACCGATGGTTGGTCTTGCGATCGATGAAAGCGTGGCGTATTTGGCGCAGCAGCGCCTGATTGCCACCACAGACGCCGCCGCCCTCGCAGGCGCCCGATCGTTAAACGTGGGCGAGAGCATCAGTTTGCAGAGCGCCAACGCCACAGCAGTTGCCCAACGCTACTTCAACGCCAACTTCCCGGCGGGATTACTCAACTCGAAAAACGCGACCGCTCAAATCACCATAACGCCGCCCACCAGTGCAAATGCGTACAAGACTTTCGTGCAGGTCCAATCCTCAGCGAGCGTAGGTTTGTACTTCCTGTCCCTTATCGGCCACCCGACGAGCACCCTGGCTGCTTCAGCTACCACGTCCCGGCGGGAAGTAAATGTGATCCTGGCGCTCGACCGTTCAGGCTCGATGACTGGCGTCTGCAGCGTCATGAAAACTGACGCCGAGAACTTTGCGAACATGTTCATCGACGGGCGGGACGCCATGGGGCTTGTGACTTTTATGGGCGACGCCAACCCGACGCCTGATTATCAATGGACGGTGTCGTTTAAATCGCAGAAGCCCAGCTTGACCGGTACCCTCGACACACTGAATTGCGGCGGCAACACCGGTTCTGCGTCGGCATTGTCGGTGGCGCATACGCAGATTCAGCTCGCCCGAACGCAGAGACCCTGGGCTTCGAACGTGATCGTCTTTTTTACCGACGGCGTGCCGAACGGGTACCGGGCAGGTTTTCCGCTGCAAAGTGGAAAATCATGCTCTGCAGCCGTCAAGGGAATAGTAGCTGGTTATATCCAGAGAGACGGAGGAATCGACGACACAAGCACACCACCGTCGATTACCTCTACTTCGGTGCCAGTAGTCACGGCCTGACCCAATGGTACGTTGGCGGCATTATCCTCATCGTACTCATACATTCCGGGTACCGATTACTACGGCAACTCGGCAACGCTGTCCGGATATGCGGCGGTCACTAAGAATAGCAGCAGTCAGATTGTATTTTCGCAGGCTAACAGCGACGCAATCTCGGCAAATGCAGCAGACGACGCTGCAGCCAGATACGCGCGGACGGGATCACGATTTACACCATAGGTCTTGACGGAAACGGCGGTGTAGACGGCACGCTTCTCAAACGTATTGCCAACGACCCTTCCCTTACTGGCGTGTACAATCCCGCGCAGCCGGCGGGTAAGTACTTTTATTCTCCTAACGCCGGTCAGCTTGGCTCGGCCTTCAATGCGATTGTATCGGAAATTCTTCGCCTGGCCCAATAGCCGGTACTAATGAAAGTCATGCGATTGCATGACTGCGGCATCGTGAAAGCGCAGTTCTTCAATGTCGCCTGCTTTTACCGAAATTACGCCGCCGATGCTTTGTAGCACTCCCTTCACGAGAACATAGGGAGCATTCGTGCAGGCGGTTCGCCTCCGCTCGAACAGATCGGGCTGTACGATGATATTCACAATTCCGGTTTCATCTTCAAGGCTCATAAACACAAATCCTTTGGCGGTACCCGGCCGCTGACGGGTAATTACCGAGCCCGCAACCTTCAGAAGCACTCCGTTTCGCTGCTTCTTGGCGGTTTCAGCATCCAGAACGCCCAGAGCGCGAACTCGTTCCCTAAAAAATGTCATCGGATGCACGCCGATACTCAATCCGCTGTTGCTGAAATCGGCGAAAGTTCTCTGCTCAGGCGTCATAGGAACCAGCGGAGACGCCACACCGTCATCCACGGCGGACTCGAGCAAATCGCCCACCGGACGCAACGCCAGCTCAGCCTGCCACAAAGCTCCACGGCGATGGCGATCCTTTTTATGTTTCGGCAAGCTGTTCAGTGCGCCTAATTCAGCAAGAGCGGTAATCTCGTCTTTTTGCAACTCGGGGACGCGGCAAGTCAGATCGCGTAGGGAAACAAAGGGCCGCTGCTTTCGCTCCTGCTCAACCTTCTTCGCTGCTTCCTGGTTCAACCCTTTAACGTAATTGAGCCCCAACCGCACATATTTGGTTTTGCCATCGGCCTCGACCGTACAGCGGAAATCGGACCTCAAAACGTCAACCGGGCGAAAACGTAAACCATGTCTCTGTGCGTCTTTCACCAGCGTCGCCGGGGAATAAAAACCCATCGGCTGGTTATTCAATATCGCTGCGGTAAATGCCGCCAGGTAGTGGCATTTTAAATAAGCACTGGCATAAGCGAGAAGCGCAAAACTCGCTGCATGAGACTCTGGAAAGCCATATAAGGCGAAGGACGTAATCGCCTTGATAATTCGATCCTGGGTTTCTCCTGTGATGCCATTGCCATCCATCCCGGTGCGAAGCTGTACCTCCACTTCGCGCATCCTTTTCTCAGATCGTTTAAAGCCAAACGCGCGGCGTAGCTCTTCCGCCTGTCCCCCGCTGAAATTGGCAGTGATCATCGCGATCTTGATCAGTTGTTCCTGGAACAGTGGCACGCCGAGCGTTCTTGCCAGAACCGGCTCTAACGAAGGATGAAGGCAAACTGGTTCTTCCAATCCCTGACGCCGTTTGAGATATGGGTGAAGCATTTGTCCTACAATCGGGCCGGGTCGAATAATTGCCACTTGCACAACAATGTCGTAGAAACAAGCTGGTTTCAAACGCGGAAGACAGGACATCTGCGCTCGGCTTTCCACTTGAAACAATCCGACAGTGTCGGCCTTTTGCAGGCACTCGTATACTGTTTTGTCGTCTTGCGGCAGATGGGCCAGATCAAGCGCTTCCTGATAACTGTCTCGCACGATTTGAATCGTATCTTCGAGAACGGCCATCATGCCTAATCCGAGCAGATCTACTTTGATAATTCCGAGGTCAGCGCAGTCGTCTTTATCCCATTGCACGACGACACGGTCCGGCATCGAAGCCGGTTCAAGAGGAACGATGGCATCGAGCTGCCCATCAAACATCACCATGCCGCCCGAATGCTGGCCGATATGTCGCGGTAGCTCCAGAATCTCGGTCGTCAGAGAAAAAAACTTTAAAATGCGGGGATCTGCCAGGTCGAAGCCTTGATCGCGAAAACGCCGCTCCAAAGTGTCTTTAGGGTCTCTCCACTCGAACGTGTTGATCTGGCTTGCAAGCGCTGCGATTTCCTCCTCAGCGAAACTTAGTGTCTTGCCGACATCTCGCACAGCCGAGCGCCCGCGATACGTTATTACGTTCGCGGTCATGGCAGCACCCAGACGTCCGTACTGCTGATAGAGATGTTGAATCGCCCGCTCTCGTTGATCTCCGCTCGGCAGGTCGAGATCGATGTCCGGCATCTCGCCGCGCTCTTCTGAGAGAAATCGTTCAAACAATAGATCCATTCCCACCGGGTCGACGGCCGTAATTCCAAGTGCGTAGCAAACTGCGCTATTTGCTGCAGACCCCCGCCCTTGCACAAGGATTTTTTCGCGCCGGCAGAACGCCACGATGTCCCACACGATCAGAAAGTATCCGGCTAATTTAAGTTTTCCAATCAGTGCGAATTCACGCTCAATCTGGTGGCGTGCCTTATCGTGGTAGGGAGAATATCGGTTGCGTGCTCCATTTTCGGTGAGTTGTCGCAGATAGGAAATCTCACTCTCGCCGGCAGGCACCGGGTAGCTCGGAAATTGATAACCCAAGTCCTTCAAAGTGAATTGAAGGCGATCTGCTAGCTCAACGGTGTTGGCAATCGCCTCTGGGACATCCTGAAACAAGCGCGCCATTTCCGCCGAGCTCTTCATGTGCCGTTCTGCATTTATGGAGAGCAGTTGGCCGGCTTCGGACAGATTTGTTTTGTAATGAAGAGCTGTCAGAACATCCTGCAGAGGACGCCGCTCCGGTGTTTCCTGCGTAACCCCGTTGGTAGCCAGGAGCGGCATCTTCATGCTGCGCGCCAGTTCAATGAGCGCTTGGTTGCACTTTTCCTGATCACGCCGGTAATGCCGCTGCAGCTCTACAAAAACATTCTTTTTCCCAAAAAGATGAATGAGCCGCTCGAGTTGTTGTCGCGCCCCGCTTTCTTCATTCAGTCTGTTTGATTTTTGAAATGCCTGCGCTAACGGCCCTTCCTCCCCTCCCGTCAAACACACCAGTCCCGATGCATATTCGGCAAAATCAAGATCGGTTGCGTGCGGATTTTCCGCTTTGCCGGGTAAGCCGCTGCGGAACTTCGTTCGTGTTATGAGCCGGCAAAGATTTTGATATCCTTTTCTGCTCTCCGCGAGCAGCGTGAAGCGCGATCCGCAAGCGTCGTTCACCTCGGCTCCGATGAGGGCGCGAATGCCTAATTTTTTGGCTGCCTGATGAAAACGCGGCGAGCCGTAAAATCCGTGCGCGTCTGTAATTGCCATCGCGCTCTGCCCCAGAGCTGCGCATCGCGACGCCAGGTCTTCCGGCAGCGAGGCACCCTCCAGAAAAGAGAATGCCGATCGCGCATGCAGTTCGACGTAACTCGCAGGCATGTACTTTTAAGGCAATCGTTTATAGTGCGAAGCCTTAAGTAACAGTATAGGCGAACAAAAGAAGAAACTACGAGTTCGTTCGGTAAAAAAGCTGCCAGTACTTAGATTCACCGGCCGCCAGGAAATGCGCTTTCAAGTATGGTCCGTACAACCGGTCAATCGCCACGTCAAGGCTCCCGTCAGAGAATTTCTTCGGCAAGGCAACCAGCGTTGCCTTGCCGAACAGGAAACTCGCCGACGGCCGGAAACGATCACTGAACGTTGTTTGGTATTGCAACACCGTTGTTCCCCCGGGCGCCGGTTTCATGCCTAATGAATAGGAGAAAGGATTCGTAAAATCCAAGCTCATGACCGTATCGCCCGGCCGCCGATACTTTGCGACCAGGCTCAAACCGTCGTTCACAAATTCTCCATACGAAAAATCGTCGCCCGCCGGCAGGAAGCCGCTCAAGATCGGAGAATCAAGCGCGCGAACGCGCTGCGGAATATAGATCCTCCCCGCCACTGCGATAGCACTTCCGAGCAGCCCCGATAGAAGAGACGATCCGATCAGAACCGATCCGATAAGAAAAACCGGGAAGCAAACGGATCCCGATTTTTTTGAGGCGGCCGACAACAACAGACTCAATTGGTCTAAAATCACGATCGCCAGAAAGCACGCTAGCGGGAAGCCGCTTTCTTCGGAATTGCCCAGGATCAAAGCAAGCCCGGCACTGCAGATCACTATACCGGCCCATGCCACCCGAGATCCGCTCTGCCCATGGCTCTGTACCAGCAGCGCCGCCAGGACTACAAACGTCAGGGTCACTGCCGCATTCTGCAGGATCTCGTCAACTAAATACCCTCCGGGATGGATATGTTTTCCGCCCCCAATCGTAATCAGGTCTTGCAGCATGGGCCGGAGATTGAAACCGAGGTACGCGCAGCACAGCAAAAACGTTGCCGTGAAACCCGCGGCAACACCAGCCCAACGGATCCGTTTCTGGGCGCGGCACGGAGTCAGCATCACGAGCAGCATTCCCGCCGCAGCGAAATAGGTAACTTTGAGAAATAGCGAAATCGCGACAACGCACCCGCTTGAAAAGCCACCCCAGAATTCGACGCTGCTGCTTCCCGAAGTTTTCGCAACAGCCTCCAGGATGCACAGCGCTATCAGCGCATAGCCAAGCCTGTTGTAAGTCGTCGCCGGCCCTACCTTCAGCGGAAATCCCAATGCGAAGGGAGCGACGGTCATCAGAGTGACCGCAATGCACATCAGAGCGAGGGATAGATCCGCGAGTCGTTTTCGGCCTAGAACAAAAGCCCAAATGCCCAAAATTATCCCTGTAAGCGCCTGGCCGTAGCCGAATCCCCAGGCGGACCCGCGCGCAATCCACAGACCAGCGACGGTGGGAGCGTAGGTTAAAAAACCAAGATGACTGTAGAAATCCGAATGCGGCTTCTGGCCGCTGATCATCCGCCAAGCGCCATCAAAGAGCATGAAGGCATCATGCGAAAAGAGACGAGATCCTATCAGCCCAACGTATGCCCGAAGGACGCACAAGCCCAGGAGCACAATTATAAGGAGAGCTTTCCCCCTCGCGCCGCGGAGTACGGGCTTGCTCCAGCCTGCTAAAAACGAGCCAATTGCCCTTTGAACTGGCGTTTCCCCGGTCGTGTCCGCCTTGCCCGTGAACAAAGCCCGATACTAACCCAACTTCTGCTTCACCAATTCGCTAAGCGCCTTGCCGTCAACACGCTTTCCCGCCAGCCGAGCCTGTGCGGCTTTCATCACCGCGCCCATCTGTTTCGGAGAAGTCGCACTGGTTTCCTCGATAGCAGCTGCTACGGCTTCAGCGACTTCCTTCTCAGAAGGCGCCGAAGGCAGATAGCCTTCGAGGATTGTTATTTCCGCTTCTTCCTTTGCGGCCAACTCTTCTCTTCCGCCTTTGCGAAATAGGTCCGCCGATTCGCGACGTTGTTTCAGCAGAGTATTCATTACCTGCATTTCGGCCGCCTCATTGAGCGCCTTCATCGAGTCGACTTCTTGTTTTTTCAGCGCCGTCTTGACCATCCGCAACGCGCTCAGGCGACCCTCCTCTTTGCCTTTCATCGCCTCAACCATGTCTTTCTGTACTCTCTCGAGAAGGGACATCGACCCTCATTGTACGCGCTGAGTAACGGTGAGCGGAACCCACTTCAGCGCAACCCCTGCTTCACTGGTCACGTCAAACCCGCTGATATACTGAGCTAGCTTGGCTGTCTGTGTGCTTGCGGCGCGATTTGTCTCGTAGTCTCTTTGCGCTGTAATTGCGTGCTTGCGTACTGCCTGGTCGCTACTCATCGCTTTTGGGGCTCTAAGTTTGAGAAAGTACACTGCAATCTCTGTTTTTCTGCTCTCTACCTTTGCACTGCATGCGCAGAATTTTGTCGACGGCCAAGCCGCCCGCGCCGAAATCGGGCAATACACCTTCACCTTCGGTGGCGTCAGTCCCGGCAGCGTCCCCGGCACTTTTCAGATCCTCCCGAATCAGCAGATACTCGGCGGCCTCAGTGGCTTAGCTTGGGCGAACGGAACACTCTACATTGCCGACTCGAATGGTCTGGCTTTGATTCCACAAGATAACCGTGTCGTGATGGTTCCGACAAACCAGATTCCTGGACCCTACGTGGACCTGACGAATGCCCACTCGTATTCGATCTATCAGTGCAATGTGTGTGCATTTCCGGCTTCCAACCAGGTTGGTCAGCCGAATTGGGGCGCTTTAAACCAACCCGATCCCAGTGCCCCGGACGCCTTTCCGATTGGTTTAGATAATACCCAATCGGCATCAAATATGCGCAGGCCTTCGGGTGTAGCCACTGACGGTAAGGTTCTGGCCGTTTCCGATACCGATAACAACCGCGTACTCATTTGGAATACGATTCCGCTCACAATTAATCAGCCCGCTGATCTGGTGCTCGGTCAAGTTGACTTTACGCACTCGGTGGTTGCGCCCAATCCTACCGCCAGCTCACTTCGGGCTCCCCAGGGTATCTGGATTCAGAACGGAAAGCTTTTCGTGGCCGACACGGACGATAGCCGTATTCTGATCTGGAATACTTTTCCAACGTCAAACAATCAACCGGCTGACATAGCCCTCGGCCAGCCGTCGCTTGCCCTCGGCGTGCCGTCTGCTTGCTCCACGGTCGTCGGAACCGTGAATGTTGCGGCGAATTCTCTTTGCAGTCCGGTCTCGGTCACATCGGACGGCGTCCGTCTTTACGTTGCGGATCTGGGTTACAACCGGGTTCTGATCTGGAACAGCATTCCGACCGCCAATGGTCAAAACGCTGACCTGGTGGTCGGTCAGCCCGACCTGATAAGCAGGGCCCCGAACAACTCGGTCGTGTGTACTCGCGGCACCGGGACCACCGGGCTTTGTGAAGCCAACTTGAGCCTCCCTCGTTATGCTCTCTCAGACGGCACCCGTCTCTTTGTCGCGGACGGAGGGAACGATCGCGTGCTTGTCTTCAACAGCATTCCGACGTCTAATGGCGCGCTCGCCGACTCTGTGCTCGGACAGCCCAACACAGGAGTAGATAATATCTCGAGCTCAAGTATCGGCATCGCGAGTACCGCAGTCGATAACACAAGCGCAGTGGATGTCACGCCGACTCCCACATCTCTGGCTTTCGATGGAACGAATTTGTATGTCAGTGATCCGATGGATAATCGGGTGCTTGTCTTTACTCCCGGAAACACTCCGCTCCCAGGGAACTCCGCCGTCAATTGGGCCAGCGAAATCATCCGACAGGAGGGCGTAGTCTCGATCGTTGTAACCACAATCAGCGCGGGTGATACGGTCGCCGTAACACTCGGAAGCAACACCTACACCTACACAGTCAAAGACGGAGACACGAACGATACGATTGCGCAGGGTCTCGTAAGTCTCATAAACGCCGGGAACGGAGACAGCAATGCGATTGCTATCTTCGCTGGCACCGGCACGGGATCTCTTTATCTAAGTTCTCGCGGTACGAATCTCGCCTTTGACAGTATTGCGTTCTCGGTCACAGCTTCCAACACCACAAACATTACGGCTACCGCTTCCGGCAACGGATATTTGACATCAGGCACGGCGGCTACAGGGGCACCGGGAATGCTGATAGCGATCAACGGCACAAATTTGTCCGATGTCCCCGCTGGCCATCCCGTTGTGGCGTCCCTGGTGGGGACCATTCCCACGTCATTGGGCGGAGCACAAGTCTTCCTTGATGGAGTGGCCTCTCCGGTCTACAGCGCGTCGGCATCGGAGGTAGTCTCTCAGATTCCGTACAACTTCAACACACGCAACAGCACGAGCATCTTCGTTCGAACTACACATAGCGATGGCTCTGTAACCATTACAAATGCGACACCCATTTATATTGCTCCGGCGAATCCGGGAATCTTTAATGAGCCGAGCGCTCCTGGTCAAGCCCGTCCATGGCCGGCGTCGGGCGCGTACCATCAGCCGGGGAATCCTCAGGCCGTCGTCGACCTGACCGGCACCGTTACAGCCGGCAATGTTCTCACAATCACGGTCGGAGGCAACAGCTACAATTACACCGTCCAAAGCGGTGACTCGCTGAATACTGTCACCACCAACCTTGCACAAGCCGTCAATAGCGGCAACGACCCCAATGTTACGGCGAAGGTAGGGGGCGCTTTTAACCGTGTCGTTCTGGTAGCGCGAAAGAGTGGCGCTGCGGGTACAGGCATCACGGTAGCTACGAGCGCGAGCAGCAGTGCAACTATCACCTTGACCGCTTATACCAGCACTACGTGTTGCAATGTTGTGAGCGGCTCACCGATTACGCAGTCAAATCCCGCCGCCCCAGGCGAGACCATCACCATTTCTGCCGCGGGACTCGGCCCTGTTCAAAACACTGCCGGCGATATTCTTGCCGATATTCCTACGGGCCAACCCTTCCAGCTCGATCCGGTCAATAGCGCGCTATCTTCGGTCAGCGGCACCTTAGGTGGGTCTACTGCACAGATCGTAAGTGCAGGATTGCCTCAGGGGTCGTATGGTATTTATCAGGTGCAGTTGATTGTACCGGAGGGGCAAGCTCAAAACGCTAACACTCCTCTTTACATCGCGCAGAACGCTTTTATCAGCAACACAGTCACTCTCCCGGTAGGCCCCGCAAATTCCAACCCCTTTCAACCGCCGGCGCCAAGCGGTTCCGTGAGTATAGGAATCGACGCTCCCAATTCGAGCAGCCCTGCATTGACCGGCTCCTCCCCTGTCGCCGGGTGGGCGATCGGACAGATAGCTGTGATCAGTTCTGTCACCATCTCGGTCGATGGGCTTGGCGACGGCTCGGCGATATATGGCGGCAGTCGTCCCGATGTTTGCGCCAAACACGCTAGTAGCACCAGCTGCGCTAATGGAAATGTCAACGTCGGCTACAACTTTGTGCTCGATACGACGCAGTTCGCCGACGGCAGTCACGAGTTGCAGGTCACAGCAGTCGATGCCAACGGAAATCGCCTTACGCAGGGCATGCCCTTCAAGACATCCAACTACAGCGGCTCTCGCCCCACATCGATTGGAATAGACAATCCAGCGCAGGCGGGTGGCAACTTTCAGGGCGTCTCTACTTTCTCCGGATGGGCCGCCAATAATAGCTCTGCGGTAAGTTCAGTGCAAGTGTACGTGGATGGCGTCTCGCGCGGTAATGCTATCTACGGTTCGTCCCGGCCAGACGTCTGCGCCCAGTATCAATCGTCGCCAAGTTGCCAGAACGGCAATTCCGGTGTCGGCTGGACTTATACGCTGGATGTCAGCACGCTCGGTAACGGAAACCATGTTTTTTCTGTAAGTGCAATTGCGCAAAACGGAGAGCAAACCATCCAGGCGCACACTTTTGCCGTTGCCAATTGGACTACGGCAAATCCAATCGTGGTCGGCATTGACACCCCGAATTCGCAAAACCCTGTGCTTAGCGGCTCTTTGAATCTTGGCGGATGGGCAACCGATCCGCTATCGCGTATTTCATCTGTCGCCCTCGCAGTGGACGGCATTCCGCTTGTGGGCGCCACTTATGGAGGTAATCGGGCGGACGCTTGCGTCACCAGTCAAGCTCCCGGCTGCCCGAACGTTGGCTGGAATTATCATTTCGACACGACGCTTTTCGCCGACGGACCCCACACTCTGGCAGTGAGCTTCACGCCCGTCAGCGGCCAGGCTTACACGACGACGAGACCTTTTCAGATCTCGAATCTTGGTACTCAGGCGAATCCGACTCGTGTTTCGATCGACACGCCCAACAAGGGCAGCGCGCCTTTCAGCGGGGTCGCCGCCTTCGGCGGCTGGGCCTCGAATATGGGTTCCCCAGTGTCGACGGTGCAAATCATCGTTGATGGAATTCCCAACGGTTACGCCGTTTACGGTGGAAATCGCGCCGATGCATGCGCTAAATTTTCATCACCCAATTGCCCTAACGTCGGGTGGAACTATCTTTTGGATACATCCGCCCTCACGAACGGAACTCACGCGCTACAGGTCACATTGACTGCCGCGAACGGCCAACGCGCATCGGGCGGTACAACCTTCATGGTTTCGAATGGCCCCATCACAAGCCCGACTTCCGTTACGATCAACCAGCCAAACGCTCAAACCACCGCCTATCAGGGAATCGCTCTTTTTTCTGGAAATGCAACCAGCAGTAGCGCGGCTGTTACAGCAATCGCAATCTCCGTTGACGGCTACCCGTACGGCCCGGCCACGTTCACAACAGGTGGAGCAAATTCTTCCGTACCGTGGACTTATTCGCTCAATACGGCCCAGATGGCCGACGGCACTCATACTCTCGGTGTAACGGCCACGGCTGCCGACGGCACATTTTCGATCACCTCTGCATCGTTCCTGGTCGCAAATTGGACCGCGTTCAGTCCAACGCGTGTCAGCATTGATAACCCAAATCCTTCGAGTCCGGCCTTCGCGCATGTAGCCGCTTTCGGTGGATGGGGCTTAAATCCGAACGCCCCCGTTTCCTCGATTACGATTTCGATTGACGATATTCCGTTCGGTCCAGCCGAGTACGGTGGCGATCGCGCCGATGCCTGCAAAGGCCATTCCACTTATCCGGGTTGTCCAAACGTTGGCTGGAACTATTCAGTCGATACGACCTTTCTAATCAATGGTCCGCATACGCTCGCGGTTACCGCGACCACCGGCGCTGGCCAGAACACCACGGTTACTTCGAGCTTCATGGTCGCAAACTAGCAGCCTGCGGCGACCCTGGGCCGCCTTTCTTATAAACGAATTGCCAAAAAATAGAACCACGACTTGACAGGCCCGCGGTCTGGTGCTAATTTTCTAGCATGGTGCTAGCGCAACAGCATAAGCTCAGCCGTCGCGAGCGGCAAATCATGGATGTCCTCTACCGCCGCGGAAGAGCAACCGTCGCTGAAATTCTGGAAGGGATTCCCGATCCGCCAAGCTACTCGGCCGTACGGGCCATGCTGCGCGTCCTCGAAGACAAGAAGCACATTCGGCACGAGGAGAAGAACCTCCGTTACGTCTATCTACCAGTTGTGCCGCTTGAAAAAGCGCGCCGCTCGGCGGCCGCTCACCTGCTCAAGACATTCTTCGATAACTCCACGGAGCAGGCGGTCGCCACGCTCCTCAATGTTTCGGCGCGCGACCTCACTCCGGAAGACTTTGATCGACTTACTGAGCTGATAGAGGAAGCTCGGAAGGAGGGTCGCTAAGATGCATTGGTCGTTGTGGGTGCAGTTGCTCATCCGGTCGAGCGTTCTGCTCCTCGCCGCAGAAGTGCTATGCCGATGGAGCAAGAGAACGCGCGCTGCATTCCGCTATTGGCTTCTGCTGTTCGCCTTTGTGCTTCTGGCATTGTTTCCTGTTTTTTCGAGCGGCCTGCCCGAGATCCCGATTCATTTCACGTCCCAAACCAAGCCGCGGGCTGTTGTCACCATCGAGCAGACCTGGCGCTTTAACAAAGTGCCGGTCGGTCTTCAGCGTATTAACTGGCCGCTCGTTGTCTGGCTTGCGGGCGTGGCAACTGCCTTGGCCCCCGCGGCCGCAGGCTTGCTTTCCATAAGAAGACTCTTGCAACGTGCCCGGCCGGTGCGTAACCCGGATTGGCAGGATCTGCTGGCCGGGATCGCGCAGGACGAAGCTCGCGCGCCGCGACTGCTGATTTCCGACGAGATCGCAGTCCCCGTTACCGCCGGCATAATCACGCCTCGAATAATCTTGCCAGCAACGTCGGAACACTGGACCGTTTTACGACTCCGAGCGGTGCTCCTGCACGAAATGGCGCACGTCCGGCGCCGGGATGTCGCAGCCCAGCTCTGTGTGAATCTCGTCGCCGCCCTCTGGTGGTTTCAACCGATTGTCTGGATCTTGCGTGCACAACTGCGCACAGAAAGCGAGTTCGCTTGCGACGCGGAGGCGGTCGCATCCGGTTTCGGACCTTCCAACTATGCATCCGAATTGCTGGCGATCGCTCAGGGAATGAGCCATCGCGACCGCCAACTGCCTATGGCCGGCATCAGCATCCTTCGTGGCGACCTGGAACGACGGCTTCGCTTCGTTCTCGCTGCTCCCCCTGTGCCGATTCCTCGCATACAAGCTTGGATCGCTCTTCTCATTCTGGCGTCAGTTGCTTTGGGCGCCTCAACAGTCACTGCTAGCTCGGAGTCAGGCTCCGACGAACATGGAGGTTCCGTCATGAAACATTCACTCCTTTCCGGCTTGCTCGCATCGGCCGGTCTATCGGCCGCGACCATCACCGGATCAATCTACGACCCCAGCGGCGCGGCAATCCCTGACGCGAATGTCCTGCTTTACAATCCCGACACCGGGGTAAAGCAGGAAGTAGTGTCCGGGTCCGACGGCAGATTCGCTTTGGATGGCGCTTCGGCAGGCCAGTACATTTTAAGGGTCCAAAAGCCTGGGTTTAGTTCTCTTTTCCGCGAGTTCAACCTTAAAGAGGATTCGAAGATTGATAGGGGTCTTACGATGAATCTGGGCCGGGTTGTAGAGCATCTTGACGTCGAAGGCAAGGGCAAGGCCTCGGAAGCCTCCTCTACTCCCACCTCAGGCTCGCGCCCGATACGCGTGGGCGGAAATGTCTCCGCCGCAAATCTCATCGTCAAGAAGGCGCCGGTCTATCCCGAGTCTGCCAAGGCTGCGCGCTTGCAAGGGGCTGTTGAAGTGGAAAGCGTGATTTCGAAGGATGGCATCCCGCTCGAAACTCGCGTAATCTCCTCGCCTGGTGATGACCTTTCCGAAGCCACGTTAGAGGCTGTCCGCCAATGGCGGTATCGGCCGACTTTACTAAACGGAAGTCCGGTCGAAGTAGTGACCAATATCACCGTGAACTTTACGCTGAGCCAATAGCAGCCATAGCACTGGCTCATTCGTAACGCAACGCTTCGACGGGATTCACCTTCACGGCTCGACGCGTCGGTACCCAACACGCGAGCAGCGCGACGGCGGTGAATAGCAAACCGACTCCGATCAAGCTTAGCGGATCCGTTGGCTCTACTGCGTAAAGGAACGACTTCAATACACGGGACAGGACAACGGCAGCGGCAATTCCGGTAACTACTCCGCTCGCGATCAGGCGAAAGCCCTCGCCGAATATCAGATTCCGAATATCCCTTCGCTCGGCTCCGACTGCGGTCCGAATTGCGATTTCGCGCCGGCGAGACACGACGGACAGCGATAGGACGCCATAGATGCCGATCAGGGTCAGCGCGCTTCCGACCAGTGAAAACCCGATCAGAAGCTGCATGGTAAACGTGCGCGACGCCAGTGAATCACCGCGAATTTCATTGAGCGTTTTGATGTTTTCAACGGCAACGGTCGGGTCAATCGACCGTAACTCCTGCCGTACACCGGATATCAGGGAGTGCGGATCTCCTGCCGTTCGGATGACGAGGTGCTTTGAGAACGCGGAGGCCTGCCAAAGCGAGAGATAGATCTCTGGATGTCCGGTCTGAGTAAGATCGTCGGTACGGCCATCGCTCACGACGCCGATGATTTGGGTCGATGGCCGGTTGCGCCCCTCCAGCCAAAGCTTTTTCCCGATCGTATTAGCCTGCGGAAAAAAGCGATCTTTAAAGGCTCGATTTACGATTGCGACGTTTGGGGCCTTCTGATCATCGGTCGCGCGAACGTCTCGCCCATCAAGAATTCTCATCGCCATCAGCTGGAAATAGCCGGGCGTGACCGAGCGCAGCGGCATCGACAAACGATCACTCGCCTTAGTCGCCTCAGGCTGACCTTCGACCTCCACGACGTCTGGCCAACTATTGCCGGTTAGAGGCACTCCCCACGCGAAAGCGGCGTCTCGCACACCCGGGAGGGCGGAGACCTGTTCCAGAGCGCGCCGGTGAAAATCACCCCAGCTCCCCTGCACCGCAGTTACGCTCATCGTCAGGATGTGCGCGATTTCGAAACCTGAATCTACGCTGGACAGATTGATCATGGTCCGAATCAGCAGGCTGGCTCCGATGAGTAGCGCAAGTGTCAGGGCGGTCTGGAACATCGCTATGAGCCGCAGAAGCCGGCGCTCGCCACGTGCTGCACTGCTTCTCGGACCGGCGCTCTTGAGGACCTCTACGGGGTCGAGGCGAGATGCACGCCATGCGGGAAACAAACCGGCGAGGAAAACCGCAAAAAGCGCTGCAACCATGGCGCCCAGAAGCATCGGCCAACCGGTAGTGACGGCGTCGAGACGGGGGATGGCATGCCGGGCAATCAGCTTGAAGATTTTGACGATCCCGAATGCCAGGCCCATTCCGAAGGTTGCTCCCATGAGAGCGATCAGCAAGCTCTCTGAGGATGCTTGCCAGAAAAGGCTCGCTCTGCTGATTCCCATTGCGCTGCGCACCGCATACTCCTGCTGCCGTTGAAGGCCGCGTACCAGTAGAAGGGAAGCAGCATTCCCGCACGCGATCAAAAGCACGAGAGCTGCGGCCCCCAAGAGCGGGAACAAAATTCGGCTCCCGTCTTGATTCAAATTTTCTACTAGCGGCTGCACCTCGGGGAAGGTTCCCTCAAAATCACGTTCGGATCTCGCTTCACTTTGGGCAAGGACGCTCAGTTCAGCCTGAGCTTGTTTAGCCGTGGCTCCCTCCCGCAGGCGCGCTACCAAATTCCACCCGGCCCTTTTCAATCTTGCCGGGTCGGGAGCGGCTGGAATCCAATAGTCCACCAGCGCATTTGGATTATAGTTGGGCTCCTGTGCAGTCGTTGGAGCCGGAAGAAAGCGGATACCCGGAGGCATTACTCCGATGACAACGGGAGGAGTCTCCCATCGGCTGATTCGGATCGTTTTGCCAAGGATATTACGGTCGCCGTTGAATTTGCGTTGCCAGAGATCGTAACCGAGAACTATGACCGGCTTCGGCTTAAACGCTGCTTCCGTTTCGGAGAAAGTGCGGCCCAATACGGGTTGAAGCCCGAGTACTCTGAAGTAGTCTTTTGTAACCCACATCCCTTCGAGTGATTCACTGCCTTGGGTCAGAACCAGAAAATTGAATGACCAGTCATAGGCGGCGATACCTTCAAAGGATTTCGCTCTCTTCTGCCACTCCATCCACTGCGCCGCAGGCCAGCCCTGCGCATGTGTCATCTGCTTGCCGTCGCTCCGGCCGGACGGAACCAGCACCAACTGCTCCGGCTGTCGATAGGGCGGGGGCGTCAGGAGGACACCTTGAATCAGGCTGAAAATTGCGGACGTGGCCCCGATGCCAAGCGCCAACGTAAGCACAGAAATGACAGTGAAGCCAGGTTGCTTAAGCAAGGCTCGCATTCCAAATCGCAAATTTTGAAACATTCTTGTCTCCTGGTCCCTTGGTCTGTCTCGGCCAACTTCCCTGCTAGACGGTAGTTCGCGGTCCCCGGTTCAAATTTTTAACGTCCGAGTCCGCACTCAGTGAAATACGGGCAGTACAATCAGGGGCGGCAGACCCTCGATGACTCGTAGATCATTCGTTCCGACCTTGGCAGCCGCTGCGTACTTCGATCCCAAACCCGTCTTCGCGGCAAACGGCAAACTAAAGCAAGGTGTGACCACGGGCGTTTTTCGCGGCGCGCATTTGAATCTCGACGAGATGTGCCGGGAAGCGGCCAGGCTGGGAATTTCCGGTTTCGACCTGATAAAGCCCGACGACTGGTCCACTCTCAAGAAACACGGGCTCACGCCAAGCATGACGCCTCCGCCCTTTGCCGGAACCATTCAGGATGGGATCAATCAAAAAGAGAATCATGCTCGCCTCGAGAGGAGTACCCGGGAAATTATTGACAGGGCCGCATCCGCCGGGTGCCCCAACGTGATAACGTTGTCCGGCCTTCGCCGCGGTATGGCTGACGATGAAGGCGCCGCGAATTGCGTTCTTTTTCTAAACAAGGTAAAAGCTCAGGCGGAGGACAAGCGCGTAACAATCTGCCTGGAGCTACTCAACAGCAAAGTGGATCACAAAGACTATATGTGCGATCACACCGTGTGGGGAGTCGGAGTGATGAAGCAGGTGAACTCGCCGCGAGTCAAGTTACTGTATGACATCTACCATATGCAAATCATGGAAGGGGACATAGTCCGGACAATCCGCGACAACATCCAATACATCGGGCATTTCCATACCGGGGGTAATCCGGGGCGGCACGAAATAGATCAGACCCAGGAGCTGAATTATCACGTGGTCGCACAGGCCATCGCCGAAACCGGTTTTAGCGGGTTTATTTCACACGAATACACTCCGGTGCACGATCCGCTTCGATCCTTGGCGCAGGCGATTGAGATTTGCACGGTCTGATCCTCTATTGTTCTGAATCTCATTCCCGGCGCAAAGCGGTGAGAGGATCCATCCTGGCGGTTCGACGCGCTGGAATGTAACTCGCGAGCAGACAAGCTACTGCAAGCAGGGAGACGGCCATTGCGATTGTTGCCGGATCATTTGGCTTGATTCCGTACAGCAAGGACCTGAGCGCTCGGGCACAAGTAAGCGCAGCAATCAGGCCGGCAGCGAGACCAAGCCCCGCCAGCCGCAAGCCTCGAGCGGCAATCCAGTACGGCAATCGCTCGGGTTGCGCGCCGAGTGCCAGGCGTACGCCGATCTCGCGAGTCCGCTGCTCAACCGAGTAGGCCATCACGCCCGCTACACCGATAACGGCAAGCAAAACAGCAATGGCTGCGAACGCGCCGAGGAGTCCGGTTTCGAACCGCATCCGAGCGATGGAGCTGCCGATCCGGTCATCCATCGTGCGCACGTCAGACAGCGGCCAATTTCTTTGTATCTCGCGGATGGCGCCGGTAACAGCCGAAGCCATCAGTTCAGGCTTACCTTTGGTCCGTATAACGAATGAGCCGAAGGATATGGGCAGTTGCGCTTGAATATAGTAGACCATCGGTCGTATTTCAGCATCGAGCGACAGATGCTTTGTGTCTCCGACAACACCGATAATCTCGCCGGGCTTGTCATCGCCCATCTCAACAGTCAGATGTTTTCCAAGCGGGCTGTTGTTGCCGAATGTCTGACGAGCCAACGTCTGGTTGATGACGAAGCCGCGCGGCGCATCTGCGCGATCATCATTCCCGGTGAAAAGGCGTCCGCGCAGCAGTGGGATCCGCATCGTTTCGAAGTAGCCGGGCTGCACTACGCGCACGTCGGTAACTGGTGTTTGTCCGGGTGCATAGGGCGGCCTGCCGACTACTGCAAAGCCCGTTGCGGCGCCCATTCCGGCAAAGGGCAAGAACGTAATAAAGGAGGCGTTTTCTACGCCTGGGAGTTCGCGCAGGCGGCTGATCATTTCCTGGCATGCCGCACTGAGCTTCGCGTTATCAATGTTCCCGCTTATCATCATCGTTCCGGTGAGCACATTGTGTGGATCAAACCCGGTCGGAACGGAGCTAAGCCGGTACAGGCTCCGTATCAACAGAGTCGCACCCGTGAGGAGCATCAGCGCAAAGGCAATTTGGGCAACTACGAAAATGCCTCGCAGGCGTTCGCCTCGAATGGTGTTGAAGACGCCGCGGCCGCTATCTTTCAGGGTGGCGCCCAGGTTTAAGCGTATGGCGGTAATCGCTGGAGCGAGACCGAATGCCGAACCGGTCAGCAGACTCGCTACGAGGGCGAACAAGGCTACCTTGCCGTTAATGCCGGCAGACGCGAGGCGCGCGACATCCTGCGGGCCATAGACTTGAACGGCTCGGATTGCCGAGTAGGCGAGGGCGCATCCAATAAGGCCCCCGGTCAGTGCGAGCAGCACGCTTTCGGTTAGCAGCAGCCGCGCCAGTTGCTTCCCGGTTGCGCCCAGTGCCGCGCGTAACGCCATCTCCCGTTCGCGAGTAATGGTGCGGACGAGCATCAAATTAGCCACGTTCGAACAGGCGATGAGCAGAACGAGCCCCACCGCGCCCATGAGCACCCACAGTGCTGGTCCGGCGTCAGCGGCAAACTCGTCCGCCAGGGCAAGGATTTCGACACCCCAGTTTTTATTGAAGGCGGGATATTCCGATTCGAGCTGGCGGGCAATCCCACTCATTTCGCGTTGCGCTTGAGCAAGAGAAACGCCTGGCTTCAGGCGCGCCACGACCCGCAAAAAGCGCCCGGAATGCGCGCGCCAATCACGCTTCGGAAGCTGAACCGGAGTTATTACATCCAGCGGCTTTCCAAGCCACGGAAAGTTCGCCGGAAGCACGCCGATGATCGTGTGCGGCTTGTCGTCGAGCATCATCTTTCGGCCAACAGCCTCTCGACTCGCACCGAACCGCTCGACCCAAACTTTGTGGCTCAGAATCGCTACCGCGGGCCCAGCCGGTTGTGTCTCTTCCGGACGGAACGCGCGCCCGATTAGCGGCTGCACGCCGAGCATCGCCAGGAACCGGTCGTTTACGGAAATGCCTTTCATCACGGCCGGTTCGCCTTGCCCGGTAAAGTTCCACATCTGGTCCAGAATGGGGCTCATGTCGCCAAACACCCGATTTCTGGCCTTCCAATCGAGATAGTCAGCCATGGCAACGACGTTTTTGTGGAATCCGCTGCGATATTCGTGTTCCCAAACCATCACCAGTCTGTCGGGATCTGAATAGCCGATCGGACGGAGAAGCACGGCTTCGATCAGACTAAAAATCGCCGTGCATCCGCCGATACCGATCGCTAGCGTAGCGATGGCGATAACAGTAAAGACCCGAGTTTTGCGCAGAACCCTTGCTGCGTGTCGAAGATCGCTTGGAACGCCTTGCCAGAAGCGAGAAGGTGGTCGATGTTGCATTGCCTGGGCCACCTCAATATCGGATGCGAGTTTTTGCCAGTCAGGCAATTGCGCTTTGGCCAGGCGCGCGGCTTCTCCTTCATCACGGCCGGCATTCAATGCCTCCGTGTATGCCTGCTCGAGCTGCGCGGCAAGTTCTTCGACAATTTCTGCTTCACGCGGCGCTAGTATTCGCAGGGGTAGCAGATTTGCGCGAACATACTCTTTCCAGTCAGGCACGATAGGCCTCTCTAGGCCGGCCGGATCTGAGCCACACGATCCAGCACCTCAAAAAAATCGAGCCAGTTCTTGCGCTGGAGAGCGAGGATCTTTTTACCTCGGGCGGTCAGCCGGTAGTACCGTTTCCGCCGCTCATTAGGCCGCTCCACCCAGCGACCCTCCACCCATCCTTTGCTCTCGAGGCGATAAAGCATTGGATAAAGGGAGGCGACGTGAAATTCGAGCTTGCCCTCACTACGAGCTTCAATAAGCTTTGCCAGCTCATAGCCATGCCTCGACTGAGCTTCGAGCAGCGCCAGCAAAATCATTTCGGAGCCGGTCTTTTGCAGCGCTTTGGCATTAATATCGGCGCTCACCATATGTAGCAACGATATATATATCTGCGATCCATGTCAAGGCTCGGGATGGCGCCGCCTCAATTGTCTCGGCGCGATACTTGATTCATGCCTCACAAAGCAGCCTTGCTCCTGGTTAACGTTGTCGCGCTTGCTCTCATTTGCGGTTTTTGGAAGAGCCCATCCAAGGAGCATGATGCGGGCCCTGAATATACGAGCGACGGGCAGCTTAAAGTCCCCGAGAATTACCGGAATTGGGTTTACTTGAGTTCGGGCTTCGATATGAGTTACAACCCCGCATCGCAGGGTGACGGCCATCATATGTTCGACAACGTGTTTGTGAGCCCCGCGGCATATCAAGCCTTTCTTGAGACCGGGAAGTGGCCTGATCGCACGATGCTTGTGCTCGAGGCGCGTCGCGCTGAGGGTAAGGGTTCGATAAATCAGAAAGGTAATTTTCAGAGCGCCGATATCATGGGTCTCGAAGTGCATGTAAAGGACCGGCGATTCAGCGGGCACTGGGCCTTTTTCGGTTTCGACGACGGAAAAACCACCGCCAAGATGATTCCTTTATCCGCCGATTGTTACTCGTGTCACGCCGAGCATGGTGCCGTTGACACCACATTTGTGCAGTTCTATCCAACCCTGTTGGGGGTGGCGAAGAGCAAAGGAACCCTTTCAGAGGGTTATCGGAAACCAAATGCGGATCGCGCACAATAATCATCCGCCCCCCCGAGTCAGTCCCATCGATGAACGGCATTTTCTCGAAAGCGTAAAAACCCGTCACCCGAAAGACGGGAAAATACGGCTTGTTCTCTTGAATCGGGTTGGTAAACAGATTGCCTTGCCATCGCCAGGAGGGCTGTATGTCGTTCTTCCAAGACGTGCGTTTTGCGATCCGCATGCTGCTTCACCGTCCCGGGTTTCTTCTTCTGGCTGGCATCTCTTTGACGGTTGGCATTGGAGCGAGCACAGCGGTCTTTAGCATCCTGCATACGCTTCTCCTGCAGCGGCTTCGCGTGGCGAGTCCGAAAGAACTGGTGGGCCTGTATCTCGTCTCGCGGGGAACACAAACTTACAGCTCCTTTTCCTACCTGAATTACCTGGATCTGCGAAATCGCTCCCGCAGCCTGCGTGACGTAATAGCATATGGGATAAACCCGTTTAACCTAAGCACCGGGAGCGGCGCCGAACGGGTTTGGGGCGATCTTGCAACCGCCAATTACTTCTCGGTCCTCGGAGTTCCTGCCATGCTGGGCAGAACGTTTTTGCCGGAGGAAGACCACACGCCGGGCGCGCATCCGGTTGTGATTCTCAGCTATCCATTGTGGGCGCGGCGCTTCGGATCGGATCCCCGCGCAATAGGTGAGCACATCCTGCTGAATGGCCGCTCCTATACAGTGATTGGCGTCACCCCTGAGAGCTTCCGAGGAACTGAGCTCGGTTTGGAGCCTGATCTCTGGATCCCGATGATGATGCAGGCGCAGGCGATGCCGGGCTGGGATGCCCTGCCTCAACGAGGATCGGGCTGGCTTCGGGCAGTGGGCCGTCTGAAACCTGGGATCAGTCTCAATCAAGCGCGAGCGGATTGCGAACGGATCGCCTTGCAGCTGGACAAAGAGTTTCCGCGAGAAAACGAAGGAATGACAATTGCGCTCGTGCCCGACTTCAGCCTTCTACCTCAGTTCCGAGGAAAGGTTCGCGGTCTGGTCCTGATTCTGGCGAGCCTTGTCAGCACCCTGCTATTGGTCTCGTGCGTGAATCTGGCAGGGCTCCTGCTGGCCCGAACATCGGCGCGCGTGAATGAATTTGCAATGCGAACGGCGTTGGGCGCAGCGCGCGGACGTCTCATACGCCAGCTCCTCACGGAGAGCTTTCTCCTCTCACTTTTCGGCGGTGTCGGCGGCATTCTTCTCGCTGCCTGGCTGGTCGATATCATCACGAAATTCCAATCCTCAAGCCCCTTACCGAGCGTTGTTCGTTTCGAGATGAACACTACAGTGTTATTCTTTGCGCTCCTCATTTCGGTGACAACGGGCCTCGTGTTTGGTTTAGTTCCCGCTCTCCACGCCACGCGAGATGAACTGGCGATGTCTATCAAGGCCCACGCCGGCAGGGGTGCACGTATCTCGAAGGTTCGATCACTGCTTGTGGTGGTTCAAATCGCGATGGCTTTTATCCTGCTTGTGGCAGCCGGATTGTTTGTAAAGAGTTTTCGACAGGCGACCAGGATTGCCCCGGGATTCGCTGCCAATAGAACGGTTCAGCTATCGTTTGATCTTGGCGCTCAAGGTTACACGGAAGACCGCGCCAAGGCGTTCGCGCGATCATTACTCGCAAACGTCGACCGGCAGCCGGGCGTTACATCATCGGCGCTCGTCACGCTCGAGCCGCTTGGCCTTTCGGATCGCGATACTTCTGTATTTTTCGAAGGCCTCACTTCTCCTTCCGCCGCCCGCGGCGTTTCGATCAACTACAACGCCGTAAGCGAAACGTATCTTCGCACGATGTCGATTCCGATTCTCGCGGGCCGCAGTTTTACCCGAACCGACAACGAGCACAGCGCGCCGGTTGTAGTGATCAACGAAACCATGGCTCACAGATTTTGGCCGGGTGTACGGAACGTCGTTGGCAGGAGAATCAGCCTGGCATCGGCCAACGGACCGTTTCTGGAAATCGTCGGGGTATGCGGCGATTCGAAGTACATCAGTATCGCCGAGCAGCCGCTGCCCTATTTTTATTTGCCGCTTGCGCAGAATTTTCCCATGACCCTGACGCTTGTAGCTGCAGGCACTGGCGACCCAGTTCAGCTACTGGGCGTTCTTGGCGGCCAGGTCCACCGGCTGGATGGATCGCTGCCGCTTTACCACAAAGAAGCTATGCGCCAGCGCATTCGCGCGAACCTGACGATTGAGGATTTCGTAGCGAAGATGCTGACCTTTTTTGGGCTGACCGCTCTTCTTCTCGCGACTGTCGGAGTCTATGGTGTGCTGAGTCAATTGGCTCAGCAGCGGACGAGGGAGACGGGGATTCGCATGGCACTGGGCGCAACGAAGCGTGATGTGCTTCTGCAGATGATACGTCGAGGTATGACAATCGCTGCGGGCGGTCTCACCGCGGGGATTGCAGCGGCCTACTTCTTGAGCTCGGCTCTGGGCAGCAGGCTGATCCAGGTTGATGCCAGAGACCCGCTCGTATTCGTTCTCGTAACTGGATTGCTGGCAGTTGCGGCCTTGCTCGCTTCGCTTTTGCCTTCCTATCGCGCCACGCGCGTCGACCCGACCGTGGCGTTGCGCTACGAATGACTATTCATAGCGCAACGCGCGAATCGGATCTATCCGTGTGGCCCGGCGCGCCGGTAGAAAGCCTGCCAATAACGCAACCGCCGATATGGCGAGTACAGCCGCGGCAATCGACTTAGGATCCGATGGCTGGATGCCATAGAGTCGCGAGCGCACGGTTTGCGTCAGGACCCAGGCAGCAGGCAAGGCAATCGCGATGCCGATTCCGAGTAAGAGCAAAACTTCCCGCAACACCAGCCACAACACGTCTTTTCCGGTAGCGCCAATCGCCAGGCGAATACCGATCTCACGCGTGCGCCTCGCGACCGCGAACGCCATGACACCGTATAGCCCGATTGCGGCCAGCAGAGTCGCAAGAAGACCGAAGCCTGTCGAAAGCAGTGCGACCAGACGTTCTGTAACTAGCGAATCCTCCATTTGCCTCTCGAGTGTGACCATGTCGAAAACAGGTACATTCGAATCGAGGTTGTGCACGCGTCTTCGAACGCTCGTGAAAATTTGCTGCGGATCTTGCGCCGTACGTAAATAGGCGACAATTCCTGTGGCGAAGTCTAATTGCTGGTAGGGCCGGAAGACTTCGGGAGGTATTTCGTCGCGCATACTCTCATATTTAGTGTTGCGGGTCACCCCAACGATCGTGATGTCGGTTTTCGTGCCGGGATCGATCCCCATGCCAATCCTGTGCCCTTCCGCATTGACCGTGCCGAAATATTTCTTAGCAAAGGTTTCGTTTACGATGCACACCTTGGGCGATTCGAGCACATCTGTTCTGCGAAAGTCGCGGCCGGTGAGAAGCGGAATTTCCATTGTCCTAAAGTAATCGGGCGAAACGAAATTCATGTGCGGATCAGGCAATTCACCCGTCTTGGGCGAATAGGAATCGATTGTTACCCACTGATCCCACTCATCGTTTTCGAGAACAGGGACAACAGCAAGAGCCGCACGCTGAACGCCCGGCAGAGTTTCCATGTTTTCTCGAAGGCGTTGGTAGAACAACTTCGTGCGTTCCTCTTTGTAACCGTTCAACGTCGGATCGACTTTGAAAGCGAGCAGGTTTGCGGTCCGAAAGCCAGGATCGAGATCTTTGAGATTCCGCAGGCTCCGAACGAATAGGCCCGCGCCGATCAAAAGTAGCAACGCAAGCGCGATCTGCGCCGTCACGAGTACTTTTCGCGCCAGGGTGGAAGCGCCACTGGTCACAGCGCCGGCCTGGTCCTTCAAGGTTCCCGCCACATCAGGGCGTGTGGATTGGAGCGCGGGAACCAATCCAAAGACGATCCCTGTCAGAACCGAAAGGGCGAAGCTAAAAGTCAGAATGCGCCAGTCGGGGATGGAAGATATGCTGAGCGGAGTGGAACTGGGAGGCAAGAAATTGATGAGAGCTTTATCCATCCACACCGCGAGCCCAAGCCCGGCGACGCCGCCGGCAATTGAAAGAAGCAAACTCTCGATCAGGAGTTGAGTTAGGATTCTCCGTCTGCCCGAACCAAGCGCCAGCCGGACGGCTATCTCCTTTTGCCGTGAAGTCGCTCGCGCAATCAGGAGATTGGCGAGATTCGCACACGCGATAAGCAGCACAAGAGCGACGGTCGCCATGAGAACAAGCAAAGGCTCGGAAAACTGCTGGCGGAGATACGAGCGTCCCTTCGATGCGGGCAACACGTCCATCGACATCTTCAGGAACTGCTGCTTCATATACGGTGAGGCCTTCGCAAACTCCTTCTGCTTAACCTCCATTTGCAGAATCTGATGAAAAATGGGTTGAAGGCTGGCCTTTGCCTCCTGAAGAGATATTCCGGGTTTCAATCGCCCAAAGGCCGTAACCCAGCGTGTGCGACGGTTATTTAGATTCAGATAAGCCATAAGTTTGCCGCTCATCATGATCGGCACGCGCACTTCAGGAGCGCTTCCCGGATCCGTACCTGAAAATCCTGGCTGGCTCACGCCAACAACCGTGAAGGGATAGCCGTTGATAATCAACTTCTGGCCGATAACGCCCGGACTGCCCGCAAAGCGCCGCTGCCAGAATCCGTAGCTTAAGACTGCGATTGGATGCCCGCCCTGGACCTTATCGTCTTCAGCTGTGAATAGCCGCCCGAGCGCCGCCGTAATGCCGAGAACAGGAAAGTAATTTCCAGAAACAAACTCTCCCGAAACCCGTTCCGTGCGCCCGCTGTAGCTCAGACTCAACTGTGTTTCGCGAAAGCAGAACATGCCGCCAAAAGCCGAATTGTGATCTCTAAAATCCTGATACATCGGATAAGAGATCCGGTTCCAGCCCATGTTCCCGCCGTAGTGTCTGCCCACCGCGCTCAGCAGCACCAGTTGTCCAGGGTCCTTCACGGGCAGCATGCGCACGAGGATCTGATCCGTGAGTGAGAACATCGCAGTGTTTGCCCCGATTCCAAAGGCCAGCGAAAGCACTGCTACAGCAACGAATAGAGGCGCTCGCGCGAAGGTGCGCAAAGCGAAAGACACGTCCTGTATCACGTTCATAACGCTCCTGTTTTCGACGATTTGTTGCGGAGGTGGTTAGCCGGGCGAGCTACTTTTTCTTTCGGATGTAAATCTGCCCGTTGAATGAGGTGAATTGAAATTCAGGGCCTCCGCCGTTGATAGTCCCGCGCAGCGTACGATCGAAACGCAGACGATAGGTCCCATCCGCCTGGCGTCCGGATTCACCGGGGGCGGTGTGAGTGCCTCCCTGCAGCTTCACGTTGAAGTCGCTGAAGATCTCGCCGTTATCAGTCTTCATACCGACGTTCGCTTTGATATCAGGAGGAAGAGTGACATCGATATCGCCGTTCATCGTGCTGAATGACATCGGTTTCCCGGAATCGATACGGTCGAGCGTCGCGGAAACAGCTCCGTTCAAGGAGTGAGCGATGACCGAACCTCCTACATTCCGCATCGAGATCTTTCCGTTCAGGTTGTTGGCATCGATCTCTCCATCTACGCGCTCGACATAGATATCTCCGTCGTTCATACACTTCAACTCGAGCGACGACCGGCGCGGAACCGTAATCACCAGATCGGTTGGCTCATTGCTCATCGAGGTCTTGATGTTGACCACGTTGTCGTCTTCGCTGATATCGAGCCCCGAATTCCCGGGCAGCTCGAGCCGCTTCATTCCGTCGGAGCGGTCCGGGCGGGAGTCCTCCCGATTACGGCCTCGACCACCCCGCGTGTTCGCCTCGACGATTACCTGCTTGACGTCCGCTCCCTTTACCGTAATTCCTCCGGCCATCAAATGAGCTCGGATGCGCGCGGGACGGCTCGGATCATGCAAGGGCACGGTCGCTTTCTCCGGCCCATCCTGCGCCCACATTGCTGCGGCACAGACGAGTATCATCCCGATTGTCTTCATCATCTTGTTTCTCCTGAATGTTCCTTATGCAGGCGGATGTTTCCGTTGAATGCGTCAAACAGAATTTCGGGTCCACCGCGGCCCGCGCGTCCACCTGCGGCGCGATTGCTTCGATATACGTACTTTCCGTCGTGCTGTTCGGCAGCGGCCTTCGGCAAAACTCCCGGCGTGACGTCGAAGTCGCTGAAGATCTCGCCGTTGAACGTCTTGAACAGGAGATCGGCGGACAGACCGGGCTGAAAGTAGATGTCCAGTTGTCCGTTGATGCTCTTGAAGCTCGTTGAGCCTTGCGGATTTTTCACGAAACGAACGGTCACAGGGCCGTTGACCGTGTGCGCATCGCCCGATCCTCCAACGCCGCTCATGCTGATTCCCCCATTTACATTGCTGACATCAAAATCACTTACCACGCCATTCACGCGTACATCTCCACCGTTGACGGTAGACACGACAGTTCGCGCCGCGCGGGGCACTTCCACATCGATGTCATAAGTCACGTTATAGAAATGCCGGTGATCGCTATGACATCCCCGCCCTTCACCGTTACAGCGCCAGGGCGCGTCGTAATAGATCGATACGTTGCCGGGCTTTTCGGTCAGCTCCAACTTGACGTCGTTCTTGGCGTCTCGCAGGTCGCTCTCCGTCTCCGCACGAACCACCTTATGAGCGGTGACGTGAACCTGAGAGCCGTCTCTGCCAGTCACATAGACGTGGCCGTCGACATTGTCGACAACCAGACGCATCGGTTCGCCCGTGAGCGTCATCGTTTTCTCGATCGTCTCCTGCTCACGGACCGGCCATTGATCGTTATGCGATGCGGCCAGGCGCATCGCACCCAGCCCGGTCGCCAGGAGCGCCAGGTATAGCTTCCTTTTCATGTCGGATTTCCCTATTGATAGCTGAGTTTCTGTAAACCCCATGCGGCCCGCTGCCGTACCGCCGGGTTCGCATCCGTATCTGCCTTGAGCTTGCGCAGCTCTTTCGCTGCCGAGTTGTCGCGCATGTGGACCAGCGCGTCGATCAGGGCGATCTGTAGTAGCGGCGAATCCTGGTGCGGTATCGCACTCACCAGGGCGGTTCGAACCCGCGGCTCATCGGCAAACTTGCCAAGCGCATCCAACGCGGAGAGGCGCACGTTAATGTTGGAATCGTGATTGAGCACGGTCAGCAGTGCGCTCACCAGATCCTCGTCCGGGTGCTCCACGCGATTGCTCCACGAAATCCCTTCCAGCCGGGAAGTAGCCGACTGCCGTTCGAGCAACGACAACGCAACCGTTTGCCGTAAACTCTGTACTTCCGTGCCGAGCCGTTTGACTTCATCTGTCGACTCGACCGGGTGCGGTATAGTCCACTTCGCGCGGCCAACATAAATGCCCAGTCCAAATAACACCAGTGCAACCGCCGCCTGCCGGACCAGTCCTGCGAGGCCCGGTTTCCACCAGGCGAAATCGCTTTTAAAGGGACGGCTGCGGCCCGTGTTTACGTCGTTTAATTTCCGATAGAACCGCGCCCGCAATGCCGCGCTCGGCTCTTCCTGTGGCAACGATCCAAGCTCATCCCAGAGAGGCCGAAGCTCCTCCAGCTCCTGCCGCAACTCGGCGTTTGTGTCCAGTTGAGCCTCGAAGAGAAGCTTCTCCGAGGGCGTCAACTGACCAGCCAGGTATTGAGGGATCAGGACGCGAATCTCTTCAGACGTCATACAGCTTTTCTCCACGCACTTCGCAAAACTTCTCTCGCAACTCTTTTAAGGCCCTATAGACCCGGACCTTTACCGTGCCGATCTCGCAGCGCATAATCCGCGCAATTTCTTCGTAACGCAAATTATGGAAGCGGCTCAGAAGCAAGACTTCGCGCTGCGCCTCCGGAAGCTTCTGAAGCGCTTCCTCGAGATGCATCACATCCTGTTTCCGGCTCATCATCTCTTCGGCCATCGGTTCCTGACTCCGCATGTCTTCCATCTCCGCTCCGCTCTGTTCTGCCCGTCCCTTATGAAGGGCATCGAGAGATGCATTTCGAGCCATCGCATAGAGCCACGCCGCAAACGAGAAATTCGCGTCGTAGCTTTGTGCGTACTTTAGAACACGGAAGAAGACCTCTTGTACAAGGTCCTCGCTCAGCGCTCGATTACGCGTCAGCTGCAATAAATACCGGAACAGAGCCAAGTGATAGCGTTCGAAGAGCACAGCCAGATGGCTGGGATCGCCGGCCTGGATAAGCTTCATGATGGCGCTGTCAGTTTGGTTCTCCACTCCGTTTCATTTATCATTACTGACCGAGCTTGGAAAGGTTACAAAATAATTTTGGCAAAGCGTCCTTTAAGGCCGGAATCGGGACTTAAGGACGAGGCGTGTGATCGAATCTCATCGGGAGGTGCTTGCAAATTTCGGGGTTTTTGTACCGTTTGGAAGCTTAAAGCCATCCATCTCCAGCATGTCTTTCAGCATTTGAAAATTCGAAGCCAGTTTCGGGTCGCTGTGCTGTGCCGCGCCAGCCGTGCCCTTACTTAACATCTCTTCGCGGATGCGGGTTTGCTGCAATTCGCGCAGCTCAGCAAGATCTTTGTCGAAGCGACGGTGCAGACGCGCTTCCTGCAGGTGGAGATTCTTCAGCGTCTTTTCGTACTTGAGAAGGTTCTGACAATGGCTGGGAACGGGCGTTCCTTCTTCGGCATCGGCGGCAATTTGCGAGAACAGTGCGGCTTCGAGAGCAAAGCTGCGATTCAGACGCCAGCGGGTTTCGGCAAGGGACTGCACCAGTTCCTGTTCGCGCAGGCCCTGCGGCTTGTATTCGTCACCGTAGGCTTGGACGTGTTGCACGAAGGCAGCGGGATCGTCAGACGGAAGCAGAACGGTACGTCCTGTCAAACCTGCTTTGAGAGCATTCTTCGAAGAGACTTGATTGCTATTTTTCGCGTCTTTCTGAACGAGCTGGGTCTGCAAGATCCGCACGGGAAAGCGGTCTCTCTCGCGAATCAACTCGCTGAGCGCAACTTCATTCTTTGCTACGCCGGAGCAAACCGTTTTTCATTTGTGCACCGCACATTCCTCGAATATTTCTGTGCCGCCTGGTTTGTGGAACGGTTCGAGAAGCGGCAGACGTTGACGCTCGAACAATTGAAGACTGAGGTTTTCGAATGTCACTGGAAAGACGAAACGTGGCATGAAGTCCTTCGCTTGATTGCAGGGATGGTCGGGGAGAAAAAAGCCGAGGAGCTGATCTGCTTCCTAATGAAACAGGATGGCCGGTTTGACAAGCTGGCAAATCTTTTACTTGCAGGGGAGTGCTTAGGCGAAGTACGAAACCGCCAGAGTGTTCGCAAGACCGATGAAGCCGCATGGCTGAAAATCATCGAACAAGGAGTTCGCTACGACCCTCCTCATTACTACAATCCTATGGTGGAATACCAGCAGTCTGGCACCACGCGGGAGAAGTTTGTCGCATTGCTCGCTGTTGTTTCGCATAATGCCCGAACCCGCCACTGGTTGCGCTCGGCTGGTGAACGTAACATTGACCGGATAGTAGGAGCGGCGGCGGTGCAGGAGTTGGCGCGCGGCTGGAAGGACGATCCCGAGACCCTGTCCATTGCTGAAGGAGCGCGCCCGCTCCGTTGAAAACGAGGATGTGCGACGCGCGGCGGTGCAGGAGTTAGCGGCGGCTGGAAGGACGATCCCGAGACCCTTCCCTGGCTGAAGGAGCGCGCCCGCTCCGATGAAAACGGGTATGTGCGAAGCGCGGCGGTGGAGGAGTTGGCGCGCGGCTGGAAGGACGATCCCGAGACCCTTCCCATTCTGAAGGAGCGCGCCCGCTCCGATGAAAACGAGGTATGTGCGAAGCGCGGCGGTGCAGGAGTTGGCGCGCGGCTGGAAGGACGATCCCGAGACCCTGCCCATTCTGAAGGAGCGCGCCCGCTCCGATGAAAACGAGTAGGTGCGAGGCGCGGCGGTACAGGAGTTAGCACGCGGCTGGAAGGACGATCCCGAGACCCTGCCCATTCTGAAGGAGCGCGCCCGCTCCGATGAAAACGAGTGGGTGCGAGGCGCGGCGGTACAGGAGTTGGCGCGCGGCTGGAAGGACGATCCCGAGACCCTGCCCATTCTAAAGGAGCGCGCCCGCTCCGATGAACACGTCAATGTGCGAAGCGCGGCAGTGCAGGAGTTGGCGCGCGGCTGGAAGGACGATCCGGATTTGAGTAACATGCTCGCGGAACTCGATTAAAATGCTGGAGCCGCTGAAAAAGTGCCGACTTTTCAAGGTCTCCTCACAGATGCGGCGGCCCCCGAACGCTACCGGCTATCAGGGTAGATCGTCCAGACGACGGCGGTACGAGCCTCACGCTTCTGTGAAGAACGCTCGCAAGAAACCCTCTCATTGCACCGCGATCTCGTCCACATGCGTTTCCAGAGCGAAGTGTCCCGTATCCACAAATTGTACGGTCGCATTGGTGTTGTCGCGGCGGAACGACTCGGTGCCCGCAGGAACGAAGTAAGGTCATTCTTACCTAACTGGATCGAATTACTCATGATCGGCGAGTATCCCGAGCCCGTCAGTCAGGACAGGCGGCTCCGAATGCGACCGCCTGTTATGCGATAGGATCCTTGGTCAGCTTGCCGTCTACCGTGCGCCAAATGCCCAGAGGGTTCGCGTTGCGGAGTTCGGTCGGAAGTGCGTAATCAGGAAAATTTTGATAGCACACTGGCCGGGCGAAGCGATAAATGGCTGCTTCACCCACAGAGGTAAAGCGCGGGTCGGTCGTGGCGGGGTAAGGACCTCCATGATGCGTGGCATAGCCGACCTCGAGCCCCGTCGGATACGCATTAAAAAGCAGGCGTCCAGCCTTGTTTTGCAGGATGTTCAGCAGCTCTTGCTGGCCGCCTAGTTCCTCGACATCCCCGTGAAGCGTCGCAGTCAGACTACCATCTAGCTCATGGGCGCACGCGGCGATCTCACTGGCATTTTCGCAGCGAACGATCACGGTAGACGGTCCAAAGTTCTCGTGGTGAAGTTCCTCGTGGGCTAACCAGGCTTTTGCGCTTGTGACCAGCATTCCCGGACGCCCTTCCGCTCGTTGTACGTCACTCTCCTTGGATGCCAGTTGGGCGGCGATGCCGGGAATTTGCGACGCTCGTGCGAATCCGTCGGCGTAAGCTTTGGCAATCGATCCTGTCAGCATGGTCGAAGGCGCGCTTTGCGCAAACTGCTTTGCCAGCAGAGCGAGGAAGCTGTCGAGTTCCTTCCCTCCCACCGCAAACGCCAATCCGGGAGATGTGCAGAATTGTCCGGCCCCCATGGTGACGGAACGAAAAAATCCCTCCGCCAAACCCTGCGGGTTGCCCTTGAGCGCTCCGGGAAGGAGGAACATCGGATTGACGCTTCCCATTTCGGAGAACACAGGGATCGGTTCGGGGCGCTTAGCCGCAGCATCGAACAGGGCGCGGCCGGCGCGAAGAGAACCGGTGAACGCAACCGCCTTGATGCGGGGGTCGGTTACCAGCCCGAGGCTTACTTCGGGACGAACGCCATGCAGGAGAGAAAAAGTCCCGGCGGGCATGGATTCTCGGGCGATAGCTCGTGCAATCGCGCTTCCCACCAGCTCCGATGTGCCCGGGTGCGCCGGATGGGCTTTCACGATGACGGGATTGCGGGCGGCAAACGCCGAGGCCGTGTCCCCGCCGGCAACCGAAAACGCCAGAGGAAAATTGCTGGCCCCGAAAACGGCTACCGGGCCAAGAGGCTGCAGCATGCGGCGCATGTCGGGTTTGGGGAGGGGTTTACGTTCGGGATTCGGTGTGTCAATCCGGGCGTCCACCCAGGAACCCTCTCGAACGGCGCTGCCAAATAGTTTAAGTTGGTTGACCGTGCGGTCGCGCTCACCCCGTAATCGATCTATTCCCAGAGCTGTCTCTTCATTTGCTCTCTCGAGCAAAACGTCGCCCAGTGCGACGATCTCCTCGCCAACCGCCTCCAGGAACCGCGCAGTCTGCGCGCCGTCGACCTGCTGCCAAACCACAGCAGCCCCCTCTGCGAGTTCGGCTGCCCGGGCGATTTCTTCCGGGCTCGCCTCATGAAATTCTGGCTCGATAACCGAGGCCTGACGGGGGTTATTCCCGCGGAAGGTCGCTTGCCCGGCCGAAGAGAGATCGGAGCCAACGATATTCTTGCCGTGAATACTAAGGGTCGCCACAGCTCCAGCTTAACGGTTCGAATCCTTTAGATTCTTGATTTGCTTCTTAGCCGTTTCAATATCCTCGGCCGATGTCAGCACCGCATCCAGATGAGTCATCTGGAGCATTTTGTGGAGATTTGGGCTTACGTGCACCAGGCGCATGGGCGAGTTGTGTCGGCTGGTAGAACTATAAACGATGGTGAGTTCACCAAGGCCCGAACTGTCGACTGAAGTGATCCGCTGGACGTCGATTATCATGCCGTCCAGCTTGGGTTTGGCTAGCATGTCGCGTGCCGCGTTGCGCAGAGAAACGAGCGAAGGGCCAAGAGTAAGCGCCCCATCCAGTTCAAGAATCGCGATTCCGTCTTCCAATCGACTTCCGATCATCAAAGGCATAGCTTTTGCGTTGTGTTCTTTCGGATGTTTCGTTATCCACTTTAACCGCTGGACGTTTGCGCGTTAACTTTTTGTCCTATAGATCGCAATCAAAATCTGGGTGGGCAGCCATTTTTCATATAGTTACGGACTTTTTGCGAAAAGGACTCGGAATTGCATTAGAAAGAGTGCTCGCATGACTTATTAGCGGATTACGGAGGTCTGCTAGTGAGCTTTCGAGGACAACCCGCTCATAGCGTCGATAGGCAGCGCGTCATACTTGGGACGCGCTGCATTTTTTTGGTGCGTAAGCGATTGGAATCAAACAAGAAGCATCAGCTAGTTTGCCGTAACGGGCACACTTTGGACTGATGTAGCGCCTTTCGCCTCCAAAGCATCGCGAAATCGCACTGAAACCAGTTTGGAAACTCCCGGTTCCTGCATAGTAACCCCATAGAGAGATTGGGCCGCTTCCATGGTTCGCTTGGCGTGCGTGATGACGATAAATTGGGTCGCTTCCGACATCTCCTTGAGTAGCTTGGTAAGCCGTTCGATATTCGGCTCGTCGAGCGGGGCATCGACCTCGTCGAGAATGCAAAAGGGGCTCGGCGTGTATTGAAAGATGGACATCAATACCGCCATCGCGGTAAGAGCCTTCTCTCCTCCCGAGAGAAGCAGAACACTCTGCAGACGTTTTCCCGGAGGCGAAGCCACGATATCGATCCCGGATTCGGCAAGGTTTTCTTCATCCGTCAGCCGCATTTCACCAGTGCCGCCGCCGAACAGCGTAGCGAACATCTCCTTGAAGTTGGCGTTAATGGCTTCGAATGCTTCACTGAAACGTTTGCGGGACTCACTGTCGATTTCGTGAATAGCCTTTTCGGTATCCCGTATCGAGTCGATTAGATCCTGGCGCTGGGCCGATAAGAATTCCTGGCGCTGCTGTGCTTCTTCGAATTCTTCAAGCGCAGTGGCATTGACGGGTCCCAGATTTTCAATTTTCCGGCGTACCTCCGAGTATTGCGCTTCTATCTCGTCTAGACCAACCTCGTCCGGAAGCTCTTCTACCTGTTCGACAAGCTGAGCCAGCCCAATACCGAGTTCCTGGTTCGAGGTCTCATCGAGATGCTTATGCTGGGCTTCTGCCCGCGCGAGTTCAACCTGGTGTTCAGACCTTCGTTCCTGATGGAGCTGGACGGTTGTTCGAAGACGTTTGAGCTCCTCCTCGGCCGTCGCCAGTTGCCGGCGCAGTTCAGTCTCGTGGTGCTCCAGCGCGCTCGCGGCTTCCTCGGCCCTCGCAACTTCGATCTGGATTTGCCCGCTTCTTGTTTGCAATTCGGAGTTGCTGGCCAGAAGCTGCGCCTTTTCGGCTTCCAGCCGCTGAATCTCACCCTCCAGATGAGCGCGTCGATGGATGACTTCCCGAATTTGTCCTTCGAGGCGGAACCGCGCAGCGGCTACGGCGCGAGCACGTTCTTCGACTCCGGCCAGATTCGCGCGCCGCGTGGCGTGGTCTTCCGACAGCTGCGCGACTTCGGTTTGCAAGGCGATTTGCCTTTCACGCGCTTCTTCAAAAGAACTCTCTTCGGCAGTACGCTCCGTCTCGCGTTCAGCCAATGACTGGCGATCCCGGGCGCCATTTTCTTCCAGAAGGACCCGATCGCGTGCTATGCGATCCAATTCAAGACGGGCATGCGAGAGACGCGACTGCACTCTGTTTAAGTCCTCGGCGAGCTTGCGCGCCTCGTGATCGAGAGCAAGCACGTCCTTCTCCTCTGCCTGCTGGAGCGCGCGGAGACGGTCCAACTCCTCGCCGAGCGCCGAAATCTCACGTTCCAGGCGGGTGACTTCGTCCTGCGAAGTTTTTAATTCCAGTTGGCGAATCGCTTCGACTTTAAGAATGTCGCGAAGTTCGCGTTTCAACGCGAGCGGACCAGCCCCCGATTTTTTGCCGCCGCTGACTGCCTGGCCATGGTAGTTCACGCCATCCGGCGTCAGAAACCAGCAATGCGGAAATTGTGTCGCGAGTTCCCGGGCAACCGTCCGATCCGCCGCTACATAGGAGTTAGCGATTCGCGGAAGTTGCTCCATGGAGATCTGTGACAGTCCATTGGTCCAACGCAACGCATCGGTCAGCCGGGTCAGGCTGCTGTTCGACATCTCCGGGTGCGGCACTCCTGCCGGGGCAGGATTCATACCGGCATCCTCTACCAGAAAGGTGCCGCGGCCATTGAGGTCGCCGCGCATCAGGTCGATGCCGCGCTCTCCTTCGCTCCAGTTGCGTACGACAACATATTCCAACTCGTCGTGAAGAAATTCTTCGGTAGCCTTTTCCAGGTGGGGCTCGACTTCTAGAAAGTCGGCCATGACGCCGACCGGTTGAAAGCTCTCTGTGTTTCCTCGCTCGACCGCACTGAAGAGGCGCTTCACGGTCTCAGTCGTATAGCTGCGATGCTGGATGATTTCTGCCAGCGAATCGCGGCGGGCCTTAACTCTCGAAACCTCGTTCTTGAGGCGGTCGAGTGTCGCGCGGCTCTCATGCAGGAGCGCCTTTCGTTCATGCAACTCGGTCTCGGCGATTTTGCGCTGCTCTTGTACTGATAAGAGCGCGGTTTGCCGGGCGGCGAGCTGTTCGGAAATCTCCGCTTTCGCCTGCTGTATACGAGACAAATCAGCTAGTGACTGCTCTTCTTCGCCGCGGGCGCGAATGGCGTCGCGATCGGAAGCGACAAGTTGCGCTTCAACCTGCGTGATTCGATTTCGCAAACCGGAAGACTCGCCCAAGAGGCGCAAGACGGTCTGGCGGCGGCTTTCGAGTGCCCGTTCGACTTCGGTAAGCCGGTTTCGCGCGGTCTGTCGCTCGGCGGCTTTGGCTGTCAATTCCTCCTGTGCCGTCGCCATGATTCGCTCGAGTTCAGCCGATTCCCCGTTGTTCGCTTCGAGTTCGGCGGAACGCTCAGCCTGTTGCCCGGCCAGTGCTTCGAGCTCGTTTTCACTCGACCGCACCGCTGCCGTAATCTGCTCAGTCTGGCGAGTCTGATACTCGAGGCGGCCACGCGTACGTTCCGTTTCAACCTGCAGCTCCGCAAGCCGGGTGCGCGCTTCGGTAAGCCTGCTTTCGATCTCATAGGAGAGGCTCAGCACGCGCTCCTGTTCGGTCTCACGCTCTTGGACAGTATTTTGAACCGTCTGGAGTTCGGCCGAGATCAGGTTGAGCTCAATCGCGATGCGCGCGATATCGCGCTCCACTCGACGAAACTTTGCCGCCAGCAACTGCCGGAGATAGCCGGTCGCCTCCGTCTTAAGCTCTCCGTAACGCCGTGTTTTTGCTGCCTGCCGTTTTAGCGAGTTGGCCTGGCGCGTTACCTCCTCGAGGATGTCGAAAACCCGCGACAGATTTTGCTTCGCGCTCTCGAGCTTCGCTTCTGCAAGTCGCTTCCGCGTTTTGAATTTTGTGATCCCGGCCGCTTCTTCGATCAGGTTGCGTCGGTCCTGCGGTTTGTTGCTCAGGATTTGCCCAATCCGGCCTTGCTCGATGATGGCGTAGCTTTCAGGGCCCAGGCCAGTGCCGAGAAATAAATCCTGAATGTCGCGTAGCCGCGCTTGTTTCCCATTGATCAGGTATTCGCTCTCGCCGGAGCGATACAGGCGGCGCATGATCGTGATCTCTCCCGAGCGTTCCGCCATCCGTCCCGCCTCTGTTTTTGATGGCGACTGACCACTAGGGGAAACGACCTCGCCCGAAACGCCATTTGTTTCCGAATGGTGAGAATCCGTTCCGTTTTGAGAAACGTCTATTGTGTCAGGTACACGATTGTCAGACTCCGGATCAGGCAGAGTAAGGCGGGAAGCAGCCAGAGTTTCGGCATCTGGCACCAGAGTAAGGGTGACAGAAGCCATGCCGAGGGCTTTCCGTTCGCGTGTCCCGGCGAAGATGACATCTTCCATGCGGGCCCCCCGCAGGCTCTTGGCTGATTGTTCGCCCAACACCCAGCTGATTGCGTCGCTCAGATTGGATTTTCCACATCCGTTAGGTCCTACGACAGCGGCGATCCCGCTGCCGTGGAATTTCATCTCGGTCCTGTTGTAGAACGACTTAAAACCGTGAATTTCGACGCGCTTGAGTTTCAACAACCGGGATTACCCTCCCTAGCTACTATTCTCGGGGGTGACTCCATCGTACTGCTTCAGCCTGGCCTTGTAAAGACACTGCAGTACACAGAAATGTATAGCTTCACGTGGCTACTACTATATATGGGGGCTCAGTAGCATTGGCGTACACAAGTTGTGACGGCGTGCAGCTTTATTGGGAGGAGCACGGTCTGGGTCCGCCCGTCCTGCTCATCATGGGTTTAAGTTTCGCTCATCAGATGTGGTACCGAGTGTTGCCAACGCTCACAAGCCGCTGCCGGGTGATCCTCTTTGACAACCGGGGCGTAGGAATGAGCGGCGTACCGCGTGGTCCTTACACAATGCGCCAGATGGCGAAGGATGCCATTGCGGTCATGGATGCGGCGGGCGTCGAGTCGGCCCATGTTATTGGGGCTTCCATGGGCGGAATGATCGCTCAGGAACTGGCACTCCGGTATCCGGCGCGGGTGCGAAGCCTCCTTCTTGCTTGTACCAGCCACGGAGGTCTGCGAGCACGGTGGCCTCAATTTGAACGTCCGGTCAAGCTGCGATGGAAAGATGACGAACGGCGGGAACGCCAATTGGCTCTTTCATCATTGCTCTATTCATCGACCACCCCGCTCGAACGAATTCAGGAAGACATAGACGTGCAGTGCAACTGCGTTTGGAGCTATCGCGGATTTCTGAATCAGTTCAGCGGCATCCTGCTCTGGAGTTCTTACCGAAGGTTGCCCGCGATTCAGGTTCCGACGCTGGTTGTGCATGGCGACCGTGACCGATTAGTGCCCCCGGAGAACGGCAGAGTCGTGGCGGCACGCATTCCCGGAGCGCAGTTTCATGTGATTCGCGATGCCGGGCACATTCTCACAACGGACCAGCCGGAAGCCTGTCTGCGCCTCATGGTTGAGTTTCTGCGGCAGATTCGCGCTGTTCAGGACACGCACGCCAAGCGCGTCAGCTAGAGGTTGCGGGCTCGAATGCGCGACGGCGTGTTATCATCCATCTACTCAAAGAAGGATGAGCCCGCGTTTCTCAGCGAGGCGAAGACTGAGACGAGGATCAGCCGTACGGCACTGTGGCTTGCGAATGGTTCGTGCACAATCGGTCATCATGCTTTGCATGTTGGTTGCGCAAAGGATCGCCTGTTCTCAAACTGCGCCCGCAACGCCTAATCGTCCGTGGAGTGCGCCCGCAGGCCCTCAGCAATTGAAAGCGCCACCGCGGTCTGCTCCTGTATTCGTTCCTGACCCTGCGAAGACTTACACTCTTCCGGAGCTTATTGATATCGCCGAGCAGAACAACCCCGAGACACGGGCCGCTTGGCAGAATGCAAAGGCCCGCGCTGCCGAAGTCGGCATTGCCAAGGCCGCACTCTATCCCACCCTCGCCGCAGCCGTTATCGCCCAGAGCGTTCGAGCGAACATATTTTTCGCGCCGAATTACTACCGGCAGACCACAGAAACGTTCTCTCCTCTGCTTCGTCTGGAGTACATTATTTTCGATTTCGGCCGTCGGTCCGACGAGGTCGAGGTCACCCGGAACAATCTCCTCGCCTCAGACTTTCAGTTCAACGACACTCATCGCAGAATAATTTTTGAGGTGATGCAGGCATACTACCGGGTGCTCGATACCAAAGGACAGCAGGATGCAGCCGACGCCAATCTCAAAAATGCTCAAACAGTGCAGCAGGCAGCCGAGGCGCGCTTGCAGCTCGGGCTGACAACCTTACCGGATGTGCTCGAAACGCGCAGTGCTGCGGCGCAGGCAGAATACGATCTGCAGGCAGTGATTGGTGCGACGGATATTGCATTTGGAAATTTAGCTACTGCAATGGGGATCTCGCCCACCAGCCCCTTCCAGGTGGAGAGTATCCAGAACTTGAAGATGCCGCAGGAGTTGGCCGAAACTGTCGAAGCCTCCATCGATAAGGCCCTCGGACAACGTCCTGATCTCATGCAGCACGTGGCTGTGCTGCGCGCTGCCGGAGCCTCTGTAAAGGCGGCTCGGAAAGATTACTATCCGGTTTTGGGCGTCGAAGGCAATGTAGGGTTAGCCCGTACTTATGGCGAGCAGGATCAAATACCGGGAACGTATTCCAAGACTCAGGAGTCATGGGCTGCGCGGCTGACTCTTACCTGGACTCTTTTCGATGGGTTCGCGCGTGAAAGCCGGCTGGCGAGGGCGAGGGCCGACCAAAAACAAGCTGAGGCGGAATTGGACGCAATTCGCGACCGGGTCGAAAATCAAGTCTGGTCGGCGTATTCGACGGCGCGAACCGCACTGCGTCAGCAGAAAGCAGCCGCAGCGCTGCTGGCGTCGGCCAGCGAATCTTACAACGCCGCGTTCCAGTCATACAACTATGGTGTGCGCAGTCAGATCGACGTGGTCTCGGCGCAGCGGGTCCTTGCCCAGGCGCGCACGGCTGACGTGAACGCCCGCACTAATCTGCTGACCGGAATCGCCGCTTTAGCCTTCCAGACAGGCGATCTGCTCCATGCCAAGGGTCCATAGCGATGAGGAAAAAAAACGCGAGAGTAACACGCTGTTTCTGTAAGCCCATACTGGGCCCTCCCATTGCGGCACTGCTCCTTTCGGCGGGATGTTCGCGCGCGCCGTCGTTCAATATTCTTGGCTCATTCTTTCCGGCCTGGATCCTGTGCGGATTAATCGGCATCATCCTGACGGCCATTGTGCGATATGTTTTCGTGCGAACTAAATTCGAGCAGGAGCTTTCACCGCTCATTCTCGTGTACCCCTGTCTGGCGGCACTGTTCACATTCACAATGTGGCTGATTTTCTTCAGCTGATCAGGAGAGGAGACCGCGATGCCTGAACAAAAGTCAACCTCGGGACGCAGGATTCTTGGGCGGATTCTGAGCCTTGCCATTATTGTTGGCGCAGTAATTACCGGTCTGATGGCTGTCGGCGAGACGAGCAAATTTCCGCGCACGGACGATGCCGAGGTGTTTGCAAATTTCATCGGTATCGCTCCGCAGGTTGACGGACCGATTATGCAGCTCGCCGTACAGGACAACGCCTTCATTAAACAGGGCGGCCTGCTTTTCAAGATCGATCCGCGCCCCTACGAATACGCGCTCCAAAAGGCGCAGTCCGACCTCAGTACGCTTGAAGGGCAGATCACTGACCAGCGTCGGACAATCGCTTCCCAGGTAAGCGCCGTAAGCGCCGCCAAGGCGAACCGCGACAGCGCCAAAGCCAATGTGGATCGCGCTGCGGCAGCAGTGAATGAAGCAAAAGCGAATGTCGCGAACGCAAAGGCCGCGCTGGATAGCGCCGATGCCGAGCTTCTGTACCAGAGCAACAATTTTCACCGGATTGAACCGTTGCTCGCCAAACAATTCGTCACCGTCGACCAGGTGGATCAGGCGAGAACTTCAGTCACAGCGCGGCAGCAGGCCGTGCAACAAGCGAAGTCGCAACTAATCCTGGCAGAAGCACAGGTCGAATCGGCCAAGGCTCAATACGAACAATCCAAGGCGGCCATGGAACAGAGCCACGCGCAAGTGAACCAGTCCGAGCACAGCGTTCTGACCATAGATCCATTCACGGCTCAGCGCGAGGGACGCGCCGCCGCGATCCGCAATGCTGAATACAACCTGAACAATTGCCGTGTTTACGCTCCCTTCGACGCGCGAGTGAATAACCTCACGATCTCGCAAGGTGCTTACGCGCACACCGGTCAGCAGGTCTTCACCTTGATCGACACACGGATCTGGTGGGCGGTCGCCAATTTCCGGGAAACCCAGCTTAGGCACATTCTGCCGGGGATGCATGCCGACGTTTACGTAATGTCGAGGCCCAACATAAGATACGAAGGGATAGTTGACAGCGTCGGCTTCGGCGTGCAGCCTGACATGACGCTGGTCGGCTCGTTTACTCAAGGATTACCGGATGTGCAGCGGTCCCTCAACTGGGTGCACCTTGCTACGCGCTTCCCGGTGCGCGTCCGAATCCAGGCGCCTGAATCGGAACCCTTTCGCTTGAGCGAATCTGCCGTTGTCGTCATCCGGGGAGACCGCTCCGAAAGGCCTCGCTAAGCAATGTCATCGCGCAGCGAGGCGCTGCCGCAAGCCGCACAGCCAGCCGCGCTGGATCAGGCCGGAATATGGTTCTGGAACTTCCTGAAAACTGAGCTGACGCCGTACCCGGGGCGGGCCTGGACGGTCGGGCGCATGACCATCGCTGCAACCATCGCCATGCTCCTGATCATGACCTTCCGGGTTCCGAACGGATTCCTAGGTATTATCTTTACGCTCTTTCTAACACGTGAAAATCCGACGGCGACCTTGCGCGCCGGCGTTCGAGCGGTCGTCGCTTTCATCCTGGCCACCGCCTACAGCATTGTCGGAATCATGATGTTTCTCGATGACCCTTTGACTCACTTCCTCTGGATTGTTGTAACGCTCTTTATCGCTTTCTATTTAATTCGGATTCTTCCCGATTACGGCACAGCAGTGGGATTCGGTTTCATGATCGCGGGTGTAATTCCGCTCTGGGATCAAACAGGTCTGACCGTGAATGACCGCGTTGCGAATACGCTTTGGCTCACTTACGTTGTCCTGATCGGTTCAGCAGTGACGATTGCGGTGGAATACGTCTTTCGCCGAGTCCATCCAACTACGGACTTGACCGAAGGCCTGGAGCACAGGCTGCGCGTCGTCGAGCATGTCCTTAGAAACATTGCTGCAGATCTCCCTCCGGACGCCAAATTAGACAAAGACATCGCCCTTTACTCCAATGTCGGAACCTCAAGGCTCCGAAGACTGCTGCTCCGCTCCGGGTATAGTGCCCACTTCATTGCTCAAATGAATACCGCTGTAGCTCTCCTGGGACGGCTCGTCGATCTCGCCGCAAGCCTGAGGGCTTTTTGTCTCGCGCAGCCGGTTTCCGTCACCCCCGAGGATCGGGAACGATGCCTGCACCTTGCCAATCAGATCTCCCAAATGCAAACGAATCTTTTACAGCGACAATTGACCGCCGTCACGGGATTGTCCCTGGAAGAGAGACCAGCAAACCTGCCCTTCCTGCCGAACATGGAGAGGACGACCGCCCTGTTGCCACAGGCCTTTTCGGGTTCGACGTCGCTGGCGGATGTCTTCATTCCCGCGCCCATGGACGAGGAGCTTCCGCAGAGCTTCATTGTCAACGACGCCTTCACAAACCCCGCCCATCTGCAATTTGCTCTGCGGGGCATGCTCGCCGCGACTGCAGCCTACGTTATATACACTTCGATCGATTGGCGAGGCTTGAGCACTGCGATCGTCACTTGCATCATTACGGCACTTTCGACCGTTGGTTCATCGCGTCAGAAACAATTTCTGCGGCTAAGCGGAGCATTCATCGGCGGTTTTGTTTTTGGAATGGGAAGCCAGGTATTTGTCCTTCCTTATATCGATTCCATTGCGGGCTTCACTTTGCTCTTCGTAATCGTCACAGCGATCTCAGGGTGGATTAGTACGGCGACTCCGCGCCTCTCCTATCTGGGCGTTCAACTCGGGCTCGCTTTTTACGTCATCAACATCCAGGAGTTCACAATCCAGACGTCGCTCGGCATTGCCCGTGACCGTGTATTTGGAGTACTGCTTGGTCTCATGTGCATGTGGCTCTTATACGACCGCCTGTGGAGAAGAAATGCCCTGGATGAAATGCAAGCCGTGTTCGCGCGCAATCTGCGGGATTTTGCCGAGCTCACCGAGCAACTCTTAAAGGAAGATCGCAACGAAGCGGTCAGGCGGTTTCGGCAGTTGCGCGATCAGATCAACACAGGCTTTGATACGGTGAGGGCGCAGGCCGATGCTGTCCTGTTTGAGTTCGGTCCTTCTCGCGGGCACAAGCTGAAGATTCGGGACGACATCAGGCGGTGGCAGCCATCGCTCCGTACATTGCTTCAGGTGCAGATCACCCTTGCGCAGTATCGCCTGCAAAAACCGCTTCGCGAACTTCCTCAGTCGGTCGCGGAAGCCCAGGTTGGTTTTGAGAGGGATACGGTTCGTCTGGCGCACGTCATGGCGGCTGAGGTCTCCGGAGAGATCCCCGAGGCTGCACCGGATGTTCGGGCCTCCGCCGACAGATTGCAGCAAGAGCTCAGCAAGTGGTATGAGGGTCGCGGGGTCTCGCTCTCAACCCAAGCTTCCGATGTAATCACGCTTAGCCAGACTCTGGCGTCCATCATGGGTCCGCTGTATGAGGACATACACGCCACCTTCGCGAACCTTGATGAAACAATCGGATATGTTGCCCGACCCAGCCCCGGAACGGCTTGAAGTCGATCCACCCCGGGGGCTTCCGCCACGCTTTATCCAATCAGGGGGGCGGTCTATGTCTAGGACGCTGGCCGCGTTAAATCAGAGGCGGTAGCACACGCCCAATTCTGAAGCAAGGGCATCAAGGCGCGAGTCTGCCGTCCATAGCGGAAGCTGTGAGACGAGAGATGAGGCTAGCAGATGCATGTCAACCCACCCAACACCGCGACCAAGCAGATTCCGGTCGCGGACAAACTCGACGACCTCACGGTGAGAGACAGTGCACGCCTGATGCATGGCTTCGTACGCCGTCAATAGGTTCCTCCTTCCGACACGGTCTCCGACAAGTAGCTCACCATACACCATCTCGTGCCCCGCAACTTCATCGGCAGAGAGAAGTCTGTCCAACTCTTGTGCGTATGGCGACCGGTTACCAAGGAATCGGATCCATACCGACGTATCGACCAAAATCATCAGGCGATTTTTCGCTTGGCCATTACCTTTTCACGGCGCCTGGGCACATCCTGAGCGCGAGGCTCAGTTCCGCGCAGACTTCGGAGGCGTTCGTAAGCTGCTCGCCTCACCAAGCTCTCAAGACCCAGACGGACAGTTTCGGTGTCGGTAGTTGCACCGCAGGCAGACTTCGCCAGTTTGAAGAGTTCGTCATCAACATTCAGGGTCTTCTTCACACTTATAATTCTGCCATACATATATGGGCTTGAGAGCCAGCATGGGACACGCGATTCTTTGCCGATTGCCCCTTGAACCGCCATCGCACGATCGAATTCACGCCACCTTCACGAACCGGGATGAAGCAATCCGATATGTTGCCCAACCCAGCCCCGGAACGGCTTGAAGTCGATCTACCCGAGGCCAGTCACTGTCCACATCTGGGACGCTCAGAAGCAATTCCGCAACTCCATATCTGATAGAAACACCGATTTCAAGCTTGAAAACACTGTGTTTAGGGGCGTTTGGTTCCTGGAGACATGCGTGCAGTCAACCCATTTTGGGTCTCCTGTGGCCCGAAAGGAAAAAAGATGAAGCCTTTCGCATTATGTCTTTGCTGCGTTACCTTGGCGGGCCAGATTGCCGCTGCCGAGGAAAACTCGTTCGATCGGACTATTACGGTTTCCGGCCCAGTGGAGCTGGATGTCCGGACGGATTCTGGCGGGATCACCGTGACATCGGGCGATTCCTCGGTAGTGCATATCCACGCAATCCTCAAGGCCGAGGGGAGCTGGTTTGGATCTGGCGACGCCGCCGGCCGCATTCGCGAACTGGAGCGCAATCCGCCAGTCGAGCAAAACGGCAACACCATCCGAATCGGCTACGTACATGACAAGAATCTTTTAAGGGGCATCTCGATGCGCTTTGAGGTTCGGACTCCTGTGGATACGCGTCTGCAGGCTCGTGCCGATTCGGGCGGAATTCATGTCGAGGGGCTGAAAGGTCCGGTCGATTGCAAGACCGATTCAGGTGGTATCCAGATCCGCAACGTTCATTCGGAGGTGCACGCATCTGCCGATTCGGGCGGTATCCGAATCGACGGTGTGGACGGCGCCGTGACGGCCCACGTCGATTCCGGCGGTGTTGAGGCAATGAACGTCAACGGCAGCATCGAAGCCCAGGCCGATTCGGGTAGCGTCCGACTGACCCAGACCAGCGCGGCTCCGATTCGCGCGAAAGCTGATTCGGGCGGTGTTTCCGTGCGACTCGCAAAGAACTCCGGCTATAATCTGGCGGTTGAAGCAGACAGCGGAAACATCTCTGTCCCGGAAATGACCGTGAAAAATGGTTTCTCGTCCCATCACATTCAGGGGCAGATCGGTTCGGGTGGACCCCCGGTCGAAATCCGAGTTAACTCGGGAAACGTATCGGTCCAATAAGTGCTTCGCTCATGGCCGGCTCGACGTTGCCGGTAAGTCTAGAGGAGCAGGTTGTATGGTTGGCGGGTTCGCAGGCGCAACTTCGCCAGGAGCAGGCGGCAGAGCAGGGCCGCCAGGAGCCCAGTTCCGCTGCTTTTCCAACATCTGATGCATATTGGGCAGTTGTGAGGGATCCCAACCCCCGCCGAGCGCGAGAATGAGAGACACGCTCGCCGACATTTCCCGCAGTTGTGCCAGAACCTGCGTTTCGCGGTTTGAGAGCAGGCTGTTCTGGGCAGTGATGACGTTCAGGTAGCTGTCGACTCCGGTCTTGTAACGAATGAGCGCGAGGTCAAGATAATGCGCTGATGAAGCGATTGCCTTTTGCTGCTGATCGATCTCCTGAGCCAGAATGCGCAATGATGACAGGTTGTCTTCCACCGCTTGAAACGCAGTTAGGCATGTTTGGCGGTAGTTTGCCACTGCCGCATCGTAATTAGCCTGCGCCTGTTCGTTTTGCCCGCGTCGGGCGCCTCCGTCAAACAACGTTTGGGAGAGTGTCGGTCCGATTGACCAGAAGCGGCTGGGCCACGTGAACCATTGAGTGAAGCTCGAGCTTTCCAACCCGGCCGATGCTGTAAGCGTGACGTTTGGATAGTATGCTGCACGGGCGACACCGATCAGCGCATTTGCGGATGCCACTTGACGCTCGGCGGTCGCGATATCCGGGCGCCTTTCAAGTAGAGTCGATGGTACTGCCACTGGAACGGGAGGTGGGTTGGGCGTAAAGGGCGCGACAGGTAGCGAAAACGCGGCAGGAGCCCGGCCCAAAAGCGTAGCAATCGCATGTTCGAACTGTGCCCTCGCCACGCCGAGATCCGTTGCTTGCGAAGTTGCGGTATCGAGCTGGTTCTGTGCGAGCGTTACATCTTGCTCGGAATCTATGCCTGTTTTGAAAAGCGTTTGGGTGAGATTGAGTGTGTTGCGGTAGTTTATCAGCGTGTCTTGCAGGATCGCCTTCTGCAGGTCCAGCGCCCGCACTTCAAAGTAATCTTGCGCCAGGGTTGCCTCTTCGCTGAGAAGCGCGGTCGCCACATCCGCCGCGCTTGCTTGGGCGGAGAATGCATTTGCTGCGATTTCATTACGTACGCGATGCCAGAAGTCTACGGTGTACGAAATGTCCAAGGGAAGATTGAAATCATTGTATGGCGCGCTGCCAGAATTGCCGCCGGCGCCCCCCGGCCCGATCACGCGTGCACCCCGCGTAGCCGAAATTCTTGAATTCGAGTACGCCGGCGAAGTCCCGATTGTGGGGAATAATGCCGACCGCGCGGAAACCACCAACGCTCGCGCTGCCCGGTAATTCGCTTCCGATGCCGCGAGACTCTGGTTGCCTGCTGGAATCTGTTCCTCCAGCGCGTTCAGGGCCGCGTCGTTAAAGAGATCCCACCATTTCGGCCGGATCTTATCGTCGCCGGGTTGCCCAACCTTCCAACCTTTCCCTTCTTTGAACTCAGCCGGTGCGGTCTCCTTATATGCCACTGGCGAAGGAGCGGTGGGCTTGACGTATTTCGGCGCTGGATTGCATGCCCCGAGGAGCATCAACGTTCCGATAACCGCACTCGCGAGCCATATCTTAGCCATCTGTCTCTTCCTTTTCCGGGCCGATCCAGCGCCGAAGGTAAATCGGACAGTTCACCAGTTTCACGTTTTGCGCAGCCTGTGTAGAAAAATACTCCACTGCCTTGCGATCGACGAGCGTAACCTCGCTGAGGTCGATGTAAACGTGCCGGTGTGAGTCCTTTGCCTGCAGGATGGAATGCTCGAGATCGGCCAGCGCCTCTTCGCTGAATTTTCCGTTTAAGAGCAGCGTGACAGCTTCTTCGAGTGGATGCGGCTCGCTTCTGATCTCGTACTGCGTGTCCATCTGAACCCTTTAACCCACGGCCTCCGCCGGCGCTTCTGGCAATTGTCCGCGAATTCCACGCAGCCATAGACTCAGACGATCCATATAAAGGTAAATCACCGGTGTCGTGTAGAGCGTCAGCGCCTGGCTGACAATCAAGCCGCCGACAATCGTTATGCCCAATGGCCGTCGCATCTCGGAGCCTGTCCCTCTACCTAATGCCAGTGGTAATCCTCCGAGCAGTGCCGCCATTGTGGTCATCATGATGGGACGAAAGCGTAACAGGCACGCCTCGAAGACTGCCTGTTTGGGCGTTTTTCGATCGCGCCGTTCGACCTCCAGGGCGAAATCGATCATCATAATCGCGTTCTTCTTGACAATTCCGATGAGCAAAATGATTCCGATCAACGCAATCACGCTCAGCTCTGTATGAGTCAGCAGGAGAGCAAGAATCGCTCCGACGCCCGCTGAGGGAAGGGTAGAGAGAATGGTGATCGGATGAATCAAGCTCTCGTAAAGAATGCCGAGAACGATGTAGACCGCTATGAGTGCCGTTGCAATGAGCACAGGCTCGTTCGCGAGTGAGGACTGAAACGCCTGTGCTGTTCCCGTGAAATTCGTATTGATCGTCGTCGGCATTCCCGCCTTCACCTCCATAGCGTCGATCGCAGTCACAGCTTCCCCGAGTGCTATTCCGGGTGCCAGATTGAACGAAATGGTAATGGACGGAAAGACGCCGGAGTGGTTGACTGTTAAGGCAGCAGTCGACGTCTGAAAGTGTGTGAAGACCGAAAGGGGAACCGCGCCACCCGAACTGGAGGGAGCGTATATCTCTTTCAATCCGGTCGGATTTTGCCAGAAGATCGGATCGACCTCCATCACAACGAAGTACTGGTTGATTGAGGTGTAAGTCCTGGCGACTTCGCGCTCCCCGAATGCGTCGTAGAGGACGTTGTCGAGCGTTTGGGGTGTGATCCCGAGACGTGATGCCGTTCTACGATCAATCACGAGATTCGCCTCGAGCCCATTGTTCTGCTGATCGCTATTCACATCCGTTAACTCCGGCAGCTTTTTCATTAGCCGGAGCAGCTCGGGAGCCCAATGCGTCAATTCTGTGAGATTGTCGCTCTGTAGCGTGTATTGGTATTGCGCCGCGCTCTGACGCCCTCCCACCCGGACATCCTGGGCAGCCTGTAGGTAGAGGCTCACCCCCGGCACGGTATTCAGCTTCGGGCGCAGCCGGTTAATAATCTGGTCGGCAGTAACACCTCGCTGGCCGAGCGGCTTTAGAGTCACAAAGCAACGCCCCGTATTTGTAGTGGTCCCGCCTCCTCCTCCGCTGAACGCCTGAATGGTTGCCACCGCAGGATCCTTCTGTACGACACTCGCCAGCCGTCCAATCTTCTGCTGCATGGATTGAAACGAAACCGATTGGTCGCCCAGGAAGTTCCCGTTGATCCGCCCCGTATCCTGCTGTGGGAAGAATCCTTTCGGAACCCGGACATAGAGGTACACATTCAAACAGAGCGTTGCGATCGCGATTAACAGGACGAGAGCCGAGTGCTGCAATACCCAGCCGAGGCTGACTTCGTAAGACTTCAGGATGAATTGGAAAAATCTCTCGCTCAGGTTGTAAAGGCGTCCATGCTTCTCGTGCGTGACTAACAGCCGCGAGCACATTGCCGGAGTTGTGGTCAGTGAAATCACCATCGAAACGATAATGGTGAGGGAAAGGGTCACCGCAAACTCGCGAAACAGTCTTCCTACGATTCCACCCATCATCAGGATCGGAATGAAGACAGCCACCAGCGAAACACTAATGGAAAAAACCGTTGACCCGATCTCCGACGCACCTTTTAGCGCCGCTTCGACCGGCCCCATGCCATGTTCGCGATACCGTGTAATGTTCTCGAGCACAACAATCGCATCGTCCACCACAAACCCCGTCGAGATCGTAAGCGCCATGAGCGAAAGATTGTCTACGCTGTAGCCGAGAAGGTACATCAGTCCGCACGTACCGATAATTGAAACCGGCACTGCGATGCTCGGGATAAACGTGGCGCGCGGATCGCGAAGAAAGAGAAACACGACGAGAACAACCAGGCATACCGAAATCATCAGAGTGCGCTCGACGTCTCTTACCGAAGCGCGGATCGTGATCGTCTGATCGAGAGTAATGGTCATATCGATCGTTCTGTTGATGGCAGCATGCAGTTGCGGCAAAGCCTTCTTGATCCCGTCGACCGTGTCGATGATGTTTGCGCCTGGCTGCCGGAAAATGATCAGGAGGGCGGCTCGCCTTCCGTTCGCGAGGCCTAACGAACGCAGCGTCTGGACCGAATCGCTTACCTTCGCGACGTCTTCTAGCCGGAGGTTGGAGCCATAGCGAAGGACTAGGCGGCTGTAGTCTGCTGCGTGCAGCAGTTGATCGTTGGCATCGACCATCCAGTTCCTCGTTTCATCCGAAAAACTTCCCTTTGCAAGATTGACCGTCTGCGAGTTGATGGATGAGCGAATACTCTCGAGGGTCAACCCGTAGTTGTTGATCGCGGTCGGATTCACATCTACCCTGACCGCCGGCGCGGAACTGCCGCCCACAACCACCTGGCCGACGCCGCGGATCTGAGAGATTCGCTGCATAAGAATGCTCGATGCCGCATCGTAAAGTTCGGGAGGAGGTAATGAATCGGACGTAAGCGCGATAATCATGATCGGAGCGTCCGAAGGATTGACCTTGCGATAGGTCGGATTGGAAGGTAGGTCGGCTGGCAGGTAGCCTCGGGCTGCGTTAATCGCTGCTTCGACATCGCGCGCGGCGGCATCAATGTTGCGGTTCAGGTCGAACTGGAGCGTGATGTTGGTTTGTCCGATCGAACTCGACGAAGTCATCTCCGTCACCCCGGCAATGCGCCCAAACTGGCGTTCGAGCGGCGTAGCCACCGACGAAGCCATGATTTCCGGGCTCGCTCCGGGAAGCGACGCAGACACGGAGACCGTCGGGAAGTCGACCTGTGGCAGTGGCGATACCGGCAACAGGCGAAAGGCGACCCCGCCGGCCAGCCCGATCGCTATCGTCACGAGAGCTGTGGCGACGGGCCTCTCGATGAAAATCGCCGAGATGCTCATGGTTGAACCTCCGGCTTTGTCGCCGTAGCCTCTCGTTCCGGCGTTTCGAATCCATGACGTTTTCTAAAGCCGGCAAACTTTTGCGCAAGGTTGTCGAAGAAAAGGTAGATAACCGGAGTGGTATACAGCGTCAGCAATTGACTCAATAGCAGGCCGCCGATGATCGTGATCCCCAGTGGCCGTCTCAATTCCGAGCCCACGCCGGTGCCGAAAGCCAACGGTACTGCTCCGAGCAACGCCGCCATCGTGGTCATCATGATCGGCCGGAAACGTAGCAGACTCGCTTGGAATATCGAGTCGTACGGAGTCTTCCCTTCTTTGCGCTCAGCTTCGAGTGCGAAATCGATCATCATGATGGCGTTTTTCTTGACGATGCCAATCAGCAGAACAATCCCGATAATGGCCACTACCGTCAGCTCCTGCCGGCAAATCATCAAAGCCAGAAGCGCCCCTACTCCGGCCGAAGGTAACGTCGACAGGATTGTGATCGGATGGATGTAGCTTTCATAGAGCACGCCCAGCACGATGTAGACAGTTACGAGTGCCGCCAGAATAAGTATCGGCTCGTTGGTTAGAGAAGCCACAAATGCCTGCGCCGTGCCCTGAAAGGACGCCTGCATTGCTGCCGGTGGAGGCATCTCCTGCTCTATCTTTCTGATGGCTTCCACAGCTTCGCCCAGAGCTGCGTGCGGTGCAAGGTTGAAGGAAACCGTGGTCGCCGGAAATTGCCCGATGTGACTGATAAGGATCGGCATCGAGGAGCTCGAAAAATGTGCGAATGCGCTCAGCGGTATCGGAGCGCCTGTAGTTGACTTCAGGTAAATGTCATGCAGGTTGTGCGGGCGCGTGCGGAATTGCGGCTGCACCTCGAGTACAACGTGGTACTGGTTGAGCTGAGTAAACAGCGTCGAGACTTGCCTCTGCCCGAATGCGTCGTAAAGCGTCTGATCTATTTGCGAAGCGTTGATTCCCACACGCATCGCTGTCTCGCGGTCGAAGTCGATCGCTGCTCCCAGCCCGTGCATCTGCAGATCGCTTGCCACATCGGCCAGTTCCGGCAATTCCTTTAGCCGTGCGACAAAGCGTGAAGCATAAGACGTCAGTTCACTCTGATTCGGATCCTCCAGGCTGTATTGAAACTGCGTTCTGCTGACGATATCCTCAACGGTGAGGTCCTGGACCGGCTGCATGTAAAGTGAAATGCCATCGATTTTTGCTAGCTGTGGCTGCAGACGTCGAATGACATCGGAAGCACTGATGTGGCGGTCCTCCAATGGCTTCAAATTGATCTGAATCCGACCCGCATTCAGCGTGGTGTTTGTGCCATCCACTCCTATAAATGAGGAGAGGTTCTCGACCGCAGGGTCTTGGAGAATCACGCCCGCGAGGCGCTGTTGCTGCTTGGACATCTCGGTAAACGACACGCCCTGGTCAGCCTCGGAGACACCCTGGATTTCGCCAGTATCCTGAACCGGGAAGAATCCCTTCGGGATTGCAACATAAAGATAGATCGTGAGCGCGAGCGTTCCGACTGCCACCAGCAAAGTGAGCGTCCGATGACGCAGCACCCATTTGAGTGTTCGCCCGTAAAACGCGATCGTATTCTCGAAAACTGCTTCGGACGCTTTGTAAAAACGTCCTTGTTGGGCATCTGCTTTATGTCTCAGCAGCTTTGCGCACAGCATCGGCGTCAGCGTTAAAGAAACGATCGCCGAAATGATGATAGTCACCGCGAGCGTGACCGCGAACTCCCGGAACAGCCTCCCCGTTATGTCCCCCATGAACAACAGGGGAATCAGGACCGCGATCAGAGAGATGGTGAGAGAGAGAATCGTGAACCCAATCTGCTCCGCGCCTTTCAACGCCGCCTCAAGCGGCCTTTCGCCCTCCTCGACATAGCGCATGATGTTCTCGATCATCACGATCGCGTCATCGACTACGAAGCCGGTCGAGATTGTCAATGCCATTAACGTAAGGTTGTTCAGGCTGTACCCGAGCAGGTACATCACCGCAAACGTACCGACTAGAGACAGCGGTACGGCAACGCTCGGAATAAAAGTCGCCGCCACGTTTCGTAAGAAGACGAAGATCACCGCCACCACCAGCGCGATGCAAACCAGCAGTTCGAATTCCACGTCCAGCACAGAGGCCCGGACTGTTATGGTGCGATCCGTGAGAGTTGCAACACCAATCGATGCGGGAATCGTCGCTTTAAGCCTGGGTAGCAGCGCGTTCACCCGATCGACCACTTGGATGATGTTCGCTCCTGGCTGCCGCCGAATATTAACGATCACGGCCGGTACTTTATTCATCCATGCGGCTTGCCTTGAATTCTCGACACCGTTGATTATGTTCGCGACGTCCTTGAGTTGTACCGGTGCGCCATTCTTATACGCCACGATGACCTGGCTGTAATCGTTCGCATCGATCAGCTGATCGTTGGCGTTTATTTGGTAGCCCTGGTGTGCGCCATCAAAACTGCCCTTTGCTTGGTCGAGGCTCGTGGCGATAAGAGCCGTTCGCAAATCTTCGAGATTGATTCCGTAGGCTGCCAACTGCGTTGGATTGGCCTGAATGCGGACTGCCTTCTTTTGACCTCCGCTGATGGTTACTGCGCCCACGCCGGAAAGTTGGGAAATCTTCTGTGCCAGACGCGTGTCCGCAAAATCCTGCACGTCCTGCAACGCCATCGATTTCGAAGTCAACGCGAGCGTCATGATAGGGGCATCGGCTGGGTTGGTCTTGCTGTAGATCGGAGGCAGAGGCAGGTCGGAAGGCAAGAAGGTCTGCGCGGCATTGATTGCGGCCTGTACTTCTTGCTCCGCCACGTCGATATTCAGGCTCAGAACAAATTGCAGCGTGATCACCGACGCACCATCTGAACTGGTGGATAGCATCTGGTTCAACCCGGGGACTTCACCAAGCTGTCGCTCGAGCGGTGCGGTAATGGCCGAGGCTGACACACTCGGGCTTGCACCCGGATAAAATGTCACGACCTGCATCGTCGGGTAATCGACCTCCGGCAAAGCCGACACCGGTAGTTGCTTGTATGCGACGACTCCGACCAACAAAATCGCGACCATCAGCAGCGATGTCGCGATGGGCCGACGGATAAACGGCCGCGACGGACTCATGACTCGCTCGTCATGGCCGGTTTGCTCGTCTTGCCAGGCTGGCCGGGTTTTCGGACCACGACCTTGCCGCCATCCTGCAGCTTGTCAAATCCGTCTGTGACGACGACTTCCCCGGGCTTCACCCCGGTGACAGCCGACTGGTTGCCGTCGGTAGTGCCTACTTTGATATTGCGTGATTGCACGGTCTGGTTTCCACTGACTACGTAGACAAATGCCAGATCGTTATTCCGCTGAATGGCTGCGTTCGGAATGACATCCACTCCCATCAACGTGCGCACCAGCAGCTTCGCGTTCACGAATTCGTTCGGAAAAAGTTTGTAGTCCTTATTCGGGAAAATTGCCCGCACCTTCACGGTCCCGGTCGTGGGATCCACCAGATTGTCGATAGTGAGAAGCGTGCCTTGCGCGAGTTCGGTTTGATTGTCACGGTCTAAGGCGTCGACGCGCATCTTCTTGCCTTTATGAATCTGCGGCACCACCGACGAAATGTAGTCCTCTGCCATCGTGAAGATCACAGTGATTGGTTGAAGCTGTGTGATCGTAAGCAGCGGCGTTGTGCCGTTCGCCTGAACGATATTTCCCGGGTCCACGCCGCGCAAACCTACTCGCCCGTCAATCGGAGCCCGTATCTGTGTGTAATCGACGTTGACTTTGGCGGCGTCGAGATTGCCCTGGTCGAGCTTTACGACTCCTTCATCCTGATTGACCGTGGCATGCTGCGTCGCCAGAGTCTGTTCCGGAATGGCATGTTGACTGAATGCCTGCGAGTATCTGTCGAGATCGATCCGCGCATTTGCGAGCATCGCGCGGTCGCGTTCCAGTTGCCCCTCTGCTTGCAAGTAGGTTGCCTGATAAGGCCGGGGATCTATGAGTGCTAGCAAGTCGCCCTTGTGCACGACCTGCCCCTCCCGATAGTGAATCTCGACCAGCGCGCCTGCCACGCGGCTGGTAACCGTCACCGTGTAAACAGAGGTTACGGTTCCGAGCGCATTGATGTAGTCACCCATGTTGCCCTGTGTCACCGTGGCAACGGAAACAGGGATAGCTCCGCCACCGCCGCGGCCCCGCTGCCCCCGCCCGCCGCCAGTAGACCCTGACGGTCGCTGTGAGAGAAGAATGCCGCCGCTTAAGAGCACAATTCCGGCGATCAACCAGGAGACTCGGCGTCGGATGCTTTTCGATCGGGACAGTCGTTCAGCGGTCTCTGATTCAGGCGTTGTGTCTTGAGGCGAATCCTTGACCATGCGCTTCCTACAGGATTCAACCTTTCCGGGCAGCGCGCGACTGCCGAAATAATTACGCTCCGATATGCCATTCGGCATACTCGCCGGATTTAGTTACTCCGCTAAACTTGCATTAGGCTGACTTTGTTTCGCGCATTCCTAGTGCTGTTTGCAGTAGCCTCGCCGGCCCTCTCACTCGATTTAGGCAAGTCGATGACGCAGTACGCTCATCGCGTCTGGGGCCAGGAAGAAGGGCTTTTTCAGCCGACGGTTTACTCGATCCTCCAAACGCGCGACGGCTTTTTGTGGCTCGGCACACAGGACAGCCTCATTCGTTTTGATGGCATTCATTTCCGCGAGTTTGCCGAAGGCCAGTCGATCTTGCATGGCAGCTTGATTCGCGCACTGACGGAAGGCCAACAAGGCGATCTTTGGGCGGGGACGCTCGGCGGCGGTGTTGTGCGCATCTCGTCTGAAGGCGCTGTCAACCAATATTCGACGGCAAATGGATTGCCCAGCAACAGCATTTTCTGTTTAAACAAAGGCCGCGATGGCTCAATCTGGGCAGGCACCGGCGAGGGCTTGGCGCGTATCAGCGCGGCTGGTGTCCACACATTTAGCATTTCTGACGGTTTGCCTTTCAAACGAGTGCGCGCCACCTGCGAGGCAGGCGACGGTACCAGGTGGGTTGCCGGGCTGGACTTTGGCTTGAGTCACTCGGACGGCTCGCGGTTCGTTCGCTTTTCCGGCAACGGCTTGGCCGAATCCGAAAGCGTCACAGCTCTGCAATGCTCCTCAGATGGAAGTGTTTGGGCCGGTACACCGGATGGACTCGTCCACATCGCGGGTTCCGCCTCCCGCCGCTACTCCAGCGAGAATGGTTTGCCCGACGACGAAGTCCTCGCACTTACGCAAAGCTCTGACGGAGCTTTATGGATCGGTACAAACAATGGAATCAGCCGCTTGCACAACGGCGAGATCAGCGTTTATCGGACTCGCGACGGCCTTTCCCACAGCCAGGTGCTCGCGCTTGCCCTTGATCGTGAAGGCTCTCTGTGGGCTGGTACAAAGAACGGCCTCGATCAGTTTACGGACGGAAAAGTAACGCCCTACACATCGAACGAAGGTCTGCTCAGTAATGATGTCGGACCTGTAGTCGAGGACGCCAATGGACGGCTTTGGCTGGGCACCCTTGGGCGCGGCCTTAACTTCTTCGACGGGCGTCGGTTTCGTTCTCTTACTTCCCGCGACGGACTCAGCAGCAATACCATTCTCAGCTTGGCGCTTGATCCCGACGGGGATCTCTGGGTGGGAACATCCAATGGTTTGAATCGCATCCATTCCACTCGAGTCGTCGCCTCTTTTGGTAAATCATCGGGTCCTCAGGGACACGAGATCCGTGCCATTTTTGTGGACGCTCAGAACTCTCTTTGGGTCGGCACCGAAAAGGGATTGCATCACTTTCAGAACGGGCGGTTCGTGCACAGTCCTCCGCCCTCCAAGAGGCTCGCCAGTCCAGTGATTGCCTTGAGTGGAGGCCATTCTGTACCGCTGTTCGCAAGCTTCGACGGTCCGGGTCTATATCTGTTGCGCGATGGCAAATTCTCCCATCCCTCCGTCGAGACGACACGTGGAATCGACTGCTTTTTCTCAGATCACAAGCATCGCGAACTTTGGATGGGCACGCTCGGCTCCGGCCTCCTCCGGTGGAAAAATGACCGCGTTTCACACGTATACGTAAAGGATGGTCTTTACGACAACCGGATCTACAGCATCCTGGAGGACGATGCGTCGAATTTTTGGCTGGCCTCAAGTAAAGGCATTTTCCGGCTGAGCCATGAAGAGCTCGACGCTTTCGCCGACGGCAAGCGAAAAACCGTAACCAGCCTGCCTTTCAGCACAGGTCAGCTTCGTTTCGAATGCCAGTCCGGCGTTCAGCCCGCAGCCTGTCGCACGCGCGACGGGAAACTTTGGTTTTCTACAACCGGCGGCCTGGTGGTTCTCGATCCTAACAACCTGCGCAGGGAAGGAGGCGTATCGCCTCCGGTTACGATCACCGCCATGATTGCGAACGGAACTCGTCTTTCATTCAATCGCAACCCGCATTTAAAGCCGCTCGATGAGAACAATCTCGAGATCCGTTATGCCGGTCTCAGCTTCATTTCTCCTGAAAAAGTTACGTTTCGCTATCGATTGGTGGGTTACGATCGCTCGTGGATTGACGCGGGGACGCGGCGCGAAGCTTTCTATACGAACCTTCCACCTGGCAGGTTCGATTTTCTTGTTCAGGCTCGCAATGCAGATGGCGTCTGGAGTGCAAAGTCCGCTTCTCTTCAGTTTGTGGTCGAGCCGAAACTGTATCAACGCGCGTGGTTTGCCCCGGTCCTTCTCCTTGGGCTGGCTTTAGCGATTGCTGCCGGATATAGAATGCGCATCCGGCGGCTCCGAAACCGTTTTACTCTGATTCTCGCCGAGCGGACCCGTATCGCCCGTGAATTGCACGACACTTTGCTTCAGGGTCTTTCGGGAATCACAATGCAGCTTCAGGCTCTCTGGACCAGGATGCCTCCGTCACGCGAGAAGAGGGTTCTGGCGGAAATCATTGCCGACGCCGGACATTGCTCCGCTGAGGCGCGGCAGTCGCTCTGGGGGCTACGGAACAATACCCCGGGCGACCTCGAATTCTCCGAGAGGCTTGCGAAACTCGCGCGCGAGGCGGTGAGTGATCGGCCGATGTCACTTTCTCTGAAAGTAGAACCGGTGACGCTGAGAAAATTTCCCGATGCCGAATATCAGCTTCTTCGGATCGCGAGTGAAGCCATCACGAACGCCCTCAAACACGCGGCAGCGTCACAGCTTTGCGTGGCCCTCTCCGTCGTTGATCGAGTTCTGAAACTCACTGTGAAAGATAACGGGACCGGATTCTCGCCGGACGTTAAGCCCCCCGGAGGCCACTTTGGCCTGCATGGAATGCGTGAACGTGTAGAGGAAATCGGCGGTGAGCTCTCGATCGATAGCTCACCTGAAAATGGTACTCGCGTCCTGGTTTTCCTCGAGCTGCCGGAGGATTTCGAAGCGCGAAGTAACCCTGCCGAAGCCGAAACACATCAACTACAATAGGCAGCAAGTTGGATCCTTCTCGAAATATCCGAATTCTTTCGGTTGACGACCACGAACTCGTTCGTAAAGGTATTGCCGCGATCCTCGCTACTGAAAATGATATAGAGCTCGTAGCCCAGGCTAGCGAGGGAAGGGAAGCCGTGAAGCTCTTCCGCGCTCACCGGCCTGACGTCACCCTGATGGATTTGCGTCTCCCCGACTCGAACGGCATCGACGTGACGCGTGAGATTCGACGTGAATTTCCTGACGCCAGAGTGATCGCCCTAACCTCTTACGATGGTGACCAGGACATTTATCGGGCCCTCGAAGCAGGTGTTCGAGGTTATCTGCTCAAAGAAATGGTGCACACCGAGATCATTCGAGCGATCCGCGTCGTGCATTCCGGTAAGCGTTTCATTCCCGGCCAGGTCACGGAGCAGTTGAGCGGATTCTTTCCCGAGGTAGCGTTGACGCGCCGTGAAATAGAAGTGCTTTCGCTCGTCGCCCGCGGATTTGGCAATAAGGAAGTCGGCGACGTGCTGGGCACTGCGCCCGGGACCGTAAAGGCGCACGTCCAGAGCATATTGGGAAAACTGGGCGCGAAGGACCGAACCCACGCCGTGACCATCGCGCTGAAGCGCGGCATCATTCATCTCCACTCGTCCGAACTCGCCTCAGCCCTTTTGAATGGCTGATCGCCAGCTCACGGGCAAGCAGATTATCCTTCGCCTCCTTCGGCGCTTCGTACTTGGCGCAGCGATTCTTTTGATCGCCGTCTATGCATTAGACTATGCCGCGCTTCGCGTCCGCATGGCCACTAATCGAAACCCTACGGGAACCGTTACAGTGCGGCCCGTTTACGATGTGCCGCAGAAGAACCGCAGTACCGAATTTTTAGTAGGAGATCTTCAGGATCAGACCTGCGTCAACGCGTTGTTCCCGCATTTGGGCTACTCGCCATGTTGGTATTTGAGCAGGCATAAAGAGCAGCACATCCACATCTAGATAAAGGCACGTGGCAGCTCATTTAGGATAGGTTCATGGCCACTGCGGCAAATATTTTTCTTACGCCGGAAGAATACTTGGAGCGCGAGAGGCAGGCCGAATTCAAAAGCGAATATCTTAGGGGCACCGTCTACGCGATGGCGGGAGGGAGTGCTAACCATTCTCTGCCGATCGTAAACATCGCCGCCGAGCTGAGGCAGCGTCTTCGCGCGTCCTCTTGCAAAGTCTTTTCCTCGGACCTGCGCTTACAAGTCGCCGCGTCTGGTCTTTATACCTATCCCGACGTCATTGTGGTTTGCGGAGATCTCGCGTTTTCCGATCCCCGCCGCGACACCGTCACGAATCCAGTTCTGCTGATTGAGGTCTTATCCGACTCCACTCGTAACTACGACCGCGGCGAAAAATTCCAGTGCTACCGTACGCTGCCATCTCTCATGGAATATGTCACCGTTGCGCAGGACAAAATTCACGTCGAACAATATACGCGTCAGCCCACAGGACAATGGCTGTTAACCGAGTATGCAGACCAATACTCGACCATCGGCTTGAGGTCGCTGGCTGCAGAGTTGCATGTCTCCGATATCTGCGAGAAGGTAGATTTCTCCCAATCGGAATAGTAGAAGCTAGGCTCCTACTCCGACTTCTTCAGGCACTCCTGCTTCCTTGCGCTTCTTGAGGAACGGCATCATCGCCCGCAGCTCTGCCCCGACCTTCTCGATCGGTTGGTCCTTCGCTGCCTCCCGCATTGCAAGAAACTTCTTGCGCCCCTCGCGATTCTCAGCCAGCCAGGCCTTTGCGAATTCGCCCGATTGAATCTCGTTCAGAATCTTCTTCATCTCAGCGCGCGTTTGTTCCGTAACAATGCGTGTACCGCGCGTGTAATCTCCATACTCCGCGGTGTCGGAAATCGAATACCGCATATAACCGAGGCCGCCTTCATAGATGAGGTCAACGATCAGCTTCAACTCATGCAGGCACTCGAAATACGCAATCTCGGGCGCATAACCCGCGGCCGTCAAGGTCTCAAAACCCGCGCGAATCAGTTCGCTTACACCGCCGCAGAGAACTGCCTGCTCCCCGAAAAGATCACTCTCGGTTTCTTCCTTGAACGTGGTCTCAATCACTCCGGCCTTCAGACATCCCAGGCCATGCGCATATGCGAGCGCATTTTCTAAGGCGTGTCCGGAGGCGTCCTGGGCAATCGCAACCAGCGCGGGAACGCCAACGCCTTCCGTAAACAGTTCTCTGACTCTGTGACCGGGAGCCTTAGGCGCAATCATTGAAACATCGATTTCTGCCGGCGGCTTGATTTCGTTGAAGTGAACGTTAAAGCCGTGAGCGAACATAAGGGTCTTTCCCTTAGTCATGTGAGGTGCAATGTCGTTACGGTACGTGTCGCCCTGCACGTGATCCGGAACCAGGATCATGACAATATCTGCCGCTTTCGCCGCCGCGGCCACGTCAAGTACTTTCAGTCCCGCTGCTTTCGCTTTCGCAACGCTCTTGCTTTTCGCGGGCAGCCCGACAACTACATTCAAGCCGGAATCTCGCAGGTTCAACGCATGAGCGTGCCCCTGGCTTCCGTATCCGACGATCGCGATCGTCTTTCCCTGCAGCGGCGCGAGTGTGCCGTCTTTCTCGTAAAAACGTCTTGGCATATCTATCCTTTTTTAGACTAATCGGCGCCCTGCAGCTCCATCGCTTCTTCGGGAGCAGCGCCCCGCGGAATCGGCGGTGAGAGGCGCAGTTTCTTATTATCGAGCGACATCGAGACCATTCCGGATCGCGTCACCTCGATTTCGCCGTAGCTCTTCATGACATCTATGAATTCGTCCAGCTTTTCGGAGTCGCCTGTGGCCTCGAGCACGAATCCTTCCAGCGTGGAATCAACCACTCTGGCGTGAAAAATCTCGGCCTCTTTGAGTACCGCGGTCCGGCTTTGTTGGGTTGTCCGGGTGCGTATCAAAACAAGCTCTTGATTTACCGCCGGTCCTTCGGTCACATCGGTTGCCTGCAGGACATTGATCAGCTTGTTCATCTGTTTGATGACTTGCGACCGGATATTCGGCTCCACATCCACCGCGATGGTCATGCGCGATAGCGTCTCGTCCATCGTGCGGGCAACCGTAAGGCTCTCGATGTTGTATCCCCGCTGGCTCAGCAAACCCGTGACGCGCATCAGCGCTCCCGGCTTGTTCTCGAGCAGGAGAGAAATAATCTGTTGCATTCGAACTGTCCCCTAGACCGCCACCGGTTGCGGAGGCCGCAAAACCATTTCGTTGATCGCGCCGCCCGCCGGAACCATCGGAAATACGTTCTCGAACGGTGAAACCTTGACGTTCAACAGATAGGGTCCCGGCTCCGCTATCGCATCGCGCAGCGCCTGCGACAGTTCCTCAACCTTAGCCACCGTTCGTCCCTTGAAGCCATAAGCACCGGCAAGCTTTTCTACATCCGGAAAAGAACTCAATTCCACTTCGCACAAACGGTTGTTGTAGAAGAGTTCCTGCCATTGCCGAACCATGCCTAGGTGTCCATTGTTCATCACAATGATCTTGATAGGCAGGCCTTGATTCACGATTGTTGCCAGCTCGGGTATCGACATCTGGAATCCGCCATCTCCGACCACTGCGAACACCAGCTTGTCCGGCCGGGCAAACTGTGCGCCGATCGCAGCTGGCAGGCCAAAGCCCATCGATCCAAGCCCTCCGGAATTTATCCATAATCTCGGTTCGTTGAATCTGACGAACTGCGCCGCCCACATTTGATGCTGCCCCACATCACTGGTCACAATGGCGCGTCCGCCCGAGAGCGAATCGATCTCGGCCATCAGGTGCTGCGGCTTGATCTCAGATTCCGAGCGTTCCGCAACTAAGGGATGCTCGGCCTTCCATTCGCGAATTTGTCGCCACCAGTCCTGCCTCTTGCCGCTGTTTTTCTCCCGCATAGCCGGTGCGAGTTCCTTGAGTTCGTTCAGCAGCTTTGGCATTACGCGCTTTACATTCCCCACAATTGGCAAATCGGCGTGCCGGTTTTTGCCGATCTCCGCCGGATCGATGTCAACGTGAATTACTTTGGCGCGAGGCGCAAAGGCAGCCAGGCGGCCCGTTACACGATCGTCGAATCGCACGCCGAGCGCGATGATCAGATCGGTGTTGGTCAGGCCCATGTTTGCCGCATAGCTTCCGTGCATCCCTGGCATGCTGATGAAGTTAGGATGCTCCGCGGACAGGGCCCCCAGACCCATCAGCGTGCAGACCGCCGGTGCATCCAGCATCTCCACCAGCGCCCGCAATTCCTCGCTCGCGTTTGCTGCAATCACGCCGCCGCCGCTGTATATGAAAGGACGCTCCGCCTCCCACATCATCTGCGCCGCACGCCGGATCTGGCCGCCGTGGCCCTCGCTGTAGACTTTGTAGCCGGGCAGATGAATTTCCGTGACAGGAGAATATTGGGCCTGTGCCTGAAAAACATCCTTCGTTACATCCACCAGTACCGGACCCGGGCGTCCCGAAGCGGCAATGTAGAAGGCTTCGTGAATGACTTGCGGCAGTTCGTGAATGTTCTTGACCAGGAAATTATGCTTCGTAGCCGAACGCGTGATGCCAAAGGTGTCGGCCTCTTGGAAAGCGTCCGTTCCCATGAGCTTGGTCGAAACCTGGCCCGTCAACGCTACGATCGCGATCGAATCCATCATCGCGTCGACTAAGCCGGTCACGAGGTTTGTCGCGCCAGGCCCGGAAGTGGCGCAGCACACCCCTGTTTTACCGGTCGCCCGAGTGTAGCCCTGCGCCGCGAACGCCGCGTTTTGCTCGTGACGCACCAGGATGTGTTTGATTGGGTGATCGTAGAGCGCATCATAGAGCGGCAGCGTTACTCCGCCCGGATAGCCGAAAATGCAATCCACGTCCTCCCGCAGGAGACAGTTCAGAAGAATTTTTGCGCCTGACAGCGTGCTAGCAGCAGAAGACATGATGAATTTGAGAATATGTGGTTCACCGGCGTGCGGCAATCTAAACTAAAAGGCCACCGGGCTGGTCGGTTAACCCGCCCCGGTGGCCTTGTTATGACTTAAGCAGCAAGGCCCCTAAGCGGTAAGTACAACCGCTACAACGAGTCCTACCATTTGAAGCCGAATCATTAGAAATTGGCAGTTCGAACAGGACCCGATCGGATCCAACTTCCCTGCATGAAACCAAAGTATCCTAGAAACAATTTTTATGCAACAGAATATAAATATAAATATTATTTATACATAACTCATCGGCCTAACACTTTCCGGATGTGCGCCAAATGGTGCCAGCTGTGCCGTAAAGCATGGTCCTCAATGACAAACTGTGCGGTTACCGGCGCTCCGAAGCTTAAGCAAAAGGGTGCCGCCTGGTCCAATTCGTCATCCGTGAGCGCTCGCACTGCGGCAGCCGCCTGACGGCTATTCTGGCTCAGAAGTTCGAGGGCGGCAGCCTTTGTTACCGCTGCATGCTCGCGGGCATGGTCGGCGTTCAGCTTTGCGACAACCTCCCAGGTGACATCCGTAACGGGCTTGCCGCTGGCGATTGTTCGCGCGAGATCAATCTCAACCGGGTAGATGCTGGCAACGTGGTGCACGACGACCCCGACGGAACGCTTGTCTGTATTTGACACAGGTACCTGCCACTCCGTGTCCGAGAGTTCTTGGGCAAAGGCAGCCAACGCCGCGGCGCCTTCTTCGATCCGATCGGCCAGCGCATCGCCACGGCGTTTCATGGTGCCTCGTGCCTTCTGAAAACCGTCGTTTTTCGACGCGTCCAGGGTACTCGAATCGCGAATCGCAATGACCTCGAGGTATTCGGCCTCTACGCTGGTACCCTCGCCCGCCGCGCCGTTATGCGCGGACCACAAGCGGACCAGCTCGCTCCGCAACTCTTCCTGCCCGTCCGAGTCGAGGGCCGCGAAACTGCGCGACATCGGACCGTAATTGGCTCGGTAGAACTCCACCACTGCATCGGGTGCAAACGGATAGTCGAAGTGGTAGATGCGAGGGGTTAGTTTGAGTTGCGCAATTCCCTCACGCAGTCGTTCTCTAACGGTGCCTTCGTCGCCCCAGAGCACCGGCGAAGGCATCCCGGAGGGAGCGATATGCTTTGAGATCGTCTTGAACATCTGTCCGATAAACCCGCCGGGTGTCCAATTCGCCATGGCAATCATTCCACCCGGCCGGCAAACGCGGGTCAGTTCAGCCGCCACCAGGTCCGGGCGAGGCGCAAACATCGCTCCCACCAGGCTGATAACGGCATCAAACTGGCCATCTTCGAACGGCAGCGATTCGGCATCTCCCTCTTTAAAGGTGACTTTAAGTCCTTCCGCAAGCGCGCGGGCGCGTGCTTTTTCGAGCCAGTTCGTGGCGATGTCGCAACCCGTGACCTTAGCGCCTGCTCTTGCCGCTATTAGGGCGAGTTGCCCGGCCCCGCAACCCACATCGAGCACCTTTGTTCCCGGCTTTATCCCGAGCCTTTCGAAGAACACCTCTGCATCCTTCTCCATAAATCGGGAGAAAAGGTCATAGTCTCCGGTCATCCAGGTCGTCTTCAAGCGAGTCTTGAGTTGGTCTAAATCTTTCGTGGCTGGTATCTCTTGGGCAATCGTACTCATGTTTGGTGTTCCTTTCGATCTGGCGTTCGCGCGGCATTCGCGCTGCTGGGTATCCACTTCTACTTTGACGTCGGCGGGCGTTTGTATGCTTGATCAGTCGTCCCGTCCTCTTGTCAGAAACGCCCAATTCAGCGAGGCTATGAAAGTGGACGTGCTTTCCGAAGTCTTGAGGGTTGTCCGGCTCAACGGGGCATTGTTCTTTAATGCGGAGTTCTCTGCTCCCTGGTGCCTGAACACTTCCCCGTCGGCCGATATGGTGCCTTATCTTGCGCCCGGCGCGGGACGCCTGATCCTTTATCATTTCCTGACCGAGGGCCGTGCTTATGTGAAGCTTCCGGAAGGACACCGCGAGGAGTTGACCTCGGGTGACATCGTCATCCTTCCGCATGGAGACGCTCATCTCTTGGGCAACGGCTCACCCGAAAGGCCGGTGGATTCATTGAAGGCGTTCGCGAAAAATATAGCTAAGGGTCTCGAGGTCGCCCGCTTTGGCGGCGGTGGCGAGATCACCAGGTTCGTGTGCGGCTATCTCGCGTGCGAACCGCAACTCAGCGATGTCTTTCTGGCTGGCCTGCCCCGGCTGGTGAAAGTGCATGTGGCCGGAGAACCATCAGGCCAGTGGCTCGAAAACTCAATCCGATTCTCGGTTTGCGAAGTGAAGGGATCGAATGCCGGCAGCGGATTGGTGGTCGCAAAGCTCTCTGAGGTGCTGTTCGTCGAAACGCTGCGGCGCTACATCAACGCGCTGCCTCCCGATCAGACCGGCTGGCTCGCGGGCGCGCGTGACCCGGTCATCGGACACGCGCTTGCCCTTCTCCACCGGGAACCGGCGGTTCCATGGACTATCTCGCAGCTGGGGATGCGCGTCGGCCTGTCGCGTACGCGGCTTGCAGCGCGCTTCCGCCATTTTCTCGAAGAGTCTCCGATGGCCTACCTCGCCTAATGGCGGCTGAAGCTGGGAGCGGAGAGCCTGTTGTCGACAGACGACAGCGTGGCTCAAGTCGCTGCGGCGGTGGGATATGGTCCGGAAGCCGCATTTAACCGTGCGTTTAAGCGCTTCTTCGGTTGTCCTCCGGCGCAATTCCGTCGGGATCGTAAGGCGGCATCAGCCGAGGCTGCGCCCGGAGCTTTACTGTCGAAAGGCCGTCCGTCCGCCGTAACGGTGCGCTAGGACCGGACGTGATCCGCGGCTTCAGCCTTGCCTGCGGAGTGTCGTCGTCTCGGCAAGATCCTCGGCGACAAGCGGTAAACCCGGCATCATTGGAGCCCTTGAGTTCACGTTATAGCGAGCCCGCGCGGCGAATAGCTTCTCTACTTCCTTGCGCGGCAACGCGCACGCGCCGCCCATCATCTCTGCCACAAAAGTGATTCTGGCGAAATGCTCTACCATTTCCATGCGAAAGAAAGCTTCCCAGACGTCGCGGCCGTAGCACGTGCAGCCGTGATTTTGCAGCAGGATTGCATCGAATTGCGGAATGTACGGCAGCATTCCATCGGTCAGGGCCGGTGTCCCGGGCAGGCCGTAGGACGCCAGCGGAACCGCGCCAAGCTGGATCACGACCTCGGGCAGCATAGCCTTATCGAGTGCCTTGCCCGCGCTTGCGAATCCCGTCGCCGTAGGCGGATGGGCATGAACAACTGAGCGAACATCGGGGCGAAGGGAATAAATTGTGGTGTGCATCGCGATCTCGCTGGTGCCCTCCCGCTGCCCTTCTACCTTGCTGCCGCTCATGTTGCAAACGATCAGATCTTCCGGTTGCACAAAACCCTTACTAACCGCTGTGGGCGTGCACAGAATGCGATTCTCGTCGAGCCGGATGCTCACATTTCCGTCGTTCATTGCCACCCAGCCCTTTTCATAGACGAGTCGGCACACTCGAAGGAGATCCTCGCGATGTTCCTGCTCGGTTTTCCTCATGCGAAATCCGATTTTAGCAAGGCGCAAATATCGCACCGCTACAATGAGTTCCGTGGAGAGACGCCGAATGTGCCCGAATTGCCGGGCCTTCATCACAACGTCAGATCGTATTTGCCCTTATTGCGGCATACAACTCGGTCCGCGCGCCGTAGATATGCGTGCCACACGGTTCGCAGCCTCCTTTATTCCCCAGGCAAACCTCACCTCCACTGTAATCCTGGTTATCAATCTCGCCTTTTACCTCGCGGAAGTGGTGGTCAGTTATAAGCTGACCAGATCGACCGACATCAGCGGTCAGGCCGCAATTCTGTTCGGTGCGAAATACGGCCCTCTCATCCATGCAGGGCAGTATTGGAGACTCATCACCGCAGGCTTCCTGCACGGCAGCATAATGCACATCTTGATGAACTCGTGGTCCCTTTTCATTCTGGTCCGCGAGGTCGAGCAGTTCTACGGCACTTCGCGCCTCATCTTCGCCTACTTCTTTTCCACGTTGACCGGCTTTTGGCTTAGCTATCTTTGGGCGCCGCGCAGTCTTTCTCTGGGTGCATCTGCAGCCTGTTTCGGGATGTTTGGAATCATGCTGGCCATGGGCCTCCGAAATCGTGCCGATCCCCTCGCCCAGGCGGTGCGCGCGCACTATGGACAATGGTTTGTAATAGGGCTGGTGCTGAGCCTTATGCCGGGTATCGATATGGCGGCGCATGTCGGCGGGTTTGCCGGCGGCTTCGCGGTGGGTTGGCTCGGAGGTTTACCGGGCCTGCCGAATACTCCGCGCGAGACCTTCTGGCGTGTGTTGGCGGGCATCGCCATCGCATTTACGCTGTATGCCTGGTTACAGGATCTTCGTTCTTATCACGCTCTGATGCTAAGTCTCGGCTCAGCTTAGTCTGCACCGGCCTCCTGCGCTGGAGTTTCCGATATGGTCGAAAGAGGTCTCGACTCCGCCTTGCTGATTCGGGGCGCCCGCCAACTGATTACGTTGCGTGGCGTCAACGCCGTCCGCCGGGGCGCGTCGTTGGAAGATCTTGCAATCATTGAGGATGGGTCACTCCTGATCCGCGATGGCAAAGTTGCGCAGATTGGCTCCAGCAGGCGCATCGATAACCTCAAAGAAATACGCGGCGTGCCGGAAATCGATGTCGCGGGCTCGATCGTTCTTCCGGGCTTTGTAGATCCTGGGCTCTGGGTGCGGGCAGGTCCGCCTCCTCCAACCTCGCGAAAGATCAGAGGCCCTGACCTCTATCACGAGAGTCTCCTTTTGCTGCGCTCTTGTCTCAATCACGGCACTCTCACCGTTCAGGTGCACGTCGGCGGCGATGACTCCGCATACCGCTCCGATCTCGCTGCCCTTCGCAGTCTGGCGAGAATTGGAGATCAACCGATCGGCATGATGCGAGGCTGGTACGCGACCGCGTCTGACTCTTACTGGGCGGCCGAGCCCTTCGACTACGCGCGCGCCCTGGCCTTTCTCAAAAAGCGCAATCTTGTTCAGACCGTGGAAATCAGGCCCGACGCCAAAGTGGCTGAGAGTGGAGTTTGGGATGCGGCGATCGCCAGCGGCTTGAATATCAACCTGATTTGGCCCGGCGGGCCGCCGGACATCCTGGCCTATATCCTGGACCGTGTTCGCTTGCAAGCGGTGCTTTGCTCGCCCGATCTGTCCGATGCCGAGTGTGACCTTCTTACTCGCAGTCCCGCTCCAGTCGTCATTTCGCCGATGAAGTCTCTTACCGAAGAGAAAGTGAGTGCTGCCGTACGAAAGCTCGCTAGCAGAGGAGCTCCGATCGCACTTGCCAGCGGCTATAATCCGCATGCAATGCCCGTGTTCAACATGCAACTGGCGGTCTGTCTCGCCGTGCTCCGCTATGGACTCACGCCTCAACAAGCGATCGCTGCTGCCACCGTGAATGCTGCGCACGCCCTCAATCTTGGCTCTATGGTGGGTACTCTCGAAGCTGGCAAACGAGCTGACCTGCTCGTCATGACCCTCCCGGATTACCGTGAGATCCCGCGCCGTTTCGGGACGAATTGCGTCGGCATGGCCATCCGTGAAGGGAAAATTGCTTTCAACCACGCGGGTTGGAAAGTGAGCCGTGCGTGACCGAATCGCTTATCGAGTGCGTTCCAAACTTTTCGGAAGGACGCGATTCGTTGCGCATCGACGCCATCGTATCTGCAATCGCATCTGTTCCGGGCGTGCTCGTGCTCGACCGGACCAGCGATTTCGACCACAACCGCGCCGTTATCACCTTCGCCGGGAATAGTCGCGTAATCGGTGAGGCCGCTCTGCGCGCCGCTGCCGCGGCGCTGCGTTTGATCGATCTGAACACTCACCGCGGCGTCCATCCCCGCGTCGGAGCGCTCGACGTGCTTCCGTTCGTTCCGTTGAAGAATGCCAGTCTCGAACAGTGTGCCGCGCTTGCTGAAGCAGTAGGCGAGCGCATAGACCGCGAACTTGGCGTTCCCGTCTATTTCTATGGTGCAGCCGCCAGGCGTCCGGATCGCCGCGCTCTCGAGAACGTCAGGCACGGGCAATTCGAGGGTCTCCGCACAGCCGCCCTGGTCGATCCGGACAAGGCCCCGGACCTGGGCGGACCCGCGCTGCACCCGACTGCGGGGGCGGTCATCGTCGGCGCTCGCAAGATCCTGATCGCGTTTAATGTAAACCTTCGCACCCGCGACCTCGCAATTGCCACGGATATCGCCCGCCGTGTCCGCGCGAGCAACGGTGGCTTTCCTTCGGTTAAAGCGCTCGGATTACCGCTCGTCTCCCGCAATCTCACGCAAGTTTCCATGAACCTCACCGATTTCGACCAGACCTCTTTGCACACTGTGTTTGCCGAGATCAACCGTCTGGCCGCTGAACGCGGCGTTGAGATTGAAGAAAGCGAATTGATTGGCTTACTGCCCAGGAAAGCGAGCGAAGAGGCTGCCGCTTTCTTCCTTAAACTGCCTGCTTCAACCGCCCATAAGGTCATCGAGCACCAGCTCGAAATCCTCGGCTCCGGCACCAGCCCCGGCGTCTTACCTTAGCCAGCAGTCGAGCCTGCTCCGAATGAACTCATCGTCCTGCAGTTCGGGATAGCTCTGGCAAACGCGGTTTATCTCCTCGAGTTGCCCCGCTGAGAGATCCTCGTTCGGATCGAGACACCAACGGCCGGCCAATAGCCCTTGCCGCCTCAGGATCTCGTGCAGCCCCGCGATGCATCCTGCGAATTGATTCGCCACATCAAACAACGCGGCATTGGCATCGGTTAGGGAGGCCGAGCCCGCGAGAATCTCCAGTGCTCCGCGCCCTCCGTCCTTTCGGCACCGCTGGACGTTCTCGAGCAGTTCCACAGCGCATTTGGTCCACACTGCCCACTGTCCCAGGAGGCCTCCCGAAAATCGGAGTTCGCGGTCGTGAAAACCAAAGTCGGCCAATAAATCGGGAATGATGTTGTCATCGTTTCCCGTATACAAAGCAATGTCCGAGCCTCTTCCGCTATCCAGAACCCCGCGCATAGCATCGATCGTCCGATAGCGGTCAAACGGCGCCAGCTTGATCGCCGCTACCGACTCGATGTTGCAGAACTCCCTCCAGAACTCATACTTCAGCACCCGGCCGCCGACCGCCGGCTGCAGATAGAATCCGAACAGCGGGATCACCTCGCCCACCGTCCGGCAGTGATCGATCAAATCGGATTCGCTCGCGCCCTTTAAAGCTGTGAGGCTTAATAGCGCCAAATCGAATCCGGTGTCGCGCGCAAAAGCCGCCTCGCGTACTGCCTGTTTTATTTGGCCGCAGACCCCCGCCACCTTCACGAGCCTCTTGCCTGACCTGCCCTCGAATTCCCTCGCCGTCGACGCAATGAGACGCAGGACCGGTTCAAAAAGCCCGGCCTCGCGAATAGCGAATTGAGTCGTGTGCACGCCCGCGGCAATACCTCCCGCTCCGGCTTCCGCGTAATAGCGCGTCAGCGCTGCTTGATGACGTTCATCCAGTTTTCGCTCCGCAGTAAGAGCTAAAGGATGTGCCGGAATGACCACGCCCGCTCGTAACGTGGCAAGTACTTCAGGGTCAACCTTTGCAACCGCGGTCATTTAATAGCTGCCATCCGCAACTTCAAAATGGGTTGGCTTATCCAGGCTCTCACCTCCGCTTTCCACCCATGCGGCCACCCATTCTCGCAGCTTAGATTCCGGAACCGAAGGTCGACCCAGCAGCGAATGGCACATTGACGCGTCACTCAGCAGCGCGCTGTTTCCTTCGTTGCCTTGCAATCGAAACTGGCGTCCGAACCTTGCGCCAAACCACTCCACAATTTCCCGGACAGGAATCGTTTCAGCGCCCGTCACATTCAGAATACGCGCCGGCGAAGCGCACAAGCTTAGCGCGCGCAGGGCGTAGGAATTCGCGTCCCTCTGCCAGATCACGTTAAATGCAGGAACGGTCATATCCACGGGCTCGCCCGCATAAACCTTCCGGGCGATGTCCACCATTACGCCATACCGCAGATCTACCGCATAGTTCAACCGGAACAGAAGGCACGGCGTCCCGTATTCATTCGAGCAGTATTCGAAAATACGCTCTCGGGCAAGGCAGGATTGTGCGTACTCGCCGATCGGCGCTGGAATCCCGCCTTCGCGCGAGCCGCCCGACCGCGCGTCGATGAATCCATACACGTTCCCGGTCGAAAACGCCACGATCCGGCTCTGCCGATACTGATACCCGACAAATCCCGGTGCCATCGCGTTGGTTGCCCACGTCAGGTCCGGCCGCCCGGTGGAACCAAACTTTCGTCCCGCGAGGTACAAAACATTCCGGGATTCTGGTAGTCGCCTGATCTCTTCCGGGTTCAGCAGGTCGCAGGCGACTGCCTCCACGTCGGCCGCTTCCAGATCGCGTTTCGCCGCCTCGGACGTAAATCGTGAGACTGCGATCACCCGCTTGCGTACGCCCGCTTTATGCACTGCGCGCTTTGCCAGTTTGGCAAGGGAAGGGCCCATCTTTCCCCCCGCACCCAGTACCAGAATGTCGCCCGCTAGTTCCCGTACAAACGCTGTGTCGGCTTCGCTCGGCTCTGCCAGACTCCGTTCCAGTTCTTCAGCCGCTTCTTGTCGATCATGAGGCACCATTTCGTTGTATCAGCCGAACTCCGGGCCCACAATTGCAAATACAGAGTCAGTCTCGCCGGCGTGTTGCATCTCGCCTCGGTACATCCGAATGAACGGCCGTTCCTCGACAAACCCTTGCGCCAGCAGCCATCCGAGCCACGATGGCGAATGCTGCGGAGCGTCTATGCCAAAGGGAACGCCCGCATTGTGATCGAGACACTGTGCAACCAGGTCCTTCGCAATCCGCTCACCGCGAGCCACCACCGGACCAAGCTGGTGATATCGAAATCCGGGGCGTCCGAAGCAATAGCCTTCTACCTCCGAATCCCGCGTGCCCGAATAGGCGACCCAGGCATGGCCTGGCGAACGCTGAAATAGGGAAGTCAAAATAGCGCTCCGGTCTGCTCCAAACGCCTGGCGATCGTATGCCAAAATTTTCGGAAAGTCTCCCGCGCTCATCGGTCGGACCGTCGTTTTGGCCGCGCCTCGTTGCCGGTCCCCTCCCTGTCTGGCGAAACGCGAGATTCCATATTCGTCTCGGAAACCATGTAGCTGATACAACTCTCGGCCGGTCGGCGTAGCGTCCAGTCGAGCGCACGTTTTATCGCCCAGCAAGTCCAACGCTTCTGCCAGCAGTTTCCTCCCGATGCCTGCCCGCCGGTGTTGCGGGTATACCAGCATCATGGCCACCCAGCTGAATCTTTCTTGGTAACGAAGTGTCGCGACGGTACCCACCGGCTCACCGCTCTTGTCTGCGACTCTGCAACCGTGTGGGCTCAGCCTTAGAAAGAGAGACCAGTCATCTTCCAACTGGTTCCATCCGCTGGCGCGGCAAAGTCGCAAGCCGGCGGGGATATCCTGCGGCCGCATCTCGCGGGTAATCACCTGCGGCTTTGCCTCGCCGTCTTGATCAGGAGTGTTCGAAGAAGACAGAAATCTTTGAATAGCACACATTTTGCTTTGAACTGCATCATCTGACCAGAACACATGGCTAATATTGGGAGACCTCCGTGCGATGAAGCCGCTATTCTGTCGGCGTCAGGCATCGCGCCTTGCTCCAATCGAGGCTCCTGGGTACTTGCCTCTACCATCCTCGGGTCGAGCATGGCCTTCATTGATGGCACTGTCGTCAACGTGGCGCTGCCCGCTCTCCAGACGGCGCTCGGCGTCACCGTCGCGCAGGTTCAATGGGTCGTCGAGTCTTATGCGCTCTTTTTAGCTTCCCTTCTGCTGGTGGGTGGCTCGCTCGGAGACCGCTTCGGCCGCCGTAAGATCTTTACCTTGGGAGTGGCGGCGTTCACGGCTGCCTCCGTCTGGTGTGGCCTTTCCCCCGGCATCAATCAACTGATCGTTGCTCGCGGTTTGCAGGGAGCCGCTGGCGCGTTGCTTGTGCCCGGGAGTCTTGCCCTGATCAGCGCTTCATTCTCTCCTCAGGAACGTGGGCGTGCTATCGGCACCTGGTCCGGTTTCACGGCAATTACTGCTGCGATCGGGCCGGTACTGGGCGGTTGGCTGGTCCAGCACTTCTCGTGGCGGTGGGTATTCTTTATCAACCTGCCGCTCGGCCTGACGGTTCTCGCACTCAGCGCAAAGCTTTCCGAAAGCCGCAACGAGGCGGAGAGCACGCAACCGCTCGATTGGCCAGGCGCATTACTTGCTTTTGTAGCGCTTGGCGGTCTTTCGCTTGCATTGATCGAACCACCTTACGCAGCAACCGCCGGCTCCCTTGGTTGCCTCGCTTTGATCGCACTTTTCTTTGTTGAAAAGCATTCGCCGGCACCCATGCTTCCGCTGAATTTATTCCATTCGCGCAGTTTTACCGGAGCCAATCTGCTCACGCTCTTTCTCTACTCTGCTTTCAGCGGCGTTCTCTTCTTCTTCCCGCTGAATCTCATTCAGATCCAGAGATATTCGCCCACCGCCGCAGGAGCCGCCCTTCTGCCCATCATTTTGCTGATCTTCTTGCTTTCCCGCTGGTCGGGCGGGTTAGTAGGGCGCTATGGTTCGAAACCTCCGCTCGTGTTAGGTCCTCTGATTGCCGCCGCCGGATTCGCTCTTTTTGCCCGTCCGGGCGTGGGTGGCAGCTACTGGAGCACATTTTTCCCTGCGGTACTCGTCCTTGGTTTCGGCATGGCCATCAGCGTCGCGCCGCTCACCACAACCGTGATGAACTCTGTGCCACAGGGCCGCTCTGGAGCTGCCTCCGGGGTTAACAACGCCGTTTCACGAATCGCGGGTCTACTCGCCATTGCCGCGCTCGGCTTTGTACTCGTCGGAGTATTCAATCGGAGTCTCGATCGAAGGTTGAACAGCCTTAACAATGCTCCTGCCCTTCACCAGGAAATCGATTCGCAGCGGCCGAAGCTTGGCGCCATTCAGACCACAGATCCGGCCGCCCGCGCCGCTATCGAGCAATCCTTCGTTCTCGGCTATCGAACGGTTTTGTGGATCGCTGTTGCTCTGTCAATCGCAAGTTCAGTAAGCGCGGCGCTTCTTATCGATCTCAGAAGCGAACCCTCTCAGTCTTGACATCCCGAAAATCTGATAGAGTAACTCAACGCTCATATGCGTTTCCCCAAATTCGGAGTGTTCGGCGGCGTCGCTCTGCTTTCGTTCCACGCACTTGGTCAGCGGGATTCCGGACTCAAAGCTTATAAGGACGCCAATTTCGAAGTCGCCATCCCTCTTCTTTAGGACGCTGTAGCGAAGACTCCGAACGATCCGGTTCTCGAGGCTGCTTTACTCTCCTCGCTTGTCTACCAGGGGAAGGTCGATGAAGCGGTCGCGGTAGATGAGCGCGTTGCTGGATTCCCTGACTCGCCCGAGGCTCTCGCCGCTCGCGGTGAATTCGCCTTCTATATGGGAGATATGGGTCAGGCCGAACGTCTCTACAGAGCCGCTGTCAAGCTCAAAGAGAATACTCCGCGCGCTGCTTTTGGGCTCTCTCGTCTGCTTCGCGCTGCGTCCTTTTACCGTTCAGCACGGCTGACATGTCTGAAGGCCCATTCGATAGACCCGGATGACGCCTTGATAACCAAATCGTTCATAAACTATGTGCCGGCGGGCGACCTGCGCGCCGAGGTGCTCGTCCCCTTCGCGAAGGCGCACCCCTGGCTGTTCGAGCACTATCAGGAAGACAGTGACTCCACTCAGGCAATCCGCAATTCGGTTCAAGACAAGCCCCTCTTTGAAACGGAAGGCGGTCCTCAGGAGACCACTCTTCATTTCGTTCTGTTGATGCACGATGCCAATCACCCGCGCGCCGTCGGTCTTGAATTCAAGATCGGTAATGGCCGCAAGCTTCATATGCTGTTCGATACCGGGGCTAGCGGCATCGTGCTGAAGCAGAGTGCCGTTGGCAAGATCGGCCTCGAGCATATGGGGTCGGGTGTCGCCTGGGGTGTTGGCGACAAGGGCACCCGCAGCATATTTTCAGCTCTCGCGGACACCTGCGAGCTCGGAAATCTCAAGTTCCGGAACTGCCTCGTTAACGCCATGGAAAGGAAACGCGGAATCTCCGATCAGGACGATGGCCTGATCGGCGCGGATTTCTTTCGCGATTACGTACTCGAGATCGATTTTCAGAAACGACTCCTGCATCTGAAGCCGTTGCCGCCTCGTCCCGCCAATCCGCAGGGCTTTGATCGTACGATTCCTCCTGACGAAGCAAACTTTACTCCGGTCTTTCGCCTGGGTCACTGGTTACTCATCACAACGCACGTGAACAAGAAAGCCACCGGGCTCTTTCTGCTGGACACCGGCGCGGAAATCTCCGCGATGGATGCAACCTTCGCTCGCCTTTCCACAAAGATTCACGACAATGATTGGATCAGGGTCGGCGGTGTCTCCGGCTCTGTCAAGGACGTTTACCAGGCTGATAAAGCCGATTCGCAGTTCGGCCATTTCGAGCAGAATAACATCGGCCTCACCACCTATAACATCAACAACATGCCCGAGCATCAGGAAATCCGCATGGCCGGCATTGTCGGTCTGCCCGTTCTGCAATTCTTCCGGCTTACGATCGACTATCGCAACGGTCTAGTGAATTTCGATTACGTCTATAAATAAAGCGCCCGGCACGGTCCGTATCATGAATGCATGGCCGCTCCTGTAAGTCCAGACCTTGCTCAAGACACGCCCGCACCTTCTGACGCCGCGTTCGAAACCATTACCGGACTCGAGCGCGAATATCTTTTGCAGAACTACGCCCGATATCCTCTCGCTCTGCATCGCGGCCGGGGAGTCTATGTCTACGATCTGAACGGAAAACGCTATTTGGATCTGATCAGTGGGATCGGCGTCAACTCGCTTGGTTACGCCCATCCGCGCATAACGAAAATTATCCGGCAGCAGGCAGGATTACTGCTGCACACTTCCAATCTCTACTACCACGAATACCAGGGCCGGCTTGCCGAAAGGCTTGCCAAGGCGAGCGGCTTGCAGCGCAGCTTCTTCTGCAATTCGGGAACCGAGACTATGGAGGGCGCGCTGAAAATGATCCGCGCGCACGGCAACTCAATTGGCGCGGGAAAAACCGAAATTATTTCTCTCGAGAACTCGTTTCACGGCCGCACCCTGGGGGCAATCTCTATCACCGGCCAACCCAAGTATCGTCACGATTTTGAGCCGTTGCTTCCCGGCGCGCGCTTCGTCCCGCGCAATGATTTGGCGGCCTTGGAAGCCGCTTTCAACGAAAACACCAGCGGCATTGTCCTCGAATTCATTCAAGGCGAGGGTGGCATCAACCCCATCTCCGAGGCATTCGCGCGCAAATCCCGAGAGCTTGCCGATCGCTACAACGCGCTTCTTGTCTTCGACGAGATTCAATGCGGTGTCGGCCGCCCGGGAGCGTACTTCGCTTATCAGCTTCTTGATCCGGTGCTGTTGCCCGATATCGTGCTCGCGGCGAAGCCTATGGCCTGTGGCATTCCCCTCGGCGCGATCATCGCGAATGAGAAAGCAGCCGCAACTATCAAATCGGGCATGCACGGGTCGACCTACGGAGGCGGTCCGCTGGCTTGCCGCGTAGCGCTCGAATTCTTCGACATTCTGGATGAGCTTCTTCCCTCTATTAATTCGGTCGGAGTGTACTTCCGTATGAAGCTCACCGAGCTGATGAAGAAATTCTCGTTCATCAAGGAAGTGCGCGGCCAGGGACTAATGATCGGTGTGGAGCTGGATTTCCCCGGCAAGCAGTTGGTTCTCGATGGCATCCGGGAGGGCGTTCTCTTCAACTGCACCCATGACACTGTCCTCAGGTTTTTACCGCCCTATATCCTCTCGGAACAGGATGTCGACCGGGCGATATCGACACTGACTAAGCTCTTCAAGAACGTCAAGAAGTAGCAAGATTTTTGATATAAACCTGTAGGAGTGCAAATGACTCGATCCCTTCTTCTGGTCGCGGCGATCGCCGCTTTCTGCGTGCAGCCGGCGGTATCCCGTTCACCTTTCGCCGGGCACGCGCAATCTGCGAATTCGACCTCTGATATTTCCGGCAAGTGGCACTTCGTCTTTCAAACCGACGGCGGAGACCGCGAGAACGACGCTGACTTTAAGTTGGAAGGCGATCAGGTGACCGGCAAGTGGAATTCCGCCGCGGTCAAGGGAACCTTCAAAGACGGCGACTTGAATCTCGCTTTCCCCTATACATCTGATGAAGCTGGAATGACCGCCACTCTCAAGCTGAAGGGCAAATTGGCCGCGGGCAAACTTGGGGGCACCTGGGAATACGGTGAATACAGCGGAGCGTTCACCGCGGGCCGCCCTAAATAGCTCCATTCGCAATCTTCGCCAGATCCTTGTGATCTCGCCCTCAATGAGGGAACGAAAGTAGATCGAACTGGATAACGCTTGACAGGGGCCTTAATAGGTCCAGGCAAGCGTCACAGTTTTTGCAGCCGGCGAGAAGGACGGCAAGACCATGGGAGTAACGAGCCTTGACCTTCCCGAACCCAAATGTTCGCGGTGTGATCGTTGAGTGCGGACGACATATCGCCCGATAAAGAATCCGATGGCGCCACCAACGAACACGTCAGATGTGAAGTGCTGCTGGGCAAGTACCCTTGAGGTACTGACCAGGGCTGCGTACCCATAGCTCACGTACGGAACCCATCGTATGTTGCCGTACTCACTGGCGACGACAGTGGCCAAGGCCCATGCTTGGGTGGAGTGACCCGACGGAAACGAGCTGCCGCCCTCCTCAAAGTGCCCTCCATGATCGCCTTCCATCGGGCGCTCCCGGCGAGTCACGACCTTCAGTACGTTCGTGACAATATCGGCATCCACCAAAGCTTGGAGTCCAAGGATGCCGGTTTCCTTCAGCTTGTCGTTGTGAACCGCCTTTCCGGTTGCGAACAATGCCCCGGCAGCCGGGTATACCGTATACCACTCTGCCGCCCGGGAAGCATTCGTGCCGAAGTTGACAGAACTACCTGAGAACGGCAGGGCTTGAGAGACGGGATGGTCTGCTGCGATCAGCGACGCCGTGCCCACTGCCGCAAAGATCCACCATTTCGCTGAGGAGCGATTCATGTGAAAAGGACTTGTCCAGATTTCCTTCTGATCGAGCAGCAGATTTGTTGTGAATTTCCTTATAAATCCGCGACCGGAACTCTTTCCGTCTAAGTACACATTGGCGTCTCTCGCATCTGTGTGTGCCGGTTGCCCGGGCTGGGGAGGCGGTTGCGAAGGGGACTGAGCCGCTCCCGTTGCAAGCGCGAGTGTAAAGAGCGTCGCAGCGAGTAGCGGTGGTCGGATCCCGGCCATGCCTTGTTCCGGCATTCGATCCAGTATCCGGAACGAATCTGGAAAAACGCTGAAAGAGTTCGTTGCCATCTGTGCATGGCCGCAACAGAACCGCGCCCGATCTTGATACGATTTCTGTCGTGAAATTTCTGGTGCTGCTCGGCTGCATCGCCGCGGGAGCGCTCTCGAGTGTTGCTGCCACAGGTGAGTTGAAGTTGCTCTCGGAACATGAGGCACAAAGGCCGCCGGACCTCGATCGAACCTGGCCGGCGGTCGTCACTCATACACATAACTGGAGATTTCGCACCGGGCAAAAGACTGGCAATTTTGAGGAGGCTGAGCAGGGGCTGATTGCCTGGTGCCGAAATCTGGGCATCAAGGCAGTTGGCGTTGGCAGCGCCTGGAACCCGGAGGTGGAAGCGAATTTCGACCGTTTCGAAGGGCCCGATCGGAATCTCTATTATTCGGGCCGCTTCGATCAGAAGTCGGTCATGACCGTTGCCGGAGTGAATCAGACACTCCAGTATCTGAATACTTTGTCGCGCGGCGGCACGCTGTTTTATCTGGATAACGAAACTCCCAAGAGTCGCATGGGTCATGTGTGGTGGTTTGGCTATTTCTTCGATCATCCGGCCTGGCACGACTACTCGCAGGACCGGCCGATCAAATATTTCGAAAACGACCCATCGGTGGAAATCAACCCGCTGACGGGCGAGCCGCATACCCGCCGTAATCTGTTCGAGATCATGGCCATCCAGAGGGAAGCGGGCGCTCTCGGTGTCTTTGCGCACCCGACGCGCTGGTGGATCAGCGATGGAAATTTCATCACAAACATCGCTGCAATGGCCGGCCTGTTTCTCACAGCGCAGGGTTACATCGACGGAATGGCGGTCATGGGCGATCGCGTTTACAACAAGCCCTACCAGGACTTGTGGCTTTCGTTTCTGGACACCGGAGCGAAAGCTCCGGGTTTCGCAGAGACCGATTTCTTTCTAAATCAAGCAAACGACCATACTGAACTGGACACGTTCAGAAATTATCCGCACATCGGAACTCGCCCGCTGACAGGGCGGTCAATTCGTGATGTAGCAAGAACCGGCGAGGTCTTTTTTAGCAACGGCGGCTTCGTCGCTATCTCGGTGGACGGCGTGCCGATGGGCTCGGTGTGTCGCACCGCATTAGACAAGCGACACCTACTGCGGATTGAGGTGTATCCTCCGGACCACATAAGGCTGGGGCGAGTTGAAATTCTCGGAAAGCATCGTACGATACTTGCGTACAAGGACAACTTTCCGGGCGGTATCCTGCGGTACGAGCTTCCTGGGCGGACAGATCCTGGCTATGTAGTCGTCCGGGCTTTTGGTGCAGGTGATGATCCAGATCTCGACCCGGACCATGTCAAATACGCCGCGGTTTCGAATCCCGTGTATATGTGGCCGCAAAATTTTCAGGTCAAACCACCTCACACAGCATGCACGTTCCACGTTGGTGCCGACAGCAGGTGGAACGGCGGCTCACTTCAGTTTCAAACTACCGATGGGCAACTGATTCGGCGAGAGGAAATTCATCAGGGCGTTATCAGAGCCCTTCTTCCGGCCGATGCCCGAGTTGTGTTGGCCAAAACCGGACTGAAATCCCGCATGTTCTACATTGCGATGGAAAACGCGGCAGTCGAGAAGAATCTCTCCTATCTCGTCTATGGCGAATTTCGGAAGGATTACCCCGACCTCAAGGAGGGCGTCGTGCCCCCGGCAGCATTTCACCTTCTCCAGTTACAGCGTGCGCTGGGCACTTTCGACTACGAGCTGAAGTGATGTCTAACAATCCTGGGGCGACACGCACACGACCGTGCCGGTGAAGCCTTCCCGAACCCTTACTTTGCGGATGCCGTTCCACCCTTTAGGAAAGTTTTAGGCCTTCTTAAGTCCTCTCTTAGGGCAAAATCTCTATCGTGGAAATGTCGAGACATGAGGATCGCTCGACAAACGCAATATGGCTGAGTTTAGCGTTGGACGAACGCCACCCGATTAATCACTAGGGACAACTCTCAAGGCACCATGCGGCTCACTCACCCGGAGTCCATGGCCTCAGTGTGTCCCGAGCTTCACTTAATAACTCATATGAAAACAATTGCTGTTGTCTCAGGCGTCACTGCAATCTTGTTGTCGAGTGCCGCTGCCCTGGGTCAAGTCAATCCGTCAGAGCCAACTAAGAATGTTGCTGCTCAGGGCTTCTTCAAACGTTTGAGTCAGGCATACTTGCTTGACTGGAAAGGCGGGGCAACTTCCACAACCACAACTTCGCCCGCTGGATCCCCGTCGCCGGCGGCTCCTCCTGCCTATCGTGGGTATCCGCCGCCTATAGACGCACCGCCTTACCCATTTTTCATCTGGCCGTATGGCGGCTCAGTCACAATCGGCTATCCGTGGACCCAGGCGGGTCCGCTCATGACCGCACTCTGGAATGGTCCGCACGGAGATGCATGGAAACGCAGCGGAGTTCAGATCTATGGATGGCTGAATTTCGGTGGCAACGTCAGTAGTTCGAACCAGACTGGATATTCCAATTTCCCCGCCGCTTACGCGACTCGCGCAAATACGGTCCAGCCCGACCAGGAGGTTCTATATATCGAACGGCAGCCCGATACTGTGCAACAGGATCACTTCGACTGGGGCTTCCGGCTCGCGCTGCTTTGGGGAATAGATTACCGCTTCACAACAGCCAAGGGGATCTTCAGCAATCAGTTACTGGGCAAAAACCAGGAGTATGGTTTCGATCCTGTTATGGCTTATATGGATTTTTACGTACCTTTCGTTGCTCGCGGTATGGACATTCGAGTCGGTCGATACATCTCTTTACCGGATATCGAGGCACAACTGGCGCCGAACAACTACACTTTTAGCCATTCCCTTCTTTATACCTTCGACGCCTATACGCAACAAGGCATCAACGCCACGATAAAGCTCACTGACCATTGGATGTATCAAATCGGCTTGTCGGCTGGGAACGACGTAGCGCCCTGGACCAAAGATGCGAAGGCGACTGTCAATACTTGCCTGGGCTACACGTTGCGTGAGGGACAGGATAATCTCTACGGCTGCGCTAACGCACTCAACGACGGCCACTACGCCTACAACAATCTTCAGGCTTTCTACCTGACTTACTATCACAAATTTAACTCTCGCTGGCATCAGGCGACCGAGGCCTGGTATCAATATGAGAAGCAAACGCCAAATACTCTGAATCCGGAGGCATCCTCGCTCTTCGAGACAGGCGCAAATGGCGCTCAGTGCAAAGATGGGGCGGCTCTTACTTGCTACGCACCGGAGTGGGCCATCACGAACTACTTTGAACGACAGTTCTCGAAGCACGATTACGTAACCATACGAAACGAATTCTTCGACGATATCGTTGGGCAGAGAACTGGCTTTAAGACTCGCTACTCCGAGCATTTGCTTGGTTGGGGACACTGGATCGGGACAACCATACTGCTTCGGCCTGAACTTCGTTTTGACCATGCATATGACATTCCTGTTTACAACAACGGAACTAAGAAAAGCCAGCTAATGCTCGCTGGCGATGTCATCTTTTTCTTCTGATAACTCAAGATCAATGGCTGCTTTGCGGTCACGATAGGCCGACGGCGTGAAATGGATGGATTCTCTGCAACCGGCATTGCTGCACAGAACCGCAGTAAACTTAGCTACCGCCTCCGTGAGTTACGCAATCGACGAACGAAACTCGGAACGGCAGCAGTTATTAGCCGAAATGCTGAATCCCCTCACTCGCCAGGTTCTCGATCGCGTCCCTCGCGACTCGATCGCCAGGGTCCTCGACCTTGGATGCGGTCATGGCCACACGACCCGCATGCATGCAGAACAACTTCCTAATACTTCGAGGACGGGTTTTGAGTACGATGCCGCTCTCGTGGCCTAGGCCTCGGCCCGTCCGGGCAACCCTCATCCCGGCTCGCAGGGCAGCCCGCACAGATGCTGTCGAAGCACTCCGCTTCGAGTAGCGCAGCTGGCGCCTTGGTTCCCAACTCGCGTTCTCATTAATGTCGCGAAACAGTCGCGTGGGAGGTGAGGGCAAAGCCTTGGTAACCGTTCGCAGCAACTTCGTTGCATTTCTGCACGTATACCGGGAAGCCTCCGATATGCGGCATGAAGACATGCGGTTTGCCGGGGATGTTCGCTCCCACATACCAGGAGTTTGCCAGCGGAAACAGTGTGTAATTGGCAACAGCGTTTACATGCTGGACCCATTCGTTCTCTGCGTTCACGGTGGCTTCGATGCTCGCCAGTCCGCGCTCACGCAGGTATGCCAGGCAATTCGCAATCCAGTCGGCATGTTGCTCGATGGAAACAACCATGTTGCTCAGAACGGAGGGGCTGCCTGAGCCGGTGATGGTGAACAGATTCGGGAACCCGGAGAGCATGAGGCCGAGATAGGTGCGCGGCCCTTCGGACCACTTCTGCTTTAGCGTTGCGCCGGCGCGGCCTACGATATCGATGTTGTTTAAGGCGCCTGTCATCGCATCAAAGCCCGTCGCGAACACAATGCTGTCCAGCGTGTAGTCCGCGCCCGAGGTTCGTAGTCCTTGGGCCGTAATCTCCTGGATCGGCGTGACCGGACATCGATGAGAGTTACATTGTCCTGGTTGAAGGTCGCATAGTAGTCTGTGTCAATGCAGATCCGCTTGGTACCGACCGGATAATCGCTTGGCGTCAGTTTTTCAGCTAGAGCCCGATCGCGAACAATCTCGCGAATTTTGGAGCGTACGAAATCGGCAGCTGTATCGTTGGCCTGCTTGTTGAAAAGCAAGTCGGTGAATGTTCCGAGCAGGCCAATGCCGCCGCGTTGCCATCGCGCTTCGTATGCCGCTTGCCGTTCATCTGGCGCTACTTCAAGAGCCGATGTAACTCCCCGCTCAAATAACAAAGCGAGGGGCGCTGCTCTGGCGCGATCGCGGTACTCGGTGTGGTTCACTTTCCAATCCTGGACGACGTCGGGCGACAGCGGCATGTTTTGCGCAGGCACGCTGAAGGTAGGGGTCCTCTGGAATACGAAAAGGTGGCGCGCCTGTGCGGCGATCTTTGGAATCGTCTGGATACCTGATGAGCCCGTGCCGATCACGCCGACGTTATGATCAGTGAAATCGACACCTTCGTGGGGCCAATGGCCTGTGTGATACGTCGTTCCTCGGAACGCTTCGGTACCCTTGAAATCGGGAACCCTCGCCGCTGACAAGCAACCCGTCGCCATCACGCAGAACTTCCCGGACGCGCGGTCGCCTCGACTCGTCAGGATAGTCCAGCGGTTCGCGCTTTCGTCAAGGATTGCGGAAACCACGCCCGTGTCAAATTGGATGTCTCGTTTGAGATCGAAACGCTCTGCGACGTGATTGAGGTAACGCAGAATCTCCGGCTGTGACGCATACCGCTCCGTCCACTGCCATTCGCGCTCGAGTTCCTCCGAAAAAGAGTAAGAGTATTCCAGGCTCTCGACATCACAGCGCGCGCCCGGATACCGATTCCAGAACCACGTACCGCCCACACCGCTTGCTGCCTCATAGACCCGCGTTGAGAAACCAAGCCTGCGCGCGCAGTGGAGCATATAGAGTCCCGCAAAGCCTGCGCCAACGATTACAACGTCAAAAGCACTGGTGGTCTCGGCGCGGTTAATCGTATGTGCTGAATGGCTTTCCGGCATATCATGGCTCCTTCCCGTTCTGGTCCCAAATGGTATCGCAAATTTCGCCTTGGTGGTTCGCCGCGGCAATTCGCTTCCCCTCTAACTCGAAGATCGTGGCATAGACCCGCTCGTACGCCCGGACCATCGTCTCTATTGAAAAGTTTTCGTCCACCCGTTTCCGGCAGGCTCGCCGGTCGATTTCAGGTAATCGCTGCAATGCCCCGATTGCCTCCTCAACATTGTTGACCAGAAACCCGGTCTGACCGTCTTTGATGACCTCTCTGCAGGAACCCAGATCCATTGCGATTACGGGAACACCGGCGCAATTGGCTTCGGCGAGCACTAGCCCGAAGCGCTCCGGAATGGTGTTCATATGCAGGAGCGCGGAGGCGCGCGCGAACAGTGCATTCTTTTCGGCTACACCGACCGGGCCCACATAGGAGACTCTGCAACCATCGATGTGCGGCTTGACCTGAAGCTCGAAGTAGGACATGTCCTGGAGAATTCCAGCGATGACAAGGTGCTTGCCGCTTAAACGAGCAACTTCGATCGCGAGATGAACGCCTTTGTCCGGATGAATGCGGCCGAGAAACACCAGGTCGTTCCCGGCAGCGGTTGGTTGAAGCGGGTACAACGACGTGTCAATGCCGTTATATACCGTCGCCAAATAATTCAGCGTGGCGGCACGATCGGAGTCGCTGACAGACACAAAATATCCATCACGATACTTTTCGTAAACGGGCATAATCTGCGAGGATGAGAATCCATGGACGGTCGTCAGGACCGGAGTTCTGACCAGCCGGCTGAACGCCAGCGCCATAAAATCGTAGTGGCTGTGGATGAGATCAAACTCAGCGGCGTGTTCGAAGACTTCCGAGATATGAAGGTATTCCGACACCTTGGCATCAACAGACCGGTCTTCCTCATATCCCTTGCCCACCACGGCATGCAGATGTGCTGCCGTTACTGAGTTCGCCGTGGCGAAGAGCGTTACATCCCAGCCGCGAGCGACGAGGCCCTCCGTGATATTACTGGCCACGGTCTCCCAGGCGCCATATTGCTGAGGCGGCGTTCGCCACGCGACGGGCGACAGAACAGCCACTCTCCTCTTGCGTGCTTCCATCTGATCGGTGGCGTTCCTAGTTCATTGCCGACAGCACCTGGCTTAACGGTGCGGTCGCAAAACCCGTGGCGTGGTCTGCAAGCGCATAAGGGATGATTAATTCGCCCTGGTGAACAATGGCGCCGCAAGTGTAAACGACGTTCGGCACGTAACCTTCCCGTTCGTTTTCGTTTGGTGTCAGCAAAGGTTCGCGGAGCCGGCCGATTACTCTCCTGGGATCGTCACGATCCAGAAGAAAGGCGCCGATGCAGTACTTGCGCAACGGGCCAACACCATGACTGAGGACCAGCCAGCCCGCCTCGGTCTCGATGGGTGATCCGCAGTTCCCGATTTGCACCAGCTCCCAAGGAAAGGCAGGCTTCAAGAGCATCGTGCGCTCGTGCCAGAAATAGATATCGTCAGAGAACATTATGTAAATGTTCTCGTTGTCCTGGCGAGAGAGCATGGTGTACTGGCCGTTGACTTTGCGTGGGAAAATAGCCATTCCTTTGTTCTCTGCCGCCGGGCCGTTCAGGGTGACGAAGCGAAACAGAAGAAAATCGGAGGTTTCAATAATCTCCGGCATAATCACCCTGCCATCGTAAGCAGTGAACGTCGCATAATAAACGTTCGTACCGTCGTCATTTCTGAAGCAAACGAAGCGGGCGTCTTCGATGCCGTTGCGTTGCGACGGCGTGGCGGGAAAGATAATTCGTTGCGATAACGATTGGTGGCATTGGAATTGAACTTCGTGGTTCGATAAAGCCAGCATCCGGATTCCTTGCGCAGTTTCCTCATCCCCACGTGTATTTGCAGTTAGGACGCGAGATTGCGCTAGTTCCGTTTGAAGACTAATTATGAGTTCTTCGAGCGTGAATAAATCGCTCAGGTTCTCCGTTACCCGAAGCGCAAATTCGCCCGTCAGGCGCAATTCGAGCAGCTTTTTCATAAACTGCGGTTTCTCGTATTGCGGGTTCGGCGTTTGACTCGGTTCGGTAAGAAGTCCGTTGGCCTTGTCTATTTCAATCCGGTTATCCGAATGTATTAGGCCGGTACGAAAAGTGATTGAAGAAATGTGTCCTTCGCCCGTGGCGCGCAAACTTAGAACGAACCGGAGAGAGTTCGGCGGAACATTCGACTGATCTGGGTGCGGCACGATGGACGGATTGAACAGCGCCGCAGATTCCAGCGAATATTCGGCCATAAAATAAGAGCCGATCAAAAGCTTGCGTTGTTGCGAAATGCGCCCGTCGGCGACCAGCAGATCACGAAGCTGTTCGAAGCGTTCCTCAAAGAGTTCGTGGATTCGTTCGTGCCGTTGTGAGAACTCGGCTGAGACTTCTTCGAGAAGAGGCCCTACCCGATCTTCTGGAAGCGACATGATCCGGCTGATGATCCGCGACACCCGCTGGGAGTCACCGGGAATGAAGGGCCGAAGAAGGACTCTCGACTGGTCGGGCTTCAAAATTGTGGTTGTCCGTGTGACGTCGATCGACATAGTCTCGCTTTGGAAGAGTTGTAGAAAAGTGCGGGGCGTCTATTTTTCGAGGGCTACGGGCTGCCTGAAGCTTGTGAGCATGTTTTGCGCGAGTTGTAATTCAGCGAGCGAAAGCAGGAACGCCAAAGTGGATTCGGCGCCCTGATTTCCGTTGGCCCGGTCGACGTGCAATCCGTCAAGGCACCCGCCCGTTTCAGGTGAGTAGAGTTCGAGACCGAGGTCGTTCCAGCCAATAAACCAATCAAAGGCGCGTTGCGCCTGTTTGTACCAGTAGCGATCGGATGTTGCCCGATATGCCGCCAGGCAGGCCGAGACGGTCGACTGAGCCTCGACAGGCTGTTGGTCAAAGTTGGCACGCGCCCCTCCACGATGGTAGAAACCATTAGTGCCGATGGGCCGGAAATGGCCCTTCTCAGAAAGCTGCAACTCCGTCAGCCAGCGCAGGGTCTGCAGTCCTAGTTCAAACACAGCCTGTTGTCCGGTCGCGCGGCCAGTCAGAATCAAAGCATGGGGAAGCTTTGCATTGTCGTACGAGAGGGATTCCTCGAACCACTTCCAACCTGCCTGGGCTGTCTTATCAAAAATCTCCATCAGACGCGCGGTCAGTATGTCGCGGGCCTGGCTGACCATGCTGTCGCCACTTAATCGATGCAAATATTCATGAATACCGATCAGACCGAACGCCCATGCCCGGGGAGAGGTCAGTGTGGTCAACGTCGGTAGAGCTGAAGCGAACAACTGGCCGGCCATCATTTGAAAGCTTCGGAACGGAGATCGGCCAACCGCCATCCCCAAAGCCCAGAGAGCACGGCCTTGAGAATCCTCAGACTGTTCCCCGTCCGTCCAGTGTCGATCGAAACTCATGAAATTGTGAAAGCGCAATGTCTTCCGGTCGAACGCGTGGTGAAGAAAGGCAGCGTACGTCGTACCGAGCGTTATCAGCTCCTCGGAATCTTCTCCCAGTTCACCGAGAAGGATGGTAAGGATAAACGCCCGCGCATTGTCGTCCGTGCAATAACCTTCGAGAAAGTTGGGAATACTGAAAACAGCGTGTTGGAAGATGCCAGTCGAGTCCGTCATGCGCCGAAGATGATTCAGCTTCAGCTCTGGCAACTCACGCGGCTTTTGGTCCAGTGTTTTTGTTGCGAGAGATTTCCGGGCCTGCGCGCCGGCTTCGAGGCGTGACAACTCAAAGGAGTGCATATACTGCTGCGCAACGTTGCTCCAGACCATCTCTCGCCCAAGCTTGTAAGCATTCTTGCGGATCGCGTGGCGACGTGCGTCGTCCCGCAGCAGGGCGATCACCTCGCGTGAGATCGCGCCCGCGTCGCCGAACGGAACCAGGACGCCGCGATCTTCCGCCAGGAGTTCCGCAGCGTGCCAATAAGGAGTTGAAATGACGGCTTTCCCGGCGCCGAATGTGTATGCGAGCGTGCCCGAAGTAATCTGAGCCTCGTTTAAGTAAGGCGTGATGTAGATGTCCGCCGCCCCGATGAATTCCTTCAGATTCTCCAGGTCCACGAAGCGGTTATAAAAGACAACATTCTTCTCAATATTGTTCTTTTTCGCCAGCATTTCGAGGCTCAGGCGATACGCTTCGCCATGTTCCCGGAGCTCGTTTGGATGCGTTGCACCGAGCACAATATAGACAACTTCCGGAAACTCGGAAACGATCTCCGGCAGAGCATTCAGGACATTCTCGATACCCTTGTTCGGCGAAAGAAGCCCGAACGTGAGCAGTACAACCTTGCCTTCCACTCCGAACTGATCTTTGAAGTAGCTGGGGTCGACAAATCCGACGTCGGGAATTCCATGAGGGATCAGGTCGATCTTGGACTCTGGCGCGCCATAGATCTCGCCGAGCATTTGCCGGCCGCGCTCAGACATTACGACAAGCCTTGTGGAAAGCGAGATTAGTTCCTGCATGACAAGGCGCTGATCCGCTCTCGGCTCGCGCAAAACCGTGTGCAATGTTGTGACGACAGGCATCCTTAATTCGCGCAGAAACGCCAGGATATGTCCGCCGGCAGTCCCGCCGAATATGCCGAACTCGTGCTGGAGACAGACAATGTCGACGTTGCTGATATTGAGATAGTCGGCGGCGCGCAGATACGACGAGAGATCCTGCTCCTCAATCTCAAAGCGGACGACTTCCGGATATTCGTAACCGGCTTTCAGATCATTCACTGATACGGAGAGACACTGGCTTTTTGGATAAGCGTTAGCCACAGCCGTGAGCAGATCCGACGTAAACGTTGCTATACCGCATTTACGTGGCAGATAGTCGGCAACAAATGCGATTTTGCGTACTTTAGAGTGCGGCTCTTTCAGGACCTTCTCCGTAGGGCCCTGCGGCCGTAAATACTCTGTCAAGCTCATCCTTTCTTTTTGATCAGGTGCGTAGCTGAAACGGCTCGACGAAGTTCAGTGGATCCCGGAGATTTTGAATCTGACGATAGTAATAAATGCGAGTGGGGCGCCTGCCGTTGAATTTCAAAGGCTTGAGAAACGCAAGTTCCTCTTCTGAGGCGTCTCCGCTTAGGCTTGCATCGGCAAGGAATTCTTGAAAACCCGGCTCCAAAGCAACAGGCCGTTCCGGTTCCGTCTCTACGAATTCGAGCCGCTTCCGGCCGCCGGGGATTAGTTTTTGATTCGGGATCACATCCATACGAAACGTCTTAAGGTCGACGTCCCACCATTCGATCAGCTTCCCGAGAAACGAGGCGCAAACCTCGTCGGAGATATTGAATGGATCACTGTCCAGGAACGCAAAGCGCTCTGCTCGAATTTGCCTGCGACTTCGCCCGCTGAGCTCAGCTAGTACACGAACCCGCTCTTCGGTTCCCAGCTGATCTTTGGCGAGGGTCTTCGCGATGGCGATGAATTTCTGCGTGACCAGGCGTTCGAGTTCGCCGAACGATTCCCTCTCGAAAATCACACGAACTTCCTTCCGTCGGCCGCTGGCGCATTTAGTAAGAAGTAATTCACGACATTGGGCGTGGAGCGGTCTCAGTTGCTCGCCTAATATTTTCTTCAGGCGTTCGCGCCGCTGCAGATCTGCCAGTTTCGAGAGTTCCCCTTCGGGAAGTTTTAGAAATCTGCTCATCCGGGCGTAAATTTCGGTACGCCCCGCTAGCGGAGGAACTTTCTTTCGAGCTAGCAATTGGGAGATGTAGGATTCAGTGACTTGGGCGCTGGCGGCCAGGTCCTTCTGTTCCAATCCGAGTTCTTCCAGGCGGGATTTAATGAAGAGCGCGAGATCCACTCAGTTTCCAATCTGTTTTCGGTTAACCGCTATCGGTAAAGTACACCTCTACAATGTGACACATTGTGACTTGACAAGTAAATCATGTTAACCGATAATAGTTAAGTAAACACTCCTGCTTACCCCGGATCTTCCGAACTGAGTCGGACGCAACGGCCCCTTTCCTCTTAGACCTGCAACCGAGGAGGTTGTCGATGGTTCATCCCCGCCTGGAGATCCGCTGTCCTGACGATAGCGAGCTGTGCTCCGAATGATATTCGGCTTCGGAAACTAATGAGTCGAATGCCACAAGTGAGCACGCCCGGGACGCAGTGGGTTGGTACTCCGAGCCAGATCGAATGGGCGGAACGAATCCAGCTGCAAGTCCGTGCCGAATTCGATCGGGTAGCGGGAGCTCTCGAGGCGGTCGCTCGCAGACAGTCAGCAGAGGCACGCTTGGACACCAGAGCAATGATCGCCATTCTCGAAGAGAAACGGCTCGAAGTGTTGGGGCGGAATGAGGCGGGCTATTTCATCAAGAACTGGCAAGAGGCGACTGACCAGGTGCAGAGGCTGATTTTGGGCGACTCCCGTTTTGCCGCTATAAGGCTTGCGAAAGCAGCGCGCAGGAAAACGCCCTTCGGGCACGCCGAAGGCCCTATAGATTCCTCGGCTACGCAATAGATAAAGGAAAAGAATTTATGAATGTTAGACCACTGTACGACCGCATTATTGTCAAGAGGAGCGAGGAAGAGGAAAGCATGCGCAACGGCATTTTCATTCCGGACTCGGCGAAGGAAAAGCCGCACGAGGGCGAGGTGATTGCTGTTGGACGCGGCAAGAGGCTCGATGACGGCCAGGTGATTCCGCTTGACGTGAAGGCCGGCGACCATATTCTCTTTGGAAAGTACACGGGCAGCGAGACGAAGGTGGATGGGACTGAGTACACCATCATGCGCGAAGACGATGTATTAGCAATTGTAACCTCGCCCTCAAACGGGACCCGAAAAACGACTTAGTCTTTCACTCCGACAAACGAAGGAATTTTCTATGGCAAAGCAGATTGTATACAGCGACAACACACGGCAGGCGATTCTTCGCGGAGTTAACCAACTCGCCGACACTGTGAAGGTAACTCTTGGCCCCAGAGGGCGCAATGTCGTTCTCGATAAGAAGTTCGGCGGTCCCACGATCACAAAAGACGGCGTGACAGTGGCCAAGGAGATTGAGCTCAAGGACCCGCTCGAGAACATGGGCGCTCAGATGGTGAAAGAAGTAGCTTCGAAGACTTCTGATGTCGCGGGCGACGGCACCACTACGGCCACCATCCTGGCGCAGGCGATATTTCGCGAAGGTGTGAAAGCAGTAACGGCCGGCGCAAGCCCCATGGCCCTCAAACGTGGAATCGATAAGGCGGTCGAGATTGTTGTCGCAGGGGTGCAAAAGCTGTCCAAACCCGTTTCGGGCGACATGATCGCGCAGGTTGGCAGTATCTCCGCAAACAGCGACTCCGCCATTGGCGATGTTATTGCGGAAGCCATGAACAAGGTCGGCAAGGACGGCGTGATTACGGTCGAAGAATCCAAGACCATGACCACCGAACTTCAGACGGTCGAGGGCATGCAGTTCGACCGCGGCTACCTTTCGCCTTACTTTGTAACCGATCCGGAGCGCATGGAATGTGTTCTGGAAGATCCCTATGTTCTGCTCCAGGAGAAAAAGATCAGCAGCATGAAGGATCTTCTGCCCGTGCTCGAACAAATCGCACGTGCCGGCAAACCGCTGCTCATCATCTCGGAAGACGTGGAAGGTGAAGCGCTGGCTACGCTCGTGGTGAATAAGCTTCGCGGGACGATCAACGTTTGCGCTGTCAAGGCGCCCGGCTTCGGCGACCGCCGCAAGGCGATGCTGGAAGATATTTCGATCCTGACCGGCGGGAAGGCCATCATGGAAGAAATGGGAACCAAGCTCGAAGACGTGAAGGTGTCGGATTTGGGCAGCGCACGGCGCGTTACCGTGACCAAAGACAACACGACGATTATCGACGGTGCCGGAGGAGCAAAGAGCATCGAAGGCAGAATTAAACAGCTCCGGGCGCAGGTAGAGGAGACCACCTCCGATTACGATCGGGAGAAGTTACAGGAACGCTTGGCAAAACTGGCCGGTGGTGTCGCCATCATCAAGGTGGGCGCGGCGACCGAGACCGAGATGAAAGAGAAGAAAGCTCGGGTTGAAGACGCTCTGCACGCTACTAGAGCGGCGGTCGAAGAAGGAATTGTGCCGGGCGGCGGCGTCGCCCTGCTGCGGGCTTCGTTGGCGCTCGATGAGGTGAAACTGGAAGCTGACGAGCAGTTCGGCGTCAGGATTGTCCGCCGTGCCTGCGAGGAGCCGGTTCGGCAGATCGCGGCAAACGGCGGCGTTGAAGGCGCGATCGTAATCGAGAAGATAAAGCTTCAGACGGACGGCAATTTCGGGTACAACGCGGAGACCGATCAATACGAAGATCTCGTAAAATCAGGTGTCATCGATCCGACGAAAGTGACGCGTACGGCTCTTCAAAATGCCGCTTCCATCGCGTCACTGATGCTAACCACAGAGGCCATGATCTGTTCGGCACCGGAAGACGTCGAAGCGTAAACCGGGGACGAAGGGAGGCAGGGGCTTGTTGAAAGTGGGAGCTGGATTGTGACCGCCGCGGCGAGAGTGTTGTTTTCCTTGCGCTGTCCACACTGCAAATCGATCGACTTTAGAAGCGTCGGTGCCCGAAACGCTGTTGAACGAGGTTTGCGGTGGCTTCTTCAGCCGTGCCGGTGCTCCCTTTGTGGCCGGCACTTTTTCCTCTTCCGCTGGCAGGTCCCGATTTCCCAGACGGCGTAATCTTCGTTGTCACCAGATGCGCCGCAGACCTTAGTTAGGAATCGGACACATCGTTGCTCAGGCTACTCCCGGGCACAAAGTTCATCGGTCGGGAGAGCCGCGAAGAATTCCGGATTCGCGACCTCTAACTGTCGGCAATATAGAGAGAAGAACGCTAGAACACGTACGCAGGCGGCTGTATTCCCTTGATCCGTAGGTACACTTCCAGTTGGCCGCGATGATGCGCGGTGTGCGTGAAATAGGCCCAAAGCCATTCAAAGCCTGTCATCTTGCGGTTCGATGGCCCTACCACGGCGTCCAGCTTTTCGCTCGTCATCCCCGCGACGATTTCATTACAGAAATCGAACGAGCTGGCAAGAAAGTGTACGACGTGATCTTTGTCTACCTCGCCCTTTGCTTTCACCGCGTCAGCAATCTCCTTCGGAATATCGGGCCGCTTCACGCCGCCGGCATTGGCGCACGCGTTCAGATTCGCGCTCGCTACCTGAATCAAAACTTGGCCGAAGCTGAGTTCCTGCGGAACCGGCTTAAATGCGTATTCCTCCGCAGGCATCAGCTTCGCGACTTCAATGGTGAAAGTTCCGCTAGTTTTCCAATGCTTTACCAGCGCATCTTTGACCGTGGTCTGCGCGAAAACGGGAAGAGCTAGGGCCCCAAAAAGTATGACACCGATTCTTGACATGATCGCCATCGTACAGCATCGGCCCGGGCTGATGGGAGGGACAACAGCGACGTCCTCTCTATGATGTTGTTGAGGTACTGCATTGCTACGGCCGCACGCGCTGGACTAGGCGCGAAGAATGCGTTTTGCGGCTGCGGCGACGGATTCCGAAAGGAACCCGAACTTCTTCTGCACATCCTTCAGCGGGGCGGATGTGCCGAACGTTCCCATGCCAATGATGAGCCCTTTCGGGCCCACGAACCGTTCCCAACCAAGAGTCGACGCCTGCTCAACTGCCACGCGCGCGGTCACTCCGGGGGGCAAGACAGAGTCCCGATATTCCTGGCTCTGACGCGCAAAGAGTTCCCAGGACGGCAGACTGACTACACTTGCTTTGATTCCTTCAGCCGAGAGCTGCTCAAACGCCTGCACACAGAGGGAAACTTCGCTACCAGTGGCCAGCAGTAGGACCTCGGGTTCGACATCCGGTTCGCCCGCCAGAACGTAGCCACCCTTTTCCACGCTGGCGGCCGATGCGTATTTCGTCCGGTCGAGAGTCGGCAAGGCCTGGCGCGTGAGAATCAGCGCGACCGGATCGTGGCGGAGTTTCATGATGAGCCTCCAAGCTTCGAGCACTTCGTTGGCGTCAGCGGGACGGAGAGTAATAAGGCCCGGCACCGCGCGTAACGACGCTAACTGCTCGACAGGCTGGTGTGTGGGACCGTCTTCGCCAACGCCGATGGAGTCGTGCGTAAAGATGTAGATAGTCGGGAGCTCCATGATCGCACTCAGGCGGATTGCCGGCTTGCAGTAATCGCTGAAGATCAGGAACGTAGAGCCAAAGGGACGGATCTTCGAGAGCGAAAGTCCATTTAGGATGGCGCCCATGGCATGTTCGCGGATACCGAAGTGCATGTTACGGCCACGCCGGTTCTCGACTTCAAAATCCCCGAAGCCGTCCGCCGTCAGGCGTGTCTTGGTGGAGGGCGCCAAGTCGGCCGCGCCGCCCATCAACCACGGCACATTTTTGGCAAGCACGTTCAACACCTTGCCGGATGAGTCGCGCGAGGCAAGGCCTTTGGCGTCGGGCGAAAAAGTTGGCAGATCGTTGTCCCATCCCTCCGGAAGCTGGCGGTGCTGCATTTGATAGAGCTCGGCTGCCAATTTCGGAAAGACTTTGCCGTAGCCGTCGAACTTCGCCATCCAGGCTTGGCGCAGCTCATGGCCGCGCTTTCCAATCTCGGTAGAGAAACGCTCCCTCACGCCTTCCGGCACAAGGAACTTTGCATCCTCGGGCCAGCCGTAACTGCGCTTTGCAAGTCGGATTTCTTCCTCCCCGAGCGGCTCGCCATGTGCGCCGCTGGTGTCTTGCTTGTTTGGGGCGCCATAAGCGATGTGGCTGTCGACGATGATGAGCGTGGGCCGATCGGGGGTATTTTGAAAAACCTTCAGCGCGCGCTCCAGCATCTCGAGATCATTGGCATCGCCAACGCGCGTGACATTCCAGCCGTAGCCGATGAACCGGGTCGCCACGTCCTCGCTGAACGCCAGTGCAGTATGCCCCTCAATCGTGATTCGGTTGTTGTCGTAGATCCAGCAGAGGTTCGAAAGCTGTTGGTGGCCTGCAAGAGAAGCAGCCTCGCCCGAAATCCCCTCCATGAGATCACCATCACCGCAGATGACATACACTTTGTAATCGAAAAGCTCAAAGCTAGGCCGATTGAACCGGCTTGCCATCCACAGGCCCGCCATCGCCATTCCGACACTGGTCGCGACGCCTTGGCCGAGAGGACCGGTCGTCGTCTCAATACCGGAAGTCCAGCGGTACTCCGGATGGCCAGGACACTTGCTGTCGAGCTGGCGAAAACGCTTGATGTCGTCCAGGGTGACAGAGAGTTGGCCGAGCGTCTCATACTGCGGGTTGACGGCCTTCACACCCGCGAGGTGCAGGAGAGAATACAGCAACATTGACGCGTGTCCATTCGACAGGACAAAGCGGTCACGGTTGGGCCAAATCGGATCCTCGGGATCGAAGTGCAGAAATCTTTGCCAAAGGCAGTAGGCGACCGGTGCCATAGCCATCGGTGTGCCAGGGTGTCCCGAATTGGCCTGCTGGACTGCGTCCATGGCGAGGGTGCGAATCGTGTTAATGCAAAGTTGGTCGATATCCGCGGCCACTGTGGCTTGGCTGCTCATCGGGCTGTCCTCCTCTTGACTCGAGCGATCCGTTGCTAGTTCGCGCACTCTATCTCGACTAATCTGGAACGGCGGATGCATTTTTCCGTCGCCGCCTGTGATGTTATCAGTCCGTGACTCAGTAGGGTAACGGTCAATAGCACCGGTGCCTCGTCGTCAGCTCTTAACCAACCGCCGTGAGCGCCATGGCCGAACACGTGCATCTCCGCCGCACACCGGCATTTCAGTAGTGGCGAGTAGAACTCAACTTCCTCCGGAAGACCCGCTGATGCCTGTTTCTTCGGCTCCTACCGCCTCGCCGTGCTTGCAATATGCTCTTACGAGGAGATCGAGCCCGCTAAAACCGTGGCAGTATGGAAACCTTGAATAACATGTTGCGCGTGCCGCTTTGGCTCATCGTCTTAGCAGGGTTAGTCGGCGCTCAATCGCTCGACTATCAAACCTACAAAACCACCATCGAGCCTATCTTTCTCGAGAAGCGCCCGACACATGCACGCTGCGTCGTTTGTCATGCCTCGGCCAACCACGCATTTCGTTTGGAGCCGCTCAATAAGGGCGCCACCACTTGGACTGAGGCGCAATCGCGCAAGAATTTTGAAACGGTATCACACTTGGTGAAGCCGGGTGAACCGCTCTCGAGCCTTTTGCTGATTCAACCCCTCGCCCATTCTGCCGGCGGGGCAGAGTTTCACTCGGGAGGGCGTCAGTTTGCTTCGCAGGATGATCCCGATTGGCAAGCGATTGCGGCCTGGGTGAAAGCCGCGCACTAAGGCAGCGTCACCGTGCCATTCCTTTTCGGCACTTCACCCACTGCAATTCTTGCTACCTCTCTTAATGTTTGGGTATCCACCGCCGAAACATTGTTTTCACCCGCATTCGCTACGTAAACAAGCTGGCTGTCTGGGGTGAACGTCAGCCAATCGGGCGTGGATCCCGTTGCCACATTGCCCAAGAGCTTCAAATCGGGCAGCGAATAAGCAAATACACCGCCCGCCAAAGAGCTATCCACCCACAACATCTTCCCGTCAGGTGATGTACCAATTCCGTGCGATGGTGCATCACTATGCGCAATTCCCCGCTGCGGAATATCCGGCAACATCACCCGTTGCATCTCTTTGTGCGTTTTGAAATCCACGACCGCGAACCCGTGTACGTTAGAAAGCTGCACAAACATCCGAGCTGTCGACCCATCAGCTGCGCGCTCGAACGCAATGGGCCGCACTCCTTTGTCGAAATCTATATACCAGGCAGGCTTGAGCGCGCTCTCATCGATCACCGTAGCCCGCTTGCCGACAACAGATCCAACCACCACGAATTTGCCATCTGGTGTTACATAGACGTTATGCGCGTTGCCTTTCACGGGAATCGTTTTCACAATCTTCAGAGTCTGCACGTCAATGACATCTACAGCGCCCGGCGCCGTTACGATCGCCACGAATACTAGTCGCCCATCGTTCGAAATGGCGATATTATTGGGATGTCCGCTGAGTGGAATTTTGCTCAGTAAGCGCGCATTGTTGGTCTCCACAACCCAAACAGAGCTATCGGCTTCGCACGTGATGTAGGCGCGCGCACCATTGGGCGAGAACGTCACCCCGTGCGCAGCTTCAAGATCCTTGATCTTCATTACTACTTTGTTCGTGGCTGGATCGATCACATCCAGGTCGTCACCAGCGCTATTCGTCTGGTAAATGCGCACGGAGCCCGCCAGCAAAGGCAGTGCTGACAATAGAGCTAAGCACGACACAGTTTTCATGACTGAAACCAATGCCGTCAGTGTATCTCGCCTATTTCTTGTCGCAAAACAGGGCTACCGTCTGCGATAAAAAGTCGGGTACTTCATGCGATACTCCTTTCCTTTGGCTTGGGCCTGTAGTTGAAGTGATGCGAGAATCAGTAAAGCCGTCACGATCGTCCGCGAGCCCTGCAAGCGTTGGTGAGCCGGATGCATCACGGGGCCCCTGCTAACCCGCCACCTCAAAAATAAATTCAAGCTCCACCGGCGTGCCGAGCGGAAGACTTGAAACGCCATACACCATGCGGCAAGGATTCTTGTCTTTTCCAAAGATGTCTTGAAGCAGCTCCGAAGCGCCATCCGCGACTTTCGGCTGTTCCCGTACATCGCCCGAAGTGGCCACCGACACGCCCAGCCGGACAATCCGGGTGACCTTATCAAGCGATCCTAAATGCTGCCTGGCGACCGCGAGGCCGTTGAGCGCCGCGAGACGAGCTGCCTTGCGCCCCTCTTCCACATCCAGCTCTGCACCGACGCGCCCGATGAATTTCGCTCCATGGCTTTCGGTGGGAAGCATTCCACTCAGAAAAAGCAGATTGCCCGTCTGCACTGCTTCCACGTAGGTGCCGAACGCTTCAGGCGGAGCCGGCAGCTTTATCTCGAGTTCTTTCAATCGCTGCTCGGCACTTAAGCCCAGAGACCGTTCGGGTGTTGCTGCTTGTGTATTCATTTATCTCTCCTGTGAGACTCGAAGGACCGTATTTGCCCGGCTATTCGAGTTTCACATCATCAGAACACTCAGGCACAGATAGACGTCCGCCCGGAAGGCGATAGTTACTACCCATTCACGAAGTAGCGCTGGATAACGCCCACCGATTATCCGCCTGAAGTCCACTCGCTTCACTTGCCTTCGGGCCGAGGATAATCGCGGAATTCATAGAATCCTCAGTCCTTCGGATAGCGCAGCTTTTTTCAGGTCTTCGTCCAGTGTGGCCAACGGAAGCGCCAGCTGCCGCGCTAAGTCGAGGTAGGCGGCGTCATAGGCAGTCAGCTGATAGCGCGTGGCCAGAAGAGCAAACTCCGCAAATGCGCTTATCGCCGGAGCTGGTGCAATATGAAAATCAAAAGCGGCGAGCTGCTCGAAAAACTGCCCGACACGCTCTGCGTAACCCGCTGTCGCCGCACGCTGACCGAAACGGCATTCATCATCTCCCAGGGCCATAAAGAAGGAACGTGCAGTGTCTCCAGCCGGGCGGCTCGTTGTAAAAGTTCTTCCGAAGCGGCAGTCTGTTCGTCCTCGCAACACCACGGCATGCAGGCCGAGACATCGAGGACAAAGCCGGCCATTAGTATCTGTGGCCGAGATGCGCGTATTCACGCAGGGACATTCCTTGCGGCCGTTCGAGCGTGACGCCTTTGCGCAATTCGCGGATGCGCTCGGCCGCCGCGCGCCTTCCCTTTTTCATCTATGGTGGCTTCGTCAGAAGCTTGCGATTTTAAAGGGGCCAACACTTTCTCGAGTACTTCCTCAACGGAGCGGAACCGTCCCGTCGCGAGTTGGGCCTGAATAATGCGTTCGTGTTCGGGGGTGAGGGTGATGGTCATGATGCGCTCTCTTTAACGCTACCGCTCGAGAGTGTAGGTCAAGATTACCCGTGATGGATGTCGTCCGCTTCCCAACGCACTCGATGTTTCATGAAGCTTGCAGTCTGCGTTCAAGAGATGCGCATAGAGTCCGGTAGCGTCACTTGATCGAGCCATGCTCGACCCTGCTTGGTGTAGAGGCTTGCGTTCTCCGGAAGCTTAACGGAATGTTGAGCCAGAAGCGCCCGCACGCGATTCCTGAGCATTGTCCGCAAACAGCACGAAGAACATTCTTTGCCGGAGTACCCGCACAGACGAACTGTTCGCGCAAACGAAGCAACGCGCGCGCCAGCCAGGGAGAAATGCAGAAGCGAAACATCTGTCCTTGTACCTCGCAGTAAATACTTCCCTGCGCTGTTTGTGGCCGAGCCGAAAGCGCGCAGCCGTGTCCACGACGTCTTCACCACCCACACCCACAACCCGAACACGCGGCGCCCCGCGCCTTCGACCGGTGCCGGGCGCACGGGATCGGCGAGCTGGGCCAGGTTGAAACTATTCATGTCTCCACCTACTTCGAGGAGTTTTCGCAAAGTCATTCGCCCCGACCGTGAAGCAGCACCACGCGCCGCCAAAAGCCTTGTAACGCGTCCGCCTTGAAAAATTCATCTCCGCGAAGTCGAATTGGTTAGAGTATTGACTTGATTCGAATCGCTGCGTTGCTGTTGCTCTCTGCGGTTAGCTTCGCCCAAACCGATTGGCCCTCGTATGGGAACGATCCGGGTGCGATGCGATATTCCCCGTTACGGCAGATTCGCACGGATAATGTCGAGCGGCTGAAACCTGCATGGACGTTTCGCACCGGGAAGCCCGGGTCTGAGGCCACGCCCATCGTTGTCGATGGCGTGATGTACGTGACGGCTCCGGATGGACTATATGCGCTGGAGCCCGAAACAGGTGAGTTGCTCTGGAAATACACTGCTGCCCCGATGGCGCTTAGAGGGCTGGCGTATTGGAGGGGGACAGGCGGCCTGCATTCGCGCGTGTTTGCTGGCAACGGGCCATTCCTGTTAGGCCTGGATGTGACTACGGGCAAACCTGCGCCGGGATTTGGAAACGAAGGCCGGATCGATTTGAAGCAGGGTGTGCTTGGAGACTTGAAGGATGGTCGATATGCGTTGGAGTCGCCGCCCGCCGTCTTTGACGACGTTGTCATTACGGGCTGCAGCAACGGCGAGGGTTCTCCTACTGTCGGTGCGTACGGAGACATTCGTGGGTGGGATGCGAAAACGGGCAAGCTGCTCTGGACCTTTCACACCGTGCCGCGACCGGGCGATGCGGGATCGGACACCTGGCCAGCCGATAGTTGGAAAAATCGATCGGGAACCAATGTGTGGGGGTTCTTCACGGTTGATGTCGCGCGCGGCATTGTATATGCGCCCCTCGGTTCGCCGACCTCAGATTTTTACGGTGCGGATCGAGTCGGGGACGACCTCTACGGAAATTCGCTCGTCGCGCTCGATGCGCGCACAGGCAAAAAAAAGTGGCATCGGCAGCTCGTGCATCACGACCTTTGGGACTATGACTTAGCTGCGCCCCCGGCGTTATTCGACATTCGCCGCGGCGGGCAGGTTGTGCCTGCTGTCGCGCAAATCACCAAAATGGGTTTGTTGTTTGTCTTCGACCGCGTGACTGGGGAACCGGTGTATGGGATGGAAGAGCGGCCCGTGCCGCAAACAGATGTCCCAGGAGAGGTGACCGCAAAGACGCAGCCGTTTCCCCTCAAGCCTCCCCCGTTGGCGAAGAACACATTTCGCCTGGATGAGATGTACAACCGCACGCCCGAGCAGGCACGCTTTTGCCGGGAATTATTCGCCAGCAACCAGATGAAGATCGGACCGCCCTACACGCCTTTGCCGCTCGAAGGGAACGCTCTGTTCTTTCCGAGCACCCTCGGCGGTGGAAATTGGGGCGGGGTTTCGGTCGATCCATCGCTGGGTTTGTTGTTCGTCAACATTATGCACGTCGGACAGTGGGGCCACATGGAGAAGCGTGGTTCGGAGTTCGTGCGAGCCTCCGCTTATGGGCCGTACGCACGATTCTGGAATCGGGAGACGCGAATACCCTGCCAGAATCCGCCGTTTGGAGAGTTGATCGCCACCGATTTGGCGTCGGGCGACATCGCATGGCGGTCGGCGCTGGGCACAATCGAGACGCTCGAGGCAGTTGGAATCCGGGACACTGGATCGCTGAATCTGGGCGGCAGCATTGCAACTGCGGGGACTCTTGTTTTTATCGGGGCGACCAACGATTCGCGATTTCGAGCATTTGATTCCAAAAGCGGCAAGCTGCTTTGGGAGACGAAATTGGAAGCGAGCGCGCACTCCGGTCCGATTACCTACATGGGTCGCGACGGCCGGCAGTATGTCGCCGTCATGGCAGCAGGAGGCGGAGCGTTTCTGGGCGGAGGGCTAAGCAACACACTCGTCGCCTTTGCGCTGCCGGATGTCGAGCGGAAGCCGTTGCCGGTTTCGAAAGCAGCGACAGGGGCCGCACCCGCAGAACGCGAAACTCCGGCTGCAAGCCCCTCTGCTCCGCTGCTGCTACCGGCGGGCGGTGCCAAAGCATTATTGGAGAAGACATGCGCGACCGGGTGCCATTCGCTTGAGGTCGTGACGAGCCAGCGGATGAGCGCGAAGGGATGGGATGCGATTGTGCAGAACATGGTCGCCCGGGGAGCAAAGGCTACCGACCCCGAGATCCATGCGATTGTCGACTATTTGGGTAAGACATTCGGACCCGGCGGAAACTGAATCGGCGAGCGCGCGGCGCGTCCGGTTGCCTAAAAGGCTTTAAATTTGACCCGGCCGCCGAAACCTCGTTTCATACGTGCTTCCGAGGCTAAGTGCTAGTTTCCGTGCACGAGACGATTCTACGTGGTCATATACTCACGGCGGTCTCGAGGAATGTGACGTCAAGTTGGCCACGTCTGAGCAGAAAGGATGGCGCAATTCGAACATGGAGCGGAAGGTGCGCGAGAGATTCGCGGAGGTCCGCGAATCCCGCGGCATGAGCCGCTTCAGTCAAGCTCGATCCTCGCATTGCTATCTCGGCCGCCGCGCGGAGCTGGCACCACAAGATAAAACGGCGCAGGGGCACGCCCGTCGCTTCGCGGAAGCGGTGTGCCAGCCGGCTGGGTGAACGATGAACGGCCCTTGCCAGCTCCGCTAGTGTGATCGGCTTGTTGAGACGTTGGCGGATATATTCGCAGGCTTGGGAAACCACAGGATCAAAGCCTGGGCTATAACTCACGGACCTCCCAATCAGATGGTCCACCAACGCCAGCGCCGCGACGGCGTCGCCGGTTGCGGCGCAGCGAGCGAAGGAACGCAGCCCCTGATCGAAAGATAACGCTACAAGACCGCCGTTTCCACGGTCGGAAAAGTGGGCCTACTCGATGCTTTCCGGTTCGAGAAAGAGCCTTGCAGAAGCGCCGAATGCGGGATGCGCGTGTGGGATATCCGGTGGGATTAAAAGCAGGTCGGCGCTGTGAACGCCCGTTTGCGGAGCCTCAAAGACAACCGGGCCATCCAGGCCCTCTGCGCTGCGTGGTGGCGGTGTCGATGCGAAACGTAAGCGGGCGCCAGCAGAAGCAGAAGTTGTGGCTAAACATAGAGCTGAAACGGTCCCGAGGACACATTAGCCAGTTTATTCAAGCCTGGACATCATCGCGGCGCATACGCTGGCGGTTATGAGCATAGCTGTAACGCGAAGTGATCATGACCGCAGAAGTGAGAGGACGGGTGTCGTGATGAACCCGCTATACTTCGCGGAGCTGACCACCGCCATGGATAAGGTTCATCGCGCGGGAATGCCGGGAGTGTTCGCCGAGGTGCGGGACGGCGAACAGGTATGGCGTGGCGCCCCCGGCGTCTCCGATCTCAGCACGAGCCGACGGTAAGCGACAAATGTCTGTCGCGGTCAACCTCATGAGATGGAACAAGCTAGACGTCTCCGGGAAGCCGCAGCAACATCCAATCGATGACGCGCTGCGGACCCTTTACCAACTGGCGATGTGCGGTAGCGAGGGCGCTCCGTAGGTAGTGGCCGAAAAATGCAGAGGACACAAGCCGACTTCCCGTTCCTGATCCAGCCAACACTTATGGCTCCCGATTTTGGCATGCTCGCGCGTTCTCTACACGGTTTGGCAACCCTCGAGGGCAAATATCTCATCTCACCAATGACGGCACGAGGTCTCTTCAACTCGGATCACTTCCGCGGTACCTTGCGCATGCGTGGGGAGTGCTCTGCTGAGTCGACTCAGTGACGGTGTGTTAGGATGGCGGCCCGCTGAAATTCCGTTAAGCAGACTTGCGATGGCCTTGGAAACACGCAGAGTTATCGACACAGATTTCATAAATGACTATCCGACGAAGTACGTCGTCTTTCTCGACCTGGTTTAGCGATTTGGTAACGCGGAGCGGAGCAGACGTTCTGGAGGCGCCAGCGACCAGTTGAGCATTAAAACTCGCCGCTGGATCATCACTATTACACGGCGGCTTTGATCGGATCGACAGGTTTTACCTCGCAAGGGACGTTCATTGCTTGCCCGCTCCCTTCCATCAATGGTGACTATCCTATTCCGACTGCTACGTTCGATGCCCCCGGTACTCCTATCGGTGCTTGGGGAGGAATAAGAATCAGGTTTTAATCAAGTTTCAACCAAGCCGGCGCAGGATGCTGCTTCCTGCGCGGGACGTCCTACCATCGCCCTAGTACGCCGCAAGAAAGCGCCCGCCTCCACCAATCCAAAATTCTCATACGTCTTGGGATTTCCCTGCGCCGGATAAAATATTCGTCTCAGTCTAATCTCAATGCGGCAAAAGCGTGAAGGTCTCTTTCAAGCCGAAATAAAGAAGTTCGGGCGCTCTACCGCTATCGCAGCCGTTTGGGCCTGCTTCCTGCTCATCAGGCCCTTATCGATTGCAGTCGCTCAATACCATATCGATTCCTGGACCACAGACAACGGCTTGCCGCACAATGCAGTTCGCGACATCCTTCAGACCCGCGATGGCTACCTCTGGTTAGCGACGGCCGACGGTCTGGTTCGCTTCGATGGCGTACGGTTCACCACCTTCAATCGCGCTAACTCGCCAGGGATGACCGGGAACAGAATCACGGTGCTTTTCGAGGACCATAACGGCGATCTTTGGATGGGCTCCGATGGTTTGGTCATGCGTCTGCACAATGGAGTCTTTACCAGCTATGGCGGTGAAAGCGGTGTTCCGAATGGCATGGTCGGCGGCATTGCGCCCGATGCCTCTGGCGATCCGCTGATTCTGTTCACTCAATCTGTCATGCGCTGGGAAGCTGGGCGTTTCGAGCGTTTAAATACTGGACCGTTCCCGAATAACCTAGTCAGCTTCCCGGTGACCCACTATCCCGAACCGGCAGGATTTTGGAGCCAAAATGCTCAGGCGCTCAAGGTCTATCTCGATGGCCGCGTGAATTCCTGGGACACGCGGCAAGGAAATCCCGCCTCTGGAATACGCGCCGTCGCCGAAGATGAACATGGAACCATCTGGGCAGCCGCAACAGGTAGTTTGTTTCGCGATCAGAATGGGCGGCTTGTGCCGGTACCGATCCCATCCGGGTGCTCCCCTTCGGAGGATATTAGCTTTATCGCTGGACCGGAATTGAAAGTCGTCTGCTATGGTGCCAAACTGCCACTCGTCAGGAGCGGGTTGCTCAAAGTTGAGGAAGAGCAACTAGTTGATTCTCTGCCTGCGTCCCTGGAGCTACACTCGCCCACCGCTTTCTATCAGGACCGCGAGGGCATTCTCTGGATCGGCACGGTCACGGCAGGCCTCTGGCGGGTTCGCCGACAGGTTGTGACTGCTCTCTCCGAAGGGCACGGTTTGCGTGACCACAACGTATATCCCATCTACCAGGACCGCGCTGGAGCCATTTGGATTGGAGCCTGGCCGAACACCCTCAACCGCTACGATCATGGCAAGTTTCACTACTTCACGGAGCGAGATGGGCTTACCCCCTTCATCAGCGCTCTCTATGAGGACCGCGCTGGCGAGCTCTGGGTAGGCGCCTATGGCGGCGACCGGAATGATCCAGGGAAGGGAGACGGCTTGCGTGTTTTCAAGAATGGACGGTTTGTGCCTCCTGCCGGGCTGAGGGATCTGGGTACGGTTCGTGCCATCCTTCAGGACCGGCAGGGTGCGCTATGGCTTGGCTGCGAGGACAAGCTCGTCCGGTACGACAGGGGCGTGCTCCGGATTTTCAGCACGCGCGATGGATTGGCGACTAATTACACCGAGGTCTTAGTAGAGGATCACCGTGGAAATCTCTGGATTGGAGGCCAGGGCGGGTTGACTCGCTTTTCAGGCCGCTTTACCCCTTACATGGTGCGCGATGGCTTACCGAGCCCAATGGTCCGGTCACTTTACGTTGATCGCGAAAACGTGCTTTGGATCGGCACTTACGATGGTGGCTTGGGGCGCCTTGAGAACGGACACTTTACTCGTTATACAACCCGAGATGGACTTTTCAGCAGCGGCGTGTTCCAGATTCTGGAAGACTCACGGGGCTACTTCTGGATAAGTTCCAACCAGGGCATCTATCGGGTGCAGAAGGAAGAGCTGAATAACTTTGCCCGCGGCAAAACGGACACCATCACCTCGATCGCCTACGGCAAAGCAGACGGTATGCTAAACATTGAATGCAATGGCGGGCATTGGCCGGCCGGCATCCGGGCGCGCGATGGCAAGCTGTGGTTTCCCACACAGGACGGTGTTGCCCTCATCGATCCCGAGCAGGTTTCCATCAACAGAAACCCTCCTCCAGTAATCATTGAATCGTGTCTAGTCGATCGCAGGCCCGTTCCCATCGATAAGCCGGTGGGGCTGAGCCCGGCACAGACCAGCTTCGAAATACAATACACGGCCTTAAGCTTCATCAATTCTGAGCGGATTCGCTTCAAATACAAGCTCGAGGGCCTGGACCAGGACTGGATCGATGCTGGGTCCCGGCGTGCGGCTTACTATTCGCATCTACCGCCGGGCAATTACAATTTCAAGGTGACCGCAGCCAATAGTGATGGGGTGTGGAATACGCAAGGTACGCAGCTTCGTATCTCGGTTCTCCCTCCTTTTTATAGGACGTGGTGGTTCGTGAGCATCATGTTTCTCGTGGGCGCCTGTGCTGTGGTTTTCGCCTGGCAATACCGTCTTTCGCAACTACAGCGCGCCTACGCAGCGCAGGAGGCTTTCTCGCGGCAGTTAATCGCGTCTCAGGAGAGAGAGCGCAAACGTATTGCCGGCGAGCTGCACGACAGCCTGGGCCAGCAATTGCTCATCATCAAGAACTGGGCGGTCTTGGCATTAAGCAGCCTCGACGGCCCAAAATCACCTAAAGAACCTCTGGACGAAATTTCGAGTACTGCTTCGCACGCTATCGAGGAGATGCGAGGAATTGCCTATAACCTGCGACCTTATCAACTCGAAAAGCTGGGCCTCACGGCGGCGATTCGAGGCTTGGTTACGCGGGTGGCCACGTCGTCTAATATTCGGTTCACCTCCGAGATCGACAACCTCGATGGTCTATTCTCGCAGGAGGTCGAGATCAGCATCTATCGTATTGTTCAGGAAGCTCTGAATAACACCGTTAAACATTCGCAAGCGACCGAAGGGCGCGTGCTGGTCACCACGAACTCGGGGACGCTCGATTTGCTGCTCGAGGATAACGGCCGGGGCTTCACGCCACCGGACGGGAGCATACCGCAGCACAGCCAGAAAGGCTTCGGGCTTCTGGGAATTGCCGAGCGCGTGCGGATGCTGGGCGGCCGTGTGGTGATTCAGTCCGCTCCAGGCCATGGATCCAAGATTCAAATTTCCTTAAAGACGCAAGGGACTGCATGAGCAAGATTCGCGTCGTGATTGCTGATGATCATCCCATCTTTAGCCGGGGTCTGTGCCAGGTTCTGTTAGGCGACCCCTCCTTCGAACTTGTTGCCGAAGCGCAGGATGGTGAAGCAGCCTTGCAGCAGATCGAAGAGCAGCGGCCGGACGTTGCCGTACTCGATATCGACATGCCGAAGAAAGATGGTTTCGATGTGGTGCGGGCCATGGAGCAGCGCAAACTCGTCAGCGCGGTAGTTTTTCTCACTATGCATAAGGATGAGGAGTTGTTCAATGGCGCAATGAACCTGGGCGTGCGCGGCTACGTCTTGAAGGAAAGCGCGTTTACCGAAATCGTTGATAGCATCAAAACCGTTGCGGCCGGCCGTCACTTTGTAAGTCCATCGTTATCCACCTACCTTTTGAGCCGGCGGAGCCGCCACGAGGCTCTCGGTGAGGAGCGGCCGGGCCTGAAGGAACTTACTGCTGCCGAGCGCCAGGTGCTACAACTCATTGCGGCAGGAATGAGCACGAGCGACGTCGCTCGCGAGCTTTGCCTCAGCGCTCGAACCGTTGAAAATCACCGCGCCCATATCTGCAGCAAGCTTAACCTGCAAGGCAGAGAGGCGCTGTTGCGCTTCGCGCTCACGCACAAGTCCGAGCTTCTCTAGGAAGCAAGTACCACATTTTCTATAAAAATGAGTACATGTACTCATTCACGTTGAGTACAACCACTCTCGCCGCTTCTCCGTTCGAAGCTTCATTCTGGAGACTGGTTCTCGACAAAGAAACGGCAGCAGACATCGTGACGGTTCTGATCGTTGAAGATGACGGCGCGATGCGCGAGCTGATCAAGAAAGTGATCGGCGATCTCGCAGACGCCTTTTGCGAATGCAGCGACGGGTGTGACGCCCTCGCGTTATATGAGAAACATCGTCCCGCTTGGGTTCTGATGGACATCCGCATGAAACACGTGGACGGTCTAATTGCCACGCGGCAGATCACGACGGCGTGGCCGTCCGCCCGTGTGCTGGTCGTCACTGCCTTCACCGATGAAGATTTGCGACAGGCAGCGGAGCGGGCAGGCGCGTGTGGCTATATTTCGAAAGAAAATCTGCTGGAGATCCGGAAATGGCTTGCGATACAAGCCTGAGTCACTTCTACTCATGAGTTCGACATCGAAATGAGTACATGTACTTACTAAAATTGAGTACTATTACTCTCGCCTTTCCCCGCTAAAAGCTGCATCCTGGAGACCGAAATCAAATAATTCGCGCCAAGTTCTCAAAGAGCAACAACCGCGACGTTCGGATATCTGGAGGCTTTTGTGAGGAATCGACCGCTAGATCGCATATCACTCGACAGGAAACATAAGGCTGCTACGGCAGTATTAACATTCACACTTTACCTTGCGGCTAACGCGCATTCGGCTCTCGGGCAAACAAGCGTCCCAGCCCAACCGACCGAGCCTACACACAAGGTCATCCCGGTTCATCTTGATGCCACAACCGGCGACATTCAAGTGGGTAGAACGACATACTCGGGCGCTAATCCGGGCCTGCACCTGCTCGCCCTCAAACGCCAGCCGGACTCGGACCAGCAAGACACGGCTGATCTGATAGAGGACCAAACCTTCACGGATGCGAACTCGGCCAATCAATTTCTTCAGAATGTGCTGGCTAACACGAGCGACGCAATGGTTATCGCAAACGGGGTCGGGAACTACGGAGTGCCTTTGAAAGCGCTCGCCATGAACCTGGAGTTGTTTGGCGCCCAAGTCGATCTCGAACAGGTCACAAACGCCATACCTTTCATCTTCATCGGTAATGGAGGTCGAAAAAAGGGAGGAGCGCTGCAACGCGGATTTTCAACAGTTCCTATAGATGGATACCTGGCGCTCGACTCCAACACCAACTACACATTCATCCAGACAGACTATGTTCGCTACGACATCACTCCTGACGGAACAGTCACGATTGGGGGCATCGCCTACACCGCGGCGGCCTCATTCCGGAATGGCGGTTGTGATGTGTCTAACTCGTTTCGTCTGGTTATCGTGGATCGCGAAACACTTAAGTCGGCCGTCAATAATAGCTATTGCACGGCAGCAGACGACAACCAAATTAACTATCTTGAAGGAGATCTCGGAGGCGTCAACGCTGAGTCGCAACTGGTATTCATATTCACCACTGGCCATCCGATCCCAGCCAATTGGAACTTTGGTACTGACGGTGACTCGCGATTCGTCTCGTTAGCTCTGGAGATCGCAAACTTGGGCGGCTACTTTGAGACGATTGTGTATCTCACGCCGACCGACACTTATTCGTTAGTAGGAGCCCCGGCCCCGCCGAGCTACGTGGCTAGACCGCGGTCGAGAGCCCGGGAATCCAGTTCTGTCTACCCCGGTCATCCGACTGGTGAATTGCATGGCGTCCTGGCGCGGGGGCGCGGAAACTGGTACAGTCCACTGAACGCCGATACGAGTGGGTTAGCTAACCTGGACTTCTACGATAAAGTCCTCGCACAGGTCTCGATTCCGGCCGCAAACTCTACTATCCCCAATCCGAACTATACATTTCCTCCATATCCGACTGATCAATGTGATCCAGACGAACCGACTGGTCAATGTTATCCAGACGAACTAAAGGATTTCACGACCATCTCCACCGCCATTTGCAACGCCGCGAAAATCCCGGACTGCACCAATTTCAATCCGAGAAATAACTACTCCGACTCAAACATCGTAACTAATAATTATTTGACTGCTCTGGGGAATATCAAGGGCCCTAATGGCGAGGACTGTAGCCAGTCGGCCAATTCGAAATTAGCCTTCTGTATGGTCTGGCAGCAACTCTCGACCGAGTTTCAGTATGTCGGTGACATCGGGGCTTTCGCGACTAACCTTGGCGACCTTGGGACGATACAAGGCGTTACCTCTCTCTTCGACATAGACACCGCATGGAATACGGTGCAAGCGACTCTGCCCACACAGGCGCCGAGCGCACCGAGCCTTGTATCACCCATCGTAAATCTTCTGCTCGGCTTGGCATCTGCGGTGCCGTCACCATTGGCTCCTTTATTTGGATTAGCCGATACCTTCTTCAACTTCGGCACGAGTTTGGTAACGGACTCGAGCGGAAATAAGACCGCGTCGCTGGCCACTCCCGCAGCCAACCTGTCGACGCAGGCCCTGGCGAACTTCCAGAGCCAACTGGACAGCCTTGGAACTCAGTTCAATTTGATCTACGAGAACTGGGCAAAAATGAAACCCTTAGGCGAGCTTCTGGCGAGTGCGTCGCCGGGCTGGACTTGGGGGACCCCGGGAACATCAACTGCCGCTGCCATCTCGCAGAAGATGAATCCGATCATCCTGCAGTCGATGTATCAAAGCCTGATGTCAGCGGTATACGCTATCGGCAGCTATCTGCCCAATACTCCTTTTAATTGTTCTGGCAATGGAGGTCCAAATGGGTGGCCGGTCTGGGGTGGAACCCCGCTCTGGCAAGAGCCCAACGCGTATGCAGTCCTGGACGGCGCTTTCACGGGTTGTAACGCCGGTCTGAGTCCCGTGGTCCAACCTTTCAACACGATAATCCCCGCCTACTTCCCCTACACGTATCCGACCGACGCGGCGAATCCATACTTCAACGATCCACGCACCGGAACGCTTCTGGCATATAACTCCTGGCTGGCCATCAGCCTCCAAAGCAGTCCTTCCAACAGTGGCCGAACTGGCGTCTACAACCCACCCGATACATCATTGCTGAGCACTCTATTCACGCCGATCAAGTTTGAAGGGAATTCGAATACTGGCGGCTTGGGTGTCTATCGTCCTGCTTTCTTTGAAGGCTGGTCGCTTCCCCACGTAACTTGCGATCCGACATACGGTACGTCGTCGGGTGACGGCATCTATGTCGGCGGTTGCACTTGGAACGCCGCGGCGCCGCCTCTTGAAGCACTCCCTGAACCGGTGGCGAAGGTATCGATTGTTGTTACTCGTGTTTCTAACAATGGCGCCCAGGTGAACGTGCAGCTGGCAATCCATAACAGTGGAACGAAAGACATCACCTCAATCAAGGTTAGCGACATCGCGCTGCGCACGCTGCAGGGCGCGCACGACGCCAAAATCGTTGCACCCGCCTTGCCCATTAATATCGGCAATCTCGCCCATGGTACATCCACGACGATCTTCCTGGCTCTGGATGTTCCGCGCAGTGTGAACAAGTTGCAACTGACGGAGAGCGGAACAGCTCAGACCGGTGAGAGTTCGCCTTATAAGTTCAGCCTCGGGCAGGTGATTTTCCCGAAGAAGGAAAAATAGCTGATGCAGAAATCGGAGACACTCATGCGAAGCCTATTCTTAGCGCTATGTCTTTCGGCCATTCCAGCAACGGCCGCCAATGTGTACACCTTCACCGTGCCGGATGCCGTCACGGTGGCGAGCCCAGCCGGTCTTACGACCGGCTGGGGCTACTCTCTCCATAACGAGAGCAGCTCTTTATGGCTGGTAACGACGGACCTTTCCGCCGGTACATTTCAGTACGCCACACCTGATCTGATCTTCGATTTTCCGGACCTCGCGCCCGGCGCCACGGTCACGGTTCCTTATAACTCCGTTACGGCCGCCGGACTTTACCAGATCGGTTGGGACTCGAATGCGCCGCCCGGATTCGTCAATTCCGGTACATTCAGTCTCTCGGCTGAATGGTGGAGCGGCGATCCGCTTACCGATGGCAGTTTCGTCGCAACTGCACCCATCGCCAGTCAGCCCTATGCGGCAACAGCGGTACCGGAACCGGCAACAATCGGTTTGGCGGCTAGCTTTCTGTCCATCTTTTGCATCGTCCGCTTCCTCTGCTGGCGCGCGAACTTGCCCCGGATGGAGGCCGCTGAACAAGGAGCTTCGCGATGTTCATGAACCGAAAGAACTCTTCTGTGTTGCGGAATACCAAAACACTCTATCTTGCAGTTGGGATTAGTATTGGGCGCAGCTCTCCTGCCAGGGGCGTCGGCGCGGGCGTTCACCACCGACCATACCATCACGGTCAGGTCGCTCGGGTGGTGGGATTACGCCGATGATGGTCTAGGCGCTTCACATCAGCTTGGCATTTGGAACACTAACGGTACCTGTTGGTTTCGGCCAGGGGTGGCTTCTGGCGATCGATCCTCTAATCAGCGGCTTCCGGTTCAATTCCGACGTTAGACGGCAAATCCAACGCGGCACCGGGCCATTACGGATCGGCGGTCTGAGTACGTTTGATGATTTAAACCCAATGAGGTCAGGTCCCACCAGCAAGGCAGCTGGACCGTCGCCCCGGGCATCGATATCCTAGAAAATCGGACAAAACAACAGTAAAGTATTCGGTTATCCCGCAGAGTATCAGGACTGTGGCTTCCTCTTGCAATCGCAGGTTGCAAGTTCTGAATCAATGAGCGAATCGCAACTCAAAGAGGATTAGTATTGGGAAACGCCGTTCGGTCCGTTTACCCTGCGCAGCTTGTGTGATGCTTTTACCTCCGATTCCGTGAATTGTTGAAGGTAAACCGGCGCAGTGCCATTTACAGGTGCAGCACCCGATCCCATAAAAAAATGCATAGATCGTACGAGACCCACATCAAGCTATCGCTGATTCTCGTTTGATTTCATCGCAGGTTGAAGTTCCAAACAAGAAAGAGTGCCTGCGTGACGGAGAATCTATGAGCATCACACAACGGCTTACCATCCTGGTTGCCGTTCCGATTCTGGCATTCATTGGCCTCGGCATTTTCATCAAAGTCCAGTTGGCGGCGATTGAGACGCGGAGCCGGTTGCTGGTGGAACGGCAGATACCCAGTGTTGCGGCACTCGGTAACATCTCACGAACATATGCGGAACTGCGGATTAGCTCTCGAGGTTATTTACTGAGGAACGACAAGGCGGAACAAGCCAAGGCCGAGGCGCGATTTTATAAGCACGGAGCGTACTTCACCCAGCTACTTCGCGAATACGCGGACACACTCGTCTCGGACGACAAGGATAGGAGGTTGCTCGACGAATATCGGGACCTGAGTGGCCAGTGGCTCACCGGGGCCGAGAAGGTCCTATCGCTAGCCGACGCAGGAGGCCGTCAAGAGGCCGTCGACCTGTTGATGGGTCCGCAGTCGGCACTCGGATCCCGCCTCGGCCAGGCGTCGAGCGAGTGGATTGCGCATAATGAGCAGCTGGCGAAGAATGCTGGCAGAACTGCCATCGAATCCATCGAAGCAGCGCAATCAAAAATGATCGTTGCCGTTGGCTTCGCTCTGTCCCTCTCCGGCGTTCTCGGCTGTCTGACGTTCCGTAGAATCGTCAACCCGATCCGTGCGCTCCAGACGTCGGTCGAGTGCATAGCCCGCGGCGACTACGCAAAGGAGGTGCCCTTCAAGGAGGCAGTGGATGAAACTGGCATGCTTGCTTGGTCGATTGATGTGCTCAAACAGGGCGCGGCGGCGATGGACGAACAACGTTGGATCAAAACCCAAGCAGCGCAACTCACGGCTGAGTTGCAGGGCGCGTGTTCTGTCGCCGAATTTGGGCAACGATTTGTTTCGAGCCTGGTGCCCGTGCTGGGCGGCGGCGTCGCTGGTTTCTATATTTCCGAGAGTGGCCTGGAGCGCGTCCGGCGAATTGCCGGATATGGTCTGGCCGAAGATGGCGATTCCAGCGCGACATTTGCTATGGGCGCGGGTTTCGTCGGCCAGTGTGCGCTCGAGCGCAAGCCGGTCACGCTGTGCGATCTGCCGCCGGACTACCTCCGTATCTCTTCGGGGCTGGGCGGAGCGGCGCCCATTCAGGCCGCTGCGTGGCCGTTGATGTCGCAGGACACCTTGCTCGCGGTGGTTGAGTTTGCTTCGTTTCGCGAGAGCCGGCCAAAGGAACAGGCTCTGCTGACCGAACTGCTGCCTGTGGTCGGAATGAGCCTCGAAATTCTCCAGCGAAACCTGCGTACGGAGGAGTTGCTCGGGCAGACTCAGGAGCAGGCCCACCAACTCGAAGAGCACACGGAAGAGTTGAAGCAAGCTCAGCAGGCACTTCTGGCGGCCAAGGAGGCGGCGGAGGCGGCGACGAAAGCCAAGTCCGACTTCCTGGCCAACATGAGCCACGAGATCCGCACGCCGATGAACGCGATGATCGGGTTGTCGCACCTGGCTCTCAAGACCGATCTGTCCGCGAAGCAGCGCGATTACCTGAGCAAGATCCACAACGCGGGCACGTCGCTGGTGGGCGTCATCAACGATATCTTAGATTTCTCCAAGATCGAAGCAGGAAAGCTGGACATCGAAGCGACCGACTTCTCGCTGGACGAGGTGATCGCCTCCGTAACCACCGTGACCGGGCAGAAGGCTCACGACAAGGGGCTTGAGTTCCTGGTAAATGTCGCGGACGATGTTCCAGCGACGCTCTTGGGGGACCCGCTGCGCCTCGGCCAGATCATCACCAACCTGGTGAACAACGCTGTGAAGTTCACCGGGCGGGGAGAGATCCGGTTAAAGGCGGAACGGCTGGAGCGCACGGGCGATAAGGTCAAGCTCCGATTCTCCATCCAGGACACGGGCATCGGCATGACGAAGGAGCAGTCGGCCCGCCTGTTCCAGCCCTTCACGCAGGCTGACTCATCCACCACGCGGAAACACGGCGGGACCGGGCTGGGGCTGACGATCAGCAAGCGGCTGGTGGAATTGATGGGGGGCCAGGTCTGGTTGGAGAGTGAGCCGGCCGTAGGCAGCACTTTCCTCTTCACGGTGTGGATGGGCATCGGCTCGGCCCACGGCAAGAGCCGCATCGTACCGCAGGTGCTGCGGGATCTGCGAGTGCTCGTGGCGGACGATAATTCGGCGGCCCGCGAGGCCCTAGCCGACGCACTCAAAGGCATTGCCAAGCAGGTGGATATGGTGAGCTCCGGTCCCGAGGCCGTCGCCGCGGTGAAACAGTGCGATGCCTCCGACCCCTACGGCGTGGTGTTCATGGACTGGCGGATGCCAGGCATAAACGGCGCGCAAGCCGCCCGTCTGATCAAGAAGGACCGCCAACTTGGCCACACGCCTGCCGTGATATGGTGACGGCGTTCGCGCGGGACGAGGTCCGCGAGGAGGCAGAGAAGGCCCAAGTGGACGGGTTCCTGGCGAAGCCTGTGACCAAGTCCATGTTGGTAGACAGTCTCGTGACGCTGTTTTCGCTGGCCGGCACCGAGGGGGGACCGACAGCCGCGAAGACTGATGAGCACGGCGGGCGGATCGTTGGCGCCCGGATCCTGCTGACGGACGACAACGAGATCAACGAGATCGCCGTCGAGTTGCTGGAGAGTGCGGGTGCTCACGTGCAGGTCGCTAACAACGGGCGGGAAGCAATCGACAAGGTGGCCCAGGCTACCTACGACCTGGTGCTCATGGATCTGCAGATGCCCGAAATGGACGGCTACCAGGCGGCGGCCAAAATCCGCTCTGATCCGCGATTCGACAAACTGCCGATTATCGCTTTGACCGCCCATGCCACGCTGGAGGAGGGTCAACGATGCCGGGATGCGGGAATGGTCGACCACATCTCGAAGCCGATTGATCCTGTGACAATGTTCGCGACGATTGCGCAGCACTATCGTCCCGCTTCGGGGCGCGAATTCGAAGCTGCGCCGCCGCAGCCGTGCGCGCCAGACGTGGATGTCCTGACGGACCTGCCGGGCATTGACGCGGTGTTGGGTAGTAAACGGGTGGCCGGGAACCGGAAGCTTTATCTCAAGCTCCTGCGGGATTTCCACCGGGACTACCCGTTGGCGGTCCGCACGATTCAGGAGTCCATCGACGGGAAAAGGGACGAGGAAGCCCTGCGGCTGGCCCATACGTTGAAGGGTGTCTCGGGAAGTCTGGGAGCAATGGACCTGTACGCTGCCACCCAGGAGGTCGAGACAGCGCTCAAGGCGGGCGATCGCGCGAAAGCGGTAGCGTGTCTGCCGCGGGTTGAGGAGCGGCTGCAGACCGTCATCTTCGGGCTGGCAGCGCTGCCGGCAATTGCTGCTGAAGTTTCGGCTGCCGGTCCATCGAGAGATGTAAATCGGGAGGCTTTGGGTGCGGCGATGAAGGTGCTGGCGGACCTGCTCCGCAAGAACAACCCGGACGCAGAGGTCGCGCTGGAGACGGTTACCGCGCTGTGCCCGAATCAGTGGGCGGGAAGCATCCGGCGACTCGGCCTGACGCTCGGAACCTTCGACTTCAAGGGCGCGATGAGGGCCCTGGATGCTTTGGCCGGCGACGCCGCCGTGGCGCTTTGACATTCTTGGGAAATTGCGCGAGGTGAACCGTGAATGACGTCCCGAGAATCCTCATTGTGGACGACACGCCGGCGAACATCAGGATCCTGCACAACCTGCTCCGCGAGGACTACGTTCTGAGCGTTGCGACCAGCGGGGTGGCGGCGCTGGAAATCGCCTTCTCGGACGATCGTCCCGACCTCGTGCTGCTGGACGTGATGATGCCCCAGATGGACGGCCACGAGCTGTGCCGGCGGTTCAAGGCCGACCCGCGGACGCGGGATGTGCCGGTCATCTTCGTAACCTCCATGAGCGAGGTGGAGGACGAAGCCAAGGGCTTCGCGCTCGGGGCGGTGGACTACATCTCGAAGCCCATCCGGCCTCCTATCGTTGAGGCGCGCGTGGCGACACACCTGGAACTCGCCCGGACACGTAAAGCGCTGGCTCAGCAGAACGCCTCGATGCGCGGGGACCTCGCCTTGGCGGCCAGAGTGCAGGAGAGCCTGCTGCCCAAGATCCTGCCGTCCTTCCCCGGGATCGAATTGGCGGGATGGATGCGTCCATCGGACGCCGTAGGCGGCGACTACCTGGATTTCCTGTCCACGGAGGAGTTCGGGGGCCGGGGCTTGGGTGTGGTCGTCGGCGACATCTCCGGCCATGGCCCGGCGGCGGCGCTACTGATGACCGCTGCTCGGGCGACCCTGCGGATCCGGGCGGCACAGCCTGGAAACCTGTCAGAGATCGTCGGGGATCTAAACCGGCGTCTCGCGGCGGACGCCGCGGGTACCGGGCGGTTCATGACCTTCTTTCTGGTCCGGGTAGATGCGGGAGTCTTGAGTTGGGTCCGGGCGGGCCAGGAACCCGCCCTGCTTGTGGATCCCGCGAATGGAACCATTCAGGAACTGGTCGGTGACGGGATGGTCCTGGGCATTCAGCCGGACGAGGTGTTTGAGGAAAGGTGCCTCCCGTTCTCAAATTCGGGGGGCGTTCTAGTAGTGACTACGGACGGCATTACCGAGGCGATGGGCTGCGGCGACGAGATGTTCGGCCGGGATCGGTTGAAGGACAGCATCCTCAAGTACGCCCGGCGCCCCGCCCAAGGGATCCTGAAGGGCCTGTTGGCTGACGTCGCAGCCTTCTGCGGCGATACCCCGCAGAAAGACGACGTAACGCTGGCCATCGTGAAGCGGACTTGAGCTGATGAGAAAAGCCAGGCAAGCGTGAAATCCATTCCGAGTCAAGCAACGTGCTCATACCCAAAGCGTGCCTTCGGACTTGCCCGAGCCCAGTGAAGCTCCATGGTGAAGACAGCTATCGCATAGAGCGTGCCGTCTAAGTTGAAGAGCGCCACCTCTCTCGGCTAGCCTGACGGTTCTGCTGTCCCCGGAGGCACTCCTCCACGCGCGCGACCTCAATGTGAATCCGCCATATGTATCAGGTCTCAGCAGCTCGACTCGACCACTTCGATTCCAACTCCAGCAAGAGAAGCGCGCTTTCGTGATCTGCCGATGAGGCTCCACTGATTATTGGGGAAACGGCCTCGGCAACGCAGTGACGTTCTGCAATCGACCAGGATTAGAGTGCCAGCCCAAGGATAGAAGCCCGAAGGCGCAAGCTTCCTTTTGCGGTGAGAGTTGCGACGAAGGGCTCTCGTGGCCACTTGATTTCGGTAACTTGCCAAACGCACCACTGACAGCATTAGTCGCGAAAAATCCGCTTGTCGTCATTTGGAATCGAAGGTCTGGACAATGTGCTCTGGCGTGCGGAGTCCAAGTCGACCAATAACGCACCATCCAGGCACTGACGATTTTTACTCTGAAAGCGAGCAACCCGGATATCCGCATCCGCACGAGATCTCTATCTCTCCTTTCGCCTCTTGGCAGCGCTGGCTGCAGTACTTTGTAGTAGTCTCAACTTGATCTGACATTTTCTGATAGACTGCGCAGAACGCGCAAGAAGGAGATGTCAGTGAACACGGATCAAAAGATCATTAAGAACAAAGTGGGTCTGCTGAACCTAGCCGACCTGCTGGGCAGTGTTTCCGAGGCCTGCAAAGTGATGGGCTACTGGCGCGATAGTTTCTATCGCTTCAAGGAACTGTATGAGAAAGGCGGTGCGCTGGCGCTGCAAGAGATCAGCCGGCGCAAGCCTTGCTTGAAGAATCGAATAGAAGCACATATTGAACAGGCTATTGTGGGGATGGCAACCGAACAGCCGGCCTATGGCCAAGTTCGTGTCGCCAATGAGTTAACCAAGCGCGGGCTCTTTGCTTCACCAACTGGCGTACGCAGCGTTTGGCTACGCCACGATCTGGAGACGTTCGCCAAACGACTCAAGGCATTGGAAGCGAAGCTGGCGCAAGAGCCCGGCCATGTATTGACGGAATCGCAAGTGCGGGCCATGGAAAAGGCCAAGCAGGAAAAGGAAGCGCATGGCGAGATCGAAACGGCACATCCTGGCTATCTGGGAGCGCAGGATACGTACTATGTCGGCACGATCAAGAGCATCGGCAGGATCTACCAGCAGACATTCATCGCTACCTACACCAAGGTTGCCTTTGCCAAGCTATACGACCGGAAAAACGCCCTGGTGGCCGCCGACATGTTGAATGATCGCGTTCTTCCATTCTTTGAAGAACAGGATGTTTCGTTGTTACGCATCAGTTGGGATTAGTATTGGGCGCAGCTCTCCTGCCAGGGGCGTCGGCGCGGGCGTTCACCACCGACCATACCATCACGGTCAGGTCGCTCGGATGGTGGGATTACGCCGATGATGGTCTAGGCGCTTCACATCAGCTTGGCATTTGGAACACTAACGGTACCTGTTGGTTTCGGCCAGGGGTGGCTTCTGGCGATCGATCCTCTAATCAGCGGCTTCCGGTTCAATTCCGACGTTAGACGGCAAATCCAACGCGGCACCGGGCCATTACGGATCGGCGGTCTGAGTACGTTTGATGATTTAAACCCAATGAGGTCAGGTCCCACCAGCAAGGCAGCTGGACCGTCGCCCCGGGCATCGATATCCTAGAAAATCGGACAAAACAACAGTAAAGTATTCGGTTATCCCGCAGAGTATCAGGACTGTGGCTTCCTCTTGCAATCGCAGGTTGCAAGTTCTGAATCAATGAGCGAATCGCAACTCAAAGAGGATTAGTATTGGGAAACCGCCGATCCCGTCTCGAACAAATATAAAATGTCTTCCATTCGCGCCTCGCACCCTAAGGTATGCGGACCCTGATCTAGTTGGAGCAATTGCTAAAGACGATGTATCCGGCCGAGGCCAGGCCCAATCGCCTATGGCCTGAGAGCTACAGACCGGGGTTCACGAGTTCCGCTTCTCACCGAGTCCCAAACGAATCGCCCGCTCTACTTGGGAGTAATTGCCGTTTCTGCGCGTGAGGTCGAAGCGCTCCTTTGGAATAAGCGCCGGCTGCGCTAGAAAACGTGGTGTCGCACCGCGATGCGGTTGGCCTGCGTGCACGAGGAAAGGGTGGCACAAATATACTGTGCCCGCCGGTCCGGTCGCCGCAGTTTCAGTTAGCCCAGCGGTGTCTTGCTCGGCAAGCCTGGATATCTCAACCATTGATATACCTACGTCTCCCGCCGGAGCGAGTAATGGCGGCACGATTAGATGCGATCCCAACCGGATGCGAGTCGGCGCATCTTGCTCGGACACATCAGAAAACAGAAACAGCATCAGCAAAGCCCGCCAGTCAGATCTGACATTGACCCGCCAATCGAGGTACGAATCTTGACGCTCGGGCCCCGGAAAACTCGCGTCAATGTGCCAACCCGTGTCGGCCGGATCGTCAGGATGTGGAAATCGAACCACGAAACCTCCAAGGCTTTCTCGCGGCATCCATCGGCCGACACCGACCAACTCGTCGAAAGCAGCGTGCAACACTGACGTATTCACCGCTTGGCGAAACGGCTCGGCGGTAAAATCCCCGAGTCGGACGACGGGCCGCGTCCAACTCTTAGCGTCTTCCGGATCGCAGCCTGTTGCTTGCCAGAGAATCGCACGCGCGTCGTTTACGGTCTCCTGCGGAAATGCGCTCTCCAACTTCACAAAACCCTCTTGAACAAACTGCTCTTTCTGCGCTTCGCTCAGCACACGACGCGCCTCGACTTTCTTTAAATGCATAAAGGAATCTCCTTGTTGTCTTCCAAAACAATAATTTCGGCGCTGGGGGAGCATGTGTCGAAGGCTGGAGTGATACGGGCTAACACGCCCAATGGCTACTTTCTCGGTTCATACCGCATCGCCACGGCCCCCGAGCTGAACACGAGCCTCAAATCGACATACTTCGATAGCCCCGCGAACAACGTCGGTCCGTGGCCGGCTACCCTGGGCTGCACCACGAACTCGTACTCATCGATCAATCCCAACTCCGCCAAAGCCAGCGGGAGCTTCACGCCTCCCGCGAACAGTCCCTTACCCGACTCCTGCTTGAGCTGATGAATGGCCTTCTCCCAGATCCCCGCGCACGAGCACCGCGTTCCAATCGACCCGGTCCAGGGTGCTCGACACGACTTCTTTGCCGCGTCGATCGTCCGGGCGAAGGGTTCCATCCAATCAGGCATCGCTCCCGTCCGCGCCGGCGGCCGAAACGCTGCCTCCATCATTTCGTAAGTCACCCGGCCAAAGAGGAGGGCATCGGCCTGGTCGAGGTTCTCGATCGCGTGACGATTTCGCAGAGCCTGTCACGGCTCCGGCTGAGTCGTTCCCTTTTCTACGATCTCCCGGACATCCTCCAACCCAATCACGGTCCCGAAAAATCTTCTTTATCCTCGTCGGCTCAGTCATTTAAAGAGAAAATCGAGCCCGCCCCGAAACCTCATCCGCTACCGTCCGGACGAGGAGTGTAATAAATGTCTGTCAAACGCACCCGCGCCGAAATCAATCGCGCCAACGCTAAAAAGTCCACCGGCCCCAAGACCGTCGAAGGCAAAGCCGCCTCATCGCAGAACGCTTTCAAGCACGGAATGTATTCGAAGTCAGCTTGCATCCCCGGCGAGAACCCCGAAGATTTGGACGCCCTCCGCGCAGATCTCCGCGCCGAACACCAGCCCGCCTCCCCGACCGAAGAAATCCTGGTTGACGAGTTGGCTCATCACTACTGGCGCATCAACCGCTATCGGTATCTCGAAACTCACATGTGGGCCGAGCAGGGCCGCGGCAAAGACGGCGGACTGGACGCTGACGTCAGCCGTGTGCTCTGGATGATCGACCACGGCATGGCCGCTCTCTTCCATCGCACCCTGACTTCCGCCGAGCGCTCTTTCCACAAGACCCTCAAGACCTTACAGGAAACCAAGAAAGCAGCTCGAACGCTCGTTGCCGCCGCGCCGGCATCCATCCCGACGGTCCGCAAGGCTGCTTCTGGCTTTGTTCCTCAAAAGCCCTCAGCACAGCAACCAACCATCAGCGAAATGTTCGCCGCTGCACAATCCAACCTCGGTATCAGCCGTTCGGAACTACTGAAATTGATCGAAACCGCAGCCTGACGTAGCTCAGTTCCTCAAAATTTAAACGAGAGGGTCGGTTGCTGCACTCGAAGTGTGCCTGAACAGGGCCTAATTCCTTAATGCCATGGCGTTAGCCCAATCTGCTGGCAGCGATCCGACCGGCAGCAATTGACCCTTTTCGAGATGCCTCACCGTCTTTGCAAACTTGGCTGCGTGCGGATCGTGCGTCACAAGCACAATCGTTTTTCCAAACTCGCTGTTCAACCGGCTCAGCATCGTAAGCACATCCTCGGCCGCTGCCGCGTCCAGATTTCCGGTCGGCTCGTCAGCCAGGATCAGGTCCGGGTCTGTCACGACGGCGCGCGCAATCGCCACACGCTGCTCCTGTCCGCCTGAAAGCTGCTTCGGCAGGTGGCCGAGCCTGTCTCCCAGGCCAACCAGCTTCAGCGCAGTCTCAGCGTGCTCCAGCCGCTCTTTCTTGCCGAGGCGCGTCAGCTTCAACGGAAGCTCCACATTTTCGAGCGCTGTCAGCACAGGAATCAAATTGAAGGATTGAAAAATGAACCCGATATGTTCGTTGCGCCAGTGCGCAATCTGCTTGTCGTTCAGTTCCCGCAGGTTCGCTCCCAGAACTTCGATCTGTCCGTGTGTCGGTTTATCCATTGCCGCGATTAGGTGCAGCAGCGTTGACTTTCCCGATCCCGATGGACCCATCAGCGCCAGAAAGTCTCCGCGCTGAATCTCGATGTTCGCTCCGTCGAGCGCCGTCACGTGAAATTCATCACGCACATACTCTTTGCTGAGGTCGGTCGCTTTAACAACTGTGTCGCTCATGTATGGATCCCCTGCTTATCACGATTTCACTTCTACTTTTTGACCATCTTTCAGGTCCGCCGGAGGATTGACGATCAGGTCCTCTCCGCCGATCAACCCGCTTTCAACCAGCACGCCCTGGCCCGAGCTGCCGCTGGTTGTCACAGGCCGCTGCCTGGCGTGGCCATTAACAACTACGAACACGTGCCCGTTTTGCACGGCGTTCTGCGGAATCGTGATGACTCTCTTCGCAGACTCTGACGGCTGGCTTTTGGCATCGTTATAAAACGCTACTGTCGCATTCATGTCTGGCCGCAAATAGCTATCCGGATTTCTTACTTTGACTTTGACTTGCACGGTTGCTTTGGCGCGATCCGCCTCGGGAGAAACCTGCTGCACATAACCCTGATACTTGCGGTCCGGGTATGCGTCAGTCGTGATGATCCCCTTCTGCTCGGCTCCGAGCTTGGGAAAATCATTCTGGCTGATATCGAGTTCTACCTGAAGATCGTTCAGATCGGCCATCGTCACGATGTAGCCTTTGGCGCCTTTGTCTCCTACGAAACCCGTGGTAATGAATTCGCCCTTCTCGACATTGCGGTCGAGAATTGTTCCTGTAACCGGCGCGCGGATCACCGTGTTGTCGAGCTGCGTCTGTGCATAATCGAGCGCTCCCCTGGCTTGCTCGATTTGTCCGCGAACCTGTTCTATCTCTTCTTTCCTTGGTCCCAAAACGGAAAGATCGAGCGTTCGCTGCAGGCTCGCCACCTTTGCCTCATCGCCGTCATATTTAGCCTGTGCATCGTCGAGAGACTGTTTTGCTAATACGCCTTCCTTTACGAGTTCGCTCGTCCGCCGCAAGGAAACCTTGGCATCCGTCAGGTCCGCCTTGCTCTGGTTCAAATCCGCCCGGGCCTTCTCGATCTCTTCCGGTCTCGATCCATTCAGATCCTGCTGTAGCTTGGCTTGAAGATTCGCCAGTTGTCCCTGCTGCTGCAGGACCTGCGCGCGATACTCGTCATTCTCGAGTTTTACCAGAATCTGGCCTGCCTGCACGCGATCGCCCTTGTCTACGCTGATCGACGCCACCCGCCCGTTCACTTTGGACGCGACCTCGATCTTATGCGCCGCAATGATGTAGCCGGTAGCAGTGAGAATCACTTGATCGCCTGCCGCCGAAGCCGTCACGGGCGATTGCACCTGCACAATCTGAACAGGGACCGCCGCGTTCAGCTTGCGCCACGCCACCACCGTTCCGATGGCCGCTAGCGCAACTACCACCGAGATCGCCATCAGTTTGGTGACTGCCTTCGGTTCCTGCGGCTTCTTTGCCGAGCGGTCGATCCGAAGATTTTTCAGTTCCGTTTCCATGGACACCAGAAGATTACGTAATTACACTTCACGAAGTGCCGTCAAAATTTCCTTCTTCGCAGCTTGCCGGGCCGGCAGCAATCCGCCGATCGCTCCTAGAATGACCGAGAACAGAATACCGATCAGCATGATGTCCGGCCCGATTTTGATGTCGAAACTCGTTTCGCTGAATGTAACGAAGTTGCCGAGACTCGTTGTCACCCTGTTCAATGGAAAAACGATCAGACAGGCAAGCAATCCGCCCAGCAATGAGAGCAGTACCGATTCGAGGAAAAAGCTCCACAGGATGCTGCCTCTGGTGAACCCCAGAATGCGGAGCGTCCCGACTTCCTTCGCTCTGCGCGCCACCGCTGCGTACATCGTGTTCATCGAAGCGAAGCAACTGCCCACCGCCATGATGATGCACACGAAGAACCCGAGAAACTTGATCGGCGCGGCGGATACCGTTTGTGCGTCGTAATATTCTCTTTCGTTGAGCACCGTCACATTCAGTCTTCGATCGGCCTCGAGCGATTTCTTGAGAGCTGCCGCCGAAACTTCATCTGTCGCCTGCAAGAGCGCCGAGCTGTACGTATCCGGCCTGTTGAAGTCGGATGCCACCTGGTTGCCGTCTCCGAAGACCTCGCTGTTGATCGAACTGTCTCCGCCGTCCATTACCCCGACAATCGTCCACATGCCCTTGCCGAAATGAAGCTGCTTGCCGACTTGTGCCGCCGGATAGCGCTTCGCCAGATTCTTGCCCACCGTGATTTCCCTTTGCCCCGGCTGGAACCAGCGCCCCTGGGAGATCTTCACCTTACGCATCGTGACCCCATCCTGCGACAGTCCGCGCAGTGTAATGTTGATTCCATCCGGATGCTCCACGCTCGGCATGTTGATGATTGTCACTACTTCCATCGATGCGATCGGCCGGCCGTCTGACCCGGCGGCGATTCCGGGAAAGCTCTTCACAATTTGAAACTGCTGCGGTGTAAAGAGGCTTGTCAGCTCCGCATTTCCGCCTTTCCTCATCACGAGCACGTGTAGCGGATCGCCGGTTGACTTGAATGCAGCCGTTAGTCCGGCCACCAGTCCCAGAACGGCCAGCAGCACCGCCACCGTCATAGCAATACCCGCCGCCGTCATCAGCGTTGTCGCCTTGCGTACGATCAGGTTGCGCAGATTGTAAGAAATCGGAATTGCCATTGTTCTTAGCCTGTGTACCGAAGAGAATCGATAATGTTGGTCCGCGCCGCGTTCCAGGCCGGCACAAACGAGCTCACAAATCCAATGAATAAGGCGACAGCCAGGCAGGTGATCGCAGTGAACGCATCCATGTTGAGCGATGGTACCTGCAAGATCAGGTTTGCTCCTGACTTGGTCACCAGAAAGCCTAGAAGAGAAGCCAGTAGTACACCGAGCAGGCCGCCCATCAGTGCAATTGTCATTGCCTCGCCGACAATGATGCTCAGCACGCCGGAGTTCGTAAAGCCGAGCGTCTTCAGGACTCCTACTTCTTTAATCCGTTCCCGCACTGACATCGCCATTGTGTTTCCCGAGACGAGCAAAATCGTAAAAGTCACCGCGGCGCAGATGCTCAATAGGATGAACTTGATATTGCCCAGGAACGAGACGAAACTCAAAGCGAACTGCTGCTCGGATTCGCTTTTGGTGGGCGGAGAGGAATTCGCGAACATCGTGTCGATCGCCTTGGCAATGCGCGGTACGTCTTCGGGGCTGTTCGCCAGCACAGCCACCACGCTGATGTAATTACGGCGAACGAGCGGTAGCGCGTCGCGCAGGTAATCGTAGTTGAAAAATAGCGTCTGCTTCGCGTCAGGGTCGTCGAAGATGCCGACTACTTTAAGCTCGAGGTTGACCGGGTAAATGTCGCCAATCAGCGTGATCCGATCCCCTATCTTGAAGTTCAGCTTCTCCGCGAGATCTTTCGATACGATACAGCCGGTTCGGTCAGTCAGGAAGGCCTTCTCCTGGTCATCTGGCATTGTCATCTGCGTCCGGATCTTCAAAAACGCTTTCGGCTCCACGCCCAGCCTTGCGAAGAAGTTGCGCTGGTCCCGGCTGTCCTTATAAGTACCGCCGTACCAGTTCCAGACCGATACTTCTTTTACGCCCGGTACGTGCCGAACCTTCTCTTCGTATGCAACTGGAATCGGCTGTGCCAGTGATACTTTGTGCCGCACCACCAGCCGCAGAGCTTGCCCAGGAGTCTGCTGCCTCAAAAACAAGGCGTGGTAGATCGCTATCAACAGGCCGAGCAGGCACAATGAGACTGCAATACTCGACACAGTCAGGAAACTCCGCCGGCGGTTCCGCAAAGTGTTCTTCAGCGCAAGCGAAAGATATCGAAACATGCTGGTCCCCTTTGTTTTAAGCGTAGCTTGGATCGCGCGAGGACGCACCTGTTGAGGCTGAACAGACGCCGGTTTCCGATGAAATGGTGAAAAGAGAATATAAACGGGTGAACCCGTTCGAAATTGAGGCACCTGTCTGGTCCGAGGCCGACCGCCGTTTCATGAAGCTCGCGCTTGCTTTAGCCTCGCGCAGCGCCATGCGCGAAGTACCGGTTGGAGCGGTACTGGTATTGGGCGGCGAAGTCTTGGGCGAAGGTTGGAACCATCCGATCTCGACCAACGATCCCACCCTTCACGCCGAAATTGATGCCTTAAGACAAGCCGCCGCTCGCGTCGGCAATTATCGCCTGCCTGCTTCTACCTTATATGTAACGCTCGAGCCCTGCGCCATGTGCGCCGGCGCCCTTGTGCAGGCTCGCGTCGACAGGCTGGTGTTCGGCGCGCGCGACCTCCGCTTTGGCGCCGTGCGCAGTAAATTCAGACTTGCCGATTCAGACCTTCTGAATCACCGCGCGAAAGTGGAAGAAGGGTTGTTTGCCGCCGAGTCGGCAGAGTTGCTCGCGCAATTCTTTGCAGCCCGTCGAAAGTTAACGGACTCCAACAAGTAAGGCCGGGCTTTCGCCCGGCCTTACGCCCACGATCTGCGCTTCGACTTTTACGCCGCTCGCTTCAGAGGAAATTTGAGAATCGTCGTCGCTTTTATCGCAGAGGCGGGCTTTTCTACAGTGAACGAATCGATCGGTACTACTTTGTACCGTCCCGTGCTGTTGAAATATTCATCGAGCGGGAACAGCGCGTGCGGTTCGAGTTCACGGAATGTTCGGCCCAACTTCTCTTCGATCCGGTAGACCTCATGAAAAAAGGTGCCGCGATCCATCTTCAGCTTCCGGCAGCAGAGCCTCCAGTCGGCTCCGAGCAGGAAGTGATAGCGGAACAAGCGATGTTGGTCTTCAGTGAGAGTGCGCCGGCTGACCAGGCAAAAATCGGCGATGTACTCTTCATTCTTCAACCCCCAAATTGCTTTCCGCTGGCGGCCGGGATTCGCTTCGAGTGAAACGCGGCTTATGTATTTTTCTTTGGAAGCGCATTGCTGAAATCGCGCATAGCAGGCGCGAAAAATTGCTCTAAAGACGCAATTGCAGGGATTTGAGGCTCCTGCTCGTCCTGGCCGAAGGCCAAGACCATAACAATGCGTGCAGGACTGCTGGGCGAGGGCTAGTGTTTCGGAACGGGTCCAGTTCATAGGTTTAATTCTTGTTCTTTCTTTTCTTTTAGCGGCTTATTGTTTAGCCGCCGTTTGTCTTGTTGCTATGTTTAGAACTTACAGTACTTTTTGAAGTGTGCCGTAAAAGAATACGAAAGTTCTTCTACGCCCCAAATAGTATTCCCTCGGCAAAGTCCTATAAGCCGCTAAAGTTTCAGTTAGTTGCATAAATCTCTTTAGAAAGCAAGAAAGGTTGTAAAAATGCCTCTATTGACCCAGAATTAGAGGGGCCTATTTCAGCTTGGAATCAAACCAGAGGATTGAGGCGCCCTCATTCCGAACGTTAAAGGCACGGCTTCTAGTCTTCGTCAATGCTCGGATACGCAACGGCGAGCTTTCGGAAAGGGCGCTAGCAAACTCAGTTGGAGTTTCCCAACCCCAGCTGCACAATGTTCTGAAGGGCGCCCGCAAACTGCACACACCGCTCGCCGATGCCCTTCTTGCCCACTTCGAAATCTCGCTTCTCGATTTGTTGAACAAGGAGGAGCTTCATTCCAAGGTTCGGCCAGCGGCCGTTCTCCGACCCGTGAATAGCGGAACTCTCCGTCTCCATTTGCTCCGCAAGCGCGTGGGAAGGTCGTCCGAGAACACCCAGGCTCACCGCGAAGCTGGGTAAATCGGACCTCGGGGAAATCCCGGCTATTCCCCGCAGTGACTGTTCGTTCCCGTTTGCCATTAAGGCGTTTCGTAATGGAACGCGATTTCTTTATGGCAAATCATTTGGTGGAACTGTGTTTCAGATTGAAACTGCACATCGCATTTATGCGTAAAGCGATTCACTGTAATTTTTATCTGGCAGCAGATAACCATCGTTAAATCAATCGAATAGCGACGTTTACACGCACCGGAAATTCGTTGGTGGGTTCATTGCCTTTCTCAATGGCGAAAGCCGGCCGCAGAAAGCGGCAGGCAAGGAGAACCAGAACGAATGTCCGCCGCCGCTCTCGCCCAACCGAATTTCACGCAGCTTACCCAACGGGACGAACTCATTACAGACCACCTGCACCTGGTTACCGCGATCGCCGCCCACGTGCAGAATTCGATCCGCGTGCACGTCGAATTCGACGACCTGGTTCATGCCGGTACTATGGGGCTCTTCGATGCCGCTACCAAATATCGTGAACATAAGGAGGTTGCTTTCCCGACCTATGCAAAGCACCGCATCCGCGGCGCGATCATCGACAGCCTTCGCCAGCAGGACTGGGCCTCACGCGACCTGCGCAAACGCTATCGCCAAATGGAAGCCGTGACCGCAGAGCTTACAACGAAACTCGGCCGGGCCCCGAGCGAACAGGAAATCGCGAATGCAATGGGCTTGAACAGCCGCCGGTGGCAGTCGTTAATGGTTGATTTTCGCAGCCTAAATGCGGCAGCCGTTCAGCAGGTAGTCCGCGAAAACGACGAGCAGCCCGCGGCTGAAATTCCTGCCGTTCCTGGCAGTTCACCCGAGCGCATGTTCGTTGCGGCTGAATTAAAGGAAAAGCTGGCCGCTGCCGTCCAGACATTGCCGGAGCGCTACCGGGAGGTCGTCAGTCTTTATTACCAGCATGACCTGACAATGAAAGAAATCGGAACCCGCATGGGTGTGAACGAGAGCCGCGTCTCCCAGATCCACAAAGGCGCCCTCGAGCGCATGCAGGCCGCGCTTGGCGCACAGGGGATTTGCTCTGCCGCCGCGTTCTAGTGAACGTCGATCCGATAAGGCAGTAAACGCAACAGACCGCCCTTGAGGATCAGCCGGCTCGGCATTTCAGGAATAAACTCCCGAACCTTGCTTTCGGCAGCGCCATCCTCTACTGCTTCCGGTGACGTATTCGTCAGCAAATCCAGGATGCTCCTGCGAGGTGGAAACATCATCAGGTTTGTATCTCCGGTTGGCGATAAGTGTGCCCTTTGCCTCACGAGGGAAACCGCCTGATCCAAACCTCCCAGTTGATCGATCAACCCGTTTTGGCGTGCCTGGCTTCCCATCCAAACGCGGCCTTGTGCCAGCTGATCGATCTGATCGTAGGCTTTCCTGCGGGCCGTTGCAACGTGGTTGACAAAGAGCTTGTAGGTCGATTGGATCGAGTCGTGCAGTTTCTGACGCGCGGCGTCCGATAACGGCTGGGTCACCGAATCCATGTCGGCGAGTTTGCCGCGCGAAAGCAATTCCGCCTGAATGCCTAGCTTGTCAAGCAGTCCCTTGACCATCGGTCTCGCGTACAACACGCCGATCGAACCAGTAATGGTATTCGGATATGCGAGCACTGGGTCTCCGGTCATCGCGATGTAATAGCCGCCTGAAGCCGCCAGATCGGACATTGAAATTACGGTCGGCTTGGCCGCGCTCAGCATCTTCAGTTCGTGCAGAATGATGTCGGAAGCGAGCGAATCTCCGCCCGGTGAGTTGACTCGAACGATTACGCCTTTTACTGCCGAGTCCTCACGAACCTGGCGAATCAGTTTTGCAAATGGCTTGTCCGCGATTTCAGTCTGAGAGCCGAAGTTGTTTGCCGGATCGCCCTGTATGATCTCGCCATCGCCGACCAGCAGTGCGATCCGATCTCCCTGACCCGGCTGAGCACGGAAATACGCTCGAATATCGGTCCTGTTCAATTTGCCCACGCCCGTTTTCTGCTTCAGCTCTCCAAGGACCCCATCGCTAAAGCCGAGTTCGTCAACGAGTCCATTCGCCTTTGCCTGGTCTGCGGTAAACGGCCCCTGATCGAGAAGGGCCTTTAATTCGTCTGCCGTCTTGTGCCGCCCTTGCGCCACCGTGGAGCAGAAGTCGGAATAGAGCTGATCGAGAACCTGGCCGAGCACTTCTCGTGTTTCCGGCGACATGTTACTGCGCGTGAAAACATCTCCAGCGTCCTTGTAGCGGCCGATGTGATCGACTTCGAACTGGATGCCCAGCTTGTCGAGCCCATTCTTAAAGTAGGTTGCCTCCAGCAGAAAGCCTTTGATGTCGAGATTGTCGCCTGGAGAAAGAAAGATTTTGTCGCTGGCAGAAGCGAGATAGTACTCGCGTGAACCGGGAGATTGGAGAAACGCATATACGGGCTTGCCCGATTTCTTAAATTCCACTATCTCCTGCCGGATCTCTTGTAAACGACCCCAGCCGGCGATCAAACGCTGCGGCTCGAGCACTACGGCTTTGATGCGGTTGTCCTTCGCGGCTTCCCTGAACGATGTCCAGAGATCGCGCACGGTCGGAGCAGTCTGCTGCTGGAAAAAGGGCACTCCCACATCCACCGGCGCAGCTTCGGGAACGTCTCCTCGAAGAGTAACTACGAGCGCAGAGTTTGCCGTCACGCTCGGCGGCTTATTGGCGAAGCTCCTTCCAATTGCCAGCAGAATTACGAACGCCCCGAAGATGGCAACCACAATCCCAACCAAAACACCCAAGAGGAACTTCCACATAGCGGCCAAAATCTCCTTTTGCAGCGTAGCAGGGAAGTAGCGCAGCTTTGAGAAGAGTGCGCAACCTTACAATTTTTAGCTGATTTGTGCGCGAGCCGCAGGCTTCAGCCGAGCCGCCTCAAGGAGTTTGACCAAGGCCGGGTTCTGATTCTCATAAGCCCGCTCCAGAGCGGTGCGGCCGGAATTGTCCTTCAAAAGGGGATTGGCGCCCTTTTCCAGCAGGAGCGCGACGGCGGGTGTCCGGCCGAGCGAGGCAGCGAGCATTAGCGGCGTGGCACCCGATTCGGATTCGCGCGCATCGATTACGCATCCGCGATCGAGCAATAAGGCGATTACATCCGTGTTGCCCGACAAAGCAGCGTCATGCAGCGGAGTGCCTCCAGTCTGATTTCGCACATCCAGATTCGCGTGATGATCGAGCAGCAGCCGGACCAGCTTCGCGTGGCCTTTCAGAGCCGCATCGTTCAGGTAGGTGGATCCCGCAACCGTGCGATAGTTCACGTCCCAACCGCTATCGAGCAACATCCTGACGACCTCGGTGCGCCCGTTTTGATTCGCGCGGTCCATCGCCTCGGCGAAATTCAGTCGCAAAGTGCCGTAGTGTTGCGCGTACTTTAGCAGCGAGGAAACGACGGTCTTATTCCCGTAGTCCAGCGCGAGATCAAGCGGCGTCTGGTCTGATGTGTCGCGCGAAGATGGATTGGCTCCAGCTTCCAGCAAAGGAGGCAGAAGATCTGCATAACCTTTGATACAGGCCCGGTGGAGGGGACCTCTGCCATCGAGGGGATGTACGCGACCAGCGTCTGCGCCGTGAGCGAGTAGCGCGCTGACCTTGTCCTTTTGGTCGCGTCGCACTGCTTCGTCGAGAGGCGTATTCGAGTTCACATCCTCAACGTTGACCTCCGCGCTCGCGGTCAGAAGAAGGTCGACGATCGTGATATTCGCCCTGGCGCAGGCGATGTGGAAAATCGTCTGTTGATCGGCATAATGCAGATCGGTGCGTGCCTTCGCTGCGAGCAGAATCTTGACCAGATCCGCCCGCCCCGCAAGCACTGCATAACGGAGCGGCGTGGAGGCGGTTGCAGTCTGTCGAGCGTTTGCGTCCGCGCCCTGCCTCAGCAGGTAGGAAACAATTTCCGGGTGCCCGCTCAATACCGCAACTGTCAGGGGGGAACTCCCTGCGGCATCGAAGCCGTTCAGATCCGCTCCGGCCGCCAGCTGCTCCTTAACACCGGCTAAACTCCCAGTGAGGATCGCGGCCGAAAGCGAGGCCGGGTCGAAGCCGAAAGCATTCCGGGTGAGACAGAACAGCGAAAGGACGGCAAGTTCAACGATCGCGCTCGATCGGAACATGCCCACAGGGTAGCAAAAAAACGGGCGCGGCATTTGGAGCCGCGCCCGTCCTTTTCAATCCGTGCCTGGTATTACGCAGAAACGTGCTTGTCGAGCATCTTCTGGAATTCGGGCTTGCTAATCGCCCCAACTTTTTGCTCTACAATATTTCCGCCCTTAAACAGAAGCAAGGTTGGAATGCCTTTAATCCCATAGCGATAGGCGGTCTGTTGGTTCGAATCCACGTCCAGCTTTCCAACCTTGACCTTACCGGCATAGTCGCTGGCGACTTGATCGACCGTGGGCCCCATCATTCTGCACGGGCCGCACCACTCCGCCCAGAAATCAACCAGGACTGGAACGTCCGCATTTAAGACATCTTTGTCAAAGCTGTCGTCTGTGAAGGTAATCGTGTTGCTGCCTGCCATACAAAATCTCCAATCTGTTGATGATTTAACACGTCTTTGGGATTCAACTTCGAGAGCGTGCGGAACCGTCATGATCCCTTGTCATTAGGCTAAACTGAGGGGCAGATTAATCCGCCGGATCCAAGATTGTTTTGATTCGTCCGAACACCACATCCTGTTTGATTCTCGCCCTGGGCTTGATGGTACCTCTTACCGGGTCGGCCTTCATCCCTCAAACAGTGCCACAAGAAAGTGGTCGCGGAAATTCCTCAGAAAATGAGTTTAGTGTCAGCCTGACAATGTTTTCCGTACTAGCGGCCATTAACGCTGCCGGTTATGATGCAGGCATAGACTCGCCGCTAAATCAACAGTTTCAGGTGCGAACACAAGTGCGGAACGAATTGGCGAAACGCAAAATTCCGTGTCTGGGCGAATTGAAGGACTTTTATAAGCAACATCGAAGGGCTTCGGAGAGCGCCGACCTTGGTCAGTATCTCTCGTTCGCGCTCCTCGTCGGCAACGCACCCGCTTTCGATTTGCCCAAGGGAGAAGTTCCCCCCGATGTAGAGTCGCTTCGGGGGTTCAGTGCGATTCTTTCCCGGTTCTATCAGCAAGCGGATGTGGAATCACTGTGGAATCGCGCCCGCCCGGCGTACACAGGAGCGATCACGCAATATCAGGACCAGGTGATTGGTCTGCTATTCGAGGCCAACGGTTACTTGCGCAACCCCTCCGGTTACCTTGGAAGGCGCTTTCAAATCTATCTCGACCTGCTCGGTGCTCCTGACCAGGTGCAAGTGCGCAGTTACAAAGACGATTACTTTATCGTCATAACGCCTACCAGCGTGCCCGCCATCGACGAGATACGCGATGCCTATCTCGCCTATTTGCTTGACCCGCTGAGCTTTAAGTACAGCGGGATTATCAAGGATAAAAAGCCGTTAGCCAAGTACGCGCAGGATGCACCGGCGCTCGATCTGGCATACAAAGACGATTTTTCGCTGCTGGTAACCAAGTGTCTTATCAAGGCGATCGACAGCCGCTTGATGCACGGTGGCGCCGAGAAGCGGGCCGCATTTGTTAATCAGCAGATGCGGGAGGGCTTCATTCTGACTGCCGGCCTGGCCGATCTGCTCCCGGCTTACGAAAAGCAGCCCGACGCCTTCCGCCTTTACTATCCCGACCTGATTTCCGCTCTGGATGTTCACAAAGAGGAAAAACGGCTGAAGAATGTGGAATTTGTAAAGGCTGTTCCCCCTCGGGTCATCGCTCCGCCTGTCAAGATGCAAGTTGATCCCGCGGAAGAGTCACTCGAGAGCGCCGAAGGTCTGCTCGAACAGCATGATTTGGAAAACGCGCGTAAGGCCTTTAAAAAGAGCCTGGAACAGACTTCTAACAAGGATTTACAAGCACGTGCTTTTTACGGCCTCGGTTTGATCTCTCTTGGAGAGAAACGTTGGGACGAATCGCTCAATCTCTTTCAACGTACGGTCGAAACGAGTCCGGCTTCGGCGGCAGCGGCCTGGTCACACTATTACCTGGGCCAGTTGCAACTGAAGGCAGGGGATGCGGGCAAGGCCGCGTCTCAATTTCAGATGGCGCTGGCAACCCAGGGCGCCTCCGCTCGGACCCGGGACGCAGCGGAAAAGGCCTTGCACAGTATCTCATCTTCATCAGGAGACAAGTAGCATGAAATCGATTTTGACTTTAGCCGCACTATCGGCTGCACTGACGTTTCCGGTTGCCGCATGGCAAGCTCCCGCGCAGCCCAAGCCGAAGTCTCAGAAGGAAGTTGACGCGCTCAAGAAGGTTCAGACTGACGCCCAAGCTGGCAATCTGGATCAGGAAATTACGGATATCAACTACGTTCTTGAGACTTTTGCCGACACCGAGTACAAGGAAATGCTCCTCAGCATGGCGATGGAGGCGGCTGAACGTAAGAACGATTACGGCCAGATCGTAGCCTTCGGGCAGCAGGTAATTCAGGCGAACCCGAACGACATCATGGCCCGCGTGACTCTGGCCGAGGCGATCGCGCAGCATTCGAAAGACACCGACCTCGACAAGGACAAGAGCGTAAAGCAGATTCAGGATTATGCCAACAAAGCGCTCGAACTCCTCAAGACGACCGACACGCCGCCCCCGGGAATTCCGCCCGAAAAGTGGCCCGACCTGAAGAAACAGTTGATCTCGCAATCTAACGATGCCCTGGGGCAGGCCTCTGAACTCAACAAGAAGTATCCGGAAGCGATCACCAGTTACAAGGCAGCGCTCGACGCGCAGCCGACGAACTCCGTCTCGATGGTGCGCTTGTCGAAGGCATATAACGAAAACAAGCAATATGACGACGCTATTTCGACCGCGGACAAGGCGCTTGCGATAGCCGACGCACCCCCACAAGTAAAACAATTCGCCCAGCAGCAGAAGGACGCCGCCACCAAGTTGAAAGGTGGAGCAACCGCTGCTCCTAAGTAGTCTCGGAAGTTCGGATGCAGCGTCTTCTAGAGGCGCTCGAAGAACGCATCGGTTACAAATTCAACAATCGTTGGCTCCTCGAGCGCGCCCTAACACATCGATCGTGGCTTGCGGAACGGGAGTCTGTTTCGGCCGATGAAGGGGATAACGAGCAACTCGAGTTTTTAGGCGACTCGATTCTTGGATTTGTTGTGAGCGACGCCCTCGTAATCCGTTATCCCGCGGCACGCGAAGGCCGCCTCTCTCAACTGAAGGCACATTTGGTAAGCGCGACCCACCTCTACGCGTGTGCTCTCGAGATCGAGCTGGGTCATTTCCTTCACCTCGGCAAAGGAGAGGAGCGCAGCGGCGGCCGCGCGCGCAAGACCCTTCTGGCGAATGCTTTCGAGGCCTTGATCGCGGCGATGCACCTGGATGGGGGGCTGTCCGCAGCACGTTCGCTTATCGAAGGCGCGGTCCTTGGGAAACTGGCGGAAATCGAGGAGCAGGGTCCGATTGCCCTCTTAAATTACAAGAGCCTCCTGCAGGAGCGCGCTCAAGCTCTCGGTCTGGCCATTCCCCGCTACATTACGGTTGCAACCAGCGGACCTGAGCACGCTAAGCTCTTCACGGTTGAAGCCAAAATCGCGAGCGGCCTGAGCAGCCGGGCAACGGCGTCCTCAAAGAAAGCGGCCAGCCAGCAAGCTGCCGAATCGCTTTACGCTTTGCTCGGAGATAAAGCCGCCGGTTAGCTTTCGTCGCCCTCTTCCAACAAAGCAAGAATTTCGGAAAGTTCTTTGCGCAGCTCCTTGTGGAAGGAAAATCCTGCCGCAGAGAACAACTCGGCTTGGCGTGTCGGCACGGTCGAGGACGTGGGCGGTCTTTTGGGTTTCGAATCCAGTACCTTTCGTGCGCCTTCAATTGTGTATCGCCGGTCGTAGAGCAGGCGCTTGATCTCAAGGACGAGTTCTACGTCCTTCCGTCGATAGAGACGGTGGCCGGTCCCGGATTTCTTGGGCCCCAAACCATGAAACTCCGACTCCCAGAAGCGCAAGACATAGGGCTTGATCCCTGCAAGTTTAGCTACTTCGCCGATACGGAAATATAACTTGTCGGGTATGTCCGGCACTTCGACGGGTTTAAGACTCGCTTCTTCCATCGCCACCGCAGAACGGTCCGTTCATCATTGTAACGATTCGAATTAGGCCCCAGAGAGGAGCTGCTCCATGTACGCTATTGAATCTGCATCGTGACGGTGACGGTGGCATGGATGTCCACATCGCCCGCCTCGATTGGGGTCGCCGTCTGCATCGCCATCGGCGACACTGCGGCGAATGTTTTGGTAAGGGGACGAACCATAGGCGTTTCGTTTGGCTGCGCCTCCAATACGTTCATGACAGTGACTCCTAAAGCCTTTGCTAACGCTTCGGCGTTGGAGCGCGCACGGGTCGCCGCTTCCGCAAGAGCCTGGGCGCGAACGGCCGAAGGATCTCGCAATGTAAAAGAAATTCCATTCACGTTGGTCGCGCCGGTACTGGTCGCGGAGTCGATCACTTTGCCGAGGAGAGAAAGATCGTCCACGGTCACAGAGACCGTGTTGCTCGCCTCATAGCCAGTCAAATGAGGAGCGTGCCTGTCGGCGTAATCATACTGCGGAGATAGTGAATAACCGGATGTCTTCACCTCGCCGCCCTTTCCGAGGACCTGCTTGATTGCCGTCAAAACTCGCGAGCTCTGCTCCGCATTTTGAGAAGATGCCGCTTGAGCCGAAGGTGCTCTGCTGGCAACGCCGACGGTAACTTCCGCGCGATCCGGTTTGGCATAGATCGTCGCTTCGCCCGAAGCTCTCACAAACCGAACCCTGGTCGCATCCTGAGCGGGAAGCAAGCCCGCGAGAGCCGCGAGGCAAAATATCAAGCGTGCCATCACAGGCTAAGGTATCAAGAATCCGAGTGCAAGGTCTTGGAAAAACACCGGCCGCGAATTTTACAACCGCGACCCTTGGCCAAGGTGCCGATACGTTAAGATAATGACCTCATGAAGCGCACCGCAGCCGCAATACTCTCGGTCCTTATCGCCGGGCCGGCATTCTTGTCCGCCAGAGACGCATCTTCCCTTCCCAAGGAGCCCTTCGGAAAAACATCGGATAATCACGAGGTTTTTCTCTATACCTTGAAGAACGCGTCAGGCATGGAGGTGAAGATCACGAACTACGGTGGAACCATCCAGTCCGTTCGAGTGAAAGACCGCAACGGTAAGTTCGGCGATGTTGTTCTCGGCTTCAGCAAATTGGACGGCTACACGTCGAAACTGAATAATGCGTATTTCGGTGCGCTTATCGGACGATACGGAAATCGCCTGGCAAAAGGAACGTTTTCACTGGATGGTCACGTGTACCACGTGAGCACGAATGAAGGTCAGAACATGCTGCATGGGGGCGCAGTTGGATTCAACAAGCGACTGTGGGAGGCGAAAGATGTTTCCGATCAGGAAGGCCCCGCGCTCGAGCTTCACTATTTGAGCCCGGATGGCGAACAGGGGTTTCCGGGGAATCTGGATGTGAGGGTCCGATACCTACTTGACGATCGTAATGGCCTTCACATCGATTACTTTGCAAAGACTGATAAGCCTACCGTTTTAAATCTTACGAATCACTCTTACTTCAACCTCGTAGGAGCTGGAAGCGCAACCGTCCTGAATCACAGGGTCCTCATTAATGCCGATCGCTTCACGCCCGTGAACAGCACTTTGATTCCCACGGGCCAGTTCGAGAACGTTGAAGGAACACCCCTTGATTTTCGTCGAGCCACTGATATCGGAGCCCGTATTGGATCGAGCTTCGGGCAGTTAAAGCTGGGTAAGGGCTACGATCACAATTTCGTGCTCAACCACCCTGGCGACCTGGACACCGTTGCCGCCCGTATAGAGGAGCCGAAGTCCGGGCGAGTGCTGGAAGTCTTTACAACCCAACCTGGGCTGCAATTCTACACGGGCAATTTCCTCGAAGGCAACATTCACGGCATCGGCGGCCTTTATCGCCACCGCTCGGCTTTGTGTCTCGAAACACAGCACTTCCCCGATTCGCCGAACCACTCCAATTTTCCGAGCACAGTGCTACGCCCGGGCGAGGAGTTTCACCAGACTACGATCTACCGATTCTCAACGAAATAATTGGTCGGACTTACTTGTGAGTCCGGCGCAATGTAAGCGCGTCGGGCCTCAAAGTATCATTCCTCAGCTTATTCGTGTCGTCAGTTACATGAATAAGCTTGCCGGTTATATGGTTGGACTGTTCGGAGGCCAGGAACGAAGCAACTTTCATCTGCAGCTCCGGTGAAACGCCTCCAGTTCGACGTGTTTCCTTGGCTTCCGAGATCACGCGAGGCTCAAGGCGGCTTTCAGCTCGAACGATCTCGTCCGTGAGACTCGTGTATGTCGGTCCAGGGTCAAAACAATTGATCTGCACATTGTGGTCCGATACCTCGGCGGCGACCGCTTCAACGAGGCGCACCACTGCTGTCTTCGATGTCGTATATGCCGAAAGGTTCAAGCTCGGAGATTCGTCTGTCTCGCACGTGAGTACGATGATCTTGCCTGTGCGCCTCTCGGTCATCGAAGGCAGCACCGCGCGAATAGCGTGCACCACGCCCAGCAGGTTTATATTCAAGGTATCCTTCCATGCCTTGAGCGAACTCTGCATAAAGGAGTTGATCGGGCCAATCATGGCCGCCGCGCAGATAAGTATGTCGATCGGGCTACCGAAGACGACGCGTGCCCTGTCCACAGCAAGCACCAACTGCTCGGGATCAATCACGTCTGCCCTGATCCGGAGAGCATTTCCGCCGGTCTGTTCGATTTCGATATGCGCCATGTCGAGCTCGGCCTTGCTCCGAGCCACTAACGCAATTCGCGAGCCCAAGTGTGCAAAGCCAAGTGCTAAACGCTTTCCGATACCCCGACCCGCGCCAGTAACCAGTATGTTCTTGTTCTTGAACTCGCCTGTGGATCTTGCCACGTTCAGCTATGTTCTTTCATGGGATAAATCAGGCCCCGAAACAAGGTTAAACCAACGTCGGTTTCAATGTTTTCTCGCGCTATTCCCCGGCACTGCAGAGAGCCTCGCAAAGAGGCTGCAAAGGGCCGTCTTTGCGCTATACTTCGGTAGTGCATTGCGGTAAGTAACGCAGCACAATTCTTTTAATCAGAGGCTAATGAGTAAAGAAGACAGCATAGAAGTAACTGGCACAGTAGTAGAAAAATTTCCCAGCGGGCTATTCAGCGTTCAATTGGACCAGGACCGGACGGTGCTTGCGCATCTGGCCGGTAAGCTTCGACGCAACCGTATTCGAGTACTCGCTGGTGATCGCGTCACCCTTGAGATGTCTCCATATGACCTCACAAAGGGACGGATCACGTACCGCCACAAATAGTCGCACACCTTCCGCCAAATCTCCAAACCTGTATTTCTGTTTGGGATTCAAGTCCGAAAACGATAGGTTTACGTTTGATGCCAGCTTTGCAAAATCGCTTGAAAAAAAGCTCATGCTTGTAAGCATATCGCTGCACCCGGTTGGGACCGATTAGAGGATTCCTCTAACATAGGGAGTTGTTAGCCTCCTCTTTGCGTCACGAAACGCGAGCACCGGGCCGTAATAAGGCGTGGCCTCAGATCTATTTCGCCATAGCCGCAACGTCAATCGGAACGTTGTTAATGGAACTCGCGTTAACGCGCGTGTTCTCGGTAGTGTATTTTTATCATTTCGCGTTCCTGGCGATTTCCATCGCGCTCTTTGGGCTGGGTGCGGGAGGCGTTTTTTCCTACGTCGTGGCCGACTGGAAGGGAACGCTATACGAGAAGCTCGGTATTCTCGCCGCTGCCAACGCTGTAGTTATTGTTCTCAGTCTGGCGTTTCTCCTAAGCCGGACCGGCGATATGAGTGCGCCGGGTTTGCTCCTGGCTTATTTCGTCGCAGCGCTGCCATTCGTCCTATCCGGAACGATTGTTTCGCTCGTTGTTGCCGATACTATTGGCCGCGTTAACAAAGTCTACTTCTTCGATTTGCTTGGCGCCGCGGGCGGCTGTGCATTGCTGGTTTTCCTTCTGAACACCTTCGGCGGTCCGAACACGATTTTGATCGCTGCTGTGCTCTTCGCGGTTTCAGCAGCCATATGGTTTCACCTGGCAGGGGCCTCCCGCGGCCGAGTACTAGCGGTTTTGCTCGGGCTGTTCATTGTAGGGCTGATTACGCTCAACGCGAAAAAAGCGTTGATTGATGTCAAATTCTCTAAAGGGCAGCAGATCGCAAACGAAGAGTTCGTACGCTGGAACAGCTTTTCTCGCATCGCCCTCAAACGCCAGGCGGACGGGGCGCAGGTGATCATCATTGATGGCGACGCGAATACTTACCTTGCGCAGTTTGATCTTTCTAACTTGACACCGAAACAGGCGTTCGATCTTCGCTATCACGGCCCGGGCTTTCCGTATATGCTCCGGCCGGGTGCGAAGACTCTGATCATTGGTCCGGGCGGCGGGTGGGACGTGGGCCGCGCTCTTGCCTCAGGCAGCAAAGATGTCACTGGAGTTGAAATCAACCCCATCATCGCGACCGAGATCATGCGCAAGCGCTACGCATATTACAGCAACCGATTGTATTTCCGTCCTGAAGTGAAGATAGCGGTAGAGGATGGCCGTTCGTTCATCCGCCGATCGGCGGATCATTATCAGGTTTTACAGGCAACGCTTGTTGACACCTGGGCCTCCACCGCTGCTGGCGCCTTTGCTCTTTCCGAGAACAATCTCTACACGACCAATGCTTTCGTCGATTATCTTTCGCATCTTACCGATGACGGTGTCATGGCGTTCACGCGTTGGGGTTTCGAGCCGCCGCGCGAATCGCTGCGCATTGTTTCTCTCGCAATCGTCGGCCTTCAGCAGTTAGGCCAGTCCGACCCGGCCCGCAACGTCGTAGTCGTACGGGAACATGCCGGAGACCTGAACAAGTTCGGGGCGCAGGACACGATACTCGTTTCGCGCAATCCGTTCACGCCCGTCGATATCGACCGAATCCGGAGTGGTGTGAAAACAGCAGGGATGCAGGCAGTCTACGTACCTGGCACAGATCTCGATACCCCATTCCGCAAGCTTCTGACCACCAGGCGGCCGGACGAGTTCTTTGATTCGTACCCGTTTGATGTTCGCCCGGTAAGCGATGACCATCCGTTTTTCTTTTATACTGTGCAAGCGCGTGATCTTCTCAGGTTTGTCTTTCATGGATCGCGCGTGACAGAAGACTATAAGATCAATTCCGCGCTGCCGGTATTGTTTGCGCTGGTTGCCATCAGCATCGTTGCCACGGGCATTATTCTGGTACTGCCACCGCTGCTGCTCGGAAATCGATTGCCGCGCGGCGAAGGCAGCAGCTGGGCTCTGCTCTTCTTTCTTTTCATCGGCGCGGGCTACATCATCATCCAGGTTGCGCTGATCCAGAAGTTCGTTTTATTTCTTGGTCACCCTACTTATGCGCTTACGGTGATCATCTTTTCCATGCTGCTTTCAAGCGGGTTCGGTAGCTTCGCGAGCAAGCGACTGGTGCGTGCCAACCCGGGAAGACTCAGGCTCGTTCTACTTCTGATCGTGGTGGGCAATATACTGCTGGCTCTCGTGGTCTCGCCGATCGCGGAAGGCGGCGTCGCGCTTCCGTTGCCAGTGAAAATTCTTATCTCCGTGATGCTTATCGGCCCGCTAGGCTTCGCTATGGGAATGGCATTCCCGACCGGCTTGACGCTTCTGGAGGCAACGATGCCGACCTCCGTACGATGGGCCTGGGCTATTAATGCCGCTTCGAGCGTGCTTGGCTCCGCGACGGCAATGTTTCTGGCGATTTATGTCGGGTTGCAGACGACACTTATCATCGGCAGCGTGTTTTATCTGGGGGCCTTGATGAGTGCGATTCGTTCACCGTTCTCGCGGCTCATCCCAGATCCGCGAGCATCAACAACCTAGTTCAAGGGATTTGCAGGGTGCGGAGCAGTGTGCTCCATAACCCTTAACGCTTCCTCGAGCGCTTCCACAAAATAATACTCGCCCCACATAGCGGATTCATCAACGCCGAGACCTTTATGAATGTGGTAAACCACGCCCTTCAAAACTCCTTCCCATGACGGGTCCGAACTTGCCAGGTAGCGAGTGCAAAGGCTGCGAAGGATATGAATGGCTGTTGACCAGTAGAAGTGACCCTTCATGGGATCGGCAATGTGGCGGCAGAGCCGCAACAAGCCGGCTGCCGCTATGGCCGCTGCCGACGTGTCCACCACCTTGCGGCTTTCGGATGGGGCGTTGTAGTCCCATGGCGGAATCCCATCCGGCGGGGTGTGGGTGATGTAGTAATCCGCGCATGCTTCAGAAGTGTGCAGAAAGCGCGGATCACGACTGTACTCATAGGCGGTGTTGAATCCATAGAGCGCCCAGCCTAAACCGCGCGACCAGCAGGAGTCACTGCGAAAACCCTGCTGCGTGGCCTGCCTGAGAAACTCCCCGGTTTCCAGATCAAAGACTCCTTCTTGCGCGGTCGATCCGTCGCCCCGCACCAGATGTTTGCGAGTTGTGAGAGCATGCCGCGTTGCGATATCCCGCATGCGCTTGTCATTCGTCTCACGGGCCGCATAAAACACGATCGCCACATTCATCATGACGTCGATGTAAACGGAGTCTTCTTCGACCAGCGAACGAAGATATTGACCCGTCTCGTTGAAACCTTCAGCCAATGTTCTTCCCGCCTGAACGATGACGGCCGCCGGCGCTTCATCTCGGGTCAACTTGTACCAGCGGTGATACGCCGACAGGAATATGAATCCCAGGTCATGGACATCAGGACTAGCCTTACGAGGTTCAAGCGGTTTGCTGTATTGAATGGCGTGTTCCCACCAAAAGCGAGAATCGGAGTTTTTGGGTCCCAGCCGCTTGTAAAAGAGCCACATCATTCCGGGCAGAAATCCGTCGCACCAATGAGTAAGCACGGGGCCTTCGTGCTTCCAGGAGCCGTTTTTGGTGTACATCGGGTAGTAATTCGGATGGGTCTCGATCAGGCGCTTCACCTGCTTTTGTGCAAAGCGCATCGCGCTTTCGAATAACTCCCGGTCTGTTTCGTAGATGAATTGAATCACGCGGACTCCCTGCGAAGACAATTATAGTTACTCAACTTAAGTCGCCCGGCAGCCGCTCATTTCAGGCCTGCTCTGCTAACATCTTTTTGGATGCCCGCGAAGGTTACTATTCTCAAAAATGGACCGATCCGAATCGAAGGCGAGTTTACGATCGAAGACGCAGAGGGCAGCTCGTTTGGACTAGCCGGCCGATCCGTGATCTCCCTCTGCCGCTGCGGGCTGGCAGAAAATAAGCCGTTCTGCGACGGCTCTCATGGCCGCAACGGCTTTACTTCCGAATGTAAGGCCCGCGACCTGCCTCCGCCGAAACCGCGCGTCTGATCTTGCCGTCCGCAGAGATACGGCCCTCACAATTAGGCAACTCGCATTGGTAGAGCAGGCGGCAGCACGCAAAAGCACCGCGCCACCACGCCTGATTGAACTCGATATCCTCCGCGGATTTCTTCTGCTCTGGATGACATTTACTCATCTTCCAAGCAAGGCCAGCGTCATTTCGAATCAGACCTTCGGCTTCGTGTCGGGCGCCGAAGGCTTTATCTTCCTTGCTGGATTCATGATCGGCCAGCTCGAACACCGCATAGAGCAAAAGAGCGGGCACGAGGCTACAGTTCGCGACATTCTTAAGCGCACCGCACGGGTCTATGCCTATCATGTCGCCCTTCTCACTATTGCCTTCACGGTATTCGCGGAAATCGCAGCACGGTACCACCGGGTAGCGCTACAGAACCTGCTTTCGTTTTACTTCGCGCATCCGAAGCCCGCGGTGATCGCGGCTCTAATACTTCAATACCGGCCATCCCTTCTCGACATTCTGCCGATGTATGTTATTTTTCTCGTGCTTACGCTAGTCGCCCGGCGCATGGCCCGCCGCGTCGGTTGGGATCCCGTTGTCTACATAAGCTTTGGAGTCTGGGCCATCGCTCAGTTTGGTCTTCGGGCTTGGCTGTACCGTCATGTCAATCTATTCGGGCTCGGCGTCCCCGAAGATTCTACCGGCGCTTTCGACATGTACGCCTGGCAACTTTTGTGGATTGTCGGTTTGGCGCTAGGGAGTATCTATTCCGATCAGATCGCCGGCGTTGCCACGCACTCCTCTGGGGCGCGCGATTCTGCATTGCCACCTTCGGTCATACGGCTCAGCGTTTTTGTGGCTCTCGGATTTCTCTTTTTGCGCTATAGTCCGGTCGATCGCTGGATCAACCCGGAATCATACGGTTGGCTCATCGACAAGTGGCATTTAGGGCCCGCGCGCGTCATCAATTTTTCCGCGCTGGCCATCGTTCTCGTCCGCTACGGGCAGCACATCGCTTCCTTCCGGCTGTTCCAACCCCTGGCAGCGCTCGGTCGCGCGTCGATAGCAGTGTTCAGTGTTCATGTACTCTGCTGCTTTGTTGGCGACGCGTTCAGCATCAGCGGCGATCCCGACTTGCCGTGGTGGCAGCAAAGTATTCTGCTCCTGGCTACAGTGTTCGCGCTATTTGCCACGGCGCAACTACATCAGCGACGCACGGATGAGCGGAAGCTGCGAGCCCTGGTTACGCCTTCCTGACACGTCTATTCTTTCAGGATCCGGATATCGCTCAGGTTTCTGTAGTCTTCCGCGTAATCGAGGCCGTAGCCTACCACGAATTCGTCAGGTATGCGAAATCCCACATACTTCACTTCGACCGGCTGAATGCGCTTCTCGGGTTTATCGAGCAGGGTCGCGATGGCGAGCGATTTCGGTTTCCGATGTTCTAATAGCCGTTTCAGGTAGGAGAGCGTCACGCCGCTGTCTATGATGTCTTCTACAATCAGCACATGATGTCCCTCGATTGCCACGTCCAGATCGCGGGTCAGCTTCACCTCTCCCGAACTTGTTTTCTGACTGCCGTAACTCGAAATCGCAATAAACTCAATCCGCACAGCGAGCCGCTTGAACGCGCGCGCCAGATCCGCAAGAAAAATGAAAGAGCCTTTTAGAATTGAGATCAGGTAGAGCGGTCCCGACGGATAGTCCGCCTCAATCTGCGCGGCCATTTGTTCGACCCGCTCGCGTATCTGTTCCGCAGAAATCAGTACTTGCGAATCGACGTCCGTCATAGCTGACAATCTTAACTTGCGTCCCGGAAAGCACTCTTAGCAGATAAATAACAGCTTGCTACACTGAATCACTCATCGAACTTCTACATCTTTTTTCGGGGATACAAAGATATGCCGTTAAGCTTCAGCAACAAGATCAGAGCCCTCGCGCTGGTGGGGTTCACCTGCGTCTGCCTGAGAGCTGACTTTGTAACCATTCCGCAACCCACAGCCAGCTATGTGAGCAGTACAAATCTGCTCGATTTCACGGATCCCGAGGGAGAGATCGTGGGTGGCATTTCGGACGGAATAGAGACAGCACTTTACAACAACAGCTTGACGGAATACACGGTTCCGCTCAATTGGACCAATTGGGCAGCGCCTCCCGCAGTCGAAACGTCTGTGCCGCGTGTGGGTTTCACCGACGGTTTTTCGTCTTTGTTAATCAGCCTGACCCGTCCTGTGACGACCTTCGGTTTCGAATCGGAGCCCGACACATGGGCCCAGGAAGAAACGACGGCGTCTTTTTACAGCGGCCAGACCCTGGTTGGAACCATCGACCTTCTGCCTAACGGAAACGCGGGTGCGCTGCTGTACGCGGCATCAACCACAACGAATCCATTTACCTCGGTGTTAATCGTGAACCTGGCAGACGATGATTTCGCAATAGCCCGGCAGCGGTACACCTTGGCATCTGTGGCGCCTGAGCCTGCCACTTTCCTCTTGATTTGCGCGGGTATCGGAATGGCGGCATTCGCCCGGCGCATCGCTCAAGGCTGAACGAGCGCGAGGCGGGTGCTCCCTAAGCCGATGTGGATGTGTGGCGCGGTCGCCGCTCCCATGACGGCGAAGCGAAACGCCAGGTAGGGAATATTTCGTCGCTCGAGCAGACGTCGCAGCCAGAGGCCTTCGACGCTATCCGGATTCAAAGGTACATCTACCCGGTTGTGATGATTCAGGCCCATTGACGTATGGAGTTCGGTCTGGCCAGTTGCGCTCACGGGCAACGGGCGGTGAAACTTTTGCTCGAACTCGCTCGAAATTGAGGGCAGTTGCTTGGGGCTAAAGAACCCGCTGCCGTCATAGCGGATCATGACGCCGCCCAGACTTGCCCACCTAGCGCGCATCGATGATGTCTCGAGCTGCTTTTCCGTCTCGACCATCTCCTTCAGTTCGTCGAGCAGCTTGGCTCGATTTTTTGCTAGCTCAAGAACACGCTGCCGGGATGAAAGCTCGTCCTCGAACGTCACGAATTCCAACCTCGCCATGATTCCCGACTCGACTAACTTCCGGCGATCATCCACGATCGACTGCTGCCGGTCCACGCGTCTCTGAGCGGCTTCCACCATGGATTTGGCCTGCGCAGGCGACATGTCCTGGAGGCGGATCGGGCCGTAAAGCAGGTCAGCCAGAGTCGCTTCGTCCTCGGCGTCGGCCAAGCGCCGTTCGGCCTCGATCAAACGCACCTTCGGTAACGTTCCTTCCTCGACCAGGGCTCTGACTAGCGTTACCTCGCCACGAGCGAGATCGACCAGACCCTGAGCGCTCGCGTCGTGAACGGGAACGCCCTGATCCGTTGCACCGGCCAGAGGAATTCGAAGCAGAAGCGCGCATCCTAGCGCCGCGAAGATGGGGAATATTCCCGCCCGCGGTGCTTTGCGCATCTGAACGCCAGTGTAGTATGCGAAGAGCAAAGATATGTAGTACGCTGGGCGCAAGGAGAGCCTTACGAGTTTACCTTCGAGCCGGCCACAGCATCTCACATCGCAACAACAAACGGAAAGTGATTGGCGCATTGTTGTTCGCGCCGCCGAATCGAAAAAAGCTCATAACCTGCTGGTTCTCGACCTTCGCGAAATCACGTCCTTCACTGACTTCTTTGTCATTTGTTCAGTAGGTAATCCTCGCCAGGGACAAGCTGTTTGCGATGAAATTCACAAACAGCTCAAGGAGCTTGGCAACCTGCCCGTGAGTATGGAGGGATATGAGCGGGCGGAATGGATCCTGATGGACTATGGTGACTTTCTAGTCCACATTTTCCTCGAAAGCGCGCGCGCCTATTATGGCCTCGAAAGACTCTGGAGCCACGCCAAACGTGTGGCTTTCGCCGAAGCTGCGATGTTGGGGCAACCCCTTGCCAGTACTTTCGAAACTTCTTAACGCGAGAATATTTGGTTCTAAAGGCCCTATACTACTAATGGTGAGGGGCGTCTACATTCTGTTAAGGTTGTTTTGCGATAGCGGCCTTACCTTGCCTGCCGGATGGCCGGAATGAACGATCTTGGATCGTTGACCGCCCGGCATTTCAACGTTCTTCACGCAATCGTTCAGACCTACATTGAAAGCGGAGAGCCCGTAGCCTCCCGCACGATTGCCCGCAAGTATCCGATGAGCGCGGCTTCGATACGTAACATGATGGCCGATCTTCTGGAGCAGGGCTATCTCTCGCAACCGCACACTTCGGCAGGGCGCATACCCACTGAGCGCGCGTATCAGAGTTACGTCAAGACGATTTTTTCGAGCCGTATCATACAGGCGGAGCTTGACCGCTTGCATTTCGAAATTGAGAGAGCCGGCTCGGTGGAAGCTCGTATTGAACGATCTTCGAAGCTATTGACGGAGATCACGCGCAACTTCGGAATCGCGGCTGCCATACCGACAGAAAACCAGACGCTCGATCAAGTCGAACTTCTCGCACTCCCTGAGCGGCGGCTGCTGATGGTTGTGGTGACGCGCGATCGCATGGTGCGAAACAAAGTTATTCAACTCGAAGATCATCCCGGCCAGGAGGAATTGACCTCCATCCGCAACTACATCAATTACAACTTCAGCGGCTGGGCATTACCGAGCATTCATCGCGAACTCAAACGCCGCTTCGACCTCGACAGCGCCGCTTATGACGCCATTTTGAAGCGCGTGAATGTTCTCTATACAAAAGGGCTGCTCGATCTCGGCGCTATGCCGGAAGTGCACTTCGATGGGGCGGAAAACCTGATCGGTCTGGATCTTCATCTCACGAGAGAGCGAGCCCGCGAACTCTTCCGGGCGCTTGAAGAGAAGAAACGCCTTATCCAGCTTCTCGAGCGATTCCTCGAAGGCAACGAAGGACAGCCTGCCATCCAGGTAGGTTTGTCGGATATTCATCCGAGCATGAGTGAACTATCGCTGATCGGCGTACGCTTCAGCCTCGAAAATGGGTTGCGAGCCCATGTCGCGGTAGTTGGGCCCATGCGTATGAACTACAGTCGCGCCGTTTCCGCGGTACTGCACGTAGGCCAGGCCTTTAAGAGCGCGGCCCGACAATAAGCTTTCTGCCATAGAATTGGAAGGTTGTTATGCTTACCTTCCGAGTTTTTCCTGCCGCAAATGCTGTGCTCCTTTTCGCAATTTCGCTTTCCGCCGGACAAACAGACTCGAACCATGCGCCGCAGCGCAACTCGAGCTACATCGACGCGGATGGGACCGCTCACGTCACACGCGTCGTGCCAGTGCCGAAGACGATAAGCCCGGAGGCGCAGCAGCGGCTAGCTCGTCCGCAGTCCGATGCGCCCGGGGCCGAGACGCTGGCCGAACGCCGCAGCAAAACCGACAAGTGGCAGAATGGCGCAGGGGCCGAGGCTCGCAAAATGTACCCGGCAAGCGTGGCGGCGCGAACGATGGGAGGAGTGCCGGTTAGAATCATCGAGCCCCTCGCTATGCCGGAGGAGACTCGTACCCGCCTGCTGATCAATGTGCATGGTGGCGGATTCAATTCCGACTCGGGATCGCTTACAGAAACGATTCCGCTAGCGAACCTGACCCGCACCAAGGTGGTTGCCTTGCTGTATCGGCTCGCACCAGAGCATCCATTTCCCGCCGCCATCGAGGATGCAATCGCCGTCTATCGGGAAGCGCTCAAGACCTATCAGCCGCAAAACATAGCCCTCTATGGCACGTCGGCCGGAGCTGTTCTCACGGCTGAGATAGCGGTTCGATTGCGAGAGTTGAAGCTGCCGCTACCTGGCGCGCTTGGTATCTTTTCCGGGTTTGGCGATTTTACGCAACCAGGCGATTCCCGTGCGATCTTTGCGCTTAGCGGACTTTCCGGCCCGCTTGCGCTTCCAAACGCAAACAACAGCCTCGACTCCGCCTACATCGGCACGACAGATCGAAAAACTCCGGTCCTATCGCCGTTCTTTGCAGATGTTGCCGGGTTTCCCCCAACGCTTTTCGTAACCAGCACGCGCGACCTGCTGTTGAGTGGCACCACAATTCTGCACCGCGCATTTTTGAAAGCCGGAGTCGAAGCGCAGCTTGTCGTTTTTGAAGCCCTCCCCCACGCCTTCTGGAACGATGTACGGTTGCCGGAATCGCGGGAAGCCAACGGCATTATGGCTAAATTCTTTGATCAACACCTCGGCAAGGCAGTCACGGCCCGCCGCTGATGAAGCCGTGGCCTCCGCTTCCCCTCTAGCTCTGGCGCCAGGCTCCTAAGGAACGCCGCAGGGCCACGAGTTCGCCCAGGTGATAGGAATTGTGATCCGCGACCAGTAATAACTCCCGCAGGATGGTTTGGCCGTCGCCTCCAGGAATCTTTGCGAACAGGTCTTTTGACCCGTCTTTAGCTAACTTCAACACCGCGGCGAAATCGGCACGGAATTGGTCCGCGCTCTTTTGCCAATCGTGTTCCCCGGGCCTCGCTTTGGGATCGGGCCAATAGCCAGCGGGAAATTCAGGCGACACATGCGTACCGTCGTGGCTGAAATCGAGAATGTCGCGCTGCGTGATGCGCATGTGCTCGAGCACTTCCCAGGGGGAATGCGCGGCGCCGGGCGGCCTCTTGAAGCGTGCTTCCGCCGGCAGATTTTGAATCGCCGTATCAAAGTTCAAATGTGCGCCGCCGTCTTCCAGCAAATAAACCAGATGTTCTCGTAGTGATTTGTCGTTAGCCATATTCTGCTTCCTGTTGGGTGGATTCACTCGCTGGCTGATTCGCTTCGCGAGAAACTCGCTTTCTTGAACGGTTTGAGTTGCGATTTGTTGCCCCAGGCAATTTTTTCAGCCAGTGTCATGATTGCGGGAAAGGAGCCACAGCGCCGGCCGCCGACGCTTTGAAGCACAAACTAGCGGAACAGATTATGTCAGCCATCAAGCCTCGCGCTCGCAGCTGCTTGAATCGCTCGCAGCCGCTTCCGACAGACTCACTGCCGACTTCGGTGGCTGGAAAACGCCATGGGGAAATATCAACCGGTTCCAGCGGCTTAGGCGACATCGCCCAGCCGTTCGACGATGCCGAGCCGAGTATTCAGGTGGGCTTCATCCGTCTGGGGTTCGCTCGCTTCTTCGCTGCGCGTCCGTAACCCGGCACCAGGAAATGGTACGGCACCCGCGGAAATAGCTTCGTGGCAGTTGTCGAGTTTGGAGGCAAAGTGCGCGAGCTTGCGGTCACCGCCGCCGGCGAGAGCGGGCATCCGGATAGCAGGCACTTTAACGATCAGGCACAGCGGTATAGCCTGGGTAACCTGAGGGAAGTCTAGTTCTATCCATCGGGGCTTGCAGCGCACACCGAGCACAGGTATCATCCGGGCGGCTAGGTTTGGCGGGCCCTGTTATCGCGACCCGTGCGAGGTCAATTCTCCCGCGCTCTCGCGATTTGCATGCTTCTCGACGAAATCGAGCCGTGCATTCTCCGAATGGACAAGAGACGTTTCGGCGCCGAAGTCTATCAGTTCGTCGCTCGCCCCCTGATAAGCGGGCCAGGTGGGGCCGGCTGAACATACGGGCTTGCCGGTTTTAGCAAAAGCTATCCAGGCATTGTGCAGTACGGCAACTTCCGCGAGATCCCTATCACGTAAGAACGCTCCTTGCATCGGCGCTTGTTCCCAGCTATCGAATACGTATGGGATCTCCGAACCGTGGGGAGCGCCGGGTATGCGACCCACCTGCCTCTGGCGGATATAAGAGAAGCGATAGAGGAAAACTGGCGGTGTGGTCGAGCCATGGCGCGCGATCCAGCGCGCAGGAGCCGCAAAATTCAGGTCGCGAAACCAGTCGGCCGCCAGAGAAGCGTCATCCGTTCCGGTTCCGTACAATGTGCGCGCGCGAGTAAGCTCCTCGGCATTGAATTCGGACAGGGCTTCCGGTTGCTTGCCTTGAGACGGACCGAGCAGAGATCCTTCATAGCTGTTCGAGCCGATGATAAGCGGAACACGAGCGGCCGCACGTTCGGCAAAGACGTGTGTCGGATTGACTCTCAAAAGGCGTCCGTCAATGACCAGGCCGTCTTCCCTTTGTGGAAGATTCACAAGCGATTGAACCGGTATCGACCGGAGTTGTTCAGCAGTGGGGTTCGAGCTGAGTCCGAGCTGTTGTGCCAGCTTGACTCCTGCAGATTCCGCCTGGCTGAGCGATGGTGGGTGCATCCATCCGCCTCCCGATTCGACGATCGCCTTCGCAAATAAATCGCGAGCACTCGCGGCTGTTAATAGGGCGAGAATGTCTTCGCCGCCGGCCGATTCGCCGAACAGGGTAACGTTATTCGAATCGCCCCCAAACGCATCAATGTTCTCTTTTATCCACTTGAAGGCGGCAATCTGATCCATCAGCGCGTAGTTCGCGAGCATTGCGGTGTGATCGGCTTCAGCGGTAAGGGCGGGATCCGCAAAGAAGCCGAGAATGCCCAGACGATAGTTGATGGTCACGAGCACAATTCCATCGCGGGCAAAGGCGTTTCCATCGTAATAACGTTTGGAACCGGCCCCGCTGGCGTTACCCCCGCCATGTATCCAAACCATGACGGGATCGGGACGCTGTTTCTGAGCCGGTGCCCAGACGTTCAGGCTCAAGCAGTCTTCACTGACGCGGCCGGGCGCGCCGTCGATCATTTCGGGAACCTGCGGCTGGGGACAGGCTGCTCCGAAGTTGGTCGCATCGCGCACTCCGGACCAGCGCGCCGGAGGTTGAGGAGGACGCCAGCGCAGCCGGCCGACAGGCGCTGCGGCGTAGGGTACTCCTCGAAAGCCCTCGACTTTCCCGTTCGAAACTCCTCGGAGAACGCCCGTCTTCACCCGTACCTCGACAGATGCAGCGTGAGCGCCCGGAGAGCAGATTATAGAAACCGTAATCAATAAGGAGAACTGGACACTGCGGCTTGTGGCCGGGCACACGGCCTTGCCCTGGTGCATTTGCGCGTTCCTTTCCTCGATCCCGTTATAGCGCTCTCATGCGAACAGCGGCTGGTTGTTCTGCAAATTGCAAATCACAAGTGGCAAGTGGTTTAATAGAAGTGTAGGACGGGAATCAAAGTGGGCGAAAGCCCACTTTTTTATTTGTAAGTGGTTCATTTCTTGGCGACTAGCATGATCTCAACGGATAAAAGCGAAATCGTGGACCGAATCACGCGCCTCGGGGAACGGGCCGCTGGGGGCACGTCTATTGAAATCGTTGAGGTGCAATTGCGCGGGAGTGGCAAAGCGCGTCTGCTCCGCGTCTATATAGATAAGCTGGGCGGAGTGACGCACGGCGACTGCGAAATGATTTCCGAAGGGTTGGGCAAGCTGCTCGATGACGAAGACGTTATGCCGGGCGATAGCTATACGCTTGAGGTCAGTTCTCCGGGAGCTGAGCGGAGGCTTTCCACCCCGCGGGATTTTGAGCGAGTAGTTGGCAAGAAGCTGAAGCTGGTGCTTGTTCAGCCGCATCAGGGCCAATCCAGCCTGGAGGGGCGGCTTAAGGAGATCTCCGCTGGAGTTCTCGCGCTTGAACATGCGGACGGAGACTTACTCCGTATCCCGCTCGATCAGGTACGAAAGGCGAACCTGAAGTTCGAGTGGTAATTTCACCTCCTGAAGCTTTAGCAGTCAGAAATAAATAGGAAATTCAGTTTAAGAGGTTTTTACGTGGCTTCGATCTATCAGTCCATCGAAATTCTGAGCAAAGAGAAGGGAATCGACCCGCAGATCGTCCTTGACGCCGTGAAAGACGCCATGCTGGCAGCGGCGCGCAAGCAGTTCCGCTCGCAGGAAGACCTGATAGCCGACCTGGATGAATCGAGCGGGAATATCCAGATCTACAGCGTGAAGCAAGTGGTCGAAGCGGTAGAGAATCCGGCTTCGGAAATTACGCTCTCCGCCGCCCGAAAATTGGACACCGCTGCCGAGATCGGATCATCGGTGCGCATTCCGAAACCTACCGATATGCTGGGCCGGATTTCAGCGCAAACCGCCAAACAGGTCATTTTGCAAAAGGTGCGGGAAGCCGAACGGGACAGCGTCTATTCGGAATTTCAAGGCCGTTCAGGTGAGCTTGTAAATACTGTCGTCAAGCGCATGGAGGGCCAGGACTTCATTGTCGACATGGGCAAGAATGAAGCCCGTTTGTTGAAGAAAGAGCAATCGCGTGTTGAGAACTTCAGCATTGGAGATCGCGTCCGCTGTGTCATAAAGGGTGTCGAGCGGGGAGGAAAGAACTCCGGGGTGGTCGTGTCCCGTGCTGCTCCCGAACTCGTCATGCGCCTCTTCGAGCAGGAAGTGCCTGAGATTTACGACAACACCGTCTCAATCAAGGCATGCGCTCGCGAAGCCGGCGAGCGCACCAAGATCGCCGTGTTCAGCCGCGACCGTGACGTAGACAGCGTCGGTGCCTGCGTCGGCATGAAAGGAATGCGCGTGCAGTCGATTATCCGGGAGTTGCGAGGCGAGAAGATTGACATCATCGAATACTCGGAAGATCCGATTCAGTACGTAACGAAGGCTCTGAGCCCCGCGAAAATTTCGCGTGTCACCATTGTCGATCCGGTCGAAAAGCACATGGAAGTCGTAGTGGACGATCTACAGCTATCGCTCGCCATCGGAAAGCGCGGACAAAATGTTCGTCTCGCCGCGAAACTTATCGGTTGGAAAATCGATATCAAGAGCGAAGAGGAAAAACGACGCGAACTGGAATCGCGCATGGGCGACATGGTGATCTCAGGCGCGCCTGTTTCGATTCTGATTGATCACGGGCTACCCGAGCATATAGTGGAAGCGTTGGTGACAGCCGGCATTGGAACCGTGGAGCGGTTGGGGTCCATGACGCCTGAGGAGCTTGAATCGATCCCCGGAATCAGCGAAGAAATTGTCAGCCAGATCCAATCGGTGGTGGTGGGCTTCTACGGCCAATACGAGATTGCCGAAAACGAGGAAGCGCCCGCTACCGTTGAAGAAATCGAAGAAGTGATCGATGAGAAGGCGGCCGAAACGGGCGCACCGGACTTCGTTCACTCCGAGGACGCCGATGCCTTGGAGAACATCGAGACCGGCGTGCTTGAACACGATTTGGCACGAAATGAGCCTGCCGCGATCAGAGAGACCAAGGACGGCGAGGTCCTTGACCTTGGCCGGGTTGAGGGGCTTTCTGCCGCGCCGTCGACTCTGCGCGGTGTGACGGTACCAGGCGAAGATGGCGAGGAGTCTGGATCTGGTACCATGAAAAACGCGGAATAATCGGCCAAAACTCAACATTTTAAGGAGTTAAATAGAGCAGTCTCATCTATGAAGAAAATCAGAATCAACGAGCTGGCACGGGAGCTTGAAGTGAAACCCGGCGTAATCATCGAAATGCTGCCTGAACTGGGCGTGCAGGAGAAGAAAACGCATTCTAGCTCGGTGGATGAGGATGTAGCGCTCAAGTTACGCGATCTGCTTCTGGGTTCCCACGCGCACCTGCGGGATTCGGCAGCCGCGGACGGTAATGGCGACTATGTGCCGCCGGACGAAACGCATCCCACAGATATCGCGGCTCACGCGGAGAAAGAGTCCGAGACAGCGGTAGCTGCTGTGGGTTCGGTAACGTCCATTGAGCCCTCGCCCATCCCTGCACGTTCGCAGCAGTCGCATATTCCGTCGATTCCTCTACCCCCTTCAACTCCGCCTCATTCGGCGGAAGGAAAGGCCGGACCGGGAGAGGTTAGGCCGTCCGAAATTAAACCGGGGGAGGGACTACGACCGATATTCCGGCCGTCCGGACAGCACGCACCGGTGCGTGCCACTACGCGCGAAGGCGCCCCGGGAATTCCTTTAGTGACCTCTATCGCCAAACCGGCTCAGGCGATGCCAGGGTCGCCGGTAACGCCGGAGAACCTGGTACAGGGCGTTCCGCCGGCGCAGCCGCAAACGGAGAGTGAACGGCCTGTGCCGTCCTTCCGGCCATTGCGTCCTCCTTTAGGGGTCGGAACGACAGCGATTCATCCACCTCTCGCGCCGCAAGCGCACCCGGCCGTTCCTGGTCCGGTGAATCGTAATGTGTCGATACCAGCCCGCCCGTTGCCTCCCGCGCGACCGCGTCTCGGTCCCAGTGCGCCGGTGGCACCGCCGGCAGGGCCGCGTCAGCCATTGGCACCGGAGCAGCCGATTCCTCAGAGTGAGCCGGTTTCCCGGCCCAGTCCTGTAATTGCACGAGAACAGGCGCCTGCTGCACCCGCTCGTCCTGCGGCTGTACAGCCGCGCGTACAACCACCGACCCATGTGGTCGCCCCCGGAGCGCCTCCTGCGGCCGCGGTGCCTGGTGCGCCCATTCTCGCGCGCGCGCCGGCGCCAAGAACGCCAAGTCCGGGGTTAACTCCCGGCGCCCCGATTGCTCCCCGCCCGCCAGGGAGCCGGCCCCCATTGGCCGGTCAGCCTCAGGCGCGACCGGTAGTGCCGCCACGGCAGGATATTTTGCAGCGGCTAAATAAGCAGCAGGCTTCGCGCCCGGCTCCAGCCGCGCCCGTGATGCCTCGTCCAGGAGCTCCGGCACGTCCCTCGCCAGCACCTGGCCAGCCCCTTTACCGTGGGCCTATACGGCCCGGCCAACCGCTTATGCGAGGCCCGGGTGCCCCTGGCGGCGGTCTGACCCAACCGGGCGTGCGGCGCCCCGTTTTGCGGCCAATGCATCCTACGGCCTTGCGCCCCGAGCCCGCAACTGTGCCAACCGAGCAGCAGCGGCGCCATCAGGGCAAACCCGGCGCGGGACGGCAGAACGGTCGTAAGCGCGAGGAAGTGGAAGGTAACCTCCGGGAACGTATCTCCAAGCGTACGGCCGTGGTGGCGCCCCCTCCCATCGACCGGGAAATTACCGTTGCCGAAGGCATCACCGTCAAGGAACTCTCCGAAAAACTCGGAGTCAAAGCCAACCTGTTGATCAAGAAGCTGGTAGAGAAGAAGATATTTGCCACCATCAACCAGACTCTCGACGTCAAGCTCGCCGAGGAACTGGCGCGTGAATTTGGCGCCTCTACGAACCAGGTTAGCTACGAAGAAGAAGCAGTTCAGGATGTCGAACTCGCCGAGGATACCAAGGACCTGGTTCGCCGCGCTCCAGTGGTGACCATCATGGGCCATGTCGACCACGGAAAGACATCGCTATTGGATGCAATCCGCCAGACGAATGTGGCCGGTCGCGAAGCCGGCGGTATTACACAGCACATCGGCGCGTACCATGTCGAGAAAAACGGTCGAAAGATCGTGTTCATCGATACTCCTGGTCACCAGGCATTTACCCGAATGCGCGCCCGCGGCGCAAAAGTTACTGACATTGTGGTTCTGGTTGTGTCGGCTGACGATGGCGTCATGCCACAGACGCTCGAGGCTATCGATCACGCGAGAGCTGCCAGCGTGCCCATTCTGGTTGCAATTAATAAGATCGATAAGCCTGACGCCCAGCCCGAGCGTGTGAAGCAACAACTCGCTGATCGGGGTCTCCTCGCAGAAGACTGGGGTGGCGACGTAGTGACGGTTCCGGTTTCGGCGAAAACGGGCCAGAATCTTGATCTGCTGCTCGAGATGATCTTGCTGGTTGCCGACCTGCAGGATCTCAAAGCGAACCCGGATCGTCCGGGGGTGGGCACGGTCCTCGAAGCTAAACTCGACCGCGGCCGCGGCCCTGTGGCGACCATGCTAGTTCGCAATGGCACGCTGCGCGTTGGCGACTTCTTCATCTGCGGCGCTCTGTTCAGCAAGGTGCGGGCGATGTTCGACGATCGCGGAAATCCAGCAAAGGAAGCCGAGCCCTCGATGCCGGTCGAAGTCATCGGTCTCGAAAGCTTGCCTGAGGTGGGCGACAACTTCCAGGTTGTCTCCGATACCTCAAAGGCCAAACAGATCGTAATTTATCGTGAGGCGAAGGCGCGGGATGCCGCCATGGCGAAGGGCGCACGTGTTGCCACGCTCGCCTCCTTGAAACAGCAATTCGCCGAGGGGTCTCTTAAAGACCTTAATCTGATCATCAAGGCTGACGTGGGCGGCACTGCCGAAGTACTCTCCGATACCCTGCAACAGCTTTCAAACGAAAAGGTGCGCGTGCGTGTTCTGCGTACCGGGGTCGGTGCGATTACCGAGGACGACGTTCTTCTCGCCTCTGCGTCTGAAGCGCTCATTATCGGATTCAATATCCGTCCGGAGCGTAACGCTCAAGCCATGGCCGAGCAGCAAAAAGTAGACATCCGGCTGCACAGCATTATTTATGAGTTGATTGATGAAGTGCAGCGCGCCATGACGGGGCTTCTGGAGCCGGTTTATAAGGAAACCGTACAGGGCCATGCTGAAGTGCGTGAAACCTTCAAAATCAGCAAGGTGGGTACCGTGGCGGGCTGCTATGTCTCCGACGGCGCGATCCGCCGCGACAGCCAGATTCGCGTAGTGCGTGACGGCGAGGTCATTCATACCGGCCGGATCGAGGCGCTCAAGCGCTTCAAGAACGATGCCAGCGAAGTCAAGAACGGCCTCGAGTGTGGTATCTCGCTTCTCAATTTCAACAATGTGAACGCCGGAGATACGTTAGAGGCGTTTACTATGGAGCGGATCGCTGTCGAAATGCCCGTCGCGCAGTAACAACTGGGCTTATGCCCGCAATTGGTGTACTGACGCTCGACATACATGTTGAGAACTCGCATTCTCTAAAGGAGAAGCGTCACGTAGTAAAGAGCTTGAAGGACCGCCTTCGCGAACGCTTCAACGTTGCTGTTGCAGAAATTGACGGGCTCGATTCCTGGCAATTTGCCGTAGTGGCGGCCGTTACTGTTTCGAATGATCGTCTTCGCGCGGAACAGGTGCTGCAAGCAGTGGAGGCCCATGCCGCAAGTCTTCTAGGCGGTACTCTGACGGGTAGTACGGTCGAGTGGCTGTAGGGGCCTCGTACACTCAAAGAGAGAGCCGGAAAAATGGACAGTCACCGAGCCGAACGCGTCTCCGAGGCGCTGCGCGAAGAATTGGGCGAAATGATTGCTTACGAACTCGCGGATCCGCGAGTGGTGGACGCCGCCGTGACAGAGGTTCTTGTTTCTCCTGATATGAAGCACGCCCAAGTCCGGCTTCACCTTTCCGACGATACCCACCAGCAGCAAGAGACAATCCGGGCCCTCGAGGGGGCTCGTCACTTCCTGCGGCGGCAATTAGCTGAGCGTCTTAGCCTCTATCGTGTCCCCGAACTCCACTTCGAAGCGGACGTCTCGCTCTCTGAGGAGGCTCGCCTGAATCACCTGCTGAAACGTGTTCGCCGCGGCCGTCCACGGGATACGAAAGAGCAGTGAGTATACACTCTACATAGTCGGAGTGCGAATTTGCTCATAGTCTTCTACCCAGTTCGATTGACGGAGGTCTTACGCGGGCCGCGCCGGTAGGTGGTAGATTCCTCGACGCCTGCCGTCGCCGCGTAACTGATGTCCGACCCGTGTGGTTCATGCGGCAGGCCGGAAGATATCTGAAGCCGTATCGGGACATACGCTCGCGTCACGGCATTCTCGAGATCTGCAAGCACCCGGAACTCGCCGCCGAAGTGACGTTACAGCCGATTGAAATTCTGGACGTGGACGCCGCGATCATCTTTGCGGATCTCCTGCTGCCCATTGAGCCCATGGGGCTGAAGCTCGAGTTCATTGCTGGAGAAGGGCCGTCGATCGAGAACGCAATTACCGAGCCGGAGGATATTGACGATCTCTCCACCAGCCGTACAGATGATCTTGGCTACGTCGCCGAGGCAATCGGGAAGGTCGTCCAAGCGCTCGACGGCCGCATACCGCTCATAGGGTTCGTTGGAGCGCCCTTTACGCTGGCCAGCTACATGATCGAAGGCGGGCCGTCCAAAACCTTCCTGAAGACCAAGAAGCTGATGTTTGCCAATGAAACTATGTGGCGGCGTCTGATGGGCAAGCTGGTGGACGTTCTCGGTGACTTTGGCCGGATGCAGATTGGCGCAGGCGCCCGGGCGATTCAGGTCTTTGATAGCTGGGTAGGCGCGCTCAGCCCGGAAGATTACGTGCACTATGTCCAGCCCTATTCGCGCGCTCTAATCGAGCGAATCCGTGCCGGAGGTGTGCCAGTCATCCATTTTGGAACCGGCACTGGAGGGTTCTTTCGTGAGATGCACGCCGCGGGCGGTGATGTACTCGGCGTCGACTGGCGAATCAATATCGATTACGCCTGGACGGAGATTGGGCACCGGTCCGCCGTGCAGGGCAATCTCGATCCGGTTGCGCTTTTCGCACCGCTTCCCGAATTGCGCGCCAAGGTGATTCAACTCCTCCAGCGCACGGGAAATCGTCCCGGCCACATTGTCAACCTGGGCCACGGCATTCTGCCCGAGACACCGGTTGAGAATGTTAAAGCGGTCGTCTCGATCGTGCGGGAGTTTTCGACCGCAAGGTGAGTTTGGCAGAGGTAGCTATCGTTGGCGCGGGGATCTCTGGCCTGGCCACCGCCTGGTACCTGAAACAATACGGAATCGGGTCGATGCTTATCGAAAAAGCGCCTCGCGCGGGCGGTCTCATTAAGACGGATCGGTACGCGGGCTGTGCCCTCGAAGCCGGGCCTGACAGCTTCATCGCGACCAAGCCCGCCGTGATCGACCTGGCGAACGAACTCGGCGACCTCGCCTCGCAGATCATTCCTTCTAACGATCGGGAACGGCGTGTCTTCATCGTTCGGTCCGGCAGACTCACGCCGCTGCCCGCCGGAATGAGCATGATGGTTCCTGGGCGTCTTTTGCCGGCACTAAGGTCAGACCTATTCAGCGCAGAAACGAAGCTTAGATTTATCGCAGAGTGGTTCCACCGGCCGGAAACTCGCTCGCAGGACATTTCGATAGGGAGCCTGGTTTCGGATCATTTTGGCTCTGAAATGCTTGAATACGTGGCCGATCCGCTATTGGTGGGAGTGTATGGCGGGGAGACCGCAAATCTCAGCGCAGAAAGTGTGCTTCCCCGATTCATGAGTTATGAGCGTAGATATGGAAGTCTGATCCGGGGCGTCCGCCTCGAAGGTCAACTGGCTTCGAAAACCTCATTATTTCGCTCTTTTCGAGACGGCATGCAATCGCTCACCGATTCGCTTGCCTCTTCCGCGCATGTTGTGCACAGCGAAGTGACTTCCATTAGCCGTGACCGCAAGAACTGGGTCATCCATATGGGCAGCGAGAGTGTGACGGCTGAGAAGTTAGTGCTGGCCTGTCCAGCCCACGTTTGCGCGCAACTGCTTGAAGAGACCGCGACGGAGCTCGCAATAGAACTTGCCGGAATTCCCTATTCGTCGGCGATTGTGGTGACCGTCCTTTACGATAGTAGTAATGTCCGGCACGCATTGAACGGTTTTGGCTTTCTCGTACCCGAGAGGGAGCGGCAAACCATCGCGGCAGCCACTTGGATCAACACGAAATTCCCTCTGCGTGTCGCGGCGGGCTTGGTAGCCATCCGCGGATTCATCGTAGCTTCCGATGCCGTGCGTCTCTCGGCCGCTGAGGATCGCGACCTCGCCGCTCTGGTCACAGATGACCTGACGCGTTTTATGGGAATCGAAGCTCCGCCGCTCCACCTGATTGTCCAAAGGTGGCCTGTATCGATGCCGCAGTATGTTGTGGGACATAAGCTGCGCCAGGAGCGTATCGCAGCGTGTCTAACCGGCTTTCCGAGTCTCGCGCTTGTGGGGAACGCATACGACGGTGTCGGAATCCCCGATTGCGTTCGTCTGGCGCACCAGGCTGCTCAGCAATTGAGCCGAAATTAAAAGATCCTAACACGCGTTCTCATTTTCGGTCTTAGCGCGTCTCATCCTCGGAAGTAACTTCAAGGGAGGTGGGAATGAGACTTTTCGCAGTTACGGTAGCAGCTCTTGCGGTGGTACCGGTATTTGGACAGAAGACGGCAGCAGACAGATTGGAGGCCGCGACGACTGATTTACACGAGATGATGAATGCATCGGACAAGGGAATCCCGCTGGATTTGCTGAACAAGGCCAGCTGCGTTGTGATCATTCCTAATCTGAAAAAGGCGGGGTTCATCGTAGGGGGAGAATACGGCAGGGGCTTCTTTACTTGCCGGAAAGCCAGCGGTGTGGGATGGAGCGCCCCGGGGGCTCTGCGAATCACCGGTGGTAAGTTTGGGCTGCTGATCGGCGGCGCCGAAACCGATCTGATCATGCTTGTGATGAGTAAGGATGGCATGGAGCACATGCTCGCCGATAAGACGCAGATTGGCGGCGAGCTTTCTGCCGCAGCCGGTCCGATAGGGCGTGATTCTTCCGCCATGACTGACGCGGCAATGCACGCCGAAATCCTCACTTACTCACGCCAGCGCGGCATATTCGGCGCGATCGATCTGGCCGGAGCTGCTGTCACTGAAGACAAAGATTCAATCAAAGAACTGTATGACAAGCCGCTCACGAATAAGGAAATCATCCAAGGTAGGATAGCGACTCCTGCTGCCGCCGAACCGTTCCTGCACGCCTTGACCGCTGAGTCGTCGCGCAAGTAATTGCTGCGCGAACGACCGAGCGACAATAGTACTTGCATCAGCCTACAGCCAAGATTCGCCTGGCGCTCGTGTTTGGCGGGCGCTCAGGCGAACATGAGATTTCTATCCGTTCGGCCAACTCGGTCCGCCAAGCCCTGAATCCCGATAAGTATTTGGTTTCGGAGTACTTCATTGAACGAGACGGCTCATGGAAGCCGGCGCCGATAATGCCTGAGCCGAAGGCAAACCCCGATATCGATGTAGTTTTTCCGATCCTTCACGGAACTTTTGGGGAGGACGGCACGCTGCAGGGCTTACTCGAATTGGCGGAATTGCCGTATGTCGGAGCGGGCGTGCTGGCCTCCGCTGTTTCCATGGACAAGGCCTTCACAAAACGCCTTTGCCGCGACGCCGGATTGCCGGTCGTTCCGCATGTCGTCTTGCATCGGGGACACTTCGATCCTGTGTCTATCGTTCTTCCCTTCGAATATCCGGTCTTTGTAAAGCCGGCTAACCTTGGCTCCTCTGTTGGCATCAGCAAGGTTAAATGCGCTGGTGATCTCCCGCACGCGATCCAAGGAGCCTCACAGTTCGACCGAAAGATCGTGGTTGAGAAAGGTATTAGCGGTCGCGAATTCGAATGCGCCGTGCTCGGTGGCGAACCGCCGAAGGCGTCCGTGCCGTGCGAAATTCTGCCATCCCAAGATTTCTACACTTACGAAGACAAGTATCTGCTGAATGAGGCCAAAATCGAGCTGCCGCCAAGGCTTGATGCTGACCAGATCGCAAGGATGCAGCAGCTTGCGGTGGCCTGCTTTGAAGCAGTCGACTGCGAGGGCATGGCGCGCGTCGATTTCCTGATGGATGCCGGTTCCGGAACTTTCTACATAAACGAAATCAACACTATTCCCGGATTCACGTCTATCAGCATGTACCCGAAAATGTGGGAATACTCAGGGATCCCGTATGCCGAGCTGCTTGATAAGCTAATCACCCTTGCGTTTGAGCGATCGCGAGCTGACCGCCAGACGCAGTATTCGAGATGACCCCGAATCGCGCCGTTTTTGGATTCGCATGGGCATGCCTCGTCATCGCGATCCAGTCGCTCGAGGCGCAGCAACTGCCTCCAAATCCGCAAGCCCCGCTTGGTAATGGGTCGGCTGCCGTTCGCAATTCAGTAAATCAAATAGATCCAAAGAAGGATCTGGAGCCCGCCCTTCGCCAGTTTATCGACGTGCTTTCGACGGTGCAGAATGAAGCGGCGGACGCTGAACCGGTTGACAAATTGGTGTACGAAGGGGCCATACCTTCCATGCTCCGTCAACTCGATCCGCACACACAGTTTTTCGACCCGGCGCAGTTTCAGCAACTGAAACAAATGGAGGATTCCGAGCAGAAGGGGTTCGGGAGCATTGTGTCGGTTCTTCCGGGACAAGTCATCTTTCTCCAGACGCTTCCTGGAACTCCATCGAATAAAGCTGGAATCCAGGCAGGCGACGAACTGGTCGCGGTCAATAACATCGGTATCCGCTCGCTCGAACCGCAGCAGATCATCCAACTGCTTACAGAGGCGCGGCAGCAGCGGGTGACCGTGTACATCCGCCGGCGGGAATCCGCGCGCCCGCTGGAATTTACCCTCACGCCTGAATTGGTCGATTCTCCAAGTGTTGATCGCGCTTATATGCTTGAACCCGGCTTCGGCTACATTCGCATTGCAAGCTGGGACCTCCAGACAGCCAAACAACTCTCGGATGCCATTACGAAGCTGGGCGGCGAGCAGTTGCGAGGGCTGGTCATCGATTTACGTAACAATCCCGGAGGAGTGGTCAATGCCGCGCTGGAAGGTGCGTCCATGTTTCTGGCGCCCGGGCAGCGCATCCTCACGGCGAAGGGCCGCTCGAGCGATCCGCAGAATGCCGACGTTCCGAAAAAGGCCAAACCTTACCTGTTCCCGGTCAGCATCATCGTGAACGAGAAGACGGCGAGCGCCTCTGAGATTTTCTCGGGCGCACTCCAGGATCACGATCGCGCGTTGATAGTCGGCGAACCGAGTTACGGCAAGGGGCTTGTGCAAAGCGTGATGCCACTTTCCGATGGCGCGGGGCTGGCGATCACAACGGCTTTCTACTATACGCCAAGTGGCAGGTCCATTCAAAGGCCCTTGCGAAACTCCGCGTTATCCGGAACATTCAGCGGAAAGACTGATCCCAATGCTCCTACGTACAAAACCGATAAAGGGCGCCTGGTGAAAGGGGGTGGAGGAATTCAGCCGGATCTCCCGGTGACGCCTTCTGCTTTAACCAGGCTTGAGACAGTTCTAGATGCCAGCGGTGTGCTTACTTCCTTTGCCACGGACTATTTAGCCAAACACGCGCCGCTGAAGGAGCCACTAGAAATTACACCTTCGATGCTCGACGAACTAAAGGTATTCCTCGCGGCGCGCGCTATTCAGCCGGGACTGGCTGAGTGGACGAGAGAAAGGCCCTGGGTCACCGTGCGTTTGAGAGAGGAACTCGTAACCCAGGCGCGAGGTGTGGCGCAGGCCGACGAAATTCAGGCACAGCATGATCCACAGGTACAGACCGCGTTAACGGCTGTGCGAGATAAGAATGTGTTAACCGCTCTGACATCCCGATAATTCAGCTGGAACGTTTGTAGTCGCCGCGGCTAAAGTATTTTTCGAGCCAGACGTAAAGGCAGATAAAAAGATAGCGGCTACCCATTTCCTTGATCTTGAGTTTCGGAGTACCAGTCCGCCGGTTGCGCCAGGTAATGGGAATTACCGTCCAGGTGAAGCCTCTGACGATCGTCTTCAAAGGCAGCTCGACGGTCAAATTGAAATGCGGCGACAGAAACGGGCGGCAGCCCTCGATAACCGTGCGCCGGTATGCTTTGAAGGCGTTCGTTGTGTCGTTCAATCGAATGCGAAAGAGCACGCGAATGAAGAAATTCGCAAGTCGGTTCACGCGCATCTTGACCCATGGATAGTCGATGACGCCTCCGCCTTTCACGAATCGCGAGCCGAAAACAGCGTCCCACCCTTCGTTGAGCAATTGCCAATAGCGCACCACGTCACGTGAATCGTCCGATTCGTCCGCCATCATGATGACGACCGCGTCTCCGTTCATGTGATCGAGCCCGCAGATGATCGCCCGGCCAAAACCGTGCGGGCCATCGTTCGAGACGGGACGTAAGGTGGGAACCCGAGTGCACGCATCCTGCAGCTGTTCCCAGGTGCTATCGGTACTGCCGTCGTCGACCACGAGGATTTCGTGCGGAATGCGATGCAGACGGAGCTCGACATGCAGATGCTCGACAGTCGATGCGATGCAACCTTCCTCATCACGTGCCGGAATGACAATGCTGAGCAGGTGCAGCGGCTCGCGTTGATTTGTGGGGTCGGTCGCGCTCATATGGCTCCGGACGTCCTGAGCCAGCCCGGATGCTCTCGAACGTGCTGGGCAATCTCATCCAGGATGGAAAGCAGCGGACGTTCCGGACTCCATCCAAAATCCCGGTTTACGTGCGCATGATCGAGGACAAGCCAGGGAATATCGAACGGGCGCAACTGGGTATCAGGCCGCGGCTCGTGTGCGCCAAAATGATCGTCGCACCATGCCGTGAGCTGCGCCAGGGACATCGCGTTTTCGGCGCCTCCGCTAACGTTGTAGACCGGATCCTCCGGCGGATCGCGTCGCAACTGAAGAACCAGGAGTCTTGCAAGATCAGCGGGATGGAAAGCATCCCTGACCTGATACCCTTGTCCGCCAAACCCGATGTAGCGGAGCGGCAGCCGGGACGCATGCGCGTGCAGCCAGTATGAAAAAATCCCTTGCTCGGCCGTACCAAACTGTCCGGCGCCGGCGAGCACTCCGCAGCGGTTAATCCAGACGGGGAACCCAAACGAGAGGCCGTATTCTACTGCCATGATCTCCGAGCAGAGCTTGGTTGCGCCATAGAGCGAAATCGGCTGGCGTACCGGGAAAGCTTCCGTGATTCCGGCCCCGCTTGCACTGTGCGGCAGCGCTGCGTTTCCGTCCAATACAAACGCGTTCGTCTCCGCCCGCACGGGCAGAGCAGCAAGATCGCGCACTGAATACACCCTGCTGGTACTTAGGAGCACTAACCCTGCCTTATGCAGACGACAGTATTCGAGTATGTTCAATGTGCCGTCGAGATTATGTTCGGTGAGTTGGCGCGGACTGGAGCGCCCGTCGATTCCGGCCAGCACGCTCGGATTTGCCGCCGCGTCGATCACCCAGTCGCAAGCCGGTAACGACTCCACGTCGCTTCGTGCGCGTAAATCGCCGTGCACGTACCTGACACCGCGTCGCAAGAGTTCACCCCGGTTGCTTTCTGAGCCGACTCTCAGCAGATTGTCGAAACCATGAATCTCGACATTCTCGAGTTGTTCCGTTAGGAAACGCGCTAGAAGATTACCGGCGAAGCCACAGATTCCGGTAATGAGTACCTTCATCCGCGAGCGCCGGCCGATGCCGGTTCACTTTTGTCAAGGCGCGCATTCCAGGAATCGGTGATTTCACGAAATACATCGCGCAGCGATCGTGTAATCGTCCAACCCGGATAGTGCGCTTTCATCTTGCGCAGATCGCTGTAATAGCAAATATGATCCCCTATTCGATTCTGCTCGACATAGGTGTACCTCTGGCGCTTTCCGCTGAACTCTTCTGCTATCTCGAAGGCTTCGAGGATCGAACAGGAATTCTCTTTGCCCCCGCCGATGTTATAGACTTCTCCCGAACGCGGTGCATCGCAGAAGGCTACGATAAAGTTTGCCACGTCCTCCGAGTGAATGTTGTCGCGGACCTGCTTGCCTTTGTATCCAAAAACTCTGTATTCCCGCTCTTCCACATTAGTACGCACCAGGTAACTGAGGAAGCCGTGCAATTCGACGCCTGAATGGTTCGGACCCGTTAGACAACCGCCCCGCAGGCAGCAGGTGGGCATATTGAAGTAGCGCCCGTATTCCTGCACCATAATGTCTGCCGCTACTTTCGAAGCGCCGAAAATCGAGTGCTTCGATTGGTCGATCGAATAGGTTTCAGGAATGCCATTCTCGAAAGCGCGATCGGCATAGTCCCAGCGTGTCTCCAGTTCGCGCAGTGCAATCGTGTTCGGCAGGTCTCCGTACACTTTGTTTGTCGACATATGCACGAACGGTGCCTCGGGACAGGCGCGGCGAGCCGCTTCGAGTAAGTTAAGCGTGCCTGCGGCGTTTGTATCGAAGTCGTCGAACGGGATCGCCGCTGCGCGGTCGTGCGAGGGCTGAGCCGCGGTATGAACAATCGCGTCGGGTCGAATCGTCGCGACTAGATCGAGAACGCCTGCGCGGTCGCGAATATCCAGATTAAAGTGCGTATAGCCTTGAATTTGAGAACGAAGGCGTTTGAGCGACCAGCTTGTGTCTCCTTCCGGGCCGAAGAACACTGCTCGCTCGTTGTTGTCCACTCCCACAATCTGGTAGCTACGCGCCGAAAGATGCATGCTTACTTCGGATCCGATCAATCCGCACGAGCCTGTTATGAGAGCCTTTCTTGCCACTAAATGCAGTCTAACGCAGCAAGCAAAGGGACCGCCTCTCTCTGCCGTCCGCGATAGTCTGGATGAAAACGAGCAGTTATATTCATATCCAGTGCCTTTCCTGAATTGCAACTCGTTTCGAGGACCTGCCCTCTGAGAAGCCGGGCGAAGAGCCTTCTTTCGAAACGCTCCGCTACTTGGACAGCTCTGATCGCGATGGTGTGTTGGGCTGCTTTCAACTGGCTTTCCACGCTTTTGCGGCTCCCAAAACTCTATACGGTAATCCCGGCGCAAGATTATTGGCGAATCGCGGACAAACTGAAGCAGATAGAAACCTGTGACTTACGCTTTCTCTGGCAGCAGCATAACGAGCACCGCATCGTTTTTCCCGACATTGTCTTTGCTCTGGATGTTTGGCTCCTCCATGCACGCAGGATCTTGCCGCTTGTGTGTAGCCTTCTTTGTTTTGCCGGAAGTTTGCTGATACTCGCCAGGCTCATCAGCCGCGAATCGAGGGTTTCCCCCGCTGCGCGGACGGCGGTTGTCCTGCTGACAGCCATCCTGATGGGATGGAAGGGGTCCACGCTCGTGCTGGCAGATCCGTTTCTGCTGCAATGGACGCTCGTTGCGTTCGCGTCTTTGCTTTCGCTCTTTCTGCTTACGAAAGTACCAGCACATGCGGGCGCATGGCCGTTGGCAGCCGCTATTGCTGCTGCCTGTGTGGCTACTTACTCATCTGCCGACGGGCTGCTCTTATGGTTCGTTTTGTGCGGATCGGCGCTCCTGCTAGGACTTCGAAAGCGCCAGTTTGCCGCACTGGTCATTGCCGCGGTTTTGGTGGACGGATTGTACTTTGTCGGTTATCGGTTTTCAACCGCAGCTAACTTTCAGGCGTTATTTTTGAAGCCATGGAATGCTTTGCGGTTCGTCAGTTCGTATTTGAGCATGCCGTTCGGCGGCATGAAATCCCCACTGTTTGGCGTCATTGTCGGACTGGCCAGCCTTTGCATTGCGTTCGCGCTGTGGATAGTTGTCGTAAAACGCGGGCTAGAGAAAGCGCCGATCGCCATCGTGCTCTTTGGGTTCTATGCATTCACATTGATGACAGCGCTGTTAACGGCAGCCGGCCGAATCGCCAGCATGCGCGACGATTTGTTAGGTGCGAAGGCAACCAGATACCTCGTTCTTCCACTCATTACCTGGTGCGCTCTGTTATCTCTGCTGGTCTGGATCGCTTGCATTCGGCGTTGGCGTTTTCTCCCGGCGCCTGTCCTTATATCTCTAATTGCGCTGTTGCTTGGAATTTCATTTGTCAAACTTCGCTGGTGGCTGGAGTCGAATAGCCGCCAGTTCGTTGATTGGCAAATCACCGAGCTTAGTCTGCAAAACCGGATTCTCGACTACCGGCTGCTGCTCTCGATCTATCCGGACCCACACTTTGTAGAGGCCTCTCTGCCGCTCCTGGAATCCGGCAAACTGTCGATCTATGCTCATGACAAGAGTAAATGGCTTGGAACTTCCGTCACACGGTTCGGCTTGTTGCCGCCAGTGACAATCCAGGGCGCTATAACGGATCTCTTTCCCGTGGAGTCAGGTGTGGAGGTCATCGGCTGGACCCGCCTGGAGAGTAGGGCTATCGCAGGCTTCGCCCTTCTGGCTAATAAACAAGAAGAGGTAATCGGGTTCGGCCGACGGCCGGCTGAGGGTCTACCGTCCGAACTTCTTCCCGCTGGAGTGTCATCCCGGTTTGCCTGGATCGGATTCGTAAACCAGAAGTACGCAAACGGAACGTTCTCGGTGTATGTGTCTGTCGGCCCCTCACAGCGTCTTCTCAAGCTTCCCGAAAGTTACGCCTTCCCGGCCGTGACAATCGCCACGCAGGAGCAGCTGGGAGCGCCGATACAAGGTGTCACCTGGCAAATGGACGCTGGCTGGATTCCGAGTGGCATGGGACCCTTCGGGCCATCCGGCGTTTCGCCGCCGCCTCTCGCTTATGGAAGCTGGCATGGCTCAGACGCCAGCACGGGCGAGATCGTATCTTCAGAAATCGCTAAGCCTGGAAACGACTGCGTGATCGTACCGGTTCTTCATGGACCCTCGACGAAAGGGCTCGCGGTCGAATTGCTTGACACTGAACGGGGAACAACTTTTGCCCGGGCTCCCATGCAGGACCGCGACGTACAGTGGGAGTTTTGGCGGATGCCGGTTCCTGAATCCGTCAAACGATTTCGCATCGCGGCTCGAGATCATGGAAGAGATTTCGGCGAATGGCTCGCCATTGCCCCGCCCGTGGGTTGCAAATGAACGGAGGCTGGTCGTCGTCCTAAAAATGAAATCCGATCGTCCCGGTAATGGCGCGCGTAACGTAGTGGATGGCAAAGCATCCCCAGCTCTCGCTTTTTCGGATTCGACTATCATGACAAATCGATTGAGGCAGGCGTGAGTCCGCTACGCGTAACAGTGTCGCTGATCGCGTTCGACGTATCAGCAAAAGCTTTTCCCGGCACACTACGACTTCGCGGCCGCCTTCAATTGCTTGCAAGACATGGGCGACCCAATCGGGGCGGCTGCGCACGTCCGGCAGTCGTTGGCCAAGGACGGCACTTCCAAACTCTTCAGCCTCACCGCCTGACGTCCTTTTCTGATCCGAGGTTTCATCGCCGGACTTCTGCCTCAGTCGAACTTCGCAACAAAACCATCCTAGGCAACGCGTGGCCCACTCAAGGCAGGGAAATTCGATATAGGTTCCTGTGCACCGTTGTATTCACGTACGCGAAGTGTGTGGAGTCCTTGCCGGGTATGAGTTCACCACGCGTGATCAATTGGGCTCCCGGTAACGCACCGGCTTTAGAAAGATCGATACCCCCAGGCGGGAGTTCGGGAAGGGTTTCTCCTTGCCCAACTGGAATCGCCAGACTCTTCCCGGGACTAATACGCGACGGCGCTTCAATCGGAATCACCAGGAACGCTCCGGTGGACGACCATTTCGGAACACAGTAATCTGCGCATATGACCCGCTGGGGGCCGCCGTCGGTCGGAATAGCCACCGGCGCAACTCTAGGGCCCTCGCCGACGGGGAGCCATGGCCATTACCCATCGGCGTCCAGGCGAGACATCCTTAATGGTGCTAACGGGATATGGGCTCACCTTCGAACGCCTCGAGCCGTCCGAGTTCATTTGCTCCAAGTAGTTTAACTTTCCCTCTGTCGCTTGAAATAGGATCTGGCCCCGCGGTCCAAAGTGCGGGCGTGTTTCTCCGGAACGGCCGATTCGCCTGGGAGGAGAGCTTCGGTCGACAGGCGCAAGCCACAGTTGCCTGGTTCCGTCGCGCAGTGCAGCGCAATAGACCACCTGTTTAGCATCTGGCGAAACATCGTAGGCGAGCATGGAAACTCCGGGAAACACTGCTTCGCTCTTGCCGGACCCGACCATCATGCGCCAGAGCTCGGGGCCCGAACCGTCAGAGCCATGCCGTAGAAGGTAGTAGAGAACTTTGTCGTCCGCGCCAAAGGATGGAGCGGAGATGTCCGCCACTATTTCTCCTTCAGACGACATCGACCGCTCGCCATTGGCATCGTGAATCCAGATGGCGCTTTCCTGCGCGCCCATCGAAGTGATGATGGAACGGCCATCCGGCTCTACCGCGACCCCTTCGGCCTCGACTGGGCCAGACGTGATTTGCTCGGGCTTTCCGTCCGGAAACCGCTGGCGCCACAAGTGACTGTGCCCGTCTACCGAAGCCGTGAAATACATCCACGAACCGTCTGGCGACCAACCGGCAGACCTGCACGGTCCCTGAGGCCCGATCGGTGTGGCATCGAAACGGCCATCGAGCGAAACAAGCCGGCATGGTGCCCAACCTCCTATTTCGTTCATCTCGACCACCAACGCTGATTTGTGGCCGGGAGAAGCGAAGGAGTAGTGCGCCATCGCTCGCTCGTGGGCTGGAAAATATACGTCGCGGAATTCCTGCCCGGTCACCGTGCCCGTAACGATTCCCATATGCTGGCCTGAACGGGTTCGCGAAAAGAGAAGTTGGTGCTGGTCGAGCCAGGTCAGTCCGGCGGCATTGCTGAGGAAAAGATGCGAGTCGCCGCCGAGCACAGAAACTGTATACGTGACCCAATTGGGGAGGTGCAGCACGGTATAGGCGATCTGGGCACCATCGGGCGTGAACGCCAAACTATATTTCAGGCGCGGGTCGTCCGTAAGGCGTCTGGCTTCGCCGTTAGGGAGCACCTTGACGTAAATTTGATCCGCTGTCAAGAAGCTGCTGCTTCCGCGGATGAACGCGACCATACGGCCGTCCGGCGACAGAGCGGGAGCGAGCGCGGAATCGGTAAAGTCGGTGAGCTGCGTGTACGTCACGGTAGCCGAATGGGGCCGAAAGAAAGAATACAGAGCTGCACCGAGTATCGCCAGGGCAGCAAAGGCGACGAGAGCCGAACGCCATACATACACCCGTCGCGCAGGCCCTCCAGGAGACGGTAGCCCCTGATCCGGTGGAGTCGATTCTGGCAGGACAGCGGCTGCCCTTACGACAATTCCGCTTGGAGCCCTCGGCTGCGCACCGGACTGGATTTCGCTGGACGGCTGGGGATGGCCCGCTATAACAGTTATCCCCGCAATGAACCGATAGCCCTGTTTGGGCAACGTTTCAATATAAAGCGGCTTCGAAGTTCCGTCGCGCAAAGCCAGCCGGATCTGCCGAATGCAGTAGTTCAACCCCTGGTCAAATTCGACAAAGGTAGAGTCGCCCCAGATGCGTGTGCGCAAATGGTCGCGAGAGACGATCTCACCAGCCCTCTCAAGCAGTGCAGCCAGAACACGCAGCGGTTGGGGCTGAATCTTTACAGGGCGCCCCGCACGGAAAAGCCTTCCGGACAGGCGATCGAATTCGAAATCGCCGAAGCGCAGCCGTTTGTCGCCGTGGTCGTCCACCCAGCAAGCCTCTTAATTTCAGTACTTTCCGCCCTCATATCAGATGAGGAGGGCCTCATCGAGGACTCAGGCGGCTGGGGCCGAATTTGACGTTATGGTGAACCCAAGCCGGCTGCAGCAGGCCCTCGAAAAAGACAAAACAATGATAACGAGAGTGATCGATCGGTTTTTTCGATCCCGACTATGAACACGCAAACAGCCCGAGATGCCCTCGCACAGTACGCCGAGGAAACGTTTGTGGGCCGGACCGAAGAACTAGCGATTCTTTCCAACGCCTTAATGGGAGCGGTGCCCCCGGTTACATTCATGCATGGCATCGGCGGCATTGGAAAATCGCGGCTGCTGGAAGCGTTTGCCTTACAGGCCCGTTCTCATGCCGCCACAGTAATTCGCATCGACTGCCGCCAGGTGGAGCCTACTCCATCCGGTTTTCTCAGTGAGCTCGGCGCGGCTGTAGGTGAGGATGTTGCCTCTGTTGATGAAGCCTGTCAACGGCTAGGCTCCCTTCCTAAGCGGGTGATCCTCATTCTCGACAACTACGAGGTACTTCGATTGCTCGATGCGTGGCTGCGCCACAGCTTTGTTCCAGTGCTGCCCGCCAACGTGCACTTGATTCTATGCGGTCGGGCAGCACCACTAGCCGCCTGGCTCTGCACACCCGGGTGGGGCGGCCTGTTTCGTAGCCTTGCGCTCGAAGCACTGAGTGAGGCAGACGCAGTTGAACTCCTGGTGCGCACCGGTATCCCGTCAGGCCGGGCGCAGCGTATCAATCGCTTCACGCGCGGCCACCCGCTAGCCTTGACCCTGGCCGCTACCGCGCTCGCCGAAGATCTTGTGGGCCTTGAGCATCTTACTCTGCACCGCGTCGTAGAGGAACTCGCCCACATTTATTTGGCGGAAGTTTCAGATGAACTGACTAAGCGCGCACTAGAGGCCGCCGCCGTGGTCCGCTGCGCGACCATCTCTCTGCTCCGCGCCATGCTTCCGGAAGCTGCGCCGCAGGATGTTTACGAGCGCCTCCGGACGCTTCCCGTGGTCAAGACATGCCGCGACGGATTGGTAGTGCATGACTGCATACAACAATCGATTGCCGCCACGCTCAAATCCGGCGACCCGAGCCGCTATCTCAGCTATCGCAGGGCCGCATGGCACCAGTTACGCGCGGAAGTGCGTACCGCGCCGCCAGGAGATTTATGGCGATACACAGCGGACATGCTTTACCTCTTGGAGAATCCAGTGATTCGGGAAGCGTTCTTCCCCACCGGCGCTCAGGTCTTTGCAGTGGAGCCAGCGCGTCCGCAGGACGGCGGCGCCATACTCGGCATTGCCGAGAAGCACGACGGACCGGAAGCAGTAGGCAGGCTGGAATGCTGGTGGACGGAAGCGCCCCAACTGTTCTCTGTTGTCCGAGACATGTACGGCGAGATTGCCGGGTTCTATTGCATGTTTGGTCCTGAAGCGGTTCCCAGCGATCTAAGGCATCGGGACCCTGTAGTTGCGAACTGGCTGGAACATCTCGAGGCCAATCCTGTTCCCGAAACTCAGTGCGCTCTGTTCCTGCGCCGCTGGCTGAGCAGCGAAACGGGTGAATCGCCTTCTGCGATCCAGGCTGCCTGCTGGCTCGACATCAAGGGCGCGTATATGCGTCTTCGACCCCACCTCCGGCGCGTGTACCTGACGCTGCGGGATCCCGCCCCTTATGCGCCGGTCGCGCGTCAACTCGGCTTTCGGATGATCGCGACGGCGGACGCTGTCCTGGATGGGATTTCGCACAGCACGGCGATGGTGGACTTCGGGCCATCCTCGGTAGACGGCTGGCTGGCCGGGCTTGTTGCCGCAGAGCTTGGTATCGATAGCGAGGAGTTGCTCGATGTAGAAGGTCGTCAGCTCGCTATCGAGGGGCGGCGCGTGGCGCTGACCCCGCTCGAGTTCTCGCTTATGCATTATCTGCATGAACGTGAAGGCAAAGCCGTCAATCGCGAATGGCTTCTGCAAGACGTATGGGGGCACAAATACGACGTCGGCAGCAATGTAGTGGACGTGGTTGTACGAGGTCTCAGAAAGAAACTCGGCGATCGCGCCAATATGATCGAAACCGTGCCCGGCTTTGGTTACCGTTTCCGGCATCAGCCTCGCCCGACGGCCGCAGCGTCAGGCGGCATAAGAGAGCCATAAACAATATCAATCAACCCAGGAGATGAAGCATGCCATTAATTCAAGTGAAGCTAATTGACGAAGTTTTTACGCCAGCGCAGAAGAAAGAGATTATTACCAATCTTACCGACGCGATGGTAGCCATCGAAGGCGAAAACCTTCGCCCGGTCACCTGGGTGCTGATCGAGGAAGTTCGAAGCGGCGAGTGGGGAATAGGCGGGCAACCGATGACCACAGATGCTGTTCGCGGGTTGGCCGCCGGCAGAATATGACGACAGCTCGCGAGTCTTTTGCTTCTGGAGTTCTGCCCGATGTTGACCAACTCTCATCATTTCCTCACCGCACCATCATGATTTGCTCGCGGATATCCGTCAGGCTTGTTTGCAGGAAGAGAAGCGCAAAGAAATTGGCGCCTCGGTTAGAGTTTTTCACCCGTCTTCCCGGCGTGCCAGACGAGAGAGGAAATTACCGAACTCTTCAAAAAAATAAAACTAGAGGGAATTGAATATGAGACGTATTTTGACACGTATTTTGATGGCCGCAGGAATTACTGGCCCATTTATCGCTCACGTTGCGGCGCAGGATCATCGCATGATCGCAAATATCCCGTTCACGTTCATTACAAATGAAACGACGATGCCCGCCGGGCGATATCAACTGACTCAATCGGATGCCCGCGAATCGGTATTTTTTGTACTCCGAAACGCTACTGGTCGAGCAATCTTCGTGTTCCTCGAAAATCGCGAAGACGGCAAGCCGAACAAACCCAGCATCACGTTCGCTTGCCACGCCAACGAGTGCGTATTGGCCAAGATTGCGCCGCCTGACAGTTTGACTGAGTATTCATTGGGCCGAGACTCCGTGGAAAGGACTCTACACAACACGTTGGGCATGGCTTCGATGGTCTCAATCAAGCTTGCGGCGCACTAATGGATTCAAGACGCAAATCCAGTGGAGAGAGGCTTTTTCCGCGGGCGATGAACACTTGCCGGTGGATCCGGATCAATCGGACGCGACAATCCCAACTCTCATCACTTCCTCACCGGATCATCATGATCGGGACCCGAATATCCGTCAAGCTGGTTCGAGAAAGAGAAGCTCAGTGGCTTCCGTTTCACACAAGGAGAGAACAGTGAAAAAACGACTGTTTACGTTTATGATTTTGGCGCTGCCCGCCATTGGGCTCGGCATCAAAGCCCTGGCGCAAGATGACCACTCGCACAGCATGACCCAGGAAAATCAAGAGCAGACGCCGGAGGAGCAGAGCAGGCAGAGTGCCCTCCTTAAAATTGTCCGGCAATGGACCGAGCGCTTCCAGAACGTGAAGGTTGCCGAAAGCGAGGGGTATCGCCTCGAATTCGGTTGCGTGAGCGGAGACGACTTTGGCGCAATGGGCCTCCACTACGTGAATGACACGCTCGTGGGCCACGGAATCGTGGATGTCACGCGTCCTCAGATCATCCTCTATGAGGCGCAGCCAAACGGAAGACTGAAACTGACCGGCGCCGACTACCTGGTCCTCGCCGAGGCGTGGGATGCGAAACATCCCGGCGTTACCCCGCAGCTCATGGGACAGATCTTTCACTATTTCCCGAGCCCCAATCGCTTTGGGCTCCCCGCCTTTTACACGCTGCACGTCTGGGCGTGGAAGGAGAATCCTAAGGGCGCATTTGTGAACTGGCACCCCAACGTCTCGTGCCAGTCGTTCGTCGGCAAAACCACCCCTTAATCAAGGCGCTGGGTCGGACCAAGAAATGGCAGCCCCTTCGATCTGCTGGCCGGAGCGAAAGGGCTGCGCCCCAGAGAAAGAGATTTACACGCTTAAACAAGGACCGTATTGTGATCATGGAAGAGAGTTCTGCGAATGGCTCGCCATCGCCCCCGCCGGTGAATTGCAAATGAACGCAGGCTGGCCGTTGTCCTAAAAATGAAACCCGATCGTCCCGGTTATGGCGCGGGGCGTGACGTAGTGCGTTCCGCTGAAGGTCGAAATGAAATTGTAAAGAGAGTATTGGTTCGTGAGATTGATGACTTCCAGGCGGGCGCTCCATTTGTATCTGTCACCCCGGAAAAGATTGTCGTCTCCCACCGCAACATCAAACAAATGTCGTTGGGAAATTCGGGGTGGGTTATGGTCGTCGTCCTCGGTTCCAGCCTTTGGTATGTTCACCAGATTGGAACCGTACTGTGATGCCGCGCACAAGCCGTTCGTGCTGATCGGACTGGTCGGCGTTGCGCGCACGCTGCCGCAGAAAAGCCCAGCCTGGAACTGCTGATCCGGGGTCAGTCCAGAGACGTCGACCAAGTCATCGGTCCCGTTAGGCCCATTACTGCAATTGCCTCCGGCACAGGGCACGGGTCCCGCGACAAGTCCGCTGTCATATCGCCAGTTGAAGCTGAACCAGGGCCCATTTTTCCAAGGTTGGTATTGCAAATGAGTCGTCTGGTTAAATCTCTCGTCGTGGTCGATCCGGAATACCCCGCCTGCGCCGCCAGGCGTGGCGCCAATTCCACTGATCTGCGGGTCGAAAAAGCGCGCCGCCACGGAAGACATCACCACAAAAGCCGTCAATCCGTGGAAGTTGGGAACGCTTCCACGAAGGGCAAAGCCTGGCACCTTCGAGTTGTTCCAGACGATCGGAAAAGTGATGGGCGTATTCCCAAGCACGCTGAAATCATAGGCGCCATGCGTGTACTTCCAGATGTATTCGGCGTCCAGCACAAAGTATCTTCCGAAAGCCTGCTGCAGACCTACGTGAAACTCGTTGCGCCAGCCGGGATGCAGCGGCTCCGTCAAGCAGGGATACCCTTGCGTGATCGCCATGAGTGAGTTAATCACGGGATCGTTACATCCGTTGCTTGCCAGTACAAGATTCTCATTAAACGGAGTCTCGAGCGTACGAGCATACGAAACGCGCAGGACCGTGTTGCTCGGCTTGACGTTGTAGGCGATGCCTAAGCGAGGCTCCGCCTGGCTCGCACTGGTAATGCCGTTATAGACATCGCCGCGAATTCCGACGTTGAAGCTCCAATTCTTCACGGTGATCGTGTCCTGAAGGTAGAGGCCCAACTCGTGCACATTCGCGCGGCCCAGATAATGATAAAGCGTACTTGAGGCGTTGGCACACCCGTCTGAGGCCGGCAACGACCCGGTTCTCGTCAAGTCGTAACACCCGAGCAGCGGCACAAAACTCGCATTTGGGGTTAACGGGCCAGTACAATGCGCGGGATCGGTCAGCGCCGGATTTGTGTAGGCACTTCCGCCGGCACTCAGACAGACAGCATTGAATGTCGGATCGACGATTCCGAAATCATCGTTTTCTGTGAGAAGTGTGTCCTGGTACGTGATGCCCACCTTCAGGTTGTGAATGCCTTTGACATAAGACAGGTCGGCACGCGCGCCCAGGTTTGTCAGCCTCCGATTCTGACCCACGGTCTGGAGCTGCAGACCCGGTTGCAGATCGGAAAAAGGATTGTCACTTGGATAGTAATTGTATTGATCCTGCCGGGCGAAAACGCCGAATGTGAACACCGTGTTCGGATCGATCAACTGCGTCCAGGTGGGCGCCAGGTTGAATGTTTTGATCTGCGAGCGCTGATCCGTTGGACCAACTGGCAGCCCATTCGGGCCAAGACCGCCGTTGTCCAGTACAAGTCCGGACCAGGCTGTTGCATTTTGCGCGTCGAACGAATTTGGCGTCTGGAACCAGGAGCGCGTAAATTGCAAATTTACGTTGAGCGTAGCTTTGTCCGAGGGCTTAAAATCGAGGCGATCGAACGCATTTTGCTGGTTGCCTTTCGCGTGCATAACTGTGAATTCCGGCGGGTCGAGAAAACGGCCGGTGTCCAGTCCGTCAATAGCGATGAAGTTTCCCCAGTCCTGCCCGCCGTAGGAGAGATCAAAAGCTCCGCCTGAAGTTCCAAATGTGCCATATGAGGCCGTCAGGTCGCCGTGCGGCTGATGAATACCCAGGCCGGAGCGCGTGTTGACTACGACCACCAGGCTGGTCTTGTCGCCATATTCGGCCGGAGGTGCGCCTTCGATCACCTCCATGGACTGGACGGCGCTGACAGGAAGCTGATTGGAGAAAACCTTGCTTTGCTGGTCTGTAATCGGCTGCCCATCAATGGAGAACGAATTTTGTGCGTGATCGCCGAGTCCGTGAAAAAGGCCGTTCGAGTCTGCAGCGACGCCGGGTGACGCAAGGGTTACGAGAGAGCTAAGAGAGGAAGATTGGCTCTCGAGCGGGAGCTTTTCGAACAAGGCCCGATCGACATCGGTGTGCGCGGTCGGCTCGGTTTCGAGCAAGTCTCCTCCCGCCTCCACATTCACAGTAGCCGTCGTAGGGCCAATTTTCACGTTGAGTTTCAGCTCCAGCGGCACTGGAGAGCGGATATCAACATCTTGCATGGCGGTCTGGAATCCGGACGCCGCGGCCGTCAGGTGATAGTTGTTGTACGGAACGTTGACGATCTCAAACTTTCCTTGAGCGTCCGTCTCGACGGTTCGATTGTACTGAGATACCGGGTTCACAAGCTCCACCGTCGCGCCCCTGATGGCTGCGGCCGAAGGGTCGAGAACCGAACCCCGAATCGTCCCTGAAGTTCCTACGGATTGAGAGTAAGAATTCGATGCGCACCCGAATGACAATACAGCACACGCAAATACACTCGGCGCGAGCTTGGTCATACCTGGATTGTGCAGCGCGAAAAGGATTGACGCTACTACAATCCGGTGACGGAATTGGTTTCGACGACAAGCGGCTCATTAATTCAAACGAACGGGCTAGGTCCTCTGATGGCCGGCTTCATAGTGGCGCTTGAGAAGGTCTTCTCCAAAGTCGCCATTGAAATCGCGCCATACGGAATGAATGTGGTTCGCGCCGTCCTGCGTGTCATCGAACTCGATTAGGAAAGAGGAAGTTTGAACGCGGTAATAATGCGGGTCGCCCTGATCGATTCCGCCGGACCAGGCGAATTGAATATCTCCATTCGCCTTCTTGACCTGTTCCTTCCGTCGTTCCGCAAGCTGTTCGGGCATATTGCCTGTGTACACTTCCAAGAGCGCCATGAGTGCGTCGAACTGCTTGGCGCTCATTTTTGCTGCGGGAAGCCCCGAAGGTTGTCCCTCCAAAGCCGCCTTTCGACTTGCCGCCGTCAAAATGTCCTTATAGGCGACAGGATCCACAATCGCAATCTTTCGTTGGGGCGCATCGAGCGATTGAATTATTTTGAAACCCAAGTCGTCCTCGAATGCCAGCGTCCGCAAACCTTTACGAGGACCCTGCCGCACCTCAGCCGGATTGGCGCCGAAGAAGCTTGGACTATCGACCACCTCCCCGTCGACAACTGTGTAGTTTTGGCTGAGGTGATGCCCTTCAATCCGATATCCCCACGGACCTGTAACTGATGGCGTACCGAAAATCGAGAAATAGTATTTCTCCGGGTTCCTCCGCTCGCCGCTGTCGTTCTCGATAATCTTCAGCACATCTTCCAGGCTCATAATGGTCACGGCCTTGATATAGCCGCTTTGGCTTAGGCCCGCACTGAGAAGTGCACTCGCAAGATGTTTTTGAAAGGGGCTCATCTCGCGAAGCGGTAATCCCTTCCGCTCTTTCGGAATGAAGTGCCAATTCAGGCGCTCGTCCTCTTCAAACTTGAAGGTTGCTTTCGCTCGCTGCTGTGTGTCGAGCGCCGCTAGGAGCCGGTTCGCCGTCTCGATCATGAGCAAGGCGGAAGACGCATGCTGATGGTCCGAACCTGACGAATGGACGTGAGCATCGTTTTGATGTGCCGCGATCGGCGTATGGAACAGTGAGCCGGTTCCTGTGAAGGCGGCGGCAGTGAGCAGAGAGCGGCGGTTTATTCGACTCATAAGGTTTATCCAAAAACTATCTTGATGTTGTTAGAGCCTTTTGTATCCGTCATCCTCTCACATGTCGGCCGCATCGTGGATACTTGCTTAAACTGCAAGAGTGCATACTCGTTCTGTCCTGCGAAGCCTGAATTCACTTTTGCTTGCGGGCGCTTTGCTTTTCGCCGAGGAACCGGCTAACAAACCGGTCACAATCGATGACTTCGTTTCTCAGAAGCGTCCACAGCCGTTAACCCCAACCTGGGCGCCCGATAGCAAATCCTTCCTCTATGAACGGGAGGGGGCTATTTACCTGTACGAGGTTGATCAGCACAAGGCTCATGAGTGGTTCCGTCCCGAGAAACTGGAGAAGAGCGCTGTAGCGCCGCAACATCCGAAGGAGTTCGGATGGCAGAATCGCAGGGTCTCCGACGCCTCTTATCAATGGTTCCCGAACAGCAAAGACGTTCTTGCGTCGGCCAATGGAGATTTGTTCATCGTACATCCGAAAGGCAAGTTCGATCAGCTCACCAAAACAGACATTGATGAAGCGGATCCAAGGCTTGCGCCCGATGGGAAAGAGGTGGTGTATCGCTGGAAATCGAATCTTTACGTCCTCGACCTGGCTGCAAGAACTCCGCGCGCGCTCACGCGGGACGGTTCACCGACCTTGCTCAACGGCCAGTTGGATTGGGTTTATCCGGAAGAGCTCGATCTCGGTACAGCAGTCTGGTGGTCGCCGGACTCGAAACGAATTGCCTATCTCCAGTTCGATGTAAGTCGCGAATTTGTTTACCCTCAGGTTGACCTGATTGGGGAACGGGCCACCAGCGAACCCGAACGCTATCCTCAGGCGGGTACACCGAACGCGGAAGTAAAGCTAGGCCAGGTCTCAGCGGATGGGGGCGAAACAAAGTGGATGAAGGTCGGCGAAACGTCGAATGCTTTGCTGGCGCGTGTAGCATGGCTTCCGGACTCGTCGCAAATCGCCGTCGAACGATTTTCACGGGTCCAGGACGAGCTTGATCTGCTCTTTTGCAATCCTGCGACTGGCGACGTGCAGACCATCCTGCATGAGCAATCGAAGATCTGGATCAATGTGGCGGACAACCTGTTCTTTCTGAACTCGCGTCCGGAGTTCCTATGGACGAGTGAACGCAGCGGCTTCCGGCACATTTACCGCTACTCAAATCGGGGACAGTTGCTTGGCGAGCTAACAAATGGTGACTGGGAAGTAATTGCAGTCACTGCCATCGACGAACAACAGGGCAAGGTATATTACACGTCTTCGGAAGCCAGCCCGCTTGACGTGCAACTCTACCAGGTGGGCCTGGATGGAGGGCCGCGCGTTCGAATCACTACAAGTGAGGGCGTGCACGAGATTCATGCCTGCAATGACGGCAGCTATTTCGTCGATACCTACTCAAGCCTCAAGCAAGCAGGGCACACCATATTGGCAAACGCAGCCGGTGGGCAACTGGCCGAGCTACAGGCGATCGACAATAAGATATCGCAGGAGTACGATCTAATTCCGGAACAGATTGCCGAAGTGAAAGCGCCGGATGGAACAATTCTCTACGCCAGCTTGATTCGGCCTGCACACTTTAACCCGCAAACCAAATACCCGGCGATCGTTTATGTCTACGGGGGCCCTGGAGTGCAATCTGTAAAGAACCGGTGGAAGGGGCTCAGTTGGGAACAAGTGTTAGCGCACCGGGGATACGTAGTCTGGCAGCTGGACAATCGTGGCTCGAAGGGTCGAGGGCTGGCATTCGAATCAGGCATTCGCCACGAAATGGGCAAGCTGGAGGTTGCCGATCAGCGCTTGGGAGTCGAGCATTTAGTGGCCATGGGGTTCGTCGATCCCAAGAGAATTGGAATTACAGGTTGGAGCTACGGCGGTTACATGACGATTCACTCTCTGCTTCTGGCGCCCGATCTGTTCAAAGTGGGCGTAGCAGGAGCTCCGGTCACGGACTGGCATAACTATGACACGATTTACACCGAACGCTATATGGGTTTGCCCGGTCAGAACGCTCGCGGTTACGACGCCGCTTCGAACGTAAAGAACGCTGGCAAGTTACAAGGCAGGTTGTTGATTGTTCACAATGCCGAGGACGACAACGTGCTGTTTCAGAATACGATGCAAATGGCCGATGCGCTCGAACGGGCAGGGAAGCCATTTGTCATGCAAATCTACCCTCAAAAAACGCACGGCGTAACCGGAGAGTTGCGCAAGCCGTTATACGTTGAGATGACGAACTTCTTTGACGAGCATCTTAAGAAGACGGAATAGGGACTCCCCACGGCTTTGCTGGTAAATCGAACACTCACCTTTACCTTCCTAACCCTCGCCCTGTCGGCGTCGGTGCCGCACGGCTTCGCTGCTGAGAGCGCGAAAGACCAGCAAGTAGACTGTCCTGTCGCCTTCCAACCCTACTCCTCGGCGAAAACGACGCTCCTCGATCTCCTGCTGAATCCGGCGGCGAAGGCAGTCGTAGATCGTGATCTGCCGGGCTTTCTTGCCAAGCTGCCTCCCATGCTGACCAAGCCTGCGCCTCCCACGCTGGCGGATATCCTGACCATCCGGACGCTGGCTTCCGAGTTCTTTCCGATCCCCGCATCGACACTCGACAAGCTGGATGAAGATCTGACACGCGTGGCTGTCACGCGGGAAGCGGCGGTGATGCGCTGTGCCCGCTATGACCATATTGCGCCTGTTTTGCCAAGCGGCTTGAGTCATCCGGCTGTCCTGGTGTTTTCAAAGAGTAACGGATTTCGCGATGATCCTTCGGTAAATGCTGCCGCAGCCGCGTTGAAAGCGATCGCCGTGCATGAGCATTGGAACCTGTTCTCGACCGAAAACGCCGCCGTATTCAATGCGACTGAGCTTGAGCGCTTCGATGTCGTGGTCTGGAACAACGTTAGCGGTGATGTGCTGACCCTTTCGCAACGCCGCGACTTTGAAGCCTATATCGAAAAGGGCGGAGGATATGCGGGATTGCATGGATCCGGCGGTGACTTCTACTACGATTGGGACTGGTATGCAGACCGCCTTCTCGGGGCGCGGTTCAAAAGCCATCCGCAGTCTCCGCAGTTTCAGGCCGCCAAATTGAAGATCGATGACCGGAACAATCCCATCGTGCGAGGTCTTCCAGGAGAGTGGACTATGACGGATGAGTGGTACTCTTTTCAAACCAATCCGCGTCAGAAGGGCGCTCAGGTACTCGTCACACTCGACGAGAGCACCTATCGACCCGTCGCCGGGAAACTAGACCTCCACATGGGTGACCATCCGATCGCCTGGACACAGTGCCTCGGCAAAGGTCGCTCCTTCTATACCGCCATTGGTCACCGTCCGGAGAGCTATAGTGAGCCGAACACTAACCAACTGATTCGACAGGGCGTGGCCTGGGCTGCTAGTCTCGGACCAGGCTCTTGTCAAGCGGGACTGCCTCACTGAAACGCAGATCGGAAGGATGTCGTCTCGGCGTCATCGGTCCCCGGCAGCGCAGCCAAAGCGGAGGTGGCGGACGAGCGCATTGTTTACCGATTTCTGAGATCCCTCCAATCCACTTCGAACCTCGACGCGTTTTCGCGATCCAACCGGGCGCGCAGCTCGCGAGCGTGCTTCTCGAGGGCCCGCGCTTCATCTTTTTTCCTCAACTTCCTTAGAGCAGCAGCATAGTCCGCAAAGATCTCTGGCATATCCGGATGCGTCACACCGAATGATTGCTCTGCAATCGCCAGTGATCTGCGACATGCCGCTTCGGCTTCGCGATATCGTCCTTGCCCCGCGTAACAGAGCCCTAAATTGTGCAGCGTTCTGTGGATACTATCGTGCAGGGGCCCACGGGCGCCTTCCTGAATCTTTATTGCGCTGAGATAGAGTAGCTCGGCTTCCTCATATTTGCCCTTTCCATACTCCACGGCACCGAGAGCATTTAAAACGGGCACTATCCGCGGACTTTCCTTTCCTAACGAGTTCTCATAGCCGTACAAAACTCGTCGCAACAAGACCTCTGCTTCGTCGAAACGGCGCTCACCGAAATAGACAGTGGCTAGACAAAGCATCGCTGCTAACGCTTGGAGGTGGTCCGGCCCGAACGCTCGCTGTAGAGACGAAAGGGCCTGCCTGGCTAGCTTTTCCGCCTTCCCATATTGATTCTCCCTGACATAGAGTTCTGCGAGGTAAACCCGGACCTTGGCTGCGTCCGGATGATCTGTGCCCAGCGCCTTCTCGCGAATCGAGACTGCGCGCAGATAGAGGTCTTCTGCCTCAGGATACCGGCCCAAAACGTAATACACGTAACCGAGGGTGGCAAGCGGTTTCGCCTGGGAAGGATCATCGGCCGTGACTCTTCGGCGGATCGCAATCGCTCGCATGTACATCGATTCGGCCAGGCCATAGCTGCCAGTTTCCATAGCAACGTGACCGAGGTTTTCTAGCGTCAGCGCCACCGTAACATCGTTCGGCCTGTTCTGCGGAGTAAGCGACAGGGCGCGGTCGACAAGAGCACGCACTCGCTCACTTTTCCCCTCATCCGCATAGAGGCTTGCAAGACTGCTAAGCGCCCATGCAAGATTCCTGTTATCCTTCAGCCCCTGCCAAATCGCTATGACGCGCTGATAGAGTTCCTCGGCATGGGGAAGGTCGCCGCGAGCGCACAGCAACCCGGCCATCTCGTTCGCCACACGAGCCTGACCGCCGCGATCGTTCGCACGTTCAGCCTCCGCCAGGGCGTTTCCAAAGGCCGCTTCGGCTTCGGCGTACCGCGCCTGTTCCGTCAACCGCAGGGCGGCGTCAAGCAGTTTGTCAGAAGGAACTGGTTCCGTCGCAAATAGGGGTGGCGCACAGGAGAGTAGTAAGGCGAGTTTAGGCAATATCCAAGCCATGAAATTCCTCCGACATCCGGGCAACTAGAGATTCGAATGTCGGCCAGGCCCGACTTTTCAGTCAATGAACTATTTCTGATCCATTGCTGAACTGCCTGCTTTGACTTGCCTTTTAGGAACCATATAAGCAATTCGCAAGGTATACTGCCAGACACAGAACTTTCAGGTATGACGCAGGCACGGGCAGCCCCGCAGGTGCTCAGGTTCGGCCTCTTCGAAGTGGACCTGGCCGCGGGTATCCTACGGAAAGAGAATCGGCGTGTAAATCTTCAGGAGCAGCCGTTCAAGATTCTACGCATGCTCCTCGAACGGCCTGGCCAGCTTGTCACGCGGGAAGAGCTGTATCAAGCGCTATGGCCGGCAGGAACTTACGTTGAACTGGACCAGGGCCTGAATACTGCGGTCAAGAAGCTGCGCGTCGCACTGGAAGATTCTGCGGAGAATCCGCAATTGATCGAAACCATCCCGCGATGCGGTTACTCCTTCATCGCGGCCATAGAGGAAGCTGCTGACCCGCTAGGACCACAAAAATCTCGACGCCGGTGGGCTTTTCCGGCTGCCGCAATGTCAATCATTTTCGTGGGGCTAGTTGTGATCTGGTTCTTTGGTAGCAAAAGACCCAACGACAGTGAGTTTGTACCTGTGCCGCTCACCAGCTACCCGGGCGTGGAGACCATTCCCAGTTTTTCGCCCGACAGCAGCCAGGTAGTGTTCCAATGGCTGCAGCGGCCAGGGGGAATCTATGATCTTTATACAAAAGTCGTCGGCTCAAGCGGTGAGTTCCGTCTGACAAAAGGCTCCACGAACAGCTTTTGTGCCGCCTGGTCGCCCGACGGACGCTTCATCGCGTTCCTCCGAGGTGGCATCGAGGCCCGGAACGATCTATTTCTGATCTCCCCCTTAGGAGGCCCGGAGCGCAAACTTGCTGCGCTGGAAACACCCGGATGTTTTTCCTGGCACCCGAATAGCAAGTGGCTGGTTATTCCACATAAAGAGCCGGGTAAGGAGTCCTTTGCGCTTTTTTCCATCTCAATCGAAACCGGAGAGGAACGCCAGCTCACATTCCCGTCGAAGGATTCTCCTGTCGACCGCGATCCTGCAGTTTCACCCAGAGGTGATGCCGTTGCATTTGCACGAGGAAGTCAGGATCTATTTCTGGCGGATTTGTACGTTCAACCACTTGCGGATAGTCTCGTTGCAAAAGGAGAACCGCACCGTCTCACCTTCAATCAGCGGTTCAATACACAGCCTGCCTGGGCGCCAGATGGGCGCACGATTGTATTCGTCTCAGGCGCGCCTCACAATCCCAGCCTATACGAACTGGATCGCTCCTGGTGGGGATCGTGGTCGAGCAGACCGAAGCCCCTGTCTTTCGCGGGCGACGGAGTCAGAAATCCGGTCATCTCCAGCAACGGACGGCTAGCATTCGCGAAATTGACAGTCTTCGCCAATATCTGGCGGCTCGAACTCGACAGTACGAGCCAGGCTGTCATTGACCCGCAAAAACTGATTGCTTCGACCCATCTCGACCATATGCCCGTGTACTCGCCTGACGGAAAGCAACTGCTTTTGCTTCAAACCGGTCCGGCGCTCACGAGATCTGGCTCGCCAACAGCGACGGTTCAGGCGCCGTACAGCTCACATCATTTGGAGACGCTCATTTACAGATCTCACCCCCGATGGTCGCCTGAAGGCGAAGTGGTCTTTCATTCGAATTCTGGCGGAATTCCGGCCACTTATGCCGTGAGCGCCCAAGGCGGAGCACCCAGGCGACTGCCGGTCGGCGAAGTGGGAGACTGGTCCCACGATGGCAAACAGGTCTACTTCAATTCGCACGGCCAAATCTGGCGTACAGGTTGGCCCCTCTCGCCCACTGCTCCCGAGCCGGTACAAGTGACACGAGGCGGCGGCATCCGTCCTCGTTTATCGACAGACAACCGTTTTGTCTATTACCTGAAAGACGGAGAAGAGGTCACCAGCCTCTGGAAAGTTCCGGCGAGCGGTGGTCGCGAAACCGAGATGATCGACTCAGTCTGCTGCGAAGACTTCGAACCAATCGAGCACGGCATCTACTTTATTCCCGGACCGCATCGCGGCCAATTGCACAGTACGATCAAGTTCTTTGATTTTGCCACTCTGAGAACCATCACTGTGGCTGACCTGACGGGCTTCGTTGCATACGGCTTTTCGATATCGCCGGACCACAAAGCGCTGTTGTTCTCCCAATATCCCTATCCCGAAGCCGACGTGTGGCTCGTCGAGCACTTCCGCTGAACCGGATTCAAAGAGCTTCGTTTGGAGCGAGCTGGTTGGAATTCCCGCTGGAGATCCGCTCATTCAAAGCGTCAGGGCCGCGGGTCAAGGCGTCTGGACTGTATCCAGATATTTGATCAGCATGACTGCGTTGCCAGCTTCGTTGTAGAGAAGGTCGTCGGCCACTTGCTTGGCCAGCATGATGCCAAATCCCCCAGGCCGCATGCCCATTTGGGATCGTAGCTCAGTATGCTGAAGCGGTTTGCCGGGCGGATTGTTGACAGCGGCATGCTCGATGCTGCTCATAGAGAAGCCCGCGCCGTCATCGCGTACGTAGATCAAAATCATGCGCGCTGTTCGTACCAATGAGATGTCTATGCATCTGTCGGGTTCGAGACGACATCCGTGCTCCATGGCGTTGCCGACCAACTCGTCCGTCGCAAGCAAGAGCCCTTCAGCGAGACCTTCAGGCAAGTCATCCAAGTGCGGACGAAAGCATCGCGTGATTTGCTGCTTAGACTCAAGAGCCGGCGATACCGTCAGCGAAACCCATCCGGGCCGATTGGATCGCACCTGGATGTGCGTGTTTTGGGGAAAAGAGTCGTGCGCTCCCACCAACTGTATCTTCTCACCCACCTTTGACTCTTGCGAAATGATATTTTGGAACTGAGAACTAGCTGACCTTATGCGTCTTCCAATGGGTTCGGTCGCTCTGCTACTCGCGGCCGGGCTTGCTTTCGGGGCGAAGAAGGTCGTTTCTCCAATCACCAACGCCAGCAACGAGCAGGTGGATATCGTCGCCTCCATCGTGCTCGATGAAGATAGCGTGAAACAGAAGATCGGCGCTGATCCCGGCAAAGGCATTGTTTTGCTGGAAGTGAAAGTAATTCCCAAAACGGATCAGGCGGTGCAGGTGAGTCCCGATGACTTTATTCTTCTTGCGCACGATGATGGCGAACGCTCGAAGCCGTTCGCACCCGAAGAATTGGCTGGCCAGGGAGCGATGGTGATCAGTCACACGACTGAGAAGGTCAAAAAAACCGGCTCGTCTATCGGATTCGGTGGAGTGATGATGGGTGGTGGCGGCGGGGGCAACACCTCACCCGGCAATCCGATACCGAAAACCACAAATACCCGGATGGACGAGAAAAACAAGGGGGACGCCCAACTCCTGCAGGCCCTGAAGGCAAAGCAGTTCCCCACCAGGGAAGCCAAAGACGAAGTGACCGGCTACTTGTACTTCCCGCTGGACGGCAAGCACAAGCTCAAAAATCTGGCGGTATTGTATCGAGGCCCAGCTGGAAAGCTAGACCTCGAATTTGAACACTAACTCCGCTATTTCGCCTCGCTGATCGAGGTGATCTTGAGAGCGTCTCCGTCCATAGTGCCATCCACGGTCACGTTCTTACCCGCGAGCGCCTTCGCCTTGTCTTTGGAGTCGCCATCGAGCTTGATGACTTTGCCATCACTGACAAGAACGGGATCCGAGCCCCCACCAATGCACTTCTCCACGCATTTAGAATTTGCCGCGCTGGCAGAGGTGTGTTTCGCGCCGCACATCGCGTCCGATATGAATCCGGTCATCTGTTCTGCAGCAGCAGCAAACGAGAAAACGGAGACGGCAAGAAAGCAGCCAAAGGTCAACTTCTTCATGTGAATCCTCCTCATAAAGATACGGCAACCATTCTATAGCAGATGAATTGAGAACATCTAGACCTCAAGAATTACGGGCATGATGAGGGGACGCCTCTGCGTCTGTTTGCTGAGGAAGCGCTTTAAATCGGTTCGGATTTTTTCTTGCATAACGCCCCAATCGCTACGCTCTTCTGCGGTAGATAACTCCAGAGTGCGAGCCACCACGCCGCGGGCATCTTGCAGAACCGCCGAATTGTCGCCTGACACGAAGCCGCGGCTCACGATTTCCGGCAGCCCCTCGCTCTTCCCCGTGTTTTTGTTGATGGCGATGATAGGCAGAACGAAGCCGTCTTCGGATAGGTGACGCCGGTCCCGGATGATAATGTCCTCCACGACATCGTCAAGAGAACCCGAGTCAATGCAGACACGGCCCACGGTGATTTTGCCACCCCGGCGAGCGCCCATACTGTCGACCTCGAGCGTCTCGCCAGTCTCGAGCACGAAAGTTTCCTCGAGTCCGACTGAGCGTAGGTGCTGAGCGAGGGAAGCATGTCTTGAGAGTTGCCGGTACTCGCCATGAATGGGAATAAAATATCGGGGGCGAACCAGGTTGAGGATGAGTTTCAACTCCTCTTCGCTCGCGTGGCCGGATACATGGACCGGCGGGTTCATTGTGCCGTAGATCAATTCGGCGCCCCGCCGCGCAATGTGATTCATCATCCGGTAAATAGCCTTTTCGTTTCCCGGAATGATGCGAGAACTTAGAACGACTGTGTCGCCCGGCTGCAAATAAAGGTTTTTGTGATTGTCAACCGCCACGCGCGAAAGAGCCGACATGGGTTCGCCCTGAGTGCCCGAGGCAACCACAGCGACTTTCTCCGGGGGCATTTGCATGACATCTTGCGGACGCAGCAGAGTCGAATCAGGAATAGAGAGCAAGCCGAGGTTATGAGCGATCTCGGTGACGTTCAGCATGCTCCGGCCGAGAAAGGCGACTTTCCGCCCATATTCGTCCGCCAGGTCCAGGATCTGCTGCAAGCGGTGTATGGAACTGCTGAAGCAGGAGATTATGAGCCGGCGTTCACTCCGGGCGAACAGATCTTCTAGCCGTGGTCTTACTGCCCGTTCGCTCTCCGTATAACCGGGTCGATCGACGTTGGTCGAATCGGAAAGAAGCACCAGAACGCCGCGCTTCCCATAGTCGGCGAGTGTGTGAAGGTCAAACAGCTCATTGTCGGTGGGAGTAGGATCGACCTTGAAGTCGCCGGTATGGATAATGACGCCCAACGGTGTTGTGATCGCGAGCGCAACTGCGCTCACGATCGAGTGAGTTACGCGAATGAACTCAATAGCGAACGGGCCAAGAGTTATCCTGTCGCCTGGTTTGACGACGTTGAGCTTGGCATCCTCGAGCATTTCGTGCTCTTCGAGGCGTCGCTCCACCAGCGCGAGCGTAAACTCAGTGCCATAAATCGGCACGTTCAATTGCGAGAGAAGAAACGGAACCCCTCCAATGTGGTCCTCGTGTCCATGCGTGAGAATCAGACCGCGGACGAGTCCTGCGTGCTGCTCGAGATAACTGAAATCGGGCGTTACGATGTCCACGCCAAGCAATTCGGCATCGGGAAACATCATCCCTGCGTCGACCACGATGATTTCGTCACCGTAGCGGAAGGCCATCGAGTTCATTCCGAACTCACCGAGTCCGCCTATGGGGATTACCTGCAGCTTCCGATCAGCCATATCGCACGAAGAAGCTAAAGAGTATCATGTGGGCGAGAGTTCGCCTGGTCTTCACCGTGAGGGTCAAAGGCGTATTTAAGGACGCGCCAGAAAGAATGAGCCTCAAAGGTTCATGCCAGCCAGCCCGCAAAACTGCTCTGGAGAATACGATAAGCAATAGATATGTCAAAGCGAGTCCTGGTGCCCTTCCGTCATCTGCATAAGCTCAAGCCTTATCTCGATGCAATCGTAGCCGGAGGCATGGATCCCGTGCCGGCGGACGTGTCCGGACCGGTTTCTCTAGGCGATGTTCACGGTCTCGTGCTGATGGGAGGCACCGATGTGAATCCGAACCGTTACGCGGCGAGTGCCTGGGCGGAAACCGATACGCCGGATGACGTTCGCGACCAGGCGGAGTTGGATCTGATCGATGCAGCCCTATCGAAAGATTTGCCGCTCTTTGCCATCTGCCGCGGCCTGCAGATTTTGAACGTTTATCATGGCGGGACTCTCGTGCAACACCTGAGCTCTGCTTCGCGCCACGACGTGGAAAACGACAATAAGGCTCAAGCGGCGCACGAGATCCTGATTTCACCCGGCAGCCTGCTTGGCGAAATTGCAGACGGTCTCAAATGGAGCGTAAATTCACGCCATCACCAGGCAGCGGACCGCGTTGGCCAGGGTCTGCGGGTAACCGCGCGGGACGCGGAAGATGGGACGATCGAAGCCCTTGAACGGCCTGACAAGCCTTTCGTGCTCGCCGTGCAGTGGCATCCCGAGGATCAGGTCGGTGAATTCCCGGAACAGGTCAGTCTCTTTCGCGCATTCTCCGAAGCCCTTTAGGCGTAGCCGGGATCAGGGTTTAGGTATTTTGGCTGTAGCAGCGTTCGAGTGAGCACTTTCTTGGCCGGTAGCATTTACCGCAGTGGTGGTGTAGTAGTAGGTTGCGCCAGCTTGAACCTGAGCATCTACGTAATTTGTGGCCGTTAATTTGCCGCTCAACCTGCTCCAGGGTCCAGTTGAAGTGCCGCTTCGGTAGACGTAATAGCCGCTCACGCCTGGGGATTTGCTGGCGGCCCAACCCAAAGTCACATGGTGGAGGACTTGTGAGACGGGAGTTGATATACCGATTACCTGCCAAGCTTCATAGTCTGCCGACCAGCATCCGTATTGGTGAGCGATGGCCCCTTCGACGGAAGCTGTGCTGCTAGGGATACCGAGACACATGTTCGTGCTCATCGAAACCACGTGATAGTAACCGGTCCCGGTAGGCAGAAGTTTAAAACGCTCGTTTACGGCTGGATAAGGCGTCCAGAGATAGATGGCTTCACCCTGAACATTGGGAATTCCCACGGCATCCACAACGAGTGCACTCGATGCAGGCCGGATGGAATATGAGCCGTCGCTAAAAGGCGTGAAATACCACTCCTGATTTGCGCTCGCAGTGCACGTCAACTGCTCGAGAAGCGCTCCTGCAATAGTCGCCGCGCCTTTGACCGTGAGGCATTTACCACTGTGTTTCACAACTAATCTCACCGGCGTTGCTGCCGATACTAGCGCAAGAGAGATTGCGCTCTGTGAACCGAGAGCGGTCGCGGTCACGACTGTATTTTCGTCGGACGCAAGATTGGCTCCGCTTACTGTAAAGGAAGCGGAAGTTGCCCCGGGGGAGACCTCAACTGTTGCCGGCACAGTTGCGGTGGAGTTGTTGCTGATCAATGCGATCTGACCGCCTTCCGACGGAGCAGGTTTATCAAGCAAAACTGTACACGAAACACTATTTCCTGCAATGATTTTCGAATCGTCACAAGAAATTTTTGCAACGGAACCCTGTTGGGCCAAACCAAAAGCAGGTGTAATAGCTAGAAAGCTGACGCGAAGAAACAATGATCGGGTAGCCTGATTCCTTCTTTGACGCAAACTCGAGGGGCGTCCGGGCTGTGTCGAGCGTATTCCCGACGAACACGAGCGAGATCTGCGTGCCAGCGGTAACGAGTGCCGCATGGAAACTCCTCAATTTATCGATGCGCTTGGCACCTGTCTTCAAAGGAGTATAGCTTATGTTGCTATTAATGATGTTGATTCGACCTGCTCGATGTTATGGAGGAGTACTGGTATTCTCTAAACTCTTGCAAGCGCCATTATGAAAAGCGCGATCGTTAGCTGAAGAGGAAGTACTTAGTTCGCCCGCCGCAGTTCAAGCAGGACGATCTCCGGAGGGCATCCGAACCGCACGGCCAAGGACGAACACCCAACTCCAGCGGTGGTGTATCCCTGCATCCCCCCGTGTTTCCAGTGGCCGTAGGCAAGCGATTTGGGGCAATTGGCATTATGGCGAATCGCACCCAATAGCGGAAGCCGAATTTGGCCGGCGTGCGTGTGACCGCTGAGATAAAGGCGAATGTCCGCTCTGGCGGCTTCCTCATAAATTTCGGGAGCGTGCGCCAGGAGGACGCGAAAGCCATTTTCGGGGACACACTTCAGAGCGGCTTTCAGATCGTGTGTGCGGTAATCAAAAGGATCGTCTACCCCGATGAGCCAAAGCGGAGCCGATGAGGGGCCGACCGCGACGGCTTCATTGACGAGCATTCGGACACCGACCTCATCTTCCAGCCGGAGAGCCATCTCAGAGCTATCGTGATTTCCAAGAATCGCGAAGGTGCCGAGCCGCGAACGAATGCTCGAAACGATCTCCCGCATGATGGGGAACACGGGTTCGCAGCTTCCATGATCTTCGAAGCGGTAATCACCCGTTAGGACACAAACGTCCGCTGCTGTCTCTCTCAGCACGGGGACAAGCGCTTCTGCCAAGCCAGGTGTTCCTTCGACATGGAAATCTGACATGTGTAAAATCCGGAACCCTTCGAGAGCGGGCGGCAGATCCTCGAAACGAAGGATCAGGTCTTTCACTACGGGCGAGAGGGCATTTCGGCATCCGCGCGGATATAAACCTGTGAGTTGAAGAACCGACTTGAGTAAAGGGCGAGTAACGTGATGCTCGAATTTTCGATAGAGCCGCCCATGGCGGAAAGTATGGCCCAGACGGGCAAACTCAGCCTCCACCAGAACTCGGGGCGCCAGGAGCTCGTCGAGCAAATTTTCCCGCAGCCCGTCCTGCGTTGGTTGCGGCCGTGAGGAAACGGTTTCTAGGCGAAGCATTCGTACTGAGATGACAAGGAGGAGGTTGAATCGACCGCTGGATATTCTCAGCCGAACGCCAACAACTTATGCTAGCTGATTTTACCGCATTGCCGGTCTTGTTCCCCAGCCGGAGCGTACCCTGCGTAATATGCGGCTGTGAGGGCAAATAGAAGTAGCCAGCCGGACGAGAACATCCGCCAAGTGATTCGACTGTCTAAATGATCCGCCGACCACGAAAGAAAGAAATAGAAGTTAAGTACGTAATAGCACAGTAGAACGTAGAGGACGAGGCGCAACCAACGAGGCGGCGTCAGGATGCGAGCTACGCTCCTTTTCGCAAATATCTGAAAGATAGGGGGAAGGAGGAGAAAAAGTAGTACCAGCTGGACGACCCAGTAGTGCGTGGAGCGCGTGCTCGGGTCGATGCCGGCAAAAGTCTCGGTATGTATGCACAGAGCAACCACCAGCCCCGCCAGAGCCAGTAACAGCAGCACTCCGGCAGCGGCGGCATAGATCCGCGCCGCGGGTCGGTTCCCGGCTGAGTGCCTAAATAGCTCCACAAGTCCGTATCAGCTGCAGCCAGGGCCGGCAAGATTCAACGGTTCAGCCGAATTCCTCAAGCAATTGCTCCTGCGACCCACGATCTCACGTTTCATTCGATCCCGCCTGTTTAATCCAGTACATCCGGTACCAACTCTTCCGGAATAAGAGAACTGTGACCTTGGCCATACTACAAGCAATACGTAGGACAAGGATCTTCTCGCCTACGGAAGGAATCAGCGACGGGAGATATTCGACTTTTACACGCCACCTTTTTATCAAACGCAGAGAGGAAATGAAACGAGGAAGCGAGAGGAGACCCTAAGGAAACAAAGGGAAACGCCGGGGGTTTGGCTAAGTACAGAAAAACCCTTATGCGAAGAACGCTGAGCCGTTTTCTATTAGCAAATCTTATACAACAGCACTCCTCGATAAATATTTTTGTTTATACCCCCTTGTCTCAAGAGCTATAGTTCGCCGAGAATGTAGGAAATATATAAATTTCCTTATGACAGCGAGTAGTGCAAGCGCTTTCCGGCGCTTCAAACACTCGGCGATGCTGCTGGACCGGGGTGGTGGCTGTAGCATTCATCTGTTAACCGTCGACGAAGTGGGGATCACATGTCCGTCAAAGAAAATAATTTGTGCCAATCCGGCAAACTAAAATTCAAGGTTCTCGCGCCATCCCGGCAAGAAGTGCCCAAATCCGTCACACATGACGTCTTGAGCAGCCGTGAGCACTCGCAGCTTATGTATGACCTGCAGAGGCTGCGCGGTAGCGCTTACCGCGAGTGTGAAGGCATGGCGGCCACGCTATTGCCTGACGGAAGACACTGGCACCGGCTGGATGCCTCAAGTTGGCACATTGTCGTCCAGGATGCAGATGACGATGTCGTCGGTTGTGCTCGATATAGGCGCATCTCGGCGTTTGATGAACTGCTGTGCCGGAAGGCAGTAGTCGCTACCTCAAATGAAACCGGGCCGATTTTTAAGGCGGAGTTCGAGCAGCAAGTTGCTAACGCCCGGAAAAGAGGTCTGCATTACGGCGAGGCTGGCGGGTGGGCTGTTAGTAAAGAGGCCCGGTGCTCGACGGCTGCAATCAATATCGCGCTGATGAGCTTCGCGCTGGCGGAATGGCTAGGAGGCGGACTCGGCTTAACGACCGCCACGACCCGTCACCATTCGTCCTCGATCCTGCGACGGATCGGTGGCACCCCACTGGCGGGCTTTAAACCTTACTTCGAGCCCATGTTCGGAGATGAGATCGAGCTACTTCAGTTCGACATTGCAAAGCTTGAGCCTCGTTATCTCGTGAAGTTGGAAGATATGCGAGCCCGACTTCTCAGCACACCGATCTTCTGCCCCCTGGAGAGCGCGCAAAACGAGCCTTTATCGCAGCCGGTCCCAACATTCCTCCCGGGCTCGAGCCACTTGAATCAAGCCGAACTCGTGCAAATGCAATAAGCTCAAGAAACCGTAACAGACGAAAAAGGGCCTGGATCGAAGATCCAGGCCCTTTTTGTATCGAAATATATCTATCTGAACTAGCTAGCGGGCGAAGCGCCTTTTGCCGAGCAGGCCCAAACCAAACAGACTGGCGCCGAGCAAAGCCATAGAGGTTGGCTCGGGAACCGCTGTCGGGCTTGTGGTAAATGTAGCCGAGAACGAAGTTGTGATGAATCCGTTGGCCTGGAAATCACCCAGGAGACCAGCGATTGTCGTGTCGGGTGGAGCAATGAACTGCGCCGTGAAGATCCCTTGGAACGGGGTTGCGGTGGATGGGTCTGAAGCCTCATAAGCTACACCGGAAATATTGAAGACAGCCGAGACACCTGGCGGAATACCTAAAGCACTCGAAATAAGGGTAATCGGCGAACCTGCCTGGGCCTGGCAAGGACCGTTGGGGGTGGCAGCCGAGCAAACCGGAAAGGTGCTTACCTCCAGCAATGTCGCATCCAGATCAATGCCATTGGGAAGCTGGACAAACTGGGAGATAAGACCGGGCTGACCTGGCGGCAACAGGCCCGCTGTCAAGTTCTTCATCGTTAGCGGCGCTGTTGCCGCCAGACCGCTAAACGGTCCAGTTGTCGGTTTGAAGATAGATGCTGTTTGATTTGCACCCATGCCAGCCGTATCCGCGTCCGTTCCGATGAAGAATCCGCTATTCGTAAGGTACACCGAACTTGCTACGTTAAATTGCCCGGCTCCTAATTGTGCTGCGGACGCCGCGCCACTCAGTAATAAAACACTTGCCAGAGCTCCAACGACTCTACTGGCGTTTTTAAAATCCATAGATATAACCTCCAACACCTTCTCAACGCGCAAAAATAGGTACAATTGCGTCTGCGAGAATCTTAGCGATAATCCTGGGCTAAGTGATATACGTAGTCTTACTAGTAAGGTACTTAACCCCCGTTCCCTGAGTGGGATATCATACCGTTTGGCTGGCCTGAGCCTTCATTTCCGGCCTGCCGACGCGAAAACTGGCACTGCAAGCCCTTCTCGTACGATCATTCTGCGGGAGAAAACGGCGCCAGGGGTCGGATTATACGCAACGCTGGACGGGTCAAATAGTCACGAACGTAGCGCTGGTGCTCGGCGTCCCCAGGAAAGCGTTCATCCTCTTTATATGGGTAGGCACTCATGGCATGGAATGGCAGAGGAGCGACATTCTGGCTGAAGGCGGTGTTCGGGTCGGAGTCTTTGGCCCAACCATCGACCAGAAGTAGAAAATCGCGGGACCAACCCATCGGCAATGGGGGAAGCGAGGAAGCCGAAAATTCGAGCGAGAGTTCGTCGCCAGAGCCCATAATCACCAGGCGGTCATCAACGGCCGTCACGAGCGGCCGCACATCGCCGTATCGCGTGTAGTAACCGGGAATCGGATTCCAATTCGAAACATCGCGGACCTGATCGTACAGAAACTGCTCTGGCTGCTGGCGATTCGGGTCGATTACGGCCCTCGAGAAACCCCTGAAGCGAAGGCCGGCATTGGCGGCGTCGAGCGGGGTCAGGCGCGTATCAGGCGGCGCGGAGTTCGGAATCAGGAAAATTTCATCCCAGTAGACGCACAGGTTCGTGACGATGCGCACCTGGCGCGATTCTGAAAGGAACTTACCGGCCAGATCCACCACGATTGTCTTCGGCTTCCCTGACGGAATACCCATGTCTTCGACGACGGTCTTCCAACGGCCCTGCGCATCCTTTACTTGCAAATATGGGAAAACTAATCCCTGCCCGTTTTGCGAAGCGCCCAGGAACGTGCTGCCGTCCGCCCAATCTACCCACCCATTGAGTACCAGAGCAACCTGGTTATCTCTGGCGGCATTCCCGAAATCGAGATCGAGAGTATGGAGTTCGGCAACGCCCGAAGCGTTATGTGCAAAGGCATCGGGATATGTATGGTCTCGTTTTGCAACCCTTGCGGTTGCATCTATCCCCCTTACATCGATGGCGCGTAACGGATGGATTTTTTCTTCTGAACCAAACAAACGGAAGGATGGATAGGGTGGCGACTTGAATTTGTCGTTTGTGTATACCCGGACAGAGGCGGGATGATCGACAGCGATCAGGCGCACCTGGTCCAGATAAGAGACTTCGTGCAGCTCTTCGGTGATGTGAATCTGATATTTACCGTTGACGGGTCGGAGCGCGCTTCCGGGAATTTGGACGTATTCGTCATGGTCGACCGGGAAATACGTGCCATCCCCCGAGCTCGCACCAAGCGGAGCAACGCCGAGAACGTCGGTGATGAACTGGAACCTTTCGCCGTTCCAGGTAAAGATCATTGGGCACGAACCTGAGAGGCGTTGGGCCTCGGCAATTTTAAGTAGCTGACCGACCTTCTGATGGGGTTCGTTTTGAATGAGTCCGTTCGGCCAGGTGATGCGAATCGTGTCAACATCGGCGCGCCCGTCGATAGCAAAAGACAACGGAAGGCCCTGCGCAATGCGCTTGTCATAGTAAGGACCGGATTTCATTTCGACCGTGGCGCCCGCACCATTTTTCACATTCTTGACACCCTGAACCTGAACCGTGACCCAACGTTCATCGGGTGACGTATTCAGGTGGATATGAAGCGATCCGTTTGGTTCCAGACGGGCGTAGTCTTCGCGGCTGTCTCCATTGAAATCTCCACGGATAGAGGACTGGGGCAGCGGAAGGTTGTCTACGGGCTTGAAATTCGCGGGGAGGTTTACGTCGTGCGCAGTATTGAGCAGAGCGTGGGCAGACGTGTCGTAAAAAACCAGATCAAGCAGACCGTCGTGATTCAGGTCCTGCGCACGGAAGAGGGTTGCGCCTGCTGTCACGCCGGGAAGATCGGCCTTGTCGAAAGCACCATTCAGCTTGTCGGTGTATAGAACGCCGGGACGATCGGCGTACGAGACAACAATGTCACGGGCTGCCGTGTCCCCGCGGACGGCAAAAAGAATTGCGCTTAGAGCATTGCCTTCCACAAAGGGGAAGGATCCGGTTTTATCTTCGAATTGGCCGTGTCCGTCATTACGAAGCAATCTGGATTTCGGCCCGAACAGGAGCAGATCGATGTCGTAATCGTGGTCGTAGTCGATCCAGAGAGCGCGGGTCGCACCTGCTGCTGGAAACTCGGCCTTTTTTTCGAACGTGCCGTGATTATTGTGGAACAGCAGTGCGGATTGCTTCGTGAGGACAGCGAGATCCGGCAGACCGTCATTGTCAAAATCACCGGCGGCGATATCGACTATGCCGTTGACTGGCTGCAAAGCAGGCAATTTCGCCTCAACGCTGCCCCGGCGGAACAACGCAACCCGGTCGCTTGACCAGACGAGCAAATCGGTGTGACCTGATCCCTCAGAATCGAGCGTGAGCATACCGGATTCGGCTGCCGGCCAACCTTTGCTGATGATGCGATCGTCATAGTGTGTTGCGGTTTCGACGGCCGGCCGCGATTCAGGCGGGTCATAAAGCTCAGCGTAAAAGCACCATTCCATGTCTTCGGGAACCGCAGCGCCTTCGTTCTTTTTCTTGACTTCTTCAAAACGCTTACGTTCGCTGGCGGCCGCCTCCTTATCGCCTTTACGTTGATAAAGCGTGAAGAGTTGAAAGTGTGGGCCGGCGAGGTCCGGATTGAGCCGGGAAGCTTCGATAAATTCGGGAAGCGCAGCGTCCACGTCGCCCTTTGAACGTAGAACGACTGCGAGATTGTAGTGCCCGGCAGGCTCGTTGGGCACGAGTTTGATCATGCCGCGGAACTGTTCGAGTGCTTTTTCATAGTCAGCGGCATGCTTGTAGGCGATGCCGAGATTGAACCAGGTATGGGGCAACGAACTATCCTGCTGCTGGGCCCGGACCAGCTCCTTTATCCCCTCATCGGTCCGTCCGACGTGCAGGAGAGCGAGTCCGTAGTTGATACGTTCGCGAACCGAATCTGGCTTAAGGGCGAGAGCCTTTTCAAGCTCCTGGACGGCCTGGACGTGAGTATCGGGGTTCTCGTAAAAAGCTTTCCCGAGGTTCCGGTATTCCCAGAGCCGGTCGTCTGAAGAGGGCAGGTTCGCGGCCACCAGGAACAAGGACGAAGCCGCGGCCAGGAGGCTGGTAATTCTTGCGCGAGACATGAGCTGGAAACTAGTACACAGTGTAGAAGACAAAATTCCGAGCGTTCGCCGCCTCGATCCCGCGCGATCATCGCTTCACAGGGAGAAAGCCATTCCCCGGGTGGAATGGTCTAGAGCACCGGTCCGATGCGCCAGGGCGCGAATTCGTGATGGCCAAGCAACTCTGCCCGCGTTTTCTCGCCCGAAGCCGTGCGCAGCAGTGCCTCGAAGATTTCCGTGCCAACCTCCTCGACCGTCGCACTGCCGTCCGCGATACGGCCTGCGTTAATGTCCATATTCCCCGACATTCGGCGATACATGTTCGAGTTGCTGGCAACCTTTAATACCGGAACACTCGGAAACCCGATTGCGCTGCCTCTGCCGGTCGTAAACGCGATGAGATTGACACCGCCGGCCGCGAGGCCTGTAATCGATACAGGATCGTATCCGGGTGTGTCCATGAAGACAAATCCCTTCGACTTGATCTGCTCGGCGTAGGCGACGACTTCTTCGAGCGTTGTGGAACCGGCCTTGGCAATCGCTCCTAACGACTTCTCGATAATGTTTGTAAGTCCACCTTCCTTGTTCCCGGGCGATGGATTGTCGTTGAAGCTACTGCCTGCGAACTGCTTAAGATACGCTTTGTATTTCGCCACGCATGCCAGGAGCTTCCGGGCTACCTCATCGGTTCGCGCCTTGGCCGCCAGAATATACTCCGCACCAAAAATCTCTGTGGTCTCCGCTAAGACCACGGCCCCGCCCTGCTCGACAATCAGGTCACAACAATAGCCGAGCGCGGGGTTCGCCGTTATACCGGAAAAGGAATCAGAGCCGCCACAATTGAGTCCGAGGGCAATGTTTGATGCCGGCTGCTCGCTACGAGCTTCGGATCCGGCGCGCTCGATGAAACCGTGGACATGTCTGCGAGCCTCCTCCACAGTGCTGGCCGTTCCGCCGGTCTCTTGTAGCGTCAATCCGTGCAGGGCTGTGCCCATAAGCTCGGGACCTGCCTCGCTGCCAAGATAGTGACTGATCTGGTTGACCTCGCACCCCAAACCAAGGATCAGTGCTGCCGAGACGTTCGGATGATGGAGCACGCCTCCCAGCGTTCGCTTGAGCTGTTCCGTATCTGGCCCGATTGTGTGACCGCAGCCTTCTCCATGCGGAAAAGCGATGATGCCGTCAACACCTGCCGGAAGCCTTTGCTCGGAGAAACTTTGCGCAATCAGTTCCGCCGTGTGCGCGGCGCAATTGCTTGCCGCCACAATCGCAATGTAATTCCTTGTCCCGACCCTGCCGTCAGCTCGTCGAAACCCCATGAACGTTTTCGTGGGAGTGCGGGTTGGTCGCTTTATCACAGGAGCAGGTGTCCGCTCGTCCTCAATGTCTTCCAGAAATTCCAGATTGTGCGTGTGTATATGGTCTCCCGCCTCAATCCTGCCGGTTGCTGCCCCGATAGCATGTCCGTAACGAAACACGCGCTCGCCCGGAGCGATCGTCCGGAGAGCCACCTTGTGTCCCGAAGGAATCGCGGATCTCACCGTAAGCACCTTTCCGGCGATCTGCAATTGTTGTCCCTTGCTCAACGGAACTCGCGCAACCGCAACGTTGTCCGTGGCGTGAAGGAGAATCGCAGCATTCTCTTCGGTAGGTGGATTTTCGATGTCGTACAGCATCAGCTTAATTACAATGTACGCCTAGCTGGCTTTTTGCGCAGCGAAACCAAGTACCTTAGATAAGGCTCCTATCCTAATAAATGCCCCGTATCCCTGTGGCCACATACCGGCTGCAACTTCACGCGGATTTCGGCTTCGACGCTGCCGCCGCGGTTGCTGATTACCTTCGCGATCTCGGCGTTTCACACGTGTATAGCTCACCGTATCTGCAGGCGGCTCCCGGAAGCAAGCACGGATACGACGTTGTCGACCATCACAAGGTGAATGAGGAATTAGGAGGCGCAGAGGCGCACGATCGTTTCTCCAAACGCTTAGGTGAATGTCATTTAGGCCAGGTGCTCGACATCGTTCCGAACCATATGGCGATCAGCGGTCGCCGCAACCGGCTGTGGTGGGATATTTGGGAAAACGGACCTTCAAGCCGTTACGCTCCTTACTTCGACATCAATTGGCAGTCTCGAGATTTGAAACTGCGAAACAAGCTGCTGGTGCCGATTCTCGGCGATCATTACGGTCGCGTCCTTAGTCGCGGAGAGGTTCAAGTGAAAAGGTGCGGCGCCGATTTTTTCATTCAGTATCACGAAAATGAACTGCCCATGTCCCCACGCTCTTTAGTGCCGCTCTTAAGTAAAGCGGCCACAGGAACCGGCTCTGACTATCTGGCATTCTTGGCAGATTCCATTTCCAGCCTGCCCGGGCCAACCCTGACCGATCGGGCGAGTAAAGCAACACGGCATCGAGGCAAAACGGTGATCGTGAATCTTCTCGATCGGCTCTTCTCCGAAACTCCGTTTGTTGCTGAAGCCGTTGACAGTACACTTCGCGAGGTGAATGAGAATGTCGATCAGCTTGATAGCGTTCTCGAACAGCAGAACTATCGCCTCTCTTTTTGGCAAACTTCCAAGCAGGAGCTGCCGTACCGAAGATTTTTCGATATCAATACGCTCGTGGCGCTACGGATGGAAAATCCTCAGGCGTTTGCCGACACGCATGCTTTAATTCTGCGCTGGTTGCGAGAAGGTGTGCTCGACGGAATTCGGATCGACCATCCGGACGGCCTTCTGGATCCCAAGGATTATTTCGAACGGTTGCGCTCCGATGCGCGGGACGTGTGGATCGTCGCCGAGAAGATACTCGAGCGCGGAGAAGCGCTTCGCCGCGACTGGCCCATCGATGGCACCACCGGCTATGACTTCCTGAATTACTCTGGCGGGTTGCTGGTAGACCGCGATAACGAAGACGCATTTACCCGCATCTATGCGGAGTTTACTCACGAGCCGACGGACTATGCGGCTGTCTGCCGCGAAAACAAACACCACGCCTTGCGAGACCTGTTGGGCAGCGACGTAAACCGGCTCACCAATTTATTGGCCGATATCTGCGAAGGCCATCGCGATCAAAGAGACTACACGCGCAAGGACATCACGAGGGCGATACGTGAACTGGTCGCCTGTTTTCCGATCTACCGGACGTACGTTGTCCCGGAAAGAAACGAATTAACTGATGATGACCGGCAATACGTCGATGAAGCCACCGAGTCTTCCAAAAGAAACCGGCCTGAGATCGATCCCTGCTTGTTCGATTTCATCCGCGGCATTCTGCTCCTTGAGGTGCGAGGCAGTCAGGAAGCGGAATTTGTCATGAGATTTCAACAATTCTGTTCCCCCGCGATGGCCAAGGGCGTGGAGGACACGGTCTTCTACCAGTACAACCGCCTTATATCTCTGAACGAAGTCGGCGGGTCGCCTAATTGGTTTGGAGTTACGCCCGAGGAATTTCACTGCTACTGCCGGCGAACTCTACGTGCGCATCCAAGAACCATGCTCGCCTCTTCGACCCACGACACGAAACGAAGTGAAGACGTTCGGGCGCGAATCAGCCTCCTCTCCGAAAAGCCGGACTTGTGGCGCAAGACGTTAGGTTCCTGGTCGACCATGAACGAAAGGCACAAAGGCCGGCGGGCGCCTGACCGGAACACCGAATACTTTCTGTATCAGACGATGATTGGGGCCTGGCCGATACAGCTCGACCGCCTGCTGCCCTATATGGAAAAGGCATGTCGTGAAGCAAAGCAGATGACAAGCTGGCTCGCGCCCAATGAAGAATTTGAAGCGGCTACACGAAAATTTATTGAGGCGCTGTATGGCTCTACGCGATTCATGAAGAGCTTCGAAGACTTTGTAGCTCCTCTGGTTCGCCCCGGCTGGATCAACTCGCTCACTCAGACACTCCTGAAACTCACGGCGCCCGGAATTCCCGATACTTACCAGGGGGAAGAACTTTGGGAATTGAACCTGGTGGATCCGGACAATCGTCGCTCCGTGGACTATGCACGTCGCAGGCAGTTGCTCAAGGAGCTTCCCGGGCTGAGTGTCGATCAAGTTTGGCAAAGAATCGAGGAAGGTTTGCCGAAGCTGTGGATCACATATCACGCCTTGCGGGTTCGTCGCGAACGGCCTGATGCATTTGGCGACGAAGGCGCGTACGAACCCTTGCACGCCTATGGTCCGCAGGCGCGACACTTTATCGGCTTTTCTCGGCGTGCGGAGGTACTGGTGGTGGCTTCGCGCCTTAACTGGCAGCTCAGCGGTAACTGGCAAGCTACCCGGATACAAATACCCCCGGGCAATTGGCAAAATGTGCTTACCGGCGAGAAATGGACCGGCGAAACTCTCATGCTCGCCGATCTCACGCAGCGCTTTCCGGTGGGACTACTGGTGAAAATTTAGCCGGCTCTGCAACCATAAGGAGATGCATACGTTCAACGTGTGGGCACCCGATGCCCGCACGGTTGCGGTTCGTATCGGATCTTGTGCCTACCCACTGCAACAGACAGACGGCGGTTGGTGGAAGCGCAGGCTCGATGAAGCGAAGCCGGGCACCGAATATATGTTTGATCTGGATGGAAACGGCCCTCTGCCTGATCCCAGATCGCCTTTCCAACCCCAGGGCGTTAATGGCCCCTCCCGGGTCATTGACCATTCGGCATTCGAGTGGACTGACACGCATTGGCAGCCGCAGCCGCTGTCGAGCGGAATCGTATATGAGCTGCACGTGGGGACGTTTACGCACGAGGGCACTTTCTTAAGCGCCATCGAGCGCCTCGATCATCTGGTCGATCTCGGTGTTACTCATGTTGAACTGATGCCGGTCGCCGAATTTTCCGGCGATTTGGGATGGGGATATGACGGAGTGGATTTGTACGCACCGCATCATGCTTATGGAAAGCCCGATGAGCTCAAGCAATTCGTCAACGCCTGTCACATTCGTGGCATTGCAGTTCTGCTGGATGTCGTTTACAACCACCTGGGCCCGAGAGGAAATTACCTGAGTCGCTTTGGCCCTTATTTTACGGACGCTTATCAAACCCCATGGGGAACGGCAGTCAACCTCGATCAGGCCGGCAGCGGTGAAGTGCGGCGTTTCTTCCATGACAACGCGCTGATGTGGCTGCGAGATTATCATTTCGACGGTCTCCGGCTGGACGCAATCCATGCGTTTTTCGATCGCTCAGCTTTCCATTTTCTTGAAGAGCTCTCCGCGAAAGTCGATTCCTTGGCCGCGCACCTCGGCCGTCACTTCGTTCTCATCGCCGAGAGCGATCTGAACGAGCCGCGTGTGGTGACTCCGCGAGAGGCTGGCGGCCTTGGGATGGATGCGCAGTGGAGCGACGATTTTCACCATGCCCTGCATGCCGTCATTACTGGCGAGACCGCGGGCTACTACGCCGATTTCGGATCATTAGCTGATCTCGGCAAAGCATTCCGTGAAGCGTTTGTCTACAACGGAGGCCACTCCTATCACCGGAAACGAACCCACGGGAGGCCCATTCGGCAACAGTTCTCCGGGCACCGCTTTCTGGCTTATGCCCAGACCCACGACCAGGTGGGAAATCGAGCGCATGGCGAGCGAATGTCTCATTTGACCTCCCTCGGCCGTTCCAAAATCGCCGCTGCCCTGGTAATCCTCTCGCCCTTTGTACCCATGTTGTTTCAAGGCGAGGAATTTGGCACGTCCTCACCGTTTCAATACTTTACTCATCACGACGATCCGGACTTGGCCAAAAACGTCTCCGATGGCCGACGACAGGAGTTCGCGGCATTTGGTTGGAAACCTGAAGACATTCCCGATCCGCAGGATCGCGAAACGTTCGAACGCTCGAAGGTCCGCTGGGAGGAGCTTGACCAGGGACCGCACGCGGAGCTACTCGATTGGCATAAGCAGTTGATCCGGCTCAGAAAAAGCTATGAGAGCCTGACGGACGGCCGCATGGACAAGGTGTCGGTTCGCTTCGATGAGGAGCAACGCGGGTTCGTTATCAGCCGCGGTAAGGTGACCGCAGTCTGCAATTTCGCGTCGGAACGACGAAATATTCCGTTTGCTTGCAAAGACTTACGTCCGCTGCTTTCCTCCGACGAAACGTACAGGATCGAACCTGAAGCGATCGAGCTCGGAGGCGACAGTGTTGTGATCCTGGCTTCGTTTTTTCAAATTTAGTCGCGGGCTCCATTTACCACCGGACGAAGGGGTTGGCTTCGTTTTTTCATTTTGGCGATTCACCATTCTTTAACCCCGTATAATTTTTAGTTCGTCATAATATCCACTGCGATCTCTTGAGGGGCGGTTTCGCGCTCCGCTCGGATCGAACTCTTATGAGACCGCTACTCTTTCGAACAAAGCTTCTCACTTTCCCGATCCTCTCTCTGGTCGTACTTTCGCCTTGCGCCCGTTGCGACGATGACGACAAGCCTGCTCCCGCTCAGGTCATTCCAAATACCAATCAGCGCCTGACTCCACTCGTGTCGGCAGGCGCCCGTTTCATGCCGCTCAACCCCGAGCTGAAAGATTTTCCGCAATTCGTAGCCAGCGGCGCTGTAACTACGGTCGTCAGCCCCGACAAGAAGACTTTGTTGATCCTGACTTCCGGTTACAACCGCCTGAACGCGACTTCTGGTCCGAAGCCCGGCCAGCGTATCGACGCCGATTCCAACGAATACGTTTTCGTTTACGACATTTCCAATCGGATGCCTGTCAAGAAGCAGGTGATCCAGGTTCCCAATACCTACAATGGAATCGCGTTCGATCCCTCGGGCAAGACATTCTATGCGGCCGGCGGCGTCGACGATAACGTACATATTTACGATCTCGATTCGAGCGGGTGGGCGGCGAGAAGTAGTGGTCCAATTGCGTTGGCACACTCGTCCGGTGTTGGCCTTGACGTTAAGCCTATGGCTGCCGGCTTAGCGCTTACCGCGGACGGTAAAAAGATGGTGGTCGCCAATTACTACAACGACTCCATCAGCGTTCTCACTAACATTTCCGGCAACTGGCAGAAGTCTGGCGAGCTCGATCTTCGTCCTGGCAAGGTCGATCCAACGCGAAAAGGCGTTCCTGGTGGCGAATATCCGTTCTGGGTGGTAATCAAGCGAACTAATGTCGCCTATGTTTCGAGCATTCGTGACCGCGAGATCGATGTAGTAGATATCGCCTCGGTTCCGCTATTAAAGAAGCGCATCAGGGTGAAGGGCCAACCTAACAAGATGGTGCTGAACGAAACGCAATCGACGTTATTCGTAGCACAGGACCAATCAGATTCCATCGCCGTGATCGACACCACCACAAACGCTGTTACTCGTGTTATTCCTGCCGCTGCGCCTGCGGGTTTGCTTCCGCCAAGCCGAAAGAAGTTCACAGGTAATAACACCAACAGCGTCACACTTTCGCCCGACGAAAGCACGCTTTATGTCACGAACGGGAATACTAATGACATTGCCGTAATTAATCTTGCCAGCGGCGCGGTTAGAGGGCTCATTCCTACAGGGTGGTATCCCAACTCGGTCAGTTTCAGCGGCGACGGCAAATATATGTACGTCGTCAACGGCAAATCGCCTACCGGTCCGAATCCAGGCTATTGTCACGGAGGCGTTGCCCCGGCGAAGACAGCCGCCGCTTGCGAGGAATCGAATGCGTACGATCTTCAACTTCTAAAGGCTGGTTTCGAGAGTCTGCCCACTCCGCAGCCGGACCAACTTGCTGCCCTCTCCGAACAGGTGGCCGCAAATAATGATTTCTCGCGCGTCGTAAGCCCGGCCGCTCGATCGACGATGGAGGCGGTTCGGTCCAAAATCAAGCACGTCATTTACATCATCAAGGAAAACAGGACGTACGATCAGGTCCTCGGCGACCTCGCACTGGGAAACGGCGATCCGAGCTTGACCGAGTTTGGCGAAGCGACGACACCTAACTTGCATAACCTGGCCCGGAATTTTGTTACGCTCGACAACTTTTACGACCGCAGCGAAGTCAGCATGGATGGCTGGCCCTGGTCGGTTTCCGCTCGCGCTTCGGATGTCGTTGAACGGCAGGTTACCGTCAATTACGCCGACCGGGGTCTCAGTAATGACTCGGAAGGTACGAACCGCAATATTAACGTCGGTTACGCGACTCTGGCCCAGCGCCAGAAGGCCAATCCCCTCACTCCCAACGATCCCGATGTTCTGCCGGGAACGACCGATACCGCGGCGCCGGATGGAAAAGATGACGAGGTCAACGGAGGCTACATCTGGAACGCCGCGCTCCGGGCCCATTTATCCCTTCGGAACTACGGGTTCTTCATCGATCTTGCACGCTACAATCTGCCCTCTCAATATGGGCAGTACAACATACCGGAGCTAACAGATCCGTTCGCATCAAAGACACAGGTTGCCTATTCCAGCAGCCCGGCCCTTCGGCCTTACACCGATCCGTACTTCCGGGGTTTCGATAACTCGTTTCCTGATTACTACCGGTTCACCGAATGGAAGCGCGAGTTTAAGACAAACTATGGCAAAGGCAACTTACCCCGATTGAGTCTCGTTCGCCTGATGCACGATCACACCGGCGACTTCAGCACTGCAATTGCGGGCGTCAACACGCCCGAGTTACAGGAAGCGGACAACGATTACGCTGTAGGCTTACTGATCCAGACTGTTGCCGAGAGCCAATACAAGGACGATACCTTGATCTTTGTTATCGAAGACGACTCACAGAATGGAGGAGACCACGTCGATTCTCATCGGAGCATCGCCTTCATTGTCGGACCCTATGTGAAGAAGAACGCCCTCGTCTCGACGGCATACAATACAGTCGATTTTTTACGCACAATCGAGGAAGTCCTGGGTCTCCAACCCTTGAACCTGAACGATGCTGTAGCCGTTCCCATGGCCGATGTTTTCGATTTGAAAGAAAAGGCGTGGAGCTACACAGCCACCGCATCACAGCTGCTTACTCGAACCAGTCTCCCCTTGCCGCCGTCGATCGTAAAGAATGCCGCAGCAGCTCCCAAACCTACTCATGATGCGGCCTACTGGGCAGAGGCCACCAAGGGTATGGACTTTAGCGCGGAGGATCGATTTGATTTCGATCAGTACAACCATGTCCTCTGGCGCGGGCTGATGGGCGACAAGCCCTATCCGGAAATACCGAGCGGCATCGATCTGAGGCAGAACCGGAGCGAGCTACTCAAGCGATTTCAGGAGTCGAGCGCTAAGAATCGCGCTGAAGACCTAGTTATCGGGACTCATTAGCTTTGGGAATGACCGCGGAGTGGCAACCATGCCGCCGCGTGAGCGCGACCGACACATTCGAGTCGCAAGCGCAAGTTAGTCTCCGGCGGTGATATGATTCCCTGAATACTTTGACGTAGTGCCATGAGTAATCCAGTCCCGGCCGTCGCATTCCCTTCACGTAACTGTCGATAGCAATTATGAAGAAACTTCTTCTATTAGCCCTTGCGAGCACACTGTACGGCTCGCCTCAGCCCCCTTCCTTCCGCTTGCCATCTGACGTGGTGCCAACACGCTATGCACTCGACATGCGGCTTGATCCTGCCAAAAACGATTTCTCCGGGATCATCACTATCGAACTCAAAGTACAAAAGAAGGCGGCGATTATTTGGCTTAATGCCACAAAGCTGAAGGTCAGTGCCGGCTTCGTTGGGCAGTCGGGCTACAGGCAGTCTGCGCGAATTCTGCAAGGCGGTGAAGACTTCGTTGGTTTCGAGCTCGACCAAGCTCTTGAAATAGGTGCCGCGGACTTGGCTGTCACTTTCTCTGGCGATGTCAACCTCAAAAGCGGAGCAGGCATCTTCTTAAGTAAGCGCAATGATGACCGTTACCTGTTCACACAGTTTGAACCAATCGATGCGCGCTCCGCTTTTCCGTGTTTTGACGAGCCCTCATTCAAAGTTCCCTGGCAAGTGACGCTACACGTCCCGGCCGGCCTCGTAGCTGTGTCAAACACGCCGATCCAGAGCGAAACAGAAGAAGATGGAGTGAAAACAGTCGCCTTTCGTGAAACCAGGCCGCTGCCAAGCTACCTGGTTGCGTTCGCCGTCGGGCCGCTTGAGTTCGTCGACGGCGGCACGGCGTGCCGCAAGAAGGTTCCGGTGCGAATTGTTGTGCCACGTGGAGATGAAGCCCGTGCCAAATACGCCGCATCCGTGACCGCAGAAATTCTGTCGAAACTCGAAGACTATTTCGACATTCCGTATCCGTTCGAAAAGGCAGATCAGTTATCGATTCCAATCTCGTTCGGCGGCGCGATGGAAAATCCGGGGCTCGTAACGTACGATTCGGGCATCATTCTCGCCCCTCCGGCCGGTGATGACCCGATCAAGCGGCAGAGGGATTATGTGAGCATCGCCACTCACGAATTGGCCCACCAATGGTTTGGCGACCTCGTCACGATGGCATGGTGGAACGACACCTGGCTCAATGAATCATTTGCTACTTTCGTGCAGCAGAAGGTTGAGGCCCAGTGGAAACCCGAATGGCAGACCAAGGTGGAAGATCAGGATGCACGCACATTTGCCATGTGGCTCGATCGGTTAGAAACAGCCAGGCGTATTGATCAACCTGTCGAGGCGAAGCAGGAAATTGGCAATGCCTTCGACGGGATCACGTATCAGAAAGGCGCATCGGTCCTCGAAATGTTCGACCATTCGATGGGATCGAGCAGCTTTCAACAAGCTGTGCGCTTATACCTGAACAAACATGCCAATGCGAACGGTACCGCGAACGACTTTCTTCAGGCACTCGGCGAATACGGAGGGCCGCATGTGCCGGAAAGCTTTCGCACGTTCCTCCAACAGGCGGGCGTTCCTCAAATTGACATGAAATTGAAGTGCGACGGCCCCAACGCGCACATCGAGATGTCACAACAGCGCTTCCGTCCTTTGGGCGCCGATGAATCACGCCCGCAAAGTTGGAAAATACCGGTTTGTGTATCGTACGAGAAGGATGGCAGGCGGGCCACCACCAGTGCACAGCGCTGAATGGCAAAACAGAGAATCTTGCTTTGGAGAGAAATGGTTGTCCGGCGTGGTTTCTGGGCAATGCTGACGAAGTCGGTTATTACTATACCCGCTACGAAGCGCCGGCACTCGAAAAGCTGATCGCTGATCGCGCACACCTTTCGCTACCTGAACAAGTGGGCTTATTCGGTGAAATCGGCAATATGGAGGAAGCAGGGAGGGTGCTCCCCTCGTCGGCCTTACACCTTGCCACGCGGCTCAGGGATGATCCAAGCAGACAGATTGTAGGCGCTGCTCTAAAGCTGGCCGATGTGCGCCTGGACTATCTATCACCGGAGTTGCGCGTGAAGTATTCGCATTATATCCGGGAGAACTTTGGCCCTCGAGCTCGCCAGTTAGGCTGGCTGCCCCGAAAGAACGATAGTGAAGACGATAGACTGATCAGACCGCAATTAGTCACTTTCGTCGCGCGGCAGGGAGAGGATCCACAATTGATCGCGAGCGCTACCGAGCTCGCAAACAGCTGGCTGAATACGCGTACCGTGCTTCCGGCGGAGACGATTGGAGGTATCTTTCAAGTTGCGGCCCGCAACGGCGACGATGTGATGCGGGAGAAAATTCTTAAGGCGATAAAGACCGAGAAGGACGAATTTTACTTACAGGTTCTTTTTGGCGCACTTGCATCCTTTCGCCAGAAGGAGCTCGTCGAGAAGAATCTGCAGCTGCTCGCGGCTGGCGAGTTCGACTGGCGCTTCGCCTTTCGACTTATCCTCGTGCCTCAGCAAACGCCAGACTTGGAACGCCTTCCGCTGGAAGTCGTGAAGTCCGACTATGATTCGATCGTGGCCAAGCTACCACATGCGGTTGATACCGATTATGCGGGTTTCTTGCCATACACAGCAGGTGGTTGCAGCGCGCAAGACGCAGAGGAAGCACAGAGCTTTTTTGGACCGCGCATGGTCCACGTAAACGGTGGACCTCGAAACCTTGCACAGGTCGTCGAAAGTATCAAGCTTTGCGCGGCGCGGAAGAAGGTTCAGCAACCGGACCTGATCCAATTCTTCGGCTCTTAGTTACTCGGCTCTTAGTTACCTAGTTACCCGATCCACGGCATCACTTCGCGCCAAGCCGGTCTCCGGCCGCTACGCGCACTCGGTCCCATTCTTCAGGATTGTTCTTCCAGATTTCGGTGTCGAGCATGGCGGCACTGCCAAAGGGAAGTTTATAGACAATGCTGTTCACCAATTTGTCCGCTGCTTCATTCCCGCCTGCCTTCCGCGACAGCAGCCAGAAATACTCATAATCCTGTAAGCCCCGGCGTTGTGCTTTCAGGCGGATGCTCGGTATGGGTTTGTCATAGTTCATCACCGCGCCTCGATAGATTAGTTGACCCGAGCCGTTATAGATCCGTTGCGGGCTGTCCTTATAGTTCTCGGCTTCGTACCAGGCAGCAAACGCGTTCCAGTCAAATTCCCATTCCACCCAACCCGTTTGATATTTCCAACCCACCCAGCCGATCCCGCGATTCACCAGTAAGTCGAGATCGAGAAATGTATTCGAGCCGCAACCGCTATTCTTCTTTTGCTCGTAAATCATGGGCCCATAGAACCAGGTATTCACGCCCTTCGTTCGAAAGAAATTGGCATCGTCGATATTGAAGTCTTCCGTGTGACACACCCACAGGTCGACTTCTTTCGAAAGACGTTCCATCACCGGGCGCGAGTACCCGCCGTCCACGCGGTACTTGAACCACCCGCGACCCATCGCCTCGTGCAGCAGCTTGCCATAATACAGCATCTTTTCGTAAGCCACTTCGTTGTAGGATTCGTCGAGACCATCGAGAAACGCGATTTTTGTGACCTTTCCCCAACGGGGATCCTGGTCGAAGTGAGCGCGGATCTGGCGGCCTGCGCTCTTCCATACTGCTTCGTATTCCGGCGAGCGGCGTCCTTGAGGTAGAGCCATTGGCCAGACTGAACTGTCGTCGCCACCCTTCTCGTTATTGAACGGGAGCATCACGTGATCGATGGGCAAACCGTAGCCTGGGCCCCAATACCCACGAGCCTTGGTGAATGCGGATCCGTCGAGATAGGGAGCAACGCGACGGTCGTACTCAGTCCAATCCAGGCTCACACTGTCATGGCTGAGTTTTGCCTTTGGGCGGTAGGCATAGACCAGCGGCAGGAATCTGTGTTGCCGCGCCAATTGATAGTACGCGAGCTCTTCATCAGCCGGCATCTCGCGCATCGAGTTATTCCAGATGTCGCCCGGAATATGATTCTCTTGCGGCAGCGCAAAATCCCAAATTTCAAGTGCAACATGAAGCGCGTCGCGACCGCCGCTCCAGCAGACCTCAAGATCGCCGGTGTAGCGCCCCGGCGGCACAGCATCACGATCATCGGGCACGAAGATGTCGACCCATATCGCCTGATTTCTTTGACCGGCAATGTTGTTGTAGAGATCGGGAATCGAGAACGGAAAACCGCTGTAGAGATGGGACTGCCGCGCAGGGAGCAGGGCGTCCGGATACCAGCCAGGGCCGAGTGAGCTGCGCTCGTATCCAGTCGTGGCGCGATTGACGTGGATGTACCATTCCTTGAACACTGCGGCGAAATTGCCTTCGATGCGCACGCCATGCGGTCCGTCGAGGCCGGAGAAATGCACGGTTACATCCTTGATCGGCCCCGAGTCTGCCGGCATCGAGGCATCTACGATTACTTGGAATGCAACGAACTCGTTGCGCGCGGCTTTGAGCGAAATCGTTTTGACAGATGCCTGCCAGACGGAATTGCTTAGCTGAAAGTCGCCCTCCGGGTAGTCTTTGTGGATATCACTTCTCTGCTCGTACACTTTGCCGGTAACTGGATTGACTCGAACGCCGTCGCTGACGGCCCAAAGATGTACCGCGGCCGGTTGCGCCCCTAGCGTTCCCGCAAATAGTGCTGTTGCGAAAATCCGAATTGTTGCTGATTTCATAGTCCTCTCAAACCCGCCATCGCATTAGAACAGCATTCTCCCGCTCATGCCGCGGCCGGCGCCGGCTCCAAAGAGGTTAAGCAATGTAACGGTGAGATCCTTTATTTCGGGATCTCCCACCCGAAATTTTTGATTGCTCAGCAATACGCCGGGAACCTCATCTGCATTGATGCAATGGTCGGCGATCCAAACGTCGGTATTTTCTTCGACGAGCGTAGAAGGTACCGCACCGAGTGCTGTCTGCCAGGAGGCACGGTAACTCCGGCCGTAACCGACGATCATCTCGGGTCCAGAGGCCACATGAGGTTTCGAAAGAGCCTCGACAATCTGCCGCCCGTTCACGAGGTCACGAAACCCGATCAATTGGCTGGCGATCCTCTCGACGAGAGCGTCGGCTTCAACCCCAGGCTTCACGATGCCATTCTTCTCGCGTCCCGCGACGTTTAAATACAATCCGTTCAAGCCGACTGCATAGGCTTGGGTCTTTGACCAATCGATGTTTTCGAAAGGACCCTCGTCACCGGCAGGCGGTCCCTTGAGCGCCAGAAACCCGTTTTGCCACAGCCATGTGTTGAGGTTGACGCTGCGGTCGAACGAATTGAAACCGTGATCGGACATGACGATGATCCGGGCTGCAGGTTGCTCGCGCATGACTTTACCGATTTCGTCATCAACAGCCCGATAAGTCTCGAGCAACTCGGCATTGTGCTTGCCCCAGAGCATGTGAGAATCCTGATCAATGGAGGAAAAATAAAAAAACAGCAGACCGCGCTGAAAGTGCTCCAGAGAACGGCGGAGGAGTTTGTGCTCGTCCTCCCGCACGAGCCTGCTCTGTCGCAGAAACTCGGGCATGTCAAGGACGCCTTGTCGAAATGCCGAAGTATCTTCGGCGATACCTTGCGTGTAGAACCGTCCAATATCACGCGCTAATTCGCGGCTAAAGGATGAGGGGTTCGAGATCGGCAGCGCCGGTGCGCTCGGATCAATGTTTACCGGTGAGACATAGAGAGCCAAATGAGGATGGAGGCGCTTCGCAAACACCCGCACAATGCCAGTCGTGTTGGCAACGCCGCGGAGCAATCGGAAATTCGCGCCCAACCAGTTTGACCACTCGCCTTGCCTCACAACCGCAAGCCTGCCATCGAGTGACAGGCGCGCCACATCGTTCTCGGGATCGACGTCCACCACCAGATTTGCAATCACAAATCGCTGGTCTTTGCGGAGACTGTTCGGTGGCCCCTCCAAGGGCAGCACGAAGTGATCGTCGGAAGAAGGTGGCAGCTTAACGATACGGCCCCCGGAAACAGAGCGCGTCAGCTCTTCCGGATCGTCCGTAAAGAACGTGAACGTCCCCAGCGTTCCACGCAAGTCCGGCGTTCCCATGCCCGCCAGTCCTTCTCCTGCGTTGACAGGAGGAAAGTTGGTAGGCACATGGATGACGGTGGCCGGAATATGCCTGGCAGACAGCAGCTCCCAAAAAGCCTGGCCTTTGCGCAACGATCGCATGCGTCCAGACGATAGTGGCAAAAGGTACGGTCCCAAGGGAAGCTTGAAACGCGGCTCCTCCGTCTTGCTGATGGAAGAGAAAGGCAGCAATGTTTCAGGGTCACGATGAACAAAATCAAAAATGCCGTGTCCTGACGGATCTAAGCCGGTGATAAGCGTCGCGAAGGCGACCGGTGTTTGGGGAGGCATGGTCGTCCTCAGACGCTTGAAATCGCCTTGCCGGCGAAGGAGGTCAAGATTCGGTAGTGCGCTCCAATGCTGTCCGAGAAAAACTGGATCCATGCCATCAATAGCGAGGAGGATTACCTTCTTGCTCGTCACGGGGCGACCGCAGGAACACATCGCGGCGAAGCCCAGAATGAGCGTCGGCAGTGTCGCTAGTGCGAAGGCCCGAGACAAACTAGCACAAAAGCGCATCTTCGAGTGCAGTCACTGCTTGCCGCCGATGTATCCCAGGCTGCGTAACTGTTCCAGTGTTCGCTCGTCCAAAGTCGATGGCGTACCCCTTCCGATCACAATCCGGATCTGTTTCTGTGCATCCATCCACCTCCCGAGTTCCGTCATCATCCGTTCCACTTCGTCGGGGTGTTCGGCTGCGACATTTTTCGTTTCACCACGATCGGTGCGGCGATCGTACATTTCAACTCTGCTGAGGCCAACTTCTTTTCCCTTCTCGCGGTAGATCAGTTTCCAATTCGTATCAATCACAGCGAAAGTGTTGATCCTGTTTTCCGGTACGGGGCCATCCGGCTTGGCTTGCGCACTTGCAAACCGAGAAGTCATTACGGGATTGCGGCGGTGGAAGGGACGCCCTTTCGCGAGCGGCACGAGACTCTGACCCTCTACGATTTCTGGAGACTTCAGATCGAGCAATTCGAGGATGGTCGGCATCACATCAATCAACTGCACAGGTTCAGCCACTCGCCGCGGAATCGGCAACAGCTTTGGGTTCCACATCAAGAAGGCTGAGTGAGCGAGTTCCTGGTACAACGACTGGCCGTGCGCAGTCCAGCCGTGCTCCCAGAACTCCTCGCCGTGATCGGAGAGCACTACGATTAACGTGGTGTCGAGGATGCCCAGCTGCTGTAGTTTTCCAGCAAGCAGCTCCAGGCTCTTATCGTTGTGGAGAATTTCGCCATCGTAGCGATCGATCGCTCTGTGGATGAATCTGTCGGGATCGACGCCATTCTGCTGGCAGCCCGCACGGCTGACCACCGTGCCACCGCCATATTGACCGTTATCCCGAAGCTTTGCATAATCGCGGTTGAACTCGGGAGTATCCGCCGGGTTGGCGAACTCCTTCTCAAAGCCAGCGGGCGGGCGGTAGGGAGCGTGCGGGTCAGTCGCATGCGCATACAGGAAGAACGGCTCGTCGCGGTGGCGTTCGAGCCAGGGGAATAGCACTTTGTTCAGTGCCGCAGAATCGGTTCCACGATCAGCCGCATCCGTGCGCTGCCGCTGTATCACGGGGAACTCCATTTCGTAGTCGAACCCACGCTCGAGGCCAGTGATCTTTCCAGCCCAAGGGCTCGCTGTGATGTTGGCCGTGATGTAGCCGGCTTTCCGAAGCTGTTCGGCCAAGGTCGTAGCTCCGCTGGGAATCGTGTCGGAGTCACGAATGATTCCGTTCGTATACGAGTAGAGCGAAGTCAGAAGTGAAGCTGTCGACGGTTTCGTCCAGGTAGCCTGTGCCTGGCAGTCCTCGAAAACAATTCCTGCCGAGCCTAGCTTTTTCAGAAACGGTGTAGTGTTGCGTTTATATCCGTAAAGGCTCGCATGATCGGCTCGCAGTGTATCGATCACATAGAGCAGAACATTTGGCCTTGATTTGGGAGCGCGTGTCGTGATCAGGGGATTAGCCCACAGGCCCACTGTCCCGTTCTTGCTCGCTTCCATACGAAGGATGAGCTTCAGATTCTTGCCGCTGTATGCGGAAAGGTCCGCGTCGCCGTCTTCCCAAGCCTCCGCACTCGAGACGGTCTTCAAATACAGCTCTTTTGACGATCCCTGCTCGAGGACACGGAACGTCACAGGCGAATCTTGCCCTACGATACCCATCCCGAAGTGCAAGCGAGCGTCCCGTGGAATGGGGGCCTCGAACGACAGCGACGACGGCGATCGTGCGTAAATCACATTCCTGTAATCGTCATTCTTGCCGATATTTAGTTTTCCGGCCATCCCTGGAAAATTCGCTTTCCGCGGGATAAGCGTTATGGAGTTGATTGCCACGAGGTCGGTCAGGCTATCCGTCGGCATGATAGCCAGAGGACGACTACCCTTCAGTCCTCCAATGTCGATATCGAAATGATAGTCGTGATATTCGCCGAACGATCCGAGGCGTTTTCGAAACTCGGCATCCCCGATTTTGATCTTCAGTTCCTGGCCGCCTTCGGTGAGCATACGGATCTCGACTGCATCGTAAAGGCGCCAGTCGATCGGCTGCGCGTTCGGTGAAACGATAACCGGAGTGCTGCCATCCCCCTTAACGATCAGATCGCCCTTCCGGTATCCGATTCGCCCTCGCAGCAGCTCCCAGGTGATGTCATCTTCCGATAGAAAGTTATGCCAGACGAGCGGCTCTGCAATCACGGCGGATGCTAGCGCACCGGCTGGAGCTGCCGGAGCGTTGAATTCATCATCGAACCGATAAGGTTTGTAAGCCTCGGCCCCCGATTCGGAAGGCGTGGGTGCATAGCGCGCGCCCGCGCCCAGTGCGAACAGGATCAGGAACCAAAAGGATCGCAAAAACTATTTTCGTCCATATTAAAACTCCAGCCGCAATGAGAATTGAATGATCCGCGGATCGTTCACCTGCCGGCTCAAATCGAGGAGACCCGTATTCTTGTTAAGGTCTTGTTGGCCCGAGCCCGCAAGATAGTCGACCGGATGGTTGAAGACATTGAAGAAGTCGGCGGTGAACCTCACTCTGAGCCGTTCATAGATATTGAAGTACTTGAAGACGGAGAAATCCTGATCCCAATTCCCTGGACTGAGCATGAAGTTCTGAGGATTCCAGGTAAACAAGTCCGTTACGTTAGTGAGCCTGACGGTCCCATCCGCCAATTGGATAGGAATTCTGTTGCTGAAATCGGAACCGATAGGCCTTAGCTTGCGTTGGGAGCGGTCAACAGGCACAAATGCCTGTAGCGCGGCGGGGTTCGTGTTGGTCGCCTGAGTTGGATCAAAATCGCCTGCGAACCACAGCTTTTGATTCTTTCCAAAAATGGTCATGTTCAGCCGTTGACCTGAGTCGAGGTTTGGATTCCCGAACAGATATTCGGAATTGCTTGGCTGGTATCCGTTACCCTGGTTCACTCCGATCCAGTTGCCGTTTGCCCACGTGCCCAGAAAGGCGAATTGCCAACCGCCTACAAGTAGGTCCAAAGGCTTCGAGACGTTTCCGGCAAACCTTTTTCCTCTCCCAAAGGGAAGCTCGTAAGTGCCATTCCAGGTAATGCGCTGCGGCGGGACAAGCGCCGAATTGGCATAAACGAGACTGAGGCGCTGGTTTAAGGAGAGAGTAGGATCGCCGAGAAGCGTCGAATTTTCAGGGACCAGTGCACCGCCAGACCCGTCACCAAATCCACTCTCGTCGCTAGTGGTCAGGGTGTGATTGTAGGTATAGAAGAGCTGGAATGCCAAGCCCCCGCCGAAGCGACGCTGGATTTCGGCCTGGAACGAATTCGAGTTCGAATAACCTACGTGTGACTCAAACGTTCCGTTCCAGTTCGGGTTTGGGCGCCGCAGATCCGCGCCTGCAGCACCGGGCGAAATACCCAGGCCGGTTTGAGTCTCATAATTTACTGCTGCTTGGGCACTATTCCACGCCAGCCGCTGCTCCAGGTTGCTGCCATGGGTTCCGATATAGCTCAGTCGCAAGGCGGTGTTTTTCATCAGCTCGCGCTCAATCGTGACGGTCCACTGCTGCATCCGGTCGTCGGCCCAATTGTGTGGGTCGAAGCCGAAAAAACCTTGGGAATTACTGCTGATGCCGGCTATGCCGGTGACGTCTACATTGACGTTAGGCATGAAGTCGCTGCTACCTGGCGCGATCAGAAGCGATCGATTGGGAAATGCTCCGTTCAAATCATCGCGATGGTTCGCAAAACCCAGGTTGAGCGGAGGGTTGGTTCTCGATGCCTGAAGGATTTGAGACAGCGGCATGGGCCAGTAATACATGCCATAGCCGCCGCGGACCACCCACTTGTCGCTGATTCGGTAAGCCAAAGCAATCCTGGGGCTGAAATCCTTCCAATAGTTGGGGACGAGCGCGCCGGGGAAATGAGCCTGATTGGCGGTCGTCCATGACAAGCCGCGCGCTGCCCATGAATCCAGCACACCGGATGGAATGTTCGGCAAGCTCTCGATAGTTGTGTTGTGAGGGCTGATGACGGTGAATCCCGGATAGTTAGTTGGATCCAGGTTCACCAACCGGTCTTGCGCTTCGTGGTAGGGCGTCCAATGATCCCAGCGCAGACCTGCGCTGATCGTCAGCCGCGGGCTGAGTTTCCAGGTGTCGTCCGCGTAGAGACCAAGCTCTTTCTGCTGGAAATAGAAATAGCCGCGATTGTATTGATTTCGGAGTGCCGTGGGAAGGCCCAATAGCAACTCGGCGTAGCCGGTGCCGGTGAAGGGAGCAGCGGCCTCCGCTGCCGGGTCATACAAGGCGGTCCAATTCGCATAGAAACTGTGCGAGCCCTCGGCCTGCTGAAGCTCCTCGATGTTGTTGTATTCCTTCCGTCCTTTGAATCCGAACTTGAACGTGTGTTTGCCCTTGACCCACGTCACGTTGTCGTCGATCTCGTATGCCGTCAGGTTCTGGTGATGGTTATTGTCGCCGTCCCAGCCTCCGTAATAGAACATGTTGCCAAACGGATCGCCCGACCCCGCCGCATAGATCGTCGGCCAGCCCGTCACTCCGAACGGATTGGGAAATCCAAGCTTGTCCGCCCAGTTCGTGCTATCGCCGAGCGTTCCGTAGTGGGTTGCCGACCGGAAATTGGAAGCCTGGAGCTCATTGAATAATGTTGGGGAAAAGACGTGATTCCACCGGACAAATGTCGAATATACTGTGTAGTCACTCTCCCCGGTTCCGCCGCAGTTCGTGCAGCCTGGGGGAGGGAAGCCATACTTTCCCCCGTACTGAGCATTGAAATACGGAGAATCGGTAAATCGTCCGGACAAACTATCCTTCTCGGAAAAGTTGTGGTCGATCTTAATTGTCCAAGTGTGTTGGTTCGTAACGATCGGATAGTAAGTGGCGAAGTTCTGGTTGGTCCATGGGTTGCCAGGTAGATTGGGCGTCGGCGAGATGCTTTGCATCACTCCTGCAACCGGATTCAGGCGGGTTGTCGGAATCACATTGTTCACGAATGGCTGACGCGTGCCATTTGGTCCGGTAGTCGTAAGCGGATCGTAAATCGTATATTTGTTGCCGTCGAAATCGGTGATATTGCTCAGGTCACCGCTCCACATTGCAGGCGTCGCCACGCCCGTAGTGGCGAATGTCTCCTGGCGTTGGCGCATGGCTTCCCAGTCGAAAAACCAGAATGTTTTGTTCTTGCCGTTGTAGATTTTGGGGATCCACACAGGTCCACCGGCCCAGCCGCCAAACTCGTTCCGGATCAGCTTGGCAGATGTGTTGCCGTCCTGGCGCTGCCTGGCTCTGAGTCCGTCCGCATTGTTCCGAAACGTTTCGAAGAGAGCGCCATGGATTTCGTTGGTGCCACTTCTCGTGACTAATTCAATGGTGGAGGGACGGGAGAATTGCGCCCCCGAGCCAGCCGTTTCAATCCGAAACTCCTGGACTGTGTCGAGCCCCGGCTGCACACGCGCTATGCCGCCCCCGAACCGGTCGACATAAGACATACCGTCCAGGTTCATTTCCGTCGATCCCACCTTCATGCCGTTGGTGCGCGGGCTGCTACCGCCTTCGACGCCAGGCGTCAGATTGAAAAGGTTCGAAATCTGGCGGCCATTCAGTGGCAAATCGTGAATACGAAGCGCATCCTTGACGTCGCTTACCTGAGCTCCTTCCGTGGCGATGACCGACGCCGCTCCAGACACGCTGACGGTTGTCTGAACGCTGCCCACCTCCATCGTTGGATTAATCGTGACAGTTTGACCGGCTTCGACAGTCAGGGTTCCTTCCCACCGTTTGAAACCTTGTACTTCGAAACCAAGCTGGTAAGCGCCAATCTGAACACTTGCGAAGTAATAGAGGCCCGCAGAGTTCGTGCTGGTTTCCCGGCTGACACCGGTAGCCGTATTGGTGAGGGTGACCTTGACTTTCGGCAGGACCGCGCTGCTCGGATCCTGAGCTAAGCCGCTAACCGTTCCCAGGCCGGTTTGGGCCCAAGCCGGTGCGACCGCAAGAACTAGAAGTGCAGCCCACTTTCTGACCTGCTGCAAGAAAGTACCCACATTTCCTCCCCGTCAGGCTCTTAGCAAGCGTTAATTTGATTGAGCGTAACGGAAGATCCAGGTTTGTGTCAAGACTGTGAGCTCGCTTTTTGGCCGGCGGTCATAAAGCGCACCTGAGGGGTACTACTGTTTGGCAAATTCAACGTATCCATGTTGTTCGAGGAAGCGAAAATATCCGACAAAATCCAAAGGAACCGGACCGAGCTCCATTTTCGTTAGATGAATTACTTCTGCCAGGTTGCGCTTCCCATCGCACCAATAGAGCGCGATGGTCGCAGCGGTATCCCACGCGCCGGAAGGATAGCCTTCCCATTTTTCCTGCGGCAAGTCATCAAGCGGTAGAGTCCCCGGTCGTTTTCGGCGCACGATAATTCGCTCGGCTTCGGGCGAGGGCGGCGGGGCACCTGGCTGAATGCCCGCCTGCCGCAAGCGGGAAAGCTCGAGATCTCGAAACTTGTGAAGATCGTCAAGTAATGGTGCGATGACTCGCCTCGTATCTTCGCGTCCGTCCGGGACGATTCGCAAACTTGAAAGTACCGCCTCCTCGCCACGATCGGCAAAATAGGAAACGCGGGCCAGGCCATAGCTGGCCGCCGAGGCATCACCCGCCGAGGCTGCGTCGATGGCGGCAGAAGCTGCCGACTCGATCCGGCTGGAACTTTGATCGAAGGCGATCTGTGCCAGCCAGGGAGCCTCGCGTTCGCCGGCGCTGGCATTGAGATACAGATATGTAGCTATGATTGTGGTCAAATCCCGCAGCGATCGGGCGTCAACTCTCTCGGGCTTGTCTTCCGTGTTGTGGTGAGTTTCTACGCCCGTACCGCTGTAAGGCCAGACGTCGGGTACGCCAAAGGTCGGTTCCCCGAGGTAGGAGTCTGTTCCGGGCATGAATTCCTGCCAGTGCCATGGGCGGGATGAGGGAAGACACTCCTGAGCTACTCTCAAGATCAGAGCGTCCGTGTAGGACATGGCGACATGAGGATTCAAGTGAAACGTGTACTCGGTCCCAGCAAGGTCATACGACGCTGCCGGCGTATCCACGGTCATTGCGGCAACTGTGTGTTTGATTCGCTCTGAATTCTCGGAGAAATAGCTGAGAGAGCCGTATAACTCGGGCATGAGGAGAATTCGAATACTCCGGTTCGGCTGCGGGAGCTTACCGGTTTCAACCAGGCGGCTCAGGGTGTGGATTGCTTCCACCATGGCGGCTACGCCGGTTGCATTGTCCTGCGCGCCTTGTTCCGAGGTATGCCCGAGCACGAGCACCTCTTGTTCCGGATTGCGCCCCGGTAAGAGGCCAGTGACCCACGGATAGCGACCAGGATAGTAGCGAGTGTCGACCGCTGCATGGACAATTACCTTCTTGCCTTGTCGAAGCAACTCCCGCACGTGCTTGGTTTGGCGCGGGGTGATGGAGAACGACAGCAAGGGTGTGCTCGTCGCCGTGAAACCCCAGCCGCTGTCTCCCCATGCGTTCACCCATTGACGCCCATCCTCGAGCGCCGGATTCTCGGTAAATCCGTTCACGGCCCCTAGCGCGTGATATTTCACGAGCCGATCTTTATAACCGGCGGAATTTTTGTCAGTGAGAACGAGTTTCCCTGCGACCTGAGTCCACGGCGTCTGTTCTATATCCACCAGCTCTGCGGTGATCCCATCCTTGGGTGTTGGTCCGCTCCACATGCCGAGTGAAGTTGGAACCGCTTTGTAGTCGCAAAGTGCGAAATGTTCAGGTTCGATGACATCCAGAGTGGCTTTCTTGACATCCCAGGCAAGGGGCATAGTCCAATAGCCCACTTGCGTCCGTCCATCAGCCTTTCCGCCTCCCACCTGGACGTTCCGGGCGCCGCCTTCTTCAAGTCGGGCTTTGAGATAAAGAGCGGTCTCCTCGAATTTCGCGAAAGTGAACCACCGGTCGGTTGCGTAGACGCGCCTCATGGTTTCCATCGCGCGATCGACATCGATCTGTGGCGCGATTGTCTGTACCAATGGGGTAAGCGGTGTGCGATTCGAAGCACCCGGAGCACCATTGGAAATCAAAAAGCCGATTGTGACAATCGAACTGCAGCGCAGATAGAACGGTCTGGCAGCAGTTGCTGAAGTCAATTGGTCACGCGTCCTAAGCTCACACATTTTCCGGCACGCTGAATGGGGACCTGTAGCGACCTCTCAGCAACTCGTTCGCCTGGGCATCGCCCATGAATTGTTTGGTGGCCGGGTCGAATTTTAGTTCTCTCTGCACTCGATACGAGATATTCCCCAGCAGGCAGAAGCCTGAGGAGAGGAACGTTTGCTCGATTTCGGCGGCAAGGAGCTCTCGCTTGTTCGCCCGAACTGCTTCGAAGAAGTTCCGAAAATGGTATACCTCGTCGTCCACACTCGGATCCAGATCTTTTGACGTGCCCAAATCGAGTTCGGGCGCTTTTTGACCATTCAGATATACGTGGAAATGACCATCGTTCTTTTCATCGGAGATCATGTATCCTTTTGACCCATAGAACATGAGACCCGAACTTAGACCTCCTTCGGCATTCGTAAAACGGCCTCGGATTTCCGCAATCAGTTCTGTTCCGTCGGGGAATCGATAGGTGGTGAGCTGCGTGTTCGGTGTCTGGGCCTGATCACGATATCCAAAGCGGCCGCCGCTCGAGTAAATAACAGAAGGCAACTGCTTGTTGAGTCCCCAGCGCGCGAGATCAATGTAATGGACGCCGTTGTTGCCGAGCTCACCGTTACCGTAGTCCCAAAACCAATGCCAGTTGTAGTGGACGAGATTCCGATTGAAGGGCTGCATCGGACCCGGTCCAACCCAGAGATTCCAATCGAGCGTGGTGGGTGGGTTCTCCACGTCTCTAAACGGGAGCGCGTCTCTCCGTTGGTAGTGAATGCAGCGCGCCATATAGACGTCGCCGATTACACCCTCATGCAAAGCCCGAATTGCTCTTTGGACGTATCCGCTGGAACGTCTCTGTGTGCCGCCTTGCACCAGGCGGTCGTAGCGCCTGGACGCGGCCACCATTTGGCTTCCCTCGAACAGGTCGTGGCAGACAGGCTTCTCCACATAAACGTGCTTACCCGCCTGGCACGCCCAAATAGTTGTCAGTGCATGCCAATGATTGCAGGTGGCAACCGTGACGGCGTCGATGCTGTGGTCATCGAGAACGCGGCGCAAATCTTGCTCGAGGCGCGGCTTTTTGCCAGTGAGATGCTCGAATTCCGCGCATTTCTCTTTAAGACGCGTCTCATCCGGATCGCAAAACGCCACGACGTCGACTCCCGCGATGTTCGCGAGCACCCGCATGTGATCGCGACCTCGGCTTCCGACTCCTATTACGGCGACACGAATGCGGTCACTGGGAGTCCCACCGTTCGCTTTCGACTGCAGCCCTTTCCTGGAGGCGAGCGCGGCGGCTCCCACGACAAAGTTTCTTCGATTAATCGTCATCTGCGAAACCTCACTTAAAAATGCGAAAATTCAATGCAGCTTTACAGGGGCGCCATTCGATTTCAGACTGCGTGCCGCGGCGTCCATAAACTCTATCGTTTCGAGCGTCTCTTTGTTCGCTACAGGCGGCTTTTTCGTCTCGAAGAATTGCACAATTTCCACTAGCAAAGGTCTGTAGCTGTCGTCCGGATTTGGCGGCGATGTTGCAATGCCCTTTTCTCGAAATACGAGCGCGCCGTACTCGCCGCCAGGCCGCTGTGCGTGAACCTCACCGATTCGGCCGTCGTTCCAGCGTCCGACAATTACGTCGGATGCCTCCGTGTGAGTGCGCGTGACCTCTTCGCAACCGGGCCCCATGATGGCATAGAGCAACTCGATCGAATGGATGGCGTACCAGGCCAGATCTAACCCGCCCGGGCCGAGCGGGCCGGATCCCCAGGTGATTGCTCCGGAGGGTCTGGGCGATTTGACGGACGCTGCGACCAGGCCGAAACGAAGAGATGACGCGCTGAACCAAGGTATCCCGCGCTCCTGCGTCACTTTTGAGATCTCCTTCGCCTCTGCCAGGGATGCTGCCAGCGGCTTGTCGATCCACAATGGCTTACCGCAGGCTACCGCCTGTTTGACTTGATCGAGATGTTGACGCCCATCCACGCTCTCGATCAGAAGACCATCTACTTTTGGACACAGGCCCGCTATATCGTTCACAAACTCGACGGTCCATCGAGTTCGGAGATCGTTGGCGAACCGGTCAATGCGCCGGACGCTTTCGGGCATATCGCTACCACCGCCCTTGAACGCCGCAACAACTCGCGCACCAGCCACATGCTCCGGAGAAGCGGGATCATTGAGCATTTTCGTAAATTCAATGACGTGCGATGTATCCGTGCTGATGATGCCGAGGCGAAGATCGGCGGACCGAGCCGCTATCGTGCAACTTACAAGTATTGATGCAACCCATAGGCCGGAAATGACGATTCTCCCCATGGGCGGATTATAGACCTCCAACGATAAGAGAAGTTCTAAAGGGTGCTTGCCGTTATTGTTGTTGACGACAGACTGAAAAACCGTTACTTTCGTAATCAGGCAAGAACAGAAAATTCCCATGAGACTTCGAAGGCAGAGTATTAGTTCGGCGACGGCGATTCTTATCGCCGCTCCCGCCTGAGCTGGCCTGCTGTTTCGATCTGACTTAGAAGAAAAGCACAAAGGCCCCGGGCGGATCAACCGTTCGGGGCCTTTCCCTTTATAGGAGTGACTGATGAGACAGGTGATTCAAATCGAGTTGGAAGACAAGCCTGGCGCGCTGATCCGGGTTGCCGGTGTTTTGACTGCGACGGGATCGAATATCGACTCCCTCATTGTGAGCCCGGCGCCGGTAAAGCAGGGCATTTCGAGCATGATGATTGTGGTGGAAATCGAGCCTCGCCTGCGCCGGCGCGTTATTCAACTCATAAACCGGCTGGTGAACGTATTAGACGCGCAGGACATTACCGATACATCTATCGAGAACGTGTTTCGGTATTTCGATGCATCCCAGCGCGCGATTCCGGGACTGCGTCCTCCACCTACGCTAGAATGACCGCACCATGAAAGCCGTTGTTCTGGTCTTTGCGGTCACGATCCCCCTCTTTTCGCAGACAAAGACCGTGTTTATGATCACTGACGCGGAGGGCGTCGCAGGTGTATGCCGTCAAGAGCAGACCGATCCGAAAGATACAGAAATGCGGCAACTCCTCACGGGCGAGATCAACAGCGCCGTCGCAGGCTTTTTCGAGGGTGGCGCAAGCGAAGTATTCGTCTGGGATGGGCATGACGGCAGTGCAACGCTCTCCGCCTTGACTATCGATCCTCGGGCGCACCTCGTTATGGGAGCTCTACCACCGAACATGCTTCTGGATCGGCACTACTCTGCCGTAGCTTTCGTCGGACAACACGCACGGGCCAACTCTGCCGGCGGGGTCATGGCTCACAGCTACAGTTCGCTCGGCATTCAGAATCTGCTCATGAACGGCAAGCCAGTCGGTGAGATTGAAACCAGAACGGCCCTGGCGGGATGGTTTAACACGCCTGTCATCTTTCTGAGCGGCGACAAGGCGGCTGCCGAGCAGCTGCACCAGATCGATCCCGATGCCGAGCTCGCAGTAGTGAAGGAAGGCATCGATAACTATACGTGCGTGTCACTCTCGGCCGAGGCGGCCCGGCGCTTGATCCGGAGTCGGGCAGTGGCTGCTATGGCCAGGATCGGCAACATCAGACCCTACCGCCTGGATGGGCCAGTCACAATCGAATTCGAATATACTAGCCGGCATGCGCCTAGATCCGATGCCTCTATCAGATCCGGCGTCGAGGTGATTGACCCACGCACCATCCGCTTCAGCGGCAAGGATTTTCTAGAAGCCTGGCAGCGCGCTGGACTATGACATCCGGGCAAACAATCCCTCGATGTTTCCAATAAGAGTAATCGTTGCCGCTGCTGTCTGTGCAGTGCTTAGTGTTCCTCTTCAGCAAAAAGAGCGCCCGGGACATTACGTTAGACCTAATGAACAGGAACTCAAATTTTCGCTAATCACAGATCAATGACGGGCACGTGATGTTCGGTATGCTGTGCCCATGCCAACTCGAGCAAGACAGGTGTCTGTAACTGCCTGCACGGCAATTGCCTTGTTATTTGTAGTGGTCAGCTTCGGCTTTGGGCAAGCCGCCTCGTCGGAAGATCTGGATTTTCTGCATGGTCTCGATGAATACGCAAACATACGGCGCATGCTTCCGGACTACGTGGAACGCGAAGGTCAGGCGTTGGTCGAGTCTCGCAAACGATCGCTCGATCTCTCCGGATCGGAAGCTCTCATGCGGCGGCGACAGTATGTACGCACGCAGATTCGGCAGGCCATTGGAGGACTTCCCGAGCGAACGCCCCTGAACCCTCATACGGTTGGAACACTGGATCGCGACGGTTACCGAATCGAGAAAGTCATCTTCGAAAGTCAGCCCAAATTCTACGTAACCGCCAATCTCTATCTGCCTAAAACGGGCCATGCTCCATATCCCGCCGTTTTATATCCGCTCGGCCACGAACTCGGGGGCAAATCGAATCCGACCTGGCAACAGATGCTCGCGACACTCGCTCGCAAAGGTTATGTCGCGCTCACGTGGGATCCGGTCGGGCAGGGCGAGCGCATTCAGCTCTACAGTGCCGATCTGCGCGACTCAATGCTGCGCTCCTCGACCACCGAACACACGATTCTCGGAATTCAATGTCTGTTAACCGGAGAGCACATTGCGCGCTACACCATCTGGGATGGCATTCGCGCACTGGACTATCTGCTTTCGCGCAAAGAGGTCGATCCCGAGCGTGTTGCAATTACCGGCAACTCCGGTGGGGGGACGCACACGACTTACATTGCGGCACTGGACGATCGAATAAAAGTTGCAGCGCCATCATGCTTCATTACCTCATGGCACTGGATGTTGAAGACGCTCGGTCCGCAAGACGCCGAGCAAGTATTTCCGGGGTGGCTTGGCAACGGTTTGGATTATCCAGACTTCATCTATGCCGCCACACCTAAGCCTTACTTGATTCTCTCGGCGATCCGCGATTTTTTCCCGATTGACGGCGCTCGTGAGACATTTCGCGAGGTGGCAAATACGTATTCAGCGCTAGGCAAGGAGTCGCAAGTCAAGATGTTCGAGGCGGACGACGGGCATGGTTACTCGCACCCACGTAGAATGGCCGCGTACAAGTGGTTCTCTCGCGAGCTAAAAGGCAGCGAAGACGACACGCCTGAAACTCCTGTGGAACCGGAGACTGCCGAAACTCTGTTTTGCACGCCGACCGGCCAGGTGGCGACATCCCTTGACGGCGAGACGGTCTTTACTCTGAATCAGGCGAGGGCTGAGCATCTACCGGAGGGCCGTCCACAGCTTGCTGATGCCGCTGGCCTGACAGCATTTCAGAAGCGTGTTCGCGAAGCCGCGATTCGCCGTACCGGGTATAAAGCGGCCTCCGGGTCCGTTCCTGTCATCCCGTACGGGACAATTCAGCGGACCGGTTACCGAATTGAGAAGTTTGCCTACGAGAGCGAGCCGGGCATTCTGATTCCTTCGCTGCTGTACGTGCCTGATTCAGGACTTGCTCGGAAGCCTGCCGTTCTTCTTGCCGATGGCGAAGGAAAGTCAGCCGCAAACACGGCCGCTAGCCAACTCGCCCAAGCTGGTCTCATCGTCCTTTCTGTCGACTTGCGAGGAATGGGCGAGACACGAATCGCCCCGGACCTGAACGACTCCGAGTCCTACCGCTATTTCGGCGATTATGAAGACGGCATGACCGCGATTCTGATGAATCGTACGCTTGCCGGCATGAGAGCTCGAGACATCATTCGCGGGATCGATGTCCTTAGCGCGCGCCCTGAGGTCGATCCGGAGAAGCTAAGTGCTCTTGGGAGGAATGATGCTGCGGTTCCCATTCTCTATGCCGCCGTGTTTGATCAGCGCATTAAAGCTCTTGCGCTCGAAGGCATGCTTGTCTCCTATCAGGCGGTGGCCACCACGCGCATGCACCGGCTAGTCTTTGAGCAGATCGTACCGGGAGCGTTAATTGACTTTGATTTGCCCGATCTGGTGAGTGTCGTCGCACCGCGGCATGTGTGGATCTCCGATCCGATCACTTCGACTCACACGTCAATTCCTCAATCGGAATTTCTTGAGGCTTACGGCCCAGCTCTGAAAGCCTTCAATCTGGCCGGGGCGTCGACCGCTTTGCGGTTGCTGGGTTCGAAGCCGAACGAAGAGCATGCCGGCGACTACTATCGCGATCTTCTGAATTTCTAAGAGCTCGGTCTGAGATTAGAAGACCTCAAAATTCGCGCTCTGTTCCTGCCCGCTCAGAAGATCTTTCACGTGCACCGTCCACTGCCCTGTCTTTTCGTTCTGAGCGAGTGGAAGCATCTTTTCCGCAGCACCTCCGGGTGCAAGGACATTCCCTGAATAGTAGGAAACAGCTTCGTTTGCCGGATCGAGCACGTCCACATGAAAGACGTGTGTAGCTGCTGAACTGGAGCTGTCGAGCGACAAGCCTAGCCTGCCGGTCTCGCCCCGCTTGACCTTTATAGGCGGCATGATCCTTATCTTTGGGATCGCTGTCGCGCTGAATGAGATGATGGTCGGCTCATAAGGATTTATCGTGAGCGAAAGCTGCTTCACCCTGCCGAGTGATTTACAGCCTCGAACATCGTACGCAAAAAATTCCTCGGGTGCGATTAAGTGAACGGCCTGAGATTTTTGAAAACGCTGATCGGACCGCACCTTCAAGGGACCGAGCTCGTCTACTTCGATCGGCGGATTGTTGATGAGCCCGATGATCGAGACGCCTCCATTTCGAAATTCCTGAAGCTCTACGCCGACGACTGGCTTGCCGCCGGCATCGACAACCCGGAATTGAGGACGTACACCGGATTCCTTGAGAACTTTGCTTAACGCTTCGTGCAGTTGGCCCTCCGCTCCGGTGACGCGTTGATGATCGTAACCGAAAGCGCTCATCCGAACGACTCGACCTGGCCCGGCCTCGCCGCCGAGTATTTCCGCGAGACTGGATTTGGCAAGTCGTCGAGTGTGCTCATCAAACGTGCCGGCGTCGCCATCCACCACGAGCGCGCCACCTTGGCGGACAAAATTTATGATCTCGCGAGCCTCCACTTGCGAGAGAGAGCTTGACCACGGCAGAATGAACGCGCGATATCCGCCTTTCAACAGCTCTCCCTGCTCGACCTGGGTGTAGGAGACGAACTTATATTGAAGTCCTTCATCTTCAATCAGCCGGCAATAGGAATCGCGAAGGCGGAGAAAATCGCTATCCTTGCGCTCGGTCCACGACATGCGGTCCATCCAGGCGTCGCCTTTTGGACGCTGAGCCAACATCCATTCAGTTCGCATGCTCGGCTGAGAGTAATGGATCGCGATTGGCCCAGCCTGCCGGATGCTGTTGATCAGAAGAGCTCCGATCCCGCTACGCAGCTCCCTCCAGTACGGACCAACATCGCGTCCGCGCGGGCCAATCGAGCCGTCTGCCTGTACAATGTCTTTCTTTTCGTCCCAGATAATATGCCCCCGCGCCCCATGCAGCAGCTCGTACCAGATACGATGCTTTTCCCAAGGGCCGCTCGCAAAAGCAGTCGTCACAAACGCGACGCCGGGGTTGAGAGAACGCAGAATCTCGATGTTGTCGCCGATGTCATAAGGCTCCATCGCATCGAGAGTCGAGCTGAGCCGCGCATAGTCGTAGCCGCCCCATCCGGGCATTTGTGCTCCTTCGATCCCGACCCGGGCGTGCGGATCGACCGAGTGAATTGCGTCCACTCCCATCTTTAGAGCGCTCGCGAATGAAATGTCCATCCATTCTTTGTGATCGGACCAAGACGAATAATTTTCGTCCGTGCGTTTCATTGCCTCGCGCGTTGTTTCGGGGCTAACCGCATTCCAGGTCGAGAAATCGGAACCCCATTGTTTGTTCAAAGCCGCCAGCGTGCCGTAGCGCGTTTTCAACCAGGAGCGCATGGCATCAAGTGAGTAATCGGAAAAATCGAAATCCCAGAAGCCGGCGAGCTGGGCAATACCCGATTCGTCCGCCAGATTGTAAAAAATGGGCTTGTACGGTGAATAAATCTTTGCCGAGGCAACGAGCCTGTCGTGAATTGCATCGAGCCATGCCGGGTCCGCAAAACTCGGGTGACGCTTGAACGCCTCTTTACTTGACGGATCGTTTTTGTAGAGCTCCTTGGCCTGAAGAAGGGACCAGTTATAGGGCCGGTCTTTACGATAGCGATGATACTCCGAGTAGAAATCTGTCGCCATGTTCTCCACGTACCACGGCAGATTGTCTTTCAGCAGAGACTCTGGCAACGCCGTCGAACTCTCACTCGATTTGCCCGCGTTGACTCCTATTTTCTGCAGCTCACGAAAGTGTTCTGCGCTTCCGTCCTGCCACATGATGATCATGTAATCCCACCAGGTCTGGTCAACCGGCTTGGCGAGGAACCGCGCGCTCGCTTCTTCGTCGCGAGAGTCTTTCTCGCCTTTCTTACTTAAACCCTCGAAGGACAAGCGGACATGCAGGTCGTTCTCTACCGCTAAGGCGCGCCGGAGATCGAGCGGGAAGCGGATTTCTGTCTCGTCGGTCAGTTGCACGGGGATCGCACGATCTTCGACTACCCGGCCATATACGTCGGTCCACTTTACCCGCAGCTCACCTCTTCCGGTTGCCTGCCCGAATGTCCTGTAAATTGCCGTGATTGCGCTATCCCGTTCCAGCGCCGTAGCCGGGAGAATGAGCTGACCGGCACTCTCTATGCCTGCGAAGAGCAGAGCCAGGCTGCAGACCCGAATGAGACCAGGGAGAGTGCCGCTCATTTTACGTTTTCCCTCGGGTCCTGCACCTTCTGACTCACTACTTCGGAGATGAAATCGGCTTCGGATACTGAGTTACTGTACAACATCAAGGAAGTCTCTCTTTGATTCGCGATTGCTGTCGACAAATCGTGGTCGCTGTCATGGTACTGCGAACTGCAAGAGGCCGAGCTTTGCTTTATCCGAGCCGCTGTGACGAAGCGCGTTTAAAGAACATATGTCTTCCCGCGAAGTACAGGCAGCCTAAAATGATCCAAACAAATCCAGCCAGTTTCGCCTGAGGACGGAGGCTCATCCAAATATAGAGACACACCGAAGCTCCGAGAACCGGAATGGCTGCGTGGCTCCACGTCCGGTTATTCCGCTTCCACCAGTAGTAGTGGAACGATGCGACATTCACGCCCGCGAATGCGAGGAACGCACCGAAATTCAGGAGCTCGGCACTAAGTTGGTAACTGAAGGTCCAAGCGCCGATCAAAGCGATAGCCCCGCAGATGAGGACGTTGCGGCTCGGAATTCTGGTCGATGAGCTGACAAAGGCGAAGAGACGCGGCAGTGCTCCTTGAGCGCCCATTCCGTACAGAAGCCTGGCAGCGCCCAACATGGCTGCCGTGCCCGAGCCGATCGTGGCGACAAGCAGTGTGGCGTTCGTCAATCCGAACAGGGCTTGTCCGCCCGCTCTTCCTGCTACGAAGACATATGCGGTGTCCACGTTCGGATAATGCGAATATTCCGGCCACACCAGTTGTGCCGTGTACACTTCCGCTGCCGCCAGCACGCCGGTCAGAAGACAGGTTAGAACCGTGGCGAGCATGATGTCGCGCCGAGGGTCAACCGCCTCTTCGGAAAGTGTCGAGATGCTGTCGAACCCGATATAGGTCAGGGCCGCGATCGACGTGCCGGTGGAAACGGCCCGCAGGGAAAAGCTAGATGGGTCGTAGAACGGTTTCAAAAGACTTGCTGCTGTGAGGGCCCCGTGTAGACCGATGTAGCGGCAAAAATCAAACAGCAGATATGCGACCACGGCGCTCATGATGATCGTCAGCCAGCGATTGGTTCGCGCAGACGCTTCGATGCCCCGAAGATTCAGACTGGTGAAAAGTATGGCGAAGAAGAGCTTCCATAACGGAATGGGAACAGTCGGCAAAAAATTTGCAGCGGCTGAGCTGCACCAGATGGTACAGAGGAGCGGATTGAGCAGATAGTCAAGCAGAATCGCCCAACCGGCCAGTGTCCCTGCGGTCGAGCCAAATTCGCCAGCGATATACGCGAAGGCCGAGCCTGCGCTGGGGTAGACGCGCGCCATCCGCCCGTAACTTACCGCGGTCAGGAGCATCGCGACCATCGCAATCAGAATCGTGGTTACGACATGGCCGCGCGCTTCTTGCGAAACCACTCCGTACATCGTCATCGGCGCGGTTGGCTGAATGATGATGATCCCGTAGAAAATCAGATCGCGCAGCCGCAGAGTGCGACGCAGCGTCCCTTGCTCGAGAGCATGTTGTACGGTGCCCAAGTGGCACGTCCCTCAGGTGGTCACAAGCCGGGCAGGCTGCACTGCCACAGGTCGCCGCTCGAAATGCGATCGCATGGCCGCATCCGCAATCGCCAAAGACTGCCGGCCGTCATAGCCTGTTACGCGAATCTTACGACCGGCCAGAACGTTGGCGACGAAGTCTCTCATCTCCAGCCGGTAGGCGTCGGAGAACCGATCAAGCCAGTGCGTAATGAGATTATCTGAGCTCCCATTGGGAATGAGCAGAGTGATCGGAGCACGTTGCACATATCCGACCTGGATGGTCCCGAGCGTACCAATGAGCTCGGTGCGAACATCATACCCATATCGCGCGTCGATAAAGGATTCGACATTGCCAACAGCCCCGCCGGCAAATTGCAAATTCACAACTCCCGCATCGAAGCCGCCGTAGCGCTTCATGTCGGGGATCGCCACGCATCCTGCATAGGCGTGAACCTCGGTCACTTCATCGCCCGTAAGCCAGCGTGCGAGATCAAAATCGTGTGAACTCGAGTCGTGAAAGAGCGTTCCGTTCAGTTCGGTTTGCGCCGCCGCGGACGGGCCGGCCTGATGATCGCGGCCGATTGATTTGAAGAGAACTATGCGGCCGATTTCGCCATTGTCAATTCGCCTCTTTGCCTCAGCGTAAGCCGGATCATAGCGCCGCATGTGACCGACTTGCAGAGCCACGCCCGCCTGCTGCACGGCATTAAGAGCCGAATCGGCGTCGCCGAGCGTGACGGTGAGCGGCTTTTCGCAAAAAATCTGCTTACCAGCAGCGGCAGCCAGCCGGATCGCTTCGCCATGAAATTTTGGAGGAGAGCTGATGACGACCGCATTAATATCGGTCCTCTCAAGCAGCGATTCGATGTTGTCGTAGTAATGTTCGAGTTCCAGTTCCTGTGCAACCCGCCGCGCCTGCTCGAGATTTACGTCGGCAACGGCTATAAGCCTCGCGCCCGGAACATGGTAGCGGAGAGTCTCGGCGTGGAACCTGCCCATCTCGCCCACGCCTATTACTCCGAAGTTCAGATGCGTCATTTAGCTCCCTCCAACTTGCGAATCACTTTCTAGTTTCTGGCGCGCCGGAGCCGGGAGCGGCCTTCGCAGGGCCGGTTGAGGCACGGACGACCAGTTCGCCACGAACCTTGATCTCGTGTGTCGAGCCGGACCCGCCCAACAGGTCAAGTATGGCTTCCATCGCCAAGCGGCCCATTTTTGCCATCGGCTGGCGAATGGTTGTTAGGGGTGGCTCAGTGAATTGCACGATGGACAAATCATCGAATCCAATCACGGATATGTCGTAAGGTACGCGCCGTCCGGAAGCATGAATCTGCCGCATGGCGCCGAGAGCGGTCATATCGTCGTAACAGAACACTGCGGTTGGCGGCGATGCGAACCCGAGCAGCGTTTCCATTGCCCCCATCCCGCTCTCGGGTGTTCCGCAGCCGTAAACCACCAGTTCAGGCTGAAAAGGCAATTGGCCCGAATCAAGAGCCTGCCGGTAGCCGCCGAAACGCTCGGTGTCGGATTGACGCCCGTTGCGATCGCCAATATAGGCAATTCTGCGGTGGCCGAGTTCGACCAGGTGGCGCGTCGCTTCGTAACTTGCAGAAAGGTTCTCGATCATTACCGAGTGGGCGAATTCGCTGGGGTGCTGATTATTGAGCAGAACAATCGGAACATTCATGCGCGAGAGCAGGGGAAGATGAAGTGCCCCCACGCGTGAGGCGGTGACGATGATACCGTCGACGCGCCGCTCTTCGAAAGTCCGCACTACTCGCATTTCGCGGTCGGGATCTGCGTTGGAGTTGGCGAGGACGACGGAATAGCCATGGTCGCCCGCGACTTCCTCAATGCCGCTTACAACACCTGCAGCGAACAGATCGGCGATGGTTGTTACGACAACTCCAATCGTCTTGGTGCGGCTGGTCGCCAGGCTGCGTGCAATTGCGCTTCCGCGATAGCCCGATTCCTCTGCAATGCGCCGTATTCTTTCGACGGTGTCCGATTTCACCCGCGGGCTGTTATTCAAAGCGCGGGAGACGGTCGAATGGGACACCTTCGCGGAGCGTGCGATGTCCTTGATTGATATGGGTTTCGCTGTCTCCACCCCTCCAGTATGCACACGTTCACGCAAATGATTTACTCGGTCCGATACGTGAAAATCCTGCCACCGTCCTACGTGGCTCTGTCGTACTAATTGCTTATTAAAGCATCTTACGCCGACATTTGCACACGTGTGTATAAATTGTTGACAAATGGCCTATGGCGGCTCACAATCGCTACATCTCATCGCCTTGAAACGAATGGGCATTACTTCATGACCAGCCGCACACAATTTCGATTTGCCACCGCTCCTATTAGTTGGGGGGTGGAAGATTATTACGGCCCCGCCTGGGAGCAGTCTTACGAAACGATTCTCGACGAGATGGCGGAATGCGGTTACAGCGGAACCGAACTCGGTCCATACGGATATTTCCCGACTGATGCGCAGATCCTTCTGCCAGTGCTTCGAGCCAAGTCCCTTGAGATGCTCTCTTCATTCGTTCCGGTAAATCTGGCGGACCCCGCCGCAGCCGCGGAGGCGACAGAGCAGATTCGCAAAGTGGGCTCTTTGCTGGCGGCTCTCGGAGCGCCGTGCGTCATTCTTGCGGACGCGCAATCGAAAGCGCGCGAGAACATCGCAGGTAGGGTTCCCAGTGACGGGAGCGCGTCGCTCACAACTCAGCAATGGGGCAATGTCACGCGCGTTGCGCGCGAAGCAGAACGAATTTCAGCGGATTTCGGACTCGATCTCGTATTTCACCCGCATGTCGCGACATTCATAGAGACACCCGAAGAGACGGACCGTTTCTTTGATGCTGTTTCGGCGACCCGAATGGGCCTCTGTCTCGATACCGGGCATTGTCATTACGGGGGCGGCGACCCGGCGGCTATCGCGCATCGGTACAAGAACCTGCTTCGATACATACACATCAAAGACATCGACGCAGCCGTCCTCGATGAGTCGAATCGAAAACAGCTGAATTTCGATCAAGCGATTGAAGCGGGAGTGTTCTCGCAAATCGGCGAAGGCTGCATCGATTTCGGATCGTTCTTCCGCACGTTGCAGGAAGATGGTTACAGCGGCTGGTGCGTAGTGGAGCAAGATATCAAGTTCGGAGTAAGCGCCGTCGCGCCAAAGGAGAGTATGAAAGCCAGTCTGCAATATCTCGAAGCCTTAGTTGGAAGGCTTGACGCCGCCGAGGTCCCGGCCTCCGTTCGCGCCAGGCCTTAAGCTTGGAAATCACTCGAAAGTGAATACGATGAATGTATTGATCCGTCTCAGTCTCGTTTGCGTCGCGGTCTCGATTTCGGCCGGTGCACAGGACGAACGCAATACCCACGTCCCGAATACCGATACGCACTTTTCTCTGCCGTCCTACCAATCCCTTGCTGCCTGGGAGGCACGGCGGAAAGTCTTGCGTGAACAGATCCTGATGAGTGCCGGGCTCACGCCGATGCCTCCAAGGACGCCCCTGCATCCCCAGGTCTTCGGACGGTTGGACCGCGATGGTTACTCGATCGAAAAGGTCCTTCTCGAGACGCTTCCGGGCTATTACCTGGGCGGAAATCTCTACCGGCCTCGCGGTGGGAGCGGGCGGCATCCGGCCATTCTGATCGCGCACGGACATTGGGAATACGGGCGTCTCGAAAATCAATCGCTCAATTCGACTCCGAAGCAAGGCATTACCATGGCGCGCCAGGGCTACGTTGTGTTCGCTTACGATATGGTCGGCTACAACGACACGACCCAGACACCTCACGAATTCAGCGGGAAACGCGAGCAATTGTGGAGTTTCGGCCCGTTGTCCCTGCAACTCTGGAACTCGACCCGGGCTCTCGATTTCCTCCTGTCTCTCGAGGATGTGGACCCCGCGCGTGTCGGAATCACAGGCGCCTCGGGCGGCGGCACCCAGACCATGCTTTTGACGGCAGTCGACGACCGAATCCGTTTCAGTGCCCCGGTCAACATGGTTTCCGCCATCATGCAGGGAGGCTGCGTCTGTGAGAACGCGCCTGGACTACGTCTGGCGGCAAACAACGTCGAGATCGCCGCGCTGGCTGCCCCGCGACCGATGATTATCATTTCCGGAACGCAGGATTGGACTATAAATGTGGCCCGCGAGGAGTATCCTGCCATCCGCCGCATTTACGAGCTTTACGACCATCCTGAGAACGTCGCCAATGCCGTAGTCGACGCCCCCCACAATTACAACCGGGAGAGCCGCGAGCATGTTTACAAGTTTCTTGCCCAGCACGTGCTCGATACGAACAACCCATCGATCTTGCGGGAACAGGACGAAATTGACGTGGAAAGGTTGCAGGACATGCTTGTCCTCGAAGGTCGCCGCTTACCGGAAGGCGCGCTCGACTTCGCGGGCGTTTTTGCTTCCTGGCGCGAGTGGTCGCAACAGGCAACTGCTTCTGTGAAAGACCCCGCGCTGATCCGGCGTCGTCTCGCATTGACTCTTCATGCGGAGTGGCCGGAGCACGTCGATGCCGAACCGACCCCCACGGGTCTCGTGCTGACGCCAAAGGGAAGTGGCGATCGTGTGCCGGCCTCGTGGTTCGCGGGGCAGGGGAGAGCGGTTTTACTCTTGCATCCGGGAGGAAGCGAGGCCGCGCAGGCGACCGAAACCTTCCGTGAACTCCGCAAGAACGGAAGGCCTGTGCTGGTGATCGACGCGTTCCAATCCGGCCGCGCAATCGCTCCCCGGGATCGCTCCGTTAAATTCTTCCTCAGCTTCAACGTGACCGAGGATGCGGCGCGCGTTCAGGATGTCCTGACGGCACTCGCCTACCTGGGCGCTCGCACGAAAGCGCCGGTGGAACTCATTGGTCTCGAGAAATCGTCGGTCTGGGCGTTATTCGCAGCTTCCCTTGCCCCTCCTGAAGTTGTGTTCTCGCCAAATATTGCCCCATTTGCTGGAACGGATGATGAATTCGTGCAGGACTTCTTTGTTCCGGGAATTCAGAAAGTGGGTGGAATCGGAGCGGCGATGCAAGTCATCGCGAGCCGCACCGCGCCCTCCGAAACCTCGAAACTGAGCCAGAAGCGTTAGCGACTTTAACTTTTCCATGCGGCCGCTTCAGCGGCTGTGCGATCTGAAGTTGGCCCTTAAGCCGCGTCGGGGTTGGGAATCAAAATATCGCGCACGAGAATGTTTAGATCGGTGCACGCACCCGAGAATTGCCGGAGCGTTCTCGCGGTCGGTCCGAAGGAATCGAACTCGGTTGCCGTAAGTCCGTCTGCTTCGTAGGCTCGCCTGAAATCGGCAAACCTTTTTCGCAAATCTTCGACAATCTCCCGACCGACAGGTTGATCGATGCGCGGGACGACCTCGATATCACTGGCGTTGTAGCGCTTCTGCCAAGAGTAAGGCGGCGAGACCACCACATCCCCGCCGATCAGCTCGCTCCAATGCATGTGGTTCCTGAAAGCAGCCGAGAGTAAGCGTATTCGGTATCCGCGTTCGCGGAAGATTCTGTAGGCTTTTTTGAACACTGCGACGCCGGCCCACTCGAGGTAGCCGGGGTCCGTGCTGATGTTTTCCTTCTCCATCACCACTTTCAGCCAATCGTCGAGGCGTCCGACCATGATCGTGCAAACCGGTCCCATGGAGCCGATCTCCTTGCCCTCGCGCTCGCGACGCTTCAAGCCGCGCTCTACTGCCTCAGCGACGGAGATGCACTGAGGGAGCGTGAAGGAAACCGTTGCGTTTATGCTGATCCCCCGATAGGTAAGTTCTTCAATTGCCGGGATGCCGGCCTCGGTCGCGGGAACCTTGACGATCATGTTAGCCGCGAGCCGATCGAATTTTTCCCCTTGCTCTACGATCGCCTTAGTGTTCCGGAAGAACCGCGGATCGGTCTGAATGGAGAGACGCCCATTGCGTCCTTTTTGAGACTTGAAGACGGGTTCCAGAAGGGCCGCTGCGCCTGCCGACATCTCCTCAACCACGCGCCAGCCGATCTCATCTTCGGTCGCTGTTGGCATGGATTTCACCAGTTCCTGGATACGCGGTTTCCAGAACCGCATCTCGCTTTTCAGAACGCTCAACGCGATGACGGGATTGCAGGTGGCTCCGACCGCGCCGTCCTCGATCGCGGATCTCAACTCGTCGAGCGACGCTGAGTCATTCCACAGACACGTAGGCGTTGTCTGCGTCATCTGGTGCAGGCGGCTCTTGTAAGCTACGGCAACGGGTGCCATGCGAGTCTCCGAAAATAGCTGAACACGTGTGCAAGCGAATCCTAGCTCACCTGCCTTATGCCCGTCAAGTAGCGCTGCTTACCGGGTCGTCTATGGCCCGGCTTTTCTCTTTACAATCGCGCTCGCGCCTGATTAGAATCAGGACTGCAAACGTGTTCACGGATTAGTTCCGTCCCAAAGGTTAATATGCAATTGCTCGTCCGCCCGCCAGACGATGGCCGCGAAGTCACCGAAGGCTTTGACTTTCTCTCGTTGAGTGCCAGGAAGCTTAAAGCTGGCGAGCGCGTCTCCTGCGACACCGCGGAACGCGAACTCGGGCTCGTGGTGCTCGGCGGACGTTGTTCGGTCGAGTCTTCACGGGGAAGCTGGAAGGACGTAGGGCGGCGACCCGATGTCTTTTCTGGTATGCCCTTTGCTCTCTACCTGCCGATTTCAACGTACGCTACGGTGATTGCGGAAACGGCCTGCGACCTGGCTTTCTGCTACTCGCGCGCTACGGAATATCATCCTGCCCGGCTCGTCAAGCCTTCCGATGTTGAAGTCGAAATACGGGGCGGGGCGAACGCCACCAGGCAAATCAACAAGATTTTCCAACCCGAATTTGATGCCCAGCGGCTGCTGATTGTCGAAGTGTACACACCGGGCGGCAATTGGTCGAGCTACCCTCCGCACAAACATGACGTGCACAATCTTCCGGCTGAAGCCGACCTCGAAGAAATTTACTACTACCGGATTGATCGTCCAGAGGGTTACGCGATTCAGAAGGTCTACACGCGTGACAGGCGTCTGGACCAGACACTTACCGTGCGCGATGGCGAAATGGTTCGGGTTCCGGAAGGCTATCATCCGGTGGTCGCCGCGCATGGGTACAACGTCTATTACCTAAACGCGCTGGCTGGCTCGGCACGCTCAATGGCCGCCTCCGACGATCCCGATTATGAGTGGGTTCGGAGCAGTTGGCGTCAGCAGGACCCTCGCGTTCCCCTTGTCACCATGAACATGGAACGATAGTCGCGGCATACCCTAAAAATACAGAGGATTTTTACAAATGCGAACTCGCCGACTCACAATGGCGCAAGCCTTGATTGGCTTCCTGAAAAACCAGTATGTAGAGCGTGACGGAACAGAAACCCGCTTCTTTGCGGGCGCGTGGGGCATCTTCGGTCACGGCAACGTCGCCGGCTTGGGCCAGGCGCTCCAGGAGAATCCCGATTTCCGTTATTACCTCAGCCGCAATGAGCAGGCATCGGTTCATATCTCCACAGCTTTCGCCAAGGCTTCGAATCGCCTCGCAACATTTGCCTGCGTTTCGTCGATCGGCCCCGGAGCGACAAACATGATAACCGGCGCTGCCACGGCCACCATCAACCGCATCCCGGTGCTTCTGCTGCCCGGCGACATCTTTGCCCGTCGCAACGTTGCTCCCGTTCTGCAGCAGCTCGAATCGGAGTACACGCAGGACATCTCGGTAAACGACGCCTTTAAGCCGGTCTCCCGCTATTGGGATCGAATCTACCGCTCCGAACAGCTGATCTGTTCCCTGCCCGAGGCGATGCGTGTTCTCACCTCTCCTGCGCAAACCGGCGCAGTGACGCTGTCACTTCCTCAGGACGTGCAATCGGAAGCGGCCGACTATCCCGAGGAAATGTTCGAGCCCCGCGTCTGGCACATCGGGCGGCCGCAGGCTGATCGCGCCCTGCTTGCCAAGGCTGCGGAATGGATTCGGGCTGCGCGAAATCCGCTGATCGTTGCCGGCGGCGGCGTCCTCTACAGTGGCGCCACCGAGGTCCTGTCACGCTTTGCTGCACAGACCGGAATTCCGGTTGGCGAGACACAGGCCGGAAAGAGTTCGCTTCCCTTCGATCACCCCCAGAACCTCGGCGCGATTGGCGTAACCGGAACACCTGGTGCGAATATCGCTGCACGTGAAGCCGACCTGGTGATTGCTGTCGGTACGCGCTTGAGTGATTTCACCACGGCTTCAAAGACGGCGTTTCAAAATCCCGGCGTTCGCTTCGTGAACATCAATGTGGCCGAGATTGATGCGTTTAAGCATGCTGCCCTGCCGCTCGTCGGGGACGCGCGGGCGGTGCTGGAGTCCCTCAGTGCCGCTGTTCCGTCATACAAAGTGAATGAGAGTTATGCCTCCTGCATCGTCCATTGGAACGCCTTGTGGGAAAGAGAAACGGAACGCATTTTTGGCCTGCGTCATCGCCCTCCTATCAGCCAGGGAGAAGTGATCGGGGTCGTGAATCGTGCTTCAGAGCCCGAGGATGTGGTCGTGTGCGCGGCCGGCAGCCTGCCCGGAGATCTTCACAAACTCTGGCGTGCGCGTATGCCGAACGGATATCACCTCGAGTACGGCTACTCGTGCATGGGCTATGAGATCGCTGGCGGCTTAGGGGTGAAGATGGCAGACCCCGATCGTCAGGTGTACGTCATGATAGGCGACGGTTCGTTTCTGTTGATGTCGTCCGAGATCGTGACTTCCATCCAGGAAGGCTATAAGCTAAACATCGTTTTGCTCGACAATCACGGTTTCAGCAGCATTGGCGGTCTTTCCAACGCGGTGGGGTCGAACGGCTTCGGCACGGATTATCGGTACCGCACAGAGACCGGACAACTGGACGGCGAACACCTTCCGGTCGACTTCGTCAAACTCGCCGAAGGATACGGCGCGAAAGCCGTGCGTGCCACCACTCACCAGGAGGCTGTGCGAGCCATTGCCGACATGCGTAAACATCCGGGTACGACAGTGGTGGTCATCGAGGTCGATAAGGAAATGCGTGTCCCCGGTTATGAGTCCTGGTGGGACGTCCCAATGTCTGAGGTCTCTGAAATCGCGAGTATTCGCAGCGCGCGAGCCGCGTATGAAGACGCCGTGAAGCGTGAGCGTCACCACGAGATCGCCGTCGTAGGAGGGGCCGGGGAACGATAACGTGGAAATCGGACTCTTCACCGACGGTCTGCTGCACCTTCCCTTCGCCGAGGCAGTCGAGACCGCCCGCAGGCTCGGTGTTCAGGCAGTCGAAATCGGAACAGGAAATTTTTCGCCTGCAACGCACTGCGATTTGGACTGTTTGCTTACCGACGCCGGCAGCCGGTCCGAATTTCTGGACATTATCCAGCGGCACGGACTCCGGCTTGCCGCTCTAAACTGCAGCGGCAACCCGATTCATCCCAATCCGACCATTGCAGAAAAGGCAGCCGAGATCACTCGTAAGACGCTCCGCCTGGCTGGGCTGCTGAGGGTTGAGCGCATAGTTTGCATGAGCGGGTGCCCTGGCACTCCCGGCGGCGGCTTGTATCCCAATTGGGTGGTTGCTTCGTGGCCTGAAGACTTTTTGGAACTGCTTGAGTGGCAATGGAACGACCAGGTGCTGCCGTTCTGGAGGGCGATGATTGACCTGGCTCGCGGAGAGGGCGTTCGGCAATTATGCTTTGAATTGCATCCCGCTAATTGCGTGTACAATCCTTCGTCGTTCCAGCGCCTGCGAACGGCTTTGGGCCCCGTTGTGACTGCGAATCTCGATCCCAGCCACTTCTTCTTCCAGGGAATGGACCCGCTCGCGGTAATTCGGTCTCTCGGCGATGCGATCGGCTATGTTCACGCCAAGGACGCACGGGTAGAGCCGCACAATCTCTCCGTGCAGGGCTCCCTCGACCTGCAGCCCGGAAAGCCTGTGCGCGACCTGGTCTGGGCTTATCGCACACTTGGCTACGGACACGGCGTGCAGTTCTGGGCTGATTTCATATCTGCGCTCCGCACGGTTGGTTACGACGGGGTCCTCTCTATCGAGCATGAAGATCCCCTGATGGATTCCGAAGAAGCCATTGGCCGTGCGGTTGCACTTCTGAAACAAACGGTTTTCTTCCGTCCGCCTTCCGTCTTTCCGGGCGCACCGCCCGCATTCTAAATCACCTTTCGCCGGCCGTCGCGGTTCGCCACAGGCAATTTGTGCAACCGTGTGTATTTTTCCTTGACGGCCCTCCCACCCGGTGATACACTCGGCCAAAATCCATTAAATCGAGAAAACCGGATAGCCGTCGCAGAAGCCGGTTTGACTTGGCGTCAGCCGCATGTTGCCCACGCCGCGTTTGTAATCGGAAGTTAACGTTTTCACATCGAAAACGGTCGGCGGCGCCAAAAATCAAGGGGCTGCTGGCTGGGTGAAATCTGTCTGTATCGTCCTCAGCCAGGTCGGTTGAGTGTTCGAGGGCATAAAGCAAGGGGAGACCAATGACTACTGGGGAAAGGCTCGCGCGGAAGCTTTTGTTATTCGCGATTCTTGTGATCGGCTCTGCTGCGATAGCGTACTGTCAGGCAGTTTACGGCAGCATTTCGGGGACCGTTTACGATCCGTCTGGCGCTGCTGTTCCAAACGCAAAAGTAATAATCACTGACCTCGGCCGGGATCAGAGTTATGTCACTACAACTAACGAATCTGGTTACTACAACCACGCCCATTTAATCATCGGGCAATACAAAGTGCGAGTTGAGGCGTCCGGATTCAACGCTTACTCGCAGAATACAGTGAGCGTTTCGGTCGATTCAGTCACAAGTTTGGATGTCAGGCTCCAGGCTGGCGACGTCAATCAAACTGTCGACGTGAAGGAAGAAGTTCCCTTGCTGAAGACGGAGCGCACAGACGTAAGCACAACATTGAGCGAGCGAGCGGTCGAGCAGCTACCGATCATCAATCGGAACTTCACCGAGCTCTTGCTTCTCACTCCCGGGGCTACTCAGTTCAATTGGAGCGACACCTCCACTGAGAATCCGCAAGGCGGCATCGCGGTGAATGTCAACGGGCAGCACTTTACGGGCGTTGGCTACAGCCTGGATGGAACAGACAATCGCGATTTCCTCTATGGAAATATGATCGTCGTGCCGGACCTGGATTCCGTTGTGCAGGCTAAGATCACCAGTGCGAACTTCGACGCCGAGTTTGGCCAGGCTCAGGCCGCCGTTGTAAGCACATCGACAAAATCGGGGAGCAACGAGTTTCACGGCAGCGCGTTCATGTTCCGCCGCAACGATCTGACTCAGGCCCGTGATCCCTTCTCCCAATCGACACCAATTAATTCGAGTGGCCGGCTCCTTCCGCAGAGCCTGTGGAGTCAGTTTGGGGGATCAATCGGCGGTCCAATCATCAAGAACAAAACGTTCTTCTTCGGGGATTACCAGGGAACTCGCGCCAAAGATGCCGGTTCCTTGCTTCTGCGCGTGCCAACCTCGGCTGAGCGAACCGGCGACTTGAGCGCGCTAGCCGAATCCTCCGGCCAGCAGATATTCGACCCTGCCGGCGGGGTTGATCCCTCGCAGCGTCAGCCCTTTGCGGGTAACATCATCCCAAACGCGAAGTTATCCGCGCCGGCAGTCAAGCTTCTCGATATGCTTCCGCTGCCTAACATGCCCAATGCAGCTCCTAGCGATCCGAACTATTCGGCCTCAGGCAACGGAATCTTCAACGGGGATGTCTTCAATATCCGAATCGATCATTTTCAGAGTGAGCGTTTGCACTTCTTTGGTCGCTACACATTCACGCAATTCCTCAAAGAGGCCCCGGGCGCCTTCGGGGCGGTTGCCGGAGGCCCGCAGCTCAGCAACATTGGTTACGTAGGCAAAGGCGACACGCGGCCCCAGAGCGTCGCGGGCGGATTCGATTATTCGGTTACACCCCGAATTTTGACTGACTTCCGCTTTGGATGGTATAAGCAGCCGATTTTTGTCGATCCTCTTGCGACAGGCTCCTATGCGGAGGACGCCGGAGCTCCCGGCTTGAATTTTGCCAATGACCCCACCACACAGAGCATGCCGCACTTTGGCATTGGAGGTGGATTTGCTCAAGGCGGCTTTGATTATGGCTACTCGCTTTACAACAATTGCAACTGTCCCCTGATCGAGAAGATGCAGCAATTCCAGTTTGTGAATAATTGGACGTTTATCAAGAACAGCCACACCATCAAGGCCGGAGTCGACTTCCGTTACCTGGAGAATCTGCGCGTGCCGAGTGATCAGCATCGCTCAGGCGAACTGTACTTCACTGGTGATCGGACCCGCGGCCCGAACGGAGGAGGACTGGGACTGGCCAGCTATTTGATCGGCGATGTAACCAGCTTCCAGAGATATGTCTCGAATTCCCTCGACGCAGGCGAGCGCCAAAATCGTCAATTCTTCTACGTGCAGGATACATGGAAAGTGACGCCCAAGTTAACGTTCAATTACGGCCTGCGATGGGAAATTTATTACCCGCAAACAGTAACTGGCGACCGCAAAGGAGGATGGGTTAACCTCAGCACTGGAGAAGTGGCAATCGCGGGTGTAAATGGTACTCCACTGAATGGCAATGTCCGGAATAGCTTCACTAACTTAGCGCCGCGTCTTGGAGTTGCCTATCAGGTAAATAAGAAAACCGTAGTTCGGGTTGGCTATGGCCGCACCTTTGATGTGGGGACATTCGGATCCATTTTCGGCCATAGTGTCACGCAAAATCTTCCCGTGCTCGGCATTCAACAGATGAATCCGACGAACGACTTCGATGACGTTTTCAATTTGTCTCAAGGGCCGCCGTTCTTGAACGTAGATACGGTATTGGACGGTCAGCCAAAAGGGCCGAACGGCAATCCGCTGCTACCTGACGGTGTCCGTAGTTTTGTCTACCCGAATAAGATGCGTCTGGCGACGCTGGATGCGTGGAACGCTTCGTTGCAGTATCAGATCTCGCCCACCATTAGCGTGGAAGCTGCCTACGTAGGAAACAAAGGGACACACGTGTTCGCAGGAGAAGGTCCGGACTACGATCCGAATCAGCCCACCCTCGTCGGCTTCGCCGAGGGCCTCAGTACGAACCAACGTAAACCGTTTTACGCGCCTTTCGGATGGACCCAGGGATTCCGATATTTTGGCAATGATGCGAATAATCACTACAACGCGCTACAGACAAAGGTAGAGAAGCGTTTTTCAAGCGGCTATTCTCTGCTTGCCCACTATACGTATTCACACGCCAAGAATCAGGAGTCGGCTTATTATACGATCGACAGAAATATAAGCTACGGCCGTCCGGAGTGGCAGCGCAATCATGTCTTTGTAACCGCGAACATCTATGAGCTGCCCTTTGGAAAAGGTAAACCGTTCCTGACAAATGCCTCACGTGCGCTGGATCTTGTCGTTGGAGGATGGCAGCTGACGGGTAACCTCGTCCTCATGAGCGGAGAGGGATTCACCGCAAGCTACGCGAATTGCGGATCGGATGAGGATGTTAATGTCTGCCGTCCGGATCTGATCGGCTCGACGAGTGTATCGAACCAAAATCAGGATCACTGGTATCAGGGCGCGACGGACGTGTTAGCTAACAACGGCGATACCAGCGGCCCTTGGCAACGGCCGGCTATCGGGACGCTCGGCAATGCAGGACGCAACACTTTGCTTGGTCCTGGTTGGTTCAATGTCGACATGTCGATGAGCAAAAACTTCACCATCACCGAAGCCGTGAGGGCGCAGTTTCGTACCGAAGTTTTCAACATATTCAATCATGTCAATCTCGGTAACCCCGATGGGTGCGTGGATTGCGGAAATGCAGGCCGGATCTTCGCCTTGGCGCCAAATGCCCTGATGCGTCGCTTCCAATTCGGCTTGCGCTTCGACTTCTGATCGGGATTCTGTTGAGAAGCGGCGTCGTCTGGCTTTGTTTTTTCATTCTGAACCTTGGGACGCCGCTCACTCGTGCTGAGCAGAACCAGAAGGTCGACCGCAGCGCGGTTGCCAAGCAGGCGAAGGCTTTCTACCAAAGCCACAAGTTCCAGCAGGCCATCGAGTTACTTGAGGCGGAAATCCGGGAAAACCCAAATGACGGTGAGGCGTCGCAGCTATTGGCGCTGTCCTATTACTCGGCTGGCAAATTAGACAAAGCGGTTCCGCTACTTGAAAAATTGCAGTCGAACCCTGGGCCAGCCGGGTTCGATACATCCTATCTGCTGGGGATGTGTTACCTCAAAGACCGGCAGACCGACAAGGCGCGCGCAGCCTTCGCACGAATGTATTCCGTCCAGCCGGACAGCGGAGTAGCGCATCTTCTCTTCGCTCGGATGCTAGTCCGTGAGCGCCGCCAAGACGAAGCCATTCCGGAACTGAGGACGGCAATCTCGCTTGACAGCCGGCTCGCCATGGCGCATTTTCTTCTTGGCGAGATCTACCTCTACAAAAATGCGACTGACTCTGCAATTGCCGAGTTCCGCAAAGAACTCGAAATAAGCCCGTCCCTATGGCTTGTCTACTGGCGTTTGGGCGACGCCTTGGCGCGCGCGGAGGCCTACGACGATGCGGAACGAGCCGTAAAGCAGGCGATCTGGCTGAACGAGAGCTTTTCCGGCGCCTATGTAACCTTGGGACAGATTGCGCTTAAACGCGGTGACCTTGATCTGGCTGCCGCACTGCTCGAACGCGCCGTAAAAATGGAGCCGAACAATCAAAATGCCCACTACTCGCTGGCCAAGGCTTACCAGCGGCTCGGCAGGGCTGACGATGCAAATCGCCAGTTTGAGATGGCGCGATCCCTCTTGAGCGAAAAAAACTCCAGTGGCTCTCTGATCGACGTGCCCTGACGTGGCGAATCCAGCCTGGTCGCTGTTAACACTTTGCTCTCATGTTCCGTCTTTTCCGCAGAATTCGCGTGATAGCGATTTCGGAAGGAGACAGCTTAATGAAACTCAGGGCCACGGTCGCAGGAATAGTTATAGGTTGTGCCGCCGCCATTTCCCTGGTAGCTGGTGGATTCGCCCTGGATATCGCTAGGCCCGCCGGCAACATGGAGGCGCAGGCAAAAAAAGCAGTCTTGTTAGTGCACGTCTACGCGTGCTCGGAACCGAAAAAGACGGCGATTACAGCGACTGCGGAAGGCATTGTCAACAGTCGGCGAGAGTCAATTCCCCTGAAACTTGAGGCCTTATCGCAAGAGAACACCTTCGCGCTGGCCCGGCAGTGGCCGGCTGAGGGCCGCTGGATAATCACACTCACCGCTTCAAATCCGAAGTTCGGATGGACGCCCGGAGAAATCATCAAAGTTGAAGGCGATTCCGTCGCATTCAATAACGTAAAACGATTCAATCAAGCCCCCACGAAGGACGACATAGAGGTGGCGCTCCACACCGAGTCAATCGCCATGCGCTGACGGTGTAGGATCAAAGCCAGCCGGTGCCAGCTCTCATCAATGCCGGGACGGACGTGGAAGCAAGCGCCCTAGTGCGCGCGGCCCAGGGCGGAGACCGTTCTGCTTTCGGGAGCTTGTATGAAAGATATGCACGCATGGTACATGGCATACTGCTGGCTCACGCCTCGCTTGAAGACGTTGACGATCTGATGCAGGATGTTTTTGTCCGCGCGCTCCAACAACTCGGCTCGTTGCGAGATGACTCTGCCTTTGGAGGTTGGCTGGCGGCTATTGCACGCCGGTCTGCAGCCGACTTTCACCGCCGGAGAAAGAACGTGGCAATCGCAGTGGACCCGGGCGGAGGATCGCGTCCGGACGCGGAAGCTTTCGCGATTCTGGACGCATTGTCCAAGCTGCCGGCGGCCTATCGTGAAACGTTGGTTTTGCGCTTGGTGGAGGGTATGACAGGGCCGGAGATCGCGGCACGCACCGGCCTGACGCCGGACTCGGTGCGAGTCAACTTGTTTCGCGGGATGCGCCTGTTACGTGAAACGATTGGAGGGCACGCGAGGCCATGAGCGAAGACTACTTGTGGGACCACAGCGGACCGCCCGATACACAGGTGGAACGGCTCGAAAAGCAACTCGGAGCATTTGGCTACCGCCCGGCGAGCTTTGAAGATCAGCGGGAAGGGCCGAAGTGGTCTGAGCAACTGAAGCCCCCGAGGAGCAGACTGCGGACTTGGCAATCGCTCACGATGTGGGCGGTGGCCGCTGCGTTGATCGTGGTGAGCCCGTTCGCGTGGCGCTATTTGCGGCAAACGCATACCGGAGATTCGGGCTGGACGATCTGGTGGAGCAATGCCCCGGCGCAAGCACTTCGGCGAGGCGAGGCCGTTGAGACCGGGCATGACTCTGGCGCAAGATTGAGCGCAGCCGCGATCGGCGAGGTGACATTAGAACCGGACTCGCGCTTACGCGTGGTCGAAGCAAATCCGAAGGAACAGCAGCTGGCGCTTGATCGGGGCACGATTCACGCGTTTATTTGGGCGCCGCCCCGCCAGTTTCGTGTCAACGTGCCATCGGCCACAACAGTCGATCTTGGCTGCCGGTACTCGTTGAATGTGTCGGCGGATGGGACAGGAAGTCTGCACGTGGAAATGGGCTGGGTAGCGTTTGAGTGGAGGCACCTCGAAGCTTTCATCCCGGCAGGAGCTTCCTGTGAGACACGACCGCGTCGCGGGCCCGGCATTCCGTATTTCGACGATGCCTCGCCTGCGATGGTGCGGGCGTTGAAGGATTATGGGCAAAATCCGGAACCCGAAGCTCTGCATTCGGCGCTCACCCTTGCGAGACCGAAGGACGCAATTTCGATTTGGCATCTGCTGACTCGTACGCATGGACAAGAACGGATAGCGGTGTTCACGCGCTTTTCGGAGCTCGTAAAATTGCCCGGCGACTTGACGGGACAGCGCGTGCTGCACGGTGATCCCACGGCAGTCGATGAGATGTGGAACGCACTCGATCTGGGCGACACGAAATGGTGGCGCACCTGGAAGCGTCCCTGGTAACGCCGAGTTCGGAAAGACCCGTTCTCGCCAAGCCGTAAATCATTTCATCAAAAAATTTAGGCTTACCTGTCTAAATCGGCCCTCCCCAGGTGTCATTGTGATGAAAGCACATTGTGCTTCCATCTAATAAATACATACAAGGGAGACTGATATGACCTATTTGCTGATGCTGTATTCGGAGGAGTCCGGATGGAACAAGATGACTCCAGCTGAGCAGGAGCAAGGCATGGCCAGTTATAAGGCCTACACGGAAGCGCTAAAGCAGGCGGGCGCCCTGGCTGGCAGCAATCGTTTGCAGCCAAGCTCCACTGCAACCACCGTTCGCCTCACGAATGGCAAGTCCCAGGTGCTCGATGGTCCGTATGCGGAGTCAAAGGAGCAGCTCGGTGGATACTACCTCATCGACGTTCCGGATCTCGATGCCGCAATATCATGGGCGTCCCGTTGCCCGGGCGCGAGTCACGGCACGATCGAGGTTCGACCCGTCTGGGTATATCCGGCCTGAGCCTATGAATGCGGGCGAACTGGACGGACAGGCGCAGGTTGCGCTCGAAACAGCCGCGCGACGCAGTTATGGCAAGCTTGTAGCCTTTCTCGCGGCGCGCACGCGCGACGTTGCGGCCGCCGAAGATGCGGTCTCTGAGGCGTTCGCTTCGGCCGTGGAAAGCTGGCCCGTGAACGGCTGTCCGTCTAGCCCCGAGGCGTGGCTTCTCACGGTTGCCCGGCGCAACATGATTAATGTCTTCCGGAAGCGGCGCATCGGAGACGTTGTCACGGAACAACTGCAGCTTCTGGCTGAGCGGCCGGGCTCTGCGGCGCTCAGTACGACTATTCCCGACGATCGTCTGACCCTCTTGTTCGCGTGCGCGCACCCGGCCATCGACGTCACTGTTCGCGCTCCGTTAATGCTGCAGGCGGTACTGGGGCTGGATGCGGCTCGGATCGCTTCGGCCTTCCTCATATCGCCGGCCGCGATGGCCCAGCGTCTGGTCCGTGCCAAGAACAAGATCCGGGAAGCGGGAATCCCGTTTCGTATTCCAGAGCGCGAAGAGCTCAGTGAGCGGCTCGGCGCTGTCCTCGACGCCATCTACGCAGCTTTTGCGGAAGGCTGGATCGACGCCGCACGGACCGATGCCGGAAGAAGTGATCTTGCAGAAGAGGCCATCTTTCTAGGCCGCCTTCTCATCGAGCTGCTGCCCGGGGAAGCTGAGGCGCTGGGCCTGCTTGCCCTGATGCTTCATGCCGAAAGCCGCCGTCGCGCCCGCCGCAATGAGGCAGGCGACTATGTGCCGCTTACACAACAGGACCCCGCGCTCTGGGACTCTCAGATGATTGAGGAGGCGGAAGCGCTTCTGTTAAGAGCCAGTGCCCTGGGATCTATCGGCCGCTATCAACTGGAAGGAGCGTTGCAATCGGCCCATATTCATCGCCGCCGCACGGGCCGCTCAAACTGGGAAGAAATAATTCAGCTGTATGACGCGTTGTGGAAGCTTTCGGGCTCGCCTGTTGTGGCGATCAATCGTGCGGTGGCGATCGCCGAAGTGCACGGTGCGCAGGTCGGACTCGAAGCGATCGAGGAGGTCGCTGCCGATACGCGTGTCAACCAATATGAGCCCTACTGGGCGGCACGAGCGGAACTGTTTGCCAAAGCGGGCAAAACCGCTGAGGCTCGTACGGCATACGAGATTGCGATTGGTCTTGAGCGCGATTCCGCGGTCAGGCGGTTTCTGCAGCAACGCCAGTCAGCCCTAGGTATCTGAAGCCGCAGATCGACGCCTTCGTGACCCGGCATAATTAGAAGCGTGAATCACACCGGCCTTCGAGTCTGTTCTAAATGCGGCACCAAGAATCGGGTTTCTTCGAAACACCTGCCCGATACCGGATTGTGCGGTGCTTGTAAATCGGAGCTGCCGCCATCGAGTGAGCCTATCGATGTCGACTTGTCGTCGTTCGATGAAATCACCAAACAGGTCTCTGTTCCTATCCTGGTCGACTTTTGGGCCGAGTGGTGCCCGCCGTGTCGTGCCGCGGCGCCTGAAGTGCATGCCCTTGCTCACGAGATGGCCGGAAAGGCTCTCATCCTGAAAGTCGATACCGAAAAAAATCCGGAGCTCGCCTCCCGGTTTCAAGTGCAGAGCATTCCGAATTTTGTGGTCCTTCGAGGCGGTAACGTCGTCCTGCAGCAGCCGGGCGTCGTCGGCCGTCAGCAGATGAAGCGCTGGCTTGAGCACGCCTGACCACATAATTCACAAATAACGGATCCAGGGCTCGATGGGATGACCTTCACCCGGATAAGAATCCGTTCCAATAACGCTCTCATGGATTATCGCGTCGGAGGGAATGGTGCGCCGTCTGCCCTTGGGGATGTATAAGCCTTCGTCCTTACCCTTGTGCGGGTCTTTTTGCGGGAGGTATTCTGCGATCCACCATACGCCCTGCAGTGACTCGTGCCGGCAGGCAAGATTGCTTGGCTGAACGAATTTAGGCAAGTAGCCGTGACCGGCGCGTCCCAGTACGGTCTGCGCTTTGAGCACGTCGAGCTGTAGCCCGGCCTTTTGCGCTTCTACAAACATCCATTCCAAAGTGATTTTCGAAAGGCCGCTCTCGGCTTCCGGATAGCTGCCCCCGATGTCGGAATGGACACCTCGGAACCAAACCTGTTTGATGTCCTGATCAAGCTGAGGCGTACCCCACAAATTGTCTTGATAAAAGCAGCGGCGTTCGTCGATGGCGATCGCATGTCGGCCCGTTTTGATAATCGGATTGTTTCCGAGAAACGGCAGCTCGATAGGATCGTATACCCACCCGTAGGAGCTCACCGTGTCCCACAAGCCGCAGAAGTGAACGTGAACGGCGTGTTTATGTGAAAACTGCCACTGGAAAACGTGGTTCGGCTGGAACGTCGTGTGCTTATGCTGCGCTTTCCGCGTCTCCTTCGCATACATTTGCAAGATATACGGGATGCACCCATGGTTCCCCGCGCGAAGCAGGCCATAAACATGGATCAAACTGGCAAAAGCGCGAGCAGTAAAGGCGCCCCGGCTGAACCCAAACAGATAGATTTCATCGCCGTCAGAATACGTATCCATCACGTACAGATAGGCGTCCCCAACGTTGGCCAGTAAACCTTGGCCGAAGGCCAGGCCCTTAACCTGCGAAATCTTTCGACCAACGGGCCCCGACCGGCTAGGATCACCCATTGTTCCGACCCCCGGGTGATAGTAGCCGCGTTGCCTCTCATCAATGACGAGGCTGCTGTAAAGCTTCACTACATTGGAATCTTCGTCGGCGTTCTCGAAACTGTTGCCCGTTCCATCGAAACAAATGACTATCTTCTTTTTATCCATCGGACAGTTCCAAGAAAATTCGGTCGTGAACCAGCCGTCAGCTCATCCCGCCAGCACGTCGTTACGATTTCCGCTGCGATCCTTTTCTTGCCGAATCGATCAAGTCGTCGCAGCCACGCGCCGTGAGCGCGATCATCGTCAACGTCGGGTGCTTGTCGCCGGTCGAGCAGAACGCGTTTCCGCCGAAGACATACAGGTTGGAGATATCATGTGTGCGGCAAAACGAATTGAGCACCCCCTCTCGCGAATCGTTGCTCATGCGAGCGGTGCCCACTTCGTGAATCGAACCGGTAAGCCTTTCGCTGCGTCTTGCGCTGCCTCGCGGTTCGCTCTTGCCCTCCGCATTATCCGTCGGATCGCCTGTCTGCGGGTTACGGGCCGGCAATCTGTCGGGCGAACCAACCGTGCCCGGAAATCCGGTGGGGCCGCCCCCTCCCATTCCAGACATCGTTTCGCCGCCCGCTCGATGAAACAATTCCGCAGCGCTCTCCTGAAAATGTTTCACCAGTTTCCGTTCGTTGTCGCAATGGGTGAAATGAATCTTGAGCACTGGTATGCCCCAGTGGTCCTTCAGTTCGGGATCGAGTTCGACAAAATTCTCTTTGCGGGCCAGCATCTCGCCTCCCGCGATCCAGACCCGCGCTTGCGCTACATACCGGCTCTTCACTTCGCGTTTCCAGGCAGAGCCATATCCGGGTAGTTGCGCTGCAAACAGCGGAAACTCGCTCTGCCCTCCCGTGGCATTCATCACGTACCCGCGAATAAAATCCTTCAGCGCGGTCTTCGGGTCGAGGTTCACAATGTTGGGAATCGTGATCCCGGCGGACTTGCCGTCGTCCAACCGGTTTGGACCGCCCTTGAGTTTCGGCAGAAACCCACTCACACCCGGCGCGCTCACCTGATCTATCATGTACTTCCCCAGCGTGCCGCTCGAATTTGCCAGACCGCCTTTGTCTGACAACAGGAGCAATCGTGTGTTCTCGAGTGTCGATGCAGCAAGTACCACGTACTTCGCATCCACTTCCACTGCCTTCTGTGTATAACGTTCGATGTAAGTTACGCCTGATGCCCGATGCTCGCTGTGCATCCTCACGCGCGCTACCACGCAATCCGTTCGGACCTCGAGGTTGCCGGTTCGCAGGGCAGGGGGCAGCGTTGTCGAAATCGTGCTGAACATCGCGCCTACGTCGCAGCCATTTACGCAGTTTCCGCAGTAATGACACGGTGGTCTGTTGTTGTGCATCTTTGTAAGCTGAGCCAGTCGCCGATGTGTCGACCGCCACCCCAGACTCTTGCAGGCTGCTGTGAAAATTGTTTCCGCGCAATTCAGCGGCATGACCGGCAGGAAGACGCCGTCCGGGAATTGGGCTAAACCTTCCGCCGCACCGCTGACTCCAATGAACCGCTCCACTCGATCGTAATAAGGCGCTAGCTCCGCATAGCCTATAGGCCAGTCCATGCCATACCCGTCGCGCGATGCCGCTTTGAATTCGTAATCTGCCATTCGGTCGCTTGCGCGTGCCCAGTGCAGGCTTCGTCCTCCCAGGCAGCGCGACCTCCCCCATCGATAAACGGTTTCGGGCGAAGTCGTGTACGGATTCTCTTCGCTGTCGATCATGATGCGGTAGTTGAGCTCGCTCCCGGTGTAACGTCGCAAGAGCCCCGGCTCGCCCCTGCCGCGATACGGCAGCTCATAAAGATACTTGTGGTGAAAATCCTTCACTGCGCTGACCGGGCTGCCCGCCTCGAGCATTACTACCTTCATGCCGGCCTGCGAGAGCGCCATGGCTGCCCAACCGCCGCAGGCGCCCGAGCCTACTACAACTGCGTCATACAACATGGTGCTCCGGATGCGTGCATGCTGGGAATGATGCATTGTACGAGTTCCCACGGTAATCGAGCGAATCGATAATGCCTTCCCGCGATGTGTAGAATGCAAATGCGTTTTCCTGTTTAATCAGGCGGTACGCTCCAAATTCAGCTCCCCCTCTCGAACCATCGTGCTCGGGTCGCGAGATTTGCTCTAAGATCTTTGCTCGACCGGCCGCATCTGCTCCATGAAAGCCTGCCGCCTTTAAGGCGCTCATCGCTTCTCGCCAGCGTTTCTGCGTCTCCGGTGCATATTCGGTTGAAGCCGCCAGGACAAAATCCATAAAACATGCACAATGTGCTTCGCGTGCGCCCGGCGTTTCATCGGTTGGGATGAGCAACGCCGTGAATGCCTCGAGCGCTTCAAAATCCTCGCTGCCGAAGAATTTGGGCCGGTAATTCCGGAACAAGTCCGGCTCGGGCGGAGCGCTGCTTGCGTGTGTGTGCGCTTGACTTGCCCGTATCCACGAGCCGAAGAACACACCCGCTGCCGGCAGGGCGGCGGCGCGCGTAGCGAGTTCTAAAAGAGTCCTACGAGTCATCTGATCGTTGTCTTCGTTATTCACTGCACCCAATTTCGTAAGCCCAGAAGTCTCTCTCCCAATGGCGTCAGCTTTGCCGGGCCATTCTGCTTCTTTTCCCACTCACGCGGATCACCGGGGAACGCGAACCCCTGGGGCGGTTCCCGGTCGCGCCAGGAGCGCACTCTTCGCTGCCGGATCTCATCATTCGATTCGTCTGCCGGCGTCATCGAAACATACTGCGCCATCCGCACTTTGTCTTCCGATGTGTTCGGGCGAATGCCGTGCGCGAGAAGGCTGTTGAAGATCAGCAAATCGCCCGCTTTGACCTGCACCGGCACAATCTCGAAGCCGGCGATATCGGGCCGCCACGCATCGCGATCCTTTGGTTGCGACTTTACCCATTCCGCGAAATCGCGAAACAGCCGTGGAACGCACTGAAAGCCTCCCATCTCAGGGTCCGAATCCACCAGGGATATGACGCCCTGCACATTGATCGGCAAAGGATCGAGCGTCGTGTCTGCATCCCAGTGGATGAAGCCCGCGAAAGCACGTTTACTCCGGTTCGGCGGATTTAGGTTGGCCCTGTCAATCGTCACCCAAAGCTGCTCGGTATCCCAGATGTCGACAAAAGCGTCATATACCCGCGGATACTGCCGGTTGTCCCAAAGCGCCTGGTGATTGTAGATCTCTACCATCCCGCTGTTGTTCAGTTCCTTCATGGCGTGGTCGCGGCGCTGGTCCGCATACCACGTCGATGAATCGTTCGGGTCCATTTCCTGAAATTCCCAGAGAACCTGTTTCAGCCGCTCGATATTTTCCGGAGGCACAGCGTTCTTGACGACCACGTGCCCCCAGCTGGTCCAATGTTTCCAATCCTCTTCGGACAGAACGCGCAGCGGCAGCTTCTTCTGTATGTCCCGCAGCTGGGTCTCGGCAACATACGCTACAGTCGCATTGCCGGGCCGGTTATCGCCATACTGATATCGATCCATTCGGATTTCTGCCTCCCAAGAACATCGTATTGCAGCCCGAATCACCGGCCTGCCGTGCGCTTCGCAAATCACAATCCAGCATCTTCAAGAATGCAGTGCTCGAATCTTTCGCATAGACAGAATCCACAGGCACGATAACAGCACGCCCCCAGCCCCGACCAGTAAAGTCACCGGAACTCCAATTCGCTTGGCCAGAAATCCACCGAACAACGCGCCGAACGGCAGCATCCCGCGGGAGGCAAGTTGCATTGCGGCGTTCACCCGGCCGATCACCTGCTCAGGCGCAAGAAGCTGTCGGAGAGCAGTTTCATTCACCATGTAGATTGTCCATGCAAGGTCGCCCACAAGTTGCTGCACGCAAAGACAGAGCACTCCAATTTGTGGAAATTGAGACGAGAGCGGGATTAGTAATTGCGCGCAACCAATCACCAGAGCCGTCCCGAGAAACATGGGCCCCAGTCCGTGGCGCGTGGAGATTCGGGGAGCCACGTACGCGCCCGCCAGGCTGCCCGCTCCTCCAAGTCCAATGGCGATGCCGAGAGCCGCCGTGCTCATGTGCACGATGCGGATCGCGTTCAACAAATAGAGCGGAAAGATCAAGCCCATCGACAAAAACGCTGTCGTTGATCGAAGGAGCAATGAGCGAAGCGCCGGATGATTCCAAATAAATCGGAACCCATCCAAAGCCTCAGTTAACAGCGGAATACCCGGCTCCCTTACCGGCACGCCTTCAGGCTTTCGGATTGCGTAGACAGACGTGGCGGAAACCAGAAAGGAAAACGCGTCTACGAGAATCGCGAGTGGCGCGGTGATAGCTTGGACGAGCACACCGGTCAATGCCGGCCCTAGCATTTCCGCAGCGGAAGCCGAGAGACTCAACCGCCTGTTGGATTCGAGCAATGCCTCCGGTTCTACAAGTGCAGGCAAGTAGGACTGGTAGGCTACATCGAACAGAACAGTCAAGGCCCCCGTCAGGACTGCGACAACGATCAGAACCGGTATCGATAGCACATGCTTATGTGCTGCTAAGGGAATAAGCGCCAGCAAGCCGGCACGCCCCAGGTCAGTAGCGATCATGACGGGGCGTTTCTTTAAACGATCCACCGCCACCCCGGCACTTAGCCCGAAAACGAGGACCGATGCACTGCTGATCGCCGAGAGTATGCCCATTTGCTCGGCGCTCGCATTGAGTGTCAGCAACGCCGCCAGCGGGACACCCTCTCGGGTAATCCTGGAACCAATCTCCGAAATGCTTTGGCCCACCCAAAGCTTTGCGAAGTCCTTTCGACCTCGAAAGTCCACCAAGTCAACTTAACCTATCGGCGCATGGTCGTCGGCTCCGGCTACGGCCAGTGGGGAGGCTTGCCCGGTAATGTCCTCCTCGCCTTTTCTGTCGATGGCCGCTACACCGTGCACCATCGCTGGCCCAAATACTTCTCGAAGCAAAACTTAGTCGGCCGCCCTTCCATTAGTCGACCGCGGAAGAGCAGTGCGTCATCCCCCGCAGTACGACTTCACGAATGACTCTTGTTGTATGCTGTTCAGAACCCAGCAGGCCGCCGCAGAGCCAAGTTCGCCGCGCAATTCGAAACATTTGATCCTGGGCGAATTTGAGCTAATGAAAACCTCCGTCATTCGACATCGCGTGTCTGACTTTTTGAAGCTTCACGCCCCATTCGACGCTCTCTCCGAGCAAGACCTGCTCGATCTCTCCGGTAGCGGACGCGTAAAGTTTCACGAATCCGAGGAGTACGTCTTCCGCCAGGGTGATGCCAAGGGTCGGCTTGTTTGGATCATCCAGCAGGGCCGGGTGGAACTGCTCGACGAACGAACTCCCGGCGAGCAATTGCGAGACGTGCTCGGAGAAGGCGACCTGCTCGGGCTAGAGCGATTTGCCGGTGACGGATCCTGCCTGCATTCAGCGCGTACCGCGACAGACGTGATCTTATATGGGATCGATGCATCCATACTGGAATCCGTCGTTCCGCGATACCCCGCCGTGCTGCGTTTTCTCTCAGCACAGTTCTCTCATTCCAACATTCTTGCGTTGAGCAAGTATTCCTGGCTGGACGCCGAACCTCCATCGCTCGAATTCCTGCGGGCGGGCCTCGTAGCACTGCCGACTGATGCTTCAACAACGGAAGCCGTGTCGCGGCTGAGCGCCGCGAGAAACGGAGTCGCGGCCTTTGTCGATGAGAACGGCTACCCGCTAGGGATCATTACGCCCATCGAACTGTGCAGTCAAAAGCTATGCAGTTGTTATGCCGCTGCCCGCACGTGTCCGCCCGCGATTGCCGCACCCGTCAGCACTCGTGCGGCTGTGCGCGAAATGCTTCGGACCCGCTCTGAAGAGCTTATGATTACCTCGGACGGCACTCTACAGAGTGGTCTCGAGGCGATCCTTACCGCATCCGAACTCTCCCTCTTCTGCGGCCATGATCCGGCGCGTCTTGTTCGCCTGATTCGCCAGGCCAACTCAATTGCGGAAATGGTGACGCTGCTCCAACAGGCGAAGCGGCACGTGACGGACGGACTCGCCGAACCGCTCGACGTCGAGGATTGCAGCCATATCGGAACCGGGGTGGTTACCGCCGTAGCCGACGCCTGCATCCGCCTTGCGTCTGCCAGCGTGTTGAGCGCTGGAATCGACCAGCCAGAGATTCCTTCCTGCTGGGTTATGTTCGGCGCGCCTGCGCGTGGCGATCTTTTGGAGCCGGTGCTCCCGTCAGTCGCCGTAATCTATGACGTTTCCGGCCAAGGCTTCCGGCCCGAGGACAGCTTGTATTTTGCCGCGCTGGCCGGCGAAACAATGGCACAGCTCCACGCCTCCGGGCTTACCGGGCCCGGTCTGTTATGGCCTGAAGGTTCGCAGCCGAGCATGCCTCTTTCCCAGTGGAGACGATTCTATTCCGAGACCATCCGCAATCCGGTTAGTCACGATTTGTACACGCGGCGTCAGTTCTTCGATGTGCAACCGCTCTCGGGTGATCGCTCTATCTTCGAAAAGCTTCAGCAGCACATTCTGTTCGAGCTGAGCGACCATGAAATGGCGATTCCGTTACTGGCGAATGACACGCTTGTTCATTTGCCTCCGTTGACGTTCTTCCGCGGCCTTGTACTGGAATTGGACGGGGTACAGCACGCGAGTTTCGACATTGCCAGCGGCGCGACAGCGCCCATCGCGGACGCTGCCCGCGTCTTCGCTGTAGCGAAGCAGCGTTTCGGCTCGGCCAATACTTTGGAACGGCTGGCAGCCGCGGCGCTCGATTTCCCGGACGGTGCGTCGATCTTCGGCGAAGCCGCAGTCGCTTTTCGTACGGCGCTTTACTATCAAACACGGGCGGCGGGCTCGCGGATCGATCCGGGCAGGCTCGGAAAATTCGACCAGTTGCTCTTGAAAACTGCATTTTCCTCGATTCAGCGTCTGCTTGAATTCACCACTTCCACGTTCATTCCCACGGCATGACCAACGAGACATATTTGACTGCTTTTGAGAATACGTGGGCCGGAGATACACCCGCCGCACAGATCCGTTTCGTCGTGGTGGACACCGAGACCACCGGCCTTGACCCGCGGCGCGACCGGATAATCACCATCGGAGCGGTGGCGGTGCGCGGTGACGAAATTCTGTTGGATGATGCCTTCGAGATAATGCTCAAACTCGCTTACAATCACTCTTCCGTAGCCATACACGGCATCACGCGAGATGAAGCCGCCAGTGGTATGGAAGAACCGGAAGCATTGGTACTCTTCCTCGAGTATTTGCGCGATGGCATCATCGTGGGCCACCACATCGGCCATGATGTCGAGGTTCTGAACCGGGCCTGCGAGCGGTGCTTTGATTTCGCGTTGAAAAATCGATCGCTCGACACGATGGACCTGACGCTGCATTTAAGAGACGACGGCGCCTTTTCGGAGAGGCCAATACCTGAGGGTTTTTCTCTGGACACATTATGCGACATGTTCGGTGTGGTGCCGCACGACCGCCATACCGCTGGAGGTGACGCCTTTCTGACGGCTCTGATTTTTCTGCGCCTTCTTCGCGCCGCAAAGGCCGTCGGACGCGATACTCTTGCTTCGCTCTGCGTGCCGTACCAAACCCACTGACCATTCAAGCCGGCATGCACCCGCCACCGTTCACTTGATAAGTCTGTATTTCCTCAGGATCTCTACCGTTTTATCGATCGGCAGGGCGTTAACCGTGTGTCCATTGCCGATGGTCGTGCTGGCTCGAAACATGGAGTTGTAGACTGCTTCCTCAGTGGCTTCGATCGCAGCGAGAAACAGTGGAGACATTGCATCATTATTAATGACCTCGACATGGCGGGTCATCGACTTGTCGGCAGTGCGGATGCGCACCTGCGCTGCGGTTGAGAATGCGATCGCATAATCACCGCTGCCGTTCGACGCCGCGCTTCCCGTACGGCCCACGCCGAGAAGCGCCCTTGCTGCCAGGCGCTTCAGATTACGAGCATCCATGGGTGCATCGGTTGCGACCACGATCATGCAGGATCCGTCCCCACGGTCTCTCCCGCTGCCCGCCTGCTGAAGTTCTTGACGTAGATAGTATTGGCCTAACTCCACACCAACGGGCGCACCTGCAATCGTTAGGACGCCGCCGAAGTTCGTCTGAACGAGCACCCCCACCGTGTAGCCCCCGAGGTTAGGAGGCAAACGGCGGGATGAGGTCCCGATGCCGCCCTTCCAACCGAACACCACCGTTCCTGTACCTGCCCCGACGGCGCCCTCCTCAACCGGGCCGCTCTTGGCGTTCTTGATTGCAGAGAAGACATCGTCCGCGGTGATGTGACGTCCTCGAATGTCGTTGAGATATCCGTCATTTGTCTCGCCGACAAGAGGATTCACAGAAAGGACATCCTCATTGCCGGGCAACCCAAGGATGTAGCTGGTGAGATCGTCGGCAACGCGGGGCACGCTGGTGGTAGACGTGAGCAGAATGGGAGTTTCAATCTCGCCCATCTCTTCCACCTGAGTAGAACCAGTAAGCTTCCCGAAGCCGTTACCTACAAAAATCGCGCCGGGAACCCTCTCGCGATACAGGTTGCCGGTGTGCGGCAAAACCGCGCTTATGCCGGTTCGTATGTTGTCGCCGCGAATGATCGTAGTTTGCCCGACCTCTACACCGGCAACGTCGGTGATTCCATCGAGCGGGCCCACCGGCAGGATTCCTACCTTCAACCCTAAATCCGAAATGCGAGGGCGTGGGTTCGGAGCCTTGTCCTGCGCAAAGCCGGGCACCAGGGCGAGCGTCATGAATAATGGGATCATTTTTGCCATCGACGCGGTGATTATATCTGCCGCTACCGCAGCGTCGTCCCGCGCGCGGCGGCGGTATGCGAGAGGTCACTTACCTGTTGCCGCCCAGCGAATGCCTTGAGTAAGAAGTCTGCGAAATTCAGGCGATTCAAGATTGGGGTTGGGCTCGTTCTTCCACGTGTGGCCGAGCATCGTCACATAAACCCGGCCTTTGCCGTAATTTCTTACCCAGTCCATCGGCTCGTTTTGCCCCGAAACCGGCGAATGAGCGTAAGTGAGAATGGTGAGGCCTTGCGCGGGACCGTGCTGGCCATGTGTCAACTGCTCCATTGGCTGGAGCCAATGGTCCGGTAAACCCCGCGTGACAGGATGATTGCGATCGAGCACATGCACCACGAAATCACCACGCGCCGGATGGCCGGGGTTAAGTCCAGTGCCCTTTGGCACGATCACAACCGTGCCCTTGTCTGAGATAGCAAGACCGGGACCGAAATCGGGTTCTCGCCAGCCCAGGCCGATCATGTCGTTGTATGCAGCCCAGTGCAGAAATGCATTGTTGGCTGCGTGGTAGACGACGAGGCCCCCGCCGCCCTTGACATAAGCTTCCAGCTGCTTCTCGACGCGCTCGGGCCACTCGATTCCCTTGTCCGTGTGGCCGCCGTTGAAGTTGTTGACGACAACCTCGTAGCTCGCGAAGTCCGGGTTCCATTGGTCGAATGTCTCTGGAGTGACGGTGGAGACATCCGTGCTGAACCCGCCTGCTTCGTCCAGAATGGACCTGATAGCGGCCGTTCCGGCGGCCCAATCGTGATTGTTAACCCCATCGATGATCACAACCCGGATCTGCGCATGAGCGGGAGCGGCCTGCCACGTCAGGCAACTGGTAAGCGCGATCAAGCACGAGACACGCATCGATGTAATCTTAGCCGGGCGGCGTCGGTACGTGGCCAGTTCAGGGAACATGCAGCTGGTTAAATCTGAGCCAATCCCCCATCGACGAATAATTCGATACCATTCACGTAGCTGCTGTCGTCGGAAGCTAGAAATAAAACGGCACTCGCGATTTCATCGGCGGTGCCAGCACGGCCCAGGGGTATGTTGCCGATCGAGCTTTGCACGTATTCATCGATCTGCTCCTGCGTCATTCCGAGTGAGGTGTTGTAGCCAGGCGTTGGCACAATGCCGGGGCTGATTGCGTTCACCCGTATCTTACGGTCCTTTAGGTCCACGGACCAGGAGCGCGCAAACGAACGGATTGCCGCCTTGGTAGCACCATAAACACTAAACGCCGGACTCCCGGTCGACGCAGCAATCGAGGCATTCAGAATAATAGTTCCGCCTGCTTGCAGTAAAGGCAACGCCTTCTGCACTGTAAACAGCAGGCCCTTCACATTCACGTTGAACTGCGTATCAAAATGCTCTTCGGTGATTTGTTCGAGCGGCGCAAAGGCGCCGGTACCCGCATTGGCAAACACAATGTGGAGCTTGCCTTTCTGTTCCTTCACCGTCGCATACAGTTTGTCGATGTCCGCCGGTTTCGCGACATCGCTCTGAATGCTCGTCACGTCATGGCCGATCTCGCTCACTGCGGCATCGAGTTCGCTTTGTCGGCGTCCCGTGATGAATACGTACGCACCTTCATTGACGAATCGTTTCGCTGTCGCGAGCCCGATTCCACTGCTGCCGCCGGTAATTACGGCAACCTTCCCTGCGAGTTTTTGTGACATATTCATTTTCCTTCGGACCAGGTTTCAATCATTTTCCCGGGGCCGGCGCCGACCCTGTTGCGGGATTGTATTGTGGATTCGTAGGATCGCTCATCGTGTCGTCATCCTGCAGGCCGGCGAAGGGCTTTCCGCTCTCAATCCAGGCCGTATACGCTAGGTCGCGCAGAAATCCTGCTCCCGAAGCCAGCCGTTTGTAAACCAATTGCCTGGCCTCCGCGTTGTCGGTTCTTTCAAATGCGCCTAGCAAATCCAGCTTGTAGATTTCCTCGGTATAACCACGGGCTTCGAGCATGTGATCCAAAATTGCTGTCCAAGGATCCGATAAGTAATGAGGCTTTCCAGGAACTAGCGGAGAAACATCCGTTTCGCTGACCTTGATCAAATCCAGGTAAGTTGATTCGAATCTCTCGTGTATGTTCGGATCCCTTGTGTAGCCTTTGGGGTCGTCGCCTGCCCATCCGTCGTGGTGCTTCGAATTGTGCAAGGGCTGCGCGGCATCTGCGATGTAGTGTCCAAGCCAGCCCATATAGAACGCAACATCTTGGGCAAGGAAACCTTTCATCTGCTCGACGTCCTTTAGTTCCGGAGACACCGTTCCATACAGCGATGCCAGATCTCGAATGTGTCCGTCCTGGCTTTTCCGCCCTGCGAAGCGGTAGAGTCGCATACCCGCCTTCATGCGTTCGTACCCTTCCATCATCGAGTACGCCTGAAGTCCGGTATACCGGATATTGAGCATCTTGGCGCGCTCCGGATTTGTTTTGCTCACTCGAAGATATTCGTCATAGACCTTCAGCGTAAACTCTGTGCGCGAACGCGGAACCTCTTTGATGAAGTCGAACGATTCCGTGTACCATCCGTGGTTTGGATCCTCCGAAATTCGAAGAAAAGGCTCGGTCCTCCCGCGCCACAAATCCGGGATGACACCCATGTGCCCGATGTACGCTTTGTAGGCTCTTAGGAAAACGGGTCCGTCGGCAGTTATCGATTCGACCGCCACCAGGTTCGCAATGGTGTGCCCGCGTAAGCCCCAGCCATCCAGGTAGGAATTCGCACTTAAGAGGAAGACGCAAAGGGCAGTAAGGCAGTTTTTTCGCATTAGAACCATTCTGCGCGGTTCGGAACAAAACTCTGGCACAAGCGCAATAATGCTCTGTAGAATCAGGAGCTATGGCTGACCCGGAGCACTTGCGAGTTCTTCAGCAGGGAGTGCAGGCATGGAACCAGTGGCGAGCCGAAAACGAAGGCGTAATCCCGGACTTTAGCGGGGCGAATCTCGATTCCGCGAATCTCCGAAAGGCCGACCTCACATTGGCGAATCTCCATCGCGCATCAATGGTTGGATCGGACCTCCGTGGGGCTGTGTTGGTTGGCGCTAACTGCGTCGGCGCAAACCTGTGCAGGACAGACCTCCGCGATGCAAACTTTCGTGAAGCAGACCTTCGTGGCGCAGGGCTCTCTGAGGCCGACCTGAGTAGGGCCGATCTCTCCGGGGTGAAGCTCAGTAACTTGGGCCTCCGCGATTCGAATTTCAGCGAGGCGAACCTTGGCGGAGCAGACCTCAGCGAGTCTACCTTTTTCGGAAAGTCTGAGTTTTGTGGTGCAAACTTCAGAGGGGCGAATCTCCGCGGCGCCAATCTCCGCGGAACAAACCTGTCCCGCGCCAACATCAGCGGCATGAACCTTCGAGACGTCAATCTGAGTGAGACCAATCTCATGGGGGCGGACCTTAGTAAGACAGACGCCCACGGCTCGATGAATGGAGCGAACCTCAAGGAGGTGAATTTCAGCGAGGCGAACCTCAGCGAGTTGAATCTCGCAGGTCGGGATCTCAGTAGCGCGGACCTCACCGGTGCAAACTTACGCAGTGCGAATCTCACTGAGACAAATTTGAGTGGGGCCAAATTATGCCAGGCCGATCTTAGCAGCGCGATTCTGATACGTACCAACCTGGAGAACGCCGATTTGACCGGCTGTCGTGTTTACGGCGCCGCTACCTGGAGTCTCAACCTTGTCAACGCAGTGCAACGGCATGTCATCATTACTCCCGAAAACGAAACGACTATCCAGGTTGACCGGCTCGACGTTGCTCAATTCATCTACCTGCTGCTGAGTAATGCCGAGATACGCCATGTCATCGATACGATCACGTCAAAGGTAGTTTTGATTTTGGGCCGCTTCACCGAGGAGCGTAAGGCTGTGCTGGACGCATTAAGAACAGCGCTGCGGAATCGCGATTACCTGCCGGTTTTGTTCGATTTCGAGAAGCCGTCCAATCGGGACATCACCGAGACCATCTCAACGCTCGCACACATGGCTAAGTTCGTCATCGCCGACATCACAGACGCCCGGAGCATCCCGCAGGAGTTAAGTGTGATCGTTCCCGGCCTCCCGTCCGTACCGGTTCAGCCGATACTCTTGGCTTCGCAGGACGAGTACGGAATGTTCGAACACTTCAAACGATATTCCTGGGTATTGCCGGTTGCACTCTACGAAAGCCAGGACGAGTTGCTCGCCTCTCTGGAACAAAAAGTGATTGTCCCGGCAGAGACCAAGCTGAACGAGGTTAGGGCAGCATCCGCAGGCCCGCCTTTCCGGGCTGCTGACTCCTCTCGAGCCCTGCGGTAGAGTAGTCCGCGTAACTCATGCCGAAACCGTCGCTTTTCATCGGATCCTCAACGGAGGGGCTGGACTTCGCACGTGCGGTTCGTACGTTGCTCAGTGACGTCGCGGAGACGACACTTTGGAACGACGGAGTGTTCGGCCTTGGTCGAACCTTCATAGAGTCACTGATCGCCGCTGTTGGCCGCTTCGATTTCGCCGCTCTTATTTTGACCCCGGACGATCAGATGATCGTGAGGAACGACGAAACGCTTGGCCCTCGGGATAACATCGTTTTCGAACTCGGCCTGTTTATGGGCCGGCTCGGCCGGGAGCGAACATTTATAGTGCGGCCGGGATCAGGCCCGCTGAAGATTCCGTCCGACCTGGCTGGCATCTCGGTTGCCGCATTCGATTGGCCTAGATCGGACGGAAACTACCGAGCCGCACTGGGCCCGGCCTGCGATCTGATGCGGGAAGCGATCCGCGATCTTGGCTTTGCGCCCACCAAGACCGATGCGCAGGTCCGTGCCCTGAAGCGAGAACAGGATCAACAGCAATTACAGGTCGACCAGCAACAGCGAATGATCGAGGAACTGGTTAAATATGCCATGTCGGCGTCGATCTTTCGGCATCTTTGCGGAGTGACTCTTTTGAAGGAATATAAGTATTCTCACAATGACGCAAATCGTCGCGAGTTCTATTTCCTGCGTGACGCTGGCTATCTCAGACCGCGGTTCGACGGATTCATCGAATTCAATGAGGGTTTGGACGGCAGGAATCTAGCTGATGTCGCCGAAGCGACTCCCATAGGAAGATTGTGCGTGAAACTGCGCCAATCCGAAATACCTCCACAAATGCTCGATGACCACAACAATTTGAAGGTCAGGCCTGGCGAGCTTTAAGTCGTTCTAATGCGTCCCTGAATGGATCGCTAACGACGCCGTTCCCGCTTGCCCCTGGCGATCTCGGCCGTCAGCGCCTGAAGACGATCTTCCCAAAAACCGCGAAACGGGTCGAGCCAGGAGTCGACCTCCTGCAGGGGCCGGGAATCCACGGAATAGATACGCCGCGACCCATCCGTACGAACTTTCGCAAACCCGGTCTGGCGCAAAACGCCCAAGTGCTGAGAAACGGCGGCCTGTGAAATGCCGAACTCGCGGTGGATTGCTTCGACGATAGCCCCTGCAGTTCGTTCGCCTGTTGCCAGGAGCTCGAGGATGCGCCGTCGAACAGGGTCGCCAAGAACGTCAAACACGCGGTCTGAAACCCTGCCAGCTTCAGCCACTCTGATTACCCGCCCTGATAAGCGGCTGTCGTGCGGCTTGCCGCCTCCAGGGCGTCCGCTTCGTCTGTGCCGGCGACGATCGAAGCTCGGCCCCAATTGTCACTGCTTCGATGTACGAAATCCTTGCCCTCTTCCGACCCGAGCCACTCTGCAGCCTTCTTCGGGTCCACCGCGGCTCCAGTTGACAGGTGCTTGCGAAGCCCCATGAGTCCGAGGTCCCAGCCAACGCCTACCGCGCCCGGACCGAACTGCTTCCACAAGTCATCCGGTACGTGCGCAATATGTTCAAGCTGCAGGCGTGTGCCGCCGTCCGACAGTTCAGTCAGCCGAACGTGAACCCAAGTGACCTGACCGCCAAATTCCCAGGTGACCGCCAGGCTACGGGGCGGCTCGCAACTGGTGATCTCCCCGCTCGCATTCCCCTGCAATTGGTATCGGCCCCCGAGACGCAGATCGCCCGAAATCGGCAAGAACCATCTCGGAATGCGGTCAGCGTTGGTGATGGCGTCCCATACATCGTCAATCGCCGTATCGTACGTGCACGCTGCTACTACTACTCGGGCAGGCTGCCCGTCATGATCGCGATTTTGAACCTCGCGCGTCACAGCTCCAATGTAACGAAGGACATCAGTGTTCAACATATGCTCCTTGTCGGAAGTGAATTCCCTGCCAGGCTATTATATCAGTGTGCACTTATATAAGGCATCACTTAAGGTGATAGCTTCGGCACGGATGAGAATCGTTTTTGGGTGATCAGTGCTTTCAACATGTCAGGCAAGAGCACCTTGCTTTGAACAAGCGCTTACAACATCTATCCTGACGAACGAACTACACGGCTGGTGAAAGGGTTCACAACTCGCACGCCTGAATACTCCTGCCCGTCATCGAGATCCTCGGAGTAGACCGTGTGCGATCCCAAAGCCTGTGCAGCGGAAAGAATCGCTCCGTCCCAGAATAAGATCTTCTGGCGCGCCGATTGTTCAATTGCGATGCGCACTATATGTGGAACTGTGTGCCACTTTTGCGGCAAGATCCAGAAGTGCCCCTGCCTTCCAAGTTTCGGGTAATTGCCGAACCCAGGCTGCTAATGAGCTGTAACGATGTCAGCTTGTCTGCCACTAGTAGTTTCAGGTATCATCTGTTGCCGGTTGTGAGATACAATCGACACCATTTCAAAAAAACCGCGACATTTAGCGGAGAATCGAGAGCAAGCGCCAATGGCCACCTCTATTCGCAAAGATGTATGGAAGTTGTCAGCTATCTCAAAGTGGGAACCTGCTCTTCTTTGGTACGCCAAGGCTGTTGGCGAGATGAGCAGCCGGCCTGCGAAGGACCCTACCAGCTGGCGGTTTCAGGGCGCAGTGCATGGGTACAACAAGAAATCCGATCCTTTGGTGAAGGCCGGTCCCCTGCCGGCTAAGGCCGTGCGGGACAAGTTCTGGAACAAGTGCCAGCACGGCTCCTGGTTCTTTTTGCCGTGGCATCGGATGTACCTCGGGTTCTTCGAACAGATCGTACGGGCAGCGGTGGTGAAGCTCGGCGGTCCCGCCGACTGGACTCTGCCGTATTGGAATTACAGCGATGCCTCGAACCCGAAGGCGAGAACTCTGCCACCGGCGTTTCTGGAAGCGAACCTACCCGACGGTTCGCCGAACCCGCTTTTTGTGATTCAGGGGGTGAACATCCTGCGCGCGCCGGCGATCGACGCAGGCAATGCCGCGGCGATCCCAACTGCAGACGTTGATCTTGCCGCATGTCTCGGCGCGACCTTCTTTTCGCCGGACACGGACACCACGGCCGGCGATCTGGGGTTCGGCGGTCCTGCGACGGGGTCCAACCACGATGGGCAATTCTTCGGCCCAAGGTCAGTGGAAGGGCTGCCGCATAACGCTATTCACATGGACGTCGGCGGCGAGGTGACGCTTGGGTGGATGACTAATCCGGACACAGCCGCATTGGATCCGATTTTCTGGCTGCATCATGCCAATATCGACCGGCTTTGGTCGGTGTGGAATGGGATCTCGAGTTCCCACACCGATCCTTCGGGTTCCGTGAATGTAGGCGGGCGCAACATCTCCTGGTCGGAGACGGTCAAGTTCAGGTTCAACAACGCGGCGGGGAAAGTGGTGACTATGACACCGAGTCAAGTGGTGGATACGAAGACCACGCCGTTCGCGTACGATTATGAAAACACGAAAAACCCGCTGGCCGTAAAGGCCAAAGCCGCGGTTGCGGGCACGAGGAGGGGAATCATGACATCCCAGCCGCGCGCCGAATTGGTCGGCGCCAGTAGTAAGAAAGTAACGCTCACGGGATCGCCGCAGACAACAACTGTGGCAATGCAGGAGCCGTCCGGTCCCGCTAAGATTCGAGGCAAAGCCGCAAAAGCGCCGGCGCCGGCATTGGGCAAAACCTATCTCCAAATCGAGAACATTGTGTCGAAGAAATCGCACACTACTTATGAGGTGTATGTCAATCTGCCGGAGAAGGCGGGTCCGGCGGAGTATCGGGAGCACTATGCGGGAGCGCTGCATTTGTTCGGCGTGAGGCATGCCAGCACAAGGTCTGCACAGCACGCCGGGAGCGGCCTCAATTTCTCTTTCGACATCACGGCCTTGGCAGATGCGCTGAAAGCGAAGAATTCTTGGGACGAGAAGAACGTTCGGGTGACCTTCGTGCCACGGGGCGAAGGCGGCGAGGCGCGCGCGGTGAGCCTGGAGCACGAACCGATGAAGATCGGGCGCGTCAGCGTTTACCGGCAGTAGATGGAGACGGAGTACACCGCGGCGGAAATCGGCAAATTCCGATATGTGACCGGGCGGTTTCCGGAATTCTGGATGCTGGCAGCGAGCGCCGGCGCATGGGTCGTGCTGGCGGCGAGGGCGGGTATGCACCTCCATCATCTCGCGATGCATTCCGACGCTGGTGCGAACTGGCGGCATTGGATGCTCATGGTTGCAGCAATGATGTTGCCGTTGCAGATCCAGGCAGTGCGGCTCACTGCGGAACGCAGCCTTTGGCGGCGCAGGCATCGCGCGATTCTGGGCTATCTGCTGGGATACCTCAGCGTTTGGGGACTGGCGGGGATACCCCTCGCGTGGGCCTTCACAACGCTGGGAATTTCACACCGGATCGGCTGGAGGCAGGGAACGGCGATCGGGCTCGTCCTCGCCGCGGCTTGGCTCGTTTCGCCGTGGAAAGCAATAACCTCGCGCATGTGCCATCGGACTCTGCCGCTCTCTCCCGCCAGCTGGCGAGCGGATTGGGACTGCCTGGCCTACGGCTGGATCGCGGGATGCGCTTGCGCGCTGAACTGCTGGCCGCTGATGCTGGTCTGCTGGTTATCGGGACACAGCTTCATCGCGATGGTTCTCGGGTTTGGGCTGGGGTGGGTCGATCGCTATGAAGCTCCGAACTACCGGTTGCACGCGACCGCAGCGGCGATGCTGGGACTCGCATTCGGAGTACTGTCGCAGCTTCGATCGTGAGACCAACGGCCGCGGTTTGTCGTCCCAAAAGTTTTTTGGGCAATCAAGAAAGTCTTCTCATTGGGAACCGTGTTAACGGGTAGAGTACCTTAAATCTTGAAAAGCGACGCGTGGATGCCGACAACCATTGAGCAGTATCGGGAAGCAAAAGCAACGTATCAAAAGCTGCATAATCAGGCGAAGAAGGAGTTGCTGGCCAGATTTCATGAGCTGGCCGGTGAACTGCATCAGATTCAGAAGGAATTGAAAGAGGACTTCGCAACAAAGGTCGCGATCCCTTCAAAACCAAAGCTGGCGCGGCGGACTGCGAACGCAGCGTCACTCAAAAAGGTGGTGGAATTGCCGCCGAAGCCGAATGCCGTTCCGAATCCTCAGATTGTGCGAACCGAGAAGAAGTTGACCACCGCGAAGCAAAAGCTGCACGAGGCGGTCGCTTCGGGTAAGGATCCCAAATCGATACAAGATCGAATTTACGAACTCGAGGATGAGTTGCGGCTGGCAAAAGAGAAATAGGTCTATTTCGCTCCGGTGTCACCTCGAGAACCCTGACCAGGTCCATAGGTCTTGGGTGCTTTAAGGTGAGATAAACCCATCCCGCCGACACTCAGCTTGGACCAGCCGCCCTAAGATGCCTGTCTGGCCGGACTTCATTCCCTCTCGCAAACCTGGCTCCTGACTCGCACCAGGTTCCCCGATTACTCACCTCCAGTAAGTTAGTTATGCTTTGAAGGTTCCTATGGGGGAAGATCGTTACCGAAATGTAATTATCGGAAGCGGCGAAGGCGGAAAGTATCTTGCTTGGCATTTGGCGCAGTCCGGGCAACCCACTGTAGTACTGGAGAGGCGCTGGATTGGGGGATCGTGCCCCAACATTAATTGCCTCCCGACCAAAAACGAGATCTGGAGTGCGAAAGTCGCCGATCTCGTTCACCATGCCAGTCAATTCGGCATTAACATCGGTTCTTCTTCAACCGACATGGCGGCGGTGCGGAATCGGAAACGGGACATGGTGAGAGCCTTAGTCGCAAGTCATCTCGACAAATACAAGGCCTCAGGCGCCGAACTAGTGATGGGCGAAACCAAACTCCTAGGCCCCAAAACGCTCCAAGTGGACCTGAATGACGGAGGCGTGCGCACCCTGGCTGGTGAGCGAGTATTTCTCAACCTCGGCACTCACGCGTCCATTCCCTCAACTCCCGGATTGAGGGAATGTGGGCCCCTCACTCATATCGAGGCGCTCGAACTGGATCTTCTGCCCGGCCATCTCGTCGTGATTGGCGGCGGCTACGTCGGACTCGAATTCGCTCAGGCCTATCGCCGATTTGGAAGCAGAGTTACCATTCTTCAACGCGCCACTCAGCTGCTGGTCAATCAGGATCGGGACGCGTCAGATGAAATCCAGCGGATTCTATCTGCCGAAGGGATCGACGTTGTCACTTCGGCGGATCTTGTCAATGTCGAAGGCCGTTCTGGAGCTGAGATTCGCCTGGCCGTGCAAACGCCTGCCGGAGAAAAGACGATCCTGGCAAGCCATGTTCTCGTCGCTACCGGCCGCACGCCGAATACCGCTGGTATCGGTCTGGAACTGGCCGGGGTCGAACTCGTCCAGGGAGGTTGGATCCGTGTGAACGATCGTCTCGAAACAACTGCGCCGGATGTTTGGGCCATTGGCGAATGCGCCGGCAGCCCTCAATTTACCCACGCCTCGCTGGATGACTTCCGGATCATTCGTGACAATCTCGCCGGCGGAAATCGTAGCACGCGCGGACGGCTGATGCCCTCCTGCCTGTTCACCGATCCTCAGGTCGCGCATGTCGGGCTTACGGAAACAGTCGCGCAACGCTCGGGAGTCGCCGTGCAAGTCGCGAAGGTGCCCGTGTCCTCCGTTCTTCGAACGCAGACGATCAGCGAGACGCACGGATTCATGAAGGCCCTCATCGCCCCTGATGACGGTCGAATTCTCGGCTTTACCATGATTGGGCCCGAAGCCGGAGAAGTGATGGCCGTCGTGCAGATGGCCATGCAAGGTGGACTTCGATACACCGCATTGCGCGATTCTGTTCTGACGCATCCGACGATGGCGGAGGGTCTCAATGTTCTCTTTTCGTCCGTCAAATCTGCGAGATCAAGTACTGGAGAAGCAATGAAAGTTGACAGCACCGTAATAGCAAATGCCTGGCCGAAGACATCGCACCACCGTATCTCGGCTGATGGGATGACGGTCTTCTATCGGGAATCCGGCCCCGTGAATGCCCCCATTGTGCTCTTGTTGCACGGATTTCCGACGTCCTCCTTTCAATTTCGGGAACTGATGCCGCGCCTGGCGGATCGTTACCGTGTCATCGCACCCGACCTGCCGGGCTTCGGGTTCACCGAAGTTCCTGAGGATCGCCGTTACAAGTATTCCTTCGATGCCCTCGCTCAAACCCTCGAGGTGTTTACCGATGCGCTGGCCCTGACGCGCTATGCTTTGTATGTTTTCGACTATGGTGCCCCCACGGGCTTTCGCCTGGCCATGGCCCGGCCGGAACGCGTTACTGGCATCGTCTCGCAAAACGGCAACGCTTACGAAGAAGGTCTTGGAGACGCGTGGGCTCCCATCCGGCGTTACTGGAGTCAGCCGACATCAGAGAACCGCGAGGCAATCCGCCAGGTCCTCAACCTTGCAGGTATGCGCAGAGAGTACTCAGCGGGCATTGCCGACTCCGACGTCATTGCACCGGAAGGCTACACGCTGGACGCCTCGCTGATGAGCCGGCCTGGCAACACGGACATTCAGCTCGACCTGTTTCTCGACTACGCCAATAACGTAAAACTCTATCCCGCTTTTCATGAGTACTTCCGGAAATGGACGCCGCCGCTACTCGCGATCTGGGGGAAAAATGACCCGTATTTTATACCCGCAGGCGCGGAAGCCTTCAGGCGGGACATTCCAACCGCGACGGTCCAATTTCTGGAGACCGGACACTTCGCGTTGGAGACTCATGTCGACGAGATCGCAGCCGCCATGCGGGAGTTCCTGGCGAAGCTTCCGCAGTGACATTTCGAGCAGGACGCGATGACGAACAAAGCATGGTTTGTCGACGAGCCAGGTGGGAAATTTCAAGAGAGAGAAATTGGCCGCACTGCTCCGGGGACAAAGCAGGTCCTGGTTCGAATCTCGGCCAGCGGCGTAAACCCGCTGGATATCAAGATTCGTGCAGGCGTCGCAGCACACGCCAGGCAGCCGCTTCCCGCAGTCCTTTGCGTGGACATGGCAGGGACAGTTGAAGAAGTAGGGCCCGGTGTCACAACCTTCGAGATAGGCGATGAAGTGTACGGCATGGTTGGAGGTGTCGGCGGCTTGCAGGGTACACTCGCTGAGTTCGTCACGGCCGATGCGGATCTGCTGGCCCATAAACCGAAAAACCTTTCGATGCGCGAGGCGGCGGCCCTTCCCCTCAGCGTCATCACTGCTTGGGAAGGCTTGGTCGATCGCGCGAAAGTGGACCGGCAGCAAACCGTTTTGATCCATGCGGGAGCCGGCGGCGTCGGTCATATCGCTATACAGATTGCGCAGGCGTTTGAAGCAACGGTTTTCGCCACTGTTTCGCCCGGGAAAAAGAAGGTGGTGCAGGATCTAGGCGCTTCCGCCATCGATTACCGCTCCACCTCAGTCGAAGAATACGTGAATGCCTGCACCGGAAACAAAGGCTTCGACATCGTCTACGACACCGTTGGAGGCGCAACGCTCGATGCTTCGTTCGCTTCGGTGAAGCGCTATACCGGGCACGTTCTGAGTTCTCTGGGCTGGGGATCACACTCGCTGGCCGGGCTTTCGTTTCGGGGCGCTACTTACTCGGGTGTGTTCACTTTGCTGCCTATAATAACTGGCGAAAACCGTGCTCATCACGGTAAGATACTTGCCCACGCAGCGTCAATCGCTGAAGCGGGCAAACTACAGCCGCTTCTCTCCGAAGAGCGGTTCACGGTCTCAAACATCCAGGCTGCGTTTACGCGCGTGGAAGCTGGCTCGCTTGGGAAAATTGTTGTGGAAATCAGAGCCTGATTTCCGAGGCAATCATGATGACGGCCTCTAGGGTCGCCATTCTTGTTCACAAGCTCGACAAACTTTTCCTGGCCCTTACTCCTCAATACCTTAAATTACAAAACCGAGGCCATCTCGAACTGGCCTCCGCTACCGTCCGGACGAGGAGTGTAATAAATGTCTGCCAAACGCACCCGCGCCGAAATCAATCGCGCCAACGCCAAGAAGTCCACCGGTCCCAAGACCGTCGAAGGCAAAGCCGCCTCGTCTAAGAACGCTTTTAAGCATGGACTGTATTCCAAGTCCGCCTGCATCCCCGGCGAGAACCCCGAAGATTTGGACGCCCTTCGCGCAGACCTCCGCGCCGAACACCAGCCCGCCTCCCCGACCGAAGAAATCCTGGTCGACGAATTGGCCCACCACTATTGGCGCATCAACCGCTACCGTTACCTCGAAACTCACATGTGGGCCGAGCAGGGCCGCGGTCAGGACGGCGGACTGGACGCCGATGTCAATCGTGTCCTCTGGATGATCGACCACGGCATGGCCGCGCTCTTCCACCGCACGCTGACTTCTGCCGAGCGCTCCTTCCACAAGACGCTCAAGACTTTACAGGAAACTAAGAAAGCAGCTCGAACGCTCGTTGCCGCCGCGCCGGCGTCCATCCCGGCAGTTCGCAAGGCTGTTTCTGGCTTCCTTCCGCAAAATCGCGAAGCCACGCCGCCAACGATCACGGAAATGTTCGCCGCCGCACAATCGAACCTCGGATTGAGCGCGTCCGAGCTCCTCAAATTACTCCAAACCGCAGCCTGATGTAGCTCTGTTCCTCAGAATTTAAGCAAAGGCTCCACGGTCTGCACTCCAACTGCGCCTATACCGTCGTACTCCGGGACGCTCCTCCCGTACGCGATAAAATCACTCCGTCTTGACATCTCGACTGGAGGACTTAAACACCATGCCCGCTGTGAAACCAATTCCCGACGGATATCAGTCAGTCACGCCGTATTTAGCGCAGAAGAATACTGATACGGCCATCAAGTTCTATAAACAGGCGTTCGGAGCAAAGGAAATCATGCGTCTCCCGACTCCTGATGGCGGTGTGGCTCACGCCGAAATCTCGATCGGGAATTCCCGGATCATGATGAGCGATGAAATGCCCGCCTATGGCAATAAGAGCCCGGAAACACTTGGTGGCAGCCCGGTCGCGCTTGCCGTCTATGTAGAGGACGTCGATTCCGCCTTCGATCAGGCCGTAAAGGCGGGTGCTACCGCAAAGCGTCCCGTTGAAGATCAATTCTACGGCGACCGCGCGGGCACGCTGCTCGACCCCTTCGGCTACCAATGGAGCCTCATGACTCACAAAGAGGATGTGAGCATGGAAGAAATGCAGAATCGCATGAAGAAAATGTTCGCCGCGGCCAAGTAGAGGCTGCGTCCGCGTAAAAAATTAATGACTCGAACCAAGTTTTCAATAAGTAGCGTGAAGTGTCTTCTGGCATGTGTCATTGTCAGCGTATTGTCGGGAGCAAGCTTTCGGCCTCCCGCCGTGCCTCTCATCACGCACGATCCCTACTTCAGCATCTGGTCGATGGCCGATACCCTCGCGGCCCAGCCCACCAAGCACTGGACGGGGACTGAGCAATCGATCTGTGGCCTTCTACGAATCGATGGCAAAGTGTTCCGAGTCATTGGTAAGGATCCGCGCGGTGTTCCCGCATTAGATCAAAAAGGCTTGGAAGTGCTTCCCACTCACACTTCTTACGAGTTCGAGGGCGATGGCATCCATCTCTCGCTCGTCTTTTTCACCCCGGCGCTGCCCTCAAATTTGGACACTATGTCTCGTCCGGTGACTTACGTCACCTGGACGGTGCATTCCTTGGACAAGGGTGTACATAAGGTCCAAGCCTATTTCGATACGAGCGCCCAAATCGCAGTCAATACCATGCAGGATCGTGTGGCGTGGTCGCGTTATCGAATTGGCGACCTGCAGGTGCTTCGCGTCGGAACCCAGCAGCAGCCGATCCTGCAAAAATCAGGCGACGATCTCAGAATCGATTGGGGCTACCTCTACCTGGTTTCGGCGCCCCAGACGGGAAGCTTTGAAGCCGCCGCCACCAGGCCGGATGCCATCCAATCTTTTTCGAAGAGCGGCAGAACGCCCGAGTCGGATGACGTTCAGGTCGACCAACCCTATGCCCAGGAGCTTCCTGTTCTCGCCGGTTCTTTCGATCTCGGAGACGTTACAGCTTCGCCGGTTTCACATCGCTGGATCGTTGCTTACGACGACCTCTATTCCATCGCCTACTTTGAACGGCGTCTGAGGCCTTATTGGCGGCGCAACCAAATGGGAATTGCTGAGCTCCTGCGCGCCGCTCTCAACGATTTTCCCGCGCTCGAAGAAAAAGCGACCGCTTTCGACAAACAGCTCATGGCGGATCTCACGCAGGTCGGAGGCGAACAATATGCTCGCCTGTGCGCTCTGGCCTTTCGTCAGACTCTGGCTGCCCACAAGCTCACCGCCGATATCGATGGGACCCCGCTGTATTTCTCGAAGGAAAACTTCAGTAATGGTTCAATCGACACAGTTGACGTAACGTACCCGAGTTCGCCCTTTTTCCTGCTCTTTAATACAGGACTCTTAAAGGCGCAGTTGAAGCCGATCCTCGATTACGCCGCGCTTCCGCGTTGGAAATTTCCCTTTGCGCCGCACGATTTGGGGCGCTATCCCCTCGCAAATGGCCAGCAATACGGGGCCGGTGAAGCTTCCGAAGAAGATCAGATGCCCGTCGAAGAGAGCGGCAACATGTTGCTAATGGTTGCCGGTATCGCACAGGTGGACGGGAACGCCGACTTTGCCAAAACCTATTGGCCCACTCTTACCAGGTGGGCAGAGTATCTCAAAGAAAAAGGTCTCGATCCCGAAAACCAGCTCTGTACCGATGACTTTGCTGGTCACCTTGCTCACAATGCGAATCTTTCTGTGAAAGCGATTCTTGCCCTGGCTGCCTATGGGAAGCTAGCGGAGGTTCTCGGCCAGAACCAGCTTGCATCCGATTACAAGAGTCTGACCGCCGATTTCGCCAGGCGTTGGATAGACCTGGCTAACGATGGCGATCACTTCCGCCTGGCTTTCGATCGGCCCGGAACCTGGAGCCAAAAATACAATCTGGTTTGGGACCATCTTCTGGGCCTGAACTTATTCCCAAAAGAGCTGATCGATAAAGAGCTTGCGTTCTATAAAACACACCAGCACAAGTACGGCCTTCCGCTTGATAACCGCGCGAGCTACACGAAGCTCGATTGGCTTGCCTGGACGGCGTCGCTGGGCGATTCCACGGCGGTCTTTCAATCGCTGTTCGATCCCGGCTACGAGTTCGCAAACGACTCCCCTAGCCGCGTACCCTTGACCGACTGGTATGACACCGATTCGGCCAAACAGGCCGGCTTTCAGGCCCGTTCCGTCGTCGGTGGCATCTTCATCCGCATGTTGTACGACCCTGCCATCTGGCGGAAGTATTCCAGCGCCGCCCTTACTCCCAAAACTGCGTCCGGAACTCCCAAAACTGAGCCCGGAACGCAGTGACGGACCAAGCCGGGCAGTTATTAACTGGCTGCCACTGGAGTTGCGAGCGTCAGCTCGATCAGGGCTTTTCGCAGCTCTTCGAGCAGTTCTACCGAATCCGCGCCAGTGCTTACCGGTAGTTTCAACACACCTGCGGGAGTGAATTGCGCTCCCTCGGTACGCCGCACGAGTGACATCAGCCTGAACGGATCGATCTTCGATTGTTGATGGAACTTGATGTTTGCAAATCCCTGTCGCCGGTCAATGGACTCGACGCCCGCTCTTTCCGCAATGCTCTTCAGCAGCGAGAAACGTACCAGAGTCTTAACCTCGTCAGGCGGTGGCCCATAACGGTCCGCGAGCTCGTCGAGGATCCGCTGCCCTTTCTCTTCTTCGGATGCGTCCGCAATTCGTTTGTATGACCTCAGACGCTGTGCTTCGTCCGAAATGTAAGTGGGCGGGATGCGGATATCTAGACCGAGGTTAAGAGTAGCGTGTATTTCGAGCGGAACCTCCTCACCCCTCAGCTCGCGAACACTTTCTTCGAGCAGCCGGACATACGTGTCGTACCCCACTGCCTCGATATGACCGTGTTGTTCGCCTCCGAGTAGATTCCCTGCGCCTCGCAGTTCGAGATCGAGCGCTGCAATCTTGAAGCCTGCTCCGAGATCGCTGAATTCTTTGAGCGCGGCAAGTCGCTTGCGTGCAACTTCACTCAGCTCTGTGTCTGCCGGCACCAGAAGATATGCATATGCGCGGCGGTTGGAGCGGCCCACGCGTCCGCGCAATTGATAGAGTTCGCTTAAACCATAGCGTTCGGAGTTCTCGATAATGATAGTGTTCGCGAGCGGAATGTCGAGGCCGTTTTCGACGATCGTAGTGCATACAAAAACATCGTTTTGGTGCCGCATGAAGCTGAGCAGAACCTTTTCAAGTTCTGTCTCTCCCATCTGACCGTGACCCACTCCGATACGCGCCTGCGGGACCAGCTCCTGAATGAATGCCGCCCGCATGAAGATCGTGTCCACTCGATTGTGGACGAAATAAACCTGGCCCTGCCGCGCGAGTTCCTGTTCGATCGCTGTCTTGATTAGATTCGGATGGAAGTGCGCTACCACCGTATTGATCGACAGGCGATCTTTCGGCGGTGTTTCGATAACCGACATGTCGCGCAATCCAAGAAGCGACATGTGCAGTGTTCGCGGGATCGGCGTGGCGCTCATGGTAAGCACGTCGACGTTATGCTTGAGCTGCTTTAGCCGCTCCTTGTGCCGCACCCCGAAGCGCTGCTCCTCATCTACCACCAGCAGCCCCAGATCGCTGAACTCGACATCTTTTGAGAGCAGCCGGTGTGTTCCGATCAGTACATCGACTTTTCCGGCTGCCAGATCCTCGAGCACGACCTTCGTTTCCTTCGCGGAGCGAAAGCGGCTGACAAGTTCCACGCGCACCGGAAAGGAGGCGAAGCGCCGTTTGAAGGTTTCAAAATGCTGAAAGGAGAGCACCGTGGTCGGTGCCAGAACAGCTACCTGTTTGCCGTCCCCAAGCGCTTTGAAGGCGGCACGCATCGCAACCTCGGTCTTGCCAAAACCGACATCGCCGCAGAGCAGACGGTCCATCGGCTGCTCGCTTTCCATGTCTCCCTTGATCTGTGAGACGGCATTAACCTGGTCTTTGGTCGCGGCGTACTCAAAGGCGTCCTCGAATTCGCGCTGCCAGTTGCTGTCGGCCGAAAACGAAAACCCCTGGCTCATCCGCCGCTGAGCATAAAGCTTGAGCAGTTCGTCGGCCATGTCGCGCATTTTGGCCTTGACGCGCGACTTCGTTTTTTCCCACGTCGCCCCGCCCAGACGATCGAGGTGCGGCTTGGCTTCCCCTGCACCTCGATACTTTTGAATCAGGTCCAGACGCGTCAGCGGAACATAGAGCTTGGATTCGCTGGCATATTCGAGCAGCATGAAATCGCCCTTCTGATCGCCTTGCGCGATTTCACGAATGCCAACGAACTGTCCTACGCCGTGCGTTGCGTGAACTACGAAGTCGCCCGGCTTCAAATCTGCAACGTCTGCGGCGAACGCCGCCAGTTGCGATTTGCTAGGTTGTCGCGCGATGAGGTCGGATGCCTCGAAGAGATCCTCCGAACCGAGAATCGCCAGATCGGAATCGAGCAGTACAGCGCCGCGGCGTACATTGCCTTTAATCAGGAATGTGCTGGCGATGGCTCCGGCATGATAGGCCCGTTCCACGAGAGAGGGCCGGGCTCCTGTTGTCGATTCGAGCCCAAGCTGATAGGGGACTGAATATTCCTGCAGAACATCCGCCAGGCGTTCCAGCTCCCCTACCGATACGGCAAAAAAACAGACCCTGCTGCCCGATCGCACCAGGTTTTGCGCCTCCGACACGGCCACGTTCATGTTCCCTTTAAAAGTCAGCGACGGCCTGGTCGCTATGTGAAAGTGCGCCCCGTCGCTTCCAGTCTCGGTGCCATCGAGCAATTCGAGTTCTGCCAGGTTGATCTGCGTCCGTCCTGAGAAGGGGCCCGCAACATCCTCCCACCGGAGGAAGTTCTTTTCCGGCTCAATTGGTGCGGGACGATCCGGGTGTTCCAATCTTTGCCACAGGCGATCGGCCGCCGATTGAATCGCGGACGGTTCGTCCAGGATGACGATGGCATCGGGCGCAAGGGAGAAAATGTCTCGGGTGCGCGGCCTCACAAGAGGAACCAGGTACTCCCAGCCCGGGAAGATCTCGCCCGGATTCGAAAGATCGATCTCGAGCTTATCCGCCGCCTCGGCCAACTCCCGAAGCAATGGGCGCGACTGTGGATACTCGGCCAGTGGCAGCAGCGTAACGGCGCTGACTTTCAGAACCGAGCGCTGCGATTCGACATCGAACTGCCGTACTGACTCGATCTCATCGCCAAAGAACTCCAGTCGGACCGGGCGGGATGCCTCTGCTGGAAACACATCGAAAATGCCCCCGCGAACCGAATATTCGCCTACCATTTCCACTGGCTCACGGCGCTGATACCCGATGCTTTCGAGATGCTGCGAAAGGTCTTCAAGAGCGATCTCTTCGCCCACTCGCAGATTAAGCGCAAGCTGCCGGTAGAACTCAGCCGACTCCGTCCGCAAAAGTGCAGCAGCCATGGGAACAATCGTGATCGGGATGCGTTGACTCGAAAGCCGCCATAATCCCACCGCCCTCTTTTCTGCAATTTCGTTGTGCGGCGAGAGGCGCTGATGCGGAAGCACATCTAGAGCGGGAATGAGCTGAGGTGACGGCAGATCCCGGCCTTCGAAAAAAATGTCGAAGAACACCTCGATAGATTCGAGCAATGTTTCGGCCTGTTTGTTGCCGTCCACCAGCACGATCAGGGGCCGTTCCGTTGCCTGGTGCAACAGAGTCAGGTACAGCGCCTTCGCAGTCGTCACAAGGCCTGCTATCGAAAACGGGCCGTGCTCTCCGCGTGTGAGTTTTTGAAGCAGCGACTGGAAGTCCGGCTGCCTTGCGACTGATTGAAAAAGGTCGCGGGTCCCGGGATGAATCATTGAGTCGCGATGCCAAGAATCTTTGAGGCGATCTCCGTAGTGGAGTACCCGGGCTCCAGTGGAAGTGCATGTACTGTACCACCCGCGGCCTCTACCTCCTCGCGCCCTGCAATGAAGTGGGCCCAGTCGGCGCCTTTCACCAGCACATCCGGCAGGACTGCCGCGATGAGATCCCGTGGCGTATCCTCATCGAAAAGAGTGACTGCATCGACCGCTTCCAGCCGCAATGCCAGTTCGGCACGTGTCCTCTCATCGAAGAATGGGCGTGACGAACCCTTCAACCGCTGCACGCTGGAGTCGGTGTTGAGTGCGAGAATAAGTATGTCACCGAGTGAGCGCGCACGTTCTAGCAGGCGTATGTGTCCGGGGTGGAGGATATCGTAACAGCCGTTTGTGAATACAACTTTTCTGCCTTGCGCTCTCCAGAGATTACGTTGGTAAGTAAGCTCTTCGCGGCTGTAGGACTTCGCCATCCGACTACATTTTAACGATGGAGTACAGCAAAATATTGGTTCGCGCGACGAACTGGGTTGGAGACGCCGTAATGTCCATCCCTGCTCTGCAGGCGCTGCGCAACCGGTTTCCTGCCGCGCGGCTTACTATTCTCGCGAGGCCGTGGGTCGCCGGGCTATATGGCCGTGAGCCTTTTTGCGACGAGCTGATCCCGTACGACGCTCCTCGCGGTTGGCATGGATTACGCGAGAAGGCGCAATTGGCCGCCGACCTCCGGAAACGATCTTTCGATTGCGCCATCCTGCTGCAGAACGCATTCGAGGCCGCAGCCCTGGCATTTGCTGCCGGAATTCCAGTTCGAATTGGTTACGAGCGCGATGGCCGGAGCCTTCTCCTTACTCACGCTATTCCCAGGCCTCAGGCAAACGAAACACCGAAACACCAGCGGTTTTATTATTTAGAGTTGCTGAAGAGGTCGCGAGTCATCGAAGGTTATTCGACGTCGGAGCCCATCCGCCTCGCAGGAGCCGAAGCGGCCGCCGAAGAAGGGCGGAAGCGTTTTTCTGCGGCGGCCATCAAGACCCCTGTCATCGGTGTAAGTCCGGGAGCGGCCTACGGTGGTGCCAAACGCTGGTTACCGGATCGCTTTGCAAAGGCCGCTGTTCAAGTCGCTCGCGAAAGATCCGCGACAATCGCCGTTTTTGGATCGAGGGAGGAAATGGCTGTCTGCGAGGTAGTGCGCGAAGAGATTGAAGCGGCTGGCGGCGCCTGCATTAACTTCGCCGGCGCCACTGCCCTTTCCGAGTTCATAGAACTTGCCGCCGCCTGTGAAGTCTTTGTCACCAATGATTCAGGGCCCATGCACATTGCGTCCGCTTTGGGCGTTCCGACGGTTGCAGTTTTCGGCGCAACAGATGACGAAGCAACCGGCCCCACAGGCGAACAATGCCGGGTTGTGCGTGAACCGGTAGAGTGTAGTCCGTGTCTCTTGCGCGAATGCCCCATTGACCATCGCTGCATGACAGCCGTCTCTGCAAACAGAGTCGCAATGACTGCCCTCGATCTTGTCGGCAGCGTGAACAGCCGTGAAAAAAGGACGGGCGCGTAGCGCCGATGGATACACGCGAAAAGATTATTGCTTTCGATGGCCTGGGCCCGTTACTCGGGCGTGGAGATTGGACCGTAATCATAGGTCTGTTCGACCCCCTCACGCTAGAACAGGCGAAACGAATCGAGCAGTCGGCTGCTGCTGGCAAAAAGGTCTTGGCCGTGGTCGATCCGGATCAGAATGCACTTTTGCCTGCAGATGCACGAGCATGCCTCGTCGCAGCATTGCGGAGCGTCGCGGCGATTACAATTGCCGAGCCAAAGCGGGCGCGCTTACTTTTTTCGAAAATCCCCGGCGTATTTGTGGATGACGATGAGATAGCCGAGCGCAAACGCTCGAGTGATTTCATAGATTTCGTCCGGGAGCGTCAAAAATCATCGGAAGTCGCGCAGTGAACACGCGCTCAATCCTCGTTATCCGATTCGGGGCGATGGGCGACATCCTTCACACCGTTCCCGCCGTCTCGAGCCTAAAGCTGAGCTTCCCGGATAGGCGTTTGGTGTGGCTTGTGAATCCGAAGTGGATTGATCTTCTGGTGGGGAATCCGGCAATTGACGAGCTGGTGCCTTTTGACAGATCAAACCTGAGTGATTTGTGGCGGCTGCGTGCGACTCTTCGCAGGCATGAGTTCGAGACCGCCGTTGATTTCCAGGGATTGCTGCAATCGGCTCTCGCCGGACGGCTTTCGGGAGCGCCCATTTTTTACGGCTTTTCCCGCGACGTAGCCCGCGAACCGCTAGCCTCCTTGCTGTACAAAAAGCGAGTTCGCGTCATCGGGCCGCATCGCATCGAAAGAAATCTGCAATTGGTTCGGGCTATTGGCGCTTGTGATCTGACGCAAGAGACCTGGATTCCGCCCGGCGCACCCGAAGGCGAACTGCCTTCCAGACCCTTCATTCTGGCTAGCCCGTTTGCCGGTTGGAAAGGAAAGGAGTGGCCCCTCGATCGATATAACCGGCTCGGGAAGGAACTTAAAGAAGAAGGTATGGAACTCGTGATCAATGTCCCGCAACCTAAGGTTCACGAATTGCGTCGGTTTCCAAACCTATTCGTCCACACCTCCTCCATCTCAGGATTAATCCACGCGACAAGGAAGGCGACGGCGGTCCTCGGAGTCGACAGCGGACCGCTGCACCTGGCTGCCGCATTGAAAAAAAGCGGCGTAGCATTGTTCGGCCCGACTGATCCGGCACAAACCGGACCGTTCAACAGCCCGATTATTGTTCTTCGGGATTCCGCCGTCCAAACGACCTATAAGCGAGGAAAGGCGAATCATCCGAGTATGGCTGGCTTAGAGGTGGAAGAAGTAGCAAGGGCCTTGCTCCGCTCGGTCACAAGTGCGCCTGGGGTTGTCGGGAACGCCGTTCCAATTTCGTGATTGATTCCGTGGTGAAATCCGGACCTCAATACTGGTTTCCCAAACCATATGCAGACTTCGTACAGCGTTTGCGCGTGGCTGGTGGGTTCGTGCTGCTTATGGCATTCGGATACTTTGCAAGACCCACGCCCCGATCCGTAGTGCTGGGATTGCCATGCTCGGTCTTAGGTTTGTTGCTACGTGGTTGGGCCGCCGGCCACTTAGCGAAGGATCGCGAGCTTGCGACTTCCGGCCCGTACGCCTACTTGCGCAACCCGCTTTACGTCGGCACTCTAATCACGGCGTTTGGTCTTGTCATTGCTGCGCATAATGCCTGGCTGGCGGTATTGTTTGCATTGATATTTTTCCTCGTCTATCTGCCCGCTGTCGAACTGGAAGAGCAGCACCTGCGGGTTATTTTCACCGCGTACGCAAGTTATGCGAATCGGGTAAATCGATTTCTTCCCGGCCGAAAGTACGCCGCTGCGCTGCGAGCGTTCTCCATGCCGCTTTACCTGCGAAACGAGGAATACAAAGCGGCGCTCGGGTGGTGCGTCGCCGTAGCGTGGCTTGTCTGGAGATGCTGGTTCGCTCGCCCTGCTCATTAGCCGGGTGCGGGGACACGCTGTGATACGCTTTCGCTGATGAAAGTTGGATGCTTTACCGCACTGCTCTCGCAGTTCCCGCTCGAGAAGGTTTTCGACAAGCTCAGAAAGCTGAATATCAGCACGGTTGAACTTGGTACCGGCAACTATCCGGGCGACCCACACTGCAGCCTTTCGATGCTGAAGAGCGAGAAACAACTAAAGGAATTCAAGAAAAAGCTCGACGACAACGGCTTTGCGATCAGCGCACTGAGTTGCCACGGCAATGCGCTGCACCCGGACGCGCCGACCGCCAAGGCCTTTGCCGAAACGAGCAAACGGACGGTGGAACTTGCCGCCAAGCTTGGTGTTCCCGTAGTTATCGATTTCTCCGGCTGTCCTGGCGATCGCGATGGGGCAAAATATCCGAACTGGGTTACTTGCCCATGGCCGCCGGAATATCTGGATGTGCTCGATTGGCAATGGGAAAAGAAGGTTGCGCCGTACTGGATAAAACACTCAAAGTTCGCCAAAGATCATGGCGTAAAGATTGCGATCGAAATGCATCCCGGGTTCGTCGTCTATAGCCCGGAGACAATGCTGAAGCTAAGGTCGATTGCCGGCGATACCATCGGGTGTAATTACGACCCCAGCCACATGTTCTGGCAGGGAATTGATCCGATCAAGGCCATCCGCGTGCTTGGCGACTCTATTTTTCACGTGCACGCAAAGGACACGCAGATTTACGAATGGAACCTTCCGAAGACCGGCGTGCTCGACACGAAAAAGTACACCGATGAGCGAAATCGGGCCTGGATCTTCCGCTCATGCGGCTACGGTCATCCCTACGGCTGGTGGAAGGAATTTGTCTCGACGCTGAGAATGTACGGTTATGATTACGTCTTGTCGATCGAGCACGAAGACACCCTCATGTCTCCAGACGAAGGCTTAACCAAGGCAGCCGAATTCCTGAACCAGCTCATTATTCGCGAGCAGCCGGCCGCGCCCTGGTGGGTGTAACGCGTCTTTCACTTACAACATCCCTTTTACACACTTATTGCAGGCGCCCCGCCGCGTCTCCCGGCGCCAAAGCTACAATTAAGCTATTCAATGGACCGAGATTATAGACAGGAGAGCCATGTCTGGTAAGAAAATCGGCATTTTAACGGGCGGGGGTGACGTTCCAGGCCTGAATGCAGTAATCAAAAACGTCGTCTATCGCGCTACGACCGATGGCCACGAAGTGACTGGCATTCGGCTCGGATGGAAGGGCTTAACGGATTTGAATTTCGATGATCCGGAAAGCATGAAGCGATTCATTCTTCCGCTGACGCGCGAGAACACGCGGCGCATTGACCGCACCGGCGGGACATTTCTTCATACCAGCCGCACGAATCCTTCAAAGATGAAGAAGCTTCCCGGTTTCCTGAACGCAGCGGAGTTTCCTTCTTCTCAGGGTAAAGATGGTGGGGCGACGTTTGACATGACCAAGCGGGTGTTGGCAAACCTCGACCGCCTTGAAATCGATCACCTGGTGGCAATTGGAGGGGACGACACCCTAAGTTACGCAGCCATTCTGGACAAACAGGGCTTCAAGGTCATCGGCATTCCAAAGACGATGGATAACGACGTTCGAAACACCGAGTATTGCATCGGTTTTTCGACGGCCGTATCGCGCGCGATGGATGCCATTCAGCGCCAGCGCACCACCATTGGTTCTCACGAGCGGCTGGGCATTTTCCGCGTTTTTGGAAGAGACGCGGGATATACGGCTCTGTACACCGCCTACGTCACTTCAATCCGCTGCGGCATCCCTGAGTACAAGTTCAATCTCGAGCACATGATTGAACTGCTCATGACCGATAAGAAGAACAATCCGAGTAACTACGCCCTGGTCATTTTGTCCGAGGGCGCGCAGTGGGAAGGTTACACGATTAAGGAATACGGCGATCCGGACGCTTATGGTCATCGGAAGAAATTCAGCGTGGCGGAGGCGCTCAGCGACGAGGTTATCAAGCGCACGGGCGCGGAAACGGTGGTCAGCGATCTGACCTATGATCTGCGTAGCGGCGCGCCGGACTTTCTCGACACGATGGTTGCGACTACCTTCGGCACGATGGCATATGATGCCATCACGTCGCATAAGCATGGATTAATGGCCTCGATCTCCGAGGGCAAATTTGCGATGGTCTCGATTCCCGACCCCAAGGATGGCCCTCGCCGCCTCGACGTAGAGCACATGTACAACAAAGATCGCTATCGACCGAGCTACACGAGCAAGGAAGGCATGCCGCTCCTGCTTTCGCATCCTTAGGACATGGTGGGGGAGTCGAAAGACAGGAAAGAAGCATGCTCTGAGCTTGTAGAAGCTCATGGACACCTCGTCGATTCGCACATCATGGAGCAGATCTTCGACGCGGTGGTCGAATTCGGCGGCCGCTTCGAGGTCGAACATTTTTCGATCGGGCGAACCAATAGCGATCCATCGCGCTTGCGTCTGCGCGTTGAGTCTGATTCTGAAGAACAGCTCGAAAAGATGATGACACGGCTCCTCGAGCTGGGATGCGCGTTGGTCGATTCCGGGGAAGCCGAATGGAAGGAAGTGGAGCAGGACCGCTGCGCTCCCGAGGATTTCTATTCGACGACGAATCAGCGCACCATGGTGCGGCATCGGGGCCAGTGGCTCGATGTAGCGAAGCAGCGCATGGACGCAATCATTGTGGTTCGGGGTGACACGGCAACCTGCAAGCGACTGCGTGACCTGAAGACGGGCGATCACGTCGTCGTGGGAATGAAAGGCATCCGCGTTGTTCCGGAAGCAAAAGAACGCGATCGGCAATCTTTCGCCTTCATGAGCAACGACATCTCTTCCGAACGCCAGGTCGAGACAGCAGTCGGCCTGACAGCGGCGATGATGCGGCAGGTGAGACAAGAGGGAAGGAAGATTGTTGCGGTGGCCGGACCGGTAGTCGTCCACACGGGCGGCACCGCAGCGTTTGGCCGGCTCATTCGTAACGGCTGGATTGATGCCCTACTGGCAGGCAACGCGCTTGCGGTTCACGACATCGAAGCAGCGCTGCTAGGCACTTCGCTCGGCGTCCGTGCGCTCGATGGACGCCAGGAAGAGCATGGACATCGCAATCACATGCGCGCGATTAATGCGGTATACCACGCCGGCGGCATCAAAGAGGCGGTGGAATCGGGGCGTCTCGGCTCCGGTGTCATGTACGAGTGTGTGCGGGCCAAAGTCCCATTCGTGTTGGCCGGCAGTTTACGCGACGACGGACCGCTGCCGGGTGTAATCACCGATATGAACGAGGCCCAGGACGCGTATGCTGAAAAGCTCGAAGGCGCCGGAATCGTACTCTGCCTGAGTTCGATGCTTCACTCCATTGCGACGGGAAACATGCTGCCCGCCTGGGTGAAAGTGGTGTGCGTGGACATCAATCCGGCGGTGCCGACCAAGGTTGCCGATCGAGGCACCGGCCACGCTCTCGGCGTAGTAACCGATGTCGGGCTTTTCCTCGACCTCCTGGCGCGGAGACTGATGGCGCCATGAAGAAAAGCGGGCAATACACCGACGAGCATGCGTCCGCAGGCGTTCGCGCGGAACTACCCGAGATTGAGACTTGGCAGAATCAATTCAAAGGCTATGAGATTGAAATCGAAATGCCGGAATTTACATCGGTATGTCCGAAGACCGGTCTGCCGGATCACGGAACGCTTCGCCTTATCTATCAACCCGACCAGCACTGCTTGGAATTGAAGTCGCTAAAGATGTACACTCTGGCGTATAGGAACCTGGGAATTTTTCAGGAGAATGTAGTAAACCGCGTGCTCGCGGACGTCGTTAAGGCGGCGTCTCCAATTGAGGCGACGGTAACGGGGGATTTTGCTGCTCGAGGCGGCATTAAAACCAGGGTTGTTGCGACTTACAAGCGGCGCAAGAAGTAGCTGCTTGCGGCCATACTGATCTGAGAAGGCTTAGAAGTAAGAAAATGTTATATCGGACTGCGACATTGCTGATGCTCACCAGCTCGCTCTTCGCAGCCGACTTTCAGAACGGGCAAGCAGCGCGCGGCGTTTTGGGTCAATCGTCTTTCACGTCCCGCGACGGAGGCGTCAACATAACCTCCATGGTGATTGAGCGCGGACAGTTATATGCCGCTGACTCCGCGCACCATGTTCTGGCCTTTAATCTTGCAAAGCTGCCGGATGCTCACGACGACATCTCTCTGGCTGCCGCAAACAGTTGCTGGGTATGCGGGTTGACACCAGCTTCCGTTTCGAACCAGTCGGTATTCCCGGGCGCGGCAGGTTACAGCACCTGGGGAAGAAGCGCGGCGGTCGTCGACCGTGCCCGTCATCGTGTTCTCTTGTGGCGTGATTCCAGGAGTCCGAACCCTGACATTATCCTGGGACAGTCCAGCCAAACGTTCGCGACCGGCCCCGCGGCGCTTGTCGATCCGGTTTCAGTGGCGCTCGATGGCAGACGCCTGTTTATTGGCGACGCAGCGCTGCATCGCGTACTTGTCTGGAATTCGCTGCCTTCTGGTAACGATCAACCAGCGGATGCGGTATTGGGTCAACCCAACTTCTATACAACGAGCGCCGCGGACAGCCCTACTCCGGCGTCGATCGCCTTGCCTTCCGCGATGGTTTCCGACGGGATAAATCTTTTCATCGCCGACACGGGAGGCCGCCGCATTCTTCTTTTCTCAACTGGGGATTTACGCCTCGCGGCAGATGCGGTAGTGAATGCGGCGAGTCTTCTACCCGGCCCGCTAGCGCCGGGAACTCTGATTTCGGTCACCGGCGGCAGTTTGAGCGACGCCTCGGAGACGGCCGATGCCGATCGATCTCGCTCGCTTCCGAAAAGGCTTGCAGGTGTTGAGATCATTTTTGATGGTCAGCCACTGCCCTTACTTTCTGTTACTCCTGGCGATATTGAGGCTCAGCTTCCTTACGATTTCGGGGGTAGAACCGGCGCCAGTCTTTGGGTGCGAACGGAACACACCGGTGGTGGCGTCTCCGTGACCACACCCCGGGCTCTGCAGTTAGCGGCGGCCAATCCGGGCTTATTCGCATTTGCCGGGAAGGAACCGCGCGAAGGAATTCTGCTTCACGCCGGGCTCGGCGCGGGCGCTCCCGTAACCCGGCAGGATCCGGTGAAAGCGGGCGAATTAGTGACAATCTGGGCGACGGGGTTGGGCTCTGTACTCGAAGCCGACGGTCCTGCCGGCGTCGGTCTGCACGCCGGAATTCCGTATCGCGGAACCGGAGCCCCGGTTTCCGTGCAGCTTACAGCGCGAATAAACGGTCAGGATGCAGAAGTTGTCTCTGCCAGCCTACCCGAAGGCGCCATCGGCGTGTATGAGATCAAGATCGCCGTCCCGGAAGAACTCGCTTTTGGCCGCCAAGCTCAGCTGACCGTAGCGCAGAACGGTCATGGCAGCAATACCGTCATCTTTCCCGTTAAATAACTATTTGGCTTTGGCTTCTACGTAGGGCTGATAACGGTTCTTTCGAAGAATTTCTTTGACGGAATTGCAGGTTTCCGGCGATACGTAGAAGAATGCTCCGGTAAGCTCTCTCCTCATCAGGAAGCCGGCGGTGTAGTTCCCTGTCTCAACCAGATAATCGATTCCGGCCTCCGTCAGAATATCTTCGAGTTTCAGAGAGTCTCTTAGCGTTCGCGCCATGTAGACGAGATCGAGTTCCTGCTGTTCAAAGAAATCGCTGTCGCGGCGCATCGCGCTACTGTTAAATTACCCTAAGCGAAGCCGGCGGAAGCGAGTTCACATGCTGAATCTTAATATGCGCGTAATCTGCAAAACGCAGCGCCGCTGGCGCGAAGCCCGCATGTTCGTGAGAGCGATGGCCTCTGCCAATCATCCGATCCTGGCGCAAATCGTGCCGATCCGGCGCTGCAATCTGGCTTGTACGTACTGCAATGAATTTGACAAGCATTCTCCTCCGGTCCCGACCGATGAAATGCTGCGGCGCATCGATAAGCTCGGTGCGCTGGGAACAAGCATCATTACCTTTAGCGGCGGCGAACCGACGCTGCATCCTGACCTGGACTTGTTGATCCGGCGGGTTCGAGCGAACGGTGCAATTGCAACCTTGATCACGAATGGTTATTTCCTGGTGCCGGATCGCATCCGGCGTCTGAATCGTGCCGGTCTGGATTATCTCCAGATCAGCATCGATAACGTCCAGCCAGACGAGGTCTCGAACAAAAGTCTCAAGGTTCTGAATCAAAAGCTGCTCTGGCTTGCGGAACACGCTACCTTCGATGTGACGATCAATTCGGTGCTTGGGGGCGCCATCCGTGTTCCCGAGGATGCCTACGAAATAGCCAGGCGCGCCCGCGAACTCGGTTTTAACAGCACGGTGGGAATTTTGCATGATGGCTCGGGGCAACTCGCTCCGTTGCAGGGCCGGCAGAAAAGCGTTTACGACCGGATTCTGGGCCTGGGCACCGGGTTATTTTCGTTTGCACACCTGGATGCGTTTCAGCAGAATACGATTCGTGGACTTCCGAATCCATGGCATTGTCCCGCCGGAGGCCGATTCCTCTATATCTGTGAAGAGGGGCTCGTACACTACTGTTCTCAGCAGCGCGGCACGCCGGGTATCCCGCTCGCCGACTATTCAGAAGACGACCTGATCCGGGAAGGCAAACAGCCAAAAGGCTGTGCGCCTTTCTGCACCATTTCCTGCGTGCATCAAACCGCAATGCTCGATGATTTCCGGACCCGTCCGAAGGAAGCGCTGGCCGGCGTCATAGAGAGGCGCAAGCAGCGTGATCCCCTGTGGCAGACCCCCTCATCGGTCCGCCTTCTCGAAACGATGTTTCTCAAGGATTCGCGCTCGCGCGATCTGTTTGGCGCTCTTGCATTGCGGATATTTCGAGCGAAAAAGTCGCGCGCCAACTGAGATCCGTATTACGATGTCGAGAATGAGATGCGCGTGCTGTGGATTGCTACTCCTCTTTGTCTCTTGCGGCGGACCGCCAAAAGTCACGACTCCGCCTTTGAATCCTCAACACGCTGGTGAGCTCCTGCATTACAACAACAAGGCGCAGGACTGGCTCAAGTATGTAAGGCGGCAAAACGCTGCCTGCGACTACCGATTGGACTTGCCCGATCAGAGTTCGCATCCGACTAGCATTGATCTTGACCACATCGTCATGTGCGGCAGCAGGCCAAGTCCGAAAGAATTCGATGCCAGCGTCTCGTTCAAGTACGATACGAACCGGCAGCAGTGGGTAATTACGAAGTTCTCGAGCTGATATCGAAGCGGCCGCTATCGGCGGCAACTCGCTGGCCCGATCTCCGCGCGGCCACCAGGGCCAGGCTCGACCAGTCCAGGTCCGCCTGACCGTGCGCAATGGCGGAAACGAAATTATCGCGAAGGATGCTGGCAAACGGCAGCGGGGCAGCAACCTCTCCGGAGAGATCGATCGAGAGATTGACGTCCTTCAAGCCTAGTTTCAGCCCGAAGCCGGCCGGTTCGAAATTCCGCGTGACGATATTCTTGCCATAGTTTGCATACACCGGAGACCCAAAGAGCTCAACCATCGCGTCCAAAAAGAATTGCTCATCAATCCCGCATTTCCGTATCACAGCGAACGCTTCTGAGAATGCCTCGAGCATGCTGGCAATCATAAAATTTCCGCAAATCTTTACGGCATTTGCCTGCCAGGGCTCCGTTCCCACCACAAATGTTCGACGGCCGATCGCATCTGCCAAAGGGAGGCAACGCTGCGTCGCATCTTCGCTTCCAGCCAGAAGTACGATTAGCTTTTTTCCTTCCGCCGCCTCTGGCCGGCCGAACACCGGTGCGCTGACAAACTCTTGGCCCCGGCTGCCGTGCTCCGCAGCCAATTTGCGGGTGAGGGCGGTGCTGATGGTGCTGCTCGAAAGATGTATTGCGGCATTCTCAAGTGTCGCCGCGATTCCATTTGCCCCAAACACAAGCTCTGTTACAGCAGCATCATCCGCAACCATTGTGAAAACGGCTTCAACATTGCGAGCCGCTTCTGCCGGAGTGGCTGCAACGGCGGCGCCTTCGCGCCCAAGCGACGCCGCCTTATCTTTACTCCGGTTGTAAACCGTCACATCATGTCCGGCACGGATCAGATTGCGCGCCATTCCCATGCCCATTTTTCCAAGTCCAACAAAACCGATCTTCATGCATTCATAGATGCAGTCCGTCTTCGGTCCTGACAACCAATTCAAAGCGAAAGCCCGTGCGACCATACAATAGAGGAATGAAGAATTTGGTCCGCCGCGTGTTTTCATACGCTGGCGTGTGCCTCCTGGCGACGGCGTGTCTTTCCGCTCAGGACTGGAAGACCGCGGATTCGCTGCCGGGCGTTGACCTAGGCCCCCTTTCTGTTTCCCAGAAGGCGAGCGTTCTAAAAGTCCTGCGGAGCCAAGGGTGTTCCTGCGGCTGCAACATGCGGGTGGCGGAATGTCGGGTCCTTGATCCGAACTGCTCCTACAGCAAAGGCATGGCGGCTGCCGTGATCGAGGCAATTTCTCATGGCAAGACCGAGGAGCAGGCGAAAGCGGCTGCAATCGAATCGAAATGGGGACATGTGGAGAAAGCCAAGCTGCTCGACGATCCCGTCAAAATTCCAGTCGCCGGCGCGCCCTCAACCGGAGCGCAGAATGGACTGATCACGATCGTCGAGTTTTCAGATTTTCAATGTCCCTACTGTGCCGCCGCAGTTCCTCAGATCAACGCGGTTTTGAAGGCATATCCGACGCAAGTCAAGCTTATTTTTAAGCAGTATCCGCTCGAGATGCACTCCCAGGCAAACCTGGCCGCCGCCGCCGCGATTTCCGCGCAGAAGCAGGGCCGCTTCTGGCAGATGCATGACGCGCTGTTCGCCCATCACGACGATCTTTCGCGCGATACCATTCTGGCCCTGGCCAGCCAGAACGGCCTGAACATGGGTCAATTTCAAAAGGATCTCGACTCAACGGAGGTAAAGGAAGGCGTGGTACGAGACGTTCAGGACGGAGATCACGCCGGAGTCGAGGGCACGCCGACGCTTTTCATCAACGGACAGCGCTACAACGGCCCCATCGCTCTCAATTCGCTGAAACCAGTGTTCGAAGCGGAACTGAATCCTGGTAAGCCCGTTGTGGTAAGTCGAAAGTGATCAGGTCTTCTGTTCCAGCTCTCGAATGAGTTGGACGACCAGATCCCCGACCGTTTGCAGGCTCTGCGCACTTAGCTTATCCATGGTGTCTTGCGCCGTGTGCCAATAGGCGCTCTGGGGTCCGTAATCGAGATCGATGATATCGATTACGTTGACGCCGGAATTCGCAAACGGCTTATGGTCGTCTTCGATGGCGCCTTCATCGGTGCGCAGAGAAGCAGCATGCCCCAGACGCTCGGCGATCTTTCGAAGCTGGGCGCGAAGCGATTCCGACGAATTCCCATCGTTTGACAGATCCAGATTTTTGTCGCCAACCATGTCGATGTTGATGAGGGCCTTGATGCGGGCGAGAGTTCCGTCGGATGCCCATTTTGCCACCAGATGCCGGCTGCCGTAGCAGCTATCCGAGTCTGTCCATGTGCCCACGGCCTCTTCACCGTCGAAGAACACGACAATGATGTCGTCGGCGTGCTGCATTCGTGACACGACCCGCGCGAATTCGATCAGAAATCCGGTCGACGACCCTCCGTCATTGGCACCAACGAAGTGGACCATGGGAATCTTCTTCGTGTCATAGTGCCCGGAAACAACAACGCTCTTTCCCGAAACACCTGGAAACCGGAAAAGGACGTTGACCATCGGGACCGGGCCCGCCGGCGTCTGGCCAGTGAAGGAATCGAGCTCGATCTGCCCGCCAAGAGGTTTCAGTTCGCTGACGATCCAATCGCGTGTATGAATAATTGCCTCCGAGCCGGAAGGCCGTTCGCCGAAAGAAGTGGCGCGGCGAGTGTACGCGAGGGCAGCCGTTCCCTGAAAGGTTGCTCCGGAGGCCGGCAGGGGGCGGCCAAAAAGCGAAACCGGAGTTAAAAGAACCAGAACAAGCGCAGCAGATCGCAAGAAAAGTTGACGCGTAGACTCACTAATTGGCATGCAAAAGGGATTGTGTCCAAGCAAGAACGCTGAAACTATGCCTTGGTTCTAGGACTGTAGTATTATAACCGTGCACCGAAATTCACTCGGTCAGATTCCTATGCAGTTGGTCGGACAAAAACTCCGTCTTGCGCGCGAAGCGCAGGCGCGGACGCTCGAACAGGTCAGTGCGAGCACTCGAATCTCAATCCACGCTCTCGAGGCAATCGAAGCGGACAACGTAACATCCATAAGCTCGGCGTTTCTCTACCGAAGTTTTGTAAGGCAGTTTGCAGAGTATCTCGGACTAGATTATGCCGAACTGAGTCTTGCGGTCGAGGAGGCAGGCCAGCAATTTCCTGCTCCTCTGATACCCGGTCAAGGCGCTAGCCATCCTCCCAAGGTTGCGGCGCTGCCGGTTGCGCGCAAGAAAAACTCTCGCCTGTTGCTCTCGGTTTCAGCCTTTGCGGTCGTATTGGTAGCCTGTTCCGGGCTTTACGCCGCCTGGCAAAAATCGAAGATCAACTTACCCTCCATTTGGCGCGTGCCGTCCGCCCAGACGAAATCACCCGCTCACGCCGGTCTGGTGCCTGATCGGAGTCCAACCGCTACGAAGTCCACCGATTCGATAGTGGCCGACATCAACAAGGGAAGAAGCACCGATCCCAACGGCTTCACGCTGGAGCTTTCAGCCACCGAACCTGCGTGGCTCTCGATCATCGCGGATGGCAAACAATCCTTTAACGGCATCCTGGAACGAGCGCAGAGAAAGATTCTCGAAGGGCACAGAACGGCGAGTGTGCGGACCGAGAACGCTGGAGTGGTAAAGGTCGTCTTCAACGGAAAGGCACTTGGAACATTGGGACCCCGGGGTCAGGTCCGAACGGTGCTTTTCACCAAGAACAATTATGAAATTCTGCGTGGACCGGGCCGGGTTTCCGAAATTCGTGTCATCCAGACCGCCGAACTGAAGCTGCCCCACGCGTTTCAGGACTTTTGACGCCGCGCTCCAGACGCCGCTTCTGACGTTCCATAGCGATGAGTTCGTCACGCCTGCGTAACTTGATGCTCCCGTCAACTTTCTTCCAAAATTTCCGGAAGTAGTCAATGGCCGAAGCGAGCCCGAACACCACAACTCCCCACATGGCGACCATCGCGTAAGGCCGTAAAGACGACCAGCGAACCGAAAGTAACAGCAGTACCACACCAGCCACCTGGAGAGTCATCTTCGATTTGCCCAGTTCGCCCGCCTTTACGGTAAAGCCTTCGGCTGCGGCAATACTCCGCAAACCGGAAACGGCAAACTCCCGGCTGATGATCAGAATGACAAGCCAACCCGGCAGCAGACGAATTTCCACGAGCGAGATAAGTGCGGCCGAGATCAAAAGCTTGTCCGCGACGGGGTCGAGCAGGGTCCCCACGGTCGTGACCTGTTTCCAGCGCCGGGCCAGATAACCGTCCAGAATGTCAGTGACAGCCGCTGCCAGAAAGACGATCAGCGCAAAAAAGTCATTGGCGATAAGGATCTTACCGTCCCAATAGACACTGAGCTTGTGCTGCACTAGAGCCGCAACCAGCAGCGGCACCAGAAAAATGCGCACCAAAGTGAGCAAATTGGGCAGGTTCGTCAATCGTAATCAAATATAGAACACTTCGGGTTGTGTGGCAGTCGGCATTATTCGAAAGCGGATCATTCGAGGTTTGACGGTCAAAACGGGTTTCTCAAAGGCGCATGACACCCGTGTCCGGTTCGAAAATTACGCCAGTCGCAGCGCGAATTCCAGTCGCACTCGTATCCGGAGGCCGGACGAATTCCTATACTGAACTTGAATGCCGTGTCCGTTTTTTGAGCCGCGCGAGATCGCTGTTGATGCGCATTACCCGAATGCGCGTCTGCCGTTGCTCGAAGAATACGACGGTTACTGTCACGCGGCTGACGAAACCGCGCGTCCTCCCAAGGAGCTTCGGTTTGCCTGCTGCAATCACGGTTATTCGCGCGAAACGTGTCCACGCTTTCCCGTTTCCGAGCAACGTTCTGCAGTGCGCTTTGACGTCCTTCTTTCGAGTCCAGAGCTGATTGAACTCCTGCTGGTGGCCGAAAGCGAACACTTTCCTCTGGATTGGATTCGCTATCGCTATCGCGTCGATGCGGAAACGCTTGAGCCGGAACCATCCGACGTCTGCATTCGCGCCCAGATTGTGGCTTTCTGCCGCAGTTATTTACGGCGGTTCCCGGCTTAAGCGCTATTCATAATGTCGAGTATGGACGGAACTCCATTGGTCATCGATCCGCAGCAGAGGGCGGGCGGGCGGACGGTCCGGGAAACGCAGTCCGATTACGCCGAAGTCTGCCTCCCAAACGACGCAAATACGCTCGGCAACATGCTGGGCGGCCACGTCATGCACCTGGTCGATCTGTGCGGAGCCATCGCAGCCATGCGCCATGCACGCTGCCCCGTGGTGACGGCCGCAATCGATCAAATGACCTTTCTTCATCCGATTCGCATCGGGGAGTTGGTTCGCTTGAAATCGCAGGTGAATCGCGTCTTCCGCACATCCATGGAAGTGGGAGTCAAAGTGTGGGTCGAAAATTTGCAGTTGGCGGCATTGCGGCATACTTCATCTGCGTACCTTACTTTCGTGGCACTGGATCATGCCGGAAATCGCGTGGTACTCGCACCGGTGATTCCAGAGACAGACGATGAGAAGCGGCGCTACGAGGAGGCTGCTGAACGGCGGGCTTACCGGCTGGCAAGCAAGGAGAAAACGCACCGCCAGGCAAGCTCTTGATTGTTTACTGCGGGAAGCTGAGTTGATTCTTACCGGGGTGCATTGGCCGATGTTCGCCGGCCCAGACGAATTCGCCGCTGACTTGGGCGGGTAAATCGACCTCGGCGGAAAGACGCTGCCCACGCCGATTCAGCTTTACCTCGATAAAGCCTTTGGGGTGTGGCATTCGAGCGTCGATCCGTTCGAGTTGCCCTGGATTCGGAGCAACCTGAACCCGTTTGAAACCGGGTTCCAGGGAATCAATGCCGGCAACGGTTCGCAGCAGCTCAAAGTTGGGGCTCGCGCCCCAGGCATGGCAATCGGAACGGCTGTCCGGCCCGTTCCATTCCGCCCAGGTGGTCAGGCCGTTCGCCAGCATTTCACGCCAAGGTCCCAGCATGTCAAGATACCGGTCTCCCAGGCCAGTTTCGCGGAGCGCAGCATTGGTGTAAGCGCGGAAATAAATAGACGACTGCGCGAGCGCCCGAGTACGCGAGCCAGCCGCCGGAGGAACGATGACTGTCTCGACCACGCGCCGTCTCTGGGATTCTGATCCAACATGCGCGAGAACGGCCAGAGTGTTTACCTGCTGCGAGTAGCTCTGATGCGTGGGCTGGTCCGCGAACAGACCTGCCTTCTCATCCCAGTCAAGAGCGAGTATGGTCGCTTTGAGACGGTCGGCCGCGCCGCGATATTCGTTCGCGAGGGCCTGGCTTCCCAAGGCTTTCTCGAGGTCAGCCGCCCAGCCGTACGCAAGAAGAAGCTGCAGGTCAAGGGCCGAGGAACTGCCGTCTGCATTTGCCGGGGGCACGCCGGATGGCCACTCTTTCACCCAATCGACGAAGTTCCACCACGGCATGTGCCGCAACGAACCATGCTTCTTCTGATAACGTGCGTAGAATTCGAGGATGGCGTGAACGCCCGGCAACATTTCCTTCACAAACGGCGAATCGTCAACGTACATCCAGTAGTCGTGAACCGTCCCGACCCACCACAGCGAGAACGGCGGAATATATTGCTGGAGATAGGAGGGAGCGCGGCTCAAAGTGGCCCCTTCGGCAGTGCGCGACGAGTTCAGAAGGCCTATGCCGTTCTTCATTAGGCGCCCATCGCCAGTCATGTAAAGAGAGACCAGCATCTGAATTCGGGCATCGCCGCCATACTGGAGCTGTTCATAAAACGGACAGTCCATGTAGGTCTCATGGGCGCAGAGACGGGCTGTCCTCCAGCCAGTGTCGAGAATGCGTTGCAACTCTGCATTCGTCACGCGATCCGATGTACTGAAGGCAGCTTTACGCTCAAACGGATATCCGGTAAAGATACCGTGCAGATCTTCCAACTCGAGCGCTGCGTCCGATGTTTTGATGTCGAGCTCGAGATAGCGATACGTACGCCAGAAGAGCGGCCGGTACAAGCGATGAAGGCCGCCATCGGCCACAAAGGTATCGAAAGGCCCGAAGAACTGCTTGCCTTCGATAACATTTCGGTTTCCCTTCACCACCTCACCATGGGCGCTTCTCGAAATAAAGAGCGTTTCAGCGTAGCGCAGGTCGATGACTGCGTCGCTGCCGCCGCTGATTTGCATTTCGGGATAGGCGGTCGTGAGATAACTCTGATCGAGCAGCAGTTTGATGGAGGAGTGAGCCGGAATGTGCACAGACGAGCTGCCTTGCAAGAATTCGTTCGAGACTGCAATCCTTGCAGCCCGTCTCACTGACGCAAATCTTTCGAGCTTCTGTTCTTCGAGCGGGATCTCGCTCTGAACCAGCATCCAACGATTCGGAGCATCCTGTTCGTCACGCAGCGCTCCGCGCGTCAATTCTTCAGCGGGCGCCCATCCGTTATCGGAGTACTCGACCGACTCCCAGCCCCACGGATACGAGTGCCCATCCATGTGTTCATTTGCAGCTAGTGCGTAATAGCCGGTCGCCTGACCGGACGGTAGCGGTTGGGGGCGGTAGGCTTTGTCTTCAAAAGCTTTCCACGAATGGTCAGTGTTTGCGGCGGCACCGGCCTCTTTACTTCCCTGGAGAATGAAGCCGGTTCGATTCGTGGTCTGAGCGGTGGCCCGATACGAGCCGTCGTTCCAGACAACCGCAGCCAGAACATTGCGACCCGCGTGCAAATGCGACCCCAGGTCCACAGTTTCATAGCGCCAGTGTGTAAGATCGCCGCGGGCGGGACCCCAGGCAACGCGCGTACCGTTTACAAAGAGTTGATAACGGTTGTCTCCCGAAACATGAATCCAGAAATGCTCCGGCCGCGTGCTCAGCTCGAAGCTCTTTCGAAAGTGGTAGACGCCATAACTTTGATCCGACGCGCCCGGCAGGGCGATCCATTTCGCCTGCCAGCTGTTAGTACGATCCTCAGCTTGATAGAAGAAACCGATCGCCGCCACCAGGACAGAGAGCGGTACGTTGCCGGCTGTAATCATGCAGAAGGCAGCGCCCGCAAAAGAGCTTCAATGTTCGCCGGGCTGACATAGAAATGAGGCGACGTTCTAACCCAACCCTGGCGCGGAGCGGCCGTGATGCCCTGCTGCTTGAGGTCATTGACCAGCTGCCAGGCGTCGATGGCAGGATGCCGGAAGCTGACGATTCCGGAGCCGGTCTCGCGAGTGCGTCTGACCATCACTTCATAGCCCTTGCTCTGCACGCCTTCTTCGATCTGCTCCGCCAGCGCCAGCACGGCCGGCGCGATATTTTCTACTCCCACTTCCAGAATCAGTTCGAGCGCCGCGCGATGACCAAAGCAGCCAATCGTGTTCAGGGTTCCACACTCATAGCGTCCGGCGTCCGGCCGAAGAGTCATGTCCCGCGAGCTGTAATCGTTGAACTTGGCGGGATTGGTCCATCCAAATTCCACCGGCTCGATCTGGTCTAAACGGCTTCGCCTAACGTAGAGAATTCCGTTACCTTCCGGGCCAAGCATCCACTTATGGCCGTCTGCTGCAAGGGCGTCGATGAAGGCTGTTTCCACGTCGATCGGCAGGACGCCCATGCCTTGAATTGCATCTACAAAAAAGAAGCAATCGTACTCGCGGCAGAGCCGGCCAATGGCCTCGAGATCCACGCGATAACCGCTCAGATAATTTACGTAGCTGATCGCGAGGAGCTTTGCTCCGGGAATCGCCTTGGCAATTTCATCGAGCGGCGAATAAATAGAAAACCACACGACCTCAACCCCGCGACTCTCCAAACGCTGCCAAGGATAGTAGTTCGCGGGAAATTCCTCGCGGAAGGCTATGACTCGATCGCCTGGCTGCCATTCCAAGCCTGCAGCCACGATCGCGATCCCCTCGGAGGTGTTTTTAACGATGGCAATCTCTTCGGCGGTGGCGTGAATCAACTGGGCTGCCGCCTGACGCAGACCGGTATACGCCTTTAGCCAGTCGCTGTAATGCAAAGATCCAAACTGACAGGCATCCTCGGCTAATCGTTTCATAGCATCTGCTGCGGAGCGGCAAAGGGGTGTTACCGCCGCATGGTTCAGATAGATAAGCCGCTCTGCCACCGGAAACTGATCGCGATAGCGTGCGTGCAAGGGCAAATCGCCCTTTTCGACCGCTGGTGCGACATTTTCGTAACCCATGCTTCAGAGGATACGTTAACTGGTCTAGATCTCCTGTGGTCCGGCGGCTTCTTTGGTTCGTCCTGGCATGAATAACGTTTCCGCGAAGCCGCCGGACGTTTTTCGGTTGCTCCTGTAGTTTTCGCCCTATACTGAAAGAAAGCTTGAAATCCGGTTTAGTTTCTTACGTCGGCTGCAGGCCGTGTCTGGCCTGGAAGGAGTTTGTGTGCGACGAATGGCCTTTTTGAGATCTTCCCTGAGCTTCGTACTCGCGGCACTGCTTGTTGTTCCGTTCCCGGCATTCCCCGGCGACAAAGAAAAGAACCAAAAAGGCGATCCGGACGCGATCGGCGATCGCAATGTTTCGGGCAAGGTGAATTTCTATTCGCTCGAAAAAGAAATCGCGCTCGGCAAGTCCATGGCTCAGCAGGTGGAGCGTCAGTCGAAGGTGATCAATGATCCGATCGTCTCCGAGTACGTGAATCGCATCGGCCAAAATCTGGTGCGAAATTCGGATGCCAAGGTCCCCTTTACCATTAAGGTCATTGAAGATCCGAGCGTCAACGCATTTGCTCTTCCGGGAGGCTTCTTCTTCGTCCAGTCGGGGCTGATCCTCAAGGCCGATTCGGAAGCGGAGCTCGCCGGTGTGATGGCTCATGAGATCGCCCACGTGGCGGCTCGCCATGGCACGCGACAGGCAACGCGCGGTGAAATCGCCCAGCTTGCAACAATTCCACTGATCTTTGTCGGAGGCGCTGCAGCCTATGGCATCTACGAGGCGTCGAGTTTAATTATCCCCATATCGTTTCTGAAGTTCTCCCGCACCTTCGAGGCTGAAGCCGACTTTCTGGGTGTCCAGTACATGTACAAGGCCGGTTACGATCCGACGGCCTTTGTAGACTTCTTTGAAAAAATCCAGACGCTGGAAAAGAGAAAGCCGGGAACGATGTCCAAGCTGTTCGCAACTCATCCGCCGACGGATGATCGCATAACGAAGTCGCAGAAGGAGATCGCGGACTTGAAGGCGCGCCCTGAGTATGTCGTCACTACTTCCGAGTTCAACGACGTCAAGTTGCGGTTGGCAATGCTCGAAAATCAACGCCGGCCGGACAAAACGTCGGATGATCCGAACAAGCCGACTTTAAGGCGGAATCCGAATTCGAACACGCCCATCGAGGACGAGACAGATCCTTCGAAGAAATCCACTGGGGATGAAGATGATCGGCCGAAACTGAAGCGCCGGCCAGATACCGGGAACCCCGACGATAACTCCGGTTCGAGCACCACCCCCGGACCTCAATCTGGACCTCAATAACGGAGCGGCCGGTGTTGGGCTCACGAAAGACCAGCGCCGGTCTTTATCCTTTCTGGTAGTAAGCTACCCCGTTTCGCTCCTCCACAAACTTGACGCGATCGCCGATGTGCGCTCGGTCATTCCCAGCCTTGCCTAGTACACGAACCGTCATGCGTCCTCCGGCCTCGAGATCGACTATAGCCAGCTGGTAAGGCGCGTCGGCAGCGAATTGCTCTGGCGGCGCATGCACGATTGTTTCTGTATACACAATGCCGTCGCGGGACTGGGTGTTATGCATCCTATGCCGCCTCGAGAATCGTCACAACGCAGGTGGCACCCGAGCCGCCGAGATTTTGGGTCAGCCCGATTTTGTGACGTGGCACCTGGCGCTCGCCGGCTTCTCCACGCAACTGCGCCACTACATCACACACTTGACCGACTCCCGTGGCTCCCACAGGGTGCCCTTTCGATTTCAGGCCGCCGCTTGTGTTGATCGGAATGCGGCCGTTGATTGCGGTGCATCCGGCCGCAGCGAACGGGCCGCCGTCTCCCTTCTCGACAAATCCAAGATCCTCGCTCGCTACTATTTCGGCGATCGTGAAGCAGTCATGAAGTTCCGCCAACTGGATGTCCTTTGGGCCGAGGCCCGCCAGAGTATATGCCTTTTCCCCAGCGGCCCGCACCGCCGGGAATACCGTGATGTCGCTCTTCGTATCCAATGCCACGTGATCTGACGTCTGGGCGACTGCAAGGACTCGCGCAAACTTCGGATTCAGTTCCTTAGCGCGATCCAGGGGAACGAGAACCACCGCCGCCGCGCCGTCGCTAATCAGGGAGCAGTCATATACCGTCAAGGGCTCGGCAATGGGTTTCCCTGCGAGTGCCTGCTCCATGGTGATGACCTTTCGCATATGCGCGAGCGGGTTCTTTGCGCCGTTTGCATGATTCTTGACGGATACCGCTGCGAGGTGCTCGCGCGTGGTGCCGTATTGATGCATGTGGCGTCGTGCGATCATCCCGAATAGTGCCGGAAACGTTGCACCGGCACGGCCTTCCGTGTCCATGTCTCCGGCGCCTGCCAGAATCTCAGTAACACGCGGCGTCGTCTGTGAGGTCATCTTCTCCACCCCAGCCGCGACCACCATGTCGTAAATCCCGGCAGCAACGCTTTGCCAGGCGTGAAAGAAGGCCGAACCGCTCGACGCGCAGGCGTCCTCAAAGCGAGTGCATGGGATACTTTCGAAACCCGCCGCAGACGCAACGTAAGGCGCGAGATGATTCTGCCCGACAAACGACGGCCCGGCGAAGTTCCCAAGGTAAAAAGCTTCTACGAGGTGGGGAGCGATACCGCCATCCGTCATGGCATTCCGGATCGCCTCCACCGCTAGCGACCGCAGATTTCGGTCTGGAAACGCGCCGAACGCCGTTTTTCCGATACCCACAATGGCAACGGGTCTCATATACACTAAAATAGCGTTCGATGGCTGGCTGGTATTGCACGTTTTGGCTCCCGCCTCGTCATTCCCTAATAGGGACATGCCCCAGTCATTCAACCCGTCCATACCTGGGTCGCTCGCAGTGTCGTCTTGCGAGCGGGAGGGTACCGTGAGTGAGCCATCCACCAACTCTCTGTCGCGGGTGACAGAGGACCCTGAATCTCAGTTCGTGCAGCAGAACCTGCGGCGCATTTTTCTGCTGATTTATCGCATTGTGGGTAACGTTGATGACGCCCAGGACCTGACGCAGGAAGCCTTCATCAAGGCGCTGCAGCGTCAGGGTCAGTTGAAGGATCTGGAGCGCTCCGGTCAGTGGCTTTCGAGGATTGCCGCTAATACTGCCATCGACTTTCTTCGCCGCAGGAAGAGGCTCTCCTTTAGTGATGTCAATCAACTCGCCGGTTTTCCTACGCCCTGGGCGGATCCCGAGCAATCAGTCCTGCGGGGCGAACGCAAATTGCATCTCGATGGCGGCCTGGCTGTTCTGACGGAGCGCGAACGTATGGCTCTGCTGTTGCGCGATGTGGAAGATATGCCCGCCGAACAGGTGGCAAAGCAGATGAACTGCTCGATGGCTACTGTTCGTTCCCACATCGCCAACGCCCGGACGAAATTCAAGCGCTACCTCGAAGAGAGAAAGTCTCCGTGAATTTGTTTTCCCACGTTCGCACTTCGCATCCGGCTCCCGAGATGCTGGCTCTCTATTCGCGTGGAGATCTGGCCCTGATCCCGAGCCTGCGGCTGAAGGCCCATTTACTCCGATGTGCAAACTGTGACCAGGCTGCCGAATCGTTTGGATACGCATTGCACGCTCTAAAAGAAGAAGCGGCGAGCGGAACCCTGACGGCCTTCGAGGCGATCGCCGACTGGAAGCGGCTCGAGTCCGAAATGATCGGCAATATCGTGGTTGGAGTCGCGGCTTCGCGGTGCATCGAAAATGTCGGACGAAAAAAGGTGTGGCTGTCGCGTCTTGCGATTACCGGCGGTCTCGCCGCACTTTTCGTTGTCGGATGGATTACTCATATTCCTGGCGAGCAAACGGATCACTTATTTTCATCGGTTTCACGAGCCATGGGAGTCCGCCAGAATGTGCCCCCGTCCAATCTTCTGGAAGCTACTCCAAGCGGCATCGAGGTTCACTCTCAGGGCGTTACGCTCAGGATGCTCCATCCTTCAAGCGCCTACGTCTCGCTGTCCGGAAACGCTTCCATAGAGGCCCGCTACGTGGATGAGCAAAGCGGGCAATTGACGATCACCAAGGTCTATGGGCAGTAAACTTACTGTCTCGTTGCGTCTGGCGGCCGTCCTCGCTTTCTTGATCTCCTCCCGAGCACTCGCCGCGGATGATAGCAATGGGTTGCTCGAAGTCGAGTTTCCGCATGATTCGCCGGTCTTGCTGGTGCATTTCGGTTTGCAGGAGCCGGGGCCTACTACGGCGTTGGTCCGCGGCGCCTCGATCGTGGTCAATCTTCACGCATCGCTTCTGTTGCGCAACACGGGGACTAAGACCATCTCGGGATTGACCCTGCGTGTTGAAACGCCGGATCTGACGCCTTCCGGGAGAGGATCCGTAACGGTACCCAGTCTGCGCGCACAGCCCGGTGAGGTGTTTCCCGTGCGTCTAGAGATGCAGCTCACGCGTCCGCTCACCATGGGTCGGGCTCGCGGAGCGATGATGCAAGTCTCGCTCGACTGTGCTCTCTTCTCGGACCTGACAGCCTACGGATCGGACAAGCTCGAATCGCGGCGGATGCTGATGGTCTATGAATTGGAAGCGCGTCGTGACCGCCGCTATCTGTCCGAGCTTCTTGCCGGCGGGCACCTGGCTGAGCTTCGGGAAGAACTGAACTTTGGCCTCGAGGATCTGAATCCGGCGCAGCTCAGCCTCGAATTGCTGCGCGGTCCGATTGGGACATCAGGGAAACAACACCAGCCGGTCTCGGTAGGAGCGGTAGCATTCCCCAGTTCCCCGATCAAACCTCTCGGCGGCAATGCACAGATCTTTGGAAATGAGGTAAGAACCTCAGAGGTCGAAGTCCGCAATACGTCGGGTAAGGCGATCAAGGTGTTCCAGGTCGGTTGGATTGTGCGCGATCAGCGCGGTCAGGATTTTGTTGCCGGATCTGTACCTTCTGCCACGCAACTCGCACCTGTTGAGACGGCGAGTCTTACGCAACCGGGCGCCTTGCGCTTCTCGCGTCCCGGCGGGCAGCCGATGGTGGTGTCTTCGCTTCTCGCTTTTGTGAATAATGTCGAGTTCTCGGACGGCAAGTTCTGGATTCCGAGCAGGGTTGACATCAGCCAGGCGACAAAGGATCCTCTGCTGCGACGAGCTCTCGCCTCTTCCCCCGAACAGCAGCGCTTGTCTGACATTTACCGGCGCAAAGGGATGAGCGGACTCGAAGAAGAGTTAAAGCGACTGAACTGACGGGCTGTTTGTGGCACGGATGTTCTAACCTGTAGACTAGAAGATACGGGGCGTGGCTCAGCCTGGCTAGAGCGCCTGGTTCGGGACCAGGAGGTCGGTGGTTCGAATCCACTCGCCCCGACCAAAAACAGTGAAATTCTGAATCTTTTTGCACCTTAGATCTGACGACTGCGGTTGCTTTTGGTCTTAGGTGACCGGATGCTCTGCGAGTCTGTTCGCGCGCCGACATGGCGAGAAGTTTCATTAGTCTTCTAGAAAGGCGGGGTGGCGTGATCGCGACAGAGCTCACGGCGGCGCAGGCCGGCGCTATGGTTACGAGCCGTCAGGTATGGCGTCTGGTGGCGCTGGTCACGCTTCTTAAACCGCTAAGTAATCTGTTTCTCGCGTGGGGCATGCGAGAACTTCCCCAATCGCCGCTGTTCGAACCCCTACTGTATCTGCGGGCGATGATCGACCCGTTGGTGATATTGGGAATTGTCATGCAGATTGTGTGGCTCCTCACACGGATGTCGCTGCTGAGTGTAGCCGATCTTAGTTTTGTGTTGCCTGTAACAGCCTCAGGGTATGTCATCTCAACGTTGCTGGGCCGGTTTGTCCTACATGAGCAGGTGAGCCCATCGCGATGGTTGGGGGCGATTCTCATCTCAGCCGGGTCGGCTCTGGTTGCCTCAAGTCCCCGTCTTGCAGAGGGGAAAGAGGGGCCGCGATGAAGTGGATGATTCTAAGTGCTGTCGTGGTGTCGGCAGTGCTCGGTGATTTGCTGCAAAGCCTTGAAATGAAGAGGGCCGGTGAAAGGGCAAAAAGTGTACCGGGATTAGCGCGAGTGCTGAGCCTTATCGTGACGCGGTGGCGGCTGGTGCTCTCCATCGGTTGCATGGCGGTATCGTTCTTCGCGTTTCTGGCGCTCGTGAGGACGGAGCCACTGAGCTTTGCTGTGCCGGCCTCGGCCGCGAGTTTTGCTTTAGAAACAGTCCTGGCCAAATTTGTTCTTGGTGAGCGACTGGCGGCCCGCCGAATGGCCGGGGCGGTACTGGTCTGTGGCGGAATTGTAATGGTTGCCCGGTAGGCAGGGTGACCTCTGGCGTTTCGTTGTCGTCATTGCTTTATCGAACCAAGTAAAGGTTGGCGGGAGGCCCAGTGCGGTTGGATGAAAATGGGCGCTCAACTGGTCTGGAGGATTAGCGAGTGAACACCTTGAAAATTGCCGTCCTTGGGGGAGACGGCTACTGCGGCTGGGCGACAGCCTTATATTTGTCGAGCAAGGGCCACTCGGTTGCCATTAGCGACAATTTTGCCAGGCGTCAATGGGATCATGAACTCGGCGTTGAGACGCTGACGCCGATCCGCCCCCTGTCAGAAAGAGTTCGTGTCTGGGAAGAACTCACCGGGCGCACGATCGAAGTCTTTTCCGGCGACGTTCAGGACTATGATTTCGTGGCGTCGACAATCCAGACTTTTCGTCCGGACGCGCTCATCCATTTCGCTGAGCAACGCTCGGCTCCCTACTCGATGATTGACCGCAAGCATGCGGTTTTCACGCAAGTGAACAACGTCGTAGGGACGATGAATTTGCTGTTCGCCCTACGTGAGTTTTGCCCAGATTGCCACCTGGTGAAGCTGGGGACGATGGGCGAGTATGGCACGCCGAACATCGACATCGAAGAGGGCTACATCACAATAGAACACAACGGGAGGACGGACACGCTCCCGTATCCGAAGCAGCCAGGTTCGTTTTATCACCTGTCAAAGGTGCACGACAGCCACAACATCATGTTCGCTTGCAAGATCTGGGGGTTGCGGGCGACCGACCTCAATCAGGGCGTGGTGTACGGGACCATTACCGATGAAACGGAACTCGATGAGAGGCTGGTGAATCGTTTCGACTACGACGAAGTTTTCGGGACTGTGCTGAACCGTTTCTGCGTGCAGGCTGCGCTGGGACATCCGTTGACCGTTTACGGGCGAGGCGGACAAACGCGCGGATTTCTGGATATCCGTGACACGGTGCGCTGTGTTGAACTTTCATGTCTGTACCCGGCGGCGCCGGGTGAATGCCGCGTGTTCAACCAGTTCACGGAGCAGTTTTCGGTCCTCGAATTAGCTCATATGGTGCAGGCGGTGGGTAAGAAGGTGGGCATGACAGTGAAGATCGATCACCTGCCGAGCCCGCGTGTCGAGGCACAAGAGCACTACTACAACGCCAAGCATTCGAAGTTGGTGGATCTGGGCCTGACACCGCACATCCTGTCCGACTCGCTGCTCGATTCCATCATCGGCGTTGCTGTGAAGTACCGGGACCGAATCGATGCAAGCGTGTTTCTGCCGCAGGTTTTCTGGCGCGAGGCCACGAACGTGCGGGTGCGGCAGGCGGTGGTAGCGGACGGAGTGACGTCCTAGAGAAGTGGTTTTGCCTGGCGGCCCGAAAGTGTGCGGCCCGCCATGCCTTTATCGGGGGCTGGAAGCGTTGATGACAGGAACTAATTCGCCGTTGCGAATATGATACTGCCCGTCTCGCCAGCGCAAGCTGGTGCGGAAAAAACTGGTCACCCATATGAAGAATGCCAAAGCGTCCCAGAGAGGGATCAGCGGCATTTGACGCCATAATTCCTTACGCTTTAGGCCATGCATACCGATGGTCCACATTATGGCGAGTCGCAGAGCGAGGTAAACGCCAAGCCAGACGCAGGCGGCGGAAGCAGAAGGGTGCAGCGCGATGGCGAGCAGCGCCCACGGTAATCCCTGGGTGAAAAGCAAGCCGAGGTGGCCAGCCGGCCGCATGTGGCGCATGACCACCATCCAGCGCAAACGCTTGTGCACAAGTTGCCCGAAGGTCCCGTAGTCTGACACCGCCAGCACGGTGTAGGGCAGGAGTTCTACGGTGTGACCCTGTCCCTCGATGAGACTGCCGACGAGGAAATCATCACCCGGACGGTTCTCGAGGCTTTCATACCCGCCGAATTCGGCGAGGTTCTTGCGTGTCGTGGCGATGGTTGTTCCCAGGGCAAATTTTACGCCTTCGAGTTGGCGTGAGACCAGGATTCCGGCAAAGAAGTCAGACATCATTCCGACGGACTGCAGTTTTTCAGCAAACGTTTTGTCTTCTGTGGAAGCGTAGAAACAGGTAACGGCGCCGACGGCCGGGTTTTCAAGGGGCGCAACGACGGAACGAAAATAGTCCGGAGGCACGCGAACGTCACTGTCATTGATGACGAGAACCTCATTTTGAGCTTCGTTTACAAGCCGGACGAGTTTCGCGACTTTGTCGTTGACGGCCGTTCGCCCGGATCCGATCAGGAGGCGAATGCGACGCTCGGGGAAATCGCTGGCCAGTTGTTGAATGACGGGAACAGCTGGGTCGTCGTGAGTCCCTACACAAAAAAGAAGTTCGTAGTCGGGGTAGTCCTGACGGCACAAGCTGGCAAAGTTGTCGTATGCTTCGTGGTCGAGACCGCGAATAGGCTGCAAGTTGCTCACAGGAGGGGTGAAGGTGGAGCCGACTTTTGGGCGCGCCGACGTCCGGAAGAATCGCCACGAGCTAAAGAGGGCGATGAGATAGTACATGCTGGGAAAGGTAGCTGCCAAGAAGAGGACGGAGACGATCAGGCGCAAAAAATAAAGTTAGCAAATTCTGACGCGCCCTGAACAGAGCTGGCACTCCCGAAACTTCTCAAAAGTCTGGCCCGTACAATTAAGAGACGTTTGCGTCGTTGCCAGCCGACATGTAAGGATAAGGCAACTGGACAAGCGCGCTGCGCCGCGCATCCTTCTAGCAACGGTGGAGAGATCATTTTGTGCGGCATCGCCGGTTTTACCCACATTACGCGTGTGCCGGATCCCGGCTTGATCATACAGGCGATTGAATCTATTTCGCATCGCGGTCCGGATGGGCAGGCCGTCTTTGAAACGAGACTCGTTTCGCTTGGCGCGTCGCGGCTCAAGATTATTGACCTTGAATCGGGCGATCAGCCGATGACCGCCGAGAACGGCGACGTTGTGATCGCGTTCAACGGCGAAGTTTACAATTACGCTGAACTGCGCGCGGAGTTGCGGGCGCTCGGCCACCAGTTCGAATCGCGCACCGATACGGAAGTGGTGCTGCGGGCGTTCCTGCAGTGGGATACGGATTGTTTCGAGCGGATGCGCGGGATGTTCGCACTCGCGATCTGGCGAGAGTCGACGAGGCGGCTTGTTCTTGCGCGAGACCGGATCGGCATTAAACCGCTTTATGTGGCTCGGCGCGGACAAGATATCTATTTCGGATCGGAGCTGAAGACGATCTTCGTTCACCCGGAGATTGAACGGCGGCTCGATCCGGCAGGGCTCGACTGCTGGCTCTCGCTCAATTATGTGCCTTGTCCCCTGACATTGGTGGAGGGTGTCGAAAAGCTCCCCCCGGGGCACTGGCTGGAATGGCGTGCGGGGCAGGTTCGAACGGACTCGTACTGGAAACTCCCCTTCGCGCCGGCCCTGTCAATCAAACAGGCGGACGCCGAACAACAACTCGATTTGTTACTGAAACAATCGGTTCACGAGCATTTACTTTCGGACGTTCCTCTTGGAATGTGGCTAAGCGGAGGCGTCGATTCGTCCACGATTCTGCACTATGCGGCGGAGCAATCCACGGCGCCGCTCCGGACCTTCTCCATTTCGTTTCTTGGGCGCAGCTTCGATGAATCGGAGAACATTGCGCGGCTGGTTTCACATTACGGAACAGTACATGAACAACTGGATCTGAATCCGGAGTTGGACCTCGCGGAGACGATCGAAGAGTTTGCCGGTTATGCGGATGAGCCCAATGGCGACGCGGGAGCGCTGCCGGTCTGGTATTTGTCGCGAATGACGCGCCGGACGGCGACGGTGGCGCTGAGCGGAGAGGGAGCTGACGAGCTTTTCGGCGGCTACACGACGTACCGGGCGAATGTCCTGGCAAAGTGGGCGCGGATGCTGCCTTCGTTTGCGCTTCGGGCCGCAGAGAAAGTGGCGCGGCGGTGGCCGGCGTCAGATGAGAAGATCAGTTTCGAATACAAGCTGAAGCGGTTTCTGGCGGGTTGCCAGACGAGACCTGAGCAGGCGCACCTTTTCTGGAACGGCACGTTTTCAGAAAAGGAGAAGCGCCGTATCGCAGGCATGCCTTTGCCGGATGCGCTGGGAAGGATGACAAGAGAGCTCGCCGAGCGCGGCGACACTCTGGCCGCGTACCTTTGGTTCGACCAGAAGTATTATCTGCCAGACGACATTCTGGCAAAGGTGGACCGGATGAGCATGGCACATTCGGTAGAAGTCCGACCGCCGTTTCTGGATCACCGGATCGTTGAGTTCGCGGCTTCGCTGCCCGACGAGTTGAAGATGGCAGGAACACAGCAAAAGATTGTTCTGCGGTCACTGATGAAGAAGCGTCTCCCGGCGCCGGTACTGAGACAGAAGAAGATTGGTTTCGATATTCCGGCTCACGAATGGCTGCGAGGACCGCTGCGGCCTCTGCTCGAGGAGATGCGCGCAACTGGAGAAAAGGCACACGGCGGAGCGTTACGTCCCGGCGTGATGGACGCTTGTATTCAGGATCATCTTTCCCGGCGAGCCAACTTTGGCTATCACCTATGGGGAATGCTGATTCTATTTCTGTGGATGAGGAAATGGCAAATACAGACCAACACGGTTCACTGCGAACCTCTGCGATCGACTCTAGTCGCCTCTCCTGGTATTTAGCTGTTCTTCTTCCGGCCATTGCCGTATACGTAGGCTGCATGATTTCGCCTCCGTCTCTGATGGACGATGTGGATGCTGTCCAGGCGCAGATCGCGCGAAACATGCTGGACTCGGGCGATTGGGTGACCGCGCGGCTTGATGGCGTCGCCTATCTGGAGAAAGCTCCGCTAATCTATTGGGCCATCGCTTGCTGCTACAAGATTTTTGGAGTTCACGACTGGTCGGCGCGCGTTCCGGTGGTTCTCTCGTCTGTACTGCTCGGTTTATTGACGGCGTTGTTTGGCGCTTGGGCGTTCGGGCGGCGCGCCGGCCTCTTGGCCGGGCTGTGTGTCTCGACCTGTGTCGGGCTCTTTCTATTTACCCGCATTCAAATTCCCGATGTGATGCTGACCGGAACGACAGCCCTGGCAATGTGGGCCTTTTTGCGGGTGCTAGATGACAGTGAGCCCCATCCACGACGGTGGGCAGTGGTGATGGCTGCCTCAATGGGAGCGGGCTTGCTATTGAAAAGCCTCGTGGGGATGCTTTTTCCAGTAGCTACGGGGCTGATTTACCTGACGGTGACGCGCCGATTGTTCAGCGTCAAGACCTGGCGACGGCTACAACCGCTCAGCGGTTCGCTAATCATTCTGGCCGTGGCGGCACCGTGGCACATTCTGGCGGCACTTCGGAACCCACCATTGTGGGATTTCACGATGCACAGCACGGCCGGCGAATACCACGGATTTCTGTGGTTTTTCTTTATCAACGAACAGTTGCTGCGCTTCCTGAATCTCCGTTATCCCCGCGATTACAGCACGGTTCCGCGCGCGTTGTTCTGGGGATTGCACTTGCTGTGGCTTTTCCCGTGGAGTGTTTACCTTCCCGCGATTGTGACGCAGAATTTCAAACCTGTGGATCGGGCCGGACAAACGCGACTGTTGGCCCTATGTTGGATCGGATTCGTGCTGGTGTTCTTCACGTTTTCGACAACGCAGGAGTATTACTCGATGCCTTGTTATCCGGCCCTCGCGTTGTTACTTGGCTCGGCTATGGCGGCAGGCGGAGCATGGATCAGGCGGGGCACTCGCTTTCTGTTGGTGGTTGCACTTGCGGCGAGCGCCGTTACGCTGATGCTCTTTTTCCTTTCGCGGAACTATCCGGCGCCTGGTGATATTTCCGATGCCCTGATCTCCCGCCCCGGAACATATAAGCTTTCGCTCGACCACATGAAGGATCTCACTCTGCCCGCGTTCGCGTACCTTCGCTGGCCGTTACTTGCAGCGTCGATCGCGTTTCTCGTCGGGGCGGTGGGAATGTTTCGAGCATCGGGTCGGAGCGTATTTATAGCGGTCGCGGTGATGATGGTGCTCTTTTTTCAAGCTGCGCGAATGGCGTTGGTCGTTTTCGATCCGTATCTCACTTCGCGGCCTCTGGTGGAAGCTTTGCGCAAGGCTCCCCCGGGTGAGTTAATTGTCGACCATCATTACTACACGTATTCGTCGGTCTTCTTTTACTTGAACCGGACGGCGTATCTGTTGAACGGACGAACGAACAACCTGGTCTACGGATCCTATGCGCCGGATGCGCCGCCAGTCTTTCTGGACGATGCTCAGTTTCGAGAGATGTGGCTGAAAGATCAGCGGTGTTATATTGTGGCGGCACAGACCCGTCGCGAAAACCTGGAGAAGCTGGTGGGCAGCGAGCACCTGAACGTGCTAATCCTCAGCGGCGGTAAGATGGTGCTCACAAATCAGCCGCTGGTGCAGATCGAATTGAGCGACGCGACACCGAGGGGAGCTGGCGCAGCGTTACATCAGCGGCTCAACTCCGTGGTCCAGTGGAGGACAACAGAAATCGGCGAGGAGACCGCATCGCGGAGCACCGTATTGACAAGAAATCTTCGGCCATCCGCCATCACGACGTAATTGTTGGGAAACGAAGCAACAAGATTGGGGACTGGTACTTCGAAGAGCTCTTTAGGCGCACCAGCCTCAAATCTAGGGTCGGACACTAGGCTTACAGACATCAGCTTGTGCTTTAGTGAGACGTAGAACAACTCTCTGCCATCCGGCCGCCATTTCGGATCTGAACCGCCATCTACTGACAGCTGCAACTTATTTCCGCCAGCAGGAAATGATTGGAGGTACACCTCGAATCTCCCGGTCTCGTCGGAGGTGTACGCCATCCAATGCCCATTCGGCGACAGCACGCCTTGTACCTCGTTGAAGGGCGCGCGCAAGAACTGAATGGGCTTAGAAGGCTCCGCCAATGGAAGCACTACGAGATCCCAGTTGGTGTTCGGTCTTGGCGTGGAATAAACAATGAATCGTGAATCGGCGCTCCATTGCGAGGGGAATTCATCATCTGCCGAAGCTGCTAACAATTCCTCCGCATCGGCGCCATTCACTTTTCTCCGATACAAATCCCAAGCTCCTGTTCGGTCTGAAGCAAAGAGAATCTCACTTCCATCAGGTGACCAGAGCGGTGTGCGATCGCTCCCGGGGTCGAAGGTAAAACGTGTCTGGGTGCCGCGACTTAAATCGAATAACCAGATGTCCGGCGTCCTTGTTTGCGAATCGATACGCGCCACGGCGATCTTTGCTTCGTTAGGTGAAAGCGCAGGAGACGCATATTCGCCCGGCTCACCGAGTGACCCAAGCCGCCTTCCATCGCGGGCAAACCAGGCTAATTGCCTGTTTGGCGAGGAACCGCTGGCGTAAACTAAGACGCCGGTCGAAGACGCTGAGAACGATGCGAAGCCGGACGGCGACGACGAAGCGATGTGCTCAGCTACTGAAAATTGCTCATCGGACACCTTCAGGGGATTGACATCGAAAGGATGAGCGATCAAAGTACCTTCGCGAACTGAGAGTAGGTACAACCCTACTGAACAGGCAGTGCTCCATTTCCCTGCTAATACCCGCTTGGTCTCCTTGGAATCCAAAGAACCCACATACACTCCCAATTTTGTTTGGGCAGCATGATCGACAAAGAGAAAATGGCGCCCGTCCGGCAGAAATTGTGGAAATCTATGCGAAAGCTCGCCGTGCGAGGGATCGAGCACCGTTGCTGCCATGGACATTCCGCCGGCCGCCGACACCTGCCTAAGCCCAGTACCTATTCCTTCTGCAAATACGATCACTCCTTCCCGATTCCACGTCCCGCCCCGACCATCAGGGGCATCCGCTATGACCTGCACGGTCCGTCCGGATAGATCCAGCTTCTTGAGCTTGCCCCCGGCAAAGAATCCAATGAATCGGCTGTCCTGTGACCAGAACGGAAAAGATGCGCCCTCCGTCCCCGCTAACATTTGGGACGTGAACGAATCCAAATTACGCAACCAAAGGATTGGCGGACTTGTGCCATGGGATGCGGCAAAAGTTATCATGCGACCGTCTGGCGAAACGGCGATCTGTGGAGTGGGGCCCGCGGTTTCTGTTGATGTGAATTTGGTGTCCTCCGGCAACGAAATGGAGAAACGTACCGCGTGTTCTGCCGTTGCCCTATGCGGGAGGTACCTCTGTAACGCGGTGGCCAGCAAAACGATGGAGAGCGTTAAGCCCAGGAGCCAGTTCCGGCCATGCTTGCCCCTCAAAGGAACCGCCGCCACAGGCATCCCCGAAGCTTCTGAAGCGACCCACCTCAGCTCGACCAGCACATCCTGCGCAGTCTGCCATCGCGCGTCCGGGTCCTTCGCCAAGCAGGTTTTCACTACATGGTCGAGTGCTGGCGGAATCATCGCTTGAACCGTTGACAGGACCGGTGGCTCCGCTGACATGATGGCGGAGATCACGCTGGCCTGAGTCTTTCCCTCGAATGCCTGCCGTCCCGTAGCTGTTTCATAGATCACTGCTCCCAGCGCAAAGATGTCAGTACGCGCATCAGCGTCGCTGCCGTCCAACTGTTCCGGCGCCATGTAATGCAGCGTGCCCAACATGGTCCCTTCGCCGGTCAGGGACGCCCCTTGCGTGAGCATCGCGCTCATGGCCGCTACCGGCTCGGCTCGCACTTTCGCTAAACCGAAATCCAGTAGCTTCGCGCCTCTCTTCGTCAGCATGATGTTGGCGGGCTTCAAATCGCGGTGAATCACTCCATGCCGATGCGCCGTATTCAGCGCGTCGGCAATCTCGATGGCATGCTCGAGCACTCGCCCGGGCGGCAGCGGTCCCTTCTTGAGCCGCCATGCGAGGGTTTCTCCTTCCAGGTACTCCATCACCAGGTAATCAATGCCATCCTGCCGACCGATGTCGTACAGCGGGCAGATGTGCGGATGGCTCAAGCTCGATATGGCTTTGGCTTCACGTTCGAAACGTTCGCGGAGTTGCGGATTATCAGAGAGATGCGACGGCAAAACTTTGATGGCAACTATGCGGTCGAGGCGCGTATCCTTGCTGCGATAGACCTCGCCCATTCCTCCGGCGCCGAGAACGGACAGAATTTCGTAGGGACCGAGACGCATGCCGGCGGAAAGGGGCATTGCTGGTTATGAAGTGCTGAGCCATTCTACCGCCCGACCGTACCTACTCAGGACCAAGGGATGACAATAACACCTTCTGGAGATACTCTATTTCTAGGGCATCGTGCTCGCTATTAATGCTTCGGAATCTCTGAAGCGCCTTGGCTGCGTTGTCCGCGAGGCCGCTTTTGCAGGTACATCTTGCTCAACCGGTACCAGCCCTGTGCGAACGCGGGATCTACCCGCGTAACCAGCGTTTCCAGATCGGCGATTGCCGCAGCCTCATTGCCCATCTTCTGATGCACTTTACGTTGCGTGAAATAACAAAATGCAGAGCCCGGGATTTGGCGGATCGCCTCGTCCAGGTGACTCAACATCACTGCATACTCCTCGGAGTTCAACTTCAGCGGCGAGGCCGCGTGCCTCGAGAGCTCGATCGAGGGCTGCTTCCAGGGCCTGATTGGTCGGCACTTTGCGCAGATAGCGAAAGGCTAATCGAGGGCATCAGGATCAGAATGCGCAGTCCGTCAATCACCGTTTTGCGAATGCCTGGGCATTCATCAAATACTTTGCCATCAGGTGGCTGCGAACCGCCGCTCATTTCGATCCCACGATTTCCGTAGTCATTACGGCTGGCGCGTAAGCGTATTCAAGAAATCAACGATCCGACAGAAACGTGGCCGCCGTGGCAAGCAGAAGCGCGGGAGGCATCACCACAATTCCCGCCTTCAAGAATTGCCATCCCGTAATCTGCTCGCCTTCACGCCGCAGCGCGATGAGCCAGAGCACGGTGGCCAGAGAACCGGTGACGGATAGATTCGGCCCTAGATCCACGCCGATTAGAACGGAATCGCGGATGTACGGTGCAACGTGGCTGGCTTTGACGGCTCCTCCGGCCAGAAGGCCCGACGGCAGGTTGTTCATCACGTTCGAGAGCGTCGCGATTCCAAAGGACGAAATCAGAGAAGCCGGTATTCTGGGCAAGGCTGTGCAGGCCTCTAAAACCCTCGCCAAATCGCTCAGGGCTCCCACATTGTTCAATCCTTCGACCAGCACAAAAAGGCCCGCCACGAGGGGCAACACGCTCCAAGCTACGTGTCTTACGATCTCTCGAACCGCACGAATCTTGCCCTCCGTTGCAAGCAGGACGGATAGAATCGCAGCGACGCAGGTAGGTAGTCCGAGATCGAGACCAAACCCTGAAGCCGTGATCAGAACAGCGCCAGTCACCAGAATTCCCCATAACGAGCGCTTCCCTATAGCGCTCAGTTTTACAGGCTCCGTAATCTCCTCGATCCTGCCAGCCAGGTGTTTTCGGGAAAGCCATCGCAGAACGAGATAGGTTGCCACAATCGAACAGACGGACGGAAGAAAAAACACGCGCAGCCAGGAGAGCAGAGGCGGTAAGCCCTTCCCATAGACCACCAGGTTGGCGGGATTCGAAATGGGCAGCACGAAGCTCGCCGCGTTCGCGATGAAGGCACAGATCAGTAAGTACGGAAGCGCCTCGCCGCGCGCTTTCTTCACAGCCGCATACACTGCTGGCGTCAGCACAACGGCCGTTGCATCATTAGAGAGAAAGACGGTCACGAGAGTGCCAACGGCATAGATCAATCCGAAAAGCCGGAGCCGGGACCCACGTGCCGCTCGAACCGCCAGCGTAGCCATCCAATCAAAGACGCCTTCGCACCGCGCCAGCTCGGCGAGCAGCATCATGCCTGTGAGGAAAAGATAAACGTCGAGTCCTTTGCCAACAGCGGCAAGAGCATGCGGCACCGGAATCAAGCCGAGCATAACCAGCAGCAGGGCACCCAAACATGCCCACACAGCCTCCGGCCATTCCTTCGGCCGAAACAAGACCCCTGCGACGGAGGCAGCCGTGATGGACCACACCAGTACCGTGCTCATCGAGCCGAATGTTCCGAATTGCATTCTCTCAACGCTTCGCAATAAACGTGATGCCGACGATCATTAGCACCGTGCCAACGACTCCCGCGAAACTCGCGATCGATCCCCCAAATCGACCGCGGTCCCCTTAGTCTCCGGAACAAACGAGCTGAACACGACTGCTCCAAGCGTCGCAAAAGCCGCGAAGGACCAAAAGGTCATCCGGAATCCAAGATGCTGAATCAGGACTCCTGAGAGGATAGGGCCCACAACGCCCCCGATGGCAAGTGCCGTTGCGAACAATCCCATCAGCGTATTGAATCCGCCTCGATCCCTCGTCAGGTCGGCACTGCAGGCGACTACGGCAACACCATATATGCCAGCCCCGATTCCATCTAACGTCTGGAGGTAAACTATTGCGCTTGGCGCGGTAACCAGCGAATAGGACAGGATTCGCAGCGGTAACACCCAGAACGCGACAGCCAGAATCGGTTTGCGCCCCCATTAGTCGCAAAGCTTTCCTGTCATGAGCGCAACCGGCACCATCACAATTTGAGCCGTCAGTACTGTCGCAGCCATCAGATTGTCCGATCCGCCGAGTTTCTTTACGTAGAGCGCCGCAGTCGGCAGTATCGGCGCATTTACGAGATGAAAGAGAAAGATCGAGGCCAGCAGGAAGATAATATTTCGATCCAACAGCAAGGCCTTCCAGGATGGTTCGGCACACGAGTCCCGTGATACACTCTTCGCCCGCCATTCATCCAGGTCCGCACGGCGAATCAACAGCACTAACGCACCCGCCAGCAGCGAGGATACTCCGGCGAAGTAAAACACAGATGAGAGCCCCAGAGCAGAAACCATTACCATGGTGAGCAGTGCCGCAACGATGTTGCCTGCATGATTCCAACCCTGGTTCACTCCTGTTGTTCGATTCATCCGCTCGTATCCTGCGAGGGCCAAAGCGAGTGCTCCGAAGAGAGGCGGATAGAAACTTCGGCTCATTCCTCAAACATACAGCAGGGAGTCGATCCACGCGGCTTTTGCCGGCGCCATGGGGAGTCCCATCAGGCATGCACCCGTGATCAACGTCATCACTACAAAGAGAGCACGCCTGCATGTGAAGCAGTCTACCAGCCATCCCGCCGGCGCTTGGAAGATCATTGTTCCAAGGCCGGCCGCAGCAGTGGCTAACCCGATCTGGTCATATCTCCAATGCGCATCCTTGAGCAATCCGCCCAACACCGGAAGTATGACGCCCACCATCTCCGTCATTTGTGCGTCCTGAGCTTATGAATTTTCTACCGCGGTGCTGCGGGAGGCGGAGGTGGCGGAGCAGCCTGATCTGGAGCAGGCACAGGGCCGGGAGCCGGTATCGGAGGTGGCATGGCGTTGCGAGGACCTCTTCGAACGGGTCCGGGGCCAGGTTCGAGAAACCTATCCGGGCCTATGTTCAGTGCGATCGTCTGCCCGCTCACTGTAATCGACTGCACCTCGACAACGGTTTTCCCTAGAGGGGTGACATGTGCAAATCCCGAAACGGCAATACTCGCCCCCGGGCGGACGACGGAAATGTCGCTCGCTCCAAACGGCGGGGTCCGCGCGATGATTCCGTTTTGGAATACGAATCCATTTACCTCACCCTGCCGTCCATAATTGAGCTGCCGGATAACGCCGGAGCCCGTGTAGGGAGCTGGCTCTGTGGGTTGTGCGAGCGAAACGATTTTGCCGTTCACCGTCAGGGTCTGGGGGTCGAAGAGCTGCATCCCCGAAGCCAGACTTGTCAAGACTCCAGAGCCGGTCACTGGATCATTCGGTTTGGCAGTCGTGCCAATCTGCAACGCCCAATCCGGCGGCAAGGCGACTAGAGTGTTGCGATTTACGAGGAATCCTTCAACCCGTCCTTCAGGACCGTAATTGAACTGTGAAATTGTGCCGGACAACTGACTCGCAGCGGCAATCGGGGCCGCAGACGCAGGCGCCGTTTGCGTCCACGCCAAACTTGACGTGCACAGGGTCGACGCCAAAACCAAGAGCAGTTTTCTTGTCTTCATGAGATCTTCTTTCTGCGCATGACACGCGCACTTCCCAAGTAAGCAATTCGAATACCCGCCAGATGTACGGCGTCGATATTGCAATCACTAGACTTGAAGGAAATAGTGGACTTTCCGGCGGGCGAATTGCGAACACATCGGGGATCAAAGCGAACGTGGCTGCAAAATCGTTAGCAGCCGCGTACGATTTCAGCTCAACGTTGCTCGCAAAGCGAACACATGCAGAATTGCAAGTGTCATTCTTTACATGACTTGGAAAGGCCCATGATATGCCTCATACAAATGGTGCGGCCCAAGCCCCCAAAACTACTGTTGCTGGGCATCGTGCTGCTCTCAGTATCCAGCGCGATTGCACAGCCTCCTCCGAAGGGACCGCCTGCGCCAAAATCCGTCACCGATCGAATTGCAGAAATTCGTCGTAAGCTCCAAATGAATCCGGCGCAGGGGGCTGAAGAGCGAGAACTTGCCGAATACGCCTACCGCTTCCTCGATTCTGCGGCTCGCGCGCTAAAGGCGGGAGACCGCTTTCGAGCTGACCGCCTCGCCGATGCGGGCGATGCCTGCTGGAGACCAATTGACCATCTTCATCACATTCGCGATCGTCAATTGCCGGCGGCCCCAGGCGAAGACCTGACGGATCATTCGCAACAGGTTTATTTTCGGCTTCGGCTTTGCGATTACTTCCTTCAGCAGATTTCAGATCCGTCAGCAACCCGGCTGCGCGACCTCGCGCGCCAATATTATCGCCCTGCTGTTCAGGATGATCGCGATCAACCCGCAGAGGGCGAATACCTGAAGTGTGCCGACGACTTAACCCACGCTCTCGAAAGCCTCGCACAAGCCTCCTTACCGGATCCGCCCCGATGAATCCGCTCAACAGGCGCTTCCAATTGCAACTTCTCTTTGCATTTCTCGCGGCCGTGGCAGTGTCGCTGCTAACGATCGGACTTGTCATGGATGCCGTTCATCACGCCGAAGGCTTTGTGTTAACGGATACGAGCCGCACGCTGAATCACGCCATTGAGGAACTTCGCCGCGAATATAAACTTCGCATTCACGGCGATTCGTCCTGGGGCGAATTGCCTCCGGCTGCACAGGATGTGACGCTGCGCGCCATTTCACAAACGGTTTTAAATTCCTTTCCAGGTGTAGAGGGCGGGTTCTGGTCTCAATCCCGCTTTCTCGGATACTCATATCCGACGCATGACGGCGGATTGCCTAAGGTCGACGTCCCTGAGTCGGAGCGTTCAGCGATAGAAGACGTTATCAGGCAGGCGCGCAGTCATCGTAGAGGTAAACGAGTCCTGCGCGGCAAGTATGACCTGGTGGTAATCTCCGCGGCCTCGGACGAATCGTCGGTTACCTGGGCAATGAAACGGTTGCCCGGCCAGGCTGAGCCCGCGCAACGAACCCGAATACATGGTTTGCCGTGCTCGTTGGCCTGTCCCTCCTTGGCGCGGCCGGCGTGGTCGCCACCGGCGTCGGCCTGCACCGCGGCGTCGGTCAGATTACCAGGGGCTTGGCATCACTGGACAAAGATCTTGTTCCAAATCTGCCGGAACGCCGGGATGAACTGGGTGAAATCAGTTCGGCGATCAACAAAATGGCTCGCACGCGTCAGTTTCTCGAGGCCGAAATCCGGCGAGAGGACCGTGCGCGCGCCATGGGCGGAATGATTGGCCGAATTGCTCACGAGATGCGTAACCCCCTGAATAGTATTCGACTCTCCCTTCAGATGCTCGCGTAAAGGCAGGAGCAAAGCCGGCTCAAATCTACAGATTTGCAAATCGTCATTGATGAGCTGGATCGCATGAACAGGCTCCTGTCGGATCTACTCTCGTTTCAGCAGCCCAGGCCCCCCAGAATGGAAGTCCGCACGATTGCGCCTCTGATCGACGAATGCGCTCAACTGTTGAAGCCTCAGTCCGAAAAGCGCAAAATCGAGCTCATACTTACACGCGAGGCCGACGCCGCAGCCTTGATCGACGAGCAATATCTGAGACAGATTTTGATGAACCTGCTGCTGAACGCTATCGAGGCGTCACAGAGGAAGACCGAGGTGCATCTCAGCGTAAACTCGCTGGACAAGAGCGTCAGCGTGTGGGTTCGTGATGATGGCGCAGGGCTAACTCTAGACCAGCGAGAACACCTGTTCGAGCCTTTCTACACGACGAAGGCGAGCGGTCACGGGCTTGGTCTCGCCGTCTCGCGAGAACTCGCGCATAGTATGGGAGCCGATTTGATCTACGAGCCGCGGTCTGAGTCCGGGGCAACGTTTTGTCTTCGGCTGAAAGGGACTAATGCAGAGTAAAGGAACCGTTCTGATCGCGGAAGATGAGCCCACCGCGCGGGCGTCACTTGCGGAATTGCTGGATGCTCAGGGCTACACAGTCATTCAGGTTGAGGAGGGTGCCGGGGCTCTATCCGCATTGATGCAGCGAGCATTCGACGTTATCCTGCTCGATGTCCGCATGCCCGGCCTCGACGGTTTGACGGTCCTCAAAAGAAGCAGAGAATCCGGTGTGGACTCCCCGGTGATTGTGATGACTGCTCACGGTGACAGCAGTACTGTTATCGAGGCAATGCGTCTTGGAGCGTATGACTATATCGCCAAGCCAATTGATTTGGATCAGTTGCAGCTGCAACTGGAGCGTGCCGCCTCTCATTTCAGGATGGCGAAGAGGGTGCCGCGCTCCACCATCAACGACCCCAACAGTGCGGCAGGCCCGGCCATAATCGGCTACAGCCCCGCTATGCAGCGTGTCTACAAGTTGATCGGCCAGGTAGCAGGGAGCGATGCAACGGTGCTTGTGCGAGGCGAATCCGGAACCGGCAAAGAGTTGGTCGTTAATGCCATCCATTACAACAGCATGCGCTCTAATGGGCGACTGGTTAAAGTGAACTGCGCTTCCATTCCAGAGTCTCTTCTTAAATCCGAGTTGTTCGGGCATGAAAAGCGAGCTTTCACGAATGCGCTGTTCCGTCGCACGGGCCGTTTTGAGGAAGCGAACGGCGGGACTCTGTTCCTCGATGAGATCGGCGAGCTCGCTCCTGCGCTCCAATCCAAGCTCTTGCGGGCAGTTCAGGAAAGATCTATCGAACGTCTTGGCAGCAACACGCCGATCCGTGTCGACCTGCGGCTTGTCACCGCGACTTCGCGCGACCTGGAAGCAGCCGTTGCAGACGGAACTTTCCGCGAGGATCTTTATTACCGTTTAAGCGTTGTAGTGATAGAGCTCCCTCCGCTGCGGGAACGTCGGCAGGATATTCCGGCCCTTGTGGAACATTTCATGCGCCGCCGCGGCCGTGATGTTTCGGTGACCCAGGACGCGCTTCACTTGCTTTGTGACTACCACTGGCCCGGGAACGTTCGTGAACTTGAGAACGCTGTGGAGCGAGGGGCGGTCCTGGCGCGGAGTGGCGTCATCGATGTAGCTGACATCCAACTCAAATCTGTTGCACGTACCGCGACGAGCTGGACGGATCAGATTCCGATCGCAGACGGCTGGAAGACGAATTTGTCGGCAGCAGAAAAAGCCATGGTGCTTCGTGCGCTGAAGATGGCGGATGGGAATAAGTCCAAAGCAGCCGAAATACTGAATATCCACAGGCGGCTGCTGTATGAAAGAATGCGCGAGTACGGTATTGCTGAAAGCTCCTGACTTCATTCGGCGAGCCTTGGTGGGTTTCCAGCTCCTATTTACAAGACTTTTACAGGCCGTGAACAAGCCGCGTGGCTTCCTGCCATAACTTTGGGATTGTGAAGTCCGCAAATGCGGCATCGCCCTGACCGTCTCATGGTCCTGAATGGCCCAGCAGATTTCAACCGCCAGTAAAGCCCGGTCGCAGTCACGAATGAAATGAGGATACTCTGCGTCGAGCAATTTCCGGATCTTGGCGGCGGCCAGCTTAGTCTTCTCGATTTGCTTCCGGGGTTTCGCGCCCGTGGGTGGGAGTCGATAGTAGCGATTCCCGGTGAAGGACCGCTCGCTGAGCGCGTTCGGGATCTCAACTGCGATATCGAGCTATTTGATGCCCCCGCCTACACCAACGGGTGGAAACGCGCACGGGATGTGGCGCGTTACGCCACAGAGGCGCCAAAACTGACGCAGCTTCTTATAGAATTGTTCGCCGGCCGTAAAGCGGACCTTCTGTATGTGAACGCTTCACGAATGTTACCAATGGCGTCTCTGGCTGCGCGAAAACTCTCGATCCCCCTTGTGTTTCATTGCCACAATCGCGTGATTCAGCGTGCTGCTGTGGGCTTGTTAGGGGCGTCTCTACGAATCGCGCGCGCCCTGGTCATTTCCTGCTGCAACTATTCGGCCGAGCCCTTGCGGCGCTATGTGCGTAAGGAAGCACTTTCAGTCATCTATAACGGAGTGCCCGATACGCGGACTTCCTGCCCGTCGATGCGAGGCAAGCCTTACCGCATTGGCGTAATTGGTCGGATTGAGCCCGAAAAAGGGCAAATGGAATTTGTGAAGGCGGCCCGCCTTTTGGTGCGGAGCTTGCCAGAATGCCACTTCGTTGTCGTAGGGGCGCCGTTGTTCGGCGGTTTTCGCTACCTCGATCGGGTGCTCGAAGCCAGTCGCGGCCTTCCGATTCAGTTTCTCGGCTGGCAGCGTGATGTTGCGGCAGTGCTCTCGACTCTCGACCTGCTTGTCGTTCCTTCGGGATCGTCGGATGCCGCGCCACGGGTGATCCTCGAAGCCTTTGCGGCCGGAGTCCCCGTTGTCGCGTTTCCGTCCGGCGGCATTCCAGAGATTATTCGCGACCGCACTAACGGCTTCCTCGCTGCTGCGTCCACTCCCGATGCCCTTGCCAGCGAGATCCACGCCGTCCTAAGGCTTGATCAGTGTACACGCCAATCGGTCGTCACGAACGCAAGAACCTGTTGGCGGGACCGTCACTCGCTCGAAGTCTACCGCCGGGACGTTTCTGATTTCATCGCGCGCGCGGCAGGCTGCGCTTAACAATGAGCCACCTCAAGATCCTGACGGACGCAAGATGGCTTGGCCCGCATGGCATCGGGCGCTTCGCCACAAATGTTCTTGCCAGACTGCCGCAACACTCCCAATTGCGCGCCGGCCCCCGCCAGCTCTCTCCGCTCGATCCGCTGTGGCTCAGTTATCAAATCGCTCGGCACCGGCCTGACATTTTCTTCTCGCCTGCGGTCAGCTTGCCGGCGGTGTGCCTCTCCAGACTTGTCTTCACCATTCACGACCTCATTTGCGTCCGGCTGCCCGCCGCCTCGATCTCTTTCACCGTCGCCCGAAAACTTTACTTCAGAACGATCGTGAAACCAGCCACGCAGCGGGCTTATCGGGTTTTGACCGTCTCCGAATATTCGCGTTCTGAACTTCTGGAATGGGCAGGATTGCCGGAAGAGTCGGTTATCAACGTCGGCAATGGCATTGATCCGGTATTTAAACCGGCAGGCCCGCGTCATGAGCCTGGATTTCCCTATGTTCTCTATGTCGGAAATTTCAAACCGCATAAGAACATTCACCGCCTGCTCGAAGCGTTCTCTCGCGTCGATTATCCGGAGCTGCGGCTTTTTTTCACGGGACATGCAGCGCCGGAGTTGGTCGCTGCCATCCGCTCGCTCCGAATCGAAAAGCGCGTGCACTTTACCGGTTGTGTGGACGATGACCGGCTGGCCGAACTTTACCGGGGCGCTCTTGTGCTGGTGCAGCCAAGCCTCATGGAAGGGTTCGGCCTTCCGCCCCTTGAGGCAATGGCTTGTGGAACGCCCGTTGTGGTTTCGCGTTCGGCCGCCCTGCCCGAGGTCGTCGGAGATGCCGGCGTCTTTGTTGATCCTTTGGACGTCGACGACATAAGCCGTGGAATTGAGCGCGCCGTTGACGACTGCCAGTTGAGAAAACGGCTGATTGCGGCTGGACAGCTTCGGGCCTCGTTGTTCCATTGGGACGACGTTGCTGGAAAAGTTGCGAAGGTACTTGGTTTCCCGTGCGCTTCACATTCTGAACGGCCAACCAGCGCGGGCATGGCATTCAGCGAGAGTGTCGGCAGATGACATCGATGCTTGCCTGACCGGCCCTCCGAGCGATGCCATGAGTTTCGAGATGAAAGGCCTTCTGAGACGCAGCCAGCTCAAACAGAATATTCTTTCTGGTGTTCTGGCAGCGGGGCTGCAAGGCATTTCCAACCTTATCGCGTACCCGATCTACATTCACTACCTCGGATACGAGCGGTATGGGACTTGGCTGATTCTGGCGACACTCATCAATCTGATGCAGCTGGGGGTCGCGGGTATTGGGCCGGCGATCAGCCACCTGGTCGCAGAGGCTTACGTCAAAAGCGATCATTATAAGCTCAGAGCCTACGTAACCTGGAGCGCAATTCTGGTTGGCGCGGTCACCGCGCTGGTTACCGTTGTTTCCTGGCTGGCAGGTCCGGTATTCGCATCGCTGTTGTCCCTGCCTGAACATGCGCGGGGGGCGGCGACCCTGATTCCGCTGGTCGCATTACTTTCCGGATACTTTCTGTGGGTCGAGATCTTCTCTTCCGTACTTAGCGGCTTGGGACGAATCGATCAAACAAATCTCGTGACTGCGCTAGGACAGGCAGTTATCGTTCTCATCGCATTCGTGCTGCTGCATCGAGGCTGGGGGATCCTTTCTCTGATCGTCGGTTATTTCGCCGGCCGCGCCACTGTGAATATCGCGGTTGTACTGCTGATCCGTAGACGATACAAGCACGGTCTATTCGTCTTGCGAAACCTCGCCCCTACTGAACTCGGCAGACTTTCCAGAGTATCGGGCTCCATTCTGAGTGGAACTATTCTCAACGTCCTGTTGAATCCCTTCAATAAGTGGTTTATTGCAGTAAGCATCGGGGTGAGCCAGGTGCCCGTCTACGAAATCGCTTTCGGCGCGAGCCTCCAGCTCAGGAACCTCTTTGAGTTCGGATTGCGTTCTCTTATTCCAGAAACCAGCCGGGTAAGAGCCATAGGCTCCGCGGAAGCGAGGACGAGGATCCTCTTCGTGTTCCGCCAGGCCCTCTTTGTGTCACTGTTGGTTGGAGTTCCCCTTTACCTGGCCGTTGGCATATCGTCCAGCCAGATTTTTGGACTCTGGCTGCACAAGATGCTGCAGCCGTCACAGGTCGCAGCGTTTAGAATTCTGCTGTTCGGCAGTTTCTTCAGCATGCTGGGGACGTCTGCCTATTACTGCTTGATCGGAGTACAGGCTCTGGCCTCCGTTTTTCAGAGCTACGTTATTCAGGTTGGCCTGAATGTGATCCTGGTTGCCGCCGTACTTCTTATGGCGCACCATGTGAGCGTGGTAGTTGTCTGCGCGGCCACATCGATCAGCATCGGAGCCGCCGGAGTATACCTGATTGCGGCCTGCTTCAGCAGGCTGAGAGCTTCATCACCAGGAACAGAGCAGCAGCGCATCGTCGCGGGAACCATTGGATGACGCAATATCAGCTTTCTGTTTGCATACCTTCCTATAATCGAGCCCGCTTTCTTACACCTCTGCTCGAAAGCATCGCCAGCCAGTATGACAATTCGATCGAAGTGGTGATTCGTGAAGACAATTCGCCCGAGCGCGAACAGATTCGCGCTGGTGTCGAAGAATTTCGGAAGCGCATACCAATCGTTTACGTTGAGAACCCGGAGACTTTGGGCTACGACGCGAACGTTCGCGCGTGTATCCATACGGCTTCCGGAAAATACTGCCTGATGGTGGGCAATGATGACCTGCTTTGTGAAGGCGCGATCGCTGAAATCAAGAAAGTCATGGCCGCATATCCATCGGTCGGCGTCATCACTCGGGCCTACAAAATCTTTCAGGGTACTCCGGCTAATATCCGGCAGACAATAGTTCACTTCAAGCAGTCGCGGCTTTTCCCCTGCGGTCCGGAAAGCCTGGTTACCTTGTATAGACGAGTCGCCGTGCTATCGGGCCTTGTCTTCCGAAAGGATCTGGCGGATTCCTTAGCGACAGATCGTTGGGACGGAACTCTCTACTACCAGATGTACCTTTGCGGTGAGATGATCCTTGCTTCGGATGGGTTCTACATCGCGAAGCCGCTAGTGGCGTGTCGCGACGGTGTCGCACCCGATTTCGGAAACAGCAGAAGCGAGAGACGTTTTTATACCCCCGGCAAATACACGAATGAGGCGCGGCTGAAAATGTTCGGGTCGGTTCTCGATATTGTCCGAGGCATTGAGGCACGGCACGGTATCCAGGTACTGGATGCCGTGATACGTGACATCGGCAATTATTCCTACGTGCTGTTGCATCCGCAGCGGAGTCAGGGGGTAATCCGCTTCACGCAGTATTACCGCCAATTGGGCCGGCTCGGATTCGCCCGACGCCCGCTATACCACTGTTACTTCGTCGCTCTTTTCCTTTTCGGCCAGAAAGGGACAGAACGATTGTTGTGGCTCGTGCGAAAATTTGTCTCGGCCACGCCCCGCTTCGGGAAGGTGTACGACGGGATCCCGGCCAAACACCTTGAGGCAGGAGAAGCGCCTCCTAAATTCCTTGGCGTCTGATCTGAACCGACAGGATTTTCGGGACATCAGGGTGGGGTTCTAGCTCGGCCGACGGGCTTCCCAGGTGTATCCCGAGCCTCGTCGCAGGACGCGCCCCATTGCACCGACATGATAGTGAACAACAAGATAGTTGTCCGTGGCGGCTCGATCGAGCAAATGACTGCGAGTCTCGAGCGCTAGTGTCGGCTCGAGTTCAAACGACGACATCCACTGCGGATGAGCGACATGTTCCGGGAGGGTAAACGCGTCACCCGCCAAGAGAATAGGTTCTGTCCCGCTGTCCATGAGGAATGCCAGATGCCCGGGCGTGTGGCCGGGAGCAGGAATCGCGGCAACCCCCGGTAACACTTCGGCTTCCTTTTCCAGGAATTCAAGCCGATCTTCCAGTGGTACAAGATATTGATCGAACCAATGGCCGATCGCCGATTCGAGAGCTGCGTTCCCATACACCGATCCGCTGACAAGCCGTTCGCGAAAGCCAGAATGGCGCCAGAACTCGTATTCGACACGGCCGATCAGTATGCGGGCGTTTGGAAATGTGGGGTTCCCGGCTTGATCGACCAGACCGCCGATGTGATCGGCATGCGCATGCGAGAGAACAACGAGATCAATCTTATCCGGTGCGACCTGTTGCGCGCGAAGGCTTGCCAGCAGGTGACCGGTGCTCGGCGCCAGCGGGCCTGCTCCAGTGTCGATCAGCAACAGCTTTCCATCTGCATCGACGAGGATCGGGCGGTATGGAATCCGAACGGTCGCCGGATATTGGTTTGGAAGCTGTTCAACAGCGTCCGGCGGCAGTATTGCTTCGCGCGGATAGTCAAATCCGCCGTCTGATACTTCTCGGATCGTGCAACTCATACCGCGGCCGCAGCGGCCTTGGTGACATGCGCGGCATACTCATGCACAGACCTCTGCCGGATCGGCATTGCTCGTAATGCTTCCGAGGTATTCATGAGGCAGCCGTGAACATACTCGAGCTGCAGCTTTGCGAAAGCCTCGGCGAGCGGATCATTCAGAGTCTCCAATTGTGCGAGTAAGGCGTCCTCGGGAACATGCTGCACGTCGAATTTTTTCTCTCCGGACGTTTCGAAAATCTTAATGACTTCCAGCGGGCTAAGGTCCTCCGGTCCGCCGATCTCGAGGATTCGATTCTGCACAGACTCAGTCTTTGCGGAGCGGATGGCGAATTCTGCTACGTCATGATAGGACACCCAGCTCATCAACTGGTGGCCGTCGCCGAAAATTACCGCTCGGTGATTCTGATAATCAAACCCGATCGCCGGGCTTAGCCAAACTTCCATGAAGTAATTTGCCCCGAGAATTGTGTATGGGATCCCGGAGCGGGAGATCTCTTGTTCGACGCGGTATTTAGCGCGCGTAAGGGGCGATTCGCGCACCGGCGATCTCGGGATACTGACGAATGTAATGTGTGCCACTCCGGCGCCCTTCGCCGCTTCGACCAGTTGCAACTGACCCTCGAGGTCCACGGTTGCGATCGAATCGCCATCTTGCCTCGAAAGAGTTGACGAAGCAGTTGAAATCAAGTTTGTGATGCCGTGGCAAGCGCTCCGTAAGCTCTGCGGGTCCTTTAGGTCGCCGAAGACGAGCGCCGCACCGGCTTCCCGCAACGCCTGGACTCGTTTCACATCCGAAGTCGGTCTGATCAGCGCCGCAACTGGTTCTCCGCGCTGGCGCAAACGCAGGCAGATTTCACTTCCAAGAAGCCCTGTCGCTCCCGCTACCAGATACATCGATCCCTCCCATTCACTTCCTCAGACAATCAAGTACCTATCGATGATGTAGCGCATCCCGGCGGCCGGGCAAGACCGTTCAGGTAAGCGGGGGGTTAATAGCGGGTTCCGACTGAAAAAGTTTTCTTGTGATTGAGTGAAACCGCGGTTCTTGCTGGAGCGTTTGGAAAAGAGGTTCGGTCGGGATCGAGATGGCCCAAAATTCCTGCTCGTCATTAGCAAGCTTCAACTGCTCGAGCGCTTGATCGAAATCGCCCATCCCCGTAAAGATCAAGGCCAGGTCGATACGCGCGACGAAATATCCGGCCTGAAGACCTTTGAGTTCCGCTACCGTTGCCAGCGCATCCGCAGACCGGCCGGTTCGCCCGTAGCAATACCCCAGGGTTGCGAGCAGCTGCCCGAGGAAGGCTCGTCCTGTAAATAACGGGCGCGCCCGAAGGCAGGTTGCAATCGCCTCTTCGTAGCCGCCCAAAGCAGCCTGTGCACGTGCGAGAAAGACGTAGGTGCGCGAGAACGCCGGGTGGAGATCGAGTGCGGCCAGGGCTTGCTCTATAGTTTTGTCGTATCGGCCGGCCACGTAATGGACACCTGCAATGTCGCTTGCAATTGCGGGTGACAAGGGTTCCAGACGGTGCGCCTGCTCCATGCACGCGAGGGGCTCTGCGGAATGCGGCTGAACGAAAGCACGAAAAACTCCAGACAAGTGCCACGCATACGCATAATTCGGGTCCAGATCGAGTGCCGTCTTCCAGGCCTGTTCCGCTTGGCGTAATTTGCGGTCATACATCAGTAACGGAGGTCCGAGCGCAGCATGCGCCGCAGCGAGTTTCGAATCGAGAGCGATTGCGCGCATCGCACATTCACGCGCCCGCTCGAGACATGGCCCAGCGCGCTCGAGATGATGAGCGGCTATCAGGGTAAAGGTATCCGCCAACGCAGCATAGGCGCGTGCAAACCCTGGGTCTCGAACAAGCGCCGCTTCATAATTTTCGATCGCTCGTTTGAATCCGTGCTCCGTACGCTGGTTCCAATAGAAGCGGCCTTTCAGGAAAAGTTGATGCGCCTCGATGTCGTGTGTCGAAACGGAGCTGCTCGATGACTGAGACACACGCGAGCGGAGAGCTTTGGCAATTGCCGAAGCGATTTCATCCTGCAGCTTGAACGGGTCGGAATCCGACCGCTCCCATCGTTCGGACCAGACCAAAAATCCGTCCTCGGCGGCCACCACCTGCACGGTGATGCGAAGTTTAGCGCCTGCGGAACGCACAGTCCCCCTGATAAGGAGATCGGCATTGAGCATCTTGCCGATCTTCTCCACCTCGTCGTTGGAGTTAGCCACTGACAGAGAGGATGTGCGCGCGACGATGCGGAAGCCGTGAATCCTGCTCAGTAGGTAGCGGATTTCATCTGCCAGGCCATCGCAAAGATATTCGAGAGCCGTCTCATTGCTCAAATTGCGAAACGGCAAAACAGCAATGGAACGCTCCTTGAACTGACCTTGGCCGCGAAGACCGAAACGGGGAACATAACTGCCCCGAAAATATTCGATGATGACTTCATCAAGCGCTCCCTGGGTTTCGTACCAGGCGGCGATGCGATCGCGCAGCTTTCGGGCCTGCACCCGAACAATGGGATCTGATTGCGGATCGAACGAAGTTTTGCGGCCGAACACTTCTATGGCGAGCGTGCTCTCTTTGATCTCTTCCGCTTGTCCTCTGAGGGCTTTCTCGACCGTGAAGTCAAGTAGCTGCCGCAAACTCGGAGCCCCGGAAAAGCCGGTGCTCGCTTTTATCCGCTCAACCTCCGCAAGAATCTGTTCGCGTGTTAAACCGGCAGCAGCCACGAGTATGTCAAGAGAGGATAACACCGCGCTTCCAATGATCGTGACCCGATGGCCGGAACTTCTTTGACGGACCGAGACCGGATCGAACTAAAGTGGCGCCCTTACACTGCCGATAGTCAGGCGAGGAGCCAAATCGCTTGACCAAAAGTACCGTTCAGCAGCCCATTATCATCGTCCGTAAAAAGAAGGCCCAACATGCGGCCCACCACGGCGGTGCTTGGAAGGTTGCCTATGCCGATTTCGTCACCGCCATGATGGCGTTATTCATTGTTTTGTGGCTCATGGCGAGCAGCGATCAGGTCAAGAAATCAATTGCCGCGTACTTCCTCGACCCCAAGGGCCACAAGCATCAAGTAGGAAGTGGCGGATTGACCGGCTCCGGCAAATCGATGTTCTTGTCAATCAATGACATGCAGCAGTTGAAGGCAAAGCTGGAACAGGCCTTTCGTTCGTTGCCGTCCGTTGAGAAGCTGAAAGATCAGATCACAATGACTATCACCGGTGAAGGCCTGCGAATCGAGCTCGTAGAAAACTCTCAGGGAATGTTTTTCGAATCCGGGAATGCTCAACCGTCCAAGCTGGGTTTGCAAGCTATCGGTTTGCTTGCCACGCAGCTCAGTCAATTGCCTAACGCGATCGTTCTTGAGGGCCATACTGATTCGGCAGCCTATGGTAAGGGGACGAATTACACGAATTGGGAACTCTCGACAGATCGCGCGAACCAAGCTCGCCGGATCATGCAGGCTAACGGCGTCCAGCCCGGCCAGATTAAGCAAGTCCGGGGATATGCCGATCAGAGTTTACGCAATGCGGGCAATCCACTCGACCCCGCAAACCGCCGCATCTCCGTGATTGTCCTGTATGGAGATCCCTCAACCGCGCCCGCGGAAAGAGTCAAGGCCGCGGGAACGAAGGGCGGGACTCCAGGGGCGAAAGTCCCGGCCGAGGCCGCCAATGTCGCCACTTCCGGCCGGCCGCACAGATAACTGACTCTTAACCGCCAAACGGATACTCAGGTGCTATTTCTGAAATCCTTCAGGGTCACGCACCAGGATCCATAGCCGCGCTTTCGGGAATAGGTGTCGTCCTCCACCTGGAGCAGAACATCTATCTCCTTTTGCGGCTGGAACGACTCCGCAAAAGGGCCGAAGTTCCAGGCTTTGCAGAAAAGCGTTCGACCGTTCTGGCGCAGGGGAATCGTCAAGTGGCGGCCGGAAGAATCCACTCGCGGAGGACCGGCAACCTGAACCTTTCGGCAGCAAAGAATGGCCAGAGGGTTTCCGAACCCAAAAGGTCCGAGGGATAGGATCTGAACCGCGCAGCGATCAGTTAAATCACTGAGACTCGCTTCGCTATCTACCGAATATTGAGGCCGGAGGTCGTCGGAATTCAACTTGCCCGACGCCACTTGATTGAAACGCTCCCGAAACGCTTTGAGGTTTGCTGCCGGGAGCGTCAATCCCGCAGCCTGCCGGTGCCCTCCGAATCTCTGGAACAACTCGGGCATAGTCTCGAGCGCCTCCAGTAAATGAAAGGCCGGAATGCTTCTGCCCGAGCCTGAAAGGCACAATTCCCCGCTCTCACCCGCACTCGTTTCACTTAGGACAAAGACCGGCCGGCTGAACCGCTCGACCAACCTGCTGGCCACGATACCGAGCACTCCACCGTGCCATGCTTGCCCGGCGAAAACCAGACCTGTAGTGCTTTCGTCAATGCCGATCTCCTGGCACTCTTTGAGAACACACTCCACAATCTCGGCCTCAACCCGCTGCCGTTCCGCGTTGAGTTCATTCAGGTGCTCGGCAAGTTGCTGGGCTCTCGCCTGGTCCTGGGTCAAAAAGAGCTCGACCACGTCTTTCGCGGTTGCCATGCGGCCTCCGGCGTTGATGCGCGGGGCTAGTCGAAACGCAACTTGATGCGCCGACGGGGGCTCACCCTCATCGAACCCAGCCACTCCAAGGAGAGCGCGCAGTCCCGGGTTCCTGACTCGGCTGAGGCCCGAAAGCCCCCGCTTCACCAGCACCCTGTTTTCTCCGGTCAGTGGAACGATATCCGCTACCGTAGCGATCGCAACAGGTTTGAGGAATGAATCGAGTAGCGCTTTTTGTCTGGCCTCCGGTAAGGCGCTGGTACTCAGCAATGCCTGCACCAGCTTGAAAGTCACGCCCGCGCCGCAAAGGTTCTTGTTCGGATAATCGCAATCCGGACGATTTGGATTGAGGACCGCCAGGGCGGGTGGAAGCTCACTCTCGGGAAGGTGATGATCCGTCACAATCACATCGATCCCAATGGCATTCGCGTGGCGTACGACCTCGCCTGACCGGATGCCCGTATCCACGCTCACCACCAGACGGAATCCGGACTCGAGCGCGCGCGAGACAACATCGCTTCGCATCCCATATCCCTCTTTAATGCGGTGGGGTATATGGAAGTCGGCCAGACCTCCCAAAATTTCGATCGTCTTCTTAAGAACAACGATCGAGCAGGTGCCGTCTACGTCGTAATCACCATAAAGCAGAATAGGCTCGCGATTTGCAATGGCTCTCTGGATTCGAACGCAAGCCCGGTCCATATCCCGCATGAGAAAGGGATCATGCAGCGCGTCAAGCGCCGGCTTTATGAAATCCAAGGCTGCGGCCGAAGTCTCATAGCCGCGATTCACCAAAATGTTTGCTACGATCTGGTCGAGTTGGAGTACTTGTGCAAGCGACGCTGCTGCTCCGTTCTTGTTTTCCATCCTCAGCCACCTGGCAATCGGACGATTTAACAGGGACGGATTAAGAGACCTGGGCATCAGTTGTTTGAGAAGTAGCCTCCGATCGACCCATCCTCGCTAACGTCTTCTTCCTCGGCTGCTGTGTCGAGTTCTCCGAGAATGTCGGTGAACGCTTCGTACCAGTCGGTGTGCACTTCGAATACGTACACCCGCCCTTCCAGCGCAAATGACAACTCGAGCGATGCAGTGAATCCCTCATATGTCTGCAGTTGCCTTAGGCGGTTCTCGTATTGACGCTTTTCTTCTCGCGTAAAATCACATTCCTCGAGCTCGTCTAACGCCGAGTCAATTTGATCGAGCGAAAAGGTTCTCTGGTTGAACACGATCAGTCGCGCCCCCGCAGCGCGCGCGGTCTGCAGAAACTCCCTGAAATCACTATGCCGTTCCGTATCCCAGGAAACCTGAAGTAAGGCGTCGGCCATCCTGTGATAACCGTGGAACACAGGAAGATTCGCCTCTTGAAGGAAGGTCTCGATTTCGGAACGTAGCTTCTCGAGGTCTTGTGGCACTCGCTTAAACCTACCAGATCCAGGAAAGATCCTAGCCTATACCTCGAACGCCCAGAGGTCTACATCTCGCGGTTGGTGCCAGTAACCTGCCCGGTCCCCGGAACATCCTTTCTTGCAAGCGGTTCAGGTGATTCCATTCTTCAGGCGGCTTGGCTTTGTTTTTTCGTTTTTGTCCCTCTTCTGCGTCGCAGAAGCGCGTGGGCAGAGCGGGTTTGTGCGATCTGCCAACCAGCCGATTCCGGGAGCCGCCGTTACCGTATCGCAAGGGCAGCAATCGTTTAACACTTTCACGGATGCCGATGGACACTACGGATTCCCCCCGCTTAGCCTCGGAACCTGGAATGTAACTGTCGAAATGTTTGGCTTCGATCCTTTGCGGCAGCAGGTCGACTATGCAAGCGCCAAAGGGCCAGTAAATTTCGAAATTCAACTCAAGGAATCGCCCATACTCCGGCGGATGCAGCAGGCGCGGGCCACTCAAGGCCAGGCGGCCAACGGTACAGCGCAGCGCGGCTCCGATTCTGTCACGGCTGCAATTGACGCCAGCGCGGCGATGGAAACTCCCGCGGCCGCGCCATCCCCGGGTGCGCAGAGCAGCAACGAATCCTTCCTGATATCGGGGAGTCTCAGTCCCGGTATGACGGAAGGAAGCCAGGCGGATTCCGGCCCCGATATGCGCTTTGGTCAGGGGCCTGACGGTTCGGGCGGTATGTCGGCCGCCAACGGGAATATGTCCGCTCCCGGATTCGGTAGCCAAACTGCCAGTGGAGGCGGGTTTGGAGGTCCAGGTTTTGGTGGCGGTGGTCCCGGGATGGGGGCGGGCGGTCGCGGCGGATTCGGAGGAGGGCGCGGCTTCGGCGGACCGGGCGGACGCCGTCCGGGACAGGTGGCCGGTGCTACGTTCGGCAATCGTCGTCGCCGTAATCAGCAGATTCACGGGCAGGCTTCGTTCACTCTCCAGAACTCCGCTTTGAATGCTAAGCCGTTTTCGCTGAACGGCCTCGATATCCCACAGGCAGCCTATGCGCAAAGTCGATTCAGCTTTATCGTGGGTGGCCCACTCGTCCTGCCGAAACTGGTCAAAGACCCGAAAACGCAATTCTTTCTTACCTACTTTGGAACGCGGGCCAAGGTTCCCAAACTCTTTGTGGAAACCGTTCCGACACTTGCCTTTCGCAATGGCGACTTCTCGCAAGCTACCCAGTCTCTCGGCTCTTCCGCTGTCAACGCCCCGGTCCAAATCTTCGACCCTTCGACTCGCCAGCCATTTCCGAATAATGTAATTCCGACGACGATGCTGAACTCGACTGCTCTCGGATTGCTCCGTTATTACCCTTTGCCGAGCCAGCCGGGGAATGCCAACAATTATCAATTCGAAACTGCCCAAGCCACGAACAGTGACAATGTCGGTCTCCGTGTCCAACGGGAAATTACTAAACAAGATCGTCTTTCGCTGAACTTTCAGTATCAGGACCGCAGTGGCACGCTCGCCCAGCCTTTCGGATATTCCGACTCAAATAATGGCTACGGATTGAACGCCAGCGTTCAGTGGACGCGCAACCTCTCCGCCACGGCTGTCAACAATATGCAGATTCGGTTCAACCGCAATTACACGCAGATCGTTCCTTACTTCTCGCTCGGAGGCGACGTGGCGCAGCAGCTTGGCATTCAGGGCACCTCTTCGAATCCGTTAGACTTCGGCCCTCCCACTCTCAACTTCACCAATTTCGCGACGCTTTCGGACTCGGTTGCCACTTTGAATCGCAATCAGTCACAAGGGATTTCCGACAGCGTTAGTCAGTTGAAGGGCAAACACACAATCACTGTGGGTGGGGGATTCACTCGCGCAGACTTGAGCGTCCAAACCGATCCGAATGGTCGCGGAACATTCAACTTTACTGGGGTTGCAACCAGTGAGTTCGACTCAAATGGACGCGTAGTGCCGGGAACAGGCTATGATCTGGCAGATTTTCTGCTGAGCCTGCCTCAATCGAATTCGATCCAATACAGTGGCTTCAACGAATATTTCCAGCAGAACCAATGGACAGCCTACTTGCAGGATGAATGGAAAGTCCGTTCCAATCTCACGCTGATCGGCGGAGTTCGCTACGAGTACTTCTCGCCCTTCAGCGAGAAGTACGGACGCATGGCGAACCTCGATATCGCGCCGGGTTTCACCGCCGTTTCAGTTGCAACACCGAACATTCCTGGAGCTTACACAGGTGCCTTCCCGTCTGGACTGATCAACCCCGATTTGAACAATTGGTCGCCACGCCTCGGTTTGGCATGGAAGCTTCCCTGGTTTAAGCGCTCGACAATCATCCGCAGCGGATACGGCATCTACTACAACGAGCAAGCCTACCTGCAGTTCACGAGCCTGCTCGCCTATCAGCCGCCCTTCGCAGTTTCGAATAGCGTGAATACGAGCCCCACGAATATCCTGACGCTACAAAAAGGACTTACTATGACGTCGTCCGAACAGATCACCAACACGTTCGGAGTGAGCCGGTACTATCGGACGCCCTACGCCGGCACCTGGAATTTCTCGATCCAGCATGATTTCGGCGGTGGGTTTTTCACAGAGCTTGGCTACATGGGAACCAAAGGGACGAGGCTTGACTTGCGATCTCTTCCAAATGAATCGCCGCCCGGCACCACGGGAATCGCGTCGCAGAACCAGCTTGGGGATGCGACTGGCTTCACGTTTGATCAGTCTGTCGGCAACTCAATTTTTAACGCGCTGCAGTTCAGGCTTAACCGGCGCTTCAATCGCGGCATCTCGTTTACGGCCTTCTATCAATTTGCGAAGTCGATTGACGATTCGCCCTCCCTCGGCGGGGTCGGTCAGACGGTCGCACAAAACTGGCTGGATCTTGCAGCCGAACGCGGCCTATCGAGCTTCGACGTCCGGCACGAATTCTCCGGTACTTTCGTTCTGACTTCTCCAGTTGCCGGTCCGGGATCGCACATTTCAGCTGAGAGCAAACTGGGACGCCTGCTGAAGGATTGGCAGTTGAGCGGCGGAATTACGGCTCAAACCGGCAATCCTCTGACCGCGCGGGTGCTGGGGAACTCGCAGCAGCTGGCTCAAACTAACGGCATCGGGCAAGGCCGCGCCGATGCAACAGGCGAGCCGATCGACAGCGGATCTGGTTTCTTCAATCTCGACGCATTTACTACCTTTCCCTCGGGGCAATTCGGCACTGCTGGACGCAACACTATACCGGGTCCCGGAACGTTCGCGATTAATGCCGCCTTTGCCCGCTCCTTTACATTTGCCGAACGGCGCCGTCTGGAATTCCGCTTCGAAGCCAACAACGTACTCAATCACGTCAACTATACGAATCTTTATACCGTTGTGAACGCGATCAATTACGGTCTCCCCAGTGCCGCGGGAGCGATGCGTACCGTGGATTTTGTGGTGAGGTTTCGGTTTTGAAAAAGCGTCTGGCGCTGCTACTTTTTCTGGCTTCGTTCCAGTATTCGCCGGGACAGTTGCCGACGTTCTCCCTGACCACGAATGTCGTCGTGGTTAACGTGAGCGTGCTCGACCGCGACGGCAAACCGATCGAGAATCTGACCGCCAAAGATTTTCAGCTTTATGAAGATGGCAAACTACAAAAACTGCAGGCCGTCGATCTGCAGCGACTCAACACACAAACCCTCCCGCCAGTCGAGCAGGCTCTAGCGCAGCGCCCGGCCGCGCCCCCTCAAAGCTTTAATCCCGACGCCCAAAAGCTCGCTCAAAAGAGCATCCTCCTCTCGAAATATCAGGACCGGCGCTTGATCGTCATGCTCTTTGATTTCTCTTCCATGCAGCCACCCGAACAGGTCCGGGCACGGGAAGCGGCGATCAAATTCCTGACCAGTCAGATGACCGCGAGCGACTCCGTCGCGGTGATGACCTATACGAGTTCGCTCAAGACCGTGCAGGACTTTACTCCCGATCGCGACCTCCTCATCAACACTTTCAACCGGTTCCGGATTGGCGATTCCAGTGAAAACGCCACGTTCGCGGATGAAGGTGCCGATGCCCAGGACCAGAGTGGCCAGTTTGTCGCCGACGAAACCGAGTTCAACATCTTTAACGCCGATCTGAAATTAGCAGCCTTGGAAGACGCCGCCCGGAATCTCGGCCAATATCCGGAAAAAAAGGCCTTGGTCTATATTTCGAGCGGTATCCAGAAGAACGGCGTCGACAATCAGTCCCAGCTAAGAGCGACAGTGAACACGGCGATCAGGGCCAATGTTGCCTTCTATCCGATTGACGCGCGTGGCCTGTCCGCGCTCGTCCCCGGTGGCGATGCTACCCAGCAGGGCGCTGTCGGCACGAATCTCTACAGTGGAGCCGGCCAACGTTCGCTGAAAGAAAACTTTAACAACCAGCAGGAGACCCTCGCGACTCTTGCGCTCGACACCGGCGGCAAGGCTCTCCTCGATTCGAATGACTTAACCGACGGCATGCGGCAGGTTCAAAAGGATTTCGGAAGCTATTATGTCCTGACTTACGTATCCGCTAATACCGCTCTGGACGGCCGCTATCGCCGTATCCAGGTTAAGCTTTCCCCCGATCTGGCGCTGCTCAAAGCGAAGTTGAACTATCGCCAGGGCTACTACGGACCGACCACGTTTGGCCACATGCGTGAAGTGGACAAAGAAGCGCAACTCTCTCAAGCGCTCCTATCCGACAACCCGGTTACAGATCTTCCGATCGCCGTCGAAGCGGATTATTTTCGAATCGAGAAAGACAAATATTTCGTACCTATCACCGCCAAGATTCCAGGCTCGGCCCTTGCATTTCATAAGAAGGGCTCGCGGCAAGCAACGGAGCTCGACTTTATTGCCGAGGTTCGCGACCAACGCAAGCGCACGGCAGCCACCGTCCGCGACACCATACCCCTAAAGGTCGATACCGATACCGCAGGACAGGTAGTCCAGAAGAGTATTCAATACGACACGGGTGTGACTCTTGCTCCCGGCAAATATAATTTGCGCTTCGTAGCGCGCGAGAACGGTGAAGGGAAAGTGGGTACGTTCGAATCGGATCTGACAATTCCGGATCTTTCTAGCGGAAACTCATTGCGAGTTAGCTCGGTAGTGCTGAGCAGCCAGCGGGAACCGGCGGGGAATGCCGTCGCTTCGGTCAAGAACAGTCGTAAGCTCGTGGAGAAGAATCCCCTCATTGCCGACGGCCAGAAGCTCGTGCCGAATGTCACGCGCGTGTTTCGATCCGGACAAAACCTCTTTGTATACGTAGAGGTTTACGACCCGACCATTCCATCCTGGCTTCCCGATGGCTTTCGGCGTACGAACATTGCGGCAAGCGTAGCCCTTTATTCGGAGGGGAAAAAAGTCTTCGAGACGCCACTAGTTCGTGCGACTCGTCCGAATGCCGAGCGACAGAATACGACGCCGGTTTGGGTTCAATTTTCAACGGGGTCCTTAAAACCGGGCCGCTATGTCTGCCAAATCAATTTAATCGATGAATTTGGACGTAAGTTCGCGTTCCCGCGAACGTTCCTTGCAGTGACGCCCAACGCACCGGAGGCCAAACTATAGTCTGGTAATATACCCATATGCGTATGGGTTATAGAAGCACCGGAGGTCGATGGACGCAGCTCTCCAAACGGCTTGCAATGGCTGCCGGTCTTTTACTCCTGCCGCTGGGTGCCAAACTGGAAAAGGCTGCTTCCGCCGAGGTGAAGCCTGATGTACAGTCGACTCCGCTCAAGTTTATGGGGCCGCTTCAGCCACTAGACACAACGGACCCTCGCACGGAGAGGCTCAAGCGTTTCTTTTCGTCCTTGCACTGCCCGGTCATCGACATGGCCGAGGATTTCGTCCACGCCGCAGAGGACAATCATTTGGATTGGCGTCTGTTGCCGAGCATTTCCGTAATCGAGTCGAGTGGCGGCAAAGCTTATCGGAATAACAATATCTTCGGTTGGGGCATCGGAGGACCGTTGCCATTTCCATCGATCCGCGCCGGTTTGAACATGGTGGCGTTCAAATTGGGCCAAAGCGCACTGTACCGGAATCTGGATATTCCGGGGAAGCTAAGGGTCTACAATCCCGATGCAAGCTATCCCGGCAAGGTGATTGACGTGATGAATCGAATCAGCCGCGTCACGGATTTCAGCCCTGTGGATTCGGCACGCCTCATTCGCCGTCAGGGCGAGTACTTTTACGTTAACTGACTTCGATTGTCACTCCCTAGGCAGGGCATCCCTCCGACTAGACGCCCTACCTTACGAAGTACGATAGCTGCACAAAAGCGGATTACTGCAAGCCCCGGTTAGTATGAATATGGGGCTGACTTGCCAAAATGTCAATAAATAACTGGTACATCTACCTGTACAGATAGTACGTCTCAGCTCAGAAATGAGGTAGATACTGCATTTCCGATTGCAGTTCTCGTCAATGTGTACAGGGTTATCGTGCGATGCTAATAGATCGCCGTCCCGAACCGGAAGGGAGGGGTGGCGGCTCCTCGATAACAACTTTCTTCGGCTTCGCATCGAGGCGAGCGGAAATCAACTGCCACTTCAGCTTCTCGTATTTAGGTGTCCCAGGTACGCCACCTTTTTCAACCACATCGCGTTCGGTAATCTCCTGGGCGGCAGGAAGATATTTTTGCAAATAGTTTTTGATCCGGTCGAGAACCAGGCGCTGTCCTGAACGAGCGAGCAGAAAGAGTAGGATCTCTCCCGGCACCTTATGTAGAAGCGTGTAGAGTGCGGAGGGCCGCGTGAGCTTGGCGGTGGCTAATTCTTTCTCGACGCGAGCGGCGCGTCCTTCGAGACGGCTTGCAGCTTCGATATGCTCTTTCGGGAAAACCACGGCTTTCAGCAACTGCGACCGCTCCTTCGAAGAGAGCTTTTCGAACAGTAGAAAAAAAAACAAGGCGCGGAAGTTCGCCCCGATCTCGAGCCCAAAAGGCAATGATTGGCGAGCCTTCTGCAACTTGGCAAAACCAGGCAAGTTGAGTCTTGTCCCGCTCAACGCTGGCGAGACAAAGTGCATCAGATTTTCGTCTTCGAGCGCCCTAAGGATTTCACCGGCAAGCGGGTCCAGGGCGATCTGCTGGAATTCGTGCGCCCATGAGGCCGCTGGGATCCTGGCGTCAAGTTGCGCTTCTCGTATGTTGCGATACTGACTTGCGGTTCGCTCCTCGATCGTGAATCCGAGGCGCGTGCGAAGCCGGATCATACGAAGAATACGCGAAGGATCATCGTAAAGCGTGTAGTTTCCGAGCGCACGCAGCTCTTTTCGGCTGAGATCGCCCAAACCGTTCGCAGGATCCAGCAACAAGCCTCGTGATGCCTTTCCGAGCGAAAGTGCAATTGCGTTCACGGTAAAATCGCGCCCCCGGAGGTCTTCGTGAATGGTCGCCGGTTGAATCTGGGGCTTCGATCCCGGCTTCCCATACCTTTCCTGGCGTGCCATCGAGATACTCGCACTTACGTCGCCGGGCAGACGCATTTCGACACTCCGCCGGCTTTCATCGAAGCTCAGGACTTCAGCACCCGATTTCTGTGCAACGCTTTTCGCGAACTTCACCGTGCCGCCTTCGACCGTGAAATCGAGATCGCGGATAGGAAAGCCTCCCATCATGTCCCGCATCGCGCCGCCCGTAAGAAACAGGTTCAAGTTGGCCTGCTCGGCGTGTTGCCTGATTCCCGCCAACGCTTTGGACTGTTCCGCATTTAAGTGGCTGTCCAACATGAACATGTAGTCGCTCATAGGCTTAAGCTCCCATCCGGGACAAACCACGGCCCCTGGTTTGTGCCCGAGGGTGGTGCTTGTCGACAACATGTCTCAAGCGGGAACGCATAACATGCGTATAAATCTCTGTAGTTCCGATATCAGCGTGCCCAAGCATCGCCTGAAGGCTCCGCAAATCAGCCCCGCCTTCCAACAAGTGCGTGGCAAAGGTGTGACGCAGAACGTGCGGGCTTAGCGAACGTAAGATACCGGCCTTTCTGGCAGACCCTCGCAGCAGCTTCCAGAACGCCTGCCGCGTCATGGCTCCGCCCCGAGCCGTGACGAACAGAAAGGCGCTCACCCGGCCCTTTAGCAGATGCGGACGTTGCTCTCGACTATAGCGCTCGAGCGCCAGAAGAGCCTGCCGCCCGATCGGAATCAGGCGTTGTTTGTTGCCCTTCCCGATGACTCGGACGACCCCCGCGGCCTCGTCTAAATCCGCCACCCTTAGATGAATCAGCTCGCTCACCCGCAGCCCGGCCCCGTAGATCATATGGATCATGGCGCGGTCTCGCAGCCCGGTGCGGGATTCTTCGTCCGGAGCTTCCAGAAGCTGGTCCACATCGATCAAATCAAGATACTTTGGCAATGCCGAGCCGATTTTCGGCGCCCCAAGGAGGTCCGTTGGATTCGTTTCCAGTTCTCCCTCGTCTACCAAAAAGCCGAAAAATCCTCGTAACGTCGTGATATGACGCGCAATTGAGCGGTTCGACAGCCCGCAGCGCCGCAGCCGGTCGGTGTAGCCGCGCAATGTATCCAGGGTCACTGAGCCTAATGGCGCAGTCTTTAGGAAACTGCCGAACTGCCCCAGATCCTGACGGTAGGATGTCAGCGTGTTGGCCGCTAAGCCTCTTTCCACCCGGCACATATACAGGTACGAACGAACCCTCTCCCCGAATGAAAGCGTCCGAGCCATTCAGCCAATGATACAATACCGGACAAATTGTTTGAAACAAAGCATTAACAAAGTTGCACCCTGCGAGTGGTGGAGCCATCGGGTGAGCTGTATCCGTGGCTAGCGGCGTTATGCAACCGTTCGCGGTTCGACCATCTCCCAGCACCACCAAACGAGTCATCCTGTACCAGTGGGATCGCCTTCCGACCACCGGGATCGTGAACCCCGCCTCATTTCTGGCTGACGATCACATTGAGTGGATGACTGCGGATGGGCGGCTCCAACTGTCCCCTCTCGAGGAATGCAAGGCACTTTGTTTCGTTTCGGAGTCGGCAAAGTCAGACCTCTTTTCCGATAACAATCTCTTCGAGCGGCGACCTAAAGTCGTCGGACTTTGGACGCGCTTCTACTTTCGCGACAACGCCGTCCTGGACGGCGTGTTGACTCAGAATTTCATCGAGTGGCCAGAAAACGGGTATTTGATCGTCCCGCCGCACGCCCGGGCAAACCGCCAAAAGGTTTTCATTCCGCGACAAGCGCTGGCCAGAACCGAGGTTAGAGGGGTGATTGGCGGCCCATCGTCATCCACGCGAGATCGAGGCGCAAAGCTACCGGCTGCGGCTCGCCAACTCACGATATTTGATTCCTAGTCTTCGGCGGCGGCCAATGTGTCGTTGATTTCCGGTTGGGAAATTTCAGGGGACTCAGTTTCACAAGAAGCCATGCTGGGCACCGGCTTCGGCTCGGGAACAAACCATTGAGCAGGCTCGAAGCCAACGTACTTGAAAATCTGGAGCGTCCCGAGGCCTGCCGGGAGCGGATCGCTCTCCTCTATGATTACTTCCAGAACGTCTCCCGGACGGAGTGGCAGACCGCGCTCCATCATCAGCTTCCAGCTCTCATATGGATTAGCCGCATCAATGTCGTCCGTGGGATCGTAATCTTTGGCTTTCACAATGGCCAAGCCGCCCGTATGCGGAGCCCAGCGAAAGTTCTCGCGCGGAGCATCTTTGATGCGATGGATCCGGTAGTGTGGCATTCTCGATGTAGTCTACCGCCGCGGATGGCAGAAGCGCGATCCCCGAATAATGGCGCTAGGGAAGCTTTTCCGTTTGAGCATAGTAGCCGCTCTTGGCATGTACCACTACGCCGGTACGATTGCAGCGGACGGTCAGCTTTCGGAACGTACCATCTTGTGCAGTATTTGTAGACACATATCCGATTTCATACATCGACCTCAACTCTTCGTTGATCGCAGAGAAAACATCGTTCAGGTCCTCGGCCGTTCCATCGAAGTCAGTTGCCCCTGTAAGGCTTGAAAGATGCCGCATGACCCGGATCCCATACTTGTTTCTGGCATTAAGCCTGCCGCGTTCCTTATGTGTGTAGCGAATACAGTAAACCAGGGTGTTCGCATTTTGTGCGGCCGCTATAGCATCCAGAAGATCGTGTTCGCTTGAATTCTCTTCTCCATCACTGAAGACGAGCAATGCACGACGTTCGCCGCGCATTTTATTCATTTTCTCGATTGCCGAAAAATACAGGGCGTCATAAAGGGCGGTCCCGAGGTCGCGTTCTTCTTTGGGTCCGATCTCTGGAAAGTGATCATCGCCTTTGGCATACATACTCAGTGCATCGACGATTTCTGCTGCCGACGAAGAGAAATCGCTCACCAGCCGGAGGTGATTGCCGAAGCAAACCGCGAATGCTTGATCAGTAGGGCGCAATACTTCGTCGAGAAAGGTGCGAACGTCACGATCATGCCGTCTAATGAAGTGTTCCTGGCTACCGCTGGCGTCAACAATCAATCCCAGGCTCAAGGGGAGACCGGTTTGTCTTGCGAAATAGCGAATCGTCTGCGGTTTTCCGTCTTCGAGTACCTCAAGTTCGTCTCGCTTCAGATTTCCGATCAGGGCGCCTGCGCGGGAACGCACCACTGCAGCGACAGTGACCAGATTCACTTCTGCCCGGAATGGAACCGGCTCCTGCGTCTGACAGACGGCTATCGATAGCGTAAGAAACGCGATATAGAAGCGAAAAGACACTCTCGCATTACTACGTACCGGCAGCCTTCTAAGATCACAATTTGGCGTGGATTACGCCAGACAGATTAGCGAACGCCTACTCTTGTGCCGAGACTTGTTGATCCGAGTCACGCCAGGCGCTGATCTTCAGACGTCGGCACACCCAGCATAGTTCTTCGTCCGTACCGACCGGAGTTGCAGAAGAGGCGCAAGCAGAGCCGCACACCGCACATTTCCGTTCGGGCGCAGGCCGGGGGGTTTCGATCGACTTCTTCGCCATCGCCATGATTTGAGGCGAGACAACAGGTTCTGCGATCGGCTTCTTTTTCATTACTGCTTTCACTATAAAACACTTTTGAGGGAGAAGGCCTCTGATGTGTAGTATTGGGGTGAGGTCTGTTCACACAAGGCAGGAACGCTGCCCAGACATATGAGCCAAGTTGCCTTCTTGTTTCCCGGTCAGGGGTCCCAACATTGCGGGATGGGTAAAGGGCTTGCGCAGGAGTTCCCCGAGGCCAGACGGACCTTTGAAGAAGCCGATGATGCGATAGGATTTCCGCTGTCCCAACTTTGCTTCGAGGGCTCGGACGAGGACCTGAAGAAAACAGAAAACACGCAACCTGCGCTTCTTGCGGTTTCGACTGCGGCTTATCGCGTTATGGAAAGTCATGGGTTCAAACCGGATGTGGTCGCCGGGCACAGTCTTGGTGAGTATTCTGCTCTGGTTGCCGCCGGTACACTCCGCTTTGAGGATGCGCTACGCCTGGTGCGCAAACGCGGGCAGTTTATGCAGGAAGCCGTTCCCAACGGCGTGGGGGCGATGGCGGCCCTCCTTAAGCTGCCGGCGGGAGAATTAGATCGCATACTGGCAAACGCGGCGCAGGACGAAATTGTCACGGCAGCCAACCTGAATTCGCCAGATCAGGTCGTGATCGCCGGGCACACAGGGGCGGTCGAGCGCGCTATGGAACTTGCAAAAGCGGCTGGAGCCAAGCGCGCCATTCGTCTCGCGGTGAGTGCACCTTTCCATTGCCCCTTGATGCGGCCCGCGCAGCAACGTCTGCGGCCCGAATTAGATGCCCTCCCGTTTGCTGATCTGAAATTTCCACTGGTGAACAATTGGAAGGCGAAGCGCGTGAGTAAGGCCGCGGAGGCGCGGCAGGGGATCTATGAGCAGATTCCTAACCCGGTGCGGTGGAATGAGACGATTCTCGAAATGGCCCACTCCGGTATTAATCGTTTTGTCGAAGTGGGAGCAGGGTCTGTCCTGCTCGGACTTAACCGGAACATAAACCGGGCGTTCGAAGGGTCGAAATTTGGTGAACCCGCCGATTTCGAAACAGCTAGGGCATTGTTTTCCTAAATGTCTGTTTCTCCACTGTGTAGGACCATGCTCCTCAACTTGACACTTACTGGCGGCTTGGCGAGACTGGGTGAGGTCGATCGGCAAAACGGGGGCTTTTGCGAAAACGTCTTTGGGAGGTTATGTTTGAAGCAGTTACTAGCGGTCCTGCTTTTGGTCGCGGGGTCGTCGGGAGCCTTCGCTCAGTACCAGTCAACACCTTCAACGTCTACATATGGGCCAGGCTCGGCAGGTGCCAATACCGCAACCAGTCTCTCCGGCGCGTTCTTTCCAGGCGATTTCTTTAATGCATCCGCCTTCATTGACGGAGTTTACGATTCGCGCGAACAGAACCAAGGCCAGAGTTCGAACGTAAGCGGCGGTGGCTTCGATGCGGGAGGCGCGATCTCTGCGTCGAAATCATTTTCTGATTCATTGCTGTCGGTGAATTATCACGGCGGATACCGCCAGTATCCGTCGGGGCTCGGATCAAGCGGAACTAATCAGAATCTTTCGCTGCTTTACAACAAGCATTTCGGTCCCAGATGGACATTATCATTTCAAAACGCCGCCGGTATCATGCTCTACGATTCGGTTGCTTACAATACGAATCTTTCCGTGCCGCCGCTGAACAATCCACTCAGTCCCTCCACGCGGTTTTTGCAGAGCAGTGTTACGGCGACTTATCGTTGGAGCCAACGGCTTACCTTTTCAGCGACAGGCAACTTTTTCCTAAACCGATATAGCGAGAGCGTTTATGGCCAAGCGGGCGTGACGGGAGGCATCTATTCAGGCTCGGCGACGTACGAGCTAACGGCCAGAACGAGTATCGCGGGCACCTATACTCACGACGACTTTTTCTACCAGGGCGCGGCGGGGACCAGCCACATCAACGGCCTTTCTGCGTCTCTCATCCACACGTTTGGACGGGGATGGATGGCAAAGTTTTCTGGCGGAGCGAGCCACATCTCCACAGCGGGCATCTATCAGTTGCCAGTGCTGATCGATAACGGCAGCGGGCAGCTTGTCCCAGGTTTTGTACTGGTTCCATATGACACGAAAAAGTTCATTCCTACCTTCGAGGCATCCTTGAGGCACAATTTTCGGATCTTGAATATCTCCATGACTGCGCTTCACGGTGTTAATCCGGGCAACGGAACCTACTTAACTTCTTCGAATACTGCTGTAAATGGCTATGCTTCTCGAGCGTTTGGCCGCACGGCGAGCCTTACCGTTTCGGGCGGTTATTCGCGAATCAGCACCATCGCGGAAGGCATTGGAGAGTCGTTCTCCCAAACCAGTCTAACCGCCCAATACTCGCGAGTTCTCTTTTCACACCTTTCCGGTTATACAAGCTATTCACTGCTCCGTTACAGCCAGATATCGAACTTCTCGTCTACCACGGATAACCGTTTTACCTTCGGCGTCGCATTCAGTTTAAAAAATGTGCCGTTCACGCTCTTCTAACTAACTAACTGAAGTGGGCCAAGCCGGAGGTCAGGACTTCCTGCAAACGATCCGCAAAGTTTTCACCAGACTCCGTTTCGAGTTTGCGTTTCTCGACCGCCAATGCGGAATCGAGCTCGTGCACCAATCTCAGTAGACTCTTGACATTCGATTCGATCAGCTTCGCGCTGCCTATGATGTCGGATTGGGGCAGAAAGTGGATGTCGGGGCCAAAATCGATTCGCAGATCCTCTTGCTCACCTATGGGGGCTCCCGAGCCGTTGTCGAAATCGGGACCGAAACAAGCTAGCGCGATCCGCGATGGCGCAAGCTGCCAATCCTTTTTGAATTTCCATAGATCCCACCAACTCTCCACCTCGAAAGCTATGTCGTTGCCTGCTGTTTCCTGGAGAACTGAAATGATTTCTGCCGGGTCGGGTGGGCCATTGATGGGACGCTCCAGAATAGGAGGTTCGGTAGAGTCGATTCCATGGATCGAAATAACGGATTGCGGTTGCGGCCTCTGTGAGAAAGGGAAGAGCCGCAGAAGCTTTTCGAACTGGCGCAAACGGTTACTTTGCTGGCTACGTACAAGCCATATCGACAACGACAACTGATCCATTTCCCCCATTTTATCGGGTGAACGAGCCATGAATTGCCTGTCGAGACATATGGCGAAAAAAAGGCGATACTAGAGGGACGGAAGCATTGTGTCAAGGAATCTAGTAACGGATCTCGTCCAAATTAAACGATTTGGCGAAAAGGAGAGGAAGGAGAACCAGAGGTTCCGGGCCTGGTTGAAAAATCACAATTTTGTCGAACGGCGGCTGAAGGCGATTGCCCAAGAAGTGGAAGAAGAAACTGATTGTAAATCCTGTGCGAACTGCTGCCGGGTGGCGACCACGCAGATCACAGAGCGCGATGCGGAGCGACTGGCGCGGTTCCTGGGCATGAGGCTCCCTGATTTCCTGGCGGAGTGTACTGTCGAAACTAACGAGGAGGGTCGTATCTTGAAGCAGAACGAAGCGGGGTGCATTTTTCTCGAAGGTAATCTGTGCTCTGTTTACGAGGGGCGACCGGCGACCTGCGAACTCTTCCCGCATCTGGTAAAGGGTAACGGATCGCTGTCAAGCCGCATGTGGCACATGCCAGATCGAGCAGTGTATTGCCCCATCGTGTTCAACACGCTTCACGAATGGAAGAGAGAAACAGGGTTCAAGGATTGATAACGGTAATCGCATTTCTGTTGTTCTGCCTTCTGATTGCGGTAGCCACAGCGGCCTACCAGGTGGCGGATGCGCGACGCTGGCGACGATCAGCAGACGAACTTAAAGAAGCGAACGCCAAGCTGCTGGAAGAATCCGAAGAAGCTCAGCGCGAGGCCATCCGGCAGGAATCGGAAAAGGCCAGGATACGCGAGGTTGCCGAGGTCCAGCTTAAATTGCTGACGCAGACGCAGAGCCAGCTTGAGGAAAAATTCCGAACGATGGCCGCCGATGCGCTTCAGAGCAATAGCCAGCTTTTCCTCGATCGAAGCCGGGAACAGATCCAGCACCTCATTGACCCGGTGAACCAGTCGCTGCAACGTTTTGAAAACCAGGTACACCACATCGAGCAAGCTCGAACCGGAGCGTACCAGGGAATAACGGCACAGCTCCAGAACCTCACCGAGCTGCAGGAGCGCGTACGCCAGTCAACCGAGCAGCTGAAAACAGCGCTTCGTTCACCGATACAACGGGGGCGCTGGGGAGAGATGCAGTTGCGGCGCGTGGTGGAACTCGCCGGAATGCTCGAGTACTGCGATTTCGCGGAGCAGGAAACGCTTTTCGGAGAGCGACGCCGAAGGCCTGACCTGATTGTGCGGCTGCCGAACGAGTGCCAAGTGGTGGTGGATTCGAAAGTGTCTCTGGAAGCGTATTTGAAAGCGGTTGAGTCCGTTGCGGAGCCCGAACGGGCCGCCCACCTGGCGGATCACGCGAGGCAGGTTAGAGCGCATGTAAAAGCCCTTGCGGAGAAGGCGTATTGGCAGCAACTGCCGGGGTCACCTGAGTTCGTGGTGGCATTTCTCCCGTTAGAACCGCTGTTCAGCGCCGCGCTCGAACAAGATCCGGAGCTCCTCGAATTCGCGGCGAAGAACAGAGTCGTGGTTGCGAGCCCCATCACGTTGATCACGCTCCTGCTGACCGTCGCACATGGCTGGCATCAGCAGAAAATTGCGGAAGATCTCAAGAGCGTTGCGCAAACGGGTGCTGAGTTGTACGAACGGCTGCTTGCTATGAGTGACAGCTTCGCGTCTTTGGGTGCGGTAATTGAAAAGACCGTGGCGACCTACAATTCGACGCTCCATTCCCTCGAAAAACGGGTCCTGGTCTCGGCGCGCCGCATGAAATCGCTCCATTCGGCGACAGCTCGAGAGATCGAACCGATACGTGAAATTGAACTTGCGCCACGTCTCACCGGTCCTAGTGCGACCAAGCCGCTCTCCCCGGCCCCTCCAGTGCGATGACGACATGATTGGACATTTGCGCGGTACAGTTCTTGAAAAGCATCCAAACGAAGTTGTCGTAGAAGCGGCGGGCGTCGGCTACCAGGTACAGATTCCAATTTCGACTTACACTACCTTGCCGGCCGAAGGAGCCGCGGTTGCCTTGCGCATCCATACACATGTACGCGAGGACGCACTGGTGCTTTTCGGATTCGCGACTTCACAAGAGAAAGCGGTGTTCGAGAAGCTGATTTCGGTCAGCGGCATCGGGCCGCGACTGGGCATTACCGTACTCTCCGGTCTCCCTACAGCTGACCTCATTGGAGCGATTCGGACCGGCGATTTGGCGAAGCTAGTACAGATCCCCGGAGTGGGCAAAAAGACGGCGGAACGTATCGTGCTGGAACTCAAGGACAAGTTAACAGCCATTGAGGCGGCGGCAGGAAGAGTATCTGTGGCGGAGCAGGCGGCTTCCCGCTTTACTCTCCTGGAAGAAGATGTTGTTTCGGCGCTGCAAAACCTTGGGTGTACCCGGGCGGCTGCTGAGGCGGCAATTCGAAAAGTAAGTGAACACGGGGTACCCAAAGAGTTCGAACCTCTTTTCCGGGCAGCAATGGTTCAAATCCGGTAACTTAGAAAACGGATGCCCGAGGAAGGGTTAGTTTCACGAAAACCGCAGGAAGAAGAGCGCGAATTCGAGGCGGCGCTGCGGCCGACGCGCCTCTCAGATTTCGCGGGACAGCCGCACGCACGCGAGTTGCTTTCGATTGCGATTGAGGCAGCCAAACAACGCGAGGAAGCCATGGATCACGTGCTGCTGTGCGGGCCTCCCGGGCTAGGTAAGACAACACTCGCGGGAATCATCGCGCACGAACTATCAGTGCCCCTAGACCAGACTGCCGGGCCGGTACTCCAAAAAAAGCTGGACCTGACCGGAATTCTGAGCAGTGTTCGACCGCAGCAGGTGTTTTTCATCGATGAAATTCACCGGCTCATGCCGGACATCGAAGAGATCCTGTATGCGGCGCTCGAGGATTTTCGCCTGGACATTCTAGTGGGAACCGGACCGGGCGCAAGAACGCATTCCATTCCATTGCCCCACTTCACAGCGGTAGGGGCGACGACCAGGCAAGGGCTGCTAAGCGCCCCGCTGCTCGGACGCTTCGGAATCGTGCTGCGGCTCGAGCCCTATGACGAGGAGACGCTGGGCGGGATCGTCGAACGATCTTCAAAATTGCTCGATGTGAGCATTACGAAAGATGCAGCTCGCGAGATCGCCCGGCGAGGACGAGGAACGCCACGCATTGCCAATCGTCTGCTACGGCGTGTCCGGGATTATGCGCAAGTGCGGGCCAATGGAAGTATCGATTCTGACGTAGCGCATGCGGCGCTCGATTTACTCAAGGTGGATCAGCACGGACTCGACTCTGTAGATCAAAAGATCATGCAGACAGTTATGGTGAAGTATGGCGGTGGTCCCGTGGGCCTCAGTACAATTGCGGCCTCGATTGATGAACAAATGGACACAATTGAGGAGGTCTATGAACCCTATCTCATGCAATTAGGTTTCCTGGACCGCACACCCCGCGGACGAGTCGCAACCGACCGCGCATTCGATTATTTCGAAGTGTCGCGCAAGGCGCGCTTCGCGGGTAGCGCCCAGAGTCCATTATTCTGAATGCTGGCTCAGCCGGTTTATATCGCGCTTGGGTCTAACCTCGGCGACAAAAGGCACAATCTGGAGAGGGCGTTGGTGTGGTTGGAGAACGAAAAGGTCCGGGTGGTCAGGCATTCCAGCATTTACGAGACTGAACCCCAGGATGTCCCAAATCAGCCATGGTTTTTGAACATGGTTGTGGAGTGCGAAACGCGTTATTTCCCATTGCAGCTATTAAGTGTCCTGCAACGGATCGAACGCCAGATGGGCAGGGTGCGAAGTGGCGCCTCTCTACGCGGGCCGCGGTCGATCGATCTCGACATTTTGCTGTTCGGCGGTGTGAGAATGAAGACGCCAAAACTTGAAGTACCTCATCCGCGAATGCTCGGGAGAAGGTTCGTGTTGGAGCCGCTTCTTGAAATCGCGCCGCATTTGCGATATCCCGCGACAGGTGTGGACTTGGTGACAGCTCTGCGAGAAGTAAGGAACCAAGTGGTAAGGCGAACGGGACGAGTATGAAAGTCGGAAAGGTTGCGCCTCTACTCACGTGTATAGCTGCAGTGCAAGGGCAGGACAACATCAGCTTGGATCACACCAAGTGGGAATTAATGCGACCGGCTGATGGAGAACTGCCATCCGGTTCGAAGATCACCGTGACGTTTGAAGATGGCCATTTCTCGATCTCGGCCTGCAACCTCATCGGAGGCGCGTTCCGGCTAGAAGGCGAAACGCTGATTGTGCCAAACGCTCTGCGCTCTACGCGCAAGGCTTGCCTAAATGGGTTGGAGAAATGGGACGAAGCTCTCTCAGCGGTGTTTACCGGCAGACCAAGAGTCAACGTCCTGAGCGATCAGTTGACTCTTACTACTCAGGACGGCAGCCGCTGGGAGTTCACGCGCGAACCTTATTCGTCGAAAAATGCGCAGACCAGATTCATTTACGCGGCGGCCCTTACAAAGGACTGCACCGGCGTCGCTCCCATGAAGTGTCTGCAAATTCGCGAATCAAAAGACGAGCCCTGGAAGCTCAGCTATATCCCGATACAGGGGTTTGAACACATACCAGGAATCGAATACCGGCTCCGCATTAAGGAAGACAAAAACCCAAACCCTGCAGCCGACTCACCTTCCGTGACCTGGTACCTGGATATGGCTGTGGAGCAAACGGTCGTAGACCGGAAAGCCGCTGAAGATTACGAGAAACAAAAGCGCGAGCGATAGTTGAAGGCCAATGCAGAACGATAGCCTTCAATCAATACCTTGCTCAAGCCCCGACTTTCTCGCCGACCTGACTTCGCGCATACTGCTCGAGTTTGCGAGCGTCTGCGTTAAATTTGCGAATACCTTCGGCCAACTTGTCCGTGGCCATGGCATCTTCGTTGTGCATCCAGCGGAATGTCTTCTCGTCCAGATGTATTTTGTCGTCTTTGCTGGCTTTTGCCCCTTCGTGAGTGAGAGCCGCCTTAATTTCGCCTTGCGTCTTCTGCATCGTCTCGAGAAGTTCTGGGCTGATGGTAAGCAGATCGCAGCCGGCCAGATGAGTGATCTGCTCCACTTTTCGAAAGCTCGCGCCCATAACCTGGGTCTTGTACCCGTATTTTTTAAAGTAATTGTAAATGCGGGTCACGCTGGCAACGCCGGGGTCCTGCTCAATAGGTATGTCCTTGCCGCCGTTTTCCTTTTTGTAATAGTCATAAATCCGGCCGACGAAGGGTGAGATCAGGGTGACGCCAGCCTCGGCGCAGGCAATAGCCTGGGCGAAGCTGAACAGCAGTGTGAGATTGCAATGAATCCCTTCCTTCTCGAGCTGCTCCGCTGCCTTGATGCCTTCCCATGTGCTGGCAACCTTAATAAGAATTCGCTCGCGGCTGATCTTATCTGCATCGTAAAGGCTGATCAAATGGCGCGCTTTCTTCAGCGTGGCCTCGGTGTCGAAGCTGAGCGAGGCATCGACCTCGGTTGAAACGCGGCCAGGGACGACCTTAAGGATTTCGCGACCGAAGCTTACAAAGAGCCGGTCCATAAAAGCTTCGGACTGCTTCTTTTGGTCGCCGCCTTCTTTCTCGGCGTGCTCGATCGCCTCCTCGACCAAATGATGATATTCGGGCCGCTGCGCTGCGGCAAAGAGAAGCGAGGGGTTCGTGGTGGCGTCTTGAGGTTTCAGGCGCTCAATAGCCTGAAAATCGCCGGTATCCGCTACGACGACACTGTATTTCTTAAGAGAGTCAAGCACTGTCATATCGACTGATACTCCTATTGTAGGACTCTTGAGGGCCGCCTCGAACGTAGCAGATTTTCGGGCGGTTGAAAAGCCGCCTTTAGGCGAAACTGGAGTCGAGGTCGATTTTGAAGCTGCAAGGCTGTTTGAGTTTTATCGCTAAGCTGTTTTTGCTCGGCGGGGGCGCGGCGATATTGACTGCAGCCAGCATACCCCCAAAACCGGTTGACGAAGTTATTGAGAACTACATAAAGGCAGTTGGCGGCATGGCCGCGGTGGAACGCATCGACAGCCGCGAGGTGCACGCAAACTCTCATCATTCGAAATTGATCTATTACTGGCAGAAACCCAACAAAGTGGTTCTGGTGGACGGTAAGAAGAGGTTCGGGTACGACGGAGGGAGTGGCTGGATGGTCTCGACCAAAAAGCGGGTGTCGAAAATGTCTAAAGGGCAGGAAGAGCCGCTTCTGATGGATGCCAATCCGCTCCGTTATGTTCACTTAAAGCGGCTGTATTCCGAAGTGCAAGCCGTGCCGGGGGAGATGGTAGATAACCGTCAGATGGATGTGCTGGTTGCTCCCAACAACCTGGGTTCGACCAAGCTGTTTTTCGATTCGGGCACCCATTTACTCGCGAGAGTCGAGGAGAGTGGCCAAACTTCCGCGTACTTTAAACATGTGACCGAGTTCACCGACTATCAGGAGCAGGACGGCTTGAAGCTGCCGTTTCGAATCATGCACGATTCGAATGAGCCGGGTGAAGGAAAAGAAGAAGTTCATATTTCTAAAGTAATCCAGAATATGCCTCTGAAGCCGGGGATCTTCAATAAGCCGACCACTGGGGCCACGGTACTAGGTGGAAAACGGTAAACACCCTAAACAGAAGAGATCTTTTCGAGGTAAGTCCATCGTAAGGAGGAATGTTGCAAACACGTAAGCTGGGAAGACAAGGATTGACAGTTTCGGCTCTAGGCCTCGGTTGCATGGGAATGAGCCAGTCGTACGGGGCGGCTGACGAGCGCGAGTCGCTCGCTACGATCGATCGGGCCTTGGAGCTTGGGTTGAACTTTTTCGATACCGCGGAGGCCTACGGGCCGCTAGTGAACGAAGAACTGCTGGGCCGCGCATTAAGAGGCAGGCGGGAGAAGGCGATCATTGCCACCAAGTTTGGATTCTGTTTCGAGAAAGGCAAGATCTCTGGAGTAGATAGCCGGCCTGAGCATATTCGGGAAGTTGTCGACCAGTCGCTGCGAAGGCTTCAAACCACCTATATCGATCTCTTTTACCAACACCGCGTAGATCCATCTGTACCAATCGAAGATGTAGTGGGAGCGATGGCAGGTCTGGTGCAACAAGGGAAAGTGCGGTTCCTGGGCCTATCGGAGGCTGGCGTAAAGACTATAAGGCGGGCACATGCCACGCATCCGATTAGTGCATTACAGAGCGAGTACTCCCTATGGGAACGAAACCTTGAGGGCGAGATCATTCCTTTGCTAAGGGAGCTGGGAATTGGGCTGGTGCCATTCAGCCCATTGGGCAGAGGGTTTCTCACGGGCGAAGTAAAGCGCGCGGAGGAGTATGCGGAGGGCGATTACCGAAAGGGCGATCCGCGCTTTCAAGGAGCTAACTTTGAGGCAAACATGCGCGCCGCCAGTATTGTGCATGAGATTGCGCGAGAGAAGAACGTAAAGTCTGGGCAGATTGCGCTCGCCTGGCTCCTTGCCAAGGGCGATGGTGTTGCTCCGATTCCTGGGACAAAACGCCGGAAGTACCTCGAAGAAAACATCGCCGCCGCGTCTTTGAAGATGACTCCTGAAGAAGTGGGCAAGCTTGACACATCACTGAAGGCGGAAACCGTTTCCGGTCCGCGCTACAACGAACGCATGATGGCGCTGGTTGACCGTTGACCGGCGATCTTCACGTGAGCTTGTGGGCCAGAAGGTACAGCCCGACTGACAGCGGAGTTCTAATGCTCCAGATGTCTTGCAGTAGACTGTTTCCGGGGGTTTGAGATGAAAAAAAGTTTGCTTGCGATCGCCGCTCTGGCGACCTCATTGGCTGCACCAGCAGTGGCGCAACAGGACTTCATGAAGTCGACCATCGTGAGCCGCCTGAAGAATTCGCGCGACTTTACGCTGAAGGTTGCGGAGGCGATGCCGGCTTCAGACTACGGCTTTAAGTTGACGAAAGAACAGATGAGTTTTGCCCAGCAGATGACGCACATCGGTGAATCCTTCAGCTACTTTCTGGCAACGTTTACCGGTCAGAAGCCGGAGGAAACGAAACCCCCAGGCATGGGAAAGGCGGACGTAATTAAGTTCGTGAAATCGTCCTACGACAAAGCCATCGGCGACGTGGAAAAGCTGAGCTCGGCACAGCTGGAAAAGTCGTATCAGACGCCCGAGGGCAAGACCGACGGCCTTACGACGCTCATCGCGATGCTCGAGCACGCCGCTCACCACCGGGCTTGTGCAGAAATGTATCTTCGGGCAAAAGGCATAAAACCCCCGTCCTACATGGACTGAGCGTAACTTTTAGGGAACTGGCTCGCCCACTGCACCGGCCTCGTCGGATGCTGAGACCACCACAGCCGTGCGGCTGCTCCCCTCGCTATGGCGAACCAGAGCGATACCGGCAAAGATAACCAACATGGCGACGAGCTCGCGCAATCCAAAGGGTTCGCGGAAGAACAGCCAACCCAGAATAATCGCCACCACCGGGTTTACAAACATGTAAATAGAAACAATGGCGACCGGCAACTGGCTCATCGAGTAAATGAACGATGTGAAACCGATGATCGAACCGAAGATGACCAGATAAACGATTGCCCATTCGGAACGAGCTGAGATTGAATGGGGCCATTTCTCGAGCGCCAATGCCAGAGGAGATAGGGCTAATCCCGCCGCCATTTGTTGGACTGCTCCATTTACGAACGGTACAGCGCCGGTTCTCACTCGTTTTTGCAATAAGGAACCAAACACCCAACCCAGGGCGCCAACCTCGAGGAGCAGAAAACCAGATACAGTGCGACCGCTTATACCCTCGTGTAAAGCCACAGGAAGCACCAGAAAGACAACTCCGGCAAGGCCTACGCAAAGGCCCATAAAGGTAGAGCCGAGCGGCCGCTTGCCTCCCGGCAAGAACGCATCCAGGCCGACCATCAAAAACGGGGCCGTGGTGTAGAAAAGCGCCGCCAGCCCACTCGGAATCAGAAGTTCCGCGAGGGCGAGAAAAGTGTTCCCGACGCCGATGCATATCACTCCACATATGGCCGTATGAAGCAGTACGCGGCCGCGTGGTAAATGGAATCCTCCAACACGCGCTGCAACGAGCAGAATTGTTCCCGAGATGATGTAGCGGATTGCGATGAGGTAGAGCGGAGGAACGCTCTCGAGCGCAATGCGAATCCCGAGATAGGTGGTTCCCCAAAACAAGCAGACGGCCGCCAAGGCGACATAGGCGACCTGGTGGCTCGGGGCTCGATCCATCGCGGTACTTGTTTCAGCCTTCATTGAGAGGATCAGGCTGGTCCGACGGATCGAGCTTCTCTGTCAGCACAGTAGCGATCCGGTTCCGATCCATTTGCGTAATGGTGAAGCGCCTGCCGCCATAAACGACCGAATCCTTGATTCTGGGTATGTGACCTAACTGATACAGTAAAAAGCCTGCCAGAGTCTCGAAACCGGCATCGGCAGGAAGAGCAATGTTGTAGCGCGTTTCGAGATCCCGGATCGTTGTGCTGCCGTCGAGCTGCAGGACGTGCTCCTCGTACGAAGGCGCGGGGGGCACGACGTCGTGCTCGTCCCCGATTTCCCCAAAAACCTGTTCCAGCACATCATCAAGCGTAACGAGGCCTGCTACCGTGCCGAATTCGTCCACCACTAAGGCCATCCGCGTGTGATGAGTACGAAACTCCGCTATGAGCTGGTTCAGCGGCTTCGTTTCGGGCACAACTAGGGGCTTGCGCACAAAGCGCCGCAGACGAAAAGGACGAGCCGGACGACGACGTTCATACGCCAGACGTTCCTCCCAAACGCGAATCAGATCCTTGTAGTGCACAATGCCGATGATGTGCTCGGGACGTCCTTCGAAAACGGGCAACCGGGTGTACTGATGCTCGCTGACGACGGCGAGTACCGTTTCGAGATCCGCGTCAACGGGTAGCGAAACGATGTTATTCCGCGGCGTCATGATCTCGCGGGCGTTGTAATCGGCGAGCTCAATCAATCGTTGAATGGCGTCCTCTTCAAATTGCTGCAGACGGCCTTCGCGGCGAACCGCCTGAACAATGTACTTCAACTCTTCAGCGGTGTGTCCGCCCCGGACATGTCCTCCGCGCATGCCCAGAGTGCGCAGAATCAGCGCGGAGGTTTGCTCGATGACGTACACGAACGGTTGCGAGGCACGGTAAAAGACAAGCAGCAGTGGAGCTACCAAGACCGCCAGGCGATCAGCTTTTTGAATCGCCAGATTCTTGGGTACTACTTCACCGATGATCACGTGGCAATAGCTGATGATGAGGAAGGCGAGTGCAAAGGCTATTCCATGCAGCAGGCTCGACTGCACGCGGACATGCAGCGGGTCGAGAATGCCACGAAACACCTCGTAAAGAGTGCCTTCGCCGGCCCAGCCGACTCCAAGGCTGGCGAGGGTTATACCAAACTGAGTGACAGAAAGAAGCCTGCCCGGATTGGCGAGGAGGCTCAACGCGCTGTGCGCTCCGGCGTGACCGCTCTCGGCCAACTCGTTGAGGCGCGACTGACGCACCGATACCAGGGCCACTTCAGCCGCCGCAAAGAAACCGTTGGCGCCCAAAATCAAAGTCAGAATCAGAAAGCGTAAAGCCATGCCGGTTATGAAGCTCTCAAAGTGTGAGCTAAATCGCGAGGGCAGAGTAAAATCGGTCCGTGCTTCCCCGGGTCATACGCGCGGCTAACATCGCCATCGGACTTGTTGGACTGCTGCTTGCTATTACGATCTACTGGTATGCTCTCCGCCCACTCCCGAAGACTTCGGGAGAACTCAGGGCGCCCGTCAGTGGCGCGGCGAGTATTAAGAGAGATGAGCGTGGAGTGCCTCACATTGAGGCATCGTCCTGGCAAGACGCGCTTTTTTTGCAGGGATATGCGACAGCCCAAGACCGATTGTGGCAAATGGATGTTTTACGCAGATTCGCGGTTGGGGAACTGGCGGAGGTTTTTGGGCGGGACGCGCTAGGCGCGGATCAGGAAGCCCGGCGCATGCGGATCGGCGCGATTGCCCAAACCCAATTGGCATCGTTGCGCCCCCGCGATCGGGCGGTGCTTGTGGCGTATGCACGAGGTGTGAATTTTTTCATTAATTCGCGTCGCGGCAACTACTCCCTCGAATTCGCGCTTCCCGGCCATGCCTATGATCCGCGACCCTGGACACTGGCCGATTCTCTAGCCGTGGGACTGGTAATGTTTCGCGATCTAACCGATACGGCAAAATTTGAGTTCGATAAAGGAGAGTTTTTCCGGCAAGCCAGCGACCCGGCAAAGGCGAAGTTGCTGTTTCCGGCAGTTCAAGGCGCCGGGTATGCAAGCCCAGGATCGAACGCGTGGGCGGCTTCGGGAGAGCATACAGTTGACGGAAAGCCGATGGTGGCGAATGATCCCCACCTTTCTTATGGAATCCCGCCTACCTGGTACCTCGTTCATCTAAAAGCGCCCGGACTGGACGTCTCTGGGGCGTCGCTGCCCGGCGTGCCCTGCGTGATTACCGGACACAATGAGGAGATTGCATGGGGCGTAACCAACGTACAGGCCGACGTGATGGACCTTTACCTCGAGCAACTCGACCAGCGCAGCGGACGGTATCTGTTTCGCGGTCAAACCGAGCAGGCACAAGTCGATCGACAGATGATCGCCGTTAAAGGAGCGAAGCCGGTTGCGCTCGATATCTGGGTGACCCGCCACGGGCCGGTGTTGTTGCAATCTGAAGGCAAATCTTACAGTATGCGCTGGTCGGCTGCTGAAGGTTTTAATTTTCCTTTCTTCGACGTCGATCGAGCCACGAACTGGAGCCAGTTCCGAGCGGCGCTGCGTGATTTTTGGGGTCCTGGGCAGAATTTCGTCTATGCCGACAGGGCAGGGAACATTGGCTATCAGGCGACTGGGCGATTTCCCATACGACAGGGCTTCGATGGCGATATACCGCTAGACGGAGCTTCCGGCAATTTTGAATGGGGTGGTTACATTCCTTTTGATCAACTTCCGGGTTTCTTCAATCCTCCTACGGGCATTGTCGCCACGGCCAATCAGAATCCATTTCCACCGGGGTTTCCGTACCGTGTCGACGGGAGTTTTCACGACCGGTATCGAATTCGGCAGATCCGGGCGAGGCTTGGCGCGAAACCAAAGCTGACCGTCGATGACATGCTGGCCATTCAGAAAGACGTCTATGCCGCATATGACAATTTCCTTGCGCACCGGGTGATCGCAGCCTGCACTCGCCGTCATGAAAGCAACGAGATGGCGCGCGAAGCGGTAGAAGTGCTGCGAAAGTGGAACGGGCAGATGGACAAGGACGAAGCGGCGCCCATGATTACCCAATTGTTAAACGCACAGTTGGCGAATTCGCTCGTGCGGGGTTTGTTGCCGGCAGGCTCGACGTCACCTTCTGCTATCCGCGCAGAGAAGGCGCAGGCGTCGTCACTGACGATCTTTCCGCGTCCTGCCGTTATCGAAGAGATTTTGCGAACAGAGCCAGCCGGTTGGATTCATGGGAACGACTGGGATGCGTGGCTGATTACCAACCTCGACAGAGCGTTACAGGAAGGGAGAAAACGCCAGGGTACACCCGTGTCTAAGTGGCACTGGGGTCGAATGCTCGAGTGGACGTTTGCACATCCAGTGGGAAAACAGCTTCCGGTCGTGTCTGCGTACTTCAATATCGGTCCCGTTGAAATGAGTGGTTCGAGCACGACCGTCAAGCAGACCACTGCAACAGTGGGGCCTTCGGAACGAATGGTTGCGGATCTGGGGAATTGGGACAAGTCGGTGCAGAACCTAACGACCGGCGAATCGGGCTTTGTGGCATCTAAGCACTACAAAGACGAATGGCATGCATACTACACAGGCAAGAGCTTCCCAATGGAATTCGAGCACATTGACGCTAAGGAGATCTTGAGGGTCGTTCCGGAACGGTAAGTTCCCTGCGCCGCGAAGTCGGGCAAGTAGTTTCTCAGGCAGGTTATCCTAAAGCCAGGGGAGTTCCACAAGTGGCGCAAATTGCGCCGTAGCCTCGCGTTTCGTGTGGTTGCATTTTCTTGTATGACTGCGATAGCTATCTTACTTTTGGCCCTCTCTGTAATCGGCATTCTTTCCTCCGCGGTTTACCTTGTTTTAACCCTGGTCGGCGTCGCCAAGTTTCATCAGGACGCGGCCGAGCAAACAAAGTGTGCTGAGACAAGAATGCCCGCGGTCTCCATACTAAAGCCGCTTCACGGCATCGAACCGCAGATGGAGCGCAATCTGGAGAGTTTTTTTCTGCAGGACTACAGCGGAGAGTTCGAAGTGCTCTTTGCGATAGATCACCCTGAAGACGCAGCGCTTCCGATTGCCCGCAAAGTCTGCGAAAAATATCCGGCAGTTCAATCTCGCATCCTGATTACGGGAGAGCCTGTCTGGCCGAATCCTCCGGCGCAATCCTTCTCGCGCATGGAAGAGGTGGCGCGGCACGACATTCTTGTGACGAGCGACAGCGATGTCGAGGTGGATCGCAGTTATCTTTCAGAGATTGTTCCGGTGCTGTGCGACCACCGTAACGGGATGGTGACCTGTGTCTATCGAGGGCTGAATACCGGCGGCATATGGTCTGCTCTCGATGCCGTAGGTATGAGCGTAGAGATGACGGCCGGTGTGCTGGTGGCGAATCTCCTCGAAGGCATGAAATTCGGGCTTGGGCCTACAATCGCGGTGCGGCGTGAGGCGCTCGATGCAATTGGGGGATTCGAAGCCCTCGGTGAATATTTTTCGAATGACTTTGTTATCGGAAGCTTGATTGCCGCAAAAGGTTTCCAGGTCGTTCTATCAAGGCATATCGTCTCCCATGTGGTCCCGCCCATGACGTTTCGCAAGATGTGGCAGCGGCAGGTGCGATGGGCCGCCGGTACAAAGCACTCAAGACCGAAAGGGCATTTCGGCACGGTGTTTGTTTTTGCCGTGCCTTATGGCCTGCTCGCTTTGATCGGAGGCAGCCTGCTGGGCCATCCTTTACTGGGGTTTGCAATGCTCTTTGTGGCCACGCTGAACAGGCTTATTGAGGGTTACATAGTGGGATGGCGGGTAACGGGTGATCGAGAATGTCTGACGAAGCCCTGGCTGTACCCACTTCGTGACCTGCTTGGCTTCGCCGTATGGGTGGCCAGCTATTTGAGCCGCCGAATGCGCTGGCGCGACGGGCGATTTGAACTCGTGAAGGGCGGGCGCATTCTCGTACGGGACCGCGTAACCGCGGAGCAGGAATAGCTGAACTATTCGCTCAGGCTCCTCGCCGATACATTTGCCGACAAGCGTGCCACGAATTCGTCGAGCGGAATCGCGCCCTGATCCCCCGCCTTTCGGTTCCTTACGGAAACCTGGCCGGCCTGAGCTTCTCGTTCACCAACAACCAGCATGTAGGGAATCTTCTGCAGCTGCGCTTCCCGAATCTTAAGATTGACTTTTTCGCTTCGTTCGTCAAGCTCCGCACGGAATCCAGCGTCTTTCAAGCGTCTCAGAACATCTTTGGCATATGCATTCTGCTTATCGGTGATGGGCAGAACAATTGCCTGCACGGGCGCCAGCCAAACCGGAAACGCCCCGGCGTAATGTTCGATCAAAATGCCGAAAAACCGCTCAATAGAACCATATAAAGCCCGGTGAACCATGAGCGGCTGGTGCGACTTACCGTCTTCCGCGATGTATTCGAGCTCAAAACGGCGTGGCAGAGTGAAATCGAACTGGACCGTGGAAAGCTGCCAGAGGCGTCCGATGGCATCCACCAGCTTGACGTCGATCTTGGGGCCGTAGAATGCGGCTTCGTCCGGCGAAACCTTGACCTTCATGTTGAGTCTTCCGGTGGCGCGTTTTAAGGCGCTTTCCGCCAGCTCCCACTGTTCGGAAGAGCCGTCATACTTGCCGCTTGCCCCGCCATCCCAGGTGGAAAGCTCGGATTCGTAATCAGTAAAGCCAAAAATATTCAGCGTGTCGATCGCGAACTGAAGACAGGCGACCACCTCGTCCTCGACCTGGTCACGCGTGCAGAATATATGGGCATCGTCCTGGGTAAAGCCGCGCACACGCAGTAGGCCATGCATCACGCCCGAACGCTCGTAGCGGTAAACAGTCCCAAGCTCACCCAGACGGACAGGCAAGTCTCGATAGCTACGGAGCCGGTCAGCGTAAATGAGGATGTGAAACGGACAGTTCATCGGCTTGAGCTGATACTCGGCATCATCCAGCTCCATGGGCGTGAACATGTTCTCCGAGTAAAAATTGGCGTGGCCTGAGGTCTTCCACAGGTCGAGCCGCGCGACGTGCGGCGTATAGACAAGCGAGTAGCAGCGCTTCAGATATTCTTCCCGCATCCAGTCTTCAATGACTTTGCGAACTGCACCGCCCTTGGGATGAAAGAAAATCAGACCAGGGCCGGCGAGTTCCTGAATGCTAAAAAGATCTAGTTCTTTGCCAATGCGCCGGTGATCGCGCTTCTTGGCCTCCTCGAGCTGGGCCAGGTATCCGTCCAGTTCTTTTTGGGTGAAGAATGCAGTGCCGTATATGCGCTGAAGCTGAGGATTCCTTTCGTTGCCCTTCCAGTAGGCGCCGGCGATCGAGAGCAGCTTAAAAGCCTTCAGTTTTTCTGTGGAGGGCACGTGAGGCCCTCTGCAGAAATCGATGAAGTTGGGGCCGAGAGTATATTCCGAGAAAATGTCGCCGGCGCGCTCCTCGATCAACTCGTGCTTCATCCAGTCATTGCGGTATTTTTCGAGTCCTACTGCTTTGGGCGTCAGTTCGCGCTCGAACGGCAGGTTGCGTGCCTGAATCTCCCGCATACGGCCCTCGATCTTCTCCAGATCTTCCGGCGTAAATTTTGCTTCACGCTGGAAGTCATAGTAGAAGCCCGTGTCGGTAGGAGGTCCAATGCCGAGCTGCGTCTCAGGAAACAGTTCGAGAACCGCCGCTGCGAGCAAATGGGCGGTGGAATGACGGTAGACCTGAAGCGCCTCCGGGCTTTTAGTCGTTAGAATCTCAACCTTGGCGTCCGAATCGAGCGGCCGCGTCAGATCGTAAAGATCTCCGTTGATGCGAGCGACTATCGCGTCACCAGCGAGCCGCGGACTTATGGATCTGGCTACTTCAAGGGGCGGTGTGCCGGCGGGTACAGATTTTTGGCTCCCGTCCGGCAGCGTAATAGTAATCGAACTACTCATTGGGAAAAGGCAAATTCGAGCGTATCAGACAAAGCGAAGCCACCCGTTCAAGAAGGTAGCGTTTCATGCCCGCGCCTTTTTCGAGCTGAATAGTAACCGATTATCCATCATTATCCAGAAATTATCTGACTAGTTCTCAAATAAAGGGGCTTATTGCGTGAGCAATTATGTTTAATCCGGACCATGAGCCACGGCTGCCGGCGTAATTTCTGCGCCAGAATCGTGATTGCGAATTCGATGAAAACTAATTCCAATGAATTACTTAGAAACCGCCTTAGCCGTCCTTGCCGGGACATGAAACCGTAATGACTAGTATTTTTATACTGCAGATGGTCTCCACCGTGCCTATCTCGCGTTATCCCCATGGGGATAAGAAAACGGAGGAAACGCATGACATCTAGTTTAACGATGGGCCAGATAATCTGTTCCCGGCCAATCAAAGGCGCTGTACTACTAACGACGCTGTCTTTCGTGCTCGGAGCAGCACAAGATTGGACAGCTAAAACGCGCGGATCTGTAACGGTTCTGGACGTGCCGATCTCGAGAGCCAACGATTCCGCAATAGATTTCGTGAATGCCAAGGCAAAGGATCTTCCTCTTGCGCCGGGCATTGGGGCGGACGCGCAGCAGGAACTGATGAACGCGTTAGCATCACGTCAATCTCTGGGCTCGCCCGGTTATGCGGCGGGTGGCGGGGGTGATGGCGCCACACATCCTGTCTCGCTAGGCGCACCCGCAGTTGAAGCCAATGCGTTCGCCGAGGTTGAGCCGCAGGAGTTCGGTACTTATAATCACCCCTTCAGCACAGCAAGAGTCAATTTGTTGCCGACCTACGCGGATACAGCGTACCCGTATAGAGCCTCGGGAAAATTATTCTTCAATATTGGCGCGAGTACCTATGTTTGCTCTGCGTCACTCATAAAAAGAGGTGTGGTGGTCACTGCTGCGCACTGCGTAGCAAACTTTGGGAGAAGGCAATTCTATTCCAATTGGCGATTCGTCCCGGCATATCGGAGCGGCATTGCGCCCTACGGAGTTTGGAGCGCCAGGACGGCAATTGTCCTGACCTCCTATTACGCCGGCACTGACGCTTGCGCTGTCGCCGGTATCGTTTGCCAGGACGATGTCGCGGTAATACTCCTGAACTCCTCGGCAATCGGTGCCTACCCCGGAACATCAACAGGATGGTATGGGTACGGCTGGAATGGCTTCGGCTTCACAGCGAGCGCGATTACTGAGATATCGCAGCTGGGCTATCCGGTCTGTTTGGACAATGGCGCGCTTATGGAACGGAATGACTCCTACGGCTATAGGTCCGCAGCTAACTCTAACAACACCATCATCGGCTCACTTATGTGCGGTGGATCGAGCGGTGGTCCGTGGCTGGTAAACCTGGGAATACGACCGGCGCTGACCGGCACTACCTCAGGAAGCGCTCCGAATCCTAATATCGTCGTGGGGGTGACTAGCTGGGGCTACACCAGCACGGCCCCTAAGGAGCAAGGAGCGAGTCCATTCACAAGTGGCAACATTACCGTTCTAGTCAGTGCGGCTTGCGTTGGAGGACCATTCGCCGCCTGCAACTGAAGCAATTCGACTGACTGCTTCGTCTGATCAGATGGCTCGGCGACGGGCCATCTGATCGAAACCGTAGTTTAGCTGTCGCGACGCGCAGGAATTCCTGCAGCACGTCAAACCCATGAGCGAGATTGATGGCTTTATGCATTCAGCACTCGTGATTCTTACTATGTTCTTAAGCAAGCCCGCGGCTCAGTCCACCAGCAGCCCAAGCGCCAGTATTTCGATCCAAACCCAAGATTCACTTTCGGTTGCTAAGGGTATCTATTCGTCGATTTTCTTTACTGCTGTTCCTGCCACTAAGCCTGGGGATGAATTGCCAATCCAATACCAACTCACAGGGTCGGGGAGCCCGCCTGGAATGATCTTTGAAGCTTACCCTTGCAACAAGCCCAACAAGGACGTCTGCCCCGCCGTGGCAAGTGCTAACGGCATTTTTCTCGATGGCGTACCTACGGCGCCAGGGTCTTACGATGTGGAACTAACCGCGACCGACGGCGCGTCTGGCAACAAGGGCTACGCGCATTTCACTTTGACCATCAAGGATTCGAATGCGCGCTAAACATCGCCAAAACGTTTTTCAGAATGATCTCGCCCTTTGCTCGTAAGTGTCCAAGCGGGCGAGAATATTGCAAAATCAGGAGATCCATGCCGCCTCCCGGCGGAGCGCGGAATTGCCACGTTGAGTTTCCTGAGGCCAAATCGCCCGAGATCTGTCCGGGATCTGGCGAAGGGCCCACTCTCCTCAAGTGCCACGTCAATCCGGTCAGCGTATCGGGAACTCGTAAGTCGACTCGCCATTGCAAACTGTAAGTTCTTCCGGCCTCCACCGGGAGGTACTGCTGAAGGACAACAAATTGTTCCGGTTCGTCGCCGGACAACCGCAGGCGTACGGCTGCTTCCAGCGGCAACTGCTCAACCTGCAAGCCTTCGACACTTGCGGGCAACCAGTCAAATCCGTGCGGATAGAAGAACGTTTTGAAATGTCCGTTGGTGATCGGATTGGCGGATGATGGAATCTCTTTGTCGATCCATCGAGCATTTACCATGCTGGCCCACACCTTCAGAGCTGAATCACGGTCGCCGTCTGCAACTAAGCGGTCTTCGATGGTAGCCAACAGGTCGTCGCGGCCCCAGGCCTGCGGATTGGCTTTGCCGACTGCGTTCATGAGGCGCTGCACGATCGGCGGTATGCCGGGAGACTGATGATTGTTGGATAAGAACCACGCGTAGGGGAGCAAAACACGGGCACGGTCAGGAATGGCCTGTGCAATCCGGTCTTCATCCCGGCTCATTAACCACATTTGCGTGAACACCGGCTCGGGAGAATAGGGCGTGATGGCCAGTGTCTGCCGGGCCCAATGAAAGAAATCCTGGGGGCGCTGATGCCGGAAGTAGAAGTTTGTCAGGGTCCAGCGCGGCAAAAACATTTTGTTCACGTCCGCCGCCCGCAGGTAGTAGCGCTCTGCCGTCGAATTATCAAACTGCTGAAACTCGCTCAGAAAGCCGAGCTGGATGATGGATTGAAAATCGAACGGATTCAATTGCACTGCACGGTGCAGCAGGTCTGGTTTTTGGGCCTGTCTCCAGGCTGCAAGCCGCGCCAGGTATTCTGAATTGTACGGTACCAGGCTCACCGCCGCCGGCACTGAATTCACCGTATCTTCGCGGAAAAGCCAGCTTGCACGCGCAAGCACAAATGAGTAACATGCACAAGCGGCTGCCCCAAGGATGAGCAGGTAGCGCACTGCATCCGATGTGTTGACTTTTCGCAAAATGCCGCTTACGCGTTGATCGAAGTTAGCAGAATAACCGCCTGCGCTTCACACGATCGACCTTCTCCCACGGGACCAACACCTTCGGCCGTCTTGAACTTGACTCCAACCGAAGAGACGGGCAATCCGAGACCGGCAGCCAAACTTTCGCAGATGGTCCGGCGAAAGTCCTTCAGCTTCGGCTGTTGCAGGATGATTGTCGAATCCACATTGATTGGGCGATACCCTTGCTGAGCTGCCAGGGCCAAGGCGTGCCGCAGGAACTGCAAGCTATCCGCGCCCTTCCATTCGGGAGCGCTATCGGGAAAGTGCGAGCCGATATCACCCAAAGCAAGCGCGCCCAAAATCGCGTCGGTCACAGCATGGAACAGGACGTCCGCGTCCGAGTGTCCAACCAAACCGAAGCTGCAAGGGATTGTTATGCCTCCAAGAATTAAGGGCCGTCCCACCTCGATGCGATGGGAATCCCATCCCTGCCCGATGCGAAATTGCGGTGCAGGCTGGGAAGGGGCTGACGTCATCCCCTTGGCAGCTCCAGCGCAGAACTTTCGAGCGTCAGATATAAGCGGGCAAGCTCCATATCGCTTGGCTTGGTAATTTTGATGTTGCGGTCAGTGCCAAGCACGACCGAAACTTCTACCTGTTCGAGACGCTCCACCAGGGAAGATTCATCGGTGCCCACAAACAGATCCTGACTCGCCTTCTCAAACGCCTGCCGCAAAAGTTTTAGACGAAACACCTGTGGCGTCTGGGTGAGAATGAGCCGCTCTCGTGGGAGTGTGGCGCGCACTTTGTTGCGATGCACCTGCTTAACCGTGTCTACAGGAACGATGCCGACTATCGCGGCCCCCGTCTCGGCAGCTTCTCTTACGACCTTTTCGATGGCCTCCCGTTCGATAAACGGGCGAACGGCGTCATGAACCGCCACCAGATCGGTGTCATCACTTAAGGTCGCCAATGCGTTCTCAACAGATTGCTGACGCGACTCGCCGCCTCCTACAGTACGAACAGTCTTTCCAAAATGTTGACTCTTGAACAGTTCGTCCGCCCAGGCAATGTCTTCCGATCGCAGCGCCACAACGATTTCACTCACTGAGGGCGAACTGACGAATTTGCGAATGGTGTGAACGAGAATCGGAGAACCGTTTAGCAGCATGAACTGCTTCCGGCTTATGCCTTCCTTCTCCGGCGCGCTGCGACCCATACGTGTGCCGAGGCCAGCGGCTGGGATGATGACAGAAACTTTCATGTAGGTAGCTGGCGGGAAAAAAGAGATCTATCCCGAACCTACATCATAGGGGACTGTAAAAGGGATTTACAGCGGATGTGTCCCGCCGAAGGCGATTCAAGGAAGTTGTCGAGGCTAGACTATGACCAGCGGAAGAGATGGGAACGCCTGAATTGTCGATTGTCAGCACTATGTATCGATCGGCTGACTTCGTCCGAGAGTTTTATCAGCGCATGACGGCATCGGCGGAAGCCATAACGGAGTCGTATGAAATTGTACTTGTCGATGATGGCTCTCCTGACAACTCGCTGCAACTCGCTTTACAACTGGGCGAGTCCGATGACCGGGTGCGCATCGTGGAACTTTCCCGCAACTTTGGTCATCATGCCGCGATTCTTGCCGGCTTGCGCGAAGCGAGGGGACGGCTGGTCTTCCTGATTGACATTGATCTCGAAGAGAAACCCGAATGGCTGGTCGATTTCTGGCACGATCTTATGGCCCAGCAGGCCGACATGGTCTATGGCGTCCAACCCGAGCGTACTGGCTCGGCTGTAAAACGTCACACAGGAGCTTTGTTTTACCGTCTCTTTAACCTGGCCTCGGATACCAGTATCCCGGAAAACGGCTGCACGGTGCGACTCATGCGGCGTAGTTACGTGAACGCTATCGATCGTTTCAGCGAAACGCACGTCTTTATAATGGGCCTCTTCAGCTGGGTGGGATTCATTCAACGTCCCCGCGAGGTAATGAGGACGAGGCGAACCGGCGCATCTACCTACACGCCACTCAAGCTGATTGCTCTATCCATCAATGCGGTAACCTCATTTTCGAGTTACCCGCTGACGGTCATCTTCGTTGGCGGTTTGATTATCACACTTCTCTCGCTCCTTTATGCCTGCAAGCTGATTGTCGAGAAATGGCTCCATCCCGACTACATCCTGTCGGGCTTTACTTCCATCATGGTTTCGTTATGGTTCCTGGGAGGAACGATCATTAGCGTTCTGGGTGTAATTGGAATGTACGTAGGTAAGATCTTCAGCGAGGCCAAGTCGAGGCCTCAATATCTAATTCGTCACATTCACGATCGGCGCGGCGATGACTAGAAGTTGAAGCCCACTTTTGCGACCAGTGTTCGGGGCTGTAAGAAATGTGTTCCGCTAAACGTGGAAAGAAAGTTGTAAAGCGCGGCCTTATTTGTGATGTTGTTCACTTGAATCGAGGCGGTGAAGCGCCGCTTTCCTTCCGAGTGCAGGAGATTATCCGTTCCAACGGCAAGGTTGAAGATGTTCCGTGGCTTGACGCGGTCCGGATTGTGATCATCATTTTCAGCCCCGGTTTGTGGCAGCGTCAGTAAGGCAGAAGTTCCAATGCCATTGCAGCCTGTGATCGGGGGAGCGTAGTACCGTGCAGCCACGCCGTCGCAGGCGAACCCAATTGTGGCCTGTTGCGCGGACGTGAGTGTCAAAGCTTCCGCAACATCGCTGATCCCTGCCACGAGCCCGCTGTCATAGCGCCAGGTGAATTCAATGTATTCGGCATCTTTATTGATCTGATAGCGTGTCACCACTGTGGATTGGAAGGCCTGGTCATGATCGATGCGGAAGACGCCTTCCGGGACATTCTGGGTATTGAGCAGACCTCCCGATTGACCCGGAAAGAAGCGGGCTCTGGTATGACCGAAGGTCCAATAGCCGGTGAAGCCATGAATGTTCGTTGTGCTTACACGACCGCTAACGCCATCGATCTTCGATTTGTACCAGGCAATTGGAAAGGTGATCGTGGTGTTTTGCAGGGTGCTGAAATCGAAAGCGTTCCGGGTGTACTTCCAGAAGTAATCGGCATCAATCAGAATATACTTGCCAATCGCCTGCTGAAATCCCGCGTTGTATTGATTTCGAATTCCCGGACGGATTGGTGGGACTGAGCTTGCGCCCAGCACCGCCTCGGCCTGCCCGTTAGTCAGTCCGGTAGCGCTCGATAACAGCAGGTTCTCGTTGAACGGCGTCTCAAAAGTATGGGAATATGCAAGCCGCAATACCGTGTTGGTCTTCTTGATGTTGTAGGCCAGACCCAGCCTCGGCTCAGGCTGGCTTCCCGACGTCAGGCCGTAATACATGTCACCCCGCAGGCCTAGTGTCAATAGGAACTTACCGAGCGTGATGGCGTCCTGCGCATAAAAAGCATATTGATTGATGTTGTGTTTTGCGTAGTAATTGAATAACGATCCATTACGCGACAGATCAAAGGGAATCAACCCGGGCTGCAAATTCGGATTTGCATTGAAACCCAATGCAGCACAGCTTTTCGGATTGATGAGATTCGGGTCGGTAACGGGGCTGCCGTCCTGCATAAGGCAGACGGGGTTGAAGGCAGGATCGGTGATACCGAATCCAAACTGCTCAACAAGACGGGTCTGTTTCAGATCTATACCGAGTTTTATGTTGTGTTTCCCTTTGTTGATGGCGAGGTCGCTGCGAATCCCATAGTTAAATAGGGTTCGATCCTGGCTTTGTGTAGACGGCGTATCGTCAAACAAGTCTCCGCTCGGGTAATAGTGAAACGTGTCTTTGCGGATGTAAGGGTTCACTGTAAGCAGCATCTGCGTGTTGAAGGTGTGCTGATACCCGGGAGCGATGTTCCAGGTAAACACGCGCTGCCTCTGGTCCTGTTGGAGTTGATCGAAATCATTGGGGATTTGGATCCAGTTGCGGGCCACAAACAAATTGAGGTGCAGGACATCCCTGGGGTCGGGTTGCAGATCAAAACGGTCAAAAATGGTGCCGTTATTGCCTTTGTCGTGGAACGGCGAGAACTCTGGCGTGTCGAGAAAACGCCCGCTACGGGTTCCGCCCACTGCAAGAAAATTTCCGGCTTTCTCGTTGCCCAATCCGTACCCCAGGTCGCCACCAACCGATCCAAAACTGCCGTAATACGTGCTCAGGCCTCCAAACTGCCGCATTGCGCCGAGCCCGGAGCGTGTAGTGACCTGATCGATCAGGCTGGATTTATCGCCGAATTCTGCTTCAGGCGCTCCGGTCGTCATCTCCATGCTTTGGATCGCACTCGTAGGCAACTGGGTTGAGTAGACTTTACTTTGCTGATCGCTGATAGGCTGTCCGTCAATGACGAAAGTCACCTGTGCATCATCGCCGGAAGGATGAAATAAGCCGTTTCCATCGGCCGCTACTCCTCCAGTGCTGTAAGTAATTGCCTGGCTCAATCCTGCCCCGGGATCGAAGACAGGGAGGCTCATGATCTGATTGCGGTCGGCATCTGTATGCGCAGAGGAATCCACCTCCACGAGATCGGCACCGGCCGCTTCCACAGTGACCGTTGTCGTCGAACCTCCCAACGCCAGTACCGGGTTTATTTTCACAGGTAATGCATTTCGGATGGATACATCCTGCGTAAAGACTGCAAAGCCCGGAGCGGTGACCTCCACGTGATACGGATTCGCGGGGATATTCACCAGCCGGAAGCTGCCGCCCGAATTACTGGTCGCGCTTTGGGTGTAACCGGTGACCGGGTTTCGAAGCGTGATGGTAGCGTTGGGGACGTTCGCGCCAGAAGGATCCGTCACTGTGCCTTCTACCGTGCCGGCATTGCCCAACGATTGAGCGGCCTCTAGATTCATTCCGGCTTGCAGTAGACCTAAAACCAGAATTGGTGCCGGCAAACGGCAAACCGCTCTCCTTACGCTCACTCCTGATGTGACGTCCTTTCTTGATTATCCGGTACCAGGTCGCGGACACACTTGTACCCTCCCGCTGGCTCAAATATCCATCAGATCGCAAAATGGGCAAGAAGTTAGAGACAAAATCTGCAGGCGGGCTAGTGGGAGCGTGAGCGGCCTAAAATAGGCGCTGAGCGGACTGGTTGGTTTCTACCAATGGATTACATCGCGGACATTTTTTGCCTGACGCTTACTAACTATAAACTCCTGCCCGTTGTTCAAGGTGACCAGCCATCTCTGACTCGAGAGCATGCTCATCTTCCGCACCTGTTCAATATTGATTAAGGCATTCCGATGAATCCTGCGGAACGGACCACGGCGCAGCCGATCCTCCAGGACCTTCAGACTCTGTGTAGCGAGGTAGCGCTGCTTCCCGGTGACAATCCACACCAAATCCCCTTCGGCCTGAAACGCCAATACCTCGTGCGGGTTCAGCAGGAAATATTCCTCGCCGAGTTTGCCGACAATTTTGCGAAACCGGGGAAGTTCCGATGAATTCGCGGGGGCGAGTTCCTGGAGCTGAACAATGTTCTCGGCAACCGCAGCCGGATGCTGGGATATTCGTCTGGCTCGCTCTACTGCCTGCAAAAGCCTCTGTTGGCTAACTGGTTTTAAAAGGTAATCGACGGCTCCCGCCTCGAACGCTCGAATTGCGTGTTGATCGTATGCGGTAACCATCACAATGGCAGGCAAGAAACCGCCGCGTAGGTGTTCCAGGAGCTCGAAGCCTCCCATTGCCGGCATCTGAATGTCAAGGAATACGACGTCAGGCCGCAAGGCGGCGATCTTGGAGATGGCGTTTTGGCCGTCCCCGGCTTCGCCGACTACTTCCATTTGATCGAGGAGTTCCAGTTCCTCGCGGAGAACTCTTCTCGCAACCGGTTCATCGTCGACTATTAGCGCACGCATTTGTCTAAGTTGCGACCGAAACCGGAGCTGTTACCGGTTGTGAAGTGCTCACGGCGTCGCGCAGGAAGAAAGTGACCCTGGTGCCCTGGTCGTTCGAAACAATATGAAGATCGGCTTCCGGACCATGGCACATAATGAGTCTGCGGCGCACATTTTCAAGTCCCACGCTCATGCCCTCGGCCCTGAGCGCTTTGCTTCTTTCAAAACCGATTCCGGTGTCCTCCACTGACACGAGTAAACCCTCTGTACTCTTCTCAGCCGTTAAGCACACCTTTCCTCCGCCGCTCTTATTCGAGATTCCATGTTTGACGGCATTTTCGATCAGGGGTTGAATCGAAAGGATCGGTATCATTGTCGATCGTGCGGACTCCCGGATGTCGAGTTCTGTCTGGAGTCTTTCGCCCAAGCGCAGCGATTCAATCTCCAAATAAGCTTGAATGATCCGAACCTCTTCGGAAAGCTCGATTACCGCCCGGTCGCTGTGCAGAACGTAACGAAGGATATCTGCGAGGTTTAAGACAGTGCGGCGGGCATCGTGAGAGCGCCTGTCGATTGTTCCGTATAGCGTGTTGAGAGCATTGAACAGGAAATGAGGATTGATCTGCGCTTGCAAGGCGCGCAACTCAGCCTGGTCCGCTAACCGCTTCAGTTCCTCCGTTCGAAACCGTTCCACCTGCTCAGCGATCACAGCGCCGAGGTTGCGCATCACTTCCAAGTCCTCGCTCAGATAGCGCCTGCCACCGCGGCGCGGACCGAAAATCAACAAACGGGAATCACCGCTCGAAAAACGTAACGGTATCTGTGCCTGCACCGGGAATTCTTCCTGTACCTCTCCGCGTGACTCGTGTTCCCGGAAAAGAATGAAAGGGGTCTCGATCAGTCTTGTCTCAGCAGGCTCATCGCGCACCGCAAAGTTGTCGGTTCGCAAATGACGCGCAACCTCTTGCGATGCTTGTGCGAGCAATTCCTCTTCTGATCTCGCCTTGGCAGCCGAATTCATGATCGCCTTGCCGCACAACTCAATAGCGTCGCGTCGAAAAATGACACGGCTGGTCCACCTCTGCAGGGCATTTCTTACGTAGGCGAAGAGAATCAGCGAGACACAGACCATTACCAGCGAGATACCGATCAGTACATCGCTTCGTTGAATTGCTTCCCAGAGTGCAAAACGTTCATTGACCAGAAGCAGACCCGCGATGTAGAGCGACGCCAATCCGAAATTCACCAGGAACCGGGTAAAAGTGTCAAGGAGGAGAAATCGGTAATCCTGTAACAGTACGATTAGCGCAACGGGAATGCCCACGTGGTGCCACGTGATCTCGGAAGCCCAAGGCGGGCTCACGTGCTGCCGCCCGAAGTGCAGAAAGGAGCTGGTAAACAGCAATAAGCAGGTTAAAGAAATCCATTCTGGTATTCCAGTTACCTTCTTATTCCCGCTGCTGCGCGCCTTCCAAAGGGCGATGGCTGTAAGAATGCCAAATCCAAATGCGATGGCTGTCACCGCGGTCTCATGCAGTTCGAATCTTCGCGAAAGAAAGTGGCTGAAATGTAACAAGATGGCTGACGCGCTCACGAGGTAACCGGCGGCAACTATCCAGCGATGCTTTCCATCCAGCGCGACATGGAGCAAAACTGCCGGCAAAAGGCTCAGCAGGGAAAAGCTCAAGGTCAGGACGAACTCGATAAAGACCGGGTTCCCGTGCCATGCGAGCGTGACGAGAGAACCGACATTCCAGGCAAAGGCAAGTGCCGCCGCTACAATTGAGAGTCTGGTTTGGCGTATGCCATAGCCGCGCCTGTCGCGGATCAGCAGGACAAGAATAAGCCCGAACAAAAGCACACCCGCGGTATGCCCGATGCTGTTGATCAGGATAGGATTGCGCAGGTTCGCAACGTGCAACACGGTTTAGACCGACTCTTGAGTGCCTCGCGTGGGTGCGACTTCAGACGCCTTCCGGCCCTTCACAACATGGAGGATGGCCGGCAATAGCGATAGCGCAATGATAAGCAAAACGACTTTCTCGAAGTTTTGCCGGATGATCGGAATGTTGCCGAGCCAATAGCCCAGCAGAATCATCGATGTGACCCATCCGACCGCGCCAAAGACATTGAATGCAAGAAAGCGGGAATATCGCATCTTAGCGACCCCCGCGATGAAAGCGGCGAATGTCCTGATGATCGGTACGAATTTGGCGTAGATGATCGTTTTGCCGCCGTGCCTTTCGTAGAAAGCATGAGTACGGTCGAGATATTCGCGGCGAAAGATCTTAGAATTGGGCTTTTTGAACAGAGAGTAACCAAGCGTGCTGCCTAGGAAAAAACCAATGCCATCACCCAAGATGGAAGCGCATGCGAGCATTGCAATGATCGCGCCGATCGAAAGCTTGCCGGCCCCTGCCACGATTCCCACCGTAAAGAGCAGGGAATCACCAGGCAAGAAGAAGCCAATGAGCAATCCGCTTTCGGCAAAAACAACGGCAAAAAGCGCCGCATAACCAATCCAGCCGCTTAGGACTGTGGACAGCAGACGGATCAACTGATCCGGATTGGTCAGGCCATGAAGGAATTGAAGGACCCCATGCAGCACTTGGTTAACCTTGATAGGAACTCATGATTCTGTTCAGGTTCGCCTGATTGATTTTGATCTTGCCCCGGCGCCGAAGGTCGCTCACAACGCTGTCACGAAAGAGTGGCTGCTGAATCGATTGCCGCTGCTGCTTAAGGCTCTGTACAATCGCTTCCTTGTTCTGCGGAAATTGGTTCATATCCGCCGGGATACGCTCGGAGACGCGACAGACAAATTGGCCTGAAGCCGAAGCTACCGGTCCGACGATGTCCCCCACCTGGTCTTTGAACGCAGCGGATAGAAGTGTAGCTGAGCCGATGCCTTCAGCGGCCCCGTCCATCGTAAAAGGCGCCGCGGTTTTCACCTCAATCCCGTAACTCTTGGCGATAGCCTGGAGGCTATCTCCTTTTCGCGCGCGCTCGGAAGCGGCCTTGGCCGCCTCCTGCGCCAGTCGTTCTGATTCGGCATCGACGTATTTTTTCGTCACGTCGCCTTCCACTGAGGCGTAGTCGGCATCATGCGGCGGAATGACATTAGTTACTACGGCAAATGCTGATTTCCCTTGTGCATCAATGTTTGAAACTTCTGTCAAACTTCCCTTCGCGGCTGCAAAAATCGCATTCATCAATTCCGGGAGCGTGTTTACCTCTGGCATAGCAGTGCCGCTGGTCATGTTGTCAATCTTGAAAAACTTGAGGTTGTCTTTTTTCGCGATCGCCTCCGCCTGGGCAGGCGCACGGCCAATCTCGGAGTGCGCGCCTTCGACTGCCTTGCGTAAATTGTCAGTCGCAATCTGCTTTTTCGCATCCACCAGAAGCTGCGGCTTCACTTCGTCGAACGTTTGTGTATGCGCGGTCTGCTTTTCCTCGCTCTGGATGATGTGGTAACCGTATTCTGTCTCTATCAGGCCGCTTGTCTCGCCAGGCTTTAGGGCAAAGGCTGTCTTTTCGAAGTTGGGTACGGTTTGTCCGCGCGTAATCCAGCCAAGCTCCCCCCCCTTTACAGCCGAGCCGGTATCATCCGAATTCTTCTTGGCGAGATCCGCAAAATCTCCACCGTGCTGCAGTTGCTTTAAGACGTCCTCTGCTTTCGATTTCAGCTTGGCGGCTTCGTCCTTCGGCTTGCCCTGCGTCTTGATCAAAATGTGTCGAACTCGCACACGCTCAGGCGTACGGTAGCTGTCGATATTTTCCTGATATTGCTGCTGCAGCTGTTGATCCGTTACATTAGCAGCCTGCATGAAATCCGCCGTGGTTCCAACGATCAGGTTCAAACTACGCTTCTCGGCCGTGCGAAACAGAGCATGGTTTTTGTCGAAATAGGACTTCAGTGTGGCGGGATCTTTTTTAACTTTTGCCGCGAAGTCTTTTGAATCGAATTGAAGATATTGAAGACCAATTTTGAGGTTTTTTCGCTGGTATTCTGTTCGTGCGTCCTGATCGGCGACAATCAAAGACTGCATTTCGGCATTTTCAAGACGGGCGCCAAGCAGGGCCTCGCGTTGCTCTTTCTCGAAATCCGCCACGGTCATGCCTTGTTGGGCCAGAGCAGATTGATACACTTGCAGATCGAACTTGCCTCCCAGCGCAGGCGCCACCTCAGACTGGATGCGATCGCCGAGCTCCTGGTCCGAGATATTCAGACCCAACTCTCTGGCTTTGTATGCCATCGCCTTTGATTCGATCATTTGGTTGACAAGGGTTGGTACATACATCGCAAGCACCCCCCTCGGCAAATTTGACTGCCCGCGAGTTATACGCTGGACGGCACGATCCAGGTCCATGGTGGTGATCTGTTCACTGCCGACTGCCGCGATGACGTTCTCTCCGCCGGCGCCGGTCCCGCTTCCGGGGCCACCGGGGATGAGGTAAATAAGCATTGATGCCGCGACCAAAGTCAGGAGCACGCCGAGCAGAATGCGCACACCTTTCTCGCGACTGCGGAACAGGTCAAACATAAATGAAAATGGAACTCCTAGTGAGAACGTCCAGAGAGACCGGAGCGCGGCAGAGCAGCTGCCCGGGCAATCTATTGCCAGTATAGCTTTTGGGGAGGTTCCGGGTCCTACTGAGCCGACGCTGAAGCAACCTTCTTGCGGAAGGGCTCAAGATCGTCGAGAAATACGTAATAGGAAGCGCCTGCGCAGCGGACCTTGATCGTGTGGTCGTTAAACCCAGGGCCCCCAACGTCTATGCGGGATCCTGCCGGCAGCTGCGTCATCGGCCCCAGCCGGGATAATTGCTGGTAATCGGAGGAGAGAATTTCGATAGCGGCGACATTTTTTCGCAAGATATAGCTCTGCTCCAAAACGGGGGGATTTGGTGTTTCAAGCATTTCGGGCTCCATCCTCGGACTCCAACCAAAAGTAATTCTGTACAAATTGTACTAGAAATTCCAGTACCTAACATTAGGATTAATCCTAAATGTTAGGTGGAGTTTGCGAAAGGACACAACGGCGAGCTCCCGGCGGCGAAAAATCGCGGGTGGCTACCTAGCTGGCCGCTGCTTTCCCGTTTGAAATTCTTGCGCGCACGATGCGGAGGATGGCGTGTTCCACCTCGTCGAGAGATCGTCCAGTGGTGTCCACCAGTTCGGCATCGGGCGCCTGGACAAGAGGAGCCTCCCTGCGGAGCCGGTCCCGTCGGTCACGTTGCTGGATTTCGCCGGCGATAGCGGTGAGATCTGCCTGCCGCCCTTCGTCTCCAAACTCGCGCGCTCTCCTGCGCGCGCGTTCAGCCGGTTCGGCATCGAGGAAAATCTTGACCTGGGCATTCGGAAACACCACCGAGCCGATGTCCCGTCCTTCCATTACTACACTCGTCTCATCCGCCATGCCTCGCTGCAGATCAAGAAGTGCTCTTCGTACGCCCGGTACTAGAGATACGCGCGAGGTTGCCTCAGAAATGTGTGGCTCGCGAATCGCTTCGGTGACATCTTCACCGTTGAGCATGACGCGTCCGTCGCCTGGTCCGAGACGTATTTGCGCCGCTTTAGCTAGTTGTTCAAGACGGTGCATATCGTCCAGCGCGACGCCAAGTCGCAGGGCCCACAGGGCCACAGCGCGATACATGGCGCCCGAACTGATGTAAACGTAGCCGAGTTTCTCCGCGACCCGTTTCGCGAGCGTACTCTTTCCCGCTCCCGCCGGCCCGTCTATAGCGATTATGATCCGCTTGTCGCTCATCGTGGCAGAGAGCCGTCATCGGTCGCTAAAAGCGAGCCACGGCCATCTTTCAAAACTTTACCGAGTATGCCACGGGCGGTGTCTAGCGCAGTTGGTGATCGATTTCCTGCAGCCAGTCGGGACGCTTCAGCACCTCTCGCGGTTTGCTTCCGTCAGGCGGCCCGATGATGCCTTCGTGCTGCATCATATCCAGAATGCGTGCCGCCCGCCCGTAGCCGAGGCGCAGCCGACGTTGCAGAGTAGATGTTGAGGCTTTGCCCTGCTCGAGAACGACTCGCACGGCGTCTTCGTACATCGGATCCTGTTCTCCGTCGAAGCCCTCGGCGTCTTCTTCGTCGTCCTCGGAGGGCGGGGTGAGCAGAAAGCTTTCATCGTAGTCGGGTTGTGCTTGTTCCTTCCAGAAATCGACGACTCGATTCGTCTCTGCCTCGGTCACGAAAGCACCATGCACACGTACGAGGCGCGAAGAACCTGGGGGCAGGAAAAGCATGTCTCCTCTGCCCAGCAGGTGTTCGGCGCCCATGCTGTCCAGAACGGTTCTGGAGTCCACGCGAGTCGCCACTCGGAAGCTGATTCGCGAAGGAAAGTTTGCCTTGATCAAGCCGGTGATGACATCTACGCTGGGTCGCTGCGTGGCCAGAACGAGGTGCATCCCGACGGCGCGTGCCATTTGTGCAAGCCGGGTGATGCATTCCTCGACATTCGCCCGTTCCAGTATCATCAGGTCCGCGAGCTCGTCGATCAGGATCAAAATGTAGGGGAGAGGTTCGAGTTCGTCCTCTTCCTTCGGCTCTTCAAACAGATTGCGCGGCTCTTTGCGAAGCAAAGCCACTTTACGGTTGAACTGATCGATGTTCCGGACGCCGTGCGAGGCGAGAAGCTTCAGGCGGCGCTCCATCTCGATGACAGCATTCCGAAGAGCGTTGGTCGCCTTCTTCGGCTCGGTGATGACGGGCGTCAGGAGGTGGGGGATCCCCTCATAAATGCCGAGTTCGACCCGCTTCGGATCGATCATGATCATGCGGACTTCGTCAGGCGTCGTCTTATATAAGAACGACATGATCATGGAATTCAACATCACGCTTTTGCCCGAGCCAGTGGACCCGGCGATCAGAAGGTGGGGCATCGTCTCTAGCGAGGCGACCTTAATGCGGCCATTGATATCCTTGCCGAGCGCGATGGTCATCTTGGAAGACGAATCGTGAAATTCTTCGGATTCTAAAATTGCCCGCAGACTGATTACTTCCCGCCTGCTGTTCGGCACCTCGATACCCACCGTGGGCTTGCCTGGAAGCCGCTCGATGAGCACAGATTCGGCTTGCAAGCCCAGGCAAAGATCTTCTGTCAGTGTCGTAATCCGGCTGTACTTGATACCCGCTTCCGGCTTGTATTCGAAAGTGGTCACAACAGGCCCGGGATTGATCTGAACGACCGAACCTCGAACATTGAACTCTTCGAGCTTCGACTTGATGCGGGCAGCGATCTCTTTGAGCTCCTGCCCGTCATATCCGCTGCCAGGCGGGATCTCATTAAGAAGCTCCGACGGCGGGATGCGATAAACCTGTTTGCGCCTGGGCTGAATGGCAGGCGAACGACCAGGATCCGCAAACACCGGGGCAAGGGGCTCCTCAGGAAGTACGGGAGCTGCGGTTCGTATGACCGGTTGGTCCAAAGTCCGGATCGGAATTTCGAATTCCTTTTCGGGCTCCTCTTCATCCACGTCAAAGGGTGGTTCGTCGTCAAGATCGGCAGGCGGCAGGGGCTCTGTGACCGTCACCTTCTCCGCAACCGGTATGTTTAGGCGTGTCGCCCGCGACGTCGCAGCCTCCGATTTGGCAGCGTGCGGTTCAGGAACGCTCGCCCGGCGCCGCGCTGCGCGTTCGGCGGCAAGCGCCTTCGCTTTTTGAATCGCGGCCTGACGTTTCACTTCGTGCGATTCCTTCCACCGCAGACGCATGCTGTGGAACCGCGCCAAAGGCCGCCGCAACCAACGCATCAAGGTTGAAACTTCAAAGGTCGAGGCAAAGTAGAGCGCTAGAATTCCGGCGGAGACCGTGATGATCGCCGAACCCGCCAAGTCAAAGCGGGCCAGGAGGAATTCTGCGGTTACCATCCCCACAATTCCGCTTGGGTGGACGGTGTTCGAGATCAACCAGGGACTTGGCAGCAGGCCACAAGCGGTCGAGACACAGAACCAGAGCGCTAAACTTCCTAAAATGCGGAACCACGGGCTCTCAATCCTCGAGGAACGAACCCACTTCCAACCCAGCGCCCAGATATGGACCGGTAAGAGAAAAACGCTGACACCGAAGATCTGAAGCAGGAAATCGGCCCAGCGAGCACCTGAAATGCCCAATAAATTGTGTGTCCGCAGGTCTCCCGTCGCTGTGCTCCACGAAGGGTCGGAAGCGGAGTAGGAAAGCAGGCTGAGCGAAACGGCTAAGCCCAGAAGAAACAGTAAAATACCTGCGGCTTCATTGAGCCGCGTATGACGCGTCGGTGAAAGAAACATCGTCCGCCGGTGCGGAAGAAACTGCCAGAGCGAACACCATTATGCCAGACGCAGCGCTCTCTCGGTATCCGTTTGAAGAGCACTCGCGGTCAGTACCGTCGGCGCCCGGAAGTGATAATGAAAGCTGAGCAAGCATCTTCCCCGTTGTGAAGCCATCCTCACTATCCATGCGCGCCAGTAAAATTGTTGCCACTCTTGGGCCTTCTACCGATTCGGAGCCGGTCCTGCGGGATCTTTTTGATTCCGGAGTAGACGTATTTCGATTGAATGCCTCCCACGGAACCCATGCCGACCACGGAAAGCGCATCGATTGGGTTCGAAAGCTTTCTCAGGAATTCGGCGTTTACCCCGGAATCCTGCTTGACCTGCAGGGACCGAAGATCAGGCTCGGCAGTTTCAAGAATGGCGGGTGCCGGCTACGGGAAAAGGCAATCTTCGCGATTACTACCGAAGCTGTTGAGGGCACCGACGAGCTTGCCTCGACGAATTATGCCGACTTCGCGCGTGACGTGAAGCCTGGCGATCCCGTCCTGATCGCCGACGGTTCCGTTCACTTGCGGGTTCTTGAAACAAATGGAGTTTTGGCCAGATGTGAAGTAATCGTCGGCGGCCCGGTGAGCGATCGCAAGGGGATCAATTTACCCGGGGTCGCGATCAGCACGCCTTCGCTCTCGAAAAAGGACATTGCGGATGCTCATTTCGGAGTAGACAAAGGAGTCGATTTTTTTGCGCTCTCCTTTGTCCGCCAGGCACGCGATGTTTTGCGCCTTCGCCACTTGCTTGAAGAGGTCGATGCCAGGCAGCCGATAGTCGCCAAGATTGAGAAGCCGGAGGGATGGCAGAATATCGATTCCATTCTTGAGGAGTGCGAAGGCGTAATGGTAGCTCGCGGCGACCTCGGGGTCGAAATGGCTATCGAGCGGGTCCCGGCTATTCAGAAAACCATGATCGAGAAAGCGCGGGCGCGCGGGCGCTTTGTCATCACTGCCACCCAGATGCTTGAATCGATGGTGGAAAGCCCTGTACCTACTCGCGCCGAAGTGAGCGATGTCGCGAATGCCATCTACGATGGAACGAGCGCAATTATGCTCTCAGCCGAAACCTCGGCCGGCAAGTACCCCGTAGAGGCTGTTCGCGTGATGGCTCGCATCGCTTGCGAGACCGAACACTCTCTCAAGAAGCGCGGCTTCATGAAGATCAGACCTCATTCGGACCTTAACATTCCGGAGATCATCGCGGATGTCGCATATCAGTGTGCGCATTCTGCCGGGGTCAATGCTTTGGCTGTGGGCACCACCTCCGGCACGTCCGCGCGCCTGCTGGCGCGTTACCGTCCACCTGTCCCTATCTACGCCTTCACATCGGATGAATCGGTAGCGCGGCAGCTCTCCATCGTTTATGGAGTGCATGCGATTATTGCACCTGCCATGGAATCGACGGACCAGATGCTTCATCACATGGAGCGTATTCTCATCGAAACTGGCCGGGTGCGGCCGGGCGACCATATCGTTTTTGTGGCGGGACAGCCGGTCGGTCTCCGCGGATCTACTAACTTGCTGAAGCTGCATCGCATTTCGGGGGCCCGCCGCTAGGCAATGTACGACGCTCTTCTCATTGTTTCCTTCGGCGGACCGGAGAAACCGGAAGACGTCATACCCTTTCTCAAAAACGTGACGCGCGGCCGGAATGTACCACCGGAACGCCTGCGTGAAGTTGCCGATCATTACTACCGGTTCGGTGGGAAGAGTCCGATCAACAACCAGAATCGGCGGTTGATAGGCGCTCTTCGTGCTGAGCTCGTTGGGCACGCGATCGACTTACCCATCTATTGGGGTAATCGTAACTGGGATCCTTTACTTGCCGATGCCTTGCGGAAGATGCAGCAGGATGGAGTGCGACAAGCGCTTGCCTTCGTGACTTCGGCCTACAGCTCGTATTCGAGTTGCCGTCAATATCGCGAAAATATCGCCGCCGCGCAATCGGAAGTCGGAATCGGCGCGCCGCGCGTCGATAAGCTGCGGGCCTTCTATAACCATCCGGGATTCATCGAAGCCTGCGCGGACGGAATCCGCCTCGCGTTAGCCGAATTCTCCCGCAAAGAACGTGACAATCTCCGACTGGTCTTCACCGCCCACAGCATTCCCTGTGCCATGTCCCAAACCAGCGACTATTCCAGACAGCTTTCTGAGACTGCGCGGCTGGTGGCGGAATCCGTGGGTTTAGGTGAATGGGATCTGGTTTACCAGAGCCGCAGTGGACCGGTCAGCCAGCCCTGGCTCGAGCCCGATATTCTCGATCACATGCGCTCGCTCAAAGCCAGCGGCGTTCGCAACGTAATTCTTTCGCCGATTGGATTCACCTCGGATCATATGGAGGTGCTCTACGATTTGGACACCGAGGCGGGCGAGCTAGCCGAGCGCATCGGGTTAAAAATGATGCGCGCGGACACCGCCGGTACCCATCCGGCATTCATCAGGATGATTCGAGAGTTGATTGAGGAGCGGCTCCTCCCAAATCAGCCGAGAGCGGCTATTGGTCTTTTTCCTCCAAATCATGATTTCTGTCCGGGTGACTGTTGTCCTGCGCCTCGACGGCCCGGTACACCACCCGCTTCGCCAATCCCAGCTGTTTCGCAACAGTCTTGATCGCTGCCATTCGCGCCACACCTTCGGCCTGAAGACGCCGGACGGTCTCCACCGGGTCGGCAGTTGGAGTCTCGCTGCCTCGTCCGATCACCAGGGTAATTTCACCTTTGATCGCGTCGCGCGCTGCCAGAAGATCACATACCTGAGCGACGGTTCCCCTGAGGAACTCTTCGTGCATTTTCGTCATCTCGCGCGCCAAAACGATTGGCCGATCGGCGAATAAAGATGTCATTTCGTCAAGCGTGTCGAGTATCCGGTGCGGGCTCTCGTATGCCACGACCGTGGCGCTTTCTTCGATCAAGCCGTGGAGAAGTTTCCATCGGGCAGCTCTCTTCGCAGGAAGGAATCCGACGAACCGAAACGAGTGAGTCGGCAAGCCGGAAGCGCCCAGCGCCAGCAACGCGGCGGATGCCCCAGGAAGCGGCACAACACGGATGCCGGCATCCACCGCCGCGCGCACCACACGATAGCCGGGATCTGAAACCAAGGGTGTTCCTGCATCTGTCACTACGGCCAGAGACTCTCCCCGCTCGAGAACCGTAAGCAGCTCTGCCGCGCGTGCCGCTTCATTATGCTCGTGATAGCTGATTAGCGGCTTGCGGATCTCATAATGCGCCAGCAGCTTCTGTGTTTGCCGCGTATCCTCGCAGGCGATCAGCGTCACTTCCTCGCGCAAGATGCGCAAGGCGCGTAGAGTGATGTCTTCTAAATTGCCGATTGGCGTAGCTACGATGTAAAGAGTTCCCGCCAAGCAGCAAGTGTATCGTCGCCTGTGCTACCGAGGTCGTCTTCGAGCAAGCGCGAGCGTAGCCATCATCAATCCCGCGAGTGCATCGATCCAGGCAGGTTCGGGCACGGTTACGTCACCCGGCTGAGTCGAATCTGCGAAATCGATACACAGAGCGTCGACATTTCGCTCGCTGATTTTGAGAGTGTACGGTCCCACATACGCATCACCGTCTTTCACAGGCGGATGGTCGGCACCGACCAGACTGACCTGAGTAAGGGCCGTAGCAAAAGCCGCACCCGCCATTAGAAGGGATACAAGTAGTTTGTTCATGCGGATCTTCCTGTTCTCCTGTCAGCGGCGGAGCAAGATCCGGAAGTCACGGTCTTTCGCGTCAAGGATCACGGTGCTGCCTGGCGGAATTTGCCCCTGCGAAGCGAGTGCCGCAACCGGCTGGATGAAGTTCCGCTGGACGGTACGCTTGAGTTCACGCGCGCCGAATTCCAGACTCGTGCCGCTTTCGACGAGAAGCTTGCGACCGGCCGCCGTGCATTGCAGCCGGAAAGCTCTAATGCCCAAACGACTCTGGACAAGGCCACCGAATCCTGCAAGAATTTGATCCAGAATTACGTGGCAAGCCTCTCCGTCAAGAGGCTTGTAGGTGATCACCGAGTCAATTCGATTAACAAATTCAGGCGAAAATTTTTGCCGTACCGCCGACATCCCGGCGCTCTGAATTTTCGAAGTGTCGGTAACCGGCTTTACGGGAAGCATCGCCTCATAACCGAATTCCGGCCTGGTCACGCGTTGAATGGATTTTGCTCCCAAGTTACTGGTTAAAAAGATCAGACAGCGTTCAAAATTGACATTCGTGTTGTCGCCCAGCCGCAGAGTAGCCTTATCGAGAACGCCCAGCAGTAGCCGGCTCATCGAGGGCGCAGCCTTTTCAATCTCGTCGAACAGGATCAACGAAATCTCACTGGATTCACTTGCCACGCTGTTAATCTTGCTTTGGGTTAACATTGGCTGCGTTTCGCGGTGCCCCAGATAGCCAGGGGGCGCGCCGATGAGCTTTGCTACTTCGTGTTCCATCTGGAACTCGCCGCAATCCACTTTCAAAAGATTCTTGCTGCTTCCGTGAAGTACCTCGGCGAGCGCTTCTACAGTGCGTGTCTTACCCGTACCGGTAGGCCCTAATAGCAGGACCACGCCAACTGGGCGTCCTTCGGGGGAGAGACCGGCTTGGTGCATCTGCACGTAGGGAATGATCGTCTCAATGGCCTCCGGCTGACCGATCAGCAAATCGCTGAGTCGCTCTACCAGGCCGTCAGATTCTTTGGGCAGTCTGGAGCGCTTTGAACGCCCCGCAGGGTTTTGGGATCGCATCCGTTCCTCGGGCAAGATTATTCGGTCACTCTGAGGAGTGGAGGCCGCATCGGACTCGAAAGTCATTTGCGGCCTCTGTCGCCTGAACGTACCGATTGCCCGAAGTGTAACGGCCGAGCGGCCTCCAATTGCCTATGCTTCGGCCGTGATTTTCAGAGCAGACGCGAAGCGACATTCTCGTAAGGCATGCTGTTTCAGTTGTTTACGAGGAGAAAGATTTTGAAAATTTTTATTTGCGCAATCTGTGACCACACGCAGCGCTACATCATAGCTACTGGTGGCGCCGGTTCGTCCGGCCGTCCTGCGCTCCCGGAAGGGACTCGAATCATCCAGAACGCGAGAAGGGTAAGCACAGCAAGCCCCACTATGTATGACGGATGTTCAAAGATTCGCAAGTGGTCTCGCACGCTGGCGGGAGCGAACTGAAGGGCCGCCCAAACCAGCCCTAAAATCGCCTCTCCCGCGATCAATCCGGATGCCGTCAATACTCCTGCATTCTCCACGCGCGCCCGCTGCGCTTCATTGAAGCCCCGTCGCTCAGCAAATTTGTCAGCGATGGAGCGAATCACACCACCTACGAAAATCGCGAATGTGGTCTCAAAGGGCAGGTACATCCCCACGGCCACCAGCATCGGACTCCGCACATTCATCGTAATGAACGCGCAGCCCATGAGAATGCCGACCACGACCAGCGGCCACGGCATATCGCCTCCCACGATGCCTTGCGCAAGCAGCGCCATCAGGCCCGCTTGCGGCGCGGAAAGCTGTCTGTCTCCAAAGCCGGTTCCGCCCGCTCTGATATTGCCCTCGTGAAGGAGAACCAGAGGGAAATACATGATCAGGCTCGCTACGATTACAGCCAGCAATTCCGCAATCTGGATGTTTCTTGGAGTGCCTCCGAGGATGTAGCCAACTTTAAAGTCTTGAAGCAGTTCCCCCGCGACGGCCGATGAGACACAAACCACTGCCGCCACGCCCAGTACGGCGGCCACACCTCCCGCCCCTGAGATTCCGAGCGTAATCATCAATAGCGCCGCGATGATGAGCGTCGAGAGAGTCAATCCCGAAACCGGGTTATTCGACGACCCGATCATCCCGCAAAGACTCCCGGAAACTGTCGCAAAGAAGAATCCCAGGATCAGCATGACTACAGCGGCAACCAATCCTCCTAAGATGCTTTTCGAGAAATAAATGTAAATGGCGATCATCAAAGCAAACATCAGGCCGATTAGCGCGAACACCACCTTTGAGCTCATGTAGCGTTCGGTCCGCGAAAGCTCGGCCCTTTGCTCGGCGGTATGCCGCGTGTCTGCCAACGCCCTTCCCAGTCCGGCGACCAGACTGCCCCGCATACGGAAAAGAGTGAATGCTGCTCCCACGAGCATCCCGCCTACCGCAATCGGACGCACGATGTATCGCCAAACGCTCGCCGCCACATCGCTCCAGGAGCCGCTCGTAGCGCCTGCGGGCAAAAATGACCGAAGTTGAGGTCCGAGAAAGTAAATGATAAGCGGCACCATCAGACCCCAGGCCAGGACTCCACCCGAAAACTGAATGGCTGCCAATTTGGCTCCGATGACGTAGCCCACTCCCAGGTATGCGGGACTCACGCTCGGGCCTGAGAAAACCGTTTTTCCCCCAGTGCTGAGAAAATTGGTTGAAGCCGCGCCCCCCAGCCTTAACCGGCTCGTTCCCAATCGTCCGATCGGCACCGAAAATTCGGCGTCTGCCGCGAACAGACCGAATCTTCCGAGCAGGAACACGATTCCACCTACACCAATGTTCCAGAAAAGGTACTTGGCCGCCTGCGCGCCCCGCTGACCGGCTTTGTGGATCTCAGAAGCCGCTACCGATTCGGGAAATGGCAGCTCAGGGTCATCCACCATCACTCGCCGCACAAGGGAAATGAAAAGCACGCCCAGTACGCTGCCAACTAGAATCAGAGCAGTCGACTTCCAATAGGCATCGTGAAATCCGAACGACGGCCAGGCATGCGCCAGGACAAACGCGGGAATCGTGAAGATTGCCCCGGAAGCAACACCTTCACCGATCGAGCCGCTTGTGCGCGCAATATTTTCTTCGAGCAGCGAACCTTTCCACGCCCTGAGCACCGCCATGCTAATCACGGCCGCCGGATAGGTCGCCGCAACGGTTATGCCCGCTTTCAGCCCTAGATATGCATTGGCGGCGCCAAGTACTACCGTCATGCAAAGCCCAAGTAAGATCGCCCGTACCGTGAGTTCCTTCATCTCAAGGTGCTCCGGTACAAACGGTTTGAACTTTGATGTCTGCGTGCTCATCTTCTTGTGCAGTGCTGTTATTGTATGCATCCCCGGTTGACCGGCATAGCAGTACCATTGGTTTTGGGACAGTCAGAGAAGGGCAGGTCTTGTGAACTCTGCCTTAGTTGGTATAACTTCTAAGCACGAAGCATGGTGGGCACGGAGTGTAACTCGGAGATTGCCTCTCCATCGCGTTTATCACTTCTTCGTTCCCTGTGGTCTCCGCCGGCCATCTGGGGCTTTCTCTCTGTGCTTTATTGTGTACTGATTGGTCTGCAGATTCATCGCCGGGTCTGGTTCGATGAACTGTTGACGTACTACATCGCAAAAGCTCCCAACCTGAGCCGCGTTACATACCTGGTCAAGCTTTGGGATTTGAACCCGGCGCTGCTGCATTGGCTCGCTCACGGCTCTCTGGTCCTTACCGGTGGCAAGATGGTCGGCGTACGTTTGCCTTCGGTTGTCGCTTTTTATTTCGCAAGCCTGCTGTTATACCTATACAGTGCGCGCAAGCTCTCGCACGCCTTTGCCCCAGCCCCCGTCCTAATCCTCTGGTATGGCCCGATTCTCTTGTACGCGACGGAGGCGCGACCATATGCGCTTCTTACTTGCTTTTTTTGTGCGGTTTTACTCCTGCGTGACGTCGCCATTTCAGGCCGCCGCGGCGGATGGATACTAGCCGGCGTCGGTCTCAGTTCATCAGGACTGCTGCTCGCTCACGTGCTCGCGCCGCTTTCGCTGCTGCCCTTTTTCGCGGCTGAGATCTGGCGGCTCAGGGAGCGCCGCAAACCCGATTACGCTCTCTGGACCGCCTTGTTTCTTCCGCTGTTACTTATCATTTCCTATCAGCCCTTTGTCAGAAACTACGAAACGATCACTTACTATCCATTTGCCTTTCAGGCCACTCCGCGTAAACTCCTGTCGTTTTATGGGCACGTCTTTTCCGGTGTCGCAGTGCCGGCCTGCGCGATCCTTTTGGCCGGACTGGCCGCAACCAAGGGCAAATGGACCTGGCGTGTCTCGTCCTGGCCGCTTTCTGAAAAGGTTCTCGTTGCAACCCTTGTGCTCGTGCCTCTGCTGCTCGATCTCGTCATGATGTATGGTCACGCGCCGTTCTGGGGGCGATATTGCATCACATCGGTCGTCGCGCTTTATTTCCTTTTGGCGCTGCTGTTAAGCGACGGATTGTCTCGCCGGGCAACCGCAGGTTACTTCGCCGTGTCGGCTGCCTGCCTCGTACTCATCGTCGGACGGGTTATTGTTCCGGTGGTCCAAGATCGCCTTCATCCTTCGCCGGCTAATGCGGCTTTCCTTGAAAATGTCCGTCCGGATCTTCCAATCGTTGCTGCCAGTGGGATGACTTTTGTCGAAATGGGCCAATACGAAGCACCTCGCCTGTCCTCGAGGCTTTTTTACCTTCTCGATCGCTCAGCCGCTATCCAGTTTTCACATGCCACGATCTTTGAAGATCTGGGCGATTTTCAAAAGGCGTTCGGTTTGTCTGGCCATGTTGAAAGCTATAACGCCTTTATTCATGACCATCGCGATTTTCTGGTATTCGGTACTCTCAACTACCCGGAAGACTGGCTCCTGCGCAAACTTGCAAACGACCGGGCCCTGATAGTCCCGCTCGGCACTTACGAAACGCCTTATAAGGACAAGACGCTTTTTGAAATTCACTTCAAACGCGATTCCCTTGCATCTCGATAGGAAGGCGCGGAAACGGCCCACGGCATCTCAAAATTATGAATCGCTTCGATAACTCGAGACTGCTCTGTCTCGCTTAGCGCACTATAAAGCGGCAGTCGAACCAATCGTTCGCTGACCCGTTCGGAAACTGGGCACTGACCGGGAAATCCCCCGAAGCTCAGACCCATTCTGGAGAGATGAAGCGGCGAGTAATGGAAGACACTCAGTATGCCCCGGCCCTTTAAATGGTCGATGAAGGCGCTGCGGGCTTCCAGATCCGGCATCACAAGATAAAAAATGTGGTATGTCTGCTCGCAATGCGGTGGCACGAAGGGCATCTGGACGCCGTTGTTCGCCGCCCACTCCGCCAAACGCTCTTCATAGGTGAGCCAAAGTTTCTTCCGTGCCGCCTGTATCGCGTCACGAACCTCAAACTGAGCATACAAAACCGCCGCCAGGATATCGGACGGAAGATAGCTCGATCCCGCGTCGATCCACGTGTATTTGTCTACCTGACCGCGAAAGAATTTCTTGCGGTCGGTGCCTTTTTCTCGAATGATCTCGGCGCGTTCCAGCAGCTTGGGATCATTAATCACGAGCGCGCCGCCCTCACCGCAGCTAAAGTTTTTTGTTTCGTGAAAACTCTGCGCTGCCAGGCAGCCGAAGCTCCCGAGGGGTCTTCCGCGATAGCGTCCGAATAATCCGTGCGCGTTATCCTCAACCAGTGAGATGCCATGTCGCGCGGCTAGCGGCCCGATCCGGTCCATCTCACAGCCCACCCCCGCATAATGCACAGGTAGGATCACTCGTGTAGCGTCAGAGATCAGTTCTGGAAGCAGCGTCTCATCCAGGTTCATCGTATCTGCCCGAATATCAGCGAAGACCGGCCGCGCGCCTCGCAGTACGAAGGCATTGACCACCGACGGAAACGTAAAGGCCGGAACGAGAACTTCGTCGCCGGGCTTCAAGTCGAGCAATAGCGCGGCCATTTCCAGAGCGTGTGTGCCGGACGTTGTCAGCAGAGCCTTCCCGTCACCCAGCTCTTCTTCCAGGACCTTTTGACACTTTGTGGTGAACTGGCCGTCGCCGCAGATGTGCAATGCGTCGTATGCCTGGTCGATATACTTCGCTTCCGTCCCGATCTTACTTATGCAATTAAACGGGATTTCCGTTCGAACGTCGAACCCCTTGATATGGCTTCTCCTGCTGCAAGTTTACTTTGCTTGGTCCTCCCGCGCCCATATGAAGTTCTTCGCTTCAGTACCGGTATTAAACAGGAGATCGAGTGCTGAAACCTTTGCGTCGTACGGAGGATGAATCTGCGGGTACTCCGGGTAGTCATAAACCATCCACTCGACCGCAATATCGTTCTGTTGCAGAAGATCTATGTCCAAGTAGCTTCTCGCCGAGGGGCCGCTTATATAGTGCGTGGCGCCCACCTTCTTGAGAATCGCGAGAAGACGTTCCGTCTGAGCGCCCTGACACTGCAGCTCGGAGCTTCGTACAAAGGTTGTCTTCTCGAGCCCCAGCGCACGTGCCAGCTCTACCGTCGTTCGGATCGTGAACTCGGCCAGCTTGGAGGGACGGGCGGAATACCAACGCTCGAGCATGGGCTCGTGGTCAGGAAAGTAAGGTGCCTTCGAATAGCTATGACGCAGAGTTTCAAAGTGCTTGCGGCGCCAGTTCTGGTCTTGAGAGATTTCCTTTTCGCAAATGGTCTGGCTGCGCCAAAGTTCGCCTGTCGATCGTAGTGGGATCGTTAGCCACTTCGAACCCGCCACAGTTTTGATGCGATTACGATTCCGCCATCCGTGATGATCGTATTGCACGTCATCGTAAAAGACAAAGACGTCTGCCTTGTAAATTTGATGAAAATAGCCCCGCCAGGGGATGTAAGAAGGCTGGAGAATGACACATTTCATCAATCTCTACATTCTCGAACGCGAATGCGTCTGGAAGACATCTCATGGTACACTCCTAGTCAAACTAGGAGAATGGCCAGAGTCAGAGTTCAGGACACTGCCAAAAACTCGCTATGCTGAAACGCCTCCGTTACTGGGTCCGTACAACCCTCAGACGCCGCAGCTTCGAAGACGGCATGAATGAGGAATTGCAGTTTCATCTGGAGCAGTATGCCAATCGTCTCGTGCGCACCGGAGAGCCGCTTCCCGAGGCCCGCCGCCGCGCTGCCCTGGAGTTCGGCGGCATGAACACGGTGAAAGAGGACTGCCGGCGTGCGAGCGGTTTGTCTTTGTTCGACGAGTTCCGCCGCGAACTGGAATACGCTGCGCGCCTGTTGCGCAAAGCGCCAGGATTTACCATCACGGCTCTCGTGACACTCGCCCTTTGTTTAGGTGTCAACCTGACAATTTTCGCGGCGTTGGATTCGGTTCTGCTGCGACCCCTGCCTTTTCCGGACGCCAATCGTCTGGTCAGTATCTTCAATACCTATCCCAAGGCAGGTGTGGAGCGTGACGGCTCTTCTCTGACCAATTACTACGAACGCCGCGGTCGCATCCCTGCCTTCTCAAAGCTGGCTATCTACCGCTACGGTACCGCAATCATCGGCGACGCGGGTTCGACCGCGCGAGAGGAAACGGCTCAAGTCTCTCCTGAGTTTTTTGCGACTCTCGGTCGCGGCGTTGCCACTGGACGGGCGTTCTCAGAAGCAGAAACGACCTTCCGAACGGATCAAGTGGCGATCCTGTCGGACTCCTTCTGGCGCGAGCGCTTCCGGGCCGATTCACATGCCCTTGGACAATCGATCCGCGTAAATGGCATGCCCCGGACAATTGTCGGCATTCTGCCACGTGATTTCCGGTTCCTCTCGTCGAAGGCGCGTTTGTACTTTCCGCTTTCTTCCCGACCGGAAGATCGCACACCTCACGACCGGCATTCCGGTGGCAACTCTACCCACATGATCGCGCGTCTGAGACCCGGCGCTTCTCTCGAACAGGCTCAGTCACAGATCGATGAACAAAATAGCGTTCTCGAGCAGGACGACCCGAAAGCCAAAATGATGGCCGATGCCGGTTTTCGATCTCTCGTGTTGCCATTGCAAGCCGATCACGTTGCTTCCATCCGGCCAACTTTGCTTCTGCTGCAGGCATCCGTGCTTTTACTGCTCTTAATTGGCGCTGTCAACCTGATGAATCTGCTTCTGGTGCGTGCGAATGGTCGCGTCAAGGAATTGGCTGTCCGCCGGGCCCTAGGTGCAAGTGCCCGACATGTGGTCAGCGAAGTGATGGTTGAAACGGGTTTACTTACATTCCTCGGAGGGCTTCTGGGCTGCGTGGTGGGAGCTTTGGGAATTCAGCTCCTGAACGCGTTGGGGGCCGATCGCTTGCCTTTGGGATCGTATATCGCCTTCAATACGCGATTAGCCTTGTTCGCATTTCTCGGAATCGTCGGTCTGGGGATTGCGCTTGCCGCGCCCCTCGCCTGGTTTAACCTTCACAGCCCGCTTGGCGTCGCGCTTCAGTCGGAAACTCGGGGTGGATTTACAGGTCGAACATCGCAAAAGCTGCGGCACACCTTCACGGTTGCCCAGGTAGCCTTGGCATTTGTGTTGTCATGCGGATCCGGACTTTTGGCCGTTAGCCTCAAAAACGCCATGGCCGTCGCGCCCGGTTTCCGCGCGGATCACGTTCTTTCTGGGCAAATCTCTCTCCCTTTCAAAACCTATCCGGCCCCGTCAGCCGGATTGGCCTTCGCGGACAGACTAATCGACACGCTGCAGCGTCAACCCGGAATCCTTGCTGTCGGCATCGTCAGCAATGTTCCTTTTAGTGGACGGAACGGTAAGAGCGCCGCGACCATCAAAGGGAGACCGTTTCACGCCGGCGAACCGCCGCGCGGACACTACTCGTATGCAGTTGCTGGCGATTACTTTCGTGCGCTTGGCTTCTCCCTTCGCGCGGGTAGATTCCTTACAGCCGCCGACTCTCATCGTCCGGACAGGGCCTGCGTGGTAGATGATGACTTCGCGCGTTTTTACTGGCCTCACGAAAGCGCGATTGGCGAGCGCCTTTTTCAAGGCTCAGAACTGGGACAGGACCGCGATGCCTTCACCGTCGTCGGAGTCGTATCTCGGGTAAAGCAAGCCGGCTTGACAGATGAGGAAGCACAGGGTGCGGTGTATTATCCCTATTCTTTCTATCCGACTTCTGATTTGTTCGTCGTGGCACGCACCAGCCTTCCGCCCGACTCGCTCGCCTTGAACCTGCAGCGAACCGTTCGAAGTATCGATGCCGATCTGCCTGTGACAAGCATTCAATCCATGGAAGCTCGGATCTCCGATAGTCTGGTCACACAGCGCTCGCCGACAATCCTGGCGGCGCTATTTGCGATTATCGCGATCGTTCTCACAGCGGTCGGCACATATGGCGTGCTAAGTTTTGCCGTTGGACAACGCCGTCGTGAAATAGGCCTTCGCATGGCACTAGGGGCGAACCACGCGCAGATTCGTGGAATGTTTCTCTCGTTGGCTGCTAAGCTGCTCGGCCTCGGCCTCATCTTCGGCATTGGGGGATCGTGGTTGGCGGGGCGTGCCATGCAAACTGCGCTTTTCCATGTGCCGGCGCTCAGCCCGCCAATACTCGCCGTGTCCATTCTCGTTCTCGGAAGTGTTGCTTTGGTTGCTTGCCTTTTGCCCTCACAACGCGCTACGCGCGTTCCGCCTTTAAGCGCTCTGAACGATCAATAACAGATCGAGCATTCTATCTGCCGCTTCTCAGCGCCAGAGTTTTTCGATTTCTTCCAGGCTGCGGCCCTTCGTCTCTGGTACTGCTCGCCACACAATCAGAAATGTCGCGACACACATCAAACCATAAATCAGGAAGGCGCCCGCGGGAGAAAGCGCACGGGAAAGACTCAGGAAAGTCATGGTGAGAAGTGTGCAGGCAGCCCATAAGCACAAGGTCGCGATTGACATTGCCCGACCTCGGATGCGCGTCGGAAAAAATTCTGCAAGCAATACCCACACGCACGGTCCAAGCCCGATCGCAAATGCCGCGACGCAAAGCATCATCATCGTCAATACCAACGGCGTCGAGGGATTCCGGGCCATGAAAGCAGCCGCCAGACCAGCCTGGCAAAAGGCCATCACACCGGAGGAAATCAAGAGTAACGGTCGTCTGCCGTACTTGTCCACAATCCCAAGAGCCACGAGTGTTGCGAAAAAATTTACCAGACCGACAATCACGTTTGCAAAGATCGCTGATGTCTCGGACTGACTGTGTACCTGCTGCTTGAAGATCACAGCCCCATAAAACAGAACAGTGTTGATTCCAGTAATCTGCTGGAGAATCGCAAGCGAGATGGCGATCCAAAACGGTTTTCGCAGACCCGGCTGGAGAAGTTCGGAAAGCGCACCTGACTCCTCCGCAATGGTTGACTCGATCTCCCGCAGTTCTCGGTCCGCAGCAGTTTTTCCATTAATTTTCGTCAGGACATCTCGTGCCTCCGAACTGCGATCCTGTTCCACGAGCCATCTGGGACTCTCCGGAACGAAAAATAGACCCAGAAGAAAGGCCGCTGCCGGAACAGCCGCCACCGCAAACATCCAGCGCCAGCTCGATGGACCAGTGAACGCTAGCAGCCAGTTCACCAGATACGCGAGCAGAATACCAGTCACAATCGCCATCTGATTCATCGAAACCAGCCGTCCTCGGATTCCGGGTGGCGAGACTTCGGCGATATAGAGCGGCGCCAGCACTGAGGCAGTGCCGATCGCCAGGCCGCCCACGAGCCTGGCCGTTACGAACTGGCTTAGAGTATGGGGAAGCGCTGCCCCAATTGCGGACGCCGCAAACAAAACCGCGCACAACATCAGCACGCGGCGCCTGCCGTATCTGTCGCTGAACCAACCGCCAAGCCCGGCACCGAAAATACAGCCAAATAAAAGTGCGCTTACCGCGAACTCCGTTTGCACGTCGCCCAGATGCAACTGCGCTTGCAGAAAGATGATGCCGCCGTTGATAACCGCAATATCGAAGCCAAAAAGTAAACCCGAGGTGGCCGCCACAATCGACGCGAGCAGGACGTACGATCCGCTGCCCTTTTCGGTAAGGGTAACCGTCGAATGCTGCGTCATCGTTGCAATTCTATATGCGCCCAAATATGCTTAATGTCCAACTCGAGGGCGCGCCGAAAGTCCTGCTTTGCCTCCTCATCGCGTCGAAGTCCGCGCAAGGCGCAGCCACGGAGGTAAATAGCTTGTATGGACTGCCTTTTCTGAAGATCGTCTTCGAAAAGGAGGAAGTTGGGCAGGGAAGTCGCAAAATAGTCTATCTTCGCCTGTTCACATAGGAGCCTCTCGGCCCCGCAGAAAAGCTCTTCGAAGATTGCAACCGCCTCTTCTTCATTTCCCAATTCTCTCAGCGAGCATCCCTTGAAGTAGGCAGCTGCATTGCGCCTTTGATCCGCTTGGGCAACTCGGGTCCATGCAGCCTTTGCTTCGGGAAGTCGCTGGAGTTTCGTCAACGCCATCCCTTCATAAAAATCGAAATGCAACTCAGTCGTCAGGAGGTGTTTGCGTTCGCCCAGGTTCGCCGGATACTTGCGCCCTGCTCCGAAGTGATGCTGAGCCCGTGCCGCGTCGTCGTTGTCGAGCGCCAGCAACCCGAGCCGAAAGTGCGCCATAGAATATTGGTCGGAAACAGAACCCTCGCCGCCCTCCCAGGGGTGAAATCGGCGATTCTGCAAAATCGACAGCGCTCGCTCATGTTCGCCGAGCCTGGTGTAGAGAGTGACAGTTCGACGGTGAGGTCGTCGCGCTGTTCCACCAGTCCGCGATGCGCTTCAAGTTCGGCGAGCCGCTCTTGAGGAAGAACGCCATTTCGTTTCTTCAACTGATCATATTCGTAAAGCAGCCTCGCATCACTTGGATCTGCCAGTCGCGCTCTTTGATAACTCTGTACGGCGCGTCCTCGTTCTCCACGAACGTTGAAATAGGCGATGCCGAGATTGCGCCAGGGGATTGGAAGCGACGGCTCCAGCCGCGCAGCATGTTTCCATTCGTAGATTGCGTCCTCTCGGCGCTGCTTGTCATAAAAGAGATTCCCAAGATAATAATGGGCTCGTGCGTCAGCCGGATCGCGCTCGAGCGCAGCCTTGAGCAGGAGCAGTTCCTCGAGACGCGACGGAAAGCAATAGTCTGGGCTCGCGGCTCGGGCACAGTCACGTAAACGATCGGTCTCCTCCTGAGGCCTGGAAAGACACCGTGCAAAATGAGCGCGCGCATACCAGAGCATAGGCCCGGCGCCTGCCGCACCGAATCGGCTCAAATAGACAGCAAGCAGCTCGTCTGCGTCATGCCAGAACCCGGCTTGTGCGTAATCGAGCGCCACGTCAAGATAGAGCTGCGAGTCCGCACGCAGCCCTGAAAAAAAGTCTTCGTCGCCCGCCGCGCTCTTCGTCAAACGGCTTTCATTGCGCGCGAAAAGATCGAGCGGATCGAGCCGCCTCGTCTGGGCAGCGACCTCCCGCGCCTGGTCGCTCCGATCGCGCTTCCGTAACACAGCGGCCTTGAGATTGCGTGCTTTCAAATTGTCGTTATCGGTTCTGAGGGAAAGCTCCAGATGGGTCAAGGCTCGCTCATAATCGCCGCGCACGCAGTCGATCGTCGCAATTGCGAAATAACCGGCCGATCGCCACGCCGAGTTCCAGGTCGCCTTATAGAAATTTGGATACGCTTCTTCCTTCTGATTTGAAAGGCGAGTGCGAGTCCAAGGTTATAGAAGGGCTCTCCGTCTCGCGGATTCGGGTTAAGTAGTCTTAAGCGTTCGATGGCGCGTCTGAAGTGCACTTCGGCCTCTTCGAAGCATCCTTGCCTGAGCAGCGAAAGACCGAGCGCATTATTAGTCCGTGAGTCCCCGGAGTCTCTCCTGATTGCTTCGTGCCAATACGGCTCTGGCGCGCGCGTCGCGTGGCGATATTGCTCCAGGTGCAAACCGGTGAGATAGAGTTCCTCGATCGTATCGATCGCTTCCGGACTCGGAGGCTCTTTGGCGGGAGCAGGCAGCTTTTTCTCGGATACCTCCTCGCTAACCGTGTACTGAATGAGCGCCGCTCTGCTTTTATCGAGAACCGTCAGGCGTGGCGCTTCACTCGAACTTTGGAAGGGAACTGTTTTTAAAAACGGATTTCCGGGCGCGATGCTAATCACGCACTCGATAAGCTGCTTCTGGCCCGATTCGATTACCACGCGGGCGTCCTCGATTGCTTCGTTCGCGCAAATCCCGACGTACCACGATTCTCCCCTCCGCTCCAGATTGACAGCCAATAGGCGGTTCGCATTCTTGGCTGGACCGATCTCTTGAATCGGATACCAAAATTGGCTGAAGGTTTTCGTTTCATAGGGCGTCAGAAAGGAAAAGTCGGGCTGATTATCGGTATAAACGCCCGCCATGAGCTCGATATACGGGCCGTCGGCATGGGTCAGCTCCCGATCCCACGCATGGCCGAATTCGGCGTCTCCCCAGGTCCATTGCTTCTTGCCGGGTGATAGGAAACGGTCTGCTATGTGGACGAAGCCGGCGCCCTTCGCGTGATCGTACCCGCCAAAGAAGTCGTAATCCGATTTCGTGACCATATACGAGGTCGGTACGGGAATGTTTTTGTACCAGGTGAGGTCGACGCCTTTTGTATAATCGACGCCGTAATAGTAATTACGCGCAATTGGAAAGTGTGAGAAGCACGCTTCGCGTGGTCTGCCACAACGTGCACATCGGGCGGAAAGAAGGATTGATAGTCTTTATGGACCCGGGCAGCCACATTGGCCCACCAGAGAAAAGTCTGTACGAGAGGGGTGCGATTGTATAGGCGCACCTTGGCCTCGATGACGGAACTCTCTGGCCGCAAACAGATTCCCACCATACCTTTCATGCGGTTCATCGGCTCGTGTTCACTGAGCCAGACTGTGCAGCTCCCGTCCTGGTGTTCCTCAACGTAGGAATCGACAGGCGCAAATGTGGCCGATGGTGTTGAGGCCAGTTGAACTCCACCCCTCCCGAAATCCATGGGCCGAGTACTCCGACAAGGGCCGGCTTGATTACGCTTTGCCTGTAGAAGAAGTCATAACCGTTTGTCCTGTCACGGGCTTCGTAAATGCGACCGCCGATTTCAGGCAAGATCGTCAGTGAAATAAACTTGTTTTCAAGGAAAATTGCCTGGTAGCTTATCTCTTTTGGCAGATCTGAAACGCGATCTGTGAACGGGTTCGGTAGACTTTTCCGCTGCTCCCCTGATACACGCGCTTCTCGAGAAACATCGGAAGCTTTTCAGGCGGGTAGGGACTGTAGGTCGGAATCGCCAGCGTTTCCTTGCGAACGCGAACCTGGTTCGTTATTTGAGTCACTGTGTACGTTACCGTCGGCAAACATCATACAGCAGTTAAAAGCCTTCCGTGTACGTTGACACGCGCGTTGTGGCGGTGATACGATCCTCCCACCAGCCCTTCGTCGGGTTCAAGGAGGTTGATCTATGTTGAGACCAGCTTTGCGGACTTGCTTCTTAGCCATCTTGTGTGGCTTCGTTTTTGCGCTTCAGGCGCAGGTAGACACAGGCACGATTCTCGGGACCGTACGCGACAGCACGGGCGGTGTCATACCTAATGCCAGTGTTACCCTCACGAATGAGGGCACCGCTGCCAGCCAGACTGCTTCCACCGGCGAAGGAGGCCAGTACACCTTTACCCCGATTCGCATCGGCAGGTATTCTGTCGAAGTCCAGGTTGCCGGATTTCAGGCACAGAAGAAGACTGGTGTGCAGTTGGACATCCAGCAGCAGGTCTTGATTGATTTCTCCCTGGCGCCCGGTCAGGTGACGAATGCAATCGAGGTCACTGCCGCAGTACCGGCATTGCAGAGTGAAAATGCGTCGGTTGGACAAGTGGTGCAGCAACGCGCGATCAACGATCTGCCTCTGAACGGCCGCAACTATACTTTTCTTGCCCGGCTGGCAATGGGTGTGACACAGGGGCAAGAAGAGGGCCGCGGAATGAACGCCTCTGGTAACTTCACTGCTAATGGTGCTCGTCCGGCTCAGAACAATTACCTGCTTGACGGAATCGATAACAACACCAGCGATGTCGATTTTCTATCTGGCGCGAGCTACGTCGTCAAACCCCCGGTAGACGCGATCGCCGAATTCAATTTGCAGACCAGCGATTTCAGCGCCGAGTTTGGCCGTGCGGGCGGCGCCGTACTAAACGCCACGCTGAAATCCGGAACGAACTCATTTCATGGCAGCGTCTGGGAGTTTCTGCGCAATGACGCGCTCGACGCCGCCGATTTCTTTCAGAATGCGAACGGCGTGCCAAAAGGTGCATTTCGTCAGAATCAGTTTGGCGCTACGGCAGGCGGCCGCATCATCAAGAATAAAACCTTCTGGTTCGGCGACTATGAGGGCACCCGCATTCGCCAGGCAGGTCCCCAGACCGCAACCGTTCCAACCGCTCTCGAGCGCAACAGCGGATTCACCAACTTTTCTGATCTGACAACGCTGCAGACGGGAAGCTATACGGACACGCTCGGTCGCACTTATCCGGCCGGAACTATCTTTGATCCCGCCACAACGACGAAGCTTCCGAACGGTCAATACATCCGGCAGCCGTTTGCGGGAAATATCCTTCCCGCGAGCCGGCTCGATGCAAACGCCATCAAGCTGCTCAACCTTTATCCTGAGCCCACGCGGTCCGGCCTGCTGAATAACTTCAGCGTCAATCGCAACAATACAACAGATGTAAATGCGTTCGATGTTCGCGTAGATCAATATTTTTCAGAGAAGGACCAGGTCTTCTTCCGCTATAGCTACTCTCACAGTCCCTCGGTCTTCCCCGGGCCTTTTACCGGGTTCGCGGATGGCGGCGGCTTCGGTCAGGGGGATCAGACGGTTGGTAATCAGGGCGCTGCACTAAGCTATACGCATTCGTTCGGCGCGACGCTGATTAACGAAGCACGTGCAGGATTCAATCGTGAGCACACGATTCGCCAGCAGCCTTATGGAGGAGATACCAGTGATATTCCGTCACAGTTCGGCATCCCTGGAGTACTGCAGACGTCGGGTAATGGCGGACTGCCGAATATCCAACTCGGCGATCTCAGTCAATTGGGAAGTGCCGAGTGGCTGGTAAGCGATCGTTTCAGCAATACCATTCAGCTCACAGAGAATCTGACGAAGATCTACGGGTCGCATACCTTCAAGGCTGGTGTGGAATACCAGAACATAACGTTCCCCTGGATCGCGCCACCATATTCGCGAGGTGAGTTTGACTTTCATGGAACCTACACGTCCATTCCGGGCGTCACCGACGGATCGGTCGGCGCCGCCCAAATGCTGCTCACACCGATGTCCTCAGTCGGTCGGCGGTCCAAACTTTGTCGGCGGTGCCGATGGCATTAACGTTTCAAACTTCGGCGGCCTGAGCAGCAAACGCTCGTATTGGGGCGGCTTCGTTCAGGACGATTGGAAGGTGAACAGCAAACTGACGCTCAATCTCGGACTGCGCTGGGAATGGTTTAGTCCTACTGGCGAGCGATACAACGCTCAGGCGAACTTTGTCCCCGGAAATCCGTTTAGTGGAGCCGAATTTCTCATCCCCACCGCCCGGCAAAACAACCCCGCGCTTTCCGCGAGCTTCAACCAGCTTCTGGCGCAAGACGGAATCAATCTCGTCTATACGAATCAATACGGTTCGGGACTCGTATCCGTGCAGGATCATAACTTCGCACCGCGCATCGGCATAGCTTATAAGGCGAGCCCTCGCACGGTGGTCCGGGCCGGTTACGGCATCTACTACGGAGCCTTTGAAAATCGCGGTGGATACCCGAGTCTCGGTTACAACTATCCATTTCAGTATTCTTTCGGCTTCCCCTCCCCGGATCCCGGAACTCCGATCCAATACTCGAACGGGGCCTACGCAACGCTCGAAACTGGTCTGACGGCAATTCCCTTGAACCCGACTGAAGTAGCAGCATCCGGCCTCGCTCTGCGCGGAATTCAGCTACATTACAAGACGCCGTATTACCAAAGCTTCAACTTCACCGTCCAACATCAAATTACGCCAACTCTGACCGTGCAGGCCGGATACGTTGGTCGCTTGCCTCTCATCTGGAAACGTTCCCGGGAACCAACGTTCAGAGCGTTCTGCTTCCGCTGAATTTAAACCCTCAGAACTATGTGCCGTTCCCGGACTTTTCGCGCGGATCACCATATCTCGACACAATTGGAATATCGAACTATAACGCTCTTCAGGCGAAGCTCGAAAAACGATACTCGAATGGCCTGGACCTGCTGATCTCGTACTCATTCCAAAAAACCCTTACCGACGCGGGCGATTCGCTCAATGGTGGCGGCTTGGGCGGATATCGCGCGCCGGGAATCATCGGCATTCAGGGCGATTACGGGCCGGCGGCCTTTGACATCCGTCAAGCGTTCACGGCCAGCGGCACTTATGCTCTACCGGTCGGGAAAGGCAGGCGCTACATGAGCAGCGGCAATCGTATCGCCGACTTCTTTTTGGGAGGCTGGAGTATGAACTGGATTCTCACTCTCGACACAGGGCAGCCTCAAACCATCGGCTGCGCTCAGGGAACCGGTGCCGGCACCGGCTGCTATGCGTTCACAACACCCGGCGTCGATGCCTACGCTGGTCAAAGTGTATCCCACTTCTATAACGCCGCTGCGTTCGCGACACCGCCCGCTGTTAGCCAGGTCGGTCAGTCTAGTCTGGCTCCGCTCGGGGGAGGGGCGGGTCAGGTGTACGGTCCCGCCTATCACCGACTCGACTTTTCATTATTCAAGAGCTTCCCTCTGGGAGAGACTCGAAGATTCGAGTTCCGTGCCGAGTCCTTCAATCTGAGTAACACGCCGAACTTTGCGCTGCCCAGCGGCACAAACTACTTGAATACGGTGAACTTCGGACAGATCACAGCAACCAAAGATAATCCGAGTGATGCGCGCGAGCTGCAATTCGCTCTGAAGTTTTATTGGTGATGTCCGTCAAAACGCCCCGAGTCACTATTGCCCTTACTCTGGCTCAACGGCTGCACGGTCGTTGCTTTACTGGCAGCGGCCCAATCCAATCAGCTTGAGCCTTCGCTAAGACAAGAAGCAGAGCGTAACCCGAAAAGCTTTGACGCCAATCATCTCCTTGGCGAATACTACATCAAGCAGAAGAACTTTTCCTCCGCCGTGGTGTATCTCGGCAGGGCTTACTGGATCGACAGTTCCGTGTATGACAACGCCTACGATCTCGCACTTTCCCAGCTATTGGCGGGCGACATGGTTTCGTCTCGCCGGCTGGTCGAGCAACTGCTGGCCCGGCAAGATCGCCCTGATCTTCATAACTTGCTTGGCAGCATCGAAGAAGCATCCGGTAATTTCCGCGATGCCGCCAAGGAATATGAGATCGCGGCACGCCAGGATCCTTCTGAAAAAAACCTCTTCGATCTTGGCACCGAGCTGCTCAAATATCACGGCTACCGCCAAGCCGCGCAGATCTTCGAGTACGCTGTTGGCCGATATCCGAATTCGGCGCAGTTGCGCGTGAGCTTGGGAGTCTCTCAGTATTCGCTTGGCGAGTATCGATCGGCTGTCGAGACGTTGTGCCGCGCCGTAGACCTCGATCCCAAGGACGCGCGTGCGCTGGATTTCCTGGGGAAAATGTACGACGTGTCACCCGAGCTTTCGGCTGACGTAACCGCCCGATTGAAACGCTTCTCTGAGCTCTACCCTCAGAATCCTGCGGCGAATTACTATTACGCGCTCGCTCTCGGGAAGCAGCCACAGGGCTCATCTGGAAAGGTGGAAACGTTGCTGAAGAAGGCGATCGCCGAAGATCCGTCGTATGCAGAGGCCCATTACCAACTCGGCCTGATATACGCCGGCACCGGTAAGGATCAGCAAGCGATTGCGGAGCTTGAGCAGGCCGTCAAGCTTAATTCCGCAATGAAGAGCGCGCATTATCGTTTGGCGCAGTTGTATGCAAAGCATGGGAACAACGATAGAGCGCGGCGTGAATATGATGCCGTAAAAGCCCTGCCATCCCGGTAGCCGGTTATCCGGCGCTGCGTTTTACACCCGGCGAGCGCGCTGCCGGCAACTCGGGAAACGGGGTGGCCAGCAGGCCATCGTTCGAGTTCGATTGCATAATATCGACAAACAGATCGAGGTTACTCTGCAAGATCAAGTGCGGCGGCAAGGGCTGACGGGTGGGGAGCTTCCGCTTCTCGGTGAGATATCGGTACATGGCTTCGAAGGCGATTCTTCCCTGCGTCTGAGGCCGTTGATATACCGTGGCCAGTACTTCGCCACTCCGAATGTATGGGACTAGTGCGGGAAACAGATCGGTGGTGACGACCGCTATCCTGCCCAGATGCCCCGTAGCCCGAAGAACCTTCATTACAGGTAAGGAGTTCGCGGTCGTTACATAGACTGCGCAAATGTCCGGATAACGCGATATGGCGTCCCGCGTCTTACTATCCGCTTCGAGAGGTTTGTCGTGCGTTTCGAGAACGGGCACCACCGAAAGCGGGCTTTTCATGAGCGATAACCGCTCCGCAAAGCCGCGTAATTTCTCGGTATGATCGACCACACTGAGCGATCCCGTAATCACGAGCACCGGGCCTGGGTTTCGCACGCATCTGGTCAGCAGTTCCGCCACCATGGAACCGCTGGTGTGAGGATCTGTCGAGATACTCATCAGGCGCTCGGTTGAGGGTGCATCGGTCGCCACGCACACTACCGGAATGCGTCGGTGCGCAGCTTTCCTGATCAACGGTTTTAATTCGTGCGGATTGCCCGGCGCAAGGATGATACCGTCAACGGATTCCTGCAAAGCCAGCTCAAAAGCCGCAGTATCACCGTCGCCGAGCGTCGGGTAAGAATGAAACTGCAGCTCGACGCTCGATTGGAACGGACGAGCAGCGTCCTGAATGGCCGCTCGCAGGAGATCGAAAAACTCGGCAATCTCTTGGGGCAGATGCACAGAGATGACCAGCTTGCGATTCAGTTTTAGTAGTCGCGCGGCCATGTTCGGCTGGTAGCCGAGTCGTTCGGCCATCCTCATCACCCGGGCAGCGGTGCTCGGCTTAATACCGGGACGCCCGTGTAAGGCTCGATCGACCGTGCCGATTGATACGCCAAGCTGCGCCGCAATTTCCTTTATTCCGGTTGGTTTCGACCGCATCTGTCCTGTTGGCCTTTTTCTTCACGGTCAGGATGATCTAAGTACATTATGTAGCGGAACTCCCTTACGCGCTATATGGACGTGAGTTGCACGAATTGGGCTAGCGAATAAACTTGAGGTGTGTCGTCTCCACCAATGCTGGAAGATTTGCTTGAAAAGAAGCTTTCTGAACTCTTGGGCTATTCTCTCGAACTACAATGCGAGTGCGGGTTAACAGGCGAGTACTCTCTTGATTCCATGTCGGAACAGCGCGCGGGTGGCTTTACTCTGAGAATTTTTGTGGATCGCTTGCGATGCAGACGATGTAACGGCGCTCCTCGATCCATTGTGCTGTCTGAAACGGCTGGCCGCGGGGAACAGGGAGGTCGAAACTTTCGTTTAGCATAAGGCTGCCGCGAAATCCGTCTTAGTTCTGCATTCAGAACAAAAGAAGCTGTGCTCCTTGGGGCGTCGGCGGATTCATTGCCTCAAAGTACCGCTCGTCGATCTCAACCTGCCGCCGAATAGCAGCTATCGTTTCGCGAATCCTGTCGACGTACTCCCCTCTCAGGTAGGCCCCGGAAGAGTAGCTCGCTTTGTAGCGGGAAAGGTGCTGGGGGAAGGCCGCTTTGACGAAGGGAAAGAAGACCCTTTGGGCGGATGGTTGCAGGAACAAGACGTTAGCCCCGAACTGGCTGGCCCCACTCTCTTTTGCGGCGCGTGCAACCTGCTCCAGATTAGCTCTGGAATCCGTGATGAATGGCAGGACCGGGCTGGCAATCACCCCTGTGAGCACTCCGGCCGTATGGAGCGCAGCCACCGCCCGGAGCCGCAGATCCGGTCTTGGTGCCATAGGCTCCATCAGCCGCGCCAATGCCGCATCCATGGTGGTCACCGAAACCGTCACACGCACCTCATTGCTTTTCGACAATTCCTTCAGCAACTTGGCATCGCGCGCTACCAGGTTCGATTTGGTGGTTATGAAGATGGAAATTCCGCTGACGCCGAGCAGCGCGTTCAGAACTTCACGCGTCCGCCCGAAGATACGCTCCGCAGGTTGGTAAGGGTCTGTGGCTGTCCCGAGCCCGACAATCTGGCCGGCTTTGACCTTCTTGAGTTCGTTACGAAACTCATCCAGACGCAAGTCCTTAGCGTAGATTTCTTTTTCGAAAGCGGCTGGGTCGGGCCGTTCCAGGAACTCGTGTGTGAAGCGGGCATAGCAGTACTTGCAGCCATACTCGCACCCTCGATAAGGGTTGATTGTCCAATGGAAGGGAACTCGCAGGCGGGTTGCATCGGTTCAGCCAGTTTTTTGTAGGCAGACTCCGATACTCGACCTGCCGCTTTTCTTGAAGTAGCGAACCCTCGGCGGCGAGCCTCGCAATTCCGACCAGCTTGACGAACTGTTCCACGGAAAGGCTTCCGTTTACAGTTTCGTATTTTATTCGCCTAGAGTCAAGAGACTCATAGCTACGAGGCGAGTAATGAGATTACGCCCTTTTGTCGCAGACCATTAAGTGCGAGGCCATGGCGGCCCCGGACACCGGTCTTCTCGAAAATGTGTTTAAGATGAATCTTCACGGTTCCAGGCCGGATCCCAAGTTCCTGTGCAATCTCACGGTTCTTGTATCCTTGCTCTACTAGCTCCATGACCTGGTGTTCGCGCGGCGTAAGATCGCTTCGAATCTGGATTTCTTGCGTTGAGCCATCGCGGAAAACCGAATTTTGCATCCAACTTCGGCCCTGCGCCACCGATCGCAAGCAGGACAGGATCGTAGCACTGTCCGCCGATTTGCGGATAATGCCTTTTGCACCAGCTTGCAGGAAGCGGAGCGCTTCGGCCTCGGTAATCGACATGCCCCAGACAACAACTTTCGTCGTGGACGAGACCGTGCCGCGGTCGGAAGATAAAGTGGAGAGGGTGTCGAGCACCACCTTCGCACCAAGGCCTTTATCGATTATCACAATGTCTGTCTGCTCCGCATTGGCAACGGAAAGCCATTCGGCGGGGGAATTGTGCGCACTTCCGAACTCCAGGTCGGCCGTCCCGTTCAGGAGTTTTTCCAAACCGAAAGCCGTCAGAGGCTGCGTTTCGCACGCCGAAACGATTTTCCTGCGCTTTGTCAATTCCAGATTCATACCAGTCCTTGTTGGCGGATCTCTTCTCGAATTGAGAGTGCGCGCAGAGTTGACTTTTTCTCGCTCGTAAAGCTCAAATTCGTTCTGCTACGCTGCTTGAAAATGTTAGATAGAGAGCATTCATGAAGACCAGGAACATCATTTCCACCTGTTTGATCACTTTTTTCTTATGCGCTGCGTGCGATCGCCAGGACAAAAGGGAGGCCCAGCGCAAGGCGGAAGCCGCAGGCGAAAAAGCACGCGAACTGGGTAAGAAAGCGGAAGAAAAAGCTAAGGATCTGGGCCACGATATCCAGACCTCGGTTGATTCCAGCGTCCACAGCGATGAAGCGCGAGACGCCAAGGCCAAACTGAAGCAGGGTAGCCGGGAGTTGGGGCGAGCCGGAGATTCGGCGGCCCGCAACCTGGATCGGGCGGCGCTTATTACGAAAATCAAAGCCAGACTCGCGGCAGATGCCGGATTGACAGCAGCCGCCAAGGTCAGCGTCGAGGTAGAAGATCAGGTTGTGACGTTAAACGGAACAGTGGAATCAGAGGCTCAGAAGACCCAGGCGGGAACGGCTGCAGCCAAAGTATCCGGCGTGAGTCAAGTCGTGAACAACCTTACCGTTCAATGAGACAAACCACTGAACGTGTTCCGGAAACGAAGCCATCAATCCATAATGTTGATGGTGCCGCGGCATTTCGGCGCCCCGCAAGTGCAGGGAACGCGATCTACTTTTTTATCGAAATGGTAGTCAACGGTTAGTTCCTCGCCCGGTCTGATAGTGCGCCGGCTGACGTATAGGATGTGCCCTCGCACAATCCGCGCCGTGAGGTTCGGTTCGCAGGAGTGGTTGATATATTCGGCGCCAGAGCCCCCCGACGCCCCATCTATGGTCCAGTAATCGTCAAGAGTGAACAGGTAAATCAAATCGCTCGACATCGCGCGGCGTTTGGTTTCTTTGCGGCTGATTCTCTCGCCGGTATATTCAATGACTTTCCGGTTTGCCGGAATTGGTTCTTGAGCGTAGACCCCCCAGCGGTGAATTCTGGAGGGAGCCAGCTTCATTTTGAACTTGATGTGTCTTGGATCAAGCTTTGGAGCAGGCACGTTATTGGAATACCCGAGTGACTTCGCTGGAGACATCGACGGAGCTGCCGGCCTATTTAGCTTTCTGCTCGAGTACTGAAACGAGTTCCTTCACAGCATCTGCGCTCTTTTGCAGCGCCGCTTTTTCCGCGTCCTGGAGCTTGATCTCGAAGACCTGCTCCACGCCTCCGCTCCCAAGTTTGACGGGGACGCCGACGAACAGATCGTGCAAGCCATATTCTCCCTTCAGCGAGACAGCGCAGGGAAGCACTTTTTTCTTGTCTTTAAGAATGGATTCCACCATCTCAACCGTGGAAGCCGCGGGAGCATAGTAAGCACTTCCGGTCTTCAGATACTTCACGATTTCGGCGCCCCCATCTCGCGTGCGCTGCACGAGCCGATCGATCGTTGCCTGATCGGTCAATTCGGCAAGTGGGATTCCACTCACACTTGTCAACCGAACCAGCGGCACCATCGTGTCGCCATGGCCGCCGAGCACCATCGCCGTCACATTTTCGAAGGAGACCTTCAGCTCTTCGGCGATAAAAGTCCGAAAGCGCGCAGTATCGAGCACGCCAGCCATGCCAATCACCCGCTCTCGCGGAAAGCCTGAGACCTTCATCGCCGTCCAGCACATTGCGTCGAGCGGATTCGTTACCAGGACCAGGATTGCATCTGGAGAATTCTTGACCGCTTGTTCTGTCGCACTCTTGACCACCTCGTAATTGGCGAGCAGGAGGTCGTCGCGGCTCATGCCAGGCTTTCGAGGAAATCCGGCGGTGATGACGACGAGGTCTGACTTCGCAGTTTCGGAGTAGCCGTTCGTGCCAACGATGCTGACGTCGTATCCTTCCACCGGAGCGGACTCGAGCATATCCAGTCCCTTGCCTTGAGGCACTCCCTCGACCACGTCCACGAGCACGACATCAGCCAGCTCTTTTGCCGCGATCTTCTGGGCTGTGTTGGCGCCCACATTTCCCGCGCCAATGACCGTCACTTTTCTTCGCATTTCACTCCCGATTTCATTTGCGTAACGCTTTTGTGAAACCGCAGTATAACAACGGGAAAGTCTATCGACACTGCTCCCGTTAACTTGATTGCAACTCAGCGCAGTTATTCTGGGCACTGGGGACTTTCAATATGAAGCGATTGAAGCTATTGGTGTGTTTAACGGTAGCGTTTGCCTGGTCCGCAATCGCCCAGAATGCTTCCGGTACTGGTGGAATTTCGGGGGTCATAACAGATGCAAGCGGCTCCGCGATTCCGGGAGCCTCCGTCACGGTCGAGAACAATGCAAAGAGTATCCGCCGGTCATTAACAACTACAGAAAACGGAATCTTTGCCGCTCCTTCGCTTGTGCCGGCCTCGGGTTACTCGGTCACGATTACCAGGGACGGGTTCACTACTTATAAGGCCGAGAACATCACGGTGCAAGTAGGCGAAACAGTCAATCTCGCTCCGCAGCTTCAAATTTCTTCCGCTGCAACCAAGGTGGATGTTACATCCGAGGCGCCTGTAATTAATACCAGTAAAACGGATCTTTCCCAGGTAGTTGACTCGCGCCAGATTCTGGATCTGCCGATCAATGGCCGGCGCGTAGACAGTTTCGTGCTGCTGACGCCGGGTGTGACCAACGACCAGGCGTTCGGGCTTCTGACTTTTCGCGGCAATCCCGGAGGCAATACGTTTCTTACCGACGGAATCGATACCACCAATCAGTTCTACGATGAGAACGCGGGCCGCACGCGTACCTACAACATCTCGCAGGACGCTGTGCAGGAATTTCAAGTTATTTCGAGCAACTTCCTCGCCGAGTATGGGAATGCCTCCGGAGGTGTTGTGAATACGATCACGCGGAGTGGTACAAACAGCTTCCACGGGACCGCTTATTGGTTCTTTCGGAACCGGACGTTGAACGCTACCGATCCTGAGGCGGCGGGTATCAATCCCCAGGATTGGCGTCATCAAGCCGGCCTGAGCGCCGGCGGCCCTATCAAGAAAGACAAGCTCTTCTACTTTTTTAATGGAGAGTTGCAGAGGAGAGAGTTTCCGATCGTATCCACGAACACCGGAAATTTGAGCCTGTTTAATGCAAAGGGTCAATACGTGCCCTTTTCCTCGACTGGCCAACCTAACTGCACGGCGTCGGCGAGTGCCTGCTCAGCGGCCATTTCATTCATTCAAAGCCGTGTCACCCCGCAAACGGTTCCCCGAACATCTGACGTGAATCTGCTCTTCGGAAAGATCGATTATCAGATCAACGACAACAACCGCCTGACAGCTGAGATGAATTACCTGGATTTTCGCTCCCCTAACGGTATCCAGACGCAAGCGGCTCTTTCTAACGGCGCCGGTCTCGGCAATAACGCCGATACAAATGTTTTTGATAGAACCGCAAAAGTAAGCCTGACTTCGGTAATTTCGCCTGTGCTGGTAAATGAAGCGCGTTTCGGACTTTTCAAAGACCGTCAGTTCGATCCGGCAAGCCCTGACCTGCTTCCTTCCACCGGTACTGTTGGCCTCTCCGTGGGCACTCCTGCCTTGAGCAATCTTGGATATGCCACCAATTACCCCAGACTCTTGCCTAGCGAGCTTCGTTATCAGGCATCGGACACGCTGTCCTATACAGAAGGAAAGCACTCCATGAAGGCCGGCTTCGATTATCAGCACATCGAAGACTACGTATCGAACCTCGTCAATGCATACGGCACATATTCTTACAACACGTTAAGTGATTTCGCACTCGACTATGCGGGTTCTGATACAAAGCATTGGGCCCGTTACACACAAAGCTTCGGCAATCCCGTTCTCGATTTGAATTTCAATCAATTTTCGATGTTCTTTCAGGACGAGTGGCATATCACGCCCAAGTTGACGTTGAGCCCCGGCGTGCGCTACGACAGAACCTTCGTACCGCAGCCAACCGTTGCGAATCCTGCTTTTCCCGAGACTGGTCACATTCCGCAAAGCGTCTATAGCGCCGCTCCGCGCTTCGGACTGGCCTATCAAATCAATAACAAAACAGTATTTCGCGCGGGCTACGGCATTTTCTTCAATCGCTACATCGCATCGTCAATCGAGAATTTGTTTTTGAATAATGGCCTGAACCAAACGAGCTACACCTTGAATGGAACGGGCAGCAGCGCAGCGGCTCAGCTTGCGGCCGGACCTTTTTTCCCGCAGCCGCTGAATTCAGCGCCAAACGTTCGGGGCTCAGCCACCATCAACTACGCCGATAGCGCCTATCGCAATTCATATTCTCAGCAGACCTTGGGAGCTATTGAACGCCAGCTTGCGCCCGACACCAGCCTGACTATTTCGGGTATCTGGAGCCGCAGTCTGCACCTGACGTCCGCTAGTGACGCCAATGCGGCGGCGCCGACGAGCGATTACACTTATGCGATCCTCAACGCCTCCGGTGCGCAGGTCGGCTCTTACAACACGCCCCTTTACACAACTCGCTTAAACAGAAACTATGGATCGATTATCGTATTGCAATCGAATGCCAACAGCGACTACGGCGGCCTCACAATACAGGTCCAAAAGCGTTATACCAGCTGGTTTCAGGCGGATGCCGCGTACACGTGGTCTCACGCAATTGACGACGGAATCGGCGGTGTCGCAGGGGGCCCGGGCGGCGCGGGCGGTATTCTCTACGTTCCTTTTTATCCGACTTCAGTCTTCAACTACGACCAGAGAGGTGAGAAGGGTTCGAGCTCCAACGACCAGCGCCACAGGCTGGTATTGAACGGAGTTTTCAACCCGCGCTTTACTCATGGCAACAGCTGGAGCGATCGCTACCTGATCAACGGCTGGCAGCTTTCGGTCATCTCGACGTTTGCTTCGTCGTTCGCGATTCCACCCACGATCTCCGTGAATTCAAAATTTGTGCCTTCCAACCTGTTGCAAACCAGCACCATAAACGGGCTCGGCGGCTCAACACGAGTGCCTTTCGAATCGCTTTCCGCGCTCGAGATCGCACCCACTTATCGGACCGATGCCCGCATTTCACGCACTATCCCGCTCGGAGAGCGCTTCAAAGTGCAATTGATGTTTGAAGCAACTAACGCCTTCAACCATTTCATTTTGCAAGGAGGAACGCCGCGCAATTCGGTTCAATACACAACCGTCGCGTACAACGGGGGCTTTGCGCTGGCGCCGAGTTCCAGCTATGGACTTCCGACCCAAACGCAGGGGCCTCCCGACGGCACTACGGCCAGGCGCGCCCAGGTTGCGGTACGAATTAGCTGGTAGAAAAAAGGCCTCTCGCGCTTTCGTGTTAGGCTCTCTCAGTTCTTAGGAAAGATACGCCGGGCTTTTCGGCCGGCGCAGCAAAACTAAGGCGCCCGAGAGGCCGATTGCAAGCATCGCGACCGGTGCGGGCTCAGGAGCGGGTGTTGTCGGGTCGAAAGTCTCGTTGATGTAGCGGATTCTGCCAAGTCCGTGGGAACTCGTCACATCGATATCGCTCGTGACCCAAAGGTCTGTATAAGTGCCGTTGAGAGCGACTTCTACGCTTCGCGTACATCCGCTCCGAAACGGGCCGCACGTAACATACGCGGAACCCACCAGCTGATTCCCGGCGTACACATTCTCGGTCACTGCCCCGTAGGCGCCTCCCCAGCAGTCTTCGCCGAAGGCAAGCCCTATATGATTGATGCCTGCCGCCGAGCTCACGTGATAGCCGATTACTGCATCACCGGAGGAATTGAAGAAGTTTGAATGCGCGCGAAAGCGGCTGTCAAACTGCAAACCGGCATCGGACTCAGCGGTCGTGGAGACATGAACCTTGCCGCATCGGCTCGGGCCTGCGAAACCCGCATGTGTGACGGTGCAGGAAAAGTCGTCGAATGTCATTCCGCCGATGGCCAAGGTGGGATCCGAGTTCACCCGGGCAGCCTGGCTGAGAAGCGGCATCAGTGCAACTGCCGTCCCGATAATGATCTTAGATAACCGCATGCGTATTTCACCCCTCCGAATTGAGTGATTCGACACGCCGAACGCAGCGTGCATTAAGTCAAGTTTCGGAGGAGCAGGCATGGCTCGGCAAGTCACCTCGGGGCCAACCGTACTGGGGGTATATGGGCAGAACATTGTTCGAAAGACCGCGCGCATGGCTCGCTGCGAAACGGCTGGTACGGATGTTTCTCAGATGAATCCCAAGGATTTTCAGAATCATTAGCATTTGACATGTTCCCCTGGGGATAGGCAACCTTATCCCCGAAGTGGTAGTACGGCCGCCATCGGAGAAATCCGATTCAGTACAACTACGGCTGCGGAAGCACCAGTAACTCTATGGCACTGGCGGCGTCCGCACTGTGAAACACACGTTCCGTCGCCGGCTTGAAGTCTTCAGGTTTCGCGTGCGGGATATCTACAAACGTTTGCGGGTTTCGGTCTATCAGCGGGAACCACGAACTCTGAATCTGGATCATGATCCGGTGGCCCGTGCGGAATGTGTGATCCAGGTCGGGCATTTCGAAGTTCAGGTCGGTCATCTTACCCGGCGCAAGCGCCTGCGGCTTTTCCCAGCTCCGGCGGAATTTGGCGCGCATGGGCTCCCCTCGCAATAACTGCTGGTAGCCACCCATGTGTAGCGGAGCCGCGCCCAGGATTCGCTTGTTACCCGAACTCGTTTCGGGCGGGTCCGGAAAATCCTCGGGGTAAACGTCAATGAGTTTCACCACAAAATCCGAGTCCGTGCCGGTCGAGGAGATCTTCAACTTCGGCGAGATCGGTCCCGCAATCGTGACGTTCTCCTTGAGCGGGTCGGTCATGTAGGCAAGCACGTCGTTGCGCCTTGCAGCCCACCGCTGATCGTCCACCATATAGCGCTGCGGCACAGTGTCAGTCGTATATTCGACGAAGGGTACAGGCCGCGCCGGATCGCTTACATATTGGTCGTAGGCCTGAGCGCCGTTCTCGACCGGCACTTCAAAGCTCAATTTCCCGCCGGCGTGCAGGTACAGCCGTTTCGGTTCAACGCCTTTCGGAGGCCACTGGTCGTATTTCCGCCACACGTTGGCGCCGGTTTCAAACATATCGGCCTCGGGTGGCGCATGCCCTTTGCCTTTCAAATAAAATTCGAAAAACGGAAACTGGATTTCCTTGCGAAAATACTCGCCTGTCTTTGCGTTGAAGACAGCATCCCCCAGGCGATCTCCATCGTTCCTGGCCCAGCCGCCGTGAACCCACGGACCTTCCACGATAGTGTTGGGAAGGCCGGGGTTCTCGTTCTCGATTGCGCGGTATGTCCGCCAGGGCCCAGCCAGGTCTTCGGCGTCGTACCAGCCGCCCACCGTCATGACGGCGCAGTGAATATTGTGCATATGGCGGGAGAGATCGCGAACCTTCCAGTAATCGTCGAAGGTTGTATGGTAGAGCTGATCGGCGAACAATGGATTTGTGCCATCCAGCTTGATTTTGTCCAGATTGGCAGTAGACCCGGCGCCCAGATAGAAAGCATAGCCATCCGGAGTTCCCATCTCGTACGGGACGCGAAACTTCGGTGGCCGGCTGGGCTTCTCAATCGGCTTGAATGAGGTGTAGAAGCCGAAATTGGCGGCGAGCATGAAAGCTCCGCCATGATAGGCGTCATCACCCATGAATAGATTGGTCATCGGGGCCTGGGGACTGGCTGCCTTGATGGCGGGATGCGAGTCGATGATGCTGGCCGACGTGTAGAAGCCGGGGTACGAAATCCCCCAGATTCCGATTTTGCCGTTATTGTTCGACACGTGTTTCAGCAGGTGCTCCACCGTGTCATAGGTATCCGAAGACTCGTCGACGTCCTTGGGTCCGGACTTCTTATCGATGTGCGGATGCATCTCGACGAAAGTGCCTTCCGATTCATACCTTCCGCGAACGTCCTGGTAAACGAAAATGTAGCCCGCTTTTTCAAATTCATCGCTAGGTCCAAGCGACGTTTTGTAGGCGTCCTCTCCATAAGGCGACACCGAATAGGGTGTTCGATCCATCAGGATGGGCCACGCTTGCGAATCGTCTTTGGGCACATAGACACTTGTGAACAGATGTACTCCGTCCCTCATCGGTATACGGAACTCATACTTTGTATAGTGAGCTCTTACGTAATCCTCGGTAGGGGCCGATGGTGGTTTTGCCTGGCCGTTCGCCCGCACCAACGAGACGAAACAAACCGCATACCAAGCCAGCGTTCGAAAAGAAGTCTCAGCGACCATCTGTTTCAGCCAAGGTAGCAGGCGGCTGTCTGAGTCGCCACGTGTGTTGTTAGTTTGTCAAGATGTGCGGTTTTATTAACACGTGATCTGTCGAGTTTGGGCGAATGGCAGCCCTCTGAAAACAATCGCCGCGCTCGATATTACAGGCTCACTACGGCAGGTCAGAAAGCTACCTTTCAAAATCCCCCGCCCGTCTGGAAGCCGTCACTGCCGCCACCTCCGAACGAGCCGCCGCTGTCACCACCGCCCAACGAACCTCCGCCATCTCCCCCCAACGAACCACCACCGCCACCCCAGGATCCGCCGCCCGGAAACCGCATGCCGCCTCCGAAGCCACCGGATTGCGGTACGCGCCAGCGGAAACCGTCATTAAAGGCGGAGTCGAGGTTTCCTGACGACCGGCTGCCATTCAGGATGCCGCCAAGAACGCCTCCGATGACGGCGCCATTGACAAAGCCGCCCATGGGGTTGTTATAACCGGCCTGATTAAAGCGGCTCCGCGATTGTTCAAGCTCTGCCCTCCTGTTCGCAATCTGCACGAGATGCTTTCGAACCTCTGCGACTTGAGCTTCGGCTTTGGCGATTGCCTGTTCGTTCCTCTGTAGTGACTGTACGATCCGGTCGTCTGACGAACTGGGCGTCGCCAGGGCTTGCTGATACAAAGTCGTGAGATCCTCGCGCCCAAGTCTTTCAGCCAACATCTCGACGGCCTGACGGTATTCAGGGTCGCGCTGCTCGTCTGTTCCGCTGGTCTGGTGCGCGTCGAGTGCACTTAGTGCGGCATTTGCGCGGGATAGGCGTGCCTCTGCCTGTTTTAACGCCGCTTGGGCAACTCCGAGATCGTTCTCCAGCGCGACAATGTCCGCGGCTTCGAGAGCCCGGCGCTCTATCGCGCTGCGCTTTGCCAGCTCCGCCTTGCTTTGTTCCCCGAGACGATTCGCATGCCCCCGCAGCAGGAGCGGAATCTCCGTCAGCATGTAGTAATTCACCCGAGCCGAGTCGTATCCGACCAACTTTGCCACCTTGCCGTCGAAGTATCGACGGATCGCACCGCCACGATAAGTCGACGTTCCATAACCAGATCGCCAGAGATACGCAAAAAGTGGATCGCTCTCGTAAGGTTTGCGTTTGCTGTCACGATCCGTTTCGGATTGCGTCGCCTTATCAGCGGCGGCTTTAGTAGTCGACTCCGCCTGCTCGATGCGTTGCTGGGTCGCAATCCACTCAGGGTCGCTCTTGATCGAAGTCTCAACACGTGACGTAAGTTCTTCGATGCGGCTAACTGCCGCTTCTACCGCGGAAGCCGCTTGGGCATGTTCGGTTTCGGCCTCGCTTGCTTCTTCTGTCGCTTTGGAACGCTCAAGGGTCGCTTGCTCAAGTCTTCGGCGGCGATGTTCGAGAAGTTCCAGTGCCCGGCGTTCTATCAAGTCCAAGTCGCCGGTCACATTTTCGCTGGCGAGAGCATCCAGTTTGAGCGCGGCAAGCGCCTTGAAATTTTGCGCCTGCTGAGCTCGCAGTTGAACAACTTCCTCGGTCGCGGATTGAAGGATGGTGGCGACTCGATTCTCCTCCGAACGCACGTCAAGAATGGCACGCTCGATGGAAGACAGTGTTTGGCTTCCGGAAAGCATCACATCACCATTTCGTGATTGCGCCGCTCTGGACGGGCATCAGGTAGTCAGGTTCGAGCGAACCCCTTCGCTTTTCAGCGAGCCGATTGTTCTGGATGATTCCGTCGTCCAGCTTGTCTTTTCGCACCGCATCGTAGGTGCTTTGAGGCACCCGGACGCCCCACTTCGTGACGCTTTCGGTTTTGCCACTCTCTTCATTCATGATCGGCACACTCAGCAGCTTACCCTCCGGGGTTAGCGCCTCGACGATCAGATAGTAGTTGCGGCTGCCGCGGTTAACGTTAGGAATACGAAAAATGCCGGCCCGCTCTCCCGGGCGCGACACGATACGGAGGACGTATTGCTGGAGGAGTTTGGTGCGGAGATCCTTGAGGCCTGAAATCGACGCATTGACGCCCTTGGCGTCGCCCGCGGAAAGGGCCGTCCGGCCGTCGGCTGAAAGCCTGTTAACCGCCTCCTGCGCCGCCGCGACTTTCGCCTCTCGCCGGGCAGCATCCGCGGCTTCAGAAAGCTCTCGCGGTAGCACGTTGGCCATCTCGATTCGAGCTTGCTCAGTGCTATGGCGAACGGATTGCCACTTCCAGACCTGCCATGCGACGACGGCGGCTGCAAGGGCCAGCAGAACGCCAATTACTTTTCCGATGCTGCCCCGGCGCACCCAGAGCTGCGCCATGGTTCGCGCAAAGCTCGGCGGCGGAGGAGTATAGACAAAGCGGCTTTCCTTTAAGGACCGGATTCCTTCTTCGAGAATGCGATCCGAGACTTCGAGTCCCTGGCCCTCGTAAATCTTGCGCAACCGGGCTTTGAGGCCCTCGTCCCGGTCCTTCTGGCCAAGCTCTGTTTCGACGATTCCTTCGTGGTGACGAAGTGTGTCGACGACATCCATCGCCAGCATGAGATCGCTCAGCCTCTGGGGTTTCTCTGCCGCACCGGGTTCGGCGATTGAAACTACGCCGGGTGTGGCATCAGGCATCAATCACCAGCGCATTGCCTTTTTCGGCAAGCCGCGCCATGCGACGCTTGCCGTCTTCCACCGCGTCCCGGATCTCGTTCGCGTTTTCCGTCGAGAGCTTGCGCATCTCGGCGATGATTTCAGTCGACCGCTCTTGAAAGTTCACTACGGAATCTACCAACTTCTTGATTGCGTCTGCCCTGAGAGTCGGTCCGTAACCGGCTTTGAGCGCTTCTTCCTGAATCTTGCCGCCGATTTCAGAGAGCACTTCGATGGACTTCGACACGCCCTCTTTCATCTCATTGAGAGTTTGGGTTGTTTCATGCAAGCCGAACAATCCGGTAAACGAAGCCTTGAGGGCTGTCAGGACCGACTCGTTAGTCGAGAAGAACGAGACTGATTGTTGATAAACGCGCTCTTTAGCACTCGCGGTTTGCATGAGACGCGCCATGACCACGTCGGATGTGTTATAGCCGATGGTGAGATTGTCGGCGAGATCCTTGGCAATTTGATACCGGCCTTCTTCGTTCTGCATCTGCCGCAACTGCTCGTCCCGCAGGAGTTCCAGGTGGGCGCGGCCGGCGGGATCGTTGGCAGTAAAGCCGGCAACTGCCTCGGCTGCTTTACCAAGTTCCGCCTTCGCGCCTTCGAGCTTCTGCTCGGCGGTTTTCAGTATTTCGAGTGCTGCGACTTCGGCCTGTTTCAGTGCGCCTCGAAAATCCCGATAGGCTTCCAGTATGGCGTGCTCCCGCTCAATGTTCGCCCTGGTGTCTTTGGCTACGTCGAGGTAAACCTTCTTAATCTCATCGAAGCGGCTAGCGATGTCGCCGCGCGAGATCTTCATCCAGGCGTTCGTCGCACGTTCGAACATATCGAGCTTGCCGTCGGAAACCTGGTCGACCATTCGTTTGGCATCGTCCCGAATCGAATTGAATCCCTCGGTTATCTTTTCGTACCGTTGGCCGACCTCCATCTGAGAGATCTGCTCGCGGATGACTTCGTTGAACACAGTCATCTGGGCAATCGTCCGCGTTATCACCGCGATCCGGTCGGGATCGAGATCGCTGATCTTTTCGAGCAGACCGACAATAGGTGCCTCTTCAGTTTTCTCCGGCAGGAGACCGAGTTTACGCAGGCCACCCAGAGCCTTGTCGAGATACTGCATGGGTGTCTTTACAGCAACGGCAACTTCACTCACGATGGTCGCCTTTCCTCACTCGATTTCTTGAGTCTCTCGATAATGCAAACCCATTATAGGTCGCATAAGCAGGACTGCACACGAAACAGTACATCAGATCGAAAATGAAATTCGGTTGCATCCCGACCGTGCTTGTCCTATTGGGAACTTGCCCAGAGAAGGCTGCACGCAAAATAGAACATGGTCCTTGATCAGGATTGCGGCGGCGTTCAGTCCCCGCGGATTCTTTCCGTCAATGTCGGAACGCCGCAGCAGGTGCTTACCAGAGGTGGCGCCGTTCTCACGAGCATATTCAAAGCTCCGGTGCAAGGGCGAGTGGCGGTCCGGAACCATAACATCGAAGGTGACAGGCAAGCCGATCTGCGTGTCCATGGCGGCCCTTACAAAGCGGTCTATTGCTATCCGAGCGAGCACTATTCGTTCTGGAGAAAGCAACTTCCCGACATGGAGCTCTCCTTCGGGATGTTCGGCGAGAATTTAACAACCGAAGGAATCACCGAAGAAACGGTCTGCATCGGGGATCGGTTCCGCATAGGTTCGTCGGTGCTTCAGGTAAGCCAGCCACGCATGCCATGCTTCAAGCTTGGAATTCGTTTTGGCCGTGCAGACATGGTCAAGCGTTTCTGGAAAAGCGGTCTGTCAGGTATTTACTTTTCGATAGTTGCTGAGGGGGATCTGGCGGCCGGCGACTCTATCGAGTTACTTGCGCATCCCGCCGAAGCCATCAGCGTCGCCGACGTCGTTCGCCTCTACCGTGGCGAGGAGACGAACGCCGCCCTACTGGAGCGCGCCTTGCAAGCCCCGCTCTATGGGAGTTGGAAACAAGAGTTGCGCGAACGGCAATCCTTATTCGGTTGACAAGGCGTCAAACTTGCACACAAGCTAAGCTGCAGTATGCATAACCGGTATGCGGGTGTGCTCGACATTCCCGTCATAGAGTCCAGCCGGCTCGTTTTGCGCGGCCATCGCAGCAGCGATCTGGCTGACTGCGCCGCGTTATGGTCCAACCCCGACGTAACACGCTATATCACCGGTCAGCCGCTATCGCGCGAAGAGACATGGATGCGCATGCTGCGTTATTCCGGCCACTGGGCTTTGATGGGATTCGGTTACTGGCTGGCAGAAGAAAGGAGTACAGGCAGATTTGTTGGCGAATTCGGCCTTGCAGACTACAGGCGCGACATGTACCCTTCCATCGAAGGCATTCCGGAATCAGGCTGGATCCTTGCACCGACAGCGCAAGGGAAAGGGCTCGCAACCGAAGCGGTTCGCACTATGCTCGCCTGGGCCGCCACGCGGCTGTCATCAACCAGAACAGTGTGTCTGATCCATCCTGACAACGCAGCCTCCCTGCGCGTTGCGGAAAAATGTGGGTACCGGGAGCGGAGACGAACCGTGCGACAGGGAAAGCCGGTCATTATTCTCGAGAGCTACTTCCCTGCCAAAAAAGTAATCGCCCTGTGACGTATACGAGTGTATACTGGTGCCGATCTTTTGGTCTCGCTAACTCGAAGGAGTATTTCCCTGTCAAAAAACACACTGCACGTGGGCGCGATGATTGTTTTTTTAAGCACCCTCGCGGTCGGTTCGGCTTTCTGTGATTCGATCGTTGTCTTTGGAACTGGTCAGGACGCGAGCGGCAGCGCGCTTCCTGTTGGGCAAGTGGATCCTCACTACAGCCTCATCTCAGCCCCGGCAGGAGTGCCACCGGCCGCAACTACAACGTTGCCGAATGGCCTTTGGGCTACAAATACGGTATCGGCGGATTGGATCAGCCCCGGTAGCAGTGGAGACTCCAGTTGGCCCGTTGGAACCTATGATTACCAGACCACGTTCAGTCTCGCTGGACTGGACGCCTCCACCGCTCAGCTGACTGGCCAATGGGCATCGGACAATAACGCCTGCATCTTCCTTAACGGGAATAATACCGGGAGTTGCACGTCCTTTGCTGGATTTGGTTCGCTACAACCGTTCTCGGTAACATCAGGATTTTTGTCTGGCACGAATACCCTCGATTTCATCGTGACCAATGGAGGCGGACCGACCGGCGTCATTGCCGAGGTCACCGGAACGGCGTCGCCCGTTTCCGGCGTTCCTGAACCTTCCTCTCTGCTGCTCCTTGGGAGTACGCTTTTGGCCCTGGCTGGAGCATCGCGCCGCTTTGGGAATCTGCGCTAATCGATCGCCCCTCGAGGCTCGTTGAAACTGAATCGGACTCTGAATCCAAGCGCTTTTTTCGGCTAAGGGGCGTCAGGCATCCACCGCGGCGACATTTAGAATCAGCTAAAGCTGCACTTCGTATTCTGAATCGCAATGAAAGACTTTCAGGTCGACGTGGCGGTGGTGGGCGCTGGTATCATCGGGCTCGCGCACGCATACACCGCGGCCAAGGCCGGCAAGAGCGTTGTCGTTTTTGAACGCAGTCCGGCCGCTTGCGGAGCGTCGATTCGGAATTTCGGCATGATCTGGCCGATTGGCCAGCCTCCGGGCAAATTGCACCATCTCGCTCTACGCAGCCGTGAGATCTGGCTTGAGGTCCTCAAGGAAGCGAAACTTCCTTATCGCAGCACGGGCTCACTGCATGTCACCTATCACGAAGATGAAGCGGCGGTTGGGCAAGAGTTTGCCGCGAGGGCGCACGAACTCGGCTATTCCTGCTCGTGGCTCACTCCGAGTCAGACTCTCGAAAAAACTCGCGCCATCCGGCAACAGGGCTTGCTGGGCGCTTTGTGGAGCGATACAGAACTCACCGTGGACCCACGGCAGGTCATTCGTGCCGTTCCGGAGTTTCTCGCGGCAGCCTACGGCGTTCGCTTTTGCTTCGATGCAGCCGTGCAACGAATCGAACAATTGTGCTTGTGGGCAGGAAAGCAAAAGTGGAAGGCGGCCCGGGTCGTCGTCGCCGCTGGTGACGACTTTCAAACATTGTTCCCCGAAATCTTTCGTCAGAGCGGCCTTACCCGTTCCAAGCTGCAGATGCTTCGAACGGTTCCGCAACCACGCGGTTGGGAACTCGGACCCTCGCTCGCTTTCGGACCCTCTTTCAAACACTATCCGACTTTTCAGGTCTGCAGTAGCCTGGAAGTTTTGAAGCAGCGAATTGCGCGTGAACTGCCGGATTTCGAAAAATGGGGCATTCACGTTATGGCTTCTCAAACCGCGCTCGGCGAAATCACCTTGGGCGACAGTCATGAGTACGGGCTTGCGGTGAATGTCTTCGATAATCCGGCCATCGATGAATCGATTCTCAATTTTGCTCGCCAATATCTGAGGCTGCCCGCATTCACCATCGCCGAACGCTGGCACGGAGTCTATGCCAAACATGCCGATCTTCCCTATTTGCGTTTCGCGCCGGAGCCTGCGACTACCGTGGTCACCGGCACAAGCGGCATCGGCATGACCCTGTCTTTCGGCATTGCCGAAGAGACATTTGCCACAGGAGCCTGACCTCATGCATTTATTGAATTCGACCCTGCCCCGTGCCCTGACGCCAGTCGACCGCCTCTGTGCGGTGGTTCTGGACTGGGCGGGTACAACGGTCGATTTCGGCAGCCTCGCACCCGTCAGGACGCTCACCGAAGTGTTCTCGCAGGCCGGGTTGCCTATCACCGAAGCCGAGGGACGCCGCGATATGGGACTTCCAAAGAAAGAGCACATCCGGAAGATCCTCGCAGCGAAGCGCGGCGGTCATGCTGCTGAGAACGATGTAGAAGAACTCTATCGCCGCTTCATTCCATTGCAGCTTTCCTGCCTCGACCGGTATTCCGCGGTCATTGCGGGTGTGCCGGAAGCCGTCGCGCGATTCCGGAAACGTGGTCTCAAGATTGGCTCAACTACTGGTTACACCCGCGAGATGCTCGACCTGCTGATTGCAAAGAGCGCCGCTTCGGGCTACTCGACGGATTGCGATCTCACCCCGGAGGATGTCGGAGCGGGCCGCCCTCAACCATTCATGATCTATACCCTCTGCGCGCGACTTCAGGTCTACCCTGCCGCCGCGATTGTCAAGGTAGGTGACACGCCTGCGGATATCGCTGAGGGTCTCAATGCCGGTGTTTGGTGCGTAGGTATCGCCAAGACTGGGAACATGGTTGGTTTGTCGCAAGGAGACTTCACGGCACTCTCTTCCCCCGATCAGCAAGCCCGTTTGAGGACGGCACACGATCGACTTGCCGCCGCCGGCGCCCACTATGTCGTCGACGGCGTAGCAGACATGGACACCGTTTTGGACGATATAAATGCCCGTCTCGGGTCTCGCCTGTACTGAGCGGTCACAGCGGTCGCTTTTCTATCGGCAAGTGCTCACTGTAGTCCTGCTTTTCAGCGGGTACGCAGCCTACTACTTTTGCCGTTCTGATCTTTCGATAGCCATGCCGCTCATCATCGAGGAGTTGCGAAGTAAAGGGATGAGCGCCAGCCAGGCGATGGTTGGTACCGGTATGATCTCGTCCTATGGCGTCGCCGTATATGCTGTCGGCAAATTCGTCCTGACCGGTTTGGGCGACTTTTGGGGCGGTAAGCGCAATTTCGTACTCGGATTAGCAGGAGCGGTTCTCTTCACGCTTCTCTTCGCCGCTGGCGGAGGTTTACCTTTGTTCACTCTCGCGTGGATCGGCAATCGAATTTCGCAATCGGGCGGCTGGGCCGGTCTGATTAAGGTCTGCTCCAAATGGTTTGGCTACTCTTCTTACGGAACTGTCGTAGGTATTCTCAGCCTAAGCTATTTAATAGGCGATGCCGTCGGACGCCAATCTATGGGCTTCATCCTTCACCAGGGATTCGGCTGGCGCAGCCTGTTCGTTTATGCGGCTTGCGTAAGTGCGGCCATCCTCGCGTGCAACTTATTTCTTCTAAAGGACTCGCGGACACAGGCAGGTTTCTCTGAACCAGAGTTCAATCCCCTCAATCTCTTTGCCCAATCCGATGAAAAGGCAGGGAATTCAGTCCAGTTGTTTCGAGCATTGCTTTCCAGTCGCGGCTTCATCACCATTTGCCTGCTCTCTTTCGGCTGTACCGTGATTCGCGAAACGTTCGGAATCTGGATGCCCACTTACCTGCACGACGCATTCCGTTTCAGCGTCAGCGCTGCGGCGAGCGCGAGTGCTCTCTTCCCGGCATTTGGTGCACTTTCTGTGATTTTGTGTGGCTGGTTGAGCGACCGCATGGGTTCGCTCGGCCGCTCGACAATTATGGTTGCCGGACTGAGCGCTACGACAGTCGCCCTACTCGGTCTGACGGCGGTACCTGCGGTGGGAGCGTCGGTCGCGCCGCTCGTATTGATAGCTGCAGTCGCATTCTGCCTTATGGGCCCATATTCGTATCTGGCAGGTGCGTTCGCCCTCGATTTCGGCGGTGAGCGGGCAAGCGCCACGTCTTCCGGCATAATCGACGGGGTCGGTTATGTAGGCGGCATTCTATCTGGTGACTCGATTGCCAGAGTCGCCCTTGCTTACGGATGGCGGGGAGTTTTTAGCGCATTGGCCCTCGTCGCTGCCCTTTCCGCCTTGGCGGCCGGCTATCCTTTTCTGCAGCAAAAGCGAGTTAAGCAGGGAAGCTGAGATTTCCGTTAAGTCGCCTGACCGGGGCGGAAAGGCTTGGGATCTTCACCTGTAATGAAGAGACCCTTTTTTCGCACGCCCTTTAGAGGCCTGGGTTTAGCTATACTTTTATTGCAGCCCTCCGGTAACCCATCCATGAATAGTCGTTTTAAATGGATTATTGTCAGCAGTTCGACTTTGGCGGTCGTTCTGCTTCTGCTCGGCGCAAGAAGTGGTCGGGCAATTCCCACCGATGATGTGTACGGGCATCTCAAAGTCTACACCGAGGTTCTCGAAAGGATTAAGGTCGAGTACGTCGAAGACCCTGACATTAAAAGCGTTACGCTCGGTGCCATCAATGGCTTGTTGGAGTCGGTAGATCCCTTTGCAAGCTACCTGAATGCCGATCAATACCGCCAGTATGAGAAGGGCGAAGAGGCTGCGAAAGCAGGCGTCGGTGCAATTCTGGCAAAACGTTATGGCTATGTTGCCATCGTCGACGTGCTACCCGGATCTCCTGCCGACAAGGCGAATATCTCGACCGGCGATCTTATCGAAAGCATCAACAACGTCGCAACTCGCGATATGCCGCTTGCCTACGCCGAGCAACTCCTTCGTGGTAATCCCAACACCACAATCGAAATCACGGTTCTGCGGCTCCGGGACCGCGACCCGCAAAAAGTCACCCTGACACGTGCCAACGTTGTGTTCCCTGACGTTCTTGCAAAACTGATGCCGAATGGTGTCGGCTACTTGCATGTCGCCAGCCTTGCCGGAACTCGCGTTTCGGAGACCAAAGCCAAGCTGGAGGATTTGAAGAAGCAGGGAGCGAAATATATCGTCCTCGATCTGCGGCACTGCTCGACCGGTGAACAGGAGAACGGTGTCCCTCTGGCTAACCTTTTCCTTGATGCCGGCGAGATCACCTACGTCAAAGGCCAGAAGTCCGAGAAGAAGGACTACACTGCGAATCCTTCGAATGCAGTCTGGAAAGGCCCTTTGGTTGTCATTACCGATCGCGCTACCGCGGGCGGCGCCGAAATTGCGGCCGCTGCGCTGTTGGATGATAAACGGGCACAGGTGGTTGGGGAACGCAGTTACGGCGACGCCAGCCTTCGGAAGACGATTCAAATGGACGACGGCGGCGCTGTAATTCTTTCTGTCGCCAAGTACTACTCTCCTTCCGGCAAGGCAATTCAGGATACAGGTGTGGTCCCCTCCGTTCAGGTGGCCGAGAACGACAATTCGCCGGAATACGACCAGGAGGGCAATCCGATACCTGGTACTGCTCCCAAGACCAAAGAGGATAATCTGCTAAAACAATCGATCGAGCTTGTTACAGGGAAGACAACAATCGCTCAATTGAACGATCAAGTGAGCGGCCCCATTGTTAGCAGCCAGCAGCATCCGATCATCGAGAAGAGCCCCCAGCAGGAACAGCAGTAAGAACTTCAGGAACGACGGATTATGCCTCTGTACGAATATCGGTGTGAGAAATGCGGTGAGCTCTTCGAAGTGAGGCAGAAGTTCTCCGATGAACCGCTTCGCACCCACGAAAAATGTGGCGGGGCGGTAGAGCGGCTGCTCTCTGCACCGGCCCTGCAATTCAAGGGCAGCGGCTGGTATGTGAACGACTACGCCAAGGGTACCGGTGGATCAAAGAAAAGCGACGGTGATTCTAAGGGCGATTCTAAGACTGATTCCTCCGAGAAAAAGGAATCGCCCGTGACTTCCACAAGCACGACTGAGAAAAGCAGCAGCCCTGCCTCTTCGGAAAAGAAGCCCGCCTAGCGGATCCGTTTGATTTTCGCGCCTACGGCAGCCAGTTTCTTTTCAATCTGTTCATAACCGCGGTCGATGTGATAGACGCGATCGATCAAAGATTCTCCCCGTGCCACGATTGCCGCCAGCACCAGGGAGGCACTCGCGCGTAGATCGGAGGCGATCACTTCTGCTCCGGTCAGTTGTTCTTTGCCCGCAACGATTGCTTGTCTTCCCTCGATCCGAATATCCGCGCCCATGCGGGCCAGCTCTTGCGTGTGCATGAAGCGATTTTCGAAAATACCCTCGGTTATGAAACTGATTCCTTGCGCCAGGGTCATCCAGGCCATGTACTGTGCTTGCAGGTCCGTTGCGAAACCTGGGTATTCCTCGGTGATGACGTCAATGGGATTCGGTCGTGCCCCCACGGTGACGCGCAGTGCTGCCGGACCTTCCTCCCTCACCTCTGCACCCGCTTGACGCATTTTCACTGTAAGTGCCGATACATGCTCGGGTTCGCATCCGCTCACCACTACATCTCCTTTGCTGATCGCACCCGCGAGCATGAATGTCCCGGCCTCAATGCGGTCGGGAATGACGGTGTGTTCTGCGCCGTGAAGTCGCTCAACACCTTGTACCGTGATAGTCGAGGTTCCAGCGCCTTCGATGTGCGCGCCCATCGCAACCAGGAGATTGGCCAGGTCTTTGACTTCGGGCTCCCGTGCCGCATTGTTGATTCTGGTCTCCCCATGTGCCAGTACGGCAGCCATCAGGATGTCTTCGGTCCCGGTGACGGTAATGCGGTCGAAATGAATGGCGGCGCCTTGCAATCCTTCAGGCGCGCGCGCCTCAACATATCCGTGGGTTTGTTCAATTTGCGCACCGAGCTGTTCGAGTGCGGAAACGTGCAGGTTGATCGGCCTTGCCCCGATGGCGCAGCCGCCCGGCATCGACACGCGAGCCCGTCCGGTTCGAGCGACCAACGGTCCAAGCACCAGGCTCGAGGCGCGCATAGTCTTCACGACATCATAGGGCGCTTCGGGCCGGTCCAGGTGCTTGGCTTCGACGCGTACTGCACCGCCATCTGAACTGAGTTTCGCGCCGGTGTGAGTTAGCAGGCTCTCCATCGTGGCGATGTCTTTTACGTGCGGAACGCGCTTCAACAGCACTGGCTCGTCCGTTAACAGACACGCCGCTAATGCAGGAAGCGCCGCATTTTTTGAGCCGCTGACCGGAAGTTCGCCGTAGAGCGGCGTACCACCTTTTATTCTGAATTTATCCATGTGCCAGATTTGGGGAACGATGACTGTTCACTTATGAAGGGCTTCGCGCAGTCGTCCGCCACTCGCGGCCAGAAGAGCTTCCGCCTCCACGCGGTCGAGTTTGCATTCGTGCATTACGATCGCCACACGCACCGAGCCGCCCTCGGAGAGTAACTGACTGGCCTGGTCGTACGGCACGTCCGCGATTCTTGCAACAATTCGCCGAGCCCTGTCCAGGAGCTTACTATTGGTTGGCTGTACGTTCACCATGAAATTCCCGTACACGTAGCCTAAACGGACCATTACCGCGGTGCTGATCATATTCAGAATGAGCTTGGTAGCCGTTCCGGCGCGCATGCGCGTCGACCCGGTGATCACTTCAGGGCCGACCAGCGGAGAAATGACGATATCGCACAGCGGCGCGAATTCCGGTTCTCGCACGCAACTTAGACCAACGGTCAAAGCGTCTTGGGAACGAGCAAAGCTCAGGCCGCCCAAAACATAGGGCGTCCGACCGCTCGCCGCGATTCCCACCAGGCAATCTCTGCTATGGAAACCGCGCTGCGAAAGGTCCCGCTCCCCTTGACCTGGGTCATCTTCGGCCAGTTCGATGGAATGCGTCAACGCGTATTCGCCACCCGCGATGACACCCTGCAATAGCTCGGGAGGCGTGTGGTACGTAGGCGGGCACTCCGAAGCATCCAGCACTCCGAGTCTTCCGGAAGTCCCGGCGCCTATGTAAAAGAGTCTGCCGCCATCTTGAAGACGCTTCGCGATTGCGTCAACGGCGGCTGTGATCTGAGGAATCTCACGCCCAACGGCGGCTGGCACCTCCTGATCTGCTTCGTTGATTACGCGAAGCATTTCAGCAGTCGGCAGGGTATCAATCGACGCTGATGCAGGATTCTGCTTCTCGGTTAGGAGGTTTGAATTCACCGACGCACCAACACCGTACCGAAAATCATCACGGAGCGGTTGGAGGTAGAAAAATCAGTGAAAGCGGCTTTTACGCGCTGAAGGAACTGCCACAGCCGCAAGTGGACTTCACGTGAGGATTGTTGAATTTGAACCCCGACCCTTCGAGAGTCTCGACATAATCCACTTCGGCCCCGTCCAGATACAGCATGCTGGCCTGATCGATAAAAACCCTCAGGTCGCCAAAACTATAGGTCTTATCCAGCATGTTGGGCTGGTTCTCGAAGGCCATGGAGTAGCTGAATCCGGAACAACCGCCTCCGACCACAGAAATCCGCAACCCGGCTGGTTTTGGTTCCTGCATGCTCAAGATTTCATGGACTTTGCCGATGGCGTTGTCAGTTAGCTGAATCATTCCACATCTCTCCTGGTGACACTTAGCTCTCTCTATTTTACAACTTCTGTGCGTCTTAGATGCAAGCCGGATTGCAGACGCTTCCCGGCGGACCTTTTTAAGACTACTTTTTGTAACCGTCTCAAACACAACCACGTCTGGAACGTCATATGAACGGGCTGACTGCAAGCCTTCCGTTCCCGGTGGTTGCCGGGGAAACGCCCCGGGCGAAAACCAAAGTGGACCACCGAACCACCGACGAGGCGGCGTTAGTCCGGCGTGTACAGGCAAAGGATGACCTTGCCTTCCGGGAGATTGTCGAACGGTACCAGGCGAAGGTCTTCTCGATTATCTACGGCATTCTTCGTAACCGGAATGACGCTGAGGACATCGCCCAGCAAGTTTTTGCCAAGATCTACTTTTCGATAAAAAATTTCGATTTCCGAAGCTCGCTCCTGACCTGGATCTACAAGATCACGGTCAATGAATGCTATGACTATCTTCGAAAGAAGCGGGTTCGGAAGCTGGTCTACGAGAGCGATTTTTCGTCAGACGACGCCCTGCGCATGGAGAACTCCGAGCCGGCGACGGACCAGGCGCGGCCTGTCGATTACAGGCTCGCTCAGCACGATTTGATTCTGAAATTGCTGGCGAAGCTGTCCGAGGAAGATCGCTCTTTGATCTTGTTGAAGGAAGTCGAAGGTCATTCGGTTGAAGAGCTTTCGGAAATGACCGGGATGAATGAGAACACTATTAAAGTGAAGCTGTTTCGCGCCCGTCAGAAGCTGCTGAAGGCGGCTCACCGATTGGACCGGGCTCCGTTGTTATCAGTACTTTGAGATGTCTTTCCCGAGAGGGTTCGGGTGTAGGATTTTATAAAGCGGACAACAAGATCCGCTCGTAGTGGTTGGTTTTTTGAGGGAATTATGCACGGCGTCGTTCGGAATCGTTTGGAGGATCTGCTGCGCGCGGATCGAAGCAAGCCGCTGCCGGAACATCTGGCATCGTGCGCAGAGTGTCTGTCTGAACTCAACTTGATGAAGTCACAATCGATGCAGCTCGCCGCGCTTCGGGCAGCAGAGGTTCTGGAGCCTTCGCCGGGTTTTTACGCTCGTGTGCTCCAGCGAATCGAGGAAAGTGAATACGACTCCTTTTGGGCTTTTTTCGTGGACTCCACCTTCAGCAAGCGGCTTGCGGCAGCTTCTCTGACGATTGCTCTGGCGCTGGGTACGTATATGGTGTCCGAAGAATCCGGGGCCCGGGCTCCTACCCGCTCGGCCGTGATATCGCTCGCCGGCAATCTGCATTACGACGCCCCAGTTGTTGGCAGTCCCGACGAGCAGCGTGACGCAGTGCTTGACAATTTCGCAGAGCATCATATTGGCGAAAACCAAGGGCAAATAAGATAGCTACCAACGCGTCCACCCAGCGAGCTGTAATGCGACGCCGTGAAATCACCTGGTCGAATCCCCGGGTTCTCTCGACGTTAGCCCTGGTCTTCCTGTGCGGTTCTGTACTTGGTGCGGCCGCAGCCAGAACCTATATACACTCCCGATGGGCTTCTCAAACGCAAGGCACACCGGCCATCGAAAAGGCCAGGCACGTCGGACTCGGCGCGCTTAAGACCAAACTTAATTTGACGCCTGTGCAGGAGCGGGTGGTCACCAAAGTTCTCGACGATTACGGCAAGTTCTACCAGAACATCGAAGACGAGCGTGAGGATGTAGCGGAATACGGCCGTCGGCAGATTCTGGAGGTCCTAACCCCTGAACAACGGACCCGCTTTAACGAGATGACCAGTCTTCCAAAGCGCTAAAGTGTCTTTTCCGGACGATTCTTCTTGCAACAAGGGCCTTCTTCGTCCATCTTCTTTTCGAGCGCGGCCATTAAGCGGGCGTGAATATCGGAAGGAACCGGCTGTGGTTCCAGTCCTTTAAACACTTTGAGCGTCTTGGCGGTTGTGTCATAAACGACCCAGCAATTGGGGCACTCATTCACGTGCTTTTCAAGGCTCTCGCGCATGACCGGATCGAGCGTCTCGTCCAGGTACTCATTGAGTTCCCGGAGGAATTGCTTACAGGTAAGCAAAAGCGTCGTCCCCCTTGTGCCGAAACTGGCGCGTCAGCTTCTCCCGAAGCTGCAATCTTGCGCGTAGCAATCTACTCTTTACTGCCGAAATTGACAATCCTAAAGCCTCAGCTGTTTCCTCTATTGACAGTTCTTCGATGTCGCGCAACACGAAAACGGTGCGATAAGCCGGCTTTAAGCTTTGCACAGCCTCATCGAGCAGTTCTGCCAGCTCCTCCCGCGAATAAGTCTCCTCGGGATTCTCATCCCAGACGGCAATTTCCCGAGCTACTTCGTCCTCGCCGGTGTCGATTGGCTCGTCGAGCGGCACAGTGCGGTCCGAACGCCTCTTTCGGAGCTTCATGAGCGCCTCATTGACGGCTATTCGCACAATCCAGGTGTAAAACTTCGAATTGCCCTGAAAGTCGTCTAAATGGGTATAGGCTTTGAGAAACGCTTCTTGAAGAACATCCTCGGCATCGTCGTCATTTTGGGTAATCTGCTTCGCCATGCGAAAGACACGGCGATCGTAATGGCTGACGAGTTCCGAAAACGCCGCCGGGTCGCCTGCTTTTGCGCGAGCGACTAGCGAAGATTCGTCGAAAGCGGGAATGGTTGCGGAAGAGCTCAACTGAGGGTGATGGTAACAGTTTACCAGCGTGGCCGGGATGTTCCGTTCGCGGCCTCATTTCCCGGATATGCCGTTCTGGCTGAACGGGCTATCTCAGTAGAAGGCTAGCCCTCCAAGGGCTCCACATCGACGTTGACCTTCAATGTGTGGTCGCGACCGCCGAGTATGAGACCTCGCAAGGGGGAGACGTCGCCGTAGTCGCGGCCGCATCCAAGCGTCACGTGACTGTTCGATGGCACGACGTTGTTAGTTGGATCGACATCCACCCAACCGATCTCGGGGCAGTATGCCGAGACCCAGGCATGTGAAGCATCGGCGCCGACGAGGCGCGGGCATCCGGGAGGTGGATAAGTGCGAACATAGCCGCTCACGTATCGGGCCGGAAGGTTGAGGGAGCGGAGACAGGCAATCTGGAGATGTGCGAAATCCTGGCATACGCCGCGCCGTTTCCGAAAAACCTCTTCCGTTGAAGTTCGGACGCTGGTTGCCTGCGAATCGAATTTAAAGTCTTTGTAAATCCGCTCCGTCAGATCGAGAAGTGCCGCGACAAACTGGCGTCCCGGTTTGAATGATCGCAATGCATAGGAAGCGAACTGGCCTCCCGGGCGAACGCGCGGAGACTCGAAAGTGAACTGGAACGCCTCGAGCGATTTGAGGTCACGGTTTTTGGGGAGAATTGCAGCTACTTCTTCCCAGGGAAGAGACTGCTCCGGTTGCGGATCTCTATCCTTTTCGACGATGACTTCGCTACGTGCTTCGACCACTAATTGCTTGTGCGGTTTCTGCACGGTAAAGAAACTTAACTGATTCCCGAAATAATCCGTTCGCTGATTCAGCTTCGCGGGCGGACTGATCCGCAGCTCACACCGCGTGACGCGTTGATGCGGAAAACACCGCGGCGTCAAACACGCCACATGATTCCCGACGGATACGGGATACCTGTATCGGTATGTAGTCTTGTGGCTGATCTTATAAGTCATTCGCCTATCGTGATCGGCAACGTGCGGGCGTGAGTGAAATAGGTGTCTGACAAATTGTTGGAAAAGGAAGGAAGAAAGCTTTCGAGCGCCTTCAAAACGTGCTTCAGCTGGTGCCGCTCCCGTGAATCTGCTTCAGGATCATCGGTTGCCGCCAGGGGGTAATGCAGATCTCGCAAGTTGACACTTCGCAGCAGGGCGAGGGCGTTCATCGCCGTTTTCAAGTCATCTGGAACGTGATGCGGAAGTTTTCCGTAAAGGTCCGCAACATGGCTGAGTTGAAAATCCAGTGACCGGGGGTTTGTTTCATCTGCCATTAGCAGATCCAGCACCGCAACTGGTTGGAGCGTCGTATAGTAGCGCGACTGATATGTGATAGAACTGTCGGCAGTTTCGAGGATGTAGTCTAATAACGGCCAGTCTGTTCGCTTGAGCGGTTCCGACAACGCTCGCAGTTGTCCGATCAAGTGCATTGCGCGTTCCAGGCGCCTGCCCAGGCTCATGAAGAGCCAGCCGTTTCCTCGAGTGACGTTCTCGCGCTCGAGCCCCGAGAAAGCGGACAATAACTCCAGGCAGCCGCTCAGCGTGGCGGAGTACTCGACGAAGAGCATGTATTCTTCTACTTCGACTGATTCCGGAAGTTGTCCGATCAGGCGGGTCATATCGGACGACAGTCGTCCTCGAACGCCGCCGCCAATCCGTTGAACGTGAGCCAGAGTCGAAGCCAGACTGTCTCCACGCTCCGTGTCGCTCATCAGGGAGACGCATTCTTCCTCAAGTTGAAGTGCGGTTGGCCGCTTCTTTTTCTTTAGTTTGCTGTCCGGGGAATCAAAGGTCGCGTGAAGGCGGATCAGGCAATTAAGTTCGGACTGACTGGCGCGCCTCACGCGGTTGATCAGAGTACGCAGAAGACGAGCGGTGTTTTCGGCGCGCTCAGCATAGCGCCCCAGCCAAAAGAGATTGTCGGCAACCCGGCTTGGCAGGTCAGTCGATCCGCGCCGAAGCTCTACCTGCTGATTACGCGGACGCAGCATGCTGAAGGTGTCGACCGGATCGTCCGAGAGAACCCAGGCATCCTTACTGTGGCCGCCTTTCTGCATCGAAACGACAGACCCTTCGGATTGGGCAACTCGCACCAGTCCGCCCGGCAGAGTAATCCAGCCGCTTCCGGTGTTCAGCACATATGTGCGCACGACGATGCTGCGTCCGTAGATGTGCCCGGCGTCCCAGACCGGTGCCGTCGAGAGGGCAACCTGCTCCTGTGCTACGTATTCGTAGGGATGCGCGCGCAACTGATCCGCGAGATTTTGCTTTTCAGCTTTGGCGAGTTCAGCGCCAAACACGGGTTCCATGCCCCGCGACGGAAACGCAGGTTTCACCACGACGCTATCCAGATGTTCCAGCACTTCAGCAAGCGCATAGTCCTGTCCGCACCACCAGGTTGCTACTGACGGAAGCTTGAGACGCTCTCCGAGCAGATATTTCGACAGCCCGGGAAGGAACGGCATAATTGCGGCAGTTTCAATCAGGCCGCTGCCCAGAGCGTTTGCCACGCGCACATGCCCCGCGGCAACGGCATCCACCAAGCCGGCTACGCCCAGGTAGGAATCGCCCCGCAATTCTAAAGGGTCGCAGAAGCTGTCGTCTACGCGTCGAAGAATAACGTTGACTCGCTGCAGTCCCCCAACAGTTTTCAGGTAAACACGCCGGTCGCGAACCATTAGATCCGCCCCTTCAACAAGCGTGAGTCCAAGGTAACGAGCCAGGTACGAATGCTCGAAATAAGTTTCATTCAACGGCCCTGGAGTCAGCAGGACGACAAGCGGATTGTCGCAATCGGCCATGCCCATCAATGATTCGCGTTGCGCGCGGAAGAACGGAGCCAATCGTTGCACGTTAGAACTACTGAATAGATCCGGCAGAATGTCCGCCACAATAGTGCGATTCTCCAATGCATACCCGGTCCCGGATGGAGCTTGTGTTCGATCGGCGAGGACCCACCACTGGCCGTCGGGTGAGCGCGCCAGGTCCACTGCTAGGAGATGTAGATAGCTCTGCTTCGGAACCCGGACGCCGACCAGCGGGCGAAGAAACGCCGGATTCGCATAAAGTAAAGCTGCGGGCACACGGCCTTCGGTGATCAGGCGTTGCGACCCATAGAGATCTTCAAGCAGAAGATCCAGCAACTGGGCGCGTTGTACTATTCCGGCCTCGATGAATCTCCACTCCTCCACCGAGATCAGCAACGGCATGAGGTCGATCTTCCAAGGGCGGTTCGCGCCGAGCGGATCGCCATAGATGTTGTATGTGACGCCGTTCTCGCGGATTCTTCGCTCGGCTCGCGCCCAGCGCTGTGCGATTTCCTGGGATCCCAAGCCTGCGAGCGAATCCATCAACCTCCGCCAGTGAGGTCTTGGGGTTATCCCGTCGGCAGACAGCTCATCGTAGACGCCCGGATCTCGCAGCGACATTTGGAGCAAATCCGCGATCATCGCGTTTCTAGAGCGTTGGGTCGAGTGTGTTTTCACCTTGCGTCTGCCGCCAGCGGAGGTCCAAAGTCATGGGAAAATATGGATTGGGTTCCTCTTCACGTAGAGTGACTCTGCCTGCAGTATGGTTGTCCTTTTCGAAGCGCTCCGCACGGCGGCTTTCAGCCTCAGCAGCATTCACAGGGTGGGTGCTGTATGTCTTTCCCCCGGGATTCAGCACGTGGAATGTACAACCACCAATACACAAACCGTTCCACTGATCGATAATGTCGAACACTAACGGCGTGTGCACCGGAATGGTTGGGTGGAGGCACAAAGTAGGATGCCATGCCCGGTAACGCACGCCGGCCACAGCCTCTCCTGGCCTGCCGGTCGGATGAAGCGGCATCCTGCGATGATTACAAGCGATCGCATATCGATCGGTCAATCCCAATACCTTAACCTGCAGACGGTCGAGCGAAGAGTCAACACTCCGTGAAGTGCCGCTTGAGGTTGTTTCCTCTCCCAGTACATTCCATGTCTCGAGCGCCTGGCGGAGTTCCAGTGCAACTCCCTGTGCCGCTACTTGCCCGAACTTCGGGAACCGGAATTCAATCTGAGCGCGAAACCATTCCCGGTCGAATTTATATCCCGATCGTTCTAAATACCCAAGCACATCAAAAAAGTCCTGCTCTACGAAATGAGGCAGCAAAAAACGATCGTGCAGGCTTGTTCCCCAGCGCATCAATCGGCCATCATACGGTTTCTTCCAGAACGCCGCAACCAAAGCCCGAATCAGAAGCAGGATAAGCAGTTCCATCCTGACGTGGGGGGACATTTCAAAAGCGCGAAGCTCGAGAAGTCCGAGACGCGAACCCGAGCCTTCGGGCGGATACAATTTATCGACGCAGAACTCGGCTCGATGCGTGTTACCTGCCACATCGGTCAACAGATTTCGGAATAACCGGTCCACAAGCCACGGAGGGCACTCGCCGGCGGGAACTTGCTCGAACGCGATTTCGAGCTCATATAAAGAATCAAGTCGCGCTTCATCTATCCGCGGGTACTGGCTGGTGGGACCGATAAAGGAACCGGCAAACAGGTACGAAAGAGAAGGATGGTTCTGCCAGAACGCGACCATGCTGCGGAGCAGTTCGGGCCTGCGCAACAGCGGACTCTCGGATGGAGTTGATCCTCCCAATACAATATGGTTTCCTCCGCCGGTAGATGTATGCCGTCCGTCATGGGAAAACTTCTCCGCTGTCAGTCTGTTCCGGCTGGCCTCCTCAAACACCAAGGTATTCAACTGGTCCAGTTCGTCCCATGTACTCGCAGGCGGAAGGTTCACCTCTATTACGCCGGGATCGGGAGTGATGCTAAAACACTTGAGCCGTGGGTCGGAAGGCGGTCCATAGCCCTCGATCCATACTGGTTTCTTGAGATACACGCATGTGTCCTCAACAGCCGTAAGCAGATCCAGATAGTCAGGCAGCTTGGTCATGTACGGCAGGAAAACATGCAGACGGCCTTCTCGCGCTTGAACTGTGAGCGCGGGCCGTACGACCGATTTCGAAGAGTCATTCGTTTGCGGGTCAGCCGGCAAGGGATCCTTATCAGGAGTGCGAGTGAACAAATCCATGGATCGTCGCGGGCCGGGCGGCAGTTGCTCGCGGTCGGCGAACGGATCGAGCTCGTACTCGTATTCGATATCATCCGGCGCTACCCAGGGCAGTGAATCGAGAGGCAGACGATAGCCCACCGGCGAATCGCCTTGAATCAGCAATAGGCGCTCGGGGCGCAGAAACCAGGGTTGGCTTGACCAGTAAAGACTGCCCTTGTATTGACGCCGGCGAATGGGCAACACATATCCGACGTGCTCTGCTAAACCGTGTTCGAAGACACGCGCGAGTTCTTCACGTTCCCGGGCGTTTGCAAGCTTTGAATCGGCCACGTCTACGTTTACGGGAAGGCGACGCTCTTTCCAGAGATAATAAAAAGCGTCCTCGTAAGCAGGAAGAACGTCGCTGGAAAGCACCTGAAGGCGTCGTGTGAGCGCTTCGACAAATGCAAGAGCGTCGACCGTCGTAAACCCGTAGTCGCGGTCTTCTTCTGCAATAAGATGATGGTGCTCCCACAACGGCACGTTGTCAGCCCGCGAGTAACAATTGAGTGCCCATCGAGGCAGCGCTTCCCCCGGGTACCATTTGCCTTGGCCAAAGTGCAGCAGTGCACCGGGCGCGATTTCTTCCTGGATTTTCCGAATTAGCGTGATCGCGCGATTCCTCTTCAGTGGGCCCATGGCGTCGCCGTTCCACTGAGGGCTATCCGGCTCATCGATACCGACAAAAGTAGGCTCGCCGCCCATTGTTAGCCGAACGTCTCCAGCAGCCAGATCTGCGTCAACCGCATGTGCAAGCTCCTGTATTTTGGTCCATTGCCCGTCCGTCATGGGCTTGGTTAAGGGCGGCGCTTCATCGAGGCGTCTTATCGACATCTCAAATCCGAAATCAACGTTCGACGGTTCGACTGACCCTGATATCGGCGACGCGTCCGAAAAATCAGGCGCACACGCGAGCGGAATGTGGCCCTCGGTTGCCAGTAAACCGGACGTCTGGTCGAGCCCGATCCAGCCTGCGCCCGGCAAATACACTTCCGCCCATGCATGCAGGTCGACGGAATCCTTCGCGGGGCCGCTCGAGCTTTCCGTCTGCGATTCATCCCGGCGCAGTTGGATCAAGTATCCCGAAACGAAGCGCGCTGCAAGCCCAAGCTGCCGGAGGACCTGCACGAGGAGCCATGCCGAATCGCGACAGGAACCAGTGCGTAAACCGAGGGTCCGTTCGCAGGTTTGGATACCCGATTCCAGACGAACGACATAGCCGATTTCATCTCTAACGCGGACATTTAGACCCGCCAGAAAGCCCAACGTGGGACCCTGTTCCTTCGGAACGCTATCGAGAAAGCGCTTAAGCAGTGGGCCTGCAGGTTCGGCGGCCCGATACGGCGCCAGATCTCTGGCAAGCGCGGCAGGATATTCGAAGGGGTAATTTTCCGAACCAAGCTCCAGGAAATAGTCAAAGGGATTGATCGGCGAAAGCTCCGCGATCAACTCCACTTCCACGAGGAACTCCTGCGTTTTCTGGGAAAAGAGAAGGCGTGCCTGGTAGTTGCTGAGCGGGTCCTGCTGCCACTTAATTATGTGCTTCGCAGGGATTACCTTCATGGAATAGCTGAGGATCGGCGTGCGACAGTGTGGGGCGGGTTTCAGCCGCACAAGTTGCGGACCTAAACCGACCGGTTTGTCATATTTCCAGTGGGTACGATGATTTAGTGCAACCTTAATTGCCAAGTGTTCTAATTGTCCCCTCGATCTCTGTTTGCGGCCAATGTGGAACACCGGTCGCGCCCTGCGGCGTGAAAGTCTTGTGCGCCATTATTAGAGAATCTCATCATTGAGAATCTCATCCTTAGAGAACCTCATCACCTTGTTCGGGTTGTGAGTCGGAACCATAGAGCGAACACACCTGCCTCGGCCCAGGTTCGCCGATCACGATTGCTCGCGGATGATGGGCTGCAACCACGGCAGCGTGCGGGATTTCCACCGCTCGTAGAGTGCCGGGTAGACGATCAGTTCCATCAGGAATCAAGTCGCCAGACCGCCAACCATCGGCGCCGCAATTCGCTTCATCACCTCAGCGCTGGCGCCGGTGGACCAGAGGATCGGTACGAGACCCAGGAACATCGTGGTGATTGTCATGAACTTGGGCCGTATGCGCCGCACCGCCCCCGCAAGCACAGCCTGTCGCAGATCTGCATGCGTCCGCATCCGGCCCTCTGCTACGCGCTTTTGCCAGGCCAGGTCCAGGTAGAGCAACATGAAGGTCCCGGTCTCCGCATCCACGCCCAGCAGGGCGATCAACCCCACCCAAACCGCCGGACTCATCGGGTAACCCAGCAGATACAAGCTCCAGATTGCCCCGATCGCCGAGAAAGGCACCGCCAGCAGCACCAGGCCGGTCTTCACGGCAGACCCGGTGCTCCAGTAGAGCAGCACGGCGATGAATCCAAGGGTCAGGGGAACAACCTTAGTGAGGCGGACGCTGATCCGCTTGAACGCTTCGTACTGACCGCTCCACATCAGCGTGGACTCCGAAGGGAGGCTCAGTTTCCGCGCTAGCACTCCTGAAGCTTCACCAATATAGTCCTCCGGATCCCGTCCGTCGAGGTCCAGATAGACGTACTGGGTCAGCATTGCGTTTTCGTCGCGAACCATCGTCGGGCCACGCACAATCCGCACGGTGGCCAGTTGTCCCAGTGGCACCGGGTCGGCACCGCCCGAGCCGCCCACCAGTACTTGGCGGAGCGCATCCAGGTTGTCGCGCGAGTCCCGCGGCAGCCGCACGTTCACCGGGTAGCCTGCCCGCCCCTGAATGACGGTGGTTACATTGTCGCCGCCAATCGCGTTTTGTACCGCCGTCTGCGCTTCCTCCATCGCGATACCAGCGCGCGCCAGTTCTCCGCGATCCCATCGGATGTCGATGTAGCGGCCGGCATTGGTGCGTTCGGCAAAGAGGCTGCGAGTACCGCGAACGTCCCGCAGCAGTTCCTCCGCCCGGGTTCCGATTTCCTCGATCCTCTGCAAGCTTGGTCCCGCGATTTTCAATCCCAGGGGGCTGCGTATGCCGGTAGCCAGCATGTCGATTCTGCCTCGGACGCGCATGGTCCACGTGTTGCTGACGCCGGGGAATTTCATTACTGCGTCCAGGTTACTGATCAACTCCTGCTGCGAAATCCTGCGCGGCCACTGTTCGCGCGGTTTCAACACCACGACGGTTTCGAGCATCGAAAGCGGCGCCGCATCTGTAGATGTCTCGGCCCGGCCAGCCTTGCCCAACACGTGGGCTACCTCCGGCTGGATCTTCAAAAGGGCATCGGTGAGTTGCAGAAGCCGCTTTGCTTCGGTAATCGAAATGCCGGCGACGGTGGAGGGCATGTACAGCAGTACTCCCTCGTCCAACGGCGGGATGAACTCGGTGCGCAGTCGGCGATAAACCGGAACAGTGACGGCAGCCGCGATCAGGACCACCGCGGCCACGAAGCCCTTGTGATGCAGCGCGTGCAGCAGCGTAGGCTGGTAGAGCCGAATCAACAGCCGGCTTAACGGATGCTGTTCTTCGCGGCGAATCTCGTTGCCGTTACGCATCGCGGAGTTGATCAGGCGGTCGAACCATTGCCGCCCCCAGTTGCGCCGTCCCAGGCCATTCAGGGTCAGCCGCAACGCCGGGTCAAACGTAATCGCCAGCAGCGCGGCGATCAGCATGGTCAGACTCTTGGCGTAGGCCAGCGGATGGAACAGCCGGCCTCCTGTCCATCCAGGGTCAGCAACGGGAGGAAGGCCATGGCCATGATCGCGAGCGCAAAGAACGCCGGCCTGCCCACTTCCTTCACCGCGCTCAGGATCACGTTGTCGACGTCGCCCTGGCCTCCATCCTTCTGCCACTCCCCCAGTTTCTTGTGGGTCTGTTCCGCCACCACGATGGCCGCGTCCACCAGGGCGCCTGTCGCGATGGCGATCCCGCCCAGCGACATCACGTTGAACGAAAGCCCCATGAGATGAAACGGCACGGCCACCGCAAGGATCGTCAGTGACATCGTCACGCTGGGGACCACCGCGCTGGGCGGATGCCACAGGAACGGCAGGATTACCGCCACCACGGTGAGGATGATCTCGGTCAATGTCCAACGCAAGTTGTCGATGACCCGGTGGACCAGCTCGGAGCGGTCATAGACCGGGACCACGCGCACGCCGGCCGGCAATCCCGGTGAAATCTCCCTGATCTTACGCTTGACGCGATCGATGACGTCCACCACGTTCGAGCCCTGCCGCATGATGACTATCCCCGAAACGGTCTCCCCGCGTCCGTCGAGATTGGCCACTCCCCGCCGCATTTCCGGTCCCATCGCTACTTTGCCGACGTCCTTCACGCGCACGATTTGCGAGCTCCCGCCGCCCGCGACCACCGCCTCTTCGAGCTCGCGCGTATCGGTCAGATAGCCGCGCCCGCGGATCATGTACTCCGCCCCGCCGAACTCCAGGAAGCGGCCTCCGGTTTCGACGTTGCTGCGCCGGACCGCCTCCACCACCGCGGCGAACGGGATTCCCATCGCCCGCAGGCGCGCCGCGTCCACAGTGACCTGGTATTGCGGCACCATACCGCCAACTGAAGCCACTTCCGCCACGCCCGGAACGGAGTGCAGGTGATAACGCAGGAAGAAGTCCTGCGTGGTCCGCAATTGCGACGGAGATTGCTTTCCGGAGTCGTCCGTCAAGGCATATTGAAAAACCCAGCCCAGGCCGGTGGCATCCGGCCCGAGTTCGGTTCTGACTCCTGCCGGCAGGGTGGACAGTACTCCGGAAAGATACTCCTGGGTCCTCGACCGCGCCAAATACAGGTCGGTCCCGTCCTCGAGGATCACGTAGACCAGGGAGGAACCGAAATCGGAAATACCGCGCACTGCCTTCACCTTTGGCGCCCCGAGCATGGCCGTGACAATCGGATAGGTGACCTGGTCTTCGATGAGGTCCGGGCTCCGATCCCAGCGCGAATACAGGATCACCTGTGTTCGCTGAGGTCCGGCAGCGCATCCAGCGGGATTTGGCGAATGCTCCACGCGCCCATAGCGCCAACGCCAGAGCCAATCCGATGACGGTGCCGCGCCGCCGCGCCGAAAACTGATCACGCGGTCGATCATTGCGATCGTTTGGCGGCAGACCTTCCTTCGTCTTCTGGGTCCTTCATGCGGCTTTCCGAATCCAGCAGGAAGGCTCCCGCCGTGACCACGCGTTCTCCTGCCTTCAGGCCGTCGCGGATCTCCACCCGGTCACCTTCCTGCCAGCCGGTCTGCACCTCTCGCAGTTCGTACTGCCCATTGCCCAGTGCGATGAAGACGCGCTTGACCGTCCCCGAATCGATCACGGCATCGGCATGCACCGTGATCGCCGGGCCCCTCCCGATGGTGTCCGTCAAAGACGCATCTCCGGAGCGAACGTCCGCCAGAACCCAGACGTGTTCCAGATTGGCGATTAAGTAGAGCGGTTCGCCCCTTATGAACCGCTTGCCCACCGCCACGTGGCGCTCCAGGATCCGGCCCGCGGCGGGCGCGTCGAGATTGACGTCGAACACTTCCACGTCGGGTCCGGCCGAGTTCCTCGATCTGCGCCTCGCCCCATCCCGAGGAACCGCAGGTTGTCGCGCGCCGTGGCCAGTTGCTGCGTGGCCAGGGCCAGTGGCTCGTCTGGAGACGAGGGCGTCCGCTTCAAGCGCTCGTAGGATTCGAGCGCGTAGACATAGGCTTGTTGCGGCGCTGAGATGTCTCTGCTGAAAAAGGCCTCGCCGCGCTTCACTTGCGTTCCTGTTCGGTCCGAGAACACGCGCCGCACCCAGCCGTCCACGCCCGCCGAGACACGATATGTCAGGGCCTCGTCCGGCGTTACGCGGCCCACGGTGTGCACCCCATGTGTGCCCGGCGTCACCCGTACCGTCTCGGTTTGCAGACGAACAGCTGGTTCCTGGGCCGGCGTCAGGCGGACGCTGCCGGGACTCATTACTGGAGGCTTCACGGATCTCGAGCCGGCGTATACCGCCACGAGATCCATGCCACAATCCGGTGCTTTTCCGGGTTTGTCCGAGCGATACGCCGGATGCATCGGATCTACATAGTAGAGCACCTGGCCCGCACTAAGGGAACCCGCGAACCGCGACCAACAAAGTATGCGCCGCAGACCGCCGCCACTATGCCCAGGATTGACATCCAGCGCGGGCGACCGCTGCTGGTGCGAGGCTGCGGATCGAAGGGACTCCCGGTTTCGCCCACGCTGGAAGCTATTTCATCGCGATCCCGTGGGGACGTGCCGGGCCGGTGGCGAGGCCTTGTTGAAGTCGAGTTTGAACCGTCTGTCCTCAGAGAGCCTGTCGTGCGTGACTTTGAGCACGTGGACTTTATGGTCGCCTTCATAGTGAATGATGCCCGCGTCGTCTTCGTTGAGGAAGTAGTCGGTGACCACCAGTCGGTCGTCGTCGCTGCTCAACATCAGGTCGTGCGGTCCGGCGTTCGCTCCGAAACTGACGACCGACAACTGCTTCGGCTCGGCGCGGTCCGTGATGTCAAGCATGCCTACCTGCCCGGCCTGGAACAGACCGAAAATCAGCCGGTCGCCGCGTTGCGGTGTGGCCATAATCTGCCCCATGGCGCCGGTTCCTGACGTTGCCACATGAGGAGTCACGGTTGAGTAGTCGAAAGCCGCCACGCCCGTTCCCGCGATCGGATCAATCAGGTATATGTGGCCGTCGAACATTCCCGATACGTATCCATAACCGTGCGGGTCGTTGGGCAGCATCTTTACGTCCATGGTGCCCAGCGCCGCCCCCCATTGGGCGAGTCCAGTTGGATAGTCTTGGTAATTTTGCGCGCGCGGTAATCCCAGATACGTACGGAACCTCGCAATACCGGTGCTGGCGAACCGGCAAGCGTGCTGCTGGGCAGGATGAAGTCCGAGGTCATCATCAGGTTCAGATCGGGACGCGCGGAAATACCGTGAGGGTTGAACCCGTCCAGCGGCGGTCTGGAGGGCCACTCCTGGAACAGCGACACCGCGCCGAAGTCGTTTGCGACGAAATGCAATCTGCCATCAAATTCGGCAACCCGTCACGGGTGCCGAGCCGTCGGCCGCACCCATTTGCGTGATCAGGAAGCCGCCGTTCTCGGTCGGCAGGAAGTCGTCAGTAATGCTCGATTCGACGGCTTTGGTGGAGAACAAAAACCGCGGATTGGCCGCATCGGCCACATAAAAAGAAAATCCCGTTCTGCCCCTTCAACAGGCTCAGCAGTCCCCCGCATCCCAGAATGGTTTTGGTCGAATTTAGGTGGCAGTGGTGCGGTTCATTGCCGATGTTGCCGGGAGGTGGAAGCGGTACGGTCTTGATGACGGTGCCATATCACGAAGACTCCTCGTCAAAATTGATTACTGCTAGGAAATCTGGTGCGATGTGAGCCTGGTCCTGCGCCCAGATGTAGGGAACTTTCTCTTTTCCCCCGCGATGGCTGAAATCGCCGGCCCGCACGATACTCGCCACGCCGATCGCTAGCGCGGCGGTCAGAAATATCTTCGCGGTGATCGCCGCAACTAAATTCGTCTTTGCCATCTGACCTACCCTCCGCGCGAGGCCGGTAGACCAGACCGGGATTCACATTCGCTCCCGGGCGTCGTCAAAGAATAGTAACATCACTAGGAGCAAAACTGTGCACCTGGGCAATAGCGTTGGGAAAGCGGACCAGTATCGATCGCCATTCGGCTAACCGCATCGCGTTTGTCAGAATTCCCGGCGCCGCCTGCGCGTGCTGCCGGTAGCCCAAACTCTGAGCCGGTCCTGCCGAACGTTCCAGGATCCGTCATCACTGCGGACTTCGATTAGCGCATCAGGCAGGAACCACCAGAGCACTGCCCACTGCTGTCGCGCTTTGTAAGCCGCGTCGAAGAGGCTGATTGCATCCACTTTGACGCTGTAGCGCTGGCTATCCTTTCCAGTGATGGAAACGACGCAGTGCCGCACCACCGAACCCTATCATATTCGCCTTTTGTTCACGTTTACGGGTGGCCTTTTAAGGGCGGTCACCTTGTTCTTCGTCCAGATACTCAAGCGGCACATCATCCTCCAACACTTCTCTTGTCCTGATGTCACCTTCGTCTGCTGGCGGCGCGTCCTCTATCCCGCTAATGATCCCGGCATCAAATGACTGGCCTTCTTCGAGAAGTTCCGTCACCTCCTCGGAATCCAGTCCCTGCAAATCGCCGGATTGCCCGGCTGATCCAGGTCCGAAGTCGAGTTCCCCGCTCTCATAAGGGTCCTTGTCGTCTTTTCTTTTCATAATTCCATGGTCTCGCATCTATGTCGGCCCTCGTTCCGAATTGCCTAAACCCGGATAACTGCCCGCTCCGCAACCCCTGTCAACATCATCGGCGCAACAGATTACAGTCCGGCCAGCGCTTCAATGACGTTCCATCCGAATCGGATTGCAAATGAACCTGTCTATCTGTATGGCGCGGGTTATCCGGGCGGCCGGGTGATCAATTATGACGCGTTCGCCGTAGCCACCGACCCGACAGGAAACGATATCGAGGTGATGCAGGCCGAAATACCGCACGCGGTTTTGACGCGGTGCAAGCCGACGTAGCCTGCCTCTTAATCTTTCACGAAGAGGCACAACCCCTTCGTTGACAGCCAGAAAGCTGACCGGTTTCAGACAAATTCATCCGGTTGAACTGTCTTAATATTGAGACCGCAGCGTGAGTAACAAAGACCAGGGCGCGGACGAAGTCGAGCGCTTATATCGCCAGCACGGAGCGGCACTGCTGCTGTTTGCGTCGGCGATCGGGGGCGATCGGAGCCGGGCTCAGGATGCGGTTCACCAAGTATTTCTGAACCTGATCGAGAACGGCGGTCTCGCCAAGGCCAATGATAAAAAACCGTTTCTCTTTGCGTGTGTACGAAACGCCATTCTCGAGGAATCTAAAGTTCGGCGTCGAGACGCGCCGCTTGACGTCGAGGCGATCTGGTTTCAGCCTCCGGATCGGGACTACGCCGAGGAGAAAAATTTGAGACACGCACTCAATGCTCTTCCTGGCGATCAACGAGAGGTTATCGTGCTCCACGTGTGGGGCGAACTCACATTTTCAGATATCGGCGGACTCGTGGGTGTCAGCGCAAATACCGCGGCGTCACGATACCGGTATGCACTAGCGAAATTGCGACGGTCGATGTTCCGAGAGGAGGATTCCAGTGCCCAGTTTGGATGACGAGCAATTTGAAAAATATCTGAGGCGATTCCATCCGATAGCTCCTGAGCCGAGGCCGACCGTGAGAACCCGACGCAGGTCGCTGCACTTATTCACACCTGCGGCGTGGCTGGCTGCATCGGCTGCCATTCTCATCGTGGGAGCCGTTCTATTGCATACTCGCGCTACTCGAGTTGCTGGCTCCCCAGTTCGCGATGTGACATCCGTCGAGCGCCTGTCACCGTCAGAGCCGCTGACAATCGCGACCGCAAATTCTTGGCTGAGGACCGCCCCATCATTTGAGTCGGCACTTGATGGCCTGGCGTTTCGTGCCAAAAGCAATCCCATCCCGCCGACTAAACAGAGTGCAATCGCAGTGCTGAGCCAGGAAAAAACGCAACCATGAAACTAATCAGAAACACCGTTTCAATCCTTCTTATTGGTGTAGTAGCGGCCGGGGCTGCGTCAGCTCAACACCGTGGGGATATCGCGGAAAACGCCGCGTTGCGGTATTGGGCCGCGTTCTCCGAGATTCGAGATTCCAGTGTTACAGATCAGGAGGCGAGAGAACTCAACGCGATACTCGACGGGACAGCTCCTTACGACGACTCGAAATATGAGGAGCTAGTTAGAAAAAACGAGTTGGCTCTTCAAATCATGTCTCGAGGAACATCCCTACGGAACTGTGATTGGGGATTGGACTACGGACTCGATTCCGATGCGCCCGTTGAGTATGCAAGAAAGGCACTTGTGTTGGGGCGGCTAAATGTCCTGTACACGTTTCACCTCCTCAAGACCGGCAAGGTAGATGGTGCGGTCCATGCGCTGGCAGCCGGAGTACGCTTTTCACACGACGTTGCCAACGACGGGTCACTTTTTGCAGCGCTAGTTGCAAAAAGCCTTCTAGTGGACCACCTGAGAGCGATCGTCGATGTGCTCCGCTTTGAACAGGTAACCGCCAGTCAGCGGTCAGAGCTGCAAATCGCTGTTGCTGGATTAGGGCAAGGAATTGACTGGTCATTGGCAGCAAAGCATGACCTGGAGTCTCTGGGGCGGAATTATGTCGGCAGTTCGCAAGCGGCCGGGGCTCTCAGCCAGATCATTCCCATTTATGTTGCTGCATTAAGTGACGAGTCCAAGATCCCTGCCCTACAGCGGGCCTCTGAGGGGGCACAGAAGGACCTCGTCAATGTCATCCCAAATATCAAAGGCGTGACGAAGGCAAAGCAAGATCTATCAGACGCGCTCCGTCAGACTCGGGCCTCCCTGCAGTGACGAGATTTAGAACGCCGCAAAGTCCTCATCGGGATCCAACCTTGCGGTCCGTCGGGAAGGCTACCGCGGACGATCTCGTTTCGGCCGCGAGATCCAGGCTTGACCGGGGAGGCCGAAGCGGTGCTAGCACAAGAAAGTCGTCGCAGTTTCAAACGAACAGAACGACTATTAATTATGCCGCGCGCATCAGACCAACCCCTGCTTGAGGCTCTACTTGACTCCTGGGACCGCAACAACACCATCCTGCTCAACCTGCTTCGTGTTCTTCCGAAGGGCGGCCTGGAGGCTAGGGCGATGGAGAGCAGCCCATCCGTAGCGCAGCTCTTCACGCACATCCACTTTGTACGGCTTGTATTCGTCCTGGAGGACACCCCTGAGTTCGCCCGAAAGCTGCCCGAGGAAGAATGGATGGTCGAGCGGGATCCTGTCCGCATCGCGGAAATGCTGAACGAGAGCGCCAAGGCCGTGCGGGACGCGGTAAAGAGCAAAGTGGAAGCAGGCCGGGAGATGAACCTTCACTACGACCACCCGATCCTCCTGCTCCAGCACATGCTCTGGCACGAGGGCTACCATCACGGTCAGATAAAGTTGGCGCTCAAGATAGCGGATCGCCCGATAACCGACGAAGAAGCTGGGCCGGTCACGTGGGGCGTCTGGATGCGCAAAAAAGGAGCGTCTTAGGGCGCGTTCACGAGCGCGCTCAAAAGCCGCACGATGGGCATTTCGCCGGCTTGGCGCTCTCAGGTTGAGTGTCTTCCCAACCACAACACACGCAAAAGCTGGCTGCGGACGACGATCCGGGGGTTCCGGAGTACAAAGCGCGCACTCCATCAAAGCGAAAATGCGTTTGCTGTGCGCCGAAAAAAGGATGTCTCGACGCGAACTCAGCTAGCCACTCCCCTAGTGTGTGCGTCGCTGCTTCGAACTCGACCACCCAGTGAAATCCCCAGGCGCGATCGCTTAGCTTTAAAGTTCCATCGAAAACTCCGCAGAGAATATCGGAAATCAGATCGAACTCCCGCGGAGTTGGCCAGGAATCTGGCTCGCCGTCGGTCTGCCCGACCAAGAGCCGGGGTATTTTGTAATCGGGGAATGTCCGATTTAAATAGTTCTTGAGAACCCACCATCGATGACGGCCGATGGTTACGGATCGATGGTTCTTGACCGCCCACGCCCAATGGCCATTGCCCCACTGACTGGCGGTTGGGTAAACCGGGCCTTCCAGCGTTGTCATTGGAGCGCCTTCCCACTCCAATTTCGAGCTCCTTCGCCGCGCGAAAAATCCCGGCTCTTCCACAATATAAATGGCAGGAGGTTTTCTCTCGATGCCCGCGAAATCGACCAGGTTGAACCCCGTGTGCCCTTGTTTGGAAGCGCTGCAGTTCTCTCTTGCCGAGGGGAAGATGATCGCATCGGCTCCAAGGTAGTGAAGATAAGTCGCAATGAGTGTGGTCAGGAGATTTCCGCCACTTTCCGGAGCGAGGAGATAGGCAAACAGATCGCTGTAGGAGTTCATCCTTGCGTCCCTCGATTGGCTCAATCCACGAGACCAAAACTTAGCCGGCTCGATCGACTGCAGCTTCGCTAGGAGTGCCGACTTTTCGTCGTACGATAGCGCGGCGGATTCGAATCCGATGAGCGGGGGCCCGTCTCCTCCCGTAGCGGCATCGACCTTATCGAAGTCAACGTCGTTCTTCGAGGCGGCCGTCAGAAAGATGGCATTAGGCCAATCGTCGTTGAGCGTTGCAAATAGCCATTCCAGCGCCTCGCGACTGCGAAGATCAAATGCGGCATTTCGCTCAATGCTACGCAAACGATAAGGGATGAGTCGGCGATCTGGATTGCCGGCGGGCGATCCGATTGTCAGAACCTGAACGAGTAGGATTCTCCAGCCTTCCGCTGCGGCATAGCTGGTTTCGCTTTCTGAAAGTGTGTCTCGGAAGCGGCCCATTGTCGGGTCTTTGAGGTCGACAATTTCTATTACATGAGGCGACGTAACGCTTGCGTAATTCAGAATTTCCATCGCAAGAGTCTGTCCGGAGTTTCCATCAGAGTCCTGGCAGACGGCATAGTATTGGCCGCGCGAAAGGCCTGTGCCCAGCGAGAAGCGACGAGGCTGTTGGTCTTGGTCGTGTGAGAATCGCGTCGCTGCCTTCTCGAGACCTGCCGCCGCATGGTCTGCGTATGTATTTGGGCGGTCAGTTCCAATGAAATCGAAGAAGTAACGTTGAAAAAACGCTTTGTCGCCGCTCCCAAAATCCTCTAATGAGATCGACTTAACGGTCTCGATTACCGCAGTAAGAGGGGCAGGTCCTTGCGACGCGATGTGACTCCCGCGCCGGTGGCTACTGATTGAGCCCCGATGCAAGAAAGCCGCCATCGACCGCGATGCATTGGCCGGTAATAAAAGCTGAAGCGTCAGACGCAAGCAGGATCGTTACGCCCACCAACTCCGGTATCCTGCCGAAGCGCTTCATGGGTGTACGCATCAATAACTCACGGCCTCGATCCGTTCCGTCCAGAAGGCCTGAGTTGAGTTCGGTGCGGAAGACGCCAGGAGCAATCGCATTTACATTGATCCCCCTGGAAGCCCACTCCACGGCCAGACTCCGGGTCAACCCCAGAACACCCGACTTCGAAGCGGCATACGCCGTTACCTCGAGTAAGCTCACGTATGCATTCAAGGAAGCAATGTTGACGATACGACCACGGCCGCTATTGCGCAGTGGTTCATAAAAGCTCTGGCACGAGCGAAGCGTGCCGTTCAGATTGACGTCCATCAGCTTGTTCCACTCGTCCTCGCCGATGTTGATTGTTGGTTTCCTGAAAATCTGTCCGGCAGCATTAACCAGGACATCGGTCCGGCCGAATTCTTTGAGAACGGCTTCACGAAGGCTGTCGATGGATCGCCGGCTCGAAGCGTCCACAGGCTGTCGTAAAGTTCTGCGCCCGAGCCTTTCGATCTCGTCGGCGACTTCATCAACCAAAGCTTCACGGCGTCCACTCGCGACGACGTCCGCCCCTGCTTCGGCCAGACCTAACGCGAGTTGCCTTCCGATACCGGAGGTTCCACCCATCACGACTGCAATGCGTCCAGTCAAGTCGAACATTTCGAGCGGCATTTTTTCAGGATCCGATAAACAAAGGTCTTATATGACGTTCGTAAAGGTTTCCCGTTACGTTCTTCGCGATTGTGGCTTCGTTCGCAGAAAGCAATTCCAGGTAACGTGGTCCGATCTTCGCTGCAACCTTGAAGCCCACATGAAGGAGCTGGCGAATGCTGCTATTGTATGCCGGAGACTTTGGATCGTGACGGAGGGCGGACACAAATTGCTCCGATGACCACGAATTCACTTTTTCGGGTGCGACAAGCTTAGCCGCATCAATATCGATCACCGCAGCATAGGGGCCGCACAACTCCTCGCGGTGCGCATAAGCCTGCCCGTAGATCTCCTTCGACAAATCGAGCCCCGCGCCGCCCGCTTCCGCCAGGCCAATCAACTCTTCTAACCAAGTCGTCCCGGCAGTCTTGAGATGGATGCCGGCATTGAACTTCCTGCAGGTCCGGTGAATTGGCTCATAGATCGAAAACTTATCGCTACCCGAATGGACACTCAGCTTTAGGTTGCCCGGTAATCCATACTGCTGAACGGCGAACGCAATAACCGCGATGTCGTTTGAAAACTCTTCAGTGAACTGCGCCAGGTCTCCCGCGTAGTCTACGCCCTTATTGAAGCGCCCCGTAAACTTTGGTGCGATCGTTTGAATCGGGATGCCCTCGTCCGCCACGGCCGCGAGAATAATCAGCAGTTCCACAGGACTCTGCGGGGAATCGGTTTCATCCATAGAGATTTCAGGAATAAAAGTTCCTTTACCCTTTTTCCCCTCGATATACCGATAGATCTTGCCCGCTTCCTGCACCGCTGCGAGATATTTGTTCGCAACCCCAATTACGAACTCACGCTCGATTCGTAACGGTCGATCGATCCCGTTAATCCGTTCCGCTCCCACGAGTTCCGAATGGCGCTGTGCGAAGCCATGAACGCTGCCCTCCTCGGCGCGTTGACCGATCCAATCTGCGACATCGAGCGTGTAAAAGTCGCAAGGATCTATGAACCTGTCAACCGTCTTCAGGTTGATGTGATCGGCATCCAGGAAATACGGTCTGTGCCATCCAAGCATCTTTACGGCTTTATCGGCCGCGGCTCTTGTCTCCGTGGGGTCCGAACCGACAATTGCGTGTTCCCGGTTTGACTTATTCCACACGGGGATCACTTCGACGCCTTTCTCTAATGCCTTTGCACAAGCTTCAAGCTGTGCTCTCGCCTGGTGCGCAAATCGGTCACCAACTCCCAAAGAATACTTTGGAAGAGAGACTACATCGGTCATGAAATCACCTCACCTGTCGACAACAGCTGCTCCTTGGTTTGCTCGAAACGTACCCGAACAAGACGCCTCCCCGCCGAAGAGGTTACTCCCGTTGCGGGCCTCGCGAGATTCTGGCAGGCCATCATCTTCCGGATGCCCGCGTACCAATATCCTACGCTCTCTTGTTTACTAAGGCGCAGTGTCGCAAATGAGTCATGCGCTTCCCTTAGAGGGGGAGAATGGCGCACCGCCTCCGATATATAGGACTCACTTAGAGAGTGCTCATCTCGGCGTACAACTTGTCACCGACAATCTTGTGAACTGCGGTCGAGGGGTGACCATCGTGATAGTAGTAATACGTCCCTGGATTGGCGCATGGGGTCGAGTCCTGCCCGAAGATCGCCCGGCCGGCGCAGGCATCCTTCGTGTTTTTGATTCCGTAATTCGAAGGGTTTTGAATTACGTCGTCGAAGAATTCCCCCCAATGACTCAGGCCTACGTGCGCGCCGGGCAGCTCCGCTTCCAGCTCATGCGGCATTCGCTCCAGGGCGGGATTGAGGCGCTGCCCAACTTCGGCGAATGCGGGGATTGCCGTCGGTAGAAGCGCGAGTAAGAAGTAGCGGCCGCCGACACCATATAGCTTGAGAATTTCGCCTTTCAGGTTGGCGACAGTTTCAGCATTCGGTAGTCGTTGGTCGTTAAGGCCGCCGGCCAGGAAGAATCGTGTGCAGTTCGGGTCGAAAGTGATTGCTTTTGATTGCACGCGTCCAACAAACTCATCCACTTGATCCGCCATGCCGCGGCCAAGAAGCGCATCTTTTAGTTTGTGTCCTTCACCCCGTCCCGTTTGCGCGCCGCTAACGGCGAAGTTGAGACTCAGCGTGTTAGCGTCGTGGTCGTTTGGCAACGCCAGTTTGAGACCAAGACGTTCAGCGAGATACGCGACCGCTGTAGGACCATTCCCATCGACATAGCCCGCACCCGTGTCAGAGTAGCTGTCGCCAAAAACATACATCCGGGTGAATGCTTGCTGGCGCGCACCAACGAATCCGGATGATTTCAACCAGGCATAAAACAAGTCAGTCCAGCTATCCGTCGGCAGGTCTTGCTTCTTCATGCCGAAGCCGTGCGCGCCGCGGTTGAAAATGTGAAGCTCGGCGGACTTTCGGGCGGAATGCCACGTCATATAAAGACGAGCGCTCAAGTTTGGTGAGACGAGTTTGTCGTCATCGGCAATGACAATGAACAGCGGCGGTGCATCGTCCGGCACGGGAGTCGCCGCGCGATAGGCGGGATAAATGGGTGCAGCAAAATCAGGACGGCTTGCGGCATCGTGCTCCATCACTGGGCCCATCACAACGCCGCCTCCCGCCGAGAATCCCACTATGCCGACACGATGGGGGTCGAGAGACCATTCCGCCGCATGTTGGCGCACATAGCGAATCGCCTGTCGCCCATCCTCCTCGGCAACGGCGATCGTCGCTTTTGTGGGCTCATCATATGTTGGCGGGGTTTCCGAAGTGGTGTCTCCGGCGGCCAGGGTCTTGCTGAGACTCTGAAGGTAGCGGCCCATCTCTGCCTCATCTTCAGGAGTATGCATGAGCCGGTATCTGAGGACGAAGGCGGTGATTCCACGTAGCACGAGCCAGCGGGCCATATCCACGCCCTCGTAGTCGACCATGAGGAACCGGAATGCTCCGCCGGGCGCGATGATCACAGATGTTCCGTTCGCCTTCTGCGTCGCGGGCTTGTACATGGTGAGAGTGGGCGTAATAACGTTACGGACCATGCGATTTCCGTTCCGATTCTCAGCTTGCTCGTGCCAGGTCCAAGTTTCTGAACCGGGCGGCGGATTCTTCGGCCAGATCGCGAAGACTCCGGTGGCATCCGCAGTCAGCGGCTGTGATGCCTGGGCAAGAACGCAAGTCGCGGTCGTGAGAATGAAACAGATGAAACGGAAGGTTCGCATGGATCCTGACATACGACTCAGGCCGGGGATCTTACTCAGCCTCGACTTTATGAGCACTTCGTCCACCCGATTGCACACATGTTTGACAATTTTGACATGCCGGCCGCCCTTCTCGACGCGGTCGCCCGCCCTCAGACCAGGTCGCAGACGCTGATTCTTCTGTCGCGAGCAGCACTAGCGTGGCCCGGACATAGTTGTGGCTCAGGCGCTCCCGGAATCGACTAGATTCGCGCCGAAAGCGAGCAGGCGGCCGTCGCAATCCTTCACTACAAATTCGCGCGAGTGCCACGGCATGTTGGCGAGTCCTCGGGTGAATTCCACGCCGCGGGCTGCGTACTCGGCGTAAAGCGCGTCCGCATCTTCAATGAAAAGGTACGCGTCGAGCAGTTCATCTTCATATTTACCAGGATTTGCCGCGGGAGGTTCGGCGCAGCGGAAGTGAATCGCCCGCTCGTCTCGCGCAACAATGGCGTAGACCGGCGGATTCTGCCACACGCCCAGACATTCGAAGCCAAGCTTGTCCTTGTAATAGGCGAGAGTTGCTGGAATGTCCATAGTGAAGAACTGAGGTGCGATCTGACGAATCATGAAACAAGTGTCGCAAGCGAAACTGGAACCTCCGTTCTTTCGGAGCGGCCGCCCCAAACTCGAGCGACTCACATAAAACGTCCCAATCAAAAGCGCAGCAGGCCCTGCTTTGTGCCGTCCTCAGATCGCTCGCTGCCGCGGCTCCTGCTTCAAAATCCGCAGTACTGAAAGCAGTGTGCTCCAGCTACGTGTGGTCGCCGGCGCGCCGAAGAGCTCGTCGAGCTGGCCAAGATATCCGATCGTTTTCATGTGGCGTCGGTACTCCCCGAACACAAGGCGATTTCTTGCGCCTGTGATTCGTACAAACCACTCCTCACCTCCCGGAAGCGCGATCGGAAAGGAAACCTCATCGTGCCGGGCTTTCGACAGAATGCTCATAAATCGAACAACATTCGGGTTTGATGACTCCGCTTTACACGGATTCTCCCTTTCTAGTCGGATGAGATCGCTGGCGTCGCAGAATGCGACATCGATTTCAAACGGCAGCTTCCGGCGCAGGTCGGCGAGAAACTTGATGCGCGATCCGGGTTTTCGAACGACAAAGGTTCCTGCAGCGCCGACATTCACAACATCATAGGCGGCCAGGTCTCTTGCGAGAAGGCTGGGGCGGAATGTGCGGTGACCTCCGACGTTGATCCCTCGGAGGAAAACGATCAGAGCCATACTGCGCGTTGAACGCCATTATTACAGCATCAACAGTCTCGGAAATGCCAGGGTCTCCGAGAGTTGCCGCAAAAGGATGTCATCTCCAATCGTTGCGCGACCAGAGGTCTGGACAACCCATGATCGTGACCTCTCCTGCCCATGCCCTCCGATGGGCTATCCTCATACTTCATGCTGGCCGAAAACAGGCGCGGAAACTACCACTTTCTGAAGGGCATTGCTCCCTTCTCCGCGGGTGTCACGGCCGAAGCGGGTTTCGAGATCGTTCATGTTCGGCTGTCACGCTATGTTCCGCTGCGGGTAGGCTTTCACGCCGTCGAGGCACACCTCCTGAAAGCTGGGCGTCCGCTCCAGGCGATTTGCGGAATGGAACTGCGGTCGCCGAAGCCATTCAGTTTTGCCGGTTTTAATGAGTTCAACGCCGGCTACGTTGACCTCCTGAAGAAATGGGACCTGCTGGTGGATGGCATGAATCCGGTAGCGCGCACGAACGTTGCGCCGGCGGTAAATCCCCCCGCAGAGCCCTCGCTCTATGGCTTCTCCTACACGGTTCCATCCAACGAAAAACGCAAGACATTTGTGATTGCCGGAGCGGGCGAATTGCCTGAAGGCTCGCTTGATCCACACGATGTAGTGCGGCGGGGAGAGTCAGGTCCAGCCGCAATCCGGGAGAAGATGCGCTTCGTCATCGGACTGATGGAAGGCAGATTGAGAGGACTCAGCGTGAGTTGGAACGACGTCACGGTAAGCGAAGTCTACTCGGTACATGACATCCATCCTTTTCTCGAGACAGAACTGCTTGAGCGTCAGGAAGAAGGCGGAGCGCACGGCCTCACGTGGCACTACTCGCAACCGCCGATTGAGGGTATCGAATACGAAATGGATCTCCGTGGCTGTGCTACGGAGCTGGTGGGACGAGTGAAGGAAGATTGCTACAGAGCGAGAGTCGGCGGCGCCAGAAGCCGCCATGCCGCATCACGTATGAGTTCCTTCTGCAGTTGGTTTAGCCGGCCATAGCATGCACGGCTCTCGGGAAGAACTCAAAGGCTATGGTTGGAACCTTCTGATTGGATCGGGCCAAGTACACGAAATAAGGGGGAACCTCGACCTCATCATCGTCAAGAAGCAGAAAGAATTGACTCTCAATTCTTGTCGTGATGTAAGGCCGGTGAACAGATAAGGTTTCGGCGACCGGCAGATTCTTTATTTGCTCTCTGACTTGTTGGGCGTATGGGTTCGGGTGTTCGTCATACTGCTGCCAGACGCTGACTACTTCGCCAACATCACAACCGGCAGGCGATCCGACCGTAAGAACGGATTCCGCTTGTCTGCGAACTGAGTAGCGAAAGTCCCCGTTCCCGTCTCTCCGGATTTGCAGCTTGTCATGCTGTTGCAGCAATCGGCCCAAGGCTTCGCCCACAAAAAGTGAGTAAGAGGCGAGCTCCCGGATCCGTCCATTACGGCGCTTCACCAGCTTTCTTGCTTTCGCCATGGTTTCCAGATCAAACGTGCCCATCTGTTTGGCGAGGTCGGCCGCTTCTCTATTATCCGCAATAGACTGTTTCGTGCGCTCTTCCAGTGGGGGTGGCGGGCCGGCATCGCTGAATGCGGCAAGTGGGAGTTCATGTGTCCATCCCTCTGTTGTCAGAATTGTGAACCAGCCGCAGAACAGTTGAAACTGCGGGCGCGGCCCGGCTAAGCCCTCACTTTGGCCGAAGGACGCTCGTCCAGCGCCGATTCCTTCCCAGCAGGGACCTTCAAATTATGGACTCAGAGCAAGAGGCCAGGCCCAACCCAAGTCTGCTAGCCGGCGGAGCTGAAGTGTCTGAACTAAGAAGCAGTAATCGAATGTCAGGTTGGGAGAGATAGCCACGCGAAGACATTCTAAAGGAAGGGCCGCCCGTCCACGGAGCCCCTCACCAGTCGCGACCCCTGCTCTGGGTTCGAGACATCCAAAGACTTAGGGTAGTTCTGCCGCTTCCGAGCTTCCCCTAAGTCAGCAAAGAGCCAAGCTTTTTCGTTGCCGTGGGAAACTTCCCGATACCTGCGCCCACCACCTCATCGGCCACCGTGACATATACGTCGCCAACGGTCCCGGTCACTCGCGTATGCGAGCCCTTCGCCAGCTTCTGGCTTCCCCCCGCCACAATCATCGCCAGCCCGCTATTTTTGTGTGGATTGGCTTCAGCATGCTCGTGCGCGAAGATCAAACTCGTGTGATCGAATAGATTGCCGTCGCCCTCGGGCACTGACTCCAACTTGGCAATCAAGTACGCAAACTCTTCCACATGCCACCGGCAGATATCGCGCAGCACGTGTGTGCCATCGGTTCCGTCCGCTCCCGAAACCTTGCTGACCGCGTGCGTGTAATCATGATGGCGCGCCGACGTGTACCCCAGCCACGGAAACCGCGTGAGACTCTGACACTTCGTCAACATGTAAGAAGCCACGCGCGTCTGCCGCATCGCGAGCGCCTGCACCAGCAGATCGCTTTGCAATTTAGCGATACGCGGCCAGTCCTTCATGTCGCCGTCGAAGTCCGGCGGATCGATACGGTGATACTCCGGCGGCAGCCCGGCAATCGAGCGCTCCAGATCCCGGATGCCCGACATGTGCTCGTCTACCCGCGTCTTATCGTCCCCCGGCAGCGTCTTCTCGAGCGCCGAAGCGTCCGCCAGCACTGTATCGAGAATGCTGCGCTTCCGATTTACCCAACCCTCTTCGCGCGCCCCGAACAGCCGGTCGAACAGCCGGTGCGGAATCATCTCGGGCGGCAGTGCCCGCTCGTAGCCCGCCCAGCTCATGTTGCGCTGCATGCTCTCGCCGAATGACTCCTGCGCCACACCGATCTGCAGCGACCGGAAGCGCGAATCGCCGCCGATTTTGCCGGCAATAATCTGGTCTATGGACGGTCCGCTCGGACCGCGACCCGTGAAATCCATGCCCGTCATCAGGCCGCTCATCGAGTTGGTATGCCCGTTGCCTTTGCCGCTCGCCGCTGCGTTGTCCACTCCACTCAGCACATGCACATCTTTGCGCCACGCCGCAAGGGGGGCAAGGCAGGGAGTCAGCTCGTAGTCCGCTCCTTCCTCCGACGGAATCCAGTAACGCTCCGGTATTCCGTTGCCGTTGAACCACAGCACAAAGCGGCTCTCGATGGGCTTCTCTAACGCGGGCCCTGCGGCGGATGCAGAGCCCGCCACGTTCGTCGTGGCGGCATACGCCGTGCCCGTAGAATTGAACATCGAAACCAGTGGCGGCAACCCGATTGCGATCCGCGCGCCCGCCGCCGTTATCCCTTTCAGCAGCGATCTCCGCGACGTTCTAACGCGATCGATGATTATCTGCGACATGCTCGAATTCTCCTTGTTTGTTGGGGGCGCTTTGCCGTGTCACGGTCTCGGGAAAGTCCCTCAGGACCATTAGCGACACCATAAGTTCTTTGAACCGGTAACCTGAATCACGAAATTTGTCTGTCAGCATCTGGATCATCGGGCGGTCCGCCGCCGTATCCATCGTTCCGGCCTGAAACCGGAAATACTGCTTCACGACGCACTCCTGGCACTGCGGGCTCTTCGCAAGCACTGCGCCCAACTGCTGCGGCGAAGTGAACTGCGAATCCGGAATTCCGGCCACATACGCGCTCGTATCCAGCCGCAGCGTCACGCTCCGGACAGGCTTGTGGTGGTCTTCTTCGTCTTCCTCTGAGGTCTTACGAAACTCCAGCAGGAGTTGCTCCCGCCGCTGCCCGATCGCATCGAATTTTTCCAGCCCGAAACCCACCCCATCCATCAGCTTGTGACAGGTGGCGCACGACGCGCTGGTGGTGTGCTCCGACATCCGTTCGCGATTGGTCTGCGGTTTGGCTTCCGTCACCGGCGGCAAGGTCGTGTTCACTCCCGGCGGCGGATCGGGTACATGCTGGCACAGGAACTGCTCCCGCACAAACAGCCCGCGCGCGGTCGGCGACGAATCGTCAGGCTTCGCGGTAAGCGCCAGGAACAATCCCTGCCCCAGAATTCCCGCACGCTCGGAACCAGCCGGGAACGCCACTCGGTCGAAGTCTTTCGGCGGTGCCGCCACGCCATAGATGCGCGCCAGGTCGGGGCTGACGTAGCCATAATCGGCCGTAAACAGCGTCATGAAATTGCCGTCGTTCCATACCAGGTCGGAGACGAACATGCGAGCTTCCGTCGTCATGGCGGTGGCCGTCTCGCGGGTGAAGTACGGGAACTTCCGCCGGTCTTTACTCGCCGTTAGCAGCCGGTCGAAACGCAGCCACTGGCTCACGAATTCGTCCAGTGAATCGTGTGCGCGCGGGTCCGCCAGCATCCGCCGCGCCGTCTTTTCGACACTCGCCGGCGTCTCCAGATCGCCCCGTTCGGCGCTTGCAAATAGTTCTGCGTCGGGCATCGTGTCCCACAGCGAATAGGCCAGCCTGTTGGCGGTCGCCCAGGGCTTCAATTTCCGGTCGGGTGTAGTATTCATCCAAAACAGGAAATTGGGAGACTGCAGCATGGCTTCCACTACCATCTGCGCCCCCCTCAGAAAATCGGGTTGCTGCGCAATCAAAGCCTCATAACGCTTCTGCTCTCCGGGCTCCAGCGGCCGCCGGAACGCTTTCTGCCCAAACTCGCGCACAAACTGAGTGGCGCATGCGGTCGAGGGTTCGCACGGAATCAGCCCGTGGGTATCGCCGCCCCGAAACGCAGACCGCGCCAGCTTTTCCGCCGCATCGCTATAGGCTTCCACCAGCAGCGGCGAAAGGCTCTGGCCGCGCGACTGATTTCTGAATCCGTTGATGAAGTCTTCCGGCGGAAACTGGTTTGCCGGAGATGTCTGGTCACCCAGCAGATCGCGGACCGTGTGATTGTACTGGCTGTGCGTCAGCCGGCGGACCTCCGCATCCTGCACCGCCGCGCCCGTGCCCGCATTTTCGAGTTCGCGGTAGCGCAGTGCCGTCGCCAGTTCCGGTCCGGAAAGCCGCGTTAACCTCGCGATCCACGCTTTCAGAATGCGTTCTTCCGGACTACCCTGCTTAATCCGCTCCCCGCCCGTGTGCGGCATGCGCGCCGTCGGCTTCTTCCACAGCAGAGACGAGTCGGGATGGTCCCGGTCTATCAGGATTACCAGTGACTTCCCGAATGCCTCGATCTTAGCCGCCGGAGCGTCAGGCTCCGGAAAATGCAGCCGTGTGGCGGATGCCACGCCTTCGGTATTGTGACAGGCACTACAGTTGGCCTTCTCCAGAACCGGATACAGCGTGGTTCGGAAATCGGGGTCTTGCGCCCATAACGTACTCCCCGCCAAACCTATTAGAATTAGCCGTCTCAGCAAAAGCACTCCTGGTGTGGAATCCGCCAGTTTTGCGCACCGTTGGCCCCATCAAGTAGAATATCGCGATAGATGCGCCAGATTACTGCAGCACTCGTCTTTTTTGCAGTTTCGGCCTCTGGTGCGACCGAGCGCGAGACCGCCGAATGGGTGCTGCGCTGGGAGGGCAGCGTCACCCTTCAAGGCGCTAACCGGCCCGTGCGTGACGTGTTACAGCTGCCCCCTGGCGAAATTCATGTCACCGCCATCGACCTTACCGGCGCCGTAATGCGACCGGTCGAACTCCGCAGGCTGACGGGCCTGCCCTACCTTCGCGAGCTCTATCTTCCTGGCCCCATCTGGAACCCCGGCGCGGGGAAAGAAGACAAAACCGGCGTCTTTCAGTCGCTCGCCACGCTGACGTCCGTCGAACGCCTGTCCTTCGGCTGGCACTTCAGTGCGGAAATCGCAGTGAACGATATTGACATCCGCCAGCTGGCCTCCTGGTCGGACCTGAAACAACTGCGCTGCTCTCAGTGCAGCCTTGAGAAAGCCGACCTCTCCGTCTTCCATCGAATGCGCGATCTCGATCTCAGCTACAACCCCTTTACCGACGCCGGGATGGCCGGGCTCGCCGGTTTGACCAATCTGCGGCGGCTGATGCTGCGGGATACCCTCATCACTGACGCCGGCCTCAAATATCTGAGAAACCTGACCGCGCTCGAAGAACTCGATCTCTCCGGAACTCGTGTCACAGACCAGGGGATTCAATACCTTCGCAGCCTGAAATTCATGCGCCGCTTGAACTTGCTCGGCGCTCAGGCCTCCGATGAGTCCATGAATGTTCTTTCCGGCATGCCGTCGCTGGAGATTTTGAATCTCTACCGTACGCGTGTGACGAATTCGGGCCTGGCCACGCTTCAGTCGCTAAAGAAGCTGACGAACTTGGACGTGCGCTACAGCCGTGTCACTCCGAACGGCGTCGACTCCCTGCGTGCTGCTCTGCCGTCGCTCAAGATCCGCTTCGATGGCGCTTCCTCGCCTAATACAAAGTTGGCCGGCGCCCGGCCCGCGGACTCCTCCGATCAGGCAATTGCCTCTTGGGTGAAACAGATGGGCGGAACCGCTGAGCTGGCCGGCGGCCATCTCACCGCCATCAGCCTCGCGTCCACCTCCCTCAGTGACGCCCAGCTGGCCTACCTCCAGGATCTTCGCGGCTTGCAAAAACTGGACCTCCAGGCGACCCAGGTTTCCGATCTCGGGTTGACGCCGGTACAACGGCTGACCGGCCTCCGCGAACTCGATCTCAACAACACCACCATCTCCGACACCGGACTGGCAAAGCTCGCTCCCTTGACCGGGCTCCAGACTCTCAGCCTGGCCGGAACGCTGGTGGAGGGGACCAGTCTGTCGCAATTGGCCGCTCTGAAAGATCTCACTTCCCTGGATCTTTCGGGCTCCCATGTCGGCGATCGCGGCCTTTCCGCTATCGCAACCCTCTCCGGCCTGCGGAGTCTTCGCCTCCGCTATCTCGACATTACCGATGCCGCTTTGGTATACCTTTCGAAGCTTCCCCAGCTGGAGAAATTGGACTTGACGAGTACCGGGATCGGGGATCCGGGCCTCAAGCAAATCGCCACCCTGACCAACCTGCGCGAGTTGACTTTGAACTACACCGCCATCACCAGCGACGGGCTCGCGGCGCTGAAACCATTGCAGCAGTTGGAACGGATTGAACTGTTCCGCACCCGCACCACCGACACCGGTGTCGCCTCCGTATCCGAATTGAAAAATCTGCTGATCGCAAAGCTGGACTACACCGCCTTGGACGACGCAGGCGTCGCCTCCCTGAAAGCACTTCCCAAGCTTCGTGAGCTGAGTCTTGATGCCACGAGCGTCACCGATCAGGGTGCCCAGACCCTGCAATCCATGACCGCGCTCAGGAACCTGAATCTCTATCACACGCTGGTCACCGAAAAAGGAATGCTTGCGCTCCAGACCGCGCTGCCCGATTGTAAAATTGTTTTTGATCGCGATTCGGCGCTCCCGAACCGGCGGGTCAAACAATGAAAAAAGCGATCTCGTTGCCGCTGCTGCTACTCTGCGCAGTTCCTCTGCTCGCCGCCAGCCGGAAGGCCGGCGAAGACACTCAATGGATCAGCGACTTAGGTGGGTCGGTGATCCGGAACCCTCAGGGCAGCGTCACCGGAGTGACCTTGCGCGGAAGCTGGGTCGGCGACGCGGACCTCCACCGCCTCGACCAGTATCCTGCTCTGACTGATCTTGATCTCTCGCTCACGCACATCACCGACGAAGGTATGCAGGAGATCAAAACACTGCGCGGTATCACCGATCTCAATCTGTATTTCGCCCAGTATGTCACCGACGAGGGCGTGGCGGCCATCAAAGACTGGAAAAAACTGAAGCGCTTAAACCTGCAAGGCACGAAAGCTGGCGATTCGGCTCTGGAACACATCGCGGGAATTACGACCCTCGAATCGCTCAACGTCGGGTCCACGCTGATGACCGACGTTGGTCTGGAGCGATTGACCTCGCTGCCGAACCTGAAGCGACTGACCATGGGCGGTAACGAACTGGGCGATGCAGGCCTGCAGGCGCTCCGCCAGATGCCCGGGTTGACCTATCTCGATTTAAGCGGCCGGCAGGGTAACGATAAGAACGTCTGGACCATCGCGATGACGAACTTAGGGCTTAGTGCTGTGCTGGCGCTGAAGAACCTCCAGGAACTCCGGTTCGCCTGTACTTCGACTGCCGTAGGAATCGAAGGCGCCAAATTCGGAGAAGTCAGCACGCTGAGCGTGACCAGGGAGTGGCTGGAACAGATGAAGTCGCTGCCCCAGCTCCAGGTGCTCCAGGTCCAGGGCTGCAACCGGATCAACGACAATGCGGTAGCGGCGATCCTGGCCCTGCCCGCCCTGCGTGAAGCCGACTTGAAAGGCACCGCCGTGACGGAACAGGGAGCCGCCCAGCTGCGTGCTGCCAAGCCTGGCCTGCTGGTCTACGTTGGCCCCTGGGAAGCAAAAGCCGCCGCCTATCGTAACAACTGAGTTCGCTCCGCCTTACTCTCCAGAAGCCCAAGCCACGGCGAATTCGGGGTAAAGCGTTAGCCCCCCACAAGCGAAGATTGTTTGGCCGGTGATGTAGGACGATTCATCTGAGGCAAGAAATGCAAAGACGGAAGCAATCTCGTCTGATTCGCCGGCGCGGCCCATTGGGATGTGACTTTCGACCTCGCCACGAGCTTTCGGATCATGGATCCAGGCATTGTTGATCGGCGTAACGATGGCGCCGGGGCCGCAAGCATTTACCCGGATTCCCTTGCTCGCGTACTCGAGAGCCAGGGATTTCGTCATGTTCTCCATTCCGCCTTTACTGATCGAGTAGGGCACATACTTCGGTTTTGGGATGATCTCGTGGACGCTGGAATTGCTCACGATTACGCCCTTGATTCCACGCTCTACAAAATGGCGAAGCGCCTCGCGGCAGCACATGAACGCGCCGCGCAGGTTGGTGTTGACAACACGATCGTAATCGGCCATTTCGACTTCGTGACTAAGCGCGGGCTTCTGCACACCGGAGTTGTTGATGAGAATGTCAAGACTTCCGAAAGCCTCAATCGTTTTCACGAACATTGCCTTAACGTCGCCCTCTTGCGAGACGTCTGCTTTGACCGTCAGATCCTTGTAGCTGGAATTTCCGGCAGCTTTTGCCGCTTCCCTTGCCTTGGCTTGAACAGCCTCCGCGCGGTCTTTGCCGCTGTGGTAATTGATAGCGACATTGGCTCCTTCCTGAGCGAAACGAATGGCTATGGCCTCACCGATACCGGACGAAGCTCCGGTGACGAGCGCGTTCTTGCCTGACAGTCTAAGCATGATTTTTCCTCCAAATGGAATTCTAATTCAGGGAGGAAAAAATGTTCGACGCGACCAATGCGCTACGACCCGATCGGGTCGCCAAAGTACAGCTACTGCTTCTCTGCAATCTCGACGTTGTGCACTTTCTTGCCCTTGTCGTCTACACCTTTATCCGTCGTTTTCACGGTTTTTCCATCTTTTGAGACGGCCGCATCGATCTTATGCGTTATTTTTCCGTCTTGCTTGACCACGACGTGGACAGTTCGGGCATTAACCTGTGTAACCGCAACCGTCATCGCAGGTGCGGGAGGCTTCGTGACAAGATGATCCTTGCCGTCCCAGGGGAAGCTTGAGTCCTCGTTGATAGCGTTCCCGTCACCGTTCGTTCCCGTTGCAACACGGTGCACGTTGTCCCCGTCTTGCTCGAATTTGATGGTTAAGTCTTTCGGGCCGGGGCCGGGACTGAAGTGGGATTTGGCGCTGTTGAGCTTCCAGTTGCCAAGAAAGGGATTCTCGGCTGCAACCAGAGCCCCTGTAACAACGCAGAGAGCTAGGGCGGTATACGCGAAACGCATGCAGTCCTCCTTATAGATTCGCCGAAGTATATCGCATCTTTAACTTGGCGGCTATGAGCAGCATGGAACGTGTCGGTAGCATGTGAAATGTCCGTTTCACGCACAAACTTGAACTGAGAGGAACCTCGCGGCCACGTCTCCACCACGGCAGTGATCTGGTATGGCGGTGTGTTCCAGATAGTGACCCCGGTCTTTCGCGGCGATAATTCCTGACGACTTCAATGGGTGGCGGCGGTGCGATGCTGCTCGCGCCTGCATCGCTGAAGGCGGCAGGCGATGGAGTTGATCCGCGCGTTGCGCAAGTCATGTCCGCGACCATTGGCATCGACATGCACAATCATGTTTATCCTGCGGGCAGAGAACCCCATCTGCAGCATGGTGGTCAGCCAGGGCGGCCGGAGCAGACGCAGCAAGCCCCCGAGCTTTCCTTGGCAGATGAGCTGAAGCGGTCTGGCCTTACCGCCGTTTGTGCGAGCTTCGTGCTGGATTTCGCGAAGAATGACAAGCCTAGCGATGCGCAAGACAATTTCCTTCGGTGGCTCACGGCGATCGACGCACAGTTGGAAAAGGGACATATTCGCCGCGCGCTGAATCTTGAAGATCTGCAGGCCGCGCACGACCATGGTCCACCAATGATCGTCCAGACGGTGGAAGGCGCACACTTCAATGAGGGGCACCCGGACAGAGTGGAAGAGGTCTACAAACGCGGTCTGCGGGATCTTCAATTGCTTCACGAGCGAGACGACATGGAGAACCGTTTGCTCGCGAGCAATGAGCTTGTCGCGGCCTTTCCTCGGCTCTTCCTGATTTTCCTGCATAGACGCATCGTCGGCATAAAATTCTGCGATGGCCTTGTCGTGTTCGTTGCTCTCTACCCGCGCAACAAAGCGTTCGAGTATTTCGTGGGTGGGCACAATTCTGATCTCTTTGGCGGCAGACTTACAATATCGTGCGCTCTCCTCGACCGCGTCGGTATTGCGACGTGAATTGCCCTTCCATGAATTGACGCCGTGCGTGCCGGCGGTATATCATCCGGGTTCTTGAGGTTTTGCTGGTATCAGAAAATAAGAGCTTCTGCCGGAGACCCGCCGAGGGGTCACTCATTTCGCTGGCACGACCGTCACATTTCCCAACTTCCTGACCGCATCACCGATCTTTGAAGCATCGCCGACCACAACAATCGCATCCTGGTTCGGCGCCAAATACTTCCCGGCCACTGCCTGTATCTGATCCGGCTCCACAGATCGCACATGAGTAACATAAGTTCCCAAATCCGAGACGGGTAATCCCATGCTATTGAGCCGCGCGATCTGGTCTGCGACGCCCCGCTGCGTGGTCAAACGTAGAACGAATGTGCCTGCGAGATAGTTTTTTGTTCCCGATAGTTCCGTTGCAGTGACGGGAGCCGTCGCAATCTTGTTGAGTTCGCCAAGTACCGCCTTCAAAGCGGGCTCGACAACTTCGTTGCGTACCTGTGTCACCGCTTTCACGCTAGCCGCGCCGCGTTCGGAATTGTACTCCGAATGAGCATCATAGGCGAACCCTTGCTTCTCCCGAATCTCGGCGAACATCCGCGAATTCGCTCCACGTCCCAAAATCGAGCTCCCGACCATCAGCGGAAAGTACTCCCCACTGCTCCGGGTTGGCGCGCTCCGGCCGATGCTCATGTCAGCCTGTACCGAGCCAGGCCGATCAACCAGGTAAATCTTCCGCACCGGCGCAGGCAACTCGATAGAGGGGGCGGCAGGCACAGCAGCTTTCGCCGCCCATGATCCGAAGACCTCGCTCACCGTCTTCTTCACACTTTCTTGGTCAGGCAAACTCCCAACCAGAATCAGAACGGCGTCGTCCGCGTGCACGTAGGAATCGCGAAATCTATGGAACATAGCCCCATCCATCCTGCGGATCGAATCCTCGGTCGGCGCAATGTGTGCATAGGGCGAATCGCCATATACGGCCTTGCTGAACTGCTCCTCCGCCAGGAAAGACGGCTCCGACCTCTGTAGTTTCAGATTCTCCAGCCCATTCTGTTTCTGTAGCTTGACTTCATCGGTGGGAAAGGTAGCATGCATCGACACATCGCCCAGCAGCGCCAGAAACTGCGGGAAATTCTCGGCGAGAGTGTCACCGTTCACAATCAGCGAGTCGGGCGTGGACGAAGCCGCAAGCGACCCGCCCAAAGACGCTGCTTCATCGGCTATCTGACGTGATGTTCGTGTCGTCGTGCCCGCGTTCAGCAGAGCAGCCGTCATCTCCGACAGTCCGGGCATGTCCTGGGGATCGAACCTGGATCCGGCATCAAAAACCAATCGCACTGTCACCAGGGGGAAGCGTTGGTCCGAAACCAGTACGATTTTCAGCCCGTTCGGCAGAACCAGCTCTTGTGTCGGCGAAAGCTTATAGTCAGGAATTGGCGGAGTTTGCGGCGGCTTGTTGCGGTCAACGGCTTGAGCTGTCAAACTTCCGACTGCGATCACCAAGGTCGTTGCGAATTTGTGCAGCATTATCGGCCATCCTTCGTTGCACTCTTGCCCTGCCCGCTACCCTCCGGCGCTTTCGGTGCCGGCACAATCGACAGAACCGTACGCACCTCCGCCTTCAGATATTTACGCGCCGCAGCTTGAATCTCCTCCGCCGTCACTGCCAGCGTCGCCTCCATGTCGCTGTTAATGCGATCGGGATTTCCGTCTGCTAACTCGAACTGAGCCAGGGCGCGTGCTCGGTTGAGAGGGCTCTGCAATTCCCGAATCCTGGTGGACCTTACAAATGTCTTGACTCTCTCCAGTTCTTTAGCGGAGACCAGTTCGTTTTGCAGTTTCGAAATTTCATCCTGAACCTGATTCACGATCTGTTCAGCCGTAAATGGCGGCTTATATAGGAGGAAGGCCGCGTATGGCTCGGGGTCGCGGTAATCCCCCGGCTCCGCGAAAGGCCATCCCAAATCGGCTTCAAGCCGTATTACCGACTGCTTCTCCTTAATTAGGTCCTGGCGCAGTCGCGAACTATCGCCGGCGGTTAAGATGGCGTCGATCATCACCATCGCGTAGAAATCGGTCGAACCACGTTTGGGACCTGGATAGCCGAGTATGACCCCGGGCACCTTCGCGAGCGGATCCTTAAATACCTCCTGCCTGCCCGTGACCTCTGCCGGTTCTGCCAGGTTTGGACGCTTCGGCAAAGGCTGCGAGGGGATATCGCTGAAGTAGCCCTCAATAAGCCTCTTCGCTTCGACTGTTTCGAAGTCACCTACAATCACCAGCGCTGCGTTGTCCGGCGCGTAATAAGTCTTGAAAAACTTCGAGACATCATCCACCGTTGCGGCATTCAAGTCGTCAAATGACCCGATCAGCGAGTGAGAACTCTGCCAGTTATGAAACATCAACGTCGGCCAGACATCGACTATGGCCGTGCTGTAAGGACGGTTATCGAAAGAGAGCCGCCGCTCCTGCTTCACCGCCTCTTTTTGGTTCTGAAGATTCTTTGCCGTGATCGCCAGGCTGCGCATGCGATCCGATTCCAGCCACAGCCCCGTTGCTAATTTATTCGACGGAAGCAGCTCAAAGTAATCTGTGAAATCGGGATGCGTCGAGCCGTTGAACGAACCACCGTTTGTTTCCACCTGCACGTTGAGCGTCCCTTTCGGCGCGTTGGGCGTCCCCTCAAACATCATGTGCTCGAACAAATGCGCGAAACCCGTCCGGCCTTTTTCCTCGGAGCGAGCTCCCACATCGTATGCAATGTACACCGCTACCACCGGAACCGCGTTGTCCTTGGATAAAATGACCCGCAATCCGTTCGGCAACTTATAACTTTCAACCGGTATATGCAACTCGACCGCTTTCATCACAAAAGCTCCGAGCACAGCTAAACAGCAGGCAACCTTCTTCATGAGAACCTAACATGAGAATACCCGCTGACAGTTTGGGGCAGGCCGTTGTGGGCAAGTCGTCGTGGAGGTAGCGAACCCGGCGGAAACAATCAGCGAGATAGAACGCGCGCTCATCAACAGCAAAAGAGCGTGACGCGGCCGAGCCGTCCGCCACTGTTGCGTTTCGCCTCAGAGGACCTTGGAGTTTTCAGGCCCTGAGAAGCGCTTGAACATACTCAGGCTTCAGGGGAAGCCGGCGTGCAATCTTGCCGGTCGCATCGAGAAGGGCTCCGGCGATGGCGGGCGGTGCTAAAGCATTCGCAGCCTCAGAGCCCTGACCGTACTTGCCGACCTCAGGCCGGTTGATCAAGACAACTTTGATCTCCGGAAGATCGGCCATCGTCGCGATCGGGTAGCTCCGCCAGTCACTGGAAACCACTCCGCTTTCATCGAAGCGAACTTCCTCCAGCAACGCCATGCTGACCCCCATGACGCTGCCGCCTTCCACCTGGCGCTTCAACTGCGACGGATTCACCACAATTCCGGGGTCTACCGAGATGGTCATCTTCTCCACCTTTATGACGCCGCTATTCAGATCCACGGCGATATGCGCCACGCAAGCCCAGTACGTTCCGGACCGGAACATGGCCGCTACACCCTGGCCCCGCCTCACATCGCCGTTACCGATTGGGCGCTTGGAACGCGTTTGCCACCCCGAAGCCTCACGAACGGACTCGAGCACTGCGATGGCCCGCTTCTCCCGGGCATGTTGAATACGAAACTGCAGCGGATCGACTCCGCCGAGCACCGCCGCCTCCGTGATGGCCACCTCGCGCGGGAAGTTCTGCTGATACTGCCCTGGCGTCCTCATGCTGTGGTCACGCAGCCCGACACCAAGCGGTGACGACTTCTGCCCGACCTGGAATGTTCCATAAGCCCGCTCCAGCACCCTTGGCGTGCCATCGTAAATCCATGGGTCGTGCATAGCATTAGCTATGCCGAAGAGAGAGCCCTTGTCACTGGGACCAGGAATTGTGGGAAGGCCCGCCAGCACTGCACCGACCAAACGATCATCCTGCATCGCAGGCATGTAGTGGTCAATTTGGTAACCGCTCAATTTGCCTTCCGAATCAAGACCGATTTGGACGTCTGAATAGGCTGCGGACGATTGGGTCGACCACTGGAGATCCTCCTGCCGCATCCACTGCACGCGAACGGGCTTACCCACCGCTTGTGACAAAATCACCGCTTCGTCCTCGGCCCCGGCGTTGCCGCCATTCGACCGGCCATAGTGACCGGGCCCCGCGAAAGTACGCACGACCACATGGTCTACAGAAGTGCTGAGCATGTGCGCGATGCCGGTACGCAGAGCTTGGGGGTTTTGGGTGTGCGTGTAGACAAATACTGTCCCGTCGGGACGAACGTCGGCCACCGCCATCGTCGGCCCAATCGGCGCGTGTTTCATGAATGGCAGCTGGTAAGTCGCCGAAAGCTTCTTGGGGGAGGTCGCAATGGCGGAAGCCACATCGCCCTTGGACGTCTTACTGGTGGCGGGTGGCGCGGCTTTCCAGTCCGCATCTTCTTTCAGGAATTGGAAGAGGCGTTGATCTCCGGGAAGCCCTTTCCAGTCGGTCCACTTTGTTCCGGAAGCTACCTGTTGCGAGGCTTTGATGGCCTCCCATTCCGTGGGCGCAACCACGCCAACCAGATTTCCTTTTACAACCACCTGCGTATTCGGAAAGCGAGCCTTGTCCAGCGGACCTGGCATAACCAGTTTGGAGCCCAGTGTCTTCGGATGCACTACGCGTGCATGCAGCATGCCGGGGACACGCACGTCGGTAACCCAAGTCTCCTTGGCGGTAACCTTCGAAACAGTCACGGAGTTGGGAAAGGACTTGCCGACGACCGTGTACTCGCTCACGGGTTTCAGCGGGGGATTTCCTTCCACTGTCAAACCGAACATGCTGTTCACGTCGCCCTTGACAGGTATCGTCAGGTTCAACTTCTGGTTCTTGACGAGGTCTCCATAGGACACGCTCTTGCCGCCGCCGGAGACGATACCGTCTTTGACGGAAAGCTGATCCTTTGGCACGCCGAGCTGTTGAGAAGCCAGATCGAGAAGTGCCTGGTAAACATAGGCGCCTGCCTTTCGGATGTTCGGCATGCCCCCTTGCAGAAAATCGAATGCCCCGCTGCCGTCGGGCGTGCGATCTGTATCTCCAGAAACGACCGTAGTGATGGCTTCGAACGGTACCCTGAGTTCTTCCGCCGCGATCTGCCGGTATGCGGTGAACACCGTGCCCTGGCCGAAATCAGGCTTGCCTGCGCGTATCAAAATCGTGTTGTCGGCATGGATTTCGATCCATGATTCCGGTAGAGCCGGATTCAGCGTGTTGCTTTTAACCGCTGCGCCGGCTGTCTCGATCCCGTCCGCTTTGACCAGGCCGAAGCCCACCATCAGCGCTCCGCCGGCCTTGACGAATCCGCGGCGCGAAAGCGATGCCCCGAAAACGTCGGTTGCCTTATTCGTGGACGGCTTCTCATGCGTGATCATGCGTCACTCCTTTCGCCATGGCAGTCGCCGCCCGTTGCACAGCTTGGATGATCGCCGTATAACTTCCGCAGCGGCACAGATGCGGGGAAACGCCAGCCGTAAATGCCTCCTTGATCTGCGCAACCGTCGGCGATGCATTCCGTTCCAGCAGCTCGGTGGCTTTGATCATCATGCCGTTCTGACAGAACCCGCACAGGGGCGTCTGTTCCTCGATCCACGCGTCCTGCACCGGATGAAGAGTTCTCGCCGCCGCCTCCTCAGAAAGCCCTTTCTGTTTAGCCCATCGCGCCTGCAGACCCTCCAGTGTGGTGACCTCTTTGCCTGCCGCAGCCGCCAGGGGAGTAATACAAGATCGCACTTCCTTGCCGTTCAGCAGTACGGAACAAGCTCCACATTGCGCGAGTCCACAACCGAACTGAGGCCCGGAAAGCTCGAGATCGTTTCGTAAGACGTAAAGCAGAGGTGTATCAGTCGATGCCTGAACCTCTCGTTTTGCCCCGTTAACAACGATAGTAGTCATAGAATCTCCTTAAAAGCGCACAGGGCACGGCTGCGCGCCGCCCTTGCCCGGCAACTCGTTCCAAGAACGCCGGCGATGCCGCTGCGTTGCGACAAAGTAAACGATAATGCCCTTTCGGTCACTATTATCGTGCATTTTCTCCCCGGAGTACTGCTGCAGGGTCCTTCGGCTCATTGGCGCAAGCCAGGCTAGCGACCGGTCATTGCTTCGAGATGCTCGGGATAGCGATTTCCTTGAATAGTGATCTTCGCGGCTGCCGTGTCGCGCGATCGTCAGCAGCCATGCGAAGCAGTATTCGATAAGCACCTGAGGCTCGCTGTCCACAGCGAGTAGCCAGCGGAAGCGGATGCACCACTCTGCATCGTGGGTGTCCTGCAGCATTTCCTCCGGACAGGTGAGCTGTTTGTAACGAGCGATGTGGTCGATGGCCGCACCAAAGTTCTCGGTTGACAGAGCCGCGATTCCGCTTGGGTGAAAACGCTCCGTCCTGGTCTCCGTGCCGAGTTTGAGACCAATGGCGGGATCGGTGCTGACTTCGCCGATGGCACGCCAAAGGGCAAAAAGCTCCTCAGTGGTGACCAGCACGCGGGTTTGTTCAAAGAGGTCCTGCGGGAGCCCGGCACGGCGCAGGACCGCGGAGACACGGATCCCCAGTTCCTCCAACCTGAGGGCAAGGCGGCCGGCAACGCGAAAATGTTTATTCATCGGGACTGCCGCTGCCGGCAGCCAAGCACTCTTTAGCGCTGCACATAATTCAAGGTTAAGATTCCGGCAGTCTGGAGCGGTACGCAAACGACGCCATTGTGTATGCAGATTGCGCCATGGCACAATTCCTCCACTCCCGCTCAGATCAGCGCCAGCCCGCCCAATGCCCGGCTCTCGGCCGGCAGCGCGCAGGGTCCGTGAGTGTACCGGGACATGCGTTGTTGTGGACCTGAGACATCCGTTACAAGCCCCTTGCGGTGGCGATGATTTGGGTCGAGGGACACGAGAAGACATATATTCAGTCGTCGAGGCCGTGGGAATTGTATGGTCCGCCGCCCGTTTGCAAGCAGATTCTTGAGATTGGAAGAGACGGTCTGCGCAAATGTATCCGGCCTGTTTGTGAAGTGTAAGCTTCTGGCCACAATGAAATCCGCGCATAGCTGTCCTAAAAAGTGGGTCGAACTTCAACGTCCTCATTCCCACACAGGTTTCAGTAATGCCGGATGGGACCGTTAACCAATTCATCGATCTGTTTAGCAAACCTGGCAAGTAAATTCCCAACTGTGTCGTCTAAATCAAACGTTCGCTGCCGATCACGGCTTAGCTATTCCGGCTTCGCCCTGATCATTGATTCCGAAGCCAGACGGAGGTGTCGGTCAAGGCCGAGCGCAGCGAGTTCATTCGCAGAGCCTGGACGGACGCCTTCGTCTGGCTTATAAACGATCAGAAAGGGCGAAGGCAGTGTCTTCTGATCGATATTAGCCACCTTGCGTTACGTTGCAGCGGCAGGGCCGAGTGATATCGGGGTTAAAGCTGCCGGACGATAGCGTTCACTTTTATTCAAAATGACCCATGCGATTCGCGCCATTTTGTTCGCTAGAGCCACAACCGCAACATTACGGTGAGTCCGCGCGCTGAGTTGCTCTACCCAAGCCCCGAGCGCGGATTTCTTTCGCGCCATATGCATAACAACCGATCGCGCACCATGGAGCATCATGCGTCTGAGATACTCACTGCCGCATTTGCTAATGCCCAGAAGCCTTGTTTTACCGCCGGTGGAATGTTGCCGTGGAACCAATCCGAGCCAGGCAGCTAAATCTCGGCCTTTATGGAACGTTGCAGCGTTGCCGACTGCTGCGGTGAGCGCAGTGGAAACCAGGGGTCCGAAGCCTGGAATCTCCATCAATCGCTGACATTCTTCATTCTCTTTAGCAATGGCCTCGATCTGGCCAGTCACCTCCTCGATGCGCGCCCCTAACTCGTTCCACTCGGCCTGGAGCTCCCTGAGCAGCCAGCGAATTCGCCCTGAGAAAAGTGCATTGGAATCGTCCAGAACTGGAACAAGCACCTCGCGAAGATAATTGGGACCTCTCCGTACCGTGAGACCGCGATCCATCAAGAAACCACGAATCTGATTCATGACAGCAGTGCGCCTAGCGACCCAGCGATCGCGCACTCGATGCAAGGCCTGCAGGTCTAACTGCTCATCGCTTTTGATCGGCACAAACCGCATAGTCGGACGTTGCACCGCCTCCGCAATCGCCTCTGCATCCAAATAATCGTTCTTGTTGGTTTTAACGAACGGCTTCACATACTGCGCCGGCATCAGACGAACTTGATGACCCTGAGCTTCTAATGCTCGACCAAGATAATGCGCTCCCCCGCAGGCCTCCATTCCGATCAACGCGGATGGCAGGTTAGCCGTATAGATCAAAAGCTGTTTCCGCGATTGCTTCCTTCGAAGCACCACGGCTCCCTTTTCGTCTAAGCCGACGACATGAAATGTCGTCTTACTCAAATCAATACCGATTGTGTGGATCTTCACGATGACCTCCCAAATTACAATAATCCGTCGGCCGGATGATGACGAGCGGCGGACCATTCCATTAGTGGGAATCCCGAAGGGATTTCCAAAGAGTGTGGGAAGAGTGGGAAGCCGGCTTCATGGCTTTCCATGCTTTCCACACTCTGTCATTTCCATGGCCTGCTTATCGGGCGGTAAATGCTGAATAAACCGATATGCCGCCACCCAGTGCAATGTGCCGCACTCGCCACGAGAGACTCATCGCTTGTCGAGGAGTGCATTGGCGATTGGGCACTCATTGAGACCCCAGAGGCCAGCACAGGGGGTACAATCCCTCAACATGCAATCGAGTACGGAGGGATGGCAACGTCCGCTCGATGGAAGGGTTAGGCGACATGGGCGCGAGCCCGAACTGCTACGCGGTCCCCTGCAGCACCGGAATTGGCTGAAGCAACTCACGCTTGAAGAACCGACTTCCAAGGGCCGCCAAGATGATTGGCGCGAAACCGATCACGGCGGCATAGACCAGCAGGCCCGTACTGCCGATCACCCCGTTCTTGAAAAACCCGTAGCCGATGAAAAGCAAGACATGGGTGACGGCTCCGGCGGCGAACGCCACGCCCACGACCTTACCGCTGTACGGTCCCCGAATCGCGCAGGCGTAAATGACCCAGACGGACAACGGAACAAATAAGATAGCGGCGCTCCATAGGCCGGTGTTGTAGGCGCCCGCCGCGAGGCCCCCCGCGGTGTGCACAATTCCGTTCGCTAAGAGCAATCCCCAGAAGCTGAGGCCGATGAGGACGTTGCGCTTGCAGAGGTACGCCGCTAGCGGCGCCCCGAACCACATGAGAGCGATGTTCACCACCGGGTAGAAGGCAAGGGGAATCGGACAGTCGGGATACGGCGGAAAGCCAATCTTCTCGCAGATCATTTCCTGGATTGAGTAGTGGAAGCCCAGCACCGGCAGGCTGTATTCCTCGAACTGATGCACCCAGTAGAGCGGCACGGCGAGCCACGCCAGCCACACTGGATCACGCCAGCGCGATACCGTGGTGTTGCCACGGAATGTGTCGGTCAGCAGCAGGATGGCGACCATCACGATCGCCCCGCCCACCCCTATGAACGGCCAAACGGTGTAGAACCAGTGTGTTTGCACGGTGCCTCGTTATTCGTCTCCGCCTTCGTGGGGGCTACGTGGCTCTTTACCGTGAGCGCTAAGTTTGGAAATACTCGAATATCGTCCATCTGTGCCGCCTCAACCAAGCTTACCGTCAAATTCCCGCAAATTCGGCTTTGCGGCAAGTTGGCGATAACAGGGCTAATGCACTCATCGGCAAACTCAGACCACTCGCCGTGCAGCTCTAAAGCGAAGCTCTTCCACATTGAGTTCTCCGATCTCCATGTCTCGAAAGACGACTCTGTAAAACCCTGGTGTGATCAACTCGAATCCCAACTCTTCGAAGCGGAATACTTCGCTGATGAAGACTCTGTTTTTGTGCCAGCTGATGTCGCCGCTATTGTTCACCCGTCGCAGAAGGAGACCCTTCGCGTACGTGAACTCCGGCAGCTTGCGTGGCAGTCGGACGGAGCTGGGGTGGTAGAGACTCGCTGGGACTTGGTTGTTTAGGCCCTCGTGCGGGCGCTCGTTATTGAACACGTAGCGAAAATTATCGAAGCGGCTCTGCTGCGCGCGAATGGATGCCGCAGGCGGTTTCGTCGTGTCCTCCTTCAGAGTGCGATGCATCCGCTCATGCGACCGTTTTGTTGCGGTCGGCCTGCTTGAATGCGTTCATGCACGATCCCGAGCTTCGTCCAGCCGAGTGATAGCTTCGACAGCCCCAGTAGCCCTGTGCCCGCAAACGGTGCGCCGTTGTCGGTTCTGATCCTTGCTGGCATCCCATACTCTCGCATGGCTGCTTCGCAGATCGCCCGAACCTGGCCGAGGTCCATACGCGAGACGATCTGGCAACGAATCAAATAACGGCTATGCGCGTCGGTGATGGTGAATGGATCGCATCGCTTGCCGTCGCCGGTGGTGAAGTAGCCTTTGAAATCCATGCACCACAGCTGATTCGGACCCGTGACCAGAGAGAACGGCTCTGAGCATGGCGTGGTGCGTTTTCTTTTCTTCTGCGGACTGGTTAATCCCGCACGGCTCAGGATGTTGCCGAATGTACTAGCTGCAGGCCACACCACGTCTGGCTGTAGCATCTCCAGCCTTGCCTTGAGCTTGCGCGCGCCCCAGGACGGATGCTTGCCCGAAGCACGAGGATGGTGTTCTCGATCGCCTCGAGCGTCGCGTGAAAGCAGCTATGCGGCCGACGGCTGCGATCCACGAGTCCTTCTGGCCCCGTCTCGTTGTAGCGATTGATCCAGCGGTAGGCCGTTGGACGCGAGGTCCCGTACGCGCGACATAGGTCCGCTACCGACATCTCTTCCTTCTGATAACTCGACAAAAACTGCAAACGTTGATCCAAGATCCGACTCTCTTTCCAGGGCATACAACATCGTCGTGTGTTCCCAAATACCGAGTATCCGTAGCCGTCGCGCTTCGCTGTAAACCATGTCTCCGGTCTGTTTTGTAACGGAAGTGCTAAGTACGCTCATCGGAACCCGCCCCTGACGCTGGTGGGGTGCTGGGTCGCCACTTACTTGCCCCCGCTAAGATCCTGCTTTATACTCACATCGCGCGGGACATTGGACCAGCACGTGTGTACGAATCAGCCAAGCCTGCGCAGAGGGAAAATTATGTCCGCCGTGCACGCTCGTTTACTCATACTGACCGCCTTAGTGGCGATGACCGGTTTCTCACAGGATCAAAAGGAACCCCATACAGTGCGCGATATCTGCGTGAAAGCGGTTCCCGGCAAGGCCATGGAAGCGGAGTCATTCGCACGGGATGTCATGGTGCCGTTGAATCAGGCACGCGCGGATGCCGGCGAGTTCGCTTGGTTTTTATTCGTCCGCGGGGTCGTGCCGGCCGGCAGTTCCGCCAAATGCGACTTCCGCGCGGTCTATGGCTACGAAGGCCTTCCGGCGGAGACCGCTTCTACTGAGCAGCTCGAGGCGGCCGCCAAGCGGGCCAAACTGAATGTGACCGGCAACGAAATTCGGACCAAGCTGAATTCTCTGACTCAGCAAGTTGACGTTGAGTACTGGGTTAACCGGGATAGCATCGGACGGAATGCCCAGGACGGCAGCTTCATCCGCCTGAACCACTACCATGTGAAGCCTCAGGCCACGAACGACTGGATCCGTCTGGAAACCACATATTGGAAGCCGCTGGTCGAGGCCTGGGACAAAGGGGGCGGTAAAGGGTCGTGGGCGGCTTATGAATTGTGGATGCCGCAAGGCGACAGTCAACCCTACGACGCGATGACGGTGGACATTTTCCCGGATTGGAATTCGCTCCTGCACGAGGTGCCGCTTGGTGATCTTTGGCCAAAGGTCCATCCGCACACCGACATGACGTCGGTTTTCGACCAGCTCGACAGAGTCCGGTCCCGGCACGATATCGAAATCTACAAAGTGATCGATATTGTCGCGGCCGCGAATTCCATGTCAAAGTGACAGTGCGACAACCTTAACAACGCCCGAAATTTCTCAGTAGCTAACGGCTGATTGTCGATGCTCGTTTCATTAACGGAAACTTCCGCGCAACTTTCGCTACAAACGGGCGAAGCGATGAGGCGATCACGGATGTACCGCCTGGCAGCGGCGGGGATGCCCAGCGCCGTCGCCTGAGCGGTTGCGAGATGTACGATCTTCTCCGAAGTAGAATAACTCCCGTCTGTATGAAGATTCTCCCCGCGCTCTTGTTCTCGTCCGCGCTGATTGCGGCTGATCCCGACATGATCCTGTACGACGGCAAGATCGTGACCGTCGATCCTGCGTTCTCCATCGCGCAGGCAGTCGCGGTCGGCGGTGGACGAGTGCTCGCTGTTGGCACCGACAAAGCCGTTGTCGCCACGCGCGCGACGAATACAAAGATGATCGACCTGCACGGGTGGACCGTGCTGCCTGGCCTCATCGATAGTCATGTCCATGCGCTCGAAGCCGGCCTTAGCGAGTTCCGTGGACCCCTGCCCCCGCTCGATTCGTACGCCGCGGTCCAGCGCTTCCTGCGCGAAAAGGCGAAGACGACTCCTAAAGGCGAATGGATTGTCGTGCCGCGCACCTTTCCCACGAGGCTGGAGGAACTGCGGATGCCGACCAAAGACGTGCTCGACGTCGTCACCGATCATCCCGTCGTCTTCGATGCGAGCTACGTCGTCATCCTGAACAGCGCGGCGTTACAAAAGTGCGGCATCGATCGAGGCACGCCAAATCCGGCCGGCGGCGAAATCGGCAAGGATGCGAACGGCGAACCCAACGGAATCTTGAAAAACGGGCAGGCGCTTCTCAAAGGAATCAGCCTCGGCGGCCATTTCACCGAAGAGGAAAAGTTTCGCGCGCTCGAAGACCAGTTGAAGTGCTACGTCGCAGCTGGGCTGACCGGAGTCGGCGACCGTGCCGTCAATCCCGAGCAGATTGGGCTGTACGAAAGGCTTCACGATTCCGGAAGGCTGCCTTTACGTGTCTCGATGACCTGGAGGCCGGATGCGTCACGGCCAACCGAGGAGCTGATTCGGGCGATCGAGACGGCGCGCTACACCCGGGGCTCCGGCGACGACTGGCTTCGCTTCAGCGCGTTCAAGCTGACCCTCGATGGCGGCATGACCATCGGCACTGCTTATCAGCGGCAACCGTATGGAGCATTCGGAAAGCAGCTGTACGCGAAAACCGACCCCGACGATCGCGGCCAGCTCTTCATCGCGCCCGCAAAGCTGCTCGCCGTCATGCGCGCTGCCCGCAACCGCGGATGGCAGCTGACCACCCACGATCAGGGCGGCGGCGCCATCGACGCCTGGCTCGATACCCTTGAGGCGCTCGATCGCGAAAAGCCCATTGCGCCGACCCGCTCGTTCGTCATGCACGCGAGCTTTCAGAGCCCGGAAGCCATCGCCCGCATGAAGAAAATGGGCGTCGCCGCCGACACGCAATCGCAGTGGCTCTATCTCGACGGCGCCGCTCTCGAAAAGGTTTTCGGCCACGGCGGAATGCGCTGGTTTTTCCCGCTGCGCTCCTATCTGGACGCCGGCATCAAGGTAGCGGCGGGAAGTGACCACATGATCGGCCACGACAAGAACCGCGCCGTAAATCCTTACAACCCTTTCGTGAGCATGTGGACCGAAGTGTCGCGCAAGATGACTGACGGCCGCGTCCTCTACCCCGAGCAAAAGATCACCCGCGATGAAGCCCTGAAAACCCACACTATCTGGGCTGCATGGCTACAGTTTGCCGAGGGCAAGCGCGGTTCGATTGAACCCGGCAAATTCGCCGACCTTGTGGTCATCGACCGCGATTACCTGACCTGTCCGGAGGACGAGATCCGCAGAATCGAACCTGCCCTCGTGATCATCGGCGGCAAGGTCGCGTGGCAGCGCAAGTAGCTCTATCGCAACACACGGTTAATCCGCCGCTGGTGATAACTCTGTCCCGATATTCTGGATACGATCACATACAGAAAAAAATTACGACCGCTGGTCGCCCACTGCATCAGCGTCCCTGAGCACCACCAGCGACAAGATCGGAACTACCCGAGATTGGTGGTTGCAAACGATTCACGGAGGAAGGTGAATGAAATCGTTTCTGTCCCTATTTTCGGCGGTGGCCCCTCTACTGTTGCTTGGCACCGCCGGGGTTACGCAAGGCCAGGTTGATCAAGGAATCGACGTAGTGGATGTTACCCAGGCCTCCGCCGTCGTCACGAAGATCGACCCGGCTAAACGCAAGGTGTCCGTCGAACTCGAGGACGGCAAACACAAAACCATCAAGGTCGACGAGAGTGTTCAGAACTTCGACCAGATCAAGGTTGGCGACACATTGAAGCTAAAGTATGCGGAAGAAATGCTGATCGCGGTCGGAAAGTCCAAGGACCCCGTTGGCGCGGACGGTGCCGCACTAGTCGCCATTGCGCCGAAGGGCGCCAAGCCCGGTGGCTTTATGGTGGAAACGACAAGCATGACCGCAAAAATCCTGGCCGTTGACCCCGCGAAGCATTACCTGACCATTCTGGATACCGATGGCAAGAAAAAGAAAATGAAGATCAGTAAGAAAGCCACGAATCTAGACGATCTCAAGCCGGGCGAGACCATCGAGATAACCATGACAGAGGCGCTGGCGATTGACATCGTGAAGTGATTCACAATGGAATAGTGGCGGAAACGCCGGCGACTTTTTAGCCAGGCTCACACCACGGCTTTAAGGCCTGGAGATAGTAAGTACAGGTAAGGCTGCGGACTTGCCCGATTCCGCAAGCGACAACAGAATCATCAAAAATCCCAGGCCACGCTTGGATCGCAGGTCCCGATCATCAATCCAGAACCAATGGTTACGGTACTGGACGGCTGTGAATGCATCATTCGCGGCCGGCTTGGCATCCGACGAACGCACACGAAACGCGAACTTCCCGGCGGGTCCCATCGTGGTTGCACGCCCCTCCTGGGTGTCAGGATCCGGGATATCCACTCCCGCGGATGCCTCGGTGATGATTTCCAGCATGGAGCGCGTTTCCATCGCGATCTCTTTGTCGCTTGCTGCCACCGCGGCAATGTCGGCCGTGAATTCTTCCGCATCGGGATTGAGGTGAAGCAATTGCCTCACCTCCCGAGCCTTTGCGGCCAGGGCTGCGTCTAACTGGCCGCGCCGGACAATGGCGATCACAACTTCGGCGCCTTCCTTCTGTTCCACGCGCAGTCCGAACTGCCCAGTATCCTGGAGTTCCCGCAACATGCCGAGGACCCGGTAGAAATCTGGATTTGCCGCGTGTCTGTCGAACGCGGCCAAAGAACCGGCCTGAAGACCGTTGATCATCTTCACCGCAACGCCAAGAACCGCGTCAATCGGCCAACCGGTTTGTATCAGCGTGAACAGAACGCCCGGTTCAATCGGCCGCAGCAGGCTCTTGGTGAATTTTTCGCCCGTCATCGGCAGGTAGGTGATGGTCGGGCTTTCGGTCCAGGTGCCTGTGATAGCGCCGGTTGCACTGCCGCCATTAGGAATGCCATTCCATGTCTGGCCCGCGCCGATCGAAGCCGAGCCTTCGAAAGTGTATTGGGTAACCACCTGCTGCACATCCAGCAGCATGGGCGGATCCAGATACCGCATTTTCACCAGTGTCAGGAGCGTCTGCTCCTTGTACGAGCGGTTGATGGCATTGGAATAGTCGAAGCGGGCGACAGGTATAGTTTTGGCGCCACGGCGCATGGCGCAACCGGTCAGCCCCAGTTGGGCCAGACCAATAAGAACCGACGGCAAGACGCAATGCAATTTCACGAATCCTCCTCCGGAACGCCCTGGACGACAGCTCTGATGAAATAAATCAGGTATCGTTGCGATAAAAGAACCTTAGAATACCCAATCTCAGGACGGCCTGCAAACGCGCCCAAGCTGTCGATTCAGAAATTTCACCATCACGGGACATGACCCCAAAAGGCGGCAACAGTGGCCGACACGCCGTGCGGTCGTTGGATTCGGCTGTGCCGCGTCAAGGTTGCCTTGACGACGTGTTCTAAAGATGTATATACATATACTATGAAGACTGAGGCATTTGAACCAGCCTCCGCAGAAGCGCTCTTTGACCTGCCGTGCGCCTGCCAGAACCTTCGGCGCGCAACCCGGACCGTAACGCGGATTTATGACCAGCAACTGAAAAAGGCAGGCCTCGAAACGACACAGTTCGGGCTTCTCACAGCATTGGCTACCACCGGCGAGGTGAATCAAAAACGGCTGAGCGAAGGCTTCGTAATGGACAGTACGACGCTGACACGGACCTTGGACCGGATGCGGAAGCAGGGTTGGATTAGCGTCAAACAAGGAAGAGACAGGCGAGAGCGCCTCTTCAGCCTGGCAGCGGCGGGCAAGCGGCAACTTGAAAAGGCCAAACCACATTGGGATCTCGCCGAATCGAGACTGCGGAACGAACTTGGGGAAAGAGGGTGGAAACAGATGAAAGAGGCCGTGTCTCTGGTAACGAATGGCGCCGTGAAGGCCCAAAGTTTTCTGCAGCCGTGATAGATGCATATACATCTATTTTTCAGGGGAGGAAACTTCCCCAGAAAGGTAGGCTCTATGCGATCCGTTATCTATTTGTCAGCGGCATTGCTCGCCTGCGCGCTATTCGTGGCCGGCCTGCGGGAAATCCGCGCCAACCCGAGCCCGGGCAACCATGCGGGGAACACCACTTATCCTCCGGATCTCGAGTATTTGAAAGCCGTCAACCGCGTCGCTCCGCCGAAAGACCCACAGTTGATCTTCCTTCTTATGGCGCAATACTCAAACCTGAACCTGCAGGGTGAGGGCGCGGAGTTCTTGTCGGCTCGGTTTAAGGAATTCGGGTCGCGGCTGGCGGATCCTCAGAAAGCGCTCTATCTGAGCGCCATCGCGCTATTGCGGGCGCAGCACGCATCTTCGGTTTCGCTGCTGCACAGGATGGGTTACGTGAACGACACAATGGCGATGCTCGACCGTGCCAGGCAGATGTCGCGGGGGCAGATCTTCGTTGTTAACTGGATCGCGGGCATCGTTCACTCGCAACTCCCTGGCTTTTTCCGTCAGAGCAAGGCAGCCGAGGCTGAGCTCGTTTGGTGCCTGAATCACGCCGACGGGGCGCCCCATCTCGGCTGGTTGCGAGAAGTCGATTATCACCTCGGAAAGCTGGCGCTCGCGAGGGGAGAACGCGCGAAGGCGGAGGAGTATCTGCAAAAGAGCGGCTACAAAGACTGGAACCGGCCCATAACGCTGGTCACGCCCTTTTCCGAGGACGCCACAGGACATACATTCGCTCCGCGGCGCATTGCTGCGATTGTGCCAGGACGCGTGTACGTGTTGACCGGATTCGAGTTCACTGAGTACTATTTCGTCGTGTCGGAGGATGGGCGACAACTGATCGGCATCGATGCCGGTACGCGCCCGGATTCCGCGAAGGCCGCCTATGAGGCGCTGCGAGCCCACATCCCTGGCTTGCCGGAACTGACAACCATCTTCATTACCCACGCTCATTGGGACCATGTGGGAGGCCACTCCTATTTCCGTGCTTTGAACCCGCACCCGCGCTTCTATGCCCGAAGCAATTACCAGGAGGAACTTACCCGGGAACTCGATGCGCCAGGGACTTTCGATAAGCAGTTCTTCGGTGAACGCTTCAACCTCGATAATGTGCGCAGCTTTAAACCGGACGTTACCATCGCCGCTCGCACGGAGCTGAAAATCGGAGGAACACGCATCGAACTCATCCCAATCCGGGGCGGAGAGACTCACGACGCCATGTTCGTCCACTTGCCGGATCAAGGCGTGATGTTCGTTGGCGATTTCATCATGCCCTACCTCGGCGCGCCTTTTGTAGAAGAAGGCGATTTCCAGGGGCTGCTCGACGCCATCGATACTGTAGTCGCAGCACATCCCAAGTATCTGTTGCATGGCCACGAGCCGTTGACGCGAAATTTTGCCTCCACTTCAATGCTGGCGCTGCTCAAAACTGACCTGATATGGCTTCGCGGTCAAGTCGTAAGTGCGATACGGTGCGGCGAGGAGCGTGGCGCCATACAGCAGGCAAATCTGATTCCGCCCGGCTTGCTCAAAGGCCAGCCGGACGTCTATCAACCGTATTTAATCCTGCGCGAACACGTCATCGACCGCCTTTACGACCAGAATGTAGGGTATTGGCAGTCCGACTTGCAGGGGCTGGAGCATCTCACGAGTGCCGACCGTGCAGCTCTTTTAGTCGACTATCTCGGCGTCACCGAAGATCAGCTGGTAAAGACGGTGGACCACCTCGCCGCCGACGGCAAATACGAGCTGGCAGCCTCCCTGCTTGAATCCTCCGGAAAGCGGTTTGAAAACAGCCCGTCCTTTGCGAATGCCAAACGGCTCGTCTATCTCAAGCTGATGGAGAAGGACCAGAACATGGACCCATTCAAATTCATCATCTATTCCTCCAGGATCAATGAACAAACGCCACAGATCGCCGGCAGCAAGTGACGTCAGGATCCTGTTGATCGGGTACCGTATTGTCGCGTGGCTTCATCTTCGGTTTCAATTCAGCAGTTTCATGTAGGCGACGATATCCGCCCGATCCTGCCGGGTAAGCGTGAACGTGAAAGGCGGAGGAAGTTTGTTGAAGACGAAATCTCCGTAGTGGTCAACCACATCCTCCAACGTCATAGCCGAATTGTCATGAAAATAAGGAGCAGTGTTCTTCACACCCCAAAGAGTGGGGATCTTGAACGCATTCAGGCTGGTGAAGAATGGCGCGCCATTGGCGTTGGGGTCGCCGTCAATCACGCCGGTGATCAGGGAGCGACCGGGATCGGGCGTCCACACCGTCGTTTCGCTGCCATCGGCGTTCTTAAAGATGAACGGCCGTTTGCGGTTCCGTACGTCGCGTTCGGAAACGTTGACAGTCTGAAAGCGCGTGCCCGCCGGTACCGGCAGTGGAAGGAACTGGTTGGTCTGGTTGAGCATCGGTCCGCTGTGGCATAGAGCACAAGCACCCGTTTTGAGATCGCCCGCCGGAGGCGGAGTCGCCGGCGCATCTATGAAAAAGCGGCGACCGCGGATCTCGGCCATCGTGCGGCCTTGCGGCAATATCGGAGCAGGTCCGCCACGGGCATACCGTCGCAGCATTGCAGAACTGAAGAACTCGTCGGTTTTCTCGAATTCGGCGATGCGGAAAAGATCCAAACGCGGGATTCGGCGCGTCGCTTGGGCATGCCTCTGTAGGGCATGGAGAGCCTGCGTCGGAAGGTCCGGATCTCGCCCGTCGAGCATCAACACAGGGTCCAGCGCCGGTGTATTCAGCGTCGTGGGAATGCCCCTCGTAAGAATGACCGACCTGGCCTTCGGATCATCTGCCATGCGAACGGTGGGCGGCAGCGGGATCTCAATGAGAATCGTCGCTTCCTCCAACATGCGGTTGTAACCGTTCCCGTTAAGGTCGTCGCTGCCGTCGAACACGAATAGCGGATCTCGATAGTCCTTTCGCAAACGCTCCCGCGCGTCTTGTGGGGAGACAGTTCCGGTCGTGACACTGTGGCACGTGCGACAGGTTCGACCATTGCCGTCGAATGTCTCCTCTGTAAAGAGGCGCCTGCCATTTTCGGCGTCGCGGTCGGCATTGGCCGGGGTTCCGTTGGAAGCTTCGAATGATCCGGACTGAGCGCCGACGGCTGAGTTTGAGGGTGACATCATCAGGCCTAGCGCTGAAACCGCGCCGATGAGACGAAACCTGTTGTACTTGTTAGTCTTTGACTCGTGAATACGTGGCATGCCTCTCCTCAACTCCTGAACTTCCGATTGCCGGGAACGGTTCAGACAGCACGGCCAGTGTAAGGAGCTTGCGAAAAAATCTCGATGCACGGCGGGTGATTTGCATCTGACCAATGAGTCACGGGCTAAGCAATTGACCTTGCGCGACTTACTTCGACGGTGCTCGCCCCTTTCGCGTGATAGACTTACTTGACTTCATTTCCCAGGGGGTTGCATGCCGGAAGAGATGCCCCGCACGAGTCCGGCAGCGCGCGCACTTTCGATTGTTCGCTTCGGTCCGTACGAGCTTGATTTGCGGAGCGCGGAACTGCGCAAGAGCGACTTCAAAATCCGCCTGCAGGAACAGCCTTTCCAAATACTGGTTGCGCTGCTGGAATGTCCCGGCGAAGTGGTCCTGCGCGAAGAAATCCGCCGGAAGCTTTGGCCCGACGAGACCGTAGTCGAGTTCGATCACAGCATTAATACCGCGGTGAAAAGGCTGCGGGATGCACTCTGCGAATCGGCGGAAAAACCACGCTACATAGAGACGCTCGCGCGACGGGGGTATCGCTTTATCGCGCCGGTATCGCACGAGGTCGAGAAATCATCTCACCCGGAAATTGCGCCTTTCGCTACTGCTCCCTCGAAGCCTATGGAAGGGGCAGTGCGGGAGCAGCCGCCGCAAAGTGCCTCAATCGCCGTACTGCCCTTCGCGAACGCGAGTGGCGATGCAGAAAGTGAATATTTCTCTGACGGCCTGGCAGAAGAGCTTATAAACGAGCTGGTGCACGTGCCTGGGTTGAAGGTGATCGCGCGGACCTCCGCCTTCGCCTTTAAAGGTAAGCAGGAAGATGTCCGAAATATTGCCCGCGCCTTGGGTGTCGAGAATATCGTCGAGGGCAGCGTGAGGAGAGCCGGCGCACGTGTCCGCATAACCGCCCAGCTCATCGCTGCTGGAGATGGAACTCACCTTTGGTCCGAGCGCTACGACCGGGAGACGTCAGACATATTCGCCGTTCAGGATGAGATCGCACAAGCGATCGCCGCGGCACTTCGGGTACGGCTGAGCCGCACACTGAGACAATACATCCCACGTTTGCCGGCTTATGAGGAGTACCTTAAGGCGCGGCACTACCTGGCCGCATTCACACGTGAATCCCTGGCGCGGAGCAGAGACTTGTATGAAAACGCGATTGGGATGGACGCAGATTTTGCTCCGGCGCACAGCGGACTTGCCATGGCGCTGGTATCGCTCGTTCTTCCTGGGATCACACCGGCCCATACGGCTATGCCGTTGGCGGCTGCGGCGGCAAGAAGGGCGCTGGACATCGACCCGGCATCGCAGGAAGCGCACGCAGTGCTTGGGATGGTGGCCGCGCTGTATCACTTCGATTGGAACGAAGCGAAACGCTGGTTCCAGCTGGCAATGGCTCGCGAACCCGTTTCTCCGTACGTTTGCTGGTACTTTAGCTTCTCCTATCTTCTGCCGATGGGACGAGCCGGGGAATCAGTGAGAGTGTGTGTGCGCGGCATGGAAGACGATCCGTTAAACTTCATCGGCGGGTTCCATTATGCGGCCGCGCTTCTCGCGGGAGGCAACACGGAAGCCGGGGAGGCATACTTACGCCGGCTTTCCGAGCTTTACTCTAACCTTTACCAGCCCTACTATCTACTCTCTTTGAGCCAGGCGGTACGAGGATTGCAGAGGGAGGCCCTTGTCGGCTGCCGAAAATGCGTACTCTCTGGCCCCTTGGAGTACGACAACGAGGGGACTTCTCGCGGGAATTCTAAAGTGTACCGGTGAAACAAATCGCGCTGACGAATTGCATGGCGCACTCCTCCCCGGAGACCAGTATGGGGAGGCCATGGGCCTGTCGTTGTTTCACGTGGGCTGTGCGGAAATGGGACACGCGGCGGAATGGGCCGCAACAGCGGTCGAGCAGCGCGACATACGGATGATTCTTTTGATGGGTCTGATACGTGCGTCCCGGCCAGATTTATTTCGTTCGGATCGCGGATGGTCTGCCATTGCGGGAACGCTCGGAATTCCGACCGCGGTCCCCGACGGTAAGCCCGGACGCGAACCGCCAATTGCCACTTAGACGAGAGCAAGAAAAGTAATGATCTCCGTTCGTGATTTTAGTCATCCTTGAATTCTGGGAGGAATTTTATGAAGTCAGTTGCATCGCTAGCTTTGCTTGTTCTCTTGGGCTCTCCGGTGTACTCGCAGTCCTCTTCCGGAGCTCGCACGCTATCCATCAGGAGCCGCCCCGGCACTGCGAGAATCTTCGAATCCAATGGCAAGGCTTATGTTTCTTTGGATGACCTCGCGCGTTTGACTCAAGGTTCACTCTCCTTCACCGAACATCAGGTTGTGCTTTCACTGCCTGCGGACCAGGCAGTCGCACCTCCTGCCGCGGTCAAGACCGGATTTTCTAAACAATTCCTGGAGGCAGGGATCGAGCAGATGAGTACCGTCCGCGAGTGGCGCATCACTATTGTGAATTCAATACAAAACAATTCCCCGGTTTCAGAGGAGTGGATCGCGGGATTGCGTCGCAAAGCTGATGAAAAGCTTGCGCTTGCTGCCGCTGCAAGATCGACGAGTGACGACCGGAACGGGTACGTGCTGCTTGCTGGGGAGTTCGCGAACATGCAAAAGTTCAGTGAGAAATTCCTTAAACGCCGCCGCCAATTGCAATACATTGACCCCAAGTCCCTCGACTACGATCGGCTGGATCAGCAGATCCTGGCCTGTGCGCGAAGCCTGTCAGCCATGGCCGCCGACAACCAATTTCGTGAAGAGGCTGCTTGCACCCAATCTCAGTGAGGTCCATTGCCTCGGAGCGTAACGCTATGCGTGAAGAAAAGGTAACCCCGGATCGGCTGGCTGCATTTTCGGACGCGGTCTTCGCGGTGATCGTAACGATTATGGTTCTGGAGCTCAAGGCGCCGGATCAGGCGGCATTCTCGGCTCTCTGGCCTCTTTGGCCCACAGCCATCAGCTATGCGGTGAGTTACTTGTTCATCGCCATCATTTGGATAAACCACCATTACCTCATGCGGTTCGTAGGTCCTCCGACGCTGGGATTGATATGGATCAACTTCGTCCATCTCTTCACGGTGTCGCTCCTGCCCTTTGCGACCGCATGGGTTGCCCGCACCCGGCTCGCGTCGTCACCTGTAGCGTTTTACGCAGGGCTGTTCGTGTGCATCGACATTGCCTACAACGTCTTCGAGCGCAAAATATTGACCTCCGCGGACGCTACGCAGGTATCTGCGCGGACGCGGCGTCTGGCGAGGCGTCGATCGCTTGGTGTTCTGGCGAGCTTCACGACCGCCATGCTGGTTGCGTTCGTCGCTCCGCGCCTCGGCTTCGGTCTCATATGCGGTGCCCTCATCCTCCACTTGCGGCCGGAGGCCGCCCCTGCCAGCCAGGCTTCACAAATCGATGACAACGTCGCGAATCGGTTGTGAGCAGCAAACGAGAAGGTTGCCATCGGCGGGCTTTTCGAGTGGCTCCGGTCCGTAGAAGACTTCGCCCGAAATCAAACCGCTCTCACAGTTGTGGCAAACACCGGTGCGGCACGACCAACGGACCGGGACGTCGCTCGCTTCGGCCAGCTCCAAAATGCTCTGGTAGGCCGAGGCTTTCCAATGTGCGGTAACGCCACTACGCGCGAACGATACCAGCGGTCCTGTGTTGGTGTCGTCTTCGGGCAGATGCGGCGGTCGCGTCGATGCGCCGACAATACCCGGCGTCATCGGCTCACTGCCGTTAAAGATTTCGACGTGAATCCGCGGCGGCTCAACGCCGAAGCTTCCGAGCGCCTCCTTCATCTCCGCCATGAAGCGAGTCGGTCCGCAGAGATATATATCCGCCTCGCGCGGGACGCCGACCTCGTCGAAGACCGATCGCGACAGGTGACCGGTAGCGTCAAAATCCTCGCTGATCTGGTCTTGCGAGCCCGGCCTGCTGTAACAAACATAACTGCGGCCATTACTGAGGGCATGCATGAGCCGGCGGACTTCGGCGGCGAATGGATGATGCTGCCGGTCGCGAGCCGCGTGCAGCCATAAGACCTGCCGTGTCGAGCGCGCCGCCACCAGCGCGTGCAGCATCGCCAGAACGGGTGTCGCCCCGATTCCCGCGCTGAGCAGCACCACCGGCCGCTCTCCGGATTCCAAGACGAAGCTTCCGCGCGGCGAGCTGACGTCGAGAGCATCGCCCACCCTGACGTGCTCCCGCAGGTAGGTTCCAGCGGCGCCATCCGGCTCTATCTTTACGCTGATTCGATAACCCTCCGTCGAGACGGGACTCGAGAGCGAGTAGCTGCGAAAAAATGGCGGGCTGCCCGCGGCACGCTGAAGACGCAAGACCACGTACTGGCCCGGCAAAGCCCTTTGCAGCGGAGAATTGTCCGGGCTCTGCATCGTCAGCGAGAGGACGTCTGCGGACTCCGGATTGATCGCCGTCACCACGAGCGGCCGAAATCCTGGTGCAACCGGATGCGCAGCGGCTGCAGGCGCGAGTCCCGCGTTACCGCTCCCCCCGGCAGACGTTTGGCTCTGCAGTAACGCCTCAAAGGACGAACGCCATCCGGCCGAAAGCGCCTCGATCCGCAATGCGCGCTCCAGTTGATCGCGCGCATGATTGGGCAAATAAAGGAGCGCGTTGATTTCTGCTACCGTCATTCGCTCCTTTGCCTCTCCCGCCTTCACGATTAAGTCGCCGGCGCCCACCTCGCCTTCCTGCAGCACGCGGAAGTAGAACCCCGGCCGTCCGCTGGAGGTCAGCAATGCCGGCATCCGGGGCTCGTTCATCCGAAGGCCGACGCGATAGCACGTAACCCGAGGTTGAGTGACCTCGAACAGCGCGCTGCCGATCTGATAGCGGTCGCCGATATGCACGGCATCGTCGGGCAATCCTTCGATCGTGAAGTTCTCGCCGAACTGTCCATCGACGAAGTCGGTTCTCTTCAACCGCTCCTGCCAATAGCGATGAGATTCGATCTGGTAGACGAAGACAGCGCGCTGCTCACCGCCGTGTCCGGCCAGGTCGCCCTGACCGTCTCCGTCCAGATTCAACCGGCCGGCCCGGCAGCGGCCGTGCACCGGATACTTCCAGATGGCGGTGTGCACAGCGCGGCCCTTCCACTCGATGTCGCGCGGAAGTCCGACGTTCACCGATAGCAGTCGAGCCATGCCTTCTTGAGCCCCTGGACTTTTGCCGGACGGATCGCCTCGGCCGCGTCGCGATCGGGGACGTGCGGAATCGCTGTCTGACTTGAACTTATCGAACCCGCCACCTGCGGCCTCTGACTGTAGCTAAATGCTACACCCGCGTGCAGGAGCTGAATTGTTTTCATCTTCTTCAGGCTTGCCTGCCTCCTCAGAAAAGCTATCCGGGCCTGCCCGATGTTGCAGGAAAATCCGAGAACTATGGCAAGAAGAATAATCGCCAGATCCCGCATGCGCAAGTGGGAGCCGGTCAGGGCGAGGGCAAAGCCCAGGCCGATCGCTGCCGATGCCGCGACGCATGAAATAAACACCGGCGCTGGCGGCTGCCGTCACGCCAATCATAAAATTGGATGTCGCCGAAGGGATCACACCCGAGATGGGCGGTCGATTCCAGGTATTCGCACTATGAAGATACCGAGCAATCTCATTCTCAAGCTCTTGACCCCATTTCCCTTGGCTCGCTGGTTTCCCATCCCGCTTCGCCTGATTGTTGGATACGGGTTCATGCAACACGGCCTCGCGAAGCTGTCACGGGGACCCGACACGTTCGCCGCGATTCTCCAGGGCATGGGCGTCCCCGAGCCGCACCTCATGGCCTGGTTGACGATAATGACCGAACTCCTCGGCGGCCTTGCTGTGCTCCTGGGGGCTTTTGTGACAATTGTCAGCGTGCCGATGATGGCCGTGTTATTGGTGGCCATGCTTAAAGTGCACCTGCCCTATGGGTTCAGCTCAATCAAGCTCCTCGCCGTGACCGCCACTGGAGCGAAGTTCGGACCGGTGGGTTATGAGGTCATCCTGCTTTATTTCGCCTGCCTCGCCGCCCTCATTATCGGTGGCTCCGGGCCATTCGCCATCGATGGACTCCTCCGCAAGCGCCTCGAATCGCCGCTAGGAAGGTCTGATGCGGCCTGAGAATTACTGCATAGACTCCGCCGCACGCTTCATACACACTGATAAGGGAAATGAATGAAACCTTATCTGAGTAGTCGGCGGCAGGCTCTGGCGTTCGCCATGTCAGCAATAGCTTCTGCTCAGGGGCAGGACCCGTTACCGCCGCTCGTTGTCGCCGGAAAACGGTCGATGATCGTTCATAACGATAGACCCGAGGACCTGGAAAGCCCCGTCAGCTATCTGAACCAATGGCTGACTCCGAACGACTCATTTTTCGTGCGCCAGCATTTGCCGCGCCCGCAGGTGCAAGAAGCTGATTTCGAATTACAAATAGCTGGCCGGGTAGCAAAGCATCTGACATTGCGGCTGGCCGATCTACGCAAGCTGCCGCAATTTACCACTCCAGCCGTGCTGGAGTGCACAGGCAACGGCCGTGCCTTCTTTTCGCCTCGTGTCGCGGGAGTCCAGTGGGGCAGGGGCGCCATGGGAAATGCCGAATGGACTGGGCCCCGTCTGTCCGACGTACTCCGCCTGGCCGGAGCCGACTTAAATGCGGCGTATGTTACAGCAAATGGCGCAGATGTCGGACTCGCTAAGACTCCCGACTTCATTCGTTCTCTGGCCATGAAAAAAGCGCTTCACCCCGCTACTCTGCTGGCGTTGCGTATGAACGGCGAAGCGCTTCCTTCTATACACGGCTTTCCTCTTCGCTTAATTGTTCCCGGTTGGGATGGCACAAGCTGGGTCAAATGGGTAAACTTTCTTTCGATCGATGAAAAGCCGAATGACGGCTTCTTCATGAAACCGGCCTATCGTTTTCCCAAACATCCAGTCGCACCAGGGGCGGCGGCAAACCCTTCCGATCTGGAGGTGATTGAGGCCATGCCGGTGAAATCGTATATCACTGGTCACACCGACGGCCAAATGATCAAACGTGCGACCCCCACGGTACTTCGCGGCGTCGCGTGGGCAGGCGAAGAACGAATCGTGCAAGTGGAGGTGTCGACAGACTCCGGCGTTTCCTGGAGGCCGGCGGAATTGTCTGGTCGCGATCTGCCATTTTCGTGGCGCTTGTGGAGCCTCGATTGGCAGCCCCGCGAAACGGGCTTTTACAACATTCTTTCGCGCGCAACAGATACCAAAGGCCGGACCCAGCCCGTCGTACCCACGTGGAATCCTTCCGGCTATTTGTACAATGCGATCGATCGCATCGGTCTGCAAGTGGAGGATTGATTCATGAGACCAGCGTTGTTAGGTTTTCTCTGCGTCGGTGTTCTGGTCTGTCCTCCAGGCCGTAGCTTCGGAAAAGGCACGGATGAAGTGGAAACAGGCCAGCGGATCGAGCAGACCTCCTGCTTGCCCTGTCACAGCCTGCGCCTGATCGAATCGCAGAGGCTTTCGAAAGCAGCCTGGCAGAAAGAACTCGACAAGATGATCGGCTGGGGCGCTGTCCTCTCGAATAAGCAGGTCTTGATCGACTACTTGGCAGAACATTACAGCAACACCCAGGCGCCCCCGATTGCGCAGCGATCGGCAGATAGCAAATGAGCCCCGACAACCCCATGACGTTCGCCGCTCCTGTCCCGGAGATCCCCGCGGCCAACGTCGACAAAGCCGCAGCCTACTATGTCAACGCGCTGGGCTTCACCATCGATTGGGGCGACGACCAAGGCGGCATTGCAGGCATCTCAAGGGGGAATTGCAGACTGTTCATCACCAATCGCTCCTTCCGAGAGTCCTACGGCAACAAGGGCCCTATCCTTTTCTGGCTCAATCTCAACAGCAAGGCTGAGGTGGACGATCTTTTCGCACAGTGGAAGGCCGCGCAAGCGAAGATCGTTTCCGAGCCCGAGGACAAACCGTGGAAGCTGCGCGAGTTCATCGCCGCCGATCTTGATGGCAACCTCATTCGCGTCTTTTATGATTTCCGGCGCGACATGTAAGAGAACGAGACGTTGCAATGTAGATCGCACAAACCAATTCATTCGGCGAGACTGGCGTCGATCGGATCGTACTCGTCCGTTCTTTCGTGCTGACTCAACAGCGCGTGTTTCTCAAAAGCTGCACGCGCTTTCGACTCCTCACCTCTTTGGCGGTAGAGCAGCGCTAACTGGTACACGGCGGGAGACAGTGTCGGCCGCAAACGGACGGCGGCTTCCAATTCCGCTTGGGCTTCGGCAAGCTTGCCCACTTTCCGGCAGAGTTTTCCCAATTGATAGCGGGCCAGCGGATTAGACGGATCAAGTCTCCGGGCCTCGAGCAGGTTCTCAAGCGCCGGATCGTGTTGATTTGGCGCAGGCGGCGGATCGTTCTCGTGGAGGCGTTCAAGCAGCACGCCGTAGTGCAAGTGGTAGTGTGCGTTTTCAGGTTGCAGCTTCAATGCATTTGCAAAGTGCAGCTCGGTTGCGTCCAGCTCACCCAGCCAGAGGTAAACGACGCCAATCATGAATTCCGCTTTGTCATTTTTGGGATCGAGCTCCAGGGCATGGTTGAAGTGTCGTATGGCGCGCTTGTTTTCTCTGGCGAAAAAGAAGCTCATGCCCAACTCATAGAAGACTTGGGACGACTGCGGATTGACCTGCGAGGCACGCAAGAAGGACTCGATTGCGGAGACCTGATCCCCGCAGCGCTGGTATAACCATCCTTGTTCCATCAGGTACTCGTAGCGGCCCGGTTCGAGTTGCACGGCATGGTTCATGGCTTCGACCGCCTCCTGCTTACGTCCCAGCAGGAAGTAAGCGCGCGCGGCCACTACCAAATAATCGGCCGAGGGTTGCTTCGGCGGATTCTGAAGTGACGCGGCCACACAAGCCTGATCCTTCCGATCAATACACGAGGTTAGCTTTTGAAACTCGTCCGAAGCGGGAAACGCAAGGCCCGACAAAGCGAAAGCTGATAAGAACGAAAAAAAACGCGCCACATTCATTTGTCGACAGAAGATTGCTTGTTCAGCTTCTGGTCCATGATCTCGCGGGCTCGCCGGGCGGCCTGTTTCGCCTCGTCTGGTTTGCCCATTTGTGCCAGAATTCGCGAACGCATTGCCGGAAACGAGGAGTCGCCCGGAAACCCCTTCTCCGCCGCACAAAGCGTATCGACTGCTTCGGCTAGAAGTCCGGCATCGGCTTGGGACTTCGAAAGGGAGGTGTAGGCCAAAGCCACTTTTGGATCCAGTTGAATGGCCCGCTTCAGTTGGGTGACGGCTTCCGCAAGCCGGTGATCGCGGCGTAGGGCCTCCCCGAGGTAAATATTCGCTTCGGTGTGACGAGGCTTGGCGGCAAGTGCACGGCGATAATATTCAATCGCGGAACCGTACTCTCCTGCTTCGAAGGTCAGGTAAGCGAGCCGGAAATTGGGCTCGAACAGGTCTGGCATTATTTTTAAAGCCGACCGGTACTCTTGCCGGGCCTCCGCTTCTTCCGACATTTTGAAGTGGGCGTCGCCCAGAAGAACATGTATCCATACCGAATCCGGAAACCGGGCCAGCATGATTTTGAAATGCTCTACTCCGGCTGCCTTGTCGCCAAGGTCCTTGTCTTCTCGCATCAGAGAGTACAGCACATATGGATCCTGGTTGCCGCGATTCCAGGCGTCGAGAAAACACTGCTGCGCAGGACGATGATCTTCCAATAGCTGATACGCAAGACCCCGGAAGAACTGCGATTCACCGGTTGGTGGCGTCTTGGCGAGCGCTGGCAACGCGTCTTTTGCCTGGCTCAATGCGACAAGAGCCTCGCCCTTGCGAAGATTTAACGTTGGATCTTCTGGGGCAAGCTTGAGGCCTTTATCAGCCCAGGAAAGCGCGCTGCTGAAGTCGCGATTGGCGACCAGCAGCGAGGCAAATTCGGTATAAAGACGAGGATCGTCCGGACATGCCCGGATGACTTGCTCAAACGCCGGGCGCCGTTCTCGAAACGGTAGGGTTGGAGAAACCGCCCGGCGGTAAGTCTCCATATCCGCTGGAGATAGGTGGCAGGCGGAGGCCGTAAACCCTGAGAGCGCAGCGAGGGATGCGGCAGCTGCCGCAAGAACTATCCGCGCCTTCATCCCAGTCTATGATAACGGCTGCGCGGACCGCCGGTCACGAGACGAGTTTAGTGACGTTCTTAAAAATGGTAGCGAAGAGCGAATTCGACTATCCGCGGATCCAGGGCGCTCGTAACCTGGCCGAAATTGGAGGCGCCAAAAGTTGTCGAGATACCACTGAAGTTCGTGTGGTTGAAAATGTTGAACAGCTCTCCACGAAACTGAATGGTCTGGCGCTCAGTGATACGGAAGTCCTTATAGAGCGCCATGTCAAATGTCACCAGGCCAGGGCCGGTAAGGCTGCCATTGCCTGCGGTACCAAAGAACCCATGGGCAGGAGCGGCAAAAGAACTTGTGCTGAACCATTCAGACGCTTTTTTCGGATAGCTGATGGCGCCTATCAAATCGGGTCTGGTGGCTAAACCCTGATTAGTGACACTCAGGCCCGGCGCAAGAGAAATGCCCGATTGAATGGCAGTGATTCCGGAATACTTCCAGCCGCCGAGCAGCGTTCCCTTCCAGCCCTTGTCGCCTTTTAGGAAGGGCATGTCCCAGATATAGCTAAACGACAAAACCTGTGCGGACGTTGACCGCCGAATTGCCATAGTCCGCGTCCGGGTTGTGCGCATTTTGAACACTGGCGCCACCAAAGGAGCTTTGCGAAAACGAATTCGACAGGCCGTGAGAATAGGTATAGGCGCCGGTGAAGAATATGCCGTGACCGGTCGAGTGCCGTACGGAGACGGTCAGACCGTTCCAATTTGCTCTACCGATAGCCATATTTGTGCTCAAAGCCGCATAACCGGGGTACGGCCCGTACACGTAGGCAAATGTGCCGGTGTTGATCGAGGGATTGTAGTTGAAGCCCCCGGTGGGCCCAGGCTGATTCACGTCCAGACCGATTGGCATATTGTTCGGTATGGTCGCCGGCGTAGCCGACAGACACCAGCCAACCCGGAAACTGATGTTCCGCCGTGACACTCCAGGAACGCACAGTGGCCGCGGATGGCGCGTTTAACTGTGTCGCGTTGAGGGCGGGAGCGGCGGGAGGAGCAGCCGCACCGGTTCCAATGGGATTGGGAAATTTCGGGTTAATTAACGTAATCGACTGGACAAACGGATAATTGTTGGCGCAATTGTAGGTGCAGTCTATCCCTGTGAACACGCGCGATTCCGTGGTGCCGAATCCTCCGCGAAGGGCGGTCTTGCCGTCGCCGAAAACATCCCACGCGGCTCCAACCGTCGGGTCGAAATACCATTTTTGTCCGGTGCCGAAATTCGTCGGGATGCCATTCTCGCCATTGACGATAATGCCGTTCGAAGGATCATAATTGGGCGTCGGCGTAATCGTTCCGTCGGTGTTGACGATGGGCGCGTGATTGGGATCAAAATGCGCTCCGCTGAACATCGCTTCCCACTTGTCTTGTGCATGTGGCAGGGGCATGTAGGTGAAACGAAGCCCATAGTTTACAGTCAATCGTTTGCTGATTTTCCAGGTGTCCTGAACATACGGAGAAAAGATTTTTCCGTGAATGTAAGGGCGTCGCTCCGAGCTGTCCTGATAAAACTGAGCCGCATCCCCCAGGAGATAATCGGCAATCGGGTCGCCGGTAAACCGCCCGGAGAAATTCCAAGTGCCGTTGCTTTGCGAGAATTTGTTCTGACGCTTGGTGCTGTTCACCCAGTTGAAGCCTGCTTCAATGGTGTGTTTTCCCTTCACCCAGCTCCAGTCGTCGGTCAATGTCGTTTCGAGGTCGGAAGCATGAATGAGAGGTTGGGTCTGCGTCACGCCAATAGAGGCGTAACCGCCGGAGAAAGCCACATCCGGGAGCCGGTCGGACAGAAAGCCGGTGTACGGCAGGGTCGTTTGGAAGTCTGGAATCTGGTTCTGATAGACGAAACCGTTTAACCCTAAATCGACCACATAACTGTTGACACCCCAGGAGATCTGATTCACCATCGTCGGGGAAATAATGACGGTGCCTTGCAGTTCGGCCAGTTTGCTTCGGGTGTCAAATGACTGCTTGCTGGTGGTGAACGGCGAGCCGAGCCATTGCTTGCGACGGACAGATTCTGAGTTTGTCTCAGGTCAAAGTACTCGCCCATCAGATGGATCTTGTCGTTGAGATTGTAATCGCCCTTACCCTGCGAATCCAGTTGATTGGTCGTCTGCGGATTGGTGTTGATGTAATTATTGCCGCCGGCATTGTAGTTGGGAAGGTTGGCCAGGGTGTTCAGAAGCGTGGTGGAATTCGAATTGATGCGAGATGTTGGTATTACATACTGGCCGGCCGAATTTGTCGGGAAAAGAGCGCCCGTCGTAGGATCCGTAATCGGCTTCGTGAAGATACCGTTGCGCTGGTCCGCGGTTGGCGTGATTCCTGTTTGGGTGCTTCCTATGACTCTGCTTGACTCCCTGCACGCTGATGAAAAAGAAAAGCTTGTTGCGGTCTTTATTGAAATGATTCGGAATAAAGATCGGTCCGCCGATGGTGCCGCCGAAAATATTCTGAGTGATAAGGAAGAACATCGGGGCTAAAGAAGTTTCGCGAGTTCAGGGCCGTATTCCGGAAGTATTCCCAAAGCGCCCCGTGGAACTCGCGCGAGCCGCTGCGAGTCTGCACGAGAACGACGGAAGCACCCAGCAAGGTGTACTTCGGGCTGATATTGTTTTGAAGAGTCCGCACCTCCTGAATACTGTCGGGGTTCGGAAGGATGGTGGTCTGCGTCATGTTTCCAGTGTTCATGTTCCAGACACCATCGAGTTCATAGAGCGTGCCGCTGAGTCCCATGCCGTTTATAGACATGGTGTTGCCGGTGCCAAATCCGCCCTGCCCCTGGGCATTACCCTGCGCTGTATTCAACACGCCGGGCATCAACGCGGAAAGGCTTTGATAGTTCCTTCCATTCAACGGCAAGGTTTCCACTTGGACCTGTGCTACGGAGTTGGAGACTTCGCCAGTGCTGGTTTGAACCTGTTCCGCCGATGCTTCGACGGTTACGTTCTGCGCAATCTGGCCGACCGCAAGCGTGCTGTTGAGCGTCCGGACAACGGTTGGACCAAGAAAGAGGTCGGTCTGCGTGAGAGTGGTAAAACCGGCCTTGCTGACGGTCACCTTATAGGTTCCGCTGGTCAGTCCGGGCAAGGAATAGGTTCCTTCTGAATTGGTGTGCGTCTGCACTTCCTGTCCGGTGTCCTGATTGGTAATGACCACCGCCGCATCAGCGATCGATCCACCCGAGCTGTCCGACACGGTTCCGTTCAATGTCGCGGTAGTGCTCTGTGCGAACACCATCCCAATCGAACAGCAGACAACGACAAATGCGAACTTTAACGCCGGGTCCAAAGCTCCCCAGGCAACATGGCACATTCTGTTCAACATGGACTCTCCTTCGTATATACCCTGAACAACAATCTAGCGACGGCTCTCCCCCTGCAACGGGCAAGGGGCCACGCTTGTGGTGAGAGTATAGGCGGCATTCGGGCTAGAAAGAGCGCTACAGAAGACATAAACTAAAATTTTGCACTGCAATACCGAGAAATCACCTCTAGTTACATTATTTTCTGTAACTTACCGGTAGCCGGCGGCGCCTTCGCCCGTCAACCGCGAAACGTGTATAATTTGCACCGCAAAACAAACTAGTGCATTCCGAGGATGGTCCAGCCCTGCGGCAAAACCTCAGCACGTTGAGGAAGGGTGGCGTTCGCTGGCAATCGGCAATGATTATTGTGCTAATGAGCTTGACAGTCAGCCAATCGCCAAGTGTCGCTCGGGTAGAACTGATCGACATTCTTTGCCGTGAGCAGTTGATGGGGAACGAAGACAACGGGCGGTGTGGACTTAAAGTTCAGAATGTCAATCGCCAATTTGAGCAGCCCCTCGCCGTACTTCTCGGGAAAGTACGCGACTGTGCCTACAAAGCGGCTGGAGCGGCGCAGTTCGTCGCGCCCTTCGGGAGAAGCATTTTGCCCAACTACTGCGCACCCATCCGCCCGCCCTGCCTCCTCAAAGGCTCGCAGGGCGCCCAGGGCGCTGGCGTCGTTAATGGCGCCAATCAAAGTGTGCTTGGCCGCCCTGTGATGCAGGTGTTTTCTGGTTACTTTCCAGCTCGGCTCGAAACAGCCGTTTCCATCCAGCGGAATCACCGGACAGTTCTCGAGGTTTGGCAATATTTCACGGATTCCGGCCACCATACCCACGATGCGCGAACGCGGAATCGATCCGGCGCGCGGCAGCTCCAGCATCAGAATCTCATCTACTTTGCCATCCCAGGTTTGCTTGGCCCACCGTCCCAGGGTGCGGCCGCCAATGAGACCAGCCTCGTAATTATTGGCGCCGAAATAAGTCGCACCCGGATGAGGGATTTCCACCGCGATCAGCGGAATCTTCGCTTCCCGGTATTTCGAGGCGATGATCGGCGCTATGTTGTCGTCGGTCTGAAACTCGATGACGAGGTCGCAGCACTCCTTGATAAACAGGTCGGCGTTCTTCTGTGCAACCTTCGGATTGTACCGGTTATCCAAGGTCAGTAGTTCGACTGTTTCCAACCGGTCCGCTTCGCGCTTAAGTCCGGCCGTAATCTGCCGCGAAAACAGATAGTCTGAACCCTGCTCCCCGAATCCAATCTTATATTTGCGTGTTCGGCACGGCTGAACAGTTGAGCGATATTGGTTCGATCCCACCTTTTCCACAAGGCCGGACTTCTCGAGCGTGTACAAGAGCCGGAAGGCGATTCCTTTGCTGTGAGTCGTGCGGGCGACGATGTCCCGGAGCCGCAGGATCTCGGAGGGAGAGTTGAAGGCTCTGAGAACGTCGGCGGCGTGCGCTACCGAGTGAATGAAATACGGATCACGAGCGGTCTGAATTTGCGTGCGGTCCTCAGCAACCGGGGAGGGCACAATCTTTTCCATACAAGAATTCACTCGAAATGCGCTCTACTCGGAGTTGGCGACTCGTGACCAATTGCGACTATGCTCCAGCGCCGATTTGTCGCAGCAGGGTAGCGAAATTGAAGTAGATCCGCCCAGCCTGGATCTTTCCGCCGCCAAGGTCATATTCGTAGATAGAGCATCCAGGGACCTGAACCTTCTTGCCCGTTGCTTCAATCCCGGCAAACTGGCCGTTGTGGATGGCGTCAAAACTCCACTCCACAGCGACGAGATCTTGCGCGTGAGCCAAATTCCGAATGGAATGTACATTGCCAGGAAAGCCGGCTATGAAAGGCAGCACAAAATTGTCACGCACGGCTGACTTCCCGTCGAGTGTTCCCGTCGGAAGCTCGATTACAACGTCATCGGAATAGTAGTCGAGAATTTTCTTTTCGTCGGTGCCTTTCCAGACATCGAAATACTCTTGGATAAATGTGCGAACGTCTTCTGGCGCGGCCTGGACAGCTGCAGTTTGCATAACGACTCCTTGGCACCGTGGCAGGTGCCGCGGCATTGAGGAAGTATATACCTGTTTTTCATGGACAAGTGAACGCCTGACGAAAGCCATGTTCTGAGAACACACTCTTGCTGTCTGCATAGAGCCGGCCCAAAAGAAATCTTTTGACGAATCGTGTTTAGTAACCTCGATCGCGGCGTGCTCGGAAATGCTTCGCGTTGCGGGTGGGAAACCGCACAGCGATATCATCCCAACAACGTAGCCACGCTTTCACACAGGAAATAGCCAACAAGGAGGATCTGAACCATGCCAAGCAAGACCAAGAAAAAAAACGCGCCGAAAGCGGGTGCGGCCGCGTATAAGCCTGATCGCTCCCGTCTTCCGCTGCCTGAGCCGAAATTCAAAGGCGTTATTGGCAAGACCTATATAGACTCCAAGGATGATTGGCCAGAGGTTCCGAAGCCACCGGCCGGTGCCCCCAACGTGGTCGTCATCCTTCTCGACGATGTCGGCTTTGGCCAGGTCAGCACTTTTTGGCGGCCCGGTTCCCACGCCGGAACTCGACAAGCTGGCGGCCAAGGGGCTGCGCTACAACCGCTTTCATACGACCGCGATCTGCGGTCCATCCCGCGCCGCGCTGATCACCGGACGCAACCATCATAACTGCGGGGTAGGCTTCCTGGCGGAATGGGCGACCGGCTTCCCCAGTTACAACAACATGATCCCGAGGAGCACGGCCACGATTGCCCGAATACTAAAGGGCAACGGTTATGACACATCGTGGTTCGGTAAGAACCACAACACGCCCGACTGGGAGAGCAGTGTCGCCGGCCCGTTCGATCGTTGGCCAACGGGCATGGGGTTCGACTACTTCTACGGCTTCATCGGCGGGGAGACGAACCAATATTATCCGGTGCTGTTCGAGAACACCGTCGCGGTGGAGCCCGGCAAATCCCCCGAAGAGGGCTACCACTTCATGACCGATATGACCGACAAGGCCATCAACTGGATTCGCTATGGCAAGTCTGTCGCGCCGCAGAAGCCGTTCTTCCTTTACTTTGCGCCGGGCGCAGCGCATGCGCCGCACCACTCACCCAAGGAGTGGAGAGACAAATTCAAAGGCCAGTTCGATTCGGGGTGGGACGTGGCCCGGGAGGCCACATACAAGCGCCAGCTCAAG
>CAVWRP010000011.1:0-44486 GCA_963757345.1 Terriglobia bacterium | reverse complement strand
GAATTGCACATGGGTGAAACCCATTTCCTTGACGTAGGGGACGAGCGTGGCCGCCAATTCGAGATACGTCAGGCACCGGGTCCCCGATCGGCGTTCTGCCACGACCCAGGTGAACCTCGTAAATGGCCATGGGAGCGTCCAGACTGTTAAGGTCCCGGCGGCGGGACATCCAGCCGTCATCCGCCCAATCGTAGTCGAGATCCCGAGTATCGAAGCATTGCCGGGAGGCTGCTCATGGAAAAAGCCAACCGGGTCGGACTTATATATAGTTGTTCCCTGCCCCGGCTCGATCTGATATTTGTATCTGGCACCGCGCTCCGCCCCCGAAACAAAGCCCTGCCAAATCCCGCCTCCCACGGGAGCAAGCGGGTCTGCGCTACCGTTCCAGCCATTAAAGCTGCCGACGACCGAAACTGCGAGTGCCCGCGGCGCCCAGACAGCAAAATGCGCGCCGTCTTCAGTCAGATGAGCGCCGAGAACATCAGCCAAGCAAACGTGCGTTCCATCGTGAATTTGCTTGAGATCGGTCTCCGTGAGAGGCCTGCCCGTTCCGCTCATCAGCTATGCATCAGGCTGAGGATTCCGCGAAGTGGGATTGGCAGCCAGTGTGGTCGATTGTTCAGTTCATAAGAGACTTCGTATAATGCCTTCTGCAAAAGGAAGGCGTCCAGCAGGACACGTCTTTCCTGCCAATTCGCAGGGACAAACGCGGCGCTGGCAGCACGTTCGAAATATGCTCTCAAGTACGTCGAACTCACTACCGCATTCCAGGCGGCCGCCCAGCCTTCGATTATTTTCTTCGACTCGGGGTCGGTAGGGATGCCGGGCACCTGCCCAAAAAGAGCAGCATACGCCGCATATTGAAAAGAGCGGATCATGCCCGCCACATCTCGAAGAGCCAAGGCCTTGGCGCGCCGCTCGGCAAGCGGCCTCGCGGGCTCTCCTTCAAAATCGATGATCATGAAATCGTGCCCGGTGTAGAGTACCTGGCCGAGATGATAGTCGCCGTGAAACCGGATGCGAATCGCTGAAATGGGGCGGCGGCGGACGGCCTCGAAACGTGCGGCGACTTGGCTTTCGAATTTCAAGAGGGAATCGACGCTCTCCGCCAAGACGCCGCTAATACTCGCTTGTTTCCCGCGCAATAACGCAAATGTCTGTTCGGATTGATGCAAGAGTTCTTCGGCGAGGGCCGTGCTGTCACTGGAAGTAAATACTTCGGGCTCAAAGTCGGGCCCACTGCCGGAGCCGGCGAGCGCGGCGTGCATCTCAGCCGTTCTCTTGCCAAGCAACGCGGCCGAGTCAAGGTAGTCGCCGACAAACAAGCGCAGCTTTGGAGGAATCTCCTGCCCGATCAGATTGAGCGGATGTTCGGTTGCGAAAGTGGGAGCGATTCGCTTACTTGGAAGCGCCCTTTCAAAAAAGCCTTGCAGCGAATCGAGAGTATATTTCCACGCGTCGCCCTTGTTCGGAACAAATTGCTGCAGGATGGCAGCACCATATCCTGCGGCGCTGTTTTGTGGTCTGTATTCAATATTTCCGAGCACCGCCGGCGTATTTCTGAATCCTCGCTCGGTGAGAAATCTGCCCACCTCGACATCGGGGTTGATACCGGACTCGAGCTTGCGAAACAACTTCAGGATGTAACGGTCGCGATAGATGATGGAAGTATTGCTCTGCTCGGCGCGCGAGACGAAGCTCTCAGCTTTTGGCGACGCTCCGCATTTCTCGCGGAGGGCAGAGGTTCGCGCAGCAACCAGTCTTCCGCCGCGCCCGCTCAGCTGACGCTCGCAAATGATCGCGTCGAGCAGGTCGTCACGAAACCCGGTGTCCCCGAACGCGCTGTAGAGCGTGGCTTGCTCACCGCCGGGCGTAACCAGGCGAGCGACCACTTCCTCACCGGCGGGCGCGTCGGCGGGCGCGATGGTCAAAGCCAGGATGTAACGGTCGGTTTCGCTGTCGGTGTATTGAATTGCGACGACCAGGATTCTGACCGACCCCGACGTGATGATGTCCTCGATCCCAACACTCGAAATTGTTTTCGTCTTGGAGCGATACCAGCGCTTTGTCGCGAGGTAGCCCGGAAGCAAGCCGGCAAGATCGGCCATCGCGGCATCGTCTAAGGGATCCGCCAGGGACCTGACTTGCAGGGTCGCGAGGTCGCCGACGCTCATAGGTAATACTCAAAATCGTTTTCCACTCGAAGGCGTCGGCGGATCTGAAGGATATGGGCCGGCAAACTATCCGGGTGCAGCTCTACATAATTCTTTGGGCCGGTCCAGACATAGTGCGCGCCAGTAAGAAGATCATTCGCCTGAAAGGGGCGATCTTCCTCGATGCCGAGCTTACGTAAAGGAAGATCGACAAAGCCCCATTGTGTGTGATGCGGATCCAGATTGACCACGATGATAAGAAGGTTTCCGCCGTCGATCGCGCTCTTGCTGTAGCAAATCAACTGTTCATTATCGACGGGATGGAACTGGAGAGTCCAATCGGTCTGCAACGCAGGATTCTCGTGGCGAATTTTATTTACCGAGGCGATGATTTCCCGGAGGCTGTCCGGGCGGTCCAAGTCCCAATGGCGAATCTGATACTTTTCGGAGTCGAGATACTCCTCGCTACCCTGCCGGAGCGGGCGGCTTTCCATCAACTCGAACGCAGGCCCGTAAATACCGTAATTCGCGCCCAAGGTGGATGCCAGAAGAAAGCGGATCAGAAAGGCTGCGCGCGTACCGATCTGCAAGAACTCCGTGAGAATATCCGGCGTATTGGGCCATTGGTTCGGACGGAAAAACTCCCGAACGGGACTTTGCGAAAGCTCAGTCAGGTACTCGGTAAGCTCGCGCTTTGCATTGCGCCAAGGAAGGTAAGTATAGGACTGGCTGAAGCCAAGCTTGGCAAGCCGGTACATGATCTTCGGCCGCGTGAAAGCTTCTGAAAGAAACAGCACATCCGGCGCTTCTTTCTTCAACTCAGTGATTGCCCACTCCCAGAAATAGAAGCCCTTAGTGTGGGGATTATCAACGCGAAAGATCCGTACGCCTTGCTGTAGCCAGAAAGAAAAGACGCTCTTCAATTCCTCCCAGAGTGGTTGCCACTGGGGTGTTTCGAAGTCAAACGGGTAAATGTCCTGATACTTCTTGGGCGGATTCTCAGCGTATTGGATGGTGCCATCGGGACGTTTGCGAAACCACTCCTCATGTTCGCTAACGTACGGGTGATCGGGAGACACTTGAAAGGCAACGTCGAGCGCGACCTGGATGCCGAGTTCATTTGCGCGGCGGATGAAGCGGCGAAAGTCTTCCAGCGTGCCCAGATCGGCAAGAATCGACTTGTGTCCTCCTTCCGGTGCACCGATTGCCCATGGACTGCCCACATCTCCAGCCTCGGCAACGACCGAGTTGTTTTTTCCTTTGCGAAATTTAGTTCCGATAGGGTGAATCGGCGGGAGATAGACAACGTCGAATCCCAGCTCCGCGATATACGAGAGGCGAGCTTCGCAGTCCGCAAAAGTGCCGTGACGTCCTGCTTCAGGTGAGGTCGATCTCGGGAAGAGCTCGTACCAGGAACTAAAGCGGGCGCGCACCGGATCCACAACGATCTGCAGGTCACGGTCGAGCCTGGTAGCGAGGCGTCTGTCAGGATAGCGCTGCATCAGCTCATTCAATTCGCTCTGAAGAGCGGCAGTCTGACGAGCATCGCTGTTGTGTTCCGATTGAAGAAGTTTCGATTGCTTCTCGAGATTGGCGCGATCCTGATTCTCAGCGCGCTCCGCGGCTTGCCCGATGAGTTCCGCGCCAATCCGGTAATCGAGAGGCGAATCGCTTTTCGCGTCGATCCTTTTGCGGAGATCGCGGAGCCAAGTCTCCCAATGATCTACCCAGGCATCAATGGTGAAGTGGTAGCGGCCCAGCTCGCGAACGGGAAAACCGCTGCGCCAACGATCGTTCACTAATGGGGTGAGAGGTGACTTCTGCCATTCAGCCGAAGTTTCGTGACGATACAGCAAAACAGCGCGAACGGAATCGTGGCCATCGGTGAAGATATCTGCTTCCACTTCGACGGTGTCGCCAACAGTTCGTTTGGCGGGGAAGCGGCCACCGTCCACTTCCGGCGAAACGCGCTCGATCATGACGCGGCGACGCCCCTCGCCTGCGAGCGGGGATGGGCTCTGTGCGGTCGTTGTCATCGCTGATGGGACAAGAGTTTGACTCATACCGTTACCTGCCTTTGTCGATCAGCCTTCGGTAGAGATCGATCGTCTGATCGGCGATGGCGCCCCAACTGAACTTTTCTTCGACTCGTTTTCGCCCGGCGACGCCAAATTGCTTACATTTGGCTGGATCGGCAAGCAGAACTGAAACTTTGGAGGCGAGATCGCGCGCGAAACGCTCCGGGTCTTTGGGAAAGCTTGTGACCGGGTCCTGCTCGAAAGGCACGAGGTAGCCCGTTTCGCCATCTACGACAACCTCTTTGATTCCGCCCGTAGCGCTGGCAACGACAGGCGCGCCGCAGGCCATCGCTTCCAGATTGATAATCCCGAACGGTTCGTATACGGAGGGACAACAGAAAACTCGAGCGTGACTGTAAAGCTCAATCACCTCCGGCTTGCTCACCATTTTTTCGATCCAGAGTACGCGAGGATTATGGGCGCGGGCTTCTTCGACCTTCCGGCGCATTTCAGCCGCGATTTCAGGCGTGTCAGGCGCGCCGGCGCAAAGCACAACCTGCGTTTCAGGCGGAAGAAAGCGGACTGCGTCGACAAGATGAGTAACGCCCTTCTGTCTCGTAATCCGACCGACGAAGAGAATGTAAGGGATTTTCGAATCGACACCGTATCGCTCAAGCGCTTCGGTCGTCGTCTTCCGCTGGTATTCCTGCAGGTCGATGCCGTTGTAGATGACGTGGATCCGCTCGGGCTTAACATCCGGATAAGAACGCAGAATATCTTCACGCGTTCCATTCGAGACAGCGACAATTGCGTCGGCATCGAGGATTGCGGTGCGCTCCATCCAGGAACTCATGGCGTAGCCGCTACCAAGCTGTTCGGCCTTCCAGGCACGCAACGGTTCGAGGCTGTGAGTGGTCAGCACGAAAGGTATGCCGTACAACTTTTTTGACAGGAAGCCAGCCATGGAAACATACCAGGTGTGAGTGTGGACAACATCCACGGCGGCGAGGGTTTTCACCTGCGTGAGGTTCAGGCTGAAGGCTTCGAGCGCGGCTTTGAACTTGCCTTGCGTGCCGTTTGAGATTTCACTCCACGGCTCCGCGCCACGCACGTGGAGCTTCCCTTGATCTGCCTGTTGATCACCCCAGCAATGGACCTCGACGTCGATCTTCCTGGCGAGTTCACGGCTGAGATACTCGACGTGCACTCCGGCTCCGCCATAGACGTTAGGTGGATATTCTCGCGTGAACAGGGCAGCTCGCAAGGACGTCTCCATTCAACTCAGACAAAGTATCACGGAGAGATGTGCAGGCTCGCCCTGTATCGAACCGGCCGAGCGTGCCTGGCCAGACTATGCGGCTTTGTGTTGCCGACGATCGGCGAAGAGACCGGGAATCAGCTGCAGGGCGCGAGCCTTGATTTCGCCGACTGAAAATTCGAAGCCAAATGCTTTCGGGTCGAAGAATTGCTGACAATCCGTCCGCACCGCGAAAGCATAGAGACTGGCGGCGGTGTCGAGCTGGGAGCTGCCGCCTGCGGACGCCTGGCCAGTGGCAGGCTGCTTACGACTCTCCTGTAGTTCGCGGAGCGCACCGGTGTCTTTCTCGCGCTGACGCCGCAGACGATTTTCCTGAAGATTGAGATTGTTGAGCTGGCGCTGGTAGACCAGCAGCGTCTTGGCACTGATGAGGTGGGTGCGAACGGACTCGTCTTCGTTTGCAAAGAGGTCGGCGAATTCGAGCCGGCCGAGAGCATAGATTCCCGCTTCGAGCGAGGGGATGCGCAGCAGACGCCACTGGGTATCGGCGAGCGACTGGACGAGGGTTTGCTCCGCGTCACCTACGGGCGCGTGCTCTTGCACGAACCTGGCCAGGTGCTGTTCGTAGAGAGCGGCGTCTTCAGAGGGCAGCAGGACGGTGCGGCCCGTTAAACCTGTCTTAACGGCATTGAGAGAGGATTTGGCTTTGCCGGCGGCAGAAGTCGGGCCGGTCGAGAGCTGGGCGTTGGCCTGATTGGCGGCGACCTAAGCGGGTGTGGACATAGAGGCGATCCTTCGATTTGAAATGGGCAGCCTGAGGCTAGCACGGCGAAGGGTGAAAACGGATCGCCACAGATGGTTGAAATGAGGTTAAGTCGAATAGATGGGCAGGGATAGGAAAATTTGCAAGAGCTGTGACTGGGGAAGGCGGAGACATCTTTTTTGGGTAGTAGCATCCCGCCCTTTGCAGTTCCCCGGAAGCCCTCGCGTTCCTCGAATAACTGTTTTCATCTGTTAGCTTTTCCCTTGCTTATCGAGGGAAGCGGGTGTCGGCTACGGTAACAACCGAAAAAGGCAAGCTCAAATCGATAAGGTCTCCTGCACGACGTCCTCTGCATCCTGACTGTAGGCTACTCGGAACACAAACGGCGATTGCCGCGTCACCAGATCGCGAAACCTGGCCTGGCGCACGGCAGCGCGATGCTCTCGCTCCAATACCTGCTGCCAAGCAGCGGTCGACATCGTGCGCGAATTGATTCGTTTGAAGCTCACCGGGCAAGAAGAACTCGTGCGTCACAAACTCGGCAACTCAACAGCTTCGGATCTCATCGCACGTTACTCGACGCAGTTGAAGACCGCAGACAGCATCGACACGGTACGTATGCTGGAAGGACACGCCGCAGGCACGGTTGACGCAGCGCAGGCGGTACGAGGGACAAGGTGCGGGCGTACCAACACAACAGGAAGCCGCGAAACAGCAGAGCGTTTGCACGCTGTGCGGCGTATCCGTTACGTCCGGCAATCGCTTTTGTCACGGTTGTGGCTTGAACGAATGCGGCAAACGATTATCTGCCGTCCAGCACTTGGGCAAAGATGCGGCTCGGACTCCAGAAGCGCTGGATAAGAAATCGAAGAAAATGAACGCGCATCGGGACGCCATACGGAATTGGCAACCGTCGGATATTCCGGATTGGCTCACCGACGACCTTTTCATGACGCGGATTTATCCTGCTCTTGACCACCTTTCCAAAGGTGACATCGCTTCGGCGCTTGGCGTCTCGAAGGATTATGCGTACCAGATAGCCAACGGCAATAAAGTCCCGCATCGGCGGCATTGGTTGAAGTTGGCGGAACTGGTGGGAGAGACTTCCGTCCCCGGGCTTTAAGCACTGTCGAAGGATGAGGGTTTTGGGGCATTATGGAAAGCCAGGGTCATTGTTGTGTCCGGATGGCGCGTATTTATCGGCCAACTATCGCAAGTTGGTCAGAAACCACACTTGTATGGGTTGTTTAGGGCTCTGTATGGGTTGTTTAGGACTCGCATTACTGCGCGGCTAGGTATATCGAATCTGTGAAGCCAGCCCTTCGGATCCTACAAAACGGCAGCGCGCCCCAACGTATTTTGCTTTGAACTACAGAGTACTCTGTGATATCTTATAGGCGTGCCTTTTCCCGTGTTCGTGCCTTTGATACTCGCGCTGCTCGTGTTTGCCGCGTGTGGTGCCCACCCTATCGAGAAATTGTCGATAGCCGCGTCGCAAGGCAACATTCCGGAATTGCAACATCTGCTGAAAGCCAGTGGGTCCAACGATGTCGAGGCAGCGCTCGTATGGGCTGCTCGTTCGGGAGAGCCAAGTGCCATCGACTATCTGGTCCAACACGGAGCCGATCCCAACGGTACGGCTGGAGTAAACGGCTGGACGGTGTTGATGCACGCCATTCATAAGAATCAACCTCGGTCAGTGGCCGCGCTGTTACGCGGTGGCGCTCAGGTGAATGCCAAGTCGACGAAAGGACAGACGGCGCTGATCATGGCCGCCGGTTACGGTTACACCGAGATCGTCCAAATGCTACTCGACAACGGCGCCGACGTGCGCCTTACTAACAGTTCCGGACAAAATGCCCTGGATGCAGCGGTGACGGGTGTTGGCGATATCGACCACTTTACGTACGCCACCTGCCAGGTGGACGCCGTTGAGCTGTTACGCCGGTCCGCGCCAGACTTACAGCCCAGAAAGGCGGATTTGGGAAAGTGCGGAAGAGCATCCTCGGACCCATCCGTGAGAACGGTCTCTTCGCGTCAGGAGGTTTCATGAGGCTGGCGAAGTATTCGATCGCCGCTGCGGAATTGCTCCTCGTCATTCCCGCCGCACTCTTTTTTGCCGCGCTCTTTATGCGCAATGTACAGCCGGTGCAATACGAGCCGGCCCACACTGCCCAACTTGTCGTTCTGTGGTATGCCGCGCGGCCTCGCATCGGCCTATGGATATTTCTCATCGGTCTCCCCCTGGTGGTGCTGGTCGTTGGCTTCGCAACGGTTGTCCGTAGCTGGACTCAGGATGCTCGACTGCGGCAGGCGGCACGCGATACTCTGGCATCGGTCAAAGAGCACTTTGCGATCGCGACAGTTGCGACCGCAACGCTGCTTGCCGCAGCGATGCTGGCGATCGTCGCTCTGCATGTGATGACAGACTGAGGAGAGATTAGGGAAATCTCGTCGCAGCAACAACGGCTCGCCCCGGAATGCCGAGCCGCCGTTGTCAATCGCTGTTCCGGGCGCGAAGTACGGAGTACCGCCTGGAACTCTGGAACTACCTATTCTGTTTCCGCCGGGCTCCGACTACCACACGATCGTAGCTCTTCGAAGCTAACTGACGCAGTTTGATTGACACCACCAGCCCGGCGAGGAGCGTGACGACGACAATCAACGCCACCACTGTCCCGTCACTTCGAGCGCAGCCCGGCTGCGCTTGAACTGGGCTTATGGCATCTCGGCCGTTTCGCCGGAGCAATGCGGCGAATTGTTTGGCGAATCATCCCATGAAAACTTTACGCCGCACAGACAGCGGAATTGGAGCAGCTTGAGTGCGAGGGGCTGGCCCCCGTACTGCTTGAGAGCCAGTCCGGGAAAGTGAGGCAGTAGACGCTGTTTTCTCACCTTAAGAAAGCGAGTGCCCTTTACCTATTTAGCAGCATCCATGCACTTCTCGGAGGCTGTCTTGCAGGCTTGGCAGTCCTTGGAATCCGGCGTCTTGGAACAGTTGTGCTTCTTTGCGCATTGAGCCGCTTTGTCTGCGCATTGCTGTTTGGTCGGCTTGGATTGTATCTGAAATGCTGCGAAAAAGATGAGTGGCAAAATCAAGACTTTATTGGTGACAGACATGATCGCATGAGAATACTCCTCTGAGCCTCGAAAAGCAAACCAACCCTTATTTGTGCCCCGCGCGGGCTGTACTATCGGAATAGTTACGACGCTGGAGTTCCTCCAACATCATCTTGTGTAAATGGTCACAAAAAAAGAAGCCCTCCTCGTGACCCGCTACTCTATCCTTCTCTCAACCCGTCATCGCCACCGCGTAGCGTCCGCGCGGCCCAGCGGCTTTGGTCCGGCCAGGCGATTCGGAAATTGGACGAAGATTTCGCTGCGCCCTTCGCCCAACTTTTTCTCCGCGCCTCGCTCCGCAACCACCTTCGGCTTCGTGCCACAGACGCTGCGGCACCCGGTAAGTTGCAGCGTAGACACAGGTCACGGTGGGCGTTTAATAGATCTAGAAAATTATTGAAGACCCATAGGGTGTGTTGCGGTTTTGACTACCCACAGCTATTGAGAAGCGCTGTGATCGAGACCGCGGGACGCGAAAACTCGGTGCAGTAAGCTCGGCCCCTGGAAACCCTCAAGCAGCCATATGCTGGATCGAGCCTCCTTGACGCTATACGCAATGCTTTTGCCGTCAGGAGCCAAGCTAAAACGGATGCTCGGGCCATAGTCCGATGCTGGGGCCAATTCGTGTCCGAGGTCCCGGAGATTCTTCATTTTGCCCGTCATCAGATCGAGAGAGAAGAGAGTCGCAGTCGCAGGCTCTTCGCGCACGCCGAAGAGTTGCTTGCCATCCTTTGAAAACGCGAGGTGCTGTGTCGAAATCTTACTAAGTGCTTTGATCGTTTTGCCGTCGGGAGAGATCACGTTCCAACCCCCTTCATCCTGAAACGAGATCCACTCGCCTGTCGGAGACCAGTCTGGGAGAGCGCCCGAAACAACCCTACGTAACACCGTGGGCGGCTCGGCACTCCCTACGTTTACAACCAGCAACGCAAGTGATTTGCCCAAAACCTGAATGTAAGCAAATCGGCTTCCGTCGGGGGACCACACTCCGCCATACTCTGTGTCGGTTGCCGAATCGTTTAGACGGTGGGGAACTCCCTCGGACAAAGACATAATCCAGTCCCGACATTCCCCCTCGGCATCTCTTACAAAAACAATTCGATTGCCGTCCGGGGATAGTGAGGGATTCAAGATGTGTCGCGTTCTGCTACCCGGAAAGTTCTCTTTTGTAACAACGGGCCGATTCGATCCATCTGCCGATCGAATCCAAATCTCCATCGGCCCATTGCGGTCGGTCACATATGCAAGTTGCTCCGTCTTCGCGGCCCATGCCGCCATTCGCTCTTTTCTTTCTGTCCCGACCAGTGTCTGTGTCGTGTTATCGAAGAGCGATAAAGATATGACGTTCAGGTTCACATCCTGCTTCCTGAACGCGAGCACTGTGCCGTCGGGAGAAACCGCGGGGTCCCATTCGGAAGAGGTACCCATCGTAACCTGGCGTTGCTCGTTGGAGTCGGCATCCCCGAGCCAAAGGTGATTTTGACCAACAGTTCCCATGGTGAATACGAAATGGCGGCTGTCCGGCATCCAGGAACACCGTTGGAAACTATTCTGTGGCGGAACACCCCCGAGCACCCGTCGAGGGTTGCCTGAACCGGGCGGAAATGGCAGAATCCACGCCTCCGGTTCCTGTTTTTCGCCTGTATAGAGCAGTAGGGCCTTCTTGCCGTCAGGCGCAAACCTCAGATCTCCATCGTTGCTCGTCATAGTTGCGGCAAATGGATCAGGCTGGTAGCGGCGCCATGGCGATCCAACAGGTGACGAGAAGAACACGCCGATCTTGCCGCCGTCACATCGGCACTGAACAGCTAATGTCCGGAGATCGGGTGAGAAGTCTCCTTCTTCCGTGTCTTTTGGTATTTCGATGATAAAAGCTGGATCTCCGCCTATAGCTGAAATCGAATACCACGCCAACTTCCAGTTCTGAAGAGTAGAATCCGGAGTCGGCGCGACAAAAATGACGCGTCTTGAATCCGCGGACCAACGCTGTGGCCACGCATCATCACGGCGGATTCCCAAGGGGTGTTGTCGTGGAAGTCGACTATTTGGATTGCGACCGATGCGAACATCGGTCGCTACCGGCGATGCGAGATAACGCACAAAGATGTGCTTCTGGCCCTGAACGAGGGCTTCATATGCAATTGCCTTACCGTCGGGCGACCAGATGGGGTTAGCTTGCTCTCTTGCATCGATGGCGAACGGCACGTACTGATACGTTGCGAGATCTACCCCCGCGTTTTTTCTGCCTAGCAGCGCTAAGACTCCGATTAGCAAGGTAGAAATCGCGATGCCGATTACTGCAATCGCCTTCAATGTCCGATGAGAAATCCCGGCTCTAGCCTGTCGGGTTTCCGACAATTCGGAAGTGCTATACGCGTCCGACCGATGATCGTGCAACGCCCGAAGATCTTTATACAGATCGCGCGTTGATTCATAGCGCTCCTGCGGTTCCTTCGCAAGGCAACGATCGATTGTCCAACGCAGCGGCTCGGGAAGTTTTCTTTCTATCGGCGCGGGTTCGTCATGAATAATCGCGGTAAGCGTTTCTACCGTGCTAGCTTTAGCAAACGCCTGCTTGCCGGTCGCGAGTTCATACAAAACGAGGCCAAACGAGAACTGATCCGATCGATAATCCGCGACGGCGCCGCGGGCTTGTTCCGGGCTCATATAGCTGGGGGTTCCAACGATGGTGCCAGGCTCGGTAAGGTTCACGCCAGTTCCGGAAGCATCTTGTGATGTTTCCATCCGATGCGGCGCTGTCTGGGCGAGGCCGAAATCCAGAATCTTGACCCGGCCTTCGCTAGTAATCATAATGTTTTCTGGCTTGAGATCGCGATGGGCGATTCGCGCCGCATGGGCCGCCGCCAGGCCGTCCGCAACCTGCACAGCAATATCGATCAGCTTGCGCACTGGAACCGGGCCTCGCCGCAGCAGCATGCGAAGGGATTGACCTTCAATCAACTCGCTGACCGCATACGGATATCCATTGAGCTGACCGAAATCGAAAATAGAAACGATGTTCGGATGATTGAGCGCGGCTACCGCTCGTGCTTCGCTTTCAAAGCGGCGTCGTCTGCCCGCATCGTCAGCAACATCTTCGCGCAGAAATTTCAATGCGACTTTGCGCCGCAGTCGTGTGTCGCGTGCTCGATAGACCTCGCCCATGCCGCCCGCACCGATCTGGGATTCGATGACGTACGGCCCAACTTCCGTCCCAGGTGATAAGGATGGAGGTGCTGTAATCAGGAGCGATTTTTCCCGACGCCGGGCTGAAGTGCGAGCCGCATCATCCCAGGCTGGCTTATCTATCACAAAATCACCATGCGCGTCGACCTGAAGCAGCGTTTCGACTTCGCGAAGAATATCCTCATCGGCACCGCACACGGCAACAAGAAACGAGTGGCGTTGCTCAGGATCGCGTTCCAGCGCGGAGTGGTAAAGTTCCTCTACTCTGCGCCATCGTTCTGGATCCATCTCTCGGATTACCTCACCGTCCTTACTGCCCCTTAGGCGAGTCCAATGTTTTACGCCTTTCGCTGCTATTTGGACAGTTCACGCATAAGCCATACGCGCGCCAGCTTCCAATCACGCATCACAGTTTGCGCAGAAACACCCAGAACCTGGGCTACCTCTTCCACAGTTAAACCTCCAAAAAAGCGCAATTCCACGATGTGAACTTTTCTCGGATCGAATTGTGCCAGTGCAGTTAACGCATCGTCGACAGCGATCAGCTCTTCCCCACGCCGAGATGACCCGTCGGCGATTTCGTCGAGATTCACCGCGGACGAGTGCTCAACCTTCCGAGCCTGACCGCCCCGTTTGTATGCTGTTCGCGTCCGAGCGGCGTCGACAAGGATTCGTCTCATCAACTGTGCCGAGACCGCAAAGAAGTGAGTGCGATCACTCCAGTGCACGTCGCCCACATCTACCAGCCGCAGATAGGCCTCATTAATCAAAGCAGTAGTCTGCATGGAATGGCCTTGCCGCTCACGTTTCATGTAGCGGTGTGCGAGTTGATGAATTTCCGTGTAGATCACGGGCATCAGGCGGTCCAAGGCCGTTCGGTCTCCCGCTCCCCAAGCCTTCAGTAAACCGGTAATTTCTGCTGATGCTAGTGCCACCCGCCCCTCGAAAAAAATCTTTTAGGCCATTGTAGTTCTTTTTGCGCGATTCCGCTTACCCCAGCGAAAGGCGGAAAGCAATGAAGATTGCGGTTATTTTGATGATTGTTGGAATGGGAGTCTTGCCTCACGCGTAAGGCAAACTCGACATTGGCAGCTCGAGCGTGACTGTGTGGCTGCAGGATACTGCCTATTACCCGGATGTGAACTTGTATTGGGCCAAAAGAATTGCTTCGAGCATGTTCGCCCAGGCGGGTGTTCGTATTAGATGGCAGTCTGGCCAACCGGGCTCGTTTCAGGCGCAGCCGCCGATCGTGCTGAGTTTCACCTCGAATACCCCCGAGAAGTTTCCCCCCGACATATTCGCTAATGCCCTGGTATTCGAAGGCGTGCACATTAGAATCTTTGTCGATCACGTGGCCGAACGGGCACATCATGCAACGCCGTTGACGACCTATCTTCTCGCCCATGTAATGGTTCATGAGATCACGCACATGCTGGAGCGTGTCGACCGGCATTCCCGGGAAGGCATTATGAAAGCAAGATGGACAGAGGCCGATATCCAAGGAATGGTTGTCAAGCCACTTTCGTTTGCTGCGGAGGATATTCGGTTAATCCACCTTGGTCTTGCCGACCGTAACCGTGCCAAAAGCCAATTGCTGACTGCACGTGGTGAGGTGAGCAGTCGTCTTTCAAGCCGTGAAGGTGCGTACTCCAATCGTGCGACGGCTTGGGGCCCGGTATCAGGTGAGGCATGTACGTCCGTAAGCACGGAAATCAAATTATGTCGGCTTCGATTTGCCGGATTGAAATTCGAGTCAAGCCAACATTTACCTTCACTAATCGGGATTATCGAAGGCGAAACTTCGGCGTGTTATCCACGGACCTCAATCTCGTATAACTGGTCATAGACTCAATAGCTTAGAAGGATTGCTCAGATAAGTACTGATAAAACACCCTTAGATGCCGCAGTAGTGGTCGGGAGTTCATCCATGCGCACCGTCAGCCACTCCCACCAAGTCCGCCAGCTTCACCCAATGCCGTCGATGCGGAACTTTATTGCCGTTGGCTATCTGGTACGCATAATCCTTCGAGACGCCCAGCGCCGAAGCGATTTCACCTTTGGAAAAGTGGTCAAGAACGGGATATATCCGCGTCATGAAAAGGTCGTCGGTGAGCCAATCCGGAATATCGGACGGTCGCCAATTCCGTATGGCGTCCCGATGCGCGTTCATTTTCTTCGATTTCTTATCCAGCGCTTCTGGAGTCCGAGCCGCATCTTTGCCCAAGTGCTGGACGGCTGATAATCGTTTACCGCATTCGTTCAAGCCGCAACCGTGACAAAAGCGATTGCCGGGCGTAACGACTACACCGCATAGCGTGCAAACGCCCTGCTGTTTCCGAGCTTCCTCTTGTGTTGGTACGCTCGCACCTTGGCCCTCGTATCGCCTGCGCTGCGTCAACCGTGTTCCGGGTGAGCGAACCCGTCCGTTCTCGGACGCATGGGAGGAGAGCGTGTGAGCAAACCACTCGACGATCGGTGCCACTTCGCGGCTCCAGGTCTCGATGGTATTTGAAATTTGCACAGTGAAGTCCGACATCAGACGGCAGCAACCATCGCGCTCTTCGAAGAACCAGCTGCGCTTCAGAGGTGTGCGAGTAATCCAGTCCAACACGCAAGCGTCGATCTTCGGTCGGACCGGTTCCATGAGGTCGTAGACCAGACTGTCGCGAGTGGCATGATCCACGTGAAGCAAGCCGAATCCGGGATCCAGTCCGAGCACAGTGATTGCGAGCCGGGTTTCGGACTCCAGCAACGTGTACAGGTAATTGAGAATCGCATTGACCGGGTTGGGTGGTCTGCGACTTGTACCGGAGATGGCAGATCGACGCGTGCCGAACGTGCGCCAGTGGTCCGGTAATCGGTGAAGATCACTCTTCGGGAACTGAACCGGAACACTTTGCCATGCGGTCCAGTAGACACCTGCGGCGTGTCCTTCCAGCATACGTACCGTGTCGATGCTGTCTGCTGTCTTCAACTGCGTCGAGTAACGCGCCATGAGATCGGCGGCTATTGACTTGCCGAGTTTCTGACGCACGAGCTCTTCTTGCCCGGTGAGCTTCAGACGGATCAATTCGCGCACGATGTCGACCGCTGCTTGGGAATGGGCCGCGCATGCTTGCGCTCGGCGTAATCGCGTGTCGGACGCAGCTACCGGTCCAGTCGACAGAAGAACGGAGCCATCCCGTTCGAGCATAACGAAAGCGACGTTCTGATCGGCAAGCCAGCGAAGTGCTGCCAAAGATACGAAGCCATCAGCACCGACGACGATCACGCGTCGCAATCCGTGATGAACGCGCGGGAATCGTCCGGCGCGACGATCGTTCCCGATGCCGTCCTCCAGGATCAGGTGTCCTCGATCGACGCCAACTTTGATGCCGTACCCGACGAGCACGACCACGCCGTGGTTCCGGGTAAATAATCGTCTGAAATGAATGGTTGCTGGCGGTCGCGAATTCGGCTTCTGGGGTGACTTGCGAACGCGTAACGGTTGCGCTACGGTTTTCGTAGCCTTCATGGGAGCTCATTCCTCCTGTGATGGTCAGGGCTTGCCGCTTGTTGACCGCAAGCTGCAGGCCCGCTATTCATTTTAGGAAGAATTTAACTCCTCTGAACTATTTGTCGCTCGGTTTTTCTCGTCTTGCCAGATTTGTTTGATCTTGCTTGCACTGACTCCATAGCGACTTCCGACGTGTCCGAATATTTCGTGGAGTTTTTTACCAGGCCCGCGAAGTTCTTTCACGTCCTGGATTACTTTCTGGCGTTCGTCGGGACTGGATAGCTGCTTGGGTCGCCCCCCGTGATCGCGAGGGAACTGCTTTACTTTCTCTTGTAATTTCATGCCGAGCTTCATCAGTGCATTGTCTAGGAGTTCTAAGTAGATATCCAGTTCCTCCGGATTGGGCTCCGGCTGTTGAATAAAAAATGTCTCAAGCTTTTCCTCGGTGTCATAGGTTGATAGAAACCCAGGTGCCCGATCGGCAAGTGCTAGAGCTTCTAGTGGCACTACATCGGCGGCAATTGTGCCGCTGACAAAAGACGATAGAGAAAAGCCACTTGGGCCAAAATAGTGACGCGCTAGCTCCACCATTTCCGAATAGCTGAGACTGTCACGACCAAAAACACGCGCCAGGTCTCTGCAAGCTCGATATATCGTCCGAATGATTTTTTGCTGCGTTTTAGGTGACAAAAGATCAAAACCCCTTCGATAGTTTTTGTCACTGTGAGACAAAAAGCCGCGGCATAGTTCTTGTCGCTGGCAGACAAAAACGCTCCAGGACATTCTAACGGTCACAGACAAAAATACGAGGGGAGTTGTACTTGACGGTGCGGATTTCGATTATCGATCAATGCCAAAGAAAACGGCTTGCTCGAAGAAGTGCCGCTGCAACCAGGAGTTTCCCGAAGCGTCGGAGTGTTCCCCGAACGGCAGAGGACTTCTTCGCGCAGGCGGAACGAAACCAACAGACCTGGAACCGAGTTTTGAATGCAATCTCAAGGATGAGATCGCAGGGCCTTTCGCTGAAACAGGCCTCAAAGGACGCGGGCGTTAGCCCGCGAACCGTCGCCAGCTGGGGTGGCCGAACGATCAAGAAAGGCGAGAACGGACGTTATTCCGTCTCCAAACGCGACAGTCTGTTGCGGGTTGTTCAGGTTCCCACCTCGCAAGGAATCCAGGAGATCTCTCTCCGGAACTCTCGTCACGCCAGCACGCTGGCTCAGTATTGGGCCGCCGTTCAGAAATACACGAAGACCGGCGACTCGTCAGAAATCGAGAAATTCCGGGGCAAACGCATCAAGGACGCAAATGGCGTAGAGGTTCCGTTGATTACGGATCTAAAGGAGCTGAACCGTTTGGGCTCTGCGGGTGCCCTTTCCTTCGAATCTATGTACGCGAGGAGCGCCTAAATGTTGGAAGTCATCTTCGACCTCGATCCGATGCGCACCTACGAACGGAGCGCGTCGGCGAGAAGACGCTTGGGCATCGGAGCGCGATGCCATTGCGGTGAGAGACGCTCGGGTGCACTGTCCAAAAAGAAGGGCGTTGTGCTTTGTGGAGAGTGCTCCCGGAAAGCGCAAGGCCGATCTCCTTACGACAAACACCACATTGCCGGTAAGGCGAACAGTTCGTTAACGATCTTAGTGCCGGTCAACGACCATCGAGCCTGGCTCAGCGTTGCGCAAGGCTACTGGCCGAAGGACGTGCTCGAAAACCCAAATCGAGATCCTGGCATTGCCACAGTCGCCCTAGTTTACGGCTGCCTGGACGTTGTCATTTACGTCATCGTAAGCACCCTGTTCAGGGTTGGAAGGGTTGTCGAGGCTCTCGGGGAAGAGCTCGCGTTCGAGTGGCTCGCCGCAGCCGCTCAGTCTGAAGTGAATCTTCAAGGAGGACATCATGCCAAAAGATAACGTTGCACGTCTGGCAATCGCCATTCGCGTGTATCCGGAACCCGCATCCGCTCAGCAGAAGCGATCGAGCCACTATGACGAGTGGCGCCACCCTGACGCGATGTTCGTCATCGATACCGAAACGCGTACCGATGCGACACAGAGGCTGCTATTCGGGTCATACCGCTTGTTCCACAAGGGACGATGTCTCGACGAAGGTTTGTTCCATGGAGACGATCTCTCCGACGCTGAACTTGCAGTCTTGAGAGGCTATGCCTCGCGACGCCCTCCGGCAACGGATCCAAAAGCAATTCGCGAACTCAAAGTTCTTTCCCGACGCCAGTTTCTCGAACTCCTCTTCCAGAGAGCGTACAAAGATCAATGCCTGCTGGTGGGATTCAACCTTCCCTTCGACCTCTCTCGTCTTGCATTCGATTTTGCCGATGCCCGGGCTCCGCGTTTTACCGGTGGCTTCTCTCTCGGACTGTGGACGTACATTGACAAACAGGGGCGCGAACTCCGCCACCAATTCCGGCCACGCTTTCTGATTAAACACCTGGACAGCAAACGGGCGCTCAAGGCCTTCGGTGGGAGGAATGGAGAAGAGAGCGGCCCTGGATTCCGAGGGCATTTCCTCGACCTGCGGACGTTGGCCTTCGCTCTGATGGATCAGGGGTATTCACTCAAGACAGCTTGTGAGGCGTTCGGCGTCGAAAACGGCAAAACGGAGGTCTCGGTTCATGGAGTCTTGACGGAAGAGTACATCGATTACAACCGGCAGGATGTGCAAGCGACGTACGAACTTGCCGTTAAGCTTGTGGAAGAATATGATCGGCACCCGATCCAGCTGCAGGTAACGAAGGCCTATTCGCCTGCTTCGATCGGCAAGGCGTACTTGCGCGGTATGGGGATCACTCCCGTCCTGGAACGTCAGCCGGACTTTCCGAAGCAGATCCTCGGGCATGCTCAATCGGCCTTCTATGGTGGCCGTGCCGGTGCACACAACCGGAAATGGGTGGTGCCAGTCGTTCACACGGATTTCCTCTCGATGTACCCGACTGTGAACGCCCTACTCGGGCTCTGGAAATTTGTTACGGCTGCACGAATCCGATATGTGGAGCATTGCGCCTCGGAAATTACCGCGTTTCTGCAACAGCTCCGTGTGGAAGATCTCTTGGTCCAAGACACCTGGAAGCGCCTGACAGCGTTTGTGAAGGTCGTTCCCCAAGGCGATATCCTTCCAACGCGCGCGAAGTATAGTGCCGAGAGCAATGACTGGCAGATCGGACTGAACTACCTGTACGCTTCGGAGACGAGACCAGATCAAGCCTTGTGGTTCTCCTTGCCGGATGTCGTTGCGTCAGTGATTCTGACCGGCCGCGTACCGAAGATTGTGGATGCGTTTCGCCTCGAACCAGAAGGGCTGCTGCCTCGTCTGAAAGCCATTCGTCTGCGAGGAAAGATTCGTGTCGATCCCGCCGAAGAGGACTTTTTCAGAGTTGTGGTCGAGGAGCGCAAAGCCTTGTCAGCCAATATCGATCTTCCTGAGGAAGAGAAGGCCCGCATCGACAAAGCTCTGAAAGTGCTCGCGAATGCCACAAGCTACGGCATTTACGCCGAGATGAATGTGCAGGAGTCAGAAGAGAAAGTGCGCGTCAGGACTTATGGAATCGATCGGGAATCGAACATCTGCTTTGTTGCCCATCCCGAAGTGCCCGGGCCGTATTGCTTCCCTCCCTTTGCTTCGTTGATCACTGGGGCGGCTCGTCTTATGCTCGCCTTGCTCGAACATACCGTTACATGCCTGGGTGCTACCTATGCGATGGAAGATACCGACTCCATGGCCATTGTCGCCACGGAAACGGGCGCGGTCGTGCCGTGTCCCGGCGGCCCTCTCAGAATGGAGGACGGACGCGAAGCAGTCCGGACACTCTCCTGGAAGCAGGTCAACGAGGTCTCGGTCCGGTTCGCAGCTTTGAATCCGTATCGCCGGGATATCATCCCGGGTTCGATCCTCAAGGTGGACACAGTCAACTTCAAGTTCCGTTCGCAGACTCAACGCCAGGTCTACTGCTTCGCGATCTCCGCCAAGCGGTATGCGTTCTTCCTGCGAGACGAAGAGGGCTCTCTCCTTTCGCTGCAAGAGGACGTGAACAGCGACGCGAATGGGTGGAAGGAACACGGCCTTGGTCACCTGCTCAACCCAGCTGATCCGGAGAGCGACGATCGCTCTTGGATCGAACAAGTATGGCTCAACCTCATTCGGCAAGCGCATGGCCTTCCCACACATCCTCTCGCCTTCGCTCATCTACCCGCGATCGGCAGAGTTGCTGTGACCAGCCCTGCCGTGATGAAGCCGCTCCTAGATTTCAATGCTGGAAAGTCTTACCAGGACCAGATCAAACCATTTAACTTTCTGCTCACGGCACAAGTTGAAAGGTTCGGTCATCCAAGCGATGCGGATCCCGATCGATTCCACTTAATCGCCCCTTTCGAGAAAGACCCGAAGAAATGGTTGCGTTGCAAATGGATGGACCAATACACCGGCGAATTCTATCGGATCGCGGTCGACGGTCCGACCGGCACACGTACGACAGCGCGCGTCAAGACGTACGCTGACGTGCTGCGAGATTACGAATTCCATCCCGAATCGAAGTGTTCGGACTCAACTGGCAACCCCTGTGACAAGCAGACCATCGGTCTCCTGCAAAGGCGTCACATCGAAATGATTCGTCCGGTCCCAATCGGCAAGGAATCGAATTATTTGGAAGACGTGGAATCCGGGATGATTCAGGATCCACGGTCCGTCTACATCGAATATCCGGATCCGCGCTACGATGAATGGACGTTCGAGATACAACCCGCTCTCGAAAAAGTGCCGCTTGCCTGGCTGACTAAACACACTTCGTTTCCCCGGCGTACTCTCATTGAGTGGCAATCCGGGCGCAGTCGGCCACACGCAAAGAAGGAGGCGCAACTCAAGAAGATCCTTGATGAGTACCGCAATCGGCCTGCGGAGGACGAAGTGGACCTCAGCAAGATTGCTCATCTCATTCGGCTGTTTCACAAGCGATGCGCCTGACCCGCCCATGAATTTAATCTGCCTCGCAGTCGTTAGAGGCTGCGAGGCTGCTTTTACGCATGAAGAATCGCGCAATCGGTATCCATGCGGAACTCTCGGGTGATACATACGACGTTATCTGCTCGCTAGATAATCTAGCAGTGCACGCCCGACGGAAAAACATCAGAGACCTAGCTGCCGAGGCCAAGGGCCGCTTGAGCTTGCCCAACAGTCCGCCAAATTTAAGCAGGGCCTACATCCGCAGCTAAAGATCAGCGCTTGGAATGCCAGACTCCAATTGGTTAGAGAACCTAAACGCATTTAAGGCTTTCAAGTGCAGTTGAAACAGACAGACGGAATATTCCCAAGATCCGAATTTCATGCCACAGATTTTGTGGCTTGCCGAGGGCGCGCCTTGGCGACAAAGTTATTGGTAAGGGTAGACGAGTAGAAATTTTCAACGACACCCTCAATATCATCGCTAGCCTCAGTAGCACACGACTCATCAACGTAGCGATGCCTAAATCTCAAGAGCAATTCGCCTTCGAGCGCCTTCTGAATCGTATCAATCGCAATATGGAGGGAACACATCGCACGCTTCTTTTTGTGATGATGGCGGGGCGCAGAAATACACTCGGTGGGGAGACAAATGAAAATCTACAACCCAATTCCGAGTATGTTTGGGAGCTTGGGAGAGCGGCTCCAACCACAAGAACATAACCTTACACAGGATTAGTGAAGATCCACTTTCCCCGGAGTTCCAAGTCTTCGTATCTCGTTCAAGCGACCGACTTTTGCGCGTATGCACTGTTACGCCGCGAAAGCCCTCTTCCGTCTAAGACGAAATACGGGTCGCACCAGTCATCCTATCGTTTGCGATCCATTTTGTAAATGCGGCAAACTACAGTGATCAGTACGGACTAAGTTGGTAGTTTGGCCAGACAAGCGCACGCTTATCTTCGGTGTCAGCCCGCTCTATGCGCGAAGAATCGCTACTGGCGATGTGATCCCGCACAAGCAGCACTGGGTGAAGCTGGCCGAGCTGGTGGGAGTTGCCAATTCCGCATCCGAGCATGGATAGTTAACGTCGACCGGACAGATCTCACTTATGCGAATAATCGCGTTGTTTGTTAGAGAACGCACTTGCCATTAGAGATCGCAATGAGGCGCACTGTGCATCACGCCACAAGTGGTCGCCCGATCAGCTTCCGAGCTGGCTTTCACCCCATGCCTATACAACACGTGTGCAGCCGCCTTTGCGCGACATCTCCAGAGCAGTCATCCAGCGGGCTCTTGGAGTCAGCCCGCTTTATGCACGAAACATTTGCCTCGGGAAAAGCTGCATTGGGGTAAATTGGCGGAGTTGGGGGGCGTGCACCCCGGCAGGTCGGTGCCCCCCACCATGCGCCCTTTCAAGACTCACCTCTCAACAATCGGGGACCGCCATCAATGCCCGGTGAGTCGCGACGGCCAGCGTTTTCTCGCGATTGAGCGTGAGTCGGACAAAACATCACTGACGGCTCACTAACTGGGCGGCCGACCTGAAGCAGTGAACCTGTTGTTTTTTACGGCTACTAAAGCGGATCACCTTAGCAAGATAAGGATCACTCCGTCCACTCCCGTTGTCCTGGGTCGGTTTGGAAGAGATTATGATGGAACGTAACATGGGCGCGGACGCCATGGTCGGAACCGTCATTTCGCACTACCGCGTCATTGCAAAACTCGGCGGCGGTGGCATGGGCGTGGTTTATGAAGCGCAAGACACGCGCCTCAGTCGTTCCGTCGCCTTGAAGGTTCTGCCGGATCATGTGCCTCGCGATTCGCAAACGCTCGAACGGTTCCGTCGCGAAGCGCAGCTGGCTTCTGCGCTGAATCACCCGAATATCTGCACGGTCTACGACGTTGCGGAATATCTGGGCCAGCCCGTGCTCGTGATGGAGCGACTTTCGGGGTACACGCTCAAGCATCTCGTGACCGGGAAGCCGCTGCCCGTCGACAAAGTGCTTGAATTGGGGGTTCAGATCGCAGATGCGTTGGCGGCGGCGCACGCGAATGGAATTGTGCATCGCGATATCAAGCCTGCGAATATTTTCGTGACGGATCGAGGGCAAGCTAAGGTTCTCGATTTTGGCCTCGCCAAGATGACAAGCATTAGTGCGTTGCGCGAGAGCTCCTTCGCTGGCACCGGAGGCACAACAGAGGTTCTGTCAGAGCTGCTGACCAGTCCGGGCACGGCCCTCGGAACGAGCGCTTATATGTCCCCTGAGCAGGCCTGCGGAGAAGAACTGGACGCCCGCACCGACTTGTTTTCCTTTGGCGTCGTGCTCTACGAGATGAGCACCGGCATCCATGCCTTTGAAGGCGGCACCACCGCTCTCGTTTTCGACGCCATTCTTCACAAGGACCCGGTTTCGGTTATAGCAGTGAGACCGGATCTGCCGATTCAATTGGAACAGATCATCTCAAAGGCGCTTGAGAAGAACCGCGAGCTGCGCTACCAGACGGCTTCCGATCTGCGGGCCGACCTCACACGCCTAAAGCGCGACACCGATTCATCGAGGAGAGCCGTCATCCCTGATCAGCTTCCGAAACAGCCCATTCTGGCACGAAGGAGCAGGTCACGGGTAACGATGGCCGTTCTCGCACTGGGGCTTTTGATCGTAGCCGGAGGCGTCCTTTATAGATTCATCATTCATCGTCCCCGACCGAGATTGACTCCGGAAAAAATGCTCATCACGAGACTCACGGATGAAGCGACGGTGTCGCACGCTGCTCTTTCCCCCGACGGCAGATATGTCGCCTATATCTCCAGACGCGGTACGCAACCGACGTTATGGCTCCGCCAGGTTGCCTTCCAAAGCGCTGTGCAGCTCCTTCCTTCTCTACAACAGGCGTACGACTGGGTTGGTTTCTCGCCCGACGGCGAGTCCATATTCTTCGAGACAGAGCATGGAGACGATACCGCATTGAATGTTGTTCCGGTTCTCGGCGGCGCACCTCGGTTAATTACCAACAAAGCCATGCCGGTGGGCGTAGGCATCTCCCCTGACGGTAAAAGGATTGCATTCATCCACGATCCATCCGGCACTGAGTCGTCACTCATTGTTGCGGGCAGCGATGGTAGCGAGGAGCGCGTTGTTGCCAGCAGCCGACCTTCCGACTTCCTCGGGTTTCCAAATCACCCTTCGTGGTCGCCGGACGGGAGACTCGTCGGCGTAACGTCATGGTGGTTTAAAGAGGGCTATTTAACTGCTATTCGCGCTTTCGCGTTTGATGGTGCTCAGCCCAAGCTTCTTCTGGCTTCAACCGGGTTCGCCCGGATTGGCCCTTGGCTGCCAGACCAGAGCGGATTTCTGCTGTCCTATAACGTGAACCAATCCGATCCCTTGCAGATCTGGTTCAGATCGTACCCCCACGGAGATTTGCGGCGAATCACCAATGACCTCAAAGACTATTACGATCTATCCCTGAACAGCAATGGCAAATTGCTCTCTGCAGTGGAGAGTGAGACATTGTCCAAAACGTTTATCGGTTCGTCCGCAAACCCGGAACATTCTCAGGCAGTGACAACAGGCAGCAAAGACGGTTTTGCTCTCGCCTGGATGCCAAACGGGCTGCTGCTGCTGCGAAGCTTTGACGGTGAGTTCTCGTTGATACGGCCGGACGGAACGAACCGGGTTCCTCTCTTTCGCGATGAACGCGAGTGGCTGAACAACGTTTCGGTTTGCGGAAGTGGGCGCTACATTGTCTTTGCTAGTAATCGCGAGGGAAATAAATACTCTATCTGGCGAGCTGATTCCAATACCGGAGCGCTAAAGCGACTGACCTACGGTGAGGGGGACCTGAGTCCCCACTGCTCCTCGGATGGAAACTGGGTTGTTCATATCGCTATTGGCAAGAAGACACCTACTATGCTTGAGACGGTTTCGATTGAGGGCGGAACGCCGTCAGTGTTGGCTGAGGGAGAAATCTACGGCGCTAGATTCTCCCCCGACAGTAAACTGGTCGCCGGTTACGAGACCCGAGATAACCAAACCAAAATTCAGATCTTCAATGTACAAGGGGGCGCGCGGGTAAAAGCGTTCAATCTCGCACCACATGGCACTCTCAATTACTGGGACTACTCTATGTTGCACTGGACTCCCGATGGACGTGCTCTCACTTACCCGTTACTCGACGGTGATGCAATGAATCTCTGGCGACAGCCCGTGTCAGGCGGCCCTCCGCAGCAACTGACTCACTTTAAGGAGCTGATCTTTGCTTATGATTGGTCGGCCGATGGCAAGCAATTAGCCATCACTCGCGGTAGCAAGCCCAGCGACGTTGTCCTAATCAGCAATTTTCGAGAGTAGAAGGGACTGCAGTCAGTCTGGTCTTGGAGCGCGCAGAGGTCAAGAACGACGGTGTTGTTTTTGCCTTACAAAGCAGATTTGTGATTAGCGAAAAACTTCTGCAACGGAAATTTGTCAGAATCGGCGTAGGAGAGCTTTCAACCTCTCTAATCTCATCTCCATCCAATCAGGCCAACGCCCAGCTCTCGACCGCCGACCCCCGATACGTCTTCACCCGGCTTCCGCTCTGCAACCACCTCCGCATCATCGCGAGCGTCCCAATCATTTTTACCGCTGCAATCTTCAACCGAGCGTTCCGAAGCAAAAGCAAATCCGGCAAGCATCCAAAAATTCTTCGCGATAAATTACTAAGCGAAGTCTTTGATCAGCGAAAAATTTTACAGCTGAGATTTCTGCCATCAATATTTTCTGCGATCACTGAAAAAGGGCAGCTTTCAGGCTCTCTATCTCCTATCCCGTTGGCCTGATTGGCGGCGATCTGAGCGGGTGTGGACATAGAGGCGATCCTTCGATTTGAAATGGGCAGCCTGAAGCTAGCACGGCGAAGGGTGAAAACGGATCGTGACGGATGGTTGGAATTAGGTTAAGCGAAATAGATAGAGAGGATGGAAAAATTTGCAAGAGCTGTAACTGGGGAAGAAAGAGAGGTGCTTTTGGATAGCAGCCCGGTGTGCGGTCCCGGAAGCCCCCGCGTTCCTCGAATAACTGTTTTCCTCTGTTAGCTTTTCCCTTGCTTATCGAGGGAAGCGGGTGTCGGCTACGGTAACAACCGAAAAAGGCAAGCTCAAATCGATAAGGTCTCCTGCACGACGTCCTCTGCATCCTGACTGTAGGCTACTCGGAACACAAACGGCGATTGCCGCGTCACCAGATCGCGAAACCTGGCCTGGCGCACGGCAGCGCGATGCTCTCGCTCCAATACCTGCTCCCAAGCAGCGGTCGACATCGTGCGCGAATAGATTCGTTTGAAGCTCACCGGGCAAGAAGAACTCGTGCGTCACAAACTCGGCAACTCAACAGCTGCGGATCTCATCGCACGTTACTCGACGCAGTTGAAGACCGCAGACAGCATCGACACGGTACGTATGCTGGAAGGACACGCCGCAGGCACGGTTGACGCAGCGCAGGCGATACGAGGGCCAAGGTGCGAGCGTACCAACACAAGAGGAAGCCGCGAAACAGCAGAGCGTTTGCACGCTATGCGGTGTAGCCGTTACGCCCGGCAATCGCTTTTGTCACAGTTGTGGCTTGAACGAATGCGGTAAACGATTATCTGCCGTCCAGCACTTGGGCAAAGATGCGGCTCGGACTCCAGAAGCGCTGGATAAGAAATCGAAGAAAATGAACGCTCATCGGGACGCCATACGGAATTGGCAACCGTCCGATATTCCAGATTGGCTCACCGACGACCTCTTCATGACGCGGATTTATCCTGCTCTTGGTCACCTTTCCAAAGGTGAAATCGCCTCGGCGCTGGGCGTCTCGAAGGATTATGCGTACCAGATAGCCAACGGCAATAAAGTCCCGCATCGGCGGCATTGGTTGAAGTTGGCGGAACTGGTGGGAGAGACTTCCGTCCCCGGGCTTTAAGCGCTGTCGAAGCAAAATGATGGTTTTCGGGGCACTTTGGAAAGCCAGCGTCATCGTTGTGTCCGGATGGCGCCGTCACACGACTAGTATGCGGAATGATCGTCTCATGCACTCTTTAGAAGTCCGCAGAGTTTCAGTGTCCCGTGCGATCGAAAAAATCAGCGGCACGGCGGCAGAGCTTTGAGCTATCCGCCGAGCCGCTGTTGACATCGGATCGCACCCGCGTCCTCGCTCCTTCGTCCGATTCTCCCTGATTGTTTACCGCGATTGGTCTCCGTAGATAGAGACGTTCGTCGGGAACGGATTGCTCGTACCCCATACGACCGCAGTACCCCAGACCACCGCGAAGGCGCTGCTGGTATCGGTGCCCCAGACCACTGCCGTACCCCAAATCACAGCATCGTTATTCACAACGACATTGGTACCCCACACCAGGCTTGTACCCCAAACCAGTGAGTCCTGCCACACAGAACCAGGTGCGGCTGTCACCAAGGTATTTCCTGTCGTCGAGTCGTAAGTGGCGATCGGCGACTGTGCCGAGCCTGTTGCGACGTCAGTATTGTTTAGCGCCGCCCACACATCGAGGTAACCGGCTCCAACCGTAAACAAGTCATAGGTGCTTGTATAGCTGATGCCTGTTGTCGGATCGGTGGAAACACTGGTGGACGGAAAGTTCTTGGTGGCCGTTTTCATGAGCCGCGCTTTGACCTGGTCAGGTGTCAGCGACGGCGTCTGCTGCAGTAACAGTGCTGCTGCACCACTGACCATCGGAGTAGCCATGCTTGTACCGCTCAGCCGAAAATAATAAGCCGAACTACTCGACGTGCCTTTCGAGTAATAGTAGGAGTACGGCACGCCGTTGCCAGGATATTGCTGCACGATCGCCGAGCCGGGTGAAAGCGCGGACACGATACTGTTTCCCGGGGCAACTAGGTCCGGCTTCACGACCTGATCGAGAAGTGTCGGTCCTTTCGAGCTATAACTTGCGATCAGATCGTCCGTTCGCACCACAGTGCTCATGTCTTTCATCGCTCCGACCGTGATGACATACGGATCATTACCTGGCGACGCTATCGTAGAATAACCGCTGGTGCCCATGGAGTTGTCGCGACCGTTGTTCCCGGCGGCCACCACCACGACCAACCCAGCCTGCCATGCCTTTTCCACTTCCTGGCAAAGCGGATCGAGCGTGTAGCTCTCGAAAACCGTACGCCCCAAAGACAGGTTGATGACTCCGATATTGTACGTGTTTTGCAACTGGATCGCCCGGTCGATTGCGCTGATGACCGACGAATCCGTGCCTTGCCCATTACTATCGAGTGCGCGCAAGTTAATAAGATTAGCCTTCGGCGCAATCCCGCGGAACGTGTAGATGTAATTAGGCCCGCTCGAGTCGCTGGCATTCCCAGCTACGATTCCGGCCACGTGAGTCCCATGCCCGTAGGCATCCTTTGTACTTGAATCGCCGGACACGAAGCTTTCTGAATGAACCACTCGCGGCTTCAAATCGGGATGGCCGGAATAGATTCCGCTGTCGATGATCGCCACGCCAACTCCGTATCCGTTCCAACCGTATTGGAAAGCGGTGTTAGCGTTCACGGTTGGCTCGGCAAACTCCAGGCTGCCGGACAGTTTGCGGTCAAGCGAGATATAGGTAATGTTCGGATTCGCCGAGAGGCCTCTCAATTGCCCCGCCTTCAACGTGGCTAGAGCGCCATTGAGACTCTGAAACTGGAGCTTCACCAGGCCCCCCGCCCGATTAACCGCAGAAAGATCAACTGCGGATGGCGGATGTGTGAACTGAAGGATAACGTCCACCGAAGCCGATGCGGGAAGTCCCTGCAGGTCCGGGCTCACTTTGTTCGCTGCCATCAGACTCGAGGCGGACAGTAATCCAACCGCGAGAAGAGGTTTCAGCGATGCGCACAAGTTTCGGCGCGTGCGCATAAAGAAGGTCAAGTAAGTATGTGTGTTGTTATTCATTTCGCCTCAATTCTCACCATTCACCAGGAGCGCCATGCTCTCCCCGGCATCGTTTGTGGTCGTTCCCCACACCGCGTGTGTGCCCCATACTGTGGCGTTGCCTTGTGTGCCGCCAGCTCCCCACACTTCGGAACTACCCCATATGGCACTCGTTCCCCAGAGTGCCGCCTGGCCATCTAGAAATTGACTGGCACCCCAGACCGCGACTGGACCCCAGATGTTCGTAGTTCCCCAGACCGCATGTAGGCCTGACGTTGTACTTGCACTCGCTATCGTCACTGAGTTGGTCGTCGAATTGAACACAGCTAGTGGTGAAGCCGCCGTACTGCCGGCAGGCACGGAATCGGTGCTGTTGAGCGCACCCCAGGCATCCAGGTACCCGGCCCCGATAGTGAAAATGTCGTATTGGCTCGTGTACATGATTCCCGTGACGGGATCTGTGGCGGTGCTATAGAGCGGAAAAGTTTTGGTGGCGGTCTTCATTAAACGCGCTTTGACGGTGTCTGGCGTCAGTGTGGAGTCCTTGTTCAACATCAAGGCAACGGCGCCGCTGACCATTGGCGCCGCCATGCTTGTACCGCTCAGCTTGAAGTAATCGGCTGAATTACCCTTGTTGGCGGGATTTTGGTAGTAAGAGTAAGGAACATAGTTGGTGCCCGAGCTGGCTAGAACCGTGGTTTTGGAAGCCTCGAGCGAGATGATACGGTTGCCTGGCGCGACGATATCGGGCTTTACAACGTGGTCCAGCAAGGTCGGTCCTTTGGAACTGTAGCTGGCGATGAGGTCGTCTGCCCTGGTAAGAGTTCCCATGGTCTTCATAGCCCCTACTGTGATCACCAGAGGATCGTTCCCTGGGGCCGTGATTGTGGCGTACCCATCAGTGCCCTGAGTCCGGTTGCGGCCGTCGTTACCAGCCGCGACAACTACCACAATGCCGGCGTTCCAGGCTTGTTCGACGGCCTGACACAAGGGATCGATCGTATAGCTCTCGAAAATCGGGCGGCCAATTGAGAGATTAATCACGCGGATGTTGTACTTGCTCTTAAGTTGAATGGCCGTGTTGATTGCCGAGATTACAGCGCTGTCGGTCCCAGCGCCGTTAGCATCCAGCACGCGCAAATTGATGAGATTCGCCTTGGGTGCCACGCCGCGAAATGTCTTGTAATAGGGAGTCCCGGTCGAGGCCGCCCCATTGCCGGCCACAATCCCGGCCACGTGCGTGCCATGACCGTACTGATCGATTGTAGTGGTTACTTTCGGAACAAAACTCTGGCTGTAAACAACACGGTTCAGCAGATCGGTTTGATTGGAAATGCCGCTGTCGATAACAGCGACGCCGACGCCCGAACCCATCAAGCCGGACGAAAACGCTGTCTGAGCGCCGATTGTGCCGTTTGCGTAATCAAGCATGCCGCTGACGACACGATCGGGCGAAATATAGGCAACGTGCGGGTTATGCGCGATACTGTTCAGGGCAGCCGCCGGAATAGAGTAAAGTTTGCCCTGGATTAGTCCCAAATCAGCCTGCTCTTGGCCGCCGAGTTGACCAATCGCTCCCAGGTCCTGGCTACTTGGTGGCAAATTGAATTGCACGATCACATTCACGACGGAGTGTGGATCGGCTTTGGCCAGATCTGACGCGATTTTAGAAGGATCGCCAAGGCAGATCAGGGGCAGAAATAGCGCAACAAATCGGATGGTCCGACCGAATAAACTAGTCATTTTGAAAAGTCAAAACCTCAGTGACATTTTTCGGCAGGGACCGGCCAAAGCAGGACGGGTGAAAACCGCCGAATAAGCTTCATACGAGCTTTAAATGTTTTTTTTTAGCGAACTCGTGCGTTAAAGCGGAGGGTGGCAGGCAAGCCGGAATTTCCTCCAAGCAGGCGAGCGCGCCTTGCGCTCCCATGCAACTCTAAATCCGACAACTAGCCCGGAAACGTAACCAACGCTTGTATTTCACGCCACTATTACTGAGAAATACCCTTCGAGTAACGGCGGGTAGCTACAGTTTTAATACAAGACCTGAGAACAAGTCAAGAGATATTCGTAAAAATTACGCACTATATTCAAATAGCAGGAAATATTTGCCTATCTTACATTTAGCTTGTGACTCCGCGAGCTGCTGCCCCACGCAAGGGTGGGTGAATTTTACCTAGTTATCTACATCTTTTGAAACACACACACGCACACTGAAGCCTCTATGGCAGGGCAGGATCAAATACAGTCCTTGCGACAGTTGGGTAGTGGGTCAGTTTGAAATGTCATGATCTTGACCTTGGCGCTCGGCTTGCCATACTGAAGCCATGGCAACGAAACGCCCCCGAGATCCGATCCAACCTGCCAAGCAGGTTTTTTTAGAATCCATTGGAGAAGCTTCTCGGACACTTCCGCCAGCGAAGAAAGATCCAGCTGCCGTAGCGCTCGGGCGTGAAGGAGGAATCGCTCGGGCGGCTGCTCTGCCAGCCAAAAAACGCTCACAGATCGCAGCCAAGGGTGCTAAAACGCGCTGGAAAAATAAGGGTTAGACAGTCCATAAGCAGCTTACCGGCAAGGAGAGCGAAAGGCCGGATGATTTCGGAGAAGTAAGCAAGACGCCAAGAACGCTGAAGAGCCTGATTATGGAGCGCTAGGCGAACGGAATCGGAGGTCGCAATTCGCCCTAGCATGCACACGCGTCGTTGAGTCAGCTACGACAGCGATGCGACGTGATTATAACGCGGCTATTACAATTTCTACCGTGTGTGTGCATTCGAGCGCTTGCGCGTGACACCAGCAATGGAAGCGGGAATCACGGATCACGCGTGGTCGCTAAAACGATCTGTGCTTTCCATTTTTCCGCCGCTGAACTTGCCATCAACCAGTGAGGCGAATCCAAGCAGCTTGGATAGGCCAGGTCATGCTCTATGCAAAGTTGTTGAGCATAGATGACCGCGATATTTTGAGCAGCAGCAAGGTCTGACATTTCGCGATGCGATTTTTCGGAGCCAAAGAGTCGAACTGTTACTGTCCAACCGCCCTCCGTTTCGTAAACGCGGGCTGCAATTGGGCCGCATTTGAAGCCGTACCACAACAGCACTGCAAAGATGCTACCGCGTCCATAATTAAAATCAATAGTGCTATTCGATTAAGGCACCCTGCCCGTGCCAAGTTTTCATGTCGCCCGTTAATCTCGTATGCGCTTGTCATTACCACCAAGACCAAACTGACCCACTACCGACAGTTGGGTCCAACTGAATCGGAAACTTCGCTTCGCTCCCTCTCCGCGCATCGCTCCGCAACAACCACCCAATCATCGCTAGCGACCCAATGATTTCTAGCGCTGCAATCTTCAACCGAGCGTTCCGAAGCAAAAGCAAATCCGGCAAGCATCCAAAAATTCTTCGCGATAAATTGAGCGTGAAATTTTGATCAGAGAAAAAATCCGCGCGGGAATTTACTTTGCAAAATTTTCTACAATCACTGCAAAAGGGCAGACTTCAAGCTCTCTATCTCCTATCCCCGTTGGCCTGATTGGGGGATAGGAGATAGAGAGCCGTAAAGCGGCCACTGGCATATGAGTTCAAAAATTCCTAAGCAAGAATTTGGACATGCTTTTTTCTAGGTCCGAAAAATCTGCTTTCGAAATCAACGCGCTGAAATTGTGGGACGCTCGCTTCATACTTTCCAAGCAAATTTCCGCGCAGATTTTTTCTGCTCAAAGAAAATAAGCCGCAATTTTCTCGCTTTGAATTTTTTGAGGGCGTTCGAGATTTGCTGCAGCGGAATGCGCTGTTGAAGATTGCAGCGTCAAACATTATTCGGACGCTAGCGATGATGCGGTGGTGACTGCGGAGCGAGGCGCAGAGAGGGAGCGAAGTTGTAGATTGATTTTGGGTCAATTGTCGGTTCGCGCTGTGCATCATATTTGTGCATAATGCAAACACGAAATACAGCTATGCTCGCGTATCGACAGCCGTCCAGAGCGGTGTCGGCGCAAGTCACGGCGCTGACGACTGCCGGAGCCGACAAGGTATAAAAGGCTGAAACTTGACCGACAGACATCGCACGGAAAGTTCGAGTCCTCGGACATCCGATTCAAAGTCAGCGAGCGCCGTTCGTGATCTCACTTTCCGGTTTGCTGACCACCCGGACACTCACGCCGCTCCATGGGCCAGGAGTGGTGAGAGATAGAACTCACGGCTTTGCGCAGGCGAAGCTAGTGGCGTCGTCGGTGCTTCCGCTGCCTTTGAACTTTGCAACCTCGGGGTAGGGGCAGAGGGGACGGGTGCGGTCGGGCTTGGTGGGTGGAGCGTTTGCGGGGAAGTGGAGGGCGAGGATCGGGCCGGGAGCCTTATTGTCTTCGACCCAAGCGGCGAGGGGTGTGTCGAGATCGAATATGTTGGGGCCGTCACCGCCGTAGCAGTGCCCCATACCGGGGGCCAGGTAGAGGCGCATGGAGGCGGCAGCCGCCGGGCCAGTGGCCTTGAGGACGGCATTGTAGTAATTGATGGTGTTCTGCGGTGCGATGAGCCCGTCGGAGAGGCCGTGATAGAGGATGAGTTTGCCGCCGCAGGCGAAGAAGGGATTGAGGTTGGGATTGGTTGCGGTGAGGGTTCCGCTGTCGACCTTCTCCGCGATGGCGATATCGCTGTCGAAGTTGAGGGTGCTGGGGGCCCACTTGGGGTCTTTGAAGATGACGTATCTGAAGTGAGAGGCTCCAATCGGAAACCCTGGCGTGGCGAAGGCGTCCCATGTGATCTCGCTGCCGGGTTCGAGGCCGGGGAAGATCTTTTCGTGGGTGCGAGGGTTGGCAGGGCCGGCGTAGATTTTGCGCGCGGCTTCGACCTGTTCGGGAGAGAGACAGGCGGAGGTTTCGGTGCCTTTGCATTGGGTGACTGCGGGATCGAAGTGGCAGGAGAGGGTATCCCGGATGACGCCATCCTTGATGCCGTCGGATGCGTCGCAGGCATCGAGTGCGGCTTGATGGAGGATGGCGAGCTTCTCGTTCGGCAGATAGCTGGCGGGCGTGAGGTGGGTGGCCTGTTCAATCCAGACGGCGCTGGCGAGGAGATGCTCAAAGTTATTGGCGGGGGCTCCGGCGATGATGCCGTCGAAGTCGTCCGGGTAGCGCTGAGCTTCCATGAGGCCCTGCCTGCCTCCGGAGGAGCAGCCATCCCAGTAGGCGCGCTTTTGCGGTTCGCCATAGAAGGCGGCGACGATTGCTTTGGCTTTTACGGCCGTCTCGTGCTCGGAGCGATAACCGTGGTCGATGACCTTTTCAGGATGGCCGAGGGCGAAGCTGCTCGGCGTCGTCACCATGGTGACCGGTATCGGTGGCGGCGGTGGCGTATCCGTTGCGGACGGCGGCTGCCATGAAATGAATCCATGGTGCTCCGGAGAAGCCCCCGTTGCCAACCTCGAGAAACCTGTGGTTCCAGTCGGAGGCCGGCATCCAGACCTCGAAGCCGATGACGGAGTCGGGGACGGGCGAGATGGTTCCGGCGACGCGGCAGAAGGGCGGGAGCCCGTTGAGCGGAGGGCCGGGGGTCTGGTTGTCAAGGGAGGAGAGGTCGCCCTGTTCGGTGCGTGCGAGGGTGATGGTGGTGTTGGGGAGCTTGAGAGTGCTGAGGCTCTCGCATGTGGCTGCGAAGATGTGAGGAGAGGCGAGAAGAAGAATGGAGAGAGCAGTGTAGCGAGCAGTTCGCACACTTACAGCGGGTGACGTCGGCATGGAGTTCACCAGTGCAGAGCATTCTAGCACCGGGAGTATGTCGATGCGGAGCGGTAATGCAAAGAGGCTACCGGGTGGCAGCCTCTTGTATTTATGGACGTGCGCGAATCGTTACTTGTAGCTCTTGGCGGCGGCGAAGCGCTTGTTGACGGCAATCTGAGCGGGTGTGGACATAAGGGCGATCCTTCGATATGAAATGGGCAGCCTGAAGCTAGCACGGCGAAGGGCGAAAACGGATCGCCACAGATGGTTGGAATTAGGTTAAGCGAAATAGATAGAGAGGATGGAAAAATTTGCAAGAGCTGTAACTGGGGAAGAAAGAGAGGTGCTTTGGATAGCAGCCCGGTGTGCGGTCCCGGAAGTCCTCGCGTTCCTCGAATAACTGTTTTCCTCTGTTAGCTTTTCCCTTGCTTAAGCAGCGGTCGACATCGTGCGCGAATTGATTCGTTTGAAGCTCACCGGGCAAGAAGAACTCGTGCGTCACAAACTCGGCAACTCAACAGCTTCGGATCTCATCGCACGTTACTCGACGCAGTTGAAGACCGCAGACAGCATCGACACGGTACGCATGCTGGAAGGACACGCCGCAGGCACGGTTGACGTAAGCGCAGGCGATACGAGGGCCAAGGTGCGAGCCTACCAACACAGGAGGAAGCTCGGAAACAACAGAGCGTTTGCACGCATGCGGCGTATCCGTTACGCCCGGCAATCGCTTTTGTCACAGTTGTGGCTTGAACGAATGCGGTAAACGATTATCTGCCGTCCAGCACTTGGGCAAAGATGCGGCTCGGACTCCAGAAGCGCTGGAGAAGAAATCGAAGAAAATGAACGCGCATTGGGACGCCATACCGGCATTGGCAACCGTCGGATATTCCGGATTGGCTCACCGACGACCTTTTCATGACGCGGCTATTATCCTGCTCTTGACCACCTTTCCAAAGGTGAAATCGCTTCGGCGCTGGGCGTCTCGAAGGATTACGCATACCAGATAGCCAACGGCAATAAAGTCCCGCATCGGCGGCATTGGTTGAAGTTGGCCGAGCTGGTGGGAGAGACTTACGTCCCCGGCTTTAAGCGCTGTCGAGGCAATGATGGGTTCGGGGGCATTATGAAAAGCCAGCTTCGTGCGCCGCTCGCCGTTACTCCGTCGCCGCCGGAGCAAACGATCTCAACCGCAACACATTGTGCCCTGCTGAGGCAACCAGATAAGCAGAAGACGGCTTTTGACATCGGCGTCAAGGCGTGGACCCGAACTTCGCTGTATTGCAGTTCTGTTGGTCCACCTTACGGATGAGGTTCCTGCAAAAGAGTGACGATTCCTGAGTCCAGAGCGTAGTCAGCGGCCACGACCTTCACTCCTTCCTTCTGTACGAACCGCTTCAAAATTGGTTCTGATTCGCGAATCTGACGAGCTGCTCGCCGCGCGTTGGCTATGACGCAGTTATGGATCCTGTCACCGGGAAGATTCCGGGTCTCCTCAACAGCAGGCTGAATGGCGGAAACTAACGACCTGAGATGCCCGGACGCGTCTGCATGCTCGACAGCGGCCGAAACCGCGCCGCACTTCTCATGACCGAGGACCAGAATCAGTTTTGTATGCAGGTGTTCCACCGCGTATTCTATGCTGCCGAGATCATCGTCGTCGGTGATGTTTCCGGCGATGCGGACGACAAACAAGTCGCCCAACCCTTGATCAAATATCAGTTCGGGCGGGACTCGAGAATCGGCACAGCTCAGAATTACGGCAAAAGGATGCTGATCTTTTTCCAGCTCTCGACGCCGGGCCAATGTCTCGTCCGGGTGCTGCTCCTTGTCTTCGACATAGCGCCTGTTCCCCTCTATGAGCCTGGCAAGCGCCTGTTCGGCGGACACAACGGTGGCTGGTTGTTGACACACAGCTGGGGCGGCCATGATCAGCAGAAATGAACAGAGACACGTCATGCCTTTTTGCCTTTTGGACACCTCGGCTCTCCTTCCTTGTGGAGCTGGGAGCAGCCCGCAATCACTTGACTGGGTACTCCCACGATTCCATGCAAGCTGTGTAGGCGCGTTTGAATGTATCTTGTCCTGGTATTGGGTTGATCCGAATGAAAACCTCGTCATGTGCCAGCTGTCTCCGAAGCAACTTTGACCCCGCTTCAGATTTTGAGCGTAGCCAGGACCGAACTTCTTTCGACACCAAATTCGAATCGTTTCATAGAAGACGATGATCCCGCGTTCGGCGAGGAGATCTTCGACATCCCCGGAAGCTCAAGCAGAAACCATGGTAAACCCAGACCGCGTAGCGGATGATTTGGGCAGGAAAGCGAGGGCCGTAATAGCGATCTATTCCTTCAGTTCCCGTATCGCCCTTTCCTCAACCATTTTGGCAGTATGATAGCCGCGATCACCCTCCAGCGACCGACTTCACACCCCTAGGGGCGCCACATTATAGGCACGTGCTAGATCGTTGATGCCGTTCCGAAGGGTGGCCCATAGTTTAGCCACGTCGGTTCCGTACTTCCCTCTGGCGACAACCTGGTTGATTTTTCGACCGTCGTCGACCACGCGTTCGACCTGAGCCTTCGTTTCTATCCATTTCTCGGTGGCGTCGAACTTGCGTCGTAGCCTATTCGTGGAACTGTTTAGATCGCCAAGGGCATCATCCAACTCGTCCTTGCCTGCTTGAGCAGTGGCCTTTCTTGCTTCGGTATTTGTTGTACCTCGGCGTCCCGACGCACGGCCGCTCTGTTGAACTGTCGAGGTTGCATTTCTCGCGTTGTCACCACGGCGTTTCAGGTAATCCCTGAAGTCGTCCACGCCGTCCTCCACCCGGAGGATCTTTTCCGCGACAAGCGCCTTGGTCATCGTCTGGGCGGCGATTGGGATCGAAACCGCAAAGATTACACAACAACACAGCGCAGTCGCGCAGATTTTCGTGAGGTTCATATTCGGCTCCATGTTGATTCGGCTTTCCATGCCATCTTACTTCGGTGTGGCAGGCTCAGGAACTTCGAGATCCCCGACAGACTCCTGTTTGAGGCCGCGAGTTTGCAGGAGTGCCCGCTATGCCTACGGCTGCAAGACCTTCTGCTTCGCACCGAGGACTTCAATTTTGTCAGTACGAGCCTGAACGTCAATCCCTCAGTATTATCCGAAGGTTCAGTGGAAGGCTTCCCTCTTTCGTTGCCTACCGAACGGCTTGACTAGACGGTGGTTCCGGTGCTTGTCTTCGTTCGATGAGATAGGGACCGTGCTCTTCGCCCCCGTTCCCGCTCTGCGCAGCACTCGAAAGCCATGAATCAAATTCGGCTGGTGTGCTGAAAATTTGCAAGCAGCGATTCTTGATGTCCAGAAATTGCGTCCGAAATTCTTTCGCACAGAATTCGAAAATGCGACAGCGCAGCGCAGTAGTTTCACGGCTATCTTCTTTCCAAACAAAATTCCGATTACGAAAAAACGAACGTAATTTTTCTCGCGAGGGGGGGTGGAGCAAAAACAGGTGCCTCTATTGCTTACCCCGTTGGCCTGGTTGGGGGATAGGAGATAGAGAGCTTGAAGTCTGCCCTTTTGCAGCGATTGCGGAAATTTTGCAAGCAAATTCGCGCGCAGCTTTTTTCTCTGATGAAAATTTCACGCGCAATTTATCGCATCAAGCATTTTTGGATGCTTACCGGATTTGCTTTGCGTCGGGAACGCGCGGTTGAAGATTAACAACGCCAAAGATGATTGGGGTGCTAGCGATGATTCGGAGGTGTTGCGGAGCGGAAGCCGGGTGGAGACGTATCGGGAGTGGGTCGGGTCGAAAGTTGGGCATTGGCCTGATTGGGCGATAGGAGATAGAGAGCTTGGAAACTGCCCTTTTGCAGTGATCGCAGAAAATTTTACAAGCAAATTTCTACGGAGATTTTTTTCTGTTCAAGAAAATGGGCTCGCAATCTTCTCGCTATGACTTTTTTGAAGGGCCTGCTAGATTTGCTGCATCCGCGATTGCTCGGTTGAAGATTGCAGCGCTAGAAATGATTGGGACGCTAGCGATGATTGGCGAGCTGTTTGCGAAGCGAGGCGCGGAGAGGAAGCCGGAGATTTAAAACTGCCCTCTCAAGGAAAAATAAGAAGCACTTTGCACGAACAAGTACCCACAAAGAGAGGCAAGATCGAGAACCTGGGCCAGATCCCGAGAAATCAACCGATCAAGATTTAGCTCGCCCAAAATTGCAAGCAATTTCTCTTTTTTGGTTAAAGGAAATTGGACAGCTCGTGTGTGAATAAAACCGGACATCTTGACTGGTTAACGACACTTCCTAAAAAAAACTGGCATTTTGAATCTGTGACGTGTTATGTTTTCCCTGTTCAGGTTTTTCCCTAGCTAATTACAGAAACTATATCCAAATCCAAGGAGAATAGGAATGGCAGAGAAGTCGGTGTGCGGAATCGAGAGCGTCTCCGCTGAAATCAGACAGGTTGTCTGTGGTGTGGAGAGCCTCGCGGCGAAATTATCGGCGAGTGAGTCAAAGTCGGTGTGCGGAGTCGAAAGCCTCGCAGCCGAAGTCAGACAGGTTGTCTGTGGCGTAGAGAGCCTCGCGGCGAAAATTACGGACCGCGAATCGAAGTCGGTGTGCGGAGTCGAAAGCCTCTCGGCTGAAGTCCGACAGGTTGTCTGTGGTGTCGAGAGCCTCGCCGCTAAACTGACAGAGCGCGAGAAGAGGTAGATCGTACCTCTGGTGACTTTCCTCGTCGCCGCTCGGCGGCCGGAATCTCCACGCTGCGGAGAGAGCGAACTTGTTCGTCATAACAGGTTGACGGGGAATATTAGCAGCCAGGACTTCATGCGCTGTCCATAGTCCTGGAAAGGCGGCGAAAGTCATTTGAATGAGGACGATATATGGAAACCAAACCGCTTATACAGGCAAGATTGTTGACTCGACTACAGTTGCAGATGCTAGATATCGGCGCGCCTGTAATCGTCTCCTGTAAAACCTTGACCGGCGAAACAGTCGCTGTCAGACTGCAGACGGCTAATCTTGAACCCGAACCCGAGATCAACCCGGGGACAGAGAAGAGATCGGTTGGGGTGAACAATGGGCATGGAAAAGATTGCTGGCAAGCGCACGGGGTATACGTAGCGGTCATGCCGAATGGGAGTTGGGAATGACTTCGCTATCCATGGAGCAGATGTATCGTGTCCTGCGCGGGCTTCCAGGCACAATCAAATTGACTTCACATGCCGGAGAAGAATACATACTGACTGTTGTTAACCCAAACGCGCCCGCTAACCGGTGCCAGGAAACCCTGGGGTTATCGATTAGCCTGGAGGGCCCCATTAAGTCTGCAACAAGGAAGACGGTAAGTAGGTTGCTCACAGAATCGGAGCTGGAGACCCTTCGTTCCGGATCTCCCCTTGCTTTGGATTTTGGGAACGTGGCCGTGGATCTGCAGTCAAATCCAGGCGGCCATCTGGTTAGTCTGGAGCAGGACCCAGGGACGGACGAACAAGATTCGGAGATCACCGCCTCGGCGGAAGCGGCTGCCAAGTCTAATGGCTGCTGATCCCGAAAGGGCGTGGCCGGCATTGCGTCGCGAACTCGGCACTACCGGCATCTTTCTTTTTCCCGTAGGGTTGGGCGCGATGTCTCTCTCTATGCGAGGCCGACCGGAGGAAGTGGACGCGTTGGCTGTCATCCACGCTGCGCTGCAGGCGGGCATGAATTTCATCGATACCGCGAATGTCTATTGCTCAAGTGACGATGAAATCGGCCACAATGAACGTCTGATTTACAAGGCATTATTGACATCCGGGGGAAATAAATCCGTCCTGGTGGCCACCAAGGCCGGAGTTGACCGTAGGCAGCGCAGGGTTAATGCGAGCCCTGGGTTCTTGCGCCAGTCGTGCACTGACAGTCTACGGGCACTTGACTGTGAGGCCATCACACTTTACCAGTTGCATTCCCCAGATGAGGAAGTTCCTATCGAGGATTCGGTGGGCGAGCTATGCCGGTTGAAAGAGGAGGGTAAGATCCTCCACATAGGTCTTTGCAATGTCACGGCCGCGGAACTCAGGCGGGCGCTGCGGATCGTGCGCATCGAATCCGTGCAGAACGCCTGCTACCCTTTCAAGGCACGGGAATACACTGACGGGATGCTGGCCCTCTGCGACGAGCAGAGGCTAAGTTTCCTGCCACACAGTGTAGTCGGCGGCAAGAACCTCTCGGCGATCGTGACACAGCATCCCATTCTGATCAGCCTCGCGACCAAATACGCAGTCAGCCCGTACGCCATCGTAGTGGCTTGGCACTTGGCGAAGAGCAGTCGCGTGATTCCAATACCTGGAGCAAGCCGACCGGAATCCGCAGTCTCCAGCGCGTCGGCCGCGAGGCTTGAATTAAGCGCCGAGGACGTCAGTCGAATTGATAACATCCACTTACAGCCCAATTAAGATCGTATGAGTCGGGTATGCGACGCGCGCTTCGTCTCGAGCCGCCAGACCGGGAGCGGACCGGCGTTCGGCACAAGGGACCAGCTTAGATTAGATTAGCTAGTGTCTCGCGTGGCGGTGACCTCAAACGAGAAGCGACAGTAGCCGAATCGCAGGACGACACACTGAAGGTGTGCGACCTCGAGAAGGGCCGCAAGTTGGGCACTCTGAAGGACCACGGTCCTATGGTCGTTGACGTGGCGGCAACGGTCGATGGAAGGAGGGCGGTTTCGGCGTCTAGGGACAACGCTTAGGGTGTGGGACGTGCAGACCGGGCGCTCTCTATTCACGCTGGCTCGCAGCGTCCATTTGGGCAACCCAATACCTGGTCTGCGGATCGTTGGGACTGGGGAAAATGGCGCGGCTCGAATGCTCGCTGGCTTCCCGGACAGTTCCAATACCGGGTGAAGGATAAAACCGAGAATTGCATGACATTCTCCGCACTGGGCATCAATTTGGACGGACGTTCAGCAAAGTTAAGCGCAGTGCTCGCGTCTTCCGGATGAGTGAGGGCGGAAACGCTCAAACGTATGCCTCAGGCTATGAACCTGCTAGTCATCATCAATGGAATTTAGTGTCCCCCGGACGCGCCCGCTCCCATACTGCGGTTCAGACCTCGGACGAGGCCCTCGCGGTAAACCTTCCTGCCGCATGGTACTGACGAGCAAGCGCTCCGTTTCAGCTCGGCAGATATATGGAAGCTGTCCGCTCCGTGGCTTACGATATCGGCACGGGCACTTCGCGCTCCGAGGACGCCATTGCATTCCGGGCCGACGCTCTCGTTGTGCGTTTTCGTGAAGCGGGCTTGAGAAGTGCACTGGGCAAACTGCTCGAGGAAACGAAATCAAACGAAATCGCCGCCATTCAACCGTATAATCGCGCCATATGGTTCGCATTGCTCGGCGAGTATGAATTCGCCCTCAATGAATTACAGATAGCGGCAGAATCGCGACCGCGACCCTTCAATCTGATCTACGTGAACATCGATCGGGTGTTCGACCCCATTCGCGCAGCCCCGAAGTTTCAGCGTATCCTGCGAACACTCGGGTTTTGATCTAATCTGGCGATCTTTACCCAAACAATGAGTGGTGTGTACATACTTGGCCAGCCGCCTTTCCCAAACCTGAAGGCGCGCGAAATAGATCCGTCGGAGTCGCCAGTGATCCGGTGATGGGGGACGTAATTCATAAACGCTAGCTCCAGCGATCACGCACGAACCGGAAACCAAGAAGTGGGCAGCGATTGCCTGACAATCCCGATTTCATCCGACAGTAGGGAGTGCACGATCAAGTCTGGGCTATCACACCATGTCGAGCAATTCTTGAATCGCGGACACGACTGACGCGAGGCAACGACACGCAAGGCTACTTATGGAATTTACTTAACATAAGTATCCTGCGCAGCGACGTGGCGCGCTATATACTTCCGACCGGCAATCGAATATCTCTACAGGAAAAGAATGGGCCGGGGCAACCACCAACGCATCGAGCAGCGACACAAGATTCGCGCAAATATACCGCCTCAGCCTCCATATAAAAAAGCGCGGCCGATCACTGCAATGTGGTTCTTGCAAATGCTTTAAGCTTTCGAAGCACGGCGGGCTCATCATCTGACGGCCGGATGACCACCACCGGTGTACGAAAGTGAAGAGCTAGAGCTGGGGTGAGGGTCTCGATTAAAAGCTCAAGTTCTGAATGGTTGGAAAGCTTGTCTGGCGGCGTGTGCCAAAAATACCACGTATTTGTTCTGTGCAACAAGATTGTTTCACTGGTCCTATTGCCCGTGTCTTCTGAAGTAGAAATCTCGTGGAAGGAAGTGCTCATGGGAAGAATTGCGTTAAGCGTAGAGGATGACGATGCCGTCTACATTCTTCTTCAGGTTGCGTTCCAAGAGGTGGCGAATGAATTTGAACTGATACGGGCACTCGATGGCGAGCACGCGCTCGCACGTCTGAGAAAACTCCACCCTCACGAGAATGCGCCGCGGCCAGATCTCATACTGCTTGATCTGAATTTGCCCAAAATGGACGGGTCTGAAGTATTGGAGGCGATAAGGAGGGATGAACTACTGAACAGTATTCCGGTGGTCATTTTCACCTCGTCCAGACTCGATTCGGATCGCGCCAAATGCTTGGCCCTGGGAGCAAGGGATTTCATATCAAAACCAAATGACTTTGATTCCTTTGTTGAATCTGTGAAAGCGGCTTGTGCTCACGCCGGATAGTTTTGCCCCTGTCCGATACGGTCGGAAGCAAGCAATTAAGGTCTGCGAGCGAAGCTTGACGAATCGGACCGGCCGGCTTGGGATAGTTGGCAGTCCGGTAGAAATCCAGAGCGTCGGCCATGACCGCTTAGCGACTGACGTTGGTGTAGACCGTCACAAACACTCAATGAGCGCCTTAAGCGCCGCGCCCGGTCCCAGTGAGGCCAGGTACTGTTTATATTTTTCCAAAAAAGCTCTGAACGGGCGCGATTCGAGCGGGCGGACCAGCCGACCAATCCTGATGGACACTCCTAATCGTGCGATCCGGCAAATGCCGTGTGCATCTCGTGTAGTTTTTGCTCGTCGTCTTTGCTCAGGTTTTTCGGCCCCAGTTCGATATCGACACGCTCGATCTTGCCGGTGAACGGGAAGGGAGGCTTGTAGGTGTCGGTAACGGGGGAGCCTGTGTCCGATCCGACGCCAAACGTATCGATGCCGAAGCGGCCGGCCACTGTATTCTCAACGCGCTTGCGGCCGACTTCCTTGCCGTTGATGCCGATCACTACCTCGCCGCCCTTGCCGAGGCCGCCGCCATCGTAGGCGAATTCCGCGGTGACGGTCGATTTCCCGGCGGGAAGTGGAGCGTTCGACACGAGATTCGTTCGCTCCCGTTCGAACCAGTTGTAGTGATAAACGAGCTTGCCGCCTTGTACATACAGAGAAAACCCGGCCGACTTACCGCCTTCGGCCACGATCACGCCTTCACCGCCCTTGGCCGGCATCTCAATCACGGCGGTGATGCGATGTGAGCGATTTTTTGTGTTCGGAGCCGCTGTCTCTGACAAGCGCGACGCGTTGGCGTAGTAGGTGAATTTGGTTCGGTTCGGATCGGCGCCCCCGGGCGAGGGCTTAGGCACAGCCAGGCGTGCCGAGCCTCTATCGTCGAAGGGATAGACGTGGTTCTTCCTGGCCTCCTGGTCGAAGATCGTCTTCAGCTTCTTGAGCCTGTCGGGATATTTTGCCGCCAGATCTTTGGCTTCGCTAAAATCCTTGTCGAGATTGTAGAGCTCCCACTTGTCCTTTTCCCAGTGGCCGGGCGCCAAATCCTGCCGCCAAGGAAAAGTGTGCTGGGCGCAGGCGATCCAACCTTTGTCGTAAATCGCCCGGTTCGTGAAGATTTCGAAGTATTGACGTTCGCGGACCGGCCGCGCCTTGGCGTTCGTGAACGTCGACGCGATCGCCTTT
>CAVWRP010000010.1:0-172411 GCA_963757345.1 Terriglobia bacterium | reverse complement strand
TTGCGTTCATCAACTTCGGTGGGTTTAGCCTCTCTGATCCGGACATGACTGAGGTCACGGAATTATTTTGGCGACAGATGTCGTGGGTGCAGCCTGACGCCTATTTGGGTGATGGGGAAGACTGGCTAATTTTCATCTCGCGCGACAGTAAACTTTTCGCGGCTGCGGAGCGAGCTCTGCGTCTTGCCGAATGACCGATCTTGCATATACTCTCGGCTCCGCTTTTTCCGAAAAGTCATAAGCGTTAATCGGAACCTGAGGAGCAGCGGTTGGCATTGTTTCCGAGTTGTTCCTAGTCATCGGCAATCCGTCAATTGGAACCGGCGGCCTCGCGGGCTGTGGTCCAAGCGACGAGTAGCGCACCACTGGAAACTCATCTCCGCATTTACTGCTTGTAGCCTCGGTGTAAATCGCTCTCAAAGCTGCTCAACGGGAACAGAGACGGCGGGATGGGGGGCGCAGCGCCCACGATACAACTGCAATGCCGATCATGAGGATCGGGTATGCCATCGTACCCACGTTGATTAAACCCGAGGCTAATAGCGAGGCAACAGCGCCCGTTAAATCAAAGAACACACCGGCATAGGCCCATTCCTTCAATCGGGGAAACCCCGGAATGACCAAGGCCACGGCACCGAGCAGTTTCCACGTGCCCAGGATGACCAGGAAGTAAGGAGGATACCCCAAACGCTCGATGAGCCCGCGGACATGGGGCACTCGCAGAACATCCCATGCACCTCCCATGGTGAGTTCGAAGACGACCAGAGCAGTGGTGACCCAGTAAGCAATAACGTTGCGGCGCGAAGTGAGAACGGAACTGGCTACGTCGGTCATCGGGGTGATCTGCCGATCACGTGCGCTGCTCTTATTGTGGCGACTGGCGGGTTCTCTTCTGCCGGACAGGCGCTCCTCTTAGGGTCATGGCGGAAACCCCCGAGGCACTGGGCTTTGCGATCCGACTGATCAGCCTCACGGGGACAGGTTCGTCCAGTGGGAAGTGGATGGTTCCCTTTCGCTGCTCATAGTTCTTGAGCTCTTGTTCGAGCGAGGCGAAGAATGTGCCCGATGCCGCAAACAACGAATAGTGTTGCTTAAATCCGGCGAAGTATAAGAGCGGTCTTCCATTCAACTTGTACCCGGGCATACCGTATCCGATACCTTCCACCCCCTCCGGAACCGCTCGCCTGATCGCTGCACGCACCTGCTCCAACTTGGGACGCAACGCCTCGGGTTGCGCGGCGATGTACTCGTCAACTGCGTTGGGAACGCGTCCCTTCATAGAGCTATTCTATGTTTTCGGCACGTCCCTGAGGAAGTTGCGAGCGGATCGTCGGCCACCCGGAAAGTGTAAGCCAGATACGGAACGGCAAGTCGGCGTCTCTTCTGGAACACTGCGAAAACCTGGCGCGGTTGTGCTTCTTTATTGCTGCGCGACGCAGGATTATACTCCGTTTTGAGGCCAAGAACAGGAAAGCAAGCCGAGGCTAAGCGGTGAATGCCAAAAAGTACACGCAACCGGCGAACTTCAAACCAGGTTTGATTAAGCGACGTCCGGAGGAGCAGATGTTCAGGCGGTTTACGGGCCCGTTGACATTTTTGTTAATGACAACGTTCAACGCACAGACCAAAGCTCCGCCTGCGTCGCACGCACTGCACGGCACATACGAAGAACTGAGTGCCGTGCAGAAGAACCTGATCGACGAATGGTATGTGGAATACAACCAGCTGACGCATGACAACTCGCAGCCCACCGAGTACAACCAATTCTCGCTATCAACGCGCACCACTTTCGAGGCGGTGACGCACGCGCTTATGACGACCGAGTTGACCGACAAGTCGGGAAAATCCATGGGAAACGCCTTAGACGTGGTGCAGTCGATTGAAGCGATCAACGGGAAGGTTCCGCGTGCGCGCGGTGATCTGCAATTCCGCATTTACGTCGTGCTCAAGCCTGACGCTCTGCAGAAGCTGAAAGCCTCCAGCGAGTTTTTCCGCGACCGCGACAACACGGTATACCACCATGGTTACCCGCTAAATTATCGGCAGGATGGCGGTACCCCTTCCATTCAAATCTCCGTCGCCAAAGATACCCGCCACGCCGATATCGACGTGGATTACCGCTCCGCCAAATTTCCTGAGGCACTCCTGAACGGGCATCTCGCTGCCGCCAATTCCGACGTCCGTGCTGGAGGCAACACGCAAAAACACCTCCAGCGATGGCAAGGGTTGACCGATTGGTGGAAAAGCTTATTCGGCTTCCCTGAAGAGGCGGAAGCTTCAGAGAACGGCACCACGGAAGGCGACATACCACCGATACCACGTAAGGGTGATGAAAAGGTTGAGGCCGCCGCCGCAGATTACCTTACCGCCTGGCTGGTAGAGCAGAAGCCCAACCTGTCCGCTGGGTACCTGTCGCCGCTCTCGTATTCCTGCCTAGAAGAGTACGGCCCGAATTCGGGCAAAATCGTTAGTGCTGGCGTTGCTCCTTACCTTGCCACAAACCAGATGGCAGCAGTAAACAAAGCAATCGGAAAGGTCAACACTCTGCAGGACGCCATCGAACCCATAAGCTTGCGCGACCAGAATCTAAAACCGCTGAAACACCCGTATCGGACAGCGTTCTCCCTTTATCAAGTCTCCAATGGGCTGGCCGCAGAGTTCCTCTGCGATCCCGAGAGCGCTTTTGAAGACTTCGACAAGATGAGAGTGCAAGGGAGCACGCGCAAGTATGGGAGCTATTTTGCCTCTGCTTTCCGGCTCAAGGGCCCGAAGGGAAAGAGCGACGCCATCACGTTGCTCTGGCGAAAAGAGGCTAAGTACTGGAAGGTGATTGCCTGGGACGTTGAGCCCGAAGAGGTCACACCCGGCAAAGTACCGGATATACGCCGACGGCGTGCGGCTGCTAAGACAGTCCCCGCCGAAACGCAGATCAGCGCTGACCGTGAGTTCGTGCATGCCTCGCGCGACTTCCTGCATTCATGGCTGGTGACCGATAACTTCGACCACGCTTCAACTTACTTTTCCCAGCGGTCCGACAAATGCGCCCTGGCTTATCTTCCAGCTGACAAGCCAGCACCATCCACTCCCGCCGACTACGCTACCTATGTTCGGAACGCAATTACCAGCGTGGGAAAGGATGTGGGGCCAGTTCAGCATTTGCGCGACGCCATCGAACCTGTCCAGCCCGAGCATGACGACCTGAAGGTATTACCGCATGAGGGAGAAGGTGCCTATACCGTGGCTGCTGTTCCCGATTACCTCTCGGAAATGTTCCTGTGTGATCAGGAATCGTCGAAGCATCCGTACGATGTGTCTCCGGATCCGAAAAAGATTTATGGGAACCACTACGCCATACTGTTCAGCTTGCGTACCCCAGGCGAGCATCCTGCTGCGTTGACGCTGCTCTGGGCCAAGGACGGCGAAAAGTGGAAAATCATCGCGTATGAACTGTTGGCACCATAGGCGCCTTCGGGATCGGCAGCTTAGCGGTATTGCGACCGTCCTACCTTCAACAATTCCGGGGATCCAAAGGTAAAGGATTCAATGTCACGGCCGCCGACGACTCTGGGACCGCACCAGATAGGTCCTCAAAAGTCGTCCTCGGTCCGCCAATGTCCGGATTGCCCGTTAGATCGGCATAGGGGCGGCGGTCACCCACCGACCCCTGCCACACCCTCGAAAATTACACGCTGCCCGCCTCGGATACTGCCGGGATAAGTTGCACCTGGTATCCGAGTTTGTTCAGTTGCGTCACAAGCCGCTGTCGCCTTCTCTTGAGGGCAATCGGAGTGGGTGTCGGACCGTATTCCACGTAGGAAACTCCATCGTGAAGAACTTTCCAGATCAGCCGGCAAAGGCGGTGGGCAATGGCCCAGACCGCTTTGGCGTATCCCATGCGGGCGGATAGGCGTCGGAAAACAATCTGAAGTTGGCAATCTTCCTTTCGAACCGCGGCGTGAGCGAGCTGATTGAGAAGCCGACGCATGGAGCGGTTACCTTTGGCCGAGCGGTCGCTGCTTGATACCCCGGCACTCTCCTGGCGTCCAGGACAAACCCCTACCCACGAGGCTAGTTGGGCCGCCGAGGGAAACGCTGCTGCCTGCGGACCGATTTCGGCGATGATCTGCTGGGCCGAATCGGTTCCCAATCCCGGCAACTCTGCCAAGCGAACGACTGCATTCTGATGAGCCTTCATTGCTTCCGCGATCATTCTGTTCAGGTTCTCCATGTGGGATTCAATCAAGTCCAAACGTGCCAAGTAAAGTGACAGGAGTTCCCGATGGATCGGTTGCGGAATCCCGCTCAAGGCATCTTTCAGTTCAGCATCGCTGGCACGTAAACGTTTATCGCCCAACTTAACCAGCTGTGCCGGATCCGTCTCGCCCTCAGCCAACGCGCGAAGCATGCGCCGACCGCTGGCACCCAGTAGGTCGCTGACCACGCTCGATAGCTTGATCTGGCACTCCTCCAGCAGACTCTCCAACTGGCTCTGGAGTCGAATCCGGTCGCGCGTCAGCTGATATTTGGTTCGTGTCAGCGTTCGCCAACAACGTTGTTCTGGTTCCGGCACGTAGCTCAGGATCAGATCTCCGGAAAGCAGGCGGCTCACTGCACGCTGCGCATCTCGGAAATCAGTCTTGCGGCCACGAGGACCACGATTCGATCTCGCTTGCGCAAGATGCAGGCGGCAATGGCCCTCCAAGGCCAACCACACTGGCCTCCAGTACTGCGCTGTTGATTCCATTACGACTTCCTGCACCGCGCGTTCCTGCAACCAGGCCAACAAATGACGCAGTTCACTTATGGTCGTACCAAACCGCCGACATTCAAACTGCAGCTCGGTATCTCTGGCGTTCGCAACAACAACTGCCAGCATTCTTTTGTGAACATCGATTCCCGCCAGATTATATTGAAGGTCCATGTGTTCTCCTTGGCGTAAACGGAGAACGCATGCAGAACTTACACGCACCCTCACGTGCTATCTCTGTCTACGACAGCGACGCACACTCATTGGTCCAACCATGCGTTCCAGATCAAACACCACCACGGTCTCAACTCATCCAGTGTGACAACGACCCTTCCGCTTAGCGCCGCGGCTAGGATACCGAAATTTTCATAACCATATGGTGGGCCGCTCGGCCCATAGGAACACCACCGTGCGTACGGGTCCGTACACGGCGGTTCGAGAGTTGATACCATTCCTCGTCAACAAACGAAGGAAGACCAAGCGATTCGAAGTAGGCGTTGGAAAGCCCAACAGAGAGGGCCTTGGCGCGTGCGAGGTACCAGGGGCCAAGTCCGCTGCCAGCGGTGTTACTCGCCAGCCGTGGGCGGACCCCGAGTGCTAACAGAGCTGCTCGACGACGGCGTTGGGTTTTCCATTGCCGCCACAAAGCAGCCCGAAGTCGCAGACGCACCCAGCGGATGAGACCAAGCAGCACTTCCGGCGTTTCGCAAAAGCCGAAGTAACCGCGCCAACCCCGCAGATACGGAACCAGCTCGGTCATGGTGGCTTCAATGCTCACGCTCTTGGCCCGGCGTGTGATTTCCCGAATGCGCTTCTTAAAACGTTCCAGGGCTTTGGGCGCGATTGCGCGTTTGACCTCTGGGCGGTCTGTAAAGCTGAAACCGAGAAACTTCCGTTCCTGCGGTCGCGCTACCGCACTTTTTGACTCATTCACCTTGAGCCTGAGCTTTTGTGCGATGAATTGCGTAATGCTCGCCATCACTCGTTGACCCGCCCGTTCGCTGCGAACGTAGATATTACAGTCGTCCGCATACCGCACGAAACGAAGTCCTCGGCGCTCTAACTCTCGGTCGAGTTCATCAAGTACGAGATTGCTGAGCAGTGGCGAAAGTGGACCTCCTTGTGGAGTGCCTTCCACGCTCGGGCTGACCAGTCCGTTCTCCATAACTCCAACGTTCAAGAACGCTCGAATGAGTTTCAGCAGCCGCTTGTCCTCGATCCGTTTCGCGATGCTGCCCATCAGTTTGTCGTGATTGACTCGATCGAAAAATTTCTCCAAGTCAAGATCGACACACCAGCCGTAACCTTCGGCGATATACTGCTGCGCCTGTGCTACTGCTTGATGAGCGGATCGCCCCGGTCGAAAACCGTAGCTGCTTTCAGAGAAGGTCCGATCCCAACTTCGCTGCAGAACCTGCATAACAGACTGCTGGATCAATCGATCCAGCACGGTCGGGATGCCAAGCTTTCGCACCCCACCATCCGGCTTGGGGATTTCCACCCGCCTCACCGGCTTCGGTTCGTAGGTCCCGCTTAGCAGCTGTTCACGGATTTCTGGCCAGTGCTGTGTCAGATAGTCACTCAGTTGACCAACAGTCATTCTGTCGATTCCGGCGCTACCTTTATTGGCCTTCACCTGCCGCAACGCTTCCTTCAGGTTTTCTCGCTCACATACTTCCTCCATTAATCGATCCGGATTGGCGGGGCGTTCGATACCATGGGCCGCCAATGGCGATTCAGTCTCTCTCCCCTGCGTTCCGCGGGCTTCACCCGCCAGTGCGGAAGGAAAGTCCAGTTCTGTCTGGATATGCTGCTGCTTGTCGCTCTTGAGATCCATGTTGTACTTGCCACTCCTCTCGTTCGGGCCTTCAATCACCGTTCCCGGCTTGGCCTATCTGTTGACTCCGCCTTTCGGCCTTGGAGTGCCTCACTAGCCTTGCCGACAGCGTGACCTACTATGCCCTCTGCTGACTTCTGCCCTGCGGTCGGGTTGCCTTTCGGCCACCTCAGTCGCCAAAGCGACACAGAGCAGATCTCCTGAGGTAAGTTCAGCCGCCTTCTGTGCACAGTCGCCGAATCTACGTTTCGCATCCTTGATGAATATGGACTTCGCGGTAAGTTGCCCGCTCGTCCGGCGCTAACGCCTTGTATCCGGTTCTTGTCCATCGACTCGCACGTTTGTTCCATGCTTCTTTCAGACTCCGCCTCGCGGCGATAGCCCTTGCATCATCACTAGTCCTTCACCTCCATCAGGTTGGACAGGGACTTTCACCCTTAAGCTGCTGAACATGCTCAGCACACAACTAAGCCGCTGGCGCGGCGGACGCCGTCGCGTGGCGGTTTGAAGCAGGCGTAGCGATACATTTCACTGTCACAGAGAGGAGTTTCTGTGACACCACTACGTCAACGGATGCTGGACGAGCGTCAGCGCTGCAACTACACACCACGACACGATTCGCGGCTATATTCACGCCATCAAGGATTTCGCCGAGTACCTCGGCAAGTCTCCCGAACTGATGGGTGCCGACGAAGTACGCGAATTTCAGCTGTACATGATCCGCGAGAAGAAGCTAGGGCCCGGCACGGTCGCGCTTCGCGCATCAGCGTGGCGGCGCTCTCACCAGCGGCAGGTCGTCAATATCGATATCTGCTCGGGTGGGATGCCGAGGAAATTGCATACGTAGGTGAGCTTGCCATCGTTGATAAACAACGCGTGCCTGCCAAAGCGCGAGCCCTGGGCGAAAATGACACCTTGAGAATCCCTTGTCAGTTCCACGTCGGCAAGGATCTTATATGACACGCCCTGAACGTTCGGCGTCGAGCGTTCGGGAACCGAAAGTGTTCCTGGATAGAACGTGTACTTGCCGCCCGGTGTGACTGGAGGTTTATATTCCAATTCAAGAATCTTCTGGATATCCTTTTCAATCGAGTAATCGATCAGTGGCAGTACGTTGTATTTTTTGGCTTGCTCAAACCAGAGGGCAACAAGTTCCTTAACCTTCTCCGCATTCTGTTCCGCTAGATCGTGGGCTTCGGAGCGGTCGACGTCGGTGTGAAATAACTGCCAGCGATCCTTGTCGAAGTTTCCAAAGCCGCTGAGTGGACCGTGCTCGGTCACGGCCTTCCAGCCTTTGCTCCAGATGGCGCGGCTGCCTAACATCTCATAGTATTGTGTGACCTTGCGAGTGGGAACCTTGGCATCATCGAACGTATACCGCATGGAGACGCCTACTGACGGGTTCTGTTTTACGCCGTCCACTGTGTCCGGCATTTTCACACCGCAACAGTCGAAGATTGTCGGAACTATGTCTGTCACATGATGATACTGACTGCGCACCTCACCGCCGCGCGAAGGGTCGGGGCGAGTAACCTCCAACGCTGCGCTCTGGTCCTTGAAACCATACATAGAGACTCGCGGATCGAAGCCGGCTTGTCAGGACTGACCACGGAACTAAAATTACCGATCGCACGTATGTGCCAGAAACGAACACCGCCTTCATCTGCTGACGAGGAGTGGCTAGAAATTTGCCAGGAGGCAGAATTGGTCCGATTTTTTTTCGGCGTAGGCGTGGTTCTTGTGTTGGTGGCAGTCGCTACTGGCGTTATGGGAACCCCAAGGTTACAGGCACAAGTTCCCTCGGTTCGGTCCACGCGAGATGTGATCTCGCAGCTGGAAAACGAGGTTCCAAGTTTGATGAAACAGGGCGGAGTTCCTGGCATGTCGATCGCCTTGATCCGCGATAGGAAGACGATCTGGATGCATGGGTTCGGAGTCAAAGACAAGAAGACGCGAGAACCCGTCCGGACGGACACGGTCTTTGAAGCCGCTTCCCTAAGCAAACCCGTATTCACTTACGGCGTGCTCAAGCTGGTCGACCAGGGAAAGCTCGCTCTCGACACTCCGTTGAGCTCTTATTTGCCAAAGCCCTACATTCCAGATGAACGCGTAGGCAAGATCACGGCTCGATTGGTATTGAGCCATCGAACCGGCTTTCCGAATTGGCGGGGCTCCGATGGCTCGCTTCCCATTTATTTCTCCCCCGGAGAACGTTTCAGCTACTCAGGTGAGGGATATATCTATCTGCAACACGTGGTCGAGCAGATTACCGGGAAACCTCTGAACGTTTATATGGATGAAGTTGTTTTCAAGCCGTTGGGGATGACGAACAGCAGCTATGTGTGGAGGCCGAGCTTTGATTCCCTGACGGCTACGGGGTATGACTCCAAAGGAGCACCGCATGAGCTATGGAAGCCGAAGGAAGCCGGAGCAGCATCCAGCCTGAATACTACCGCCAGAGATTATGCCCTTTTCGTCGACGCAGTTCTGAATGGCAAAGGGCTTTCGTCCTCCATGCTCCGTCAGATGGAGACGCCTGAGATCGCGCTCGACCCGACTTGCAGGATTTGCGTTAAGCAAGAACCGAAAGAGCTGTCGAAGACGCTCTTCTGGGGTTTGGGATGGGGTATTCAGCGCGAACACAAGAGCGTCATGCTCTGGCACTGGGGCGATAACGGCGTCTTCAAAGCTTTTGTGATGGCCGACCCAGCAAGAAAGTTAGGCGTCGTGATGTTCGCAAATGGCGAAGATGCGCTGAATGTCGCAAAGCCGATCATCGACACAGCAATAGACACAGATTCCCAGGCATTCGCGTGGCTGAAATGAAGCAGCCCGGCTGAGTTAATAGCTATGGATCGATCCACGGTCGTGAGTGCGGCTAATCCTTTCGATGGCAATAAATCGCCGAGTCACTCATCGACAGTGGATAGCAGCCCACTTACCTGCTCGAAAAGGAGGACCCACACCGCTGCTTCGTAAAGGATTGTCCGCCACCGCGGAAAAACGTAAGAAGAGTATTCCTCTCCTCCCTACTTCTAGATTATTACGCACCGGGGGGCTTGCGGCAAGACCCGGGCCATGCTGCATCATTGTCGGCTGAAGCACAAAAACCTACAAAGGGAGGCACGATGAAAGAGCATGCGGTATTGATTGCCGGAGGAGGTCCGACCGGCCTAATGCTGGCAGGCGAGTTGGCGTTGGCAGGCGTCGACGTAGCCATCGTCGAACGCCGCCCTAACCAAGAGCTTGCCGGTTCGCGTGCTGGCGGTCTGAGCTCACGCACTCTCGAGGTATTCGATCAGCGCGGAATCGTGGATCGGTTCCTCGCGGAAGGACAAATGGCCCAAGTCACGGGATTCGCGGTCACGCGTTTAGACATCAGCGATTTTCCGACCCGGCACAACTACGGGCTGGCGCTGAGGCAGAAGCATATTGAGCGCATTCTCGCCGGGTGGGTCAGCGAGCTGGCGGTGCCGATGTATCGCAGCCGTGAGTTAACATGTTTCGCGCAGGACGACAACGGCGTCACCATCGAACTGTCCGATGGTGCGTCGCTGCGGGCAAGCTATCTCGTCGGGTGCGATGGAGGCCGCAGTCTGGTCCGCAAAGCTGCTGGCATTGAGTTTCGAGGATGGGATGCGACGACCAGCAGCATTCTCGCCGAGGCCGAGATGGCGGAGGAACCGCCACTAGGCATCCATCGCACAGCGTTTGGTATCCATGCCTTTGGCAGGGAGGTGTACGAAATTCGCGACGGCAAGATAGTCTTTGCCAATGAAGGTCCCCTAGGCGTCATGGTGACTGAAAAGAATGTCGGCGCCATGACCGAGCCCACGCTGCGCGATCTCAGCGAAGCACTCGTCGCCGTATGCGGAACGGATTACGGAATCCATAGTTTAACTTGGATTTCCAGGTTCACCGACATGTCGCGGCAGGCGGCGGCTTACCGCAAGGGCCGGGTTCTCCTGGCTGGCGATGCCGCACATGTGCATTCTCCGGTGGGCGGACAAGGCCTCAATACTGGTGTGCAGGATGCAGTAAATCTGGGTTGGAAGTTGGCCCAAGTGGTGAAAGGAACATCGCCTGAAGGCTTGCTCGATACTTATCACGTCGAGCGGCACCCGGTTGCGGCCCGCGTGTTGCGCACGACAATGGCACAGGTCGCATTGCAACGTACTGATGATCGCAGTGAAGCCTTGCGTGAAATCGTATCGGAGCTCCTTGGCATGGAAGAGCCTCGCAAACGGATCGCTGCCGAGATGTCCGGACTTGGAATCCATTACGACCTCGGCGAGGGGCATCCGCTGGTCGGCCGCCGCATGCCTGACCTCGACCTGGTCACGCCTGATGGTCCTATGCGTGTCTTTACGCTCCTCCAAAATGCGCGGCCATTGCTCTTGAATCTCGGCGCGCCCGGCACCTTCGACATCACGCCGTGGTCAGACCGCATTAAGTTGGTTTACGCCAAATGTGACGGTCCATGGGAGCTGCCTGCGCTAGGCTTGGTATCCGCTCCAACCGCAGTGTTGATCCGGCCCGATGGATATGTGGCGTGGGTGGGAGACCGAACCCAACCGGACCTCATCGACGCGCTAACCACCTGGTTCGGACCGCCTGCTGCGGCGTAGCGCACCGGCTTCCAGGTACGTCCTGTCAACTTGCCCGCGTGCCAGAATCGGATTCCCATCCGGTTGGCACGCGGACTAGTCCGACAAACGCTCTGGTCTTGAGTCGCGACTAAGGAACTGAGCAACCGTCTGAAGCAAGTTCTGAAATAAAATGATGCGTTGGGAGAGCGAAACGGCCCATCGAGAATTGATCGGAGACCGCGCCCAGACGAGGGCAAAATGAAAGCGCAGCAACAAGCAGAAACACTTTCGGTCACAGTCGAGAATTTCATCCGTGCGGAATCCGATCTTTTCTTTGGGGACGCCGTTAAAGGCGGTGGATTTGGAAAGTTTCAGCACCGCCGGGGACCGATGGGAATCGACGATCAGTTTGTTGTTCGCGGCAACCGCGACACACTCTATTCGATCGCGGTCTTCGACCTGGATGCCGCGCCTGTAACGATCACGCTTCCCGATACGGGCGGCCGTTTCGTGTCGCTGCAAGTCATTGATGAAGATCAATACGTGCCCAATGTCTACAATGGTCCGGTTCCTATACCTTGACAAAACAGGACATTGGCACACGCTACGTTGGAACGGCAGTTCGGACGTTAGCCGATCCCAATGATCCCGCCGATATCGAGAAGGCCGTCGCCTTGCAAGACGCGATCAGGGTGGGGCAGTCCAAGCGAGGCGCCTTCGAGGCTTCCCATTGGGATCTCGAGGGCCAGAAGAGAGTACGCGACGCGCTGCTCGTGCTAGCCGCTACGCTTCCGGACACCAGCCGCGCGTTCGGACCTAAGGGTGAAGTCGATAATGTTCGGCGGTTGCTTTGCGCCGCGTCGGCCTGGGGAGGCAATCCAGAGAGGGACGCGCTGTATCTGAATCTCGTCCCCGCGAAAAACGACGGCAAGACGATTTATCGGCTCAGGGTGAAAGGCGTTCCGGTGGATGGCTTTTGGTCGATCAGCCTCTACAACGCCGAAGGATATTACGAAGCAAACAAAGACAACGCATATACGCTGAATAACCTCACCGCGAAGAAAGATAAGGATGGCTCAATCACCGTTCAGTTTGGCGGATGTGACGCTGAAGCGCCGAACTGCCTGCCAATCATGAATGGCTGGAATTATATGGTGCGCCTCTATCGCCCGCGGAAGGAAATTCTCGACGGCACGTGGAAGTTTCCCGAAGCACAACCGGCAGCGTGATTGGAGAGCTTAGCGAAGAACGTCAGCCCGGGCACTTTCCGATACTCGCTTTAGCACGGCATAACTACTGAATTTTCACGATGAAGCGCCGATAGCGCGTGAGCGGCGGCGTTCCGTTGTCAGTCGCTTCCAGAATTACGTGGATCGTGCGGCCAGGCTGTGCGTCATTCGGCACGCGAAAGGTTGTGCCGAGCGCCGCCCGGTCAAAGAAGCGGACGTCGCCGGGGTATGTGCCTGCCGCATTGTCCTGCCACCAGGTAATCTTCACGGCATTGTGATCGGGGTCCGAAACCTCTCCCTCCAGTCGAACCGTGCTGCCGGGTCGCACGGAGACCGCCGACGGCCCTTTGATCCCGATCTTCGGCTCATGGTTCGTGTCAGTGAATTTCGGGGTTACGGACCATTTCAGGCGCGCTGCAAAATCGTTCTGTGCCGCCGCAAAAAATCGGGCATTCGCTGCCGCATTTGTTGCTGAGACCGGCTGAAAACCGGAATCGCCGGGACCGCCCGCTGCCGGTCCGGCAGGAGCAGTTAGGGTCTTAGAATTCCCGTTCGCAGCGCTTCCAGCGGACGCCAGGCCGATCGCAACTCCTGGATCGTTCGGACGACTGGCGGGCGTGGCCTGAGCGCCTCCCAGCCCGAGTGCCGGCACGTTCGAAGATCGACTGCTCCCGCCCCAGCCACTCCAATGGCGGTTTTCATAAGCGCGGAGGCCGTTGTCCAAGAGGTTCAGGAACGTCGGCGTGTCGCCCTCGCTGATGAAAGACCCTCTCTCCTGTGGAGGCATCCAAACCATGTACCCCATATTTCTAAGCTGATCGACCGTATGGCCGGACAGCCCGAAGTAGTCCGTCCGGTCGCCCTTGACCATCTGTTTGCCGTCGCCCCACACGCGATACATCGCGCCCAAAGGACCGCGGCTCGAAATGTTCTCCCGCGTCCAGGCAGCGCTGACGTAAACCTGATCTTCCGGCGCGAGTCCATTGCGTACAAAGTAACCGAAGTCCATTGTGCTCAACTGCCGCTCCGCTACTTCCGGCCAGTTCGGCTGGATGTACCTCGCGTATGTGCCGTCCTGGTCGCCGGAGGGAATGACGATCAGCTTCCGTGACACTTTGTCCCGGGTCGCCTCCCACTGCGGCGTATTCGCGTACTGATCGTGTATAGATTTGAGCGCGCGGACGATCGTGCTTTGTCCACCCTGCGCGGTTACGTAAAGCGGACCCGGCTGGTCATCGAGCAGAAGAGATTTGATAAGGTTCGAGCCTTCTGTGTCCTTAGAGTAGTCGCCTTCAAATGCAACGTTGCCCCACGTGATCTTCGATTTCAGTTCAGCCGGCGATGGGTAATTCGGATTATGGACCTGCAGGTTCGTATAGATTCTTGCGTACGCTTCGACGATGTCATCGATAAAGTGGTCGTCTGACGCCCAGCGCCATGACGTGCACGGGCACAAGCCGAGCCGAGTGTATTCGCGTCCAGGGATGTATTGTGTTGTTCCCTTGCCGTCACCCTTCCAATGAAAACTGCTGCTGGCATACAACAGTCCTTCGATCTGGAAGTCCGAGCTGTAGAGTATCGCGCGGATGAGCGTGTTGTTATCGTCCAGTTCCGGATCCGCCGTAATGACGACCCGCGGCTTCCGCTGCTGAGCAGTAGCGACTACCGCAACGAGCATGAACACCGTTAGTCTGAACGTCGAAGTTCCAGCATCCTTCATGTCATCCTCCTTACTGCATTCAGAGAATTCGGCGCAAGCCGGGGGGAACTGGCCGCAACAGGCCGCTACTGAGGAATGTGGGGCCGGTCATGATGTAGCGCTCGTAAACAGCATCCAACGCTGGACCGTCCGGATCATAGAAGCACAGTAGCAGCCAATAGACCCTGACCGGATGAATGATCAGCGCCATTGAACATGAGCAGATTACGATTTAGGCTGAAATCGTTGCGTGATGCACTGCGTAATATGGTTGATCTTGAGCAGAAACGGACTAGAAGAGTCGGACGTTTGCGCCCGGAGAATACCGTTGTGCGCAAGAAGTGCTTCTGGTCCAGACTTGAGTCCGGGAAGGGTTCGTAACATGCGATTTTGGGTGTTCAGGTTCTTCGAAAGGTGCACGCTCGTGTTACTGGCGTGCTTGCCTGCCGCAGCTCAGACACCGGCCCCCAATCCGCTCATGATCGGCGACGTTGCCGTCTCAGGCTCACTTCGAACCCGTGTCGAATCGTGGGATTGGTTTAGTGGGATGGCCAATAACCAATACACCTATCCGGGTTCTATTTTGCGGGTCAGCCTGAGCGAATCCCGAAAGTCGTTCGACTGGCAGCTCGAGTTCGCTGTGCCGTTCCTCCTGGGGCTTCCGAACGACGCCATCGCGCCGGGCCCACAGGGACAGTTTGGCTTCGGTGCCAGTTATTTCGCTGCTAACGACCAAAATACCAACGCAGCTCTGCTCTTCGCCAAACAGGGATTTATCCGCTTCAATGATTTTGGGGGCATTTCCGGGCAGTCACTCAAACTCGGCCGGATGGAGTTCATCGACGGAAGCGAGGTCACGCCCAAAGACGCCACATTAGCTGCGCTCAAACGCGACCGCATCGCGCACCGACTTATCGGCAATTTCGTCTTCTCTGATATAGGCCGCAGTTTTGATGGTGTTCAGTATGTCCTCAATCACCCGAGGCTGAATTTCACATTCCTCGGGGCCCGGCCGACGCGGGGTGTTTTCCAGGTGGACGGTTGGGGAGAAGTCAACGCCAATGTGTTCTATGGCGCGCTAACTGGCCAGGCGCCGGGAAAACACAGTAGCATTGAATGGCGTGTATTCGGTCTCGGGTACAGCGATTATCGCAGCGGCGTAGTAAAGACTGACAACCGTCCGCTCGCCGTGCGCACCGCTGACAACGGCCATGTCAATATCGGCACCTTCGGCGGCCATTATTTGCAGACCGTCGAGTCGTCGCTCGGTACGGTGGACATTCTCTTTTGGGGTGCGGCGCAGACCGGTTCCTGGGGCAGCCTCGCGCAACGCTCCGGTGCCCTCGCAGCCGAGGCTGGCTGGCAGCCGCCGGTCCTGCGCGCGGCGCGACCCTGGTTGCGCGGAGGTTATGACTACGGGTCCGGCGACGGCAATCCGAACGATAAGACCCAGGGCACCTTCTTTCAGGTGCTGCCAACACCTCGAATCTATGCTCGTTTTCCATTCTTCAACATGATGAATTGCCGGGATGTATTCGGAGAACTGATCATGCGGCCATCGAAAGCGCTCACAATTCGCACTGATATTCATTCCCTTGCGTTGGCAAATCGCAATGACCTCTGGTATTCCGGCGGAGGCATGTACCAACCCTGGACCTTCGGCTACGTCGGCCGTCCGTCCAACGGGCAAGCGGGGTTAGCTACCCTGTATGACGGAAGCGCCGATTACAACGTGAACACTCACGTTTCGATCGGTGTCTATTATGGCCATGTCGCGGGCAAGCTGGTGGTCCAGTCCATTTATCCGAGCGGCAGGAACGCCAATCTCGGTTACTTGGAATTGATGTTTCGCATGTGACCTGCCAGGTATCAATACCAGTCCTTTGCGCACCTTCAGCTCCGCCGTGGGCCGCAACACCTTATGGGATTTCTGGATTCCGAGAAGAAACCATTATGACGGCGCCAAGTCTACAAATCCGAGGCGGCCAGGAACATGCACAACAAGGCGGTCGCCCACGCTGCCGGGCGAGCTACATCGCACGTATTCGAATGTGCTGGAAGCGACCGACCCTTCGGTGCTCAGACCCCTTCGCGAAGGCTTCGCAACATTCCCACAAAAGCGGCGCCCCACGCGATCCAGGCCAGGCAGATGGTGATCTGGGGAATCGAGTGCAACATTGTAAGTCCGGTCGCCCTCTCAAACATGATCGTCGCGACCGTGAACATCCCCAGGGGAAACACCAGCGACCAATATTGCGGGTCGTAGCGAATCGGCACTCCTTGAACGCCATGGCGCCAGAAACCGGCAATGATCAGGAGAGGAATCCACCAGGCCGCCATCGCCCAACAACAAAACGTCAAGCCCTTCACAAAGACGACGATCTCCCGCAGAAACGGCCACCCGTCCGCGCTGAGAATCAGCCGCGAACCCGCCAGCGTGGTGATCGCCAAGGCTCCCATGTTAATCCAGTAGGACGGCGTGAGACTGCCGGCATCCTGCGGGAAGAACATCCAGCGAAACAGAATCACGGTAATAAATATGAGATATAAGATCGCTCCCACTGCATAAGCAGCCAGGCAAACAAAAAGGTTCCATTCGCTAAAGCCGGTTGCCGACGCGAGCAGAGTTCCGAGAACACAAATCCCTTCTGTTGCCACAACCAGAATCAGCGTGGCCCCAGTGATACCCTCGACAACCGTTGGCTTATTCTCACGAGCGATTACCAGAGTGAAGAAAGTAGAAACAAACGCAATCCATAAAACGATCCCGCCGATCCACAAGACATGGCCGACACCGCTCATCTGCAAGAGGATCACAAATTGACTGCCCAGTATGAATGTGCCCGCCGAAGCGGTGAGGAACGTGACGCCTTTTGACTCGCTCAAGAGGTCCGCTACGAACTCCGGCCGATAACGAATGAACCGCAGAACGGTAAAAGCAATCAACACCAGGTATTGCACGACGTTAAGCCACAGAAGCGCTAAACCCAGTTCGCGAAGGCCCAAAAAGTACGACGCAATAGAGACAATGCCTGTCGCCATCACCAGCGCGAAATAGCCGGGTGGCATGGTAGCCAGGCGTGACATGGCTTAACGGCCCCGTTTCCTGCGATAGAAGAAGAGCAGCCCAAAAATGAGCCCGAAGCAACAGATGCTGGCGAGTGCGGCTGGAACGATGATGGCGCGATCGCCCCCCAGATACTGTTCCATCGTCGCAGTGAACAGCCACAACTGCAAAACGACGATGATGATTACTATGCTGAGAACGGCGTCGGCGATGACCATGCGCTGCTCGTGTTTCATACTTCCCCCCGCTCCACGCCGGTAGCGTAGACCTGGCCGGTGCGTACGGTCACAGTTACGCGAACCAAAGGGCGGCGCGGCGGCCCCGACACGGGCGCGCCGGTCGCGATGTCGAATACTCCTTCGTGGCAGGGGCAGAAGAAGCGGCCCTGTTGCGGCTGTGGAATCACGGGACAGGAGAGATGCGTGCACTTCTGTTCAAAGGCAACCCAATTGTTTTGCGCCAACCGTACCAGCACACACGGATCATTTTGACCGGGATAATGAAACAATTTGAATCCACCCACCGGCAGATCCTCCGCGCGCGAAATAGGCAAGGGGGGCGGTTGCTCTTTCACCTTGCGGGTGAGGTTGCGTGCGATGATCCACAGGTGCCCGACTACGAAAGCGAGACTGGTCAGCCCCAGCAGACGCGTGAAGTCCCGCCGCGAACGGTACTCATCATCCCCCCAGTTCACCGGAAACTGTTCGCGCCATGCGGCCTCTTCACTGGTTAAATTCAGTTTCATGACGATATCCACAAGTTGGTATTGATGTCGATACCGATCGTTCCATCATGAATCGCGGCAACCACATCCAGATTATCGACGCTGGAATCATGCGGAACCAGCATATTCACCTTCGTAGTAATCCGCTGTTCGCCGAACTGAAAGGAACTAATGAACCGCGAATTCGGGCGCAATTTCTCGATCTCGTGCCGCGTGCCAAAAAACAACGCCTGGCTGGGACAAACCGACGCGCACATCGGCTTCTTGTCCACCGATGTTCGGTCGTAACACAGATCGCACTTCATCATCAGGTGCATCCCGGTATTCATTTTCGGCACTCCAAACGGGCAGGCCAGCACGCAGTTGTTGCAGGCAATACAACGCGGTTTTTTCGCCGTCTGCACTGTGCCGTCCTCAGTACGTTTGATGGCGTCCGCCGGACAGACCTCGGCACATGTAGGCGAATCGCAATGCATGCAAACCATGGGCGCGGTTTGCGGCGACACAGCATGATCGATGAAATCGAGTTGAATCATCGAGTAGCCCTTGTGGGTATCGCACTCGGAACAGGCTTGTACGCAGGCGTTGCAGCCGATGCATCGGCTGGGGTCGACGAAGAATTCCTGGAGCTCAACTATGGGCATGGTTACTCTCGGCTTTGCGCAGGCGTGCGGCGCACACTTTGTATTCGGGAATTTTCGAAATCGGATCTTGGGCCGCAATGGTCAACTGATTGGCGCTCTTGCGCCCGCCCCAGTGATAAGGGATAAAGATGGTGTCCGGGCGAATCGTGCGCACCACTTTGGCGCGAAGCGTAATGGAACCTCGCCGTGATTCCGCGGTCGCCCAATCGCCATCGGCTAGTCCCAATTTGGCGGCGAGTTCGGGGTGCAGTTCAATGTAGGGGTCCGGGCATTGGTCCAGAAGTGGACCGATGCGGCGCGTCTGCTCGCCCGACAGGAAATGGCTGACGACGCGTCCGGTGGTAAGAATGAGCGGGTATTCGGCGTCGGTCACTTCCGTGGGAGGCGAATAGGGCGCCACCACGAAGTGCGCGCGGCCATCGGGAAAATAGAACGGTCCGTTCCCCTTGGCGATTGGGTTCCAGGAGCCTTTCTCAAATAGGCGTGGCGTTCCCGGGTGGTCGTCAGAAGGGCAAGGCCAGAACACACCCATCTGTTTCTCGATCTTTTCGTATGTAATACCGGAGTAATCAGCGATGCCGCCTTTCGACGCCGCTCGCAACTCATTAAGGATTTCCCGGGGCGATTCGAATGTGAATCCGCGGGGACGCCCAAGTGCCTGGGCAATATCCTGAATAATACGCCAATCCTGCTTTGCTTCACCGGGGGACTTGACGGCGGGATTGATTTTGATCACGCGGCCCTCCGTGGAGGTTATGATGCCTTCGTCTTCTTCCTGCAGAGAGCCGGGTAGAACCACATTGGCATAACGCCCGGTTTCTGAGAGGAAGAAGTCGATAGCGACATAGAAATCGAGCTTTTCCAGCATGCGCCGGACAAAGGTGTTAGCGGGAAGCGAGATCACCGGATTGAAGCAGATGGAGAGTAATCCTTTGATTTCACCCTTGTCAATCTTGCGGAAGAGTTCATAGGCGTCAACGCCCGGCGCGGGCAACGATTCCGGCGGCACACCCCATACGGCGGCCACATGAGCACGATGTTCAGGATTCGAGAGGTCGCGAGCTCCAGGCAATTGATCGCACTTCTGGCCGTGTTCACGGCCACCCTGGCCATTGGCCTGTCCGGTAATAGTCGCGTACCCACAGCCTTCGCGCCCGATGCGTCCCGACGCGAGCACGATATTGATGGCGCCGAGGCAGTTCTGGACGCCGTGACTATGATGCTCGATGCCGCGCGCGTGCATGAGGAAACTCGTTTTTGCAGTACCCCACCATTCGGCGGCCTGTCGAATCGCCTTTTGAGTAATGCCGGTCACTTCCGCGGCGTGTGCCGGAGTCCACTCCTGTACGCTCCCGGCGAGCTGTTCGAAACCGGTGGTGTGATCGCGAATGAACTCATGATCAAGCCAGTCGTTCTCAATCATCAAATGCAGAATGCCATTGAAAAGAGCGCTGTCTCGACCCGGTTTCACGGGAAGGAAGAGGTCGCAAGTGCGCGCGATGGGCGTGATACGCGGGTCGACGACAATCACGCGGGCCCCGCGCTCCCGCGCCTGCCAGACATAATCGGTGGTGATGGGCGCGCATTCGGCAACGTTCGCTCCGCTGATCCAGACCACCTCGGCGGACAAAATATCACTCATGGGATTGGCCGCGCGATCGATGCCCAGGGCTTTCTTATTCGCCGCGGCCGCGCTCACCATGCACAGGCGGCCGTTGTAATCGATGTAGGGAGTATTCAGGCACACGCGAGCGAACTTGCCCATGAGATACGCTTTTTCGGTGGTGAGGCTGGCGCCGGTGAGAACAGCGAAAGCTTGTGGGCCGTGCTCGGCTTGAATCCGGTTGATGGCCTCTGCCACACGTTGAATGGCTCTGTCATAAGATGTGGCGCGAAATCCATCGGGTGACTCTAAATGCCGCTCGTAGGCGTGGAGCAAACGGTCGGGATGCGCGCCTTGCAGATAGCGCTTTACCCCCTTGGGACACAATTTGCCCTGGTTGAACGGGAAATCGTAACGCGGCTCAAATCCGATCACGGTTTCATCCTTCACCAGCAGCGTGATGCCGCACTGCTGGCCGCAAAAACAACAGTGAGTGTCCACGGCCCGGTCCGGGACAGAACCGGGGTCGAGGCGAGCCCCAGTTGCCTTCGACGCATGCGGTCCGAAGGTCTGAAAGAAGTGTTCTGAAGTACTTTCCGGTGCCGGCATGGAAATCGTCTTTTCTCTACGGATGAAAATTAGCGGCATCCTCCGTGCCAAGAGGGCCTTCCTGCAAGCCAGGATTCACATAAAGCGGCATCGCAGCCGGGGTGTTGGGAGTGTGCAGGTGGGCGCCCCTCCGCAATTTCCCTTGAGCCAGCGAAAACATGGCGCGGCGGCAGCGCGGACAAACATCTTGATAGTGGGTGAAGCCATCGATTCCCTCCACGTCGTAACGAAACCCGAGCTGATGTTCCACCTTTTTCAAATCGTCGATATGCATGCGCGAAGCGAAGCCATGTCCGCAACGCGCACAATGCGCAGGCTCACTTCTTGCAGCCACGTCTTTATAGAATTCGACGCCCAGTTGCGCAGGCCTTTGAAAGACATGAAAAAACTTCCCGAAGGGTAGCCAAAGCAGAGTCAAGATCACGGTGACGGCGTGCAAGATGCTTAAGAATTCGTAGCCCGAACCTCTGAGCCAGGTGTAACTAACAGTCAGCAGCAGGCCTGTGAGACTCACGGAGAAGAGCAGAATCAGCGGGAGAAAGTCTTCCGAAAAGATCTCCGCGGCGGCGGCGCCCTTGTCACGCATGCGGCGACGCATGGCCAGGGTCACACCGCCCATGGTGAGAAGAGCGGCCCATACCAGCCCATGAAACATCATGAACGCAGGGAAGGAATCGTACGGCATGGTCACGGTAGGAAATCCGAAAAGAATCACCCGATAGATGCCAATACTGCCCGGAACGGATTCGAATGACATCCAGCCGAATACAAGCGGAAATGTGATAGCGGCGGCAATCACACAACCCCACATGATCCCCATGTGAGCCAGCCATCGAAGTTTGCTGCGCTCCAAAATGAAACTATTCGCCGCGAACTCGGAAGTGAGGCGACGCACCCACAGACTTGCGTTCCGTCCGCGATGTCCGCGCCGGAGAAAGACCTGCCAGCCGCGCTTCCAATAGAGTGCGGTAGGTGGACGCTGGAGCCACATCGCGTAGCGGTAGGTCAGGCCGAAGGCGGCGAAGAGCGAAGCAAATGTATAGGCAACAAGAGCGGCGTCGAAATGAGAGAGCTGGCGAGAACCGATGACAATCAAAGCAACTAAAACTACCGTGAATAGAAACGCGTAGCCGAATGCTTTGCTATTGTCCGACTTCAAGATTCAAATCCTTTACTGCTCTGCCTTGATAGCCGCTCGATGTGGAACGGAAATCCGTTTTGGGTCTGCCGACTAAGCGAATTCTACAACGGAGCGCCTTCCCGCCCCGACTGTCACGGCAACGTTTGGCTGTTTCCGCCGCGCCGCTTCCGATCTGTCCTCATCCGGGAGCACCGGGAAGAGGTCAAGGAATGGGCAAGATGCGCGAGTCAGTAACCGTGTTCGGTTGCCCCTCTTCTTTGTGGCCTGTTCAGGTTGGCGCACTAAGCTAGTGCCGGAAATCGGCGGACAGTGCGCCAACGCCAAACAAACAGCACTCCGAATGCCAGCGGCATCAACGAGGAAGTGCTCGTCTCAGGCACGTCGGCAAGCGCGACTGTGACGCCCAGATTATTGCTTACGACTTCCACGCCGAAGGGGTCGCCGAGGAAGGCATCGTATCCCCGCTCGAAGCCATGCGTCGTGCCCTCTGAGGTGAGCGTATAGACGTACGCCAACGTGTCACCCATGTGAAGCAACCCGAGATTCACGTCCGTCGATACCGGATCGATCCTCCATCGCACCCGGCTTTGTGGAAGCCGAAATCTTCGTGCGGCGAACCGAACAGGGTCCCATCCGTTCCGATGCTTTGTTTTGGATCGGGCGCACCAATCACTCTGCCGCGACAAACGCAGCGCCGTTCGAACCCACCGTGACCGCCAAGATGGTCTTCGAACGGCGTAGAATTGCATCGTTATCGCACGGCGCGGGCTGTTTGCCGTGAAGTCAGAGATGCCTTCACCCGCTTGGTCGGTTGATGCTGTGGGCGAGTCAGTCAGTAATCTCTCGCTTTCGAAGTTCAAATGCTCGCGCCTTAGTGCGTTATGCCGTTAGCAATGGTGTAACGTGTGGCCCTGATATCACCCTCAGCATGATCGGCCTGGATGAGATTTCCAGCCACATCGTACTGTTCAAGGACATACTTGCCTCGCAACCTTGTGCCGTTATCAGTCAGGGAAACGGTTGCAATGACTTCCACAGTTCCAAGGAAGATTCCGTTCAGGTCGAACACCCATCCAAGATGACGCATCTTGAACGTATCCCGTCCGGTTTGCTCCCAAACGCCGAAGCAAACGTTTTCAGTTGCAGGCGGTACGGCGATGTCGTTTTCCGTCTCATTTCCATCCGCGTAGAAAACCGCTATGGCCCGGTCAAATATTTGGCTTGTACTGCCGACAAACCACTCCGCAATCCAAGTGCCCACGATGCCTGGCTTGCGGTGATCGGAGTGGGTGCCAAGATTCTCCTCGTTCCCCAGCGATGCAGCTTCTGGCTGCGAAAGGCCTTGCAGTTTGGCAGCTGCCGCGCCAGATGCGATAGGAACTCTGATCAATCCCGGCCTGTCACCGCAGGCTAGTGCGCCGACAGGCAACAAAGATCCAAGCACAGCAAGAGCTACGAACTTCGAGATTCTCATGATTCGCGTTTTCCTCCGGGCAAACAAAGAGGCTCAGATCGGTGATTGCCTCGGAAGAGTGACCTCCTTTCACAAATTCAAACGGAAAACTACGGAAAAACTGTTATTCCGAGATGCTGTCGCCGAACAGCGACTGTCCATCTCCCTTTCGCGCCTTGCGCAATTTGAAAGTCACTCGGATATCGCAGACCCCGAGTTTGTTTTCCCCAATATTCCGCTCCTGCACTTCCCCAATGATTCCGGGAAATCGTCCCGTTCCGCCGAGCACTGCCCGATGCGCAGAGAGGAGCGAATTCGGAAAAGTGTCCTGTTCCACCCGTGACCACTCGAGTCGTCGAACGATAGGCGTTTGGCCACAACCCGTCCGTCAGAATCATCGCGCGGTCATGGAACACGAGAATTTCCGTCATGAACCCAATGTCATGTGCAACATGCTTTTCAACCGGCGACCGCTTTGAAGTATTGATCTGAATTCTGTGGTCAAATTCGCCGCGCTGCCCATACAGCCCTAGCTTTGGCGCGTCCAGCAATCGGAGTTGCCATCGATGTCCGGGCGGGATGGTAGTTGTCCGGGTAAATTATTCCGTCTGGAGACGAACGTGTCGCCGCGGCTTGAGACGGAAGGATCCTGGAAAGGATTTAATGTTGTTTCTGGGCAGCGGTAGAAGCATGTTCCTTTTAGTCTCCACGACCAAAGCTGGACAGGCGGCCATCCGGCTCAAGGTCTTGGGTCTCCGGTGGTCCAAGTCGGCTTCGAAGGATGGCGCACCGGCCCAGCAAAATACGACCGATGATGCCGGAGTGCGGACCTACCGGGTTAACTGTGCGGTTTTTCGACGAGAAGTTCCGTTCCAATTCATTGTTGTCTCCAATCTGTTCGAGCGCATGACGCGGCTCTATCTATCGTTTGATTCATTTGCTTCCTTTCGCGATGGGATCACAAACCCGAAGCAATCCTGCCATGGATCGTCAGGAAATAGCGATGAGTTTCTGCTGAGTTGATCCTCATTTCATATGAGGTGCGCGCAACTAATTACAGTAGATGCATTTAGACGTGTCACTGAATATCGGGCGACGTCACGAGAGTTACAATAAACGAGCATCAATGGCGGCGGGAGCAGGAGAGGCGCGGCAGCAAACCATCCGTTTTGGTGAGTTTGAACTTGACCTTTCCTGCCAAACGCTCTCGCACTTTGGTGTCCCCATCAAGCTCCAAAAGCAGCCCTTTCAAGTGCTGGGATTATTGGTTCGAACGCGCTCCGAAGATTGTCTCGCGCGAAGAAATTCGCCAGCATGTGTGGGGCGATACCGTCTATATCGATGCCACGCAGAGCATTAATTTCTGTATCCGTCAGATCCGCTTAGCTTTGGGTGACACCTCGGCCAGACCACGCTTTATCGAGACCCTTCCCGCGTCAAGGCTATCGCTTTATCGCTCCCTTGCAGGGCGCCTCGGCGAACACCAGCATCCCCGAGCTCGGCCCGCTCAGGGAGTGCGACCGAGACTCGCGATAGGGCTCCCGCTTGTTGCGAGCCTTGCTGCTTCTATTGCACTTGCAACGATGGTGGTCGTTCACGGTTGGCTTTCAAAACCGATTACAGTTCACGAGCGTGGTACGGATAACTCCCGTGAGCACGTATGCGTGGGGACGAGCGTGAGCCGTCACTGTCCCCCGGTGGCCGCCAAGTCGCGTTTTCTTGGGACGGTGAGAATGCCGGGACAAGGCATATCTATGTTACGATCCTCGGTGAACAGCACCCACTCCGTGTGACGAGTGCAACTGCCGACGACGCCTATCCAGCGTGGTCGCCAGACGGAAAGCACATTGCGTTCATTCGGCGCGGCGCCGGCACTCGTGCCGACATTATGATCGTTCCTGCGACTGGCGGCCCCGAGCGTAAATTGCGTGAAATACGGCTAAGCGCTTTGATCAGCGGCCGGATGCTAGCATGGACACCCGATGCGAAATGGCTATGTTTCACCAACGAAATTGGCGCGGCGGGCCATCACGTCCTATTCCTGTCTCGCCTGATTCGGGTGCCGTACAGCGACTCTTGCCCGAAGAGGATAACGGCATAGGCGATTCCTCGCCTGCTTTTTCCCCCGACGGCAGATGGCTCGCCTTCGCTCGTTTTGAACATCCCAACAACAGCAATCTTCTTATACAGCGACTGTCCCCCGACTTAAGGCCGGAAGGTGCACCGATTGTAGTCAAGGACGCCGGCGTGAATCCCAAAGCTCCAGTTTGGACTCCCGATGGAAAGAAGATTTTCTTTCTCGACAGATCTCAAATTATGGAGGCAGAGATCGGAGGCCCGGCGCGTGCCTTTTACGTGTCAACTTCCGCTTTCAGCGAACTTACCCTGGCGGGGCCAGATCCACGACTTGTGGCATGCCTGCAGAATGAACACCAAGAGATCTGGACTATTCCGCTTGGAGCGAAAGGACTGAAGGCCGAAGGAAGTGCGCAACGGATTGTACAATCTTCCGCCGGCGAGACCCTTCCCCGCTTCTCTCCGGATGGCCGCTCGTTAGCTTTTTCCAGCATCCGAAGTGGTTCGTGGGAGATCTGGCTGGCTGATTCGGATGGGGAAAATCCGCGACAGCTCACGAATCGATCCTTTTACCTTGCCGGATACCTCCGCTGGTCACCCGACGGGCAGTCCGTAGCATTTCACGCCAGATTACCTGATGATCCGCAGCTCTATGTAGTCCGAGTCGCGGACGGAATGGTCAAACAGATTACGCACGGGAAACCTGGGTTTCTGGGGCCTTCCTGGTCAACGGATGGCCAAACCCTTTATGCAGACACGATTGAAAATGGCACCAACCGAACTTATATTGTTCCCGTCGCGGGCGGCATACCGCGGTTCTTATTCGAAGGATCCGACGCTGTCGAGGCTCCCAAGCAGTAAACTCTTGATCTATTACAAACAGGATCAATCGGGCATCTATTGCCGCTCCCTCGCAGGCGACGCGGGGAAAAGTCCCGAGCGTTTGCTGGTGGCGGATTATCAGGCGCCCTGGGGCGGCTTTTATCCAGTCGATGACGGTATCTACTACGTTGGTTACTCCTCTAGCGGGCTCCCGCGCGCGTTTCGTTTCTATTCGTTTGACACCGGCAAATCAGCCGACGTTGCCCCAGCACCGAGTAACCTACATTTGGGCCTTACAGTGACGCCGGATCGGACCCGGTTGGCTTACTCCACAAGGTCTTTAGGTAGTGAAGACCTTGTTCAGATTGAATTGCAAATGATGCCTGCCCACTGACAAGGTCCGTTGGCGCGGGGGATGGGGCTGCCGATTCGCGGTCTTAGTTCTGCCGGCGTTTGAGTTCCTGGAGATATTTTTCCAAGGGTGCCTCCAACTCCGGGCGGCCATAAAGGTATTTCCCCGGAAATGGATCGGTCAGCGGGTACGGCCCCTTTAACGGAGGTCGCTTCGCAGGCCAATTTTCATCTGTTACTAAGTAGTCGCCGATACGGTAGCCGTACATGTCGAGGTGACGGATGCCGGATTGAAGCGCCGCTTCACAGATTTCGCGAATCTGTTCGAAAGTAGGATACTTCGCGGGACCGGGCGTTCGTAACTCAAGAATGTTGCCCACCCAGAAGGTATAAATGATCTTCTTTTCCGGCCCAACCGCCGCCCGAGTCTTTTGAATCACGCTTCGAGTTTGTTCGGCTGCGCGTGAACTCGATTCGGGTTTGTCATCCCATCGCGGTTCCGTATAAGCTCCAATGGCATCAAAGGCTCTTGCAACTCTGCCAAAATCCACGCCCGTCGCGTTGCGCACCTCTTGAGAAAGCACGTGCTGTTCATCTTCCAGATAGACCTCGTGTAACGTATTGGCGTCTACCTCGCGGATGAAGCGGTTCGTATCTCGCGCCCACTCTTCCCACCATGCGGCTCGTGCCTGCGTCCACGCTTTCCAATCGGGATCAGATGGTTGCTTAGGCGGTGTCTTACCGAATCTACGGCGGTCGTCGTCGCTGTAGGAAATAAATCGGTCGGAAGCTTTACCTCCAGAGCCAGCGATGCCTCCGATCGGGCCGATGCTGAACGAGTCGTCAAAGATGTACCCGGAGAAGGCCGGATCCTGCGCATACAGACGCGCGACCGTTTGCAGATATTCCTTCCACTGCGTTTCGCGCCATTGTGAGTTGAAGGTATTGAATGCAAATCGCAGGTTCCCGCCGGCATCCACCTGTTGGAATGCGGGACGGCGACTCAGCGAATTGTGTACCGGATGCCAGACAATAAAGTACGCGCCCAATCCGGCCCGCCGACAGAATCGGAGCGCATCCTTCGTGTCCTCTACGCGGAATCCCCACGCGGCTGCGTCCAAGCCCCAACACAGGTCAACATGCGTGAAACCGAGCCCGGCCATTTTTCGAAAATCGCGCTCCCATTCGTTCTTCGGAGCCGAATTGAGCCAATACCAGGCGCTGATTCGAAGCGGTACGGCCTCCTTGCAAAACGAAAGCTGCCCTATCAGCAACGTGAAAGTGATTAATCGAAGCACCTTGGGCACGTTCACGTAGCTACCCCGCCACAGACATTGAATGCCTGACCGGTGATAGCAGCAGATTCTTCGGAGGCCAGGAGGACCGCCACAGGCGCAATCTCGTCGGGCTCGAGCCGCCTGCCAATGGGAGTGAGGCGAGACTCCAGTTCAGAAATCGACAAGTTCAGCCGGCCGGCATCGTACTGGACGCGTATATCATTCATCCGCGTCCGGACGGGTCCCGGACAGATTGCGTTTACGGTGATTCCGTCGCGAGCGACCTCGAGCGCCACCGCACGGGTCAGGCCCAGCAACCCATGTTTGGAAGCAACATAAGCAGCCGCATGGATAGAGGGAAGCTTGCTGTTGATCGAAGCAATATTGATGATGCGTCCCCATTTTTTCGCGAGAAGCACCGGAAGCGCGGCTTTTGTGAGCAGATAGGGAGCAGTAAGGTTCAAAGCCAAGGTCCTGTTCCACAGCCCATCGTCGAAATCAACTACGGGACTAGGGCCGGCACTGCTGCCGATACCGGCGTTGTTTACCAGAATGTCGATTGTTCCAAGCGACTCGAGGACCTCTTGGATGACCCGCAGCGGAATGTTTACATCGGCCAGATCGGCAGGTATGGCGATCGCCCGGCCCCCATCTTGCCGAACTTCTTCCAGCAGCGATTGCAATTCCTCGACACTACGGGCGGTTGCCGCTATGGCCGCACCCTCGCGGGCAAAACGGCGGGCGATCGCACGGCCAATGCCGCGGCCGGCCCCTGTTATTACTGCGACGCGTCCTTCAAGCCTTCCTTTGTTCATAGGTTTGTTAAAAGCTGGCGGTCATCTCGATTGACGCTTCGTCCGGCAACGTGACCTCTTCGCCGCTGAAATTGCGCCAGTCTTTACCGTCGATCGAGACACTGCGCGGCGTTCGCGGCAAGCGGAGGACGACCTGCCGCGCACGAAAGCCGGCTGCCCGGGTCACGTGCACGCGAACTCCCGCGGCCGAGGCTTCCGTTTCGAACGAGATTTTGCCAAAAAAAGTCGGAGCGTTGCGGACAGCAATGCGTTTTCCGGGCGCAAACCAGTGCGCGGGCGCTCCATCCAACAAGCGTAACGTGTCCTGCGGCGGCGTTTCTACGGTTTCGCGGACCAGAGCCATGCGAAGCATTTGCAGCGCCATTCCGGGCCCGGCGGAGAGAGGATCGCCCTCAGAATTCTGCCAGCCCTCAAAACCCCAGCCCCACTGAAAATACCAATTCCAGAGATTGCGCTGATGTTCCCGCCACGTGGCGCCATTGCTCACGCGCAGCGGAAAAACCCCAGCTACTTCGGGGAAGCTGTATAGGTTTTGCGATGCACCATGCGCGAAGATGGCGTAAAGCGACGTCAGGAATTCTGCGCGCTTGCCCTGCTCAAGCAGACTTTCGTAATAGCCTTTGCCGTAGATTTGATCCAGGCCCAGCGTGAATCGTACCAGCCCGGCCAGAATTCCGCCGCGGGCATCCATGTAGTCCGGAATCCAGCGGGAGCGTGGATCGGCCGGTGGAAATACTTTCAGCTCGAGCATCATCGGCGCGAAGAGGTTCCAATAGTTGCCCAAGTAGACCCAAGTATTACTGGCCGGAGCGTTGATGCCCAAAAAGTCATATGCGGGCTCACGCTCGCGGTAGCTGTGACTGGCGCCAATCTCGAATGCCATAGGAAGGAACGGCACTTTGCTGGAGCGATCGACGAGGCGGTCGGCCAGTTGCAGCAGGCGTTGTCGATAATCGTCCGCGGCCCGCTGATAGGTGTCGGCCTCTTTCTGGCGAGCCAGTATCCGAAACGCCTGGGCGGTATCGTTCAAGCCACGCCAACAAGTAGCGTTGGCGTAGAAACTATAGGCGGGCGTGTCGATGTCTCCACCATAGGCGTGGCGAGGCAGAAGGCCGGAGTATTTTTCACCTTTGCTTGCAGCGGTGACATGCAGCGTCCACTCGGCCGCTGCGCGCAGGTCGGGTGCGATCTGCTCCAGCCACGCACGATCTCCGGTAAGCCGGTTTATCGTGACGGCGTACCAAGGCTCCAGACCGTTTCGATACTGATGGTGAAAGTTTTTCTTGTCCATGAGCTCGGACGAGAGCATGAGAGACAGAATCCTTTGTGCGACATCGGGATATCCGTATTGAGCCAGCGCCACGGCGGCCCAGCCCTCTTCGATGCCGAAATAAGATTCGTAAAAATAGGCGCCGTAGCGGACAAGCGAGTCATCGAGAGTAATAATGAGCGCCTGGGCGATAAGGTTTTTATAGATCTCATTAAGCTCAGGTTCGGGTAAGTCGATCTGCATTCCGGATGTAAGTTCCCGTTGCCACCAGGCGCGAAAATCGTCCAACGATTTCTGCCAGGGAAAATTGCGGAATAACTCGACGTGCTGAAGCGGCTTCTCCACCGACGGGGCAAAGAATCGCAGCACTTTGGACTGATTGGGCGGTAATGAGAGCGGATAGCTCAGCCGATTCTCGCGCGCTGTTCCTTCCCACAGCCCTTCGGATTCCGCATAGAGGATGACGTCGCCGGAGGACGAAAGCACGGCGTGCCTGCCGGCATCCACTCGATAACCGGTGATCTGGGGATAGAAATACAACGGACTGGTTTGCTTCCCCGGGCTGCGCTGATTCGCGCGGCGGCCCATCGCAATACTGAAGGCGGTCTGGTCTTGCGTGTTCGAGTGATTGGTTACGATAACTTCGACCACGGTGCCATAAAGCGAAGAAGCCGGCGAGGTAACGTAAAGCTTCTGCTCGAATGTAAAATGCCCCTGACGATAAGTGGTGACGGTGGACGGAAGATAGCCGTCGAGATAGCGTGCCCGAGCATGCATCCAATTCGTTCCGAACAGTTGATTAGACGGGCCCGCTGCGGGAGCAAACCATCGGTCGTAGATATTACCTCCAGGCGAAGCGGGCTCCGCCATGAGAAACGTCCCATTCCACAAAACGATGGTTTCCTGCTTATCGGCCGGCCTGCCAATGGCAGCCTTCGCAAAGTCCAGAGGCAGTAGCAACCCCTTGGCGGCGGCGAGATCAGGATGCGGCATTTCGCGGAAGCGGCTGCCCATGAGGTCGATCCTCGACTCCTCGATTTCGCGGAAATACCGGTCGGCTGCGGCATCGAGACGCACTTCCAGACGGCGAACCGGTTCAACGGAAGTGACCCGAAGACGTTCGGTCGAGACCGGCAGGAAGCGCGATTCTCCGGGTTCTGGGGCCGGCAAAGACTCGACTTCCCGCCACTCGTTTCCATCCCACCAATCGACGGCCGGTGACACGGTGGAATTCACGCTGACTTGGTTTACCAGGAGCCGGCGCGGCCATGCAACCTCCGCTTTTTTCCCGAGCGAAATTCGAGCGCCTGCTTCCGGCACGGCTAAGTTCGCCCCCGGGTCCAGCCACGCTGGCATTGCGGCCAATGCTCCGAACACATGAAAACCTGGCGGAGCCGGGCTGGCCGAGTCACCGGTCGCGCGTATCTCTCGAATGGCGTAGCATCGATGTCCGGGATCCAGATTCGCCGGTTGCGTGAGTAACAGCCTCACTCGAGTTGTACGAACAGGCAGGAAGCGATAAGTCCAGCGCGCGGTACCGCCGCCCTGAAGAAGGGCGAATTCCGCCTGGTTCCGGTAATCGATCTCAATGTTAACTGGAACCGAACGCCAGCCGGAGCCGGTCCAGAACTCTAAATGCTGGCCCGCCGCGGAAGGCTCATAAGCGCGGCCACCGAGGGTCGCGTAATCGATAGTCAACTTGCCAACCGACTCCGGCGAACCCCATTCCAGGCCGATGTCACACGGGTCAGCCTGCGGCCCGGTGCAGAGCAATTCGTAAGTTTCGGGATCGCCATCGGTGACCGCGCCAGAAAGCACCTTCTGTTCCGGAATCCAGCTCCGCGGGGTTGGTGCGGCCGCTGCCAGCGAAGCCAGCAGAAGAGAGGTAACCAGGCTGCCTTTCATACGTTGAATTGCATCATAAGGGTGATGCTCGCCGGCAGACAACCTAGCGTTCAGAATTGTGAACACTAATTGCCTCCGCTGTTTGTTAGCTGCTTTCGTACTGCTGGCCGGTTGACCGCGTCAACAAGCGTATGAACACCACGCCGGTCGCTACAGTAAGAATCCCGGCAAGGATTCCCAGCAAGAAATGGCCGCCCAACAGCGCAAAAAGGGCTAGCACCATCGCGAAGTAAAATATCACGCCCCACCCGCATGCAGTCAGGTCCCTGCGCGCGTACTTTCTAATCGATTCGCGTTCAACCGGGGAAAATTCGGCTTCGACGGGCCCCCACCATCCCATCGGCCGAACATCGCGATAGAACTTTCGGAGAACAGTCATCGACTCCGGTCGCGTCAAAAGTGTCGCAAGAAGGATCGAGATCCAACCAAGGCCGAAGATTATGGCGAAGCCTGCCCAAAAGGGAAAGCGGTCGAGATCTCCAAACGCGGGCACGATGCCGTTCAGGTTGATGCCGCAACGACCGTAAATCCAGCTACGCAACCCATTCGGAAGTATCGCGTCCGACCCGAACCATACGGTGTATCCGACGGGGAATGCGCCAAGAATGCCGGTCATTTCGCCAAAGACATTCGTCCGCCACCAAAACCACTTGAGCCACGCCAGAGGGAGTGGAAACACCACTAACGCCGAGTTAATGAAGAGCACCCAGCGGTCGAGCTGCCTGGGGTTGATGTTCCATGCCCATGCCACTCCGAGAAGCAACATCAGAGCGGAACATAGTCTGCTCACAAGAAGGTACTCGCGTGTGGATGCCCTGGGTCGCAGGCTGAGACGGTATAGATCATTCACCAGGTAACCCGCCGCCCAATTTATGAAAGCCGAGATCGCTCCCATATACCCGGCTACCGAGGCCACCAGCAGCAGACCCAACAGGCCCGGCGGCGCGTACGTCCGGACAAGTTGCGCCCACAGTTCCGCGGGTACCGGGACCGAAGAGGGAGCGTAGAGCGCAGCCGCGGCGAGTCCGATCAATATGAAGGGAATCAACCGAACTACCAGTGCCAGTATTCCGTTGAGTACCTGACCGATCACCGCGTGGAGCTCGCTCTTGGCCGCCATGTAACGCTGAGCAGTCCAGCCTTCGCCTGCATAGGGGGAGCCGGCAAAAAACAGGCCCTGGAGGCACAAAGCAATTATCGAAACCGAACCGATGTGCCCAGCTACCGGCCAGGGGCTTAAGAAGTCATGACCGCGGGTTGCAACGACATGTGCCAAAACGGTCTTCAAACCGCCGGATCTGGAGAGCAGCGACAACCCTAAAATGCCGTTGCCGGCGATTACCAATAGGAACTGCAGGGCATCGTTGTAAGCTACCCCCAGCAGCCCTGAAAGCATGGTGTAGGCGAGAGTAACGCCTCCGAACACAACCAGCACACGGCCGCCCGGCCATCCGAGAACTTGCCCGAGCGAGGCGGCCATCCAAGCGGCGCTATAAGCCAGCGCCGGGAGTCCCCAGGCCGTGCAAGCATAGACCGCGAAAACATTACGAAATATGTGCGCGGGGCGGCCTCCATAACGGCGCTCGATAAATTCGCCGGTAGTGACCACTCCCAAGCGACGCCACATTTTCGCCCACACGACTGCGACCAATGGAATCCAGATCACCCACGTGACCCAGCCCATGAGCCAAAAGCCGCCGAAGCCCCCGAGGAAGAACACCATGAGAAACGCCTGGCCGCCCCCGGTGTAAGCCGCTGTATCGGAAAGACCGATGATCCACCACGGAAGCTTGCGGTCAGCGACAAAATAAGAGTCGATGCTTCGGGCCGCCCGGCGGTGAAAGATCCAGGCCACAGCAATCAACACGCTGCAATAGAGCGCGACGATAAGCCAGTCGATGAAAGACATCAGCGAGCGAAATGGCTAAACTGCGTTGCCTTCGGACACTAGGTTGCACTCAAGTTTTGCGAGGATCAACATGCTTCATCGGCGGCGGTCACGAACGCAAGAACAATGGTATGCAGATGAAGTAAAGGGGTCAAGCCAGAACGGACGTGCAGACTGATCTCGCGAAGACAATTCGTCCAGATACATGGACAGAAACCAGAATCTGTGTTGTTTGACAGCCGGCTTTTCCAGTACGCTATGGGCATGCTAGCCGGCAATAACCACCCGAGTAGATCGGCTGCCACGCGCTCCGATATCGAATTGTTTAACCATATCGAGGCTAACTTGTACACGGCCGTCGTCGCCGATTCCCTGGATGAACTTGGTTACAACAATCAAGCCATGAACGAGTACGTTCGCCCACTATTTCCGGGATGCCGTTTCGCCGGATGGGCGCGCACGATCTCGTGTGCCGACTTGTACCACGTCCCGGCTGAGCCCTACGCGACCGAGATTGAAGCGGTCGACAGCATTCTCATCGGTGAGGTGGTAGTGGTCTCGACAGCCGGTTCCAAGCGGAACGCTCCGTGGGGAGAGTTACTCTCGACGGCGTCCCGGGCGCGGGGAGCACGAGGCGCCGTGATTGATGGCCTGGTGCGAGACGTAAAGAAGATTGAAGAGTTGGGATTTCCTGTCTTCGCATCGGGTATTAAGCCCGTCGATTCGCGTGGGCGGGGGATTGTGATCGATTGTAATGTGCGCGTGGACTGCGGGGGGGTGCTGGTGTCGCCCGGCGATTTGGTGTTCGCCGACTACGACGGCGTGATGATAATTCCGGCGGAAGTCCTGCCGGATGTCATCCGGCTTGCAACCGAGAAAGTTACTCGCGAAAATCATACGCGCGACGAATTACTGAAAGGCGCTTACCTGCGGGACGTGTACGAGAAGTACGGAGTGTTGTAACATCCGCAGAATTACGCGCAACGACCGTGTCGCGCGTCATGGTTCAGCCGATTAGCCGAAGGCAAGTCCTCAAGGCCGCTTCACTGGCTTTTCCTTTCAAATCAGCCGCCTCTGCCGCTGTTGTTTTCCGTCATCGCGCATACCTTGGCTGGATCACCGATCTCGATTCGCGCCCAGACGTGCACGCGGCGTGGCCATCTATGCGACTCGACCCTGCGCTGCTGGAGGAGTATCGCCGCACCTTTGCAGCGATGAGTCGACTGGGCTATAACGCGATTGTCATCTGGGGTTTTTATGTATCGCGAAGCTGGCCGTTAGATATTACGAGCGCCGTCCCAAAGGAACGAGGCACGCTAGTAGCGAAACTCATTGATGCCGCACATGAGCATGGCATACGCGTGTACACGGGTTTGGGTGTCTATAGCTGGGGTTTTGAGGAAATCATCCAGGCAAATCCCCGGTTGAGCCGCGGAAATCCGAGGGCGATGTGCGCCAGCCAGCCGGAATCATGGGACTGGATGCGCAAGGTCATTGATTTCGCAATGACGAGATTCCCGGTTGACGGTGCGAGCGTGCAATCCGCAGATCAGGGACGCTGCGAATGCAATGAATGCCGGCGGTGGTCCGATACCGAGTATCATGCTCGTCTTGACATTCGCGCCAGTGAATACATACGAGCACGCTGGCCGGGAAAAACCATCGGCGTGAGCGGGTGGGGAATGCATTTGGATGATCCGGCGAGTCTGCCAGCGCTTGTAGAACTCAGCCATCATATTGACTATCTGATCGATGTGCCAGATTCGGCGCGAAGGCTGGATTCTTCCTGGCGTCAAAAAATGATTCGGGAACTGGCCTGCAGCTTCGGTACGCTGGGCGGTCCGCAGGTGGAACCCCCGCAACACGTGGCTCGCAATCGATGGTTTCTGCCGACAGTGCGGCGCGGCAGCGAACACATCGCGGAGCTATACACAGAGGGCGGCCGGGCATGCGAGTACTTCTTCCACATCCTTGATAACCCCGGCGACGAGATCTCATTTTGGGTAGCCGGGAAGATGCTGAGCGATCCCGGTGTTCCCTGGCGCAAGCACTTAGCTGCGTCGATCGAGGAGTTGTACCACACATCGCGACCACCCGTGACTGAGGCCATGGCCGAGATCTTTATTCGGGCGGAAGATGCGTACCTGCGTCACGTACCGTCTCTGCGGAGCGGGACGATTTCTATTGAACCTTTGGTAGAAGACCATCCTGGTCCTCCCGTGTACATAACCAAGAAACTCACCACCGAACAAAAGATCCAATATCGCAACGACCTCAAATCCATCTCGGCGGACCTGAAAAGACTAGCTCACAGCATACCCGATACGATACGAGTCGAGAAGATTTCTCAATGCCTCGCTAATGCCCTCAGCGATGTTGAAACATCATTAGGGACTGGCGCAAAAAGATCCTGAACCTGAGAGCGCAACTCGCGGCGGCGCTATTTAGAAGTCCAACCTCCATCCACAGGCAACGTAACTCCGGTAACGTAAGAGGCTTCATCGGAGGCCAAAAAGAGGGCGGCGTAGGCCACTTCACGGGGATAACCGACACGGCCAAGCACAGTATTGTCACATTGCCACTTGTAGTGCGGGTCATGGGCCTTCGGTGATATTCGAGTCTGGATGGGCCCTGGACACAGCGAATTGACTCGGACATTGTGAGGGCCGTAATCGTATGCAGCACTCAGCGTGTAGCCCAGGAGCGCTGCCTTAGTCGACGTATAGGCTACCGAGGTCATCATCCCAGCCAGCGCTTGAATAGAGACCACATTTACGATCGATCCCTTCTTTTGTTTGACCATGTAGGGAAGCGTTGCCCTGGTGAAATAGTGGGTCCCTAACAGCGTAATGTTAATGCACTTAGTCCATTCGTCTTCCGTGGATTCCAGGATGTCGTGGAAGCCCGGGCCCATGTACGCGGCATTGTTGCAGAGAATATCAATGTTACCGGTTTTTGCGGCAGCCGCCTCAATGGCGCGCGCCACGCCGGCAGGTGAGGATACATCGGCGTGGCAGTATTCAGCGGACCCTCCCTTCTCCCGGATATTTTGGACCGTCGCGTTGCCGCGTTCGTCTTCGATATCCGAAACCAACACCCAGGCGCCCTCCTCGGCGAACAATTCGCTGATGGCTTTGCCGATTCCGTTTGCAGCGCCCGAAACGATAGCAACCTTCTCTCTCAGTCTGTTCATTACGCTCCCTATAGGCTACCCGCTAGCCGTATTGCCGATTGACGGTTCCTCGGGGGAATGAAAAATTCTATCTGCGGCTTGAACCACATAACGAGCCAGATCGTCAATGTTTTCGTCCCGAATTTGCCCAACTGTTCCGGCTATAGTGAGCGCCGCCATGACGTCACCCAATTGGTTGAAGACCGGAGCCGCAACGCAACGAACTTCGAGTTCCTCTTCTTCATCATCCACGGCGTATCCCCGTTGCCGAACCTTGATCAGGTGCTTCCTCAACAAATTCGGCGATGTAATTGTCTTATGCGTATAGCGCGCGAATGATTTCTTGTTGAGAATATGTTCGCGCTTTCCTTCCGATGCGTAAGCAAGCAATATCTTTCCCACGCCCGTGCAGTGTAGATTGGTCCGCTTGCCGATGTAGGAGTCAAACTGAATCAGCCCCGGTCCTTCGACCTTTTGGATGTACATTGCCTGATCGTCGGCCATGATGGCCAATTGGGCCGTGCAGCGCGTCATTTCCACCAGCCAGCGCATGGGGCGGAGGGCTCTGTCCGGCAGATTGAGGCTTTTGATCAGCCCCCGCCCAAGACCGGATACTTTCAGGCCTAGCGAATAGTTGCGAGTCCACGGATCAAGCGTCAGATAACCGAGCCGTTCCAAAGTCAGAACGATCACATGCGTGCTACTTTTCGGTATTTGCAGCTTCCGGCTAAGTTCGGAAATGTTCCACCCGCGGCGTGCCCCATCCAAATATTCCAGAATTGCAAATGCCCGCTCGATCGATGTCGTGTGAAGATCTCGCTTTGGTATCACCCTGCTTCTCCGGTTGGACGTGGGAAGATCATGCTCTGACAGATCATGATGTTACCGCGGGCAGCGATTTTGGAGCTCGCTCGTAGAATTGGGATCGATGGTTTCGCCAACCACGCCCCTGAGACAACGTCCGGATTATGGCAATGTCACGCCTCGCCGTGCCTGGGCCACTGTGGCATTTCTCTGGCTCGCATTCCTGCTGAACTATCTGGACCGCCAGGTTGTGTTTTCGATTTTTCCTGTGCTTCGCACGGATCTCGGCTTCTCGGAGAGACAACTCGGACTCGTGGGCGCCGTGTTCATTTGGGTTTATTCAGTCTGCACGCCTTTTAGCGGGCGGCTCGCGGACGTGGCGCGACGGGACCGATTGATGGTCTCCAGTCTGGTTTTGTGGAGTATCGCAACGCTCGGCACGGGGCTTAGCACTTCTGCGCCGGTATTCTTGTTCTGGCGCGCCGTTATGGGAGTTACGGAATCCCTCTACATACCGGCTGCATTGACCACCATCGCGGTCCTTCATCCGGGAACAACCCGGTCTAAGGCCCTAGCCATCCACAGTTCCGCGCAATTTGCCGGCATCATCGCGGGTGGTTGGTATGGCGGCTGGACCGCAGACCATGTCGGTTGGCGGCCCGGCTTCACAATACTCGCTGTTGCTGGCACCGCATATGGAATCGTGCTCTGGAGAGTGTTCCGCCGCATGCCTCACGTATCAAGTGCGCGGGTGTATTCGAAAGCGCGGCCGAAAGGCGTCTTGAAATCCTCGTGCTACTGGGCGCTCGCTCTGTCCTTCTTTACATTTTGCACGATGCTTTGGATGCTCTACGCGTGGTTTCCAAGCTTCATTTACGAGCATTATCACCTCTCGATGACCGCAAGCAGCGTTGCCGCAACCCTTTACGTCCAGATTAGTTCCATGGCGGGCGTTCTGCTGGGTGGAGTGCTCGCCGATTGGCTTGTGAAGCGCGTTCGCTCCGGCCGGTTTCTGATTGCTGGAGCCAGTCTCATTGGCTGCGCGCCATTCGCTTTTCTTAGTCTTGCGTCCGGCCCGCTGGCCACCGCCAGGTTGTCAGCCGCGGCCTTTGGCTTCTTCGCCGGGGTGTTCGTCGCCAATACCTTCGCGGCCGCGTATGACGTCGTTTCGAAACAAGACTACGGAATTGCCGCGGGGATTCTGAACCTTATCGGAGGCCTCGCCGGGGGTGCCGGGATTCTCGCGGCCAGTTTCTGGAAGGCCTCCGGGGGAATGGCGCCTCTGATGAAGTGGCAGGCTCTTGCATCCTGCGCCTGCGCAATCCTTCTTTTGTCCGTGGTCACAAAGCGATTCGCTGCCGATCGCCGCACGGCGCTCGCCCGGGAGGCAGCTTAGTTTCGCTGCCTGCTAAATCGCTCCTGCAAGTCGTAAAGCGACCTCGGCACATCCTGATATCTGGGAACCGGCATTCCCTGCGGACCAAACCGCGCGCACAAGAGTTGCTCACCGCGAACCAGCCGCACATGGCTTTCGGCGCGAACTGTTGTTTCGCCTACGTAGACAGGATATGAGTCTGCGGCACGATAACTCAAGATGAGCGTCCTACGCGCCTGAGCGGATGTATTGGGCGCTGAGGCGTGCGGCGTCATCCCGTGGAGAAAGATTGCCGTCCCCGCACGACCCGCGATCGCAACTGCTTGTGATTCATCCAACGGCTCAGTGATTTGCCCGCGGAAAAAGCCGCCCCAGCTATGGTTGAGCACGCCGTTTCGATAAACCTCCGGGAGGACTTGCAAGCACCCGTTTGTCCGATCGGCATCGTCGAGATAGAACAACACGGCCAGCGAATCGGAGTTTGTGAGCGGATAGTACGCAAGGTCCTGGTGCCACGACACTACCGAGCCGACGACCGGCGGCTTCATGTTGATTTTGCTGTAGTGAAACAGCAGATTCTCGCCCAGCAACTGCGCCACGCTGTCGACCAACCTGGCGTTTTCCGACAACGCTCGGAATTCCGGGTAATAGGTACACGGCTCATAAATCCGGCGCACCTGATCTGCACCGTCAGCCTGCTTTGGTTCCATTTCCAGCCGGCCAGGATCGTGACGGGCGAGTGTCGCCCCGGCGCACACGGATTGAATCCCAGTCAGGAAGGTTTCGGTCTCCTCGCCCGTCAGAAAGGCTGGAACCGTGCAAAAACCGTCCCCCCAAAATTGATCAACGAATTCTGCCGACAACATAAACTAAACCTTACTAAGTTTGTGCCTGGTGAATCGCATGTCGCGAACGTCGCTGATCGAACCATGTTTCGTCCAGACTAATGGACGGAAATCTGAAAGCGGCTTGACACAGGTAGTGATTTGACTAAATCATGCTTCTATAACACCGCGCTACCGGAGTACCTAAAGGGCTAAGTGTAAGCGTAACTCAGCTCCGGGACTCGCGCAGCATGGCCGGAAAGGGGCGAGCAATGAGACATTTTTTCTGTTTCGTGGTGGTGTTTTCGCTGATGGCGTGTTCCGTGGCGCTAGCGCAAACAGGAATTGACGGAGCAATTCTGGGGGTCGTGACCGACGCCAACGGCGGCCTGGTTGCCGGGGCGACGGTAACTGTCACAAATATAGGCACCGGTATCCAGAAGATTGAAACCAGCCGCAGCGATGGCAGCTTCGAAATTAACGCGCTTCCCGGGGGCAATTACTCAGCATCCGTGACTTCGCCGGGTTTCAAGACGTGGAGTCTCGAGAGAGCTGATTTGACGATCGGAGAACGCAAGAGAATCTCGCCGGTTTTGCAAGTGGGCGACGTCAATGAAAAGATCACGGTTGAAGCGACCGCCGATCTTCTTCAGACCGAAAGGGCGGATACCGGGGGCATCGTAGAGGCTAAGACCATTCAGGAACTTCCTCTGAACGGTCGCGACGTTATAGAGCTGACGGAACTTGTACCTGGCGTGCGCTATGGGGGCCGGTCATTCTCTACTTCGTGCGCCGATGGCAACACCTCAAGTGTTCAGGGATTAGGCCACCGCAACGATCAAACCGAATTCCATGTTGACGGTGTAGCCTCCAACGCGGTTTGCGATGAAGGCTCCACGGCAACTCCAAATCCGGATACAATCGCGGAGTTCAGAGTATCCACTTCGAATTTCAGCGCGGAAAACGGTCGCAATCCCGTACAGGTGAACATGGTCACTAAATCCGGCACAAACGAGTTCCATGTCACGCTATGGGAATTCCTGAGGAATAATGCACTTGACGCGCGCAATACGTTTGCACAGAGCACTCCCAAACTGACTCAAAACCAGTTCGGCCTTGCCGGCGGCGGGCCCGTCCTCATCCCGAAACTCTATAACGGCAGAAATAGAACCTTTTTCTTCGGCAGCTACGAAGGTACCCGGATTACCAAGTCGCAAATCATCAATTCCTATACCGTATCTCCTCCGATGCTGACCGGAAACTTTGCAGGTCTGGCAACCATCAAGGATCCTACTACCGGCAAGCCTTTTTCTGGAAATCAGATTCCTCAGTCCCAGATCTCGGCAGCTTCGCAATTCTTTTTCCCATGGTTGTTATTGCCTAATTCGCCGGGCAATATATACAATGCCCTTGCACCTACCTATCTAAACAACAACGAATTTAACGGGAGAATCGACCATCAGATTACACAGAATCAGCGGATCTACTGGCGGATACTTCACTTAGACACGCCGCAGAACATAGTTGGTTATGCCCCGAGCATCACTGCCACCGAAGACACCCACTCCTACAGCACCGGCCTGAACTACGACTACACGATCAATCCCAGTACTGTCCTCAGCTTGAACATCGGCACGGTGAACACTGTAAATACCACGACGCCGACCTGCAACGGAACCGGCCCCTGCACCGAGATCGGCATGGAGAATCTCACTGCTGAAGCAGGAATTCAGGGCTTCCCGACAGCCGGCCGGGAGCAATGGATCGGACTTCCCGACGTGATTTCCTTTGCGGGTTACGGATTAATTTCTTCGAGAGTCGGGTGGGGCACGCCGTCGACTTTTAAATCCCAAAGTATCAACGGCAATGCCAGCCTCAGCAAGGTGTGGGGAAAGCACACAATCGTCGGTGGTTATCAATACGACCATCTCTATCTGCTGGCCGCTCATGGCTCGTGCTGCTCCAAAGGCACGTTTGATTTCAACGGGCAATATTCGGGCGACGGATTTGCCGATTACCTGCTCGGTTACATCGCTGACAGCAACCGAAATTACCCCATTCATACGTTTGGGATGAAGTCCAGTCCGTACGGAGCTCTCTTCGTAGATGATTCCTGGAAAATCACCCCTCAACTCACCGCGGAACTGGGCATTCGCTGGGATCACTGGTTTGCGAAATCGCTTATCCGTGGTGCCGGGGGCACGTTCGACCCGAGTACGGGCCAAGCAATTGCGGGGTTGAACAATGCCGGCAAAGTGGATTTGACCTCACAACCAGTTGCACCATATCTCGCCCAGGCGACTCAAGGGCTGTGGGTTCCTGCGTCGCAGGTTGGCGTTCCTGCTGGCCTGTTCGAACCCTCGAGCTATGTTTCTCCGCGGTTGGGGGTCGCCTGGCGACCTCAAAAGAGTGGGAACCTGGTCATTCGCGCAGCATACGGAACCTTCGCCAGCAGCTACCGAGGCAACATTACTGCGTCTCAGATCATCGCGCCGCCCTATTGGACCTACGAATCTCAAACCTGGAGTCCATCTCAGCTCCAGCGATGGGAGACCGCATGGCCGGCGAATCCGACCTCATTCGTCGCACCCTCGGTTGGCGCAGCAGCTTATAACGTTAAGCCGATGATAGACCACGAATGGAACGTTTCCATTCAGAAGACTCTGCCTTTCAAGGTTGCGGTCACAGGGTCGTACGTCGCAAGCTCGAGCGATGATCTCGTAGCTCAGAGCTCTTTGAACGAAGTGCCAGCTGGCTCTTACTCAGATCTCCAGGCAGCTAAACCCTATCCAGCCTTCGGCGCGATCAATTTGTATAACAATATTGGCCATTCGTGGTACAACTCAGCTCAAGTGAAGGCGGAGCGCAGGTTCTCGCAGGGCCTGTACTTCGTGTTTTCCTATGCTTTCTCGAAGAATATGTCGGAAAATGGGGCCGACAGCGTGTATACAATTCCGACGCCCTTCGCGCCCGAGGGCTATAATCGGGGACTGTCCCCATTCAATCACGCCAATATCCTATCGGCTAACGTGATCTGGGATCTTCCGATCGGACGCGGTCATGCTGTCGGCGGAAACTGGAATACGCTGACTAACGCGTTAATCGGCGGCTGGGAGTTTTCGGGCATCTACCTTTATTCTTCTGGGGATCCGCTTACATTTGGTGTGCCCGGCGCCACCCTGGGTAATGGGTGGAGTACACGTCCCAATATCGTCGGTGATCCGAACATTTCGAATCAAAGCGCCAATCTCTGGTTCAACCCGGCGGCTTTCGCGGCGCCGCCGAATTTTCAGTTCGGCAACGCGGGCATTGGGATTATGACCGGCCCGGGATCGCACGTGGCCAATCTCTCCCTCATGAAGAAGTTCTACTTTCAGGAAAACCGGTATGTCCAGTTTCGATGGGAGGCCTTCAACGCTTTTAATAACGTAAATTATGCTGATCCCAATACGACAATTAATCAAGGCTCGACCGGGCAAATTCTCTCGGCCGGAGATGCCCGAGTAATGCAGCTAGCGCTCAAAGTAGTCTTCTAAGTCTCAACAGTTACAGCACCTGGAAATATGTCGTCGTGAGCGAGTATATTCGGCAAGACTTCTGCGTAAATCGCCTTGAAAATAGCGCGCATTGAAACCATCCCCGTACGGATACCCATCAATCCTGAGCGCGCCATCCGAGGATCATTAGGTGCTCACACCGTTTCGCCGTTTCTCTTAGTCAAGATTCATACCGATGAGGGAATCATCGGCCTGGGGGAAGTTTCGTGCACGCCGATCTGGAGCGGCGAGGACCAGGTTACGGCAGCGCATTTTATTGGCCAATATCTGGCGCCGGCGCTCCAGGGTGAGAATCCGTTGCAGATTGCTCGCCTTACGGCTAAGTGCCGCCAACAACTGGCTGCCAATCCCTTTACGAAGGCTGGAGTGGAGATGGCTTTATGGGACATCCTTGGTAAAGCAGCCGGAATGCCGCTGTACCGGTTGTGGGGAGGACCGGTGCGCGATTTCGTACCCACTAAATTTTCGGTGTCGGGGCTCGACCCTTACAAGGCCGCGGAACTGGCGAGCTGGGCGGTAGAGAAGGGCTTCAAGACCATGAAGGTCAAGGTCGGCATCGAGCCGGACGGCGATGTGGCGAGAGTTCGGGCAGTACGTGAAGCAATTGGGAGCAGCGTTCGACTGGGGATCGACGCAAATGGAGGCTGGACACCGCGTGTCGCTGTGCAGACTATCCGGCGAATGTACGAATTCGGCATTTACTTCGCTGAGCAGCCCGTGGCTCCGGTCGATCCCACATGGATGGCCGACGTACGAAACCAAGTGAACGTACCGATTATGGCTGATGAAAGCGTAAATACGCCGCAAGATGCCATGAGCCTGGCACGCGTGGGTGCGGCAGATGTGCTTTCTCTGTACGTTGGCAAAGGAGGCGCCGTGAGCGCGGCCATCAAGATCGCGGCAGTGGCAGAAGCAGCGGGCCTTTCCTGCACGGTTGGCAGCAATCTCGAGCTGGGCATCGCGAGCGCTGCGATGATCCATCTGGCTATGGCAACACCAGCTATCGCCGCCGAGGAATTCCCTTGCGATATCCTCGGTCCTTTCTTCTATGAAGGGGACGTGCTCGCCGAGCCCTTGCCGATCGAGGCAGGCAAGGCGTCACCTTTCGAACGGCCGGGGCTGGGCGTCGACTTGGACGAAGTGAAGGTGGAAATTTATCGAGTATGCTAGAGGGCATCGGCCACCGGATGGGACGGATTCTCGCCTGCCTTTGGGTCTGTAGCTTCCTCGAACCGCTCACTATCGCTACTCCTGCCCAAAGCAACTCTTTCGAGCAGGCCCGCCAGAAATATCAAAGCAGGCAGTACGGAGAGGCACTGCCGCTAGCCATGAACGCGCTCCGGGAAGACAGCGAGAACCCTGCAAAGCTCGATCTTTACGGCTCGATCCTGGCCGCGATGGGTCAGGTCCCCCTTGCCGAGGAAAATCTGCGCAAGGCTGTTTCACTCGCGCCCGATCAGGCGGCTTTCGAATATGACCTCGGCGCCCTTCTGCACCAGGAGAGGAAATACGCTGAAGCCGTTCCCGTGCTTAAGCGCGCAATTGAACTCGACCCGGACAACCTTACGGCTCGCATGATGCTGGCGCGATCTTACGTGTTCAGCTATCACGAGCTGCAGCTTCCGAATTTTTCCGATCTGACGCTGGAGCAATTGAATTACATCGTAAAGAAAGACCCCCGATTTCCGCGGGTTCATCACCACATTGCCCTGGTCTACATCAACAGCGGCCAGCCCGAAAAGGCAGTGGCGGAGCTGAATACGGAACTGCGATATGATCCGGCTAATTCCCAGGCACGGCTGGATCTTGGCGAAACGCTTCTGAAGCTGAATCAATACCACAAAGCCGCGGAGGAGCTACTCCTGGCTGCCAAGCAAGCGCCGCAGGTGCCGGACATTCAGTTTGCACTGGCCAAAGCGTACAAATCCGAGGACGATACAGCCAAGGCGCTGGATGCGGCTCGCAAATGTGTAGAGCTGGATCCCCGATTCGCAAATGGCCACTATTTGTTAGGCGTGCTGTATCGCGACAGCAACCAGCCCGAGCTCGCGCGAAAACAATTCGAGCTTTTCCAGCAGCTCAAAGGAACGAGCACACCGTCCCAGTAATCATCGGCGGCGGCGAACTCCGCCAACGCTTTCGCCACGTGCGCGGACAGGCAGTGCACTATATTAATCTTTTCTTTTGCGCGACGAATATGAAGGTTCTCGGATATGTCAGTGATGAGATGTACGTCGCCATACCGGATGTTCTGGTGGAATTTGAATCGGCTGACAGAAGCATAACTGTCGTGCGGTCTTCGCCGCGAGGAGCACTCTACGGCGACCTCGCCGCCGGCCCCTACCGCATCACTTTATGCAAAGAGGGTTTCGGGTCGAAGATTGTCGACACGAATCTTGGGTCAGAGCCATATCAATTCCGCCTGCTCTCGGATGGGCTATTAGGCTACATGTGGCCTAAATGGGTTCGCTCGGGCGAGCGAGCTGAATTGCGAGTACATTCGGTGGAACAGTACCAGCTCAGTCTTTGGCGGTACGGATTGCACAAGGAGTGCATCGGTGTGCTTGGCTGGTACGACGAACACGGCCCGAAAGCAACATTGCAACTTACCCCGGATGGCGACTACACCCAAACTGGCGTGCAGTGGAACAAACTTGGTTACGGCAGCCCGGACCATACGCGGCTCGTCACCGCGCCCGAGCGCGGGGGCCTTCACTACCTATGGGCGAAGACCCCTTCCGGCAGAGAATTCTCCTTTCCGTGGGTGGTGGCCCCTTCTCGCCCGCAGTGCAAGATCGCAGTATTGGCCTGCACGAATACCTGGAACGCCTACAATAACTTCGGCGGGCGCAGCAATTACGTCAATGCGGACCATCTTCCGCACGAACCGATTGTAAACGCCCGGCTTGAACTCGACCGATATCAGAATCCGCTGCCATTCGGCGTCTGGCGGCCCAACGACGAGGAATTCGCGCCACTGTCTTTCGAGCGGCCCGAACCGCACAATCACCTCCTCGAAACTGGAGAGGTTACCCACCCGGTCCGCGGGCGGGTCCAGTGCGGGCAGGCGCCGGGCGAATGGCGCCTGCTTGGATGGTTGGAGCGCGAAGAGTATGCATATGACCTCTATGCTGAGGCGCAGCTTCACGACGGCACGCTGCAGCTCGACGACTACCTTTTATTGATCTTGCCGCTTCACCCCGAGTACTGGACCCGCGAAATGTACCTCCGGGTAAAACGCTGGGTCTTCGAGCGCGGTGGACGGCTGCTATATCTGGGCGGCAACGGTCTCAACTGCGAGGTCACGCTCGAACCGGATGGCGCCATGCGTTGTCTCACACACGTTCATAGCATCAGCGGAGAGATGGGGGGCCATTCTATAAGCAGGCCGGAGATCGAGTATGAAAGCCGGATGCATCGAACATTTGAATCTGAGGCAAACCTGCTGGGCGTTGTGTGCACATCGGAGGGCCTTATGACGGCGGCGCCGTATCGCGTCCTAGACGAATCGCATTGGGTGTTTGGCGGTACAGGTCTACAAAACGGTGATCTTTTCGGCAAGAAGACATTGCATGAACGGGTACCCGGGGGCGCATCGGGACACGAGACAGACAAGCGCAGCGCATCCTCGCCCCCCAATGCGCGCTTGCTGGCTAAAGGTATTAACCCGGAAAATGGAGGCGCCGAAATTGTTTACTACGAACCCGGTGGCAGGGGCGCCGTCTTCTCCGTCGGCTCTATGACCTGGGTTGCCGGGCTCCTGGTTGATGAGCACGTCTCCCGCATTACACGTAATGTTCTGGACCGCTTCCTTCATGACTAAATGGCATTCAATTTTCTCGATCGGGATATCTATGACACTTATTTCAGGTTCATCCCCACTCGCAGCGGAAGAACTCTTCGCTGCGAAACCTCTGACGGCTGAACACAGTTTCACCGGAGGGATCGAAGGCCCGGCATGCGACCGGGACGGGAACATCTATGCCGTAAGTTTCGCGCGCACGCCCACGATCGGAAAGATTACACCGCAAGGCCATGCCGAGATCTTCGTCGAGTTCACAAACGGAAGTCTGGGCAACGGGATTCGCTTTGACCGGGCCGGAACAATGTATGTGGCGGACTACACGAAGCACAACGTCCTCCGGATCGAGCCGAAAACGCGTGCCGTTACCGTGCTGGCGCACAGCGATGAGATGAACCAGCCAAACGACATCGCCATTACGGCCGAAGGCATGCTGTTCGCCAGCGATCCGAACTGGGAGAAAAGCACTGGGCAGCTTTGGCGCATTGAGCAGGACGGAAGAATCACGCGAATTGCCTCCGATATGGGGACCGCCAATGGGATCGACGTGAGTCCGGACGGAAAGATGCTGTATGTGAATGAGACCGTCCAACGGAAGGTATGGGCATTCACCCTCCACCCCGACGGCAGTATCACGGACAAGAAACTGCTAGTTGAATTCCCCGATTACGGCTTGGATGGCATGCGCTGCGATGTGGACGGCAATCTGTACGCGGCGCGTTGGGGTAAGGGGACCATAGTCAAGATCTCTCCTCAAGGACAGATATTGCGCGAAATCGACGTGCTGGGCGCGAAGCCGACTAACGTGTGCTTTGGAGGGCACGACGGGCGCACCTGTTATGTCACAGAGGTCGAACACGGCCGCATCGTTCAATTCCGTGTGGACCGCTCCGGACTCGAGTGGCAACGCCTGCAGCATTAGACGTGCCGGAAATGCGTTTCTAGCCTTCCAGGATTTCGCGAAGGCGTCGGGCGATGATCTGAGCCTCGCCCGGCCGCAGTGCCTCTGGAAAAATCACGATTTCGCCAGAGCCTGCATGCTTTTCAAACACGCAGACCGGCGGATCCCCCTCTTGCAATGCATTGATTACGGCGTGGGCGTCAGCTGCCACAACGGCGGCATCGATGTGAATGATGGCGCTCGGAACTTCACGGCCGTTTGGCTGCGGAAACTGAACGCGCGCGACGACCCCTGGCATATTAAGAACGGAAGAGACGATATATTCCAGGTCAGCTGTCCAACGCGAAAGCTCCGCCCTGAAATCCCGGTGTTGATAAAGTTCGAGCGCGGTCATGAGGCCCACAATTTCCTCTTTGCCCACTTTGAAGCCGCGGCCAATCCCGTGATGGGGAGGACCAACTAGCGTGCCATTCTCAATGAGCGAGCGCAAGGGCCAGGTTTCGGGAAAGACATCCATATCCTGGTGTTGCAGCCCAGCTGACAGGATGAGATCGCCCCGGCCGCAAAGGATTCCGCTGGCCTGCGGGCCTTGAATATGCTTGCCGCCGCTGAAGGCAACCAGATCTGCCCCGGCCGCAATGAACGCTTTCAGGTTGGCGGCAGGAGGGATTTCGGCAGCGGCATCGACCAGCACGGGAAGCCCGTGGCGATGAGCGATCGAAGCGTACTCGTCCAAACGGAGCACGCCTTGATCGACCCCGGCCTGATAGTAGAAGCCTGCGGTTTGGGTTGTGAGGGCGGCCTCAATCTCGTACGCAAACGTATAGTAATCAAACCCGACTTCAACGAACTTCGCGCCGGCAGCACGAACCGCATGATCATAGTCGTTGCGGTGGGCACGATGAACAATGAACTGGTCGGGCATACCGGTTGTGTCCGGCAAGCGGTTCATCCGGTTCACGTCGAATCGTGCCAGACAGGCTGCCGCACCCAGCGTTAAGGCGGCAGCAGCGCCGCTGGTCACAATCCCGGTTTCGGCACCGGTGGTCCGGGCGATTACCTTACCAGCAGCCGCCTGCAGTTCGTCCATCCGCACGCAGCATTCGCCCGCATCGCGCATGGCATCCAACACCTCTTGCGGCAAAGGGCAACCACCGGCCTTGGTGCTGAAGCTGCGGCCGTTGATTAATGGCCGGACGCCAAATCTCTCGTACGCGTGTCCCCTAATTCCGGCCAAAAGAACCTTCCTCAATGTCGAGCATACGAGCGGGGTTTGCAACGGTCATCTTGAAAATGGCTTCCTCGAGAACGCCATTGGCCCGAAGCATCGGCAAAAAAGATCGCAGCACATGAGCGTAGCCTTTACCGCCATAGGCTAAGAGTTGACTTTTCTGGCATATGTCGCCGCCCAGCACAATTTGCTCCAGCCGGCCTTCTGCAATCAGGAAGCAAACGTTCCGCATGCGGACTTCGTCCGGCGGATAACCGCTCCCCAAATAGCCGATATTATCGATGCTGATAAAGACCCCTTCGCGCGCGATTCTGAGCAGATGCGTGGTATCGTGACGATCGCCGAGATGACTTATAGCGATTCGGTTAGCGGGTACGCCCTCTTCGCGCAGAAGTGCTGTTTGTTCAAGGGCAAGCTCGCCAAAATGGGTCGTGTGGGTCATAATACAAGCGCCGGTGCGACGCTGGGCTCGCGCCGCCGCGCGGAAAACGCGCTCTTGGGCGGGCGTGATGTGTTTCCGCTCGGTTCCAATCTCGCCGATGATGCCGGCCCGTACATCAGTACCATCGGCACCGTCAACGATGTCAGTGACAATGAGATCCGCAAGTGAATTGACGTCACGCTCGTAAACAGCCTGAGGATAAACGGACTCACGATACCAGCCCGAACCCATGATGATTCGGACACCGGCGGTTTTGGCGATTCGCCGGAGCGCAAGCGGGTTGCGGCCTAGCCCATTACTGGTAGCATCAATGAGACTTGTGCCACCGGCATCGCGATAGCGAGCCACCTCCGTTACGGCGAGACTTTCGTCGTCCAGAATGCCGTCATAGCTTTTGATGAATGCCCAAAGATCGCACAACACGTGTTCATGAGACATCGTGCAGCCGACTTCGGAAGCGGGGATCGAGCCGTTAACGGTGATGATAGACATTGCTTTGTCGAGGTCAGGCTCCCACATAATACAATTGCTGTCGCGGCAATGACCCTCATTTCCACTAGTCCTCTATGCTTCCATTGAGATTCGGGATCATCGGCTACGGGTACACGGGGAAGATCCACGCGCACGCATGCATGTCGCAAGCAGGCGCACGACTGTCCGCAGTTGCAGAGTGCGCGGCGGAGAGGTCGAACGATTTACCCGCAGACATTTGCTGGTACCAAAATTACAAAGAGCTACTCGAAAGCGGCGTCGATGCGGTGAGCATCTGTCTGCCGACACATCTCCATTGCAAGGTGACCGTCGATGCGCTGGAGAGCGGCAAGCACGTGCTCGTAGAGAAGCCAATGGCGGCCACGCTGCTGGAAGCGGAGAAGATGATTCGTGCGGCAAGGGCTGCATCTCGAGTGCTCTATGTGGGTATGACTCACCGCTTCTATCCGGAGTTGCGGGAAGCCAAGAGGCTGATTGACGAGGGCGCTATCGGCACGATTGTCGCCTGCAACGACTGCGCTCTGGAGCATATCGGCTTTCTGAACACGCCACCGTGGTACATGGAAAAACAATTTTCCGGCGGAGGGCCAGCACTGACTTCGGGCATCCACCTGGTGGATCGCCTGCGCTGGTTCACGGGCGACGAAGTGCGTTACGTCACGGGATCAGCGGTAAACCCTTACTTCGGCCGCGATGTGGAAGACGCTGGTCAGATGTTCTTGCGCTTCCGTGGAGGTATCTCCGCCCAGATCACGGTGGCGTTTTTGTGCGAACCGCATCCTTTGGTCTGCGATCTTCAGGTGATCGGGACGCGCGGAAGCATTACGGTACACACCTGGCGTGGATACGAATTGTGGAACTCAGCGGGTCACAGGGAAAAAACTTTTTATACGGACGAGCCGCATCGTGCCAAAGTCCGGGTCGGCATCGAAGGAGAGCTGAGCGAGTTTTGTAACAGCATCGCCGAGGGCCGCCAACCATGGCCTCCCGCGGAGGAGCACATCCGATCTCTCGAAGTCATCCACGCCTACTACCGCGCGGCTGAAACCGGTAAAACGATCGAGCTTGGCGGCTGATTGCTCATTCCAAACAGATCTCACTGATCGTCGCAAAGTCCGCATCCCACAAGCGTGGCATCTCAAAATCATCCACTATGTTTCCCCATTTCACCGCTGCTCCGGAACCGATCATGACCCAAGTCTCTCCGGCGCTCTTTTCGGGTGTGACCCGTTGCAGACAAGCCAGCGAGACGGCCGATGCCATTTCGAGTGCAAATCCCTGGCGTGTCAGGATCCGCATGGCTTCAAGGGCATCCTCATCCGAACATGTAAGGACACATCCACGCGACTGATAGACAGCACGCAAGGCGTGGTCGCCGGTGATCCGCTCGGCTATCGAGAGGGCCTTGGTGGATGTCGAAACCAACGGTTCGATGCGTTGCGATCCCCGGCGAAACGCGCGAAACGCGGAATCGGCGCCGGCGGCCTGGCAAGCGATCATCCTGGGCACCTCAGTAACGACACCTAGTTCCCGCAGTTCCCGAAATCCTTTCCATATCCCATAAATGCCATCTCCGCTACCCACGGGGACAAAAACCCGGTCCGGTATTTTGTTGTGCAATTGTTCGTAGATTTCGAAAGCAATGGTCTTGAATCCCTCAATACCGAAGGGATTGGCGTATCCTGGCCGTGGGCAGAAGATGGAGCACGGATAGCGATCGCCACGCTGGAGGAGCTGCCGGAACAGAGCTTCCCGATCGCCGCCACGAATAACACGAGCCCCGTAAGAGGCCATGAGTTCGAGTTGCGATGCGGGTGCACCAGCATCGCAGAACACGAAACAACCCATGTTGGAGGCCGCTGAATATGCCGCCGCGGCACATCCGTGATTACCTGTGCTAATCGCGGCGGTACGTCGAAAGCCGAACTCGCGCGCCATGGAAATCGAAATACAGTTCGGGCGATCTTTCCACGACCACGTGGGATTCGCCGTCTCGTTCTTAAGCAGGAGTTTCACCCCGGCAGCCCGGCAATCAATCGGAATCAAGGGCGTCTGGCCTTCCCCCAGACTTACTCTGGAGTCCTCTTGCATAGGGGGCAATACGGAACTCCAGCGCCAGAGACCGGAGTTCCTGTCAGAAGCCAAACCAAGATTCGTGGCGCGCGTGGCGTAGGCCACCTCAAGCGGAGCAATCTTCCCCTTTGCGGCGCAAGCTGGACAACCATGGAACATGGGCCCAATAGGGAATTCCGCGGCACAGGCAGCGCACTCGAGCCGTGCCTGTTCAGGCATCGATCTCTCCCCGCTTTCCGACAAGAACCGCCCAGTTCCCCCGATTGATACGAGCCTTACTCCGGAGGCCCAGAACTATTCCCTCATAGGGGCTCACAAATTCCTGTTGTACCTTTCCGCGCAGGTCAATGATGTCAGCCAACACTCTCCCCTTCTCAACCGCATCGCCCAAGCGACAGCGGGCCCTGAAGATTCCTGCGACTGATGCCAGTTCCCAATCCCCTTCGAAAACAGCAGTTTTACCCGACTGCCTGGGCATTGAGGCAAGCAAACCCCAGTTGCCGAGGCAGTGGATGATTCCGTTGCGGTAATCGCCGACACCGCTTTCGGAAAGCTCACCAGCGCCTCCATATTCGGCCCCAATAGCGATTTTGCCGCGTCTCCACGCCTCGTATGACAGCACGCCATTAGTCGCAGGAAGTTGCCAGAGCAGGGGTATGCCGAACGCCCGTGCCGCCCGGAAAGACGGATTATCCGTGATCGGCGGACCGTAGAAACCCGTGACGGGAATGAATCTGTACTCTACTCCGCCACTGTGAAGATCGATCAGGTAATCGGCATGAATAGCCAGTCCTTCAAAGATGGCCGCGGCCAGCTGTTCTGTCGGGCCGCCCTGCGTGGTACCCGGAAATGTGCGCGCGAGATTGAGCCCGTCGTCGGGATGCAGACGCGTGCCCGCCGTAAACGCGGCGGGGTTGACCACGGGCACAGCTAGCACAGTTCCTTGCACTCGATCGGGCGACAGAACGTCAGCCAACGATGATACGGCCGCCGGTCCTTCGTATTCGTCGCCGTGCACACCCGCAGTGATCAATGCTAAAGGGCCTTCCGAATGACCGCGACAGCAGAATACTTCGATCTCTGTGTCCGCCGTTGCCTGCCACCTATACCAGCCGTTGAAGCCCGGCCTGAGTTCCTCGAGCCAAGTCATATTGCACACAGGGACCCCAGCCTGTACTTTGCCGGCACTGCCCTATAACAGATCAAGAGTTCGTTCACGCCGCTCAAAGAAGGTTCGGTGGAAGAAGAAGCCGATCGAGAAAGCTCCGGGCTTTTTCCAGATGGTGTTGCCCGCGACGCTCTGACCACGTCAGATGCCCTGGATATAGACCGTCAATTGACAATCCCACCAAACGCCGGAGAGTCCGCGAATAAGCCGGCACATCGCAGTCGGTCACATCCTGAAGCAAAATGCGGCCTCCATGGAACACGGTATCTCCGCAAAAAAGATCGCGCCTGCTTTCATGGCACATCAGAAAGCTGACCATGTCGCGAGAATGCCCTGGAGTCTCTAAAACCGCGATTGTGCAATCACCAACAACTAGTGCGTCGCCCTCTCTGAGAACTCTGGCGACCGGGCAGGCGGCGAGCCGGACATCAGCAGGATAAATCTGCGCACGTTTCGCGGCTCCCAGGCTGATCGCCTCTTCATCGCCAGCTTCCAGGGCAAGCGCCGTCGCGTGAGAAGCGGCTACTTCCAAACCAAGGCGGCTTCGCAGGCAACTTGCCCCTCCCGAATGATCGAGATGACCATGTGTCAGCAGGAGAAGGCGGACGGAACTCAAACAGATGCCGTCCGACCTGATTTTTTCGATCAGTCTTTCCGTTTCGATACCGCACCCGGAGTCAATCAGCACGAATTCGGTACCGCAATCAATCGCATACACATTGCAGTCACTGTCGTGCGTCAGCGAGCAACCGAGGAGACCGCTCGCGATGAGGTGAATACGATCAGCGATCTTCAATCGAGCTGCTCGTTTACATGGTTGAAGTCGCGGTCAGGGGGAACAATCTGATCACGGAACAGCCCGCAAAACTGAATCAGGTTTCGAATCGAACACTCCGCGAATTCGCGTCCCTTCTCTGGCGTCGCGAGGCTTGGGTCACCTTCAACTCCGGTCTCCGAGATGCGGCTCCAACGATTCACCATATGTACGGGACCGGAGCCGAACAGATCATCGTAGATGAATTCGTTGACGCGTGACGGTGCTTCACGCGGCGTGATCTTATCTTCCTCGACCAGTTCCGGCTTCAGATACATGTAGAGAGATGTTTCGAACTCGCAGGCGTGAGCCATACCGCCCGGGAACTCCGATTCACGCAAGCGATCGACGGCATCTCTGGCCAGAGCCCAATGTGCCACGGCGCCGGCGAGGGCGCGCGTAGTATTGTTGATGCGTCTCGCAGCGAGGTTGCATAGCATTTGATTGCTGCCATGGCCGTTTACAAACACAATACGGTCGAATCCCTGTCGAACGAAAGAATGGGCCACGTCGTAGCAAAAATCAATGAAGACGTATTCCCGAACGGTGATCGTACCCGGAAACCCCATGTTGTGTTCGTTGAAGCCGTAGTGAATCATAGGGGCGGTTAAGATACGCCCTTCCGAGCGGCGTGACGCCTCCTCGGTAATGTGCTCCACAAGCACGTTGTCCACATCAATGGGTAGGTGATAACCGTGCTGTTCGATCGCAGCAACCGGAATGACGATTACGGAGCCCTGCCGCGCACGTTCGCGGGCCTCCGGCCAAGTCAATGTACGGTAGAGGTGCTTGGTCAAAGCGCACCCATTCTCAAGAAAAGAAATCGTCGCATTGCCGGATAGTGGTATTATCTGTGGCACCTACTGACGTGTCAAGAAATCAACTGACACTGAGCGCCAGGATTCAGCAGTTTTCTCTAAGAGCCAGACATTTCATCGATAGACGGAGAAACCCTTTCAGATGGCCGTTGGCTATTGGTTTATGCTAGTGGCGCTTTTCAGTTTTGGCGCCATGGGTATCGTTCACAAGGTGGGCGATCGCCACGCGTGCAACCCGCTGCACATCGCACTTTTCACGATGGCAACCGCTTTCGTCCTCAGTGTGATTTATGCAGCAGCGTCACCGGGCGCGTCATTACATCCATGGAAAATCGCTGTTCCGCTGATTGCTCTGCCCTTCGGCGCCTGCGCCGCGGCAGCCTTGTGGCTGTTCCAGCGGGGTCTTCGGTACGGCAGGATTGCTACGAGTTGGCTGTTGATCAATCTGTCTGCAGCGATTCCCACCATCCTTTCGGTCGTCGTTTACCATGAGCCGATGAGCTCGCGAAAAATGAGCATCCTGCTCTTAGTCGTAATTTCGCTGGTGCTCTTATGGTGGGATCGTAAACAGGATCGGGCCAAGGGTGAACAGCCGACGACCCTGAAGAGCGCGCCCCGTCCGTTCCAGGAGGTAGAGTAATGTGGTTTCGCCTGATGATGATGGCCTTCCTGCTGAACGGCCTGTGCACATTTGGCTTGAGAATTCTTGCCAGCCTTGGCTGGGGCAAACAGTACACGCCTCTCTACCTGGTGTTCTGGTACCTCGCCGGAGTCCTGTTCATTTTGGTTCTGGTCTATCGAGCTCGACGCCGGCCGACTCGTCCGGACATTCTGGTGGGCGCCGGCCTCGGAGCCTTTAGTATCTGTGGCCAGACCTCGATGGGACTCGCGCTGGCGAACGGCATGCCCGGCAATGTTGTGTTCCCTGTGGCGCTGGGCGGTGGCCTGTTCGTCGTTGTGGTGGCGGCAATCCTTGTATTTAAGGAGCGCATCGGCCCGGCGGGCATTGCCGGGATAGCCCTGGGAATCATTTCGATCGCGCTCTTAAGCCTTAACTAGCCATCGCTGGAGAGTCATTAAACCTTGTCGAGGAATATTACGCTAGAATTTCTTTCACGATTCTCGCGTCAAAGACGGACGTAAGTTTGTCCTTGAGACCATTCTGATCGAACACCAAGCGCTGGTAGTCAAGACCGAGCAGATGAAGAATCGTCGCGTGCCAATCGGTTACGCTAACGCGTCCTTCGACTGCCTGGTGGCCCAGTTCATCCGTGGTCCCGTAAACGATCCCTGCTTTCATGCCTCCACCGGCCATCCACAGGGTGAAGGCTTGCGGGTTATGATCGCGGCCGGCGGTCTCCATCCCATTTTCCATTTGCGCGATGGGCATGCGACCAAATTCGCCGCCCCAAACCACGAGCGTGTCTTTCAACAACCCACGCCGCTTCAGATCTTTAATCAAAGCGGCGATCGGCTTGTCGGTGCGAGCGGACGCAGCCTTCATGTCTCTTTCAAGATAGGTGTGGTTATCCCAGATCTGCGAGTTGATGTAGAGTTGAACGAAACGGACCCCACGTTCAATCAACCGGCGCGCCATAATGCAGCGGCGGGCGTAGGAATCGGTCGGTTCCTGCCCTACGCCGTACATTTCCAATGTCTCCGCACTCTCCTTGCTGATATCCAGGGCGTCCGTGGCGCTCATCTGAAGATTTGCCGCTAATTCGTAGCTGGAAATCCGGGCGTCCAACTGCAGTTCGTTCGGATGATTTGTCTTATGAATCTGATCGAGCCGTGAAAGCAATTCTCTACCGGCCTCCACCACTCCGGATGGCTCCGCTTGGTCGGGAGTCAGATTTAAGATCGGCGAGCCGGTGGACCGGATGCGAGTGCCCTGATAGACCGGCGGAAGGAAGCCCGCTTGCCAATTCTGAGGGCCGTTGATCGGTAAGCCGAGAGGATCGTCCAACACAACGTAGGCCGGCAAATTCTGACTCTCGCTTCCGAGCCCGTAAACAACCCAGGCGCCCATGGAGGCCCGTCCCGGAATGATGCGCCCGCCTTGAATCATGAACAGTGCAGGCTCATGATTCGGGTGCATTGTATACATGGAACGAACGAATGCAAGATCGTCAACCACTTCCGTCAGGTGCGGCATGGCGTCTGAAATCCACGCTCCGGATTTGCCGTACTGTGCGAATTTGAATGGGCTTCGCATCAGGCCGCCCGTCTGCTCGGGAGTTGTGATGTCGGCGGCGACCTTGTCGAAGTATGGCTCCCCATGGTGCTTGTCGAGCATCGGCTTGGGATCAAACAGATCCATCTGACTGGGGCCGCCATTCATGAAAAGATGAATCACGGACTTGGCCTTTGGCTCGAAATGCGGGGCGCGCGCTCTCAAATCGTAAACCCGGCGATGCCCGTCGGGCAGGTTGCTGTCAGGGTCCACGCCGCCATACAGATCGCGGCTCAGCAAAGTAGCTAACGCCGTGCCACAAATTCCGTCGGATACCCGTTCAAAAAAAGCTCGGCGTGAAAGATCAGGCCTCTCTGAGTAGGGATTACAGTGATTGCATCGCTCATGCGCCATATTTCTATGCTCTCCGTTAGATTCGCCCTACCTCAATCGATATAGATAAATGAGGCCGAATTGAATATTGTGTGACACAGCTTCGCCAGGGCACGCTGATCTGCGATCTCATCCGATACTGGATCACCCTTTGCGTCTTTCTCGAGTTGTCTCAATTTTCCCAGGGCATCAAGGCTGCCTTTACGCTCCTCGGCACTCGGCGGCCGGCTCAAAGCTATCCAGTACACCGATTCGACCTGTTTTTGAGAATCGCTGCCCGCTTGGTGCCTGATTCGCGATGCCAGTGAATCAGCGAGTTGACGCACCATCCCATTGTTCATGAGATAGAGAGCTTGCAGAGACACTGTTGACTCCGGCCTTTCCACGCAATTGGGGCTCATCGGTGGCAGATCGAAGTTGTCTAGAATAGTGGGTATTTCGGTTCGCCTTTGCTCAACGTAGATGCTGCGCCGCCAGCCCTTGTCCGTTTCGATGGGAACGACCAATCCATCGTCTCGAACGAGGACCGGCTCCGGGGTTCCGAAGCGGCTCTCGTCAAGACGCCCGGCCACAAAGATCAGCGTGTCGTTCAAAACCTCAGCGTCCATGCGGCGCAATGGCATGCGCGATGCAAGCACGTTATCCGGATCCAACCGCTGCGCCTCTGGACTCACTTTAGAGACCTGCTTATATGTGCTTGACGTCATGATCATTCGCTGCATTTGCTTGACACTCCAACCCTGCCTGACGAACTCCGTCGCAAGCCAGTCAAGCAGTTCAGGATCGGAAGGCGGAGTACCGGTCTTTCCGAAATTTCCCACGGACTTAACGATGCCCGTCCCAAAGTGATATTTCCAAATCCGGTTCACCATGACGCGAGAAGTAAGCGGGTGATCCGGACGAACGAGCCATTCGGCAAACGCGAGCCGGCGTCCGGTCTTTTGACTTCCCGGCCAGGGCGTCTTGAGATCGTAGGAGACCTTCGCAGTAGTGAGTACGGCTGGAGGCCCAGGCTGTACCTCCGGCCCGAAACTAGTCGCCATGCCCCGCCGGAGGATATATGTAGGCGAAGGAGTTCCGCGATCCCATAAGGCCCGGATTTTCGCTTCGGGAATCATCCGATATTCGAGAAGTTTCACCTTCTTCTCGACCTCTTGCGACTGGCGCGCATAGGCAGGGTCTGTATTCAGCTCCGCGGAATCGACATGCAAGACGGGAGCGAATTTTTGGGCGAGATACTTTTGAATCTCGTCGCGCTTCTCAGGCGGGGTGGCAAGTACCTTAGTCAGATCCTCGCGCAGGTCCTTCGGCTGCGACAAGAGCCGTTTCTCAACGACCTTTTTCTTGAACTCTTCCTGTTTCTGCTCCCAAGCGGATTGAATAGCCTTGATCTCTCGTTCGATGTCCTTATTTACGACCTCACGGTTCCGCTCTTCTTCGAGGAGTTGCATCGGAGTTGCGCCGGGGGTCACATACGGGATATAACGGCCAGGAAAATACAGGCCGTATTTTTCGAGCGTAAGCGGGCTGATCCAATCGTGCTCATCGTACGCCCCTTTGAAGATTGCCTTAAAGCGATAGTAATCGCGCTGAGGGAGAGGGTCGTACTTGTGGTTATGGCAACGAGCGCACTTGACCGTAATACCCATTAAGGACGAACTAACCGTCTCTATCTCGTCGGCCACAACATCAACGCGGTCGTCGACAAAATTGACTTCGCGCTCCGTGGTGGAATCCGGCGCCATGCGAAGAAACCCGGTCGCTATGAGATTGTCCATGAGCTGTTCGGTAACGACCGGCGCATGTTCGTAGTCGGCCAATTCATCACCGGCAAGCTGCTCCTTCAGAAAACGGTCGTACGGCTTGTCGCTGTTGAACGCTCGAATCACATAATCGCGGTAGCGGAAAGCAAAGGGTCTTGGCAGATCGGCGCTCAGCTTACCGCCTTCCGAATCTGCATACCCGGCAATATCCAGCCAATAGCGGCCCCAACGCTCGCCATACCGCGCAGAGGCAAGCAGCCTGTCGATTGATTTGTCGTACGCGTTTGGATCTTTGTCTGCCAGGAACTGCTGAATCTCGGTCGGTGTGGGCGGAAGGCCAGTCAGATCAAAGTAGGCCCGCCGCATTAAGGTCAGCCGGTCCGCTTCCGGCGAAAGGGTCAAACCCTTTGATTCGAGTTTTGCCTCAACAAAAGCGTCGATGGGGTTCCTCACCCGATCCATATGCTGAACCTTCGGCGGCTCAGGGCGTCGGGGGCTTTGAAATGCCCAGAAATTGCGGTCCTTGTCGGTTACAAGGGAGTCCTTTTCAGTGCCGGCTACATCTGGTTCAGCGGGCTGCTCCGGCGCTCCCTGCTTGATCCAGCGGGCGATCTTTTCTGTCTCAACCGGGGTGATCGGCTTTACGCCAACAACAATCAATTGCTGTTTCGGCGGCATCTCACCGGACTCGATCTTTTTGATTAAGAGGCTTTCCTCCGGCTTGCCAAGCACCATAGCCGGTCCTGATTTACCGCCATGGAGTATAGATGCTTTGCTGCGCAGGTCAAGCCCCGCCTCCTGCTTTCGAAGTCCATGGCAAACCGTGCATCTGGTAAGCAGAATTGGGACAATTTCCTGCTGCGTAATGGGGGAGTCATTCGCCTTGAGCGCTGCCTTGGTTGTCCCGGAACCTTTAATCCATTGCCGGATTGTCTCAATGTCTTTGTCCGATAGGTGTGGCTTGCCCATTGGCATCGCACCGCTCTGGACCTTCTTAAAAAGAATGCTTTCGTCAGGGCTTCCGGGAACTACTACCGGCCCGGATTCGCTGCCTTTGAGCGCAGTCTCCTCCGTGCTGAGGTTCAGTTCCTTCATCTTCACGGCAGCGCCGTGACAAGCCACACAATTGGACTTAAAGATCGGAGCTACTGCCGACTCAAACGGAACTGTCTTAGAGGCATCCGGCGTTTGGGCCGGGCCTGTGACGGCGAAAACGGCTATCGCGATTCCAGCTAAAATTGGGCGCCTCGGACGATAAGCCATTTATGTCGGGATCAATATCACGATAGCGAAACGGCAGCGAAAGAGGCTTGGCACCCTGGGGCGATGATAATCCTTGGCAGTAGCTAGTGTCAAACAACCGACGTCATCAGATGAACTCGATTTCGTCAGCGATATAGCTCTTTCCCAATCAACTGGGCATCATAGGGCTGAAACTGCCCGCGTGAGATGAATAACTGGTGGTATCGGTCGAGCTTTTGCTCGTCAACCTCGATGCCAATGCCTGGCCCGGCCGGAATACCCCAATTCGGTCCATTGACAATCGGAATTTCGTTGACGACGATATCGTCCGTCATGAGATGGGCCGTCTGCTGATTGCCATCGACGATGTTCGGAAGAGTCAAGAGAATGTGGTGGCAAGCGGTCGCCGTTATGCCTAATTCTCCATGCGTGTGCCGGCATACTTGCAGTCCCTGATAGTGCGCCGTCCAGGAAAGCCGTTGAAATTGCGCGAGCGATCCGGTGAAGTATGGGCTGAAGCAATAGACGTCGGCAGTCCGCCCCACCATCTGACGAAATGCGTCCTCTACCGTCCAGAGACCTTCATTAGCGGAAACGGCGACCGCTCCCCGCGTGCGCACTTCTTGCATATTGGCGACAGGGTCTTGCACTACGGGCTGCTCGATGAAGTCGACGTTGAACTTGTCGAGCCGCGCGAGATTCCGCAGAGCTTCGTTTACTTTCCATGCTCCATTGGCATCGAGACGAATCTTACATTCCGGGCCGATCGTCTCCCGCAGTGTCCGAACCATCTCTATTTCGGCCTCGATGTCGATACCAACTTTAAGGTAGAAGACGCGAAATCCCTTCGCAATACCCTCCCGCGCCTGAGCGGCAACGGAATCTGGCGCTCCCTGCGAGCAGTAGAAAAAATAGCTAGCACGTTCGCGGACCATGCCGCCAAATAAATTGTAGAGGGGCTCACCCGTTGCCTTGCCGCAAATGTCCCACAATGCCATGTCAATACCCGGGTAAGCGAAACAGGCGGTGTGCTGACGCCAGGACCAGATTCCCCGATGCCACAACTCTTGCCGAATTCGCTCACTCTCCCATGGGCTTCGATCAGTCACGAATGGAGCCATGGCATGCAGAGCGCCGAGCACCGATCCGACATCTGCTCCGCTACAGCTTTCTCCCCAACCGATGAGACCGTCGTCCGTAGTGGCTTTTACGATGATGTCCGTTACTCCATCGCGATTGACGAGCGAGCTCACTTCGCGGTGCGTGTAGGGCACACTGACAGGGATGAATTCCAGTTTCTTGATTTTCATGTTTAGCAAAGATTTTTCGATTGGCGCAGCTAAGCTACAATCCCGCTGCTACTATACCGATGAGCCGCGAGGGTGCACTAACATCCGCATCAAATAATCGCCTGTCGAGAGAGGTCATCATGAAGCGTTTGAGCACAGATCGCGACACGGCTCGAAAAAGCTTGGCCGTCATCGGCCTCTTGTTCGCCTTTAGCACGGTCAGCTACTTCGATCGCACCATCATGTCGATCGCCGGTCCGAGTATGATGCGCGATTTCGGCCTCTCTCCCACTCAAATGGGCGCCATCTACTCCGCCTTCATCTTCGGCTATGCGCTTCTGATGATCCCTGGAGGGCATTTCACGGATCGCCTCGGTCCGCGTCTCACTCTGGCGGTTATGGGTTGGTCCTCTTCGGCATTCACCGCGCTCACAATTTTGGGCGGGGCACGCGCTATTGGAACATTTGTTGGGATCGTACCTCTGCTCGTGGCGATTCGTTTTGGAATGGGCGTCGGAACCGCGCCGTTGTATCCAGCCTGCGCAAGAATGATGGCTAACTGGATACCCCGGGTTTACCATGCTCGGGTGCAAGGTCTCATCATCGCCGGATCGGCGGTCGGAGCCGCGCTTTCTCCCCTCGTCTTTGGGTGGCTGATGGGTATGTTTCAGTGGCGCATATCCTTTTTGATCGCTGCCGTGGCGACCGCATTCTTGACCGTTATTTGGCAATGGAAGGCTCGCGACTACCCCCCTGATTTCCAGAACAGGCAAGAGAAAAGACCCGAAATCGACAGCGGAGCCTGGTTGAGTCTCTTTACGAATCGCAGTCTTATGTTCCTTGCTTTCGCTTACGGGGCGCTCGGTTATTTTCAATACATCTTTTTTTACTGGATGTACTACTACTTCGGCGAAGTTCTCCATCTGGGCTCTCGTACCAGCGCTGTTTACATGACGGGCTTATTCCTGATGGAAGGTGCGCTTATGCCAGTGGGAGGATTTGTGTCGGATCGCCTTACACTTCGTCATGGGCCGCAGTTCGGGCGGCGCGTGGTGCCGATCACCGGATTGCTCCTTGGGGCAATTCTTCTTTACAGCGGTACGATCGCCTCCGGATTCCTGGCCGTCGCGTGTTTCTCTTTTGCTTTCGGCTTCGCTGCTTGCTGCGAAGGGCCTTTTTGGGCTACGGTTACTGAACTGGCCGGGCCGCGAGTTGGCCGCGCGTCCGGCATCCTGAACGCCGGCGCCCAGATTGGAGGGGTTTTCGCTCCGATAATCACTCCCTGGATTGCCGCACGGGCTGGATGGGCTGCCGGACTTCATGCTGGAGCCTTGGCAGCGCTCTCCGCCGCCGCCGCAATCTATTGCATCAATCTACGGCCAGTCCCGGAGCACGAACCAATTCCGGAACCCGTGACGCCAGCGTAACAGACCCGCCGCGTCTCCGGGGCAACCGCGTCGCGGGTTCAAAAAGTCAGCCGTAGGCCAAGTTGAATCTCCCTCGGGTCAAACATCGTACTAGTCGCCAATCCGAATCCATTGGTTCCGATCGTTCGAGCGGGAATTGAGAAGACGTGCTGATTCAAGATATTGAAGAACTCCGCGCGGAACTGGAGAGAAACTCTTTCGAACAACTGCGTGTCTTTCGCCAGGGAGAGATCTAAATTGCTGAATCCCGCGGCACGAAAGGTATTGCGGCCAAGGTCGCCCGGATGTGCGGCCACAGTGCCTCCCGAGAGGCTTGCCAACGGCACCGCAAAGAACTGCCCGGAGAAGCTTTGTCCGCTATTGATTGCCTGCATGAAGTTCGCGCTATCTTGCAGCACTGGGCCCGAGAAGAGTTGTTCCTCCGGTCCCTGCCCTCCATGCTTATAAGTAGGAGTCGTTACCAGGTCCGGACGAACCGTGCTTCCTGCGTAACTGTCTATGCCATATTCCGCGCTACCGAACGGAGTGAGTACCGTAAATGGAAACCCGGTGCTGGCCGTGGTAATCCCCCATAAGGTCCAGCCTTGTGTGAGCCGCTTTGGGGCGGATCGAGCCATCTTGTCGAAGGGAAGCGTATAAGAGAAATTCACCACGACCCGCTGGCGGATGTCGAAGGAAGACGGTGCTTTTTCGCAACTCCAGCAAGTTGGATTATTTTGACCGACGCCAGAGTTCGCTGAGTCACCGTTATACACTGTGGTGGCGTTATCGATGGCTTTTCCATAGGTGTAAGACATCTGGAAGGCAAGGCCCGCCGTTGGATTTTTTCGAAATAGAACTTGCAGCGCATTATAGGTAGAGTGCGCGTGGTTATCTGTCAATTGAAACTCGCTTAATCCGGGGTTGACCACCGTATATGGCGCGACGCTCAACGGTGCATCCGAATATGCGTTAGGGAATTGCGAAGCGTAGAGGCTTACGGCGTTGTTAAAGACATAGCCCGCTTGAAGCGTGGTATTCCACGGCAGTTCACGTTCGATGGTCAAGTTACCGCTCATGGTGTAACCGTTGTGAAGATCGTTGCTGGTGAGGTTTGTCAAGAGCGGCGCATAGGGCGTGAGGTTGATAGGGTCGTTTTTGGGAACGGTCTTTGAGTTACCGTTCGCCGGCACCACGTTGCCCGACAGGTCCGTAATGGGAGGCAGACTAAGAGGACGCGGTGAAGGTGTAAACATCAGATTCTGCGCGGTGCTGTAGCCCGAAAATGGGAAATTAAACCCCTGCTGGTCAGCCGTCTGCGAGAGAGGAAGATTCGTAAAGATGGCGAAGCCGCCCCGCAATGCCGTCTTCGGTAAAACCTTCCACGCCATTCCAACCCTGGGCGCAAAACCTTTGTAGTCCGGTCTGTAGATTGGATCCGGGTTCAATACCATGCGACGAAACAGGGAAGGATCGGATAGAAAATTCGGGTCATTAACGATTCCCGCGAGACGGCCGCCCGTTTCGTAGGGAACACTGTTGAATTCATAACGAAGACCGAGGTTCAGCGTGAAATCCCTGGTGACTTTGAAGTCATCCTGGAACCAACCGGACCAAACATGGCGTCGCATGGAAAAAGGAGCGAAGCCACCGCCCGGAGGGCCAAATCCCGGATATGCCACACTGCGCTGGTAAAACTGGCTGATCCCGGCCATGAAACTAACAATGGAATTCGGACTCGGGGAACCCACGGGGAGATCGTGTGCACCGTCTGAAGAAGGGACCGCTACCGGCAAAGGAGAACCGGCCGCAAACACGTAGACGCCATTTGGTCCGCCGACAGAAGTACCGAAATAGCTTGAATGAACCGTCCGATACTCAGCGCCCATATTCATGGTGTGCTTTCCCTTGACCAATGTAACGGCGTCGCGATAGCTCATTGTAAAAGGCGAAAGGCTGAATCCGCCGCCCCCGCCGTCGGGGCCATAGTTGTTAAACGCTCCATCCGAAAAGCTCGCCTGAGTCAACGTCGATGGCGGAGGGATGGACTGCTCAATCGACTGCATGCCGCTGATTCGCACCTCATTGATAAGGTTCGGATTGAACAGGTGAGTCTCACTCAAGCCCGAATTAATCCAGTCATTCTGAAGCGCCTGCGGAAAAGTCGGATTGATCAGTGCGCTATTCGCGTTTTGAATGGGTGCGTGGTTGGTGGCGACACTGTAGCGGAAGAACAGCGTGTCCCGGTCCGAAAATCTTTGATCGAAGCGCCCGGAATATTGATCTCTATTGATCGGAACGCTGTAAGCGCTCTGCAAGGTGTTCGCGCCGAAAACGCCATTCGGAGTATTAGGCATCGGGTATTTACTCAAAATTGATGATGCGTCCGATGTCAAAGGGACCTGAAGAGTATATGGCGCGCCACTGGCCGGTGTGATAGGTACAGTACCCTGGCGCTCTGCCGCGGTCGGTACCGAAATTACGACCGGAGTCGCCAGGCGCTGCCGGAAGCCCGCTGCCTGGAAAAAGAAGAAGGTCTTGTTTTTGCCGTTGTAAAGCTTCGGAATCCAGATTGGGCCGCCAAAGGTGACGCCGTATTCATTCCGACGGAACGGCGCCACGCTTGGCGCGAAGAAATTTCTTGCGTTCAGCTTATCGTTTCGCAGAAATTCGAACCCGGAACCATGGAATTCGTTAGTTCCCGTTTTCGAGACAATGTTCACGATAGTGCCCGAGCCTCTTCCGTATTCGGCGGAGTAGTTATTTTGAAGAACTCGAAATTCAGCTATCGCATCCAGATTGAAATTACCGAATTGGCCGCCGCCGAGTTCGTTGTCGCTGGCATCCATGCCGTCCAAAAAGCTCGAGCCGGTAGTCCCACGATTGCCGTTGCCGGAGGTGTTGATTTCAAATTGAAACGAGTTGTTAGTCTCGGGAGTCTGCCCAGGCAACATGAGCATCAAGTTTGTGATATCCCGCCCGTTCAATGGCAGATTAGCTACCTGCCGACCTTCGATGACTCCGCCGATCTCTCCGTTTGTTGTATTGATTGCAGGCGCCATGGCGCTCACGTCGACCGCGGTGGCGACGCCGCCTACGTTCAGAATGAAATTGACTTCCTGTCTCTGGTCGACATCCAGCTTTACCTGAGTGGAAGATTTTTCAAAGCCTTGCGCCTCGGCAGATAAGGTGTAGGTGCCCACGGGCAACAACGGCAGTGTAAAAGATCCGGTTGTAGAACTCGCGACTGTACGCGTGAAATTTGTCCCGTTCTGAACCGCAGTCACTGTCGCGTTGGGCACCAAGGCCTCGCTCCGATCGCTAACCACACCCACGATAGAGCCCACGGCCTGAGCGTGCAATTTGCACGGCAGGAGTACTGCAAGGATAAAAACGGTCGATAACAGCCAAGCGCGCAAACGCATCCAACCCTCCGAAGACGGCAACAATTAAGGGATTCGCTCTCTAGATGGAGCGACAGACTAGATGTTTATATCACGGATACGCGTTTGGGACCTTCGGATCACTGGTTTGCGATGGATAAACGTCCGTGTTGAGCTCGGCACGGCGAGGGAAGGATATTATGCTGGTTAACGATGCTCATGCACCGATCACTTGTCTCGACTACAATGCTGTTGTGCCTTTTCGTCGTGAGTTCCAGCTTTGCCCGATCCACACATGTTGCTCTTAAGAATGCACAGGGTGAGAGCGTGGGCACGGCGACACTATCCTCTGCTGCCGGATCCACGGGAGTTAAGATCAATCTGCATTTGAAGAATTTGCCCGCCGGCGATCATGCGATTCACATTCATCAGAATGCCAAGTGCGAGGGACCTGCGTTCACCTCCGCCGGACCTCATTTCAATCCGGAAAAGAAGCATCATGGCCTGCAAAATCCTGAGGGGCCACACGCAGGCGACATGGAAAACATCACAGTGAAGATCGGATGGTACTTTGAAAAAAACGATCACTGACTTGAATGCCACCATGGGCAGCGGTCCCAACTCCGTCTTCAGTAATGGCGGAACAGCCCTGGTGATTCATGCCAAGGCGGACGACGGCAAGTCTGATCCCGCCGGTAATGCCGGTGATCGGATTGCTTGTGGGGTAATTACCAAGTAGGCAAGGCGTGTTCAGGTTCGGGCCCTCACCATCACGGCGGCCGAACGGATTTGACCAAACGAATTGGCCAATGCCGTGCGGCCGCGAGGACAGGCGGAGTGGTGAGCGACGGGCTATTTCTTCTTAGAGGAATCAATCGCTAGGTTGAAGATCCTTCGCTGCTTCGCGATGAGCTTCTCTTGCTTCTCGTTTGCACGTTTCTCGTCCCTGCTCTGTCTGGCCTTTGCTCGTATCTGAATTTCGACCGCTTCTCGAAGTTCAGTGGGCTGTGTTGCGATCACTTTTTGAAGCGCCTCTGATCTCTTTTTGTGAAGCGCCTTGTTTGCTGCTTCTCGCTCTTTCACCTTCGTCCATCCTGCTAGCCAATCTTTAGCCAGCGGACGCATTATGTTCAGAAATACTGTCGCTGTGATAGGGATAGCCAAGCCGAAGTTTTTGCGCCGTAAAAAACGGGACTATCAGGTCGGACTTTTTGTTGTCCTTCGATTTCAACCAGAATGCCTCCGTAAGCAGCCCCGGTATAGTCAACAGGCGAATCTCATAGTCATCTTCAGCCGCTTCGGGCAAGGTTCTAAGCTCGCTCGCGACGTTCAGGGAAGAACTAACGGCGGGACCGCGCGACAGGCCGACTAATTTATTTTTGGAATCCACTGTCGCGGATAACGCTTGCCCGCTTCCGTCGCCTATCACGTATCGCCAACCAACGGCGGCACCCGGCAACTTGGCGTTGGCTTTTGCTAATTCTTCCAGACCAAGGGTGAAGGTCCACTGCCAGTACTGCTGTTGGCGCAGATTGTCCGGCGAAGGATCGCCGGGTTGCAGAAACGCGTCTATGTAATCGATCGCTTGTTCTGGGGGATTTTTGGGATTTTCCAGAGGCATAGAAATTTCCTTTCGACCTACTTAGTGAAGTATGTCTGCAACCACGAACCGCCCCCATGGTAAGAAAGCGGGAAAATGTCGAAGTCTTGGGTGGAATCGGGGTAGAACGGATCGGCCACATCCACTAACCTAAGGCCGCTCCATTCCCGATATCCGCAAAGTGCTACAAAGTGTGCGGCGTTTGCGCTGCCGTTCCACTGGATGCAGACACAGACCGGCCGGCCGGCATCAATCTCCGTTTGAAGCTCGTCGAACTGTATCTTACCTGTGTCTGGGTCCACACGGTCATCCCTGCCGATAACGTTCAGACCAACTGCCAAGGCCCCTGGGCGGTCGTACTTGTCAGGGTCATCGCAGACGTCAGCCGGTTCCAAAACGTCTGAAGCCACCTCGCACTGGCTGAGAAACGATAGCGGACTGTAGTAGCGATCCACCGCCGACGATACCGCAGCCCAGCACCATTTAGATTCTTCCTGGTTCTCAACCTGAAACGGCATCGTGGGCCCTGACCTTTCGGCTCCGCACGCGTGTCCGAGAGCGATCGCAAACGAGCCGCACAAACAACAAGAAGGTCCGCCGCCCGACCCCATCGCCGGGTTACCGCCTGATCCCATTGCGGGATTACCTCCAGATCCCATTGCCGGATTGCTACCCGACCCCATGGCCGGATTGCCGCCTGACCCCATCGTCGGCTTACCGCACAAACAACAACGTCCTCCGCCCGATCCCATTGCCGGGTTACCGCCCGATCCCATTGCCGGGTTACCGCCCGATCCCATTGCCGGGTTACCACCCGATCCCATTGCCGGATTACCACCCGATCCCTCCCCCGCACTCGCTCCGAAGTATGGACCGAGCCGATTAGATTTGACGAAAAAACCAGCGGCTGTAAACCCGGGTTGCATGACCGTTGCACTGCCGTTTGCCATCTTTGCTTCTCCTATTTCAGACCGTGAACCTTTCGCAATTCCAGATAGCGTGAATCCTTCTGCAAGTCCGCCACATCCGGCCAGCGGCCCACATCCTCGACCGTGGCCTTTTGGGACTCAGCCAGAACGGCGAGGGCTCGATCGCGGAGGTGAATCGCCTCATACGTCAAGACGGCCATGAAACGGGTATCCGCATTGTCCGGCGGGCTACGTAAGGCCTGGTCGATCTCCGATTTTGCCCGCCCCGGCTGTCCAAGAGATGCGCACAGGTAGGCGAGGTGACTACGTGCCAAGCCATCGCTCGGGTCTTTCGTCATCTCCATTTCAGCGGCCTGCAATCCGAGTCGATTTGTGCGATAGGCCGCCAGTGGCTGGTGGGTTCGGCGATAGCAGATCCCCAGGTGCAACAAGGTTAACGCGCTCTCCGGGCCTAGTTTTGCGGCCCGCACTAAGATGGGAATCGCCTCGCTTTCCCTTCGTTGATAAAGCAAATCCAATCCCAGGGTCGCCAACGAGGCCGGCGTTTCATAAAGGCGAATCGCCTCGCGAATCTCGCGTTCGGCCTCGCTATAGAAACCGCGGTTTATGTAAAGATTGGCAAGATTGAAGCGCGGTTTCGGCTCGCCTGGCGCGACTTCAATCGCCTTACGATAATGCTTGATGGCCTGGCCATAGTCAGGCCGGTAAAAATAGAGAGTCCCGAGATCGAGGTGGGGTCGGAAATCGCCCGGCTGAACTTGAACAGCTTTCTGAAACGCGGCGACCGCATCATTGGGCCGATTCGTAAGGCGATAGGCCATTCCAAGACGACGGTAACCATCGCTGTTATTTGGATCCAGTTCAATCGCGCGCCCGTACTCGACTTTGGCCGCTTCGAACAAGCCGTTCGTCGCGTCAATCAGTCCCACAATGCGGTGTACTTCAGCCAGGTCGGGATTTCGGTACTCAGCCAGGCGGGCAGATTCCGCTGCCGGAATGAACCATTTTCTGTCGTTGTTGACGTGATACTCGGCCCACTGTGCCTCTGCAAGCCCGGCATACGCAAGGGCCGAACTCGGGTCAGCCGCGACCGCGTTCGACATAAACGCAAGAGCCGCATCGATGCTCTTATCGCTGCGCAGACAGGAAAGCCCCTTTTGATAGTCCGGTCGAGCCCTGGCATTTATAAGCACACTTGTAGACGGCGGAGGCAGATGCAAAGCCTCGGTCACCAGCCCCGCCAGGGCAGCAGGCGCGAAGCGGATCTCCGCTGGTTTGTACCGCGCCGTCCATTTTCGGAGTTCCGCTCCGGAACGCACATCCATTAGAAAGCCATTCACGACGACGGTTTCTCCCTGGCGCTCGAATGTCACAGTTAGCGCATGGGTGGCGGACGCGAGGACCCGCGCCTCGTCCGGAGTTTTGACATGGTTGCGAATGAGATCGTCCAAAGAGATAACTTTGAAGCGAGTGTGCGGAGTGCCTTTGAGTCCGGCGAGGCGATTCGCCGTATCACGAAGCAAAGTTCCGGATACCGAAGCGACGTCCGGGGCCGCGCTAAAAGGGACTACTGCAAGCCGTACAGTTTCAACCGGGAAGGCGAGGCGTTCGTAGGTAATGATTGCGGAACCTGCGGCCAATAGTATTGCGATTCCTGCCGGCAGCAGCCGCTTGCGGGCCTGAGATGGCCCTAAAGCCTGCAGGACCTCAGTGGCGTTCGTGAATCTACAGTTTGGATCGGGATGAAGGCAGCGCGCAATGACACGGTTCCACCTGCCCCGTCCGTGGGGCGGCTTCCAGGAGGTCATCTCTCCTGAACGTAGAGTTGAAGAAGTCACGCCCAGTTCGTTCGGAGACCGCCCTGAATGGATTTCCCACAGTATTACGCCTAAAGCGTAGATGTCAGATCCGACAGATGGTTTGGCACCCTTCCACAACTCGGGGGCCATGTAGGCTGGAGTTCCACCCAGAATGGCCGCGGATGCATCAGTGGCCCGAGCCAAGCCGAAATCGGTAATTACAGCGCGAAGCGATCCTTCTGCGTCTGTAGTGAGAATCACGTTGTTGGTTTTCAGGTCGCCGTGAACAAGGCGGTTCTTGTGAGCTTCGGCCAAACCAGCACAAAGCTGTTGCGTTATGATTCGCACGTCGCATTCCGGAATGGGAGCGCAGCGGAGGCGATCAGCGAGCGTCTCTCCTTCCAGAAACTCCATACAGATGAAGTCGATCTCGCCGTGGACGGTCGAAGCAGTATGGATCTCAAAGATCTTGCACACGTTCGGATGCGCGATCTGGCTCGCGTTCCTAACCTCGGGCGGAAGTTGCTTACCGTAACCGGCCTTGGCGCATTTCAGCGCGACACGCCTTTTCAACCTCTCATCTACCGCTTCGCAAACAATGCCCATACCTCCCTGGGCAATTTCGCGGACAACTCGGAAACGATTGATCAGCAGTTCTCCCGGTGCGAACGGACACACATCTTTCCGGTCGGCTTGCAGCGGATCCAGCAGGAAACCCTGCATGCGCTTTTCCCAAACGATATAGTCCAGCGCCTCTTCAAATCGTTTTGTATTCGAACCACAGGCATCCCGGAGATACGATTCGCGCTGGTCCTCAGGACGGCTCAACGCCTGCTGCACCAAACTCATTGTGAGATCGTCAGCATGAAATCTATTTGCCATCGACCGGGTCCATCCGCTCAAATAACCATCGACGAACGTCGTGCCACATACGTTGCATCGTGCGCAGCTTAATACCCAACACATCCGCGCACTCCTCGTCCGTTAAACCGAGGAAGAATTTAAGCTCGACGAGATTGCACCATACAGGATTTTCCGTTTCGAGCTGCTCAAGAAGTTTTCCGACAAGGATCGCAAAAGCAACTTTTTCGCTGTTTGCGGGAAGGAGGTGTTCGAGCTCTTTGAGCTCTACTATCTCGGCATCGGGCCGTCCTCGCGCCAGATCGATGAGATATCGACGCATTGCTCGGCCCGCAATAGCGAAAAAATGTTGCCTGTTCTGCCAATCCCGATTCTTAGCGGCCACCAGGCGAACATATATCTCGTCCACTAACTCGGTGGCTTGCAAGGTGTGGCCCTTACGCTCACTCTTCATCAGGTAGTGGGCCAGACGCCGCAGATCAGGGTTCAGTCTGTCAAAGAGTTCATTTTCAGCGTCGGTGTTTCCGTCGCGCCACTGCCGCAGAAGTTGGGTAATCTCTCCGAGCTGTTGCTCCGGCATATACCACCCTAATTTAGGTGGAGTATAGCACCGTTTTGACATTTGGCAAATGTTATTGGAGTAAGGCGGACTTTTCGATGTAACCTCGCTATCTGAAGTGAGGCTGTAAAGGCCCTAAGGAGTTAACCATGAAAGGTTTATTTTGTGTTGCTAGTTTGTTCGCTGCTCTAGCATGTTCGTTAACCGCCCAAAGCGTAAGCGCCACCGCTGACATTCCTTTTGGCTTTCACATAGACAAATCGGTCATGCCCGCGGGAGCTTACTCATTTCAGAATTCCGGTGTAGTACTAACGGTACGAGAACAGAATGGGAAACACTGCGTTATGCACCTAACCATGCCGGCATCTAACTCGAAGGTGTCACCATACCCTAAGCTGACCTTCAATCGATATGGCTCAGACTACTTCCTGGCGTCAATCTGGATGGGAAATTCGCATGAAGGGCTTACTTTGCCAATAGGCAAAATGGAGAAAGAGCTGATTAGCCATTCGGCGCGTCGAGAAATAGTCTTGAGTCTTCATCGATAAGTTCTTGGCTATGGCTTGCGAGCGTGGCTTAGCGAGAAGCCTTTTTGATCACAGTCGTGTAAGTTGGGCAGGTCTGGGCCCAGTAACAATCGCGCCTTTGATGGTGCGCTTGCTGACCAATCCGGTTGGTGACTCATTCGAATTGCGCTAAGCGCGACTGTGGGTGAAATCGCCAACCGGAAATTAATTCACACCCACGTGGGTGGCAAATCAGATGGTCCGGTCCGATGCATATCTGTGGATGCGTTGTCAGAGCAGGACGTTGGCTATCCTCCCGAGATTGATGGTAATGCGAAGTCGTGGCCCGACGGCCGAATGTTGTGCCTCAACTGATCACGTTGCGCTCGATTTACTCTGCGGCTATCAGCGCCCAGCACACAATCGCGCTGCATACTGAACTCCAGCGGCCAAAGCCTTTGTAGATCTGGGCGGCAAGAGCCGCTTGCTGTTTGAGAGTGCCCTCGGCCTTGATCTGCGGATCTGAGACATTTCTAACAGCTACCCACCTTGGGGCTTTGGCGCCCATCTCACTCGCGACAAGGCCTAACACCGCGTCGCCCATCTCCGACACATCACCGAGCCCCTGAAGGTGATACCGATCATTCGAGGTATCGAACCCGAAGAAATCGGTCGTCACGACTGACGACGGGAGCGCCCGAGGCGCAACACGCACGATTTTGGGCTGACGGGTATTATCCTTTGGCAACTGACCGGCGTTCGCCTTGAACAGTGTTTTGGCCGTCGCGAGATATCTGGTCTTCGGCGCAGCATTCGAATAATGGGCGTTGCGGAAAGGCTCGCGCTTGAACTTCGCTGTGCAATCAAACCGTACGATGGGGCTGACAACAACGTCGCCGACTTCAAACTGCTTTCCAATGCCTCCCGCGGTCCCTGTCGTAATGACAAGCTTTGGCTGCACTTCGCCGATGATCTGCCGCCACACATCCATGTTCGGAAGCTTGGGGCCATCCTGTGACATGTGGGAATCGGATTTGAAGATGACTGCGCTTTTCCCCCCGATTACAGTGGTCCAATAGGCGCCGAGGCGTTTCGCTACGAGCGCAGGGCAGCCGCGGCGCATTTTCTTCGAAATCGTCGCGAAATTGTGCGTGTAGGAGCGATAGTCATTCCTTGAATCCTTGCCCGGAGTTAATACGCGACTGAGTGCATGACCTTCGTCAACGGTCCACGTCACCACCAGCACGTCGGCGCGCGGAAGCGGACTGGCTGCGGCGCCACGTGGGGCTTTGCCGGTTTTCGGAGCGAGCCCAGCTGGCCAAGCGACGTCGGTGTACCGGGAGAGCCCAGTCGTCGTGGTAAATGCCAGGAACCTCAATCCCTCTGGCGCCTCAGAGTCAAAGTCAATGATTTCTCGCTGCAGGTCCTCGGGATTTGATGAAGTGGCAGCGGCTCGAACCGCGAATGTGGAGGCCGGTGCAGGCCGTGCTATCGGATCAAAGCCTAGATTTCGCTGCGCCCACTGTCGGTCGACTATCATCTTCTTGCCCTTTCACATCTCTCCAGGAAACCGGCTCGAGTTTTCCAGGTCTTGCCATAAAGGCACCCTTTGGGAAAATGCCAGCGCCGGCCGTCGTATGAACGTGCACGGGCCGCCTCCGGTCGAGGCAGTTCGCATGAACGCCATTCAGCGCTGCGACAGCCGAGCTCGATATATAAGTGACAAAAAACGGCTCACCGTTTCAAAAGTAACTGCCAAACCGAGGACTCTTGAGAGAAGCTTGTGCCGCTTTGCTCGATCTCGAAGCGCCGATGTAAAAGAATGTGACGTTTTTCCGGGATCCTTGCGACCCCGATGCGCATCGCTGGATTATTAGAGGGTACGGTCGGCAACCCGTGGGCGCATTGTAATAAGCGCGCGACAACGTGGGCTGTATCTGGACCGCAAAATGCTAAGTAATTGATCGTCATTCAACCTCAGGGGGATTAGTTGGCTTCGATACAGTCGGTGCCCATTGGCACTCGTGAACCAGAGATGAGTTCGGCCTCAAGAACACTCTTTGCGAATCTGTACGCTGAGTTGCGCAGGCTTGCACGTTGGCAACTTGCGCGACATGGCCCACAGGTAAGCCTCAGTCCGACAACTCTTCTGCACCAGGCATACATCGACATTGCGGAGGGCAAGGGCCCATCTTTTCCCGATCGCTCCCGTTTCATGGGTTACGCGGCACGCGTCATGCGCGGGCTCATTATCGATCACGCCAGGAGCCGTCAAGCGCAAAAACGAGGCGGCCAATTCGAACTCACCTTGCTTCCCACTGATACGGGCGAAGACATCAGCGACCGGGAGCTGACTTTAATCAGCGACGGTTTGGATGAGTTGGCCAAGGTAGACCCGTCGCTCGCGGAGCTGGTGGATTTCAAGTTCTTCTGTGGCTTCTCGTTCACGGAGATCGCTTCCATGCGAGGTGTTTCCGAACGGACAGTCCAGCGGAATTGGGAGAAGGCTCGCCTCTATCTCCACTGCAGCATCCGCCCGGACCTTTCGCTCTGAGCGGCTGGCCGGTGCTAAACCTCGATCGCTGGCAGGAAATAAGCCCGTACCTGGATCAAGCCCTTGGCTTGCCGGAGGAAGAGCGCGTTCCGTGGCTCGAGTCAATCCGGACGGAGAGCCCGGAACTGGGCACTCTTCTGCAAAGCGCCCTCGACGAGTACAGGAATCTCAAAGAAAAGAGATTTCTCGAAAGAAACGAAGAGCCAATCGGTAAGCACGCGGGTCTCGCCGGCCAGCAAGTAGGAACATACACGATCGTGTCTGAGATCGGCCGGGGCGGAATGGGAACCGTCTGGCTGGCCGAGCGCAATGACGGGCGCTTCGAACGTCAGGTTGCGATCAAGTTCCTCAATATGGCGCTAGCCGGCCGCACCGGCGAGGAACGATTTAAACGCGAAGGCAACATTGTCGGAGGGCTCACACATCCGCACATTGCCGAACTGATTGATGCCGGCGTGTCTTCGACCGGGCAGCCTTACCTGGTGCTCGAATATATCGCGGGAGAGCATATCGACCGCTATTGTGACCGGCACGTATTGAACGTCGATGCGCGGATTTCCCTCTTCCTTCAGGTTCTGGAAGCGGTTGCGCATGCTCACACGAATTTGATCGTTCACCGCGATATCAAGCCTCCGAACGTCCTGGTGAGGAAGGGTGGCCAAGTCAAGCTGCTTGACTTCGGAATTGCCAAATTGCTGGAGGACGAAACGGCAGGCGCAGGCACCACCGTTCTCACAGTCGAGGGTGGCCGGCCAATGACGACGGAGTATGCGGCTCCGGAGCAACTGAGAGGTGGAGCGGTTACGACCGCCACCGATGTATATGGCTTGGGGGTACTTCTCTATGTCCTTCTTACCGGGCAACACCCGGTGGGCGCGGGCCCTTACTCTCACGCCGACCTTGTGAAATCGATTATAGAAATCGAACCGGTACGTGCGTCCGAGACGATGGCAGCGAACCGGGCAAGGACGGACCTAATCGTCAACCAGGCCGCCAAGCGGGGCGCTACCCCGGAAAGACTTTATCGACAGTTGCGTGGAGATCTGGATACTATCATCGCGAAAGCGCTCAAAAAGGATCCTCAGGAGCGCTACATTTCGGTCGTTGCGCTGGCGGACGACCTTCGCCGCTATCTGCGGAACGAGCCAATCAGTGCACGCCCGGACACATTGGCTTATCGAGCAGCCAAATTCGTGCGTAGGAATCGCCTGGCTGTCGCCCTGGCAATGTTAGCCGTGATCGCCACGGTGGCGGGTGTCATAGGGATATTGATGCAGGCACGAACTGCCCGTCACGAGCGCGACTTCGCTTTCCGCCAGGTCGAGCGCTCCGCCGCGCTCAATGGCTTTCACGAATTTCTGCTTTCAGATGCGGCGCCATCGGGCAAGCCGCTCACGGTTCATAGCCTCCTCGATCGTGCGGAGCGAATCATAACGCGACGACACTCAGCAAACGATCCCAATCGGGTCGAGCTCATGGTTTCGATTGGTCGCCAATATCTGCAACAGGACATCGCCGATCAGGCTGGAAGACTTCTCGAGGAAGCCTACAGACTCTCTCGCACGCAGTCGGATGTATCGGTCCGTGCAGCGGCCGCTTGCGCACTCGCATCTTCGTTAGCCCGCGATGAAAAATTCCCACGGGCTGAATCGCTCTACAAGGAAGGTCTTGGGGAACTTCCTGACGCTCCGCAGTTCGCGCTCGAAAGGGTCGCGTGCCTGCAAAGCGGCACCGAAATTGCTTTGGAGCGGAATCAGGTGTCGGAAGCTGTTTCCCGGGCGGAAGACGCAGAGCGAGTGCTCAGCGTGTCTTCCTTCAATTCCGAATGGCTTGAAATGGATCGTGCGATCGATCTCGCCAGAGCTTACAGTGCAGCCGGCCGAAATCAGGAGGCCTTGTCGCAGTTCGAGAGGGCAGCTCGACTACTTTCCTCCCTGGGGCAGGATGACACGGATACCGCGACGGTGTTGTTCAATTCCTGGGCGCTGAAATTCGATCAAATGGGAAGGCCGCTCGACGCCGAGAAGATGTTCCGGCGAGCGATCGATATCAGCCGTGAAGGAAAAGCCGAAGACGCTGTGTCACCAATGCTGCTTGCCAATTACGCTCGTACTCTGCGAGAACTGGACCGGCTTGATGAAGCGGCCGATTATGCGGAGCGCGCTTACGGCAAGGCTCAGAAGGTTGCGCATCAAGTCGCGATCAATCAGTCGCTGATCGAGCGCGCCAGAATCTACACCGCGCTGCATAAGCCTTCGCGTGCCAGAGCAGTTTTAGACGAGGCGGAGCCGAGGCTGCGGCAAAGTCTTCCTCCTGGTCACTATGCATTTGCAGCCCTCGCCGCCGAGCGAGCGGCTAACGCTTTGCAGAGAGGCGATATCCCAGCAGCTCTCAAATTTGCCGATCAGGCAGTAGCCATCGATGAAGCCGCGATCAGGAATGGCGGAGATGGCATGTTCTATCTGCCCTCTCTGCTGATGCGACGATCGAAGATTGACCTTGAGGCGGGCCGTCTCGATCAGGCATCCTCGGACGCGTCCCGCGCTCTCTACCAACTGCAGCGGGCCGCACAACGCGGCACCTTCTCGAGCGCTATCGGTCACGCCTACCTGATCCTCGGGCATACACTGCGGTCTCAGAAAAAGGACAATGAGGCTCGTGCGGCATTTCAGTTAGCTGCCGAACATCTCCAAAAGACCCTGGGCTCAAACCACGTCGACACGCGACTCGCGCAACAGCTTGCGGCCGATCCTCAACCTCAATAGTGCCGAAGCGCACATTTCTTTTGGTTGCCCTGTCGTCTTTGTTCAGCCATTTTCGATGTTCCTGAGTAGAAGCCGGTACCTGCCGGCTGATGTGTCTGTCCGATTCCAGTGCCGATTGAGGCGTGTTTTTGGGATCGCATCAGGTGAGGGGTCACTTTTGCTCGCGCGACCCCCACCTGGACACATTCAAAAGGAGGAACAGTCGTGAGGAAATTTTCGTGTGTCTCGTTCGCGGTGGCTCAACTTACATTGTTAGTTCCCGGATTGCTGCAAGCTCAGAAGACCGATGCAGTCGCTCGCACTAATATCCGCACACCGCTTCAGATAACAAACGGCTTGGCAAAGCCCATGGGCGCCTATAGTCAGAACCAAAAGTTGAGTTTGGTCTTCGGGCTTAAGCCGCCAAGACAGGAAGAGGAAGATAAATTCCTTGAAGACCTGTACAGAGAAGGGTCGCCTGACTACCACAAATTCCTGACCGCGCAGCAATTCAACGAGCGCTTCGCGCCGTCGGCCGCGGATGAACAGGCAGTGGTGGATTGGGCTGTTTCTCAAGGGTTGACGGTCACCAAGCGGTATCCCAACCGCTTGATTGTGGCCGCAGAAGCTCCGGTTGCACAGATACAAAGGGCCCTAAGCGTTAATATCAACCGCTATCAGCTGAATGGCGCAATGGTCTTTTCAAATGATCGCGATCCTGTGGTTCCTGCTTCCCTGTCGGGCATCGTTATGGCGGTAGTGGGCTTGAATAATGTCCAGGTCATGCGTCCGCATTCCACAGCGGCGAAGCCGGCCATCTATCCTGATTACTCACCGGGTCCCCGGGCAGCGCTGGTAGAGGAACACCACGCCGACGGTGACCACGCGAAGTTTGCCGCGGCTATGGCAGAAAAGAAAAAGAGTGGAATAAGTCCGGCATTCACCACCGCCGGCTTTCTGGACCCCACGGATATCTACGGATCGAATGCCTACAATTTCAATGGTCTATACAATTTGGGCCATTGCTGTAACCCGAATCACGTAGCCTCAGGCTCGCCGTCCGAAACCTCGATTGCCATCGTTACGGTTGGCACTCAGAAGTTCAGTGACATACAAGGTTTCCACAATCAGTTCCCTTACCTGGCTTTCAACATTTCCTACATCAATGTCGGCGGCACGCCTACCGCGCCTGACGGTGAGGGAACACTTGACACCGAGTGGGCGACAGCCATGTCCAACAGCTTCGGCTCATTTCTGGACACGTCCCATGTTTATGTTTATCAAGGTGCGAACAATTCCCATGCGACCTTTCTGGCGATGTACGAACAGGTTCTGACGGACAATCGTACGCGCGTCATGTCGACCAGCTGGGGGTGCGCCGAGTTCGTATGCGCCACAGACGACTTTATGAACACTGAAAACGCTGCCCTCAGCGCGATGGCCGCCCAGGGTTGGACGTTGGTAGCTGCCTCTGATGACAAAGGTTCAGTGGCAGATTGCCAGCACGTTCTCGTTGAGTTTCCGGCCTCTTCACCGAACGTAGTGGCCGCCGGCGGCACAACGCTCTTCCTGAATTCCGATTCGACTTTTAAGGATGAGGTCGCCTGGACCGGCGGCACGTTTGCTGGCGCGTGCGCCGATAATGCGGGGGGCGGCGGCGGCGGCTTCAGCTCGAAGTTTCAAGTTCCTTTCTATCAAGCGTTTCTTGGGCAGGGCGTTCGAACGCTGCCCGACATTTCCCTGAACGCAAATTACCCGCAGGCAATTTTTGTTGACGGGAGCCTGACGGCTGCCGGCGGCACCAGCATCGTTGCGCCGGAGTTAGCTGGATTCTTCGCCCAGGAAAATGCGTATCTGTTGTTCTTGCAAACCCAGGGTACTCCGTGTTTTGGCAACCAGGCATGCGCACCAATAGGCAACGCAAATTATTACATCTATTCGGAACAAATGCATGCGCCGAGTTATGCTCCGCATTATCCGTTTTATGACATTACGGTGGGCTGTGCTTCAAACGACATCACTATTAATAACCCGCTGACGACCTTCTTTTGCGCAACTCCAGGCTACGATTTTGCGACGGGCTTGGGTTCAGCTAACATGCTGCAACTGGCCTGGGCCATCAATTACAGTGCCGCCGGCGACTTCGGTCCTCCGCAGGCACAATTTTTCGGGCCGGCAATCAACACCTGGTACAACACCGACCAAACCGTTAACATGAGCTTCTCGGATACTACTGCGAGTCCAAGACCGGCGACGGGAGTGGCGGGCTTCAGTGTGGGTTGGGATGCGGATCCGGCTCCGGAATCGACGAGTAAGCCCACTCCCGGAAGCAACGACGCGTTTTATGACGGCCCTGAATTTCCTGGACAACTGAGGGCTGCGCTGGTGCTGTCACAAGCGGGGCAGGGCTGCCACACCGCAAGGGCCAAAGCATGGGACAACACCGGAACGTCGAGCGGCCTGTTGAGCTACGGCCCAATCTGTTACGACACTGTGCCTCCGGTCACGACCGCCACACTTACCGGGACCCTCTCCGGCGGCGTGTACACCTCGAGCGTGAGAGTCACTCTGTCGGCTACGGATAAGGGCGGCGGTGTTGCAACCCGATTCTACAGTTTAGATAACGGAAGCTTGACGGCATATAGCGCCCCTTTTCTGGTTTCCGTTGCCCGTACGCACACGGTCGTTTATTTCAGCAAGGACGTGGCAGGTAACGCGGAGAACGCTCGTGCCGTTGCATTCACCATAAAGTCATCGCCGACAACTACGAAGGTTATCGCTTCGCTATCTCCTTCGACCTATGGGCTCAGCATTACTTTCACCGCAAACGTTACACCTACTCTCGGCGGCTCTGCAACGGGAAGTGTGACGTTCAAAGACGGATCGGCTATCTTGGGGACCGCCGCGGTGAGTAGCGGACGAGCTACCTTTGCAACCACCGCTCTGCATGCGGGATCGCACGCCATAACCGCAGTCTACGCCGGTGGCGGACTCTTTCTGGCCAGCACCTCGCCGGTTATGACGGAAGTAGTCAACAAAGCCACGTCGACAGCCGTTGTTGCTTCTTCCTTGAATCCGTCAATCTATGGAAAGGCAATCACGTTCACTGCGACAGTGGCCTCCTCTCATGGCGGATTGGCGACCGGAACGGTGACGTTCAAAGATGGTACAACAACGCTCGGCGTCGGCGCAGTCAACACGGCTACGAAAAAAGCGTCGTTTGCCACTTCAGCATTACTGGCGGGTAGTCATCACGTCACGGCGACGTACAACGGCAACCCAGACAACGCCCCTAGCACGTCGGCGGCCTTCGCGGAAACCGTCACCAAAGCGGCGACTACGACCACACTTTTGCCATTCAACTCCTCGACCTATGGGCAATTGGTGACCTTCTCGGCAACCGTCGTCCAGGCGTCAGGTGGGGCACCGACGGGAACGGTCACCTTTAAGAACGGCAATGTGACACTCGGCACGGTCGCTGTCAACACCTCTACGCGTATCGCGACATTTGCCACGTCCCTGCTTACGGGCGGCAGCCATCAGATCGCGGCGACTTATGGCGGCAGCGTCAATGACGGACCCAGCACTTCAGGGGCCCTGACGAAGGTCATAAACAAAGCGGGCAGCAAGGTAACGCTGGCATCGTCCCTAAACCCGTCGAATTTTGGAAATTTGGTGACCTTCACGGCAACCGTAGTTCCGGCGTTCGGCGGTCCGGTAAGCGGAACGGTGACGTTTAAGAACTTCGGGACAGTGATCGGCACCGGAATCGTCAACAGTTCTACCGGCAAGGCCACATTTAGTACCTCGACCTTAACAGGGGCTACGACGCATCCAATGTCGGCAGTGTATACAGGAGATACAAATCTGAATGGAAATACTTCGCCGGCATTAAGTCAAGTAGTGAAGTAAGGGCCAAAAACTCAAGCTTATTCGCTGACTACGGGCTGCCTTTAAATGGGCAGCCCTTTTTGTGCGAGAAGACGATTTCGTGTTGACTTCGACAAATTCCGGATGGAGGAAGGAGGACAAAAGTGAGAGCATCGGCCGGCTGGAACAGAAACTCCCACAGGAAATCTATTCCAGCTGTCGGCCGACCACTAGCTAAGAACGAAGGATTAGGGGTTGCAGGAACCGGGGTGGTTACGGTCGGGGTCGGTGCACAGCGGGCCGAGGCCTGTGCGTGAATTCGGTACGCTGATCATCGCCAACGGACCGGCTTTGTGCTCGCCATTGAAAGGTGTGGGCTTAGTCACGTCAAATCCACATGCCCTGGCGTCTTCGGGATTGTTGAACCAGAAACCCACATGGAATGTGTTCGTCGGGGGCAGACCGGTATTAGCGTCGAATCCAAAAATCTGATCCAGAAGAATCGTCTGGATTTCTGCGAAAGCGCGCCCCTTGGAGTTGGTCTCGAGATCAGATTGATACCAGGCGAGACCAAATTTCCCATCAAAGTTTGGTGCGGGCTGTGCGTTTGACGACAATGCCGTTTTCTGAACGGTAAACAGATCGAACTGCAATCCGGGTTTGATGTGTTCGCCAAGAAGGAAAAGACGGTCATTCAGTTGACCACGGACGACGAGGACGGTTGCCGTGGGTTGGTATCCGGAATCATCCCGGAGGCATGCAGCGAACTTAGGGTTCGGGTAGAGCTTGAATCGGGTATACGATACCTTGCTAGGTCCTTGAATCGCGGCCTGGATGTCTTCGTCATCCTGTTGAGCAGCAATTGCTGGTATGCAGGTAACAGCGGCAAAGGTTAGTAAACCTAAGTTTCTCGTGATGTTTTTCATATGTATTCTCCTATGTACGCCGCTCGGATTGATCGAACTCCCGCAGTCATATTGAACGCAGCAGGGATTTCGAGCGGCAATTTTCGTAGAGTCCTTTCTTTTTGTTTTTTTTGCTAATCGGGCGTCCCTTCGAGTTAGACCTCGCCTTCTTCCAAGGACGCGCGGCGCGAAGAGACGCGTTATTTGCCGGCGCAGCCCAGGAAAGCGATGACGTTAGAGAGCAAATGTGAGAGAAGCGAGGGCGATATGCGTCAGCGCCCGAGAGGCTTTTGTACCTGTTCGCCTCGGTGCCGCGCGGGGGCCATTAGTCTTTTCATCGTTCATGCTCGTTGTGCTCTTATCTGCAAAGGCGCTAATTAAGGTGGGATCCCACCATCGCGCACGTTTTTTTTTCAGCGTTGGGAACCGCGACAGGCTGAGTGAACCAGCCGACACGCGTGCGGCGGTGATTGAGGCTACAATGGACAGCGGGCTTCGAATTGTCACCTGACCACATGTCAGCCGGGCAGATCACGACTCTGCTGGAGCAGTGGGGTGGGGGAGACGAACAGGCCCTGGAAAATCTGATCCCACTCGTTTATGCACGTCTTCGCGAGGTCGCGGGACATCTCCTGGTCGGAGAACGCCCCGGACATATTTTGCAACCGACGGCTTTAGTGAACGAAGCCTACATGCGCCTGGCAGCGCTGGGCGAGATGGAATGGCAGAACCGTATTCACTTCTTCGCGGTTGCGGCAAACGTCATGCGCAAGATTCTGGTGGACTACGCACGGAGACAGCAACGCCAAAAGCGGGGCGGAGGAGCCAGAATCGTCTCTTTTGACGCAGTATCGTTGTCAACTTCTGAAAATCCCGAGTACGTTGTCCTATTTGATGAGGTACTGACCCGGCTGTCGAAGGAGCATCCTCGCAAGGGGCGCCTTATCGAACTGCACTCCTTCGGCGGTCTCACTCTTGCAGAGGCAGCTGAGTTTTTACAGGTTTCGGAAAACACCGCTCAACGCGACTGGAAGTTTGCCAAAGCCTGGATGACCCGGGAGCTGGGGCACCATCGTGAATACCAGTCGCGGGAGGATTGAAACACTTTTTCACCAAGCGCTTCAACTCGCGCCGGGAGAACGCGAGCAATTCTTGTCAAGCGCTTGTGGCTCCGATACTCAGCTTCGGATTGATCTGGCTTCACTGCTTGTCAGTTATGAAAACAGCGGCTCGACCTTCGAACGGCCGCTGATCGCTCCAGAATTTCTTCTCGGCCTCCGAGGTTCGCTCGTTGCGCCTGGCGACTTGCTCGCAGGCCGTTTTCGGATTGTCCGGGCCTTGGCTTCGGGCGGAATGGGCGACGTGTATGAGGCGGACGATGAGCAACTAGGCGATCGCATCGCACTTAAGACGATCCGTACCGAAGTTGCCGCTAACCCACGCATGCTGGCCCGCTTTAAAAAAGAAATCCAGCTGGCCAAACGAGTCTCGCATCCTAACGTTTGCAGAATACATGACCTCGGTATCGAAGAACGTCCCGGTGGAGCGATCGCATTTCTCACGATGGAACTATTGGCGGGGGAGACACTTACTCAGCGTCTGGAGCGAGACCGGTTAACGGTAGAAGAAACGGGCAGAATCGCGGCCCAAATTGCTGATGGTCTCGATGCCGCGCACAAAGCAGGCGTGATTCATCGCGATCTTAAAACCAGCAACATAATTCTTGCCGAAGACAATTCGCAGCTCCGTGTCGTGATCACAGATTTCGGAATTGCTCATGCCGGTAGTCCGCAGTCCAGTGCAGGCGCTCTGACGCTGACTGGCGAGATCGTCGGCACGCCCGATTACATGGCGCCAGAGCAGCTCCGCGGAGACGTGACGACTCCGGCAACCGATATATACGCGTTTGGCTTGATTCTCTTCGAAATGGTTACTGGTCAAAAAGCCTTCGCTGGTGAAACGCCTCTGGCGGCTGCCGTGAAGCGACTTGAAAATCCGCCGCCATCCGCCCGTCTTTTCGTGCCTGATCTGCCGCAAGCATGGGAGACAGCCATTCTACGCTGCCTGAACCCTGATCCCGGAAAGCGATTTCAGACGGCAGTAGACGTGGTTCGATCCGCCGTTAAGAAACACGGTTGGACCATTCAGATAGCTCAAAAGACGTCGGGCTTGCCTGTTAAGCGCCTTTTGACTTTTCTGATCGCCGCCTTGCTGTCAGCCGGGGCCCTCATTTTCATAGCCCAGCGTAGGCACTCCGTGCCTCAGCCGGTCAGCCGTTCTCGAGCAATAACTTCTCGAGAAGGTCCGGCCGCCGCGAAGATTCATTACGAACGTGGTCTTTACTTCTGGAACCTGCGCACGCAGGATGGCTTCCTGAAGGCGATTGACGAATACCAGAAAGCCACCGAAGAAGATCCACAATATGCTTTGGCCTATTCGGGCTTGGCCTGGGTCTACGCCATGCAGAGCGGCTTTAAGACTCCTACCCAGGTGTTCCCGGAAGCCAAGAAATATGCTGAAAAAGCAATACAGCTTGACACCAAGCTCGCGGCAGCTCACGCTGCGCTTGCATTTATCAGGTTCTACTACGATTGGGATTGGAAAAACGCGGAGAGCGAATATATGGCAGCGGTCGCGCTCGATCCGAGCTATGCTTCCGCGCATTCGAACTACGCAATCTTACTCGCGGTGACCGCTCGCTTCCGTGAGGCCGAAAAGCAGGCGAAGCTTGCGGAACAGGCTGATCCTGTTTCAGCGGCGGTAGGTACGGGCTTAGGGCGCGTTTATTTTTGGTCAGGAAACCATCAGCAGGCAATACGCCAGTTCGAGAGTGTACTCTCCATGCATCCACAATTTCTGGAGGCTCATCTTAGCCTTGCATCTGCGCTCGAAGAGACAGGCGACCATCCGGCCGCTGTCCGGCAGATTTCATACGTGCTATCGGAGTCGCTCAACAGCAGCGCGCTAGCCGATCTTGGATACATGTACGCGAGGATGAATGACCGGCAGCTTGCGCGAAGCATGCTTTCCAAGATTGAAGACCTCCGCACCAATAAGGGACGTTATATTTCCCCGTGCTACCCAGCCATCGTACACGCTGCCTTGGGCGAATTAGATGAAGCGTTCAATTTGCTGAATGAAGGCTTGCGGGAGCGGACTTTCGAGATGGTTTACCTCAACATCAACCGCGAATACTCGACGCTACGGCACGATCGCCGCTGGGCTCGCCTCGTTCGCAGTGTCGGGCTCCCGCAATAAGCAATGATGAGTAATCCTGACACTGCTAAGAGGGCGTTTCCCGGTTCAGGGACAGCGGTTGGTGCTACTTCGACCACGAAGGACTGATTCGCCGGCGTGAATGCACCCCCGGGCGGTGTCCGTGTACTCGAATAGTCCGTCAAGAAAAACGCGAACTGACCGCTTTGACCGGGCGCAAGATTGACGTTGCTGAACTGCAGAACATCTCCGAAAGCGGCGCTGTTCGGATTGAGATCAGCGGGGTTAAGACTGCCGGGGCCTGAAGGTTCTAACAGCAGTTTCCAATTTGCCGGAAGCGCACAATCCTCCGGCGTACCTTCCGCATGAGTTTTTCCGGAGCAGTAGACGCCGAACGTAAGTCCGTCGTCTTGCGATTCCGTGGCGCTGGATAAAGAATTGACATCTCGTCCCAAATAGAACGAGACTCCATTTAAAACGGTCGCGGCGCTATTTGTGATATTGAGTCGAATTTCCTGGCCGGAAAGCGGCACTGTAGCATCGAAATACGATAACGCCGGCGGGAGATTCACCGGCAGCCCAACCGTACCGACATGATTAGCACTCGGTTGAAAAAGAGGACTTAAGCCCAATGGCCCGACCCAAGCGGGATTGTAATTCGGCGGATTGTTTGCACCCGCCGGTGTCGTGGTGAAGGTGAGGATTGCATTTCCCGCGGATAAGTCAATGCCAAGCACAGAACCACCCTGCTGAAGGGTGCCCGTCAATGTCCCTGATGAGGGACTCACTGATCCAACTCCTCCGGTACAGATTGGATCAAAAGCTGAAGTCGGACCGCAGGTGATAACGCCGTCGCCGGGTATGTCACTCCCCCTCGAAAATCTCGCGGCATTGGCTGGTAGACATTCAATGATCGCCAAGAAAAGAACCAAGCAGACTGTTCGCATAAACCTCCAGGAACATTACTACAAATATATTATTGCGCTATGTTGGCACTCCTCCTTCGCTGTTAGTTATCCTTAAATGAGGCTCGCATGCCTCGAACCGCATCACGGGCAGACCGCTCGGGACCGATTTTGGCGGAAGCTGGCAGAGTCGTTCGCGCCGGGCTCGCGGATCGATCGCTTTCATTGAGTCAAAATCGGGAAATGGGCGAAGCGTGCAACCGTTGACTGATCTCAGCCTGTTACAGCTTTTACAACTGGCCGATTCGGCAATACCCATCGGTACGCTTTCGCATTCATTCGGTTTCGAGGCTCTGCTGGAGAGCCGCGTGTTTATCGTAGATTCTCTGCCGGAACTCATGCGCGCGTATCTGGAGGAGTCGATGCTCTTGGAGGCTGTTTTCTGTCGCTCCGGTTATCGGCTGGCTTTCGATGAACGCTCGCTTCGTGAACTCGATATTTTGTTAAGCGCCCGCAAGCCGGCACGCGAAACCAGGGAAGCGAGTCTGCTGCTTGGGCGTCGCTTCTGTCGGCTGGTCTGCGCATGCATGAAACAGGATTGGGCCGGCGCGAATCCCAAAGTCCATTTTCCGGTAGCGTTCGGGGCCGCTTGCCGCAGACTCGAGATACCTGAGGAGTCCTGTATACTTGCATTTCTGGAGCAAGGCTGCGCCTCAGTCTTGTCGGGCCTCGTACGCTTGATGCCGTTGGGGCAAGAGTCAGCTAGCCTGATCCTTTGGGATCTCAAAGAGGCCATCATCGAGACTTGCAACCGGAGCCGCACGCTGGATCCGCGTCAGACTCCCTGTTTCCAACCTGCCCTGGAGATCGCTTCGATGCGCCATGTTCGAATGGAGACCAGGTTGTTCGTGAGCTAGGCGGAGAGCGCGTTCACCGGCTCTCGCTTCACTTTACTCGGGTAGACGAACAAACACGTTTGAGCTATGTGTCGCAAGAGCCGCCCTGGAAAGTGGTGCGCGGGTTTCCGGGAGGCGGTGCAACGCTCGTACACATTCATAACGTCTCGGGCGGCCTGCTCTCAGGTGACCGGCTCGCCGCTTCCGTTGACCTTGAAAAGGACTGCGAGGCACAAATAACAACAACGGGCGCCACCCGCATCTATAAAGCTAGAGAAAAGGGCGCCACCGCCGTTCAGGAACTTCGCGCCACTTTACAAAAAAGCGCGATCCTGGAATATTTGCCCGATTCCGTTATACCTTTCAGCGGGTCCTGTTACAGACAATCCTCGAAATTCGAGTTATCGAGAGATGCTGCGCTATTTGCCTGGGAACTGATTGCGCCGGGTCGAAGTGGCGAGGAGTTCAGGTTCTGCGATCTGCAGGTCGAGACCGAGATCGAGGCTTCGGGAACACCACTGGTCTTTGATTGCTGGCGCATGCAACCGCACATTCGCAGCGTGGAGCAGGCAATCCGCATGGGATCCTGCGCCTATCATGCGACCTTTTACGTATGCCGAACAGGACTTTCACAACGGGACTGGTTGGGTTGGGAGGAAGTCATGTCCGAACGAATCCAGACGATGCCTTCAACGAACCAAACGTGGGGTGTTTCCGCATTACCTAAGGACGGGATCGTATTTCGTGGCCTCGCAACCGAGGGTTTGTACCTGGCGGATAGTCTGATACGGTTTTGGCGGCGCATGAAAGTGGAGCTTTATGGCCGCGAACCCAACCTGCCTCGGAAAATGTTTTAAGGGCAAGAGCAGATGCATCTGACACCTCGCGAACAGGAAAAACTCATGATCTATGTGGCGTCAGAGCTGGCGGGCAAACGACGGGCCCGTGGGTTGAAACTGAACTATCCGGAGGCGATCGCGATCCTCTCTGCCTACATTCTCGAAGCGGCGCGTGACGGCATGTCGGTCGTAGAGATCATGGGACGGGGAACAACGATTCTCAAACGGGAAGATGTGATGGAAGGAGTAGCCGAGATGATACATGAGGTCCAGATCGAGGCGACGTTTCCGGACGGCACCAAGCTGGTAACCGTTCACGATCCGATACGGTCATGATTCCAGGGGAATATTTTTTGCAGTCGGAAGCGGTCCTCGCGAACGAAGGGCGAAGCACGATAGAGCTGCACGTGCGCAACCGCGGGGATCGTCCCGTCCAGGTAGGAAGTCATTTTCATTTTTTTGAGGTGAACCCTGCTCTCGAATTCGAGCGCGCTCAGGCTCGTGGCATGAGACTCGACATACCGGCCGGCACGGGCGCGCGATTTGAGCCGGGAGAACTCAAGACGGTTCGCCTGGTCGAAATCGGCGGCGAACGGCAGGTCTTCGGGCATCGAGGCAAAATAAACGGCCGTTTGTAGCAAATGAAGATCGATCGCCGCACCTACGTTGATCTATACGGCCCTACGACGGGAGATCGCGTACGACTTGCCGATACCGAATTAATTGTCGAGGTCGAGCGTGACTATACGACATATGGCGACGAGATTACCTTTGGCGGCGGAAAGGTCATCCGCGATGGCATGGGCCAAAGCAGCCGGGCAGCACGTGAAGGGCCGGAAGCTGCGTTGGACCTGGTCGTCACAAACGCGCTCATCATAGACCACTCGGGCATCGTCAAGGCAGACATCGGAGTACGGGATGGCCGCATAGTCGGGATCGGTAAAGCGGGAAATCCGGACACGATGAACAGTGTGAGTCCGAAGCTCATAGTCGGCGCATCGACCGAGGTAATCGCGGGCGAAAACGCGATTGTAACCGCGGGAGCGATCGACAGTCACGTCCATTTCATCTCGCCGCAACAGATCTTCGAGGCGCTCTCGAACGGGATAACTACCATGCTGGGAGGAGGGACCGGGCCCGCCACAGGCACTGATGCGACAACGTGTACTCCCGGCGCATGGAATCTCGCGCGCATGCTGACCGCGGCCGAAACATTTCCCTTAAATTTCGGCTTTCTCGGTAAGGGAAACTGCTCGACGGAGGCGCCGCTGATGGAGCAGGTTCGCGCCGGAGCTTGTGGTCTCAAGCTGCACGAGGACTGGGGCACCACGCCGGAAGCGATTGATAAGTGCCTCCGGGTAGCGGATCAGACCGATGTACAAGTGGCGATTCACACCGACACCATCAACGAGGCGGGATTCGTCGAGGATTCAATCGCGGCGATTGCCGGCCGGACCATTCACACGTATCACACAGAAGGCGCGGGCGGCGGTCACGCTCCGGATATTATTCGCATCGCTGCTCTGAGCAACGTACTGCCTTCGTCGACAAACCCCACGCGTCCGTTTACGGTGAACACGATCTCGGAACATCTCGACATGCTGATGGTATGTCATCATCTCAATCCTATGGTTCCGGAAGACGTGGCCTTCGCAGAGAGCCGGATCCGTCCCGAGACGATCGCCGCCGAAGATATTTTGCACGATTTGGGAGTCTTCAGCATGATTGCAAGCAACTCGCAAGCAATGGGCCGCGTCGGCGAAGTTGTCATGCGCACATGGCAGACTGCCCACAAGATGAAAGTGCAAAGAGGGCCGCTGGCGGGTGACACAAGCCGCAATGACAACAATCGCGTTAAACGCTACGTTGCCAAATACACTATCAATCCTGCCATCACGCACGGCATTGCGACCGATGTGGGTTCGGTTGAACCCGGTAAACTCGCTGATCTTGTGCTTTGGAAGCCGGCATTCTTCGGAGTAAAACCCGAGCTCGTGATCAAAGGCGGCATGATCGCATGGGCCGCCATGGGAGATGCGAATGCCTCGATCCCTACTCCCCAACCCGTGGTTTATCGTCCAATGTTTGGTGGATTTGGGCCGGTGCCGGAAGCTTTATCCGTAACCTTTTCGTCTAGGGTAGCGGTCGAGGATGGAATCAGGGATCGCCTGAAATTGCGAAAGCCGGTAGTACCGGTAAAGCAATGCCGCTCGATCGGAAAAAAGGACATGGTACATAACAGCGCCACTCCGCATATCGAAGTGGATCCTGAGACATATGAGGTCAGAGCCGATGGCGAGCTCCTAACATGCGAGCCTCTGCATCGACTGCCGATGGCTCAGCGTTATTTTCTTTTCTAAGACCACTATGGAAACAGCAAGAGCGTTTCGCCTGGGCATCGCGGGGCCCGTGGGCAGCGGCAAAACCGCGCTAGTCGATGCTTTGTGCCGAAGTCTCTGGCCCGAGCGCAACATCGCGGTGGTAACCAATGACATATATACTCGCGAGGACGCCGAGTTTCTGGCTCGTCAGGGCAGTTTACCCGTCGAGAGGATTCGAGGCGTCGAAACAGGCGGCTGCCCACATTCGGCTATCCGGGAGGATGCCTCGATGAACCTCGAAGCCATAGCCGACTTCGAGCGTGGCTTCCCCGGTTTGGAGCTCGTCATGATCGAGAGTGGAGGCGATAATCTCGCGGCTGCTTTTAGTCCGGAACTGGCGGACATTTCCATCTATGTCATCGATGTGGCCGAAGGCGACAAGATACCGCGCAAAGGCGGGCCCGGAATTACGCGTTCGGATTTACTGGTCATCAATAAGATTGATCTCGCGCCCTACGTAGGAGCCTCCCTGGAAGTAATGGAGTGCGATTCGAAGCGGAAACGCGGCGATCGGCCTTTCGTCTTCTCGAATCTGAAGACTGGGGAAGGTCTTTCGTATATTCTCGATTGGCTCCGCGAGCAAATGACGCTACCGAGACGCGAGTTGCTATCTGTGGGCTTGACACGCAGGATTGCCTCCGAACATTCGCAGCATCATTAGAGATCGAGCGCGTCGGCTCGTCGACTTGGCCGGGTTGTTGAGATAGTGGACAAATGCCGGACAGACCTTTCAGCAGCGCGAGCGATTTCCTCGCAGCCGAGAGAACCTTGCTTGCCTGGATTCGGACCGGTCTCGCGCTGATGGGCTTCGGCTTTGTCGTCGCCCGGTTTGGCCTGTTTCTCCAAACGTTGCAGAGTTCGGAGTCAAGCGTTGCGTTGCTGTTAGCCCTGGTCGGGCTGGCGATGGCAATCTACCTGATTTCGGTTCGCGCACCCGGACAGCCGAATACTAAACAAGGAGAGAGATCAATGGCATCCATTTCAGAAAGCGGGATCGCGACAATACCGAGCCGCCATTCCGTCGAGGAAACGGTCGTAAAGCTCCAGGAACTCTTGCGGGCAAAGGCAGTAAAGCTGTTTGCACTGGTGGATCATAGCGGTGAGGCGGAGAAGGTCGGCATGCAGATGCGGCCTACCAAACTTCTGATCTTCGGAAGCCCCAAGGCTGGAACGCCCTTGATGATCGCGTCTCCAAGTCTGGCCATCGATCTCCCATTGAAAATTCTGGTTTGGGAGGACGCCGCCAGAAAGACTTGGGTCTCGTACAACGGTGCTCAGTATCTTCAGACCCGCCACAGCCTGAGCGAGGATCTCTTGCAAAGCATTGCCGTAGTCGAGACGCTGGCTGCGAAAGCCGCAGACTAGCTCGACTCGATTCGCCTTGCACGCTTTTTTTTCGTCCGATGAGAGTATCACTCCGATCGCTGTGCCTGTGCCTTTTCATGGCACAGCTCAATGCTCTGGCACAAACGTCCTTTCCAAACAAAGAGAAGGTTCCTCCCACATCGGCAGACATTCTACGTGGCGCATATGGTCCTTATCGCGCAAACAACGATCTGCTCTTCTACCACCTCGATGTTCGGGTCGATCCGGAGAAGAAGTTCATCAGTGGTAAGAACACCATCCGTTTCAAAATGCTTTCGGACGGCAGCCGCATCCAGATCGACTTGGACAATTCCTTAAAGGCTGACCGCATATTGTTCGGTGAGCGCAGCCTAACCTACACACGCGAATTCGGTGCCGTATTTGTTGATTTCCCGGAAACCCTTCGCAAGGGTCACAGCTACTCGATCGACTTCTATTATTCGGGCTATCCGAGGGAGACTTCCAGATTCGGCGGTTTTGCGTTTCGGAAGGACCCTGCCGGACGTCCCTGGATCAACACTGCCTGTGAAGATATCGGCGCGAGCATATGGTGGCCCAACAAAGACCAATGGAGAGACGAGGTGCAAAATATGCGCATCAGCGTCGCCATTCCGAGCGGCCTCATCGATGTTTCAAATGGAAAGTTCGCCGGAAAAAAGGATCTGGGAGATGGCTACACACGCTGGGAATGGATCGTCCATTATCCGATCAACAACTACGACGTATCCCTGAACATCGGCGCCTATCAACATTTTTCAGACCGGCTCGGCAAGCTGCCACTCGATTTTTATGCACTGCCAGAAGATTTGGGCAAGGCTCGCAAGCAATTCGCCCAGGCAAAAGGAATGCTGGGGGCGTTTCAGCACTACTTTGGTGACTATCCGTTCGTAAAAGACGGCTACAAGCTAGTCCAGGTTCCATACTCCGGCATGGAACACCAGACCGCCGTTACTTACGGCAATCACTTCAAGAACGGATATCTCGAGCGTGACTGGACGGGCGTCGGAATCAGCACGCGTTTCGACTTCATCATCATCCATGAGAGTGGTCACGAGTGGTTCGGCAACAGCGTTTCGGCGGCTGATCGCTCCGACATGTGGATTCACGAAGGTTGGACCACTTATCTCGAAAGTCTCTACGTCGAATACATGTACGGTCATTCCGACGCTCTTCGCTACCTGAATGCCTATAAATCCAAAGTCAAGAATCGAAAACCCATCATCACCGAACGCGGCGTGAGTGGAGACCCGCAGCAGGATCAGTATTTCAAGGGAGCGCTCTTCATCAACACTCTGCGGAGTATCGTCAACGATGACAATCGCTGGTGGAGGTTAATTCATGACTTCTACCAGCATTTTAAGTATCAGAACATCATGACGGAAGATGTCGTCGCTTACTTTGATGACCAGACCGGTATGAACCTCGCTCCGGTCTTTAACCAGTATCTACATCACGCTGCGCTGCCGCTGCTCGAACTTAAGTTCGACGACGGAAAAGGAACAGTCGAGTACCGCTGGAAGGCCGATGAGGCAGACTTCGCGATGCCGGTAAAAGTGGGTCTCCCGGGGCAATGGAAGGTGATTCGCCCGACGACGGAGTGGCAGTCGATCAAAACATCTCTTGGGAAGGATAAATTCGCTGTGGCTACCGATCTGTATTACATAGACGTGAGCAAGCAGTAGTCTTTTCGCACATCCGGTAAGCATGCTTCCCAGGAGCAACGAGAGGTAATCTGGGAGAGGACAACCAGGAGAAACCATGTCGCAAACTGATCTCGCCCGTTCGGATCGCCGTACCTTTCTGAAATCCAGCGGAATTGCCGCCGCTGGTTTTATGACTGCCGCTTCCGCCAAGAAGGTGCTTGGGGCAAATGATCGCATTCGGATCGCAGTCATCGGAGTGCGGGGCCGCGGATGGGATCACGTAGAGGGCTACCGCACCATTCCAGGCGTTGAGATTGCATATTTTTGCGATATCGATGAGAACGTTCTCCAGAAGCGGCTGGCTGATGCCGAAAAGATGGGGATTTCGAAGCCCCAGACGTATATTGACGTTCGAAAGCTGCTTGAGGATAAGAATGTAGATGCTGTCTCCATCGCCACGCCGAACCATTGGCATTCGCTGATGGGCATTTGGGCGGCCCAGGCCGGCAAGGATATTTATATCGAGAAGCCGTGCTCGCACAATTGGTGGGAAGGGCACCAGCTTGTCAAAGCTGTCGAAAAGCATAAGGTGATCTGCCAGCATGGCAGCCAGTGCCGCTCGAGCGCTGCCGTTCGAGAAGCAATCGACCACGTGCAAAGCGGCGTGCTTGGAAACGTCTACATGGCGCGTGGTCTCTGTTACAAATGGCGAGCGGGCATCGGTCACGCCGCTCCGGAACCTGTTCCCGCCGGCGTTCATTACGATCTCTGGACCGGTCCCGCCCCTATGAAGCCGTTTACCAAGAACCGCTTTCATTACAACTGGCATTGGATCTGGGATACGGGCAACGGCGATCTCGGGAACCAGGGTATTCATGAAGTGGATCTGGCCCGCTGGGGATTGGGCGTTACGCTCCCTACCAAGGTCACCGCACTCGGCGGGCATTTCCTCTTTGATGACGACCAGCAGACACCCAACGTGTTAACCGTAGCGTACGAATTCAAGACGGCCGACGCAAAAACCAAAATGATGAATTTCGAAGTTCGGGGCTGGATGACAAATCACGAAGCGGGCATCGGCAGCCCTGAATTTTCGGGCGGCGGCGTGCCGGCAGCCGGCATCGCTAAATCCGGTAAAGAATCTTTGGGTCCTCAATCGGGCAAGCCTTCGACGATCGGCAACCTGTATTACGGCTCAAAAGGCTATCTTGCGATTTCAAACTACGACGCCTACAAGTCATTCCTGGGAGAAGAGAATCAAGAAGGACCGGAGCGCCATGCGCCGGTCTCAAATGAGCACTTCGTGAATTTCATCGACTGCATGCGCAGCCGGAAGGCCGAGGACCTTCACGCTCCGATCCTGGAAGGGCATCTCTCGGCCACGTTGGTTCACTTGGCGAATGCGTCTTACCTGCTCGGCCGGACCATCCATTTCGATCCCCAAACTGAATCCGTGATAAAGGATGCCGAAGCAACGCGAATGCTGAAGGGCACGTATCGCGCTCCGTTTACCGTCCCCGAGCGCGTTTAAGGCGTTCGGGCCAGGGTCGTATCGTTTCGCGTAAGCTGGGAGGACCTTGCCCGTCGAAAGCTTGAGCGCCTTTAAGGCGCTGCCGCGGCGCTACTACACAGATCCCTGCTATTTCCGCGATGAGCTTGAAAGCTTCTTCTTCGGGAGCTGGATCTGCGCCGGGCGCAGCGAAGCCATTCCCGAAACCGGTGACTATTTTCTGCGCGAAGTAGGAGCAGAAAGCGTCATCATCGTCCGGGATCGCGCTTCCACGGTTCGAGCCTTCTATAACGTATGCCGCCACCGCGGTACACGGATGTGCACAGATTCAGCCGGGCGTTTTGAAGGAAGAATTCAGTGTCCGTATCACGGCTGGACCTATGACTTGACCGGAAAGCTTCTCGGGGCTCCGCGCATGGAGGGAACAGATTTCGATCGGCGGGATTATCCGCTTCGCGAAATTAACACAGGTACCTGGGACGGGCACATTTTTCTGAATATGGCGGAGTGTGCCGAGCCGTTGACAGCTCAACTAGCTGACCTTCCTCAGCACTTGGCCCCGTGGCGAATGGCAGAGTTGACCATGCATAAGCGGATTATCTACGACGTGAAGGCCAACTGGAAGCTGCTCATCTCGAACTACAACGAATGTCTCCACTGCCCGCTGCTGCATCCGTCGCTCAACCGGCTCACGGATTATCTCGGGTCCGACAACGACCCCGCGAAACCAACTTATATTGGAGGCGCGATGGGCTTTCGCGGCGCCGCAGAGACGATGAGCGTTGATGGCATAAGACGCCGGGATTATCTTCCCGGCCTGTCTCGCGAGGAGCAGAAGAAGGTCTGTTACTACGTGATCTATCCCAACCTGCTTTTGAGCCTGCACCCGGATTACATGATGGTGCACACGCTTTGGCCAAAAGCTGTCGACCGGACCGAAATTTTTTGCGAATGGTACTTCCATCCACGAGAACTTGCGCGACCCGATTTCGTCGGCGATGATGCAATTGAGTTCTGGGATCGTACGAACCGCGAGGATTGGGCGATCGTTGAACTTTCGCAGGCAGGCATTCAATCGCGAGCGTATACGCCCGGGCCGTATTCAAAGCGCGAAGATCTGCTGCACGCTTTTGACGAGGCCGTCCTCGATCGTGAACGAAGAAGCCGCTCCTAATCCGGCCGCTACACCCGAAGATCTCGGTCTGCGGCGTGATCTTCGCCTGTGGGACCTGGTGTTGTTCAACATCGTGGCAACGCTTGGTCCGCAACTTATCCCGGCATTTGCTCACGTCGGCCCAATAGCCATCCCATTACACCTGGCTGCGGCTGCGTTCTATTTCCTGCCTTGCGCGCTCGTGGTCGCAAATCTTTCGCGCAGATTCCCTGGCGAGGGCGGATTCTATCTTTGGACACGGCACGCTTTCGGAGCGCGTCACGCCTTTCTTTGCGGCTGGTGCTGGTGGCTCAGTGTGCTGCTCTTCTTGCCTACTCTCTTACTAATGGCTGTCGGAATGGCGACCCAGGCGGCAGGACCTGGCGGTGCGAAGTTTCTCGATAATGCCCGGTGGCAAGTAGGATGTGGCCTCATACTGCTGTGGTGTACGGTCTGCCTCGACATTCTGGGCCTGCGGCTTAGTAAATGGCTCAGCAATACGGCGGGCACTCTAATCTACATCAGCGGTGCAATCATCCTGGCAGCCGCTCTTGCTGTATTTGCGGCGCATGGATCGGCAACCAATTTTCATATTCGTGCGGCGTTGAATTTCAGCCGTCTCAGCTTATGGGCACAGATCGCGTTTGCCTATACCGGTCTCGAGCTAGGTTCGCTCATGGGCGGAGAAATTCGCAACCCTCGCAAGACAATCCCGCGGGCAGCCAGAATCAGCGCTATAGGTGTAGCCGTCGGCTATATTGTCGGAACGATATCGCTGATGCTTGTGCTGCCTCCCGATGAGATCAATCCGATTAGCGGCCTGATTCAAGTCGCGCGCGCCGAGGGAATGCAACTGGGCATCAGCGGGCTGGGCACACTACTCACAGTTCTCCTGTTTGCGGGAATCGTGGGCAAGCTAAGCACCTGGAACGGGGGTGCAGCACGGCTGCCGTTTGCAGCTGGAATCGACGGTGCGTTCCCCACCCTTTTCACGAAGGTTCACCCGCGCTGGCGCACGCCCTGGGTAGCGTTGGTGGTACAAGGCTTGGCCTGCACGGTCTTTCTGGTGCTGACGCAGGCCGGAGAGACTTTCCGCAACGGCTGGCAGCTCTTGATGGACATGGAAATTCTGACGGCGTTCCTGCCGTTCATCTATATTTTTCTTTCTGCTTGGAAGTTCGGCCAGAACAAGAGTGGCGCGGCCGGCTTAAGCGTAACTCTGCTGGCGATGGCACTCGCTCTCGTGCCGCCGGAGCATTCCTCCTCTATGCTGCTCTTCGAACTAAAGGCGATTGGCGGTTCTGCCGCCTTGGTGCTTCTCGGTCTCCTGGCTTTTGAGTCAAGCGCTCGAAAGGCGGGTCAGCCGCAAGCTTTGCGGTCACCCTCAGCTCTCCTGTAGGAAAATCGAAGCAGCGAATTCGGGCACACGATGTCGGGGCCAGCCAGTCTTTTTCTGTTTGTGTGCGCAGCTATCCCGGCTGTCGCGCAGCTGCCTCTTACGCCGCAGATGAAGCGTGTGTTCTCGCCCGTTTTGGAAAAGGGGACAGAAAGCGGTCCGCTTGACTGTGCTATCGAACAGTTCAAGCCATTTCTCGATTTCGCCTTCTTCTACGAGATCGGCTACGTTGTGCGCTGCGGAGTCGCCCAGTTCGACGGTCAAGAGGCGACAATCAGCACTTTGCTGCGCATCACGCCGAAGGGTGGAGAGGCAACCATGCTAGGCCAGTCTTTTGTCTTCCAAGGGATGCCCCCTGAAATGAAGGCTCATACCGACCCCCGCCGTGTTCACGCGCAAATCGAATTTAGCGGAGTTGTGACGGCCGGAACGGGTGCCTACGAAACTGAAGTTGTCGTTTTCGATACACGGAATCGCGTAAAACGAAAAACCTGGCAAGCCAAAGTCGTGCCGCACGGCAAAGAATCCGGCGCTTCAATCGCGTTGAAACCGGGCGAGGTGGCGGCAGTGTCTTTCCCTCGCTGGAGTGGCACCTCCGATGAAGGCAAAGGAATAACGCTGACAATTCTTTTAGACGCCGCGCCTGTAAACCCACATTCGACCAAGCTGCGAGCGTGGGATCGAGCGTTTCTCCTTGGATCTCTTTCGTCTTTACTGCGCTATTTTCCGACCGCATCCGTTCGCCTCACTGCCTTCAACCTCGAGCAGCAGCGCGAAATCTTTCACGATGAGGAATTCGATCGGCTGGGAATGCGCAAATTGGCGGCAGCCCTGAGCGAACTGGAGCTTGGAACTGTTTCATACAAGACGCTGGAACGTCAAGAAGGTTGGTCCGAGATGTTGGCCGGTCTGGTTCGAACAGAGACATCTCGCAGAAGTCCTTCGGATGCGGTCGTCTTTGTCGGCCCCAACAATCGAATTTCGGGTAAGATCTCGGCTGAGTCCCTTGATCTGAAAGAACGGGCGCGTCCTGCGTTTTTCTACTTCGAGTACTTCCCGATTCCGGGTAGAGAGTTTCCGGACGCTATCCACCACCTGACCAACGCGCAAGGCGGTACTGTCTTCAATCTGCATTCGCCGGGCGATCTGGCGGCGGCAATCGCGAAAATGCAGGCCAAACTCCCCGCGAGCAACATCGCCGCTCTATCGCCTAAGTAACACCGAAGGGCTGTGCCCGCGCTACGATGACAGTGTTGTGAGACGCCGCTTCGTCTTCTCTGCAGCTGCGGTTATTTTGTTGTTCCTGCTGATCTTGATGCTCTGGCAGGGATCGTTCACCATCCCTTTCGGCCCTTCCGATGTTCACGAGACGATCGTTTTATCGGCCGTCTCCATTTTTATTTTTCTGCTCGCGGTCACGCTCGCCTTCATGTTGTTTCGCGCAATCGTAAAGCTTTATATGGACCGCCAGCAAAACCGGGAGGGCTCTCGAATACGCTCCCGGCTGCTGATGGGCGCCCTGGCGCTTACGCTTGCACCCACGCTATTCTCCGCCTTCTTCAATTATTTCGTTCTAAACCGGACCCTGAACAAATGGTTTACGCAGCCTGCACGGGGAATCGAGATGAACTTGCAGGATCTGGATAGGTCTTATCGCTCCGAGGTTCAAGGCCGCGTTCAGGCAGAGGTCAGATGGATCGGCCTGCTTCCCCAAACACACGAAGCCGCCCTTATGGGGCACGCCGATACGAGCTTCTTTCAGCCGCTTTGTCAAAACGCTGGAATCGAGCGATTAACTCTTTATCCGGCCGAAGGTGCGCCGCTGCCGCTATGTCAGAATCGCGAAACCGGGAAAGCCCTGCTCGAGGCTTCGGCAGATGTAGGGCAGGGCCCAGAGAAGCTGGGAAGGATTACCGCCGGCGCTCCGCTCCCCTTGGACCCGAGCGTGAAAGAAACCGCAATCCAGCGCTTCATGGACGAGCAAAAGCGCCTGGGCACGCACAAAAAATTCTACGGCGATACATATTTTTTGCTGCTTTGCCTTCTGACGCTGTTTGTTCTGTTTTTTGCGGCATGGTCGGCCCAGATTCTGTCCCGACAAATAAGCATTCCGATATCCGCTCTGCTGGGAGCGGCCCAGGAGGTGCGGCGCGGAGACCTTTCCTACCGAATCCAGGTCAACGCAATCGACGAATTGGCAACCTTGGTTCGAGCCTTCAATGCGATGACGAGCGAACTGGAAGGAAACGCTCGGGAACTCGAAGCACGGCGTCAGTTCACGGAAGCCATTCTTGAAAGTATTCCGACCGGCGTTATTTCGGTCTCGCTTGACGAGCGCATCGAAAGAGTGAACCGCGCTTTGCGGGGGATTTTCTCAGACGAGGTTGTCAGATCTGCGCATAAACTAAGTGACCTGTTTCCGCCGGACGAACTGGCGGAGATCCGCTATGTTCTGAACCGCGCAAGGCGCACGGGAGCGGCCGCCTGCCAGCTGGACTTGGCCAAGGGATCGTCGGTTTTTCATCTCGCAGTTACCGTGGCATCACTCGAAGAGCAGCGGGGCTTTGTAATGGTGCTCGAAGATACAAGCGACTTGATGCGTGCGCAAAAATCTGCGGCATGGCATGAAATTGCGCGCCGGATCGCTCATGAGATTAAGAATCCGCTCACTCCGATTTCCTTGTGCGCAGATCGTATCGCCCGCCAGCTGCCGCGACTGCCGTTACGCCCGGAGTCGCTGGCCATCCTGGAGGAGTGTACACAGACCATCCAGGGCGAAGTACAGACGGTGAAATCGCTCGTCGACGAATTCTCGCGCTTCTCGCGCTTTCCCGCGGCTCAGATGGCTCCTACCAATCTTAACGACGTGGTTGAAAGCGCAATGGCTGTTTTTGCAGGGCGCCTGGATGAAATCTCCCTGAGAGTCGACCTTCGGCCGGATCTCCCCCCGATCATGCTCGACAGGGAGCAGATCAAGCGCGTTATCGTCAACCTGGTGGATAACGCTGCCGAAGCGATGCGCGAATCGCCGGTAAAGGCACTGCGCGTGGCCACCTCTCAAACGAGTTCAGATCTTGTGGAACTCTCGGTTACAGACACGGGACCCGGTGTCTCCGCGGCCGAAAAGGAGAAATTATTCCTGCCCTACTTCTCCACCAAGGGTCGTGGCACGGGCCTTGGTCTCGCTATCGTCAGCCACATTGTCAACGAACATCATGCCTCCGTTCGACTGGAGGACAACCGACCGGCAGGTGCGCGGTTCGTAGTCGAGTTCAACGCCATAACTTCCGTAGAAAGCGAGCCCGGCGTTAAAGCCAGTGAAAATGCTCCAGCTACGCTGAGAGCGTAGTGCAAAAAGATGCCGGCTAGCGGACTAAAAGTTCTGATTGTAGACGACGAGGTAAATATACGTCAGTCTCTACGCGGCGTTCTGAGTGACGAGAATTATGAATGCGCCGCCGTGGACAGCGGAGAAGCCTGTCTCGAAGCGATCGGAAACGAAACTTACGACGCAATTCTGCTCGATATCTGGCTGAAAGGCATGGATGGCCTGACGACGCTCGAACGGATTCAAGAGATTCCCGTTGACGTCCGCCCTGCGGTCATCATGATCTCCGGGCACGGCAATATTGAGACGGCCGTAAAGGCGACCAAACTTGGTGCGTTCGATTTTGTTGAGAAACCGCTCACCATTGAAAAGGTCAGTGTCGCTCTAAAGAACGCGCTCCGCCAACAGCGGACAAGTCGAGAGCTTCGCAGGCTGCGCGAGGATACGGGTACACCCGAAATCATCGGCGAAAGCGTCGCAATGAAAGCTCTTCGCCAGCAGCTCAAGCTCATGGCCGGGACGAACGGCCGCGTTTTGATTTACGGCGAGAGCGGTACAGGCAAAGAACTCGTGGCTCGCGCTCTACACGGTATGAGTGGACGGGCCGACGGACCATTTGTCGAAGTCAACTGCGCTGCCATTCCGGAGGACCTGATCGAGAGCGAGCTATTCGGGCATAGGCGGACGAATCTCAACGGGAGCATCGACCTCAAAATAGGAAAACTGCAAAAGGCGCACAGCGGAACTTTCTTTCTCGATGAAGTTGGCGATATGAGTTTGAAAACCCAGTCGAAGCTGTTGCGCGCGTTGGATGAGCACCGTTTCGAGCCCGTCGGGGCTCCCCAATCCATCCAAGCCGACGCGCGAGTGGTCGCGGCTACGAACAAGAATCTGGAGAAGGAAATCGAACGTGGCAACTTTCGGGAGGATTTGTTTTATCGCCTCAACGTAATTCCCTTCACTGTGCCGCCGCTGCGCAACAGAGCGGAAGATATTCCGGTGCTGGCGAATCACTTTCTGACTGAGTTTACGGTCGCCTATGGGCGCAAGCCCAAAGAACTGACTGAGGACGCGATTAACGCCCTAATGAAATACCAGTGGCCGGGGAATGTACGAGAACTCCGGAATCTTATGGAGCGGATCGTGATTTTGCATGGACAGCGGCGCGTGGAGGCTCGCCATCTGCCTTTGGACAATGTACGAAAGGCCCAGGCGATGCGCGGCACGGAAGACTTTGGCACTCTGCACGAGGTGAAAGAAGCGGCTGAACGTGAGTATATCCTCCGGAAACTGGATGAAACGAATGGCAACGTGACGCGTGCTTCGGAGCTGCTGGGACTAGAACGAAGCAACCTGTACCGGAAGATGAAGACTCTTGGGATAGTGCCCAAGGAGTAATCGAAACCTTCACCCGCGAAGTTCTTTCCTCGAGCATCTGAACAGATGCGATGGCGATAGAGACGGAACGAATCTCCAAACTCAATTCAGCCGGTGATCGGCCCGATGCTGAATACGTCCTGTATTGGGCTCAGATGAACCGGCGGGTCGATGCGAACCATGGCTTGCTATTTGCGGTTGAGCTTGCCAATCGATACCGTCTGCCCGTGCTCTATTACGAAGGCCTGGCCTGTACCTATAAGAACGCAAACGACCGGCTGCATACGTTCATCCTCGAGGGCGTGCCGGAGACGGCAAAGCGGCTGAAGCGCGCGGGTATTGGCTACGTATTCTATCTTCGAAAGACAAAAGAGTCGCGGAACGATGTCCTTTACGAGCTGGCTTCCAAAGCGGCAGCAGTCGTGACAGATGACTACCCGACGTTTATTGCCCCAATACACAATGCCCGGGTGCCAGAAAAGCTCAATGTTTCCTATTACGCGGTTGATTCCAGCTGTGTCGTCCCAATGTCCATGATCACGACGCGTCAGTACGGCGCCTATACGATTCGACCTCGAATAAAACGGGTTCTGAGCAAATACCTAAGGGCTCCGGACGATTTGCGAGTGAAGAAAAAGTTCCCTGGGGCAGTTCCGCGCTTTCACACAGCCATCGAGGAGAAGGACATTCCTAAACTCGTTGCCTCTTGCGAAATCGATCACTCGATATCGCCTTCGCTCACATTCGCCGGCGGTCGACGGGCCGCTGAGAAGCTGCTCGATTACTTCCTGAACAAGAACCTCAGGCGGTACAGCCATACGCGCAATGAGCCATCGGAACACACGACCTCCCATATGAGTCCCTACCTGCATTTCGGACACATTTCCTCGCTCGAGATTGCCTTGGCGGTGGAGGCGTATGCTCGGAAGCACAAACTGATTGCCGAGGAGTACCTGGAAGAGCTGATTGTCAGGCGGGAGTTGGCCTTTAACTATGCCCGGTTTGTTGAAAATCCGGGCAGTCTGCAAAATCTTCCTGACTGGTGCCGGCAAACGATGGAAAAGCACGCGCGCGATAAACGGGATCCGATGTACTCTTACAAGCAGCTGGAGAGCGCCAAAACATACGATCCGCTCTGGAATGCAACGCAAAAGGAAATGCTGCTGCGGGGAAACATTCATGGCTACTATCGCATGTACTGGGGCAAGAAAATCATCGAGTGGTCGCGGCACTATCAGGGTGCGGCAGACACTATGATCGAGATTCACAACCAATTTGCTCTGGACGGCCGCGATCCGAACACCTACACGAACATTTTGTGGTGTTTTGGGCTACACGACCGTGCGTGGGGAGAGCGACCAATCTTCGGAAAGCTGCGCTACATGTCTCTAGAGGGACTGCAAAGAAAGACCGATACTCAAGCCTACATTGATGAGATAAAAGAGATGGAGAGAACGGGCAAAGACCACACGAAGGTTGTCTGAAGCCGTCTTTGCGGGTCATGACGTATCTGGTAACCGGGGCAACCGGCTTCATCGGCCGAAAATTAGTGGAGCAGCTGCTATCGCGCGGCGATGCAGTGTATTACCTGGCCCGCAAACGCGATTCGAAAATGCCCTCGCAGGCCTCTTTTCATCCGTGGGACACAAGCCAGAAGCCGGACTTAAATGCCCTTTCGCGCATCGATGTAGTCTTTCATCTGGCGGGCGAACCAATCGCGCAGCGCTGGTCGGATGACGTCAAGAAACGCATCTACGATAGTCGTGTGGATGGCACCCGACGGCTGGTGGCGGCGATTCGTGAGCTTAGACATAAACCTTACGTATTGATTTCTTCATCGGCAGTCGGCTATTACGGCGATCGCGGGGACCTGCTATTGACTGAGGCGGCTCCGCCGGCGCACGACTTTCTTGCCGAGGTCTGCCGCGATTGGGAGCGCGAAGCGTCGCATGCTCGCGAGCTCGGCCTACGCGTGGTGCCGATTCGAACCGCGACGGTACTCGGCCGCGGCGGCGGAGCGCTCAAGGAAATGCTTCCGCCGTTTCGGATTGGGCTCGGCGGAAAGTTCGGCAGCGGCAAGCAATGGATGTCGTGGATTCATATCGACGACCTGGTGCGCTTGTTTCTTTTTGCAGCTGACAATTCTGCTGTAACGGCAGTTTTAAATGGCAGCGCGCCGAACCCGGTGACTAACGCGGAATTTACGAAAGCTCTAGGCCGCGCTATACACCGGCCCACCATAATGCCCATGCCTAAATTCGCTTTGCGCCTCGCGCTGGGAGAAATGGCGACCTTTCTGTTCACAAGCCTGCGCGTTGTTCCGGAAGCGGCTCAAAGGACGGGATTCGAATTTGAATATCCGACGCTCGACGAAGCCCTTCGGTCGACTGTTCAGTGAATCGTTAGATCAAGCTTTCGCTGACCAGCCAGGGCCGTTCGCGGAATCAGAATTCTATCCTTCTCGACAGTACCGACGGAACTGCTGGTCAATGGCTTCCCATCCGGACGATGAATGTGAATCGCCAGATCACCTTCGAAGTCGCGTTGAAATTCGACTTGCACCCGCCATTGGTTCGCGCTGCTTTCGGTGCTCCAGGCTATTTCACCGAAGCGTGTCGGGCAGCGCTTGACGGCGATGCGCTCTCCATTTGCAAACCAGTGCTTTGGAGCGGCCTTTTGCAAATGGCAGAGGCCGCGATTGTTCTCTTCATAGCAGAGCAGCCAGCGCAGCCCCAGCGAAGGCTGCAGCGTGCTATTCACGACAGCAGACCAGCCGTAGGGACTGGCTTCGCCAGGGAAGCCGCCGGGGATGTACGCATCTTCGGGTGCATAACGATTACCTGAGTCCGCGGCGTAACAGAGAAGCGAATACAGAAGAAGCAGAAATGGCCGGTAATCGTCCTGGCGAATGCGGACCGCCAGGCCTCCATGCTCCATGAAGTTCGAAATGCGATAGGTCTCGCCGTCGGTACCCATGCCCATGATCTGGAGTCCAGCGAGTTCGCGGTGCTTTAGATGGCCCAAATCGAGCTTGTTGTCTCCCCAGTCGGCTGTGAACCAGTCCTCCATGAAGCGGTGGTTCTCATAGCTGCTCAGGTCTGTCGGGTTTCGATGAATATCGTCCGGAGAGAAGGGCGGTATTCCGGCCTTGCGCATCGCGTCGTTTGAAGCATCGGTAGTGGCGCTTAAGGAACGCTCAGTATTGGCGTGCATTTCGGCCGCGAGCGTTGAGAATCTGGCGGCTTCGGCCTGAAGGTCCGCGCGATTGTGTTCTTTTCCTGCCTTGGCAAGACAGCGCGCATATTCAGTAAAGCCCCGCCAGGTCCAGGTTGAATTTTGATAATACAGCGGGTGAGATTGCGGGAAATCGTTTTGCGGCTCGCCCAAATCGGCTTCGGGAGAGCCCCAGATCAGGCCGTACTCGCGGTCTGATGGACCCCACTTACGCTTGCTGTATTCGTAGCGCTCAAGGACATAACCGACCATGCGACGCAGCGCAGGTAACTTCGCTTCGAGAGCGCCGAGATCACCAGTGTAATCGTAAGCGCGTGCTGTATTGGCGAGGAAGACTCCGACATTCAGCGGCGCCTCGACTTGATCCTGAGTGTTGTAGAGAAAATTACCATCGGGAAGGATGTACTTGTCGAGGTACCACTTAAAGTACGGCTCGGCTTCCGGGGTCAGATTCCAGAGCTGGTGGACCCAGATGAATTCGTAAAAGGCTACGGGAAAGAGTGCATGGCTGCGCTCAGGAATTTTGGTGTAGGCTCCCTCGCCGACTTGATAGGTGGGTTCCAGGCCTCGATAGCTGCAGCGCGAAAGTACGATACCGGCACGCGCGGCATCGAGCAGCCACGGATCTGGAATTTCAACCGGCATCTTTTCTTCAATGAAGTTGTACCAGCGGTTCCAGATGCCGGCAAGAGCGGCAAAAAAGGATTCGGCCGTTGCATGCCAATAGCGATCTTCAACCTTCCCATCGGGTCTGATGCAGCGCACACGCCCCATGGGCTCGGCAGTTTCGCCAGGCGGCAGAAGAACCATTGCCTCATATCCCGCACGATATTGCGAGTTCCAAACTCCGGTATCCGCGACGGGCAAGTAACCGCCCAGCAGCGTTCGCTTGCTGTGGCCGGGCAGATATTGAAAAGCGTGCGGAGTGTCGCCGGACAAAAGAGCGGTTGGATCGAAGAGCGGTCCCGCTAAATCCGGAGCCCAGAGCCCTTGGCCTTCCGGCTGCCTGGCGATTTGGCGTGAGACACCGTCGGGCCCGAGGTAGAGTGATCGGAGAGGTCCTGCTTCTTCATTGGCAACGAGCGACCAGCCAATGTACTCCTTCCCGAGAGCGGCTACGTTTTCATAGCACGGGTCTTCGTTGGAATTCAGGATGTAGTTCCACGCTGTGTCCGGTCCTGGAGTGTAAGTTGCGGTGCGCTCCAGCTTGACGTGAGGCGTATGGGTTGGCCGCGGCCGGATCTTCGAAAGATCGCCGATTCCTTTCGGGATGCGCGCAATTACACCCTGGGATTCGGTCACATAGACGATTGCTCCGTGGTGAGAGACATGCTTTTCCAGAACGGCAGTCAGCGTGCCATTCATTCCGACAATGGCGAGCAGCTTCCAACCGTCCAGTTCGTCGCCGACTTGCAGCTGCTTTGGCTGGGTACCCTGCGACGCTTCTATGCGATGCTCGACAATCCGGGAGACGTGCGGCGTTTGGGCAAGAGCTTCCCGTTCGCCGTCCAGAAAGAGGTCGTATTCATTCGGGACGCGGCCGGGTTGATAATCGGCTCCGGGCTGAGCACTCTTCGAGCCAATGCTGGCTGCGGCTCCAAGCGCCGAGCTTTGCAAAAACCGGCGACGGTTTGTACGAAATGCCTCAGGCACGAGTGGTCGGAGTGGATCCAGCGACTCTTTTGAGCAGCTCGTCTAATGGAATCGGCGCGTTATCAACCGCCGCTTTTGCGAAAGATGGACCAACTGCAACCGCCTGGTTATGCCCCTCAAACCAGGCGAGGAACGAGGATTGATCGGCGCCGGTGAGGCGCTGCAAACTGATCCAGGTGTACCAGGCTCCCATGTCGCCATCGATTAGCGAACCGGCCGGGTCTGTTCGGTCTTTAAACGTGCCGTTGAGCAACTCGTTCATAGGAGCTTCGCGCTGGCGGGGAGTGAAGCGCGCCACGAGTGTAACAGGTTTGGCCCGCCGCAAAGCTTCGCGTGCGGTCCATTGCACAAATGTCGTGCTGTAGATTTGAGTGCCGGCACCCTCCGTAAAAAGATTGACCTTGAAATGGTCTAATACCTGGTCTCTGCGATTGTCCGGCATCATTACGTCGGCGGGTGTTGTTTCGGCCAGCATGGTGCGCAGAGTCTCCGGCGACATGCGAGATTCAAAGGCCTGACGAATCCGGGCTGTCATGGCAGTGCGAATTCCAGAGAGATCCTCATACGAAATGAAGGCGATCCGGGGGCCGGAAACAGTGGTGCGGCTTCCATCGATGAACCAATGTCCATAGGGAATAACGCGAGCTGAAGCGCGCGATTCGAGGAGGTGAACGATCCGCTCCAAACCGTTCGTTCCCTCCACTCTGCCAAAGTACGTTCCCTGCCGGCGAAGCTTGTGGAAGAGCGGATAATCGTTCGAAGAAACGCCGCTTCCGAACAGCACGATTGCCAGCCGCGGCACCGGCGGCGCTTCTTCGGGATTGGCCTTCCGGAAGTTTTTCATGTATAGCTCGGACGCTGTCCGAAATGTATCCATCTGGGAACTGGCCCAGAGTTGAGCGGACAGCTTTTCCAAATACTGGCTGGGAAGATTGACCGCGTCGAATGCATCGAGCTCAGGCGTCAGGCGAAGGTGTGCATAGGCGTCCATTTCATGCTCGCGCTCGGCGGGAGGAAGCGCCTGAAGGTAAGCGAGTTGCAGAAGAAGCTCGTCACGTTCGGCGGGAAACTTCCAATCGAGTGAAATGATTTCCTTCAGCAGGAAAGGCAGAAAGGCGGCTGGCAACTGCTGGAGTGTTGCAAGATACTGGACGGCAGTTTGCCGGGCGAGGGGACGATAGCGGACAAAGTCTTGTGCTTTGAGCTCCGCGGGCTTCATGCGCTAGACCACCTCGTGAAGAACGGAGCCTTGCGAAAAACGGGCCGTGAAACCGAAGCGCGCGCCGAGTGTGGGGACCAGATCGATCGAGCCAACCGGCCGGTCGACGACGGTGTTTTGGCGAATGCCAGGTCCCATGGCAAGCATCCAGGTAGTGCGGGAAACTGCATCGCCCGTGCGGTGATGCTGAAATCCATTACCGCCGGGGCTCAGATCCGAGTCTCTCCCGAAGTCAGGCAGAATAAACATCGCCGTGTTGCCCGCGTACTCCGGGTTCGACTGAATTGTCCGCCAGATTTCAGCACAAAGGTAATCGGAACGGCGGATAGCGTCAACATACAGCGAAAAGGCGCCGGAATGAGCGACGTCGATGTCGTGGAGGGTGATCCAGATCAGGCTCGGGGAAAGTTTTTGCATCAGCTGCTTTGCGATGAAGACGGAGAGCTCGTCGGGACTAGCGAGATTGCGAGCGTGCGCCCTGAAGTCGCCGACCGAGAACTGCAGCGCCTCGGCGAGCTGATGAAGGTCGATGTCATTGCCGCCTGCGACCGGCGAGGAAAGCGGAGATTCGTAGTTGTCGCGCAGCAGGTGCTCGTAGCTGGCCTGATTGCTTTCAAGAGCAGCGCTCAACAGGCGTTTCGGGAGTATCACATTGGCCCCCGTTCCTTTGCCGTAGTCGCGATGGCCGCTTTCTCCAATCCGGTTGAATCCGTTACTTGGGGCAATTACCCAGGTGTCAGAAATGGGGCGCTTGAGATCGCGCCGAAAGTATTCGAAGACCGTAGGGTAATCGGGGGGGACTGCCGCAAAGTTGTTGAACGTTTCATAAACTCCAGTGGCTAGACTGGCAGTAGCGACATAGTGACCAAGGATCCCCCGATTGACGACGCGCGTGAAGAATGTTGCTTGCGGAATCAACTCATTCAAAAGCGATTGGATATTCTGCTGGCCATCTTCGGCGAAGGTCTCATCGTCGCGCGAACCACCACCGAAAGTAACGACCACGGCCTTGGGAGACCGGGACGCGGCCCGCAGAACACCGGGCGATGTGCAGCTGAAAATAGTGGTTCCGAGAGTGGCTCCGGTGGCAGCACGGAGAAAGTCGCGGCGGCTCTTGGATATAGCGCTGGCGACATCAGCCTGGCTGCAAGCATTCCTGAAGGGATCCAACGATGTTACACTCCCGGCTGTGTATAGACTACTCTATCGCGGGTTGACCGTATAGGCAAAGGACGGCGGAGATGAGGACAGGACTGGCAAAGGAACTGAACGCCGAGAGTTACAGCATAGCGACGGACCATCTGTTAACGCCAACACTCGTAATCTACCGGGAATTGGTAAAGCACAACATCGATTGTATGGTGGCGATTCTCGATGGCGATCCAAAGCGCTGGCGTCCACATCTGAAGACGGTAAAACTAGAGTCGATGACCAAGCTGCTGGTGGATGCGGGCATAACCGCCGCGAAATGCGCAACTACGCTCGAACTTGTCATGGCGTGCCAAGCGGGTATGCAGGATGTGCTCGTGGCATATCCACACAATGGAGAGAACGCGCGCCGCGTGGCTGAAATTGCGGGGGAGTTTCCCGAAGTGCGGATATCGGCGATTGTGGAATCGGAAAAACAGCTTCATGACTGGAGAGGCACGGCGGTAGAGCTGTTCATCGATATCAATGCGGGTATGGACCGCACCGGCGTCGAACGCGATCATGCCTCTGAAATAGCGAGCCTGGCCGGGGCTATTCAGGCACAGAATCTGAAATTTCGCGGATTACACTTCTATGACGGGAATACGACGGAGCCGGATCTGGACGAACGCACGAAGCGAGCCCATGAACGGTACGGCGAGCTGCTCGCGATTGTCGCCGCAGTGGAGGCGAAAGGTATACGAATTGAAGAAGTCGTAACATCGGGGACACCGGCCCTTCCTTGTTCGCTTTCCTATGCGCCGCTTTGGGAGGGTTCTTTCAAACACACAGTTTCGCCGGGAACCATCGTGTATAACGACGCATCAAGCCTGGATCAATTACCAATGGCTTACAACTTCAAGCCGGCAGTAGCGGTCATAAGCCGCATAATCAGTCATCCAAAACCGGGAATTGCGACGTGCGATGCTGGGCACAAGAGCGTCTCGGTGGATAGCGGAGTGCCGAACTGCGTTCCGTTAGGGCATCCGGAGCTTCGCGCGTTGAAGCCTAGTGAGGAGCATCTACCGTTTGAGGTGGAAGGAACATCGGCCTCCCCGGAGCGCGGGAGTGTACTGTACTTGATTCCGCGACACGTCTGTCCAACAGTCAACAACTTTGATCGCGCAGCCATTGTCGAGCGCGGGCAGGTGATCGCGGTAGAGCAGGTGACAGCCCGGGGCCGCGAAGGCCCCTTCGAAGCGTGAAGGCGGCTCGAGCCAGCAATCCGTTTTGGAAGTTAGTTGGGCCAATCGAGTTTCGCGCGATTGGCAAGATCTGAAATAATTTCAGGACAATCCAAAAACTAAGAACTATTTTTGCGGGTTTCCGCATCGTAAGGTCACAAACCGCCAGGAGAAGATAACAGGATGAGTTTCGACACGAGTATGAGCAAGTCTGAACAGGAAGCGGAAAAGGAGATGCTTCGGATGGCTCCCCTTTCCGACGACGAGGAGGAGGAGGAGGAGGAAGAGGACGAATCGGAATTGGGTGATGAAGATTTAGGCGACCTCGAAGATGACGAAGACGACGATCTGGACGATGAGGATCTCGACGAAGAGGACGAGGACGACGATGATGAAGATGAGGATGATGAAGACGGCGATGATGAGGACGATGACGACCTGGAGGAAGACGAGGAAGAGTAGTTCCGCGGGCGGCTAAGTCCGGGTTATTAAGCTAATGAGCGGATCCGCCAGAATCGTTTGAACCGCTGTTCTTGACAGAGTGTTCTACACGGAAAGACTTATCGGGATAGGGCGGATGTGGGGGTACCGGGGCGGGGCGGGCATCGATCAATTTTTGAAGATACTGTAAAGCAGTATCGAGCTGCGCATCCTTGCCTTCAAAGCGGCTGTGCGGAAGATCGTCGACCACGATGTCCGGATCGACACCATGCCCTTCGATCAGCCACTTTCCTTCCGGCCCGTAGACACCAACCTCGGCAGCTGAGGCGATTCCGTTATCGGCCAAACGGTTACCGCCACTCAGCCAGATTTCCCCGCCCCAGGTGCGGGTGCCAATTACTTTTCCGAGACCCAGGCGGCGAAATCCTTCGCTGAACGCTTCGCCGTCGGAGGCCGTCCATTGGTCGCAGAGAACGACTACCGGGCCGCGAAACGCTTCCTGCATGTTCCAGGATGGGCGGCCAGCTCGAGGCTGCCAGTACATCCAAGATTTCCGCATCAGCTTGCCGAGAACCCAGCTATCGATATTGCCGCCGCGATTGTGCCGAACATCTACGATGAGCCCTTCGCGGTTGACGATTGGAGAGTATTGCTCCACCCACTGATTAATGTCGTTCGGACCCATGGCACGGAGGTGGAGGTAGGCGATCTTGCCTTGAGAAGCCTGATCGACAGCCTCGCGCCGTGTCCACTCCCATTCGGAATAGCGCAGATCGGTGTCGGTCTTCACTGTAATAGGCCTGGCGATAACGTCACGGGTCGCGGTGTGTCCCCTCGGACGTACTCGTAAAAGCACCTGCCGGCCGGCCTGCCCGCGCAGAAGTTCGCCGGGGCTCGTAGTCTCGTCGAGATCGCGACCGTTGAGGGACAGAATCGTGTCGCCATCGTTCATCTCGACACCCTGCCGGGCGAGCGGACTCAGCATGTCGGGCCGATCGGGGTCGGAACGATAGATATGCTGAACAGTCCAGCCCGTATTGTCAGCGGCAGGCACGAGCAGGGCTCCGAGCGTCGAGAGTTCAATCTGGTCTGTTCCTTTTCGGATGTCGCCGCCGAAGACGAAGGTATGCAGCGCCGAGAGTTCGCTGACCATATCGGAGATGAGGTCGTCCAATTCCTGGCGATCACGCACCCGACCGAGCAGTTCTCCGTACTTCTCGCGCATGGCGGGCCAGTTCACGCCATGCATGCCTGGATCGTAGAAGTAATCGCGGTGAAGACGCCAGGCGTCCTGAAAAGCTTCGCGGTATTCGTCGGCCGGAATCACGGAAAACGTCCAGGAACCTAGATCGACTTTGCTGTCTGCCAAGCCCTTAGGAGCTTTGAGAGCGTCTCCCTTCATGGAGGAATCAAACACGAAGAGATCCTCTTTAACGCGTGCCAGGATCTTCTTTCGATCACCGGATACTTCGAAGCTTCTAACACCCTCGAGGAGAGTGTCCGGCGAATCGTCCTTGTTGGCGACCTCTACACACTGCAGGGTATTCTTGTCCGGATTATCGACATCGTTGTTGATCCAGCAGAGGCGCTTTTCCGCAGCCTGCAGATCGGAATAATTACCGGGTCCAATGGGCACTTCCGACAGACGAGAAGCGATATTGTCGAAGTCGATTTCGACCCTCGGCACAGCGGGCTTGCTGTCTTTTCCGGCGGGGTCCTTTTCGCCAGCGGTCGAGGATTTGTTCGCGTCACTACTGTCTTTGGGGTGGAGCTCGTCAGCAGGGTCGAAGGGCGAAACCTGATTCTTTTTGAGAGCAAGCTGGTAGAGCTTATTGGTGCGATCAAAGAAGGGATCGGGCTGGCGGTTACCCCAAGGACTATTGACGACGGTATTGAGAGCGCGGTCCGAAAGGAAGTAGATCCACTTGCCATCGGGACTCCAGTCGGCGGCGATCGTGTTGTACCGGTCGGTTGTGAGAGCAAGAGTCTTGCCGGATTCGATGCCGTAGACCATGAGTTGGGAAAATCCGTTCAAGGCTTCTTCGCTAAAGAGAATCCAGCGGCTGTCGGGCGACCAGCGGATGCTGTCGAAAGCGGGACCTGAGTTGTAGTCGGGATTCGATTGCGAGATGGGTTTGTCGGATTTAGAAGCGGTGTCGAGCAGGAAGAGACGATTGTTCTTGTCCTGGTGCGCGATCCATTTTCCATCCGGCGAGGGCACGGCTTCCCATCGTAGAACTTTGCCATCGCGGGTCAACTGTTCGCCGGCACCGACACCGTTGGCCGGATATTTCCAGAGTTCCACTTCACCGGACTCGGTGGAAAGAACAAACACCGACTTGCCGTCAGCCGCGATGCGGGCTTCACGGAAGCGACCCGGGCGATGCTCGCTGATATCGACAAAGCGGCCGTTCTTCACGGGGGCGACAAAGACACGCCCGCGCGCGGTCAACACGATCTTCTCCCCGTCGCCCGAGAGGTGGACGGCGGTGGTGTAGTGCAGAGGGTCCTTGATCCAGTGTTCCCGCAAGTGATCGAAGTCCGACGGAATTTCGATCGAGACAGCACGATCCGAACCTTTGGCGATGTCGTATAAATGCAGGTCCGAACCGAGCTGGTACACGATCCGGCCTTCGGAGAGCGAAGGGTTCTTCATATCCCAGCCTTCGTAGTGCGTGTGCTGGCGAATCCTGCCGCCGTTCTCATCCATGGACCAGAGATTCATGGCGCCATCACGATCGGTCAAGAAGTAGACGCGGCCCTGCCACCACATAGCGTCTCTGCTGGTGCCGGTGTAACTGGCCGTAAGAGCGACGGCTTCCTGGCCAGAAACGTATTTCCAAAGACTTTGCGCAGTACCGCCCTTGTATCGTTTGGCGTAACTGCCTTGAAACGGGAAGCGCGTAAAGAACAGCGCTTTACCGGCGGCATCATAGCAGCCCTGCGAGGCCTGGCTCAGCGGAATCCGCTCGATCCGGTTGCGGTTGTCGATGGTCAGCAACTCGGCATCCGGCAAAGTCGAGTAGCGGGTACTCGAAAATATGATCTTGCCGTCTGAGGTCCAGCCATTTACGCTGGCTTGCCCATCGAAGGTCCGCCGCTTCGGGATGCCGCCCGAAACCGGCATGGTGTAGACCTCGGTGGGTCCTTCATAATTTGCACTGAAGGCGAGCGTTTGACCGTCAAGCGAAAAGGCGGCGAACTGCTCATCGCCGAGACTGCTGGTCAGACGCGTAGCGAGACCGCCCTGAATGCCGACCTGCCAGAGATCGCCTTCCGCCGTGAAGACGATTTTGTCGATAGAGCGCGGGATAGCGATAGTAACCTTTGTTCTGGCTTTGCTGGGTGAAGCCCAGATGCGAGACGAGCAAAACAGCCGAACAGACATAAAAGCTTCGCATGTGGCAACAGGATATCTCAGGTTTTGGAGGAACGGAACCAGGAGCAGTGGGGCATGACTAAACCCGTCGCGTACGCTCGGGGCTCGGTTTCGGGATCGAGTCACTCCGGTCAACCCCTCGCTGCGCTCGGGGCTCAGTTTCGGGATCGAGGGCTCATGAAGGGTTTACTGTTCGGGGAGAATTTACTGTCGGCTGCGAGGAGTTCTTTCAGCATTTGAAAATTCGAAGCCATTTTCGGATCACCGTTCTGTGCGGTACCAGGGGTGCCTGGCTTTAACATCTCTTCGCGCAAGCGGGTTTGCTGCAGTTCCCGAAGCTCGGCGATGTCCTTTTCGAAACGGCGGCTCAGGCGCGCTTCCTGCAAGTGAAGATTCTTCAGCGTCTTTTCGTACTTGATAAGGTTCTCAACATTGCTGGGGGCAGGAGTGCCTTCTTCGGCATCGGCGGCGGGTTGAGAGAAGAGAGCGGCCTCGAGAGCGAAGCTGCGGTTCAGACGCCAGCGGGTTTCAGCGAGAGACTGAACGATCTCGCGCTCGCGCAGACCCTGGGGCTTGTATTCGTCAAAGTAACCCTGAACGTGCTCTGCGAAAGCGGCGGCATCGTCGGATGGCAGCAGAACGGTGCGACCTGTTAGCCCGGTCTTGAGAGCGTTTTTAGAGGATATGGCTTTGCCTTCTTCGGTGCGAGGACCCGTAGAAGAGCTTGCGTTGCGGCGATTGCGTTCAGCGGTGGTCATGAGTGGGCGTTTTCTCCTGGAAAATGAAACGGCCCGTGAGTCGCCGGGGGAGGCGGGTCACAGGCCTGCCGGAGAGTAGCACGGAGAAAGGCCAAAACGAACCGAGAAAAAATTATTCCGCTGTAAGCGCCGAGGAACAAGGGAGATTGAGCTATGAACTTTTTGTGAACGAGGATGACGACCCTGCGGGCCGTCATCATGAGGGATGAAAAAAAAGGTGAGACTGGAACCGGCGGGGACACCGGCCGCGGCCATGATCAAAGCTCACCGCGGCGAATGTTCCAGGATCACTCAGGCTTACGTTTGGCAGCAACCACACGGCACGGTTGCCCAAATGGTCACGCGATAAGGTAACGATAGTGCTTTTTGTGCTCGCATATTTAGGCGGCGTGCTGACGATTCTGAGCCCCTGTATTCTGCCGGTGATTCCGTTTGTATTCGCTCGCGCCGACCAACCGTTTCGGAAGGCCGGTTTGCCTCTTCTAGTTGGCATGGCGGCGACGTTCGCGCTGGTGGCTGTGGCGGTATCCGCCGGAGGACCATGGCTTGTGCGCGCGAATGAATATGGCCGATTCGTATCACTGGCACTCTTCGGTGTGCTGGGCATTATGCTGATTGTGCCCGTCTTTACCGACAGGTTAACGCGTCCCTTGGTTGCGTTTGGGAATCGCTTGAATTCCTGGGCCCTGTCACGATCAGGAGCGGTTGGATCTGTGGTGCTGGGCGCAGCGACAGGCCTACTCTGGGCGCCATGTGCGGGACCAATCCTCGGTTTGATCCTGACTGGAGCTGCGATCCAAGGTCCAACGTTCCGGACCTGGATGCTGCTATTGGCATACGCCGCCGGGGCCGCGACGTCCTTGGGCACAGCGCTCCTGGCAGGCAAGAAAGTGTTGGCGACGTGGAAGCGCTTTCTAATTGTGGAGCGCTGGATCAGGCCTGCCATCGGAGTGACGGTGCTGATCGCAGTGATGAGTGTCGCTCTCGGGTGGGACCGGGGGATACTTACACGCTTTTCCGCTGCAAATACGACGGGATTCGAACAAGCGCTGCTCCGCTTGCTACACCCGGCGAAAACGACTCAGGCTATCGGCGTGACGAAGGAAAGCGACAACACGGAACCCAGCTTTGAAGACGCAACCACCTGGATCAATTCCGCACCTCTCCAGCTTTCGCAATTACAAGGCAAAGTCATTCTGGTCGACTTCTGGACCTACTCATGCATCAACTGTCTTCGCAGCATTCCGTACACCAATGCCTGGGCGGAGAAGTACAAGACCAGCGGACTGGTGGTTGTCGGAGTCCACACACCAGAGTTCGCCTTCGAGAAGGACACGACGAATGTTCGGAAGGCGGTTCGAGAGCTTGGTATTTCCTATCCGGTTGCGGTGGACAACGACTACGACATTTGGAGTTCGTTCGACAACGATTCGTGGCCGGCTCACTATTTCATTGACGTACATGGCAAAATTCGCCACAGACACCTCGGCGAAGGAGATAAAGAGCAATCGGAACGCTGGATCCAGGAATTGCTGGCAGAGCGGCCAGGCGGGCATTCCCTCCCGCAGGGGACAGTGAAGGTGCAAGCAGAAGGCGCGGAAGCCGCTCCTGATGGACCTGATATCCATTCGCCCGAGACGTATCTTGGCTATAATCGTGCCCAGCATTTTGCTTCGCCCAACGGGCTGATCCGAGACAAAAGCAGCACCTACGGTTTTCCTCCGCTCCTCGAATTGAATCAATGGGCGCTCTCCGGAAGCTGGCTGGTGCAAGAGGAAGTTGTTAGCAACGGGTCGCAGAGCGCAGCGATCCGATTTCGCTTTCACGCGCGGGACCTGCACCTGGTGTTAGGGACGATCACCGGCCCCGGAGTTGGATTTGAGGTGACGTTAGACGGACACAAGCCCGGCGAAGACCATGGGGTGGACACGGAGGAGGACGGTCGGGGAATGATTCGAGACCATAGGTTGTATCAGCTGATACGCCAAAAAGGCCCGATCAAAGATCATGTATTCGAAATCAGATTCCCAAGAGCGGGCGCGCAGGCGTTTGCCTTTACTTTCGGGTAGGCGTCAGATTTCGACGCTGGAATCCTGAGATCGGCGCTGGAGTCAATTAGACACATCGTCAGTCTCCCAAGGATCAATTCACTTGGGCGTCACATGGATGAGGGCGCCCGGATTGGCGTCTTCCAGCATCCACAGCGAGCCATCGGGGCCTTGTTCCACATCGCGGAGGCGGCGGCCCACATCCCAGCGCTCGGCGGTTTTGGCGCCACCATGGCCGTCAGCGATGATGCGGATGAGAGCCTTACTCTCCAGGCCGGTGATGAAGCCGCTGCCGTTCCATTGCGGGAAGGTCTGGGTGCTGCGGTAGAACATCAGATTGCCCGGAGCGATAACCGGCACCCAATAGAGCACCGGCTTCGCCAAGTCGGGCCGCGTGTCGGGATTGGGAATGGGCACACCGTTATAGTTCTTGCCATAGCAGACGAGCGGCCAGCCATAATTTTTGCCCTCCTCGATCAGGTTCAGCTCGTCGCCGCCGAGCGGGCCGTGCTCGAGCTCCCACAATTCGCCGGTGGGCGAAAATGCCATGCCATAGGGCGTGCGGTGCCCGGTAGTCCAGGTTTCAGCCGGCGTGAGGTTGGGGCCGGGAAAGGTATAAGTGCTCACCACCTTCGCGGTCTTGGCCTCTTCGGTGTCACTCGGCGGATCGATCAGGGGAATGGTGGCAGCGCCGGTTTTGCCGAAGTTGGGATTGCCGGGGGCCGGTTTGCCGTCCAGCGTCAGGCGCAGGATCTTGCCTTCGGGTTGGTTCGGATCCTGGGCGGGGGTGAAGCGCTGGCGGTCGCCAACCGAGAGGAACAGATACTGGCCGTCGGGCGAGAAGGCGATCTGCGCGCCTTCCTGGCCGCCTTTGCCCTTGGGCATCTGACGCCACAACACCTCGAAGTTACCCAGTCGAGCCGAGCTGGCGGTGGTGTGCAGCTTGGCGCGGGCCAGGGCCAGGCCACCGCCATAGTCACCTGGCTCGACATAGGTGAGATAGATACTCTGGTCAGTGGCGAAACGCGGCGAAAGGAAGACGCCCAGCATGCCGTTCTGACCCTGCCAATAGACTGGGGGCGTATTGCTCACCGGGATCTTCTCTCCCTGCTGGGATACCAGCCAAACGGGTCCGACCTTTTCGGTGATCAGCATGCGGCCATCGGGCAGGAACGCCAGCCGCCAGGGCAGTTCAAAGGTGGCCACCGTCGCCATGGCAAAGGGCTGGCTGGCTTCGGGCTTCTGTTCGCCCACATTAACCTGGGCCGAGGCCGCCACCGACGCCAGGCAAAGAATCAATGCCGCTTTCACCAATTTCATCGTCATTCCTCGTTGCTTTTCAAGTGCACGGCAATAAGGCCGCCACGGCGCAGTCTTTCTACGCGAAGATGCCTTCGTGAACATTGCCGGCAGTTTCGGTAAGACGAAAGTCGCGGCCCGAATAGCGATAGGTGAGTTTTGAGTGATCGAGCCCGAGAAGGGCAAGCACAGTGGCATGGAAATCGTGAATGTGCATGCGATTTTCGGCCGCGTGATAGCCGAAGTCATCGGTAGCGCCATAGGCAAAGCCGGCCTTTACGCCAGCGCCAGCCATGAAGAGCGAATAGCCGTAGGGATTGTGATCGCGTCCGTTGCCCCCTTCGGAGACGGGAGTGCGCCCGAACTCCCCTGACCATATAACCAGCGTGTCCTTCAACAGGCCGCGGGCCTTTAGATCTTTCAGCAGGCCCGCAATGGGCTTGTCTACTTCAGCCGCGTTTGCCGTGTGCTTGTCAAAGAGGTCGGAATGCTGATCCCATTTATAGCTGTGAGTGCATTGAATGACGCGGACGTCGGCCTCGGCAAGGCGTCTTGCCAGCAGGCACTGCCAGCCGAAATCGGCAGTTTTGGGATCATCCAGGCCGTAGAGCTTCTGGGTGGCTTCCGATTCGCCGGAGACGTCGAAGACCTTTGACGCTTCCGCTTGCATGCGGAAACCCATTTCAAATGACTGGATGCGGGTTTCCAGTTCGCCATCCAGTTTCCACATCTCCTGATGCTTGCGGTTGATGGCCTGAATCATGTCCAGCTCATAACGCTGCTGTTCACGGGTGAAGCCCTCATTGATGAGGTATTCAATCGGCTCTTTCTTGATATCGCTAACGCGCATGCCCGCATTACCGATAGCGGTTCCCTGCACCGATCCGGGAAGAAAACCCGAGGCCCAGTTCTTTGCGCCGCCATGCGACAGCGCGGGCTTGATGGTGATGTAGCCGGGAAGGTTGCGATTCTCGGAACCCAGACCATACAGAACCCACGAGCCCATGCTGGGACGGGTGAAGGTAAATGTTCCGGTAAAGGTCTGAAGCAGAGCGGCGCCATGATCCACACCCTCGCCCACCATGGAGCGGACTACGCATAGATCATCGGCGCAGTCCCGGATATGCGGGAATAAATCGCTGACAGGCAGGCCGCATTTTCCGCCATTGCGGAATTCCCAAGGTGATTTCATCAGGCCGCCGGTCTGGCCGGCAGCGAAGGTGAGGGGCTGTTTGATAGGCAGCGGTTTTCCGTTGTTGGCGGTCAGGTAGGGCTTGGGGTCGAAGGTGTCGATAGAGGAAGGGCCACCATGCATGAAGAGAAATATGATGCGCCTGGCGCGCGCCGGGAACATGGAGGGTTTGGGAGCCAGCGGATCGGAATCAGCCCTCGCCACATCGGCCAGGAGCGATTGCAGACCCAGATAGCCGACGCCGCAACCGGCAGCCCTCAGCATGCCGCGACGGGAGAGTTGTGACGTTTTTGGAGCTTTGGTGAGAAAAGAACTGATATCCATTTTTCCCTTCATCAGTAAACAAATATGAATTCGTTGGAAGCCATCAGCACGTGCGTGAGGCTTGTCCAGGCCTGCTCTTCGTCGATGCTGCTCCACTTCTGGCGGAGGCTCGAAAGGTACGTCAGGCCGCGGTCAATCTCATTGGGGTCAGGCCGGCGGTCGAGGACGCGCAGGTAGATTTCTTCCACGCGCCGGTTATCCTGCTTCTGCTGCTTCATCACTGTGGTGGCCAGGTTATGGGCTTCACGAATAACCATCGGGCTGTTCATGACAAACAGCGCCTGGGTGGCGACAGTTGTGGAACTGCGGTGCCCTTCCGGCGAGGTGGCGTCTCCGAAATCAAAGAGCGTGTACAGTGTTGGCAGGTTGGAGCGGCGTAAGGGCAGGTAGAGACTGCGGCGGTTCGTTTTCTCAGGATTCATGCTGATGCGGCCGGCACTGGTTTCGCCGTCTGTGCCAACGCCCGGGTCGAGTGTGCCGCCCATGGTCAGATCCAGATCACCACCCATGGCCAGATAAGCATCGCGAATCTCTTCAATGCTCAGGCGCTGACGAGGGAAATGCGAAAGAAGACGATCCTCAGGGTCCGTTGCTTTCTTCTGTTCATCGAAAGCCGCGCTCATCTGATAAGTTCTGGACAGCATAATGAGGCGCGTCATCTTCTTAATAGACCAACCGTTTTCAATGAATGTTCTTGCCAGATAGTCGAGCAGTTCCGGATTGCTGGGACGGTCGCCCAGACGGCCGTAGTTATCGGGTGTGCGCACAATGCCGTCGCCGAAGTGGCCCTGCCAGATTCGGTTGACGATCACGCGGGGCGGCAATGGATTGCGCGGATCGACAATCCACTCGGCGAGTTCAAGGCGGCCGCTTTTGGTTTTGACTTCGGGGGCGGGAGCGTTGAGACGAAGGATGGCGGGCACGGTCCGCTCAACCGGATCTCCCAGGCTGTGATAATCACCGCGCAAGAAGACCTTCTGGTTCATGGTCTCGCCTTCTTTTACCGTGCAAGCCATGGGAACTTCCTTGGTGGGAAGTTCTTTTTCAAGCGCCGACGACTGGGCCAGCAGCGCAAGCGCCTGCTGAGATTTGTCAGGCGTGAGCGTTGCGAGTTGTTCTGCCTGCGAACGGTGAAGGGGGCCGTTGTTCTGCCAGACGGCGATGGCAAAGGCATCTTTTTCCGGGTTCATTTTCGGCCGTGGCCCAGGAACTTTGCCTGCCGCCGGATAGCTTTGCTGCGCGTTGTTCCACCAATCCAGATCCTGCTCATACTGGTATGCGCTTTGATGAAATTCTTCCTGGTATTGAGCAGCAACATCTTTTCGGTTCAGGTCGGTGGCGGCATGCCAGCGGGCGAGTTCGGGAGCATTGCGCTGCTGCAGATATTCAACCCAGCGCGCCAGTTGTTTCGGGTCGAGTTTATCGGCAGCGGCCACGGTGGCTAATGCTTCAGCACCCGCATAAACGCGGTACGCGGCCAGCATGAATTCGGCTATCTGTTTCTCACCCTGGTCGCGGTACTTCTTGGATTCCTTGTCAAAATCGATGATCTTGGCCAGCTTGTCCCTAAGGTCGTTGTAAGCGGTCCACTTGTTTTTAAAGGTCTCGAACTCACTGGCCGGCGCGAGCGGAGTTTGAACAGGCGGCCCGGTCTCGCCCTGTTCGTAGCTGAGGGTAGAGGCGAAGATGGCAGCCATCTGGTAGTAGTCTTTGGTGGCGATCGGATCGAATTTATGATCGTGGCACCGGGCACAGGTGACAGTGAGGCCCATAAAGGCGCGTGATGTGACGTCGATCTGATCGTCCACCACGTCGTAGCGCTTCAGCGGCAGGTCCTTTTGCGCCAAAGCTTTCTTACCGAGTGCCAGAAAGCCAGTGGCGACGATGCCGCGGTAGCCCACTCCGGAGTTCGGATCGGCGGCCAGAATATCGCCGGCCAGCTGTTCACGCACGAACTGGTTGTAAGGCATGTCCTCATTAAAGGCTTGAACAACATAATCGCGATAACGCCAGGCGTGCGGATAGCGGTGGTCTTCGTCACTGCCGGTGGAATCGGCATAGCGCATGACATCCAGCCAGTGACGGCCCCAGCGTTCGCCATAACGCGGAGAAGCAAGCAGACGGTCCACCACCTTTTCATAAGCGTTGGGGGACTTGTCGGCAAGGAAGGTTGCCAGTTCCTGTTCCGTAGGAGGAAGGCCGGTCAGATCAAACGTAGCGCGGCGCAGCAGAGTGGTTTTGTCGGCTTGTGGCGCGGGTTTGAGGCCTTTCTTTTCCAGGCCGTCGAGGATGAAATAGTCAATGCCGTTGAGCGGCCAGTCTTTTTGGCCTGCCCGGTCTGGAGGCGGCTCAGCCTGCGAGAGCGGCTTGAACGCCCAGAAATTTTTGTCCGCATCGGTGATGACGCCGCGCAACGCGACCGGACGAACGCCCGTTCCAGCCAGTGCATTGCCGGCCGATGGCGTGACGGCAGGACTTGGCGCGCCCGCGGCTACCCATTCCCTGACGGCAGCAATTGTTTCCGGGGGCAGCTTGCCCTGCGGCGGCATTTTGATCTGGTTTTCATAACTGAGCGCGCGGATGATCGGGCTCGTGGCCGGGTCGCTCTGCTTGCCAAAAATGCCCATTGCCGCCGCTTCCTTGATGCCTTCGGCGGAACTGAGGTCGAACCCGCCGCTGCGTAATTTTGCACTGTGGCAGGGCTGGCATTTCTGAACGAAAACGGGCCGCGCGTTTGTTTCAAATAGTTCGAGAGCCGCCGGTGTCTGTGCCTGGCTGACGCCAAGGCTCAGGGTGACCAGGCTTAGAAAGGTAAAGACCGTAAGAACGGCCGTTCGATGGATCATTATCACCCTGTAGCTTTGGCTTTAACATCACCTTTAGCTTTAACGGTAACTTAGCCCACAATCATATCATTTTAAACGCTGCTTTATTCTGTTAGCGCAGTCGGTGACTGAATGGAATGTGTTGCCGAAGGAAAGCAAGACCTGTATGGAGAATGCTACAGTCATGTCGAAAAAATGGTACTCAACACGCTAGCTCAAACGTGTTGCATCTGGTAGCATAATCAACGCCAAAACATTCCTTACTCGGGGAGCGGAATACTAAATCATGAAGCAGAATCATTTCCACGCGAAGTGGCGCGAATGCACAATAGCCGGAGCACTCGCGTTTGTCCTTGTTTCCAGTCACGCGCAGGCAGCGCCGCTAGAGCTGATCTATAACGGCTCTTTCAACGATATGGACGCGCTCAACCTTGCCTCACAATTAACTCCCGTGTCTTTCACTGGCAATACGCCGTTCACAATACGCGCGTGGTTCGACTCGAGCAGCCCGAATCTCGCTCCGCCTTCTCCGCCTGCTCCGCCGCCTTTTGCCGGGTTCCGCGCCTACTCGCCCTCGGTCGTGACGATCGACATTGCAGGTCAAACCTTCACAATGGACAACTTCACTACAAATCCCACGGCAGGGGTGACCGTTGCGATCTTTGACCAGAACAGCTTCACACCAGGCCGCTATGCGATCGGCATACTGCAACAACCGCCGCAGGATGGCGCCGGGATCATAGGCGACTTTTCCGGGGCATCGCCGGCCTTTACCGCGAATGCGCTGACGGCGACCACGTTTACCGGCTATAACGGAGTCGGCTATGGGTCAGGCGTATGTTTGCAAGGAACCGGCGGGAACTGTCAGGTAAACGCGATCACGCCGTTTGTGCTCCACGACGCCACAAACCAGACCTGGGCACTGACGCTGGGAAACTACGAGGAAGTTTATCCCGGAGGTTCTGATCCCGTATCGGCCGGCATTCCCGGCCCGTTAAACCAGGCGCAGCTGGTAGCAACACCCGAGCCGGGTACGCTAGGAGTGATGGGCGCGGCGCTGGTGGCTTTATTCGGCTTACGGCGTCGCCGGCTAAGTTAGCCGGGAGAACGTCCCAGAGCCAGGTCGATATTCTAACTTGCACGTTCACTCTGCACATCGCACTTTCCATTTCGGGGGCGGCTACGCCTCCGAAAAGAAGATGATCGCGGCCCAGCGCCCCAATCCAAGAACCAGCGGGTTGGCAAATGGCGACTGACGGAACTACCACTGAAGCTGCTTCGCTAACAAGCGCAACGTCACAAAATGCCGGTCAGGCAATTGTCAGCTTTCTGAGTGCGTTGGGGGTTCGCTACGCTTTCGGCGTTTCCGGCGGCGCCATCGCGGCGATTTGGGGTGCTCTTTCCGCCAGCGACATTGAAGTCGTACACTTCCGGCACGAGTCGGGAGCTGCTTTTGCCGCTATGGAGGCACACTTTGCCACCGGCGCGCCGGTGGTTGTCTTCACCACAACAGGTCCAGGGCTGACAAACGCGCTTACCGGCTTATTGGCTGCTCGCGGCGAAGGCGCAAAAATCATTTTGCTCTCGGCCTGCACTACAGCTTCTAACCGAGGCCGTTGGGCGATTCAGGAAACCGATAGTGATTTTCTGCCGGTTGGCTTGACGGCACCCGGTGCTTTGTTTCACATGGCGACCGCGATTGAATCGATCGAGGCGCTGCCGCAAATCGGCCGCCGCTTAGCCAATGGATTAGCGCGCCCGGGTGGTTTTGTGTGTCATCTGTCGATTCCCACGGGATTGCAAGCAATGGCCGTGAAGAATCCAATGCCGGCTGTGCTGCCTGCCCCGGCGCTCGATGCGCCACCGGACTCCGTCATCGACCAATGCGTTGCGCTGCTGACGAAAGATCCGGCGGCTCTCTGGTTGGGACACGGTGCGCGGGCAGCCAGCGAAGGGATCAGGACGCTCGCGGAGCGACTCGGCACGCCGGTCATGTGCTCGCCGCGCGCTAAGGGGATTTTTCCAGAGAATCATCCGTTGTTTGTCGGCGTGACCGGAATGGGAGGACACGATACGGTCCAGTCCTACATGACACAGAGCGCGCCGCGGCGAATTCTGGTTTTGGGGACCCGCCTTGGGGAGCCGACATCATTCTGGAACCCGGCGATGGTGCCCACGGAAGGCTTTATTCACGTCGACCTTGATCCCGACGTGCCGGGGGTAGCTTACCCCGAAGCTTTTACACTGCCTGTCCGGGCAGACATTGGAATGTTCGTTGCCGCAATGCTCCGAAAGCTTCCAGCCATCACAAACGCGCAAGTTCGGTCGTATGACCTGCCACGTCCGTTGGGGTCGCATCTGGAATCCTTGGCAGGCACCAAAATCCGGCCGGAGGTTCTCATGCAGGCGATCCAGCGTGTCGCGCTCGAAAGACATGATTGTCTGATCATGGCTGAGTCCGGGAATTCTTTCACCTGGGCGACGCACTATCTACGTTTCGCGAAGGCCGGGCGATACCGGGTCAGCACAGGTGTCGGATCGATGGGACATTTCGCGACGGGGGTAGTCGGGGCCGCATTCGCTGCCCGCCACACGGCGGTTGCGATTGTGGGAGACGGCGCCATGCTCATGAGTAACGAAGTCAGCACGGCTGTCAAAACCGGCGCGCCGGCTGTGTGGATCGTATTGAATGACGCCCGCTACAACATGTGTGAACAAGGTATGTCTGTTCTCGGGTTGCAGGCAGATGCCCGCATTCCGCCTGTCGATTTCGCAATGTTTGCGCAGGCTCTCGGTGCTAAGGGTGAAATTGTAGCGTCCGAGATGGATCTGGATGGGGCGTTAGAGCGCGCCGTCACGGCGCAAAGCCCTTTCGTACTCGATGTTAGGATCGACCCGGCCTGCCTTGCGCCATCGATGGCGCGTAACCGCGGCTTGCGCGCGCAAGGCATCGGCAATCTCGCGAGCGACCAGGATATTTCGTTCCCAAAGGCACGCTAGCTTCTTCTTACCCAAGACCTCTATGGAAGCCAATACATTTGCCACGTCAGCCTTCATCTCGACGCCGCTCCAAACAGCCTTCGAATACCTCTGCAGTCTGCCAAATCTGGATGAATGGACTCTCGGCAGCCGGATGCAGCAACAGGTGGATTCGGACACCTGGATCGGCACGGCGTCCGGATATCAGCACCCGCTTTATTACCATGTGCGGAGGCTCCAAAACCCACGTTTCTGCGGTGTGGAGTGGCAGTGCGGCTATGAGCACAAGAAGTACTTTAAGTCATACCCTGTGCTACTGTTTCCGCCTGACTATATAGAGCCGCGAAGCGCGGAATCCGGTGTCTATTTCCATTGGGTCAGTGTTATCGATCCAGTCCAGCGGACCCCGATGATCATGCAGGGAATTCAGACGGTGCATAACTCGGAGGCGCGTTCCCTGAAGGCGTCTCTGGAACGGCGGGCCGGGTTGACTGAGGCGGCGCAGGGCCGCCATCGCATCGAGACCGACACTATCTACATTAATGCTCCGATCGAAATGGCGGCAGAATTTCTGGGCGATTTGCGGACCATGGAACGGTGGTCGCATCTGCTGAAGCCCAAGGGGACCATTGAGCCCGAACGCGGTACCTTCATCGATGAATACGGGCAGGTCGTCGAAGTCACTCTCAGAACAAGCCGATTGGAGGAATACTATCTGGTGGAGCAGGATTACGTTCATCCCCAGCACGATTCGATACAGCGATCACCCACGTTCCTGATTCCGCTCTCGTACGCCTTCGGAGACGCTGGAATACCCGGTTTATTGCTGCACAGAATTACTTTCTGGAAAAACGGCGTGCGTGCCTCGGCGCGGCAAACTCACGATCGACGATTTCGGCGCCGAGAACATGAATATCAAGCGTCTGCTGGAAGCAAAGGCGGGAAACCTCGCGACCTTCGCCCTTGGCAAAAGCTATCTTCCCCCGGCGAACCAGGCTGGTGGGAAGTAAACCACGCGTATGACGCCGCCTGATATCTTTTCACCGGAGTTTGCGCAGGACCCGTATCCTCTGTACCGCATCATGCGCGATACGTTCCCGCTGTATTTTCATCCGGGAGCAAACGCGTACGTTCTGAGCCGCTATGAGGACATTCATCTGGCTTTGACGAACGCCGAATGTACGACCCGAAGCTATGTGGCACAGATCGAGCCGCTGCTTGGCGTCACGGTGGTGCAGCTTGATGGCCGCGATCATGCGAGACAGCGCCGTCTCCTGGCCGCGCCCTTCCGTGCCGACCGCTTTCATTCGGCATTCGCGCCCGCGATCGGCAAGATAGCCGACCGGTTGGCTGAAGGCTTTGCGGATCGGGATGGGGTCGAACTGCTCAAAGAGTTCATAACGCCGTTCTCCGTGGCCGCTCTGGCAACCGTCGTCGGGCTGCCCCATTCTGACCTGGATCTGTTCCGGTCCTGGTATACCGCGTTGCTGCGATTTGGCGTCAATCTAATTGGCGATCCGGAGGTGACACGCGCCGGCTTAGCGGCAAGGGACGGTTTGTCCGCTTACTTGCGCCCGCTGGTCGAAGAGAGCAGAAAATCTCAGGAAACCGGATTGCTGCCGATGCTCGCCCATGCCGAAATCGAGGGCCAGCGGCTAAGCGACGAAGAGATAGTGCATTTCGCGATGCTGATGGTCTTCGCGGGCGGCGAAACGGTCGAAAAGACGCTGGCAACTTTCATGAGAAACCTGGTTGCGCATCCAGAGCAATTGGCGGCGCTTCAGGCCGACTGGAAATTGTTCGATCGAGCGCTGGCTGAGTCCCTCCGCTTCACTGCGCCTACGCATATGATTCCGCGCCGGACTCGCAGCGAGGTGGTAGTGAGCGGAGGAACGATCCCGGCCGAGGCCGAAGTAATCTGCTTTCTGGCTTCTGCCAACCGCGATGAGCGGCGGTTCGTCGATTCCGACCGGTTCGACATTTTTCGGAGTGACCTTGACGCCGAGAGCGCCTTCAACAGCGCGGCGCACCACGCCGCTTTCGGCATGGGCCGGCACTTCTGTCTGGGGGCGATGATGGCAAAGATCGAGGTCGAAATCGCGGTGAAGCGGCTGGTGGGACCGGCAGGTGACGTTTGCTTCGCCGACGGCGTGCCGCCGCGTGATCAAGGCCTGTTTTTGCGTGGGCCCGCTGCGTTGTCACTTCGATTCACGCCGCCAGTTTCGTCTCAAAACATCTCGCCGGGTGGGAGAAACTGATGCTGCTTCGCTGCAAGACGGCGGTTAATGCTTCCGCCGAAACTGTATTTGCCTGTGTCGACCAACCTGAGCTTATCGTTCAGTGGGTAGAAGGGGCCGTCGAGCACACGTATATCAGCGATCGGAATCCGGCAGATCCGGTGGGCCAGCGGTTCCGCCAAAGGCTCCGCATGGGCAAGTCGATCAAGGAATTCCACGGAGAGATCATTGCGTGGAAGGCTCCGACACATTTTGGGCTGCACATTCCCGCGCCTGCATATTCGAGTGAAGCGCATTTCCGCATCACACCGAACGGCCCTACCCGATCGACCGTCGACTATTCCATCGACATAACCCTGCACAAGACGTTCGTTCGCCTGCTGAGTCCGCTGATGCGAGTGCCTCTGACATTCTTTGTCCGCAAGCAGATCGGCAGACTGAAAGTTTGTGCGGAAAAGGTGCAGGCAAACCAGGAGGCGCGCTGAATATGGAGAACTCCCAACCATCACCCGCAACTTCGCTCCGCCTGCTCCATCCGGGCGACAGTTGGATTTACCAGGCTAGCGGGACGCTGACGCCGCCGGGGGGCCAGCCGTCCGATTTAACAGGAGAGATTTCGGTTTCGATCGTGCCGGACCGCCTCGCAGGCCGTTCCGACTGGTTGACTATTCTGTTCTCACAGCAATTCGAAATCGCGCAAGCAGACGGTTCCAAACAACCCATGCCGGCGCCTGAATGGATGTTCTCGTTTGTGCAGGACGAAGAAAGCCGGGACCTTGCCATTACCGCCGACAATATGACACGCGATGGGACTGCTCGACTCGCAAAGGCGCCCCAGGTTTTCTATCCGGGAAGCTGGTCAGCGCAGACCGCCTATAGCAACCGGCTGGATTTTGACAACGGCGACTACGTGGAAAATAGGTTGACGGTATTTGACCAGGAGCGTGTCGACACGACACCGGGCTCGTTCCTTTCATGGAAGGCCAGGATCAGCAGCAATAGTGCAGCTACGGGACTGATTGAGGGCATGGATTGGTGGACACCGGACCTGGGCGCACCAGCCAAGTTCTCGACCATTTCGAAGATGCCGGACGGATCGGAGATACGCTTCGTAGCAACCCTTAAGAGCAGCAACGTGCGGTAGCAGTGGCCGCCGGATCATCCTACAAAGGCCCAAAGACAAGCCGCCTGCGCGGCTGGCTCTTGGCCGTTGCTTTGCTGCTGTGCGCTTTCGCCGGGGCTTTGGGCTGGCGCGTGAGTGAGTCGCCCCGCCACCGGCTCTATCATCCGCCCAACGACCGCGTTGCCATCCAGATGGATCAGGCATCCGTTGCCCGCGGCAAGCACCTGGTGGAGGCAGTCGCGGTCTGCATCATTTGCCACGGCGCAAATCTAGGCGGCAAGCTTGCCTTCCAGGATGCGTTTTTGGGTCAGGGCTACACGTCCAACCTGACTTCCGGGCGCGGAGGCGTGGGCAGAGCCTACACCAACGCAGACTGGATCCGCAGTATCCGCTATGGTGTGCGGCCAGACGGGCACGGAATTCCGTTCATGCCGTCGGATTACTTCAACCGGATTTCAGACGCCGACCTCGGCGCCATCATCGCTTATCTGAAAGGGCTGCCGCCGGTGGATAACGAGAGGACCCGGGTCGAGATCAACTTGCCGGCGCGTCTTCTTATCGATCTTGGAGCCCTGGGCGATCTTGTGCGGACTGCCAGGATTGATTTTCGAACTCGGCCACAGCCACCGGGCAGCGAAGGCCAATATCTGGTCGACGTCGGCGGCTGCACCTTCTGCCATGGAGCCGATCTAAGCGGCGGCCAGGGCCCGGAGCCGGGCGCGCCTCGCGGCACCGATCTCACCGCGCGCGGCCCGTCGTCGCGCTGGTCATTCCTCGACTTCAGGAACACCATGCGAAATGGCGTCGACCCACAAGGACACGCAATCAACCCGAAATACATGCCCTGGCTTGCCTACAGAAACATGACCGATACCGAACTGCAAGCGATATGGCTTTATCTGCGATCCCGTTCAGGCGGTAGAGAAGCGACAGGGAACCATGAGCGTTGAGGACGCGGGTATGACCTCCCCTGCACCGAGCCGGCGTGCAACAGAAATGCCTCGCTATGTGCGCTCGGAAATTTCGATCGCGCCGGGCACCGAACTCATCCAGCTCTCACAGAACGAAAGCGCCATCCCAATGCAACCCAAATGGATGGAAGCCGCTCTCCGAGCGGCAAGCGCTGCCGTTGCGTATCCAGACGTGGAATGCAAGCTGCTCCGGCAAGCGATTGCAGAGATATTCTGCCTCGATGACCGGAGAATTGTTTGCAGCGCTGGTCTGATGGAGTGCCTTCAGACTATTGCCCTCGCCTATCTGGATCCCGGAGACAAAGTCGTTATTCCAGCGCACGCATTTGTGTTTTTCCGCCAGGTCGCTAAATTGGCCGGGGCGGAAGTGAAGCTCGTTCCTGAGCGGAACCTGCGGGTAGATATAAACGGCATCCTGGAAGCGGTGGACCAGGCGACGAAAATGGTCATTTTCGCCAATCCCGGGAACCCGACAGGAACATATCTTTGCAAAGGATCCATCGTTGAGCTTCGCTCGCGATTACCATCGACCACTCTCCTGGTAATCGATGAAGCCTATGCCGAGTTTGTTCATGAGGATCGGTACCAGCCGCTTTTTGACCTTACCGATTCAGGTAACGTAATTGTCCTTCGCAGCTTTTCGAAAATGTATGGCCTGGCAGGCTTTCGCGTTGCATGGGCGTATTGTCCGCGCGCGGTCGTGGATTATACGCGCCGGATTCAAGTCCCCGCTGTTGTCAGTTCGGTGGCTCAGGCCATCGCGGCCGTCGCAATCAGGGATCAATTATCCGTGCATACTTTCAAGCGCGAAATGCTTACAGTCAGACGCCGCTTCATTGACGGGTTAAAGCGGCTTCCGCGCATTTCACCTGTCGAGAGCGAGACCAATTTTGTTTTATTGCGGACGAAATCGGAGGCGGAAGCTCAGAACCTTGATGAATTCCTGAGGCAGCGCGGAATCGTCTTACGCCGTCAAATGGCGGTTGGTCTTAGCGATTGCCTTCGAGCGACGATTGGGACCGAGGAACAAATGAATTTCGTCGCCTCCGCCATAGTCGAATGGTGCGCCGGCAATGGAGGATGATAAGCCGAGATTACGACAGCAACGCGGTCATCTTTGAAAGGATGCAAACACCATGAGCAAAGCGACTGAGACCCTGCAAAAAGTCCAAGAACGGGCCGCGGCCGGGCGCCCTAAAATTGGGGGGTTCCCGTATCTGGCCGAAACCATGCGACGCGCAGGCGTAACGCGCAACGTTTGGGTTCTACCCGCATGCCAAAGCCTTTATTTGACGAATGATGGGCCAGTCGTAACCCAGGGGCAGCCACTTTTATCCGGGACAGCGGACATACCTTTCTTCGACCAGGAGGGACTCATCCGAGCGCTTCGAACCGACCAGGCGGGAGAGAGCAGCTTTCCCGAGTTTCTCGCTGCCTGTTGGAAGGCCGGCGTGGTTCGGTACGAGGTGGATCTCGTGGCGCGCAGCGTCGCTTATTACGGCTGCAACGACGAGAAGTACGTTGAGAGCTACCCCGAAGTTAAAGTGGACTGACGGAAAGCGTGCCCCGAACGGGCTTGTGGAAGCGACCACGAAGGCGTCACCTTCGTGAGGGTTCGCGGTTGGTCGCCTCCAGCCCAGGCTGTACAGCGCTACGTATCCGAAGTAGTTATTTCCGGATCGCCTTACGAATAGCGGGTAGACCAAGGGCAGCCGCTGCGAGCAGCAAGTATGCCGAACCCGGCTCGGGCACAGAAGAGGTACCGAAGGGTAGCGTGTTGTCGCGAGCGAACGTAAAGTCATCGACAGTCATCGGGCCGCCCTGGAAGAGCTCTACTTCTTTGATGACGCTTGAGTCGAAAGCGAACGCGACGAAGTCCCCCGGCAAGGCGGTAAACGTAATTCCGGAGGAGAGATCAACAAGGCTATTGCTCGCATCGAACGTGTTCATATGAGGCGGGAAAGCAACATTGCCTCCCTGCGGATTAGTCCACCATCCAAATCGTGAGATCGGTTGAGCGCCCGGGAAGTTGATAGAGATGAAGCCGCCGAAGTCAAGAGGCGAGGCAGGATCACCTTGCGCGGTGGGCGCGAGGACGTTGCTGCCTGAGTGCGCTCCATTTAATGAACTCACATCGATTACTGCTGCCGGCGAACCACCATTGGCCGGATTACCGGGAGTCTGACCGCCTGCCGAGAGAAAGGCGCCACTTACAGACTTGGTGGGATCCGTCAGATTAGCTGCGGTAGTCGGTGTTCCGCTTGTATAGGCGCTTACAGCTAGCGGCGTAATGCCAGAGATATTTTCAAAGTCGACGAGGGTTGCGCCTGTAAGGAACTTCTGAAAATCGGTTGCACTAGTCCCATTGAAGGCTTGGTAGTGAATGGTATTCCCGTCGAGTGTGACGGTTCCAGTGGTGATGGTGGCCAAAGCAGTTGAGACGGCGGCCGCTCCGAGCAGCATCACTTTGTAAGCCATTTTATGCATATTTATAGCTCCTTTATACTAGTGATCGCTATGATATCACCTAAAAACACTAGGGCGGCCGAAGGAGCAGGTTCATCATCCCGAGAATCGTGTTATGGCTCCGCTGAGCCGCGGCGTTATCATACAGTAACGAAAACAACACCCTTGTCTATGCGCAAACTGATTTCACTCACCGTATTGACGGTCGTCGCCTCAAGCCTGTTAGCTGCCACCAAGGAGTCCGGGACTACGACGCTCAAAGACTTCCAGCCTGCTGGCACAACGGGCAAGAACCATAAACATCAGCAATACGATCTGTCTTTTGTGACCTCAACGGGCAAGGACTACACCTGCCGGACCAGCGAAAAGACATCGGTAAAAGCAACCGACTTCGTTGTCGGTAGCAACGTGAGTTATCAGGTCGACGGCACTAAGGGCAAAGTGAAAAGTTCGGCCGGAAAATCGCTGGACTGCAAGATTGTGCGGGTGGCGAATGCCGACGCTCCTAAATAACTGGCAGTAGGGATCACTGGCCGGCGAAGAGTCTTCACTTGAAATCGGGCATCTCGATGTCGGCATTATCAAGCCGATGCGTTTTGTCACGAGAAATGCCAACGATCAGAAATTCGAGCGGCTCGTTTCCTGTGTTGGCGAACGAACTGACGTCGCCCAAGCGAAGTGGAATGGCGTCCCCCTCCCTTATGGATGCCCTTTCGGTCGCACTCGCGCCCGCAGCGACTGTCACTGTGCCTTGGCCACGCAGCACGTAATAGAATTCCTCCAACTCATGGTGCGCACGAGGGCCGATCGAAGTATTCGGGGGAAGCACAAGATGATCCACGTAAGCCCACGGAGAGGAGAAGACTGCGGCGTCCAAAGCGCGACGGTATTCAACCGTTCCACTCCCGTGATTCATCGCGTTCACAGTTTTGAGAAGAGCCTTATCCAGGCGCATGGTTATAAAAACCGGAATCGGGTCTAGTGGGACGCCCACGCGGGGATCTTGCAGGTCAAAGGCGTCATACGAGCCTTTCATGGCAGTAACATTGATATTCATCCATTGAACAGGCTCGTCTGTCGCGTTGTAGATTCCATGAGAATGACCCATTCGGCAAATAGCACCCGACGGTCCTCTCAGAAGCGAAGTACGCCCATCGATGGTGAACTGGGCTTCACCATTTAAAATGACGAACATCTCTTCGCATTGATTGTGGAAGTGATGGCCGATGCCGCTCTTCGGATAGATTACGCCGCGGTGCAGGAACTGCAGATTCGTTTCGAGCGCATGTTCATCGAAAAGGCCGGAAAAGGCCATGTGTCCAGCGCCTTCATGGACTGCCGTAAGATCCCGATACTTAGATGGATCGGTGTGAGCAATACGCGAAGCGAGAGGATCGCGGGCTACTAACCGGCAAGCGATCAACAGTGCGAAGCTTAACTTGCTCATCGGTCCTCCATAGTTTTTGTTTTTTACGCAATATGCGCTCCCCTGACGTCGACATAGAGCGCGTACACGGACTGACTTGCCGCCATGAAGAGGCGATTCCGCCGCGTACCGCCGAAGCAGACATTCGCACAGATCTCCGGCAGCAGGATTTTGCCCATCTTTACTCCCTGGGGTGAAATCGCGTAGACTCCGTCTCCGTCGGCCTTGGCAGAACCAGTTCCGTTTGCGCCCTGCCCAATTCCCGCCCAGATGTTTCCATCGGTATCAGCCCGAATTCCATCGGCAAGACCGGTGTAGTTATCCCACGCTGTCGATAAGAACTGTTTCGAATTGCGCAGTTTCGTCCCGTCGATGTCATAAACCCGAATTTCCCGGGGAGCCTTCGGATAGTGGGTAACACCTGTGTCGCAAACATACAGCTTCTTTAAATCCGGCGAGAAGCAAAGTCCGTTGGGCTTGAATAATTCATCCGTGACCATCTCGAGCTGGCCGGTCTTTCCATCTATCCGGTAAACAGCCTCCTTCAGTTCGAGAGGAAATTTACCTCCTTCGTAAATGCTCAAGCCCCCGTAACCGGGATCGGTGAACCAAATATCGCCGTTTGAATGGACGATGACATCATTTGGCCCGTTGAGCGGTTTGCCATTGAATTTATCGGCCAAAATCGTGACCTCGCCCGTCTGTTCATATCGAACGAGTCTTCGCGTCTGATGCTCGCAGCTGAGCTGACGCCCTTGCCAATCGAACGTATTGCCATTACTGAAATTCGATGGTTTCCGGAATACGTCGACATGGCCATCTTCTTCGATCCATCGCATTTGCCGGTTATTCGGAATATCGCTCCACACCAAATAGTTGCCCGCTCCATTCCAGGCGGGCCCTTCCGCCCAACGAAATCCTGTGCAAATGCGCTCTATCGTTGCGGTGCCGATTCGATACTTGCCGAATTCCTTCTCGAGAGAAATGACATCGGGATCGGGGTATCGCACGGGCTGATTGCCGGACCAATCCCGAGTCGCAACAGATTGCCCATCGGCAGAGAAGATCCCCAGCGCGGTCAGACCCATACTTAGCCTTTGAAGCAGTTCACGTCTGCTGGAATTCTGTTGCGGAGAAGAAAGACGATTCATCCAGGCGATTATATGCTGAGCGGCAGGGACGATGGACCGCATCACACGCTCTGCCCGCTACATGAGCGGCGGGTGCGGACGATAGAAATACATTGTGGCCGCTACGTCGTTGCTCTAATGTGCAGTGTATCCGCCATCCAGCATCAGAATGGAGCCTGTGAAAAACGTGGCATAGTCGCTCGCCAGGTATGCGAAAAAAGCAGCTACTTCTTCGGGCTTTGCAATCCTGCCAATGGGGTGATTGCTGCGCAGCATCTCCCAAAATGCTTCCTCGTTGCCGGAGGCCTTCGCTGAGCTGTGAACGATGGGCGTATCGACCGTGCCGCATCCCACCGCGTTTACGCGGATGTTGTATTTTGCGTATTCCACCGCCATCTGGCGCGTCATCTGATGCAGCGCGCCTTTCGAAGGCCCGTACGCACCCTGCGTCGGAATGCCCGCTTCACCTGAGATGGAACCAGTCATCAGAATGAGACCGCCTTGCTGTTTGATCATTATGGGGATTACGTGCCGGGCAGCCCAATATATGGCTTTCAGGTTAGTGTTCATCACCCAGTCCCATTCTTCGGGCGTGTGCTCGTGGATGGCGCGCACAACGCTGACCCCCGCATTGTTGACCAGAATGTCAATGCGGCCGAAGTTGTCCATTGCAGCCCTGGTGAACTGTTCTGCCGTGCTTTCCTGACCGACGTCCCCATGCACCATTACTAACTTTGAGCCGAACTCCTGTTGACAGGCACGTAGCTCGTCGGGGATTCCGGGCCGCCGGTCCACAGCGATCAACCCTGCCGCACCACACTCCAGAAACTGGCGTGCGGTCGCCATTCCAATTCCGGAAGAGGCGCCTGTTACAACGGCAACTTTGGTTGCAAGTGAAATATCCATAGTAATTTCTTCAGGCAGCGTTCCCGAGCGCAATATCGCGACAACTTAAGGCCCGTTTGTTCGACTTACTTCAACTGCGCGGAACTAACGCCCAATTTTGAGAGGACCGGCTCAGGGCAGCCGTTCCACTCGGGTACTGCCCGATTGCCGACGTAGCCGATGTCTTTGATGCCAATCTTGCTCGAGTAGAAGCTTCCAACCACGAGATCACGAATGTGATTGAAGAACGCGACCGCCTGCGAATCCTCCGGGGCTGCTTTCCCCGGGTACGCAATTCGGTCCAGAATTTCGTGCTGCTGTTCAACCGTGCAGTCGATCAGGTCGTGCTTATACTTCCGGTTGCATTGCACGTCCAACCAGCGCATCCCGCCGATTATTTCAAAAGCTGCCGACCCGCCGCGAACGCTCATCCAGTCGTCGATCACTTCCGGCACATCTGCCTGCGTAGCGCTTCCACTGCGCTCATCCGCCGGAATTATCAAATCGCTCAACACACAAAGCGTCTTCCAATCGTGGGCGTTGAACAACTTTGGCACATAAGGTTGCGCGGGCGGTGTGGCAGCCGAAACCTTGCCAATCGGAATCAGACTCGCCGGTGCCGCTCCCACCACTTTCAACAAGTCGCGCCGATTAACGGATCCGTCTGTTTTGTTGTTTTTCATGGCTGCCTCCTCAAACGTTGCGTTTGTTCACCTGCTCAATCGCATACTCGGAGGTTCTCCAGGCTAACGCCAATATGCTCAGGGTCGGATTCTTGTCGGCATTGCTGACGAAGGGTGCGCCATCCGTGACAAACAAATTTTTGCAGTCCCACGCCTGGCACTGCGTGTTTAACGCAGAAGTTTTCGGGTCGGACCCCATACGAGCCGCGCCGACCTCATGAATGATTTTGCCGCCGAGCGAGATGCCCCAGTTATTCTCCGGCCCGTAATGGCCAAGAGCCTTCCCGCCCGCTGTTTCAATAATCTCGCGAAAGGTCTCCCTGGAATGCTTTGCCATCAAGATCTCGTCCTCAGACCATTTGAAATGGAACTTCAGAACGGGAATGCCCCATTCATCGACGACATTCTTGTCAATTTCGCAATAGCTCTGGTCGTTTGGAATCATTTCGCCCCGGCAGGAGAAACTGACGAACGCGCCATACAGCTTTCGACAGCCCTGCTTGAGGTTCAAGCCGTAGCCGCCGCCCAGAAACTCATGCGATGCGCCTAACATTCCCATCGACGGCATGTGACGGCCGCCGCCCATCTCGATGTGATAGCCGCGAGCGAAGGGCAGCTGGTTTTTCGCCTGTTTCTGATAATTCCACCAGGGCATGTAGAGATGGAATCCGCCGAGCCCGTCATCGTCGTGCGGCGGCAGGTCCATCATGCTTTCAAAAAACCCGGTCGAGCCATCGGCCCCAACGGTATCCATCAAATACTTGCCGACCAGTCCATTGGAATTTCCGATGCCGTTCGGATGCGTGGCACCCCTCGAATTCAGCAAGAGACGGGCGGTCTCGCAGTTGCTGGCCGCGAGCACGACGATCTTCCCGTAAACCTGAACCTCTTTCTGTGTCTTCTTGTCGATGTACGAGATGCCCGTTGCTAAACCATCAGCTCCCGTCAGCACCTCACGAGCCATCGCATTGCAACGTAGTTCCAGGTTTCCGGTCGCCATCGCCGGCGGAATTAAAACGGTCGATGATGAAAAGTTGGACGAAGTCGCGCAACCGCGGCCGCATTGTCCGCAATGGTGGCAAGGAGGCCGCCCGTTCAAAGGCCTGGTCAAAACGGAACGCCGCGCTGGAATACACGGAATATTCAGCTTCTTGCATGCTTGCTGAATGACAAGCTCGTAACATCGAGGCCGGGGCGGCGGTTGAAATTTTCCATCCGGCGTATTTTCCAGATTTTCGATCGAGCCATGAACGCCGATCAATTCCTCCGCCTTGTCATAGTAGGGCGCAAGATCGTCATAGGTGATCGGCCAATCAAACCCTTTGCCATCCCGGTTGTACGGCTTGAAGTCATAAGGGCCCATACGAAGAGAGATTCTGCCCCAGTGATTCGTCCTGCCGCCGAGCGCGCGGGTACGCCACCAGCTCCAATCGCTTCCGGGAGCATTAGTGTAGGGCTCGCCGGGAAGAGTCCAGCCGCCTAGGCCCGGATCGAAAAAGCCATTCGGCTTTTCGGGGGTAGCTGCACCCCTGTGAGGAGCTTCATACGGCCAGACAAACATCTTGGAATCCTTTGCCGTATCGAAGTATTCCCCCGCTTCGAGCATCAGACACTTCGCACCCGCTTTGGCAAGGACATAGGCAGCCATTCCGCCACCTGCTCCTGAGCCAACAATCACCGCATCGTATTTTTTCGGGCTTTGAATTACTTGCGCCATTTCCTCGACAACGAGTATATAAAGGCGGCCATTTCTTGACAGGAACAATGTACGCAGGGACGTGAGGAACGCATGATCAACGACTTCGCCTTTGAAGCGATAAACGCGCGGCTGGGTTGATCGAAATCTTAGATGTGGAAGCCGACTAGACTTGGAGACGTTAGATATACTCCCCTTATTGATTTATGGGAAAGCAAGAAGGTGACTTGATTCCGGGGACCTTGGACATCTTGATTTTGAAGGCACTGTGTTCGGGCGCGTTGCATGGGTATGCGGTGGCGGAATGGATTCATGAACGGTCGCACGATGTGTTGCAGGTGGATGAGGGCGCGCTGTATCCGGCACTGCACCGGCTGGAACTTAAACGCCTGTTATCGGCGGAGTGGGGCGCATCGGAGAACAACCGGCTGGCGAAATTTTACAAGCTGACGGCCGCGGGCCGCAAACATCTGGAGGCGGAGAGCCAGCGGTGGACGCGACTTTCGGCAGCGGTTGCGTTTGTTTTAGCGGGAGCCTAATATGAACAACCGTCGAGAGAGAGAGCTGGCTGAGAAGATCGAGTTCCACAAGACCATGCGGGGAGCGGAAGTACCGGGAGCAATACGGCATGAGCGCGAAAGACGCAGCGGAGAAAGCCAAGCGGGATTTTGGCGGGTTTGAAAAGTGGAACGAAGTCTGCCGCGATGTGGGGCGTTGGCGGCTGTTCGATGAGCTTGGACGAGATCTGGCTTGGCGCTGCGGATGTTGCGGAAGTCACCGCTTTTCACTGTTGTAGCTTTGGTGACGTTGACGCTGGCGATTGGCGCGAACACGGCAATTTTTGGCTTGATGAACGCGGTAATGTTAAAGGCTTTGCCAGTGCCCGATGCGGATCGTTTGGTGCTGCTGGCGCAGCCGCAAGAGCGTTCCGGCTATTCGTTCCACTATCCGCTCTTCCAACGGATAGAGAGACAATCCGAGCCGGTCGTGGACCTATTCGGGTTCAGCAGACGCAATGTACAGTTGCACAACAACGAGGGTATTTCGATTGTGCAGGGCGTGTTGGTCACCGGATACTATTTTCGCGCGCTCCGAGTGCAACCGGCGTTGAGACGTTGGATTGGCCCTGACGACGATCGCCCGGGCGCCCCACATGGAGCCGTGGCCGTGGTTAGCAATCGCTTTTGGCGCACCCGGCTGAGCAGCGAGGCCAGCGCGCTGGGACGCAAGTTGATCTTGAATCAGGCGGTTTATACCGTGGTGGGCTTAATGCCTGAATCTTTTAGGGGAATGGAGCCGGACGAACGGCCGGACGTATTCCTGCCCCTCGAATTGGAACCGGCGGTGGATGCGCCATTCGACCGATCAAGGCAGGCTCGCGGGCATGGTGGATTCAGGCGGGCGGCCGTCTGCGGAATGGCGTTTCCCGGGAGCAGGTGAACGCTTTTCTCAAGATCAATTCCCCACGACTTTTTGACAAGCCGCCGAAGGATTCTTCGCTCATCGCCGAACCGGGAGAGCGCGGACTTTCGTTGCTGCGGCTGCGCTTTACGAAACCGCTAATGGTGATGATGGGCTTGGTCGCCCTGGTGCTACTGATCGCTTGCCTGAATTTGGCCACGCTACTGATGGCGCGGGCGGCGTCGCGAGGGCGGGAGATGACCACCCGGTTTGCCTTGGGCGCGAGCCCGGGGACGTCTATTGCGGCAGCTACTAACCGAAACGCTACTGCTGGCTACTTCTGGTAGCGTGCTTGGATTCGCCCTTTCCCCTCTGCTGGTGCGCATTCTAGTCGTGATGCTGTCTCAGCAGCGCAATCCGGCCCCGATCGCGGTGGATGCCACTCCGGACACTATGGTGTTTCTGTTCACCGCCGGGATCGCCATTCTTTCTACGGTTTTGACCGGGACCGCGCCGGCGCTCCAGTCCACGGGCGGCGTGCTGCAAACCGGTCTGCGCGAAGGCAGTTCCGCACTGCGAGGCGTGGAGCGGCGAGGCCTTTGGCCTCGGATGATGATGTCATTTGAAGTAGCGCTGGCCTTAGTGCTAGTGACAGGCGCCAGCTTATTGGGATACAATCTGGTCCAATTGCACGTTACACCGGCGGGCTTGAACCCAAATGGACTTGTTTATCTGACTATGGACCTGACCCATCAGCAGCCCTGGGATGACGAGTGCCTACCGCGAAATTGTGGATGAAGTCCGGAAGCTGCCGAATATGGCCGATGCCAGCGTGGTGAGCGCTATTCCAGTCAGCTCGGCCGGGATGCAAGAGGACCTGCGCGCGCCTAGCGGGGAGTCGCATCACGTTTGGCGGAACTCGGTGGGTCCGGGTTATTTCGAAACGATGCGCATCCGTCTGTTGCGCGGCAGGGACCTGCGCTGGACAGATGGTTCGCCGGAACGGAAAGTGATTGTGAACCGGTCCGCGGCAAGACTGCTTTTCCCGGAAGGAGGAGAGTGGGCCGGCGTGTCGTCTTTCAAAATGGCAAGAGGGAGGAGGAAGTAGTTGGAGTGGTGGAGGACGCAAAATATTCCAATCTGCGGGAGGCGGCGCCTCCGACGGTTTATTCCGCCGTCCCGCAGGACGCGTTACTGGGGATGTCCTTCACCATTGTTGTGCGTATTAATGGGACGCCGGCACCAAGTGATTACCGCGGCCCGTCGGGTTGTACAAGGAATTCTTCCGGACATTCCCTTGCCTGCTGCGTTCAGCATGGAGCAGCTCATTGCCGAGTCCACGGCCACCGAACGCATCGTGGCTACCCTCGCTCTGTTCTTTGGCGGGCTTGGATTACTCATGACGGGAATCGGCTTATATGGAACACTGGCCTACACGACCGAGCGGCGGACCGGAGAGATTGGCATCCGCCTCGCGTTAGGAGCGACGCCAAGAAACGTCTCCTCGCTAGTTTTCTCGCAGAATGGCGCGATTGCGCTGTTTGGCTGTGTGATAGGGATTGTGGGCTCGGCGGTTGCATCGAAGACGATTGCAGGTTTTTTATATGGCGTTTCGCCCAAGGACCCGGTTGTCTTCGGCTTTGCGACGCTGCTATTGCTGGCAGTGGCGACTGTGGCCTCCGTTGTTCCGGCGGTGAGAGCGTCGAAGACTGATCCGATTGCGGCAATTCGTTATGAGTAAGGAAGAGGAGCGCGGACCGGCTCAAGAGCCGGTCGTCGGCAGGCAGAGGGTCTGGTCGAACTCCATCGCGAAATGGAAGTCGGTTACTGCCGCCTAGTCACAGCCGAACCAATGTGGGGCGTTTCATTGTGGGGACGGCGGTCGCTTGGGCAGAGTCGGGTGAAAGCATGAGTGCCGTTACGCGAAGTTGTACGATTGCATTTGGACTCGGCAAGAAAGTGGGAAGCGACACGGAGCGGTCAGATTCGATAGTGTTTTAGGCCATAATGTCGCGCACAACGTTGCCGGCTACGTCGGTCAGACGGAAATCCCGGCCGCTGTAGCGGTAGGTCAGCTTGGTATGCTCCAAGCCCAGCAGCGCCAAAATTGTGGCGTGCAGATCATGAATGTGGACCGGGTTCTTCACCGCCTTAAAGCCAAAGTCGTCGGTTGCTCCAAAGGTGATGCCAGGCTTTACGCCGCCGCCCGCAAGTAACGTCGAGAAGCCGTGATTGTTGTGGTCGCGGCCATTTTGATACTTGACCAGTCCGCTTACCTCCACCACGGGAGTGCGGCCGAACTCTCCGCCGATGATAACCAGCGTTTCGTTCAGGAGGCCGCTTGCCTTGAGGTCCTGCAGCAGAGCGGCAATTGGACCATCGGCCTTATCAGCGAGATCCCGGTGAATCAAGATGTCGTCGTGATTGTCCCAAGGCTGTCCATTCCCAAAATAGACTTGGACCATGCGGACGCCTTTTTCTACCAGGCGGCGGGCCATCAGACAACCGCGCCCGAAATCTCCATCGCCATAGCGGGCCCGCACCTCAGGCGATTCGTTCGTAATGTCAAAGACCTCCGGTGCCTCGGTCTGCATGCGAAAGGCGATTTCGGCGGACTGAATCGTAGCCTCCAGCTGCGGATCGTAGCCTTCGCGCTTCATCTGGATCTCGCCCAGTTGATCGAGCAGATCCAACTGCCGGCGCTGTTCCACCTGCGTCGTACTGGTGTTCTTGATGTAGCGAATGAGTTTATCGGGAGTTTTCTCGCTGTTTGGGATATAAGTGCCCTGGTGGATCGCGGGAAGAAAGGCTGATGTCCAAAGCTGCGGCCCTACAATTGGATATCCCGGACAGAGCACCACAAAGCCGGGCAGATTCTGATTCACCGAGCCAAGGCCGTATGTCAACCACGATCCCATGGAGGGGCGGCCGGGAACACGATTGCCGCAGTTCATCATGAAGAGCGACGGCTCGTGATTGGGAATGTCGGTATACATGGAACGGATCACGCACAGGTCGTCAATACACGACCCGAGCTTAGGAAAAATTTCGCTAACTTCTATGCCGCTCTGCCCGTATTTTTTGAAGCTGAACGGCGATCCGAGCAGGTCGCCAGTTTTGCGCTCCGTCTTCAGATTGGAGGAAGGCATCGGCTTACCGTTATATTTCTGAAGCAGCGGCTTGGGGTCAAACGTATCCACCTGGGAAGGGCCGCCATTCAGAAACAGGAAGATTACGTGTTTGGCCTTCGCTGGGAAATGGGGAGATTTAGGCGCGAGCGGCCCAGCATAGGCCGCCGGAGTTTCAGCCGCATCGGCACGAGAAAGAAGGCCGGCAAAACCAGCCATGCCGAAGCCGCCGCCCATGGTACGGAGAATTTCTCGTCTCGTCATTTTCCAGCTCCTAATTCAGAAAGCTAAATTCGTTGGAACTCAAAAGAACCTGCATGTAGCGCGGCCAGGATTCTTCGCCCTGTACAAACTTCAGGCCCAGAGCGCGCTCTTCCCCGGTCGGCTGGCGCTGGAAAAGCAATTCATACGCATTGTCAATCCTGCTGGCATCATCAGGGCCACTGGTAGCCACTCGGGTCGCCAGCGACTTTGCGCTTGCCATCATCATTCCGCTGTTCATGAAGAAAAGCCCCTGCAGCGGCACGGTAGTGGGAAGGCGCTGTTCACTGGTCGCAATGGGGTTCGGGAAATCAAATAAGGCCAGGAATGGATCAAGCTGGCGGCGGCTCACGAAGCCGTACACCGTGCGGCGGTCATTGTCCTCATTGGTGAAGGGCACCGCCGGGCCACCCATTTTCAGATCGAGTTTGCCGGAAACCAACAGCAGCGAGTCACGCAGAGATTCCGCATCAAGGCGGCGGCGATTAGCGCGCCACAGTAAGCGATTATCTGGGTCAACCGCGTAGTTCGTTTCCGAGTTCGCGGCGCTGAGCGCGTAGGTGGATGAAAGCATAATCTCCCGATTCAATTTCTTAATAGACCAGCCTTCCGCCATAAAACGCGCAGCTAGAAAATCAAGCAGTTCGGGATGGGAAGGCCGGTCGCCTTGCTTACCGAAGTTACTCGGGGTGCGAACCAAGCCTTTGCCGAAGTGCTGCTGCCAGACACGATTTACGATGACGCGCGCCGTGAGAGGATTTTTCGGATCTATAACGGCGTCGGCCAGTTCCAACCGCTCCGCCCCTTTTGTAAACCGCTTCGGTTCACCGCTGCTGAGAATGGCGAGGAAGTGAGGAGGCGCGGGCTCACCGGGATTGTCGCGGCTGCCTCTGATCCACACCCGCTGCTCAACCGGAGTGGGATTATCAGCGATGATTTGCAGGTATGGATAGTGCGGCGGCAATTGCTTCTGCAGCACAGCAAGGTCTGCCCGCATGGAGTGGAGATGCTCGCTCCAGACGCCGCTTAGGAAACGGTCCAGCTGAGGGTCTCCGTAGTAATAGAGGCCTTTGTTCCCGAACAGATCTTCCCAAAGCACATACTTGTCACGCGTCATCGACGCCAGGTTCGCGCCGGATAAATCATCGCGGCTGGGATTGAGGCCCAGCCGAATGTGATTTTCATCGTCAATCCGCTTCTTTTCCTTGTTTACGGCGAGGATAAAACGTTCGAAGTCATTTGCCGCCTGGATTAGCGCTTGGGTACTTTGCTTCTGCGCGGAGGTCTTGTACCAAGCATCGAGGAAAGGGTGCCGCAGTTTGGGTTTTGCCAGGTACTTGGACCAGCGGATCAGCGTCTCGCAGTCGAGCTGCTTTTGCTCGGCGACGGCTGCGAAATCTTTATCCGGCGCGCCAGGGGGTACGGTGGATACGGCCAGCAGATAAGCGGATGTTTTCGCGGCTAAAATGCCGCTCAATTCCTCGCTTTGATGGGCGATAAAGCTGTCAATAACCGCTTTCTGTTCGTCGACCTGTTTCTTGTGTGCTTGGTATGCGTCCACCATCGGCTTTGCGGCCAACGGCGCTTCGTGCAGCGAGGTGTTGTTGAAGATCCCCAACAGAGAGTAATAATCCTGCGTGGGGATGGGGTCGTACTTGTGGTTGTGACACTGCGCGCACGCGACGGTCAGGCCGAGAAATCCTCTGGTCGTAGCATCAACGCGATCGTCCTGAAACTCCGGGCTGAGCGCATAAAAGCCAAGTCCAGCCTCATACCGCTCTTTGTCGGGCATGTGATCTCCCGCAATTTGCGCCTTGACGAAGGTGTTGTACGGCATGTCATCTTGCATCGCCTTGATCACCCAATCGCGATATCGAAAGGAGTTTTCGTAGGGTTCGTCCCGTTCCGAATTCAACTTGTCGTCTGAATACCGTGCAACATCCAGCCACAGACGCCCCCATCTCTCCCCATAGCGCGGCGAGGCGAGCAAGCGGTCCACGACCTTCCCAAACGCATCGGGCGATTTGTCGTTTTCAAAGGCGCTTAGTTCGGCCAGCGTAGGAGGGAGCCCGGTCAAATCGAGAGTGGCGCGGCGGATCAAAGTACGTCGGTCGGCCTCCCGGGAATGCGTCATCTTTTGCTCTTCCAGCTTGCCCAGGATGAAGCGATCAATATCCGATTGAGCCCATTTCGTGTCGTGAACAGCGGGAACGGGGGTCTTCCGGATTGGTTGAAATGACCAGAAGGCACGCTGCTCCGCAGTGATCTGATAGGCAACGGCCGTTTGCGATACCTTGGGAGCGTCGGGCCAAACAGCACCAGCCTTCACCCAGGCTTCAACGGCGGCGATTTGGTCGTCTTTCAGACGTCCGCCGGGAGGCATTCTGAGCTTGGGGTTCGTGTAGCGAAGCGCCTGGACCAGCAGACTTTTTTCCGGATCGCCCGGCACAATGACCGCGCCCTCTCTGCCACCTTTCATAGCGTGTTCGCGGGTGTCCAACTGCAATCCACCCATCCGCTCTTCAGTGTGGCAGGCAAAGCACTTTTCCACCAACAACGGACGAACGTGCATTTCAAAATTGTGATCATCCTGAGCGAGCACCGGGCGAACGAGAGTGCAGCTGAGGAGGAGCGCCGCCGCGTAAGCATGGCGATGCGCTGTTGACAGTTTTTGCCGGAGCAACTTTAAACGATTCATCGTTTACCACGAGGGTAATCAGATCATATGTCTTTTATTTGCATCAGGAGCCCTTTCGCGTAGCCAGCATCGGATTACCCTGCTTCCCCGCGGTCCTCGGATCGAGGAACGTCCCCTGTCCGGCCGGCTGAGCTTAGTCGAGTAGTTGTGCGACTGGCTCGCGTCTAACTCATGTTAGATCGGCCGTGGTACCGATTTGGTGATCTGGCCAGCTTGGGAAGCCTCAGGTGCCTTTCCGCCGGGACGGGTGAAGAGTGCGGGGTAAGCTTGTCGCTGCAAGGCATTCTGTGTTGTCACCTATAACAGTCGCGTTCGTCACGTTCGCCTGCACGTTCAGTTGCGTGCTGGCGGCGGCTTTCATCCGTCGGTTGTTACCCCCGGAGCATCTTAATAAAGAGTCATTAGATGTGGTGCGGCTCGGGATCGGGCTGGTAGCTACGATGACCGCTCTCCTTCTCGGCCTTGTGACCGCTGCGGCTCGGAGCGCGTTCGATACTCAGGACGCCACGGTCAGAAACAATGCTGCCGCCATTCTCACGTTGGACCGGCACCTTGCCCGATACGGCCCCGAGACGAAATCAACTCGCGATTTGATTCGCCAGGCGGTGGCTTTCCAGTTGCAAACGACTTGGCCCGAGGATGGCTCTAGCGGCTCGGTCGCCAAGGCAAGCGAAAACACCCCGCGGGTCGAAGAAATCGAAAACCAGATACTAAATCTCTCGCCACAGAATGCCGCCCAGCAATGGCTTAAGTCGGAGGCGTTGAAGCTCAGCCAAGACGTTGTCAAGGCGCGATGGCGGATGCTGGGTTCCCGCGGGGGCTCGGTTCCGCTTCCGTTTCTGGTTGTGGTGATATTCTGGCTGACGGTTATCTTCGGCAGCTTTGGCCTTTATGCGCCGCCGAACTCCACGGTCATCGCCGTGCTCTTCCTCGCGGCTGTCTCGGTCTCGGCAGCAGTGTTCCTGATCCTGGAGCTGGATGGTCCGTTCGAAGGCATGATCAAGGTATCAAGTGACCCGATGCGGTACGTCCTTGCGAACCTTGGTAAATAAAGTTTTGGTGTTAATGGGAGATTATGCTTGTTTCCGCGAGCGGAGCCGAAGCGTACCCAATGCGCCGATGGCGAGTGCTAGCAGACTGATCGATCCCGGCTCCGGGGCCGCAGCCAGGATGTCGCCACGGATTTCGCCGCCAGGGAAGGTTGCATTGTGAATGTTGATGTAAGCCGTGCCCGCCTCGATTCCCGTAATGTTGTCTACTGAGACCCCGGTAAACGTGTTCGAATACGTGCCGGAGGTTGTATTAGGAAACCCGGTAAAGGGTATGACTACCGGCGCATTTGCGTCTGTCGCGACGCAACAGTGAATATGGGCAGCCGAGGCGTCCCCACCGATCAGACCGGTAAAGGACATGTCCACACTCACGGTGTCGAGAACATCATCTACAATCACCGTTGCACTACCCGTCGCGGAAGTAACATTCATTGGAACTGATTGCGATCCGGTGAGGGACACATTGTACGTAAGGATGGTTGCGTTAGCGCTGGAGGTGACCAGGGCTAGAAATAGAACAGTCTGTAGCATTCCGTTTTTTTGAATTTTCATAACTCCCCATCTGGGATCTATGCCAATCCGACGATCCCGAGGGCCAAGTATATAAGATCCGAACCCAGAACGCGACCGGCGTGGCTCTTCAGGCCCGTTCTGATGGGCGTAGAGAAGAGCGAGCTTAGCGGCGGGCTCCTGCCGAGGATTCCTTACTCAACCGCTCGACGCCGCCCGGCCTCCCGACCAGGACTTGAGATGCGAGCCCCACGAATAAGCCGTGCTCGACCACTCCCACAACGCTGTCTAACTCCCTTTGCAGCTCGGCGGCGGATGCGATTGGTCCGAAGGCACAGTCAAGGATATAATTTCCTCCATCCGTAACGAATGTGCGCCTCTCTGAATCTGAACGCAGAGTTGGGACGGCCTTGAGCTTCGCCAGCATCCTCGAGGTTGCCTGCCAGCCGAACTGAGCGACCTCAACGGGCACGTGCGCGTGAGTGCCTAGTTGACGAACCACTTTACTTTCGTCAACTACGATGATGAGCTTCGAGCTGGCAGTTGCCACGATCTTCTCGCGCAACTGATTTCCACCCCCGCCTTTGACGAGATTCAGTGTGCCGATTTCGACTTCGTCTGCTCCGTCTATGGTCACATCGATCTGTGGATTCTCGCCCAGCGTGGTTAGCGGAATGCCCAGGCCGCGTGCCTGGTCGGCCGTCCGTTCCGAAGTCGGGATGGCAACAATACGAAGCCCCTCCCGAACCCGCCGGCCGATCGCGTCGACCGCCAACTTTGCCGTACTCCCGGAACCCAGGCCAACGACCATTCCATCCTCGAGCTGTGTGGCGGAGCAAATTGCCGCAGCGCGTTTCAGCTCTTCTGTGGCCCGAAACTGATCCGGGCTTAGTGTGCTCATGTCGATCACCAATCCTCGAGACTCCTGCGACGCACCGACCGCGGCGAATTCCTGCGGATGCGCCAACCGATTCGGCTGCTATCCCGCAGTCTTTGGATTCAGGAATGTCCCCCGATCGAGGTCTTCAAAGGCCTTGCGGAGCTGGTCCTGTGTGTTCATCACAATCGGCCCGTACCACGCCACCGGTTCCCCCAGAGGTTTTCCGGAGACCAGCAGGAATCGGATACCGTTTTCGCCGGCCTGCACGGTGACTTCGTCACCTGAATCGAATAATACAAGCGAGCGGTTATCAGCCTCGGATGGAGGATGCGTGTCCGCCCACCCGACGCCCTCAGTGGGAACTGCCAGGGGGCCAGACGCATTGCAGAACTTCCCTTCGCCGGCAAAGACGTACGCGAAGGCGTGGCGAGTTGTCTCCACCGGCAGGCTCTTGCGCCGGCCTGGAGCTACGGACACGTCGAGGTAGATTGGATCCGCCGCGACTCCATCCACCGGGCCGGTTTTGCCCCAGAAGTTTCCGCAAACAACGCGGACGTGAGTCCCATCGTCATCGGTGATCTGCGGAATTTCCGCGGCCTTCACTTCCTGATAGCGGGGAGGCGTCATCTTGAGCGAGGACGGCAGGTTGCCCCATAGCTGAAACCCGTGCATCCGGCCCTCTGAATCGCCCTTCGGCATCTCCTGGTGAATGATGCCGCTTCCCGCCGTCATCCACTGCACATCGCCGGGGGTGATGGCGCCGCGGTTGCCGAGGCTGTCGCCGTGTTCAACAGTTCCGGCGAGGACATACGTGATCGTTTCGATACCGCGGTGCGGGTGCCACGGAAAGCCAGCCAGGTAATCCTCGGGAATATCGTTTCGAAAGTCGTCGAGGAGAAGAAACGGATCGAAGTCCGAGGTGTTGCCAAACCCGAACGCACGCCGCAGGTGAACGCCGGCGCCTTCGAGGGTCGGCTTTGACTTGATAAGCCGCTTCACAGGTCGAATCGACAAGATGACCTCCGTATCGTCAGTCTATCTTGCTCGTGGCCCGCACGCTGGAATTGGAACGAGACCTCGGAGTGGTTTGCGGATTTCTGAAGCGCGTGCGCGCTTTAGCCCGGATTGTAGACTTATACAGAGGACGGGCATGCAATCGGAGCGTCTAAGTCGGATCACAATCAACGATGGTCAGTGCGGTGGTCGTCCCTGCATCCGTGGGATGCGCATTAGAGTGACCGATATTCTGGAACTCCTGGGTGTCGGCGCAAGCTTCGAGGAAGTTCTTGAAGATTATCCCTATCTTGAACGAGAGGACATTCTCGCGGCGATCCAGTATGCCGCTCGTCAGGCCGATCACCCGGTCCTCCGCTCGGCGTGAATTTTCTAATCGACAATCAGCTTCCGCCAGCGCTAGCTCGTTTCATTGAGGCTGAACTCAAGGCGAAGGCGATGCGTGTGTCCGATGTGGAGCTTCGCGACTCCTCCGACGCCGAAGTATGCAGATACGCATCCGTGAATGATCTGATTATCATTTCAAAGGATGAGGATTTCGCTGACATGCTCTTGCACAGACCAACAGCGACGCTGATTTGGGTACGAGTCGGCAATTGTCGTCGAGCCTATCTGCTCGAAGTCTTTGAAAGGATGTGGCCTCGGATCGTGGAACGGCTGGAGAGTGGTGATCTGCTTACTGAAATTTGCTGAATGGTATCGCGGAACCTCGTTCTGTTTTGGATGCGCCCGCGAGTCGGCTTCGCAACGGTGACAGGCTCACAGTCCGCGGTAACGTTCTCGAGGAAACAGCCGCGCGCCGCAGATCTAGCTATCTGTCTTTGCCGCGCTGCCCGTGGTGCCGGCGAAATTGTTTCGAACAGACCTGCTGGTGGCGGTAACCCCGGCGGTATCGCGGTGGCCGGTATTCGCGCGACTCGCTTCCCTGGCAGCCTCAATCTGTTCATGAGTCCTTACGTCAGGCTCCGATAACTTTACTTTCTTCTTGGCACGGGCAACCTGACGCTTATGTCGCTTCTCTAATCTCTTGTTCATAACCCTACGCCCTACAATGTACACCTGCCGGCTTAGGCCCGCAGTTGAACTCATTGCGAATCGATGAGTTCACGTTATCGTTCCTCTCGCTGCTGTCCCTTCGGGTTGCGTTTCCTCGTCTCTTTACCATCCATTATTCCGTTTTGCGCCTTCTGCTCGGGGAACGCATCGCAACCGGCGCGAGAATCGAAGAGGAGCAGACGACATGTCGCACGGGTGTAACCAGGATTTGTTACGCGAGCTTGCGCCTCAGGTGCTTGGGGCGATCGTCCGCCGCTTCCGCGATTTTGCCGCTGGCGAGGACGCAGTGCAGGAGGCGTTGCTGGCGGCCGTGGTTCAGTGGCCGCGTGATGGCGTTCCCGAAAATCCGCGGGGCTGGCTGATTCAGGTCGCTTCACGGCGTATGACCGACAACGTGCGGCGCGAGGCGGCTCAACGACGGCGGGAAGCCGTTTTGGCAGACGAATCGGGTCATGCGTCGATCGCCTCCTCCTTTTCAGCCGAGGCCGAGCAGGACGACACCCTCATTCTGTTTTTCATGTGCTGCCATCCCTCGCTTACTCCGTCATCGGCAATCGCGCTGACACTGCGAGCCGTTGGCGGCTTGACCACCGCGGAAATCGCCCACGCGTTTCTGGTCCCGGAAGCGACCATGGCGCAAAGGATCAGCCGAGCCAAGCAGAGCATCAAGAGTTCGGGCGTTCCCTTCCACCTGCCGACAGGCGAAGAACGGCAAGAGAGACTCCGCGCGGTGCTGCATGTGCTCTATCTGATCTTTAATGAAGGCTATACGAGCAGTTCCGGTCCCGAGTTGCAGCGGCCCGAGCTATCGGGAGAGGCCATCCGGCTGACCCGGGCAATTCATCATTTGCTGCCGGAGGATGCCGAAGTAAGCGGATTGCTGGCGCTCATGCTGTTGACCGATGCGCGGCGCCCGGCACGAAGCGGCCCTGAGGGCGAATTGATTCCGCTCATGCAACAGGATCGGAGTTTGTGGGATCAGAACCAGATCTCTGAAGGGATCGCGCTTCTGACGGCAACGCTACCGAAAGGGTCGGTGGGCGCCTATCAGTTACAAGCCGCGATCGCCGCGCTTCATGATGAGGCGGCGCAGGCGTCGAATACCGACTGGCCGCAAATCCTGGCGCTGTACGAATTGCTGAAGCAAATGTCCGACAATCCCATGGTTATGCTCAATCACGCGATCGCGGCAGCCATGGTGAGTGGGCCTTCGAAAGGACTCGAACTGCTGGATGCGCTCGATGCCGGCGGGCGACTGGCAGGGAATCACCGGCTTGACGCCGTTCGCGCGCATTTGCTCGAGATGGCAAGCGACCGTCCGGCGGCGATAACAAACTATCGCGCGGCGGCCGCCCGGACAACGAGCATTGCGGAACGGAATTACCTCATTACGCAAGCGGCAAGGCTTACAGGGAGCACGACGATCTCAGGAGCCTAGCGAGCCTCGTTAGATGGCGCTCGATACAAGGAGCGTGGCGGGGGAGGCGGTCGGGATCACACGATCAAGGTTGAAGCCTGCGGCTGCGAGAAGGTTGCGGTATTCCACTTCCGTTCGTTCACGGCCGCCGGTCATTACCATCATGTTCATGTCCATCCACTTGACCATGTCCGTGGCAGCCTCATCCTTCTTCTCCGACACAAGGCCCTCGACAAGCATCAGCGCGGCTTTGGGGTGCATAGCGCGATGAACATTTTCAAGAATCCGTATCGCCTTCACTTCCTCCCAGTCGTGGATGATCCATTTGAGGATGTAGAGGTCCCCACCTTCCGGGACGGCGGCAAAGATGTCGCCTGCTACACGGTCTATACGGTGATGCGCAGGCGCTTGGGCGACCACGGGAGGCAGGTCGACCAGAATGCCGCGCGATTGAGAATTGCGCTCGAGAATTGAAGTGAGGAATGCTCCCTGGCCGCCCGCGACATCGACTACGGTCTTGTAGGGAGAAAAATCGAACACCTCGTGGATAGCCTGAGCAACTGCGTGCGAGCTGCCGGTCATCCAGCGGGCGAAATACTCTCCTTGCTGCGGGTGTTCCCGATAATAGGACCAGATATCTTTGCCTCCATGGATCTCATCAAAGGCGATCTTGCCGGTCTGAATGGAGGCAGGCAGACTCATCCACGCCGGTACTCGCTCTGCCCCGAATTCACTGAGAACCATCCATTTGAACGACTGTGGGAGATCGGAGCGCAGCAGCTGGCTCCGTTCGGTGTGCGTGAAGACTCCCGGGGCGGTCTGCTCGAAGATGCCGCAATCCGTCAATGCTCGAAGGAGGCGAAAAAGGGCTTCCGGATTCAGGCCCGTGGCAGCTGCGATCTCGGCTGCAGACTTGGGACCGTCGTTGAAGTGGTCCGCGAGACTAAGCTCGCAGGCGGCCTTAATGGACCACGTTTGAAAATAGCTGCAGAGCTGGTTGAAATAGAAAATTTCTGGCGCGACGTTGGGTGTCACAAATATAACCTCGTTTCGAAAAATCGAACCGCGTGAGAAAACTGACCGGGAGAGTTATGACGCATCCGCTCCCGTTACTTCTGTACGCGAGGCAATGACCAATGCAGATCGCAGCGCAATCGACGAGGTCAGCCGCACAATTATCGTAATTGACGAGAGCGGCGGCGTCCAGTGCGTCTCGTACTGCCAATGCGCTGGCCAATGCGCGGATCCTGGATCTTTAAACCCCGGCAGCAGGCTGAACCCGAGGGAAAAGGCTGTGCTAGCGTTGGGGAAGCAGCTACAAATCACGTGCAGGAGAGCCAAAATATGACTACTAAAGAAGTGGCGGACAAGCTCGTCAAATTATGTTCTGGAGGGAAGTTCGAAGAAGCCATTAAGACACTTTATTCGGACGATATCGTCAGCGTGGAAGCCGGCGCGCCTCCGGGACAATCGCGGGAATCTAAAGGTATCGCAGCCATAAAGGCAAAGGGCGAATGGTGGACGGCGAATCACGATGTTCACGGGATAATTGTCGAAGGGCCGATCATCGCGGCCTCGCACTTCGCGGTCGTTTTTAAGCTGGATGTAACCTTCAAGCCAGAATCCCGGCGATTCACGATGGAGGAAGTTGCCGTCTATAAAGTTGCTGACGGCAAAGTGGTGTACGAAGAATTCTTTTACAACATGTAAGCAAGGATGTGGGGATGAATCAATCGAAAGATAGGCGAGGAGTGGGGATGCGACGAGCGGCATGTGGTGTGCTGTGTTCGGCATCACTCCTCTTTCTCACCGAAAATGGCGCACGCGCGCAGTCGTTATCGACTCGGCACGTACGTCAAGATGTAACGAGCGGCGATGCGCCGTATCTACACCGGCTGGCAGGAAATCAGTCGTTGCAACTGAGTATCATGCTGCCGCTGCGCAATGAGGAAGATCTAGACGATCTGCTGAATGATCTTTACGACGAGCGTAGCCCGAGGTTCCGGCAGTTCTTAAGCGTTCAAGAATTTACGGAACGGTTTGGCCCGAGCCAGGAAGACTACGCGGAAGTAATCCGCTTTGCAAACCGGAATGGTTTGAAGGTGAGCGGCACCTTCGCCAATCGAATGGTGGTGAACGTATCCGGGCCGGTAGCAAACATTGAGAAAGCCTTCCATGTAAATATCGCTTCCTATCGGCATCCAACTGAGCAGCGGGCGTTCTATTCGGCGGATCGGGAGCCATCACCGGATCTGGCGGTGCCGATCTGGCACATCTCGGGACTGGACAATTTCTCGATCCCGCACCCGGTGAGCCTGCGGAGGAATGCGGAATTAAAAGCGAATACGACCGGGTCCGGACCGAATGGTTACTTTATCGGCAGCGATTTTCGGACAGCTTACTATGGCGGAACAGCGCTCACTGGCAAGGGGCAGTCCGTCGGGCTGTTGGAGTTTGCAGGATACAACCAGGCAGACGTGACGAGGTATTTTTCTACCGTTGGGCAGAAGCTCGCAACATCGGTAGTGGGCGTAAGCACGGATGGATCGAGCCTGAGTTGCACGGGCAGCTGTGATGATACCGAGCAAGTCCTCGATATCGAGGCGGCTATCTCAATGGCGCCCGGGATGAGTCAGGTGCGGGTATATGTTTCGGATACCAGCGACGTAAGCATCTTCAACAGGATGGCGACAGACAATAATGCCAAGTCGCTCAGTTGCTCGTGGGGTTGGAGTCCTGCGGATCCGGCTAGCGACGACCCCATCTTCAAGGAATTTGCGGCGCAGGGTCAGACGTTATTCGTGGCCTCGGGAGACAGCGGCGCATACAAAAGCAGGTCACGGTTTGTGTATCCGGCGGATGATGCTTACGTCATTTCTGTCGGCGGTACCGATCTCACCACAAATGGCGCAGGCGGGGCATGGAAGGCGGAGACGGCCTGGGTGGATAGCGGAGGCGGCATTTCACCAAACCTGATTGCGATTCCGACTTTTCAGAAGACCGCGGGAGTGATCACAAAGGCGAACAAGGGCTCGACTACATATAGAAATTCGCCGGATGTGGCCGCGGAAGCAAACACCGACAATTTCATCTGCTATGACGGTACGTGCGCCGGAGGCTGGGGCGGTACGAGCTTTGCGGCGCCTCGCTGGGCCGGTTATCTCGCACTCGTGAACCAGCAGGCCGTAGCGCGCGGCAAGAAAACGGTCGGGTTCATCGATCCCACACTGTACTCGATCGGACTCGGATCTGGCTATGCGACCGACTTTCACGACATTACCAGCGGCAGCAATGGCACTTACTCGACAGGGAAGGGTTACGATCTGGTGACTGGCTGGGGCAGCCCGAAGGGCGCCGGATTGATCAACGCTCTGGCGCCATAGAAGATACTGCAGGAGCGCTAGCTCAGGAGCCGAAGTTGCTGTGCGGTGAAAGGCTCAGTGAGCATCTTCTCGGCCTCAATTCGGGCTAGCGCTGCAACCACGTGAGGGCTGCGCAGATGTGCCTGCCACTGCTCTTGTAGGTCCCATGCCTCAATAACGGTGAACTTGTTCTTCTTGTCAAGATCGCCGAAAGCTTTCTAGTAATGGCAGCCGGCTTCAGCTTTCGAGGGCTCGACTAAATCTTTTTAAAAGCTGCTCCGGCTTCTCCGCCTTGTCGGGTTTTGCCTCAAAAAAGATCAAAACATGAGATCCGGCGCTGTGCATGGGCAGGAGTGTATCAGAGCTCAATCGAAGAGCGCCGGCGAGTTAGGATCTTTCGCCAATTCGAATACTGTGTCCAACTGCGATCCTGTCACTCGATCCGTCGACAGCTCCAGTGCGGACAACTCATTGCGTTTAAACCAATGGGCTCCTGCAGTTTCCGATGTCTCTTCCAGCAGGCTGCCGCCCTGAATTTCGCACTGGATGAAAGCTTTGTACACATACCACGGCTGTGGCGGGTGCGAATGTTTTCGCTTGTCGAAGAGTGCAAGAAGGCGAACAGGCTTTACCAGTAATCCCGTCTCTTCCTGCACTTCCTTCACAATAACTTCGGAAGGCGCGTAACCAACGTCCGCCCATCCGCCCGGCAAAGTCCATTTCTCCTGGTCTATTTTTTCCCTGACCAGCAGGATTTCGTCGTCTCGGAAAAGCACGCCCCTGATGTCGACCTTCGGCGTTTGATATCCAGTGTCGGAGGCAAACACGCGCACAACTTTTTCATACGGCTCATCCGTCAGTTCCTGCAGTAGTCTGACACTAATGTCTCGAATCTCCTGGTAACGCTCCAGATCGTATGACGTCGTGGCGTATGTAATTCCTGCCTGGGCGATCGCCTGCAATCGCTGTGCTTGCAGCAGGAGTAGTTGACTCGGGAGCATTGACAAGCTCGCAACATAGCATACGTCCCTGATTGCGTTCAGCGCGAATATAGACGTCCCAGTGGTGGACCAGATCGCTTCCGGTCCTTGCCTAGTCCATCAGCTTGCGGGTCAAGTAGGTGAATTCGAAAGCAACGCTCTTTGCTTCCTGCTTAAGATCTGCTCCGGTTCCATGTCCCCCTTCGGTGATTTCTTCATACAGGAAAGGTTTGCCGTACTCGTTCATCTTTGCGGCAAATTTTCGCGCATGCACGGGACCGACACGATCATCTTTCGTTGTCGTGAAAATGAACGGTTCCGGATAGTTCACGTTGCGTTTGAGTTCGTTATATGGGGAGATCGACGCCAAAAATGCGCGCTCCTCCGGAACGGAGACAGAACCGTATTCTCCTACCCAGGACGAACCTGCGGCGATTTGTTCGTAGCGCAGCATATCTAAGAGCGGAACCTGGATCACAACGGCATTCCACATTTCGGGATGCTGCGTCATCTCGACGCCCATCAGCAGCCCGCCATTCGAGCCGCCTTCGATGCCTAAACGCCGGGGCGAAGTGATGTGGCGCGTTACCAGATCCTGGCCGACGGCCGCAAAGTCATCATAGATGCGTTGTCTGTGTGTCTTCAGGCCCGCTTCGTGCCACGCGGGCCCGAATTCGCCGCCTCCGCGGATGTTCGCCAGAACGTAGACTCCACCGCGCTCCAGCCAGAGCTTTCCAAGCATCGCCGAATACGTGGGAGTGATCGGATATTGGAACCCGCCGTATGCAGTCAGAAGGGCGGGATTCGACCCGTCATATCGCATGTTCTTCGGCCGTACGACGAAGTAAGGGACTCTGGTGCCATCTTTTGAAATGGCTTCCAGTTGTTCGACGATGTCGCCGGCTGAGTCGAATTGCGCGGGCAATGTCTTGGCCTGCTCAAGGCTTTTCGTTTCGGCATCGCCCCGCCAGAGAGAGGAAGGCGTGAGGAAACCGGTGAGCGAAAGAAAGAATTGATTATCAGTTTGATTTGTGGTCTCGATGAAAACGGTTCGGGCATCCGCCACTGGAAGCTTAGAGTGAGTCCAGGCGCCTCCGTCAGTGCGCACGTAGACATACGCTCGCGCTTGAACATTCTCGAGCGTCGTGAGAAGAAGCCGGTTTTTCGTAATGCTGACGCTTTGCGCAAATTCACGAGCGGTTGGAGCGAAGATGAGCGCCGGCTTCAAATGCCCGGGATCCGCCTTCACTTCAGCCAGATCGAGCGCAACGATCGAACCTTGTTGGAAGGCCAGACTCTGACCCTCCGGTTTCCAGTCCTGATTCAGGGTGACGATAATCTGGCCATTCACCAGGCCATTGATGTCGGCCTTCAAGGGGAGCTGAATGTGCTTTGATCCTGATGGGGTCAGAATTGACATCTCCTTTTCGAAGAAGGTGACCGTGCGGATCAGGATCGCCACGTGATTTCCATTTCCATCGTCAAGAACAGCGGGGTCGACTGACATGTCCGTCTCATGACCACGAAATATCTCTCGGCCTTTCTCGAGCGGCTCGCCTCGTTTCCAGAGCTTGAGGACATACGGATAGCCGGATTTGGTCAAGGTCCCGTGACCCCAGTCGCGGGCGACTAGCAGAGTATCGTTGTCTATCCAAGCTGTGGTCTGTTTGGAGTGGGATAAGACAAAACCGCCGGTGACAAATTTGGAAGTCCGGAGATCGAACTCACGCAAGGTAACAGCATCCTCGCCCCCGGCGGAGAGCCCAACGAGACACACTTCATTTCCCGGATAGAGGCAGTCGAGTCCTCGTCCCACCCAGCTCTGCTTGTCCTGTTTTCCCAAGGCGTCATAGTCGAGCACGGTTTGCCAATGCGGTTGAGCAAAAAGATAGTCGGTCAACGACGTACGACGGAGGATGCCTCTGACGTGGTCGGCGTCCTGCCAGGCGTTATAAATCTCGCCCGCGTGGAAATCGGGAGTGGGCAAGCGGTCTTTGGACTCGAGTACCTCCAAGGCGCTTGCTTCAAGACCAGCGTAGTGCGGATCTTGCTCAATCACTTTGGCGGAACGTTCGTTCTCCGCTTTCACCCAAGCCAGGGAACGTTGGCCCCAGACATCTTCAAGCCATCGGTATTTATCCTCCGTGTCTGAAGATGTCTGCGCGGCGAGGCATAGCGAGCCCGCGAGAATCCCTGTGGTCGCGTAGAGTCGTTTTCGCCCCTTGGCGAAGAGGCCCTGGACCATACCTCCGTTGCTAAAGCGAGCGAGCACGCGTAGACTAATTGGTGGATTGGAATAGGACATGAACCTCATCGAAACAATGTTATCGGCTGGAAACAGCGGTATTATCCAGCAACTAGGTTCGCAGTTCGGGCTGGATGCGAGTAAGTTGGGCTCCGTTGTGGGCGCTGCGGGTCCGTTGCTGGCACACGGTTTGAAAGAAAAGTTATCGAGCGATCCAACCGGCGGCGGCTTGCTCGACGTGCTAAAAGGCGGCACGCTGAATCAATACGCGGACAATCCGGCGTCGTTGTCCACTCCGGAGGCGGCACAGCAAGGACAGAGTATCTTGGGAAGTCTGTTCGGCGGCGGCAGCGGGACGATCGGCAATATCGTTTCGGCCGTTGCCGGAAAAAGCGGTGTGGGCTCGGGAGTGATCCAGACCATGCTACCGGTACTGGCGACGTTAGTAATGAGCTTTCTATCGAAGCAGACCGCCGGCGATCCGAGTAAGCTGACACATACGCTGGATGCGATATCGGGCGAACACGCAGGGTTCCTCAGCTCGCTAAAGACAGCTGCCGGCAAGATCTTCGGTTAACCGCGCAGGGCCGGCCTGGAGTTCCGCCGGGGGCCATCTTTCCATTTACGCGTGCGCTCTTAAAGCGAGCAAACCCAGAACGGGACGGACAGTTCTGCTTTTAGGAGAATGCGGATAGCCTTCCAAACAGCTCGGAGAGCGCTCAAGGAGAGAAAGATGCCTAGTCTACGTTATTCCTTTCGGGGATTGCTGAGGACACCCAGCTTCACATTGGCCGCGCTGCTCTGTCTGGCGCTCGGGATTGGGGCGACGACCGCAATTTTCAGCATCGTGAACGGAGTGTTACTGCGTCCCTTGCCGTATCCGGCTCCGAATGGATTGGTCCGTCTCTATACCGAATTTCCGACGTTTCCAAATGGCGGTTTGTCTCGTTTCTGGGTTTCGGAGCCCGAAGTCTTCGATCTGCGAAAGGCAAAGTCGTTCGACAAGATCGGCGCCTGGGTGACGACGGGCGTAAACATTGCGGGGCTTGACAAGCCGCTGCGGGCAACTACCACGTATTCGAGCGCGGAAATCTTCGAACTGCTCGGTGTAACACCCTCGCGCGGGCACTTAATCACGCGCTCCGATGATAAACCTGGAGCGCCGCAGGTCCTAGTCCTTTCATTCGGCCTCTGGCAGCGCGCTTTTGGAGGAGATCCGAATGTAGTCGGCAAACAAACCTATTTGAATAACGAGAAGGTCACCGTTATTGCCGTGATGCCTAAGGGATTCGTGTTTCCGCCTGGTGAGGCGGACGCCTCTGAAGCCTGGGCGGCGCTACAGCTCGACTCGAAGAGCCAGAGCCGGGGTGGTCACAACTACAACGTGCTTGGGCGTTTGAAAGAGGGCGTCTCACTCAGGCAGGCTCGCCAGGAAATGACCGCTCTCGTGGCGCGCTGGGGTGAAGCGGCATCGCCGAACCGCCATGAATTCAGCCCGAAGAATCACCCGGTGTCGATGTACCCGTTTTACGAAGAAGTAGTGGGAAGCGTCCGGAAAGCGATGCTAATGCTACTCGGCGCCGTTGTTTTTGTGCTGCTGATCGCGTGCGTGAACGTAGCCAATCTGTTGCTGGCACGCAGTGAGGCGCGGCAACGGGAAGTCGCGATGCGGCGCGCGGTGGGCGCGTCGAGCGCGCAGCTATTGCAACAGTTCATCATCGAAGGTATCGTCTTGTCACTGATCGGCGCCGTGCTGGGCTGTCTGCTCGCGGCGCAGAGTCTCAAGGTCGTGCGGATTCTCGGCACGGACAGTATTCCGCGCGTCGGAGAGATCGCCATGGATTGGCGTGTGCTTTGTTTCGCTTTGATCGTTTCGATACTTACTGGTGTCATGTTTGGCCTGGCACCATTTGTGCAGGTCTCGAACATGCGAGTCTTTGATGTTCTAAAGAATGCGAGCAGCAGGACTTCAGGAAGTTTGACGGCAAATCGCTTCCGGCATGGACTTGTGATTTTTCAGATGGCAATGGCGTTCCTGCTGGTGGCCGGAGCCGGGTTGATGGTGCGAAGTTTCTGGAAGCTGCAGCAGATTAATCCAGGCTTCCGACCAGATGGCATTGTGACCGCACAAGTGAGCTTGCCCAGTGCAACCTATAAAGACCCAGGTGCGAGAACAAGTTTCTGGCGGCGACTGCAGGAGCACTTGAATCAACTGCCGGGAGTGACTTCGGCAACGATACTGTCGGGTTTGCCTCCCCTGCGGTCCGAAAATGACAACGATACCGAGATTGAGGGTTTTGTTCGTGTTCCGAACGGACCAATCGAGAATGTCGCCTACTGGCAATCGGTCGGTGACAGGTTTTTCGAGACTGTAGGCGCCCGATTGATCGACGGGCGCTTTCTTACGCCTCAGGACGGCGCGAAAGAGACCCTTGGCGTCGTAGTCAACGCGGCGATGGCAAACACATTCTGGCCCCATCAATCGGCGATCGGGCGAAGAGTGCGGCTGGGTGACTCGAAAGATCCGTGGTATCGGGTCGTCGGCGTGATCAGCGACGTCAAGAACGGCGGTTTGGAGAAGCCGGCGGGTACTGAGCTTTTTATGTCCTACCGCGCCCCGGAAGCCATGCGCTATGACTATTACGTCGCTCTCAAGACAGGTTCGAACACAGCGTCGGCCACGAGCGAAATCCGCCGGGTAGTATCCGCTCTCGATCCGAGTCTGCCACTCTCCAAGGTCAAAACGATGGAGGATGTGGTGGCGGGTTCGCGCTCTCGCCCACGCTTTCTCACGACAGTGCTGACAGTCTTTTCGATACTTGCACTCGCTCTGGCGGCAGTGGGAACATATGGGGTCATCGCATACTCCGTCGAGCAGCGGACATCCGAGTTCGGAATTCGGATGGCCCTCGGTGCGGAGCCTCGACAATTGCTGCTTGGAGTGGTCGGTCAAGGGCTCCTGCTCGGTGTCATCGGTGTCTGCGTTGGGCTGGTTTTCAGCTTTCTGCTCACCAGCTCCCTTCGCGGCCTGACTTTTGGCGTTTCCGGGTTTGACGCGCAGGCGTTTATAGTAACCGGGGTGTTGCTTACGCTGGTGAGCGTGGCCGCATCCGCAATGCCGGCTTTGCGCGCCGTCAGGATTGAGCCCATGACGGCCTTGCGCTACGAATAGTTCGTGGAGCTCCGCAGCGGCAGGTAGATCCGCAGAACGAGCGGGGGCTTTTTCGCTTTTCGAACATTGCTTCTCGCATAATGTAGCTCATGTTCGATTTCCAAGGGAAATACGTGCTTGTCACGGGAGGCACCAGCGGCATCGGTCGTGCGATCGCTCAGGCGTTTTCGCATTCCGGGGCAAATGTGGTCTGCGTGGGACTGGCATCAGAGGAGATATTGCCCGCTCCGATCCGAACCGAGGTTCTTGACATTACCGATACGAAGGCCGTCGACAGGATGATTGGCAGCCTCTCGCAATTGCACGTCGTTGTGAACGCCGCGGGCATCATCCGCCGCGACGAGGAATTCAGCATAGACGTCTTTACTCAAGTTGTCGACGTGAATCTGGTTGGCGCCATGCGCGTTTGCATGGCCTCGCATTCGAAGCTCAGAGCATCGGGCGGCTCCATCATCAATATCGCGTCCATGCTCAGCTTTTTTGGAGGGCGCCGGGTGCCGGCATATAGCGCGAGTAAAGGCGGGGTCGTTCAGCTCACTCGCTCACTGGCGATTGCCTGGGCAACGGATCGTATTCGTGTGAACGCGGTCGCGCCAGGCTGGATTTCTACTTCCCTCACGCGAGCGCTCCAGGCAGATGCCGCACGCTCGGCCGAGCTGGTATCTCGAACTCCGTTGGGCCGGTGGGGGCGTCCGGAGGAAATCGCCGGACCGGTGATGTTTCTAGCTTCGGATCTCGCTTCCTTCATGACGGGAGCGGTTATTTCTGTGGACGGCGGATACTCCGCCTTTTGAAATTTGATATGAAGATGCCATGCAGACCACACATCCCTTATCGCCTGAGCAGATCGTAACGCAGGGTATTCCGGACGACGAACGAGTTTGGGTGCTCCAAGCCCCGAACGTGTGGTTCCGCCCTCTCATGCTGAACACTCTCAACGGCCAATGGTGTAATTTGCTGCGTGTTCGCCGCGCGGGCATCCTCAGCCGTCACCGGCATCCCGCTCCCGTTCATGGCTACGTGCTCAAGGGCTCCTGGCGCTATCTAGAGCACAATTGGGTGGCGCGCGCGGGCGATTACGTCTTTGAGCCTCCGGGCGAGACTCACACGCTGATGGTCGATGACGACGTGGAAGAGATGATTACGTTCTTCAATATCTCGGGCTGCATGTACTACGTCGATGATCAGGGTCGGAACTCCGGATTTGAAGATGTCTTCACAAAAATAGATATGTGCCGAAAACACTATGTTGAGGTTGGGCTCGGCGGGGGTTACATCGATCAGTTCGTCCGTTGAAAAGGAACCCGCGAACTGGGGCTACACGTCCAAGCCCTTCAAGTACGGGACGCTCGCCCGCATCAGCGGCAAATCCATTTCCACGAAATAGTTCTCGATGCCACCGACCTTTGCAGCGGTGAAGATCTTCTTCCAGTCGAGCGTTCCCTGCCCGATTGGCACGATCTTCCTCGTCTGGGCCGACCACCCTTGCGCATGCATGGATATAAACCGGCCAGGATACTTATTGAAGTATTCGGCAGCGTCAAAGCCCTGACTGATTGTTGACACCTGGAACTGAAATTTAATCAGTTTCGGGTCTAGCAGTTCAAAGAGGATATCGTATGTTCGTTTGCCGTCTACTGTCGTGCACTCGAAGCCTTCGTTATGAAGCCCCTGGTGCAGCCCCGCCTTGGCAGACTCCTCGCCCATCTTGTTATACTCGTCCGCCGCGCGCTTCACATCGTCCATAGTGGGATGCTTGGGTCCGTCCAGGCTGGGCACCATCATTTGTGTCAGGCCCATTTCCTTCGCCCACGCGATACGCCCCCGCTGGTCCTTACGAAGTTCGTCAAGGGAAAAATGTGAGCTTTGACATTTCAGGTTCGCATCTTCCAGGATCTTGCGAAGCTCGCTTGGCTTGTACTTGGCGAGCGAGCCAAAACCGGAGTCGGCATAGCCCACGGGCGAGCAAAGCTCAATCGCCTGAAAACCGGCACTCGAAAGTTGCTTGAGCGTGCCAGTCACATCGTGACCAATCATCTTGCGAACAGGGTAGGTTTGACAACCAATCGGCAGACCCAAAGGGTCGGCATTGAGCCGTAATGCGTCTCCGTAAAGAACAGCGCCCGCGCCTGCCATGCCTCGGCGCAATAAAGCTCTTCGACTCGAAAGTGACATTTTGGATCTCCTCAATGGCAAAGCTTACTCCTACTCTGCCACGAGCGAGATCCGACTTACATTGTCAGAACAGCGCCTCTGGTGGGACCGCCCGTCTTGGCTATCTCTTCCCGCAGACCACAAAAGATCTCGCACGTCTCTTCCTGCCCGTTGATACATGCATCGCAGTCAAAGGTGTGCTCGATCAATTGGTCGCAGAGCTCATCAGCGTGAGCAGGCTCAATCACTGCCGGCCCCGAGGCTGGAATCGGCTGTGGCTCCGGCAGGCAACGAGAAGCTGCGGTAGCGGACAATGTCATATCGACTGATCCTTGAGCATTTTTTGGACCAACTCGCATACCCATGAAGCCTGCGTAGCTAAGTGCATGAAAATACGCAAAGTACGTGCGAAAGGCGGGTTCTGGATAAGGTTTAACCAGGGCTTTTCACTAGCTCTTCGCTTAATTTCGGTAGCCCGTCGTACAATCCCTTAAATCAGACCCACCCCCAGGGTAGGGCACGCGACAGAACCGCCATACTGTTCCGCCTGATCTGATATTACAACTTTTCCATAGAGCGGGAGATCTGATCTACCGCACGACATCAAATTCAACAGATATGTTTGCCAGCATCCGTCGTATTGATCGAATCGCAGAAATTCAGAGCGCTCGGCCTGTCAACACTGCCTGGTGGGCGGTTGTTTCCCGGTTCCTGCTGCACGGCCTGATCGTTTCGAGCTGGGTCTCGCGAATTCCCTCCATTCAGGCGCGGCTGCACCTGACGAACGCCGCTCTCGGGCTTTGCCTCTTAGGCACCGCAGTTGGATCGGTTTTGGCCATTCCTTTTACGGGCTGGCTGATCAGCCGCTTTGGAAGCAGGCGCGTCACAATTTGGAGCACCGCCGGTTTCAGCGTAGCTTTGGGGGCACCGGTGTTTGCAAGTAGTCCGGAATCGCTGTTCTGCAGCCTGCTGCTCTACGGAGCCATGGCTGGCTCGAATGATGTATCGATCAACTCCCAGGCCGTAGCCGTGGAGGCGGCGGTTGGTTCTCCAACGATGTCCCGCTTTCACGCGATGTTCAGCATAGGCGGGATGATCGGGGCCAGCGCAGGCAGCCTGGCGGCGGCACACGCGCTTAGTCCCGAAGTACACTTGTCGGCGGCTGCAGCACTGTTCCTGGCCTTGAGCGCTCTCACTGCGCCGTTTCTTTTGGACGCAAAAGAATCTTCACGGCAGAAGACTCCGAAACTCCAGTTCCGGCGCATTCCAGCGGTGTTGGTGACGCTGACGATTATCGGCTTTTGTCTGTTTCTTTCAGAAGGCGCAATCGCGGACTGGGCGGCTGTCTATTTGAAGCAAGTTCTTTCCGCCAGGTCAGGAATGGCTGCTGCGGGATACGCAGTCTTCTCGACTGGTATGGCAGTCTTCCGTTTGCTCGGAGACTGGATCACTAAGAAATTCGGCCCGGTGCTTACAGTGCGGGCTGCCGCCCTGACGGCCGCGATAGGTCTCACCTGGGCCCTTACTGCCCGTTCCGCAGAGATGGCTTTGCCGGGACTCGGGCTGACAGGCGCGGGATTTTCCGTTATCGTCCCACTGGTCTTCAGCGCAGGCGGCAGGTTGAAATCCCTGCCCGCCGGGGCAGGCATCGCTCTTGTAAGCGGCGCCGGATATATCGCTTTTCTTTTTGGGCCGCCGCTAATCGGCTTTCTGGCGCAGTGGACCTCTCTGCGTGCGGCGCTCTTCCTTATCGTGGCGTTGAGCGCTCTCGCTGCGGTTCTTGCTCAAGCTGTTGCAGATTCTGAAGAAGCTCAAGAAGCAATAGCGGAGACCATACCGACATGACAGCTTTCGGCAATGGCATTCGCATTTGTGTAATTTCGCTATCATGGGAGCAGACGTTGTAGTAAAGGAAGGACCTTCCTCCCGGTAGCAAGGAAGCGAGTCAGAAGCCCATTCAGCGTTTCTGATGAGTGATTTACAGCGTTGATCTCATCTTGAAACCGGAGAATTTCATGACAACATCTCGTAAGCAATACCTCTTTATAAGCGACTTTGATCAGACCCTCAGTTTCAACGACTCAGGTCTGGTCCTCAGCAATCTCATCAATCTGGAAGGATTCGAGGAGCGCGTTGCCGGCTTGTCTCGCATCCACCTGGTGCAGCAAGGCGGCGAGCTGGCTTATTTGCTTCTGCACGATCCTGAATTTCGGCGGGTTCGAAAAGAGCATCTTGCTATGGTTGGCAAGCAGATCCGTCTGAAAGAGAACATCTCGTTACTTTCGAAAATTCTGCGCACGTTAGATGAGCATGAATTTGCATTTCATGTCGTATCTGCGGCGCCTGAGGAAGTGATTCAGTCCGCTCTCGAAGGCATCGTGCCTGCCGATCACATCCATGGCACGCGCTTCCGGTACCATTCAGAAACCGGCGAAATCGAATCCATCGTCCGCTTGCCGGCTGGTTATGGCAAAGTGGCGGTGGTCGATCAGCTGCGCGCGCAGATGCGCATCGGTCACAATAACCTGGTCTATGTCGGCGACGGAAGCTCCGATATCCATGTAATGTTGCACGTCAATCGTCTCGACGGCCTTACCATAGCTGTTTCCGAAAACAAGTACCTTACGCCGATTGCGCGAAGAACGATCCTCAGCGACGATGCCTGCAGCGTTCTGATCCCCATGCTCGAAGATCTGTTTGGCTGGAACTCGACAAAGATCCGAGCTTTCTTCGAGACGCACGGTCTTACTCTGCAGGAGTGGGATAAGATCCGGACCGATTCCATCACTCTGAGCAGTATGGAAGACAGCTCGCGGTTAGGCACGATAAACTAGGGCGCGTGATCCTGTTCCGCGCGCTCGCCCTTGTTGCCTGTTTGCTAATGGCTACGGCCGCCGGGCAAACTGCCAGCAACGCTGCGGACGAACGTGAAATCCGCGAGCTCGTCTCACAATATGTCGCCGCCCGCAACACCCATGATGCTGTTGCCACGCGGCGGCTCTTTACATCCGACGCGGACCAGCTAGTCTCCACGGGAGAATGGCGCAAAGGCGCCGATGCGCTCGTTCGCGGGGCTATGGCCAGCTCGCAAAAAGAAGCTTCGAAAAGCACCATTACAATCGAGTCGATTCGCTTCGTTATTCGGACTGTCGCGCTAGTGGATGGCCGTTACGAAACCGTATCTGCGGCTACCGGCGCAACGCGAAAAATGTGGACGACATTGCTGGTGGCCAAAATGGGGCAGGAGTGGCGCATTTCAGCCATTCGCAATATGTTACCTTCCGCAGCGCCAACCCATTAGAAACTGCTTTTCGAGACCCTGCGGTAATCCTTTTTCAATTCATTCGCCTGACGGGTTTGCCATCGAGCCATGCCAGAACACATTCCACCGTGTCACGATAGAACAGCCTGTACGTGTCCTGCGTTACATATCCGATATGTGGCGTGGCGATCACATTCGGCAGCGATCGGAATGGATGATTTGCCGGAAGCGGTTCGACATCGAAAACGTCGAGCGCCGCTCCCGCAATGGCTTCGTTCTTTAAAATTTCGATCAGCGCCGTTTCGTCGATCAGGGGTCCGCGGGACGTGTTAACCAGCCAAGCTGTTGGTTTCATTAATCCAAGTTCCCCGGTGCCAATGATGCTCCGAGTTCGTTCGGCAAAAACTAGGTGCACGGTGACGATATCCGACTGTTGAAAGAGCTGCTGTTTGCTGACCAGTTGCGCCCCATGCTCAGCCGCTTTGGAGTCTGTAAGATTCGTGCTCCAGGCAACGATATTCATGTCGAACGCCCGGCCGAACCGCGCGACCGCTCCTCCAAGGTTGCCCAAGCCGACAATGCCAAGCGTCCGGCCCTTTAGCTCTCCTCCGATTCGCTTCTGCCATCCCCCGCCGCGCACCGAGGAAGATTCAGCCGAGACATGCTTCACCGCCGCTAGAATCAAGGCCCAGGTCAACTCTGCTGCGCCATGTCCGATATATCGCGTATGGCAGACAGCCACACCAAGTTCCGTAGCGGCAGCAAGATCAATCGAAGCATTGCGCGCGCCGGTTGAAACGACGAGCTTCAGATTCGGCAACCGCTCAAGCAATGGTCGCGGCAAGGGAGTGCGCTCCCGCATGACGCACAAGACGTCGAACGGAGCAAGTCTTCGAACGATCTCTTCCGGGTCGGAGACATGATCATGAAAGAACGTCATCTCCGTGCAGCGCTCAACGGCCGACCAATCGGCCATGCCTCGCGCAACATGCTGATAGTCGTCGAGTACGGCGAGTTTTATAGTCGGCATGTCATTCTCTAAGTGGTGGTGTAAGCTACCATTTCACCAAGCGAGAGCCGCGGCAAAGCGCTCTGCAAAAAATCGATCAACGAATGGCTGAATCTCGAATCACACCAAGGGCGCAAGACTTCGCAGCCTGGTATCAGGATGTTGTTCTCGAAGGCGACATGGCGGAGCCGGCGGAGATTGTTAAAGGCTGCATGGTCATCAAGCCAAATGGCTACGCGGTATGGGAGGCTCTGCAGCGGGCGTTCGATGATCGCTTCAAAGAAACGGGGCACCAGAACGTTTATTTTCCCTTACTGATTCCGCAGAGTTTTCTGCACAAAGAAGCCGAGCACGTCGAGGGCTTTTCCCCTGAACTCGCCGTCGTTACGATCGCCGGCGGGAAGGAACTCGAAGAACCATACGTTATCCGGCCAACCTCGGAAACGATCATCGGACACTTTTTCGCGCGTTGGATTCAGAGCTGGCGCGACCTTCCAGTCTTGATGAACCAGTGGGCGAACGTAGTTCGTTGGGAATTGCGGACACGCATGTTTCTTCGGACGAGCGAGTTTCTCTGGCAGGAAGGGCACACCGCGCACAGCTCACACGAAGAAGCTGTCGAGGAAGTCTTACGCATTTTGGACATCTACGCCGAAGTTGCCGAGAACGTCATGGCTATGCCAGTGATCAAAGGCCTGAAGACAAGCGGCGAGAAGTTCGCGGGGGCGGTACGCAGTTATTCAATCGAAGCAATGATGCAGAACGGACTCGCTTTGCAGGCCGGCACGAGCCACGACCTCGGACAGAATTTCGGCCGGGCCTTCGATGTCAAGTTTCAGACCAAGGAAGGCACGCTCGATTTCGTCTGGCAAACAAGCTGGGGCGTGAGCACGCGGCTGATCGGCGGGTTAATCATGACCCATTCAGACGACAAAGGACTGGTCCTGCCGCCGCTGGTCGCTCCATTCAAAGCGGTTTTAGTTCCGATCTACCGCAAGGATGAAGAACGGGGACCTGTTCTCGAAGCGGCGCGCAAGATCGCGAAAGATCTGAAAATCAAGCTCGACGATCGTGAAGGTCAAACGCCTGGCGCGAAGTTTTTCCATTGGGAACGTCGCGGTGTGCCGGTCGTCATGGAACTTGGGCCTCGTGACCTTGCCTCGGGGAACATCGTCGTAAAGCGCCGTGATACGGGAGTGAAGGAGACCGTATCGCAGGCCGACGTCTCTCATAAGCTCGAATCGGTCTTAAAAGATATTCAGCAGAGTTTATTCGATCGTGCAAAGGAAAAGCTGAAGGCAAACACCGTTCTTGCGGACTCCATTGAGCAAATCGAAGAGATCCTGCGCGATGTCACTGCCGAAAAGGGCGGAGGCAAGTTCGTGCTGGCTTACCTCAAAGATGACCCACGATGCGAAGCCCGGCTCAAGGAGTTCAAGGCCACCATCCGTTGCATACCGTTGACGGACCAGTGGGGTCGCGCGGGTAAATGCGTCATCACTGGCGAATCGGTCACTCAGCGGGTCGTCGTGGCTAAGGCCTACTAATGATGCTGCAGCGTCGGCTTATCATGCTTCTGCCGGTCTTGCGGCAAGGGACCGCTTCCGGCCTTTTCTCCTCAATTCGCATTTAAAGGACAGAAAATATGACGATTAGCGAACTGTTGCTTCCGGAATTTGAAAACGAAACAAAGAAAACTCGTAAGCTGCTGGAGGTCGTCCCGTTTGACGACCCCGATTGGAAGCCGCACGAGAAATCGATGTGCATAGGCCGCCTTGCGGGTCATGTGGCGGAGCTGCCGAGTTGGGCGAATGATACCGTCACGCTCGAATCTTTTAACGTCGAGCCTGGCAATAAGCCATTTTTTCCGCGCTCGAGCAAAGAGCTGCTGGAGCGATTCGACGAGAAAGCGGCTTCGGCGCGTGCGGCCATCGCCGGCGCGACAGATGAACATTTGCAGAAGGTCTGGACCCTTTCCTTTGACGGCAAACCTATACTGTCAATGCCACGCAAGTCGATTCTGCGGGACCTGGTGATGAACCACTTGATCCATCACCGCGGCCAGCTCTCCGTGTATCTGCGCCTTAGAAACGTTCCGGTACCAGGCATGTATGGCCCTTCTGCCGACGAGAAATTTTAGAGATGCGCTGAAGCGGCAGCTCCTCGAGCCTGCTCCGCAGGAGCGTCTTCTTCAATATGCGAGTAGCGCTGCGCCCTGTGCAAGTAATAATACACGCACAGCAGCGTCAGCATAAATAACGCCAGAACGACCATCCCCAAGGCAAATCGTTCCAGCTGGCGGATCGGAGCCGCTGCCTGGTGCTCCTCCTGCGTCACCGTAACCACCCATCCCAAATTGGGGAAGTGCTGCTTGAGACCGGTACTGGAATAACCTACAATGTGATCAGCTCCATTCAGATTTGCCATGACCCAGCCGCTTTGGCTGCCCTGATTCGCGCCGAGCGCATCGTGTACATAGTCGAAGCCCTGCGACTTGATGCGAGCAAACACATCAGCGTTGGGGCCACTGACTATGTTTCCGTTGTCGCTTACAAGAGCAACGCGGGCGCCGCTCGCGATATTATCCTGGCGGAATGGCGATAGAACATCCGACACATTGACTGCGGCATTGAGCACACCCACGGTCTGACCGGCCTGATCCGTCACCGGTACACCGATATTCACGTAATACGACTTGGTCAAGGTGTCATCGACAATGTCGCTAATCTTGGTAGTTCCTTGCCCGTTGTTATAAACCGACTGCCAGTGGCCATTATGCTCGTACGATGGTTGGGACGGCCGTTGAGCAGCAGCCATGACGTTGCCCTCCGCGTTCGTGACAACAATTGACAGGAAACGCGGATCGAGAGTCTTGTGCTGGCGCAAGAGAGCCGAGGCATTTGTATCTAGCCCGTTCTTGGTCGCGGCGGGCGAAGACGCTGCCGCAATCACTGTCGGATTGCTCGCCAGTTGCGCCACATCCGTAGTGCGTTCACGAACGAACTGCGTCACCTGATTGGCATACAACTGCGCCATGGTTTTGAAGTTTGCCCCCACGGCACTATCGAGAGTCTTGTCACTATGCTCTGTCAGAACAAGACCCAAAATGCTTAACGGAACAATGATGATGAGCAGAGCGAGCAGCAGCTTGGTTATGGAAACACGAACTTCTAACCGGTCCATGATGGTCAAACCTCCTTCCGGTTATCCTCAGGAGCAACCATGTGCCCGGGTCGCGGCTCAGCGGTTTGACGCTAGTCGTGCTC
>CAVWRP010000009.1:0-518651 GCA_963757345.1 Terriglobia bacterium | reverse complement strand
GGGTCGGGAACTGGCGCGATAATCCGTAGGCAACGCCTTGGCCGTCTCCGGGGTTTCCCCCTGCGTGCCCGTGTAGGCGTGTCCGTGATCTCGTCTCCAGTTCCCGCCACGTCGCACGCAGCGTGCGGATTTACCGCACTACGCGCTCCTGCACCGCGTCTCCACCAAGGGTTATGGGGCCGCTTCGTTGTGGAGGGACTGCATCGCGCGGCCAGATACGAGACCCGGTAGTCGCCGAAAAGTCCGAAGTCCCGTACAGCCAGGCCCTGCTCCACCGCTTCCACCCGAAGCCGTGACGCTGGCTCGCGCGCGCCAGGTGGCGCCGAATCTTCTTCTCCACCCAGTCTCGGATGTACGAGAAGCAGCGACTCGAGTGGCCGACCGCAAAGTACTGCACCCAACCGCGCAGATGGGATTGATCCGCGCAATCACCTCTGCCACCGGTCGGGACCGATGTCTTCGAAAGACCTGCCTGAGCTGTCCGAAGTAGCGCCGTCCGCTTCTTCCCTCGCGGCGTCCGCAGCGGCATCCAGCGGCCGTGCCGACTGCGAATTCGACGGAACTCAAAGCCTAGAAATCCGAAGCTCTCGCCTTGCGTCAGGTCCACCTCGCCGACTCTTTTCCTCGTTGACCTCGACCTGCAGTGTCGCCAATTCTTCCCGGAGCCGCTGTTCCACCGCCCTGCGCAGCCAGCGCTGCCGCGGATGGGCGTCCACTAACACCACCAGATCGTCAGCGAAACGGGCATACTCGATGTACGTCCACTGCTGATAGCGGGTGTGGACTTCGCTCGCTCCAGCATGCGGTCGACCTCCGTGAGGTAGACGTTACTGAGCAGGGGCGAAATCACACCGCCTTGCGGAACGCCTTGCCGACCCGACGCCTTCAGCATCACTCGCAGGAGCCACAACACCGCGTCATCGCGAACCCGACGTGCCACTTTCGCCAGCACGATGTGATGGCGCACTGTATCGAAGTAGCATTTCAGGTCCAGGTCGATGACGTAGGTTTTGCCCTCGAGGATTGCCTCTGAGACGCGTTGGACCGCCGCGTGCGCGGACTGCTTGGGCCGGTAGCCATACGACCCCGGTTGGAAATCAGCTTCGAAGATCGGTTCCAGGATCAGTTTGAATGCACCCTGGACCACGCGATCGCGGATTGACGGAATCGAAAGTTGGCGGACCTTCCCGTCGTCCTTCGGGATCCCACCTCGCCGCGCCGTCTGGGGTTGATATCTCCGCCGCACCAACTCCTCGCGAAGCTGGTCAAGAAACGCGTCCACCCCCCGGCCTCGATGGCCGCGAACGTCACCCCATCGACTCCTGGGGCGCCATTGTTCTGTCTTCGCCACCCGTAGGCTTCGTGGAGCGTTTCCGGTTTGCAAACGTGGCACATACAAACCCCAGAACCGCCAAGTGGTTCAGCCTTCGCCTTGATGTATAGTCTTCGTCTCAGGTCCTGCAGCTGATGGGTGCCTTTGTCATCTCACCCTTGCCTCCCGTTGTTGAAGACTTCGATGTCAGCAAGGCCCCTTCGCTCCGCAAGCATTACCCTGTTTCGGCGCTACTGCGGGCCTGGCCGCCACCGTCTCGTCTTCGACCGATTTCCCGGTTGGCCGGTTATACGACTACCTGCTCCACCGATTTCTCGATGGGACGAGGACGGTTTCACCAGTTGCTCGACATGCCCTTGTCACCGTGCTGCCCCTAACCACCCCGCCGAAGTGACCTGCTCGCGTCAGTCAGTCTGCGGCACGTCATGCAGCCTTCGCCCGACCATAGTGGGCTCGGCCTTCGGAGTTGAATTTTGTCGAGGCCACCACTGGGTTCACTTGCGTTGCGGCCCGGTGACTCGCTCACCGTCCCAAGGACGGCTTTGTCGATTGGCTTCATCCGCTTCGTTTCCTCCACGAATGCAACCCAAGCTACGGGGTTCCGACTCTTTCCCCGGTGGGACTCACCTCCCACTGAACATGCCAGCCTTTCGCTGGTCGCACTATGGCCAAAGAATTCATGCAGCGCGTTGGTAGAACTTCAACAGTCCACCCGACAGACAATACAATGTTCAGACGTACCGACTCGTTATGCCATGGAACCGTATTATCTCGTTCATCATCCTGATCGCTCTGTCGTGTTCTGGGAGCGCGGAAGAGTTGGCTGGGAATTGGCCTAAGAACGGCGGAAACTACTTCAACCAGAACTACTCGGCACTCACCGCGATCAATCGGGAGAACGTCGGTCAGTTGAAGGCGGTCTGGCGGGCGCGACTGGACGGGTCGGGTGCAGGGGCGCGGTACTCGGGGTCGGCGCAGCCGCTGGTGCGTGACGGAGTACTTTATCTGATCACTGGAGCGAACGATGTTTTCGCGCTGAGCGTCAAGACCGGTCAAGCGCTTTGGAAATACCGAGCCAACCTAGACGACAAGATCTCGACGGCATGTTGCGGGTGGACGAGCCGGGGAGTCGGCTTGGGTGATGGGAAGGTCTTCGTTGGCCAATTGGACGGCCGGCTGGTCGCATTGGATCGGAATACAGGAAGGACGGTCTGGTCAATACAGGCAGAACAATGGCAGGAAGGGCACACGATCACAGCGGCGCCACTGTATTACGACGGCATGGTGATTGTCGGTTTCGCGGGCGGAGAGAACGGGGTTCGCGGGCGCGTCAAGGCGTTCGACGCGAAGGACGGACACTCGATGTGGACGTTCTACACAATTCCGGGACCGGGTGAACCGGGCCACGAGAGCTGGCCGCGGGACAGCGATGCCTGGAAGTACGGGGGCGCGACAGTGTGGCAGACGCCAGCCGTGGATCCGGAACTGGGATTACTATACTTCACGACCGGAAATCCCGGGCCCGATTTCAACGGGCGGGTCCGTTCCGGCGATAACCTTTACTCGGTTTCAATAGTGGCGGTGGAAGCGAAGACCGGGAAATACCGCTGGCATTTCCAGCAAGTGCATCACGATATCTGGGATTACGATTCACCCAACGCGGTGATCCTCTTCGACCTTAGGATCAACGGACGGATCCGAAAGGTCGCGGCAGAAGCAAGCAAGACCGGATGGGTGTATATAGTAGACCGCGTTACGGGGAAACCGGTTCTCGGGATCGACGAGAAGCCGGTACCACAGGAGCCGCGGCAGCACACAGCGGCCACCCAGCCGTATCCGCAGGGCGACGCGTTCGTTCCACAGCAAGTGGACATCAGCCCCGAAGATCTCACGCTGCGCAACCAGGGGCGGATCTTTACGCCGTTCTGGACTGAGGGAACGATCGTCAAACCTTCATCGAGAGGCGGCGCAAATTGGCCTCCGAGCTCTTACGATCCGGCTAGTGGCTTCTTTTATGTATGTGCAACAGATAGAATTGGGTTCTTCAGAGGCGGGGTAGAGAATCAGGTTTTTCCGCAGTCGGGGGAGCAATACCTTGGAGGCGCGTTCGGCAGCTCCCCGCTGCCGACGACCGGGATTTTCGCCGCACTGGATATGAAGACCAACCGCCTGGTATGGCGGCAGGCGTGGAAGGATGCTTGTTACAGCGGCTCGGTTACGACGGCCGGGGGGCTGGTCTTCGTCGGCCGTAACGACGGCAGGCTGACAGCGCTGAATACGGCGACCGGCAAGCGGCTCTGGGAGTTCCAGACGGGCGCCGGGGTGAATGCTCCGGGGGCAGTGTTCGAATACGACGGTGAAGAGTTTGTCGCTGTGTATTCGGCTGGGAGCGTGTTCGCCGGCACGGCGCACGGAGACAGCGTGTGGCTATTTTCTCTGAAAGGCACGGTGGAGCAGGCCGCTCCCGCGCTCACCACCGCGCTGCCAGGCGTTGCGGACGCCACAGCGCCGGATCTCGCGAGAGGGGAAAGGATCTTCCGGGAGGCCTGCTCGGCCTGCCATGGCGGGTCGGGAGAAGGCGGACACGGAGGACCGGCCCTAAGCGGCGCGCGGAACCTGGCGAGCATCACTCGAATGGTCCAGCAGGGAGGGCCCCAGATGCCTTCCTTGAGTTCCAGTCTTACGGCAAGAGATATTCAGGACGTGAGCGCGTACGTGCGGGAGAAACTGGTCCGGTAAGTCGGCATTGCGGAGGATGGCCCCGTCGTCGAGGTTGCAGTTGACATCGGCGTTTCTATCGAAAGCGCCAGATCAGTGCGGGATATGAGCGGTCGTCTCGAGCGGCGCTCCCGATAAGAATCTGCCGTTTCTCAGGACTTCTCTCAGGCAGTTCGCACGGCGCTATGAATTGGCGTACCATTATTGCCGTGCGTTGCTGGAATCCTAGCTACTCGGAACAGGATATCCAGACTGAGATGCCGTGCCGACGCGCACGGCAACAGCGTTGACCCGGCGCCGGCGTTAATCCAGGAGCGCATCGCTCTCCAAATACCGAAGGTCAAAGCGGAGCGCCCTACGATTGCGAGACTCTCGACGCTAGGAACTGCAACTTGATGGGTGTGCTTCGCCAATATTCGATCCGCGCGTAACCGGTTGACGGGAAGCGGGATGCAAGGAAAGAATCGGAGACATGGCGGTCCTTTTCCTGTTCGTGTTTCGATTCGTCCGGTTGCTCCTCAGCGGCCATCAGGCCGTGGCCATCGAGAACGCAGCGCTACGAATGCAAATAGCGGCCTTTCAGCGGAAGCGGAAGCGCCCGTTGCTGACGACCTTGGACCGGATGTTTTGGATTGGCCTCCGGAGTCTGTCGCGCGACTGGCGCAAGCCCTTGCTCTACGTCCAGGCAGACACGGTTGTGCGCTGGCAGCGCGAACGATTCCGGAGATTCTGGGCCAAGCTGTCTCAGCCGCAGCGCCGGCGTCGAGGTCGTCCCCGCACCGCCACCGAACTCCGCCGATTGATCTCACAAATGGTCACAGCCAATCCCTTGTGGCGCGCACCCAGGATTCACGGCGAACTCAAGATGCTCGGTATCGCCCTCTCGGAGCGCACTGTCTCGCGCATCCTGCGCACGCTCCGCCGCCCGCCGAACCAGCCCTGGAGGACCTTCCTGCACAACCATGTCGGCCAAATGGTATCCACTGATTTCTTTACCGTGCCGACCATCACGATGAAGGTCCTCTTCGTATTCATTGTCCTGGAACACGATCGTCGCAAAGTGCTGCATTTTAATGTGACCGAGCATCCGACCGGAGATTGGACCGCACAACAGATTGTAGAGGCGTTCGCAGACCCTGACGCTGCCTCTTACCTCCTCCGCGACCGGGACAGTAGGTACAGTGCTGAGGTTCGACTGCGAATCCAGTCGCTGGGCATCGAGGAGATTCTAACAGCACCGCGCAGCCCCTGGCAGAATCCATACGCCGAGCGACTCATCGGCTCGATCCGAAGGGAATGCCTGAATCACTACATCATTCTGAACGCCCGCCATCTGAAGCGAACGCTGTCTTCTTATTTTCGCTACTACCATGAATCGAGAACGCACCTGAGCCTGGGCAAGCAATGTCCGTTTCCTCGAAAGGTGTTGGATGTTGGAAACATTGTCGCCATTCCCCTGCTGGGTGGCCTCCACCATCGGTATGAACGTATTGCCGCATAGCAACTTTTGCCCGGATCGCTTTTTGGCGAACGACAGGTTGCGGATCGCATAGCCCAGCTCTAGCTACCCGATTGAAAAAGGAGCCTTCCCAATTGAGTCCGCAACTCCCTCATTTCCTTTTCCACCTGCGCCCGCAGGCCAGATGACGGACGTTCCTACTCCTACGGTCAGTTTCCACTGAAGGCTTACTTTTGCGAGGTAGTCGGCCCAGATATAGCTCGTCCCACTCCCGTCGGAACGGTGCACGACCGCGATGCGCGCATCGGGGAGAGGGATGCCAGGGTTTGCTGACACCAATTGGGGGTCGTTCCACTTCGAGATGGTTCCAAGAAAGATGCCTGCAAGAACCTCTGGCGTGAAATTCAACCTTGTGGGAGATCCCGGCAGATTATAGACGGGGACGACGGCACCAATCACCGCGGGTAAGTGAACGACTCCCGAATGGTGTTGTGCCTTGTAGGATTCCAACTCCAGTCTGGTCATCGGTCCGTCGGTGGCCCCGAAATCAACGATGCCCTCAATGGCTTGGCGTATCCCCTCGCCCGATCCGACCGCGCGATAGCTGATCCGAACATCAGGATGACTCTTTTGATATTCCCGGCACCACGTCGATGCGATTGGCGCAATGAATGTCGAACCGGAACCGGTCTAAGGATATGCGGTCGTAAGCAGCAACAACACACCATAGAGCAGTAAAGATCAGCTTCATGCGCATACCCTCTCATTCGAGCGGCGTCGCACCGTTCGGTATTTCTATTATTTGGAATAATAGGACACTTTCAACAATATTCCCATGCAAGCGTTTGGCGGTTTGGAGCAACTAGGTTGCGCTGTTTACCTTGCCAATGCCAGGAGGGCTCTGTTGCAGTAACGCTCCAGTTGCAAATCATGAAGTGAGAGCGGCCCGCCAAATTGAGCCAGGGTTTCGACCGAAGTGGGCGGGAATACGGAACTGCCCTTTGATGATCTTCTGCACCAACTCGATACCCATCAGCACCGGTCGGGCATTGGAGAATTTCTTAAATCCGAGCATCGGTTGCATGCGGAATTTTACCCTTCGGTGGTCCTGTTCCACGATATTGTTCAGGTACGGACAACAGCGGATCTTGACCGGGTTTTCCCAGCGGTAGTTAAATTCATTGCGCATGCCCATGCGACGCAGCGCGGCATGGCTGGGTTCGAAGCCATCTAGCGTGATAGTGCGAGGTTGCCCGTGTTGCTTGAGAGCCTTGCGAAAGAAAGCTCTGGCGGCGGCTATATCCCGAGTGCGACTGAGATGAGATTCCACGGTACGGCCACGTTCATCTACCGCGCGGTATAGATACATCCACTGGCCGCCAACCTTTATATACGTTTCGTCGCAGCGCCATGATCTGCCAACCGGTCTCTCGAACGGACGCCACAGTCGGCTGAATTCTTCCGCATAGCGCACCACCCAGCGCAGGATCGTACTCGGAGCTACCAGCACGCCTAGCTCGCAAGCGATTTCGGCCATGTCGCGATAACTGAGCTTGAACCGCAGATACCAGCGCACGCAAAAAATGATTACATCATCAGCGAAACGGCGGCGACGAAAGAGCGGATTCCGAAAGGTTTGACGGCACATCCGGCTATTGTCGCTTCACCAACATTTCTTTAATGCAACAGAGCCTTGCCAGATATGTGTTGCGAGGCGCGCTTGGCAATGATGCGGTACGTTATGGAGTGACAGTGCCGGGCGTGTACGGAAGCACTGTCGCGTTCGTGGCCGAATTGGCGATCTCTTTCCTTCTGATGATCACTGTGTTGGTCGCCACCAATCACGAAAGAGTGGCGCCATACACCGCGTATCTTGTGGGCGTACTGATCGCGACCTACCTCACATTCGAAGCACCCCTATCCGGCATGAGCACGAACCCGGCACGAACATTCGGCTCAGCACTTCATGCAAACTATTGGCACGCGCTCTGGATCTATTTCATAGCTCCGTCGATGGGCATGTTGGCCGCCGGCGAGGTATTTCTTCGAGCCCGCCGGGGTGCCGCCCCATATTGCGCTAAACTTCACCACGCTAACAACGAACGCTGCATTTTCCATCACACGCAATGCGAATTTTAGAGAGGAGGTTCCTATGCAAACACTTCAAGATGACTACTTAGCTGCATATCGCAGCCTAAAAATGACTCGGGACTCCGAAGGTGTCCTGGTTGCCGAATTTCACAGCAACGACGGGCCATTCACTTTCACGGCACAAGATCATACGGAGTTGGTCGACGCCTTTTATCGGATTGCGCAAGATCGAGCGAACAAGATCGTAATTCTGACGGGAGCGGGCGGCGAGTTTATTCCTTACATCGATTTTTCGTCGTTCGGTAACGTCGCCGATCCCGGCGTTTGGAGCCAGGTTCACGACGAAGGCGTTCAGCTTCTGGAAAACATAGCCAATATACGCGTGCCAGTGATCGCGGCTATCGAGGGACGCGCCCATGTGCACTCCGAGTATGCGCTACTTGCCAGCGTGATTGTGGCAGCCGAGGGTGCGACCTTCCACGATATTCCGCACTTCGCCGGAGGCATTGTGCCAGGCGATGGAATCTTTACTACCTGGAGTTATCGCGCTGGGGCGGGACGAGCAGAGGCTTTCTTGCTGAACCCACAACTGCTAACTGCGCGGACTGCACAGGAATGGGGAGTGGTTAGCGAGGTTGTGCCGAACGGTAAAGCGCTCAGCCGAGCGCGGGAATTGGCGGAGCTGTACTTGAAAGCTCCGGAAGTGACGCGCCGCAACACGCGCACACACTTTATTCAACCATTGAAAGAACGTATTGTGCGGGAAGTTGGCTACGGACTGTCGCTCGAAGGAGCATCAGCCGCCGATCTCGTCAAATCGATGCAAGCGAAGAGCGAGCCTGTCGCTCAGAAAGGAAATGTTGCATGAAGAGCACCGAGACTTCTCCATCCGCCCCTGTTCTTAAGAAGTCGCAGCCGGAAGAATTTGATCTGGTGATTCTCGGTGGCGGCACGGGCTCCACCATCGCTGCGTGGACGTTTGCTGGCGAAGGCAAGCGCGTTGCAGTCGTCGATCGCAAGTATATTGGCGGCTCTTGCCCTAATATCGCGTGCCTCCCGAGCAAGAACATTATCCATAGTGCGAAAGTTGTGGATTACTTTCGCCGCAGCAAAGAGTTTGGCATTGCTCACGATGGCTACACGATTGAGATGTCGGGCGTCCGAGATCGCAAGCGCAAGATGGTGGTCGGCCTGAACGAGATGTACATGGAGAATTACCGGAACACGGGCGCTGAGTTCATTTTGGGCACCGGGCGATTCGTTGCTCCGAGAACTGTGGAGGCCGTCCTCCCCGACGGGAGCACTCGTCAACTCCACGGTACTAATGTGATCGTCAGCACCGGCACACGGGCCACAATGGAAGCGATTCCTGGCCTTGCTGAAGCACAACCGCTCACGCATATCGAGGCGCTCGAATTAGACCAAGTCCCCGAACATCTGCTTGTTATCGGCGGTGGCTACATAGGAGTAGAGCTTTCCCAGGCCATGCGGCGATTCGGCAGCAAAGTGACCGTGATTGATCGCAACGCGCGATTGATGTCCAGAGAAGACCCGGATATATGCGAGGCGATTCGCAGCCTGCTCGCAGATGAAGGTATCGACATTCTCCTGAATGCGCGGATCAAGCAAGTTTCGGGCAAATCTGGCGATTCGGTGAGTGTTGTCGTCGAGCAGAATGGAGTTGAGAAAGTCCTGAAGGGTAGTCATATATTGGTCGCCACAGGCCGCAAACCGAACACCGAAGGACTCGGCCTGGAGTTGATCGGCATTGAGCTCACCGACCGGGGATACATCAAGGTCAACGAGCGGCTGCAGACGACAGCGCAGGAAGTGTGGGCGATTGGCGAGGTCGCAGGTAGCCCACAGTTCACGCACATCAGCGTCGACGATTTCCGCGTAGTCCATGCCAATTTAACCGGCGGCAACCGTGTGACAACGGGCAGGCAAGTCCCGTATTGTCTGTTTACCGACCCCGAACTTGCTCGTATCGGTCTGAGCGAAACAGAAGCGGAGGCTCAAGGGGTAGCGTATCGCCTGTTTAAGGTCCCCATGGACGCCAACCTGCGTGCCCGCACACTTTCCGAAACGCGCGGCTTTCTCAAGGCTCTGGTGGAGGCTGATGGTGATCGCATCCTCGGATTCACGGCCTTCGGCGTCGGTGCGGGGGAGATCCTGGCCGCTGTCCAGATTGCGATGATCGCAGGGCTGCCCTACACCGCGCTGCGCGATGCGGTCCTGACTCACCCAACACTGGTCGAAGGTCTCACACCTCTATTCTCATCCGCGGCGTCAGCGTACAACATTGTCAAGATGAGACGAGCCCAGGCCTCCACCGTATGAGGTGAACGGCGGCAGCAACGAGAAAAATAGGAACTCGTGATCCGGTCGTTGCGCAACATGCTTCGCTGTTTGGGCAGCACTGTTAGTACCGAAAATCGGCATGTCGGAAGCGATGCTACACACGGACCTCCCTTCGAAACTCCCGGATTACCGGCTGCGCCAAAGTTATTCCCTGCTACAGCAGTTTTCGATGCAGTCGGTGGCTCATCCACTCCGCGTACCTCTGAAGACGAATCATTGTCGATGAACATCGCGAGCGTTCTTGTCCTCTCGCAATCCTACAAATCGCGAATGGCGGAGGTGGTTGTCGGGGGTCCACTCAGCGAACTCAAATTGTCCGACTAGAACCGGCTTTAGCCACCGGCATTCCTTCATTTTGGTCGCGGTCAAACCAGCTCCCCATCGACCACTGTTCGTCTCCGGCAGGTTTGCAAAAGCGCAGCGGGCCGTTTCCAGACCACGGAATCGTTTAAAGAGCTGCTCGCGACTTGCTGGCGTAAATCCGGTTGTAAGCTCTTTTGAGGTGGTTCATGCGTGGGAGTGTGCCCCTGGATAATAGAAGGACTCAATGTTATTGGTGTGATATCGGAGTGATATCCGTGTGACCGTCGGACTCATCCGGTTCGAGCAGTTCGAAGTGGATCTACGCTCCGGGGAACTTTGCAAAGACTGTTCTTGTTCGGGCATAACTCATGTCTGGCAGGTCGGCTCTTCGGCGATGGCTTCGGCGATCTCAACGGAAATGTCTGGGTCAAAGAATGCCTGCGGCGATGTCGCGCAGTAGGCCCACGAGCGCGGTTGCGGCCCTAGGATTGGATGATTTTGAGGCCGGAGGGATGTGCCAATATCGTCATTAAACCATTGATGTAGTTTATTCGGCCGGTTACCCTTCGATTCGTTCAATTGCACGAATGAGCGGTATTGCGCGGAAGATGATTCTAAAACTCCTAGTCGCAGCGGGCACGGCGTGCGCCCAATATCAAGACAAGGCGCGGCACTTGTACCGAGCTTCGATGGCGTCGAACTCAACTGCTTGTTCTCTCGACTCATAGCGTTGAATACGAACGGGTGTCTATAGTGAGACAGCGACACTGCCCAAAATGACACTGCTCTCTAAGTTGGTCAAGCTAATGATTGTGTTGCGAAAAACTCGGCTGGGACAATTAGGCTGTGGAGGATGCGCGCAGTTAGTGGTTCTCTACTGCTTCGCAATTCCGAATAGTTTGTCAATGAACTTGGCTTGCCCCGCGATATCCGATTTCCCCACCCACCTGACTCTTCCCTTGCGAATCATGTGTACGGCTTCGATACCTTGCAAGGTACGCCAGGCACTGCGAAATGAGCCATAGCCCATCGCTAATCGGGTGCGTTGCTTTACGGTTCGATGATCTTGTTCAAGGATGTTGTTTAAGTACTTACATTGCCGGACCTGGCACCGGCGGCGCACCGCTCCCTCGGCCTTCAGCTGGGCGATGGCCGCCGGATAAGCAGGGTTCTTGTCCACGTTGATCACTCGCGGTTGAAGGTTCGCTGATTCCACCAACGCCTTGCGAAAGAATCGTTTGGCTGAAGCGGCATCGCGTTTGGCAGTGAGCAGAAAATCGATCGTCTGTCCGTTCGAATCTACCGCCCGGTACAGGTATCGGTCTCGGCCTTTCACTTTAATATATGTTTCGTCGACCCGGTAGGATTTGTTGGTTGGTTTCAGATGCGGGCGACAGCGCTTATCCAGTTCCGGTGCGTAGACCTGCACCCACCGCCAGACACAAGAAGCGTGCAGGGGGAGACGCGCTCGGCCATCATGCTCGCCAGATGCCGATAGCTGAGCGGCAGACGGAGATACCAACGAACACAAAGCAGGATGATTTCGCCTTCGTAGTGTCGCCAAAAAAACGGATCGGAGGCCGTGATCGGCCTCGACCTACCCTACCGCACGTCAGTCCGGCGTTTTTCGCAACACAACCTAGCTCAGTCGCTGAGCCTGCCACACCGAAGTAAGATGGACATGGAAAGCCGAATCAAGGTAAGCGTACGGCGAGCGCACCGTGTAGCGAAGCACAGGGGAGTTGGGTGATGCTTTGGGGATGGATGGAACAGGAGGCCGCAATCAGACGCCTCGTATGCCAGACGTCTCACTGCGCCCAATCGAAGGTCTGCCGGTGCCCGGCGAAAGCTTTCGTGATTCGAGGTGGATACGGTACCGCAGTATAACGGTCCGGTTGAAAGAGAGTCGCGGTTCAGAGCAGTCCACTCCACGAACTCGTCAATCGCATAGCGGTATCGGCGTTGGCCATCGAGGGAGGTTAGTTTGTTTAGAACAGCCGATTTCGCTTGGTCCAGATCTGGAAGACACAAAACGGTTTTCGGCAGCGCACGGCGTTTCTTTCCAGGATGCTGCTTCTGCATGGATTCGCGGCCCTCTCAACCGCGAATCGATCATGCCCAAATCCAATTGACGGGTGGTGCGTGATGCAGGAGCAATCCCGATGGTACTCCACATTCAGCTGAACGCGCTGGAGGCCGCGATCTGAACAGGCGGAAAGTCGAACCGCTGCTCCGAGTGTTGCATAAGATTATCATGAGGCGGTTGCCTGGCGCGAGGAGGTAAGGTGCATGGTAGATGACGGATTGATATTGGTAACCGGGGCAGCCGGCCAAGTGGGGTCGGTCGGACGCACTGTCGCCGGCCTGCTCCTCGATCGAGGGTTTCCGGTTCGCGCCATGGTGCGGCGCGAGGACGAACGGGCGGCGTCCCTACGAGCCGCCGGCGCCCAAGTGGTGGTCGGCGACCTGCTCGAACCGGGTGATGTTTATCGCGTCGTCAGCGGCTGCAGCCGGGTCTACTTCGGCATGTCCGTGTCCGCCGGGTACCTCGAGGCGACCGTGACCATGGCGGCCGTGGCGCGGGAAGCCGGAGTGAACGCGTTGGTCAACATGTCCCAGATGACAGTCTCCGAGATGAGCATCCAGAACACCACGCCGAGCCATCAGCAGCGGCAGCACTGGTTGAGCGAGCAGGCGCTCGCGTGGTCGGGCCTGCCTGTCGTAACGATCCGGCCGACAATGTTCCTGGAGAGCTTTTTCCAATTAGCCGCTCCGAGCATCCGCGACCGAGACCGCATCGAACTGCCGTTCGGGCGGGGCAAGACCTCTCCGGTTGCAGCGGCCGATGTCGCTCAGGTAGTCGCTGCCGTTCTCGCCGACCCTGTGCCGCACCTGGGCCGGATCTACGAACTCACCGGTCCGCAGTCGCAGGACATGGATGGGGTCGCCCGCGAATTCTCGGACGCGCTGAACCGAGAGGTCACGTATTCTGACATCAGCCCCGAGGAGTGGGAACAGAGGCTGAAAAGGCAAAGTATGCCGGAGCATCTGATGGGGCATCTTTTGGCGATGGGCGAGTTGCACCGGGCGGGTCGTTATGACAGGCAGGCGGACGGCGTCCAACGGGTGACCGGCCGGCCGCCGATGAGCGTCCGGGAATTTGTGTCGCTTTACGCGGAGCAGTTCGGCGGACGTCGCTCCTAAAAGGCACACCGCGCCAAGAGCACGGCTGCAAGCCTTCCCGGTGATCTCTACCGAAGGGCGCGTAAACCAGCAGGGTTCGTCAAGAACTGCATCGTTTTGCAACCCGCAGTATTGAGGGTTACTTGCCGGTGTCGCGATCATGTGCACTTTCAAGCGGCTGGTAAGTTCAAATTTGGCTCTAGGCCGTGGCCATGTCGCCGTCAATGATGAGCTCGGCATTAGGGCGGAAGCGGATGTCGGGCGCTGTCAAATAGAGAACCCTGCGGAAATCCCCTCGGGTGTACCAAATCGTTTGAAATGAGTAAGGACGTCAGATGCCGATCTCATTTTTTGGCCTCCGATGCATGTACATTGCCCCTCAGAGCCTTGGCGGTCGCCCACAGGGAACCTGGATTTACGCGGTTCGGATGTAATGCGAGCATCTTCTCGTAAAGATCCATAGCGGTCGATGTACTCGCCGCGACCTGGTTGAAGTCGCGGATATAACTGCGCGTTTCCTCGATGTGATGGGGAGAGCTATCGGGATCAAGAACGCCATGACCGGCTATCACCGCTTTCGGATGCAGAGCCTCGATCTTATCGAGCGCGCGAAGCCACTCGTCCCGGGCCTTTTCATCGCACTCGGCGAGATAGGGATGCGTGTTGTTATAGACGGCATCGCCCGATACGACCAGCCCAATTGAAGGAACATACAGCGCAGTTGAATTTGCCGTGTCGGTATGGCCCAGGTCAATTACTCTTAGCTCTTCTCCTTCAAGGTAGAGCGTGTCGCCTTCGAGGATCTCCGGCGCCACCAACTGCGAAGGAACCTGGCCAGGAAAGCGCGGCTCCCAGAAGGATTTTACAAAGTCGGGGTTTAAGGATCATATGATCTCCTGAGCGAAAGGGTCAGGTCACGGAATATCCGAGAACAGCATAACAATCTATGCGGGCAATGGGAGCGAGAGGATTCAAAGGTTACGGAGATTTGGAGCTGGTTGATATTCCGAAACCAGAGGTTTCGGACGGGAAGGTGCTGGTGCGGATTACTGCCGCGGGCGTGACGCCCTTGGACCACACGATCTTGTCTGGCCAATACTACAAGGCGAAGGCCCCGCGGGTTCTGGGGAACGAAGGAGCGGGCGTCGTGAAGGATGGAGGCGGAACGGAGTTTCCGGGGGGTTCACGTGTGATGTTCACTGGATTGTACGGTGTTTCCGAAGACGGAACCTACAGTGAATACTGCCGTACGAAAGCAGCACTTTTGCCTCATACCTGAAGGTATCGACGACGTGAGCGCCGCTAGGATTCCGGTCGCCTATCTTACGGCGCAGATGGCCCTCAGCTTGGCGAGTTTTCAGGCCGGCAAGACTGTCCTGGCACCGACAATCGGAGGATCGGTCGGGAACGCAGCGACACAACTGGCTCTGCTTTGGGCGCGAAACACGCCATCTCGAGCACCACGAATCACAAAAAGGCCGACCAGGCGAAGGCCCTCGGATTCGATGAGGTTATCGATCTCTCCGGTGAGACTTTAAGTGGCGGAGTTCGGCGTATCATGGACGGATACGGTGCGGATATCGTGATCGATGCCATTGGAGGTGAGATCTTAAGTGAGGCACACTGTCAGCGCTTGCGATGGGCGGCACGCTCACCACGCTCGGCTATTCAGCAGGCCGCAAGGCAACCATTGACGTTACTGATCTGATCTGGAAGCGGGCCACGATGAGAAGCTTCGCGTTGTTGGCTCAGCCGCAAGCGGCTTGGGAGGAAGCATGGGGCACCATCGTCCCGTGGCTGCAATCCGGTGGAGTCAAGCCAATAGTGGCCAAGACCTTCCCGCTGGCCGAGGCGTCCGAAGCTCTCCGCTATCTTATCGAGGACCGTCCATTCGGCAGGGTTGTCCTGACCATGGCACCGGCAAATTGAACGCGCGCTTCCGCCCAATTGGCGGCAGCCGGAACAAGTGCGGCTGATTGAGAACGACCACGCGTTAAGTGAGGTGACCCAGGATAATTCCGGCTATCTCTGGCCATAATGACTGATGCGTAGAAGAGGATCGCCATGAAGATCATCGCTTTGTCGGTACCCGGCCCGACACCAGACCCAAAAAAGATGGCCGAGCTCGCGGGCAAGGAAGCCAGAAGCGCCTGGGAGCTTTTGAAGGCCGAAGTTGTGCGAGAGGCCTACCGAAGGAAAGACAAACCAGGCGTCGTTATCGTGCTGGAGGCATCAACTGTGGAAGCGGCGGAAACGGCACTCTCCCAACTTCCCTTCTATCGCCATGGATTTATCCGCTTCGACCTGATACCCGTCGGGCCATTTACCAACTTTGAACGCCTGTTTTCATAACTACTATCGGGGGAACGATGAGCACCGTAACTTCTCCTATCCACCGTGAACCGGAGCTCCTTGGCCAGACCGTTGTCATGATCGGCGGCAGCGCTGGCATCGGATTCGAAACGGCACGTCGTGCACGTGCAGAAGGGGCCAAGGTGATCCTCACTGGCCGGAATGCCGAGCGCCTCCAACACGCTGCCAGGGAGGTTGATGCCCTGAGTACCGCGGCCTTCGACGCCGCAGATCCTGTTGCTCTCGATCGGTTCTTCCGTGACCTCCCGAAAATCGACCACGTGATGGTGACAGCCGGTCGGCCTTACTACGGACGCCTCGCCGATATGGACTTCGCGAAGATTCGCGATCTTATCGGCGAGCACATCTTGCAGGCACTTTACGTCGCGCGCAACGCGGCCAACAAAGTGCGACCGGGAGGAACACTGATCTTCATGGGCGGCACTGGTGGTCGACGCCCGGCGATCGGCATGAGCATCGCCAGCGCAATGACCGCTGCGCTCCCCGCCCTCACCGCTAACCTGGCGCTTGAAATCGCGCCCGTGCGAGTCAACCTCATCGCCGCGGGATTCGTGGATACGCCTTTGTCCGCGGAACTGCTGGGCGATCAGCTCGAAAAACGTCGCAACCAGCTTCGCACCACGCTTCCCATCGGACGCGTAGTCGGACCGGCGGACGTGGCCGCGCTCGCCGTACACATTATGACCAACACCGCCCTCACGGGCGCAACCTATGACATCGACGGCGGACAGCAGTTCGTCGCCGCCTAGCTAAAGAAGCCAGTATGAGCAGTATCGGCCAGAGTAATAAAACTAGACTCAGAGTCCCGGGAATCTAGAGAAGCGAAAAGGAGGCACCCATGTCCACGATCCACCTGCACCAGACAACCACCTCGACGCCCGAGCAGTACGTCGCCGGGCTCACCGACTTCGGGCCTGGCCGCTCGAAGCTTTTTGGCAACAGCGCCGACGATTACCTCAAGGTGCATAACCGCGGCCCTTCGCAGGCCGACGTCACCGAAGGCTCGGGCGGCATCTGGGAACGCCTTCACTACGACTGGTCCGATCCCAACCACGTCGTCCTCACGACGACCGACTCCAACACGTGGGGCGGCGCGTCCGGCCACACCTACACCTTCACCCGTCGTCCCGACGGCTTGACCGACATCGACGTGGTTGTCGTACGCGACGGCAAGAACCTCAAGGGACGGTTTCTCGGCTTGGTACTCGGGACCATTGGTAAGGGCGTTTTGGAAAAGGCGTTTGAAAAATCGGTCAAGGCCATCGAAGCCCGGAACGGCGCAGGCGAGAGCGGCCCCCCCATCTTAAGCCGGGCAGCCGTATCGGCGAATTGCTCTCCAGCAGTTCGTCGCCCACTAGGTGGACTGTCCCGGCGATTTATTTAGCACCGAGATCGAGGCATAACGCCCGCAAACCAGTTTCAGCAGAAGTGACTATTTGTTGCGTGCTGAGCATATGGTTATCTCCTCGGATAGGCTGTAACAAATGGCGAACCCGTGGCTGGACTGGTGGACAGACAAAGCTTCACTCCTGAACCAGGCAACATTTCCACGGCTTTTGTTGGCGATGCTTCTGGGCTGCATCATCGGGACGGAGCGGCAATGGCGGCAGCGGGCGGCTGGTTTACGGACTAACGCTCTCGTGTGTTTCGGAGCTGCAGCGTTCGTCGACCTCGGGTCTACAGTTGGAGGCCCCAATACAACGAACGTGATCGCTTACGTAATCTCAGGAGTCGGATTCCTCGGTGCCGGGGCCATTATGAAAGACGGTGGAAGTATCCGCGGACTCAATACCGCGGCCACTCTGTGGTGTTCCGCTGCCGTAGGCGCTTGTGCTGGCGCCGGTGAACTCTTCGATGCCATTTTTATGACGGCCGTCCTTGTCACGATAAATCTGGCACTTCGCCCGTTGTCACGCAGCATAGATCGCCGATCGGTCCTGGCGGTAAGGCCTGCCGGTATCTACCGCCTTGCGATCGTCTCCGGGCGCGAGGATGAGCAGACAATAAGCACACTTGTGGTTAGATCTTTGGCTAGGCGTCCACTGACCTTACGTGAGTTACGGACCGAAGAAAACGATGAAGCCGGAGAGGTCACGGTAGAAGCCCTGGTGGAAGCGGGGACACAAAGCAAGGCGCTGATCGACGATTTAGCAAGAGAGCTGAAGCTGAATTCGAGCGTGCTGTCAGTCGAGTGGTCACCCACAACATTAGAACCTGACTGATTTCATCTATCCGGATACTTGGAACCAGGAATGGACGCTGCTATGACCGCATTTGTTGCTGTTGCTCGTCATGGAGCAGGCCTCAGCTCCGGGAGTAATCGGCGCCAGAACATTCGCGGGTGAGTCATCGGCCACCCGGTAGTTGGGACGGATGTGTTGCAAATGCGACTCGACCGCTTCTGATAGGCTTGGCTCTTCATGCGACCGGACTGGCCAGCGCTATTCAAGGGCGGCTGTGTTGCAAACCGAAAAATGTCTCTGGTAGCGTGAAAAGCCATGATCGGAGATCGTGTGGGTCATCAAAATCGCGCAACAAAATCAACGAGATCTGCTCCACCAAGCTGATGTTACCTTCACGTTACGGAACGTGAAAGCTCCCTTCGGTAACGTACCGTTACCGGCTGGACGCCGTGCGTGCAAGTCGTTGGCTGCAGATGCGATCGAGTTTTGATGACCCACACCCCATCGCGGGGGGACCCCCAGACATGCCGTCCTTGTTTGTCCCCGCTTCGCGTCAAGTGTTGCACGTGCGGTTTCACAAAGACGGAAAACCTCGTGATCATGGACAATCAGAATTCAGCTGGGACAATTAAAATTCCCGAAGGCCTTGTCGCCGGAAGTGGCCGCCGCACAGCGTACATCATCGAAACTTCCAGAACGGTATTGACGGGGTGTCGCATCGAGCTAGTGTCCTCCAGCCCTACAGCAGTGAGCCCTGAACAATGCGAAAGGCGACCGCGTTCTTGCTGACTTACACGTGTCTTTCGAGCGCTCTTCGGAGCTAGACCAGTCAAGAAGTTCCGAACACAGCCGCTTCGATCTTGCTCAGAATGTTTCTCCAAGAGCTTAGCGGTACCAGCTACCTGTCGCAGGTTCAGTTGAGATCTGCTTGGCGAAGCTGATGGCGCTGACATGAGACTCGCGCTTCGTCCTAACTGAGGAGGGCCTTGCCACGTCGTGCGCCGCAGAATGAGGCTTTAGCTGTGCCAAAATTGACGGCCGTTGAGAATGCCGTCGCAAGGTATGGAAATCGATCAGGAAAGGCACTCGGAGAAAGCTTTTGAGAAGCATTTTCGAGCTTTTCAAGAGCCTCGTTTCCGATATGATGGCGAAATCTGTTATGGCGCACAAGTACCAAGGTGAGAATTTGGACTCACGGCAATTGTTGAACTTGCGCTTCTTGCTGAATGCGCGGCGCGTGCCGGAGTGCCTTTTGGGCTGGCCGGCAGTCTCGGAAGGAACCTTGTCCTGTCGACGTATGGCTCATTCCCGATCCCGCCCAAGTTCCGCACCAGCCTGAAAGATCTAGCGGCCTGTCGCTTTGAATTGATTAGCATGAAAGGCGTCGTTGGACATCGCTGTATTTCCACTTGAAGGGGTGCGCAGTTTTCGAGTAGGCACGGATGTAGCGGATCAATTTGCGGGCGAGGTCACGAACCGAATTGAAAACTCCACGCGCAATCACATCGCGTTCGATTTTGGAAAACCAGATCTCGACCTGATTAAGCCAGGAAGAGTAAGTCGGAGTGAAGTGCAGACGGACACGCGGGTGCTGTTCGAGGAAGCCCAGCACTTTAGCCGTCTTATGCGCCGAGAGGTTGTCCAGAATGATATGGATTTCTTGTTGCGGCTTGCAGTCGCCGACCACGTCGCCAAGAAAAGAAACGAATTCGTCGCTGGTATGCCGTGCCGCCGTTTTGCCGTGGACTTTGCCGGTGCGCACATCGAGTGCAGCATACAGGGAGAGCGTGCCATGCCGATAATACTCAAAGCCGTGCCGCTCGGCACGTCCTGGAGACATCGGCAGTACTGGATCCAGACGGTCCAGAGCTTGGATGGCCGACTTCTCGTCCACGCAGAATATGGCGGCGTGTTGCGGCGGCTGCAAGTACAGCCCGATGATGTCGGTAGCTTTGCGTTCAAAGTCCGGATCGTCACTGGCCATATACCGTTCCAAGCGGTGCGGCTTCAGTCCCGCTTTGTGCCAGATACGCTGTACAGCGTCTTTGCTGATGTGAAGGTGCTTGGCCAGCTTGCGGCAAGACCAGTGCGTCGACCCGTCGCTGGGTTTCTTCCGGGTGGCGCTCAGTACTTTCGCCTGCAAGGCCGGCGTGATCACGGTCGGCTGCTGCCCGGGATGCCTCACCTCCAAAAGCCCGGCCACGCGCCCTTCCTCAAAACGCGCCCGCCACGTGCGATCGTCGGCGCTGTGGTGGCCAGTTTTTCTTCGATCGTGCGATAAGGCAAGCCTTCTGCCAACAGCAGAATCAGGCGCGCGCGGAAGACATCCCCCGCCGGAAGCGTGCGCGACCTGCTCATCTCCTCCAACTCCCCTCGTTCCTCCAAGGTCAACACAAGCGGCTCCGCCGTGAAGGGCATTCACCCGATTAGATACCCAGTTGATGCTAATTGTTTCTTCGCGACAGGCCACTAGTAGACCCTGCAGAACGACCTGATCGTCGTAGTGGAGCATCAATGTCCAGTGTCGCTTTATACGGAGCTTACTTGGCGATCATCGGGCTTCGTCCGTTGTGCGTCCAGTTTGTCAACAGGAGTTTGTTATTGTTTCTGCAATTGATTGCGCAGCTGATCGAGTTACATTGTAGCGCGCAAGCAGATCATGCTCAATGCACAACTTAGTCTGCGCGCATACAGCAAGGCTGCCAGATCCTTTGACATTCGCTGCTCGGGGTCGCTCTTCGCAAGATTGGAGAGCACCTGGGCAGCGATTGAGCGTTGCCGGTTGTCACCATCCCGCAGCGTGAGTAGCAGATCATCCCATAGTTGGTATGCCCACGCCACGGGCTTCTCAGTTGCTTTCAATAGTCCCTCGAAGGCCCGATTCTGACTGTCCTTGCTGGGCGAACGCAGCCCTTCAAGCAGCTCCCGGGATGGCGTTGGTGACGTTGCGGTCATCGACAAGCCCCTAGCCCTTTTGCGCCAACTGAATCAAGTTGCCGCAGGTATCCGCCAACACAGCCGTCGTCACCGGGCCCATCACCACTGGCGGCTGCGTAAAGGCCACCCCCAAGGCGCGCAGACGTTCGTACTCGGCCTTCACGTCGTCTACCCCAAAAGACGCGAACGGAATTCCGTCGTGCAGCAGCGCCTTTTTGAATGGGCCCACAGCGGGATGGCTATCGGGCTCCAGCAGGAGCTCTGTGCCATCGGGGTCACTGGGTGCGACCACCGTAAGCCACCTTGCCGCTCCCATCGGGATCTCCGTCTTCTTGACGAAGCCCAACTTGTTTGTATAGAAATCAAGCGCCTTGTCTTGATCATCCACAAAGACGCTACTCACAACGATCCTCATTCGCGGCTCCTTTTGTCGGTCTGTTTTGGCCACCGTTCGGCGATGGCGCCGATCGGTTCCGTGTGCACGTGGTGAAACTTGAACCTGCCTTGTCGGATCGTGGTAACGAGTCCAGCCGACTCCAGCACGTCGAGGTGCTGCGAGATTGCCTGGCGCGTTAATCCGATCTGATGCTTCATCGCCAACCGTGTGCATAGTTCGAAGAGCGTCTGGCCGTCCCGGTCCACAAGCTCGTCGAGAATTGCTCGGCGTGCCGGAACAGCGATAGCCTCGAAAACATCACTCACTCGTTTAATTATAGGCAAGCTGTGACTTGCCTGTCAACAACTACCCGCGAGTGCGCGGCCCTCAGGACACCCCAAAATGACTGGTCGCCAAGGGTTTACGAATCTTCCAACTCAAATCCAGCAGCACGGATTAATTGGGCTTCTAAACTATCAGCGCTGACTACGCGATTTTCTCACGCCGCGGAACTCACGAAAACGACATCCACAGATCCGGCAGTAGCAGGGTCCGGCAAAAGGCTGGCAATGGGAAGATCAGACGATGATCATCCGCCGATCACGGCAGATTCGGGATCGTTGTTTACATCTACCATGGCCGTTCGGCCGATGGCAAACGGCCCTGGCGACGACGCGGAGAGATGATAGCGTTCGACGCTGCTGCCATCACCTTTCTTTTTTCATGCGCGCCTCTTTTCCGACACGGCCCTCGGGAGATGCGCCGGTTGGCTGAAATGAACGATGCCAATCGAGGCATCCTACTGCTCATTGCCGCAGCAGTGATTGGCGTCATCATGACCGCAATCGGGAACGAGCTTTCTCAGAAGGATCGCCCGCGTCCCGGCGACGTCCTCTTGGTGATCTTGACATTGTCTCTTTGCTGGCTCTTCAGTACCCTGGTGTACGCGTTACACTACGCCCATTTGTTCTACACGCGAAGTTCGGAAGGCAAGGACAACGCTGGCCTTCACTCCCAGAAACAGGTGAGCCTGATTATTGGGACTTTGTCTATTTTTCTTCGTGTCTCGCGATGACCTTTCAGACGTCCGACGTGGAGATCAATTCAAGGGTTCATCGGCGAACCAGTATTTTTCAGACGTTCGGCGCGTTTGTCTTCAATATCATCGTAATCGCCTTCTCGATCAACATCCTCGGAAGCAAGTAGGTAGGTCGTACGGCCCGGATATTCGAACTTTCGAGATGCGGCTCCGGTGCAAACGCAAGTCGGCTTATCTCTCAACGCGTTCGAATTCTTTGACCATAGTGCGACCAGCGAAAGGCTGGCATGTTCAGTGGGAGGTGAGTCCCACCGGGGAAAGAGTCGGAACCCCGTAGCTTGGGTTGCATTCGTGGAGGAAACGAAGCGGATGAAGCCAATCGACAAAGCCGCCCTTGGGGCGGTGAGCGAGTCACCGGGCCGCAACGAAAGTGAACCCATAGGTGGCCTCGATAAAATTCACTCCGAAGGCCGAGCCCACTATGGTCGGGCGAAGGCTGCATGATGTTTCGCAAACTGACTGATGCGAGACGTCGCTTCGGCGGGGTGGTAGGGGCAGCACGGTGACAAGGACATGCCGGGCAACTGGTGAAACCGTCCTCGTCCCAACGAGAAATCGTTGGAGCAAGGTAGATCGTATAACCGGCGCAACCGGGAAAGCAGTCGAAGGCGAGACGGTGGCGGCCAGGCCCGCAGTAGCGAAGAAGCAGGGTAATGCCTGCGGAGCGAAGGGGCCTTGCTGCACAACAAAGTCTAATTCAACACGGGAGGCAAGGGTGAGATGAGAAAGGCACCCATCAGTTTGCAAGACCTGAGACGAAGACTATACATCAAGGCGAAGACCGAACCGACTTGGCGGTTCTGGGGTTTGTATGTGCACGTTTGTAAGCAGGAAACGCTGCGCGAAGCTTATCGGTTAACCAAGGCCAACAATGGAGCACCAGGAATTGATGGTGTGACGTTCGCGGCAGTGGAGGCCGAAGGCGCAGCGGCGTTTCTAGATCAACTTCGCAAGGAGTTGATGGAGCGGACATATCGACCACAGAGGGCACGCAAGGTGGAGATACCGAAGGACGGGAACAAAGTTCGCGTGCTTTCGATTCCATCTATTCGGGACCGGGTGGTCCAGGGAGCATTGAAGCTGATCCTGGAACCGATCTTCGAGGCTGAGTTTCAACCGGGGTCGTATGGCTACCGGCCCAAGAAGTCAGCGCACGCTGCGATTCAACGCGTGAAGCAAGCGATTCTGGAAGGCAAGACCTATGTCATCGATTTTGATTTGCGGTCCTACTTTGACACAGTGAAACATTATATTGTGCTGGAGAAGGTGGCACGACGAGTCGATGACAGTGCGGTGTTGTGGCTCCTGAAAGTGCTGTTGCAGGCGTCAGGGAAGCAAGGCGTTCCTCAGGGTGGAGTGATCTCGCCGCTGCTCAGTAATCTCTATCTTAATGAGGTAGACAAGATGCTGGAACGCGCGCGACAAGTCACTCGGCATGAGCGGTGGACGGCTGTGGAGTATGCCCGTTTTGCCGATGATATGGTGATCCTGGTAGATTCGCGGCCGCGCCAGCAATGGCTTCGACAGGCAGTGGAGCGGCGGTTGCGGGAGGAATTGGCCAAGCTACAAGTGGAAGTGAACGAGGACAAGAGCCGTAAGGTGGACTTACAGCGGGACGAGAGTTTCGGATTCTTAGGCTTTGAGTTCCGTCGGATCCGGAGTCACCGGGGACGATGGATGCCGTTGCTATTGCCGAAAAGCAAGAAGCGAACAGCATTGCTACACAAGCTCAAAGCAATATTCGACGTCTCTCGGTCTCAGCCGGTAAGGGGGGTGATTGAAAAGATCAATCCGATCTTACGCGGTTGGGTGCAATATTTCGCGATCGGCCACTCGAGTCGGTCTTTCTCGTTCATTCGCCAGTGGGTAGAAAAGAAGATTCGGCGCCATCTGGCCCGCGCGTGTCAACGTCGAGGTTTCGGCTGGAAGCGATGGAGCAGGGAATGGCTATATGGCACGTTGGGCCTCTTCACGGAGTACCGCGTAGCGTATCGTGGCTCGGCCTCTGCAGTTGCACCGGTTTGATAGGTCCCATAACCCTTGTTGTGAAATGTGCAGGAGCGCGTAGTGCGGGAAAGCCGCACGCTACGTGCGATGTGGCGGGCGCTGGAAACGGGGCCACGGCACCTCCTAAACGGGCACGAAGAGGGAAACCTCGGATACAAGCCAAGGAGGTGCCTACGGGCCGCCGCGCCAGTGCTCGACCCTACCTGGGTCGGGAGGGCCCGTTTTTTGCCGTCCGAAAATGATACTGATAATCAGCCACCTTCAACCGATCGGCGTATTTTCGCTCAACTTGATAATGCCGATCGTGCGCATGTTCCGAACGAGCTTGGAAAGCCGGTTGAAGACGTTAAACATCTTTGCAATCGTCTCACGGCTAACTCAGTTATTTCGCGTGCTGATCGGATTATTGCGTAGGACAACGATTACAGCGCCCGCTCAGCGATCTCAGTAAGCCCTCTGCAGTAAGCTGAATCGGATTGCTCTTCGTACTACTGGCCTTCGCGACCTTTTCCACCACCTCCGGGATCTGTTCAGCTGTCAAACCATAGGTGCGGAGCGAAGGAACCGACAATTGCTGGCAAAGTTCGGCAACATATCGGGCGCAATCCTTCGCTTCAACGTTCACTCTAGCCGTCAACAAGCGCGCCGCCTCGCGGTAGCGCTCCAGACTCTCGCCACCGGCCGCACGCCCGCGAAGCGCGCGAATATTCACGCTAATTGCGTGCGGCAGCACTTCAGCGCATAACGCTCCATGTGGAGCTTCGAGCATGCCTCCCAAAGGTGCTGCGAACCCATGCACAACACCCAAGCCTGCATTAGCCAAAGCCAGACCTCCCAGCAAGCTCCCGAAGGACATCGATTCACGCGCCCCTTGGTCCCGCCCGTCACGAACCGCTCTGCTTAACGAGGCGGCAATGCGCTTCATACCTTCCGAGCAAAAGGCGTCCGTAAATGCGTTTGCGCGCGTACATATATAGGGCTCGATCACCTGCATGACCGCATCCAACCCGGTATTCACTGTCACCTCTCGGGGCAAGTCCAGCGTCAAATCTGGATCGACCAAAGCTACTTTTGCGAACATAAGCGTACTTCGCATACTTACTTTCACCCGATGCTCAGGTGATCCAAGTACGGCATTGCGCGTCATCTCCGCACCCGTACCAGCCGTCGTCGGAGCAGCAATAAAAGGCAGCGGTGCATTCTCCAGTGGACGAGCATCGCCAATTACTACCAGGTAATCGAGCGGCTCGCCGGAATTTGTGGCCAATGCGGCAATAGCCTTCGCCCCGTCGATTGCACTGCCACCTCCAAAGCCGATAACCAGGTCGCAATTTCCACGCGCTGCCTGTGCCCCTTGTCGGACCAATTGAAGTGTGGGCTCGCCGTCGACTGAAAAGATTTCGGACGCCACTCCGGCATCTGCCAGCGCCTTCACAGTGGGCCGTACTCGCGCCGTATCGCGACCGGTAACAACCAGCGCCCGAGTCCCGAATTCACGCGCAATTCCTGGCAGTTGTTTGGAAGCGCCGGGCGCAAATACGATTCGCGCCGCAGTCGCAGAGTCGAACTTCATCACCAACTTTCGTCGCTCGGGAAAATGTTGTTGTACTTCAGGCTCGTCCGCGGCTCCGCCATCATGTCGGCAACCGCATCTCGCCAAATGGCATAATGCTGCGTCTCTTTATGCCGGGCGGGAGCTTCGTGTTTCGATATACCTACTAATAAGAATCGGGAAGGGTCGCTCGAATCTTGCAAAACGTCGAACCGCGCTTCCAATGCGGGGCGGTGACGTGAGCTCACCCATGCCGAAACATACGCCAGGATAGCCTACAGGAACATCACCATCATCTGATGCTACTGGGCGATCGGTCATAGTTGCTTCGACGCTCTCCCCAAGCCGCTACTTCTAATCGCTGCCGAAATTTTGATGACCGACAGCCCCACAGCGTCATCAGTTGCTGGCTAGCAAACCACTAAAGCAAGCTATGTTCGAGCAACCTTCATGGTTGCAGACCGATTCGGAATACTTTGGAGGCACACATGATTTCATCCGCCACGAATCATCGGTAGATACTTCAGCGCTTAACAATGTCATCTATGGCTTTGGCGAGCCGTTCGAATTCTAGGTGAGCGGCTGAATTGGGCGCATACTCAATCACCGTGAGGCCGCTTACTGCTGCCTCCGCCACTACGATCCGCTGGCCGATTGCAGGCAGCACCTTCTTTCCCATCGCTTTTAGCGACGAGGGGAGCTCCCGCCCCAGGTTTGTATTCATCAGTACCTTGGACGGAACGAAGCGGATGCGTGGTTTTTTCGAACGTCGTTCAGCGCGCGCCTCAAGCGCCAAACCCATGGCTTCTTTCAATGAAAACAGATCCAGAGGAGAAGGACTACACGGTAAGAGAACGAGATCGGCAAGTAGCGCGGCCTGGTAGGCGGTTTCAAGCGCCCCCGGCGGTGTATCGATCAGAATGAGGTTGGCGGTTTTCTGGACATCGCGCACTTTAGTTCGCAACTCTTCCGCACTCGCGCCCTTCACTTTCTCGACACACCGCCGCAGCATTCCGTCTCCCTGTGCGGCCCAAGTTGCCAGGCTGTGCTGCGGGTCGGCATCCAACGCGACAACCCTCCGGCCCATGTCTACGAATTCGGCTGCCAGGTTCCCGGCAATCGTAGATTTGCCGATACCGCCCTTTCGCCCCATAACCGCAATGACGGTCATCGCAAATACCATAAAAGACTGCCACCTGGAAAAGGCAAAGTGGAAGGGAGCACCATGACAATAAGCCTCACAGAATGCCGCGCCGGGCTCACGCTGTCTTACTCAACTGCCGTCCTGTCACAGCATTCATCCCCTTGCGCTTCTTGGCGGCACGAGAATCCTTCTAGTGCTCTCTGTTGTCAGACGCCTTGCGTGCGCCGTTTCAGTTTTTGCTGTCGCCCTTTTGGCAGCGGTCGTTGAAATCTGGGAATTCACCGTCTCCTTCACGCGAATCACGGCGGCCTTCGCCGAATCGAGCAACTCGCCCAATGCTGCTTCACCACCGGAAAAATCGTTGATGATGTTCGACAACAACACTTCGATTCCGTTCACCGCTTGACTGCTTTCTTGGCCTGCATTCAATTCAGACGCTCCAGTTCGTCTTTATTACTACCGTTAACAGCTTCTGGCATGATTGCATGCCGGCGTTGCAAAAATTCGCCAAGGTAGCTTCGCGCAAATCGGGCAAGCCAACCTCTAGCGGAATGTTCGGGTTCAGCTGCCCTGCTGTAGAAGAGAGCCGTCTAGATGCAGACCCGAATGCCGTGTGAGAGAAGGCGAGCGACTGACGGCAGCGATCACTATCAGCGGCATCGAGATGCGGAGAAGATTCGGAAACATCAGGTCAAGACGGGGAAGCTATCCGGCGACCACAAATCGTGTGTGAATAAAACCGGACATCTTAGCTTGTTAACGACAGGTAAGGCTAGTTTTATAGTGGCGCGCACCTTCCTGCCGTCTTTGGAGGTTTAAAAAAAATTGTTGTAATTTTCAATTAGCGCCTGCGGTCTCGGACCGATGTGTTATCTGTTCAAGCTCTATCAGTGAACTATTGATCGCTTCGCAAGCGAGTTTCACCCCCGGAATGGAACATTGCTTTCGAACCTGTGGCCATTCCAGGGTATTCACTACCTTGCGGATGATACTGCGGCACTGGGCCACGTTTCCCTGTTCACGATAAACCACCTCGATTAGGCGACCGAGTGAGTCTTGAAGAAACCATAAATGATCCAAAACCTCAGAGATATCTGTGCTTTCCCCAATCGATGAGCGGATTCGAACGGCAGCGTGCTCAACGTCATTACAGAGTCGGCCCGTCTCTGTCGTATCCATAAACATGGAATCTCCCAGACTGAAATAGAGTACAACAAGTACCACCACCCCAACACCCTACCCTTTGGGAAGAAGCCTACGCGACCTGAACGGGCCAGCAAACCAATCTATTAGCCCGTTCTTTTTGCAGTTGTGCAATAACTCAATTCCCGAGCGTTAGGATTTGAAGATGGCCGCGCGAAGGGTCGGGGCGAGTAACCTCCAACGCTGCGCTCTGGTCATTGAAGCCCCTACATAGAGCCGCGCGGCCATTTTAGAACTAGACGGTTGAACACTTCGAGTAGCCCATAGCTTAGAAGTCACTCGTGACCAAATCAGTGTCGTGCAGGCGCCCCAAGCTGAGATCGCCTTGCCACTTTGGCCCGAGCCAACAAATAGCGGTCGATCTCGGCCTGGTCGTTGCGCGCAACGGAGTACGAGAAAGTCGGCGTGAGCGCCTTCCAGCCGCAGGCCATCGGCTTGCCAGCCTCAAGCAGCATTGTCAAGGAAAACGCTATTGAAAACCTAATAAGCACATAAGTGGCCGCGTCCGCCGCAAACGCCAGCGCCTCTGATGGAATGGAATTGACTGCGAGGGCAACTTCCGGGTGGCATCATGCTACCAGAATCGGGCGTAAGGCCTTGGAATTGACCGCGATCGACGGATTTGGCCTGCATGGCGAATGCCATGCATGGCAGCATAAGCGGGATTCAGGATATACTAACTGCCCACAGCTCGTGATCGATCCTCGCAAGCTCGCCGCGATTGACATTGCCTTCCTCGGTTGCAAGTTAACGATTACCGAGTTTGCAGCCGCGGTATTTCTCTGCCCCGCGCTTGGAGTTTTCGTGCTGTATCGAGGCCATTCTTCCTGGCAAATTGCGCTTGGGTTGTACCTCATCTCGCTCGGAATGAATTATGTGCCCATGCTGTTCTATGCCGTCGCCATCACCAGAAGCCGCAGCGCCCGAGCGGAGCTGGGTGAAGAGCTGGATGATAAGGGCCGAGCGATGCGTAAGTATCGTCGTCAATCGCTATACCTGCTGGTTCCGTTGTTCGTCGCGGCGGTCGCCCTACGCGAAGCGCACCGCGCGGCTCGCAGTCACAGAACATCTTAATTTAGGTGGGCACATAGCACTTCAGCTGGATGTGTTGCAAATAGCGCAATCGGAACAAGAGTAATCCGAAATGTTTTAATTAATCGCCTTTATTTGCGGGCGTTCCAGCGTTTCGGATCTGCAACGAAGCCACCTGAAAATCATATTTGCAACACATCCAGACATAGTTCAGCAGACAGTTATGAAAGCCCTGACAAATGCCGATCAGTTTCGCTTTCATTCGGCATTGAAGACGTGGTTGATTGCTATCGCAGTTAACGAGGTTCGTCAGACTTATCGGTGTGGATGGCGTAAGCGTGTCGTCCCCTTGATGACGGAAACCCTTAACGTGCGGCGAGTTCAAGACGTCGGGTTACCACACAATGCTTACGAAGCAAACGAGCGCAATCTTCTTGTACGGGACGCGGTTTCGCGTCTGCCGCGGATGTATCGGTCTGTCGTAGAGTTATGCGACTTCGAATGCGTCCCAATGAAAGAGGCCGCCCGAAGATTGCGAATAACGTTACCTGCACTTAAGGCGCACCGACATCGTGTGCGCCAGAAACTGCTACCGCTTTTATGCAAACTGGACGGAAAACTCGAATAACGATTGCCAATGGGAAGCCCACGCTTCTGGCGGCGTGCCCCTGGCACGCCGTAATACGGAACGCTTTCCTTTGCCCAGGCACTCACTAAACCACCCTCGGCTTCAAGCCGAGGGTGGTTTAGTTGGCGGGTACCAGCACGGGAGCGCCTTTGTCCTTCACGAAGAACACGACGAATTTCGCCGGTTTGGTTTGGCTTGCGTTCCGCCCAACAACGTGAACATCGTCCGGGCCTTCGTAGAAGGTCTGACCAGGTGTCAAAGTCACTTCTTTTCCGCCTCTCACCTGCATCACGATCGAGCCTTCCAGCACATAAATAAACCCATATGCATTGTGGCGATGGATTGGGTCCTTACTGCCCGGCGGATATTCCACGGTGATCATCAGACCCTCTTTGCCAGGAAAGCTTGTCAGGTCTTTCGACATCAGCTCCGTTACCTTAGCTTCTTGTGCTACCAGCGTGCCGGACATGAGACATGCCAGAGCCAAAATCAGTTTTGTGAACGTCATAAAATAACCTTTCGTTTGAACGACGCCATTCAATGCGTCGTCTGTGTTGGTCGATACTTCGCCGTTACGCGTAGTGCCGCACGTAGTTCCTGTTCGGCGCGCAATCGATCCTCGATGTCGTGGCCATCCTACCGGCCACGTGACTCGTACAAACTGAAGGCGAGTTGTGCAATCTCGTCGTGTGCAGGCGACTCTTGACGGCCGGTGTACTTTCCCATACCCCGCTCCCCAGCGGTGTCCGCGGTGGCGATATCAGCTAGCTTTCTGATGACTCTCTTTCTCTTTGTTCACGACTGTGACGCCTGTGGGCTGAGGCGCACTCGGAAATTGTGCTGCGGGCAGAGTCAGCCAGGTTTCGAAACGGGTCTCGCCGAGTCGTGCGTTATCGCCCGGAACCAGTGTTCTCTCGCTGATTTTCGCCCCAGAGTAACGCGCGGTTGGATCAGCGATGACTTCGCGGGAATCTTTGAGCGAGGCCAAGCGCCGCCGGACTAGTTCATCCATGCGAAACTGTTGCGGACCCCCTATTTCGACAATGCCATTTACCGGCGGGCCCACCGCGATCCTGCCTACGCCAGTCGCCACATCGTCGGCAGCCATGGGCTGGAAGAGCACTGGTGGCAAATGCACCTTGTCGCCGTCGAAGGAAATGTCTGCAAGGCCCTTGAGGAACTCGAAGAACTGCGTTGCCTGGACGATCGAGTAGGGGATAGCTGAGTTCTTGATCATCTTCTCCTGAGCCATCTTAGCGCGGAAGTAACCGCTTTCGGACAGCCGGTCGGTTCCCACAACCGATAACGCAACGTGATGTCCTACCCCTGCGGCCGCTTCATAGGTGAGGAGGTTACGAGTTGATGTTTCGAAGAATTTCAGGACAGCTGTGTCTTCCCACGAGGGAGAGTTTGATACGTCAACGACTACCGAGGCACCTTTCAGCACTTCAGCCAGTCCCTCGCCCGTCAGAGTGTTGACGCCCGAATTGGGTGATGCCGCTACGGCTTCGTGTCCCTGCTCACGCAGCTTGTTGACAAGCTTTGACCCGATGAGTCCTGTACCGCCGATCACTACGATTTCACTTCCGGTTGCTCAAATACTGCTTGCGCTTGTGGGTGACGTATCTATCCAACCGCCGAGAATTCACTTGGGATTCATGCCGCGGTAATCCAAAATTAAAGCTCGATTCGTACACTTCCTCCGGCGTTAGTCAATCTACGCTCAGCACTAGGAAGGAGTCTTTCATGTCATTGAAACAGACAGCCACGCGGCTCATTATGTGTCTGCGCACCGGCGCTGTCGGATTAGCCGTCTTGCAGATGAGCTTCGGTGAAACATGGCGGCCAGAAGCGAAGACGGCATCTCGCACACCAATCAAACATGTGATTGTGATCGTCGGCGAAAACCGCACGTTTGATCACATCTTTGCAACGTATAAGCCTAAGGTCGGAGAGCATGTCGAAAATCTGCTGTCCAAGAAGATTATTTGGGAGGACGGCACGCCAGGCCCCAACTACTCACTGGCTTCTCAGTATTCGGCACGAGACACCAATGCAGATGGATACGAGGTGAGCCCGGGTGAAAAGACTGTTTATGCCACGCTGCCTCCGCCCCTCACGGGAGGACCATCAGATGTTTGCAAGGACAATGATATCTGTACGTTGAAGGAGGCTATGCAGTCCGAGAACGGACTCCCGGGGGACTACTACAAATTTCTTTTGACCGGAGGCACTGGCCAGAAAAGCAAAACTCCCGACCTCCGCATCCAAAACGTTCTTAATTTGACACCTGGACCATTCCAGCTCACCTCGAGCACGTTCCCGTACGATTCCTATGCCGCTAGCCCTGTCCATCGGTTCTACCAGATGTGGCAAGAGGCGGATTGCAACATTGCCTATTCCACTATTTGGAACCCGAGCGGCTGCAAGGCCGATCTTTTTCCCTGGGTCGAAGTGACTGTGGGCGCCGGTACCAACGGCAAGCCACGGCCGTCCCCGTTTACCCGACGAACGACCGGGGAAGGCTCCGCCGCGATGGGTTTTTACAACGTTCTTCAGGGTGATGCTCCTTATCTGAATTTTCTGGCCGACCACTACGCGATGAGCGACAATTATCATCAACCGGTGATGGGTGGTACCGGAGCGAACAGCTTGATGCTAGGCTTCGCGGACGCGATCTTCTTTAGTGAGGCAGATGGAAATCCTGCCACACCTCCGCACAATCAAGTTGTGCGGAAGCAAGTCCCATCGGAAACGGGTACTGTGGATGAAATTGAAAACCCGAATCCCGCGCCTGGAACAAACAACTGGTACACGCAAGACGGCTACGGCGGTGGAGGGAATGGCACTCCGTTCTACGGCGGCGGGAGCTACAGTAACTGCTCCGATTCCGATGAGCCAGGGGTCGGACCAGTGCTGGAATATCTCACTTCTCTTCCTTACCGCGTCGATCCTAAGTGCGATGTGGGCCGCTATTATCTTCTGAACAACTACAATCCCGGCTATTTCGGTGACGGCTCAAATGCCTATACGGATGCCAATCCAGCGAACACGGTTTTCACGATTCCGCCGACGAAGCAGAGAAGCATCGCCGATGTTCTTCTCGAAAATAGCGTCTCCTGGGTATACTATGGCGATCAGTGGAATCAGTATCTAAAGGATAAATACCAGCTAAATTACGGAACCGTCGGCCCAAACAGCGACCAGTATTGCAACATCTGCAATCCGTTCCAATACCAGACGTCCATCATGGCTAATTCTGCCGTGCGCACAGCGCATCTCAAAGATACCGTCGACCTTTACACAGCCATACGGGAGGGGACTCTTCCGGCTGTCTCCTACGTAAAGCCCAGTGGCTGGGTTGATGGTCACCCCGCCTCGTCTAAAGTCAACCTTTTTGAAGGGTTCGTAAAGAAAATAGTCGATGCCGTGCAGAGCAATCCGGAGCTCTGGAAAAGCACTGCGATTTTTGTCACGGTTGATGAAGGCGGCGGCTATTACGATTCGGGCTACGTTCAGCCTTTAGATTTTTTTGGCGACGGCACGCGTATCCCGATGATTGTCGTTTCGCCTTACACTAAGGCCGGCCACATCTCTCATACCTACACAGACCACGCGTCCGTTGTGAAGTTTATTGAACGAAACTGGAATCTCGGTACCATTTCCGAGCGCAGTCGGGACAACCTGCCCAATCCCGAGCACAATCGATTCGATCCTTACGTACCGACGAATAGCCCTGCGATAGGCGACCTGTTCGATCTTTTCGATTTTCACGGTCAGCTGTAGCCAAGGGGCATCTCCGCTATCGGCTGGCGGGAATACTCGCCAGCCGGCACTGTCACATTGGGCGCGAGAAACAAGGTTGCGGCCTGGCTGACCTACTCTGCTCGTAGAAAAGGCGGCTGAGGACCGATTGGCTACCGAACTCAGGCTGCAGTGACCTGCTGCCAGGTTTCAAATCGATTCCTTCTTTCGGTTTGGTATTGCGCAGCAGAAAGAAGATGTCGTTTCGGTCGGAAGTGAGCTGCTACGATATCGTGCACCTCGAGAAAACGTTGCGCGTGCTCAGGCGACTTGAAGCGCTTCATCCGGCGCTCTCGTTGCCGGGTTGGCTGATGCGAGTTCTCTGCTCGATTGTTTAAGTACCGGCTCCGCCGATGAGCGACTCTCGGCAGAACTACTTTCTTCGCAGCCCCATAGCTTCGAAGCTTATCCGTGACAATCACGCGAGGCCTGCATCGACTGCTTTGCAACAGCTTACGAAAGAATCGCGAAGCAGCAAAACGATCCCGCTTGGGCTGCACCAGAATGTCGATGACGGCGCCCTTCTGATCGACTGCGCGCCAGAGGTAATGCTGCACTCCGTTGATCTTTAAGAACACCTCGTCCAGGAACCACTTGTCGCCCAGCTTAGGCCGTCTGCGCTTTAGCTCGGCGGCATAGGAAGCTCCGAACGTCTCGCACCAGCGGCGGATCGTCTCGTAGCTCAATTGGATTCCTCGATACGCCATCATCAGTTCCACTTCGCGCAGACTGACGGAAAGGTTGAAGTACAGCCATACGCATTGAGAAATAATCTCCTCTGGAAATCGATAACCGCGATACGGATTGGCTGGCACCTAATCAGGATCACATCTGCTCGCCGTGACAGTGCCCATCCAGGCGCTCGGCAAACCTTGTCCAATCCAAAACACTCTTGACCGCATGGTTTGAGTCATCGCCCTACGGTTACAAATGCACGGTTGTAGCAACTTCGATGATTCCACGCAAACCCGGTGAGCGAATCAAGACGGACCGACGGGACTCTCAACGACTAGCGAGCCTGCATCGGTCCGGGATCTCACGGCAGTACGGGGTACCACATGCAACGCATGAGGCGTTGCGCGATTTAGTGCGCGCCAGGGTGGATGCTTCCATGCTGGTAGCTGGCGCAGTAGCCCGTAGGCTCATCCTTGGCTTGTATCCGGGGTTTCCCCCTTCGTGCCCGTGTAGGACTTGCCGTGGCCCTGTTTCCAGCGCCCGCCACATCGCACGTAGCGTGCGGATTTCCCGCACTACGCGCTCCTGCACAGTTCGCCGCAAGGCTTATGAGACCTGTCGTTCAGCCTTCGCCTTGAGGTATAGTCTTCGTCTCAGGTCCTGCAGACTGATTGGCGCCTTTATCATCTCGCCCTGCCTCCCTTGTTGATTCCGACACTCTGTGCAGCAAGGCCCCTTCGCTCCGCGGGCATTACCCCGCCTCTCCGCTACTACGGGCCTAGCCGTCGCCGTCTCGCCTTTCCTCGCTTTCCCGGTTGCGCCGGTTATACAAGGTACCTTGCTCCAACGATTTCTCGCTGGGGCGAGGACGGTTTCTCCAGTTGCTCGACATGTCCTTGCCACCGTGCTGCCCCTACCACCCCGCCGAAGTGACCTCCCGCTTCGATCAGACTGCGGATAGTCATGCTGCCTTCGCCCCGAACCAAAGGGCTCGGCCTTCGGGTTAATAGTATCGAGGCCACCTATGGGTTCACTTTCGTTGCGGCCCGGTGACTCGCTCACCGCCCCAAGGGCGGCTTTGTCAGTTGGCTTCATTCGTTTCGTTTCCTTCGCGAATGCAACCCAAGCTACGGGGCCCTGACTCTTACCCCGGTGGGACTGTCTCCCACTGAACATGCCAGCCTTTGCTGGACGCGCTGCTTCGCCAATATTCGATCCGCGCGTAACCGGTTGACGGGAAGCGGGATGCAAGGAAAGAATCGGAGACATGGCGGTCCTTTTCCTGTTCGTGTTTCGATTCGTCCGGTTGCTCCTCAGCGGCCATCAGGCCGTGGCCATCGAGAACGCAGCGCTACGAATGCAAATAGCGGCCTTTCAGCGGAAGCGGAAGCGCCCGTTGCTGACGACCTTGGACCGGATGTTTTGGATTGGCCTCCGGAGTCTGTCGCGCGATTGGCGCAAGCCCTTGCTCTACGTCCAGGCAGACACGGTTGTGCGCTGGCAGCGCGAACGATTCCGGAGATTCTGGGCCAAGCTGTCTCAGCCGCAGCGCCGGCGTCGAGGTCGTCCCCGCACCGCCACCGAACTCCGCCGATTGATCTCACAAATGGTCACGGCCAATCCCTTGTGGCGCGCACCCAGGATTCACGGCGAACTCAAGATGCTCGGTATCGCCCTCTCGGAGCGCACTGTCTCGCGCATCCTGCGCACGCTCCGCCGCCCGCCGAACCAGCCCTGGAGGACCTTCCTGCACAACCATGTCGGCCAAATGGTATCCACTGATTTCTTTACCGTGCCGACCATCACGATGAAGGTCCTCTTCGTATTCATTGTCCTGGAACACGATCGTCGCAAAGTGCTGCATTTTAATGTGACCGAGCATCCGACCGGAGATTGGACCGCACAACAGATTGTAGAGGCGTTCGCAGACCGTGACGCTGCCCCTTACCTCCTCCGCGACCGGGACAGTAGGTACAGTGCTGAGGTTCGACTGCGAATCCAGTCGCTGGGCATCGAGGAGATTCTGACAGCACCGCGCAGCCCCTGGCAGAATCCATACGCCGAGCGACTCATCGGCTCGATCCGAAGGGAATGCCTGAATCACTACATCATTCTGAACGCCCGCCATCTGAAGCGAACGCTGTCTTCTTATTTTCGCTACTACCATGAATCGAGAACGCACCTGAGCCTGGGCAAGCAATGTCCGTTTCCTCGAAAGGTGTTGGATGTTGGAAACATTGTCGCCATTCCCCTGCTGGGTGGCCTCCACCATCGGTATGAACGTATTGCCGCATAGCAACTTTTGCCCGGATCGCTTTTTGGCGAACGACAGGTGTGACTACTCAGTCGATGGAGTAAGGAAGCGCGAATCGTGCGAAACGTCTAATCGTGAGGACGCTCTTGCTTATCTGCATCGGAAACAGGGCCGGCTGGCGTCGGGGGAATTGCTCACCCCGGATCGCGTCAGCGTCCGAGATCTTCTCAACCTGTTGCTCGAAGACTACGAAGTGCGAAAAGTCTCCCAAGCTTACATCGCCACGCTCAAGGTCAAATCGATACTGCTGCCCAAACTGGGGAACATCAGGGCTACAAAGCTGAGCAGTGCACGGATAAAAGAGTACATTGGCTTGCGCCTAAAAAGGGTGAAGCCTGGCACGGTGAATCGCGAAATCGGCCTTCTACACCGGGCATTTCAACTCGGATATAACCAAGACCCGCCATTGGTAGCCCGTGTTCCACATTTTCCGAAGCTGACCGAAGACGAGCCGCGAAAAGGATTTCTCAAGCCGGGGCTGTATCAGAAGCTGCTGTTTGAACTGCCGGAAGAGCTCCGGCTCCTGTTTGTTGTCGCTTATCACGTCGGCCTGCGCAAAGGAGCTCTGCTGCGGATCAAATGGTCACAGGTCGACCTCGCCGCAAACACGATCTGGATGGAAGGGCGAAAAAGCAACCGCAAACCGGAACCAGTGGCTGTCCCAGTCTATGGCGACATGGCGAAGTTCATTGAAATGCAGCCGCAAACGAGTGACTACCTATTCACGCGAGGCGCTAAACCGATCATAGATTTCCGGGAAAGCTGGAACCTCGCCTGCGGGCGCGCTGGAGTACCTAATTTGCTCTTCCACGATTTGCGCCGAACTGCGGTACGCAATTTGCGGAGGGCCGGAGTGGCAGAGACGGTGATTATGAAGATCACGGGCCATCGCACCCGAAGCGTGTTCGAACGCTACAACATCACTGATCAAACCGACACCCAAGAGGCTGGCCGCAAAGCGGAAGAATTCCAGGCGCGTGAGCGAGAAGTTGTGGCACAAATTACGTCACAAAAGCCCGAGAGCGTCAATTGAAAGCAGGAGGGTAAATCCTTTGTTTTGTGTATGGTGCGGAGAGGGGGACTTGAACCCCCACGGTGTTACCCGCTAGCACCTCAAGCTAGTGCGTCTGCCAATTCCGCCATCTTCGCAGTTGTAATCACTTCTTGTTTGGCCGGTTTTGGGGCTTTTGCTGGGTCGTTTTGCCTTTTTGCACAACGGGAGCGCGGCGATGCTCAAGTACGCTTCCTGTACTTGGCGCTCGGTTGTTGGCCATGATTACCAGCACCAGCGATGTCACCATGAACAGAGCCGCCGCGATCGTGGTCGCCTTCGAAAGTACTGTGGCGGTTCCGCGAGGGCCAAAAACCGTCTGCGAGCCCATTCCGCCGAAAGCTCCTGCAAGGTCGGCCGCCTTTCCGCTCTGAAGCAGGACTACGATGATCAGAAAAAGACAGATCACGACGTGCAAGAAAGTCGTCAAGTACAGCATTGCCTGCTCGATTATACCAGCGGCAATCGGGATGCCACACTGAAGCTATGCCGGACACGGAAAAACGAAGCCAAATTCTCCTGCTGGAGGATTTGCGCGCGGATTACCGGCGGGAAGCGCTGGACGAGGTGAGTTGCGAAACGAACCCATTCAGTCAGTTCCACAAATGGTTCCTGGAGGCGCAAGCTGCTGAATTAAAAGAACCAAACGCAATGTCACTCGCTACAGCCACGCCTGCCGGGAAACCCTCGAACCGGATCGTTTTATTAAAAGAGGCGAGTGAGGAAGGCTTCATTTTCTACACAAGCTACACCAGCCGGAAAGGGCGCGAGCTGGAAACGAATCCGCAATGCGCTGCCACTTTCTTCTGGCTGGAACTCGAAAGGCAGGTCCGGATCGAGGGACGAGCAGAACGTGTAAGCCAAGACAAGTCTGAGGCGTACTTCCGAAGAAGGCCGAAAGGAAGCCAGTTAGGGGCCGCCGCTTCGAGTCAAAGCACGGTCCTGGAGAGCAGGCAACCTTTGATCGATCGTCTTACGGCGCTTGAGAAACAATACGCCGAAACCGACCAGGTCCCCATGCCCGACCAATGGGGCGGCTACCGTATCATAGCCAACAGTATTGAGTTCTGGCAGGGTCGTCCTAACCGGCTGCACGACAGGTTGGTGTACCTGCTAGATCGGGAAGCCTGGCGGATGGAGCGACTTTCTCCATAAATAAACGAAGTACCTGGGCGGAGCGTCTGTCGTGTGTGATCCGTTCCGGAATCCTTGCCATTTTAAGTGTGTCTCTTTGCGCCGGGATCAGAAGCGGCGAAGAGATCGCTGCGCAAGTTGAGGCGCGCTACAACCGGGTGCGCACTTTGTCTTTAAAGTTCTTTGAAAACTATGAAGTACAAGGGCACAAACGGCCGACCGAGTCAGGAATATTGCTCCTCCAAAAGACGGGCAAGATGCGCTGGGACTACGAGACGCCAGCCGGGAAGTTATTCCTATCGGACGGGAAGGACATCTATCTATATACCTCGGGGGATAATAGGGTAGAGAAAATCCGTATTCGGGACACTGAAGATATGCGGGCCCCGTTTGCCTTTTTGCTCGGGCATCTCGATTTCAGGAAGCAATTTAGGGATGTTCGGGAGCGAACGGACGAAGGGGGCGAGTGGCTCGATGCGTCTCCAAAAAGTGACCGGGCTCCGTATGAGCGGGTCGAAATGCTGGTGACTGCCGGCGGCTTGATTCGCCTGCTGAAAATTTTTGGGAAAGACGGCTCTTTGACTAGTTTTGCATTTTCAGACGAGATGTTGAATCCGCCAATAGACGATAAGTTGTTTCACTTCACCGTCCCGCCGGGCGCTGAGGTGGTGGACGCTGTCGAATTCGGATCGGAAGGAAAGTAGGAGCCGTGGCCGAATTCGTTCTCAGATACGCCGACCCGCGCGGCCAGATGCATGAACAGGTGGCCGATGCTCCCAGCGAAAAGGAAGTGCGCGAACGGTTGCAGCAGCAGGGGTATCTTGTTTACTCGGTCCGCGCCAAGGATCTAAGCTCCAGAATCTCGGGGGGCGCGCGCACTAAAGCCGTAAACCTGGAGAAGTTTCTGATCTTCAACCAGCAATTCGTGACACTTGTGCGGGCAGGACTGCCGATTTTGCAAGGGTTGGATTTACTAGCGGATCGCTTGACGGATGAGAAGCTCGGGCGGCACATACGCGCCGTACGGGACGAGGTGAAGACCGGGACCATTCTTTCGGAGGCTTTTGCACGACAAGGCGTTTTCCCTGCTATTTACGTGACCTCAGTTCTGGCAGGTGAGAGAAGCGGGTCATTGGTGGAGGTTCTCGAGCGCTTCATTTCTTATCAAAAGCTAACCCTGGCATTGCGAAAGAAGCTGCTGGTTGCGCTGATCTACCCGACCGTACTGATCTGTCTCGTAATCGCTTTGATCGTCTTTCTTGTGACCTTTGTTGTTCCGAATTTTGCGTCCCTTTACAACAGTATGCAAGCGAGGCTGCCGGCCCCGACTCAGCTCCTGATCGCGATAGGGACAACAGCTCGGTCCTACGTCTTGGCGGGGATTGGCGTACTGGCACTTGCCGGTTTAGCAACTTACCTGTGGTCACGACGAGATTCCTCACAGGAGGCATTGGACAGGCTAAAAATCAAAATCCCTGTGATAGGCGACATCTGGATCAAGTATCAAGTGGCACAGTTGTCGAGGGTCCTGGGCACGCTTCTGGTCGGCGGTATTCCGCTGGTCCAGGCGCTCGAAACTTCGGGTAAGTCGCTGGGAACTGTGCTCTTGAAGAAAGCGCTCGACAGGACATCCGTGATGGTTCGTGAAGGACGTTCTCTTTCCAGATCTCTCAAATCGTCCGGCCTGGTGCCCGACCTTGCCACGGACATGATGGAAGTCGGCGAGTCTACTGGAGCGCTGCCGCAGATGCTGACCAGCGTCGCTGAGTTCTATGAAGAAGACGTTTCTAACCGGATGACGGCGCTCCTTTCACTGATTGAGCCCGTAATTATGATTTTTATGGGTATTTTTGTGGCGTTTGTCCTTGTGGCACTTTACTTGCCTATTTTTTCTCTGGCGGACACGATCAGATAATGGCAACGGAAACAATCAAGCTTAAGGATCCGATCACCGAGGCGCAACAGACCGAGGTGCTGGCACAACGATATCGCTGCGAGTTCGTTGACCTCAAGGCGACGAAGATCGATCACGAACTCTTTCGTACCGTGCCAGTTGATCTGATGTTCCGTTACCATTTTGTGCCTCTTCGGAGCTACGAGGGAACACTCGAGATAGCGCTCGCCGACCCGCGACAGCTGGTCCAGATCGATGAGCTGGCGGTCCTTTTATCAAAGAAGCTCAAAGTTAAGGTCGCGACTCATTCCCAGATCTCGGATCTTTTGAAAAAGACCGAGCAATCGCAGCGGGTACTTGAGGAGGTAACCGAGGGCTTCACGCTAGACGTTGTTGGCGACGATGAGAACGCTGACGAGAATCTTTCGATTGACCGGCTTGCCTCGGATGAAGGAAACATTGCACCAGTCATCAAGCTGGTCGATACGACGATTTTCAACGCGCTCGAACGCCGGGCTAGCGACATTCACATCGAAACGCGTGACCAGGAGGTGGCGATTAAGTATCGAATCGACGGAGTTTTGCAGGCGGCGATGGCCCCCATCGCCAAGGAGTGGTATTCGGCTGTTATTTCGCGCATCAAGGTCATGAGCGAGCTCGACATAGCTGAACGTCGAGTACCGCAAGACGGACGCTTTCGGGTTCGCTATAAGGGAAGACTCATCGACTTTCGAGTCTCGATCATGCCGACGATTCACGGCGAAGACGCTGTTCTCCGTGTACTCGACAAAGAATCGATGAGCGAGAAGTTCTCCAAGCTCACTCTTGACGTGGTCGGATTTGCCGATCACGATATCACCAAATTCCGCAGGTTCATCAAGGAGCCATACGGAATGGTTCTGGTTACGGGTCCGACGGGGTCCGGGAAGACAACGACGCTCTATGCGGCGCTCAGCGAAATCAAGAACGATGAAGACAAGATTATTACGATTGAGGATCCGGTCGAGTACCAGATCAAGGGCATCACGCAAATCCCTGTCAACGAAAAGAAAGGGCTCACTTTTGCGCGAGGTCTGCGCTCGATTTTAAGACACGACCCGGACAAGATCCTGGTGGGTGAGATCCGCGATCAGGAAACGGCACAGATTGCCATCAACGCGGCACTGACAGGACACCTGGTTTTCACGACGGTCCATGCAAATAACGTGCTGGACGTCCTGGGCCGCTTTCTGAACATGGGCGTCGAGCCTTACAATTTCGTTTCTTCGCTGAATTGCATTCTCGCGCAGCGGCTGGTGCGAGTTATCTGTCCGCATTGTAAGGTGAGAATTCAGCATGACGATGATTATCTAATCGAAAGCGGTCTTTCACCGGCAGCGTGGTCCAATCAGGCTCTCTACGAAGGCCGGGGATGCATGGAATGCAGCGGGACCGGATTTCGCGGGAGAACAGCGATTCATGAACTGCTGGATCTTACCGAGAAGGTCCGGGACATGATTCTCGAGCGTAGACCCGCTTCCGAAATCAAGCGCATCTCGCGTGAAGACGGTATGACTTTTCTACGCGACTCCGCGCTCGATCGTGTGCGGGCGGGCGTCACAACGTTGCGTGAAGCAAATAAGGTCACGTTCATTGAAACATAACTTTAAACTGTCGTTCGCCCAGCAAATGCGACGCTGGATCGCGGATCCGCCGCCAGATTACTTGTTTGAGGTGACGGAAAATTCGATCGCATGTGTATCCCCGCGTCTTCCCGCGGCTCAGCGCCGGGAAACGTTTAGCGAGGCCGGATTAACGGCATCGCCCAACGCGCCCAATATGTTAAAGCCACATCTGTACCGAGATGCTATGTCCCGAGTTTCAGCCTCTGAAACGGGAGCAGGCAGAACCGTGGCGCTGGTGATTCCGGATTATGCAGTGCGGATGGCGATCCTGGACTTCGAACAATTTCCCGCAAAACTGGAGGATCGCATCAAGCTCCTCCAGTTCAGACTGCGGAAGAGCGTTCCCTTCCCGATTGATGAGGCGCAATTGGCGCACTCTATTCAATCGGAAGAAACGGGGCGAGTAGAGGTACTAGTGGTCACGATAGCCAAGCCAATCCTAGAGGAATATGAGGGAATCTTTGCCGATGCCGGCTTCCGCCTAGGGCTAGTGCAACCTTCTTCGATTGCAGCGCTGCGTTTATGCAACCAAGAAGAGCCAGGACTCACAGTATTGGTTAAAGCCGCTGGACCGACGCTCTCGGTAATTCTGGTTGATCGCGGTCGCGTTCGCATGGTTCGCTCTCTGGATTTAGCGGGCGAAGAGACCGAATGGCAACGCCCAGGCGCGGCAGCTGTCCTGCCGCTGCTGCATCAAACTTTTGCATATTGTGAGGATCAATTCGGCCAGAAAGCTTCGCGCCTTCTCCTCTCCGGTTTTGGACCGGATACCGAATCGCTAGCGGAGCTGACGGAGCTCGAATTCGGTGTTACAACGATAGTTGCGCGCTCGAGATTCGGCATTGCATCGCAGGAAAATGCGGGTCTCCTCGGATTGCTGGAGGAATACGCGGCGTGATCGCCTTTTCTGCATCGGACATTAACCTTGCTTCCCAACCCTTTCGACGCGAGCGAGCGCAGAACGCGGCGATGGTTGTCGGGGCGGTTGCTTTATTGCTCTCACTGATTCTGTTCAGCAGTCTCATTGTGCGATCCAGATCGCAGGCGGCAGATCTGCGGAAGGTGATCCAGAACCAGCGTTCGCAGCTCGCCAACCTGCAAAAGTCACAGAACGAATATTCAAAGGTGCTGTCAAAGCCTGGCAACGCAGATGTGTTCGCACAAAGCATTCTCCTTAACGAACTGATTGCACGCAGGACGGTTAGCTGGACGCGCGTTTTTCAGGATCTGGGAACGGTTTTACCGAACAATATGCGGCTGCTCTCGATTCGTTTGCCGCAGGTAGCGGCCGAGAGCGGAGCCGAACGCAACCGGGTACAGCTCGACATGTGGGTTGGAACGGAGCAGCCGGCCGCGGTAATCGGGTTTTTGAAGAAATTGGAAGGCTCAAGACTGTTTGGAGATGCTTCGGTGATGAGCCAGGCTCCCCCCACACAGAATGATCCTCTCTATAAATACAGATTGACGGTATCTTATGCCCAGCAGCTTTGATTGGCGCTCGTTAGGGTCCTGGAAGAGCAGAAGCGGCCCATACTTCTGGCTGCGGATGACGCTGGGTGCTCTAGCCGTACTTAATGCAGCAGCGTTGTTTCTGTACCTTGCGCCTCCAGGTGGATCGCGACAGGCACTGACGGCGGAGAGCCAAAGCCTGAACGTTTCGATAGCGGCGGCTCGGCGGCAATCACTTCGACTGAAGACGGTTTCTGAACAAGTGCAAGTGGGAGGGGAGCAAGCGATAGACTTCGAGTCGCGCTTTATTTTCCCTAAGCGATTGGCGTATGAATCCATCATCTCCGAAATTCAACGAATGGCGCAGACCGCGAATCTGGCGGAACGTGACGGACAGTTGACTGAGGAGCCTATAGAAGGAACGGCTGACTTGTCGTTGCTTACCAACACAGTGAGCTTTGAGGGGCCCTACACAAGTCTGATTCGCTTCCTGCACGAAGTCGACCGCTCACCGAAATTCTTGATGCTCGATACGTTGACAGCGACACCCCAGAAACCGGGAGAGGTTCTCGCCCAAGCCAGGTTTCAAGCGGTGATCCGCGAGGAACCGTCGGGAACCGGAGAGAAGAAATGAGTTCGGCTGCGCAGACAAAGATCTTCGGAATGCGGCTTGGAATCGATCCCAAGCTACTAGTGGTCGCTCTGGTAGCACTGGCGGCTCTGTTGTTCTGGTTCAACTCGAGAGGCGACGAAACACGCTCAGGATCAGGAGGCTCGACCCGCATTGCGTCCTCCGCACCGTCAGCCCCCGTGGCAATCGTAAAAAGCCGCGGACAGACGGAACGAAGGCGTTCTCAGGACAGAAATACTTTGAGGTTACGGGCAGTGGATCCGGCTCGTGGTGATGTCGATCCGATGCTTCGCATCGAGTTCCTGGAGCGGCTGTCAAAGGTAGAGGCGCCCACAGGCCTCAGAAACCTTTTCGAGATCGGACCGGCCGCAGCGAACGGCGAGGGCGCCCTACCGGTTCGCGTCATTCCCGTTAAATCAGTAGGGCCGATAGCTCCCGCGGCGCCCCAATATCCTCCAGTGACTATGCCCACCGCGAATATCCCGTATAAGTATTACGGCTTCGCGAAGCCCGTCAATTCGGGGGACGCTAATCGCGGCTTTTTCATGGAAGGCGACAACATCCTGGTTGCGATAGAGGGGCAATTGATTCAGCAACGATATCTGGTAGTACAGCTCACGCCCAAGACAGCAAAACTCGAGGATACGCAACTGAAACTCGGCCAGACGTTGCAACTGGTTCCAGAGGCAGCTGAACCGGCCCCGGGCATGGGCCGGCAGCAGCAGATACCGCCTGATATGAATCCGGCGGCAAATCAGGGACTAGACGAAAATCAGTGAAACGCAGAAGCCGAGTTTCGGAGGCGCGCATTCTTGCCAGGGAGGGCGAGCGCGGTTCTGCGCTGCTGATCGTCTTTGTTTTCGCCGCGATCGTCGCGATTTCGCTATATACAGAATTCCCCGTTGCAGCGTTCGAGGCGCAACGCCAAAAAGAACACCTATTGATCAATCGCGGGAACGAGTATGCGCACGCGGTCAAACTCTTCGTCAGGAAGGTCGGGCGATATCCCACATCCATAAAGGAACTGGAAGACACGAATCGGATGCGCTTCCTGCGAAATGAATATGTCGATCCTTTTACGGGCAAGAAGAATTGGCGGCTGCTCCATGCCGGCCCGAACGGGACGCTTATCGACTCCAAGGTAAGTCGGCCTAATGCGCTCGGAATTCCTGGAACGGGCTCCAACAAAGGAGCAGCGGGAACCAACGGCTCACAGACCGGCACATCATCGTTCTCGAGCAATAGCAATTCCGGCAGCTCAGGATTCGGCTCAAGTAATTCAGGATTTGGCGGTGGGAATTCTTCGGGAAGCGGAAACTCCTCTTTCGGAAACCAGACCGCTGCTGGTAGCGGCGGCTTCTCAGGAAACGGAAACTCTTCTTCAGGAAACCAGACTGCATCTGGTGGCGGAGGAGGATTCGGTAGCGGCGGGTTCTCAGGAAATGGAAACTCTTCTTTCGGAAATCAGGCTGCATCTGGTGGGTCCGCAGGATTTGCAGGTTCTTCCGGCTCGTCAAATACGAATAACAATTCGAGCTTCTCGGGCGGAAATATCAATACGGGTGCGGATACCGGGCCGCCTGAAGTGGTTGTGCAGCAGCCACGCCAGCGACAACCTGCTGTAGTAGCGGACGGCAGCGGCCAACCTGGAAAGACCAACTCGAACGCGAACGTAGATACCGCGTCACCTCCGCTGCCTGCCTATTTGCAGGCAAACCCGGCAGCGACGACGCCCGCAACAGGCGACTCTAGCGGCGGGAACCAAGCGAATAATCCTCAGAACGGAAATCCGACGGCGCCGGTAAACGGCCAGCCAGCGAATCCGAAGGGCGCACCAGGGGATCTCAAGAACGCGATGCTCAATGGGAACGGATCAACCCCACAGCAAAGCGGCTTGGGCGGCGGCGGAACCCAATCACAAATGGGCGTTATCAATAGCGGCGGTCTGGCTGGCGTCGCAAGCAAAGCCGGCGGTCACAGCATCAAGACCATAGACGATCAATCCGATTATTCACGCTGGGAGTTTTTTTATGATCGCAGTAAGGATACAGTCCCCGGCGGCGTTCAAATGGGCTCATTCGCTCAACAGGCTGGCAATACAGGGCAGCAGAATGGTGGCGTGTCGACTGGAAATTTAGGCGCCGGCTCCAATTCGCCATCTCAGGGTTCTTCATTTGCTCAGGGATCGAGTTCGGGATTCGGTCAGAACTCAGGCTTCGGTCAGAACTCGGGAAACAGTGGGTTCGGTCAGAACTCAGGCTCTGGTCAGAACCCAGGCAACAGTGGATTCGGGCAGAATTCGGGCTTTGGCCAGAACTCAGGGAACAGTGGGTTCGGTCAGAACTCAGGCTTCGGCCAGAACTCGGGGAACAATGGATTCGGTCAGAATTCAGGCTTTGGCCAGAACTCGGGGAACAGTGGGTTCGGTCGCAGCACTGGCTTTGGCAATTCGAGTTCCGGGCAACAGGGCAACAGTCAGAATCCTAACCAACAGAATCCTTCAAGCACGCAGGATCCAAATAATGCCAACCCCAATCCGTCGCCCAACCAGTAGTAATTACTGCAAGTCCACACCTTAACCGTCCGACGCGATGTTCGTTGCGGTGGCGTGACGCGCCCTAACGCGGTCTCGTTCGTGGCACACCACGCCTCTTTCAAAAGAGCAGTTTGAGAGCGAATTGCATCTCTCTGGGATCACGCGCACTGCTGACGCTTCCGAATGGACTGGAGGTACTCCCCGCACTTCCGGCTGCATCTTGATTGGGAACGAAGGTAGTATCGATTGACCCGAACTGTGTATGGTTAAAAGCGTTAAAAAATTCGGTGCGAAACTGCAGCCGCGGATTTTCAGTGCCGCCCAAGCCTTTGATGTGCGGAAGCAAGAAGTCCTTAAAAAAGGACAGATCAAAATTATTGATCCCGGGCCCCCGAATATTGTTGCGCCCGGAATTTCCGAAAGTTCCAGGCGCTTGCAGTTGAAATGAAGCGACATTGAAATACTCCGCGGCAGTGCGTTGACTCGAGTCCAGATTTGGATTGGAGGTGACGTCCGGTCGCTCGCAAATGTCAGTTCCGGACGCGAGGCCCACAACGTCATGATCAAGACACACGGTTTGTGGAAGACCTGAACGGAAAGAATAAATCCCATTGAGCTGCCATCCGCCGAGGCCGCCTTTCAAAAGCCTATTTCCGCTGTTTGCGAAAAACGGCATTTCCCAAACGGCGTTAATAGAAAGCGTGTGGGGCTGATCCTGGGTGCCAAAGGCCGTTTCCGCAGCGAGGTTATAGGCATCCTGTACGGGTTTTGAATGGCCTTCGGTGTCCTGGTTGGGGCCATTCGAAATCATATGACTAAATGTGTACGCCAGTTGAACCTGCAGGCCGCGTGTGAGTCTGCGCTCTAAAGATGTCTGCAGCGAGTTATATCTCGTGACGGCCTCTCGCGAATTGACGTAAATGTGACTGTAACCTAGATAGGGACGCACGGTATCCGGGTTGATACCGACGCTGCCGCCGCTGTTCGTGTATTCGTATACACCAAGAAGATCGCCATACGGAACTTGGTTGATATCGACATTCAGGCCCTGGTGAATCTGATGACTCCCCGCATAACCCACCGCGAACAATGTGTCGGAAGTGATGCTGTACTGAATACCAGCGCTGTATTGATAGCTCAACGGATTGTCGTAGTTCGGTTCGAGTGTCTGCAGAGAGATTGGAGGTTGAGAAGCGGTCGGGTTGAACGGCGCAAGCGAGCTAATCGAGACACCGGTCAGAGTCGCTGTTCGGTCAAAGGGTGGCAATTGGCCGAGCGCACTGGTTTGCGAAATGGCGTCTCGGCCGTGAAACATGCCTGCGCCCATTCGATAGACCAATTTGTTATGAAAGAGCTCTGGCGCCCAAGCAATTCCACCGCGGGGCTCCCAGTCATTCGGGTGATTCTTTACGAGAGCAGGGCCAGGAATGCCTGGCGAATCAGGTGTAACTATGCCATTCAGCGTGTTGCAAAGATTTGGATCGACTAAACCAGCCGAATTGAAGGCCGATGCGGAACACTGGCTCGGGTTATACATGCCCGGATAGAAGTTTGCGATGTTATTATGCGCAGAAAACGACTGTCCAAGATATTGCCATCGCAAACCAAAATCAAGCGTCAGGTGAGAAGTCGCTTTCCAAGTGTCCTGCACGTACATGGCGTAATCGTGCCAGCGATCGTAAACAGGATTGAGCGTCTCTTCTTCCTGGTATTGTGCCAAGTCTCCGGTAAGCAGATCATGAAAACTGTTGAAACTCATGACACCTGCTGTATCGTCAACACCGCCGTTTGCGGGTTCACGCTTGCGGCCGCGTCCGATAAAGAATCCCGCTTTCACGCTGTGCGCGCCTAGCGTCCACGACAATGAATCCTGCCATTGAAGAACTGCTTCACGATTCGTAAATGGGGCCTGGTGTGAGAGCGTCCCAAACCCGTCGACGCCATTTACCGTAGGAAAGGAACCACTCGTCTGAGGAAATAGCTCGGTATACGTAAAACCCGAACGGGATGCCAAGACGGGATCCGAACTCTTGCTCGTCTCGAAGTGAATAAAGTTCTCAGTGTAACCAAACTGAAATTCATTTACCAAAGCAGGCGTGATGATATTAGTCAATTTGATCATGCTGTTCAGAGCAGTGAACGTCCAGTCGCTCGAGACAGAGGGGAAATTATCGTCTGCCCACAGTTGATTGTTGATGTTGGCGAGCCCTTGGTGCTCCGTCATAACGCGCGCCATCAGCATGGCTTTATCGTTGATGTTGTGATCCCATCGGTAAAGCTGAATATCATCCGCCGTGCCCGTCGGAAGACTCGCCACAAAATTATACGCGCCAGTGGCATTCGGTAGTGGATAACGCGACAGAATCGCCAGGGCATTGGGATCAATCTGTGATGCAGGCACATCTGGTTCTCCCAACTCGGAAAGATTGCCAGAGCGCTCTGCCGCATCGGGAACGTTGTCCTGTGCCGTGTTTCCGGCAATGGTGCGCCGGCCCTCATAAGAAGCGAAGAAGAAATCTTTGGTCTTGTCTTTGTTGTACAGTCCAGGGATCCAAAAGGGACCACCCAAGGTGTAGCCGAAGTTGTTAAAGCGAAGCTTATTACGGGACTGCCCCTGCTGGTTCAAGAAGAAATCGTTCGCGTCTAGTTTATCGTTCCGGAAGTATTCATAGACTGTTCCATGAAAATCGCGTGTGCCCTGCTTTGTCACTACGTTGACAACTCCTCCGGTTCCTCCGCCAAACTCAGCGCTGTAGTTACTACGAAGCACTTTGAACTCTTCGAGAGCGTCGAGTGGAGGAGTAACTACGTTCTGCGCATTACTACCGATATCCATGTTGTTCTGGCCGTCGAGGAGCCATAAATTAGAGTTACTCTGATTCCCGTTGATGGAAACTGTAGTATCGCTGTTTATGCCGACGCCATTCCCGATCGTGCCGTTTTCCGAGACCACGCCCGGTACGAGCATTACCAGTTGGCTAAAGACACGACCATTCAGGGGCAGAGCTTGAGTCTGCTTCGCACCGATAAGATCGGAAAGCTCAGCCGACTGCGTTTGCAACTGTGCGCCACTTTCGTTAACGCTGATCGTCTCAGTCGTTCCACCAATTTCCAGACGCACAGGAACTTTCAAACGATCGTTGACATCCAGCCGGATCTTTGTCGCTTCGAACTTCTTAAAACCGGGCGCTTCGGTTGTCAGGCTGTAATCTCCAACGGATAGGTTGGTCACCACAAAGCTGCCGCCCGCGCTGCTTGTTACTTTGCGCGCAACTCCAGTCTGAACACTGGTCACGACGATGGTAGCGTGCGGTACCGCGGCCCCGGATGGATCAGTTACGTCGCCTGAGATGCTTCCCGTGCTTTCCTGCCCCACGGCAGCGGAAAGGAGAAGCAGAAAGACCGAGGAGGAGCGAACTATGGACCAGCACATGACGATTAATCCTTTCGACGAAGTTTCAGCGAACTGCCAAAATGGTCTATTCGATATTCAGGATGCATCCGCTTATCATTGCGGCTTTGATCGCCTTGGAAACGGTGCTTTTGCCCGGCGCCGACGATCACTATGGGCAAGGACTCACCGCGGCCGCCAAAGGGAATTACGTGATGGCTGCGCAAGAGTTTACAATCGTCAAGCGGCAGAATCCCCAGGCCCCCGGTATCGATAAACAACTCGGGCTGGCGCTGTTTCACTCGAAAGAAAACGAGCGAGCTATTCCTGTCTTGACGCAAGCTCGAACGCTTGAGCCGGATGATATACAAGTCCTGCTGGCGCTTGGAACTGCCTATGCCAGAGTCGGCAAGGCTGAAAAAGCGCAGACAGTTTTTGCAGACCTTCTGAAGCGCCATCCCAATTCCCCCGAACTTCACCTGTTATGGGGGCAAGTGTATGCGAGTGTAGCGCAAATCAATGCGGCAGAGGAAGAGTTTAAAGAGGCATTACGCTTGAATTCTGCGCTGCGGAACGCACACTATAACCTAGGTCTACTATATTTGAAGCAAAATCGGCTGAGCGAGGCTGAAGGCCAGTTCCGAGACGAGCTCAAGAACAATCCTCAGAACGTCGAGGCCAGTTACGATCTTGCCGTGACTCTACTGCATGAGGATAAACGCGCGGCAGGCATGAGTGAATTGGAGAACGTTTTGGTGGCCGACCCTGGAAGTGCAAATGCGAATTACGAGTACGGGAAAGCGGAGCTAACCATCGGAAACATTGACTCCGCAATCAAACATTTAGAGAAGGCCGCACTATTGAGCCCCGAGAAGGGATACGTGCATTATCAGTTAGGCCGCGCTTACCAGGATGCTGGACGCCGAGCCGATGCTGAACGGGAGTTTACGAAAGTGAAGACTCTACGGGGAATTCCGCAATGAAGGAAAAAATCTACGATGCCCTCGTCGTCGGATCAGGCGCAAGCGGCGGCTGGGTAGCCAAGGAATTGACCGAAAACGGTATGGATGTGCTGATGTTGGAGGCTGGTCCACCCATCATTCCAAGTCGCGATTTCACCGAACATGCATGGCCGTATCAGCTAAGATACCGTGGCTTCGGGAACCAGAAGGAAATGCTGGTCAACCAGCCCGTGCAGCGCCTCTGCTATGCCTGCGACGAGTACAGCTACCAGTTCTTTGTGGACGATCGAGAGCATCCTTACACGTTTCCACCGGACAAACCGTTTATGTGGATCCGGGGCCGTCAAGTTGGCGGAAAGACGTTCTGTTGGGCTCGCGAGAGTTATCGCTACAGCGATTACGAATTCCGCGCTGCCAGCCGAGACGGCTACGAGGAAAACTGGCCTTTCAGTTATGCCGAGCTCGAACCTTTTTACGACAAGGTTGAGCAATACATCGGTGTCAGTGGGTCGCGCGAAGGACTGGAGCAGTTGCCGGACGGTAAGTTTTTGCCGCCAACGAATCTGTCCTGCGGCGAAATACTGGCCAAAGGCATCATCGAGAAACAGTTTGGCTGGCGATTAATGCCGGATCGGGTGGCAAACCTCACCGTGCCACACAACGGTCGCCCTGCCTGTCACTATTGCGATCAGTGCAAGCGCGGCTGTCATACCGCTTCCTACTTCAACAGCCCGTCCGTCACTCTGCCGGCAGCCGCTCGGACAGGCCGCTTCACTCTGGTGAGCGATGCGGTCGTTAGCCATATCGTGACTAACCGTGGCGGTATCGCACAAGGTGCGCATTACATAAGTCGTCAAAGCAAAGCGCACCGTGAAGCACGCGCCAAGATCGTAATACTCGCAGCCGCCGCTCTGGAATCGACAAGAATTCTTCTTAACTCGAAATCGCCACGCTTTCCAAATGGAATCGGCAATTCAAACGGCATCCTTGGCCACTACCTGATGGACCACTTTACTGTGGAAGGCGCCAGCGGCGAACTCGCCTCGCTCAAAAGCGCCAAGCGAGAAGAGATCGGAAACCCCTGCGGTTATTTGATTGCAAAATATTCGAATATTGATGGCTATAAAGATAGCCGGTTCTTGCGTGGATACCGGTTCGACGGCGAGGCCAGCCAGCAGCTTTACGAACATGCTTTTTTGATTCCCGGATTTGGACGAGCATGGCGAAAGAAGGTGCAGCGGGACATCCCATATTATTTTTCGATGGAGGCGCAAGGCGAATGTCTTCCCCGCTTTGATAATTTCGTCGAATTGGACCCTGAAAAGAAAGACGCCTGGGGAATTCCTGTGCTGAGAATTCATGCCAGCTACGGCGAAAACGAGCACACAATGGCGAAAGCGATGCGTCACGATATATTAATGACGCTCGATGCCTTGCAGGTCAAGAACGTGACTCCCCCCAGTAATGGGCTGAGCGTTTTCGGGAAAAACATTCATGAATGCGGAACCGCGCGGATGGGAACGAATCCTAAGAAGAGTGTGTTAAACGCATTCAACCAGGTACATGATGTGAGAAACGTTTTTGTCACCGATGGAGCGGCATTCGTAACGCAAGGTTGTTATGAGCCGACGTTGACCATTATGGCCATTTCTGCGCGAGCCGCCGACTACATAGTAGGCGCCTCGAAGAGAGGCGAACTCTAGATCGGAGGGCCGGTACTAATGAACGAGCAGACACGTCGAAATTGGCTGGTGACGATTAGTCAGACAGCAGTTTGTCTGGGTGTTGCGGGAAATGCGGTCGCTAAGCCGGAGACTGACAATGTACTTCCGCCCGGTGTTTACCGACCTTCCTCGGATCATCTTAGCCATGCTTTGATGAACTCCGCCAGGTATCATTCAGTCCCGCCAGGATGCCCGACTGATTACGTACAGCCAAATGATGGGCAAGCGAAGCCGCTATTTTTCTCAGCAGCCGATTTCCAGGTGATTCGCCGCCTGGCGGAACTCCTACTTGGCGAAGAATCGAGCGCAGTCCAAGGCGTCGGTCTCGAAGTGGCCCAGTGGATCGATTTGCGTGTTTCTAGCTCGGATGGCGTGCGTGGCGCGGTAGCGCACATCGATGCGTCTTATCGCACGCTTGCCACAGCATATTTTGGACCAGCCCACGACGAACGCATCGCCTCGGAAGACCCCGCGAAAATCTGTCGCGAAGGACTCGAATGGATCTCGCATGCGTCGACCACCCAATATTCGAAGAACTTCCTGTTGCTCGACCAAGGCCAGCAGATTGCGATATTGCGGTCTATAAGCGATGAGCGCAGCAACAGGGCAGCTGAAAATGCCGGAACACGGCTTTTTGATTTTCTGAAAGCCGAGACGATCAAGGGCTTTTACACTTCACAAGTTGGCCTGAAAGAATTGGACTTCAAGGGTAACGCCTTCTATTCGCGATCGCCGGGCTGCCATTCAAAATAGGTTTGGGAGACTTCCTGGGCCACACACGCATATGGAAAAAAGAACGCTCGCACATTTGAGTCGCAGAGACTTGCTTCGAAACGCGGCTGCTGTGCTTCCCGCTTTACAGCTCGGAGCCATGAGACGACAGCAAGATGATCCGAATGGCCGTAAGCGTAACCGACTCGCCTGCAATTCCTGGCCATTCCGCGCTTATTTCGACACGCCTCAGATGCATGAATACCGAAATGCGAAATACCCTTTGCTAACCCAGGCAGAATTTCCGCAGTTCCTCGCAGACCATTTTCAAATTCACAATGTCGAGTTTCTTCCGCAGCACTTCGTGGACACCGACTCTACCACGATAAAAAAGGTAAAAGCCGGTTTGAAGAAGGCAAACTCCCGCTGCTGCAACTTGATGGGGCTGGAGATACCTGGAGGTGTGTTTGCGCCAAATCCCAGCGTTAAAGGTATATCGGAAGAGGCGGATCGCTGGGTAAAGGTGGCGCTGGCTCTCGACTGCCGGAGCATTACCGTTGCGCTGACGGGTAAAGAATCTCCCGACGCTGGCACAGCAGCTCGCAACCTGGCGCCGTTTGTCGAGATTGCGCACAAACATGCGATCAAGGTGCTTTTTCACAACGACAGCCTTAAAACGGAATCCGCCGAGATTCTGAACGCTGTAATCGCCGAACTCGGGAAAGACCGGACCGGAACATGTCCGGATTTCGGGAACTTCGCCACTAGATCCGCTGCCTTTGCACTGAGCCAATTGCGTTTGCTAGCACCTCACGCGTCGACGATTTGCCACGCGAAGGATGGTATCGCAGACGGGCCAAAGTTTTACGCCGATGATTTTGCCGCCTCGATGAAGGTCATGCGCGATGCCGGGTTTAGAGGTTTGTACTCGTTGGAATTCGAGGGTTTGGATGCGCCGCTGGAGGGAGTGCAAAAGCTCCTGAATCTCACCGAGGAATATCTCGACTAGATATCTCGTTACCGTGATGAATGGATTGCACCGCCGATCCTGATTGACTGTGCAAAGCTTCTTGTAAATGGACTCTCAGCAACTTCAAGAACTCCTCGAACGAGTGCGTGACGGAAAAGTAACGGTTGCGGCTGCCTCTGAAAATCTTCGCCACCTTCCATTCGAAGATATCGGTTTCGCAAAGGTCGACCACCATCGGGCGATGAGGCATGGGATACCCGAAGTGATTATGGGCCAAGGAAAAACGAGCGAGCAGGTACGGGCCATTGCGGCAGCCCTGCTGGCGAAATCGCAAAATCTTCTGGTTACAAGAGCAACCCCCGAGATGGCGGAGCGAGTTGCCGATCTAGATAATGAGAGCGAGTATTTTCCGGCTTCGCACGTGATACGCGTTTGGCGGAATCGGGCAATTGTAGGAAAAGGAAAGATTGTAGTGGTCTGCGCCGGAACAAGCGATCTTCCGGTGCTTGAAGAAGCTCAGCTGACGGCCGAGGTGATGGGTAACACCGTTGAGACGATTTGCGACGTTGGTGTGGCTGGAATCCATCGACTCCTTGATCAGAGGAGCCGCCTGGCAACAGCGCGTGTGGTGATCGTATGCGCCGGAATGGAAGGCGCACTACCGAGCGTTGTGGGTGGAATGGTGGGCTGCCCCGTGATCGCGGTTCCCACGAGCATCGGGTATGGCGCAAGTTTTGGAGGCGTGGCGGCACTACTCGGCATGTTGAACAGTTGCGCAAGCAATGTGACTGTAGTCAATATCGATAACGGCTTCGGCGCGGCGTACGTGGCTAGCCTGATCAATCGCCTGGAATGACCCGGGTTCCAATTGCGCCTTGTCCCTTTTGAGGACTACGCCAAGCATCCTGAGCTTATGAGCTTTCCAAGTACGCTCTATTCCGCCATTCTTGGGCTGGACGACTCGGATGAATTGATCCGGCGCCGTTCACACGAAGCCGTGGTTAGCGCATATTGGTCCCCGGTTCATAAGTATTTGCGGCTGCACTGGCGTGAAAACAGCGAAGATGCTGCCGATCTCACGCAGGCCTTCTTTGCAAGAAGCATTGAAGCTGGGACGCTGAGCAGCTACGATGCCGCCAAGGGTACGTTCCGGACTTATCTCCGAACCTGCCTCGATCACTTTGTCTTGAATGCCAAAAAACAGCAGGCTCGTACGCAGGCGGCGCCGCTGGACTTCGATATTGCGGATGGAGGTCAATCGCCCGAAGAACTATTTCACCGCGAATGGGTCCGAAGCCTCTTCAGCCGGGCGCTCGAGGATTTACGCGGGCAACACCGAGACATCCGTTTCCAGATGTTTGAAAAATACGATCTGAATGAATCCGAAAAGCATCCCACTTACGGCGAACTGGCCGAACAATTCGAGGTTTCCGTCGTGAGTGTTACGAATTCTCTCGCTGCAATGCGTCGTGAGTTCCGGAAGGCTGTGCTCGATCGTCTGCGCGAACTCACGGTCAGCGAGCGAGAATTTCAGTCGGAGGTACGTAAGATTTTCGGGAAGCCTTAATGTTATCCGACCGCCAATTGGATCATCTTCGGGAGGTAATCGACAACCCCGATCTCTCGGAGACACGCTACAGACTACTTCACCAGGTGGGCCGCGGCGGCATGGGTAAGGTGTATCTCGCCCACGATGCTGTTCTCGGCCGGGAGGTGGCTCTAAAGGTTCTCAGCGGCCCGCAGGAAGCTCTCACGCTGGCATCGCTCGAGCATCCCGGGGTCGTACCGGTTCACGACGCAGGCGTGCTTCCGGATGGCCGCGCCTTTTACGCCATGAAGTTTGTTCAGGGCACGCGGCTGGACGACTACCTGGCGGCCGGTCCCTCGCTTGCCGACAAGCTGCGAACATTTCTGCGAATCTGCGAGCCGGTGGCCTTCGCTCACTCGCGCGGAATCATTCATCGGGATTTGAAGCCCGAGAATGTGATGATTGGAGCCTTCGGCGAAGTCCTGGTGCTGGATTGGGGAATCGCTGTGCGGGCACACGCGGGAACGGACCCGATTGCCGGAACGCACGGTTACATGTCGCCCGAACAACTCTCGGGGATCACTGACCCGCGAAATGATGTTTACGCTCTGGGCAGGATACTCGAGCACCTGGCGACCGCGGCCGCTCCCAAGGCGGTAAAAGCAATTGCGGGCCGCGCATCAGATCCGGACATGCTGCAACGCTACGCCAGCGTCAGTGAATTAACCGAAGACATCGTGCGCTTTCTGGATGGTGAACCCGTCAGGGCCTATCCCGAATCAGGTTTCGAGCGTGCAGCCCGATGGACCAGACGGAACAAAACGCTCGTGATACTGATCCTCACCTATGTGCTCGTTCGTTCAATAATATTTTTTTTCGGTCGGCGTTAAAGGATTTCCGCGGTTTCTTGTATAGGAAGTTGAGCAAGAAAGGAAGAACAATGAACAGACCTCTTTTCGGAATGGCTTTAGGCGCCGGCCTCGGAATTCTTGACGGGCTTACAGCCTGGTTTACGCCCGACGTTCGCGCACAAATACTCGGGATTGTTATCGGATCGACGTTGAAGGGCGCAATTGCGGGTATCTGCATAGGGTGGTTTGCCAGGAAAGTGCACTCACTTCCCTTGGGAATTCTTTTCGGCCTTGCTATCGGAATGTTTCTGGCCTATTTGATTGCGGCCATGCCACAGCCTTCGGGCAAGCATTACTATTTCGCAATCATGTTGCCGGGCTCCCTGGTGGGGGCCATCGTCGGCTATGCCACCCAGAAGCACGAGCCGGCCATGGCGCAGACTCGTATGTAAACTGCCTCATTCCACACGGAGAAGAGTAACCGGGTCGATTCGTACCGCACGAACCAGCGCTGGAATAGCGGACAACGCGGCAGCCGCCAAGAGCACGGTTGCCGGTAGAGCGAGAATGCTCAGGTCCGTCACTTTTACTTCATAGAACAAGGACTCCATATATCGCGCCGACCCCAGGCCGAGCAACAAGCCGCCTGCCGCACCCAGCATGACCATAAAACTGATCTTCGCGGCAACCAGGCGGGTAACGCTTCTCGCTGGTGCGCCGAGCGCCATTCGAATACCGATCTCACGGCGACGCTGGAGGACCGAATAATCCAGCACGCCATACAAGCCCACGCATGCAAGCAACAATGCGACCGCTGCGAAAAATAACCCTAACATTGCGAGCAGCCTTTCCCGAACAGTCTGGGCCTGGTTTATTTCTATCTGACTCCGAAGGTTGCTTACCCGGAGGTCGGGCGACGCACGCGAGACTTCTCTCCGAAGCACGGGGCCAGCGACATCGGATTTCCTCTTAAGGTGCGGACCATGAAGGTAGCACGCTGTATCTTTGCGCGTTTGTCAATCGTTCGAAAGGGCACATATACAGTCGGCGGAATTACCTGCCGAGCCCCGCTGTATCGAGCATCGCGGACCACGCCTGCGATTTGCAGACGAATACGTTCGCCCTCGTCCTCGGTCTGATCGAAAACCTTGCCGAGAGGATTCTCGCCCCTGAAATACCGTTTCGCGAAGGCTTCGTTCACGATGGCGGCACCGGGATACGTGTCGTTCGATCGGAAGCGCGTGCCATCAATGAAGGGAATTTTCATGACATGCATCCATTCTGGGGAGACGCTCAGGAAATACGCCAGGTCGTCGCTGGGCGGGCCACCGCGGACCGATATCGAATCGCTCCGGTTTTCGCCTGCCAGCAAGGGCCAACTCGTTAGCGCCACGCTTTCAACGCCAGGTATCGCACCCAGCTGATCGGCGACTTGATTCCAGAGCGCATTTGTCTGTCCGGGTTGCGCGACGGTCTCGAGAGCAAGGAGCCGATAGGAAGAAAAGCCGTTAGATTGGTTCGACAGCCGTCTAAAGGATGCAGCGAACAAGCCGGCCGCAAAGAGCACGAAGAAACAAAACGCGACCTGCACCCCGATCAGAGCATGCATTGTGTGACGCCGAGAGTGTGGATCGTCTCCTCCTTTGAGGGCACTTGCCGGCTTGACCGCCGAAGCGCGGAGCGCCGGCGTCAAACCGAACAGCAGCGTCACGGCGAGCGTCAGCACCACACCGAAAGCAAAGACGCGCGCCTCGACCGGTAGAAACAATCGGGCCGGGTTGTCGGGAGGATTAATCATGCTTACAATGAACGGCGCGGACGACCATGCAAAGAGTGCGCCAAGCACTGCTGCAACCATGGCCAGTATTGTGCTCTCAACCAGGACGAGCTGCAGCAATCGCAAGCGGCCCGCACCGATCGAAACCCGCAGAGCCATCTCGCGCGCCCGAGCCGCCGCTTGCGCAGTCATCAGATTCGCGACATTTCCGCAACCGATTAGTAACACGGAGGCTACCAGCACACCGAGGGCCGCCAGCGCACGACGGTGAGAATGCTGCAGGTCAGAGACACCCGACCGTGCGGACTCCAGCACGACTGTCTGATGAAGATAGTTTTCAATGCTCTGCTTCGACATGTTCGTGAACCCAATGGCTCTCTGGCGTTCGAAGGCAAGGGACACCGCGTTGAGCTTTTGCCGCAACGGCTCAAGAGGAGCGCCTGGCTTGATGATCGCCAGGGTTCGGTGCCATGTCGAGTCTGAGCGACTCACGGACGGGTGCATCATAGTCGGAAGAAAGATACCGACCACGGTGCCCGGCTCAGTGCCACTAAAACCTTCCCCGGCACCGCCAATGATGTCGTATAACCGTCCAGCCAGCTCGAAGCTTCGGCCGACCACGCTCGGGTCCCGGCCGAAGCGTCGCGTCCAGTAATCGTAAGAGAGAACCGCATAGGGCTTCACGCCCGGTTGGACGTCGTCGGCCTCACTCAGGAGCCGACCGGCGGCAGGCTTGATTCCGAAAGACGCAAACATCCAGCCGGATACGTATTGCACGTTGGCCTTTTCGGCTTCCTGCCGGGATCGGTATGTCAGATCGCTACGCTCTGCGTATGAAATCGCAATCAGCTCGGCTTGTTCCCTGACTGCCGAGCGCATCTGACGAAATGCGGGATAGGCCCAGCCATCGAACGTCTCGGGCTTGCCGTCCCAACCCGTTTCCTGACGATAGGCATCAAAGAGCCGCTCCGGCGAGGCCACTGGGAGAGGCCGCAAAAGCAGCGCGTCAATGAGCCGAAACGCCGCCACGCAAGAGCCGATGCCAACAGCCAGCGATAAAATTGCCGCCGCAGACGTTACCTTGTTCTTTAGGATCTGTCGACAACCAAAGAGGGTGTCGGCCCTGAGAGAATCCAGCCATCTAACAACCCGAAAGTCGCGGCTTTCTTCGCGCCGACGCGGAGCGGAACCGAAAGCTTTGCGTGCTTCCTCCGAATTGATCCCATCTTCGATTGCATGTTCGATATGCGATTCGAACTCATGATCAATGTCGCGGGTCAGCCGGTCCGGGTGTAAGGCATTCGCGATGCGCGACCAGAGCGACATCACACCGTCCTCAAGACTTGATTGACAGCGGCTGTTACCGATTGCCATCTCGACTCTTCGATCATTTGCTGCTTCTTCCCCGCCCCAGTCAGCTCGTAAAGGCGGGCCCGACGTCTGCTCTCCTTCGTAACCCATTCGGCACGAATCCATCCGGCTTCTTCCATCCGGTGAAGCGCCGGATACAATGACCCCTCCTCGGCTCGAAGTACCTCACCTGACGCATCCCGGATAGCGGTCATGATCGCGTATCCATGCAAGCGCGGACGTCGCAACAGAATTTTTAGGACAAGCAGATCGAGTGCGCCCTGAAGAGAGTCGGGTTTGGGCATAAGCTCAGACCTCTTATTATATAGACGTCTGATTATTTATTGAACAGCGGCGTAGTTTTGGCTCGGGTGGCAGTGAGCCAGGAAGGCCTACCTGCCTCTAGGAATCGGCGGTGAATGCGAATACAAGAGTTTGGGAACTCTATCCATCTAAAGGGACCGATTTCTCATAGATTCTGGCATTTTTCTGCTTGCAAGCGCTCTCAATTTTTTATATACTCGATTCGCTTTGTAAGACCTCGTTGGTCGTTAGGGGAATATATGTTCGGTTTGCCACTCCGTTCGTGCTTCGCAGTGGTCTGCTTTCTTGTCGGGGCCAGCAGTTTAGCGGCCCAGGAGAAAGCCACCATCACTGGAACCATTTCCGACCCATCCGGCTCAGTGATACCCGGCGCCAAGGTAACCATCACCGATCTTGGTACAGGGCAAGCCCGGAATATTGAAACGAACTCTGCAGGAAGCTATGTTGTTACGGATCTTCCTATCGGACGCTATTCGCTGCGGGCAGAATCGCCCGGTTTCAAAGGCTACGAGCAAACCGGCATCGTACTCAACGTGGGCGATACGATCCGTGTCGACGTGCCTATGCAGGTTGGGGAGGCAAAGGAGAGCGTCACGGTGGAAGCGTCGGCCGTGACTGTGCAATCGGATTCGAGCGAGGTGAGCGACTTGATTTCAGGCAGGCAGGTTGGGCAGCTTGCGATCAACGGCCGGAACATCGCACAATTGGCGACGCTCACGCCAGGGGCTTCCGCCGATTTGCCCGATTTCAACCTTCCAATATCGGTGGGAAGCAGCGCAGGCATCAGCTTCAACGGCAAACGGCCCGAACACAACATCTGGATGATTGATGGCGGCGAGAATTACGACCGCGGGTGCGGGGGATGCATGACCGTCATGCCATCCGTGGATGCCATGGCGGAGTTCAAGACTTTAACAGCGAATTCCAGCGCGGACTTTGGGATCGGGAGCGGCGGCCAGATGAACATGGCGCTCAAGTCAGGCGCCAAAGACTTTCACGGGTCGGCTTATGAATACTTTCGCAATGATGCGATGGACGCGAATAACTATTTCGCTAATTTGAATGGCTCACAAAAGCCGGAACTCCGCTACAACATTTTCGGTTTCAACGTGGGAGGTCCTGTTTTCATCCCGAAGGTCTATAACCGCGATAAGAACAGAACTTTCTTCTTCGTAAACCAGGAGTGGCGCAAGATCGTGCAAGGCAACCAGATTTTCGCCGCAGCCGTCCCTCAGGCCCAGCGCGATGGAGACTTCAGCGCACTCGGGACTAATATTCTTGTGCCAAAGACCGGCGACCCAGCTCAGCAAGCGAGGTTCGCTACCTTCGGGCTGACTCCCGGGAGTCCGTTTGCCGGGAATAGAATACCTGCCGCACTTATAGACCCGAACGCAACACTCTTCTTCAATACCGGCGCCATGCCGCTGCCGAACGCTTCCGGCAACAATTTTTCCGGTTCACGCGGCGTTCCGACAGATGTGCCCGAGACAATTCTAAAGATCGATCACTATTTCACGAGCAAGCTTTCGATCATGGGGCACTATATCCACGACGGTACCGAATACCAGACCGCTACCTCTCTTTGGAGCAACTCGACCTATCCAACACTCGGTACAAATTTCAAGAATCCCTCCTGGAGCGCCGTAGTAAAGCTGACTTATCTCATCAGCCCGACACTGGTAAACGAGGTCGCATACAACTTCAACGGCAATACCATTACTCTGACACCGGTCGGCATATATGCAAAGCCGGCCGGCTGGAACGCCCAGGAATTCTTCCCAACCAACGCGGACAATCGTCTGCCCACCATCAGTCTGGGCGGGTCTTACGGTGTGCATTATGATCCGGCTTCCTGGCCCTGGTACAACGCTGCCGCCGACAACCAAGTTCGCGACGACCTTTCCTGGACCAAGGGGTCGCACAGCTTTAAGTTTGGCGGGCAGTTTATGCGCTATCACAAGAATCAGGACATTTTCGGAAACACGCAAGGGAACTATACATTTGATGGTTCTTTCACGGGTAATGCCGTGGCGGACATGCTGCTGGGTTACACGAAAACCTACAGTGAGCTTGAGTTGGAGGATCGGGGGCACTGGCGAACCACAACCGCGTCCCTCTATGCAACCGACAACTGGCGAGTGACGAGTCGCCTGACACTGAATCTGGCGCTGCGTGACGAAATCGTTCCGCACGCTTATGACGTGCAGAATCGCATGTCAAACTTCTATCCGAACCTTTATAACCCCGCGGATGCTGCACTTTTCAATTCGAACGGCAGCCTGGATCCCAACGGTCCAGGATTCAAGACGGTATCGGGAGTGCCGCTTTCCAATACTCCGTTCTACTTGAATGGCATTGGTCTCGCGGGGAAGGATGGAATTCCGCGCGGCCTGGTGAAAAACACATATGGGAGCATCGGCCCGCGAGTCGGTTTCGCCTACGATGTGACCGGAAAAGGCAAGACGATCGTTCGAGGCGGCTTCGGTACATTCTATGAGCGCATACAGGGTAACGATGTATACAACACAGGACCGAACCCGCCATTTTCGTTCAATCCACAGGTAACAAGCGTGTATTTCTCGAACCCGAGTATCAGCGCGTTGAACGGACAACAGGCTGCTCTGCCCATCTTTCCAGCCAACTTCACCGCACTCGCCTATTCCGATTACAAATTACCTACCACCAACGACTGGAATTTCGGCATCCAGCATCAACTGTTTACAGGCGGCGTACTTTCCGTTGCTTATGTGGGAAATCAAGCCTTCCACCAGCGCGACAACCGGGAGGTGAACCCGGTGTCGCTCAGCGATCCGAATCGCGCCGCGATCGCCTCGGGTAACTACAATCCGAATCTGGACAGACCGTATAAGGGCATCGGGAATATCACGTTGGGTGAAACAGCAACCACTTCTAACTACCATTCCTTGCAGATCAGTTTGCGCGCAGAAAACAAGCATGGCTTCACTGGTCAGGTCGCCTATACTTACTCTCACTCAATTGACTATCTTAGCGGCGATTTTGCGCAAATTTCAAACCCGTTCGACCGCAGCTTTGACCGCGGCCCGAGCGATTTGGACCGGCGGCACATCTTCATAGCCAACTATGTCTACGAATTTCCCTTTTTCGCTCATTCGAGTCACTTGCTAGCACGCTCCATCTTGGGAGGTTGGGAAATATCAGGCATCACGACCATACAAACCGGAACTCCGCTTACACCGACATTGTCTGTGGACAATCTGGGACTAGGCGGCGGCGCAACAGCACGCCCGGACGTGGTGGGCAAGATTTCGGGGCCTCAAACCGTGAATGAATGGTTCAACAGATCTGCCTTCGTGGCCCCTCCCTTGCTATCGTTCGGTGATGCGGCGCGCGGAGGAATCGTCGGACCCGGGAGAGCAAACTGGAATCTCTCGCTTTTCAAGAACTTCCATGTCCCGATCACGGAAACCTCGAGAATCGCCTTTCACATCGATACCTTCAATACCTTTAACCACACGCAATTTCATGCGGTGGATGCCGGATTCAACGATCAGAATTTCGGCAAGGTGACTTCGACTTACGATCCTCGTGTGATCGAGCTGGGCATGAAGTTTTCGTTCTAGCGCAACTTCTTTGAGCTACTTCACTGAGTTTTTTCGCTAACAGGGTGAGGAGCAAAAAATGGCTGCACTAGAACTTGAACCGGAAGTATCGCGTCCGAGCCTTTCGGTGAATCCCGCGTTGGTTTTTGAGACGCTGAATCGTTATCAACACAGTTTGGCTTTGAAAGGGGCGATAGAACTCGGGCTGTTTACTCACATCGCGGAAGGAGCCGTGACCGTAGAGGCCCTGGCACAACAATGTAAGGCGTCCGACCGCGGAATCCGAATTCTTTGCGATTTCTTGACGATCATGGGCTTTCTTTGTAAGAACGATGGGTGTTATGAGCTCACACCCACTTCTGCCATATTTCTGAATGAGACGTCATCAGCATACTTGGGAAGTGTTTCGCGCTTTCTCACTTCCCCAGGGAACATCGAAAGGCTAAGCGATGTAGCAGGGTTGGTTCGCAGAGGAGGCGCACTCGCCGATTCCGACGTTCTCAAACCTGAGAACGAACGTTGGGTAGATTTCGCACGCTCGATGACGCCGGCTGCCACCTTGGTGTCTCAGATTGCCGCGCCGATCATCGCAGAGCACGGAAAGAAGATAAAGGTCCTGGATGTCGCCGCCGGTGCAGGAACGTTTGGCATTTCGGTTGCCCGAAACAATCCGGCCGCCGAAATAGTGGCACTCGACTGGCCCAATGTTCTCGAGGTCGCGCGCGAAAATGCTACTCATGCCGGCATCGAAAGCCGCTACCGCACCATCGCCGGAGATGTCTTCGAGGCGGCTCTGGGCAATGGCTACGACCTGGTCCTGATTTCGAATTTCCTGCACATGTTCGATGCAGCTACGAACGTCAGACTACTACGAAAATTGCGTGCGGCCATGAAGGTGGATGGCCGGGTAGCGGCTATCGAGTTTGTACCGAATGAAGACCGCATTACGCCACCAATGGCGGCCGCTTTCAGCCTGGCGATGCTAGCCAATACCCAGGGCGGAGACGCCTATACGTTCCCAGAGCTGGAACGGATGTTTCGCGACGCGGGATTCGGCAGAAGCAACAAGTACAGTCTCGAGCCGACCCCAGAGGTACTGGTCGTTACACCCGTGTAAAGTTATTCCATCTCTTTTAGAAGCCAGGTTCTGGCGAAGACCCAATCGCGCTTCACAGTGGCGATCGAAATATCAAGCGTCTCACCGACTTCCTGGTCGGTGAGACCGCCGAAATAGCGTAGCTCGACCACCTGCGCAGCCCTGGAGTCTAATTCTGAAAGTCTAGTGAGGGCGCGGTCCAGTGCAATGAGACGGTAATCGATGGCTACAGCCAGATCGGGAGCATCGTCGACCGCGATCTTAGTGTGCGCTCCTCCACGCTTATCTGCGTTTTGACTTCTTGCGTAGTCCACTATGATGTGGCGGAGTTGGCGGGCAGCGACCGCAAGGAAGTGTCCGCGATTGCGCCATTCGATGGATTCGGAAGAGAAGAGCTTGATGTAAAGCTCATGAACAAGGGCTGTCGGCTGCAGCGTGTGGCCCTGGCGCTCGTTTTGCATGTAATAGCCAGCGATCCGATGGAGCTCGCGGTAGACGATTTCGACAAGTGCGCGTCCCGCAGCGGCGTCACCCGCACACCAGGCGTTCAGCAACTGGGTGACAGGTTTCTCTAGAGATGCCATGCGCCGCCGAGGTGCAGCCTTGAAGGATATCATGATTAGACTCCTCAACGCCAAGCAAAGCATGACTCCGGAACGTTTTCAGGAAATTCGATCATTTTTCGAGAGCGTTGTCCCTTGCAACGACGATGATCGGGCTTCCGCGCTGAGCGATGCACGTGAGAAAGATCCGGAACTCGCGCGCGAAGTAGAAGCACTGATCGCAGCGTACGAACGTCACGCCAGCTTTATCGAAACACCACTCGCGCGGCTGAAAGCCGGTCGAATCGAACCAATTCCTGCACGTCTTAAAGGCACATGGATCGGGCCGTATGAACTGGAGGACATGATCGGTGAAGGCGGGATGGGGCAGGTATGGCGGGCAGAACAGCGGAGCCCTATCCGACGCACAGTCGCGCTGAAGCTAATAAAAGCGGGAATGGATACCCATGAAGTGATCCGGCGCTTCGAATCCGAACGCCAGGCGCTCGCCATCATGGAACATCCCGCGATTGCCAAAGTCTTTGAAGCGGGCACCACGCCGCTCGGCCGGCCTTATTTCGCCATGGAGTATGTGGCCGGTGTTCCGATCACAATCTACTGTGATCAACACAGGCTGACCAATCATGATCGCCTAAAGCTTTTCATTCGGGTATGCGAAGGTATCCAGCACGCACATCAAAAAGCAATCATCCATCGAGACATCAAACCGTCAAACGTGTTGGTCACGGAAGTGGACGGCAAGCCATTTCCCAAAATAATCGATTTCGGAGTGGCACGCGCAATTTCTGTGGAAGCCTCAGATCACACCGCTTTCACGCGGGCCGGCGCAATAGTGGGTACCCCGGACTACATGAGTCCGGAACAGGCCTCGCGCAGCGGAGTGAGCGTAGATACACGTTCCGATGTTTACTCTCTTGGGGTGATGCTCTATGAGCTGGTTTCGGGGTTATTGCCACAAAACCTACGTGGTCTACCACTGACCGAGGTCTTGCGGAAAGTAGGCGAGGATTCGACGCCCAGACCAAGCGCCCGGTTTCGCGCGCGGGGAATGGACCCCGTCTCCGCTTACAACCGGCAGGTGTTGCCGGAGACACTCTATCAGGAATTGAAGGGTGATTTAGACGCTATCGTCCTTAGGGCCTTGGAAAAAGATCCGGCGAATCGCTATGGATCTCCGGCAGAGTTGGCGACTGACATCGCGCGCCATCTTCACCATGAGCCAGTTCAGGCACGACCCGCCAGCAATTTCTATTTCGCCCGTAAATACTTCCGCCGACATCGGGTGGCTGTAGCAGGAGCGGCGGCAAGCCTGCTATTACTACTTTCCTTTGGGGTCTGGCAGAACGTGCAGCTGCATCGGATCACTCGCGAACGAGATCGCGCGGACCGGATCACTCAATTCATGATCAATATGTTTCGAGTATCGGATCCAAGCGAAAGCAGGGGGAACCAAGTCACTGCAAGGGAAGTGCTGGATCGGGCATCAACCGAAATCGGTACGCAGCTGTCGCGAGACCCCGAAATGCGGGCAGAGCTGATGTCGGTGATGGGGAAAGTATATTTTCGCCTGGGCCTATATCGACAGGCCGAATCCTTGCTAAGCCGCTCGCTTGATTTGCAAAAGAAAAACTTGGGGACTGATTCGGCAGAAACGGCCCAGTCCATGAGCGATCTGGCGAATACCCTTAGCGCAGTCGGAAGGCGCGCGGAGGCGAAGAAGCTTGACGAGGCAGCGCTCGAGATTCGACGCCGCGCGCTGGGCCCGGATGATCCTGCGACTGTGAAATCAATGAACAATCTCGCGGTGGACTTGGTAGACGAAGGAAAGTTTAAGGACGCCGAGCAGGTGCAGCGCAGCGTTTTTGACGCAAATCTTCGATTGCTGGGAGACCAAAACCCGAGCACTCTGATGGCGATGGAAAATCTGGGCAATACTCTCGGCAGAATAGGCAAGTACAGAGAAGCGGAAGACCTGGGACGGCGAGCGCTCAGGATCAAACGGCAAACGCTTGGTTCCGATCATCCAGAGACGTTGCGGGCGCTGCAGAGTCTGGCCGAGACCCTCTATGACGAAGGAGAATACGGCGAAGCGGAACTTCTCGATCGGGAGGCTCTAACCAATCGGTCCAAAGTACTTGGCCCAGAGCATCGCGAGACTCTAAACACGATAGTTGCTTTAGCAAATCCGGTGGAAGGCCTGGGTCGATTCGGAGAGGCTGAAGCACTGTTGCGCCGGGCGATCGACTTGGAAACAAAGATTCTTGGGCCGGAGCATCCGGATGTTCTGCTTTCAACTGGCAATTTGGCGGGCATTCTTGCCGAGGAAGGACACTACGACGCAGCAGAAAAACTAGGCCGTCAAGTAGTGGCGCTTCGAAATCGAACTCACGGACCCAAGAATGCTGACACTTTGAATTCCGAGGGCAGACTGGCCCAAATCCTGATGGTGAGGCGATCGTTCGTGGAGGCCGAACAGCTGGCGCTGACTGTTCGCGAGCATCAGGTTCAAACGATCGGACGAGAACACCCGGATACGGCGGCGACTACCTACACTCTGGCATGTATTGCAGCTCAAACCGAGAGAGGCCCGGAAGCCTTGACTCTGCTGCGCGATGCAATCGATCATGGTCTTCGTCTGAGCGCCGTGCGCGGGCTTTCTAAGGACCCGGCCCTCAAAACGCTGCACACCGATCCTGGCTTTCGGCAACTGTTGGCGTACGTGCCTCAACCCGATCAGGTCCGCTGATCACTGGGCGAGCAGAATCTGAAGATCCATAACGTTTGTTCCGGTGGGACCAGTACGAATCAGATCCCCCAGCGCGTCGAAAAAAGTATAGGAGTCATTTCGCGCGAGGTAGTCTTCAGCTTGCATGCCGATCGCCTGGGCGCGCACGACAGTTGTTCCTGTCGCAATCGCGCCCGCAGCATCGGTGGGGCCATCGGTGCCGTCGGTGCCAGCGCTCAGCGCTGCCACTCCCGGCAAGCCGGCAAGATCGATGCCGGCAGCCAACGCGAATTCCTGATTGCGACCACCTCTTCCGGTCCCACGCACTTTGACGGTGGTTTCACCACCCGACAAAAGACAAACAGGTGACGCGAACGGCTCGTGATGAACCGCGATTTTCCGCAGCAGAGCCGATTGTGAGGAAGCAGCGTCGCGAGCTTCGCCAGCCGTGCTATTCGAAGTCACGATTGCGGAATAGCCGAGCCGGCGCGCTTCTTGTGCCGCTGCTTCGAGAGCAAGGTGATTGCTTCCGACTATGATGTTGTGCACGTTATCGAAGATTGCGTCGCCTGGTTTCGGAGTCTCCTCGAGTAGGCCAGCTGCACCCTGCATCAGGCGATTTCGTACGCTCTCGGGCACGCACGTGAGCAGATCGCAACCCTTGAGAACCGATACCGCATCGGCGAAAGTAGAGGTATCAGGCGCGGTGAGCCCCGATCCGATCACATCCAATCTGTCCCCAATCACGTCGGAAAGAAGAAGGCTCACAGTGGTGGCAGGCCAGGCGAGCTTTGCGAGAAGGCCGCCTTTGAGAAAGGAAAGATGCTTGCGCACTGCGTTCAATTCTCCAATGTCGGCGCCAGCCATGAGCAAAGCCTCCGTAGTTCTTTGCTTATCGTGGAGTGTGACCGTAGGCGCGGGCGCAGGCAAAAGGGCTGATGCACCTCCCGAAACGGCAAGTATCAGCAGGTCCCGTGCGGTTACGGCCTGAAAAAGATCTCTTATCTGTAGCGCGGCTCGCTCGCCCGCTTCATTTGGAATAGGGTGGCCGGCCTCTATCGGAGTGGAAGAGCGAAGCGAGGCCGAATGCCCTTCTTTGGTAACAACAATCGCTGCGCTAATTTTGTCAAGGAGGACATCCTCGACGACCTGCGCCATCGGAACTGACGCTTTCCCAACTGAGATCAGGAAGACACGATCGTAACTGCCGAGATCAAACTGCAGGTCACCTGCGCAAAGGCTGTCATCCTTGCGATGGAAGCTACGCTGTACCGCGCGACCCGAAGCAGATTCCCGAAGTGCGTATTGGAAGATGCGAAGGCAATCCTCTTTGAGACGAGCTTCACGCTCATTGACTGGGATCAAAATATGGGTAGCTGTAAGATTTTCTTCACGATGGAAGCTACATCGTCAGTGTCGACGTCTAAGCGGTAATCGGCACGAACATAAAGTGGTCTGCGGTCTCCGTACAACTCGGCCAGCCGGCCTCGGTCGTCCGCGAGTGGTCGCGTTGCGTCCATGTCACCCAGACGTTGCAGAACCGTTTCGAGCGTGCAATCCAGCCAAACTGTCACTCCGTTGTTCGCGATCAACTCCCAGTTCCTCGGCTGCACGAAAGCCCCTCCGCCTAAGGCAAAGACACACGGATTGCCGCACTCGACTTTTGTAACGTGTCGACGCAATGCATCCGTTTCTATTTCGCGGAATCCTGCCTCACCTTGTTCCTGAAAAATCTCCCGAATCGACTTCTTCTGCCGGGCCTCGATCTCACTATCGATGTCGACAAAGGGCCAACCAAGCTCGTCGGCAAGCGCACGGCCAACAGTCGTCTTGCCACTGCACATGAAGCCAACCAAATATAAACCCGGCGTGCGCTTCAGTTTAAGCGTCATCTTCAGTTGCACAAAGCAGTAGTTTTCAGTAAGGCAAAAACAACGTTTTAGTATATCGTCAGGTCTTTGAACCAATTTTGGCGTTCGGAGGAGAGAACGACTGATAATGGAGACATGGCTATGCAGGTCTTGCCTTTATTCCCGTTATCCTTTGTTCTGCTGCCGGCCATGCCTCTACCCATTCACGTTTTCGAAGATCGCTACAAGGAAATGATGGGCGAAATAATTCCGGCGGAGGGCGAATTTGGTGTCGTTCTCGCTAAGGAGGACGGAATCGTCAACATCGGATGCTCAGCGCTAGTCGAGCGAGTTGTGAACCGTTATCCCGACGGACGACTCGATTTGCTCGCGGTTGGGCAGCGGCGTTTTCGCATTTCGTCGCTCGATCAGGACAAATCATACCTTCGCGCTGAGGTCGAATACTTCAACGACGAAGAGGCTGCTGAGGTTCCCGTCGATCTTCATCAAAAGGCCAGCGAGTATTACCGGCTATTGCTGCAGCTTGAAAAGGCTGACGTTCTCGACACGCCGAAGCTCGATCGCTCACGCATGAGTTTTCAGGTTGCGCAGTATATTTACGACCTTGATAAGAGGCAGACAATACTCGGTATACGCTCGGAGATCGAACGCTTAGAATTCCTTGTCAAGATCATTCCCGACTACATCCAGCGGCAAGAACGGATCACGTTAGCTAAGAAAGTGGGGCCTCAGAACGGCCACGCTAAAGTCAATTGACTAACCGCACAATCCCAGATCTCGACATCAGTCCTTCGCTAAACTGAAGGTTGAAATCCGAGGACGCGCGATTCAACATTCGGGCTGTCAGTTATCTGAACACGGTACCGCTGATCTGGGGCATGCTGCACGGGCCGCAGAAAGACGGGGTTAACCTTTCCTTCTCGCTGCCTTCCGATTGCGCTCAAGACATCGAGCGCGGCGCATTCGGAATTGGTCTCGTTCCGGTGGCCGAAATAGCTCGTCAGGAACTTGAGGTTGTGCCCGGAGTCGGCATCACCTGCCACGGGGCTGTGCGGAGCATTCTTTTGTTCTCTCGCGTTCCGTGGAGCGAGATTCGTAGTCTTGCTGCGGACGCCAGTTCGCGTACATCTGTAGAACTCGCGCGCGTCATTTTACGAGAGCAGTTTGGGGCGCAACCACAAATCCGCACAGCGCAACCGGTACTTGGCGAAATGCTGTCGCAAGCCGATGCGGGATTGATCATTGGCGATCCCGCCTTGCGCATCGAACCCGACGCGACGGGATACAATTGGCTGGATCTCGGAGCGGAATGGTTTCGTCTGACGCATCTTCCGTTTGTCTTCGCAGCCTGGTCCGGGAAACCAGGGATTCCGGTGGAGGCCCTCTCGGCTCTAACAGTTTCCTCGCATGCCTTCGGTGCGGCGCATCTGGCGGATATCGTTGAACTCGAATCTGGTTCGCGTGGGATCTCAAAGGATCTTGCCCGGCGCTATCTTACAGAACATATAAGATTCGAAATCAACGAACCGGAAGGCCGTGGTCTTGAGGCCTTTCTGGAACTCGCTGATCTCAGGCGACCTGATCTCGTGGGAAAGCTCTAAGCTGAAGATTGGTGAAACTACGATGAAACGACAACAGGCAGTTGATTTCTTTGCAAGTGACGATTTGGTCGGAATCGGTCTGGAGGCCGATTCGATTCGCAAAAGGCTTCATCCTGAAGGCATCGTCAGCTATATCATCGATCGCAACATCAACTACACGAATTTCTGCACGGAATACTGCAGTTTCTGCGCGTTCTATCGGCCACCGGGACACCAGGAGGGTTACATTCTTCCTGAGGAACTCATCCTCGAAAAGATTCAAGAAACAGTAGACTTGGGCGGCACCGGAATTTTGATGCAGGGCGGTCTTCACCCGGATCTCAAGATCGAGTGGTACGAGAATCTCCTTCGCCGTATCAAGTCGCGATTCGACATCTGGTGTCATTGCTTTTCAGCACCGGAAGTCGTCAATATCGCCGAAGTGAGTGGACTCTCGCTGCATGACACCATCAAGCGACTGCGCGATGCAGGATTGGATTCGATTCCCGGCGGTGGTGCAGAGATCCTCGACGACAATGTCCGATATCGCATCAGCCGGCTAAAGTGCCGCACACAGGAATGGATCGACGTTCATCGTACTGCGCACGCGCTCGGCATGCGCACTACGGCCACCATGATGTTCGGCACCGGCGAGACGATCGAGCAGCGCGTCAATCATCTCGAAATCGTCAGACAGATTCAGGAAGATACTGGCGGCTTCACCGCGTTTATCCCCTGGTTTTTTCAACGCGAGCACACTTCGCTAGGCAGGTTCGTGAAGGAGGAGGCTACCGCAGTGGAATATCTAAAAATGCTGGCGCTCTCACGGGTCTACTTGGATAACATTCTTAATGTTCAAGCTTCGTGGGTGACGCCCGGGTTGAAGGTGTGTCAGCTTGCCCTGCGTTTCGGGGGTAACGACGTCGGCAGCATCATGATCGAAGAAAACGTTGTTTCAGCTGCCGGCACACATCATCGCGCTACTGAGGAACAACTGCGCCGCTTAATTCGCGACGCGGGATTTATTCCAAAGCAGCGCGATACGCTCTACCGGACTTATTACATCAATTAGACTCTCGAGGTTTCTAGCTAGCCTGCGTCTTCTGCGGTCTCGACGCCTTGATTCGCTTCATATTGAGCGACTTTTCCATCCAGTCGTTCGCCTCGCCGACCAGCGATTTCGCTTCGTCCGGAGAGTCCGATAGCATCGCTTTCTCGCGCAGCAGGAGGTTCACATACGACATGGCATCCTCATTCTCTTTGTCGATAGCCAGCGCCTTCTTCAACTGGTCCAGGCCACTGTCAATCGACTTCCCATACTTGTCCTTGAGTTCCGACTTGGCTTTTTCGTCTTTCAACGGACCTGGATCGTTCGGCGAGATTTTCTCCATCACGCGAGCCGTTGAAATGTCGCCTAGCGCAGCGTAATAATCGATGACTCCGAGATAGTAGTATGCTTCCGCGTCTTTTGGATCTACCTCAATGCGCCGCTCGTTCCATTTGCGCGCTTCCTCAAACGCGGCCATGCGTTGCTCGGGGTTACCCGACGTAGCCGAGTTATACGCCATATTAGCCATCGAGGCGAGCGCTTGCGAATTTGTGGGATCTTTCTTCAGTATGTTTTGAAATTCCTGGCGCGCCATATCGTAGTTCTTTTTGTTATCCGGGGAATCGGCTCCCGGTACCCACTGAATGAAATACGAAGTGGCCAGGTACGATTCAGCATTCAGATTCTCCGGATCCAGTCGCACCGCTTCTTTGAAGTGCCGCACCGCTTCCGGATAATGATTATTTCGGAATGCCTGCACGCCGTGATTCATCTCGTCGCGCGATTGCAGTTTGGCGCATCCCGTCAGAACCACGGCACCAGCAATTAGGATCCCCGCGAAGGTTATTTTTTGGCGTCGAATCTGCATGTCATCGCTCCCCGATTACTGTCCTGCCTCGACTTTGGGAGTCATGATCCCAACCTTGTCGAGACCCGCACCCTTGGCGTCATCCACTGCCTGCGCAACATATCTATAGTCAACATCGGGGTCCCCTTTGACAAACACCACCTTTGTCGCACGGGTCTTGAAGATGTCTTCCAGCTTTTGTTGCAGCTCCGTTTCCTTTACAGGCTGTCCGTTTATCTCCAGGCTGGCATCTTTCTTCACCTCGATAACCACCGTCGGATCCTGGTTGGGAGGAGGCGGCGGCTGGTTGGGAGGAGGCGGTTGGGGAACCAGTGTGTCCAGCCCCTGGGGTGTCAAAGGTGTGATGACCATGAAAATGATCAGCAGCACCAGGAGTACATCTATCAGCGGGGTAACGTTAATATCGGCCTTCGCTCCGCCTGGACCACCAACTGAAAATGCCATATGATATCTCCTTCCGCCCTGATTACAGGCTCAGACCGGCCTTTTTCTTGTCCTTAATGCTCTCGGTAATCAGACCGAGTTGATCTACGCCGGCCGTTCGCAAGTTATCAATTACCTCTGTGACACTTGAGAAGCGAGCTCGTGCATCCGCCCTAATATAAACCGTCTTATCCGAACGATTCGTCTGCAGATCCTTCACCTTGCCACCCAAGTCAGCAGGTTGGATGAGAAGATTACCGGGGCTGAGAAATGCTCTTCCGTCGCGGGTGACCGCAATAAGAACGGCATCTTCTTTATCCGCCTCCTGCATCTTAATATCGTTATGGGTCTTCACCATATTCACTTGCTGTCCTTTGGACAACATAGGAGTGATGACCATGAAGATGATGAGCAAGACGAGCATGACGTCCACCATTGGTGTGACATTGATGTCGGAGACAACCGGTGGCGCTTTCATTAATTTCATATCACTAACTCCTGTTTCTGTTAAACGCTAATGCTTTCCCTTTTTACGGCCCGCATCACCCGCTCAATTCTGTACCGGAGGCTCTGGATGTCCAAAGCCTCCGGCTTACCGATTCAGTTGGAGATATTTCGTGGCCCGGTTTTTTGACCGGAAATTACTTCGTGACCGCTCTCTGCGTCCGCTTCAGGAAATAGTCAATTAGCTCAGAGCTGGAATTACCCATTTCCACGTCGAACGCTTCAATGCGGTTCGAGAAGTAATTAAACATCCAAACAGCGGGAATAGCGACGAACAAGCCGACGGCAGTGGTAATCAGCGCTTCCGAAATTCCACCCGCGACCGCTCCCAGACCAGTTGACTTAGATGTCGAAATGGACTTGAAGGCGTTCATGATACCAACCACCGTTCCGAACAATCCGACGAACGGGGCCGTCGAACCAATCGTTGCAAGGCTGCTAACGCCACGCTTCAATTCCGCATGGACGATCGCTTCGGCACGCTCGAGAGCACGTCGCGAGGCGTCGATCTCCTCGCCCGGAATTTCCGTGCTCATCTGGTGCGCTTTGAATTCCTGCAAACCGGCAACGACTACCTTCGCCAGATGGCTCTTGTTGAAACGGTCCGCAATTTTGATCGCCTCATCCAGTTTGCCTTCGCGCAATGCACCGGCGACGGCCGGGGCAAAGGCACGAGATTGCTTGCGCGCTGCATTATACGCAATCAGACGGTCGATCATTACGCCGATTGACCACGCCGACATGATGAACAGCACAGCCACCACGCACTTGGCCATAACGCCCATGTTGCCCCACACTGAACGTGGGTCGAAATTGATCCCTTCAGGTTCCTGAAATAACAACCAAAGGGCCCAAACTTGAAGTTGCAATAACATGTTTATCTCCTAATGTTGAATCGGTAATTCTAAAATTTGAAACTATCCTAATCTTCTACTGGCTCAACGTGAAGTTCACGATGATATCAGTAACAACCTCGACAGGTTGACCATTGAGCTGGGTCGGCCTGTACTTCCACTGCAACACGGCTTCTTTCGCGGCGTTTACGAGGAGGGGGTGCCCGCGGACTAATTGCAGATTCTCGATATTGCCCGCCTTGCTGATTACTGCCGTGAATTCGACAGTCCCCTGCACGCGCGCCGATTTGGCGAGCGGAGGATAGACCGGTTCGACCTTGCGAATCAGATTTGCGGCAGCCACTTGTCCACCGATGCGGACAGGCCCTGTAGGCCCTTTCGGCTTCGGCGGTGGGGGCGGAGGTGGCGCGCCAGGAACTCCTCCCATGACTCCACCTAAAACACCACCTGCCGCACCGCCCGCATCTCCCGTGCCACCGACAACGCCCACGCCAGCATCGGGCGGCGGCGCAGCTTCTTCAATCTTGTTGATGGTTTTGGGAATCACCTTGGGGGCCATCAGCTGGTTGGCAATAAATTGTCGGACTACCGGTTTCGGTGTCACCTTAGGAGCGGCCGGGGGTGGCGGCGGAGGAGGAGGCGGAGGTGGCGGCGGAGCCACCAACATGCTCTTCAACTGCGCGGTCGGCAGAGTCTGGGTATAAATCAGCGGAATCAGGATTAGGACACCAATCACGCCGATCTGCAGCAGAAGCGACAGCAGGATGGTATAAGGCTTCTTGGTCTTCGCAGTCCCATCTACAAATGTCTGATCAAACATTCTAGCCTCCTTCCCTCGCGGGACACTACAATTACTTAGCGGTCTTAACCGCCTTCACATTCTTTACACTCTTGCCGATGTTCGAAGCGTTTCGGGCCGTTGCTGCTGAGGGCCGCGCGCCCTTCCGACGCTGCGCCATGTCATGCCAGAACACCAGAATAGGACTTGCCACAAAAATTGAAGAGTAGGTGCCAATGATGATACCTACGACCAACGCAAAAGAGAATCCGTTCAAAACCTGTCCGCCGAAAAGATACAGTGACAGGGCTGTCAGAAATGTCAGCCCTGAAGTTAGGATCGTCCGGCTCAGAGTCTGATTGATGCTCTTGTTCACGATGTCCCCGAAACTGCCTCGCATCTGCATTCGCAGATTCTCGCGAATTCTATCAAAGGTAACGATCGTATCATTCATCGAATAACCGACTAAGGTCAGCAGCGCTGCGATCACAGTCAGGTCGATCTGCTTATTGAACAAAGAAAACAGCCCGATCGTGATGATCGTGTCGTGGAAAACCGCAATCACCGCCGCGACGCCGTAGATCCATTCGAAACGGAAGGCGATATAAACGAGCATCGCGCCCAAGGCCACCAGGACCACATTGATAGCCTGCCGCCGCAGATCGGCGCCGATCTTGGGCCCGACAAATTCGAAGCTTCGAACGTTGAATGCACCGCTAAAACATTGAGCTTTGATTACGTCCAAAATCTTTGGAGTAATGCCAGGCACGGCGGAGAGCTCATCGAAATTGCGGATGAGGCCTGAATGCGAATCGCGATAGCCGGTGAGGGATTTGGCAATAGCCTGCAGTTGGTCGTCCGACAATGTCACGCCAGCGCCCGTCAGCGGATCCCGCAGGCGTTCGGCCAGGACTGACTGGGGTGCGGTATTGATGTCCAGCTTGCCATTTGCTCCGGGGTTGAATACAGCGTTCAAAGTACCCAGCATGTTGTTGCGGACGACTTCTAGCGACCGTTCGTCGCGAGCACCAGTCGAAATCAACACTTCCTGAGAACCAGCCGTATTTATCTCTTGGACTTCGATTTCACCCGGAATCCGCTGTCGCAGCGCGGATCGAATTGCCTCCGCCGGGGGTCGCTTAATGAAATTCACATCCATGAGCGCTCCGCCTGTGAAATCAATCCCGTATTTCGGTCCACCCTTCACCGCCAGGCTGATTAGCCCGGCTGCTGTGAGCAGCAACGACAGGATGATGAAAGGCCATTTCCTGCCGAGAAAGTCAAAATTCGTCTGCTTGAAAATTTCCATCGAGCTCTAAAGGCAGGCATCTATAGCACATAGACACCGGATTGTTATAAATGTTCCCACTTCCGTCGAGATATTGAATTCGGCTGCACATCCCCTCCACGGTCAGATACTGAGCGCCGTCACCGGTTTGGGTCTCGAAAGCTCCCAATCGAAGATAAACCGCGAAACGAATACAGCCGTAAACACATTTGCCACGAGGCCGATCACCAGGGTAACCGCAAATCCGCGGACCGGACCAGACCCGAAGAGAAAGAGAATCGCGCAGGAAACCACCGTTGTCACATGGGTGTCAACAATCGTCAGGAAGGCCTTGCCGAATCCTGCATCGACCGCCGGCACTATTGCCTTCCCCGCACGCAGTTCTTCGCGGACGCGCTCGAAGATGAGCACGTTGCTGTCCACTGCCATACCGATCGTTAATACGATTCCGGCGATTCCGGGCAGCGTGAGGACGGCGCCGAAATAGCTTAGTATCGCGATCAAAATGATGGCATTTAGAATCAGGGCGAGGGTTGCATTAATGCCGCTCTTTTTGTAATAGATCAGCATCGCCACGATCACGGCGAGTACGCCTGCGATACCAGCGGCAAATCCGCTCTTTATGGAATCCGCCCCGAGGGAAGGACCGACTGTATTTTCCTGTTCGTACACCACTCGCGCCGGTAAAGATCCGGCCTTAAGGTTCAGGGAAAGATCTGAAGCATCCTGCTGATTGCCAATTCCTTCAATCACTCCGTTGTCGTTAATCTGACCATTGATACGCGGCGCGCTGAGAATCTTCCCGTCGAGCACGATTGCTGCCCGGTTTCCAATATTCGCACCCGTGTACGCGGCAAACCGTTTAGCCGCATCCTGACTTAGCACGAAGGCTGTTTCCCAACCTCCACCCATCCGGTTCTGTTCGGCTCTCGCGTCGCGAATGTCAGGCCCGGTTACCACAGGAGTACGCGCTGCCAAGTAGACGCCGCCCTCGCGGGTGTTCGGATCAGTGCCGCCATTACCAATCAGTTTGGTTCCCACGGGAAGCACCCCGTTATTTTGGGCTAGCGCTTCCTCGCGGCTCGCGTAGGGTCCGCCTTTGACGTCGTACCATTCGAGCTTTGCCGCTGTTTGCAGAATCTGCTTAACATGCGCCGGATCATCCACTCCGGGTAACTGCACAAGCAACTCGGAATCCGCATCCTCGCGGCGCTGCTGCACCGCCGCCTCGCTCACACCCAGCGCATTGATCTTTTTGTCGAGCGTATTCTTGGTCTGGGCCAGAACCCTTTGCCACATCGCGAGCGCTTCAGAAGGGCGCATTGTCAGACGGTAGTCGGTTGGACTGACCGGCGTCATCAGCCACTGCTGGAATTTGTCGTTTACCACGCCCCGCAGCGTTCCGGCCTGCGTCGAAGGAACGCCTTTGATCAGGATTGCGGCCTTCGTTGCCGTTTTGAGGTCCTTCGCCTCCTCCACGTCCACGGCAGAGAACTGAACCGCGGCCTGGCTGGCTGCCATCTTCAGACGATCTGCATCTATTCCGGCTTGCTGATTAAAAGCATCCTGCTGCTGGACCTGCAGAACCAGATAGGTACCGCCTCGCAGATCGAGCCCCAGACGAATGTTCTTTTCCCAATTCGCAATGAGCTCCGCCTTGCTTCTCGGCAACCCAATGATGCCGTAAATGCAAACCAGGATGACCGCCAGTATGAAAAAAAACTTAAGACGTAAATTGCGTTTCATTACTTTTTATGACCGTGACCCGTGCGCTTCGCCACTTGATCACTACTTCTTTGCGGAGTCATCTGCCGCAAAGAGACTTGTTACGGCACTACGAGCAATCTGAAGCTTCAGGTTGTCAGGCTTAATGCGAAGTATCAGCGTATCATCGCTCAACCCCACAATCGTTCCGACTATACCTCCCGAAGTGACTACCGTCTGGCCGCTCTCGAGCGACTTGATCATCTGCTTCTGATTTCTTTGCTGACGTCGCATAGGCATGAACACCAGGAAATAGAAGATGGCAATCATCAAAACGATCGGCAGCATCCCGAACAGCGAGTTGGAGCCGGAGGGAGTCGCCGCCTGTAGAAGCAAAAGAGAGAACCACATAAATTCCTGTCCTAATAATATGTCGAATTTGCGCTCGCGGGCAGCGATGCGTGAAGCAGAACTCCGATCCGCCTGCCTTCGGCTTACATTTACCCGCTATTGTGGGAGGACCGAGGCCGAGCGGAGCAGATTCCGAACTTGCGGAAAATTCCCAAGTACGATAGCCTCCCGCATCTGACGCATAATGTCAAGAAAATAGTGGATGTTGTGCAGAGTACCGAGCGTCGAAAACAGCATTTCGCCGGCTTGAAACAAGTGCCTTAGGTATGCCCGGTTGAAAGTCCGGCAGGTATAACAACTGCAAGCCGCATCGAGCGGGGCATCGTCCTCTGCATAACGGGTCTGTTTGATCACGACCTTACCCTGCGAGGTGAATAGATATCCGTTGCGTGCATTGCGGCTCGGCAGGACGCAATCCATCATGTCGACCCCGCAGGCGACATATTCCGCAAGTTCCTCTGGCATCCCTACGCCCATTACGTAACGCGGACGCTCCTTGGGCAGAAGTGGTACGGTGACGGCCGCGATTTCCAAGCTGAGTTCGCGGGGCTCACCCACTGATAATCCCCCAACGGCATATCCGGGCGCTTCCAGGGCGACGAGCTTCTCCGCACACTCCGCCCTCAGATCGGGGAACATGGAGCCCTGCACGATTGGAAAAAGAGCGCATTCGAGGCCGGTTTCGCGTTCTAAATAGTGCCGAAATCCTGCCTGTGCCCAGCGAATCGTGCGGCGTGTGGATTCGAGCGCCAGCTCGCGAGACGCCGGGTATGCCAGACACTCGTCAAGCATCATCATGATGTCGCTGCCGAGGGCCAGCTGAATGTCGACGGTATTTTCCGGCGAGAAAAAATGGGCGTCTCCATTCAGGTGGGATCGAAACATCACACCTTGGTCCGTTACCTTCCGCATCGACTCCAGGCTGAACACCTGAAAGCCGCCGGAATCTGTCAAGATTGCACGGGGCCAGGCCATGAACTGGTGTAAACCTCCCAGAGAGCGGATCCGCTCATGTCCGGGGCGGAGAAACAAATGATAAGTGTTGGCGAGAATGATCTTTGCGTTCAGATCCTCAACCAGTGAACGCGGCGTTAACCCTTTTACCGTCGCTTGAGTTCCCACGGGCATGAAAACCGGGGTCTCGATCGTGCCATGCGCGGTATGCAGCAACCCGGCACGCGCACCCGTGTGAGGGCAAGTGGCCTGAATTTCAAAACTTAGGGCGGAACGCAACCTTCATTGTGGCCGATCAGGCCTTTGCAACGACCGGCTTGTTACGATTGAGGCTAAATCCCCTGGATGGCGCTCCGTTTTTACAACACTCTTACACAAGACGTGGAGGCGTTCCACCCGCGCGAAGGCAACCTGGTGCGCATGTACACGTGTGGCCCGACTGTCTACAATTACGTTCACATCGGCAACTTCCGGACGTTCACATTTCAAGATGTCCTGAGGCGTTGGTTGAAATACCGCGGGTACGTGCTCGATCATGTCATGAACGTCACAGACGTCGAGGACAAGATCATCACCGCTGCGGCGCGCCAAGGGAAATCTATCGAGGACTATACCTCTTGTTACACTCGGGCGTTCTTTGAGGATGCCGCTTTGCTCCGCCTGCAGCAGCCGGAACGTGTCGCTCCGGCCACCAAGCACATTGACGTCATGGTGAAAGCAATTCAGGATCTTGCGGAGCGCGGTGCAACCTACACGAACGACGGATCTACTTATTTCCGAATCTCGACCTTTCCTGGGTACGGCAAGCTTTCACATAACGATTTCAGCGGCATGCGCAGCGGTGCGCGCGTGGATGTCGACGAATACGATAAGGCAGACGCGCGCGACTTCGTTCTCTGGAAAGCCCGCAAGAACGGCGAGCCGTACTGGGACACGCCTTTTGGCCAGGGCCGGCCCGGGTGGCACATCGAGTGCTCCGCGATGGCAATGATCTATCTCGGGGAGACGCTCGACATCCACGCCGGCGGCATCGATCTGGTTTTCCCGCATCACGAGAACGAAATCGCCCAGTCGGAATCCATTACTGGACGGCAGTTCGCACGTTTCTGGCTGCATTCCGAACATCTGCATATCGAATCACAGAAAATGTCGAAATCGCTCGGCAACTTTTATACGCTGCGCGACCTGCTCGGCAAAGGCTATCAGCCGGAAGCGATCCGCTATCTGCTCGCTTCGGTCCCTTATCGCAAGAAATTGAATTTTACATTCGAGGGTTTGCGGGCTGCGTCAAAGACCATAGAGCGGCTACGCGATTTTGAGCTGCGGCTGACCTCCACGAAATTACCTGCAGGACGGAATGAAGTTGTGGCTGAGAGGTCCGCACGCGCCATCCGGGATTTTGAAGAGGCGCTGGACGACGATCTGAATACGGCGGAGGCGCTGGCCGCGATTTTCGAGTATGTGCGCGAAGTGAACACCGCTCTTGATAGCAACGAGTTTCGCGAGGAGAACCGCTGGGACGCCGCGCGCGTACTGGAGGTCTTTGACACGGTCTTTGACGTCCTGAAGCCGGGATATTCAGGCGCTATCGCGGGCCCGTCGACGGCATCTCAGATCAGTGATATCGAGGTCGAGCGGCTAATAAACGAGAGGAATGAGGCCAAGCGAACGCGCAACTTCGCCCGTGCGGACGAGATCCGCAACCTGCTGCAGGAGAAAGGCGTCATCCTCGAAGACACCAAGGAGGGTGTCCGCTGGAAACGAAAATGAAATTTGAAAGCCAGGTAGTTCATGTCGGTGATCGAAAGCGTAATCCCGGCCAAGTGGTCCCGGCAACAACGCCCATCCACTTGAGCTCGACATATTTTTACGATTCGGCGGCCACTCTCGACCGCGTTCTCGGGCACGAGGAAAAAGGTTTTTGTTATGCGCGCTACGCCAGCCCAACCAACATCGCGCTAGAGGAATTGACTACCGAACTCGAGGCCGGAGCAGGTTCGCTCGCGACCGCTTCCGGCATGGCCGCGGTGCAAATTGCTTTCCAGGCAGCGCTGCTCGACAGACCGCACAGCGTTATCGCCTCCCATTCAATTTATGGCGCAACGGTCGGCTTTCTCGACCAGATTCTCGAGCCTTCCGGGGTCGAGATCTCATACATTGATGTCTGCGATCTTGCCAAGCTCGACCAGGCGATTAACCGCAAGAATCCGGGCTGTATCTTCATCGAGAGCGTGTCTAATCCGCTTCTCCGCGTAGGTGATATGGAAGGCATAGCGGCACTCGCCAGGGGCGCCGGTGCGGCGTTCATCGTGGACAACACGTTCGCGACACCGATGATGATCCGGCCGCTCGACTTTGGCGCGAATATGGTCGTGCACAGCGTTACAAAGTACCTGGCTGGGCACGGGGACGTATTGGGCGGAGTGGTCGTTAGCGATCAGCCCCACCACGAACAGATCCGTATGATCTCGCGGCTCGTCGGCCCAGTTCTGGGACCGTTTGAAAGTTATCTCACAATGCGCGGCATCAAAACACTAGCGCTGCGCTTCGAGCGCCAATGCCGCAACGCTCAATGCTTGGCTGACTGGCTCGCATCGCATCCCTGCGTCGAGCGGATCTATTATTGTTCCGATCCTTCTCACCCGGACGCAGACCAAATCAGGCGCTATTTTCAGCCCGGGCTATTCGGCGCGATCCTCAGCTTCGAAATTAAGGATGCATCGAAAGAACAAGTGCTCAGGTTCATGGATCATCTGAAGATGATCGTGCCGGGGACGTCCCTTGGCGACGTACACACGCTCCTGCTTTATCCGTGGATGGCCTCCCACCGGAATGTAGCCCCCAAGCTCCGCGAGCGCATGGGAATCAAAGAGAACCTGGTACGAATTGCCGCCGGGATTGAAGCAATTGACGACATTCGGGCCGACCTCGACCAGGCCTTGCGGGCGGCGGTCTAAGGCAGTGCAAGGTCAAATTGGCCTTTGATTTTAGCTCCAACAACGACCGCAACTGTCGCGACGAGAAAGATGATTTGAATGACGGTTCGCAGCGGCAGCGGGGTGGCTGGCCGGCCCGCGATCGCGATTTCCTCACGCGCTGCTCGAACATTCGCAGGGAAAATGGCTAACAGGAGTAGCGCCAGTCCGATGCCGGAGGCGCGTGCAGTTCGAGGAATCAGCAAACCGATCGCTCCCGCTATCTCGCAGAGACCGGTCAAGGTAACTAAGACGGCGGGACGAGGGAAGACGGACGGCACCATGCGGATGAGGTCTTTTCGCCTTCTGCCCCAGTGGCCTGACGCAGTAAGAAAAAACATCGCTGCCAGAGCGGTTCGGAGGGCGTTCCACCAGCCAAATGGCAGAACCAATACGACGAAAACAGCTACGAGCACGATGAGCGGCTGCATACCTGTCAAGACGCTAGGATCGTGTCAAATTCGTCACTCCTGTTCGCCTTGCAAGAAGGTTAGGGCAAGGCTTTCGGGAAGACCCACCGCTTCTGGGGGTCGATCATTGCCAATTGTTCAGCCGAAATAACCACGAGCGACTCGGAGCTACTTCGACTGAACACACCGAACCGGTCGCTATGGAATGACCAATACCTGACCGACCTGAATCTTGTTCGGGTCGCTCAACTTGTCTCGGTTCGCCTCGAAGATCTTGTTATAGTCGTTCGCATTGCCGTAATACTGCTTGGCAATTTTGGAAAGCGAATCGCCAGGTTGGACCGTATAGGTATTACCACCTGATGGGGCACCGGCCGCGGCCGCAGCTGCCGCTTGAGGCTGAGGCAAACTGGAATCCACTGTAATATTAGCGGTCAAATCACTGTAGGTGCTGTCCGCGGCTTTTATCTGATTCCAGACCTCATTTTTGATGTCTTCTGACGGAGCTGCCCCTTCAATATAAAGTTTGTTGTCCTGCACGTGTAGGTGCGAAAGCTTCACCCCCCTTTGCTGAATCGTCTGCAAGGCGGCAGCGTATTTCTGTTTCAGTTCGTCAAGTCTGTCCATAGGTTCTCCTCGAGGTTAGATGCGATTTACCGCAGATTGTATATCTTATCGTGGTACCGTTATGAAGCCGTAGGACTGCTAGCCAGTCACTAACGTGATATTTTCTTATGGATCGAAAGGAGATCAATCTATGTCTTTCCTCGCCTGGATAATCCTGGGGCTGATCGCCGGCTTCATCGGAAGTAAGGTCGTAAATAAGAGCGGAGCGGGCCTATTTCTGGACATCATCCTCGGGATCGTGGGGGCGGTGGTCGGAGGGTGGGTCTTTAGTATGTTCGGCGCTCACGGCGTCACCGGTGTCAATTTGTACAGCATCCTGGTCGCGGCAATCGGCGCCATCCTCGTTCTGGTGATTTATCACGCTTTGTTCCGGCGAACTTAGACGGAGCGAGTCTCGCTGTCGGGAAGGCCGCCGGGATTACGCATTGCCGGCAACCGCATCGTGGAGGCCACGACGATGCGACCGGTTCGCCTGCGTGGGATAAACCGTTCCGGCCTGGAGTACGTCGCGTCCTCTGGCGCGGATGTACTGGCCGCCGCGGGCATTTGTGCCGGCGAATTCGACGAGATCTTATCGTGGGGCGCTAACTTAGTCCGGGTTCCCTTCAATCAATCGCATGCACTCGGGCGGCGTGAAATCGACTCTGATACCTATCTGAAAGCTTTAGATCAGGTTATTGAGCTCGCTCGGACTCGCGCGATTTATACATTACTCGATCTGCAGTGGCTCGATTCCAGCTCTCCGCGGGGAGATATCGCAGGCAGGACCAATTTCGTGGCGCCTTTGCCGGATGCCGATTCACTCCAGGTCTGGTCGCAGCTGGCGTGCCGCTATCGCGACGACACGTCGGTTTTATATGACATCTTCAACGAACCTCACGATCCTCTTCCCGACGATCCGATTGAACTCCTAGGGATCCTGCCGGACGGGAGTCTGGTTCCTCTGCGTCTACGACGGGTTGATTTTGCAGAATGGATTCCTTGGGCTCGTCACTTGACTGCGGCAATCCGAAGCCAGAACCCAAGCGCCCTTATCTTCATTTCAGGAATCGATTGGGGTTATGACCTGCGGGGATTTCCGATCCAGGGGCTCGAAAATGTTGTCTACTCCACTCACGTCTATCCGGGTAAGAGGCCAAGCTGGAAGTCCGCGTTCGGGAGGCTGAGCCGGAAGCACCCTGTTTTCGTGGCCGAATGGGGTGGGACAGAAAAAGACTTACCTTGGGGAAGAAAGCTGAAAGACTACCTCGACCGGCGACAGATCGGCTGGGCGGCATGGAGCTGGTGCGATCACCCACGGCTGATTGAGAGCGGATCCGGCAATCGTCCGACAGCTTTCGGCCAGCTGGTGCGCGACAGTCTCCGCTTGGCCGTCTGAGCCAGCGAGATTAGGAATCGCGCAACGACTACTTCGTGTGGTGCGCTACGATCTGGTTCTTGATTTTCACGTAAGTCGCGTGAGGAATGACCTTCTTAGTATCCAAGTCAGCCTTCGTTTGATAAGGCCGGCCGGCTATAATCTTCTGCGCCAAGGCCGAGCCGATGCCGGGGAGCGTATCCAACTGCTCCTCGCTGGCAGTATTGATGTCGATCAGGTCCTTCGCGGCAGCCGCGGATGTCGCTGTTTGAGACGCGGCTTTCTTAGTAGAAGGAGTCTGAGCCGCGACAATCACTATTGCTACGGCCAGGATCAGAAGCAAACGGAGCAATTTCATATTAGGAAATTCTATCAGTCAAATCGCCACTCTTTTGGACCGGCATTCAACACTAGTTAGCGCTACTGGCTCGTTTCGATTTCCCGAAGAACCTGGGCTCTGCCACCAGCACTAGGCGGCCGCCGCTAACGGACAAGGAAGACAGCCTTCGCGGAAATATTTCGTCCTCCGCTTCGATTCGTACATCTGGCGGCAACATGACATCCAGCAGCTTTCGTTCCTGGACCTCGCTAAGTATTAGGGCTGCTTGCGACAGAAGCTCCCGATCGTGCAGATCCCGATAGAAACGAGACATAGGAGACTATTACCGCATATCATCGCCCGCTTCAATCGCGGTTTGTATCGCCTTAGGTAAGGGCCTAACGGTGAGAGAGGTCGCGAATCCAAATATCCCGAAACTCCATATTGCCTTTGCCGCCTGCATGCAGCTGCAGGGCGATCGTCCCATCCGGCGCACCCGGCTTCGGGTCAGTAAAATCTACCATCTGAACACCGTTTAATCGAGACCGGTACCGGTTACCTTCGACTTCGACAAGATAGTCGTTCCACTCCGCCGTCCGGACTACGCCCTCGTTTTCGGGAGCAGGCCATACAACCCACTGGCGGCCATCCTCGGCATATACGCCTCCGGTATGGTGCATCATTGTGCAATCGATTTCGAACTGCATGCCTTGGGTAACATCAGCAGTACCAGGCTTGAAAGCGGAGTGGAAGAAGACTCCACTGTTACCATCCGCCACACATTTGAATCGTAAACTGAGCTGGAAATCCCGGTAGTGCTTGTCGGTCTGAAGATATCCGTATTCCTTTGTCAGACCTTTGCCGTGAATGACGCCATTTTCGACCGTCCAACTCTCCTGGCCCACTTTCTCCCATCCGGAAAGATCATTTCCATCGAAGAGAGAAACCCAATCTTCCCCAGGCGTCTTCTGTTTCTCCTGCGATGAACCCGGCAAAGAAAAGATCGCCGTAGATCCGAGCAGCAGCGCGACAGATACTATTGTTTTTGTTCTTTGTTTTCCGAGTTCAAACATCCACACAATAGAGTACTCGATCCGTGGATGTGTGTTCCAGCAAAGCACAGGGCTCGCTTGGCGAACTTTGTTTGTTTCCGAGCTGAGATGGATGAGAAGCTAAAGTACACATGCCTCGACGACCGAAATTAAGAGATTGGCCAGTTCTTAAGCAGATTCAACGTCGCGACCTTCACGCTCTGGGCGAAGAATCGTCCTCGAGACGCACTCGCGAGCTCGCACCCCGGACTCGCAACGTTGATCGCGTCGTTGCCTCCGTCTGCCCCTACTGTGCAGTTGGCTGTGGGCAACTCGTCTACGTTAAAGATGAAAAGATCGTCGATATCGAAGGCGACCCAAATTCGCCGATCTCCGGAGGCTGTCTTTGTCCTAAGGGATCCGCCACATTCCAGCTTGTTACAAGCCTGCATCGCGAACAGAAGGTGCTTTACAGACCACCCTATTCACGATCATGGCAGCCAATCGCTTTAAGCAATGCCATGGAGATGGTCGCTCAGCGCGTAAAAGCGGCTCGAGATAAATATTGGCAGGAAAAAAGTGACTCGGGCGACGTGGTGAACCGTACCTTGAGCATGGCGCATCTGGGTGGGGCGACGCTCGATAACGAAGAGAATTACCTGATCAAGAAGCTTTTCAACTCGCTCGGGATTTTACAAATAGAAAATCAGGCACGTATTTGACACTCGTCAACGGTCCCCGGTCTGGGGGCCTCGTTTGGAAGAGGCGGTGCCACGAGTTCACTGCAAGATCTCGCGAACTCGGATTGCATAGTGATTCAGGGCTCAAACATGGCGGAAAACCATCCGGTGGGATTCCGCTGGCCTATGCTCGCAAAGCGGCGGGGCGCGAAGATCATCCATATTGATCCTCGTTTTACGCGGACGAGCGCAGTTGCCGACATCTTCGCCCCTATTCGGGCTGGTTCGGATATAGCGTTTCTGGGCGGGCTGATTCGCTACGTCATCGCTCACGACCGATATTTCAAGGATTACGTCCTCGCGTATACAAACGCGGCAGCCATCATTTCGGAAGACTATCGGGATACGGAAGATCTGGACGGCCTTTTCAGCGGGTGGGGGCGCGGGCAAGGTCAATACGATTCGGAAAGCTGGAGCTATGAAGGAGTTTCGGGTGGAGAGAGTCAGACTCACCAGGTCGCCGAGTCTCACGCCGAGAAAGCAGCGCAGTTCCACACGGATCGACCGAAGAGCTTCGCTCGAGACGAGACGCTCCAACATCCACGCTGCGTGTTTCAGATTCTCAAGCGGCATTACGAGCGCTACACGCCCGACATGGTTCAGCAAGTCTGCGGTACGACGCCTGATTTATTTCTAAAAATAGCGGAGACAATCTGCGAGAACTCTTCCCGAGACCGCACTACCGCCTTCTGCTATGCCGTTGGCTGGACCCATCATTCCGTGGGCGCTCAAATGATCCGTGCCTGCTCGATTCTGCAACTGCTGCTTGGCAATATCGGGCGGCCCGGCGGTGGAATTATGGCGCTTCGCGGTCACGCCACGATTCAAGGCTCGACCGATATTCCGACGCTGTACAATCTTCTTCCGGGTTATCTGCCGCAGCCAAAGGCATCCACCGACACCTCCCTGCAGAAATACCTGGAAAATTACACCCCCGGCGGCGGATGGTGGACTCAGTTTCCGAAATACGCCATCTCCCTTCTGAAGGCCTGGTATGGCGACGCCGCAACACCCGAGAACGACTACTGCTTCTCTCACATCCCGCGGATGACCGGCGACCATTCGCACATGACCACTGTCAATCAGATGGCCGATGGGAGGATCAAAGGTTACTTCGTAATGGGAGAAAATGCGGCTGTCGGATCGCCCAATGCAGCCATGCAGAGGAAGGGCCTGCGGAATCTCGAGTGGCTGGTGGTCCGCGACTTTTCGCTGATTGAGACGGCTGAGTTCTGGCGAGTTTCTCCCGAGCACGAACGCGGCGAGGTGCACGCAGAAGACATCGGCACCGAAGTTTTCTTTTTTCCCGCAGCCACTCACACGGAGAAGAGCGGCAGTTTCACTCAAACTCAGCGGCTTGCTCAATGGCACCATGCTGCAATCGAGCCGCCGGGTGATGCGCGCAGTGAATTGCATTTCACTTATCACCTGGGCAAACGGCTCAAACAGCTATATGCCGATTCCTCGGAGCCGAAGGATCGAGCCGTGCAGGACTTAGTTTGGGATTATCCCGTCGAAGGCCACACTGAGGAGCCCGATGCTGAATCGGTGGTTGCCGAGATAAACGGCTACACGGTTAGGGACCGTAAGCCTCTTAGCAGTTACACACAATGCAAAGACGACGGCTCAACCGCCTGTGGCTGCTGGATCTATTCGGGCATCTATGCCGACGGGAAGAATCATGCCGCAAATCGGGAGCCCGCCACGGATCCCGGTCACTATGGGCATAAATGGGGATTTGCGTGGCCGGCAAATCGGCGCATCCTTTATAACCGCGCTTCCGCTGACCCCGAGGGCAAACCCTGGTCCGATCGCAAGAAACTCATCTGGTGGGATCAGCAAAACAGGAAGTGGATGGGGAATGACGTACCGGACTTCATTGCCGACCGCTCTCCCGAATACCGTTCACTGGAAGACGCAACAGGTATCGCCACAATCTCAGGTGACGATCCGTTTATCATGCAGCCCGACGGAAAGGGCTGGCTTTTCGCTCCTACGGGTCTTCTCGACGGTCCGATGCCCGCTCACTATGAACCGCTCGAATCCCCGATCCGGAACCCGCTTTACGGACAGCAATGTAATCCTGCACGGTTCGAATACCCACGCCGCGAGAATGCGCTGGCGCGTCCTTTTAACGACGACCAATTCCCGTTCGTGCTCACGACTTACCGTTTGACCGAGCACCACACATCGGGCGCAATGTCACGCTGGCTGTCCTGGCTGTCGGAGTTGCAGCCGGAAATGTTCTGCGAAATTTCGCCCCAACTCGCTGCCGAAAAGGATTTGAAGAACGGCGACTGGGCTACCATCTCGAGTGCTCGCGGCGAAATCGAAGCGCGCGTCCTCGTGACCGAGCGCATACGGCCGCTGCAAATGGGCCACAGTCTGATTCACCAGGTCGGATTGCCGTACCATTGGGGAACTGCGGGACTAGTGACCGGAGACTCGGCCAACGAACTTCTCGCACTCGGCGCAGACGTAAATGTAAGCATCATGGAATCGAAGGCTATCACGGCCAACATCCGCTCAGGACGACGCAGCCGGTATGCGGGCAAGGTCGTCTCGCTTAACTTCACACCAGGCGAAAGTCTTCGCGATCTGCCGCAGGCCGGTTCATTGCCCACAGGAAGGCATAACGTACGTGCTCCCAAATCAAAGCAAGGGGAGCAAACCTAGAACATGGCAACCGGCTTCTTTACCGACACCACTCTCTGTATCGGTTGTAAGGCTTGTGAAGTGGCCTGTAAGCAATGGAACCAGTTGCCCGATGATGGTTACCATTTCAGCGGCATGTCGTACGACAACACCGTTGCGCTCGGTGCATCGACGTGGCGGCACGTCAGCTTCGTGGAGAGGCCGGTGCCGATCAGCGGCACGGAAACCAGCTTTTCCTGGCTAATGGCTTCCGACGTCTGCAAACACTGCGCGCGCGCCGGGTGTTTGGAGAACTGCCCTACGGGCGCCATCATACGCAACGAATTCGGCTCTGTTTATGTCCAGCCCGACATCTGCAATGGCTGCGGCTACTGTGTCTCTGGCTGTCCGTTCGGTGTCATCGATCGCAGCCATGAGGACGGCCGCGCCTGGAAGTGCACGTTATGCTATGACCGGCAGAAGGACGGGATGACACCAGCCTGCGCAAAGGCGTGTCCTACGGAGTCGATCAAATTCGGCGACGTGGATGAACTCCGCCATCTGGCGAGAAAGCGGGTAGAAAACCTGCACGAACAGGGCGTCAAGGAAGCATATCTCTACGGCGAAGACGCCGCGAGTCAGCCGGGGACGGGCGGTTTGAATGCATTCTTCCTTTTGCTGGACAAGCCAGAAGTCTATAACCTTCCGCCCAATCCGGAAGTGCCCACCCACAGAGGTAAGAAGAGCTGGATTTCCGCCGGGATCGCCGCTATTGGCATTTCGCTCATCGCGGCCGCTTCTGTTGTGCTCGGGAACTCCTCACAAGACAGCTCAAAAAACTAAAGATGGCCCGGGACATCGACCAAACGATAGGAACTCTCTCGGGCGAGGCCGCGGGACAACGATCCGGCACAGTTGCCCTCGTCTCGCAGGCCTTTCCGTACACCCCTAGCCGTCAACCTGCCGCTGATCCGAGCTATTACGACCATCCGATGCTGAAGGAGCCGACCTGGATCTGGTCGATTCCCGCATACTTTTATGTCGGCGGAGTAGCAGGGCTCGGGACAGCCCTCGGAACTGCGGCGCAGCTTATTGCTCCGCGATCGATGCCTTTCCTCATCAGGCGATCTCGCTGGGTGGGAACCATTGGGGCAGGCGTAAGTGCCGTGCTGCTCATCCACGATTTAGGCAGGCCGGTGCGGTTCCTATACATGCTTCGCGTTTTTCGCGTTAGCTCGCCGATGAGTATGGGCTCCTGGATGCTCTCGGCGTTTTCGACCTGTGTTGGAGGCGCCTGTCTGCTGCCGATGGGGCCCCGATTCCTAAGGCCGCTTACAGCACCGCTTGGTTTGCTTAGCGGTTTTCTAGGACTTGGCCTTTCGAGTTACACGGGAGTGCTGCTTTCGCAGACTGCCGTACCTCTCTGGCAGACCTCATATCGAACGCTGCCGGCTCTCTTTCTCGCCTCCGCCACGGCGGCCGCTGCCGCATTGCTCGAGTTCTTCAGCTGGAACCGCGAGGAAACCAGAGCCATCGAAATTTTCGGGACGATCGGTAAGATCGGCGAGCTCATGGCAATCGCTGCTCTTGAACGCGATGCGAGGCGGCTCGAACGCATTGGCCGCCCGTTAAAAACTGGATTTAGCGGCTTCCTCTGGCAAACCGCAAAGGTCCTTACCGTGACAGGTCTGATTCTCTCTGTGGCGCCCGGCAAGGGTCGTGCGAAACGAATCTCTTCTGGAGCGATCGGTACCGCCGCCGGCCTTTGCTTACGATTCGGTATCTTCTACGCCGGCAGAGCTTCCGCACGTGATCCGCGAGCTAGCTTCGACCAGCAAAGAGCTTCTATGAAAGACGCCTGAAACGGGCCCGGTGTTTGCCACGGCCGCCCAAGAGGCTATGGTGTCGTTTTCCTGATCGTGGGCGTCTTACCACGTCATTTGCACTTTTATGAAACCAGGCTCTTAGCCTCAACAACAGGCCGCAACCACCCGTGCGGATCCGCCGCTTTGCCGTATTGCACGGCGACGAGGTGGTTGTGAAGCTTCTCCGAAACTGGTCCCGGTGCCGGCAGCTTATAAGAAGCGCCCGCCTCGGTCTTAAATTCTTTAATGCCGGTGACCGTCGCCGCCGTCCCACAGGCAAAGGATTCTTCGATCGATCCATCCTTCAGCTTGGAGATCAGCTCTTTAAAGGAGTAGGCGTCTTCGCGCGTTGCAAATCCCAGGTCGGAGGCAAGTGTCAAAATACTGTCTCTGACCACCCCCGGCAAGATCGTATCGTTCAGTGGAGGTGTGACTACGACGCCACGCTCGACAAACATGATATTCATGCCGCCCATCTCCTCAACTCTTTGCTCGGCGCTCGCATCCAGAAACAGAACCTGAACACAGTCTTTGTGTCTTGCATCTGAGATCACCTTCAGCGTAACGGCATAGTTCGCGGCGGACTTGATCGCACCGGTTCCCCCTCTTGCCGCTCGTACCACCGAATCGGAAATCAGGACTGATACTGCGCCAGCACCTCCGTGGGCTTCCGGGAAGTAGGCGCCGCTCGGCAAGGCCATTACATAGAACAGGTACTCGCTCGACGCACGCACTCCGATGCAGGCTTCCGTGCCGATCAAGACGGGCCTCAGATAGAGGCTGCCCGGGTACGGCAGGACAAACTCCTCCTCGACTCGAGTCAGCTCCGTAACGGCCTGAAGGAACAGATCCTCTTCTACCGGCGGCATACACATTCTCTGGGCCGAGGCGATGAAACGCCGCGCATTCTTCTCCGGTCTGAAGAGCGCGACGCTACCGTCGTCCTGACGGAAAGCCTTCATTCCTTCGAAAATGGACTGCGCATAATGCAAGACGAGAGAGGCTGGATGAAGACTGAATGAGCGCAACGGTTCGATCCTGGCGTCGCGCCACTCGCCATTCCGGTACTCGCAAAGAAACATGTTGGGAGCGAAGGTCTTGCCGAAAATGATCTGCTTCGGATCAAGAGCGCTCTGCGGCGGACGCCGCTCAGACTCATCTCTTATCGTCATCTCATCATTTTCACACTCGCCTCAGGCCGGTTGTGGGGGTCGCGATCCTTTGAATCCGTAAAATGCGATGTATATGTAGCAAATCGCAGGCAGGATGAAAGCGTAATGAATGCCGATTTTGTCCGCCAGGGCTCCTTCTATCACCGGAATGACGGCGCCTCCCACGATGGCCGCCACCAGCAATCCTGATGCTTCTGCTGTCAGCGGCCCCAATCGCGCTATACCCAACGTGAAGATGCTAGGGAACATGATCGAGTTGAACAGACCCACGAGAATAATGCTCCACATCGCCACGTGACCAGCGGTCAGGATCGAAGAAGCTACAAGCAAGCATGCCGTAATCGCCGCCAAGCCTAGGACCGGGCCAGTGGGGACTTTTTGTAGGAGAGCCGACCCGATGAACCGGCCCACCATCGCGAATCCCCAGTAGAAAGAAACGTACACCGCTGCCGTTTTCTCCGTCATCGCGCCGATCTCCGGCTGACTGAAGTAATTCACCAGAAAGCTTCCAATAGCTACCTCGGCCCCAACGTAAACGAAAATTCCGATTACACCAAGAACCAGGTGCGGGTATTTCAACAGACTTCTGAAGTTGCTCCGCGGGTGATCTTCCTCCGTCGTTGCCGCAGGCTTAGTTTCGATTACCGGCAGCTTAAACATGGCAATGACGATCGCAAGGACAACTAGCGCTCCAGCAATCAAGACGTACGGTAGCTTTACGGTTGCGGCCTCGTGCAATCGATACGTCTGTAAAACGTCGGGCGGCAGACCTCTGATCTCGGATGTGCTCTTAGCAACAGTGCTCAGAATGAGCCGGCTCCCAAAATAAGGCGCAACAAAGGTGCCGAGCGAGTTGAATGCCTGTGTTAAGTTTAGACGGCTCGAAGCGGTAGCTGGAGGTCCAAGAACAGAGACGTACGGATTCGCGGAGACCTGAAGCGATGTAATTCCGATCGCCAGGACAATCAGCGCGGCGAGAAAAAACGAATACGCCGGAACGCTCGCTGCCGGCAAGAACAATAACGCGCCTGAAGCCATGACGATCAGGCCCAAAACCATCGTCGGCTTATATCCAATCCGCTCAATCAGCTTGCCGGCAGGAACTGCGAAGATCGCATATCCCGAAAAGAAGACAAACTGGACCAGCATCCCCTGCGCATAGTTCAAATCAAAAATCGACCTGAGATGTGGGATGAGTATATCGTTCAGACAGGTCAAAAATCCCCAGACGAAAAAGAGCGTGGTGACCATCGCCATCGCGCCCTTGTCGGTCTGCGTCGCATCTATGGTGGATGTGGCCGTTCGGCTTGCGCTGGGGATCGCCATGCCGAACAGTCTATCGATGTTTCACTTTCGAAGCAGAACCGACCCGCGCAGATCGCGCAACTTCACTCCAGTAACCTGCAACCGTGTCACCTTGTACGCGCGTAACCACCAATTGAATCGCGCTCTTCCCGCGGCCAGCTGAAATCCAGAGTGGCTGGTCAATCCCTATGTGCTTGTGAGTGAACAAGCGGCGGCCTGATTGGACACTTAAGTCATATGTGTGATTAGCGGCGTCGGTCTTCGTCACTCTCAGCTTCAAGGGGCCTACAGTGACCGGACCGGACACTTCGCTCGCCAGAAAGCCCTTCTTCCCGGCCGGTACCTTATTGGCGAAAAAAGGGGTTGGGCTGATGTCATCTTTTGGCACGACCGACGTCGCGGAAGATGGGGCCGGCAAATGCGTACTAGGTCTTGGTGCGGGTCGCGCCTGTTCGTTCACCATCACCCGAGGGCGGCCGTGATCCCGTAAGACGAGCGAAACAAAGGCCACAGTTCCGCAAAGAGTCGCGAGGATGCCAGCCGCAGCAGCAATACGGACCGCTTTCGTATTCATGAAAGGCTGGATTCGAGCTGAAGCGAACGATTGTCCTCCTGGCGCCATTGCTTCTGCTATATTCTCAAGCCATACCAGGCTGTCGCAAATTGACTGGAAGTTTGTTCGCTTTAAAATACGATCTTCTCACTGTTGGATGGAAGGGCTCATTGAATTTCGCGTCTACTAAATAACATGCGTATCCGAAACATCCTCATCGCCGTTGTGGTGCTCTTGGTCCTGGTGGCCGCTGTGGTTGGAATACTCGCAAGTAGGGTCGATAGCTATCGTCCGCGAGTCCAAGCGGAACTGCAAAAGAAGTTGGATCGTCCAGTGCAGATCGGCCATCTTGGCCTGCGGCTATTCCCGCTTTCCATTCGGGCAGAGGGCGTCACGGTCGGAGAAGCGCCCGCCTTCCCCTCCCCTCGCCCTTTCGCCACGGCGAAGGCACTCTACGTCAGCGTCGGCCTGTTCTCTCTTTTGGGCGGAAATCCGGAAGTCAAAAATCTGGTGCTTGATCAGCCCCAGATTGAGCTGATCCATAACAAGGCGGGGGTTTGGAATTTCTCGACGATCGGCGGACCCTCCAAGCCCGGCAGCGCCGGGGGAGGCAGCAGCTCTGTGTCGCTGAATGAGCTGAAGATCACCGACGGGCAGGTGGCCGTGACCGATCAGGCGACTAACCAGCCACGCAATGTTTACGACCACATCGACCTTAAATTGACAGATTTTGCTCCGGGAAAGCGGTTCGGACTAGATGTGGCGGCACATCTACCAGGGCAAGGCAAGCAGTTGCTGGCGTTCAAAGGAAAGGTCGGTCCGCTTGATTCGGCTAACTCGGCGGCGACGCCCGTCGATGGTCGCATTTCGCTCGAGGAGGTCTCGCTTGCCGGTTTCAACTCTATCTCGCCGGGCATGATTCCCCCCCAGACTGATGCAGTTCTTTCCGGCGACGCCGACGTTACTTCTCAGGGAACACAGCTTTCCGCCAAGGGCAACCTCAGGGTGCAAAACGCCACGCTGAAGGGCTCTAAAATAGACTTCCCGATCTCGTCCGAATACGATCTGGGCGTCGATCGATCTAAAAACATCGTTCAGGTTCATTCCGGCAAAGTCGACTTGGGTTCCACGTCGTTCAGTGCATCTGGATCAGTGGACACCCATGCGACACCTGCCAACCTCGATGTAAGACTGACCACGAACAATTCGTCCATCACAGAGCTGGCGAAAGTGGCCGGCGCTTTCGGGGTCGCCTTCAATCCCGCGTATCAGATCAAAGGCTCGGTAACGGCCAATATCGCTGCCAAAGGCCCGGCCAACAATCCGCAGTTGAACGGGACAGTTTCAGTGAAGCAGCTTCAGGCGAGCGGTGGCGAGATTAAGCAGCCGGTCTCGGTTCCACAAATCGACCTTGCACTTTCACCCGATAGCATTCGCTCCAACACCTTTACAGCTACGAGTGGATCAACTTCAGTCGCGATTACCGCAGCGGTATCCCAATACACGACTGTCAAGAATGCTGACGCGACTATCAAAACCAACAGCGCAAACATAGCGGAGCTCCTGAACATGGCCAAGGCTTATGGTGTCGACGATGCCAAGGGAGCAACGGGCAGCGGGACTATTTCAGCTGATGTCCACGTGCAGGGCCCGCTGTCAAATGCGTCCGCGCTCAATTACTCCGGCACTGCGAATATTTCAAATGCCAGCCTTGCAACCCCGGCCCTGACAAGGCCGATCGGCATTTCTTCGGCCAACATTCAATTTTCAAAGAATTCAGTTGCGATCTCGGGATTGAACGCGGCGGTCGGGTCAACCGGAGTGCAGGGCAGCCTTTCCGCCAAGAACTTTGCGGCACCTGAAGTTACGTTTGACATTTCTTCCAATAACATCGACCTGGCGGATATCCAAAGTTTGGCTGCCCCGACGCCTAAAGCTGCTCAACCGGCCGTAAATAAACCGCCGGCGAGCACGCCGATCATCCTGAACAGCGCGACGGGTTCGGGGACGCTTTCAGCCAAGACAATCAAAGCGGAAGGCTTTGTTTTAACCAATACCCACACACAGTGCAAGCTGAATAAGGGTGTAGTGACCCTTTCGCCACTTACGACTGACATTTTTGGGGGCAAAGAAAACGGAACCATCACGCTCGACTTGAGACCCGCCAACACGCTTTGCGCCGTTAATGCGAAGTTCACCGGCGTCGATACCAATGCACTGCTTTCCGCCGTCAGCACTGCCAAGAACACCCTTTACGGCAGCCTGGCTGCCGATACTAACCTGCACTTCGCACTCGTCTCGAGCGATCAACTCCCGCGAACCTTGAATGGCGTGCTGAATTTTAACGTGACAAATGGCGAGCTCAAGAACGTGAATATCCTGAACGAAATCTCGAAGGTCGGTAAGTTCCTCGGCAGCGCGCCGGGTCAGGGTGGGACCTCAACCGCGCTGCAAAAACTTGGGGGCACGCTCAACATCGTAAATGGCGTCGCCTCTACCAACAATCTGGCAGCAGTTCTGAGCGCGGGGTCCCTGTCCGCTAATGGAACCATGGATCTCTCCAGCCAGGCGCTGAATATGCATATGACCGCAGCTCTGGCGAGCGGGGCCAGTCAAGCCGTAGGAGGTACTCAGGTCGGCGGCTTCCTCAATACTGCTCTCGCCAATAATAAGGGAGAGCTTGTTATCCCGGTGATCGTCGGGGGGACGATGGCTCATCCCTCGTTCACACCCGATGCTCAAGCGTTGGCCAAAATGAAGCTCAACAACTTACTTCCGACTGTCAGCGATCCGAGTAAATTGGCAAGCGGAGTTTTATCGGGCGGCGGCACCAGCGGTGTGCTTAACAATCTGATTGGCGGAAAACCCCCGGCCAAACAGGGAGCGCAAACCAGTCAGCCGAATCCCCAGGACGCCGTCAATTCGATTCTCAATAGCTTCGGCAAGAAGAAAAAGAAGCCGCAGTAGTTTTCAGCAATGACGCACCCACTCACTCGTCGCTCCGTGCTCGGAGCGAGTCTATCGAGCTTGGTCGCTCCCTCCCTGATTTCAGCCGGTGGCGGAGGAATTCGTCTCGGCGCACCGATCTTTCTGAAGTCCGATGACCCCGTCGAACTGGCAGCGGAGCACCGGCGCCTCAACTATGGCGCTGCCTATTGCCCGCAATCAGACATTCGCGATAAGGATCGAATTCACGCCATCGAGAGGGCGTTTAAAGCTCAAAATGTCGTGATCGCGGAGGTCGGTGCCTGGAAGAACCTTCTTGATCCGGACCCGACGAAACGCAGCGCGAATCTGACTTATGTGACGGAACGATGCGCGCTCGCCGAAGCGGTAGGGGCTCGCTGCTGCGTCGATATTGCCGGCTCCTACAACCCGACAGTATGGTATGGGCCGAACCCGAAAAACCTCTCGAAAGAATTCTTTGATGCGACCGTCGAGAATTGCCGCCACATCATCGATTCCGTGAAGCCGAGCCGCACGAAGTTCACGATCGAGATGATGGGCTGGAACCTCCCCGACGGCCCAGATTCCTACCTTGAATTGATCCGGGCCGTCGACCGCCCTGCGTTCGGAGTTCACCTCGATGTGTGTAACGGCGTGAATTGCCCGCAACGATTTTATGGCAACAGCGACTTCATTGAAGAATGCTTTCAAAAACTGGGTAAGTGGATCATTTCCTGCCATGCCAAGGACCTTAAATGGATTGACGAATTGAACGTTCACTTTCTAGAGGTCGCGCCCGGGCTGGGTCAGATCGACTACCGCCGCTATCTAAGCGAGCTCAACCGTTTGCCGACAGACACGCCGCTCATGATCGAGCACCTCAAGACGGCCGAAGAGTACGACCAAGCTTCAACATACATTCGGTCTGTCGCTCATGAGGCAGGGATCCGCTTTGTACCTTAGACAACGAGCCGGTGTGAGCCAAGCCGCCAGGGCACGCAGCTTTTCGTCGTGACGCCAACCCAATACCCCTCCCAAAGCAAGAAGCCTGCTATTCGGCGTCACGCATCAAACCCCAACGAATCTGCCGGATTATACCCAGCCAGGTCTCGACATCGGATGCCGGCAGACCGAGCCGCCGGACAAGCCTGCGCAACTTGAGTTCGCTCGATTCAGCGGTCGCCGCCTGCAGGTAGCCACATCGCGTGAGGACATCAAATAATAATGCAGTAAACCTTTCGTTTTCTTCGGCACCGGCTTTCTCAGGCGACGGGAAGCCTTGGCTTACGGCGGCCGCATCGCGTCGCAGCTCGTACAAACAAATCGCCGCCGCCTGCCCGAGGTTCATTGACCCATGCTCGTCCCGGGTCGGAATGCGCACCAGCCAATGACAATGGCTGAGATGCTCGTTTGACAACCCGAATTTCTCGGAGCCGAATAGCAGTGAAACGGGACCGTCAAGTTGATCGCGTATCAAAGGAGCAGCCGCCTCCAGGCGGTACAACGGCAGATGCAGGTCGCGATTTCCAACGGCAGTCGTGCCTACTACCAGCTTCGAATCCGCGATCGCCTCCCCGACGCTGCTGCAAAGCTGAGCCTGCTCCAGAATGTAATGCGCGCGCACGGCTGAACGAGCTTCCCGAAAAGCCACGTCGTACGGGTTTACCAGGAACAGCCGCACGAAACCGAAATTACTCATGGCCCGGGCGACCGCGCCAATGTTGAGCGGATTGCGCGGCTCGACAAGCACAACGCGCAGCGGACTTACCGCGCTACTGCTCGAGATAGGTGTAACCCTGAAGTCCTTCTTCGTAGAATTTCAGCAGTCGTCCCGATTCTTCATAGCCGATGCGCTGTTCGCGTACCGCCAGTTCTACATCTTTGCGGAATTCATCCAGCAGCATCTGCGAATTGTATTGCACGTAATCGAGTACTTCACGTACCGTGTCGCCCTTTACTACCGTCTCTAAAACAACATCGCCCTGCTCGTCCAGACTTACATGAACAGCGTTGGTGTCGCCAAAGAGATTATGCAGGTCGCCGAGTATTTCCTGGTATGCGCCCAGCAGGAAGGCACCCAGGATGTATGTGCTGCTGCTATTGAACGAATGCAGCGACAACGTTTTCTTGACATCATGCCGGTCGATAAACTGGTCGATTTTCCCGTCAGAATCGCAGGATATATCGCCCAGGATGCCCTGCCGCGTCGGAGCCTCATTGAGGCGGTGTATCGGCATAATTGGGAAGAGCTGCTTTACGGCCCAACTATCCGGCATGCTTTGAAAGAGCGAGAAATTACAAAAGTAGGTGTCTGACAAGAGCCCGGTGAGCCCTTCAAGCTCTTCCGGGAAGAACTCCAGTTCACGAGCGAGGCGCATTGTCTTCCGGCAGATGGCCCAATATAAGTTCTCCGAAAGACTTCGTTGACTGAGAGAAAGATAGCCGAGGCTGAACAGGTTCAGCGCCGCATCAAGAGCTTGTTGCGCGTCATGATAGCTCTCCAGAAGGTTTTTCTTCGTCAAGGCGCGATTAGTCTCGAAAAGATCAATAAGCGGCTGCTCGGCATCTTCAGGCAGACTGGCTGGCAATTCGTCTTCGCCGAAGCCACTGACCCCCAGCACATTGAAAACGAGCAGACTATGATATGCCGCGACCGCACGCCCACTTTCCGTCACAATGGTGGGGTGCGATACCTCTGCCTCGTCGCAAACGCTCTGGATGTGGTACACGACGTCGCGCGCGTACTCTTCGAGCGTATAGTTGACGCTCGATTCAAAGTCGGTTTGCGATCCGTCGTAATCGATGCCGAGTCCCCCGCCGACGTCCAGGTAGTGGAGACCGGTACCCATCTTCTTCAGATCCACATAAATTCGAGCCGCTTCCACCACGGCAGCCTTAATCTGGCGAATATTCGTGATCTGACTGCCAAGATGGAAATGTAACAGCTCGAGGCAATCTTCGAGACCGACTCCCTTCAGGTACTCAACCGCCTGGAGCGCTTCGCTCACGGTAAGGCCAAATTTCGAGCGATAGCCTCCCGAGGACTTCCATCTTCCAGAGCCCCGGCTGGCAAGTTTGACGCGGAGACCAATGACGGGTCTGACGCCCACCTCCTGCGCGTGCTTGGCAATGAGCTCCAGCTCCGTATACTTTTCAACAACCGGAATGATGCGCCGCCCGATTTTCTGGGCGAGCATCACCATCTCGATATATTCGTCGTCCTTAAATCCGTTGCAGATAATTGGCGTTTCGTTATCTGCGATCGCTAGAACAGCCAGCAATTCGGGTTTAGAACCCGCTTCCAGCCCAAAGCGGTAAGCGCGGCCGAAGCGAAAGACTTCCTCCACAACCTGACGCTGTTGGTTCACCTTGATCGGATATACGCAGCAATAATCACCGTTGTAACCGTGTTCCCGTATCGATGTGTCAAAGGCCTGGTGCATTTCTCCCAGCCTGTGCCGGATGATGTCGGCAAAGCGGATCAGAATGGGCAGCGAGATGCCTCGCCACTCGAGCGTGTCGACCAGTTTTTTCAGATCGATGCTGCGCCCGGTCTCTTTCGTCGGGTGCACGAGAAGATGCCCGTTCTCACCGACTGAAAAGTAGCCTTTGCCCCAACTGGCGACATCGTAAAGCTCAGCGGCATCCGTAGTAGTCCAGCGATCGGCGGGCTCGCGGACCTGAGTGACAACAGATGCGACTTTCGTGTTCAGGGGCTTATTCCTCCAGCGGGGCGAATGTCACGGTCGGGAAGCGTCTGAGGACCATTCGAGCAAGCCGCGCCCAATTAATTAAAGCACGAATTCCAATTGCGGCAGTCGACCGTTGTGGCTTCTTGCTAACCAGGGAGCGTAACTGTTTCCAGCCAAAAACTCTTAATTTGCCTGGCAGCGTTTAACAATCCCTCGAGTGTACTCGGCTTCTTCAAATATGCGTTGGCATGAAATTGATACGCGAGGCTCACGTCCGATTCGGCCCGCGACGATGTAAGTATGATGACCGGCACATGGCACGTACGAGGGTCTTTCTTTATCCTTGCGAGCACTTCGTGACCGCTGATTTTCGGAAGATTTAGGTCCAATAGCACCAAATCCGGGTGGTGGTTGCTTTGGCCGCCGCGCCCGGCGATTATTTCTAAGCCTTCTGCCCCGTCCTTTGCTACTACGAGACTCACGTTGGCACACAACTCTGTGAAAACCTCTTCGAGAAGGCGCACATCCGCCGGATTGTCCTCCACGATTAAGATTTGAAATTTCTTTTTCAAAGGAAACGCAATCTCCGGGCATCTCCGCCCCCGAGTTAGGGCAGTGTGTCCATTTTACCCGCGAAACTGATGGCATATCTCTTTTTAAACGGAGACGTATTTCTTCTCGACAAACTTGACTAGGACTCTCCTCCTAGTACTCTCCAGGGCCCGGTTTAGCAAACAGAGACAGATTTTCTAAAGCGGTCTGGCACTTAGGTCGATAGAAACCCCAGAGCGGCAAGAAGGATGAAAGTTACACCAATCAATAGAGTTGGACATGTTAAGTCGATTACAGACACAAGACTCGTTCGGCATGAGATGCGAGCGACAGTCGCGGACAGCACTGCATTTATTCTGTTGGTGTACTCTTCCGAAACCAGCCGGCGAAGTATAAGTACGGCGTTACAAGGCTTCGATCATGACATGCGCTACGCCGCTACTGCTGCCGAAGCGCTGGAGGCAATTTCCCTTAACCACATTGATTTGGTTTTAATCGACCTTGCTTTCGCTGAAGCAAGCGGCCTGGACCTTTGCCGCTTGCTAAAGAGCGGTACAACAACGCAGTTCCTGCCGGTTTATGTCATCGGCAGCGGTAGCGATGTCGAGCAAGAAATCCGCGCTCTCGAAGCAGGTGCGGACGAAGTCCTGACCCGACCTCTCAAACGCCGTGTCTTGCAGGCTCGCGTACAAGCCAGCCTTCGTTTCCGGGACATGTTCGAATCGCTCGACGATGCTGAAACGGTCCTGATCAATCTTGCGCAGGCCGTCGAAGACCGGGATCCCGAACTCGGGCAACACTGCCATCGACTGGCGCTGATGGCAGCCGCCATGGGTTTAACGCTGGGCCTGCCGTCGGAAGACATCCTGACACTGCAGCGGAGCGGCTATTTACACGATATCGGCAAAGTTGCCTTGCCCGACCGGATCTTACTCAAGCGTGGCCCATTGAGCCCTGAGGAATGGGAAACCATGAAAACTCATGCCGAGCGGGGCGAGCGGATATGTGGCGGCATGAAATCTTTGCAAAGCATTTTGCCTATCATTCGACACCACCATGAACGTTGGGACGGATCCGGCTATCCCGATGGCCTGCGAGGAGAGGAAATTCCGCTGCTTGCCAGAATTCTTCAATTGGCAGACATTTACGATGCCTTGATCACCGCACGTCCCTACAAAACAGCGATGAGCCCAGACCAGGCTCTGGGTATTATCCGGATGGAAGCTGCCAAAGGCTGGCGCGACAAGGAACTGGTCGAGGTCTTCGCCGATCTCCTGCCCACCTTCCCAACGACCGCCGAGGCGGCAGTTCAGTCGAACCTCTCGCTGCAAGCATTGGCCACATCTATCGAGCAGTTCCGCAAAGATTCGTCGGACCGGACTCGCGCCTGGGCGCCACGAGATTTCCAGCTCGCCAGCGGCTTCTAACAACGACGCTGGCTCGCTCGCGGTAAGCTGCGATTCAGCGTGTTCGCTCTCGATTCGTTGCGCGTACTCAACGATGAAATCGTTTCCTGTTTCAGCTGTGCTCGTCTTGTAGAGCACCGCGAGGAGATTGGCCGGATTCGGCGAAGGGCATATCGCGACCAAGTGTATTGGTCTCGTGCCGTCCCTGGTTTTGGCGATCCGGAAGCCCGATTGCTTATAGTGGGCTTAGCCCCGGGCGCCCATGGTGCAAACCGCACGGGCCGCATGTTCACCGGCGACCGCTCGGGAGAATTCCTGTACCGGGCCCTTTGGGAAACCGGATTTGCCAATCAGCCCCAGAGCCTTTCAAGAGAAGACGGGCTGCGGCTGAGCGATGCCTATATAACCGCTCCGGTTCGCTGCGTTCCTCCCGATAACAAACCGAACCCCGGCGAGCTTGTGACTTGCCGCCCTTACCTGGTTCGCGAGCTGAAAATTCTCCAGCGTGTCCGACTTGTGGTTGCGCTCGGCAGTATCGCTCTTCATGCCTATCTGTCGGTCTTGCAAAATGAAGGTCAAATTGCGACGCGGTCGACCTTCAGATTCGGCCATGGAGCGCGTTTTATGCCTGCTCCGGGCGGACCCGAGGTCTTGGCTTCGTACCATCCGAGTCAGCAAAACACCGCCACCGGGAGGCTCACTGCTAACATGCTCCGTGAAATCTTCCAGGAAGCCAGAAAGATCATCGAGGCGGCCTGGTAACGACCCGCGCTTGTAGCCAGGGTCGCCTTTAGGCAGCTGGACCGATAGGTCCGTAGGCAGGTCGGGGAGTCGGAACGTAAGCCCCGCCACTTTCGAGTAGGCGGCGGCTATCTTCGTTTAGCAACACCCACAAGCCATATACTCCGAGTGCAGTGCCCAGGGGGATATGAAACAGGTGAAACACCGAGATCACGATCATCAGCATTCGCGACCATCGGCGGAAATGCATTAATCCCCATCCACCTATAATCGCCGGGAGCCCGAGAGCGAAAAAGAAGATCGCCACGGCGATCCCGGCAGTCGCCACAATCGGTGCCGCTATCACTCCATCATGAAAATCGGAGGCGCTGGCGGAATGCAGGGACGCCGCGATGACCCCCGCGATCGTTCCCATCGCCAGAAGACCGATCAATCCGATCAGGGCCGTCAGAGAACCCAAAATGATATTCAGAATCCCCAGGATCTTAATGTGGTCGCGCATATGATGTTCGCTCCGGAACTCTATGTCGTACTATACGCCAGTTTCTAAGTCTATGTTCCAGAAGAGCGTCTGACAGCAACGATCCCAAAATGAAGGACTCTTCATACAATGAAGATAAAGTGAAAGCGTAAGCGAACGATACACTGGACTTAGGGGCAGGCAGGATGCGAGAGAGTTCCCAGTTTACTCACTGACATGACTCTTTTGGAGCTAAATTTATTGTTTTTGTTCGTACAGCAAAGCCTCGGTACGCGGCTGGCCGATGGGCTCTTTGACGACACATTCGCCGGCATTTACCGGCTCTCCGCTTTTGATTGGGCGCTACTGATTCCTTATTTCGGAATTTTGCTGATCTTATCCGTGTATGGCGTGCACCGCTACGAAACGATGCGGCGTTACATCAAGCATGGTCGCAATCTGCCGTCGAAAGCGCCAAAGAGGTTCGGGCATCTGCCTTGCGTGACCGTTCAGCTTCCTATCTACAACGAACGTTTCGTAGTCGAGCGGTTGCTCGAAGAAACCAGCTTGCTCCATTATCCGCGAGAGCTTCTCCAGATTCAGGTTCTTGATGATTCTACCGACGAGACGCACCCTTATACGGAGCGTTTGTGCAACGAGCTTCGCGCCTCAGGCGTGCCCATTGAATACCTGCACAGGACCAATCGCCACGGCTTCAAGGCTGGCGCTCTCCAGGAAGGTTTGAAGACCGCTACCGGCGAACTGATCGCCATATTTGACGCGGATTTTCTTCCGCCTCATGACTTCCTGACCCGGACGGTTGACTTCTTTACCGATCCCGGAGTCGGAATGGTGCAGACCCGCTGGAGTTACCTGAATAAAGAGTACAGTATCTTGACGCAAGTAGAGGCCATGCTGCTGGACGGGCATTTTGTGCTGGAACACGGCGCGCGTTGCGGCTCTGGCCTGTTCTTCAATTTCAACGGAACCGCCGGAATTCTACGCCGGCAGATGATCGACGATTCGGGCGGCTGGCAGCACGAAACCTTGACCGAAGACTCTGACCTCAGCTATCGGGCACAGCTCAAAGGCTGGCGCTTCGTATATGTCCCGACGATCGATTGTCCATCCGAACTGCCGATCGAAACCTACGGCTTTCAGGTGCAGCAGGCCCGCTGGGCAAAAGGTCTGACGCAAGTCGCGCGCAAACTTCTGCCGCGCATTTTCAAAGCTAACTTGCCGCTGCGGGTCAAAGTAGAAGCTTTCATGCATTTGACGCCCAACATCTCGTACCCCTTGATGATTGCCGTTTCGATGCTGATGCTGCCCGTCATGATCGTGCGGTTTTATATGGGTGTGTTCCAGATGGTTCTGGTGGATCTACCCCTGATCATTGCCTCCTTCTGGTCCATTTCGGCCTTTTACTTGTACGCTCAGCATGAACTCCATCCGAAGAGCTGGCGGAAGTCCATCGCATTTCTTCCCATGTTGATGGCGGCCGGGGTAGCCCTCACCGTCAGCAACTCCAAGGGTGTAATTGAGGCTTTACTCGGCATTCAGAGTAGCTTTGCGCGGACAGCCAAGTATGCCATTGGTGCGCAGAAAATAAACGTGCGGCCGGTCTCCACTTATCGGCGGCGCAGCGGCTGGCTGCCATATGTCGAGATAGCCATAGGAAGCTATTTCATTTTCATGATCGACTTCGCAATAACAACCATGAACTTTTTCGCAATCCCGTTTCTTCTGCTATTTGTTTGTGGTTACTACTGGGCGGGCTTCACCACCCTGTATGAGGAGTATCGCGGCAAGTTGGCATGGCAGCGCGCCCGGAAACTCGCCGAAACGCATTAGGGACGGCCGTATCCCTGACGGAGTATATCTTTCGTTCTAGGACCTAATCCGCTTGGCAAGTCTCGCGCTTTCTCCAATAATGGAAACACGCGATTCGAAGCGCACTGCTCTTCCCCGCGTTCTCTGTGGCTGTCATGTGTTCGCACCTAGATTGGCCCGCACTTTTGAAGTGCGGGCTTCCTTTTTTCGATCTTTAGTGCCACGCTCGGCTGTATACTGCTGGCGTGGCAAATAAAGTGGCCTTGACTCCCTCGAATGCTTATCTGCAGGATGCATCGGGTTATCACGGCACAGCCGAAGAGGTTTTTCTCCCTGCCAACGATCAGGAACTTGTCTCGATTCTGCGAACTGCCTACGCGCATCGCACGCCGGTAACGATTTCGGGAGCAGGAACGGGCCTGACGGGGGCGCGCGTTCCGCATGGAGGAATCGTACTGTCCCTCGAGCGGTTCCGCACGCTCCAAATCGAGCGAGGTAAAGCCTATTGCGGAGCCGGTACGCTCCTGAAAGACCTACAGGAGGCAGCCGCTCGCAACCGTCAGTTCTTCGGCCCCAATCCGACCGAAAACTCCGCATCCATCGGTGGAATTTTCAGCACGAATGCCGGAGGCGCGCGCAGCTTCCGCTACGGCGCCGTACGCTCGCAGGTTCTTGCCGTGGACGTAGCTTTCTCCGACGGCACTTTGCGCCGCTTTGAACAAGGAGAGAAAGTAAGTTTCGCCTATCAGCCGGTCCACCCTCCCCCAGTTACAAAGAATTCCGCCGGCTACTATCTGCGGCCGAACCTCGAGTGGGTCGACCTGCTGGCGGGCAGCGAAGGAACGCTGGGCGTCGTAATTGGGATGGATGTAAAACTTTTTTCTCAGCCTCCGGCAATCCTCAGCGGTGTAGTGTTTTTTACCTCCGACGATTTGGCCTTGGATGCGGTCGATTCCTGGCGATCCATAGGCGAATTGCGGCTCCTCGAATTCATGGACGATCATGCGCTCGGGCTACTTCGCTCCCGCTATCCCGAAATCCCGACACCGGCAAAGGCTGCGCTTCTGATTGAACAAAACCTCGCTTCGGAAAATGATGAGCAAGTCGATCTTTGGGCCAAACGTTTGAATCAGCAGGAAGCTCTCGAGGAAGCATCCTGGTTCGGCCTCAGCACTACAGATCAGGAGCGTTTTCGCGCTTTCCGCCATACCCTGGCGTTGATCGTTACCGACATCGTCCGTCAGAATGGCTTTCCCAAGGCCAGTACGGATTTCGCGGTCCCGATAGACCGCTATCGCGACCTGCATCGGTTATACAAACGACGCTGCGCGGAGACGATGGGCGATCGATTCACTATATTCGGCCATGTTGGCGACGCCAACAATCATGTCACTGTCCTTCCGCAAACTCCGGAGCAGGCAAAGCAGGGCGAAGAATTGATGTATCAATTTGCCGAACAAGTCGTCGCCATGGATGGCACAGTGGCGGCCGAGCACGGGATTGGCAAGACGAAAACAAACTTGCTTCCTCTCATGTATGCCCATGACGAGATAGAATCCATGCGCGCTGTGAAGCGCGAGCTTGATGACAGATGGCTTCTCGGCCAAGGCAACATCTTTGCGGTAGCGATCTAGGCGTGCGTGCTCTGATCCAACGTGTTCGCGAGGCCTGCGTTTCAGTCGAGGGAGAGGTTATTAGCCGCATTGGCTGCGGAATGTGCGTTTTTCTTGGCGTGAAGTACGACGATACACCGCAAGACGCACAAAAGCTCGCGGCGAAAGTTGTCAAGCTCCGGATCTTCGCTGACAACCAAGGTAAGATGAATCGCACTCTTTCCGATATCTCAGGTGAGTTGCTCGTTGTTTCGCAATTTACGCTCTACGCCGATACAAGCCGCGGCAATCGGCCGTCCTACTCGCACGCCGCTGAAGCCGGCATCGCGAAAGAGCTTTATGAAACCTTTCTCGAGACTTGTCGTCTGCTTTGCACCCCGGTAACGGCCGGCGTATTCCAGGCGCATATGCACGTCTGTTTGGTCAACGACGGTCCGGTAACAATCCTCTGCTCTTCAGAGAAATAGTGCGAGTAAATTTACAAAGTCACCTACCAATGTGTTACTAAGTAGTACAAGTATGGCTAAATCGACTGCAGGACCAAGTACAGAAATTTTGGCTGCCGCATTACAAGGCCTCGAAGCACAGCGGGACAAGCTCGACCAACAGATCTCACAGGTCCGCGCTCTGATAGGCCGTCGTCCTGGACGCCCAGCGGGTGGCGGGTTAGATCATTCGGCTGGTTCACAAATCATTCGTAAGAAGCGGATTCTTACTCCGGAGGCGCGCAAGCGGATCGCTGCCGCTCAGAAACGGCGGTGGGCAGCGTTCCGGAAGAGTCAGGCCTAGCGCGTCTGCGGATTGAGATCCCTCATTCCATCCGCGGTTCGAACGGGAGATTGAGGGTCTCGCAAATTTTTAACTCTGGGATAGGACGGCAAATTTTCTGTTTTGAAGCCGCAAGCGGGCTTTGTGCGCCCTCGCAAATGATTCTTGGTGTTGGTACAGACCTGGCAGAGGTCAAACGCATTCGCGATAGCGTCACGCGTTTTGGAGATCGCTTTCTAACGCGTATCTATACCGAGAACGAACGCGAATACGCTCTTTCCAAGGCAAACTGGGCCGAGCGTTTGGCCGCGCGCTTCGCCGCTAAGGAAGCAGGGATGAAAGCAATCGGCACCGGCTGGAGTCATGACGTGACCTGGCGGGACTTTTCGGTGGTGAACGAGCCTTCAGGACGGCCTACGCTTCGACTCAGCGGCGCGGCAGCCAAGATCGCCAACCAAATCGGAGTGAAGGTTCTGTCACTCTCTCTTACGCACACTGCTGAAGTCGCCTTTGCAGTCGTAATTCTGGAAGACGGAAAGTAAGCCCGCGGCTATGCCGGTCGCCCACTGCTGGATGTCGCAGCCGCTTGGCGCGTCCGCAATTGAGCATCCTCGAGGTGTTTCGATTCCTGGTAGGTAAAGACCATCCGATGGATCACTGTCAGATTGCCTAATACCGCAATTACCCAAAGGACGGGAGCCATGCGATCAAATAAAGCACCTATTATGAAGAGTACGATGCGTTCTGGGCGCTCGAGAAATCCCACCTTACAGGTAGGGATGATGTTCTCGGCGCGAGTCCTCGTATAACTGATCATTACAGAAGCAGTCATCACCAAAGCAGTTAGGACCACGTAAGAGGGCCGATTGATAGTTCCGTAGTAGACCAGCAAGCCAACAAGCAGGGCCAGGTCGGAATACCGGTCGAGAACCGAATCGAAGAAGCCTCCGAATCGCGTAACCTGGTTCGTTTCGCGAGCGACCCGCCCGTCGACCATATCGAAGAGCCCGGCAAAAATGATAACCAGCCCTGCGGTTCGAAAGTTGCCAAATGCTAGGAACGTCGCAGCTACTATATTGATTAACAACCCAATAAAGGTGAGAATATTGGGGTTGATCTTGGATAGGGCCAGACCGCGCACAATCAGCCGGATGATCTTGTTCGCTCCCAAGCCGATGGCGCGTGTGTAAGTCATAACTACCGGCTTCTCAAGATGCGGCCGAGTCGTGAATGGTGGTCAAACTTAGAATTTCCATTTCTCGTACCCCATCGGGGATCTGAATCTTTACTGTATCGCCTACGCGTTTTCCCAATAGTCCTTTTCCGATAGGCGAGCTTGTCGAGATTTTACCGCGGCTCGCATCAGCCTCTTCGCTCGTGACCAGATCGTAGCTGTGTTCTTCATCCCTGGTCAACTCAAGTACCACGACGTGTGAACCCAGGCCCACCCGATCCCGTGGAATTTTAGAAAAATCGATCATCGAAAAGTCGCGCAGCCGGCCTTGAAGATGGCCTAACCGGGCGTTAACCCATGCCTGCCGTTCTTTGGCCGCATGATATTCCGCGTTTTCGCTCAGATCGCCGTGCGCCCGAGCCTTCAGGATCTCCTTCGGGAGTTCGTTGCGCAATTCATATTCGAGCGCCGCGATCTCGCTTTGTAGCTTCTTTTTCAGATCCTCCATGGTTACTTCGCCTATTATATGGAACGATTTGCGCGAAAACAGTCGATGCGCATTCAGGCCTTCCTCGACAGTACCTAAGTCACATTGTTACAATGATCTAAGGAGGGTTGATAGCTGCATGGCCACAAAACCGGCATTTGCTACTGGAGCGCAGGTCGAGCATGGAAAATTCGGCCTCGGCTCTGTCCTTTCCTGTAATGAGGATTACATAGTGATCAAGTTCGATGATCACGGCGAGAAGAAGTTCGTGACCGCGATCGTTCTGCCCTCACTAAAGAAAAGTGATCGGCAGCCACCGGTGGAAAAGCGCCGCGCCACACGAAAGAAAGCCACCGTGGCTCCTGCGACGACGTAAGTCGCTCGTTTAACTGCTATGAAAGTAGCCGTAGTCGTTTTTCCAGGAAGCAACTGCGATCACGATGCCTGGTATGCGGTGTCTCATAACCTGGGGCATAAAGCCGAGTTCGTTTGGCACGATTCCGCTTCCCTGAACGGAGCGGACGTAGTGATCCTCCCGGGTGGCTTTTCGTACGGTGACTACCTCCGTTGCGGCGCAATTGCGAAGTTTTCCCCCGTGCTGAAGGCTGTGAAGAAGCTTGCCTTGGATGGTGGTCCTGTTTTGGGAATCTGTAATGGCTTTCAAGTGTTGACCGAAGCTGGGCTGCTCCCTGGAGCGCTTGTGCGCAATTCAGGTCTGAGGTTCGTCTGCAGAACCGTGCCGTTTGAAATTGTTACGGCCGATTCGATTTTCACCTCACGGGCGGTCAAGGGTCAGAAACTGCGACTCCCCGTGGCGCACGGGGAAGGTTGCTACATTGCGGATGATCGGACACTGGATCAGCTTACTGCCGACAATCGCATCGTGCTTCGCTATACGGAAAACGTGAATGGATCGATGCGCAACATTGCCGGAATCTTGAACGAGAATCGCAATGTCATGGGTATGATGCCGCATCCCGAGCGTGCGGCAGAGCCACTCTTCGGAAACACTGATGGATTGCTCATTCTCGACTCTCTCGTCGCCGCTGAGGTCCTTGCCGCTCGATCATGAGTGCCTTGATCGCGGAAACGAAGATCACGCCTGAATTAGTTGCCTCTCACCAGCTTTCGCCTGACGAATATCAAAAGATCGTCAGCCTGCTCGGCCGCGAACCAACCATCACCGAACTTGGAATCTTCAGCGTCATGTGGAGCGAGCATTGTTCTTACAAGAGCTCACGCCTTCATCTGAAAAAGCTTCCGACCGAAAGTGCTCATGTGCTCCAGGGGCCGGGCGAAAACGCTGGCATCATCGATATCGGCGACAATCTCGCCATCGCCTTCAAAATCGAATCGCACAATCATCCCAGTTTCATCGAGCCGTTTCAGGGTGCGGCCACAGGTGTCGGGGGCATTCTCCGCGACATCTTCACCATGGGCGCTAGGCCGATCGCGGTAATGGATTCCATCCGCTTCGGGAACTTAGATGATCCTCGATCGGGCGCACGCAACCGGCGCATTCTCGAAGGTGTGGTAGCTGGCATCGCTCACTATGGTAACTGCTTTGGAGTGCCAACTGTAGGCGGTGAATGTGTCTTTGAGGAGAGCTACAGCGGTAATCCTCTTGTGAACGTCTTCGCGTTGGGCATTTTCCGTCACGATGAGATCTTTTACGGCAAGGCGACGGGCGTTGGCAATCCGGTGATTTATGTCGGAGCGAAGACGGGTCGCGACGGCATACATGGTGCGTCAATGGCATCGGCCGAGTTCGCCGAAGAATCGAAACAGAAGCGACCGAACGTACAAGTAGGAGATCCCTTCATGGAGAAGCTCCTCCTTGAAGCGTGCCTCGAAGCGATGAAGACAGGTGCGATCGTGGGCATTCAGGACATGGGTGCCGCCGGCCTCACATCTTCTACCTGCGAAATGGGCAGCCGTGCTGGAACCGGAGTCGATATCGATTTGCAATTCGTCCCACAACGTGAATCCGGCATGACTCCCTACGAGATGATGCTCTCCGAATCACAGGAACGCATGCTGCTGGTCGCCGAGCGCGGGCGCGAAGATGAAGTATTTCGGGTGTTCAAGAAATGGGGCCTCGATGCAGTCACAATTGGCGCGGTGACTGCCGACGGCATGTTGCGCGTCAAGCATCATGGCGAGATCTACGCCGAGATTCCGAATCGAGCGCTGGCCGATGAAGCCCCTCGATATGATCGGCCCTACACCGCACCGCTTCAGATTGCTCCCGCCCGCGGCCCTGAATTTCAGAGTTCAAATTTGGCCGGCGATCTGCGCGCTCTTCTTACCTCTGGCGACTTGTGTTCCAAACGCTGGATTTGGGAACAGTACGACTACCAGGTCCGTACCAATACGCTCGCCGGCCCGGGCGCGGAAGCCGCCATCGTACGGATAAAAGATACTGGGACCTCGATCGCGATGTCGCTCGACGGTAACGGCCGGTACTGTGCACTCGATCCGCGCGAAGGAACGAAACTAATCGTCGCCGAGTGCTGCCGCAATCTATCCACGGTCGGCGCGCTGCCGATAGCAACCACTAACAATCTCAATTTCGGCAACCCGGAGCGGCCCGAAATCATGGGGCAGATCATAGAGTCAATTGAGGGTTTGGCGGAAGCCTGCCGCGTCTTCGAAGTGCCGGTCACCGGCGGCAACGTGAGTCTCTACAACGAGACGCTCGGCGCGCCCATTTTCCCCACGCCAGTGGTTGGCATTGTGGGCACGCTTCCAACCACACCTGCCATAGGCATCCGGTTTCTTAAGCCAGCCCGGACCATCATTCTGTTGGGCGGCCTGGGCGATTCGGACCTTGGACATTTTGGCGGCACACAGTACGCCAAGGTTATCGTGAAAGCTCTTTGGGGCAGGCCTCCCCGCCTCGATATGCAATACGAAAAACGCGTGCAGGCGGTGATTCGTGAGTTGGTGCGCGGCGGCGCCGTCGAATCCGCACATGATGTGGGAGAAGGGGGCTTGGCTGTAGCGCTCGCAGAATGCTGCTTTGGCGCTGGCGCCCCCGGGATTGATGTGAGTCTCGAGTCATCGTTACGCCCCGAGCTGCTTCTCTTTCACGAAGGGCCTTCGCGTGTGCTGGTTTCCACAAGCGACCCTGCCCGCATCTTTTCAATTGCGCAAAGAAATAATGTCGAAGCGGTAACAATTGGCGCTACAGTGGAAGCTGGTTTCACCATTCGCCGTCAGGGCAAGATGCTGATCGACGCTTCGTTGAGCGACCTTCACAACACTTGGAATCAGTCTCTCGAACACCTCCTCCACACTTCTGAATCAGTGAGAATCAATGTCTAATCTGAAAGAAGAAGTAAAAGAGCCGGTATCGTCGCTCGCAGGCGAATTCGACAAGTTTAGGGAAGAGTGCGGCGTTTTCGCGTTGTACGGTCATCCGGAAGCGGCGAATCTCGTCTATCTGGGTCTCTACGCCTTGCAGCATCGCGGGCAGGAGAGTGCCGGAATTGCTACCAGTGATGGTCGAAAAATTCACAGCGTTCGGAAGGTTGGACACGTTGCGGAAATCTTCACTCCCGACGTCCTCAACCAGCTTCCGGGCGCGGTGGCGATCGGTCACACACGTTATTCGACCGCCGGCGAGAGCAGCTTGCGCAACGCACAGCCTCTCTCGGTGGCCTGTAATAAAGGGCAGGTGGCCGTTGCTCACAATGGAAACCTGACGAACGCCATTGAACTCCGCCGCGAGTTGGAGTCCGATGGATCCATCTTTCAATCGACCAGCGATACTGAAGTTGTTCTTCACCTGGTGGCTCGCTCCAGGGAACCCACGCTTCAGGGGGCTTTGCGCGATGCCCTGCTCCAAATTGAGGGCGCTTTCTCGCTCGTTTTCCTTGCCGAGGATCGGATCATAATCGCGCGTGATCCACATGGTTTCCGACCTCTCGCGATGGGCAAGCTCGATTTGGAGGGTGGTAGTCCGGTGTTTGTGTTCGCCTCTGAGACGTGCGCCTTTGATTTGATCGGCGCCACCTATATTGGCGACGTCGAACCGGGCGAAATGGTCGTAGTAGGTCCGGAAGGATTGACCCGTGAATACTACACACATCCCGAAGCACCCGCTCACTGCTCCTTCGAGCACGTCTATTTTTCGCGGCCGGATTCCGTTGTTTTCGGGAAATCTGTCGCCGAATCGCGCGAACGAATGGGAAGACTGCTCGCGCAAGAACATCCCGTCGATGCGGACGTCATCGTTCCTGTCCCCGATTCCGGTGTCTCCGCTGCTATCGGTTACGCCGCCGAATCCGGCATCCCGTATCGGCAAGCTCTGATTCGTAATCACTACGTCGGCCGCACCTTCATTGAGCCTTCTCAGGCGATTCGCGATTTCGGTGTAAAGCTTAAGTTGAATCCCGTTCGCCAACTCATTGAAGGTAAGAGAGTTGTTCTGGTGGACGACTCCATCGTTCGCGGTACAACCAGCCGCAAGATTGTCCGCATGGTGCGTGGCGCCGGCGCAAGCGAGGTGCATCTCCGGATCTCATGTCCGCCTACCATCTCCCCGTGTTACTACGGTGTCGACACACCTTCGCTGGGCGAACTGATAGCAGCCAACTATGACCTCGATCAGATCCGCGCCTATGTGGAGGCGGATTCACTGGAGTATCTCTCGCTCGATTCTCTCCGTGAATCCATCCGCGATTCGGAACGCCACTTTTGCTACGCCTGCTACACCGGACACTACCCTACGCTCGTGCAGATCGAAGAGATCGTGATGGCCAAATCCGGCTGCTGTTGATAACGCCGCGTCTTAGCCAAGCTCGTGCGATATTAGCTCGCGAACCTTCTCAGTCAAAGCGCCGCGATCTTTCAAATTCATCTGCGCGGTTGAGATCGGCTTCAGGATTCGCAGTGTAACCCAACCTGGCCGCACCGCTCCGCTTCCGTACGGCAACACCTCACGAGTTCCAATCATGACGAGCGGCACCACCGGAACTCCGGCTCTTATCGCGATATAAGGTCCGCCTTCCTTAAATGGCCGAAGAACACCATCATGCGAACGCCCGCCTTCCGGAAAAATCAAAAGGGAGATCTTCTTTTCTCGAATTTTCTCGGCAGCTATCTGCATCGTTTTGACGGAAGCACGAGGATCTTCACGCGTCACGGGGATATGACCCGCACGGGTCAAGTGGGTCCCTAAGAGCGGAATCTGGAAAAGCCCCCGCTTTGCGAGAAATCGGAACTGCACCGGGATGTACGAAAGCGCCACAGGCGTGTCCATGTAGCTCAGGTGATTCGAGATAAATACGTAGTTGCTCGCAGGATCGATTTGTTCAAGACCCTCAACACGCACACGTACGCCGCTCACGCGAAGCAAAGTACGCGCCCAGACTCGTGCCAGGCGGATCTGAAGGGCGCCGGTATGATCGAAAAAGGAAGCGGCTAAGCTAATGGTGCCGAAGAATACCGTGGCTAAAATGATAGCCGGAGCAGAAAAGAGCACGCCACGAAGCTGCAAAGAAAACGCTTTTAATCCGGTGTTGTCGGAGGAGCCCCGAAGGGCTGCTTGTTGTTCCTCTGCGCTCGCACCAACTCCCCCATGCGCACTTCTCATGCAGGCTTCATTCTACGAAACCGGCTCTTCTCCCGAGCAAAAGCTTGCGCGCTTCGCCCACTAGGTAAAGGGACCCTGTAAAGAAAACAATCGCGTCGCGAGGCGCACCTGCGGCTGCCTTGATTGCCTCAGGGAGCCCAGTCGTCGTCACCGCGTCTGGATGGGATGTCACCTGCAAAATGGCCTCCGGCCTGAGAGCTCGGGGGAAATCGGGCGCGGTCAAAATCAGCTTTAACGCTAACGGGAAAAGTTGCTCCGTCACCTCCTCGATAGCTTTATCGCGCATTGCGCCGTACACCATCCACACCGGTCTCGCCGCACAAAATTCGCCGATATACCTGGCTAGCGCGGCTGCCCCAGCGGGATTGTGGGCTCCGTCCAAAGCAAAGTCAGGATTTCGCGACACCAGCTCGAGCCGGCCGGGCCAGATCGTCTCTCGCAGACCGCTCGCAATCGCTTCTTGTGCGATTCCCAACTCGCGGCACGTCAAGATAGCCGCTACAGCGTTGTCGATTTGGTGCCGCCCAGGCAGCGGACATTCATAGACGTCTCCATTCATTCGAAAACTGGACCGCTCGGCGTTTACGCTCAAAACCTCTACCGCTGTGTCGGCCACTCGTATAATGTCGCAACTCAATTCACGCGCGTATACGACGATAACTTCTTCCGCCGCGCTCTTCTGATGCCCCAGCACGAGGGGTACGCCTTTTTTCAGAATCCCTGCCTTCTCCCCGGCAATTGATTCCAGGGTGTTTCCCAGGAAGCTCTCGTGATCATAGGAGACTGGGGTAATAACGCACACTTCTGGTGTGATGACATTCGTCGCATCCAGCCTTCCGCCTAGCCCGACCTCCATAACGGCGATTTCCAACTCACGAAAGATGACTAACGCCATGGCCGTCACCGTCTCAAAATAAGAGGGGTGCGCGTCGATTTGGCCGCTTTCGATCAGGCCCTCCGCAACCTCATGCACAATCTGAAAAGCTGCCGCAAATCGATTGGCGCTCACGTCAATACCATTCACGCGTATGCGCTCAGTGGGCTCAACCAAATGCGGAGAAGTGTACAGGCCCGTCCGCAAGCCTGCCCTCCATAAAACACTCGAGATCATTGCGCACGTTGATCCTTTGCCATCTGTCCCGGCAACATGGACGAAGCACTGGTCTCGCTCGGGATTGCCCAGCGCCGAAAGCAAAGAGCGCATTCGTTCAAGACCAAACTTTGCGCCGGCTTTCAGCTCGTTTCCGAGCGAATATAGGTACCGCACCGAATCCGGATAACTCACCTCTGGATCTCTTCTTATTCTTTGTTCGCTTTGAGAACCGGCAGAATCAGCTTGAATACATCCCGTGCGACCACTTTGTTCCCTTCCCCATTTGGATGAATCCCATCAGGCTGCATCAGCTCTGCGTGCTGGTACACGTTTACCAGGAGAAACGGTATATAGGTCAGACGATATTGTTTTGCAAGCTCGGGGAACATGGCGGTAAAGGGCTTTACATATTCAGGTCCATAGTTTGGCGGCAACGTGATTCCCAGGAGGACCAACGGTATCGTTGCGGCTTTCAGGCGTTCGATCATTTCCTGCAAATTCTTGCGGGTGGCCTCAACAGGTATACCGCGCAAGCCATCGTTGCCCCCGAATTCAAGAAGCACCAGAGCTGGATGAGACGCAGTCACATTCTCAATGCGCGCGAGACCGTCGGTGCTGGTATCGCCGCTAACGCCCTGGTTTTCGACTCTGAACTTCGCACCCGCCTGGTCGAGTAGATCTTGTAGGTCCTCGGGGTAACTGCGCCCTGCCACCCCCGCGGTCAGGCTGTCACCGAAAGCAACGATCACACGGCGCGTGTCCGGAGTCTCGGTTGGCGTTGTCGGAGAAGCCTTCTCGAATGTACTGGAACTAACTGTCTCTGGCTCACGTTTTTCTGTAGAGGGAGTATTGTTGCGCGAACCGCAGGAACTAAAAAGCGGAACGCAGGCAAGGCAGACTGCAAAAATGAAAGATAAGAACGCCCGTTCCTTCACCATCCAAGATTGACATGCAGCCAAATGACCGCCAGAGCGACATCATCCGCGTTGACCGGCTCTCGAAAAGCATCGATAACGGTTCTAATCGAGTCGAAATCCTTCGCGATGTGAGTTTCGTGGTGTCCCGTGGTCAGTTCGTGGCGATTATGGGCGCTTCCGGAAGCGGGAAGAGTACCCTCCTTGGGCTGCTCGCGGGCCTTGATACTGTCACCTCGGGCCGCATCATCGTCGATGGCCTTGAAATTCAGGATCTGAGCGAAGACGAACTGGCGCGGGTGCGCGGGCGCAAGATCGGTTTCGTGTTTCAGTCCTATCAACTAGTTCCCACGCTGACCGCCGAAGAAAATGTGCTGCTTCCGGCAGAGCTTGGCGGTGAGTCAAAAAACGCGCGAAAACGAGCAAAAGACTTGCTTGATCGCGTCGGCCTGGCAGACCGTGCTCACCACTATCCGGTCCAGCTTTCCGGCGGCGAACAGCAGCGAGTCGCGCTCGCCCGAGCGTTCATTACCCAGCCACCGCTTCTCATGGCTGACGAGCCAACGGGCAATCTCGATTCGGCGAATGGTGCACAGGTGTTGGAACTTCTGCTTGAGTTGAATCGCGAGCAGAAAACTACTTTGGTTCTGGTTACGCACGACGCACAGCTCGCAAGTTACGCCGATCGCATCATTACCCTCCGGGACGGCCGCGTGCTCACCGATGTGATTGCCGAACCGGTTCTGGAGGCCTGATGCTGCTGCCTTCTCCTCAAACAACCCGCACCGGGGGAGGCTTTGGCCTAAAAACCGCTTCCAAAATCGGTTGGCGGGATTTGCGAGCCGCGCCGGCGAAATTCATTTTCGTGATTCTCGCGGTCGCTGTCGGCGTGGCCGCCCTGAGCGGTGTCAAAGGTTTCGGGTATGCGTTTCGCGGCATGCTGCTCCGCAATGCCAAGCAGCTCATAGCTGCGGATCTCCAGGCCCAAACTTGGGAAACACTCAGCCAGGAGCAGATCGGCAGAATTGAGGCGCTCGCGGCCCGCAATGGAACCCTGACACGAGTAACCGAAACAATCTCCATGACCGGTTCCGAAAGGCAGCGGGTGCCGCAGATGATCTCGCTCAAGGGAGTCGATCCGGAGGCTTATCCTTTCTACGGGCACCTGGGGCTGCAGCCTGCCAAGCCCCTTAACGCCTTGCTCAACCGGGACGACGTTGTCGTCGTAACGCCCGAACTCGAAATGCGCCTGAAAGTTAACCCGGGCGAAAAAATTCGCCTCGGCGGAAAAGACTTCACAATCGTCGGAACCGTTACCAGTGAACCGGACCGTCTTGCGTCGGGATTCGGGCCCGGCATGCGAGTCCTGGTAAACCGCGCCGGCCTTGACCGCAGCGGACTCGTTCAGTTCGGAAGCCGAGCCGCCCAGCGTTTCCTTTTCAAGCTAAAGCCCGGAGCAAATCTCGGCAGTATCAAAGCCGATCTCAAGCAAACGCTCCATCACGTCTTCATTAGCGACTATCGTGAAGGCAGCCCGATTGTCGGTAAAGCCCTCGATAACACAACGACTTTCTTAAGCCTGATCAGCCTGATCGCGCTGATAGTCGGATCGCTCGGTGTCGCCATGGCTATGCATTCCCACCTGCAACAGCACATGGACACTATCGCGGTCATGAAGACGCTTGGAGCCAGATCGAGCCAGATCATGAAAATCTATCTCCTTCAAACGTTATGGCTCGGGGTCGCAGGCGGATTGATTGGGGTGGCGGTGGGCGCCCTCGTGCAGAAATCGTTCCCCTGGATGATCCACCGCGTATTCGCATTACTTCCCGATATCCCGTGGGACTGGTCGTTTAGCCTCCAGGGTTTGAGCCTCGGCATATTGGCTACCTTGCTCTTTACGCTTCCCCCACTGCTCAGTGTGCGCCTGATTCGTCCGGCGTTGGTTTTTCGGCGGAACATGACCGACGCTGCTCAGGAAAGTCGGAGGCATTGGCGCGAAAGGATTCCCGCTTGGGCCGGGGCCGGCTTGATTTTGCTCGGCTTCTATGGAATAGCCGTCTGGCTTGGCGGATCCTGGCTCATGGGCGGCTACTTCATCGCCGGACTGCTTGCCAGCATTCTGCTGCTCGCCGGGATTGCTTCCCTTCTACTGTTTGCCATGCGGACCATAGTAAGAGCTTTCAACCGGAGCTTACCTGCCGTCTTTCGTCACGGGTTCGCAAATCTTTATCGGCCCGGAAATCAGGCCCGCTCAGTCCTGATCGCGCTCGGCATCGGCGTAATGTTCACCTTGACAACATATCTCTTGCAAAAAACCGTTCTCCGAGAGGTAACCAGCGAAGGGCCGGGCAAACAGGGTAACCTCTTCCTGCTCGACATCCGCGATTCCGGCGCACTTACCAAACTCGTCGAGGCTCAGCCCGGTGTTAGGGGTAAAGTGCAGCTGGTCGGCTATATCGTCGCCAGAATGCTTGCCAAGAACGGGGTCCCGACAGATCAGCTGAAGATTAGAGCCGAACGAAAGAGCAATCTGCAGGCGATTCGCATCACGACCGCCACCGCAGTCCCCGAAGGGCTCAAGCTACAAGCGGGAAGCTGGTGGAAAGCTGATGATCAGCGTCCCCTCCTCGCCGTTTCCGAGCAAGCGCAGCGCGATTTTGATCTGGCATTGGGCGATAGTCTCCGGTTTCAGATTGCCGGCCGTACCGTGACCGCTCCCTTAGTTGCTGTTTTCCGTCGTGACGAACGCGCCCCCGTTCGTTATGACCTGGTATTCCCGCAGCTCGCGCTTCACGGCCTGCCGGTCGTCTACTACGGCGCGGTTCACGTCGAGCCACCCAGAATTCCGCAGGTGGAAGAGGTGGTTTTTGATAACTTTCCCACCGTAACCGTCATGAATCTGGCAGATGTCTTGACCCGGATTCAGGAAGCCGTTGACCAGGTCGCGCTAGTGGTTCGATTTTTGGCATTGTTTGCGATATTAGCCGGCATCATCATCCTTTCCTCGAGCGTCGCCGGTACCCGGTACCGCCGCATCCGCGAGGTCGCGATTCTTAAATCTCTGGGGGCAACGCGCCATAGAATTATGAGCATCTTCTCCATCGAATTTTGTATTCTCGGCGCGATCGCTGGGCTGGTTGGTGGAGTACTTGCCAACGTGTTCACTCGTCTGATTTCCGAGAAGTTCATCAACACGCACTTCGAGTTCGATTGGCCCTCGCTACTCGTCGTAGCATTAGGCACAGCAGCGCTTGCAAACTTGGCTGGATGGATGGCGAGCACCCGCATTCTTGGATTACGCCCGCTCGAAGTACTACGCGCCGAATAAATTCGGCACCAGTCCCTCGCCCTCGTGCCGTACTTGTAAGATCGTGACACCCCGCCAACACTAAGTCCATATCGTCTTTCGATCGATGCAATCAGGGCGAATGCCCTGCAAAGAAGATACTTAATGCATTAGAATCGCTGCCTGACAAAACCCTTTAGTGGCGGCGATCAGCGAATAAGTTCGCATGAATGCGGAGGTATAGCTGGTAAGTGCACGGTATTCGTCCAGTACTGCGTCGAATTCATCGAAAACGATAATCGTTCCAGCCTCGATGAGCGGATTCAGAGTTGCTAGGCAATAAAGGGCTGAAGAGAAAAGGTCGCAATCGATGTGTACGACGAGGCGATGTTTCGCTTGAAACGACGAAAGAAAGCGTGGCAAGGAATTCTGAAACCAGCCAACGACGAAATTGACGCGAGCGTCATCGATTTCCGGCATGCGGCCGTCCGTATTGAAAGTGCCTTTGGGGTTTGTGGAGGACCAGTCTTCCGGAAGTCCCTCAAACGAGTCAAACCCGAAAAAGCGGGAATCCGGATGTTTGTTCAAGTCTGTCCACAACCGTATGCTGCTCCCGCGATACACCCCGAACTCCAGGTAATCGACTGGGGCGGTTCCTGCCTTGAGGTGCGCTTCATTGAGAAACCCATGTAAATCTTTACGCGACGAGAAAAGCGGAAGCGTTCCGGAGTTACGTATAGTCCTCAACCACAGGGCATTCCAATTCGCCTTATCAAGAATTGGAGAATACGTCGGGAGAATCATCCCGACCAGAGTCTTCTTCAGTGCAACGTCTGCTTTCGCCATCGTCTCCCTTTTTGAATTTTCAGACGCTAAAATGAAATGCGTACTAGCGCCGTCCGATACTTTTATCCTTCGGGCGCGCCTCCCCACAAGGGTAGCCAGACCCAGGCCAGTGAAATGGCGTCGACTTGGCGCGATCCAGGACTTTTTAGGGTTTTCGATCCTTAAAACACGTCCGAAGGTAAAATATGATGAGAAGGGATCCCAGGGCCGTCATCTTGCGTGTGTGCGAACTGGTCTGCGGGGTTCGCGTTAGGATCTATCGTACGCCGAATGTCACACTCATGGATGTTATTCCGTAATACAAAGAGAATTCTCTTTGAGTAAATTTCTTTAGGAGTGAATACTTGAATCCAACAGCTACCGGGCTAAGCCGGCTCCAAGACGCTTTCGTGCAATCCATTGGTATCCCGCCCGACACTAACTTCGACACGATCGCATATGGTTCCACTCAGGGCTGGGATTCCACGGCACATATGACCCTTGTAGCCGAGATTGAGGCGACGTTCGATATCATGCTCTCCTCGGAAGAAGTAATCGATCTGAGCAGCTTTGACAAAGCGCGGGAGATCGTAATCCGGCACGGGGTCGCTCTGGATTGACAGGGCCTCTACTCAACGAAAAGGTTGCTTTCATCACGGGCTCTACTCGGGGTATCGGATGGGCTGCGGCACGAATGTTGGCGCAACACGGGGCAATAGTAATCGTTAATGGAAGATCGGACCGTGAACGCGTAGACCAACGGGCAAAAGAGATCCATGCCGAATTCGGCGTTACAACCCACGGACTTGTTGCTGATGCCTCTGATCAGGAGGCAGTTCGGGCTTGTTACCGGGAGATTTTTCAGCAGTTCAAGCGCTTGGATATTCTGGTTAATAACGCAGGCATCCTTGAAGGAGCGCTCCTCGGCATGATCAGCGGGGAGTTGATTAAGAAGAATTTCGAGATCAACACGTTCGGGGCGATTTATCACCTTCAGGAAGCCGCTCGACTTATGATGCGGCGGAAATCGGGCTCGATCATAAATCTCACCTCGATTCTCGGTCGTTTGGGCAGCGAAGGTCAGGCCGTTTATTCAGCTTCGAAAGCGGCGATTATCGGATTAACTCTATCCGCCGCGAAGGAACTGGCTTCAAAAAACATCCGGGTGAACGCAGTTGCACCGGGTTTCATCGAGACGGATATGGTGGCGGGCTTGCCGGAGAAGGTCCGTCAGGACCGCCTAACTAACATACGGATGGGGCGGGCAGGCCAGCCAGACGATGTGGCGGCTTCCATCTTGTTTTTTGCGTCCGATCATTCCTCCTACGTGACTGGCCAAGTGCTGGGAGTGGATGGCGGAATGATTGTCTGAGCGCGGAGCTTCGCCCGATGTTCCTTCGTAATCGAGAGATTCCTTCAACAAGACCGGCCCTCTATGCGGCGGGCGAGTGGTGGAGTTATGGGCGCCTGGCGAGCGAAGTCGAACGCTGGGCGAACCTCCTGAAATCAGAAAGCAAGAAGCTCGTTTTCTGTTACGCGCAAAACGACGCGCTCTCTGTTTGCTGTTACCTTGGCGCGATAGAAGCGGGTCAGGCAGTGGCCTTACTCGATGCCAAACTGGCCGTGGAATTCCGCGACCAACTAGAGGTGTTGTACAAACCGGATTTTATTTTCGGCACCCACACCCCAGAGCTCCACCAGCCGACCCGTGAGGATCGGCTCTGGAAAGCGGCACGCCCCACGGAATCCGGGGTCCACCTCCAATTGAGTCTGTTGTTGAGCACGTCTGGCAGCACCGGGAGCCCAAAGTTCGTGCGCCTGACATCGAGCAACGTTTTGAGCAATGCTGACTCAATTCGCCAAGCTCTCGAGATTACTAAGGACGACCGGACGATTGCCAGTCTGCCACTGAATTATTCCTATGGCCTGTCGGTGCTGAATTCCCACCTCGCTCAAGGCGCCTCCGTTGTGCTGACTGACGAGGCGCTCACATCGAGAAACTTCTGGGATCTGATTCGAGAACAGGAATGCACTTCCATGGCCGGCGTCCCGTACTCGTATCAGATTTTGCGACGCCTGGACATAGAAGGGATGAATATTCCCAGCCTTCGAACGCTAACTCAGGCCGGCGGCAAATTGAGTAACGAGCTCATCACTCATTTTCACCAAGTAATGATCCGCCGTCAGGGTAGATTTTTCGTGATGTATGGACAGACGGAGGCGACCGCCCGTATTTCGATTCTGCCCGCTGACAGGTTGCCCGCAAAACTGGGGTCGGTCGGTCCCGTCATCCCGGGTGGCCGACTTTCGATCGAAGGGGGCGAAGTGATTTACCGAGGCCCGAACGTGATGATGGGTTACGCCAATGAGCGGAAAGATCTGGCGCTGGGCGATGAACTGGGAGGGCGGCTGGCAACGGGCGATCTCGGTTATCTCGACTCCGAAGATTTCCTGTTTCATACGGGACGTGCCAAACGCGACATGAAGCTGTTTGGAATCCGTATCAATCTCGACGAAGTAGAAGCGCTCCTCCGCGTTCACGGCCCGACGGCCGTAGTCAGGCAAGGCGACAAGCTGGTTGCATATTGCGAACACGGTGATGATGCGGCCCTGGCGGGTCTGCGAAACGAGCTGGCCTCCAAACTGAGCATCCATCGGACAGTGCTCGATTTTCGACGGATCGGAGCAATTCCCACTACAGCTAACGGAAAGATCGATTACCGCCAACTGGAACAACTATGACGAGCATTGGAACAAGCAGGGCAAGCGACGCCTTCACGTCGCTGTCAAATATTCCTCAGTACAGTCTGCCTCAGCAGCAAAAGGAAATGCTGCTGCTTCGCCTGCTGAATGACCTGACTTCAATGCATCGTGCGCGGTGTGCGGAATACAACAAACTGGTTTCATTGTTGAATCCGGCATTCAAATCTGCCGGTTCGCTAGCGGAAATTCCGTTCGTCCCGGTTGGCCTTTTCAAGACTCATGTCTTGCGTAGCATCCCGAGCGAGGATGTTTTTAAGACGTTGACGTCGAGCGGCACAACGGGACAGCAGGTCAGTCGGATCTTTCTCGATCAGGAGACGGCGCGCCGTCAGACGGTGGCCTTGGGACGAACCATGACTCATATCCTTGGTCCAGAGCGGCTTCCTATGATCGTGATCGATTCGAACGCACTTGTGCGGGATCGAATGCGCTTCAGTGCCCGGGCTGCCGGCGTGCTGGGCATGATGAACTTTGGAAGGCAACACTTTTGTGCCCTCGACGAGCAGATGAATCTTGACGAAGGCGGTTTGCGCACATTCCTTGATAAGTTCAGCGCAAAGCCTTTCCTGATCTTCGGCTTCACATTCATGGTCTGGCAGTATTTCTTTGAACGCATTCGAGACCTAGGGCTCGATCTGTCGAACGGAATTTTGGTTCATAGCGGCGGGTGGAAGAAGCTTCTGGATCGTGCCGTAAGCAATGCCGAGTTTCGTCGGCATTTTGAGCAGGCAACTGGCCTTAAGCGTATTTTTAATTTCTACGGCATGGTCGAGCAGGTCGGCAGCGTGTACGTCGAAGGAGAAGACGGATTCCTATACGCGCCGAACTTCGCCGACGTTATTGTGAGAGACCCGACAACAATGCGCGAACTTGCGCCCGGTAAGCCAGGCCTGATTCAGGTCCTAAGCGCTTTGCCGCTCAGTTATCCGGGTCATTCTATCCTCACGGAAGATATTGGTGTGATCCACTCAGTGGACGGGTTGGCATGTGGCCGCTACGGCAAGGCATTCAGTGTGATCGGCCGGGTGCCTAAAGCCGAGTTAAGAGGCTGCAGTGACACGCATGCGGCTGGGGCCGCTGCGTGAAAGTACTTGAAATCGTACCCAATAAACAATTTGTTGAAGCTGACGAAATAACGAGCCGAATCAGGAACGCCAAGGGCAAATTCGGGCCGTTCGCCCCGGAAATTCTACAATTTTGCGGACGCCTCTCGCGGCTGATTTTTCAGGACAAGGCGGCGCGAGGGTTCCCGGAATTGCAAGCGCTGGCTTTTTGGATGCGGCCGGCCGAACTGAATGCGCTCTGTGAAAGCGCGCGTCTCCTGGAAACTGCCCACACACGCCTGGTGCCGAGGGGCATCGTGTTCCATGTTCCGCCTGCGAATGTCGATACGATGTTCGTCTATTCGTGGATTGTTTCAATCCTGATGGGTAACCGCAATCTCATCCGCCTCTCGTCTTCGATGACTCCGCAGGTAGAGATCCTCTGCCGAATCGCCAATAGCGCGATAGATGAAGCTGAGTTGTTCCGTGATCAAACGATTATTGTCCAGTACGGTCACGAGCAAGAGATTACGGGGCTATTCTCAGCCGCGGCTGACGTTCGGGTGATCTGGGGAGGCGACCAGACGGTAAATGCCATCCGCTCCATCCCGCTAGCGCCGCATGCGACAGAGTTAACATTCCCGGATCGCTTCTCGTTGTCAGCCATTCGCGCAGCACGCTACCTTGCGCTTGACGAAACTCAAGCTATCGCCCTCGCCGAGAAGTTTTACAATGACACTTTCTGGTTTGATCAGATGGCCTGCTCTTCGCCACGATTGCTTCTTTGGTGCGGGGACACGGCCGACTGCGCAACGGCCGCGAACCTCTTCTTCGGACATCTGCAGAAATGTATTGAGCGCAAGGGCTATGCGCCCGAGGCCGCGGTTCGTATGAATCGTTTTACTTTCGCCTGCCGGGCCATTTTGGACAGGCCTGTCACCGGCTATGCCGATTTCGAAGGTAACATTCCCGTCCTGACCCTTGGTTCGTTGGAAAACCTCGACCGGAACCATTGCGGAGGAGGCTTGCTGCTCGCGTTTCAGAGCGATAGTCTTTCCGCGCTCGCACCCGTGGTTGATCACCGTGACCAGACGCTGACACAGTTCGGTTTTGAGGAAGAAGAACTAGAGGCTTTCGTCAAGAACCTCAACGGACGCGGAATCGACAGAATCGTTCCCATCGGTCAAGCCCTGCAATTCCAGCGCTTCTGGGATGGCTATGATCTGTTTCAGTCGCTAAGCCGTAGCGTTTACTTTCGAGGGTGAAGAAGCTGCACTCGGCGCAGACTTGTTCTTTCCGGGCCACGGAGGCGATACGACGCGCGCTGGATTACCTATCGCCGTACAAAATGCTGGAACGTCGGTCAGCACCACGCTATTCACGCCTACAACAGCCCCCTCCCCTATGGTCACGCCTTTCATGATGAAGGTATTCTGGCCAATCCAGGCTCCTCGGCAGACACGCACCGGTTTAATTTCTTCCGGGTTCGGCGGCAAACCAGCCGCACGTTCCTCCGTGTCGCGCGGATGACCGTCAGAATCCATGACGCGCACGCCGGTGGCCATATGCACGTCTTCTTCGATGACGATCTCTTTATTGACTACGATCGTGACGTTGTGGCCGATTCCGACGCGGTCTTTAATAATTAGCTTGGGCTCATCGAATATACGTCCGCTATAGACGCCGATTTTGCCGAAAATCGTGACATCATCGCCAATATATATGCGGGTATGTCCAGTTACTTCCGGCATGTTCCACAGCTGGAAGCGCTTTCCAATCGAAACACAGCGACCACGAAAGAGTGGCTCGACCCAGAGAAAGATCCAAGTACGCCAGATGGCGTAACGAACCGCTGAATGAAGGGAATACAGTCCGCTCAGAATTGGATGCATGGCTCGAGGCAGAGGCAGCGTGCCCGAGAGCATACGTTTAATCAGGTCGCGAAGACCTCGATAAAACGCGGTGTCGCCCCGCTTGATTTTCAGAATGAACGAATCAATCACGGGCGCGCAAACCGATTATAGCAGGAGATTTTCTCGTTCAAGGTTAAGGAGCTTTTGGGTCAAAGGTGCCTGCCGCTCGCAGAGCTTGCCCTTGACGCCCGCAGCGAAGGCCGACTATACGAGGTAGGGCACGTTACGGGCGGGCGAAGCGGCATGTTCCCGCTGCGGACCGGCACGCCCGAAATGAATATTTTGGGTGATCTGGCGAAGAGTACAAATTGGCTGCAAAGAGAACTCTCGTCCGGAGTGCCTGCAGCCGAGCTCAGAAAGCGTTACATTACAGACAGGAGCGTGCCCGTCGGGAGTAAGTTGTATCTTCCGTTTTCGTTAGTGTGTGTTATGGTAGGTCTGGTCGCGAAATAGACAGTAAAAAGGGAATTTCGTTAGCTACTTCCTGCTGGTTAAGTGTTTTGAAAACACAGCCAGGTAACAGGAAAATACAGCCAGGCGGGAGTAATTCAGCGGTAGAATGCCAGCTTCCCAAGCTGGACGTCGCGGGTTCGATCCCCGTCTCCCGCTCCATGTTTTCAATAACTTGGGAAGAGCCGACAAACACGTGTTACGCGGTTTGACTCAACACATAGACAATTTTTTGTCGATGTTATTCAAGCAGCCAGCCCGAGGTCGCGAAAGACTTCACGCATCTGTTCTCGAATGCTTTGGTAACGCTGATCCAAGGAGGTCGGATTGGTTGCTGGCTGGGTGGGCGCCACGTTGACGATACTGCGAGTGACCGGCTCCAGGACTCGCTCGCGCAATACCATCAGGGCGCTGATCAATCGTAGACCGTCCGGTGTCGGCTCATACCGGCGAGTCTTGCCGACCAGCCGGACAAAGCCCTTCCCTCGGAATTTCTTCAGATCGTAGGCCGCTTGACGAGGTCCGTAGTCTTGTGGAGAGCCAGCTGTTTGCCGTCGCATATGGTTCGCGAACGTGGAAGCACTAAAGCCGCCGGGTGTTGTCGATAAGGCAAGAACTGCTCGGGCTACCCGCCAAGTGCGTGCGCGATTGAAATCCAGGCCGGCAACTCGCGCGGTGCCGACCACAGTCGATTCCGGCAAGTCTTCGAACTTCACTCCCGAGATGAAGCACCGATCCATGCAAGACAACGAATCGAGGAATCGCTCCAGGATAGTCTTCAAGCCTTGCACCATGCGCGGTAGCCGTTCGAGAGAGCGACCACACTTCAGCGCCTCTACATTTCGAGCCATGGCCTCCGCTCGCAGCACACGTTCGCCCTTGCTATAGATTTTCAAAGCCAGCTTTCCGCAGTGCACCTTGAAGATCGTCAAATCATAGCTGGGTCTCTCGACCGTGACCTGCCAGCCCTTGAGGCTCTTCTGCTTTTTAGCGTACGGACGGTTCTTCCTCCCGAGAATCGTTTTCAGCATCCGTATGTCCATCCGGACACGATTGCGATCCACCAAGCTTTCGAGCACTTGTCCCATCTCTGATCCCTGATGGAAGATGAGATCCCGATTGCATTCGAATTGATAAACCGAGTACTCGTACCGGAACCCGCTCCGCTGTCGCTCGTTGGAGTCGAGTGCACAGTTGATGCAGGTGGAGTAGATCCAACGCCGGCATACCGCCGCAATTCGCCCTATGGACGATTCATCGGTCAAGGTCTCTGCGATGCGAGCGAAGCCGGCCAGATCAGAAACGTGGGTGAAGCAATTGCCCTCCCTGATGAATAGAATGCCTGCCTTTCTTGCCTGTCGATCCATGTATTCATGCCCGTTCAGGATGATCTGGGCTGGGAACGGCGGGTGACCACTGATCTTGATCGTGATGTGACCCCAGTTCCTATCCAGAATGTGAAACGAGTAGTGGTTGACATAGGTGGCTGGCTTTTTGCGGGTGATGCGGCGATTCGGATGAATATCCCAGACCGGCGCCGGCGCACGGCTCACCAGAATGAGGAACAGCCCTTCCTGAACGGTTGTGGTCCGTAGAAACTGCTCGCCGATCTCATGCTTAGCGTCGCCCACACGGCAATCTCGTATCGGAATCTCATTTTCGTTCGCCCACGCGCGCAGACGGCGGGAGAATCGGCCGGCCATGCGCATCAGGTGAGCATTATCCAGCGTCTCGTCCGATCCAGTTAGCCTTCGCCACCAGACGCGAAAGCCGCCGGCATCGTGGCCCATTCGATAATAGGCATTGACCGCCATACGATCCAGGCAGTCGTAGCTACCCGCCAGCAGGGCTTCGTAGGTTCGGCTCAGAGCATCCATCTTCTTCGTCGAAAGTAGCAATTGTCCTAGCACGCTGCCGTTGATCAATTCCGAGAGTTCGCGTTGTTGCACGCAGGTCTGCCTTTCAGTCCCTCTCGGTTGGACTTGGCTTCAGGGTAATTCCCGCGCTCGGCACCTGCGGTCGTCAGTTCCAGCTCTTACTGGTTTCGGTGGCCCTCGCAGATTGCCGGCTTCGCCTTTTTGGAAATTCATCAAACAATCTGCTTCGGGACCCTCCGAAAAACTGGCTTCTCTTGGCTTGAGAGCGGCCCCCCCTTTGCTCCGAGTCGCCCCAACCAATCGGGGCATTGAAAGGAAGACCAAAATGCTTTGCAAAAACCGCATCACTCTCATCGGTTTCTTAGGCCAGGACGCCGACACTCGCTCTACGCTCAACGGCAATCAATACACTCGCTTCTCGCTCGCAACCAGCGTGAGCTGGAAGGAGAACGCTGACAACGACTACAAGACGCGTACGGAGTGGCACCGCGTAGTCTGCTGGAACAAGCTAGCCGAGTGGGCCGGCAGCCTGCCAAAGGGTGCTTATGTGGAGGTCGAAGGCGAACTCCGCTATCGCGAATATACTCCCACGGAATCGGATCGCAGCGTGCGCGTGGCCGAGATCTATGCGGTCTCGATTGTGAAGCTCGACCGGTCTGCGGTTCAGCTGAGTTCCCCGGACGCTGAGTCGGGTCCAGCAGAAGAACCGACCGACTAACCGGACTTGCCGGGCACGGCCAATCGTGCCCGGCTCTTTCTCCGTTCTTGGAGATTGAACATAGATCTACCCTTCCGGACCAGGGAGGATCCAATCTCATTGCGGGCAAAGCCTAACACACGTCTGGTTCCGTGCCTTTCGGATAACGCCGCGTCTTTCCAATGCACTCAGCGTCTTATCAATTTCCTCTGGCTCCGCTCCCAACGTCACAGCGGTTGCGTCCGCCCGCACCCCGGCATTTCTGTTGGCATAGGCTTCGAAGGTGAAGTATCAAGATACGTTCCCCTAATGTCGCCTTTGTGCTCTCATCTGCGCCAGGCAATCGCTTTCGGACCCACGTGAACAATTCCTCCGATTTGGTGAGGATCTTCGTCACAACCACCGCGCCCTCCACGACCTCTGCTAGGGACCTCGCAAAGCCAAAGAACATTGCCACTGTGAGTGCTTCCCCAAAGAAGTTATCCTGGCGATGCGCCTCGTCTGCCTCGGGCCTTATGACACAACGGAGTAAAGCTTCGTTCTGTTTAGCAAAAGTCCGTATCTCTTGTTCGTCCAACAGGGAGAGCTTCATTTTCGATTCTCGGAGATTAATCTGATTTTCAGGTCGTGTAAATACTTTCCCAATTCTAGAAATATAGGGCGCCCGTTTAATTGAAATGTCTTTAAGTATTCGATGTGCTCTTTTCGTCTGCGCTGTACTGCCGGTCCCATCCGATGCGCTTGGCGTCGAGCAGCAATGGGCCGAGAAAGTGTTCTCCGAGTTTGCTAAATGCGCTGGGAGGATGCGTAATAGGCTCGCCCGTGGAGGTGCTAATTTCCCCCCCCGTTAATATGCGGTCTCGCAAGAGGTGTTTGAGCTCCTTCGCCCATAACAATTTGAATTGAGCGCTGAGCAAGGTAAGAGTTGAGCTCTTCCATTCAGAGGCGAAGGCCTCCGCCAGAAAGTTGATGTGATGAATAACCAGTATGACCCTCGCGGTAAACGCTGAACCCTGGGGCTGCGCGGGCTGCAATCGAGTGCGACGGCGCAGGCTTCTCATAGGACTGACGCGCTACTCAGAACCAGCCGTCCGTTCCGAATCGGTCCGTCCTACGGCCAAGTATCGATTGATCTACGCTGGGCGACTACCGCGGATCTATCCCGCTAGAGAGTCTTTCTCGTCCTTCGAAACCTGTATCTCGGGTGTGGCCCTGAAAACGATCCGCAAGCAGGTTACCGAATGATAGCGGTTGTTCACGCAATCTTAATTTCGCCATTGCCCTTAAGTGAAGCCCGCGTATCGTCTGAGAAGGTGCATTTACGGCGGCGATCTCTTGCCTCTTAGGGCATTATCCTCTCAGGTGTTCACGATACTTATCCCATGCCGATTCCGCGGCGTTGAATGAGGCTACAAGTTTTGCGACGAACTCCCGGCGCTGCTTCTCGGAAGGTTTGCTGCGTCGCCTCATCTCAATGGTTGTTTGCATCTCCGCTCCGTGACGGAGCATCGCGATCGATGCTTCTCTGAGTCGTTGCGCGCATCTGGAGCAGATGGGGATTGGCAGCATAGAGGGAAGCATAACGCAAAAACGCCCGGATGAAGCCGATAAATGCTTCAGATCAACGAAGCCGCGCTTGTAAAGCGGCGGGTCTGTGTCCAACTCCACGCGCCGTCGGGTTCGGTTTCCAGCACAGCATCGTACAGCTCAACCGATCGGCGTCTTCGGCGAGAGTGATGTATGTAATGGAATTCTCCTCGAGTCGCCGTAGCACTCGGCGGACCTGGGCCGGCTTGATAGCGGCATCCACTCGATCCAACATGGCGCAGGCCTGGCCGTGCGAGGATCAGCCGGGTCAGGGCAAGCAATTGCTGCTCCCCAAGCGAGAGGATGGCCGACCAATCGCGCTCAGTGTCCAACCCACCGGCCCGCTCCTGCACGAAGCCCAGGCCTGCATCGCGGAGCGCAGTCGTGATCTGGTCGTCGGTGATGACCTGCTCCTGCCCGGTGCGGAGGAGGAGTTCCCGCAGTGTTCCCGGCGCAGGTACGGACGCTGGGGCAGAGAGAAAATCGCGTCCAGGGGCGGGCGGAACAGAGTGCCGGTCCCGGCGCGCCTCGATCGCGAGGCGAACGCTACGGCTTCGGCGGAAACTTCTTCATCGCCTTTCGAACTGCCTTTTCGATTGGCTTGTGACGGTCTTCCGCATCTTTGACGGTGATCTTGCAGAAAGAGCGCCAGGCAAGCTGATCGTCGGAACCATCAATGATGTCGATGAGTAAGGTTCCGTCGACCTGGTGTGAAACCTGCGCGTCGACGTAGACCGTGACCCAGAAATCCGGCTTGCCTTCAGCGCGGGTGTAGTTTTTCGAGGTGAGGTCGCCGTTGATTTCGGAACGGACGAGGTTTAGGGCGACCGAAAAGATTTCGGCGATCTGCGGATTGTTGCGGAGAATGGGGTGCTCGCGCCAGGCATATGTATGGAACTTTGAGAAGTCGAGGGACTTGTCATAGTTCGTTTGAACCTTCTGGGCGAAAGCAACGCCCGCCAGCATCAACGGAACGGTGAGAATCAGGGGCGTCCTTAGCATGTGAAATGGTGATTGATGCGCGATTATGATTTTCATCGCTTTATTACCAAGCGTTCAGGAAATTAGATCCACCGTAACGGCCATGTGGCGAGTAGTCCAATTAGTGAAGAGATCCGAGGGAGCAGCCGGTAAGTTTGCGATACTCCTTACGCAGCTACAGCTTTCTCCCTTGAAGAACCAGTGAATGCCAAAGCGATCGGCCAGGTGACAATATGAGCCGAATGGCATCTCACGCAAATCGTCCAGCAGGTCTGGATCAGCGCCATCGGCAAGCCGGTCAAAGCGCTCGCGGAGTTCCTGATGGGTGGCTTCGCTCAAGTAGATCGCAACGTTGTTGCCGGGCGAAAACTTTCGTGTAGGATGCAACCAATCTGTGGCAGAGATGGTCAGCGGAGCACTTCGAAGCTGCGCAAAAACGACGCGGCCATGTTTCTCCGGCGGCAGGTTGTCAGCCATCGGCGTTTCAGACGCTCTTGTCACGCTGAGTTCTCCGCCGAGAGACATGCGTGATAAAACCTCATCGCTTCGGCGCAATTGCCATCGAAGAGCAGAAATGGAGTCAGTTCCACAAGAACCTCGTGCCGATAAATGTTGCCCTTGAATTCTAGCCTAAGCGATCAATGATGCACGCCGAGGTAGAGTCAAAGGTTTCGGTGCGGGATTCCTCCTCTGCTTCAGAAAATTCAATTCCTCCTCATCCATCCAGACAACGGAACATTACCTCGGCTGCAAACAGAAGCTCCGATTCGCTGTGAATGACAAGATCGGCATCGAACCTTAATAGTAAGGGACGGATTACCCGTCCCTTCGCGACAAGGAGTGACCAACGCTGGGCGCTGCGTAGCGGTATACCTCGCACCGTCATGGCCTTTTTGCAGAAACGAGAAACGCCGCAGAAGGACTTCGGGCTGATCGGCCATCGGAGCGCGCTTGTTGGTAAGGGTGATACCGTAAGTGACGCCGCGCCTTTCCAGAACTCGCCGCGGCATGTGAACGATCAGCCATGTCAGCCAATCATTAGGAGGATCGCGCATGAACTCTTCGGTTAACTTACCTCTCCCGCTCCCTCGTCACGTGGCAGTCATCGGCGCCGCTGGCGGCCTCGGCCAGGGAATTCTCAGTGTGTGCCGGGGAGAGAACATCGCATTCACGGCAATTGTTCGCTCGCGGCCGGAGCGCATTACAGGCGTTCCGGACAAATCTCGCGTTGTCGTTGTTTCCTCGCTCGCCGATCGCGCTGGCCTGACAGCTGCGTTTTCAGGTGTAGACGCCGTCATCGCTGCTATCGGCGTGACGGCGGCAAGCAACGACAGCTCTGCCCTACTCTCCGAAAACATGGCTACCGTTGAGGCCTCGATGGCAGCCTCGGGCGTCGACCGGATTTTTTTAATGAACACTCTTCTCGCCTCGGCCCCGGGGAGGATTGCGAGCTACGCCATGCGCTTCTTTTCCTGGTTTCCCGGCACCATTGGGCGCGGCGCGACGGAGCAGCAAGCCGTGGCCAACGCTCTTGGCAGCGGTGCGTTCTCTTCGCTTCGCTGGACACTCGTCCGAGCTGGGGTGAATTCCCGCGGTGAAGATGAGCGGCCCGTGGCATCGGCGGAGTGGGACAGCACTATCAACTCCTGGTGGCCCGTATCCTATCGAGCGATGGGTCGGTGGATGTTGGAGGAAAGCGTAGCCAATGACTTTGTCCGCGCTGCGCCAGCCGTGTCGCGGCGTAGGAAGTGAACAGGGACTAGCTATCCTCGATGGTGCAACGTACGCAGCGCCCAGACCGCATCGGTCTCTAATAGCTCCTGACGGCGTAGAGTTTGGTAATCCGCCGTGGCTCGATTTCGAGCCTTGCTCTACCCTTGGCGACTAGGCGGGATCAATTCGTTGTCAATTTGAGGATTACTCATGTGAGCAGATAACGATGTGCCGATAGAGCATCATCAGAAGCAGGAGCGTGCATAAGCCTTATACAACTCATGTACGAGTTACCATCGATCAACTGATAATGCGCTTGGCGAATCATTTTCGCCTCGATTCGATTTCCGCTGCGAGCGCTGTCGACGCCCACGCGGTTGCTGCTGCGGAAATCCACTGATCGTGATCAAAAGGAAATCCGCTCTGAAAATATGGCTGCAATTTTACCGCGCGGCTTCGAACGTACCAGGAGCCGTCGGGAAATTGCGTCGCCAGGAGGTACTGCACTCCCCGCTGATGAGCGCGGCTACCTGCAGCCGCGAATCCACTTTCACGCAGGGCATACAGCGCCTCGCCCGTGGCAAACGCATCGCTGGTGAGATTCGGATTGCTAGCCCAACCGCCATCGGGGCGTTGTTGCGAAATCAGTGCTTCGGCGATGCGGCGGATCTTCTGCGAGTCGGCGGACGTCCAAGTTAGACCGAGCAGCAGCATCGCGGATTCGTCGGTGGTGCGTGGTTTCTGTTCGAGCAACCAGCGGCGCGTGTTGGCGATTCGGCCCTGAAATGCAACTCCTGCGGCTGGAAAACAATAAGTCTGGAGCACCCGAACAGCTTGGACGGTCCGGCCGATGTCGCTTTCCCCGCTCGGCGCTCTCGAGAGGGCCGGTCCACGCTCCCAACTTCCGTCCGAACGTTGTGTCGTGGCGATGCGGGTCACAAGGCTATCGGTGATGGCGTCCGCCGGGTATTCCGATTCGCGCAAGCCTTGAGCTAGTCCAAGATCGACCTCGGACGACCTTTCCATCCCTTGCAGGATGCGCACCTGAGAGTTTGCCGCTTGCGCGCTCATCACACGCAGTTGTTCTTTTGCGGCCCGTTCATCCACCGGCAAGCCGGCCCGGCGCGCCGCACGTACGGCCATCGCGGCCATGGGCTGATGATGACATCCGACACAGCCACTCTTTTTGAAAAACTCTGTGCTGGAGCGTTGGAGCAGTTCGATGCTCGCGCCAAGGGCCTGTCTAACGTCGCGAGGCTCCGCAGGCTTGGATCGATCCGGCGGAATGTATGCCGTGCCGGGCTTCGCTCCGGCTTCCTTTAGCAACGCGATAACGGAGGCGTTGCCGAATTTGTTGGCCCAGTCGAGTGCGGTCTCACCAGTGACGCTGCCCTCATTCACGTGAGCGCCGGCTTTGAGCAGCAGTTCTACGACCTTCACATCCTGCGTTTCCGACGCGACCGCCAACATGAGCGGAGTCATTTGCCGCACGTCTTTTGCATTCACGCCGGCGCCAGCCGCTAACAACGCGCTGATCATCGCGGGCGATCCATAGGGAGCCGCCAGCATGAGGGCCGTTAGATTTCGGAGCGCCAAAGGACCATTTCGAACGACGGCCATGTCGTTCATCGCAACGGCGGCGGCGTTTGCGCCATTGTTCAGCAGCAGCCTGACCTCTTCTAAGCGGTTAGAAGAGATGGCCGCCCCGAGGGGCGTCATGCCTAACAAACCCGCGACATTCACATCGGCTCCCTGGCCGATTAACAGCCGCATCATTTCGATATCTCCCGTTGTCGCCGCCAAGAGCAGCGGAGTCGTGCGCTGAGTGTCCGCAGCCCGCCCGTCTGCGCCTTTCGCTAGGAGCAGCCGCCCTAGATCCACATTTTGGTCGCGACCGGCTGCAAGCATCAGAGGCGTATGGCCCAAATCCGAGCGGGCATTGGCGTCTGCACCATGCGCAATGAGCACCTGCGATTTCGCCATGTCGCCGCGCGCGCAGATGAGAGGCGTGCCCCCAAAAGTGTTTCTTGCGTTGCTGTCTGCGCCAGCATCGAGAAGCAGCTTTACCTGTCCTGCCGTACCGAAAATCGCCGCGTACATGAGAGGCGTCGCGCCGCGAACGTCCTTGACGTTCACGTCGGCGTCCTGGGTCAGTTCCGCGAACCCTGCGACATCGCTATCGCGAATCGCCTGATAGAAGCGTTGGCTTAGATTCTGTTCCGCTCCGATTGCGATTCCCCATGCCGTGATTCCCAATGCTACGATTCCTGTCCAGACTATCCCTCGCGTGATCATCCGACCTCCTGTCCTGTCGGCTATGTTGGCCCGGGGTGGGCCGGACAGTCGATGGCGAGGGGATGACTTTTGTGTGGGCGGCGATGTCCCCGTGTAACTTGCTGAAACATAATCTGGTCGACCAGATTGCGGCCGCTCAGGACATGGTGGAAACTGAGTTGTGGCGTCGTTGATCCGATTTGAGGCGTTCGAACTGGATCTTGAAGCGGGTGAACTACGTAAGCACGGTGTGAAGATCAAGCTTGCGGATCAGCCGTTTTCCATCCTCGCGAGCCTGCTCAATCGGCCGGGTGAAGTGGTGACACGGGAGGAATTGCAACGAAAGCTGTGGGCGGCCGACACGTTTGTGGATTTTGACCGCGGGCTGAACAAAGCGATGAACCGGTTGCGGGATACGCTGGGTGATTCTGCCAATGCACCGCGATTTGTCGAAACGCTGCCCAAACGCGGGTACCGCTTCATCGGTCGTGTCGAGGATGATCTGGCAGGTCCGGACTCACTGGCTGGATCGCAAATCGAACAGCCATCACCCGTCGAACCGCGGCGTGGCAGGATTGGGTGGAAGTATCTGGCGGCGGCTGCTGGGCTGCTATTCGTGGTAGCCGGCCTGGCGTTCATTGGTTCCCGCCGGTCGGCCGAGAGCGAGCAACTTCTTCGGTCGTCCTTGTTACCTCCGCCAAACACCTTCTTTCTTCCATACAACTTCGCCCTTTCCCCCGACGGAACTCATCTTGCGTTTGTGGCGGTCGGGTCCGGCAAGAACCTGCTGTGGATTCGTGCACTCTCCGCCGTGGACGCCTACCCGTTGAACGATACGGACGGCGCCAGCTTTCCTTTTTGGGCGCCGGACAATCGTCATGTTGGCTTTTTTGCCGATCGCAAGTTGAAGACGGTGGATATCGCCGGTGGTCCGATTCGGATCTTATCGGACACGAAGAGACCGAGCGGCGGCACCTGGAGCGCCAATGGCCTGATCGTGTTTGCACCCGACGTCAATGGTCCGCTCTATCGAGTGCCTGCTACCGGCGGTACGCTCGCGCTCGTTACATCGCTTTCGAGGGAAGGTGAAGCCCATCGGTGGCCCTTCTTTCTGCCGGACGGCAAGCACTTCCTTTATACTGCTGACAACGTCTATTCGGTGGAGCAAGGAACCGGCATATTTGCCGGTTCTACAGAGTCGAACGTATCCGAGTCAAACACACCAGTGCCGATCTCGCCGGAACGGGTCCGGAATGCCGTATTCGCGCTGAATCGTGTTTTCTTTTCCAAGGGCGGCACGCTCAGCGCGCAATGGTTCGAGCCCGGGCGCTTGAAGTTGATCGGCGAGCCCGTCCCGGTCTTTCAACGCGAGGTTGCTGCGGCGGCGGTGTTCTTTCCGTCCGGATTCTCGATCTCGAATACGGGTCTTCTTGCCTTCCAGTCGACTCTCGACCTCGCCTCGCGACTGACATGGATGAATGCCGAGGGTAAGGTGCTAGACGAACTCCCCGACATTGCCTACAGCGATCCGAGTGTGTCGCCCGACGGACGCTCGGTGGCTGTTTCCTGCGATCAGCTTCACGATGGGAAGCTCGCGATCTGCGTGTACGATGTTGGGCGGCGGGTTACTGCCCGCTTGACGAAAGGCCCACGTGACCGCTATCCGGTATGGTCGCCGGACGGCCGGGAGATCGCTTATCTGGCGAGCGATGGCATCTATCGTGTCGCGGTTGACGGCTCTCGACCTCCATGGTTGGTATCGACGCACGGCAACCCAACAAGCTGGTCTCGGGATGGCCAAATCCTTTTCTTCGGCAGCCAAAACGGACGTCTGCTACTTGAGGTTGCGTCTGTCTCCGATCGCAAAATCACGGAAGTAGGCGATGGCGTGGAGGGTCAATTCTCTCCTGACGGCAACTGGATTGTGCACAACGGCCAGGACGGCATCGTGGTCCGGCGGTTCCCAGGGCCCGGCCCGCGGATCCAGATCGCGGGCTATGGTGCGAATCAGCCAAGATGGAGTAAAAACGGCAGGCAAATCTTCTACATTGCACGAGACAAAGAGTTGATGGCCGTCGACTTCGATCCCAAGACCCAGACCGCGAGTGCGCCGCGAGTTCTCTTTCCTACCCGCATAGTTGCCTCCGCATTCATCGGGTTCCAGTTTGATGTCACGTCGGATGGGCGTTTCATCGTGAATTCGCTGAAGTCCACCGCGCCACCGCTGACTCTCGTGACAGGCTGGACCGCGGCTTTGGGACGTTAGTGGGCCCCCTATCTTCACGCTCCAGCGGCAACATTCGACGAAGGGATGCAGATTCGTCATTCTGACGGGCGACGGCAAGGAGGCCGTCCCAATGTCGAAGCCCCGTAGGTAACTCTTACCCATGCGGAAACTGAACGAGCAAGTCTCGGATAGATTCGCCCTGACGGCGCAGGGTTTACTAATAATGTGATTGCACTTCGTAATGGATACCAAGCAAACTATCTCACTCAATCAGCGCAAGGCTTTCGGGGGATGGATGAGATCCTCCTGTCTCGGGAGTCATATTTGATCGAATTGTTCCGGTTCGACGTCCGGCACTTTATCGAGGACTGCCAAAAATTTCTCGCGATCACCTTTTGTAGCCCGCTTCCGCAGCCGCTCCCAGCTTGCAAGATGTTCGGTGAAGGCGGAAGCAAAAAGCTCATCCAGTGAAACACCGTATGCTTGGGAGATCATCTTGGCTTGTTGGTAGAGTTCTTCCGGAATGTTGATAACCACTGTCATGGCCGTTTCCTGAGGATTTTTAAATGTTCTCGACGTTCCCTCATAAGCACCTAAATGCCTTCGGATTTCAGGCTCTGAGAGGTAAGTTATTAGAGCATGGCGCTTCAAACATCTTCGTACTCGAGCGCTAACACACCGTTGAGACGTTCATTGTTGAGATGTTCATTCGGAACAGCATGGTAAGAATGAGTCTCGGAACTGCTGCTCGGACTTCTCTCCTCCTGTTCGCTCAAACGAATCTAGGTTCAACTTCTAATCTTCACTTTTCTTTCGGGTGGGTACAAGGTCTTCCGAAATATTGAGAAACGGCCGGTCTAAGCACATTCGCTTGTCCAAGTAAGCGCAAACTTGCTGCGCGACCAAAGTTGCAAGCCGGTCTACATAGTCTCTACTGAAAGATTCAGCACTCGGCGCCTGTTCTGACCGAGGGAATGCTTTCGATACGGGACCGACCAGCTGATGCTTGAGCTCGTCGATCAGAGCGCCGACACCCGGATCGCTTTCCGCAAAACTTCGAGCGCTGAATGCCGTGGCAAACGGTTGAGTGATCCCGACCATTGTAAAACCGCCCGATCGCCGTGGTGCTCCACCGGCCAACATGCTGAGCGAGATACATGGCGACTTGTCGATTAAAGCATGCTGGCTGCGCATTGCCTGGAACGCGAGTTGGACCCAAGCGCGCGGAGACTGCGGCGTCAATTACCGTGAGCGAGATTCTTCGGGTCAGAGTGGGCGCGAACGGGACAGCTGCCATCTAAGCCCCCTTGGCGGCCAATGCCATGGCCGGCCGAATCAGAATGTAGTCGGCGTCGCTTGTGATTTGCGCGGGGCACTCCGGCCACAACGTCCGAATCAAATCGAGCCATCGTTCTAAACGTTCGCGGAACTTACGCGGTCGAGCGTAATTAGCGCTTCCAAGTTGGGCCGCGAGACCAAAGTCCCCGAAAATTGGAATGCGTTCCTGACCCTTTGCCGTGAAGCATCGGTAGGAAAGTTACATAAACAGGTCCAGAGCGGCGGGCGCAGAGGAAAGCGCTTTGGCTGCTTCTAAGTCAGTTGGAATGGAATGGGTAGTTACCTCGCGGAAGAACTCGTCATTCAGAACGATTTCATTCTCAAAGCCGCCGGGCAACAACGCCTGATTCGGGTCACGCGAATACCAGATCCTGGCCTCGCGCATGAAATTGAAGCGTGCCTGATGGGTGACCATTGCTCGCTCTCGCTGAGTATCGGTACCGAAGAATATCGTGGCACCAAACACACGCTGGAATGCGGCAATCAGTCGCCGATACTGCGAACCGCCCTGTTGCATCCCGAAGATGTCGAGCATCTCGGCGGCACTGCGGAATGTGATTGTCTGTTTCCGCTGCCGCATGGCGAGGGTAGCGAGAAAAATGGGGACCAGGCGGTCCTGACCCCAAGGAACTCCGTAGGTCGGATGGCCGGTTACCTGTAGGACGAATTGACCATTCCGTCGCTCGTGTAATAAAGTGCCCTTTACCGGGCGTTTGATCGGCAACCCGCACAGCCCAAAGGGCCGCGAAGCGAAGCCAAGATTCTGGTTGACGTTGTCACGCTTGAGCCGGACCAGCTGAATGGCTTCCGCCTGCCGTAGCTTTTGTTTCGAGATGACCAATTCGGGATGGCAGCGCTTGAGAAACTCCCCGCTCTTTCAAACCCAATCACTTTTCTCTGTGAAGTACTCAATTGTGGCTCGCTCCTAAGGGACTGCCGAAACAGCCCGGTTGAGCGATCCAGGCGAAGATGTTAGATCAAAAATGAAAAACGCTGGGCCGGGGGCAAGTTTTACGCGGTTAGACCCAAGACATCGACAACTTCTTGTCGATGTTGTATTTAAGCGGCTAGCCCGAGTTGGCGAAAGACTTCGTGCATTTGTTCCCGAATACTCTGATAGCGCTGGTCCAATGGTGTCGGGTTAGTTGCTGGCTGGGTGGACTCAACCGTGACGATTCCGCGAGTGAGCGGCTCCACAATTCGCTCGCGCAAAACAATGAGAGCGCTGATCAATCGGAGACCGTCTGGTGTCGGCTCGTAACGACGACTCTTGCCGACCAGGCGGATCAGTTCTTTCCCGCGGAACTTTTTCAGATCGTAAGCCGCTTGGCGGGCTCGATAGTCTTGCGACGAATCAGTTGTTTGTCGCCGCACATGCTCGGCCAAGGCCGATGCACTGAAGCCATTCGGCGTTGCTGACAAAGCAAGAACTGCTCGTGCTGCCTGGCAAATACGTGGGCGATTGAAGTCCAACCCGGCAACTCGCGCGGCACCCACGCGGGACGATTCCGGCAAGTCTTCGAACTTCATTCCCGAGATGAAACACCGATCCATGCAAGATAACGAATCGAAGAATCGCTCCAGGATAGTCTTTAAGACTTGCACCATGCGCGGTACCAGAGAGCGACCACACTTCAGCGCCTCCACATTGCGTGCCATCGCTTCCGCTCGCAGCACACGTTCGCCCTTGCTATAGATCTTCAATGCCAGCTTTCCGCAGTGCACTTTGAAGATCGTCAAATCATAGCTGGGCCTCTCGACCGTGACCTGCCAGTCCTTGAGCCGCTTCTGCTTTTTGACATACGGCCGGTTCTTCCTGCCGAGGATTGTCTTCAGCATCGGTATGTCCATCCGGACACGGTTGCGATCCACCAAGCTTTCGAGCACTTGTCCCATCTCTGATCCCTGATGGAAGATGAGGTCCCGATTGTATTCGAATTGATAGACCTAATACTCGTAACGAAACCCGCTCCGCTGCCGCTCTTTGGAGTCGAGTGCGCAGTTGACGCAGTTGGAGTAGATCCAACGCCGGCATACCGCCGCGATTCGCCCTAGAGCCAATTCATCGGTCAAGGTCTCTGCGATGCGAGCGAAGTCGGCCAGGTCAGAAACGTGAGTGAAGCAATTGCCCTCCCTGGTAAATAGAATGCCTGCCTTTCTTGCCTGCCGATCCATGTACTCGTGCCCGTTCAGGATGATCTGCGCTGGGAATGGCGGGTGACCACTGATGTTGATGGTGATGTGACGCCAGTCGCGATCCAGAATGTGAAACGAGTAGTGGTTGACATAGGTCGCCGACTTTTTGCGCGTGATGCGGCGATTTGGATGAATATACCAGACCGGCGCCGGCGCACGGCTCATCAGAATAAGGAACAGCCCTTCCTGAACGATTGTGGTCCGTAGAAATTCTTCGCCGATTTCATGTTTTGCCTCACCCACCCGACAATCTCGTATGGGGATCTCGTTTTCAGTAGCCCACGCTCGTAGACGACGGGAGAATCGGCCGGCCATGCGCATCAGATGAGCATTATCGAGGGTCTCTTCCGACCCAGTCAGCCTTCGCCACCAGACGCGAAAGCCGCCGGCGTCATGGCCCAATCGGTAATAGGCGTTGACCACAATACGATCCAGGCAGTCGTAGCTACCCGCCAGCAGGGCTTCGTAGGTTCGGCGCAGTGCATCCATCTTCGTCGAAAGTAACAGGTGTCCCAACACGCTGCCTTTGATCAGTCCCGAGAGTTCGCGTTTTTGTACGCAGGTCTGCCTTTCAGCCATCCTCGGTTGGGCTTGGCTTCAGGGTATTCCCGCGCCCGGCGCCTGCGCTCGGCAGTTCCAGCCCTTACGGGTTTCGGTCTCCCTCGCAGATTGCCGGCTTCGCCTTTTGTAATTCGCAAACAATCTGCTCCGGACCCTCCGAAAAACTGGCCTCGCTTGGCTTGGGAGCGGCCCCCTTTGCTCCGAGGTCGCCCCAACCAACCGGGGCATTGAAAGGAAGACAAAAAATGCTTTGCAAAAATCGCATCACTCTCATCGGCTTTCTCGGACAGGACGCCGAAACCCCCACTACGCCGAACGGCAATCATTACACTCGCTTCTCGCTCGCAACCAGCGTGAGCTGGAAAAACAACGGTAACAACCAGTACAAGACGCGTACCGAGTGGCACCGCGTAATCTGCTGGAACAAGCTAGCCGAGTGGGCCGGCAACCTGCCAAAGGGTGCCTATGTGGAGGTCGAAGGTGAACTCCGGTACCGTGAATATACTCCCGCAGAATCCGATCGCAGCGTGCGCGTGGCCGAGATCTATGCGACCTCCATTCTGGCGCTCGACCGGTCTGCGGTTCAGCCAAGCTCCCCGGACGCTGAGACAGGTCCAGAAGACGAACCGGTCGACTGACCTGATTTGACGGGCATGGCTAAAAGTCGTGCCCGGCTCTTTTCTCCGTTCTTCGGAGATCGACAACATTCGCGACGACAGCGGATCTATTCAAGCACAGCCGCCACCATGGTAGGCATGGGTAGTAATCTCAACCTAACCTGTAAGGCGCTGCTGTTCGATATGGACGGTACTTTAGTCGACTCTACCGGCGTCGTGAAACTCGCCTGGAGCTGGTTGGCCGGACGACATGAAATTCCGCTTGAGGCCGTGCTCTCGTTGCACATGGACGCCCGACGATCGCCACTATGGAGCACTTCTTGACGGCGCGAGACCATACTGAGGAACTGGAAGAAATGGAACGTTACGAGGAGACACAGCCTGAAGGCATTCTGGCTGTGCCAGGAGCCACGCAAGTTGTGTATGCGCTCCAAAAACACTCGTGGGGATTGTGACTTCCGCGTGGAGGACGCTTGCAGAGGCGCGCGTCTTAACTGCAGGTTTGCCCCTCCCGAAGGTAATTGTGCCTGTCGACGAGATCCGTAACGGTAAGCCGCACCCCCGGCCCGACGGCGAATGTATAAAGCTTGAACTAAAACCCGTAATGTGAGCTGAGTAGGTCGTGTGTGACGGCGCGGGGCCAACCTCGGATTACGCTACCCTTGCCGACTACTCACGGATCAGACCTTTGCGCTCAACTTCGTGCCGACGATTTACCGCTTTGGTTATGAATCCAACGAGAAAGAGATCAGACCCCTGCCCTGCTATCGTGCCGCAGGAAGGGCACGGATGTTCGGCGTCGGCCTCAGCTTAGATCGTGGAAGAAAGCAGTCAACTCCCCCGCGACCGCCGCTGCTTCCTCAACCGGGGCGAAGTGTCCGCCGCGCGGAAAGACTGTCCAGCGCTGGATGTTGTACACGCGCTCCAGATACGAGCGCGGCGGCTCGCCCTCGGGAACGGTCTGGTGCGAGAAGACACCAAATGCCGTGGGCGTGTCCACGTACGAAGGATCGACGGGGTGCCACCGATTATCCCAATAGTCGCGCATCGACGAGGTGATGGTCTGCGTGACCCAGTACAGAGTGAGCGTGGCACAGATGAACTCGTCGGGCGGCGTAACATCGCTCCAGGAGTGCCACTTCTCGCCCACGTATGCGGCGAGCCCCACGGGGGAGTCGTTGAGTCCATAGCCAACTGTCTGCGGCTTGGTGGACTGGATGGCACTGTAGCCCCGCTCCGTCGCGTCCCAGCCCCGACTCACTGCGAGGTACGAACGCTCAGCATCAGACAGCTCCGCGTCGTCCACCACGGGGGCTAGGTCCGACTCCAGCGAGGTGATTTGAATCCCGATCACCGACTCGGGATGATCTAGGGCAAGGATCGTTGTGACCCCGGCCCCAAAGTCATAACCGCCCGCGCCATACCGGGAATACCCAAGCTCGGACATGAGCCGGTGCCAGCGATCCGAGACGTACCGGTAGTTGATGCCGACCCTGGGTGGGCGCGGCGAGAATCCATACCCGGGCAGGGAGGGTACGACCACGTCGAAGTGCTCGAGCATCGGCAGCATGTCGATGTAATCGAGGAAACTGCTCGGCCAGCCGTGCGTAAGGATGAGCGGCACACCCCGGCCCGATACCGCACGCTGGTACACGAAGTGGATGCCCTCCCAGGTGAAGTGATTGAACTCGTCGAGCTTTCTCTCCCAGGTGCGCCAGTCGAACTTATGGATCCAGTAGGACACGATGCGTTGTAGCCAATCCAACTCGGTACCCTGTTTCCAACCTATGCCGGGTACCTGGTCGGGCCATCTCGTCTGGCGCAACCGTGCCTTGAGATCATCGAGCAGCTCATCCGCGACGTGAATCCGAAACGGTTCCACTACCACACCTCTCGCTTGCGAATGAACGGATGGTGACTCGCCAAACACGCTGGATCAATGTCTTCGTTTTCAAGCATAATCAATCTCCTCTGCTCTGCTCCGTCCAAATAATGGCGCAGCCGTTGCGCCCTTCATAGGCGGCTCTTTGGCCGCGAATCATCCGATCTCGGTCGCGGGCCAATAGACGGCGTACTGTTTAGCTTCTGTGTTGTTACATGGATGTCGGCCACTCGTACATTGGACCGGAAAACCGGGCGCGCCCTGAGCGGTAACAACCCAATTTGACGGTTCGCGCGTGACGACCGCCGTCTTAACGAGGATCGTCTTCTTCCATCGCAATTGCGCGAGCTCTCGAGATGATTTTCTCGATCACAGAAGTCTTCGCGTCAGCATAGTTCTGAGTGTATTTTCCAGCTGAGTTCAGCCAATCTTGCTGCCGCCCCGTAGTCCAAAATTGAATGCGTTTGCGGAGCGCTGGGTGCGATCGATTAAAGATGAGTGTTTGTCAAAATTGATTCTGCTTGATGAGGTCTCGCTGCGGCGTGCCGCCGCTGAATTAACAAAGTATTATCACCACGAACGTAATCATCAAGGCAAAGAGAACATGCTGCTTTTCCTAGCGTCCGGTTCTCGACGACGATCGCGCCCTAAAGCTCCCGTTATACCTCACGACCGTCAGCGGGGAAGCCGCCAACTTAAGGGTCGGAAAGCGGCGCTCGTCCTCGTGGCCGTGGAGAAACGAGGTCGCGCAACCGGGTGCGCTCGGATGGCCATCATCCCGGATTTCAAAAACACAACTCTAATCGCTTTTGTTAAACAAAACGTAGCGCCAGGTACTACGGTATATACCGACGGCCTCAAGACCTTCAGCGGGTTGCGCGAAGCTGGGTTTAAGCACGTAACTCGCAGCCAGTCCTTGCGAATCGAACTGCGTTAAGGGCGGGAAATCCGTAGTGCCATTGGCAGACCGCGCGATCGGCAACCTGCAGCAGTGGCTGATCGGAACCTATCACGGTGTGAGTCGTGATCAGCTTCAAATCTATCTGGACGAATTCGTGTTTCGCCATAACAGGCGCAGGCTACCCATGGCGGCGTTCCAGACATTGCTCGGTCTGGGCAGCAGCCGCAAACCATCGTCCTATAAGCAAATACGTGGTGGGACCGATCTTTCTGAGGACACGCCGAGGATTAACTACAACCTATTGGGTGTTCCTGAAACAACCGGATAAGCATAAGCTATCTATTCACTTAGCCTGGAGTTCTCTTGCCGGGGCTGCTTTGGTTGAGCCGACTTCGACTGACTGCGGAAACGCGCAGGAGGGGTTTCAAACTCGCGTTTGAAAGCCCGGTTGAAGGCAGCTTCAGATTCGTACCCCACTTCGGATGCGATCTGTGCCACGGAATAACTGGTCGAAGCAAGCAACTGCGCTCCCAACTGAAGTCGCCAGCGCGTGAGGTACGCCATTGGAGGCTCGTTGAGGTAATGGCGGAAGCGCTCCGCCAGAACCGAGCGTGACACCCCCGCTTCTTTTGCCAGGGAAGCAATGGTCCACGGATGCGCGGGATTCCGGTGCATTAGCGCCAGCGCCTTTCCGACCTCCGCATCCCGCGCGCCAGCCAGCCAACCGGTTTGCTCAGCTGGAAGATGGGCAATGTAGGCCCGCAGAGTTTCAACGAACAAAACCTCCGACAGTTTGGCCAAGACGGCTTCTCCGCCGGCGCGGGAAGCGTCAGCTTCATTCACTGAAAAGCGGATCGAGTTCTCCAGCCATCTGCCTGAAGCATCGTTACGAATACTGACTTTGAACACCGGCGGCAGACCACTGAGAAAAACCTGGCTCAGTCGTGGCTCGCAGGCCATGAAGCCACAGACGAATCTCGTAACTTCCCCTCCGCCACCCAGGCGCGACAGCTTCAACCCCTGGGAAAAAATTCGGGCCAACTCCTTGACCATATCCACAGCCTTCGTCGGAGGGCCATTTTCGAGAAAATGCGCGTCGCCATGAGGAAAGATCACGATGTCGCCGGGGTCAAGAATGATGCGCTCGCCATCCACGAGCCGGGCAGAGGCGCGCCCGTCAGTCAATAGGTGATAAATGATCACGTGTCCCGCAGCCGGTGCGACATAGGGCGCGACCGTGTGTGAGGGCGGCGAGCAAAAACTCCACGGAGAGGAAAATTCTCCGTTATAGAACATGGCCCCCTGAAGCTTTACCACCTTCAGCACTTCGGAAAGCACATCCATATATCCTCTCGCGGGACTCCCGGCAAATCTCTCCGGACTCCTGAGCAATCATCATACGGCAACGCTGCCATGAGCAAGAAAGCCGGACGCGCAGGTAGAGTATACAGGCTAAACCTGCGCGATAGTGAGGCTGTCGGGACAGGCGAACAGAGAATCAGGGTCCCGAACTGATCAAATTTCAAGCACGAGGAGATAGACCAATGTCATCCCGTCAAGAAAAAGCAACCGCGGCAGCCCTCGGACCCGCCTCTCAGGCTGAAAATATCGTCAGCGGCGTCAAGGTCACCGCGCTGTTCCAGACGGTCGAGGCAGTGAAAGTCAACCCGGTGATCGCGAAGTTTCGCTTCAGCGTGAAAAATGAGTGGATCGATGGAGCCCACAACCGCTCGATCATCAACGGATTTCACTGACCCATGCAGGATATCGAGCGCTCACAATCGTTCCAGCTTTATGCCGACGAGCTCCCGATCCTTCTGGGGCCGCGGCAGGCCTTGAATGCTGAAGCGGTCCAGCATTTGAGCTACCGGCAAGAAATAAGGAACAAACACATTTGAGGAGGATTATGAGTACTACTACGACTCTACCGGAAATCGACGGTCTGAAGACACGGCTGAAAGCAACCTGGATGGCCGGTGACTACGACCGGTTCTCGCGCTACTTGGAGCAGGGCGCGCGCATTTTCTACGAACAACTCGATATTCCCGCAGGATGCCAGCTGCTCGACGTGGCCTGCGGCTCGGGTCAAGTCGCGCTATGGGCAGCACGGGATGGAGTGCGCGTCACTGGGGTGGACATCGCGCCGAATCTGGTAGAGCGTGCACAGGCGCGTGCCAGAGCGGAAGGTCTCAATGCTCGTTTCATGGAAGGCGACGCCGAAGCGCTCCCGTTTGAAGATGCCAGCTTCGATGTCGTAACCAGCCTGATCGGAGCCATGTTTGCTCCGCGGCCGGAACTCGTGGCCCGCGAGCTGCTGCGAGTGTGCAGTCCCGGAGGCACCATCGCCATGGGAAATTGGACGCGCGAAGGATTCGTGGGACAAATGTTCAAAACCTTCGCCAAGTTCATCGCTCCCTCGGGCATGCCGGCTCCGGTGTTATGGGGCGATGAGAATGTAGTGCGCGAGAGGCTGGACCATGGGGTTTCGGACCTTAAGATGACGCGGCACCACTATAGTTTCACCTACCCCTTCCCGCCGGCTGACGTAGTGGAGTTCTTCCGCCAATACTATGGGCCTACTAATCGCGCGTTCGCGTCGTTGGATGAAACTGCGGCGCGAAAGCTCCGCGACGAACTGGAAGCGTTGTGGTCCGCACACAATCGCGGAGGGGATGAGCTCACTGAAGTTGCAGCGGAGTATCTGGCGGTGGTTGCGATCCGCGCCTGAGGTCCGGTGTCGCCCGTCTGAATCACCGGCCTTGAAATTGACGCAACGGCATTGGAAGAGGCCATCCGTCTCCCCGAAGAAAAGTACTGCTCAGTTGGGGCCATGTTCACAAGACTGCCAGTTTTAAGAGCACCTATGAAATCGTTGAAGAAAGGACCGAGGATGGGGCCGACTCAGGACGTGGGAGGGCGAGGTTGAGAACCTCCTTCAAAGCGGTTCTGAGCCTCGCCGTCGCGTGTCTACCCTTGGTGGCAGCTTCTGCTCAACAAGAAGCCCAGCCTTCGCCCCTCACCCTGCGGCAAGCGGTGAACGTTGCGCTGGAGAACAATCCTCTGGGCAAGGCGGCGATCGCTGACACAAAAGCTGCCTCTGCCGAAGTTCGTGAGGCGCGTTCCTTCCTGATGCCCCATTTGAGTTTTTCTGAAACATCGACTCGGGGTGATGACCCCGTGTACGTGTTCGGCAGCAAGCTGCGGCAACAGCATTTTACGCCTGCCGACTTCGCACTGAACAAGCTGAACACACCACTGCCCTTCGGCAACTTCACCACGCGGTTTGGGGGGAGTTGGAACCTGTTCGATTCGTTTGCCACTTGGCATGGGGTGAGTCGAGCAAAACATATGAATGAGGCTGTCAAGCACCAACTGGATCGCACGGATCAGGAGATAGTCTTCCGGGTCGTCAGCTCCTACTACGATGTTCTATTGGCAGCTAAGCAACTGGAAGTTGCCGAGCAATCCGCCAAAACTGCCCGGTCGATCATGGAGCGTAGCCAGGCAAAATTCGACAGCGGTCTCGCGGTAGAGTCGGATCTGCTGACCGCGAAGGTTCGCATGGCGGCGCGAAGTGATCGGGCCGGGAACACACTGGAAACGGCGCTAGCGGAGCTGAACACGGCGATGGGTATGCCGGTTGAATCCCCGTTCCGGTTCACCGAAGAACTGGCAGAGCACAGCCTTCCAATCCCCACGCTGCAGGACGTCGAAAAGCAGGCGCTTACGAACCGGCCAGACCTGAAGCGTATTGTCTCGGAGGAGGCGGCCCAGCGTCAGAGCGTGTCGATGGCCAAGTCGTCATTTGGTCCACGAGTAAACGCCTTTGCAGGGTGGCAAATGGATAACCCTACGTTCGTCGCCGGTGGTGGAGGCAATAACTGGCTGCGCGGGGTCGAAGTGCAATTCGACATCTTTCAAGGTGGTGCAAAACGCGCGGCACTTTCGCGAGAGCGAGCGCTTCAAGAAAAGGTTGTGGCGTTGAAGCAGGAAGCCAGCGATGCAGTTCGCCTCGAAGTGAGGCGAGCCTACTACGACGTCGACGCCAGCCGACAGCAGATCGAAGTGGCTCGCGCGGCAATCGCCCAAGCACAGGAGAGTCTGCGCATCAACCAGAACCGCTATGACAGCGGCTTGACCACGATCACCGACGTGTTGGGGGCTGAAGATGTGACACGCCGCTGCCAGACCGATTACTGGGAAGCCATTTATCGCTTCCGGACCAGCTACGCCAATCTGGAGTTGGCGAGCGGAAGTTTGAATCCGCAATCTCCCGTCGTGATGCCATGAATCGTATGACTACAGGACTAACACGCGGCTCCTTAATAGTAGCCGCTGTCGTCGGCTTTAGCAGTTGCTCGACCGAGCAACAAGTGGAAGCGCGGTCCCCAGAGACTGTCCGGCACATTCCCGTGCTCGCAGTGCAACAAGCCGATGTTCCCGATCTCCTGGAGGCGGCAGGAACGGTGCGTGCTGCCCAAACCAGCGACCTCGCGAGTCAAATGATGGGAAACATCCTCGAGATCCGGGCTCACGAAGGAGACCGCGTGCAGCGAGGTCAAGTGCTCGCCGTAATCGACGACTCGCAACCGCGAGCCGCTGTAGATCGTGCGACCGCAGCCGGTGTTGCTGCACAGCAGCAACTCGTCGCAGCGAATTCCGACCTGGTTCTGGCGGAATCGACATTGAAGCGTTACCAGAACCTTTATGACCGGAATCGCTCAGTCCCCAGGAGTTCGACGAGGTGAAAGCCCGCCAGCAAGCTACTCTCGCGCGTCGCGACATGGCACAAGCAGGCCAGGCCCAGGCGCAGGCAGCATTGAACCAGGCAATGATGTCGCTGGACTATACGCGGATTCGAGCTCCGTTCGACGGCGTTGTTACGGAGAAGAAAGCCGATTCCGGAACGTTAGCTTCACCCGGCATGCCGATCTTCACTGTCGAGGATGTGCGTCGCTATCGGCTGGAAGTCGCTGTCAACGAGAGCGATCTGCGATATGTACGAACAGGAGGGCAGGTTTCAGTCGCGATCGACGCCCTTGACAACTCGGAACTGAAAGGCAAGGTATCGCAGATCGTCCCGGCCGCCGACACCGCGAGTCGCGCGTTCCTGGTGAAGATCGAGTTGCCCACCGACACGCGGCTGCGTTCGGGGCTGTTTGGGCGGGCCCAGTTTTCTCGTGGCGAGCGGCAGGCGCTGCTGATTCCCCGCTCGGCAGTGGTCGAACGCGGTCAATTGCAGGGTGTTTTCGTGCTGGATCCAAACAAGCTTGCGAGCCTGCGCTACGTCGCTTTGGGAAGGTCTCTCGGGTCCGACATCGAAGTGCTTACAGGGCTCCAGGGCGGCGAGTGGATTGTGGCCAAACCGGAGAAACTGGACCTCAACAGCAAGCGCATTGAGGGCGAGTAATGGCTGACAAAGAGTCCAAGCCGAAGATTCCGTCTTCGCAAGCCTTGGGTCTGGCGGGCCGCATTGCACACGGCTTCATCGATTCGAAGCTGACACCGCTGGTGATCGTTGCCGCGTTACTTCTTGGCGCTTTCAGCATTCTCAAGACTCCACGAGAAGAAGAACCGCAGATCGTGGTGCCCATGCTCGACGTGTCCGTTCGGATGCCAGGTGGGTCAGCGGAAGAAGTCGCGCAGCGGGTCAGCCTTCCCATGGAGAAGCTGCTGCGCGACGTGCCGGGAGTCGAGTATATCTACTCCATCAGTCATCCTGGCGTGAGCCTGCTGGTGGTTCGCTTCTACGTCGGCAGTAAAGAAGAAGATGCAATCGTCGAAACCTACAACAAGCTCTACTCCAACTTCGATCGCATTCCGCCGGGCATCTCGCAACCGATCATTAAGGTCCGCTCGATTGATGACGTGCCGATCCTGGCCCTAACTTTGTGGGGGAAAGACTACGACTCTTACCGCCTGCGGCGAATCGCGGGTGAACTGGAAAATTCACTCAAGCCGCTCGACGACGTTTCTGAGACCAGGATCATCGGGGGCCAGCCGAGGCAAGTACGAGTAGTGCTCGACACCCAAAGGCTCACAGCATACGGCATCACGCCAGGCGCGATCGTGGGACAACTCCAGAACGCGAATAGCCGCGGCCAAGCCGGGAGTTTCGCGCGGGACAATCGCGAGTTCCAGGTCGAGGCGGGTGCTTTCTTCACGAGTCTCGAAGATCTGCATCAGGTTGTGGTCGGAGTTCACGCCGGACGTCCGGTCTACTTGCGTGACGTAGCCGAGAAGCTCCAAGACGGTCCAGCCGAGCCAGACACATACGTTTTGTTTGCGAATGCTCGCGGTGGAACAGCGCAGACGGCTGGCGCGGAGTATCCCGCGGTGACCATCACGCTCTCTAAGCACAAAGGCACCAACGCCACAGATATTTCCAAGCGGCTCCTGGACAAGATCAATGTCCTTCGCGGTTATGTGCTTCCGAACGACCTGAACATTACGGTCACACGCAACTATGGCGAGACCGCAAAAGATAAATCCGACGAACTCCTCAAGCACCTGCTGATCGCAACGTTGTCAGTCACGTTATTGATTGCGTTGGCGCTGGGTTGGCGTGAATCGGGGGTGGTCCTCCTGGCTGTGCCGGTAACGCTGGCCCTTACTCTTGCCGTTTTCTACCTGTATGGTTACACGCTGAACCGGGTCACATTGTTCGCGCTGATCTTCTCGATCGGCATCCTGGTTGACGATGCCATCGTTGTGGTCGAGAACATTGTCCGACACTTCAGGTTGCCGCGAAAGCCGAGCGCAATCCCTGACGGAAGTCGTGGTCGAGGCGGTGGACGAAGTAGGAAACCCTACGATTCTCGCAACCTTTGCTGTGATCAGCGCCATCCTGCCCATGGCCTTCGTGCGCGGGCTGACGGGTCCATACATGCGACCGATTCCTGTGGGTGCGTCGGCAGCGATGTTGTTCTCGCTGATTGTGGCCTTCGTGGTTTCGCCGTGGGCGGCATTGAGGCTACTGAGGAAATACGCAGGGGGTGGCGGCCATGCTGGGCAAGAGACCGAAGGCTGGACCACTCGTTTGTATCGTCGGATGATGAACCCGCTGATCCGCAACGCGCGTCGCCGTTGGATGTTCCTGGGAGGTGTCGCGGTCTTGCTGCTCGCCGCGATCACGTATGTTCCTCTGAAGTGGGTACGCGTCAAGATGCTCCCGTTCGACAACAAGAGTGAGTTTCAGGTCATTTTCAGGTCATCATTGACATGCCGGACAGCACGCCGCTGGAACAGACAACTCACGTGGCTCAGGCACTGGGACAATATTTGGGCAAGCAGCCCGAGGTTATCAATTATCAGATCTATGCGGGGACCTCCGGTCCTTACAACTTCAACGGCCTAGTGCGCCACTACTTCTTGCGCAATCAGCCCAATCAAGCCGACATTCAGGTGAATCTGCTCTCGCGGCACGACCGCAAGGCACAAAGCCACGAGATTGCGCGACGATTGCGGCCGGAGTTGGACAAAATTGCCCAGCTGTTTGGCGCCCGCATCAAGGTTGCCGAGGTTCCGCCAGGTCCACCCGTGTTGCAAACTCTGGTTGCGGAAGGTTATGGGCCCGACTACAAAGGCCAGATCGAGTTGGCCGCTCAGATCAAGAAGGTCTTTCAGCAGACGTCAGGCGTCGTGGATGTGGACTGGTATGTCGAAGATCCGCAAACCAAGTACGACATGAAAGTGGATCTGGAGAAGGCAGCGCTGCATGGCATCTCGCCTGCTGATGTCACGCGAACCCTGCAGGTAGGGCTCGGTGGGGCCAACGCCGGTTTGCTACATGATTCCCATTCGCGCGAAGACATTCCCATCGAGGTGCGGTTGGCGCGCTCGGATCGTTCGGGGATCGAGGACCTTGGCAACCTGAAGCTGCTCAACCCTTCCGGTGGAGAGATTGCTCTGCAGGAAGTAACAACCCTCCAGAAACGGCGATCGATATCAGTGTGTATCGCAAGAACCTGCAGTCGGTCGTCTATGTGACGGGGGATGTTGCGGGAGGGGAGGAAAGCCCTGTGTACGCCATCATGAAGATGAGCGATGCGATTGACAAAATCAAGCTGCCCGATGGCTACGCGGTAAAGCAATACAAGGGCACGACCATGCCCGAGCGAACCGACCGCTTCTCGATGAAGTGGGATGGTGAGTGGCACATCACGGTAGAAGTCTTCCGCGATCTGGGATTGGCTTTCGCGGCCGTGCTTGTCCTGATCTATGTGCTGGTCGTGGGCTGGTTCCGCTCCTTCGTCACGCCGCTCGTCGTCATGGCGCCGATTCCGCTGACCCTGGTTGGCATCCTCCCGGCCCACTCGCTGATGGGGGCATTCTTCACTGCGACCTCAATGATCGGCTTCATCGCGGGCGCCGGAATTATCGTGCGTAACGCAATCATCCTTGTCGACTTCATTGAGTTGCGTCGTTCGCAAGGTATGTCTTTGGAGGATGCTGTCGTCGACGCAGGCGCGGTGCGCTTCCGTCCGATGCTGCTGACGGCGGCTGCGGTCGTTGTAGGAGCGAGTGTGATCCTGTTCGATCCGATTTTTCAGGGCTTGGCCCTGTCGCTGATGGCAGGAGAAGTGGCGTCTACCGTTCTGTCGCGGATGGCAGTGCCGGTTCTCTATTACCTCTCCCAGAGGGGAGACTCTGCTGTGTCTGATCGCTTAACGATGAGTCCCCCCTCCCATGCCGCCTTAGCGGAGTTGGGCCGCATGGCTGGTGAGGTGTAGAGATACAGAATTCTTCCCCTTTTGCGGAAATCCTAAAGCAAACTTTTCAGGCCATCTCGCAGAACAGCGGTTTATCAGAATTCTAGGTGTTGAAAGGGATGGCAATTTGCGGACTGATTGTCCCAAAAATTGTAAGCCATCTACCAGAAAGAGGAAATTGAGCGGAACTCGTACGACGTGATGAATGATGGAAGTCACGCGTCCCGGCAAATCGCCCCGGACGCTGGGATAAGCGAAACGCTACAACCATTAGGCGAGCAAGAAAGGCGGACTCTCAGATAAGTAACCCCACACATCTTGCAGGCATACTGGCTCCGTCGACACAGTCGAAGAAGTGAACCGCCGCTCGACCGTAATTCAAGCAGAAAAGGAAATGAAATATGTCATCACAGACCATCGCCACCTCCAAAATCAGAGATTCCGTGAGTCGTCGCGCTAAATTATTGGCTGATCGCATTGAGGAAGGCGCTGCCGTCTTGGCTGCCTTTGCTGAAGGACTCTCGGAAGAGGAATGGCGCGCACCGGTGTCGGCAACAGACCGTCGTTCGGTTGGTGTAATCGTGCACCATGTTGCCAGCATGCACCCGATCGAGATTGATGTCGCGCGAGCAATCGCAAGCGGGAAGGCCGTTACGGACGTTACGTGGAATGTGGTCGCCGAGTTGAATGCCAAGCATGCCCACGAGCATGCTGAGGAAACGAAGGCCACCACGCTCGAACTCTTGCGTCGGCGCAGTGGTGAGGCGGCCAATGCAGTACGCGCGTTCACGGATGAAAAATTAGATCGCGCAGCTCCCTTTTCGCTGAGCTTCGGCGCGCCTGTCACCGCGCAGTTCGTCATTGAGGACCACGCATTACGGCACAGTTGGCACCACTTGGCACGTATCCGCGCAGCTTTGGGCCGGTGATTTCGCATCCGGGCGGATACCTGATCACTAATTAGTGTTTGTTCGAGACTCCGACGCGAATTGATGCGGCAGCCAATTCGCCCAAACGGAACACAGAAATCATGCGGACACCGAGATTAATGGCCGTACTCGCGCACCCCGATGACGAATCCCTGGGGGTGGGGGGCACGCTTGCAAAATACGCATCCGAAGGCATTGACGTCTTTCTGCTAACCGCCACTCGTGGCGATAGTGGCCGCTTCCGAGGCTATCGTCTGGACGATCATCAGCATCCCGGCCCATTGGCGTTGGCGAACATTCGTGAGGGGGAGTTGCGCGCCGCCGCCTCAGCCTTGGGTGTGCGCGAAGTCTCAATCCTCGACTACCACGATCAGCAACTCGACCGTGCGAACCCCCGCGAGGCTGTCGCCACCATTGTGGGACACATAAGGCGGGTCCAGCCCGACGTAGTCGTGACGTTCGGACCCGACGGTGCATACGGGCATCCCGATCATATTGCGATCTCCCAATTCACCACGGCGGCAATCGTCGCCGCAGCCGACCCTGCGTTTCCACGCGATGGAATCGAGGCCGTGCAGCCGCATGCGGTGTCGAAGCTTTACTATATGGCCTGGCCGGAATCGACCTGGAGAGCTTACCAGTCAGCTTTCCGGAAACTGGTCTCGACGGTCGACGGCATTGAACGGCAGGCGGTGCCATGGCCAGACTGGGCGATTACCACAGTGATTGATACGCGCAGCTTCTGGTCGACAGTGTGGCGTGCGATCTGCTGCCACGAATCACAGGTGACCGCGTACGAGCGGCTGAAGGACTTGTCGCCGGACGATCACGAAGCGTTGTGGGGACGGCAATCGTTCTATCGGGCATTCAGCACCGTGACCGGCGGGCGAGTGCCTGAGACGGATCTCCTAGAAGGGATAAATACGTGACGAAAGAATCGGCAGCAAGGGAGTCATTCGTGGATCGCGATTCCGGCCGGCATGCGCCGCTCGCGATGGACGCCGCAACATTCCGCAAGCTGGGACATCGACTCGTGGACCAGCTCGCGGGGTTCCTGGAATCGTTGGCCGTTTGGTCCTGTGACCCGTGATGAATCCCCCTCGGTCGTGCGCGACGCACTCGACCTCACGGGGTCGCTCCCGGAAATGGGGATGGACCCCGGGCCGCTGCTAGAAGGGACGGCACGGCTACTTTTCGCTCACTCGCTATTCAACGGACATCCGCGTTTCTTCGGATACATCACCGCGCCGCCGGCGCCGATCGGGATTCTCGGAGACTTTCTCGCCGCAGCGGTGAACCCGAATGTTGGCGCATGGACACTCTCCCCAGCCGCCACTGAGATCGAGTCTCAGACTGTCAGATGGATCGCGGAGCTCATTGGCTACCCCGTCAATTGCGGCGGGCTGCTCCTCAGCGGCGGCAATATGGCGAACTTCGTCTGCTTCCTAGCCGCGCGCACTGCCAAGGCGGCCTGGGATGTACGCAGGAACGGCGTTTCTGACGATTCGGGACGCAGGCTTCGCGTGTACTGTTCGGGCGAAACGCACACGTGGATTCAAAAGGCCACAGACCTTGGCGGCCTCGGCACCGCATCGATCCGGTGGATCGCCACCGATTCCAAATTACGGATCGACGTCTCTGCGTTACGCCGTCAAATCAAAGCGGATACCGCCGCGGGAGATGTACCATTTCTGGTCGTGGGAACCGCGGGATCGGTCAGCACAGGTGCGGTCGATCCCCTGCCGGAAATCAGCGCGCTCTGCAAGGAGTACGGCCTGTGGTTCCACATTGATGGAGCCTATGGTGGCTTTGCGGCTGCCGTTCCCCAGGCGCACGATGATCTACTTGGTCTGGCCCTGGCCGATTCGGTCGCGGTTGATCCGCACAAATGGCTCTACGCGCCGCTCGAGGCCGGATGCGCGCTGGTACGCGATCCGGAAATGCTGCGCGCGGCGTTCGCGTATCACCCTCCCTACTACCATTTTGAGGAGCAGGTGACGAACTATGTCGATTATGGTCTCCAGAACTCGCGAGGCTTCCGTGCGCTGAAAGTCTGGCTTGCCCTAAAGCACGTCGGAGCCGTGGGGTATCGCAACATGATCGCGGAGGATATACGCCTGTCTCAGGCAATGGCGCAGGCGGTCAGCCGCCACGCCGAACTGCAGCTCATGACCCAGGAATTGAGCATAACAACCTTCCGTTACGTGCCGGGCAATCTTCGAGCGAAACTGCGAGCATCAGAGGTTGAACTTCATCTCGACGCGCTCAACCGTGAGCTAGTCGATCGGCTGCAGCGCGGAGGTGAAACATTCATCTCGAACGCCGTAGTCGGCGGCCACTACGTACTTCGCGCCTGCATTGTCAACTTTCATACCACTCAAACGGATGTGGAAGCCGTACCGGACATCGTTGCGCGCATCGGACGCGAGGTGGATGCCGACCTGCGCCCGGCGAATTCACAGCCCGGATAGGCTGCCTCTGGGCCGGAGCGTTGGTGGCCACGAGGCACATCCGGCGGCCTGTCCCTCCAAAATATTCCGAAAGATCTGTAATGATTGAGGTTGATCAAATGTTACCGGCTCCTGTGGTCGGCCCGTCAACAGATGCTTACGTTGCTGGGCGTGCTGCCCTCCTTGTTTAAGACCTCGGTCGAACTTCGGTTGGAAAATCTTGCCTTGCGGCACCAAATCGGTGTGCTGCGTCGCTCGGCGCCGAAGCGGTTGCAGCTGATGCCTGCCGATCGGATTCTTTGGGGTCTGGTTACGCAGTTTCTGGGCGGACTGGAACTCCGTCCTGCTGATCGTGAAGCCAGAGACAGTCATCGCTGGCATCGCAAGGGCTTCGTCTCTATTGGACTTGGAAAGTTCGGTGCGGGAAGCCCGTGCGGGCCGCCCTGCCGCAGGAGGTTCGTGATTTGATCCGCAGGATGAGCCAGAACAATCCGATGTGGAGTACTCCACGAATACACGGCGAATTGCTCAAACTCAGAATCGAGATCACCGGACTGACGGTAGCCAAATACATGCTGCGACAGCGCAAGCCTCCTTCACAGACTTGGTGAACGTTTTTTGGAAAACCATGTGAAGAGTATGGTGTCGGTGGACTCTTTCACCGTACCGACAATCAGGTTCCAGGTACTCTACGTTTTCCTGACGCCAAACTGGAGAATGCGCCGGCGATCATGCGCCCGCACCAGACCGCTGAAATATGAGCAGGACGAACTGTCGCGACACCGGTCTTCCGCAGAGGTCGATAAAGTCTGATTGATGAGTCCATCAACCTCTCCCAGCCGTCGGGATTTTCTCGCCGCTGCCGTAGCAACCACCGTTGCAGCCCAGTCTGAATCTGCTGGTCAATCTGCTCACAGCATGAGCGCTCACACCCTGGATGGCTTCTCTATCGCGCGCAAGCACATCATCGCCCGCGACGTTCCCACGCCCGACTTCTTCGAGGGCATGCTGCTTGGCAATGGCGACATCGGCGTCTGCATCACGGTAAGGCCCGATGCTTTGGGCTTACATCTGGGCAAATCCGATTCCTGGGACATCCGCGTCAGCGAGGAGCACGACTCAAGAGTGCTTCCTTTCGCAGAGGTCCGCAAGCTCTGGGAACAGGCCAGCGAAGAAGCTAAGCGCCAAGGCCATCCCGAGATGACCTCGATGGAGAATAAGATTCCGGTGCTGCGAGACTACGCTGAGCTCGTCGGCGAATCCTATCGCAAAAGCTGGCCTCGGCCCTGGCCTTGTGGCATCGTGTGGATCCACTGGGATGCAACCCACTTCCGCATTGTGAAACAAACCCTCGATCCCTCGAATGGACTGTTTCAACTGAACCTCCTCGCCGACAGCAAACCGGTACGGATACGCGCATTTGTCAACTCCGCCGCCGGCCACGTCTGCGTATGGAGCGATGTTGCCTGCGACTTTCATTCGGTTGCATACGATCCGAATATCGATGACGAAGCGCGACTGCCCGAGCCACGGGTGACCACCGAATCGACCGACGGCACCGCAACCTTCTCCGGATTTCAGGCCTTTCCTGCCACTGCACCCACCGCTTCGAACTCGCATCAAAACCTCTCCGAACAGGATCGCAGCTTCGCGTTGCATGCCCTACTGCAAGGGGACTGGAAAACTGCGGCCACTTCATCGCATAACGCCGAACTGCTCGGATCCGGCCCTCAGTTGTTGCGCCTCGATCTCACACTCATCACCACGCGTGATCACAAAGACAACGTAGCTTTTGCCCATTCGGAAGCGCAGCGTTTGTCAGTGTCCCCGCCAGACTCTCTTCTCCGTTCGTCCGAGACTTACTGGACCGACTACTGGTCGAAATCAGCGGTGCGCCTCGCCGATCAGGAACTGGAACGCTGGTGGTACCACAATCAGTATTGGCTTGCTTGTTGTCTTCGCCCGGGCAAAGTCGCGCCTGGGCTCTTCGGCAACTGGACGAGTGGCAAAATCGGCACCGCCTGGCATGGCGATTACCACATGAACTACAACACGCAGCAGGTGTTTTGGTCCGTGTTCTCGAGTAATCACGTCGATCTGCACTTGCCCTACATCGACCTGGTCGAAAACCTTATGCCGATATCGACGAAGTATGCGCGCGAAAAATTCGGTCTGCCGGGCGCCTATTTCCCGCACTCGGCCTATCCGGTGCCAAGCCAGGTCGTTGCTTATCCGGTTCCGCCCTGGGGCTATGAGATCTGCGAAACTCCCTGGGTCGTGCAAAGCCTCTGGTGGCACTACCTATACACGCGCGACAAAAGCATTCTCGAGCGCGTTTATCCCATGCTCAAGGCGGCCGCCGAGTTCGTCACCGCGTATGTCGAAAAGGACGACACCGGCAAGTACCACGTGCGGCCCACGGTCTCTCCTGAGAATTGGGGCTGCACCGTCGACTATCGGCTGAACCAGGACTGCATCATGGATCTCGCGTTGATCGACTTCCTGCTCGCCGCCGTTGAGGAAGCATCAACAGTGCTAGACGTCGATGCAGCCGAACGAGACAAGTGGGCGCACGTGCGCACTAACCTCACCACGTATCCAACTGCAGAAACTCCGCAGGGAACAATCTGGGTAGACGTCCTGAACGCACCTGCCGGCTGGATCTACAACATTCCAGTTACCCTCGCGCCTGTCTTTCCCGGCGAGCGCGTAGGACTCGGGTCCGACCGCAATACCTTAGAACTGGCACAGCGCAGCGCGCAAACCATGCGTCTGGAGGGCGGTAACGACATCGTGTATCAGCCGCTCATCCTCGCGAGACTCGGTATGCTGGACTTGGAGTGGTTCAAGCGCGAAGTGCGCTACTGCATGCTCCCCAACGGCATCATCAATGACCGCGTGCGTCAAGTGGGCGGTCGCTATCGAGACTCAACCGATTTCGATTTTATGATGCGGATGGGGGTTTGGACCGAGAATCTTTCGCTCCCGGTCGTCCTCAACGAGTGCTTCCTCCAAAGCTATACGGGAGTCCTCCATTTCTTCCCCAATTCCACCAACCTGGGCCCGGCCCACTTTCATCAGTTCCGTGCTGCCGGCGCCTTCCTAGTGAGCGCTTCCTGGAACGGCCAAACCGTCTCGTCAATCCACTTGCTCAGCGAAAAGGGCAACAAAGTTCAGTTCCTCAATCCGTGGAAGGGCCGCCGAATCGCGGTCAAGCGCCAAGCGAATAGCGCGACGGTGGAGATCACCCAACACGGTGAGATTCTCGAGTTCCCAACGGAGCCCAATCAAACCTATTCGATCCTTTCAAGCTAGTATTACTGTGTTAAAAAGAAACAATTTAAAGTAGAATTGTTTTGTCGGATCACGGTAGGGTCGAGCACTGTCCGCCCCAGTGCTCCGTCTTGGTACTCTCGCCTCGCAGTTTTGGCCGCTTGTGCTTCTCCCTTTTCATCGGAGCGACTGGTTCCTGCAGTTCCGTGCAATCGCCTGCATCCGAGTCACGCCCTCTCTGGCGCCATCCGCCTAGTCATCAGGCCCCTGACGGATTTCTCCCAGGTGAGAACCATGCACCGCTGGCGATAATGACGGAACGACATGTCGAAGGTGCTCGATCCGTTCCGCTTCGTCCTCATCGCCCTAGCGGGCTGGATGAATCATCGCCAATACCAGGTTATCGATTATCTGCGTGAGGAGAACCGTCTTCTGCGGGAGCAATTGGCGACAGGCGGCTGCGATTCAACGATGATCAGCGACGGCGATTGGCCGCCAAGGCCAAAGCCTTGGGACACCGACTGCTGGGGGAAATGACTCCCCTCGTCACGTGACGCCACCAGGCAAACAGGCGCAGGTGGATTGCGGACATCTCGGGTCGCTCTTGGAATCGGGAGAAGAGCGCATGCTGTGGGGCTTCACGATGACGCTGGGCTACAGTCGCATGATGATGGCGGAAGCCGCCACGGATCAGAAACTGGGGACGCTGTTGCGCATGCACGAAGCGGCTTTTCAACAGTGGGGCAGCGTGCCGGAAGAGATTCTCTATGACCGAATGAAAACTGTTTGGACCGGCACGGACGAACGCGGCGAGATCGTGTGGAACGCTGTGTTTCTGGACTTCGCCCGCTATTGGGGATTCACGCCGCGGCTGTGCCGCCCTTACCGGGCGCAGACGAAAGGCAAAGTGGAATCGGGGGTGAAGTATGTGCGCCGAAACTTTCTGTGCGGTTTGCAGGGCCGCGAGCCGTCCAACTTGGTCGATCTCAACGCGGAGTTACGCCGTTGGGTATCGGAAGTCGCCAACCAACGCGTGCATGGAACACTCCGGGAGACTCTGTTGACCTGGCATCGAAAACTGATCGCTCAAAAATATGATGGCAGTAGCCGGCGGTCGCCCGGACGACCACGAACAGGAGCTGAGATCGAAGCGTTGGTAGTGCGTATGGCAGGAGAAAACCGGGATTGGGGTTATGGGCGTATCGAGGGCGCACTCTCGAACCTCGGACACAAACTGGGACGCACCACGATTGCCGAGATATTAAAACGGCACGGGATCGAACCCGCGCCCGAACGGAAAAGGAAAACAACATGGAAAGAGTTCCTGGCTCAGCATTGGGAGGTTCTGGTGGCGGCCGATTCTTTACGGTGGAAGTGTGGACACGCGAAGGGCTGCAGCGCTTCATGGTGCTGTTCTTTATCGAGTTATCCACGCGAAGGGTCGAGATTGCCGGCATCGCCTCTGTTGCCAATGGACTGTGGATGACCCAGCTGGCCAGGAATGTGACGGATCTCTTCGACGGCATTCTCGAAGGTAAGCGGTATCTCATTCATGATCGAGACCCGCTGTACACAGCAGAGTTTTTGACGATGCTCCAAGGCGTTGGCGTGAAGTCGGTCGTTCCGCGCAGTTCGAATTTGAACGCACACGCGGAGCGATTTGTGAGAAGCATCAAGGAATCGTGTCTGGATCGAATGATTCTGTTTGGAGAGGCATCGCTCAAGATGGCCATCAAGAATTTCATGGCGCATTATCATAGCGAAAGAAACCACCAAGGCCTGGCTAATCGAATCATTCTTCCTGAGGCGGAGCTAATTTCGCGTTGAATATTGAAAATTTCGTCGAGTTGTCGGCGTATCTTCGCGACCGAAGGCTCGAGTCTGCGGTCTTTTGTGTATTAAGAGGCGGCGTTTCGAATCGGACGGTGCTAGTTCGGTGGCAAAACGGCGATGCATGGGTTCTGAAACAAGCACTTCCAAAGCTGCGAGTAGCGAGTGATTGGCATAGCGATCCTAAACGGATTCATCGTGAGGCCGAGGCGCTCCGTTGCCTCCGCCGCTGGGCACCGCGTGGGTCCATCACGCCGTTTGTCTTTGAAGACCCACAGCACGATCTCCTTGCTATGCAGGCAGTCCCGCAACCGCATGAAAACTGGAAGCAGATGCTGCTCTCAGGAAGATTGCAACAGAACCATTTAGAGCAGTACGCGATTATTCTTGCAAATATTCATAGAGGCACGTTCCAGAAAGGTGAAGAGCTGATCCCCACCTTCGGAGACCTTTCCTTTTTCGAGTCTCTGCGGCTTGAGCCTTATTACTTGTACAGCGCCCAACAAGTCCCGAGCGCGGCTGAATTTCTGTGTCGTCTGAAACAGGAAACTATCTCTCAGCGTTGGTCACTTGTTCATGGGGATTACAGCCCCAAAAACATACTTGTATACATGGATAACCTCATCTTGCTGGATCATGAGGTGGTGCACTTCGGAGATCCTACGTTCGACATTGGGTTTGCACTGACTCATCTGCTGAGCAAAGCGCACCACCTTCGTCCGATACGCGCAGCTTTCTGCAACGCTGCAGACGAATTTTGGCGCACGTACGTGCATGCCGCAGGTGAGGTAACACAATCACCAAACTTCGAATCGCGGGCAATCCGACATACGCTTGCATGCCTGCTTGCTCGAGTGGCAGGACGTTCGCCCCTCGAGTATTTTGACGCCGTCGAGCGACAGCACCAGCAAGAGGCTGTGTTGCATCTCATCCGCGACATGCCTCAGTCGATTTGCCGACTAATCGACGAGTTCGAGCGTAAATTGCACCATGCCGAGAATTGAGGACCTGACTGCCCGGGAGATCCTCGACAGCCGAGGCCGACCGACCGTGCTTGCGTGTTGCCGGCTGACAGACGGTTGCGAAGCGTGCGCCTCTGTGCCAGCAGGCGCCTCAACGGGCGCCGCGGAAGCTTTGGAATTGCGGGACGGAGACGTTTCAAGGTATGGCGGCCTCGGCTGCCGACAGGCTGTCGCAAAGATTGAAGGCCCTCTCAGGGACGCGCTTCGCGGCCAACTTTTCAAAACCCAAGCCGACATTGACAACGCGATGATCCGTCTAGATGGGACACCGAACAAATCGAACTTGGGAGCCAATTCGATTCTGGCCGTCTCGATAGCGTTCGCGAGAGCTCATGCCAAAACAACCGGTGCTCCGCTTTACCATCACTTCGCAAACTTGGTGGGAGCGACGCCGGGTGCCTTGCCGAGACTAGCCATAAATCTTTTCAGCGGTGGCAAGCATGCTGGACAACAGGTGGCGATTCAAGATGTATTGATCGTCCCATCTGCGTCCACTATCGACGGAATCCTTTCGATTGCCTACGATGTCTACCAAGCGGCAGCGCGCTTAATACTGAAACGTTACGGTATGCGCCTGCTAAGAGCCGACGAGGGTGGCCTGGCGCCCCCATGCCAAACAGCCGAAGAAATGTTGGCTCTGGCTATGGAGGCGATCGAGGCTGCAGGCTATCAGCCCGGCAGCGACGTCGCTCTGGCGATCGACGTTGCGTCGTCCCATTTCTACGCGAACGGCTATTACCAAATCGACGGGCAATCGCTCACGTCTGCCGAGATGATCGCAAAAATCCATGACTGGGTAGATAGATTTCCGATACTCAGCGTTGAGGACGGTTTGGATGAGAACGATTGGGAGAATTGGCCCAGCCTGAAAAGAGCAATCGGCGACAAAGCGCTTATTCTTGGCGATGACCTCCTCTGTACTAATCAGGAGCGGATTAGGTGGGCGATCAAAACTAGCTGCTGCAACGCTCTGCTGTTGAAAGTGAATCAGGTTGGCACACTCACAGAAGCCGCCGCGGCGCTCAGACTGGCGCGGTCAGCCGGATGGTCGGTCACCATCAGCGTGCGGAGCGGCGAAACCGAAGACGCGTGGGCAGCAGATTTAGCCGTCGGTTGGCTCGGGGACCAATTCAAGAATGGCTCTATCACCCAGTCGGAGCGGCTTGCAAAATATAACCGTCTGCTCGCGATCGAACAACAAACAAAATGGCGCGTTCGAGAGTGGCCAAAGCACTAAAACATGAAAATCGTAGTTTTGGACTGTCCATCTCGTAAATCGTATCAGCCAGTGGAATCAATGACTTCGTTGAACTTAAGCAATGTCTCGGGGGCCTACGTTACAGCACGTTACATGAGTACAAACGTGTCGCGTTTTTGATTTTTGACCTTACGGGCAAGTCGGCAATTGCCCAATATGGCTGAAGACCGAATTTTCGCGATCAACAGCGGCGGTGACTTAGGTCACTGAAATGTTAGTGCCCTTCGGGCAGACTGGATTCAGAAAGCTTATGAGTCTGGCTCAAATCAATCCCGTCTCTTTGTTGGCTCCCAGCTACGAACAGTTTGCACTCGAATTGCATCGAAAGGCACTCACCGTCTTCTATGTGGAAGAGCGGATGAAGATCCTCGCCAAGCAGGGAAAATGTTCATTCCTTGCTTCGAGCCGCGGACATATCATCACGCAAGCGGGGTTCGCTTCGCTGCTGCAACCCGGCCATGACTGGTTCTTCACCTACTACCGGTCAAAGGGTACCGCAATCGGTGCGGGCATGCCACTTCGGGACATTTTCCTCGCAATGCTCGGGCGGGAAGGAGATCCGAACTCCGGAGGGCGCAATATGCCTGAGCATTTTTCATCGAAGGCTCTCAACTACGTTTCGATGACGGCTTGTACCGCATCGCAGTACCTCGCAGCCGTTGGAGCCGCCAAGGCGATGAAGAAGGACGGCAGCGATGCCATTGTCTACGTGGAATCGGGGGAAGGTGCAACCAGCGAAGGCGAGTTCTTCGAAGCGCTCAATTGGGCTTCTCGTGAGGCATTACCGGTCTTGTTCGTTGTTCAGAACAACGGGCTCGCGATCAGCACACGACAGAGCATGCAAACCGGGTCGTCCGTGCGTCGTATTGCCGAAGGCTTCGGGGTCGATGCTGTCGAGATTGATGGCAAGTCCGCCAAAGCGGTTTACGAGCACGCAACGAAGGCAATCGAAAAGATCAGGCGCGGCGAAGGCCCTGTCCTGATTGAAGCCAACGTAGTCCGGTTGGAACCGCATTCGTCGAGCGACGACCATCGCAAATATCGCAGCCACGACGAGTTAGCAGAAGCTGCTAGGCTGGACCCTTTGCTGCGCCTCGAGCGGGAGTTGGTGGCCCAAGGATCTTTGACGAATGCAAAGGTAATTGACTTGCGCCAAACGACGAAAGCCGAGGTGGACGCGGCGGCAGATTGGGCAGATCAGCAACCGGAGCCCTGCACTGCAGACATACTGTCACACGTCTTCAGCCCATCGGCAGATTCGACGATAATCGTCGAACCCGTGCCCGTATCCAAAGAACCCATAACATTAATAGACGCTATCAATCATGGGCTTCGAGAAGAGATGCTGCGCGATCCCAAGATCATGATGTGGGGCGAGGATATCGATGACCCAAAGGGCGGTGTGTTTGGCGTCACGCGAGGACTCGGCGATGCGTTTCCCGAGCGGATTAGCAATGCCCCTCTAGCGGAGGCAAGCATTGCCGGGGTGGCAGGGGGAATGGCGATTGCCGGTTATAAGCCGATCGTTGAGATGCAGTTTGGCGATTACCTGTGGCCCGCAGCCATGCAGTTGCGCGACGAGATCCCGACCGTGCGTTGGCGCAGCAAGAGCGCGTGGAGTTGCCCGATGGTCCTGCGCGTCGCGGTGGGTGGCTATATCAAAGGGGGCCCGTGGCATTCCGCCTGTGTGGAAAGCTTCTTTGCACACATTCCGGGTTGGAGAGTCGTCTTTCCGAGTTCGGCCGATGACGCGAAAGGCCTGATTAAGGCGGCGGCCCGATCGCAAGATCCTGTAGTGTTTCTGGAGCACAAGGCACTCTATCGCAAGATGCAGGCGAAGGCGCTCGAACCTGATGAGAGTTATGTGGTGCCATTCGGAAAAGGGCGCGTGCGTCGGCAAGGTAAAGACCTGAGTATTGTCACTTGGGGGCACAGCGTCTATCTGGCGCTCGAACTGGCGCGCCAAATGGAATCCGAAGGCATTTCGTTGGAGATTGTGGACCTACGCTCGATTGTGCCACTCGATGAAGATATTATTTATTCGACGGTACGAAAAACCAATCGCGTGGTGATTGCGCATGAGGATTCCTTGACCATGGGCTTCGGCGCGGAAATTGGAGCGCGAATTGCGGAGAATTGCATCGATTCTTTAGACGCCCCGGTACTGCGGGTGGCCGCTTCCGATTGTTTTGTTCCATCGGCTCCCAATCTGGAAGAAGCCGTGTTGCCATCCGTTAATAGCTTGCGAAAGGCGGTGGAGCGCCTCCTAGGGTACTAGGTTCTAACCTAGCGGATTCGGTAAAGGCGGTCGACGAATCGGTACAGGGCTAAGCAGGCCAGGAACAGCGGTAGCGCCAGGATGACTCCCGGCACCGCGGCACCCGTATTGCCCGCCAGGTAGGCCTCCAATGTGGCCGTCAGCAGCCACATCTGCACAATCAGCAAAATGATCAGAAATGCCAGCGCAGCATCGACCACTGTACGCCGACGCTGCCGAACCTCGCTCAAAATAGGTTTCATGACCTCTCGCGATTCTCGATGACCCGGATGGCATACAACCGACCGCCACGCTCCTCGACTACTACCTTTGGAAGGGGACGCGGCGGGGGCCCCTGCAGAACGCTCCCATTTTCAACCGAGAAAAAGCCTTCATGGCACGGACACTCGAAACGGTTCTGTTCACGCGAGTAATAGATCGCGCAAGATAGATGAGTACACTTCTGACTGTAAGCGGCCAGCGTACCGGATGGTATGCGAACCAGAATACAGGGATCATTAGCGGTGGGATAGTTGAATAGTTTTACGTCGCCAACGCCGATCTTCGAAGGCTTCGCAATGGCAACTTCCGGAAAGCTGCCCGCCGGTTTGGCGAACAACGATTTCATCCAAATCCAAATGTTCCCGGCGAGCATGCCGAAACTGGTCAACACCAGAAACTTACTGAATTGCCGCCGGAGAATAAATTTATCTTCAGCCGCATGCACGCTGAAGTCTTCCGTCCAGAGCGGCCGGTCTGCTTTCGTCTTAGTCGGCATTGCCCGCCTCCCACATGTAATCCATTACGTCGACCGCTATAGCCTGCACTTCAGCAGGCGCAATCATCGAGACAAGAGTTCGGACATGTTCGTTGCCCATGCGGAAGTCGCTCACGGAGTGGCCACGCCGGTTTTGTGCGATATCCTCGGGCGCCGAGAAGGAAAGAGCCTGACTGGGACACACGGTCGCGCACATCGGTTTTAAACCCACAGAAGTGCGGTCGTAGCACATGTCGCGCTTCATCATCAATTCCATATCGAGATGCACTTTGGGAACACCGAACGGACACGCCAGAACGCAGTTGGAGCACCCGATGCAGCGCGGTTTCAGCGCGCTTCGAACTATTCCGTCTTCGCCTTTCTTAATGGCATCTGCAGGGCATACCATGGCGCAGGTCGGTTCGTCGCAATGCATGCATACCGTCGGGACAGTCGCAATGGAGTTCGGACGATCGATATAGTCGACGGAAATCATCGAAACTCCTCGATGGCTGTCACACTCGGCGCACGCCGCTACACAGGAGCGGCATCCGATGCAGCGCGATGGGTCAATGTAGAATTCCCTTCCGAACATCTTTACCTTTGACCGTAAGCTCTCTCGCCTGCCACTTTGCCACCGGTTTCCCACCTCCGGATCTCAACGAGATGGGAAGGTGCTGAAGTCTTCTCGATGCGGCAGGCTGAGACCTTGTATTCGGGAATCTTGCTGCGCGGATCGATCGTCCGATGCGTTAGCAGATTAGCGCTGCGTCGTCCAGGCCAGTGATACGGCACAAAGACGGTATCTGTTCGGATCGTGCGAACAACCATTGCTTGCACGACTATCGAACTTCGCCTCGTTGTGATTCTGACCCAATCACCGTCGATGAGACTGTACTGTTCTGCCAGACGCGGGTGAATCTCGCATTTCGGCTCCGGATATTGCTCCACCAGCGGACCGATGCGCCGAGTTTGTGTTCCCGACAGGTACTGGCTGACGACCCGTCCTGTCGTCAGGAAGATAGGGAAGTCAGAACTGACAGGGTCACCGGATTCACGGTATTCGGTGGTCAGGAAATGCGCCTTGCCGTCTACGGTCCAGAAGTGTCCGTCTTCGAATAAGCGCAGGGTGCCAGGACGGTCCAACTCGGGACACGGCCAGAACACACCATATTCTTGCTCGATCCGCTCCCAGGTGATGCCGTAGTAGTCGGCTACGCCGCCTTTAGACGCAACCCGCAGCTCCTCGAAAATTTCCTTCGTGGATTGAAACGAAAAGTACTGACCCTTGCCAAATTGCCTGGCCAGATCGCAAATAATGAGTGCGTCCGATTTGGCTTCGCCCGGTGGGTCAACAGCTTTGTTGATCTTTTGCACCCGGGCTTCGGAACTGCATACCACGCCCTCGTCTTCCTCCTGCATGCCGCCTGCAAGCACCACATCGGCACACCGCGCAGTCTCGGACAAGAAGAAATCAATTACGTCAAAGAACTCGAGTTTCGCTAGAGCCTCGCGAGTGTAGTTGGCATCAGGGAGTGAAACCAGGGGGTTGAAGCACATCGAAAACAGCGCTTTGATTTCGCCGCGATGGGTCGCCTCCATAATCTCGACCGCACTCAGACCAGCGCCGGGTAACTCCTCTTCGCGAATACCCCAGACGCCGGCGATATACTTGCGCGCTTCCGGATCGTTGATTGACCGCGCACCGGGAAGCTGATCGCATTTTTGGCCATGCTCCCGTCCGCCTTGCCCATTACCCTGGCCCGTGATCATGAAGCAGCCCCGGCCTTCCGAACCGAGATTCCCGGTAGCCAAGCACAGGTTAATCAGCGCGAGGCAATTCTCGACGCCTTTGGACTGATGTTCCAGCCCGCGAGCATGAATCGCCATCGCTTTTGGGGAGCGGCCAAACATCAATGCGGCTTGCTCGATACGCTCCGGTGCGACGCCCGTGATTTCGGCTGCAATACGCGGGTCCCAATGAGTGAGCGAGTCGCGCACCGCCTCCCAGCCGGTAGTGTAGCGGGCAATGAATGCATGATCAATCAGGTTTTCGTGGGCAAGGACATGCAACATGCCTAGCAATAAAGCGAGATCAGTCCCGGGCCGCAAGGGCAAGTATAGGTCGGCATTGCGCGTGATGGGAGTCATTCGGGGGTCCGCCACCAGCAGTTTGCCGCCGTTTTCACGCATTTGCCAGAGATAGCTGGTTCCATGGAGCGCACTCCGCGACGTTCGCCCCAATCACCAGCAGACACTTTGTTTTGGGAATGTCGGCCCACGGATTCGGCGAGCGATCGATGCCGAACGCAAGCTTGTACGACGTCCCTGCGGAGACCATGAACAAGCGGCCGTTATAGTCGATATTCTTGGTCCCAATCGCCACGCGCGCAAGTTTTCCCAGCACGTAAGCCTTCTCGGTCACCATCGAGGCGCCACCGTAAATCGCCACTGCATCAGGGCCGTATTTCTCTTTCACTTCCATGATTCGGCGGGCGGTATAAGCGAGAGCGTGGTCGTAGGAGACTTCTTCGAACCCGCTCGCGGTGCGCATCAACGGATGCAAAAGCCGGTTTGGGTGTGCGCCTTGCAGATAGCGCTTCACGCCCTTCGGGCAGAGCATTCCCTTGTTGTACGGAAACTCTTCCCAAGGTTCGAATCCGACCAGTTTGTTATCTCGAACTTTTAGTTGAATACCACAATGCTGTCCACAAAACGAACAATGCGTCTTTACCAATTTCTCCGGGCCCGTGCGGTTGTTCTTTTCCCACCTCCAGGCGGCGTGAAGTTTAGGTTCGGCCCGTAGCGATCAAAGATTTCATCAGTGAGATTTGGCTCGGTCGCCATAAACTTCCTCTTTGATTCGTAGTTGTGCGTTCGCAACCGATACGCGCTTGCAAGCCGGACATAAAGCAGTCCAGTGCTGGGCAGATCCCTTGATACGATAATCGAAGCCCAGCGCCGGCAGCACACGTTGCAGGTCGTCGACCTGCATCCGCGATGCGTAGCGCTGGCCGCAACGCGCACACATCGCTCCCGGATCGTTGCCGCCCGCGTCCTGATACAACTTGACTCCTAATTGAGCCGGCCGTTGAAATATGTGAAAAAACTTGCCGAACGGCAGGAACAGCAAAGCTCCTACTACAGTGATGGCGTGTACGATGCTGAGGAAACCGTAGAAGCCGCCGCGGAACCACATGGCGGACGCAGTGAGCGCAAGTCCCGTCACCGAGATCGCAAACAACATAATCAACGGCAGAAAATCCGCGCTGAAGTCTTACAGTGTGAGCGCCCCTTCGTCCCTCATCCTGCGCCAGAGCGCCAGGCTGATTCCCAGGAGAACCAAAATGGCAGCGATATCGAGACCGTGGACAGCAGCCAGGAAGTGAGCGTCCGAATGGCGAAACTGCCGGTCGGAAAACCAAACAGATAGGAAACATAGATCATTTGGTTGTCCGGCGCGCTGCGGAAGTAAATCCAACCAAAGACCAACGGAAACGTTATTGCCACTGCGAGCAGGCAGCCCCAGAACAGGCATTGATGCATCCACCAGCGGACACGCGAACGCCGTCGGATAAAACTCTGCGCGAATATATGCGTCAAGGCCGCGCGCGCAATGACTGTCAGACTGTGAATCAGACCTTGCGACCAGAGCAGGCTCCAGGAACGTTCGAAGAAACGTCTGGTCGGTGGTTTGTTCAGCCAGACTGCGTAGTGATACACGATTCCCCAAGTGGCGAAGATGACCGCAAATGTGTAGATCACCAGCGCTGCGTCGAAATTCTGAAGATTGCGTGACCCAATCACAATCGAGGCGATCAGCAATGCCGTCAGCATCGTCGCGAGAGCACCAGCGCGAATCTGCTCCGCTGCACGCGAAAACTGCGGAGTGGCCTCGCTCTCCATCGCACGCTGTCGCGGGATGAAAAGCATCTGATTGAGGATCCACATCAGTGCTGCTGTGGCGGCAAGCAGTACCCAGCCTGGCCAGATCACTCCGAAAGCATCCCCGAACAGACCCAGAAGCAGAGGCGGGAAGAACCCTCCAAGCCCACCCATAGCTCCCACCAGGCCGGTCACGGTCGCGGTGTTGCCGGGAAAGAATTGTGGAACCAGCTTGAAAACCGCTCCGTTGCCCAATCCGAGCAGCGCGGCGCAGCCCAACGCACCCACCGTAAAGGGTACCGGGGACCGCCAGGAAAGCAGCAGGGCAAACGGGATGACGCCCAGGAAAACACCGAATAACACACGCGCACCACCGATGCGGTCTGCCAGAATTCCACCTGCCGGGCGCAGCAGCGTTGCAAGCACAACGAAACCGGCCGTTCGGAACCCGGCGTCCGCCGCTGTTAACCTAAACTCGTCGCGTAGCAAAGAAGGCAGGCAAATCGAGAAGGCGACGAAACCACCAAAGGTTAGGAAGTAAAAAGCAGATAGTACCCAGGCCAGGCGTTCACCCGTGAGCACCTTAAACATGGCGGTTAACGACGTCGGTGCTTTCTTGGCCGGGGCATCGCGGGCCATCAGGCCGAAAATCAGAGCCCATGCAACCGCAATTCCGGCGACTCCATAGAATACATTCGCTCGTCCTATACGCACCGCCAATACGGGTCCGAGGAATACTACAAACGACTGCCCCATATTCCCGAGTCCGTAAACACCGAGCGCAGTTCCTTGTTGCTCGGCTGCAAACCAACGTGAGACGTAGCCCACGTCCACTGCAAACGAAGACCCGGCGAGCCCTACGAAGAAAGCGAATGTAACCAGGATTGGGAAGCTATGTGCCTGCGGGACCAGTGCTGCGGCGATCGCGGACAACACAAACAGAACAGTAAACACCCGGCGACCGCCGAGACGGTCCGTCAGCATCCCCATCGGAATGCGTGCGACTGATCCGAGCAGAACTGGTACAGCTACCAGCAGCGCCGTGGATTTTGCCGTCAGGTGAAACTCTGCTCGGAAACTAGACGCAAACGCGCTAATTAAACCCCACACAGCGAAGCAGACTGTGAATGACACGGTCCCGAGCGTCAGGTTCAATCTGGGGTCTCATTTTTCGGATGTCATTCAGACGTTCAATGAATGCGGCCAAACACTCTGTAACAGTACCTCAAGTCGATTGTGGATTCATCCCGCGCCCGCGGCCGCCAACGATTAAATAGAGCGCAGGCAAAATTCTTCCTGCGCTCGCAACGTTTACGCGCCTTAACGATCCTGCGCTCCCACCAATTCCGGTTCTTGCTCCGGGGTCAGAGGCGAAAGTCCCTTCACCGACGTTCCGGTCCACAAGCCGAACACGAACCAACCCAATATCAGCGCTCCTATGGCAAACAATGTGTCGCCCGGTACTCGCATCCAGCGGAAGGCGTTCATCAAGCCAGTCTGTAAAAATTCAGGCGAACGTGCGTACCAGGTCCCGTATTGAACCGAGGCCCATCCTTGCATCAGCCCGATTGGCAACAAGCTGACCAGCACCATGAACGTCAGCCCGAGGTTGATGCACCAGAACGCCCAGGCCAGCATACCTTCTTTCCAGATGGTTCCCGGCCGCAGACCGCGCAGGCAGAACAACATCAATCCCAATCCCAGCATTCCGTACACCCCGAAGAGCGCGGTATGACCATGAACTGGAGTGGTGTTCAATCCTTGCATGTAATAGAGCGCCACCGGGGGGTTGATGAGAAAACCGAAGATTCCCGCACCGACGAAGTTCCAGAACGCCACCGCCACAAAGAAGTAGATGGGCCACTTATAGGCGGCGACCCATTCGGCTTCGAAGCGCCGCCGAGCGAGTCGGATGTTCTCCCAAGCTTCAAAGCCGATCAATACCAGGGGAACTACTTCAAGTCCACTGAACACCGCGCCCAGCGCAATTACGCTGGACGACGCGCCAGAGAAGTAAAGGTGATGAAATGTTCCGATGATGCCGCCGGACAGAAACACGATCGTTGAAAACAGAACGGCCCCCGTAGCTGTCTTCGTCGAAAGCAGCTTTAGGCGTGTGAACAGAAACGCAATCACCACCGTTGCGAACACCTCGAAGAAGCCTTCGACCCACAGGTGAACAACCCACCAGCGCCAGTACTCGGCGGTCACAAGGTGACTGCGTTGACCGTACATGAGCCCCGACACATAGAAAAGCGGAATTGCAATACTCGCGATCAGGAACAGCATCAGCAGGCTTCGGCTTTCACTCTTCACCATCAATGCCGGCTTCAATGCGCGCCACATGAGCCACAGCCAGAACGTCAGTCCGATCAAGAGCAGAATCTGCCAGAAGCGTCCCAGGTCGACATACTCATAGCCTTGACTGCCAAACCAGAACCACAGATTTCCCAGTTTCTGCTCGATGCCCAGCCACTCGCCGGCAAGCGAGCCGCCGACCACCAGAATCAACGCGCCGAACAGCAGATTGACGCCTAATCGCTGGCCCTTCGGCTCATATCCGCTCACAGCGGGCGCCACGAACAAACCCGTTGCCAGCCACGAAGTGGCAATCCAAAAAATGCCGATCTGCAAATGCCAGGTGCGCGTGACCGAGTACGGCAGAATCTTATCGAGCGGTATTCCGTAGAACGACGAGCCCTCCACGCCATAGTGTGCCGTGATGGCACCAAGGGCTACTTGGACGACCCACAGGATCGCTACTACGAAGAAGTATTTCATCGTCGCGCGTTGTGAAGGCGTCGGTCGATAGCCTAACAGTGGATCGCGCCGGGGAATCTCTACTTCGACACCCTCTCGATCCTGAGAAGCAAAATACCAGACCATTCCGCCGACGCCTCCAAGCAGGAGCACGAAGCTGATAATGCTCCAAACTACTGCTGCGCTGGTTGGCTGATTTGCGACTAATGGTTCATGCGGCCAGTTATTCGTGTACGTCACATCGCTGCCAGGCCGGTTCGTTGTAGTGGCCCACGCCGTCCACCAGAAGAACGCGGCCATCTGCTGCTGCTTCGCGGGATCGGTTAGGGCGCCTCGGGGAATCGCATACTCGGTGCGTCCGTTACCGAATACATCCGCGTAATAACGTTCTAAAGTGTGAAAAGCTGCGGCGCGCGCCGAACTGATCGTGACGGTGCCAGTTTCCGTATTGTAGGTGTTCGCACGCTGCTCACGAATCAGCCTCGCCTTCAGCACGGCCTGATCGTCTAATGACAGCGCGTCGAAGCTGTCTACGCCCTTCTCTTTGGCCCAAGTGGAAAGCAGGAGCACCGACTCTCGATGCAGCCAGTCGGCACTCCAATCCGGGGCTACATACGCCCCATGTCCCCAAATCGAACCTATTTCCTGGCCTCCGATGGACTGCCACACACCCTGTCCATCATGGATCGTTTCGCCAGTAAACAGGACCGTTCCGTCCGTCGCCACGACCCGGTTCGGGATCGGCGGCGCGCCGCTGATCATCTTGTATCCAACTCCACCCAAAACCGCAAAGGAGCCTATAACAACCACCGCAAACGCAATCCAAAGCTTTTTTTGATTCATATATCCTGAACTCTTGCCGGCTATGCGGCAATCCTCGTCAGAGCCCTTTCCCCAGCCGCCCTTCTTACCAGGCTGGTCACTAAGTTCAATGCGAACAGGCTGACGGCCGTCAGTTCCACTACGGCGGAAATCGGCAACACGCTCCAGGCCTGTGCCAAATAACCTTCGTAAGCGGGAATTTCGCTCGCAACTCGCAACACGCAGCCGGTGTTGAGCAACAGCAGAGCAGCCGTAGCAAGCCGTGTGCTGAACAACGCATGTCCTCCGCAAAAACTTGGCAGGAGACGCGGGCCGAAGGTGAACACCATCGTACCGATAAATCCGACCGTCAATGCGTGCCGTCCCGCACCGGCAATCCCGCCGCTCCTGTCAGCGAGCGCCGCCCAAATCGACAGCGCTGCCCCAACTACGAGCCATGCGTATGCCACACGAACAAAGGTCAACGGGAACGCCTTCACCTGTGCTGGTTTGCTGTAGATTCGAAGCGACCAGGCCACCAAGATCGCGGCGCTCAATACGATGATGCCCGTAATGACAGGCGCTCCGAGCAGCGCCGCCAGAATACCGCTGCCTACCAGGCACAAGGCCCACAGCAGGCCACGCTCGTTTGCCTGCTTGAGGCCTGCAAACATGGGTAGCCATCGTGCGTTGAATCCCCAAACCGTCAAAACTAGAAAACCCCAGATCGCCAGAGCCAACAAATGCTCGTCAGCTCGCCTTGGGTATTGGGGACCGATTTTCTGCGCGGCCACACATAGCGAAACGCCTAAGTTCCATAGCAGCGCCGCCAAGAACCCGAAGGTCGATGCCACTACAAGCACCATCCATCCCCGGGGACCGTTGGACAACACTGGCAAATCCGATCTCACTTGCTTCGGTTTATGTTGGCGAACGGTGACGAAGAACAACAGAAAACCCGCAAGCTCCGCAGCACAACTCAATGGCAGTAGAATCCGCCAGTGCCAACCATATACTCCTGTCGCCCAGCGAGCCGTCACTCCGGCAGTCCACAATGCCCATGAAACCCAGCCACGAAGAATCACCCGGTGTTGAAGCGCACCCATTTTCGAAAAGGAGAAGAACCCGATGCCGATGATGAAGGAGCCGATCCAACCGAAAATCTGCGCCTGTCCATGCGCCTGGATCCAAGCCGGCGACAAAGCGTTCTTGGAATGCTGGTCGCTGATCGAGATCAGGTTCCAGACACCCAGAAAAGTGCCCGGCAGCAGCATGAACAACAGGCCGGTCGTGATGTAAGCCTTCACTACTCGTTGCAGCCCGGAAGTCAATTCGGCGGCAGGGGTCACGCCACGCGCTCCTGGTGATTCTTTTCAAACTCCAGCGCGCGTGGGAAGAGGATGTTGTTTTCCAGGTGAATGTGGCGGTGCAGGTCCTCCTCGAACTCTTTCAGCCCCCGGTAAAGCGCCTGATACGTCATACAGGCATTCGCCGGCAGCATATAGTTGGCGGTGATCGCACGGATGCGGCGCAGTAGTTCGCCCGCATCGTCGTGTTCTTCCATTAGGTGGCGGATCGGGTTGATGAGCGCCGGAAAGTACGTTCGCCCCGCGCCTTCCTGCGCCCGCTCCATTTGCAGGAGCACCGGGAACAGCACCGCTTCTTCCCTCAACATGTGTCTCGAGAGTTCGCGTTCGATCGCCTCGACCAAAGTCCCGAGTTCAATCACCTCCGGCCTGGTCGCGCCATGGCGGTTTGCGACTCGGCCCGCCAATGAAATCAGGATCGGCAATTGCCGGCGGGCATAGTCATGATGCCGCGCGACAATATGGTTTTCGAGGTCGGTTAGCGAGCAGGTGAGCCAATGGCAATCTTCCTGGATTGGCGGCAATTGCAGCGATGCCTCCAAATCCGCCAGGACCTGTTCCACAGATTTGTGTGCTTTCTCGCAAGCCTCCGCTAATGAGCGATGGCCTCCGCAGCAGAAATCAATCCCGAGCGTCTCAAATACTCCGACAGCGGTGGGGCTATTGCGAACGATTTGGCCGACTGTATCGGTTGCAGTAAACGACATCATTACCTCTCTGCTTCGAGGGTAGTGTCGTTACCAAGCGCTTTCAGTGACCTAAGTCACCGGGCGGCCGGTCTTTCGTTAAATATCCGCGGTCAGTTCGGCCTCGAGTGCGGCCAAGTCTGGGATTGTGATTTCCTGCCCGTTCGTTTGGACCAGCGACTGGACCTGCAACCGGGCCATGTTCCGGGAAACAAGTTCCCGCACGGTCCCGATTTGGGCGGCGATCTCCTGGTGCGTAACTCCGGTTTGGAAAACTACGGCGCCTTTGAGCCCAGGTTTCCCCTCTTCCTTCGCGCGCTTCAGCAGCCATGAAATTAGCCGCTGGCGGAGGGAAGTAAATGAAAGCTCTTCGATGATACCAACCAAATGTCGAAGACGAGTCCCAACCACTTGCAAAAGTTTGAGTGACACTTCGGGATGTTCTAAGCAGACGGCACGAATATCTGCGCGGGAAAGGAATAGAAGTTCAGAGCCCTCGACAGCAACTGCAGAAGCCGGATACGGCCCCCCGTCAAAAACCGGCAACTCTGCCACTGGCCTTCCCGGGCCTTCGATCGCCAACACTTGCTCGCGGCCATTGCGTGAGGTCTTAAAGATTCGGACACGCCCGCTCGCGACGACAAAGAGGCCTTTGCATGCATCACCCTCATTAAACACCACCTCTCCAGGTGAATAGCTTTTGAAGGCGGCTCGCTCGGCGATCGCTGTAAGTTCACCCTCGTTCAATGGCGCAAAGAGTTGAGTTCCCCGTAGCGTATCAACCGCCTTGGCGCTGATTGCCATCTCGCTTGTAGACTATCAATTCGCAGTAGGAACGCTTATCAAGCGTCCTGGTGCCGTCGCCATCTCAGCGCATTGATGATCCGTGATCGTTAATCCGCGTGAGAAATGCAGAACGGATGTGATTGAGAGACTGGGCCGACAAAATTTGGCCCGGAAGATCGTCTGGCTTGTTTTGTGCAAACCGCGCAGAGAGGCTACAACTCTGGAAGCATGTGAATTGATTTCAGTGCGAAACGGCGCGAGAGAGCCAGCGACGATATAAATGTGGCCCTATAGAGCACGACCCGAGTGTCATGCTGACCGACGATTTTTGGCAAGGGAGGTGCTTCCGTGGCGTTATCGCACAGGAATCAGATGGAATTGCAAGTCGCAGCCACTAAACTCGCCGAAAAAGGTTACAAGACACTCGCCCTTCCCTGTGACGTGTTGGATGAACGCGCAGGTGGCAGCAATGGTGAAGAAGACTGTTTGGCACCTTCGGCCGGCTCGACGCAATCGCGCTGCGTGCTAACACGCAACAACTGCGCGCTTAGCCGCACCTCCAGCGACTGTCGCCACACCAATACTGAGCTGCACCTAAAAGAATCGCTTGAGTCAACCGCGCAGCAAGATGGAAGACCACGTGCCAAGACAAAGCAGAATGTATATGAAAGTGCGTGAAATCATGGCGCCCAATCCGGTCGCCTGTCGTTCGACAACCAATCTGGCCGAGGCAACAGCGCTACTGTGGGAGCACAATTGCGGAGCTCTCCCCGTCATCGATCAAAACAACCATCCCGCAGGCATCATCACAGATCGCGACCGGCTGAGATTTGTGTCGGCGAGGTCGCAACAGGAAAGGTTTTCAGTTGCTCCGGCGAGGCTGATATTCATGACGCGCTCGCTTGCATGCAACACAACCATGTGCGTCGTTTGATCGTGACGGATTCCACCGTCGGAGTGGAAGGCATTCTTTCCATCGACGATGTCATCCTAAACGTTCAATGGAGTGATCACAAGGGCGTTGCGCTAAGTTTTGCGGATGTGATTCGGGTCCTTCGAAAGATCACATATGCCGTAAGGCCATCTGTCCCTCCGGCTCATACCCGATCGAAGTGCAACAACTGTCAAAAATGCCGGATGAACGCGAAGGTTGTTGTTGGTCTGGGAGCGAGTCTGCAAGAGAGCGCACAAGCCGCCCCCGGCGGCTCGCAATAGTCGGCAAACGTGCCTGCCGTTATCTTAGCCAGGGCGAGTCTGTTGTGCGCGTTTACTGAGGAGCATCGCCAAGCAATTACTTTAAGCAAGCGGCAGGGTAAAGAAAAGTTGCTTCCCTGACCCACCTCGCTCTTGAGGTGAATCTCACCGCCATGCTGTTCAACCAGGTGTTTCGTAATTGCTAATCCCAAGCCGGTTCCTTCGCGAACGCCCTTTGTGGTAGAGCCGACTTGATGGAATTTGTCGAATATCCTTTGGTGTTCCTGCTCAGGAATTCCCACGCCGGTGTCAATTACACTGAACTGCGCCAGACGATCGTGTACTGTGCACTCGAAGGAAACCCTGCCGCCCTCCGGTGTGAACTTGACCGCGTTACTCAGCAGATTCCACAGAACCTGCTTCACGCGAAGGCGATCCGCGTGTACGAGGAGAGGAACGCAGGGTCTTAGTTCCAGAGAAATTTGTTTCGCCGTCGCTGCGGGAGTGATGCTATTGAGGACTTCATGCACGCAATCGAGAGCATTGAAAACCTCTAAATGCAGGTCGCGCTTTCCTGATTCGATCTTACTCAGGTCGAGAATATCGTTTATGAGTTTTAGCAGATGTAAGGAGTCTCGCTGGATATGATCCACAAATCGTTTCTGCTTATCATTTAAACCGCCTTCTAATTGCTCGGCCAACAGTTCTGAAAATCCGATGATCGTGTGTAACGGGGTTCTAAGTTCGTGGCTGATGCTTGCCAGAAACTCGCTCTTCAAACGATTCGCCTGCTCAGCCTCTTGGCTGCGCAGTTCTAGTTTGCTATTGGCCGCTGATAACTCTGCCGTTAATCGGTTCTGCGTGTCCCGGAATTCTCTTTCTGATTTCTGACGGTCGGACACGTCGCGAATTACTGCGGAAACGTGACAGCCTTGGGTGCCCTGTACTGGACTTAGGCTGATTTCCACGGGAAATCGGGTCCCGTCCTTTCGCTGACCCTGCAGGTGCAAACCCGTACCCATCGGCCGTCTCACCGGGCATTTCGAGTACGCCAATCTATGCTTTACGTGCGCGGCGCGGAGCTCTCGCGGTACAAGCTGATCCACCGTTTTCCCAAGAAGTTCCTCTCGCGAATATCCGGAAATTGGTTCAGCCGCGGCGTTCAGAGGAACTATTTTCCCCTCAGCATCAACTTCGATAATGGCGTCGGGCGCCGCTTCGAGCAGCTCTCTGAAACGTTCCATGGCTATGCCATGCTCGCGTGCACTCCGCTCATTCATAATCAGTTGTGCCGTTCTTGCTCCGCACGATTTATTTCGCTCTCGTCGGAGAGAATTGATAGCTTTCCTTGAATTCTGCCGTGGGCATCAAGCAACGGCGCGGTCCAAAGTTTGGCGAAAAGAAGGGTACCGTCTTTTCGTCGACGAACCACGTCTCTAGATTGTTGAGGAATACCGTGCATCTGAGAGTCCAAAAGCATCTCGAACCCATACTCGCTTCCAGAAGGAATCGTCGGTAGGCGTTTTCCGATCACTTCGTCGGCGCTCCACCCGAAGATTCGCTCGGCGGCGGGATTCCAGAACAAGACGTCTCCTGTCGTGCTGATTCCGATGACAGCCAAGGAGACCGCTTCAAGGAGAGCAGTCCAGGCAAGCGGAATGCTAAAAGAATCCTCTACTAAGTCTTTTTTTAGACCTGAAGTCTCGCTCATCTGCAAAGTAACCTCGTTAAGCCTTCGGCGCACCCAAGATGTTAGTTTGCGAATTCTAGCAATGTAAGTATGAGATACATACAGGTCGCGCAATTTATCCTATTAAGATGAGCGAAAACGCGCAAAGGACCTGAAAAAGCATTCTTTCGCCATCCGTCCGCCAGGTGCCGCTCTGAAATTGGCCGTCCGAACGCTCTACAACCGACGTTCCGTCTCGCAGGAACTGAACGTACCGCTGGGGCGTATCGCCGGTTTCGTAAATCCCGTTCATGCCTTCGCCGAGAATGGTTCTTACTGGAAGCGTTTTTGTCTGTGAAGCGATCTGAAAAGTGAGTAACTCGCCGCTGAGCCGAGGACCGCTTGCCCCATCGATCTGCCCGCGAATGCCCTCAGTATCGGCGACAATCAGTGTTGGCTTTCCGTCGCTCGTACCGCTCACTACAAAGACCCAGTCTCCGCTGCTCCCTTCGCCTGCGTGAGTTGGGCGTTCGTAAAAGGTACCATCCCCAGCTCACGTCTTTTCGAGTTGCGCCTTCATAGAAGCGAAGTCCTGGTTTGCCCTTATCCGGTCCGGGCGTCTCGATCAGGAGGATCAGCGCGTTTTGCTGCTCCATAATCGGCCAGGCTTCGAATGCTTCTTTCGCGAGCCGCTTCGGCTTTCCCCCCCATCACCGTCGCGGGGCCGCTCTGCTTGCCAGTCTTTTTATCAATGTGGATGTCTTTGAAAATTGCCCCTGGTGAGAAGGCCAGATGGGCAAAGCCGATGAAAAGAACCGGTATGGTGCCTTTGCAGGGGACCGGCAAAGGTCGCACGCTAGCGAAGCCCTTTTAAATTGCTCGGTGGGTCAATCATTTTTTGCCATTTTCCAATAGTGAAGATAAGACTTCACAGCCGTGCCCAGAATGATGATCAAAGACAGGGCCAGAGCTTTGCCCTTCATGGTTGCAAACGCCGCAATGCATAGGAGCAGATACAGGAGCGTGGCAGTTCGCACTCCGATCATGGTTCGAGGGCGTGCGGGAGGATTTTCTTGATCCGGTTCGCGATCCTCGGGTGAATTCATTTCGTCGGCATGTTATAGGCGAACGTGAATGCCAGCCGGACCTGGAAACCCCGGTACCCGTCCGGGAGCGGCGGCAATGGATTCGACATGCTCAGCCCCGCTACTGCTGCGCGATCGAGCGGATCCGATCCTGAAGAATCCGCTGTGACCATCTTGGGAATGCTGCCATCGCGATTGATGATGAATTCGACCACCGTACGGCCCCGCAGCGATCCCATGCGGGCGCTTTCCGGAATCACGCGTCTCCAGTTGCCTCGTACGATCGTCAGGATTTCGCGCAAGTAGTTCTTGAAATCAACACCGTTTGGGTCGCTTTCCAGTTCGACCGCGGAATGTTGCGCCGGCGCCTGGTCCATGGCACCTGGAACACCCGGTCGCGTACGCTGCGGAGCATCATCGCTGATCGAAAGCTGGGGGCTGTTCGTGTCTTGCGTCAATCCACCGACCACCGAATCCACCGTGGTTTTGGGAGGCGTCAGCGTTGGATGCGGGTTTTTAGGTGCCTCGTCACCGATATCCTGGAACGGGTTCGGCGGTGCGTTCGGGGGCGGCGGCGCCGCCACAGGAAGACCACTCGGGGACCCTGACGACGGCGAGCCGCCCCTGCTTAGATCGATCGTCGGCGCCTGAGCCAGAATCGTAGGCTGAGTCTTCTTCGCCACCTGAGGAAGCTGCTTTGGCACCTCGAAATGCCGGACCGACCGGCTCGACCCCGGGCTGGGCATTGCGGCCCGAGAGGGAGTCAGGTCCGCCAGATCGATTTGCTTCGCTGGTTTCTGGCGGTTCGGTTCTCTCTGCGTCATGACATCGCGCGGCAGATACAGCGGAATGTGATGAACGATCACCCTGGGTTCGGGCGGCCGGCCTTCCCCGAGCAATCCCGGAACCGTTGTAATGAACCCGAACACCGCTATGTGGATGAGTACCGAGGCGCCGAGAATCGCCGCCCACTGCGAACGGGTCCGCTGGACGGGCCATTCAAGCAGCAGGTTGAGTTCAGTCGTCGAGGGTGGGAGAACGCGCGGTTCCACTAATGCTTTCGGGCGCGCCCGATCGTCTCCGAGACCGTGCGCGCGTGTTCCTCGATCGTAGCAAGGATAGCCTCTGCCAGCCGGAGCGCTCTTGTTGCTTGAAAACCATCCACTTTCGGGCGCGAGCGGTTGCGTATCGCCGTCACAAAGGCTTCGAGTTCGGAGCGGAGGGGTTCGGCGGGTTCCAGCGGCTCTTTTGAAAAAACGAAGCCACTTTTGAGTTCGTTCGGTAAAACCTCCCCGAGTTCGTTTGGTGAAATCACTACCTTTGCAAGTTCCTGACGCTGGTAATCGATTGATAAATATTGGCCTGGCTGAAACATCCGCAGTTTCCGCACCTGTTCGGTCGAGACCCGGCTGGCCGTAAGGTTGGCTACACATCCGCCAGCGAAGGAAAGCCGCACATTGGCGATGTCCACCTTCGGCGAAAGGATCGAGATCCCTGCCCCGCGGATTTCTACCGGCATCTCGCCCATGAGATTCAGGACAATGTCCAAGTCATGAATCATTAGGTCGAGCACCACGTCGATGTCTAGACTTCGCGGTGTGAAGACGCTGAGCCGGTGCACCTCAAAAAAGAGAGGGATGGTGCGCCTCTTTTCGAGCTCTACGACTGCCGCATTGAAACGTTCGAGATGACCGACTTGCAGGATCTGACCGTTTTCTTCCGCCAGGCGCGTCAGGCGCTCGCCTGCCGCCGCCGAATCGGCGATTGGTTTTTCGACTAGGACATCCACTCCGGAGCCGATCAACTGACTGGCGACGGCTTCGTGTGTCACGGTAGGCGTGGCGACGATGGCGGCGTCGATTGCTTGCGGCAGCGAATCGATCGATTCCATTGCCTGTGTGCCATGCTCATGCCCCAGTTGTTTGGCTTTCTCCAGGTCGGAGTCGACAATCGCCACCAGTTCCACATCGGGCAAGGCGCTTAGCACTCTAACGTGATTCCGGCCGAACGCGCCAGCTCCGATTACGGCCACCCGAACCTTGGATTTCACGTGTGCTCTCCCAGGGGCGTATATCCGACAATTGTGATTCCGGCCTGGTTTGCAAGTTGGATCATCGCGTCGCGATCAAGCAGCAAAGTACGGCCTGCGTCCACCCCCAAGGCCGTCGTTCCGGTTTCCACCATCGTTTCGATGGTGGTTAGCCCGGCAACGGGTACATCGAACAACAGATGAGCCCGGCCGTGTGAGGCCTTCACCAGTCGAAGCGGTTTACCGTTGGTGAGAGATGCCGCCCGTCGCAGCATGGCGTCTGTCCCTTCCATTGCCTCTGCCGCGACGCAGGCCTTCTCACTGATCGCGACGCTCTGTCCGATGTCAGCCGTCGCCAGAACGCTCGCAAGGCGCCGGCCGTAACGGATATCGGCTTGCTCCTCCTTGTTCGGGTTGCGTTTCGTAATCACGCCTTCCGGAGCGAGCAGCGGTTTGAGCAGCCGGGTCGAGTCGACAAGTTCGATTCCCTCATCCTTCAATACTCTTTGAATGCCGCCGATCAAGGCCGCCGTATTCTTTTCTTTTAAGGACGCCAGAAGCTTGAGCAGACGCCAATCCGGCGTGATTCCCGAGAAGATGCTGACATGTTTAACTTGGCCAGTCATCATGACTTCGGTGACGCTCTCGCCTTTGAGAATTTCGATTACCTTGGCGAGTTGCCCGATGTTGACCCAGTGAAACGAGCTGGCGAACTTCTGTAGTTCGGGTGTTGCCTCGTTTTCAATTGCCACTACTGCGACCTGATGCCCTTCGCGGCGCGCAGTCTCGAGGGCAAGCAACGGGAACCGTCCGTTGCCCGCGATCATGCCGTACTTCACGCTCTATCTCACTTAATGAAACCGCCCTGACAACTCCGGATGAAGGTGAGCAGCTCCCCGATTTCGGGCGTCTGCGGCAACTCTTCTTCAATTCGCGAGAGAGCCTGAGTCGTGTTGAGTCCGGAGCGCGTCAGAATGCGAAAAGCGTTTTGCAGAGGTTCGATCGAATCCGCTTTATAGCCTCTGCGCTCCAATCCGATTTTGTTTGCTCCATAAACTTCGGCTTTGTGCTCAGTCGCGGTGACGGAATAGGGCAGTACATTCTGTTTCACGACGCTGTTGCTGCCGACGATGGCATTCTGCCCGATACGTGAGAATTGATGAATCGCGCACAGGCCGCCGATGTTGGCATAATCCTCGACAGTCACATGGCCGGCGAAGGTAACGCCGTTTGCCAGAATCGTGTGATTGTGAATTGTCACATCGTGCGCGACGTGAACATACGCCATGAGCAGGTTGCCATCCCCGATCGCAGTAATCATGCCGCCGCCTTCGGTTCCGCGATGTATAGTGACAAATTCGCGAATGGTATTGCGATCACCGATGCGGGTCTCTGAAGGCTCACCCTTGTACTTCTTGTCTTGAGGAGCCACCCCGCAGGAGCAATACGGATAGAAAACATTGTCCTTGCCGACTGTGAGTTTGCCTTCGAGGTAGACATGCGCGATCAGCCGGGTGCGCGCGCCGATCGTGACACCGCTACCGATGATGCAGTACGGTCCCACTTCAGCTTCGCGGGAAACGTTAGCGTCCGGATCGATGATCGCCGTCGGGTGAATCGCCACTGAAACTCAGGCTTCTTCCTGATCGGCGACCTTGCACATCAGGATGGCCTCCGCCACCACTTGTCCATCCACCGTTGCAGTACCTTGCAGCTTGGCAACGGTGCGCTTCATCTTAATTATTTTCATCTCGATCCGTAACTGGTCGCCAGGCACGACCGGTTTGCGGAACTTCGCTTCATCCACGGAAGCGAGAAACATGATCTTGCCGCGCGCGTTGTCATTTACCTTGCTGATCAAAACTCCGCCCACTTGAGCCATCGCCTCGATGATCAGCACGCCAGGCATGACGGGAAAGCCAGGGAAATGCCCCTGAAAGTGCGGCTCATTGACAGATACGTTCTTGATTCCGATTACCGAATCTTCGTTCACTTCGAGTATTCGATCCACCATCAGCATGGGGTATCGGTGAGGCAGAATCGTCCTGATCTCTTGAATATCCAAAGACGGCATGTAGGAGGGAAATCGGTATTATAACAATCGATGCAAGCCCTTCTGCGCTACGCCAAAGACAAGAAAGAAGAAATCATCGCCGCCATCGGGATGATGGTCGAGTGCGAATCGCCAAGCGACTCGCCCGCAGACGTCAATCGCTACGTCGAGCTCCTCGTTGAGGGGTCCAAGGATATTGCCAGTCCGAAGCTGCTCAAGTCCGATCGATACGGCAAGCATCTGAGGCTTGACTTCAAGCTGCCTGGAAAAGGCAGCGAAGGAAGGATCTTGGGCGTCGGACATTCAGATACCGTTTGGCCGCTGGGAACTCTCAAAACCATGCCGTACCGGAGAAGCAAAGGGCGGCTCTGGGGACCGGGCGTGCTCGATATGAAATCGGGAATCGCGTTTTTCATCTATGCGGTGCGTGCGCTTCGCGACCTCGACATTCCGGTCCGCAAGAAAATTGCCTTGCTCATAGTCTCGGATGAAGAGATAGGATCCAAAGATTCGCGGGCTCTGACAGAAGCCGAAGCGAAACAGAGTAGCTGCGTGCTCGTCCTGGAGCCTGGCTCGAATTTGACCGGTGAGCTGAAAACAGCCCGTAAAGGAATTTCAGGTTACAAACTCCGCGTGGAAGGAAAAGCGGCTCATTCTGGGATAGATTTTGGTAACGGCGCGAGCGCGATTGTCGAGCTGGCGCGGCAAATCGATCGCATTGCCGGATTCACGGATCTCAAGCGCGATACGACGGTAAATCCCGGCGTAATCAGTGGTGGGACTCGAACAAACGTCATTGCCGCAGAGGCGCGTGTCGACATCGATGTCCGGGTTGTTCGAATCAAAGATGCGGACGTGATTGACAGGAAGATGCGCTCGCTCCGCCCTTTTGACAAGCGCTGTAAATTGACTGTCCAGGGCGGCTTGAACCGTCCCCCCATGGAACGGACCAAGGGTGTTGCCGATCTTTTCACCCGCGCCCGAAAGATCGGAGCAGAGATGGGAATGCAATTGGAAGAGTCCTCCACGGGCGGAGGATCCGATGGCAATTTCACCGCTGCGATCGGTATCCCGACACTTGACGGTTTAGGCGGCGTGGGCGAAGGCGCTCACGCGATTAACGAAAGCATTCTGGTGGATCGCATCGTCGACCGGACAGCTTTGCTAGCCGGCCTGCTTAGCGGGCTCTAAATCCGTCTCGATCTGAACAAACGGCGAGCGGGTGGCATCGCTCTCGAGGTGAGAGCTCAGCCTGCTTGCTGCTGCCGGACCGATCAGGCGGTTCAATTCTTCGTGCGAAGCCTGCCGTACTCGCTGCAGGCTGCCGAAGCTGCGCAGAAGCTTCTCTACTGTTTTGGATCCGATGCCAGGAATATCGTGCAGTTCGGAAGTCAGTTCCTGGGTGTTTCTTCTGCTGCGGTGAAAGGTGACGGCGAAACGATGCGCTTCGTCGCGAATCGTCTGGACAAGATGCAGGATCGGCGAGAACTTGTCGAGGACAATCGGCTCATCCTCCTGACCGTACACGTAGATCCACTCTTCGCGCTTGGCAATAGAGGCCAGAGGTTGATATGTGATGCCGATCGCCTGCAGCGCCTCAGCGGCTGCATGCAGCTGGCCCAATCCTCCATCGACCAGAACTAATCCGGGGAAAGGGCGTTTTTCTTCCTGCAGACGGCTGTAGCGACGGGTGATCACCTCGCGCATAGAAGCGAAATCATCGTTACCCACAACCGTTCGAATGATGAACTTGCGGTAGTCCGATTTCTTCATCCGGCCGTCTTCCCAAACCACCATGCTCGCGACCTTATTTGTGCCCTGAATATGCGAGATATCGAAGCACTCGATCCGATTTGGCGGCTCTGGCAAATTCAAAGCGTCCTGCAGAGCCGTTTTGATCGCTTCCTGTGAAGGTTTCAGCACGCGGAAGCGCTGATCGAAGCTGTGTTTGGCATTTGTCTCAACCAGTTCCAGCATGGCCTTTTTGGTACCGCGTTGGGGTGTGGCGATCTCGACTTTCCGTCCGCGGAGTTCAGAAAGAAATTCTTCCAGTTCTTCGCGGTCTTCAAAATCAGCCGGCACATGGATCAGACCCGGTATGTATTTGCTGTTGAGATAAATCTGCTTAAGTACCGCTTCGAAGAATTCTGACGGATTGAAATCGTGTTGATCTTCCCAGAAAAACTCGCGTCGATCCACGATCTTTCCGCGGCGCAGATGGAAGAGATTCACCGCGACTAGCGGAGGTTCTGCGTGGAAAGCAAAAATATCGATATCGTCGCCTTCAGCGGCCGCCATCTTTTGTTTCTGTTCCATCTCGCGTACCGTGTTCACGAGATTTCGCAGACTCGCGGCCTCTTCGAAGTTCAGATTCTCAGAAGCCACGTACATGCGTTGTTCCAGTTCCGCTGCAAGGTCGCGGTGCCGTCCTTCGAGGAACAAGCGCACATCCCGCACAGCTTCCTGAAAAGCCTCGTCAGTCGTCAGGCCCGGCGTGCAGGGCCCAAGGCAACGGTGGATGTGATATTGCAGGCACGGATGGGAATATTTTCTGGTGAGATCCAGCTTGCAGGATGGAACTTTGAAGTAGCGATGAATGAAGTGGACCAGGCGGTGAGCCAGGTTCCCCGGGAAGTATGGCCCGTAGTAGCCGGCGCCGTCCTTAAGAATTCGCCTGGTGACGTAAACGCGTGGATACTTTTCATTGGTCAACTTTACATATGGGTATGTTTTGTCGTCGCGCAGCAGCACATTGAAGCGCGGTTTGTACTGCTTGATGAGATTGTTTTCAAGAGCTAGAGCTTCTTTGTTGTTGTCAACCTCGATGAAATCGATATCGCACGCCTCGGTGAGCAAGCTCCCTGTTTTGACATCGGCCAGTCGATCTTCGTTGAAGTAGCTACGGACGCGGGCACGCAGGCTTTTCGCTTTGCCTACGTAGATGACCTTGCCTTGTCCGTCCTTATATAAGTAAACGCCCGGTTCGGTGGGAAGCTGCGCGACTTTACGGCGTAATTCGTTAGCTACCTCGCGCATCTGCTGTTTTTATAATTTAATTGTGGCACGCAGCTTGTGGTCGGTCTTCCGGGTCGTGATTGTCCTAACCGCGGCGGCCTGTAGCTTCGCGGGGGCGCCTCAACAATCCGTCCCAAGCCCGCAGCAAGTGCCGGATGCGAACGGCCTTCCCGAAGACGACGAGTCGGTCGCCCCGGAGAAGTTCGTCTTAAATCCTCTCGAATCGGACCGCAATGTCCGGATCGGCAACTTCTACTTCAGCAAGAAAGACTACCGTGGGGCTCTAGGCCGTTACGAGCGTGCTACCAAGTTTAATCCGAGTTCCGCTGAGGCCTTTTTCAAGGTAGGGGAGGCGGAAGAGAAGTTACACAATCCGGACAAAGCGCGTGTCGCCTTTCAGAAGGCGGCTGACCTGGCTCCAGATTCGAAAATCGGAAAGGAAGCCAAGAAGAAGCTCGCTGCCAAGAGCTAGCGCTTTGGTTTCGTTTTCTTACTTCTCTGCGCGGTCTGGTACCACATTGCCTTTAGGAGCTCGCCAACACCCCGCTCCCAATCGGGGAAAAGATCTACATGCTGCGTCTTCAAGGAAATGTCCCGCGGCACCTCGCAGTCGTTCAAACGAACCGGGAGAAAGAAAATCTCCTCGGAGGGCACTCGTGACGCCACATTCAGGGCATATTCCAACTCGCATTGAAAATGACCGCGTTTCGCAACAGAACGCCTTGAAAAGCATCCGATGAAGAATTCGGAAAGATCGATGGCCCGCTCGATGGCACGCGGCCAGTTCTGTCCGGGCAGAAGTTTCTCGCGATCCATCCAGGGTTCAAATCCGGCTTTTTTAAGCGCCTCAAAGAGTCGTTTGGCTTCAGCGCGATCCTCCTCGGCGTACGCAAGAAACACGCGGACACGTCCGTTCGGTTCGAAGACCACTCGATCGGATGAGTCGAGTTTGAAGCAGCCGAGGCCATCGATATCGATGGATGCTCCATCGCGTAAGCGAGCGTGAATAATTTGCAGGATTGCCTTTCCGCGAACACTACGATTCACGGCTCGGCCTCGGAACGGGTGCCACCAAGGCGGAGTTCTGGGGGCAGCTCTTGTCTTTAGGGGACTTCAATTCTTTGATCAGGCGGTGGACTAGCGCGTCGACGTCGTCGGCCGCGCGAGCGCGCGAGCGATGGGAAAGCTTTGCCAAGCTGCGGGCTAAATCATGCTTGTTCATCGCCTTAAAAATAAGTTTCACGCTGTTGCGGTTGGAGCCTCCGTGTGATCCGGGCGCAGTTATCTTATTTCGAAGCAATGGTTTGAAGGCCCAGAGGTTTTTTCTGGAGCGGTGTGACTCGCTGCGCGCCGGGAAAATTTTTGTGAACACATTGAGATGAATCCTCATGGTCGGCCACCACATCCTTGGTGGGGTCCAGGCCGCAATGAACGTTTTACGTCGTGGGGAGCTCTTTTTGATCAGGCCGACCGGTCTGGATGAGTCGGGCGCTGGCGAAATTTCAATGCGGGCCAGGGATGCGTGCCGGACAATTTCGCATTGGGCAGAAAGCTACTTATGCAAAGGTCATTCTGAACTCGGGCGCGAAGGCCCGGTTTGCCCGTTTACAGCGCCTTCGTTATCGAAGGAACTCTTTTGGTTGACCGTTGAAGACGGCGCGGATTTGTCAGGGCCAGAATCAGCCGAGAAAGTTAAGAGATATCTGGAGTGGTTTTTAGAGCTCGAACCTACCAGTGGACCAGAGTCGATACTAAAGACAATCCTTATCATCTATCCCGGCATTTCGCACGAGCTTGCAGCCTCCAAGTTGGAATCAGTCCAGAAAATGCTGAAACCCCAGTTTGTGAAGCGCGGAATAATGATCGGCCAGTTCTATGCGGGCTGCCCCGAAACAGGGCTCTGGAACGACTCATTCCGGCCTCTCGAATCGCCTATTCCTTTATTGGCAATTCGCTACATGGTTCCGTCCGATTTTCCTTTTCTGCACGGCAACCGTGGCAATTCGGAAATGTTACTTGCTTACTTAGACAAATTTGGCACGCGGATCCCTACTGAAATCAAATCGCTTATGGTGGAAGCATTGCAAAAATTTAAGATAAGTGTGGCTGCGCGGAGGTCAAGGCGAGATGCACGTTCGTGTCGCTAGCGTTCTAAGATTGCATCCGATACCGTTTCAGGTTCACGAACATTCCAGTTTTGTCCAGGAGATCAGATCTCCGCAGGCTTTCGCGAACGCGCTCGGGTACGACGTGCGCCGAATTACAAAATCCCTCTTTGTTCGGAGCAGGCCGGGAGATGCACGGGCAATGATTGTATGTCCGGTTGACAAGAAGGTCAATTTCGCAGCCGTTGCAGCAGAACTGCAATGTAAAAAATTAGAGATAGCGTCGAATTCACAGCTGCAAGACGAGGTCGGATACCCGCCCAATGGCGTGTCGCCTCTGGGACTCGACGGCACGCCGGTATTCATGGACGCCAGCCTGTTTGATTGTCCAACCATCCTTATCGGCTCCGGCGAGAAAGGGGTCGAACTCGAGTTATCGCCTTCCGACCTCCGGCAAGTCACCGGTGCGAGTATGCTTTCTCTTGCGATCTAGATAGACCTGCTATGCCGCTCCTCAACGGGTAAGTTGACCGGATTAATCTTGTTTGACGGCCACGTGTGTTCCAGATGAAGATACTTAGTAATTACCCCCGAACACTGTGACCGCAACTGAATTTAATGGTGCGGTCACAGTTCAAAGTAAGAACCGCGGTTCTTAATGAACGGAATGAGCGTTTCCGCCTGCCACGGTCTCGTCCCATTCCTGCTGACCGCGACGCCGAAGAGCCTCCTCGTCCTCGGAGAGAATGAAACGCTGTTCCACAAGCGCATCGGCAGCCTTGCTGTAGCGCGTTAAGTACTCCTCGCGATCGTGATAGCGCTCGAGAATCGATTTACGAGGATCGTGATTTTGTTTCCGTTCGGCCGCATCTCTGGTGAAAGAAACGTAGGATCCTTCAAACGGCACGCGCTGGCCGGGGGCTCCGATGGAGGGATCGCGTAGGTTCCAGCCGGTGTAAGTTGCCAGGGGCACAACGACCTCGGGCAATCGAACACCGTCCCGCTCATTTCCGTCTGTATCGACCTGAGGCACGAGAACCGGAAACGCTGAACCAACCTTTGGCGGTTGCTTGCTCAGGATCCCACGAGTCCAATCAGGACCAAAATCGAGCCGATAGGCCTGACTGGCTTCATGGGGCACGGTCAAGCCGGGAATGGCGGGGAAATGATACTCCGCAAGCGAAACAAGGTTCCCTTCGGCGATCTTAGGATAAGCGCTCTCAGGCGGCAATCGGTCGCTTCTCACCCAGGCATCCATGTTCGCGATCATGGCGCGCCAGAAGTATTTCACCGGAAGTGGCGATTCGGGCGATTGCCCCTCCAGGTCGCCCTTGCCTTTCTGCGGTGGAAATGGAACCGAAAAGTGTTGAAGGCCTGTGAAATGATACACACGTACATACGGTGACAGTGGAACGTCGCGCGCTCCATCCGGGCTGCTATGGATCAGCGACGCGACGCGCCCCCAATACTCGTAAGAAGTGTTCGACAGAAAAATCTTTGGCACAACCTTATCGGCCATAGCGCGGTCGAGGAGTCCCCGGGTCTCGCCGGTACGCGGATCAGTTTCCGGAAGATCGGTGAACGGAAAAATATCGGTCGGGAAAAACACTGAAGAGGTGGGCTGCGCATCGCGGGAAGGCTGGGCAAACCGGTAATTGAAACTGCCGCGGCCTGCTCCGGCAACATGCGCAAGCACGCCATCCAACGCCCTTGTACCGTGTTCGTCGGCGTTGAATCCCTGATACAGAAAGTCGCGCAGGAAGCGGCCGTTTTGCGAAATGCCTTCCGCGTAAACGCGCGATGCCGGAATCAACGAATCAGGGGAATGCTTCATATACGAGGCGAAATCGCGAACGGCAGCAAAGCCCAGCCCTGCGACCGCGGGATCTTCCACGACATAGACGTATTCATAGATCTTTCCAGGCTGAAAACCTCCTTTTAGCCAGATGAATCGATCGCTCGGGATCAACTTCCCATCCGTCATCCGGGCGAAACGCCAGTTGGACCGCGGAATTATGGAGGGTTTTGCTTCGCGGGAATCGCGTACGCCAAGCGTGTTGCGAGAGTCGGATGGCGCGCTGACGGGATATTCCGTTCCACCCATGTTGCCCGTGATCAGATGTCCGAGCGGGATCTCGTCCATCAGCCGCGAAGGCATCAAATCTCCACGGAGCAGGCCCTGAATTGTCTTTCCATGATCCTTAGCAATCGGCGCATATAACCGGAGGGCATCATCACCTGCTGCGTCCCATTGCCATCCGAGCGCGGCGAAACTGTATCCATTTCTCAGCAGCCATGCATCTCCAGGATCACTGTGCAGATCCCAGTCGCCGCCATCCACGATGGAAAGGATACGTGACGAACCACGATTCGGGATCTCGAGCAACGTTGAGCCGTTGCATCGTGCGGTGTTTTTCGGCCGAACGGCTACGAAATCACTCGAGAACTCGACCGCGCCGTCCTTTGCGTTTTCCGCCTTATCGAGATCGACGATTCCCTGGTTATGTGAATCGCCGACCTTTACTGAAAAATAAACGCGCCCGGTAATGCGCTCGTAGGCTCCGGTCTTGCCGAATTGCCTGCCCTCGAGAACATCGTTACGGGAAATGATCTCTGTCCGAACCACCTCAGCGTCGAGTGAGACAAGAAAAACCAGCTGCAATACGAACCGCATGGGCGCGAGCATAGCAAACACTGTATAGTTCGAACTGAGCATTCACGCCATGACTCGCTTCCTGCCCGTGTTCCTGCTGCCCATTGCCGGGTTCGCCGCCAGTAAGTACTCCGCCACTCGCATTACTGATAACGGGATGACCGTAATCCGGTTGGCGGATGAATCGCACAAGACTGAGGTACTCATCGCGCCGTCTGTCGGCAATCGCGCGTATGCGCTAAAGGTCGCGGGAAAAAACCTCCTCTATTTTCCCGCGAGCGATATCGCATCTTTCGAGAAAGCAGGTGCAACCGGACTGAATGGAATTCCCTTCCTGGCTCCCTGGGCCAATCGGATGGCCGGCGGAGGATTCTGGGCCGGAGGGAAACGCTACACTTTCAACCCGGACCTCGGGACGGTGCGCATCGATCCAAATGGAATCGCAATCCATGGCCTGCTGACTGCTTCCCGCCTCTGGGAAGTAACCGACGTCGCGGCAGATAAACGTTCGGCTCATGTTACGAGCCGGCTGCAGTTCTGGAAGTACCCCGAACTCATGGCCAACTGGCCTTTCGCCCATGAATACGAAATGACGTATCGGCTTACAGAAGGAGAACTCGAAGTGTCCACAACCGTTAAAAACCTTGGCGTCGAACCGATGCCGGTTTCGCTCGGCTTCCATCCCTACTTCGAAATTCCCGAGGTGCCCCGCGCAGAAACAGAAATTCACATTCCGGTTCGCATGCATGTCGAAACGGATTCGCACCTTGTGGCGACTGGTGAGCTGAAACCCGTGCAGTTCCCCGATCGCATTTCCTTGCGCGATCACGCTTTTGACGATGGATTCACATCGCTGGAACGGGATGCCGCCGGATACGCTACCTTCACATTTGAAGCCGGTCCCAAAAGAATTCGGGTAATCTACGGCCCCAAGTACGAAGTGGCGGTAGTATACGCTCCGCCGGGCCAAAACTTTGTGTGCTTCGAACCCATGACGGCCATCACAAATGGTGTGAACCTCGCGCATGACGGCAAATATCCAAAGCTACAAAGTGTTGCTCCCGGATCAAGCTGGAGTGAAACTTTCAAGGTTCAATTTTCCGGGTTCTAAGGGCGACCTTGGCTAACTGAGCCGTCGGAATCGCGCCCCGTGCTATCGTACCGAGCGATGCACTCGAAATACTGGTTCGCACTGGCCGCATTTGCGCTTATCTCCGTCGAGACGCTCGCCGCGCAGACCGGCGAAGTCATAGTGGAAAACAATGTGAAGGTCGCGATGCGCGACGGGGTTATTCTTCGCGCGGATATCTACCGCCCCAAACGCGAAGGAAAGTTTCCGGTGCTCCTGCAGAGAACACCCTACAACAAAGCCGGCGACAGCGTTTTTGGACGCCGCGCAGCGGCTGCCGATTATGTGATGATCGTCCAGGATGTGCGCGGCCGCTACACCTCGGAAGGGGACTGGTACACCTTTCGCTATGAGTCGCAAGACGGCTTTGACACGGTAGAATGGGCTGCCGCTCTTCCCTACTCAAACGGCAAGGTAGGCATGTGGGGCGGCTCCTACGTGGGCGCGACGCAAATGCTCACCGCTATGGCGCACCCTCCACACCTGGCCGGCATCTGCCCGGTGGTGACTGCGTCCAATTACCACAGTAATTGGACTTATCAGGGCGGCGCCTTCGAGCAGTGGTTCAACGAGTCCTGGACTTCCGGACTCGCGCAGGACACGCTCAATCGTTTCTTCCAGGAACGCACCAATGCCCTGACCGGCATGTGGAAGCTCCCGCTCACGGCCTACCCGCTTTTTAACGTCGAAGGGAATAGCCGCGTCGACTCGCTTGAGTCTCTGGCGCCATACTTTCTGGATTGGCTCGCGCATCCAAACTTCGATCAATATTGGAAACAATGGTCGATCGAAGACCACTTCTCATCGATCAATGTCCCGGCACTGCACGTGGCAGCGTGGTACGACATCTTTCAAGGCGGATCGCTGCGGAATTACCAAGGCATCAAGGAGAAGGGCCAGGGCGCGGCCCGCGAGGGTCAGCACCTGCTGATCGCTATTGGAGGCCATGCCGGCGGCGGACGCAAGATAGGCGACGTTGACTTCGGAGCTGAAGCGGCCACCTTCAAGGAAGACGACGTTACGCTCGAGTGGTACGACTTCCTGTTCAAAAACGCTCACAATCACTTCTCCGAAAAGCCCGTTCGACTTTTTGTAATGGGCGCAAACAAGTGGCGCGATGAGGATCAGTGGCCGCCTGCAAACGTCAAGGAGACGCGTTATTTCCTCCGATCCGCGAAAGGCGCGAATTCTGTGCGAGGCGACGGACTGCTCTCGCAGGACCGGCCTCAGGCTGCAGAATCAGCCGATCATTACACCTACGATCCTGCAAACCCTGTTCCGACAATCGGCGGCCCTCTATGTTGCGACGGGATTCACATGCCTCCAGGCCCGAAAGACCAGCGCCCGGCGGAAGCGAGAGACGACGTCCTGGTCTACACCACTCCGCCCTTCACGCATGACACGGAAGTGACGGGACCCGTTTCGTTGGAACTTTATGTAAAGTCGTCCGCCGTAGATACCGATTTCGCGGGAAAACTGGTGGACGTGTGGCCAAACGGCTTCGCACAAAACCTGACCGAAGGAATCCTGCGTGCCCGCTATCGCGACTCGCAGGAAACGCCGGAACTCCTGAATCCCGGACAAATCTACAAACTGATCCTTGACCTCTGGTCAACCAGCAATGTGTTCAGCAATGGGCACCGCCTGCGGCTTGAAGTAAGCAGCAGCAATTTCCCCCGGTTTGACCGCAATCCAAATACTGGATTTACAGTCGCTCGTGATACCCGCTGGGCCACCGCCTCAAACACCGTGCTGCATGATGCAGAACATCCGTCAGCGTTGATTTTGCCAATAGCTGGCCAGTAAGCAAGCCCGATAAAAACAAAAAGCCCACGAAACTCTCGGTCTCGTGGGCTTTTTGGGGCCTTATGCTTTCTTGGCGGAGTCTGCCTTGGCTGTTTCTGCGCCCTTGGCAGGGATTTTTTCTACTTCGACCTGCTGCTTACGTACTGTGTCGCGAATCGTCTCGACGTGGTCGCTGCCAGTCTTACCGATCACAACCTCCTCAGCAACATGTGCCGTCTTGCTAACTACGGCCTCTTCTGCGGTTTCCCGTACTTCGATGGTCTTTTCTCCCCAATCGATATCACCGAGCGAGGTAGGATTAGCCACGGCTCGCCGCACAACCTCGGCGTGCTCTTCGTGAAGGGTAACCTTCTCCTCGACGAGCCTCTCTGTGACAAACCGTCTGATACGAGTGGTGCCTTCCTCTACCAATCGCTTGCCGACACTGAGCTGTTCTTCAGCAAGGCGGAGCACCTCGTCGCGATTTCCAGTTGACACCGCGGAGGCTACCGCTGCAGCAACCGCAGGCCTGGGGGCGGATACAGCGGGAGCAGGAGTGGAAGCGGTTGCCGCCGCCTTTGCGGCAGCAGGGGAAATCGCCGCTGCGGATTTCGCATCCACCAACCCGTGTTCCACAGCGCGACGTTGAACATCTACCGCTTGGTGCTCATTCAAAATACCCACGGCTTTGGGTACATCGGAATCAGGGACGCGAACCGTTAGAACAACACCTCCGGCATCAACCGTATTTCCGTACACCGTAGCTTCATGTTCCTTAATATCGCCGCCAAAAAGCTTGTGCCACAGCCCGGGTTCGCGCAGTGTTTTGCCTGCGTCACCGAGCGCTCTCTTGCTGGTGGCACTGATATCATCGGACGGAAATCCTGCAAGTTCAAGATTGCGTTTTGCGGCTTCCGCATGCTCCGCAGAATCAAACAACGTGACAATTTTCTCGTAAGCCATATTTCTCCTTAGGCATCCAACAACTTGGTCTCAACCCTCAACGTGACGGTTCTTCTTTCCCGATTGGAACTCTGGTCACTGAGGCCTCTTGTTTCCGGAGCGTGACCTTCTCCTGGTGTCTCTCGCTTGTGTGTATCTTCTTTATTCGTACTTCCTCCTTCAAGAAAAGCCGCCGTTCGACGACCAAAACTTCTTCGACCACAGGCACGACCAGAATGTCGCCCTCGTCGCGTACCGAAGGCATTTTGTCCACTGTCTTTCCTATGGGCACCCTTTCTACTTCGACTTGTTCGCGCGCAAGGGCTTCGTCGACCAGCTGCTCATATTCGTGCGTCGTACGGGACACCTTGACAACGCCCGTGTCGATTCGCCTCTTAGAGACCGCCAGCCTCTCTTCGTGAAGAGGAACGACAATTTCACGTTCATCGGTTGGGTTCGCCGCGATCTTGTTGTCGCTTGCGTCCTCCGTGTAGTTCGTCATCGCCATTTCCTCTCCTGACAAAAGAGACCGTTTCCGCGCTAACAGTTACAGAGCAAGCGCACTATTTTTGCGTGACGAGCATCGAGATGCGCCGGTTCTTGGCACGGCCTTCTTCCGTCGTGTTATCGCCAATCGGATACTGCTCGCCGTAACCCTTCGCTTCCAATCGGCCGGCATCGATTCCCATCGACGTAAGGTCAGCGACCACTGCGTCTGCTCGACCCTGTGATAGCTTCAGGTTTGCCGCCGGATCGCCCGTCGAATCGGTGTAACCGCCGACCTTGATATGCACCTTCGGATAAGCCTTCAAGATGGCGGCAATGTTTTTCAGCTGTTCCTGAGACTCAGGGCGGAGCGTAGTTGCCGCGGTGTCAAAGAGAAGCCGGTCAAAGTCGAACCAGCTGGTAGTATCGGGAGCCTTGCTCGGATCCTGGATAAATGCCAGCAGCCTCGACTCGACTCCGTTTGCAGGTACGTTGAGCTCCACGCTATCGGGCAGTTGGCGCTTCACAAAGTCGCCGAGGTTAGTGGGCAGGGTCGGGGTTTGAGTCTGTACAGGGGCTGTGGTACTCACCTCTTCCGTCCGCGTAGGATGGGAGCGCATTAAGTACCAGAGAAGGCCGGCCAATAGCAGCGCCAGCGGGATCAGCCACAGCCAGAAGTTGCTGGACTTTTCTTTGATGACTTTCTGCGCCACAACGGGATCCACCTCTACACGCTCGGTGGTGACCCGCTCAGTACCGAAAGCATGGGCGCCGCGGAATATGTCACTCAAGCCTGTAGGCAGCGCTCGTTGTATACTTGCTCCCTCTTTCTGGAGGAGTCCAGTGAGGCTCGTAGCGGTCAGTCCTTCGTCTCGAACTCTCTTCCCAAGTGTTCCCAACAGCAACGCTGCGCCACCGGCTAACAGCGTTCCGATGCTGCCCGATTTCAAACCCGCTGCGGCCCCGATTGCGTCGGTGACTTTCGATTCGCCCCCGCCGAACAGCAACGAGATTAACCGTTTACCTGATGACGCCAATGTTGAATTACTGGGATCGAGCGCCGCGGCCACATTCGTTCCCGCATCCGCTGGAAGACCAGAAGCGAGGTCGAGAACTTGACGCATTGCCCCAGGTTCATTGGCCTTGGTTAGCAAACCGCCCAGGAGCGCCGGAAACGCGGACTCCAGTCCCTTTCGGACAGACGGCTCTGATTCACCAAGCCGTCCTGCAATATCTCCAAGACCCCGATTTCCCAGAAGAGAGGATAACGATAAAGAATTCAGCAACGAATCCGGCATTTTTTTTGAGTTCCTGCGCGCGCTTTCGATTAACTGCTCGAATAGAGTGTACACCTTCAGGAGACCTGGGAGTATGCCGTTTTTATGAGACCTTAATACCACATGCCGCATTTTTTAAGGCGAGGAAATATGCGAATCGACACATCTCCTGGCGATACGTTCCGGACTTTTCTGTTACAAAACGACCCGACTCGCCGCTATGTCAGGCGGTCGACGTTTATACCAATAGAACGGGCCCGGAACCGCATGCTGTTCCGGGCCAAGTCGCTTTTTGTTTTTAACGTTCTTCTATTGGTGCTGGCTGAGGCTCTCGCCTGCTCAGGCTGGCTGAGGGCTCTCGCCTCCCAACAGCCCCGGCACCGGACTCGGATGCGGACCGATGACGATGCCGCCATCGGGAGGATTCGTCGTGGTCGCGGCTTTGGGTGTGTTCGCGACGGGCAGCGTCTTACCGTTGATTAAGTCCAGTACCTCGCTGCCATCGAGCACTTCCCGTTCAAGCAGCGCTTCGGCAATGCGCACCAACGCCTCGCGCCTCGCCTCGATGATGTCTTTGGCGGTGTCGTACCCATCCTCTACTAATTTGCGGACCTGCTGGTCGATCTTAATGGCCGTCTCCTCGCTGTAATCGCGGTGTTGCGCAATTTCACGGCCGAGGAAGATTTGCTCATCTTTTTTCCCGAAGCTTAAAGGCCCGAGGTCGCTCATACCCCACTCGCAGACCATTTTGTGAGCCATCTCGGTAGCGCGTTCGATATCGTTGCCCGCGCCAGTCGTCATCTGATCCAGGAAGATCTCTTCTGCAATTCTTCCCGCCATCAGGATTGCCAGCCTCGTTTCGAGATACTTCTTGTCGTGCGACAGCTTGTCATCGAGAGGCAACTGCATGGTCAAACCAAGCGCCATGCCGCGCGGGATGATCGTAACCTTGTGCAACGGATCCGCGTGCTCAAGCAGCGCCGCGACAATCGCATGCCCGGCCTCGTGGTAAGCCGTCATTTTCTTTTCTTTATCGCTGATGATCATGCTCTTGCGTTCCACGCCCATGAGCACCTTGTCCTTCGCCAGCTCAAAATCAAACTGGGTGACTACCTTGCGGTTTTGGCGCGCGGCCACTAGCGCCGCTTCGTTCACCAGGTTCGCAAGGTCTGCGCCCGCGAAGCCAGGAGTGCCCCGCGCGATTACCGTCAAATCGACATCATCGCCAAGCGGCGTCTTCTTGGTATGCACCTTCAGAATGCTTTCGCGCCCGCGCACATCGGGCCGGTCGACAACCACTCGCCGATCAAATCTTCCCGGCCGCAACAGCGCCGGATCCAGCACGTCCGGCCTGTTTGTGGCCGCTACAAGAATGACGCCTTCGTTTGACTCGAAGCCATCCATCTCAACCAGCAGTTGATTAAGGGTCTGTTCGCGCTCATCGTGACCGCCACCCAAACCGGCGCCTCTGTGTCTGCCCACTGCGTCAATCTCGTCGATAAAAATGATGCAGGGAGCGTTCTTCTTCCCCTGCTCGAACAGATCGCGCACACGGCTTGCGCCGACGCCCACAAACATCTCCACGAAATCCGAACCGGAAATCGAAAAGAAGGGCACATTCGCTTCCCCGGCGATCGCGCGGGCCAATAACGTTTTTCCTGTACCCGGGGGCCCGATCAGCAAGACACCCTTCGGGATGCGGCCGCCGAGTTTCTGGAATCTCTGCGGCTCGCGTAAAAATTCGATGATCTCCTGCAATTCCTCTTTCGCTTCTTCGACGCCCGCCACGTCCTTGAACGTCACCTTCTTCTGCTGCGAGGAGTGCAACCTCGCCCGGCTCTTGCCGAAGCTCAGGGCCTTATTCCCTCCGCTCTGCATCTGCCGCATCATGAAGATCCACAACCCGAGCAGAATCAGCACGGGGACCGCATTGAACAGAATGCTGATCCACCCGCTGCCGGTGGAATCTTTCCAGGTGTACTTGACGCCCTTGTCCTGCAACATCTTGTAGATGTCGGGATAGTTCGGAGGAACTGCCGTGTGGAACGGCTTTGAAACTCCGCCCTCGAGCAAGTTTCCCTGTACTTCGGTGCCGGTGATACTGGCATCCTTAATCTTGCCTTCCTGAATGTCGGAGACGAACTCGGATACCGACAAACTGGCAGGAGTAGGCCCACGGCTGGTCTTCACCGCCATATAAACCAGCACGACCGCGCACAGGATAACTACCCAGAACACCGCGGTTTTTACGTTTGAACTCATGCACTCACCTTCTTCTGACCAACCCTTGCGGCCAGATGGCCACAGTCACCCAGACTTCAGCCTTAAGCCCTACACTAAGAGACGTGTAATTTTACGGTTTCGATTCATATGAGGACTTTACCTCTCGTCCCGGCCCGGTAACCGTAAGCCAACCTGACTCGGGACGGATCGTTCTCTTTCGCTGTAAATTTCTCGGCCACACCGAACTCGCGCACCCAAACCACTTCCCCCTCACACTCGATCGTGGGCCAGTGTCGACGTTCCCAGAGAAGTACACGATTCTCCTGAAACAGCCTTTTAATCTTCTCGGAAGATTTGTGGCCCGATCGCTGCAACTCGTCTCCCGGCTCCCAATTACGCACCAAAAGGGGTCGCTCGGCCAACGCCTTGGCATCCAGGCAGACTAGTTGATAGATAAATTCCTGATCTTCCTTGAACTTATCACAAATTAAAGGTTCCGGCTCCCTTCGACTGATACAAATCCGTCCCGCCCCGTGTGGCAACTCGTGGCGGGTATCCACAGTCAAGGGGATACGATAACCACGGGGTTCGCTTGCCATCGCGCCCGCCGCTGTCAAAAGCAAGGTGTCGAATGAGCGAATGGCCTCTGCGCCCGGGATCGTTACGCGGTCATGGCCATATGCCGACGTGCACACGGCCAGAATATCCTCCACGTGCGAAAAGTCGATTCCCGTGATTCCGTCGCTCCGTAATTCGCTAAGCGCCCGCCGCAATAACCTTCGTCGAAGCGCCAGATCCAAATGCTCGACGTCCCCGATGTGAAAAATCAAACCCAGACGGTGGCGTTGAACAAAGCCGGCAAAAGTCTTTTCAACTAATTGCATCCAATGCTCTTCTTCCGCCTGCGCAAGCTCAGCCGCATGTGCCAGCGCGCCTTCCAAATTCTGGTTATAGGTGACCCGAAGAGCAGGAATCGTTTCCAACCGGAGCCGGTTGCGGGTAAAACGGAGATCGTTGTTCGAAGAGTCTTCCCGCCATTGGAGCCCCTCTTGCGACGCCCAGGTCCTGACTTCTTCGCGACTAATATCTAATAGAGGCCGCACGATCCCGGACCGCGTCGAGAATCGCATGCCAGCCACGCCCGCAGTCCCGCTGCCGCGCAGAACATGGTGCAACACGGTCTCGGCCTGATCGCTGCGTGTGTGACCCAGCGCGATTCGGGCAATCCCATGGGAAACTGCGCACTCTCTGAAGAACTGCCGTCTCAGCTGCCTTGCCTCAGCTTCCAGATTTCCTTCCTCCGCCGGGCGCGACCTGGCCGTCAAGAAAGGCAAACTCATTCCACTCGCCACCGAGCGCACAAAGTCTTCGTCCTCGTCCGACTCGACTCCCCGCAGCTGATGATTCACGTGCAGCACCATTAGCTTCGTCTCAAAGCGAAGGGCCAGACTTTTGAGCAGAAAAAGCAAGGCAATTGAATCCGCGCCACCCGAGACCGCCACCCCCGTCTGGCTGCCCGCCGTCAGCATGCTATAACGATGGATGATTTTCGCGACTCTTTCGACCAGCGTCTCTGCCAATAATCGATTTTAGGTCCTGCCATATCGCTCAATTCTCATGCAATTGAATCCGCCTCTTACCGAAGAACAGCTCCAGCGCATTGCCTCGCGGCATCAAGATCCTTCTTATGGATGTGGACGGTGTCCTCACCGATGGCCGGCTCTATCTTGTGCCTGACCGCGAAAACAGGATGGTCGAGACGAAAGGGTTCGATTCGCAGGACGGCATCGCCCTGCGATGGCTGAACTGGTTTCATATCGAAGCCGGCGTAATTAGCGGCCGCGACTCGCCGGCGACGGCCGAACGAGCGCGTCAGGTAAGTATGAGATGGATCTTCCAGGGACACATCGAGAAGATTCCGATTCTCGAGCAAATTCTGGCCGAAGCTAAGGCCGATCCCGCTCAAGTGGCTTACATCGGCGACGATCTTACGGATGTCGTCATTATGCGACGCGTCGGGCTGTCCATTGCCACCGCAAACGCGCGCGCGGAAGTGAAGCGTTCCGCCATGGCTGTGACATCGGTCCCGGGAGGTCAAGGAGCCGTCCGTGAAGTGATCGAGCTTCTCATGAAAGCGCAAGGGCATTGGGATGGTTTGCTCCAGAAATACGAGATCGCGCCGTGAGTGAGTCTCCAGGGAAAGTCGGGCTGGTGCTGACAACTGCCAGCGGCCCCGGCATACTGCACCAGTTGACCGGCGTAATCGCTCGCCACGATGGCGACATCCGTTCCGTTTCAATCATTGAGGAGCGAACTCCCGACACCCGCATCTACTTTGAGCTGGATCTTCCGGGGTCTGCTGAAACGCTGGCCACCGCACTGTCTGCTCTGGAGGTCGTTCGATCGGTTGTTCCTGTCCTTTCGCTGCAGAAAATCTATGGCAAGCGGATCATCATCATGGGGGGCGGCGCACAAGTGGGGCAGGTCGCGTTGGGAGCAATCTCTGAAGCCGACCGGCACAATATCCGTGGCGAGCACATCTCGATCGATACCATCCCGCTCGTGGGTGAACGTACTCTCGCCGCCGCCGTTCGAGCAATCAGAAGGCTATCCCGCGTTCGAGTTCTTGTGCTTGCCGGATCCTTGATGGGAGGGGACATCGAAACAGCGGTGCGGGAAGTCCGGTCCGACGGCTTACTCGTCATCAGCCTCAATATGGCGGGCAGTGTTCCGGATGCGTCCGATCTGGTGGTGACCGATCCGGTTCAGGCCGGGGTTATGGCGGTGATGGCTGTCGCCGACACCGCCCAATTCACTATTCAGCGTCTTAACCGACGCGTTTTCTGATCGCGCCTGAGGATCTTTACTTCACTTCGAATCGAAACTCGCGGAGGAGTTCACGCTCAACGCCGGAGCCCTGAGCATAAAAACGAAGGAAATAGGGACCAGGCCGTGAAATGCCGGGTAGTCTTACTTCGGCATGTTCGTTACTGACTGCCGATCGGCCCTGCCAAATCTCGCTTCCATTGCTTGCGACGACTTGAACATCGACCGGACCAGCTGGAATATCCGTGGTTGCCAGGCGAAGCTCTAACGGGCGATTTTCCGGGAGAACCGCAGTGTCCAGACCGCGGCAGCTTGCAAGACTATCGATGTCCGATCCGCTGCAGGCAGTGAGATCACCTCGCACTGCCTCCATCGAAGGAACGGCATTTCTGTTTCGCAGAATGGAGTGCGGGAGAACCGCAAGACCCAGAGCAAGTGCAGCGCAAGCTGCGCCTGCCCAGGATAGAGATGAAACGGTGAACCAACCTTTCCAGAATGGCTGCTGGTTTTTATTGAGTTCGCGTTGGATGCGTGCTTCTTCGGACAGGGTAAGCGCTGTCTTAAGGTCTGTAATATGAAGTTCTAGCGTCTCGAGCCGGCTGATGCAGCTTTCGCAGGCAAGGATATGCGTTTCGAGGAGTTCAAGTTCCTCATTTTCGGAGCGGTTGAGAAGAAAGCGCTCAAGCGCCTCTTCACTTGGGTGGTCGCTAAATGAGTTTTTCATACAGTTTTGGGGTTTTCCCCTCTGATGAACTAGTGCGTGTCAGCCCGCTTGTGCTCTCACAAAAATTGAGAAAATTCCGGTAGCGGCAAGTTTTTTCTTACCAATTTCCCCGAACTTCGCCTTAGCGCGAGATTTCAGAAGCCGGAATTGCGTTTCTGAAAGGTCCATTTCCCGGCAAATCTGCTCCTGAGGCTGTTCCTTCAGGTAAAACCTTACTAAAATTTCCCGGTCGCGCTGTGAGAGCGCTTCGAGGGCGCTCTTCATAAGCGCAGCCTTTTCGCGTCCGATGGCTTCCTGTTCCGGATTTTGCTTCTTGTCGGCAACAGCCACACCGGTTTCCAGATCCATCTGGTCTCGGCGAGTGGTCACGGCGGTTTCAATGTAGGCGGCAACTTGGCGCCGGACGACGGTCCGGACAAAACCCATGAGCCTCTCGGGTTCCCGCAGATCGCCCCGTTTGATTGCGTTCACGACGATCAGGAAAGTGTCGTGTACCTTATCTTCCAATTCCTGGGGGCCGAGCTGGCGGCACAAATAGTAACGGATCCCACGGCTGAACAGCTTGTAGAGCTGTTCCATACCGGCGTCGTCCCCAGCTTTAATCTGGGCTACCAGCGACTCCCAATCGACCGGCGGGTAGCTTGCTCTCTCGCCGGTTTCTCTCTGCTCAGCCGTATCCTGGCTATTGCCTTCAGGCGTCTGGTCTGACTTCTGAGCTGTGACCATGATTCTGGTTCTTCACTCCTTAGAAATAATCGAGTAAGCCGCCCAGAAATTGGGCGCGCTCCGGTATCCGCCGCCACCTTCCATTTCCATTTGTGCTTTCTGTAAAGCCGAAGCCGCACGCTGCGCAAGCGAGCCGGTGGAAGTGGAATCAAGGTGACTATAAAAAGAAGAAAAAAATTGTCCCGAATCGTCGGGAGTGGGCCATGAACTGACTACCACGGCCGATGCGCCGGCAAGTAGCCAGGCCCTGCTCAGACCCATCAATCCAGCGCCCGGCAGGATCTCGCCCTGCTGTGATGAGCAGCCGCTGATGACCACCAGACTGCCAGGCAGCCGGAGGGTCGCGATCGCTTCGGGCGTCAATAGCTCCGGTACGTTTTTCGGGGTCAGACTCAGTGCAAGAGCCGCCTGCGATTGCGAACTGGTCTGGTTTTCGCTAATTGCACCCGGAGATACAACATGCACCGCGAAATGCAGGATTTCCGGACGCTTCAAGAGCGCCTTTTCAAGATTGGCGGATGTAGCGAGCTGTCCGCTGAGTATTTCCGATGTCCGCATGCCACTTTGCGGGGCGGCTGCACGAACCTCGCGCCCACTACCGGCAAGACGCACAAGCGCCGTTCCAGCTTTGCTTGGCTCGGACACTTGATCGGTTTTGGCTCTTCGAGGATCGGCCATGTTGTAGATTGGATCACCTATTCCAAGAAACCGGGACTCCCCTCTGACCTTATCGACAGAAAGAAGCAAATATTCACTCGGAATGAATCGAATGGTGTGCGTAAGGGCCAAATATTGAGATCTTTCGCTTCGGGACGGTCCAGTCAGACTGGCGAACGGCACGCCGCCGAGAAGCGCCCCATCGGCGACTATCAACCAGTCAGGCTTGCGCATCAGGCTCGCCGGTAAGCTGCCGAAAAGCGCTCGGCTCAATCGTTGTCCGGCTGTCGTGCTGTCCTGACGCCGTAGTACCGCTTGAGAAAACTCTCGCGCGTCGCTGGCAATTTCCTTCTCCTGGGCCAACTTATACACACTCGCCTGATCGCTCGTAACGGCCCAAAGAAATGACTTTTCTCTCCCAAGACTGAAACTAAACAGGATTTCACGACCGCATAGCCGCGCCTGGATATCTCTAAGTGAATTCTTATGCGAGTTTTTCTCAATGTTTTGTTGAGAATTGTGCTGACTCGCGCCCCATTCGTTCTCGAGCGTCCCAAGCTCCAGCCGGATTTGCGTCAGCTGCGCACGATCCGGTCCACTGCTTTCACCGAGCGTGAGGCGCGCCTGCGTCGCCTGGAGCTGTGCCAACAGATCAAAGTAGCGTTGCGGGAGTTGCCCCTTCCGGAAGAGGTCGAGGGTTATTTCTTCGCGTAAATTAGCGGCCCTATTCTCAGCCAAGACTTGCAAGGCTTCCCGCGCCAGAGCCAAATCCCGGTTCCGAACAGAGAGGTCGGCTGCCAAGTCCGCATAATCGTGATAAACGTCGTGGAGCACAACGACCGTACGCGTGCTTGTTGCATCGCCGGGGAGCGCTCCCTGTCGCCATTCGGTCGCGGCATCGGCGGCACGATGCAGCTCGGCAAGCGCCTCACCTTCACGATTGAGGTGCTCCAGCAACATACCCCGTATGTGCAGCAGGTAATATTGCGGCATCCTTCTGAAGGAGAGGCTCTTCGAAGCAAAGGCCTGATCAATAAGATTGAGCCCCGGGCGATAATTTCCTTTTTGCAGCTGGAGCTCCGCCTGGTGGGCTTTGTTTACGGCCAAATCATTTTCATTGTCGTTTTTGCCGTTGAAGCCTTGATCTTTAATTTCTATCTGGTAGGCCCGTTGGAGAGGCTCCTCTGCGCGTTGCGGATAGTGCGCTAGCAGCAGCGAATAACCACGCTCTTCCCAGAGGTTCGCCTCGATTTTCGAAAGTCCATTGGGATTTGCCACATCGATCCCGCGCTGGTAGTTCGCCTCCATTTGGGTGATATCTCTGGCATTTTGTTCCGGCGAAGCCTTCGACCCCGCCGACTCGATTTTGGCGCGTATGAGCTCGGCTTCGACATTCGCATAAATCAGCAATGCTTTCGCCAGTAATGTCTTTTCCTTCGTGTTCTGCAGCTTGTCGACGGCGAAGGCGGCTTCGGTTTCGGCAAGTTGCACGTCTCCCAACTGCAGATAAACCGTGGCGAGATTAATGGCAGCCGAACCGGCGGTCGCGTCGTCACCCGCGCGGAGGGCGATGCGCCGGGCTGCTTCTGCTGTCTGTTGCGCCTCGCGATAATCGAATAACGTGATTCTGGCGGCGCTCAAGGTGCGGAGCGCTCGCGCTTCCTGCAAAGGTTTCCCTGCCCGGTGAGCCTTCTCGGCCGTTTTCCTTAAGAGTTGAGAGGCCTCTTCAGCATGGCCCGACCTCAACAGTTCCCGCGCAGATTTTATCGCCAAATCGAGACGGTCCGATTCCGAAGGCGTATAACCGACGGTCCCTCCCAGGAGGGTCAGCCCAGCAGACACGATAAAAAAAAGGGGAACGGCTAAGGGTGCCCGCAGAGCAAACGATACCCTACTCCGATTCTGCGTCGACAGAAACATCTCGGCAATCTACTTGCCTTGATGTACTCTAGCATTTTTCACGACAAAAATACGCAGTAATTCTTACCGGGAATGCAAAACAAGCGGGAAACTACCACACGTTATTTGAAAAACACTTGTTCTAATTCGAAATGTTGCTGATTACCGACCATCGCGGAGTTACTCGCCTGGTCTGCTGCCACATCATTCCGGGGCATTTAGTATCGACCGTAATCTATCGTTCCGAATCGGAATGCGGAAGATTGCCGGACGAAGAAAAAGGAGAGGCCGGGAGATCTGCTGAGTTGTAAAGGCTGGCGGCGGGCACATTTGACCAGCAGTAGCGCACCCAACGCGGCTGGCCGACATCTCGATCCGAAACTATGACAGTCGACCCGTCGATGCGGGCATTGGCTGCGACGAAATGGCCGTCGTCGCCCGCAATCTCGAAGCCCGACAGATTTCTGCCCTTCGACTTCAAGCCGTCTGCATGGTCAAACCAGACTCGCAATGTTCCCGCTTCGGGTGTCGCCTGGCGAAACGCGGGACCGGAGTACTCGATCGCTTCGCCGTATGCCAGGGCGCGAGCGGCGAGAGCCAACCGCGCACCGACCGTCTGTTTGTCAGCCGGATGAACATTATGCGCATCCCCGACATCTATGGTCACGGCCATGCCGGTATCGACCAGCGATAGAGTCTGCCGCTGCGCCTCTCGGACAAGCGGCCAGTTTGCCGATTGGCCGGCTTCGTATGAGGAGATTTGTACGTAGAGGAATGGAAAATCCCCCTGACGCCAGTGTGCGCGCCAATCCTGGATCATCGCTGGAAAGAGCCGCTCGTAAAGAGAGGCGCGTTCGGGCGACGCATTCGATTCGCCTTGATACCAGATCACACCTTTAATGGGATAGCCGACGAACGGCGCAACCATTCCGTTAAAAAGCCAGGAAGGGTCCCACGACGAGAGATCGGGTCGCCACCGATGTGTGGGCGCCGCCTGGTTTTTGCTTTTCGCGAGCACGTCTGCTCGCTCTTCGGCCGCGATCGTTTCGAGCAACTCCGCTTGTTCCGAAATCATCTGAGCGCGAGCCGCGAATACCGGCATGAGAGACGCATCGGCAGCTATTCCCTCCAGGCTGGTCCACGCCTCTGCCGGCGTGCCACCCCAAGTCGAATTGATCAGGCCGATGGGGACGTGTTGATCCGCCGAGATGGCTCGGCCGAAGAAATAGGCGACAGCCGAAAATTTAGCGGCCGTCTCGGGCGTACAGGCAGCCCATCCTGAACTGGATTCCATGTCCGTAAGCGGAAAGGCCGAAGGCTTGCGCGGGACGAGCAGCAACCGCACGGTGGGCAGATTCGCGCGGCTGATCTCGTCAGCTGAATTCTTCACCTCGGCGGAGCCTGCAAAACCGCTCAGGGGCATCTCCATATTTGATTGACCGGAAGCGAACCAAACATCACCGATCAACACATCCTCCAGCAGCAGCTGGTTTGTGCCTTGGATCTTCAGTTGAAAAGGGCCGCCCGCGCTCTGTGGAGGGAGATAAATGCTCCAGCGTCCGGCCGAATTTCCGGCGGTCGAGCGATCTGTCCCGTTCAGCGAAACAGATACTTTCTCTCCAGGATCGGACCATCCCCACACGTGTATCGGGCGATCCCGTTGCAGCACCATATGGCTTCCCAGCACTTTGGGAAGCGTTACCGAAGCATGCAGCAGTGGACTTGCCAGACACGCGAAGAATAGAATCCGCATCGGCATCGGCGTGGACGTGCCGCGAGGTGTGCGCAGCGAGAATCCCCGCCGGCGAATCTCCACCTTCATTTCTCCTCGCCCGCGAAGGCTTGGTCCAGCAGGAGCGCGAAATCCCGGCTCTTGTGCTGCACCGATTCCCGCAAGGATCCTAATTGACGTTCCGCGTTGCGGAGCCGGTCGGCTAGATGGAGGCAAGCGAGTACCGCGGTACGGGTGGAATCGAGATTTCCAGCTCGACGAGCGATCGATGACATCAACTCATCTATTTCGTGCGCCAGTTCTTCGGTGTCTTGCGGGTTGCCTAAAGTCGAGACACTGTAAGTCTGATTGAAGATGGTAATCCGGACCGTATGCTTATTCGTGTCCGGTGCATCCATGAGTTGTCGGTTAGCTTGCGCTGAGGAGATCCAACTGGCTCAAGAGCTTCTCAATGCGCGTCTTCACCTGCTTGCGCTCGCCTTTCATCGTATCCAGCTCCTGTGAAAGCTGTCCGACTTTCTTCTCTAGTTCGCCATTCTCTTTCTGAAATTCTTCAGAGAGTGACTTGACGTCTTCGAGCTCGGCTCGTGCGTTCTTCGCATCTTCTTCAGCGCCCTTCAACTGTTCCTGCAGGCGGCTGTTCTCGGTGCGAAGATGCGAAATGGCCTGGACCGCGCGGGTGATGCGCTCTTCCAGGCTTGCTAGTGTATCGATGCCTTCCTGAACTGCTTCCATGTGTGCGTTACTCTGCTGCCCGCCTTCTTCTAAAGTCTACTGAAGGCGACCGGCATGCGCCGTTTTTGCCTTCTCCACCAGCGTTGCGAACCCCGGGCTATCATTCACCGCAATGTCAGCGAGTACTTTGCGGTTCAATTCGATTCCCGCGCGCTTCAGTCCGTTGATGAACTTGCTGTAAGAAATCTCCGCGCCGCGGCAGGCGGCGTTGATCCGGATAATCCAAAGCGACCGAAAATTCCGCTTCTTCAGGCGACGCCCCACGTAGCCGTAGCGAAGTGCCTTTTCTACGGCTTCCTGGGCTGACCGGTTGAGCTTCGACTTTGTTAGAAAAAAACCCTTCGCCCGGCGAAGTGTCTTGTGGCGGTAATCCCGCCGGTGAGTACCTCTTTTTACTCTGGGCACGTTTGCTCCTTTTTCGAATTGCGCCGGAATCGGCGCTTACGAGAGGCGACAGGCACGTGCGGCGCGCTGCCCCTGCTCATTCCAAAATCTTCTTTGACCTACTTAGTAGGGCAGCATTACTCGCAGCTTAGCCTGATCCGCATCATCCGCCAACACTTTTTGGCCGAGCTTTCGTTTCCGCGAGCGCGGCTTAGAGGTCAAAATATGCCTCGCGAAAGCGTGATGGCGGGTTACCTTGCCGGTCCCTGTCTTCTTGAATCGTTTGGACGCACCTTTGTGGGTCTTCAGTTTAGGCATGCTACTTCTCTTAAGATATTGAGTAATCGGCGACTTTGCCGGGGGAACCGTACTGCTGAAGCGGAATTCCTAATCGAGTATAGCAAAATCGTTTTAGTACCAGAGCTTAGCTGCCTGGGCGGGCCGGAGCGTGATTCAGAGCTTCTTATTTCGATCAAACCGAGATCGGCTGGGCCTTCGCCATTTCATAGAGCGGCGACAGTTCGCGGAGCTTTTGCACCACTTCTACGACCCGGTTGCCGACGTAATCCACTTCGGCTTCGGTGTTGAATCTTCCCAGGCCGAATCGAATGGAAGAATATGCGAGGTCATTTCCTGCGCCTAACGCCTTAAGAACGTAACTTGGTTCGAGCGTGGCGGAAGTGCAAGCCGATCCGCTCGAAACTGCGACATCATGAAGCCCCATCAGCAGGCTCTCGCCATCGACATAGGCGAAACTGACGTTCAGATTGTTCGGCAGGTGATGCTCCATCGTCCCATTGATATAAACTTCGTCGAGGCCTTGCAGCAGCCTCTCTTGGAGCTTGTCGCGCAGATACACCAAGCGCTTTGATTCCGCGGCCATCTCTTTCCCGGCAATCTCGCAGGCCGCGCCAAGACCCACAATGCCCGGAACGTTGAGGGTTCCTGATCGCATACCGCGCTCATGACCGCCTCCATCCATTTGCGCCATGACCTGGACACGCGGATTTCGCCGGCGCACGTAGAGCGCGCCGCAGCCTTTGGGACCGTACAGTTTATGTCCGGTAAGTGAAAGAAGATCGATACTGTCGGCGAGCACGTCAACCGGGATCTTACCCACCGCCTGCACCGCATCGCTGTGCAGAAGTACGCCCCTCTTCTTAGCGATCTCTCCGATTTCCTTCATCGGCTGCACGACGCCGATCTCGTTATTGGCATACATAATCGAGATCAGAATCGTCCTGTCGGTAATCGCGTCGCTGAGATGACCAAGATCGATCCGGCCATCGGAACGAACCGGCAGATAGGTCACTCGAACGCCGCTCTTCTCCAGGCGTCTGCAGGTATCGAGCACGGCTTTGTGTTCGGTCGCCTGGGTGATGATGTGGTTGCCCCGATCGGCGTACATCTCGGCAACGCCCTTTAAAGCGAGATTATTTGATTCGGTGGCGCCACTGGTAAAAATAATTTCCTGGGCGGTAGCGCCGATCAGCGCCGCAATCTGTTTGCGTGCCTTTTCGACCGCTTCTTCGGCCGTCCAGCCGAAACTGTGATTCTTCGAAGCTGCATTCCCGAAACTCTCGAGAAAATATGGCTTCATAGCTTCGAACACCCTCGGGTCCACCTGGGTTGTCGAATGATTGTCCATGTAGATCGGGAGCTTCATTCGCCAAACGAACTCTTTACTGATGCGGGGTTCCAGGGGGTGCCGCGCCGAGCGTCACCAAAGAGGCAACAAATGCTTCTTTACCCTCGTCCTCCGACTCCTGCAACATGTCCTGAATGCTCACGTTCTCGAGCAGATTCAGAATGCCTTCATGAATCTTGCGCAGAGGCTTTTTGACGGTGCAGCGGCTTGAATGTCCACAATGCGCTCCCTCGGTAAAACAATTGGCGAGCACAATGGGACCATCAATCGCTCGAATTACCTCGAGGGCCGATATTCGTCTCGGATCTCTGGCCAGGCGGTAGCCGCCGTTGGTTCCGTATTCGGAAAGCAAAAAGCCGCTTTTCCCGAGCTTTTGTAAAAGCTTGGAAAGAACAGGCAAAGGAATGCCGCACGAATCAGCTACTTCCTTCGCGCTGGCCGAACTACCTGTTTCGCGAAGCCGCATCGCGAAATGCCTGAGAGCAATCAGGCTGTAATCCGCCTTCTTTGTGAGTCGAAGCATTTGCGAGTAGGCCCAGAGGGTGCAGATCGACTCAAAAATCGGTCGATCTATTCTTCGTTATACCACGCTGCACATTGCTGCGGAGGAGCTTTGATGTGCCGAAAAATCAGTGATTTATCGAAGCCGCAACAACCGGAATAACGAGCCCGAGGGTGAGGTTCCTGTTTTGAGTATCCTGAGGAAGTCGCGTGTTAAATTCAAACTCATCCAAAGTCGGTAACAAGTTCGCGTGATCCGACTCTTTCGCGTGTTCATTCCGGCCAGTATCGTTGCTCTTCTTATTTCGGAAATCATTCTTGTTCTGGCCTGTTATGTTGCTTCTCTGCTGATTCTTGGCCTTGATCCGGCTTTCTATCTCTTCGGTGAGAACAACTATTGGAAGCTCCTGCTGGTGACCGGACTGATCATCCTTCTGCTGTACTTCCAGGACCTTTACAATAGCCTCCGCATTACCTCGCGCGTTGTGCTCGTGCAGCAGATCTGTCTGGCCGTCGGCTCCGCGCTCCTGCTGATGGCCTTTGTCGGCTATCTCGATCCGGAAGTCCTTCTCGGCCGATGGCTGATGATTACTGGCAGCTTTGGTGTGGTCATCACCCTGCCATTGTGGCGAATCGCCTATTGGAAGTACATCGTTGCAGGGCTGCGTTCGGAACGAGTTCTTCTCCTCGGCAACTCGGGCATCCTGGAGGAAATCATCACTCCCATTCTCGACCGGCCCGAATTCGGCTACTCCATTCTCGGCTACCTTTGCGAACAGGAGGAATGTAACTTCTCGGTCCCGTGTCTGGGGAAAATAGAAGACATTCGCCGAATCTGCGCCGAGTTGAAGCCCACTCGAATCGTTGTTGGAATGGCCGAGCGCAGAAACAGGCTGCCCGTTCAGGATCTCCTTGAGATCCGCTTTGAGGGGGTCTTGATCGAAGATGCCGCCGATACCTATGAAAAGGCGATGCACCGAGTCTGCAGCCGAAAAATTCAGCCCTCTCAGCTCATCTTCTCCTCAATGCTCGGCCCGCGTACACAAGCGATTGCCTTTCAAAAGCTGTACTCCCTGGTTATTGGTGCCTGCGGCTGCCTGTTGGCATCGCCGCTGATGCTGATAACGGCACTGGCTGTTAGGCTTTCCTCCCGGGGACCCGTTTTCTACAGACAGCGGCGCGTTGGACTCAACGGCCGCCCCTTTACGCTCTACAAATTCCGCTCGATGTACGTCGATGCGGAAGCTGGCACGGGCGCGGTTTGGGCTCAGAAAGACGATCCTCGCATTACGCGTGTCGGAAAATGGCTGCGCAAACTGAGGCTTGACGAACTGCCTCAGTTCTGGAACATCATTCGCGGCGACATGATGCTGGTAGGACCGCGGCCGGAAAGACCCGAGTTTGTCGAGCTGTTGGCTCAGCAAATACCTTACTATCGTCAGCGCCTTGCGGTGAAGCCGGGCATCACCGGGTGGGCCCAGATCAATCACAAGTACGGCGACACGCAGCTCGACGCCATGATTAAGCTGGAATACGATCTCTATTACATCAAGCACATCGCGCCGGCGCTCGATTTCTACATCATTTTCCACACCATAAAGGTGATGCTGCTCAGCCGCGGCGCGCAATAGGTGCTCTTTGGCTCAATCAAGAAGAACACAGCCTGGTGAAGCGTGGAGCAACCAGTGATCGATTTTCACCAGGATGAGCAAGGTGACTGGGTTGCAGAATTGGACTGCGGCCACGGCTATCACATGCGGCACAATCCTCCGTGGCTCATTCGAGAGTGGGTGCAGACAAAGGAAGGCCGCCAGGGCTTCATCGGCCACATGCTGGATTGCCCGAAATGCGACAAAAATCAAGCTCGCTCCCAGGAATCTCAACCGTAACAGGCCGAGCAGGGCGAACCGGCTCAGAGACGGATACGCTCACCCAGGAAAGTGAGAAACAACCCTGGGATGAAAATCGGTATCCTGCTGAAGTAGGGGGGATGCAATGGAACGATCGCGACGTGAATTCATGCGCCACACAAGTTTGGCGGCTATCGGCGGTCCGTCACTAATGGCGGACACAAAAGCTGGCATGCCGACCCGCGTACTGGGTCGGACGGGTGCGCGGGTTTCTATCCTAGCCTTCGGCTGTGGCAGCCGCTTTCTGCAGTATCCGAACGAAGAGGCTGCTGTAGCGGCACTGAACCAGGCCCTTGATCACGGCATCACTTATGTTGATACGGCCTATGGGTATGGCGACGGGCTGAGCGAAGAACGCGTAGGCAAGGTGATGAAAACGCGTCGTAGCGGCGTATGGCTGGCGACCAAGGTCCTGAAGCGTAATGGCGACGAAGCGATGCGCATCATCGAAGGAAGCCTCAAACGGCTGCAGACGGATCATCTCGACCTGATTCATATACATAGCCTCAGCACCGCCGACGATCTCCAGCAAATTGAGGCGCCGGATGGAGTTCTAAAGAGGTTGTATCAACTGCGCGATCAAAAAGTAACGCGAGCCGTCGGAATCACGAGTCATACCGATCCGGTTGTCTTGAAAACGGCGCTTGAACGGCACGACTTCGACTGTACGCAAATGGCTTTGAACGCAGCCCGCGCGGGAATGGCGCGGCCGGACGGAAGCTTTGGAATCACTTACCTGGAACAGAGCTTCGAAAGCACGGCTTTGCCCGTAGCCAGACGCAAGAACATGGGTGTGATCGCCATGAAGATTTTTGCACAGGGAGCCCTTTCGGACCAGACGCCGGCGGAAAAGCTGATTCGCTATGCGCTCACTCTACCAGTGAGCGCCGCAGTGGCCGGGATGCCGAATCTGAGTTTTCTCGACCAAAATATCGCCATCGCAAAGGATTTTAAAAAGCTCGGAAAAGAGGAGATGCAGGATCTGTCAGACCGCCTGTCGACGACACACAAGGCGCAGCTCGACCGCTTCTTCCACGATCACGTCGACGCATAAGCGCTGAGCGCTCACTCGTGGCGCAGGGCGTCAATGGGATCCGTTCGCGCTTCAATACGGTCGCCATTGCGTCAGAGATGCGCTGCCAGCCAGCCGTCTCTTCTCGTAGCCTCTTCCGCCCCGCCGCCGTCAGCGAATACAACTTCGCACGACGATTATTTTCAGATACGCCCCACTTGGCCCCGAGCAGTCACTGTCGAACGAGCCGAAACAGTGCCGGGTACAAGGCTCCCTGCTCGACAAGCAGCGCCCTACTTAGGGAGAGGATGTTTCCTCTGCCATCGCAATGAGTTTCGTGACAGTGTTGATGTTCCGTGCTGTCGCAGAGCCCGAGAGCGGAAGCTTCAGCTTAGACCGGCCCAAGCCATCCGGATAATGGACGTAAATTTCTCTTTTGCCCAACCGGACTTCCTCGCCCCCGGGTGTGGAAACATTTTGGAGTAGCGTTTTCGACGCCGGCTCCGACAGAAAGAAGACCGAAACCCTGGCTGGAGGGGCCTCGCCGAAGGGATTGTCCTTTAAAATTGCCCGTAATTCAGTGGGCGTCCGAACAGCGACTTCCACTTTCTTTCCCATTCTCTTCGCAAAAGCCTCTTCTAACTTTGCCTTTATGGGCTTCTCGGCGAGCGCACTTTCAAATATTACGTTGCCGCTCTGAATGTAGGTGCGAACTTTCGCGCAGCCTAGATTCGCGCAGATAGTCGCGAGTTCCTTCATCGGCAGAATTCCCGTTCCGCCCACGTTAATTGCTCGCAGGAACGCGATGAAGACCGACACACTATTTCGAGGCGGGGATTACCTCGTCGGACGCGTGAGAACCGGTCAGCCCAATAAAGCCCAAGGCCAGATCGGCCTCCACGGCGGGATCCTTGTGCGGATTCATCAGGTCGCGAATGGTAGTTGCCTTCAGTACGCTGTCAACGGCACCCTGAACCGAACGCCATAGTGAGCGCATAGAGCAGTCAGTCGAATGCACGCAACTGTTCTCGGTTCCGGAATGCTTCTCGCAGAAGCCTTCTTCATAAAACCGGCCTCCAAGAATAGCCAAAGCATCACCTACAAAGATGCTCTCAGGAGGAAAGGCCAGGGCATACCCGCCCGCTTTCCCTCGTGCGGCTTTGACAAGGCCACCGCGGCGCAGGATCCTTAACAGTTTAGCCGCATAAGGAGCCGAAATCCCTTCTCCGCTGCTGATTTCAGGAATCGTCGCGTTCCCGACTGCCCCTCGCCGCGCCACCTGCAGAAGGCAGCGCAATCCGTATTCTTCGTGAGAGCTCAGCTTCATCAGCGTAGCTTCCCGAGCGGAACAATGTCGGGGCCAAGATCGAAACCGAGCGACAGCTTGGCTGCCTCAGACATCTTGCTGCGGTCCCAGGGCGGATCGAAGACTAAATCCACTTTCGCTGACCTCACTCCCTCCAGGCTCGAAACTCTTTGCCTGACCTGATTCGGCATGATGTCTGCAACAGGGCAGTTCGGCGCGGTTAATGTCATCCGGACAAGCACGTCGTTTTCCGGTGTCGTCTCGATATCGTAGATCAACCCAAGCTCATAGATGTTGACCGGAATCTCGGGATCGTACACGGTCTTGAGTACCTCAACTACACGGTTGCGCAAATCTTGAGCCATGGCTATTCCGTTGTGATGGATCTGTGTTCGCCGCGTAATGCCGCCCGCAGCGTGTGCCACGCGAGCGTCGCGCACTTGACGCGCATGGGATATTCGCGCACGCCGGAAAACACGGCCAGTTTCCCGAGGTTCGCTTTGGGAGGAAACTCTTCCGTGAGAAGTCCGTGGAAATCCTCGAATGTTTTCTCCGCTTCCTCCGCCGTCTTGCCTTTTATGGCATCAGTCATTAAAGATGCCGAGGCGGTCGAGATGGCACAACCCATACCGTCGAAGGCGACGGCCGCGACACGGCCATTTTCCATCTTGAGTTGCAGTGTTAGCCGGTCGCCACAAAGCGGGTTGAAGCCTTCCGCGCTGTGCGTCGGCTGCTCGAGCGAGCCTCGGTTCCGCGGCCGCTTGCTGTGGTCGATGATCGTCTCCTGGTAAAGATCGCTGAGATTCGACACTATCGAAAGAACTCCTGTACCTTACGAATTCCGGAAACCAAGGCATCGACTTCGGAAGGTGTGTTGTAAAAGGCCAGAGATGCGCGCGTCGTCGCTGACACTTTAAACCGATCCATCACCGGTTGAGCGCAATGATGGCCAGTCCGCACCGCAATACCCTCCTGATCGAGAATCGTGCCGATATCATGAGGGTGAATTCCATCCAGCACAAACGAGATCACGCTCGCTTTTTCGGGAGCAGTACCGATGATCCTAAGACCGTCTATGCGAGACACCGCTTTAGTCGCATAGTCCAATAGATCGTTTTCGTACGACGAGATGTGATTCAGACCGATGCCATTGACATAATCGATCGCCGCGCCGAGACCGATGATGCCCGCGATATCCGGGGTGCCCGCCTCGAACTTGTAAGGAAGCGTGTTGTATTCCGTTTTTTCGAATGTGACCGAACGGATCATATCACCGCCTCCCTCAAATGGAGGCATCGATTCCAACAATGCTTCCTTCCCGTAGAGCACACCAATACCCGTCGGTCCAAAGAGCTTATGGCCTGAAAACGCGTAGAAATCAGCATCGAGCGCCTGTACATCCACAGGCATGTGCGGCACGGCCTGAGCACCGTCCACTACCACCGGTACATTCCACCGGTGGGTCATCGCGATCATTTCGGCTAACGGATTCACCGTGCCGAGAGCATTCGAGACATGCGCAAGCGCCACCAGGCGAGTACGCTCATTCAACGAGTTTTGAAATTGGTCCAGTGGAATGACGCCTGCATCGTTGATCTGCACGACCCGCAGCTTCGCACCTTTTTCAAGGCATAACATTTGCCAGGGAACGATGTTCGAATGGTGTTCGAGACCCGAAACCAGGATTTCATCACCCGCTTGGATGTTCTGCCGCCCGTAAGTCTGGGCAACCAGATTCAAGGCGTCCGTTGTACCGCGTACGAAGATAATTTCGTTCGTGGAGCGAGCATGAACAAAGCGCCGCACTTTTTCGCGAACTCTGTCGCAAGCTTCTGTTGCCCGCGTGCTTAACAGATGTACTGCGCGATGAACGTTCGCATTGTAATGCGAATAGTAGTCGACGAGCGCATCGATGACAGCCCGAGGTTTCTGGCTGGTGGCAGCGTTATCAAGGTAAACTAGCGGCTTGCCGTGAATCTTCTCTTTCAGGATCGGAAAATCCTCCCGAATCCGATCAATGTCGAAGGCGGGCGGACTGCTCAATCAATTGTGCTTGTGCGCTCACGATGCACGCCCGGGTAATGGGAGCGCACGCGCCAGAGTATCGAACAGCGCCTTCTCCAGATAGTCGCGAACTTCCGAAATACCGATACGCTCAATCACATCACGCGCGAAAGCGTAAATCAGAAGGTTTCTGGCGTCCTTCTTGTCAATGCCTCGTGTACGCAAGTAAAACAGCGCCTCTTCATCAAGCTGACCTACGGTTGCACCGTGCGTGCAGCGGACATCATCGGCAAGGATCTGGAGCTCGGGCTTCGTATTGATCACTGCATTTTCCGAGAGCACCAGGTTCTTATTTGTCTGCTTGGCGTCTGTCTTCTGCGCGTTTTTTCGCACGAAGATCTTGCCGTTGAACACCGCGCTTGACGCGCCATCGAGAATGCCCTTATAAAGTTCGTGGCTCGCCGCGTGCGGCTCGGCATGATCAAGTGCCGTGTGGTTGTCGATGTGCTGCCGGCCATTCACCAAGTAAAGGCCGTTTACCGTTCCTTCACAGCCGGTCGAGAGCACGGCATTCACATCGTTTCGCACAAGTAGTCCGCCAAGTCCGATATTGTGCGATTTGAAGTTCGAGTTTCTCGCCTGCTGTACCTGAATGGTCGAAACGTGAAACGATTCGTTGCTCTCTTCTTCCAGCTTGATGTGCTCGACCATAGCGTTTTCGCCGACAATAATCTCGGTGACCGGATTCGTGAAGTACGCGCCCGATCCGCTATAGCGCTCTACAATCCGGGCTTGGCTACCCGCGCCAACGACAATCAGGTTTCGTGGGTGAGTTGTTCGTCCCGCGGGCGCCTCGTATTCCAGCCAAACCGGTTTCTCGAGGTTTGTGTGGGCCGGGACATGCAGAAATGCGCCATCCGTAAAGTTGGCCGTGTTTAAAGCAACAAACGGATTTGCCTCGCAACTTGCGTAACGGCCCAGATACAGTTCTACGAGATCGGGGTGCAGTTCTAATGCCCGTCGCAGACTGTGTCCGTTCGTTGTCGGAGCCGCCACCGGAAATGGTGTTCGCGCGATTGGGGAAACATTGGTGAATCTCCACTCTTCGTCACGCGTCGTTGGAAAGCCCCGCGCCTCGAAGCGCTCTGCTGCGCGCTTACGAAGATCTGCCAGCCCGGAGGCGGTGGCAACAGTCATCGCACTGTCTCCGCCATTTCCTCGATGCCCACATAGCCGCTCTCTTCTAACTCGAATGCTAACGACTTGTCACCCGACTTCATGATCCGACCTTCAGCCAACACGTGAACAAAATCGGGAACGATGTAGTTCAGCAAGCGCTGATAATGCGTGATGACGATGGCGGCGTGTTCCGGGCTTCGAAGCGTATTTACGCCGTGGGAGACGATCTTGAGCGCGTCTATGTCAAGGCCGGAATCCGTTTCGTCCAGGAGCGCGAGCCGAGGCTCCAGCACAGCCATCTGGAAAATTTCGTTGCGCTTTTTCTCGCCGCCCGAAAAGCCAGCATTTACCGCGCGGTTCAGAAGGGTCTCGTCCATATTCATCAGGCTCATCTTCTGCCGGACAAGTCCGAGAAAATCCATTGCGTCGAGCTCCGGTTCCCCTTTGTTCTTTCGAATTGCGTTCAGCGCAGCCTTCAAAAAATAGAGGTTGCTGACGCCTGGAATTTCGACCGGGTATTGAAAAGCGAGGAAAATACCTTCCTTCGCCCGCTCCTCGGGATCCAAGTCGAGCAAATCCTTACCTTCATAAAGAACCTGTCCTTCAGTCACCTCATAGAGATCACGGCCGGCGATGACTTGCGAAAGTGTGCTCTTACCGGAGCCGTTTGGCCCCATAACCGCGTGGACTTCGCCCGGATACACCGTTAAATTGATACCGCGGAGGATCGGCTTGCCTCCTGCACTGGCGTGTAAGTTCTTGATCTCTAAAATTGGTTGTTTCGCCACTCGATTTCCCTTCAAATCCTTACCCGACACTTCCTTCTAAACTGACGCCCAGCAGCTTCTGCGCTTCCACAGCAAATTCCATGGGCAACTCGCGGAAGACCTCTTTGCAAAAGCCATTCACGATCATGCCCACCGCATCTTCGGTTGAAATTCCGCGCTGGCGGCAATAAAAGATCTGGTCCTCGCCGATCTTGGAAGTGGATGCCTCGTGCTCGATGCTCGAGGAAGTATTCTTGACTTCGAGATACGGAAAGGTGTGGGCTCCGCACTTGTCGCCCAACAGCATCGAATCGCATTGCGAATAGTTGCGCGCGCCTGTCGCTCCCTTAAGGATCTTCACGGCGCCTCGATAAGTGTTCTGCCCATGTCCTGCCGAAATACCCTTCGAGACGATCGTGCTGCGGGTGTTTTTGCCGACGTGAATCATTTTTGTGCCGGTATCGGCCTGTTGATAGTTATTCGTCAGCGCTACCGAGTAAAACTCCCCTACTGAGTTGTCGCCCATAAGGATGCAGCCGGGATATTTCCAGGTGATGGCGGAACCGGTCTCCACCTGAGTCCAGGAGATCTTGGAGTTTACGCCCAGGCATTTGCCCCGTTTGGTCACAAAGTTGTAGATACCGCCCTTGCCTTCCTTGTCGCCGGGATACCAGTTTTGAACGGTCGAATACTTGACCGTGGCGTTATCGAGAGCGACCAGCTCGACCACGGCCGCGTGCAACTGGTTCGTGTCGCGCATGGGAGCCGTGCAACCTTCGAGGTAGCTCACGTATGCCCCCTCGTCGGCAATGATGAGTGTGCGCTCGAACTGTCCCGTATTCTGTGCGTTGATACGGAAATACGTCGACAGCTCCATGGGGCAGCGAACGCCTTTGGGCACATAGCAGAAGGAACCGTCGCTGAAAACGGCGGAATTCAATGCCGCAAAAAAGTTATCCGAGTGAGGAACTACCGTGCCCAAATATTTCTTTACCAGGTCCGGATGCTCCCTGACCGCCTCGGAAAACGAGCAGAAAATAATACCCAATTCCGCCAGCTTCCCTTTAAAAGTGGTGGCGACCGAAACGCTGTCGAAAACGGCATCGACTGCAACGCCGGCGAGCAATTCACGTTCCTGCAGCGGAATGCCCAGTTTCTCGTACGTCTTTAACAGCTCGGGGTCGACTTCTTCAAGACTCTTGGGGCGATCCCCCTTAGTCTTGGGCGCAGCATAGTAAATCATCGACTGATAGTCGATGGCTGGGTAGTGAACGTTGGCCCAGGTCGGCTCTTTCATGCCAAGCCATTGACGGTATGCCTTCAGTCTCCAGTCGAGCATGAACTGGGGCTCTTCTTTTCGCGCCGAAATGAGCCGGATCACGTCTTCGTTCAGCCCGGGCGGGAAGGTGTCGGATTCAATGTCGGTAACAAATCCCCATTTGTATTCCTGGTTCGCCAGGCTTTCGATGGAATTAAGCTGTGTGGCCATGAGCTCCCTCTTCTAGGCTGTCAAATCGATACACTTTAGTCAAGATTGATTATACTAGTGATTAGAAATGATTGACGTTACCGATAACGCGGTCAAGCGAATCAGGTTCCTGTTGAACAAGCATGCCTGCCAGGGAGGTCTACGGCTTGGCGTTCAGGGCGGCGGATGCTCGGGAATGAGTTACCTGTTTCGCCTCGATCCGGCGCCCAAGGCGAAGGATCGCGTCTTGGAATTTGACGGTGTTCACGTCTATGTGGATTCGAAAAGCTATCAGTACCTGGACGGGCTTATACTGGATTTCACCGAGTCACTGATGGAGAGTTCATTTGTCTGGCACAATCCAAACGTGAAGCGGAGTTGCAGTTGCGGTAAGAGTTTCGCAGTTTGAGCCGCGATCGGGCGGCCAAAGGGGGGAGCCGGCAGACGGGCACGTAGAGTCAGCGCCCGAACTCCCGCTCCCCGTTCTGGCTTCGTTTTTGATTCCACCTGGCGTTTCAGCGGTAGTCATTGCAGAATGCCGGCACGTTTCGTGACCTGATAGACGCACATCCCCGTTTGATCTCCTCAACGATCAGCGGGCACGAATTCTGCACGTTGCACGGGGGGTGTGTTGCCGTCGAAACGGCCAAACATTCCTGCGCCAACCGTTGCGCCTGTTCTGATCCGACAGCTCGGTCGCAGCGCGGCGTATTTCCATCAAAGCCATATGCGGCTTCATCACGCGAGTATCCGGCCCGAGAACTCTGAACGCCGAACGCAGTCGAAATCTGTTGCAACTCGGATTCGATCTTTTCCCAGCGAGAAACGACCTGCGGGCCCAGACTGAGCGTGCGGATCATGCCATCGATCTGTGTTGCCGAATTTTGCACAACCTGCAACTCGTTATCGACCCTCTTTGTCTTCTTAAAATGTTCGTGCATTGTCGCAGTTTGCTTCTCAAAGGTGTTGGCCAGATGCTCCCCTTCCTTCTGACGGCTCGTCCTTCGAATCGAGCTCTGTTTGAGGGCCTTGTTGAACGGGGATTTGAACGATTTGGCATCGTCTTTGAGATTGCCCGTGAGATTGCGGAGATCCTTGTCGCTGAGGCGCCCCTGTGCGCGGGTTGATGGAGCCGTGAGCGCAAAAAGCATGCCGACGATGACCGTTAGGCAGATAGACAGCTTAGACGGGGAGCGCATGCGCGGTTTCCAGACGATCTTTCGATCGGCAATTATAGCAAGCGGCCCGGCTATTTGTGACCAGCCTTACGGTATTCTGCTACCGCTCGCTCATGTTCCGCCAGAGAAGAGGAAAACACGTGTGATCCGGACGCATCCGGTTTAGCGACGAAGTAGAGTAGTTTCGTCTCGGCCGGGAAAAGCGCTGCTTTGAGCGATAAAGACCCGGGATTCGCGATGGCGCCCGGGGGAAGACCCACATGGCTGTAAGTATTGTACGGGCTCGTGTTGGCCAAATCCGACCGATATATGGCACCGCGGTACCGATTTTCAAGCAGCGCCGCATACACGGTCGTGGGATCGCATTGCAGCGGCATTGCGAGACTAAGCCGGTTCAGAAACACGGAAGCGATCTTAGGACGCTCTTCGCGTGCCGCCGACTCTTTTTCGACCAGAGAAGCCAAAATGACGATTTGGTGTATCTGGTCGACTTGCTGGTCGCCGCCCAGGGCACGCCACTCCTTGCGAAATTCATCTGTCATCATGCGGCACAGCTGTTTCGCGGTGGTTTTGTGCGTTACGCGATACGTCGAAGGGAATAGATACCCCTCCAAACTGGGCGCTCCGTTATCCAGATCGCGAATGGCCTGCGTATCGGCGGCTTCCTGAAGGAACGATTGCGGTTTCACGGTATCGGAATTTCGAAGAATTTCCGCGATGTCGAAAATGTTGCTGCCCTCGGGAATCGTCAGCTCTTCGTAAAAGATTTCGCCCCGGCGGATCTTGTCGAATACTTCCAGAACCGTTTGCGCGGAACCAAAGCGGTATTCGCCTGCCTGAAGATGTGCTCGCGGGTGGATAAGCCTGACCAGAAAGAAAGCCCAACGCGAGCGCACGACACCCGCCGCCTCAAGCTGTTCGCCGATTGTCCTGGAAGAGCTACCGCGTTCGATCTCGACAAACGTGGGAGTGCGAAAGCTCCGATAGGGTGTAAAGTACCAGCGCCCAGTCAGAATCGCCCCTGCTATGCCAACCGCAAGGAGCAGGACAACAAGAAGCAGAAGGCAGCTTCTCAGCCAGCCACGTTGGCGGCTCAACGCGCTCCTCGCTCCAGCGAATCGCTCAAATAGCCCAGATAGCTGTCGAGAAGCAGTACCGCAGCCATCCGGTCGACAGCTTGACGCCTTCGTTCGAGGGTAGCCCCCGATTCCTTCAGCAAACGCTCTGCCTCGGCGGAAGTTAGCCGCTCATCCCAATAAGTCACCGCTATGCCGGTCCGGGTTGCCAGACGTTCCGCGAATTCCTCGGTATATTCGCTTTGCCGGCTCGATGCACCGCTCATATGAACGGGCCTGCCGACGAGTAGCACGCAGACGTTCAACCGTTGAATAATCGCCTCAAGCTTCTCGATGTCGTCGCGGATACGCGTCCGTTGCAGTGTTTCCAGCCCTTGAGCAGTGATTCGAAGTTCGTCGCTCGCAGCCAGCCCGATCCTCTTCTTGCCTACGTCAAGCGCAAGAATTCGCCCACTCTCCGTCCTATGACTCATCGGTCCTACGTTTGGATTATAAATTGCAAATTGCATGCTAGAGTATCGATACCGAGGCCGCAATTCGCTTTGGCACTTCTAAGCCTCCCGACCGTTTCTCAAAACGCCTCTCCGGTTAGCCGCAATCTGATTGCCGGTGCTGCGATGATCGCTCTGCTGTACTTCTGCCGCGACTTTTTCGTTACGCTTATCTTCTCAGCCGTTTTTGCCTTTATTCTCGATCCCATAGTTTTGCTGGTGATGAAGTTACGCGTTCCACGCGCGGCGGCTACTGCGATCGTCATCGGCCTCGCGGGCGTTGGGCTCTATATGCTCGGCGCGATGGCCTGGCATCAGATTGCAACCATCAACGAGGATCTTCCGAGTTATAGTTCGCGCGTCGGTGAAGTTGTAGACTCGGTCAGCACGCGTGTTGACGATGTTGAGAAACGAACGCTCGACGTCATGTTGCCCAAGAGCATCCGCCAGCAACAACAGCAGATTCAGCAAAAGCCCGGGGAAGCGCAGAAGGCGCGGAAAAAGCGCAGTACGGGGACGCCGGCAACGGTGCCGAACCAGCCCGCGCCGATTCAGGAAGTTCGGATCCATGTTGAGCCGCGCCCTTTCATCGGAACAATGTATAGCTATGTTTCGAAATACGCAAGCGTTCTCGTCATGGCCTCTTTCGTGCCCTTTTTGATTTACTTCATGCTGAGCTGGCGAGATCACGTCATTCGACGCTTCCTGCTCTTATTTGAGCCTGAAAAGCGGCAGATTGTCGGCAAAAGCTGGTCCCATATCGGCGAGACGACTCGCGCGTTCGTTCTTGGTAATTTCATGTTGTTGGTTTTCTTGAGCTCTGTAAGCGCTCTGAGCTTTTTCTGGCTCGGCCTTCCGTATTGGCCTTTGATCGGCCTGTCGAGCGCGTTTTTCAGCCTGGTTCCTTATGTGGGCTTGCCACTCAGCATTCTTCCACCGGCCCTTGCCGCGCTTGCCATACCCAACAAGTTCAAAGTGGTGTTGATTGCCGTCGGGATCGCAACCGCTCTGCACGTTGTCTGTATGAACTTTCTCTACCCGAAGGTGGTCGGAAAGAGAGTCCGTCTCAATCCGCTGGTGGTCACCATCGCCATGATGTTCTGGGGCTTTCTGTGGGGAGCGGCCGGGCTGCTGCTGGCTATCCCGATCACGGCAGGAATCAAAGCCGTTTGCGACAACGTGGAGTCACTCGAAGCAGTCGGAAGGCTCCTTGGCGAGGATTGAAACGGTCTCGCTACGCAAAGGATACGGTCACGGGAGGATTGGTTCCGGCAAGAATCATTTCCCCGCCCGAACTCGCCATTTCATGTCTTAGATAAGCAAGGCCTACGACCTCGCCTCGCGCAGGCGAATACACGGCCGATGTGACCTCGGCCACATCCGAGCCGTTGAGAGTCACTTTCGTTCCGGCCACTGGCGACTCCACAGACCCTGCGCGAAACGGCACGAGCAGCCGGTGAACCTGGCCGCGAGCGCGAACTCTTTCCACGATCTCCTGTCCCAGATAGCAACCTTTGTTCGCGTGAACGGCACGCAACACCTGGGTCTCGTGAACCAGAAAGCGGTCGCTGATGTCTTCGCCGTAGCGTGGAAGCCCATTTTCGATGCGCGCTACCCGGGCCTCTTGGGCAGTCGCCCCAATCACACCTGCTTTCTGCAACCGACCGATGAGGTCTTGCTTTTCGGCTGCGAGAACAAAAATGCGTACCGCTTCGGCTCCCGTGGAGCTTGCGCGAACAGTAAATCCTTGCCCATAGGAAAGAACATCCAGTTCTGCTGCGCCGGCTGGAATTTCCAACTCCTGAGCGAAGGCAAGACCCTTCGGCCCTTCAAGACCGATTGCGGCCAGAGACTCGGTTTGATTTTCGAGCGTCACATCATCGGCAATTATGAAACGGTCGAGATGATCGAAAAGCTTTTGACGGATCTCGGGCTCCGTGTCGAGAAACAAAGAATCGCCGAGGTGGTACACAAAGGCATCCGCCAGAATACGGCCCTTTTCGTTCAAGAAAAAGGCGTAGAGCCCGCGGTTATGTGCAAGTCCTTCGACGTGGTTCGTGCACATCGCGTGCAGAAGACGTGCACGGTCCTCGCCCGTAACACGAATCTTTCCGTGTGATGAAAGATCGATCCAGGCCACGTGTTCGCGCAACGCTTCGTATCCATTCATGAATGCCGTTGTTTGATGCGGCTAAGGCTGAGCTTGAGTCAGCAGCTTTTTTACGTACCATTCGAGGCCGGGAGTGCACGCATAGGCGTTGCCGCCGTATATTGTGTCCTCGCCCGAAAGGCTGCGCAGGATGCCGCCGGCTTCTTCAATCAAAATCTTGAGCGGCGCGAGATCCCAGGGCGCAGCGTTCGGTTCAATCCAAATGTCTGATTTGCCTTGAGAAAGCAGGATGGCGTCTACAGCACCACCGAGGCTGTGGACCGCCCAAAATTTTCGAACCCAGGGCAGCACGGCACTCCCCATCGAGCGGATACCTATCTTGTTAAATCCATTGAAACAGAGAACCGCGTTTTCAGGACTTGTTTTGTCCGAAACGTGTATCGGCGCTCCATTTGCAAATGCGCCCAGACCGCGTGCCGCCCAGAGCAGTGCATTTTGACCCGGGCTATGCGCCGCCCCGGCTACGACCTTGCCCTGGTCTTCGAGCCCGATCAGAACCGCCCAGAGCGGGATGCCCCGTACGAAATCCTTGGTACCGTCAATCGGGTCGATGATCCACTTGCGGCCGCTTCGGCCTTCGCGATTAGCTCCTTCCTCACCCAGTATGCCGTCGTCCGGAAACTGGCGTGAGAGCGTTTCCACGATCAGCTTCTCGCAAGCGCGGTCTGCCGCAGTGACAGGGGACTCATCCGATTTCTTCTCGGCCGATACGCCCCGCCTCGCGTAATCGAGTGCCAGGGCCCCGGCTTCTTGCGCAACCTGCTTTGCCGCTTCAACTTCGCGTTCGAATGCCATGCAATTCAGGTATATCAGGAAGCAAAAAAAATATTGGAACGAAGCCAACCTCAGGGCTGGTAAAGGAAGGCAGCTATTTCATCCGAAGACTATTGACAGAATTTATAATGAGACTGTAGTCTAAAGCTTCATTAATCTGAGAACTACCCCCTGCATCCCCTAAGGTATAGAAAGGACATGGCGTCGAGGAACTGAATGGATAAAGAGTTTCTGGTTCTGGATCTGGCCCACTCACTGAACGGTGCAATAAAGCGTTTCAAAATCAGTTACAGGTCTCTTTTTTATCTGGCTGGGGGCATGCTGGCGCTAGGGTTTGTTCTGCTCGGTCTTACTGCCAGTTACCTTTGGATGAGTCATAAGGTATCCAAATACGATCAGCTCCGGGCCGATTTCGATCGTTTGCGGAGCCGGTATGTTGATCTTCAGCGGCAGGCAAACCAGCACGAACGGCAGATTGCATCTCTTGAAACCCTTGCGAGCGAAGTTTCGGTAGCTTACGGCATCAACCAGCCGAAAGGATTCGAAGAGGGTAAACCGCTCGACTCTGACACGATCAGCCTGAAAGATTCAATGGAACAGTTTGGATTCCTGCAGGCAGCCTCGTATTCGGAAATCTATCACCATTACGCCTATCGCTGGCAGGCCCATAATGAGCCAAGCCTCTGGCCGGTACTCGGGGTTGTGCGCAGTTCGTTCGGCGGCCGTTCCGATCCTTTTTCGGGTGAGGGAGCATTTCACACCGGGATTGATCTCGAGGCTGCTTCGGGAACTCCAGTACATTCGACCGCGGATGGTGTAGTGGAAAAAGCCGGCTGGAACAGGACTTACGGAAAGTTGGTGGTCATTAACCACGGGAATGGCCTCGAGACCTACTACGCACACCTCTCCCAGTTTCGTGTCCTGCCGGGACAAGAAGTGCGGCGTGGCGAGATTGTCGCTGTGTCGGGGCGAACAGGGCATGCTACCGGTCCGCACGTTCATTACGAGGTTCGGCTAAGTGGCACGCCAGTCAATCCTTACCGCTATCTCGCAAAGATTTCTAATTCCCGCAACGTTCGAACTCACAACGATCTAGGGCTGTGATGCAACAGCTCTCGCGTCCGGGGCATCATTGTATGTAGTGGGGCGCGAGATTACCCGGCGTATTCTGTTAGGCCTGCTTCCGGGCGTGGCTCGGTGTGCGGTGGTTCGGCCGGAGCAGCAGAGAGGAAAGCTCCCACCGGCTACCGGGGAATTTGTTCGATTTGCCGATCCAATTACGGAAACGCTTGTTGTAAGGCTCACGAGTCCCGCCTACACAAACCTCCTCCCATCTGCGGCGAACCGATTCGTATCGCTCAAGCCACGAACGCTCTTCTGTTCGTCAGATCGCGCTGGCGGAAAGATGGCGCCGTTCGAAGTGGATCTGCGGAACGGAGTCCTGCGGCAGTTGGCGGAAGCAGATTCTCTCGATCCCACTTCACTCAGTCTTGACCAGCCGGGCCGTTCCCTATATTTTCTCGATGGCAACGACCTCGTGGAGGTACCCGTTAAAGTGGGCCGCGCGATCAAACGCGGCACTACCGTGGCTAAAAGTGTTTCAGCCTTTAGCCTGGCCACATCGCGGTCGGAGCTTTTCGTGATCAGAGCGGGCCGTCTCGAGCAACTCCACGGCAATGATGCGATCACTTTAGCCGACGGAGCAGCCGGCCCGTGTCTGGCGCGTCCCGACGGAAGGGGATGTTTATTCTCCAGATCCGCCTCTGGAGATGACAAGGAATTGTGGTACGCTTCCAGCTCGAACCCGGGAAAGCCTGCCCTCATAACGCGCAGTTCATTTTCCAGCCCGCAATGGTCGCCCGATGGGGAGTCAGTATTTTTCCTCAAGGACGTTCCGAAGGCGAATGTTGTTCTCTCCGAGGTTTATGAAGTAAAGCCCGAACAAGGGGCTGAAAGTTGCGTGTCCAAGACCAGCCAGTTCGCATCTTTCGCGCCGAATGGGGATGATTCGGTTTTTGTCGGGGCGAGCAGGAGCCGAGCACAACCAAACATTTTGCTATTGCTGCGCGAACCTCAGCGCGAAATGACACTCTGCGAGCATCGCGCGAGTCATCCGCAGGATGTCCGGCCTGTGTTCTCGCCTGACAGCCGCCGAGTGTACTTTCAGAGTGATCGGGAAGGCAAGTCGGCGATCTATTCCGTAAATGTCGAACAGTTAGTAGAACCAATCTGAGATAGCCGGAACTAAGTACGCACGACTACGGGCGCGAGAAGCTGCCATCAGGTTTGCGAAAGCTCCTCGTCGAAGCAGACCGCCACTTTGCCGCATTTGCCCGAAGCCATGAGCGCATAGGCTTCGTCGGCTGCCTGGAGAGGGAAGCGATGGGTAATGAGTTGCGATGGATGCAAGTTCCAACGCACGAGTTGCTCAACCAAATCCTCCATGAGCCATAGAGACGTGACCCAGGAGCCGTAGATAGTCTTCTGATCGTGAATCAAATCCGCAGAAGGATTAAACTCGACTGTGCCGCCCTCTCCGAGGAACACAATTTTGCCCCATTTGCGAGTCGCACGAATGGCAAGTGCGCGGGCGGAGTTGTTGCCGGAGCAGTCGATGGCGCGTTCCACTCCCCTGCCGTTGGTGAACGCACGGACAGCGGCGACACTGGTATTCGAACTGAGCACAGCCTCATCGCAGAGACCGAGGCTGAGGGCAAGATCGACACGTTCCGCAACGACGTCAACTCCTATGATCTTCTGAGCGCCGAGTTTGCGCGCCAGTGCCGCTACAGCGAGACCAACCGGTCCGAGACCGGTGACGAGGACGCTATCCGAGCCACTGATTCCAATTTTCTGAAGACCCTCAAAAGCGGTGCCAAAGCCGCAGGCGACCTGAGCGCCATCGGCATACGAGAGCTGATCCGGGAGCTGAATGAGATCCTTCTCCTCGGCAAGCATATAGTCCGCCATCCCGCCGTCTCGCTGCCAGCCATACGCGCGGCGAAAACGTTCATTTGAGCAGGAAATGGCATATCCTCTGCGGCAGTCGTTGCAAAGGCCGCAGCCGGAGATGTGATAGACAATAACCCGATCTCCCACTTTGAAGCGCCGGCACCCGGAACCGAGCGAGACAATTTGGCCGCAAGGCTCGTGACCTGCGACAACATTCTGATATGCTTCCGGCCCCTTTCCGAGATGTTCCCGGTAAATTGCTCGAATATCGGAGCCACAGATTGTGGACGCTTTCATGCGAAGGAGAACTTCGGCGTGACCGGGCGTGGGTGTATCGACTTGACGGAGCGAGACGTTGCTGTTCCCCGGGAGGTAGGCTGCAAACATGGTGTCGGCAATGTTGATCATGTAGGAATTGGTACCCGGCGCTGCCGGGCAGGCCTCACCGTTTACTATAAGGTTTGGCAACGGCTTAGGTGAAGCTTTACGAAGTCAATTTGAGGCCGACGCCGCCGTTCGTTAGAAGCGGCGTTTATAGGAAAGCTGGAAATGCGTTTAAGTCTGTTGGCGGGAATCCTCTGTAGTGTGGCACTCACGAAGACGGCTATCGGTGGAGACATGAGCGACTGGAAACAACAAGTGGCCGAACGCATTCCTCTCTACGGTCACAGAAACTGGATTGTGGTCGCCGATTCCGCCTATCCGGCTCAGGCGCGCGCGGGCATTGAAACAATTGTTGCCGACGCCGACCAGATCGAAGTCTTGAAGGTGGTCCTGCAAAAACTGTCTTTGTCCAAACACGTACGACCAATTATCCATATGGATCGCGAACTGGAGTTTGTGCCTGAAAGCGAGGCGCCGGGAGTCGATGCGTACCGACGGCAAGTTCTCACGCTCTTGCCAAAGGACAAGATCACGACATCCCTCCACGAAAACATCATCGGCGAACTGGATAAGGCGGGTGAAACATTTCGTGTCCTGATCATCAAGACAAACATGACGGTGCCGTATACTTCCGTTTTTCTGCAACTCGACTGCGCGTACTGGAGCCCTGACGACGAGCGAAAACTCCGGGCGGAGATGGGCAAAAACCCCGGCAAATAAACCTTCTATAAGAGGCCTTGTGGGCTATCTTCTCGTAACGTCGGCGACGCGCGGCGAGATCACACGGCGTTATGCCGAGTAATTCAATTTTCGAAAAACGCCCTCGACGACGCGATCACATTTGGACAAGTGAAAAGGAAAGATCGATGGGGCAACGATACCCGCGCGGTGTTCGAGTTCTTTCCGCAGCAGTGCGCGTCCCCGATGCAGTCTGGTCTTAACTGCTTCTACTCCGAGGTCCAAAGCTGCCGCCGTCTCGCTCACGTCAAGTCCCTCAATGACACGTAAGACGAAGACTGATCGGTAGTGATCGGGCAGCGAGTCGATCGCGCGTTCAAGAACCACTCTCAATTCGTGATCGTACGCCTGTTTCTCGGGGTCTCGTCCATCCGATTTCAAACTATTCATGGGATCAAAACTCGTTTCTGACACAAACTTCGATTCGCTGCTCCTGGTCCGTGACCGCACACGTGCCAACGCTTCGTATACCGCTATCTTTGTTAGCCAAGTGGAAAACTTGGCCTCCCCCGCAAAATCGCCGAGATGCTGGTAGGCGCGAACATAAGCCTCCTGCATGACATCTTCGCTCTCGGCATCGTTCCGCAGTATTGTGAGCACGATGCGATAGATCCGCTGATTGTAGCGACGCATCAGAATCTCATACAACCCGACATCTCCGGCCCGGACCAGCCGAACCAGTTCCTCATCAGAATGGTGCTCCCAGTCTGCGAGGCTTAACCGTACAGCAGGCGATGCTTGAAAAGGCAGCCAAGCCTCCTTTCCATACAGAGATCAGCTCGCTCGCGACGTTGCAGCTGAATTTGTCCGATTTTCTGCAACCAAAGACGCTCTGGGAACTCTGTACGTGTGCAAAAGCTTTTGATCCTGGAAGCGAGCACTAATGACATTAGACAACAGACTTAACTCCTCGTGGTGGGTTCTGAGAATCGGCATCGGGCTAGCCGCATTTCTGGCAGGTTTGGACAAATTTTTCGACATACTGGCGAATTGGGGTATGTATCTCAGCCCGTTCTCTCAGCACCTGTTGCCCATGGGAGAGAAAACGTTCATGCATTTAGTCGGCATCGTCGAAATGATTGTCGGTCTTGCGGTTCTGACTCGTTGGACTCGAATCGGCGCCTATATCGCCTCAGCCTGGCTGCTGCTGATAGCAGTCAATTTACTCACCTCAGGCGGATTTTTTGACCTGGCCATTCGCGACGTTGAAATTGCAATTGCCGCCTTCGTTCTGGCCCGGATGACGGAGGTGAAGGAGCTTTCAATGCCCGCTGAACACGCACCTGATGCAGCGTTCCCGACTAACCAGGCTCTTGCTGCGCTGAAGAATTCCCACGCAAACGATCACCTTCACGCCACAATAACCGGCGAGTGTGTCGGCGACACGATTAAAGTCAAATCGCTCAAAATGTAGTGGGCGCCCCGCATTCCTCAGATACATCGCGAACCTCTATTGACAGTACTGTTAGCGAAAAGGGGATGGAATGGCACAACGAAACTCCATATTCGTACGCACGCTCATTGCAGGGATAGCGGGATGCGGCGCGCTGCTGTTGACTTCAGCTTTCTCTGCCGGTTCGAATTCGAATGGGCGCGATGAGAACAAAAGCGCCGAGGCCCTTATTCAGCAGAACGCACAGCGCATGATCGCTGAAGGCAGGCGCGTGTTTCGGTTTGACACGTTCGGCGATGAAGCCTTCTGGGGCGATACGCTGAAACTTCACCAGGCCATCGCAGGCGCAAAGCAGGGCGGTGTCGGACCGGGGGTTAGTCCAATGACCGCGCTGGCGGTGGGACTAAAAGTGGACGTAGATGCGCTTCCTGGGCCCCTTCGTTCACAACTTACGCGCGGCGCTGTCGATCTAAACGATCCTGCCACGACACTCGCTTTACTTCACCTCAATGCAGTGGTCGGCATCACAGGCCTCTTCGACCATGCCGGGCATATCGCTTCCATAGGAATTCAGTGTGCGTTGTGTCATTCGACCGTTGATAACTCTTTCGCCGGAGGGATCGGCCATCGTCTTGACGGCTGGGCGAATCGGGATTTGAATGTAGGCGCGATAATTGCTCTCGCTCCGGACCTCTCTCTACCAGCAAGCCTTCTGGGCGTCGATCAACCCACCGTCCGCAAAGTGTTAAATAGCTGGGGGCCCGGAAAATTTGATGCCGAGCTGTTCCTGGACGGAAAACCTTTCCGGCCGGACGGCAAATCCGCCTCGGTACTCATTCCGCCCGCTTTCGGACTTGCCGGCGTCAACCTCGGCACCTGGACCGGCTTCGGTTCTACAACGTATTGGAATGCTCTTGTGGCGAATCTCGAAATGCACGGCAAAGGGACTTTTTACGATCCACGGTTGAGCGATCCTCTCCAATATCCGGTTGCGGTAAAAGCCGGGTCGAACAATACGCGGAATGATCCGGATCTCGTGACGTCGAAACTGGCGGCGCTTCATTTCTACCAACTGGCGATTCCCGCGCCCAGACCGACTCCCAGCGTCGAACAGAGTAACGCGGCCGCTCGTGGCAAGGAAATTTTCGAGGGTCCGGCTCAATGTGCGAGGTGCCATGTTCCTCCTCTGTTCACAGAGCCCGGATATAACATGCACACACCCGAGGAAATTGGGATCGACGACTTTCAAGCCAGCCGGTCGCCCACCAGGATGTACCGCACATCACCCTTAAAAGGGCTCTTTACGCATGAGAAGGGCGGCTTCTATCACGATGGACGTTTCGCAACTTTGCAGGCTGTAGTCGATCACTACGACAGCCTGTTCCAGACAGGCTTGACGCAAGATCAGAAGAACGATCTGATCGCGTATCTAAAAACTCTTTGAGAGCAAGAACCTTAAGCCGAAGCCGAACGAGTTGTGCTCAGGGAAAAGGTTCAGCGTCCTAGACAGCTTCCGGGAGCCAAACCTTCATTTCAACGGGCCCGCGGTTTGCGTTGGCGTAATAAGGAACGGCGGTTATTTGCACCGCCTTGGGATCCGAGAGCCCTCGTGTCGATGTGTACGGCGAATTTTGCCAAGGCGTCGCATCCGTCAGCTGAGCTGCCCCGGTGATCGTCGTTACACCTTTTAAAAAATCAGGCCGGTACTTCACATCAAACGTTGTTCGAGAAGGCACGCCGATCCGCCGCACTACCCGACCGTTGTCAGCAGACTCAAGGCAGTACACAAGCGGTCCTCGCATAAGCGCCACCTTGCCTGCGTCAGCCTCCACCAGCGGGTGTGCTTTAACGGTCTCAACCGGCATCGGCATGACAAGTTCGACCGTATCACCTAGGTTCCACGATCGGCGAAGACAAGCATATCCCCGAACGTCCGCTACCTTCGATACGATTTGTCCGTTGATCTTCAGAGTTCGATTTCGGCACCATCCTGGAATTCGGACCATCAGGTTGAAGACCGTCGGACGTGCAGGATCCAAGGCAAGCTTGACGGCGCCTGCCCAAGGATACTCAGTGGTCTGTTTAACCGAGAGCCGAGTCTGCTTCAGCGTCGTCCAAGCCTCACTTGCGACAAAGAGATTGACGTAAAAGCTATCTGCATCTGTGGCATAGACGTATCCAGGCATCGCGCCCATCAGCTTCAGAAACATTGGCGGGCAACAAGGACAATCGTGCCAAATCCAACGGCTCCGGTTTTCGCCGCCTTCCAGCGGATTCGTATAGAAGTACGTGTCACCTTTAAGCGAGACGCCGGCGAGCGCACCATTGTAGAGAGCTTTTTCCAGCTGATCCACATAACGCGCGTGGCCGAAGACGACATTCATATTCCGATGAAAGAAGGAAGCGCCCACGGCGGCGCATGTCTCAAGATAAGCGTCGTTCGGAAGCACATAATCGGGTCCAAATTTCTCTTCATCAGAATAGGCGCCGACGCCGCCCGTGATATGCATCCGCTTGTAGACCATGTTTTCCCATAGCCTGTTTGCGGTTTTCGTGTATTCTTCACGTCCGTTAACGTTAGCGGCAGCTGCTACTCCCGCGCACAAGAGGGTCGCTCGGACGGCGTGCCCGTGAAGCGTCTCCTGTTCGAAAATCGGCTTGTCGTCCTGGGCGTACGCGCCCCACGACGGCCGGCCGTTGCCGTACTCCTGATTTCGAACGAAGAGTTCGGCTGTGCGCCGATCTTTCTCCCAATCAGGCTTGCCGATATTATTTCCGCGATTTTCAATCCAGAATTCGGCCAGCGCCAGGTAGCTTTTTTCGTCCACGGGAACGGAAATCCGCTGCTTGAGATCCGGATTGTCCCGAAATAACACGTAAAGCTTGACCAGGGCTTCCTCTGGAAGCGAGTGACAAGGAACGATGTTTTTCTTCGGAGGTGGGCCCATCAACTCCGCCATGTAGTTCGCGAACTTGACGCCCGTCGCAAGCAGCACGATTTTCCCGGTGGCTCTGTAGTAATGGATCCCGGCATCGACAAGTGCGCCCGCATTGTATACTTCGTGCTGCCAGATTTGAAGGCCGCCGTTGAAGCCCCATTCATGGCCCGGTTCGTCAAGCTGTGTGTAGGTATTGATGTAGCCGTTCGGATTCTTGGCGGCAGCAGCAGCTATGCGGGCGATGTAGCCGTCGAGCTGTACTTCTAGTTCCGGGTCCTGCTGAATAACAAGGAAGTCGGCCGAGCCGCGAATCATCTCGTAGATAAGGCCGTCGTACCACGGCGGACCAGCATGTCCGCCCTTGCGGCCCTCGCACACCTTGTCGAAGTTATTTAATGCACCTCCGCGATCGTTTTCAAACTTCCGAAAGCAGTCGCGGATCGTCACCTCTTGCCAGACCTTCAGTTTGGGCGACCAAAACTCGTCTTTGATGGCCACCTGCTGACTTGGAACGGGCTCGATCCGATGAGGCGCCGGCATTCCCGAGTTTTCTGACTCCTTGCTGACAGGTGCCTGCCTCTCCAATCCGCCTGATGCAGCTAGTGAAGCGATGCCGAAAGCAGACATGCCCTTAAAAAAACTCCGACGCGAACGTGGCATGATCTTATCTACTCATACTCGAGTTGTAATGAACGTCTGCCATGTAGATGAGCGACAATCCGCGGAAGGGCGGGCACAACGTGGGATCCCTCAGGCGTCGTCGTGGCCGTTGAGGCGACACCGTTGAGCGGACCGGAGTGCCTCTAGAATTAGACTCGCGTTGTGGTGAATCTGTTCCGATACGTCTACGGTACGACCACGGCAGGATTCAGGGATATAGTCGGTGTGACGGTTATCTCGTATGTGATATCCACAGTTAGCTCCTGCCCTACAAAGTTGGTTGTGCTGCCAAAATTGATCGTATGGTGACCTACGGAGAGCGGCCTTAACATCAGGTAATAGCCGTCCGCGACTACCGGAAAAACCGTCCCTAGCGCGTCCGGACCCGCATATCCGTTCACGCCCTGGTAGAGGTTGTCGGTCAACTGCAAGGTATAGCTGAACACGGGAGCCGTCTCTTTATGCGCCCACAGATTGAGTAACTGCTTGCCATCGACGCTGGCATGAAGGGATATGGGCTTGACCAGTTCGCCCAACTGGGCGAAGAGTGCGTCAATGGTAAGCCGGCCGTCGCACTTTGTCGTGCCCGGGGTGGTACATCCGTTTCCCACGTTATCGTCAGTGGCGCTTTCCAATGCGAAAAAGATGCACTTGTTCGCGGGAATGGTAACGCTGCGATAAATGGTTCCAGAGGGAGGAGTTCCGAACCAGCCTGCAAGCAAGAAGATCCGGCCGAGATCTCCAAATTTTGCCTTCTCGCCCGTGGTGTCCCGCATGGGGTTGTCGTTGACTGGGAAGGCCCAGAACCATTTCGCCCAGACAGCTGCCCATTCCTGCAGTGTCTTTCCATCCACAACGGAGTGCGGCGCGACAACAAGCGAGCGATTTTCATCACGCTCGCCTGTCATGGCCACCCGGGGAAGAAGCAGCATAGTCAGAAGCCCCATGCCTGTTACGATGCGTTTCATCTCTTTTCCTTTTGAATCCTAGAAGTCCCACATCTCGAAACCAGTCCAACAAACGGTGCTAATCGACCTGAATGCGGTGCGCCTTGATCTCGCCAGTTGTTTCACTGATTAGCTTTTTGGTGACAGGATCATAAAGGCTGAGCACAAAAGTACCTCGATAGCGATTGCCGTCAGCATCGAGTGTAATTTTTTCGAGAATCAGCACGACCGCGGATAAATTGCTGCTTCCGTCGAAGTTCCATCCCGGATGCCTGAGCTTGTAAGTGTTGCGGCCGGTCTGCTTCCAGACGCCGAGACATATCGAACCTGTGCTCCAGGGAGGCTCGGGTGGGCCGTTGTCGTTCAAAATCTCTGTCCCGTCACTGTGCCAGACATCAAAGCCTTGATCGAACGCCACGCCGCCGGAGTAGAAAGTGACAAACCAGAGTCCCGTAATCGCGGGATGACTCGCCTGTGCCGATGACTCGGAATCTGCTTCGGGCAATTGTTGTGCTGGCGCGCGCTCCTCTAATCCGGGCGGCAGGACGAGGTCCGATCTGGGGCTGCTAGGAACGCTGCATGCGGCCCGCGCGTTGACAGAAAATAGTGAGGACAATACGAGAAATGCGGCGGCAGCAGCGACGATTCGCACGTTACTGAAGCGCCAAATGGATTTAGTTGTCTTGAAATCTGGCTTCATTTGGAAATTCTCCTGTGAGGCGTTTTTACCGCCAGACGCCGCCATCCGGCAACGGACAAAAGGGGGCAGCCCTCCGCTTGACCGCTTTTGTCGGTTTTTGACAGGTATAATCACACCCTGGACATGGAGGGAAGCGGCCACCCCCGATCGAACGTTGCGGCAGCACGCGGATCTACGGGCTGGCTTGGCACCCGGCTGGACTCGTGGAAGGAAATCGCCTCATATCTGGGCCGCAGCGAGAAGACTGTCCGGAGGTGGGAGGAGAACGAGGAACTCCCGGTTCATCGCCTCCACCACGAAAAGCGTGGTTCCGTCTACGCATACACCCGCGAAATCGATTCCTGGCGCGAAGCACGCAAGACGGTGATCGAACCCGACACGACGCCGGACGAAAACCCGCTACCACAACCCGTGATCCCAATTGATGCCCCGGTTCCCGCTCCAAGACAGCCGGGCAAAGATTCCGGAAAGGCGAACAGGCTTCGATCACTCTTCTCAACGCGACCGCTGAGGTTGGCTCTGTCGATTGGACTTCTGATCGTGACCGGAGCTGGGTTACTTATATGGCATCGCACCCGCTTGCAGACCGGAGCGGCGACCGGTGAGCGCATCCACTCCTTGGCAGTGCTTCCGCTCGAGAACCTCTCCGAGGACTCCGGACAGGAGTATTTCGCGGATGGCATGACGGCTGAACTGATAACCGAGCTGGCCAAGATCGGGTCGCTGCAAGTCATCTCTCGAACTTCGGCTATGCGCTACAAGCGCACCCCTAAACCCTTGGGGCAAATCGCTCGCGAACTGAACGTGGACGCAGTCGTGGAAGGTGAGGTGCTGCAGTCGAGGCAATGCGTGCGAATCACTGTCCAGTTAGTCGAGACGGCAACGGACAGGCATTTGTGGGCCGAGACATATGAGCGCGATCTCCGGGATGCGGTCGACCTGCAAAGCGAGGTGGCCGCCTCTATCGCAACCGGGATTAGAACCAAAGTGACGCCCGAGGAACATGCTCGCCTCGCTGGCAATCACCGCGTTACTCCGGAAGCCTATGAAGCGTATCTCAAAGGTCGTTTCTTTTGGAACAAGAGGACCGGCGCCGGGCTTAAGAGAGCCATCGAGTATTTCCAGTCGGCGATTGCCAAGGATCCAGGATATGCACTCGCCTATGCTGCATTGGCCGACTCTTATGAGATCTCTGGTCCCCATGACTTCCCTGCTATGAAGGACACTTACTTGAAGGCAAAGGCGGCCGCCGCCAAGGCCCTGGAACTGGACAGCAGCCTGGGCGAGGCACACACGGTGCTTGCCGACCTATCCTATGGGCTGGACCGGGACTGGCGTGGCGCGGAAAGAGAATTCAAGCGGGCCTTAGAACTGAGCCCGGGGTACGCCACTGCCCACCAGCGGTATTCCACGTTTTTGAGCAAGATGGTTCGATCGGAAGAGAGCCTCGCGCAGATACGCAGGGCGCAAGCGCTTGATCCTCTGTCGCCGGCCATCAATGGCGGTGTGGGCTCGCGGCTTTTATGGGCGCGTCGTTATGACGAGGCAATCGACCAACTCCAAAAATCCCTCGAAATGGACCCTGGCCTGGGCCTGGCACACATGTATCTTGGGTGGGCGTATGAGGCGAAAGGAAATCCTGAGAAAGCAATCGACGAATTCCGAAAAGCTACCTCTTCGGATGGAGGCACTTTGGAGCTGGCATCACTTGGGCACGCCTACGCCCTGGCAGGTCACATCCCCCAGGCAAAAAGCATTCTTAAAGATTTGCAAAAGCGATCGACGAGCACATACGTTCCGCCGTATGAGATAGCGATCGTCTATGCAGGACTTGGTGATAGAAACCACGCGTTCGAATGGCTTGCTAAGAGCTGCAAGAGCGAGGATATGGAATTCGTCTCACTAAAAGTTGATCCGGAGCTGGACGGCCTACGTTCAGACCCGCGCTTCCAGGATCTGTTGCGTTGCGCCGGGCTCGCGTAGGGCAGATGGAAAATCGCTGCCGATTGCCGAATCGACGCCTACTTCCCTTCTTCGAGCACCAGCTTTTGTACGCGCCAATTCAAAAGCTCTGCGACATACAATTCGTTTTCTGACGGACAAGCAATCTCGTGAATCCATCCGAACTGTCCCGGCTGCTTGCCTGACCTGCCGAACATGCCAAGAATCTTCCCCTCGAGACTCAGCTTGTAAATTCGTCCAGGAAAAGCATCCGAACTAAACAGCACCTGATGTGGCCCGGGAGTAATACAGACTGCCCAGGGCGCGCCCGGCGCCATCGTGCCCCTCGTCTGAACTGGCTTGCTCCCGATCGCAGGCCGAGCATCCGGCTCGGCCGGAATATCGATGACGATTTGACGCAAAAATTTCCCGTCGCCATCGAACACCTGAATCCGGCGATTACCGCGATCTGCAACGTAGACCTGCCCCTGAGCATCGACGGCGATACTGTGCGGGGTGTTGAACTGTCCTGGCTTGTCGCCGGGTTCACCCCACGACTTGATCCAGTTCCCATCCTTGTCTACCTTCGCAACTCGTGAATTCACGTAGCCATCGCTGATATAGCTGTTGCCGTCTGCGTCCCAGGCAATATCGGTGACTTGCCGGAACATTCCATCCACCGGCGGCAGCGGTGGCTTGACCTTTTTCAAGGGACCGGTCGCTTCGTCAGAAGCTTCCTGCTTGCGTCCGAATACCATGGAGACGCGCCCTTCCGGATTGAACTTGATGACCATATCCGAGCCCTTGTCAGCCACCCAGATGTTGTCCTGTGCGTCGACTTTGACGGCATGCGCATACGACCAGGCATACAAGTTATGGCCGATCTCGCGCAGAAACTTTCCGTCCGGATCAAACTCCAGAAGTTGCGCGCCTGCTGCCCCGTAGGCCGGACCCGTAGTATTCCCTCGCGAGAAGACGAAAATATGCTTCTTCGAGTTCACGGTCACCCCGGCAACCTCGCCAAAATATACGTCCGGAGGGAGCTGAAGGAAATCGGGCACGGAATGATACCGGATTTCGGGAAGAGTGGGCTGTTGGGCGCACAGCAAAGAGACCGCAAGGAACAAGAGCGAAATTGGTCGTTTCATTTGACTCCAGGCAAATGGCTATTGCTATTAGATCTCGAAATGTGGAATGCGCGACGATAGATCGCAAAACGCATTCCTTGACTGTCCGAAAGATGTCATCTCAGATACTGAGTTCATGGCTTTGATTGGAGACCGCGGAAAGTGTTGGTCCGCGGGTGGCAGAATGCCGCTATCGAATGTGATTCGGAAAGCTCGGCCAATGCTCTGTACGTGTGTTCTTATCGTCTTTGCGATCACGAGCGTACGGGCGGCTGATTACTTTCCTTCGGGCGACGCTGAAGGCGGATGGCGAAGTTTGCGAAGTGCCGAAGAGGTTCGCAAGACCGCCGGAATGGACCTCGAGCGGCTCGACCAGGCTTTCTCCTTCGTACAGGAAACAAGTCAAAACGGGGGATTACTAGTCGTTCGCCATGGTTACCTGGTTTACGAGAAGTATTTCGGTAGAGGAAACCGCGAAGCACATCCCGATATGGCTTCGATCGGAAAAGCCTTCACCAGCATTTCGTGTGGAATTATGCTGACCGAGAAGCATGAACGAATTCCCGCGGGGCTCGAGCAAAAAATTTTTACACAAGAATATCTGCCCGAGGCATTTCCGCTGAGTGACCCATTGAAGGCCGAAATCAAATTCGGCAACTTGCTGACGATGACCGCCGGCCTGCATGGGGAGGGCAGCAATCCGGGAATCGTTTATGGTGAAGATCGACCACTTACTCTGGTCGCCGCTCCGCCGCAGCCGACCGACCAGGATCAAAACGCCCTGCGCACGCCTTTATGGACGAAGCCGGGCAGCGGATACTCGTATGCTTCCGCCTCGCCCCACATTGCATCCATCGTCCTGCGGCATCTGACGGGAATGGAATTGCAAGAGTACATCGATCTGAAGCTCGGAAAGCCCATGGACTTCGGTTCATGGGGGTATGCCCTCCATCGTAATGGAGTGACACTCCCGCACACTCCGGGAGGAGGCGGCATCGCCTTACGCTCCACCGATGCAATCCGCTTTGCCTATCTGATTTTGCAGCAGGGGAGATGGAAAAATCAGCAGATCGTTCCTGCAGACTACATCGCGATGTGTGGCCGACCATCGCCTTACAATCTGCACGCTCCCTTCAGCCTGATGTTCGAAGTGAATGCAGACGGGCACGTTTTCGGAGCGCCGCGCGATGCATTCTTTAAATCGGGCGCGGGGGGTTCCGCCATTTACATCGTGCCTTCACTGGATTTAGTCGTCTACAAAATGTCGGGAAGTGATGCTCAATTCGACCCGAGTCTTACCGGTTTGCCGGAGACGCCCCCGGAAGATCGATCCAGAGAACAATGGAAACCCCTGCCGCACGATCAGTTTCACGACGGTCCGGTAGGCGGCGACGACGGAGTACGACGGTTGCTTGAGATGGTATCTGCGGCGGTTATTCCCTAAGACCACGGCTCTCAAAGTTGCAGCAGGGCGACGTAACTAGGGCTCCCCGGCGTTGACTCTGGTTCTCACCGACACATAGTATGAGAGTTAAATGTTCCGGCATTCGAACCTGGAGGCCCGAAGTTGACAGGCATTCGCCTTCCGTCATTTTTATTCAAATCTATCGTTTTATACAGCTTGACGGCTATTGTTAATCCAGAACTTCACGCGGCGGACGCGTCCCGGTCACTTTGGTCGCTGGAACCGGTCGTGCAGCCAGATGTTCCCGCAGCGGTGACCGTTTCCCCTAACCCTGTAGATGCGTTTATCGCGGAGAAGTATAAACAGAAGGGCCTCGAGCCCGCGGGCGCGGCAGACAAGTTAACCCTGCTTCGCCGAGTCTACTTCGATCTGATCGGTCTTCCTCCGACAGTTGCGGAACAGCAGGTGTTCGTTCGGGATAAAACACCGCAAGCCTACGACAAAGTGGTGGATCAGCTGCTGGCAAACGAGCAATATGGCGTTCGTTGGGGACGGCATTGGCTTGACGTACTGCGTTACGCGGATCTCGATGGAGTCGACGGCTCGGTGATGCCCGCGGCCTCAGGCATTTACCTTTGGCGCGACTGGATTATCTCGGCCTTGAACCGCGATCTACCCTATGACGACTTTTTTCGAGCTCAGATTCTGGGGAATCGCTCGAAACAACATACAACTATGACGGCGACAGGGCAAAGAGTCAGGGTCGAGGCGAATCCTGAGGATGAGTTCGCGTTGGGCTTTCTCGCCCGTGGCGCGGTGACTCCTGAGAACGCAGATCAGGATTTATCGCTGTCGGCTGTCGAAACCGTTTCCAGCGCCTTCATGGGAATGACCGTGGCATGCGCTAAATGCCACGATCACAAGTTTGACCCCATTAAGCAAAAAGACTTCTATGCGATGAAAGCAATCTTCGATCCATTGGTTCCGAAGAAAGTCACCTTGGCGGCTCCTAATGAAGTCTTTGCGAATGGCGAATTGACGGCGGAGTACAACCGGAAGAAAGCTCCTCTTGATGAGCAGATTGAATCGCTGGTGGCTCCATACAGAACGAAGCTCTACGAGGAACGCGTGGCGATGCTCACGCCCGATGTACAGGCCATCATTCGGAAACCTGAAAAGGAGCGCACGATTGCCGAACAGAAGATCGCGGATGACTACTTCCCGATCCTGCGAATCGACCCTTCGAAAATTAAAGAAGTAATGCCACAGGAGCAACGCACCAGTTACGAAGCTCTCTTGAAACAAAATTCGGAATTGGTTCGACCTGCTGACCTCCCCTCCTTTTGGACCGTCGAAGAGGATAAGACCCTTCTGGAGCAAAAAACCTACATTTTAACTACGGGTGATCCTAAGCGTCCCGAAAAAGACAAGCCGGTTGATCCCGGGTTTCCCTTCATGCCGGAAAACGTTGACTTTCGGGAAGGCCGGCGCGAGGCTTTCGTGGATTGGATGACCGCGCCAGGGAATCCACTATTCGCAAGAGTTGCCGTCAATAGGATTTGGCAATGGCACTTTGGACAAGGCTTGCAGCGTGTGCCGAGCGACTTTGGGACGCTCGGTGGTAAGCCTTCCAATAAAAAGTTGCTCGATTATCTCGCGGCAGAGTTCGTTGAGCATCAGTACAGCATGAAGTGGCTCACGCGGCTGATCGTCACATCGGACACCTACAAGATGGCTTCGAAAATAGACGCGTCCATTGCTGCAGCCGACCAGAAGATAGATCCTAACAACGATTATCTGTGGCGCTTTCGATTGCAACGGCTGGACGCGGAGCCAGTCTGGGATTCAGTTCTTTACGACTCCGGGAATCTCGATCTGTCAGTCGGTGGCAGGTCCTTTGAACTGCCCGTTCCAAAACTTCCTCTGAAGAAGGGTCAGCCGGAGGCGCCTCGCAAAACGGAGATGTTCGACACGAATACTCGTCGAAGAAGCATATACATGGTGCGAGGCTACCTGCCGAACAAAGACGTCATGCCGAACTTTCTCACCGCCTTCGATGCGGACGATGGGCGGGTTCCGTGCCCAATGCGTAGCCAGACAGTGACTGCGCCTCAGGCCCTCTTCATGATGAACAACGAGCTGATCGCCAAGGAGTCGGACAAATTAGCAAACAAGGTTCTGAGACAAAGCGCAGGCAACATTCCAATGGCAGTCAGTCTGGCCTATCGGACAACGTTGGGGCGTCCGCCTTCCGGGCCGGAGATGCACAGCGCATTGACGTATATCAATAGCAATCCGTCGAGGCTGAGTGGGTTCAGTTGGATGTTATTCAACTTGGATGAGTTTGTGTACGTGAGGTAAGAGTGAGCGATCTTCGCAAAATTTATCCGTGCGGCAGAATCGAACGCCGTCGATTCCTCTATCAGGCGGCTTTGGGATTCATGGGTTCGGCAATGGGCTCTCTCTGGGCCGATGACGGCAAAATGGCTGATGCCCGGCTTCCGGCCGAGCCTAAAGCCAAGTCGGTCATCTACTTGTTCATGTGTGGCGGAGTAAGCCACATCGATACCTTCGATCCGAAAGGTAACAAATACGCAGGGAAAATCATGGATGCCGTTGGATTCGGCGACAACAACGCCCAGATGAAGCGTCCGGTCATTCCGTGCCTCCGAACTTTTGAGCGATATGGAAAATCTGGGATTCCCGTTTCCGACTGGTTCCCTCATGTCGGATCGGTGATCGACGAGTTTGCGGTAGTTCGTTCGATGTATTGCCACCAATCGAATCACTTTCCCGCTGTCATCGAAGGAGCAACCGGCAAACCGTTGCGTCAGTTTGAACATCCGTGCCTTGGCAGCTGGATCTCGTATGCCCTGGGTACCGCGAACAAGGATCTGCCGACTTTCGTGAATGTTGGCAGGCCGTCTTCTCCCGTTCAATTGAGTGGCGGCTATCTGGGCGCCACCTACTCCGCAACTCCTTTTCAGCCGGGCGACACGCCAATCCCTAATTTGAACTTACCGAAAGCGGCAAGCGCAAAAGAACGGGATCATCAGATGAAGGTGCTCTTCGAAATGAATAAGCAATTTCGCGAGGACTACGCAATCGAGAGTGAAATTGCTGCCCGTGTCAAAGCCTATGAGCTGGCTGCGAACATGATGCTGACGGCTCCCCCGATCGTAGACTTTGCTAACGAACCCGAAGCGGTAAAAGCACTTTACGGAATTGGCGTGAATGAAACTGATGATTTCGGACGCCAGCTGCTCCTTGCGCGACGCCTCGCTGAAAAAGGGGTGCGCTTCATTCAAATCTGCAATGCGGGCGGCGGAAACGGGGCCTGGGACGCCCATGATGACATGAAAACCCACGGACCGCTTTGCCGCGCGGTAGATAAGCCGGTTGCAGGCCTCATTACCGACTTAAAGCAGAGAGGAATGCTGGACAGCACCCTTGTAGTTTTCGCGAGTGAATTCGGCCGCACACCCTGGTCACAAAACACTACCGGGCGTGACCATAACCCGAAAGGCTTCACGACCTTGCTCGCAGGTGGGGGCGTTAAGGGCGGAGTTGTAGAGGGCGCCACCGACGAAGTCGGCTACAAGGCCGTCCAGGATCCTCACTACGTAAGCGACTTGCAGGCCACCATTCTGCGGCAGGTCGGTCTGAACTACTTGAAAATGGACTTCGTTACCAACGGCCGGCCGTTCCACTTGATTGAAGAAGGCGCCGGCCCCATCGCGAATATTCTCAGGAGCTGACGCCGCAGGCTGAGCCGATACCGATCGCATCGTGCGCATTCGGAGACAGCCCAATCCACGCCACTTCTGCATAGATCGGCTGCCTATGTCGCGCGGAGCGGGTCGTTGCGGAATTTGGCAGCAGCACGAATCGTAAGCACGACGAACAGCAGCAGCACGACACCTTGAGCCACTTTGAATGGCATTTCGGATTGCGTCGGCGCGAGCGCTTTTAGGGCTGGTATTTTTTCGAACATCTGTACCACCAGGACGAAGACGTTGAAATAGAGCGCAATCAAAGCCGTGATCACGTATGTCCTGCGCCAGCCTCCCGTGAGCAGAAAACGATACCGTGCGAGAATGGCTATCCCCAGAACAATCAGCGACGGAATGCCGATCGCGTGCGAAGGCAAGAAGTGATGGACCGGAAAGAAGAAGCCAGTCACGCTCGTTGCCGCCGTGGTGGTCAGAAAAAGAGTATTCGAGCTGCTCGACCATTTCGAGGCGAGCAATCCGTACAAAACGACAAACCCCGCGCCTATGCCCACCAAGCTCAGTCCTACGTGGAAGAGCGTGAATGCAGTCAGAATCATGATCTTCTCCTTCGTTCTTGATCAATTGAACTTCTGGGTTCCGACGGCTGGCAGTTCGATTTGCTTTTTGGCTGAACGGTCCGAAATGACAATTTGGCCATTTTCAAAAATAACATCGTCGACGTTTCTGAAGCCGTCAGGAATGGGTGCGTAGAAAAGCAGGAATCGTGTTTTGATCGTCGCCTTGGCCGGTAGCCAACGATACGTCGGCGCGCCAAACATCTGGCCGGCAGTGATAGTTTCCCGGCGAGATACATCGAAGGGCTGCGTTCCGAATTCCATGCCGCGGGCCATTTTTTTTGTTGGGGGATAGTAGCCCCAATATTGAAGCCAGGGATATTCCGCACGCTTGAAGAGATATCCATAGATGAGCCGTTCTTTCGTGTTGATGGCCGTCACCCATTCCCATTCGCGATCCGAATCAAGTAAGGTAGCCGCGTGATCGAGGAAATGCGGCTGTTCAGGCGTATGCCGCAGGTCGATCGTTTCGCCGCCTACGCCCGGCGCAAACGGCCATTTAAACTCTTGACCGGAGGTCAGGCGCAGGTGGACGTCCGCAGGCCCATTTGCCTCGTACGGGCGCGTTTGGGAGCGCGAGCCGGAAACATCGACCACGGTAACGCCGGGTTCCAGAAAGGGTGATCCTATGGTCGCGTGCTCGGCCCAGTTGACGGGTCGGTCAAAACCCATGAGATTCGTTAATTCGCTTTCGACGTACACGACATTTTCTCCATCGATCGCACGAAACGTCCTGGTGAACATCTCCTGCACGATCGGCAACTTCGTCGTGAGCGCCACAGTCGTACCGGAGCCTTGACGTTCCGAATGAACCGCAAACATTTCACCGTGAGCTTCTCCGTGGCCCCGTAACCCGGCTATTTCTTCTTCGGCGGAGACTGGCCCGAAGCCATCAACGCAGACGAAGTGCCCAGTGCCACCATCAAACTTTACCGGACGTCCCAGCTCGCGCGCCATGCGCATGGGATTCCACAGCGGATTATGTTTATCGGGATCCTCTACCAGCGTCACGCTCGCAAGAGAACTGCCTTTGGTCATGACAGTCAACTCAAGTTTCGCGTTCGAAAAAACCACCGCCGGGTAGCCTTCGAAATCCCGGCTCTTCACTGCACCTTGCGGCCAGCCAGCGACGACGTAAGCAAATAGGGCAAGAAGCTTCCAGTTGCGCATTGCGGTTGAGGATACCAGAATGCGTTCCGAGCTGGCCCTGCGGTTTGCGATTGAAGCAACTACTTGAAAATGCTCTTGAGTTTGTCCACGATTCCGTGCTTTTTCGTAGAAGCGCCGGTGGCATTCGGGAGCGAGGCGTCACCCGCCGTCTCTGCGAGCGGCTGGGAGCCATCAGGAAGATTCGGGATTTGCGGCACCGGCGCAGCATCCCATCCCGCTATCTGGGTCGCACCGTTCGGATGTTGCGGACAGAATTGAGTCGGCTGGGTTCCAAGCAGAAAGTAGGCTGTAACAACTCGTGGGCACAGGGTTGTCGCCAACTGGCCGCTATCTGCATCTACTTGTGCGCTTACCACCCCATCCGGCACGTCAAACTCGGAGACATCATGATAGGCACGGTGCTTATGCGCCCGTTTCATAAACTCCGTCCAGATAGGAAGAGCGGCTTTAGATCCCTCCATTTTGATGTCCTTGTAATCGTCCAGCCCTACCCAGACAACGCAAAGGAGCTTCGTTGTGAAGCCGGCAAACCATGCGTCATGCGACGTCCCGGTCTTACCTGCTGCGGGCAGGCTGAAGCCTCGCGATCTTACGCCCGCTCCGGTCCCCGTCCGTAGAACTTCCTCCATCAGATCCAGGGTGAGAAACGACGTCCGAGGATCAAGCACCTTCTTGGTGCGTGATTGTGCTTGCCATACGGTCTTTCCGTTCTGATCCGCGATCCGCGAGATCAGTAGCGGGGCGACAACCATGCCATTATTCGAAAAAATTGTATAGGCGCCAGCGATTTCTAACGGCGTCACATTGTAAGCTCCAAGCGCCACGGATGGGGTCGCGCGAATGTCGGGCAGACCCGCCTTGTGAGCAAGGTTCGCCACGGCCCCATAACCCGTTTTCTCTGCTACTTCGACGGCCGGAACGTTCAGAGACTTGGCGAAAGCCGTACGGACGGTGACATCACCCATCCATTCGTCCTTGTGAAAGTCTGTAGGCTCGTAATCCTCTCCGGCGAACGAGAAGGTCTGCGGCTCGTCCTGAAAAATGGTTGATGCCGTGATGGGGTCCGGAGCATTCCACAAACCCGTATTTAACGCCGCCGCATATACGAAAGGCTTGATAATGCTTCCCGAAGGTCGCTTTGCAACTGCGTGGTTAAGCTGGCTCAGCCCATAATTCTTTCCGCCGATAAGAGCCTTTACTTCGCCCGTATGGGGATCGAGACAAATCAGGGCAACCTGAGGTTCCTCAAGTGTGACCCCGCGCTTCCGTTGTCTGACGATGAGATCATTGATCTCGCGCATGCCGCTTAAGACTGCTTCGCCGGCGTCCTGTTGCAATTGCGGATCGAGCGTTGTGTATATCTTTGAACCCGAATCCTGGAAGTCCCGATCCTGAAACTCGGAATTTAACTTCTCACTTATCAGGTCCACGAAATAGGGAGCATCGGAGGATGTGATGCCTCGACTGCTCAGAACCAGCGCTTCCGCCGAGGCCTCCTCAAACTGACCTTGCGAGATATACGCGTTGTCGAGCATCTGCTTTAGCACAACGTTACGCCGCAAACGTGCCCGCTCCGGCCACCGCACCGGATTCCGGAAACTTGGCTGCTGAATGATGCCCGCCAGTGTTGCCGCCTCAGCCAAAGAGAGCTGCCGCACACCCTTCCCGAAGTAAGCTTGTGCCGCTTCCCCGAATCCCCGAATGGCGAATGAGCCTCTGCGGCCGAGCGGTACCTGGTTGACGTAGTATTCGAAAATCTGCTGCTTTGAAAGTCTTCGCTCCAAGTGAAGGGTGATCAACAGTTCGTCGAACTTGCGCGCAAACGTTTTACGCGAATCAAGCCACAGCATTTTCGCCAGTTGCTGTGTGAGCGTCGAGGCTCCCTGGTCCTTGCGCCCTTGTCTGAGATCGACCCAGACCGCCTTTAACATACGCATCGGGTCGAATCCCGAGTGCTGAAAAAAGCGCTTGTCTTCGATGGAAAGGATCGCGTTTACCAGCAGCGGCGGGATTTCGTCATATCGCACCAATCGCCTTTTTTCGCGATTCTTGTCGTACAAGCTGGTGATCAGCTGCGGCTCTACCTCGTAGGACTTGCGCGCAGTGTTGTCGCTCACCGAGGTGATGGAGACGATCTTGCCGTTCTGAAAGCGCAGTATTCCCGGCTCGGACTGAGTCGACGACTTGTCGCCCGGGAAGATCTCGACAGCGTCAGGCCGCAGGTGGTACCACCCCAGGGCGCTGTCTCGAGCATCCTCTCCGTAACCGCTATCTCTTAATCGTGCAGCAAAGGAAGAGGGCGTCGCGAGATCGCCAACCCCTACAAATTCCGGCGCGGCATACAACATCGAGGAGTGTGGCATCAGCCCTTCGGCCAGCTTTTCGTCTGTCAATCGCGCAAACTTCGAATAGACGAACGAAACCCATACTCCCGCAACCAGCCAAACTGCGAGTATTCCTGCAAGAACGTAAAGGCTGATCCTCCGTAATGAGGAAGATGTGGCAGCGTGGCGAAGTCGGCGTAGTTTAGGTGCTAGCTTTATGCGGATGGGCAATTCGAACGCCTACGAGTCTATGTGCGCAAGCTCGGACGCCCAGCGATTGCAATGGTTTATTTCTGGGCCTGATGAATCGATTCTAACTCTTTCCAAATATTATCGTCATGTGGCTGCCAGTCTGGCGGTTGCCGGCCCGTAATCTGTAGTTCTTCGAAACTGAGCGTGCCGTGACCATACGGGCAGATCCACTCCGTCTGGGGACGCCCGAAGATCACCATATTTCCCCAGGAGCCGCGCGCAATCGGCATGATCAAGCGCCTGAGGCAATTGCGGCAGCGCCGCCGCTGATCGCGGATCGTAACAAAAAGGAGCCCTGCCGCGACGAGCCATACGCCCATCGTGGCGAAGGTGAAGAGCATGTCATGCAGGAAGAGTGGTGGAGCTGGCCCAAATCGTTCGAGCAATTTAGGAGGTTCAGGATAATAGTGAACCAGAGTAAGCTGAAGAAGCCCTACAATGGCAGCGCTCATCAGAAGCTTGGCCAGAAAATAAAGCCAGTACTTCATCTCTCTTTAGTACTCCTATTTTATCCACTAGGTTCTCAGTGCGTGAGCAGGTGGACCTACCGATCCGTTACAGGCAGCATCTTCGATGCCAATCTCAATCTCTAACCAGATTTTTTGCCAGGAAAAGGAGGTTAGCGGGCCGCTCCGCAAGGCGCCGCATGAAGTAGGGATACCAGGCATCGCCGTACGGCACGTAAAGTCGCAAATTGAAGCCATTCGCGGCTAGTTCCTTCTGGAGATCCCGCCGAATGCCGTACAGCATCTGAAACTCAAAACGTTCAGCAGGGATCTTTTGTTCCCGCACGAACTCCACCGCACACCGCAGGATGTTTTCATCATGGCTGGCAATAGCAGGGGATGTGCCTTCCATGAGGAGCAGTTTCATCAGCTTTATGTAATTCGCATCAACCTCTTGCTTTCGAGCAAACGCCACACTCGGCGGCTCGCGGTAAGCGCCCTTGCAAAGCCGCACAGGAATCCTGCTCTCGGAAAGTGCGCGAATGTCGGCTTCGCTACGGAAGAGATAAGCCTGGATCACGGCTCGAACATGGCCCGTGTGACTGTCCTGCAATTTATGCACGAGGCGCAAAGTCTGATCGGTATAGGCAGTTGATTCCATATCGATCTCTATCCGACTCTGCATCTCGCGTGCACGGTCAGCCAGAATCATCACGTTGGCCGAGCACGCTGATTCCGAGAGGTCGAGCCCGAATTGAGTGAGTTTGATCGAAACCGTCGCTCGTAAACCAGCCCGGGCTATTTCGTTCTGCGCTTCCAAGTATGAGGCTCCGGAGTGGGCCGCATCTTCCAGAGACGAGACATTCTCGCCCAGGAAATCGAGCGTGCCCTGCAACCGTTCCAACGATAACGCCTGCAGGACCCGAATGCCTTCCTTTAAAGTCTGGCCGGCTACAAAACGGGAAGTAAGTTTCTTGGAAAGGGGGGTGTTCTCCAACCAATGGCGAAGCCAACTCTGCTCTGACAGGTAAAGGAGCGTATGGCGCAGCAAAACTTTTTTACTCGGTTCTAGGCGGTAACCAGACCACTACCACTATAAGTGTTCACCGGCGTCTGGAAAGATCAACCGATTCGAGCAATCAGGCGAAGATTGTGTGACTAGTGAGTGCCAGGCCAGCCCCGAGCAACGCGCCCACAAGGACGTCGCTTAAGAAGTGCATCCCGAGCAGAATGCGCGACGCCGCAATACTCAGTGCGCAGAAGAGGAGAGCGGGAAGAAGCGACGGGTAGAACTCCGCCAGCGCAATGGAAACTGCAAACGCGGTAATGGTGTGACCGGACGGAAAGGAGAACTGATCGGGCGGCAGGAGCTTGGCCCAACAATGTGGCTCGACTTCACATGGGCGTCGTCGCCCGGACAGATGCTTCAGTGCCTTGAATATCGCAATCCCGACAAGCGCAGCCGAGCCTGCGCAGGCGATTGCCGTCAGTCTGTTTTCGCCGCCAAAAAGGAGAATCGACAAGCCAACCAGGTACCAGAGCCAGCCATCACCGGCCCGCGTCGCGGCAATGGCCCACAGGCGGATCCATTTGGGCGCAGGCCATTTGTTCACTTTGCGCATCAGTTTGTGATCGCCGGTGGCAATAAACTGAAGCATGTTGTGGTGGGCAGTCATGGCTAGGCTACCTCACATGTCTAGTTTACGAAAAAGGGCACTCTTCTCACCGCCTCTGTATCCCTTTTAACCCCCGGGCGATTACAGTGCCGTGACAAGTAGACGAATGCTCGGTGAACACTTGCATAACGTTAACAGCACTTGAGTAGTATGAGACTTGCCGCCAAGACGAACTCTGGATTTCATCTATTTCGAGGCTGGCGGTGGCCATCGCAGCGCTGCGTTAGCGCTTGAATCTGTCATCTCGACCGCAAAGCCCAACTGGGAAGTCAGGCTGGTCAATCTTCAGCAGGTTCTGGACTCGCTCGATATATTTCGGAAAATCACAGGCCTTCGCCTGGAAGATATTTACAACCTCGCTCTTGCCAAAGGCTGGACACTCGGCTCGGTTTACCTGCTTCCGTGCATGCATGCTGTCATTCGTTTCTATCACAGCAAGCAGGTGAAGCTTCTGACCGAGTTTTGGCGCGGCAGTGCGCCCGACATGGTTGTTTCTGTTATACCGAACTTCAATCGCGCTCTGTTTCAGGGGTTACGAGGCGCTTCGCTTACGACTCCGCTTGTCACGATCCTCACCGATCTCGCAGATTACCCTCCTCACTTCTGGATGGAGAAGCAAGATCAGTTTCTGATCTGTGGAACCGAGCGCGCTGTCACTCAAGCGAGGAGTCTCGGCTATGCCGAAAGCCAGATTTTCAAAACGAGTGGAATGATCTTAAGGCCTCCGTTTTACGAGGGCGCGCCATTCGACCGCGCTCTCGAGCTTAAGCGAATGGATCTGGATCCCGCCAGACCCACCGCCTTGGTTCTGTTCGGCGGCGAAGGCTCGAACGTCATGTATCAGATTGCAAAGCAGCTCGGGAATGGCAAAATCGATCTGCAGCTCATTATGATCTGCGGACGCAACACCTCTTTGCGCAATCGACTGGCGCGTCTCAAGACAAGAAACAAAATCGCTCTTGAAGGCTTCACCAAAGAGATTCCGCGCTACATGCGTTTAGCCGATTTCTTCATTGGTAAACCTGGTCCGGGCAGCATTTCGGAGGCGCTGCAAATGGGTTTACCGGTAATTGTCGAGCGGAATGCCTGGACCTTGCCTCAGGAACGCTACAATGCCGAGTGGGTCAGAGAGCAGCGCGTCGGCTTCGTGCTTCCGAGTTTTCGTCAGATTGATAGCGCAATTGATGAGCTGCTCGAGCGCGGCAGGCTGGTCGAAATGAAGGACCGCATTTTGGCAATGAAGAATCGAGCAGTCTTCGAGATTCCAGAGATCTTGGAGAGTCTCTTCCAATCGATTGACATAAATCCGATTGCCTCCGAGCGATCCGTCTGACGTGAGAGAGCCGCGGTAAATCTCGTTCAACGCGTTACTCTAGCGAAGTAAGGATCCTAGAACATGCCTCTACCAGCAGACGAAAAAATTGTGGCTCTTGCCCAAAGCCTTATTGATCAACTCGACACGATTTTCGGCCAGCATCCGGGTTTCCGGCCAGCACATGCAAAAGGCATCATGCTCTCAGGGGTGTTTACGCCTTCGAAGGATGCGTCTTCGCTCACCCGAGCGCCTCACGTTAATCGCGCTTCCACTCCCGTAACCGTCCGTTTTTCCAACTCAACCGGCTTGCCCTTAATCCCTGACTCGGATCCCAATGCGAACCCTCGAGGCTTTGCTGTTCGTTTTCATCTTGGCGAGCATGTCCATACCGATATCGTTGCCCACTCGACTGATGGGTTCCCAACCCGCACGGGCCAGGAGTTTTTGGAATTCCTTCGTGCTCTTGCGGCAAGTCCTGACCCTTCGGCGGCTAACGCACCCATTAGATCCTTTCTCGGATCTCATCCGAAGGCACTCGCCTTCGTCCAGACACCAAAGCCTGCGCCGTCGAGCTTTGCTCGGGAAACGTATTTCAGCGTTGTCGCTTACCAGTTCGTGAATAAAGACGACGCCGGCCGCTACGGTCGGTACCGCATTGTTCCGGAGGCTGGGATCGACAGTCTATCTGATGATGCCCTGAAGGCCAAGGAAGCCAATTACCTGTTTGACGAAATTGCAAACCGTGTGGCCAAGGACCGAATCAATTTCGATGTCAGTGTTCAACTGGCAAATCCAGGCGATGTCGTGGACGATGCTACGGTTCATTGGCCCGAAGATCGAACCGTCGCAAAGCTCGGGCAAATCAGTTTGAATGAAGTCGTGCCGAATGGCAAACAGGAGCAAAAGACTATCATTTTTGATCCCATCCCGCGAGTAGATGGTATCGAACCCTCTGGCGATCCGCTTCTTGAGCTTCGCGCCGCCGGTTATCTTTTGAGCGGTCGCCGTCGTCGTTCCGCGCCGGAAGATGCTTATCTGGCAACAACATCCTGATCAATGACCTCAGAAGCGATTAGAGCGCGAAGTCGATCCCCAGGGCTGGTTCGTTTAGCGGCGCACCAGTGGTGATTCAACTTCTTTAAAACCGGCCGGTACATCGAAAGCTGTCGCATCGACCGCGCCTGCGGAAAAGTCTGATAACTCCGTGGAAGTTTCAAGTAAGGTTCCAGAGGATCCGCCGCTTGTTCCGTCTGGAGCTGCCGAACTTGTTGGCTGCTGGCTCGACTTGTGCTTCATGAAGCCTCCCAGGGAAGACCCTCCGAGTGCCTTCCCCAGGTTGCCAAACCCACCTTTGTTATCGTTTTGCTTGTCGGCCGCAGAGTTGTCTTTAGCAGCAGAGTCAGCTGAGGGTGGTGGGAGAGGTTCTCCATTCGCCGAGAAACCCATGCGGACGAACTGCTGCACGGGAATGCCGGACATTTTTGCGGTTTCCTTTTTCAGGTCCGCCAACGCCTGCGTAGCTCCGGGTTGAGAGTTGAGCATCGCCATTGTCGACGTTGCATTCATATCGGCGGCGAGCCCTTGAGCCATGCGCATATTAAAGCTGCGAACTTCGTCATATCCAGGAGCGTTGGCAATAAGCCAGAGATCGCTCGTGACAGCCATCGAACCTTTCGCATTCGATCCGTCGTTTGAAGAAGCGTCCATGGAAAGCGTCAGGACGGCTTCTTTAGCATCCTGTCCCTGAATCTGCTTTGTTGCGCCGGTCTCGCGGACTTTCACGTTAAACGTGACATTCGCATTGGCCGCATTCGACGAATCGCTCTTGGATTTATCGCTCTTCGCTTGCTCGGCAGCTCGATTCATAGCATCGCGAAGTTGCGCGAAAGTCACAACGGAGTACTGGTGCTTTTCGCGGTCAATGTAGGTGATGGTCTGCTTCTCGAGATCAATGATCTCGGTGACCTGTGGTCGAACCCTCGCCATCCGGTCGCCGTGTATCATTACGCTCGATGTCGTCGGCGCCGTGGCTTGCTTGGCGCGCGAACTGAATACGCCTGCCATCTTGATCATTTCCAGAGCCGAGCCTCCGGTGATCCGGGTGGTCTCCTGATAGCTGGCATCCGCCAATCCAAAGTGGGCGCTCAGCAGCCCTCCGGTAACCACAACAGTAATTCGCTTCAAGATCTTTATAGTCTCCGTTATCTAAAATGTTCCATGACATTCTCGGGTATTCTAAGGCCGAATGCCGAGACCAGTTGCCATGTTGTGGCAATTTCCGCCGGCTCATATCGCCGCCGCCAGCTTGCGAGCCAGCGGCTTAATCGCGGAGAGAGTACATGGACACGTCATATAGGAAATGCGAACCAGCTTTTCACCCTTGCGAAACAGTAACATTCCTCCGGCTGCATCGAATGCCTCGTCGCCGATACCAGGAATCTTGCTTGCGCCCGGACCGAGATTGCTCAGCACTTTTCTGTCCAGTGCCATCTGGCTTTCCGCCGAAGCGGGATCGATGCTGAAGGCAAGTACCGCGGCTTGGCCGTCGGAAATTTCGCCGTTGTCGCGAAGTCCGCTTTGTACACCGCCCAACAAGGTCCCGGAAATCTTCTCAATCATCTCCCGCTGACCGGCATCGGCACCATGGGTTCGCATCATCGCGGATAGGTGTTTCGCCGCCAGGTCCGCTGAAGTCCCATTTGTCAGATAAGCGCATCCGTCCCGGGACGCCTGCTCGCCTACGATTTCAATTCCTGTGGCGCGGCTTACTTCGGCTCTGCTTAGCAGTCGGCACGGATTGCTGATTGCCGCGGTTCTGGGAGCCGAGTCGTTTTCTTTGAGGACTCGATCCGATACCTGATGTAGTTTCTGGCTCACTTTGTGCCCCAGATACAGGACACCGCCTGCCACCAGGATCAATCCCACGAAAAGCACGCCAACGATGGAAATGATAATCTTCGCTGCGCCCGATTTGCGTGGCAATGGTTGCTGTTGTACCGGGATAGATGCAGGTGCAGAACCAGGAACTTGCCGGATCGGATTACCGCAGGTGGCGCAAAACGGAGAATTGGCATTCAGCGCCGAGCCACAGTGCCCGCAAAAGTTCGCCATCGTTACCTCCCCGGAAAATAGGACCGGCAATTGGCTAGCATTCTAAGGGCCAACTCGCGTTTTGGTCTACTCTTTCTATGGCCAGTCTCCATCGTTATCGAAACGGATTGCTAGTCCTGATTGTCGTCGGACCTATAGCTTTGGCACAAGATACGAAGTTCCCGGCGCAGGGTGACCAGATTCCGGGGCCCTATAAGGCAACAGCTTCGGACGATTGGACATCGGAACTCAACGAGTGGATGAGCAAAGAGCGGGCAAATCAGAAAGCGTGGCTTGAGGATATCCGAGCATGGCGTCGAGAAAAGCTGATTCGTATCGGCTTTGAGGACTCGCAGTACGGACGGCCGGAATTCCTCTGGACCCAACGCAACTTCGTTTCACCGCAATCGATGGTTGAGGAGCGCTACTTCTACGATGTGGCTTCTGGAAAATACACAGTGTATAGGTTCGTCGACGATTTAAAGGCACGGTACGGTGGCATCGACAGCGTTCTTCTGTGGCCGGTCTATCCGAACATCGGCATCGATAATCGTAGCCAGTGGGACCTCACGAGAGATTTGCCCGGGGGCGTTGGCCGCTTGCGGGAGGTCGTGGAGCAGTTTCATCAGCGCGGCGTTCGGGTCCTGTTTCCGGCGATGCCCTGGGACACAGGTACACGGGATCCTGGGGTCAGTCATGCGGTTGCGACCGCAAAGCTGATGGCGGAGATCGGTGCAGATGGAGTAAATGGCGATACCTTCAGCGGAGTACCGCACTCGTATCGAATTGCTTCGGATGAGACGGATCACCCTGTTGCGTTTGAACCCGAACTTGCTCCGCAGAGCGATGACGGTCTCATTTGGAACAACATGAGCTGGGCCTATTGGAAATTTCCCTTTGTTCCTATGTTGAGTAAGGCCAAGTGGATTGAGCCACGGCACATGGAACACGTCTCAGACCGATGGGCTCGCGACAAAACAGACAACCTGCAGTATGCGTTCTTCAACGGCCTCGGATACGTGAGCTGGGAAAATATTTGGGGCATCTGGAATGGTATTACAGCGCGCGACAGCGAGGCGCTTCGCCGAGTTGCGACTATTGAACGAGCTTTCCCCGAACTTCTCGTCAGCGCAGATTGGGAGCCGTTCTACCCGACACTTCAGTCCGGAATATACAGCACGCGCTTCCCTGGAAAAGGCATGCAGCTTTGGACGCTGATTAATCGGAATGAATACGACGTGGCCGGTTTCGAACTGGAAGTTTCGCGGGAGGCCGGAACCCGTTTTTACGATCTCTGGCACGGCGTTGAGCTCAAGCCCGCCGAGCCTGCGGACAAAGGGACCTTGAATTTCGAGATCGAGGGGCACGGATTTGGAGCGGTCCTGGCAGTCCAAGGTGGAACCTCAGCCCCGCAGCTCGCGGCACTCCTCACCCAGATGAAGGACTGGTCAGCGAGACCCCTTTCGAGTTACTCGCACGAATGGCACTTCCTTCCTCAGCAAATGGTGGATACAGCCAAGACACCTGCCAAACACGATCCTCCAGAGGGAATGATCCGCATTCCGGGTGCAACCTTCGAATTTGCCGTCACGGGCGTCGAGATTGAGGGTTTTGACTGGATCGGTCTCGATGTGCAATATCCCTGGGAGAACGCGCCCCGGCGAAGCCATCGCAGTTCAGTAGAGATTCAGCCATTTTTTATAGACAAGTTTCCAGTGACAAACGCTGACTTCAAGCGTTTTCTCGATGCCTCGAACTACCAGCCGCAAGACGATCATAATTTCCTGAAAGATTGGAGTGGCCGAAGCTATCCCGAAGGTTGGGAGCGGCGGCCTGTGACTTGGGTCTCTCTCGAGGACGCGCGTGCCTATGCCAAATGGGCAGGCAAACGATTGCCGCATGAATGGGAGTGGCAGTACGCCGCCCAGGGAACCGACGGCCGCCTTTATCCGTGGGGAAACAGCTCCGACGCCGCAGCGATACCTGTGACCCAACACGGGCGCGATTTGGCTGGAGCTTCGAACGTAGATGCACATCCTCGCGGAGCGAGTCCGTTCGGAGTCATGGACCTAACCGGAAATGTATGGCAGTGGACCGATGAATTCATGGATGACCACACGCGCGCGGCAATTGTACGCGGCGGCAGCTACTATCGCCCAAGCGGCTCGCTTTGGTACTTTCCGCAAAACACGAAGCTGAATGAGCACGGGAAATACTTGTTAATGGCGCCTTCGAAAGATCGCGCCGGCACGCTAGGATTCCGTTGCGTTGCCGACGCGAACTAGCGATGGTTGCGTCTTATGCCTTTACGGCACTACGAATGCGGAACGATTTTCGGCGAAGCATCAGGCCTTAGCGGATCGGTCAGAAAGATCGCCAGGACATTGGCTTGAGGTATTTTCAGCTGGTAGAACTCATCCATTTTCCTGATGAATTCATTGGCTATCACGCCATAGCCTGTGTCTGTGGGGTGAATGCCATCAAGCGAAAAGAGACCACCCAAAAAATCGGTGGTTAATACGATATTTGTTCCGGGAAGCCGATATCCGTTCGCGTAGATCTGATCGACAAGAGCATGAATGTCCACCACAACACCACCGTGCGCCTGCGTCGTCGTCGTGATCACTTGGTTATATGCCTGGATAACGTTCCGTATTGTCTGAGCATCCGCGGCGGTCAGTACGCACGGCAGGGTCGCCACACCAAGATCAGGCAATGGGGGCGGGCAATCTGCCGGGAGCGGGCCAGTCATCTTGCCCGTAAGAATATTGGTTATGTAAGTTTGGGCGCTCGGCCGGACATAATCATCAACGTGAATCTGGAGAGCAGCCGCTATCGCTTCCGGAGTCAGGTTGACCTGACGCGCCAGGGCCGGCACCGAGGTGAAATAAGCAACCTTGGTCACATCGGGAATGGTAGCGGTGATCAGCCTGCCGCCGTTCAGAGAAAAGGAACTGAGGACCTGTTCATAAGCTGTCTGAAATGCGTCAAGAGGCGTTAGGAGTTCGAGGTGACCGATCAGTGCCGGCACCAGCGCGTCGTTATTCCCCAGCCACTCGATCAAAGTCTTTGGATGAAGCGAGTTCGCGAGCTCAATTTCAGTGGGAGCCTTGCCTTGATATAGGGAAGGAAATCCGAGCACAATACTGGCCCATTGCGTTTGGGGATCGATGGATGATGGGTTCGGACGCAGACTAAGTGCGCCACCGACAGTTATTCCCGGAACTGCAACGTTAGTTGGCTGAACAAGTGGATTTAGTCTCGGAAACAACAAAGTCCCTTTGACCGGCTCCACTATGGGCGGTGATTTCTGTACGAGATGCAAGACGGTCGGCGCACCCGGATAAGGAACAAGGGGCAAAGTCAAAGGCCAGCCGGCTTGTCTCGCAATTACACTCGCGTAACCTCGAGGCTGCTGGCTGAAGAGTAACGAGAAATTCTGCACACCGGCTGACAAAGAATCTCCAACTACTACCAAACGATCCGGTGCGGGTGGTGAATTTCGGCCCTGGGCACTCAGTGGAACAGGTGCCGATGCCGATATCAGTATTAGCGAAAGTAGACAATTTCGCAGACGCATAATGATCCTCCGATTTTGAGACAAGTTTTATTTGAAGCGAAGTACTACCGATTATTCCTAAGCGAGACCGTAATTGATGGTATGCCGAGTAATGGCACTTTTCAATAGCAGAAGTACCAATGGAGCTTCTCAGCAGCCTAATGGGGAATTTTCAGTACCATCGTCCCATAACTAACATCAGCGAAATCCTAGGACACGCATCCAATCGGCCAGGTGGCCGGGCCAAGTCCGCAAGATAGGATCGTCGGACGCCAGACCAACACCGTGTTTCCCTTTGAGATAAATGTGCATTTCAGCCGGAACGCCTGCCTTCCGGAGAGCAAGATAAAAGAAAACACTATTCTCAACAGGAACCACTTGATCCTCAGTCGTGTGAAATAAGAACGACGGGGGCGTGCGGCTGGTAACCTGCATCTCGTTGGAAAGAGACTTCACCAGTGCGGGATCCGGCTTTTCCCCAAGAAGTGCGTGAAGGGACCCTAAGTGAGCGTATCGATCCTCAAAAGTGATTACCGGATAAGCCAGAATTAGAAAATCAGGCCGGGAGCCTTGCTTGTCGACCGGATCCGTGCTACCGCTGTCTCCCTCGTCAAAGTGCGTTCCTGCAGTTGAAGCAAGGTGTCCTCCAGCCGAGAAGCCCCACAGACCAATTTTTTTGGGCTCGATTTGATATTCGGCGGCATGTGCGCGGACATACCGTATCGCGCGTTGAGCATCCCACAGCTCTACCGGATATTGGTATTTTGGCCCTAGCCGATACTGTAAGACGAATGCCGTAATCCCGAGATTATTGAGCCATTCGGCTACCTCGGTACCTTCATAGTCGAACGCCAGATGCCGGTAGCCTCCGCCCGGGAGAACGATCACCGCCGTCGGCACTTTTGCGCCGCCCCGCGCAGGAAAGATCGTGAGAGATGGCGTATCTTCCTTCGCACTTCCTCTTGCCCCTGGAGCACCATCGGGCCAGAGCGGGACAACGCGGTGGTCAAGGCCTTGCGCTACCGCAATTGACAGTGAAAACGCGGCACATACAACTCTTCCGTAGCTTTTCAATTGAATCCGAGCTCCGCTTTACACAGCACGAACTGTTTGGCCGCGAACTCCAGTTCCTCATTCGTGTGGGCGGCCGAAACCTGTACCCGGATCCGCGCCTTACCCTGCGGCACGACGGGATAGTAAAAGCCAATTACATAGATGCCCTTTTTTAGTAAGGAATCTGCCATCCGTGTGGCGAGACTTGCATCCCCAACCATAACTGGGACGATTGGATGCTCACCCGGAAGGAGATTGAATCCAGCGGCGCTCATGCGGTCCCGAAAGAGTTTCGTATTCGCAAAAAGGCGCTCTCGCAAGTCACCGCTCTCTCGCAAAAGCTCGAGCACTTTAAGCGACGCCGCTGCAATCGGCGGAGCCAGTGTATTCGAAAAGAGGTACGGCCGTGAGCGCTGGCGGAGAAGGCTGACGATTTCCTTGCGGCCGCTGGTATAACCACCGCTCGCACCACCCAGGGCCTTTCCGAGCGTGCCTGTAATGATGTCGATGCGGTCCATCACGTTGTGATGTTCGTGCGTACCTCGCCCCCTCTTGCCCATGAAGCCGACCGCATGCGAATCGTCGACCATCACGAGGGCGTTGTATTTATCAGCAAGGTCACAAATTTCTGGCAGCTTTGCTATGTACCCGTCCATGGAAAAGACTCCGTCGGTCGCGATCAGCCGATGGCGGGCAGCGCTCGCCTCTTTCAACCTGGCTTCGAGATCTGCCATATCTCCGTTCTTGTAACGCAACCTAGCGGCCTTTGAAAGGCGGATGCCATCGATGATGCTGGCATGATTTAGCTCGTCGGAAATGATCGCGTCCTCCGCCTCCATCAGCGTCTCGAACAAACCGCCATTAGCATCGAAGCAAGAGCTGTATAGGATGGTGTCTTCCGTACCTAGAAACGCGCTCAGTTCACGTTCCAGATCCTTGTGAACCGTTTGTGTTCCGCAAATAAATCTCACGCTGGCAAGACCGTAGCCCCATTTGTCGAGCGCCTCGCGAGCTGCACCGACCACTGCCGGATGATTTGCAAGGCCAAGATAATTGTTGGCGCACAGCACCAGCACTGGTTCTCCACCTACCTTCACCTCGGCGCTTTGAGGTGATTGGAGAGTTCGTTCTTTCTTAAAGAGACCCGCTTCTTCGATCCCGCCGATTTTCTCGCTGAGATACGCCCCAACACTTCCATACATAATCAACAATCCTTTACGTTGACGGCCAGGCCGGCCAGAGCTGTCTCTTTGTATCGCGACTGCATGTCAAGCCCGGTCTGGTACATCGTTTTAATGACCTGATCCAGGGAGACTTTGTGCTCGCCTGTCCCTTGCATAGCCATGCGGCACGCATTGATCGCCTTGATCGCACCGAACGCGTTTCGCTCTATACAGGGTATCTGCACCAGTCCGCCGATCGGATCGCAAGTCATGCCGAGATGGTGTTCCATTCCTATCTCCGCAGCGTGCTCCGCCATCCGGTTTGTGCCCCCCAATGCGCCGATGAGGCCGCCTGCAGCCATCGAGCATGCAACGCCTACCTCGCCCTGGCAGCCGACCTCGGCTCCCGAAATGGAAGCGTTCTCCTTGTACAGAATGCCAATCGCGGCGGCAGTAAGCAGATAGCGCAGTATTCCTTCGTCGGAAGCCTCGGGAACAAATTGCCTATAGTAGCGTCCCACGGCCGGGATAAGTCCGGCGGCTCCGTTCGTAGGCGCAGTCACCACTCGCCCGCCCGCTGCATTCTCCTCGTTCACGGCCATCGCAAAAACGTTGACCTGATCCATAGCGCCAAACGGGTCGAATGAGACTCGTTCCCCGAGCTTTTTGTAAAGGCGCGGAGCGCGCCGCCGCACTTTTAAGCCGCCCGGAAGAATGCCTTCGGTATGCAAACCGCGCTCGATGCTCTCATTCATTACCGACCAGATACGGCTGACGCGTGCGCGCACTTCGGCTTCATCCCGCAGGGCGCTCTCGTTCTCGAGTATTAATTGCCATATGGCAAGATTTTCGTCCTCGGCCCGGAGGAGCAGTTCAGCGGCATTTGAAAACGGATGGGGGACCCGAAGCGCGCCTTGGGCAGGAAGGACCGCCTCTCCCTCCTCCACAATGAATCCGCCTCCTATCGAATAAAAAACTCCGGTGCCAAGAACATTACCCAGAGAATCGAAGGCCGAAAACCGCATACCGTTGGGATGCCCCGGCAGTACCTTGTCCCGATGAAAAAGCAAATCGCGTTCTTCTTCAAATCCGATTGCTTTCGTGCCAAGCAACCGGAGTGACCGTTCTGAGCGGATTTGGTTAAGTAGCGATTCGATTTTTCCCGTTTCGACTTCCTCCGGTGTCTCGCCCCCTAAACCGAGAAGAATGGCTCGATCAGTCCCGTGTCCAAGCCCGGTGAGCGCCAGCGATCCGTACAATTCGCTTTGCACACGGGAAGTCTTCTCCAATTGACCTCGCGCTTCGAGTTCCTCAGCGAATCTCCGAGCCGCACGCATCGGCCCCATGGTGTGCGAACTGGAGGGCCCAATACCGATTTTGAATAAATCGAAGACGCTGGTCCGCATGTTGCTCTCGATCTAGGTGGAGCTCCAGTGAAGGATCACTTTACCCGACATGCCGGAGCGCATCACCTCGAAGCCCTTTTCAAAATCGCCATAGTCAAAACGATGAGTAATCACAGGGGTAATATCTAAGCCGGACTGAAGCATGACCGTCATCTTGTACCAGGTCTCGTACATCTCTCGTCCATAGATCCCTTTGATGGTCAGCATGTTGAAAATGACGGCTCGCCAGTCGATCGCCATCTCCTCTGACGGAATACCAAGCATCGCAACTTTGGCGCCGTGGCTCATATTGGCGATCATTTGCCGTAAAGCAGAAGGATTGCCCGACATCTCGAGACCGACGTCAAAGCCCTCTTGCATGCCAAGCTCTTTCTGAACCTGTCCAATCGGCATCTGCCGCGGATCGACCGCGAGTGTGGCTCCTAGTTTTCGGGCTAAGTCGAGCCGGTAGGGGTTTAGATCTGTCACGACAACATAACGCGCGCCGGCATGACGGACAACGGGAACGGCCATCAAACCAATCGGCCCGGCTCCTGTTATCAAAACGTCCTCGCCAAGCACCGGAAACGAGAGTGCCGTGTGAACCGCATTCCCGAACGGATCGAAAATCGCAGCCACTTCCCGATTGACACTGTCATGGTGGCGCCAGATATTGGTCATGGGAAGCGCAATGTATTCGGCAAAAGCTCCTGGACGATTCACGCCCACACCGCGCGTGTACGCGCAAAGGTGCCTCCTTCCGGCAAGACAGTTACGACAGCGTCCGCAAACTACGTGACCCTCGCCGCTCACCACTTCGCCCGGATGGAAGTCATTTACGTTGGACCCGACTGAGACAATCTCTCCAACGAACTCGTGGCCAATCGCCATAGGAACAGGGATGGTGTCCTGTGCCCAGGCGTCCCACTCATAAATATGCAGATCCGTGCCGCAGATACCCGTATGGGTGACTCGGATCAAAACGTCGTTGATGCCGATCTGCGGTTCAGGAATATCTTCCAGCCACAAACCCGGAGCTCGTTCGCTCTTAACTAAGGCCTTCACCTGGTACCGTCCCGCTTCCGGTGCTGTTTCATCCCCTTGTATCGTAAATCGAGAGCTGCGGGAATCCGAACTGCAGCCAGACGAGGTCTTGTCACCAAGTAGCTATACTTCTCATCTACAAATGGACTGATTATGAAAGCGATCACGATAGTTCCTGGAAAAGCCAACTCTGCTTCAATTCGGGACATACCGGAGCCCCCGTTGAGTGACGGCACGCTACTCGTGCGGGCCGTGGAACTCGGAATATGCGGAACAGATTTTGAGCTGATTTCAGCTGAATACGGCTTTGCGGTTCCCGCGTCGAACTATCTGGTATTAGGTCACGAATCGCTCGGGCGCGTCGAAGAGGCTCCTTCCGGAAGCGGATTCCAGAAGGGGGATCTGGTGGTTGGAATTGTCCGCAGGCCGGATCCGGTTCCGTGCATGGCGTGCGCTGCAGGAGAGTGGGACATGTGCCGCAACGGAAAATACACCGAGCGGGGTATCAAGGAACGTGATGGCTTCGGCTCCGAGCGCTGGCGAAGTGAGCCCGAGTTTGCCGTGCGGCTCGATGAAGGGCTCCGCAATATTGGGGTGCTCATGGAGCCCGCGACCATTTTGGCGAAAGCATGGGATCACATAGAGCGTATCGGAGAGCGAGCTAAATGGAAGCCGAAAACGCTTCTGGTCACCGGCGCGGGAACGGTTGGTCTCCTGGCTGCCTTAATGGGTCACCAGCGCGGTTTTGAAGTGCACGTCCTCGACAGAGTGAAAACAGGTCCGAAGCCGGATCTGGTTCGCGGACTCGGCGGCACCTATCACATTGGACCGGTGGATCAAATCGGGTTCGCTCCCGATGTGACAATTGAGTGCACCGGCGTTTCCTCTGTCGTTGGAGAAGTAATGACGCACCTCGGCAACGACGGCATTTTGTGCCTCATTGGAGTCTCGTCGGACGGCCAGAAGCAGTCTTTGGATATCGGTTCCATCAATCGCAATATGGTGCTGGAAAACCGCGTAATTTTCGGTTCTGTAAATGCAAACCGCAGGCATTATGAGCTCGCTCAAAAAGCCCTCATAAGTGCCGATAGGAGCTGGTTGTCGCGCTTTATCTCGAGGCACGTTCCCGTTGACCGTTTCGCAGACGCACTGCAGCGCCATCCTGAAGACATTAAGGTAGTCATCGATTTCGCAGCCGACTAGCGCTTGGACAACTAAAGGACGATGGCTCAATTTATCGAAGACTATGCCTTAATCGGCAATGGCTCAACTTCAGCGCTAGTAGGAAAGAACGGATCCATCGACTGGCTGAGTTTTCCCCGTTTCGATTCACCGGCGTGCTTTGCCTCGCTCCTGGGCTCCCGCCATCACGGTCGCTGGATTGTTGCTCCGCGCGATGAAAATCCGAAGATCACTCGCAGCTATCGCGAAGCCACCCTTGTTCTTGAAACCGAGTTCTCTACTTCCGAGGGAACAGTCAAGGTCATTGACTGCATGGATCTCCGCGGAGAGACTCAAGACGTAGTTCGTCTGGTCCGGGGCGTTAGCGGAAAAGTTGAAATGTACATGGAACTCATCCTGCGCTTCGACTATGGCACGGTGGTCCCGTGGGTTCATCGCCTTTCCGACGGGCGAATTCAAGCGATCGCCGGACCCGAACGAGTGACGCTAACGACGAAGGTCGAGCTGGTTGGGGAAGATATGACGACCCGATCGGAATTTACGGTCGAAGAAGGCCAGGAGATTTCGTTTGTTCTCACATGGTCACATTCCTACTCGGATGAGCCCCCTCAGGCAGATGGGGCCAAGGCTGTCGAGCGAATCACGAATCGTTGGGAAAAATGGTCGAGACAACATAAGCCGGAAGGGCCGTATGCGGAGGCAGTACTTCGCTCGCTCATTACGCTCAAGGCGCTCGCCCATCATCGAACCGGCGGCATAGTCGCGGCAGCGACAACCTCGTTGCCGGAAGAAATCGGAGGGGTGCGCAACTGGGACTACCGCTACTGCTGGCTGCGTGATTCGACGTTTACTCTGCTGGCTTTTCTTGAATCCGGCTTCGTAGAAGAAGCGAAGGCCTGGCGCGATTGGCTGATGAGGGCGGTGGCCGGCAATCCCGAGCACATGCAGATTATGTACGGGGTAGGCGGTGAGCGACGTCTCACCGAGTTTGAATTGCCGGAACTGCCGGGATACGAAGGATCCGCCCCGGTGCGCATAGGCAACGCGGCTTCCGAGCAGCTTCAACTGGACGTTTACGGCGAAGTAATGGATTCGCTATTCCTGGCACGTACCAAAGGCCTCCCGGGTTCGGATGAAGGGTGGTCGTTACAAAAGGCGCTTATTAGCCACCTCGAGGCCATCTGGTCCAATCCCGACGATGGCATCTGGGAGGTGCGAGGCATCCGGCGGCACTTTGTCTTCTCCAAGGTAATGGCTTGGGTCGCATTCGACAGGGCTGTGAAGACAGTGGAGAAATATAAGGAAGAAGGTCCCGTCGAACGCTGGAAGAAGACCCGGGCCGACATACATGGCGAAGTCTGCAAGCTCGGATACAGCAAGAGCATGCAATCGTTCGTCCAGTACTACGGCAGCACCGAATTAGATGCAAGCGTGCTGATGATGCCCCTGGTTGGATTTCTGCCGCCTGAAGACGAGCGCGTCAAGAATACTGTAGCCGCCATAGAAAAGCATTTGTTAGTAGATGGCCTGGTCGCACGCTATGACACACGAACTGCCGTTGACGGCCTGCCGGGAAAAGAAGGCACCTTTCTCGCGTGCAGTTTTTGGCTGGCAGACAACTATGTTTTACAAGGAAGAATCGAGGAAGCTAAAGCGTTGTTCGAGAAGCTGCTCAGCCTGCGCAATGACGTTGGCCTGTTAGCTGAAGAATACGATCCCAAAGAGCAACGGCAGCTGGGCAATTTTCCCCAGGCCTTTTCGCATCTATCGTTGATCAATACAGCTCACAATCTGGCCAATCATATGGAAAGGAAACCAACCTGTCCGAGAGCGGCTAAGCGCGGCTCAAGCTGACCAGCCCAGGCGAGAACGCACGTTATGAATGTGCGCGAGGTGGTGTTTCCCATGCCACGCGTATAGTGCGAGAGTGCGGGCGAGCGGCATTGGTCCCATTTCAGGATGTTCGAAAACCCTTCCAAATTGATCTTGATCCATGGATCGCAGCAAAATGACCCAGCGGGCGTGCAAACCTTCCAGTAATTTGAGGGACGGTTCCACGGGCGCCGATTTAGCGTCCGCCAGATCCGCCCAGGCGTCCTCCCGATAAGGTTTAATAGTCGGGCAATTTTCGGTAAGGGCAAGCCGGAAACGGGTGTAGCTGTTCAAGTGACTGTCCGGCACATGGTGGACAACCTGACGAATTGTCCAACCCCCTTCTCGATATGGCGTATCGAGTTGCTGGTCATCGAGTTCTGCCACGGATTCACGAAGCTTAGAGGGCAACGTCTCGATTTCCCCGATCCAGGTATCGCGCTGGCCCTTGGTGATCTCCATCGGATAGGTAAACTTCCCGATCGGGTAGCGAAGGTCTTCTGAAACGCGCGTCGCTCTCATAAATTCACTCTAGATTCCGATTTTAGGTGAAAAGAAATTTACAAAGGGACCGGAAAAGCCGCCGCCTGAACTGTTTTATAGGCACTTAGCATGCGAGACGGCAGGTCACAAGGGAGTCTTACCAACCCCTAGTGCAACTCCCCAACGAGTCTCCCTTGTGACCCTCGCTAAACGCATGCCGGAAAAGGCACAATAGTTCGAGAGCCTCGCCCGGTCGAAGGTGAAAAATGTCGGCAAAAGCGCTTGACTTCCCTGGCTCGAGTTGGGACGCAGATCTAGTGGAGCAAACGGCAGATTCCAGGCTGATCCTCGAACTTTACGACAAAGAGCAGGTTTCACTGCGCCGCTATCTGATCTGGCTGGGCCTGGATTCGGAAACTGCAGAAGAAACCCTGCAGGAAAGCTTCCTCAAGTTGCACCAGCATCTGCTGGCGAAAGGCGACAGGGCGCACCTGCGGGCTTGGTTGTACCGCGTCGCTCACAACGTGGCGCGAAATGCGCAGCTCTCGTTTCGAGCAAGTAGAACGAGTGCCTTGGACACAGCCGTCGATCCGCCGTCCGGCGTGGCCTCGGCCGAGGAAGAACTGTTGGAGAACGAGAAAGCGGCACGGCTGCGAGCGGGCATGGAGCGTCTTACGAATCCGCAAAGGAATTGCCTGGTACTCAGGTCGCAAGGACTCAAATACCGGGAAATTGCCGAGGCTCTTGGACTTTCCGTTTCGACAGTTGCCGAGAATGTGCAGCGCGGCCTTGAAAGACTGAGGGAAAACGTATGAAGCAGTTACGTCATCCGGACAGTGGCTTGCTGATTCAGTACCTGGACGGTGAACTTTCTGACGAGCAGTTTGTTGAACTCAAAGCGCATCTCAATGTGTGCCCTGCGTGCCGGCAAAGCCAGGAAGAGTTCGCCAGTCTCTCCCAAGGTGTGCAGAAATTAGTGGCACTGGAGGCGCTCGAAGGTCTGCAATATACACGTGCGACTCTCGCCAAGGCCCTTGCTGGCAGACGTGTCTCGATCGGAGCGGTCAGTTCTGGTAAGGTCATGCGACGCTTTGGTTGGGGAATGGCGGCGGCCGCCGCCCTGGCAGTTGGCGTCCTCTTGGCGCCTCGGGCGGAGCGAGTCGATCAGACGACACCATCGTCTTCGAGTGCTAGCGCCGAAGTGGCAACGATTGACATTAACGGCGAAAGCTTCGTCCCGCTTCCCTATTCCAATCCCGATCTGCCGCTAAATGCGCCACGGATTGTCGAGATGCGGGTACCAGTTTCGTCATTAGCAGAAGCCGGCATCGTTTTCGAACCGGTTGCAAATAGCCAGGGAGAGCACACGGTTTTGGCGAATGTGCTGCTCGGGCTCGATGGCCAGCCTATGGGTGTGCATGTTCTCAGTGCGGATTGATTCGAGGAGATGTTATGAAAGCGAGTTTGCTGATCGTTGGAACTGTCGTTGGCTGCCTTAGCATAGCCGCGCAAGGACCGCCAGGCCCTCCGGCGGGCGGACACGCTTTCGGGCTTCCGGGAGCCATGGAAATGGGAATGCATTCCCGCAAGGTGGTGACGGATGCGCCTTACGCTGCCGACGTCAGTACGTCTATGGCACAGACCTTGGCGGATGGTAATACGATCAATCGAGTTACGACAGGACGTGTGGCCCGGGACAGTCAGGGCCGAACCTATTTGCAGCAAAACATCCAGGGCGGCCCCTGGGCTCAAAACGGATCCACAACGATTACCTTCATTTCTGATCCCATAGCCGGCTATACGTATGTCCTGAATCCGAGCACCAAGGTGGCCATGCGGCGTCAATTCAAGACTCATTCGGGAGAACGGCCTTCCTGGGGAAAGCAGAATGCAACAAATGAGAAGAAGCAGCGTGTCGAGGCCGATCTTGGCCAGCAAACGATTGGCAGTTTGAACGCAACCGGCAAGAGCGTTACCCGCACCACGGCCGCCGGAGAAGTCGGAAACGCGCAGCCGATCGTCGAGAAAAGCGAAATCTGGACGTCGCCCGACCTGCAAGTGGTCGTACTTTCAAAGCGGACCGATCCCCGCTTCGGCGTCTCAACCTACGCCCTAAAGAATATTCAGCGGGAGGAGCCGAGCGCCAGCCTGTTCCAGATACCGTCTAACTATACGGTTGAAGACGCGCCTGCACCTGGATTCCGCCATTGATTTAGCGAATCCGGCGCATGCGCTGGACCCAGCGCAAATACTGCCAGAGAGAAACCCGTTCCGACCAGATAAAACGGAAGAACGACTCACGCGTAATCGTCTCGGCCGGCAAGCCCGAATACGTCTCAATGCGCCATCGGAGATAGGGTGATCTCCATGGTCGAAGACGGTACCCGCGAGTAGCAATCCACAGGAATCGAAGCACTACTGCTGATCGACGGCCCGGGCCCCGTCGTGTTCCGCCTGTGCCACTGCATTCTTTGCCGATTGAGAATCCGGAGTCGCGTAATACCCCGAACGGGTTCTTACGACCGGTTTGCCCGGCGCCTCTACTGTCACTTTGATCTGGCGGTAACTTCCATCGAGCGCCTGTACAGAAGGTGTATACGCGATGGTGTATTGACTGCGGATGTCACGTGCGACCTCTACAGCCATCGCCTGAACCTCGCCCACCTCCTTGGGATAGAAGACGAGTCCTCCGGTCGCTGCGGTCAATTCTCGAAGCGCCCTGCGCGCCTTGCCTGCCTCGTGCTTCTCTTCCTCGGTAAACAGGCCGATCGCGTAAATCAGCGCATCGCTCTGATTGGCGCGCGCCACTACCTTTTCGAGAGTAATATTGCTGGCGTTATCATTTCCGTCCGTGATGATCAGCAGCGCTTTCTTGTCCTTCTTGGCAGATTTGCGTTCGTAATCGAGGGACATGCTGAGAGCATCCCGCATGGCAGTGCCTCCGCGCGAATCGATGCGGGCTAATCCCTGCTGCAGCTTATGAATGTCATTGGTGAAGGGAACGTCCAGGAATGCATCGTCGTTAAAGTTGACTATGAACACTTCGTCCTGGTGGTTGGAATTGCGAACCATTTCAAGGGCCGCAGCCTCCACACGACTGCGTTTGGTGCTCATGCTCCCGCTATCGTCGATAATGATGCCAAGCGAGACAGGGACGTCTTCGTGCCGGAAGATCTTTACCTCCTGCGGCTGCCCGTTTTCGAAGACTTTGAAGTCGCGCCGATCGAGGTTATTGACAAGTTTGCCCTTCTTGTCGGTGACGCTTGCATGAAGAACGACCAGTCGGATGTCGGAACGGAACTGCGCGGTTAACGAAATCCCGAAAAGGCCGATCAAAGCTACGGCAGGAACAATCTTCAAAAGTAGTCGCCCGCCGAACCGCTCACTGCGCCGGTGCATAGTACCCCAGCCGGAAATACGCTTTAAGAGGGGGCAGACCTCGGGGCTGGTTGAGCTTCACCTGTACTCGACGGTACTTGCCGTCGCGTTCCTTGTTTTTCGGTGTATAGCCGAGGATGTATTCGTTCCGCAACTCAACTCCAATTTTAGCGGCTATGTCCGGCAGTTCCGCCACATTCTCTACGGCGTATTCGCGTCCGCCCGTCTGATCCGCCAGTTCATTGAGTAAGCCCGGGCCCGCCGCCTCCTCAGGCGTGCGGCCGCGGCTGCCCATACCCTCGAAGATTCCGATCGCAAAGATCTGCACGTCCGCCTCTCGCACCGCACTCTTGATTTCCGTTTCAGTGTAGCGGCTTGAATTATCGCCGCCATCGGAGATAATCAGCACGGCCTTGCGCGGATTGCGAGCGCGCTTCATCTCATGCATCGCCAGGTAGACACTGTCGAGGAGCGCCGTTCTTCCCTTGGATTGGGTAAAGGTCAACGTGCTCTGAATCTTGTTGGTATCGGTTGTAAACGGAACGCTAAGTTCAGGACGATCGTTAAATTGAACTAAAAAGAACTCATCTGCGGGGTTCGCCGTTTTAAAGAATTCCGCTGCCGCCTGGCGCGATTTCTGCATTTTGGGGCCCATGCTTCCGCTCGTGTCAAAGACGAGTCCGATCGAAATGGGGGCATCTTCGGCCGAGAAATCGCTGATGTGCTGCTCGACCTTGTCCTCGAAAAGCCGGAAATGTTCCTTTTCGAGGCCGGTAACAAAGCGATTGAGCGGATCGGTCACAGTAACGTTAATTAGAACGAGCGTCCGATTGACTCGCAGATCGACTGATCGGGACGTATTCGCACGCCCGGAATCCGCTGGGCGCGGCACCGAACCCGCGATGGACTCGCTTGGCGCCGGGTTAGCGGCTGCGGGATCGCTTGCGGGCGACTTTTCCTGAGCAAAGAGCAATGCGGTCAGCGCGACGCACAAAAGAGGGATAAACGCTCTCGCGCAGGTATGAAGGGCCGCGCACCGTGCTCGGACGCTCGATTCAGAACCACCTGGGCAGTTACGCGTCCGCATGCTAGACAACGCTTTCTGACCTAAATCATAGCATCTAAAATAGGCCGCTTCGCTTCGCCAACTCGCAGATCGATTGCGAAAACCGCGCCATCGGTCCCGTCTTCAACCCGAATCTCGCCGCCTTGCGCATGAACTGCCCACGACGCGATTGAGAGACCGAGCCCGACACCGCCGGTATCGCGGGCACGCGCCTCGTCCACCCGGTAAAAACGATCGAAGATCTTTTGCCTCTGTTCCGGTTCAATCCCTGGTCCGGTATCGGAAATCCGAATTGTGACGACCCCTGCCGTCGGGCTTGCCACCTCCACCGAAATCCGGCCGCCCAGCGGCGAATACTTCACGGCGTTGTGTATAACATTGATCAACGCCTGCCTCAGGAGCAGACGGTCTCCTTGAACAACCAGGCCTGGGTCGCCGCCGGCAGAAAGAACCTGTTTGCGCTCTTCGGCTAGCACGTCGACAATCGTTATAACCTCTCTAACAAGCTCGAGCGGGGAAAAGACGGAGAGATTCAATTCGACTTGTCCGGCATCGGCCCGAGAAATCGTTAATAAGTTCTCGACAAGTTTCGTCAGGCGCGCGACTTCTTCGAGCATGCTGCCGATGGTGTCCTGATAATCGGCCGCTGTCCGGCTTTTCTGTAAACCCACTTCTCCAACGCTCCGGATCGCGGCAAGCGGGGTTCGCAGTTCGTGCGATGCATCGGACGTGAAGCGGCGAAGCTGGGCGAAGGACTGCTGAAGGCGGTCGAGAACAATGTTAAAAATCCTTGCCAGATGTCCCAGTTCGTCATCCGGATTTTCAACCGGCAGCCGCTGCTCCAGTCGGTCCGCCGTGATCTCCTCAGCACGTTTTGCCATCTTCTCTAACGGGGCGAGCAGGCGTCCTGCCAGCTGATATCCGAGAATGCCAGCCACGCCGAGCAGGAACGGTAATGCAGTGAAAGATGCAGTGAGCAGCTCCGTGATTCTCGACCAAATCTCGTTCTGGCTATACGCGAGCCGAATGATAATTGCACGATTGTTGAGGACATGGCGCCTGCTGACCAACACCACCTTTTCGCCGTTAGTAAGCTCCGCTCTTCGTTCCGAGTAACCGTCAACGCCCTCCTTCTCGAAGGTGCTGCCGGCTATTTGATTTGCTCCCAATCGCTCATTCCGAAAGAGGATATCTCCCCGGGGAGTCAGCACTTCTAAGTAGCGCTCCAGAACCTTCCTCGATTGCGGGTGGTTATGATAATCCTCGTTCAGGAACAGCGCGCCGTCCGGTTTGAAGAGCAGAAGCCCTTCCACCGTCTCGATGTCCTCGATAGCGAAGCGCGTCAGTTGATGATAAAGCTGGAAGTAGAGAGCGAAGGCGGTCCCTGCGATGTAGAGCAACAACCCCGCCGCGAGTATGAGGACGTACCAGGAAGTCAGCCGAAATCGAATCGGGAACTTCTGCACTCAGGCTCCTTCTTCGCGTAACACGAACCCGAGGCCTCGAACGGTGTGGAGAAGTTTCCTCTTAGCGTTTTCGTCAATCTTACGTCTCAGATGCGCCACGTGCACGTCAATGACATTGTCCAAGGGGGTTTGACGAGCGACTTCTTTCCAGACGTCGCGAGCGAGCATTTCCCTCGAAACGATCCGGCCTTTATGCGCGAAAAGATATTCGAGGATCTCATATTCCTTGGCGGTGAGATCTACGCGCTGCCCGTTGCGCGTCACAATCCTGTCAGTCGCATTGAGCTCTAAATCGGCAATCCGCGAACCAATCGGCGCATCCGGCTTCCCACGGCGCAGCAGCGCTCTCACTCTTGCGAGAAGTTCGGGAAAAGCAAAAGGTTTGACCAGGTAATCGTCCGCTCCCGTATCCAGTCCGCGAACGCGATCTTCCAGCGCATCCCTCGCGGTCAGCAACAGAACGGGTATTTGAATTCCCCGGCCTCGGAGGCTCTTCAAAATCTCAAAACCGTCGCGGCCGGGGAGCATAACGTCGAGAATCGCCAGATCGAAGGAGTCCTGGTACAGCAAATAAAATCCTTCCTCCCCGGTATGGGCGATCACGATTTCATAGTCGTCTTCCTCAAGGCCTTCCTTCAGCGCATTCGCCAGCTTCCGCTCGTCCTCAATGACTAGAATTCGCACGTTCCCTCTTCTTTATAAAAAAGCACGAGACGGCGAACAACTTAAAAATTCATTAAGCTCGGCTTCAGAAACTCTTAAGGCAATCTTAAGTTGTATCGGTCGCACTTTGCCGGGAGGATTGTGTTTAGAGAGACACAACTTCCTGTAATGAAGCTGCACCCCTTTACACTCGCATTCATTCTCGTCATAACTTGTGCCGCCATTCTCCAGTCAAAAGATCGATCAAAGCGGCAACCCAAGACAGACCAGGATCAGATCGAAGTAGTGGCTCACATTCCCCTCGCCGATGCGTCGGTGACCCGCTTTCTCGAGACCCGGCACTATCGCCGCGAGTATCTCTACGCCGAGCACGCATCCGAGAAGGCTGTCACCTTGATCGACGTCACAAAGGTCGAACAGCCGGCAGTTCTGGCGGACATGCCGCTTCCGGCTGGAGGTGCCGAGAGATTGCAGGCGGTGACTGGAGATGTAGCACTGGTCGCCACAACCAATGCCGGCGAATCGACTCCCTCCATCGCTCAGACCTTCCGCATCATGAGCTTCGCCGATCCGGTGCATCCCGCGATAAAACAGGTTTTTGAAAATGTGACCGCAATCGGTCGCGACGATGAGCGCGGTCTTATTTTCTTAGCCAACCGGGACGGAGTGTGGATCCTCCGGCAGCATTACGCAATGGATCCTGAGTACGTCAAGGAATGGGAACACATGATGCTGGGTGCCCGCTGAGGAATAGCTGAATTCAGCTGCATGCTTACTCGTGGAAGCGCCAAGAAAGTGACGGTATATGTGAATGACGACACAAGTTCAGATCGTAATTTCACGTACCAACAAGTATTTGATCTGCTTTATCAGCGGGGAGTCGCCGGGGCAACCTTGATTCGCCCTCAAGAGGGTTTCGGAGCCAGTCACCGGTTACGAGATCAGGAAGGCCAACGCGCTCGCCGGTTGCATCTCCCTGTGCGTATCGAATTTATCGACTCGCCAGCCACGATAGACGCCATTCTCCCAGAGTTGTGTGAGATCGTTCAGGACGGTTTGGTTGAAATGCAGGATACGACGATTGTCAAAATTGCGAAAAAGGATCATCCCTTTTAAGTCTGACAATGAGAGAGTGTTCTGCGCTTTTTCTCAGCGCTACGCAGATATCTGTTTTGTGTCTTGCCCAGGCGGTACCACCCCCGAGACCTGGAACAATAGACAACCATCCAAAAACTCTGACCCTGGCCGCAGCTGAGCAGATCGCGCTTAGAAACCACCCGCGAATCGCCTCGGCGGCTCTCTCGGCACAAGCAGCAGAAAGCGTTGTCTCTCAAGCGCGGTCAGCTTATTTTCCGACTGCTTCGGCTAATGTCACAGGCGCCGTCGCAAACGATGCAACCGTCCAGGCTGCAGGCGCACTGACTACTTCGAGTCTCAGCAGCCGTTTTGCGGTGGGAGCGACCCTGATGCAATTAGTCACAGATTTTGGTCGTACAACGAACCTCGTGAGCGTCGCCAGGCTTCGCTATCAAGCGGCAAGCGACAGCATCATCAATACCCGCGCACAAATTCTCTTAAATGTAAGGAGAGCCTACTTCGCCGTTTTGGGAAGCGAAGCGGTATTACGAGCAAGCCGCGCCACTCTCGAAAGCCGCCAGCTAACTCTGCGACAGGTGAACGCCCTCGCACAGAGTTCCTTGCGATCGACACTCGATGTCACATTTGCGCAGGTCTTGGTTTCAGAAGGCCAATTAGCCATGAATCAGGCAGAGAACGACGTGGAGTCAAATCGGGCTGTTCTGGCCGCGGCACTTGGCCAACCGGCAGTTGAAAACGTAGCTCTGGATGATCAGCCCGCGCCTCCGACCGTCAGTTCAGATATACCGGCACTCGTAGCGACTGCCCTCAAAGATCGTCCAGATCTGAATCTTTTAGAGCATACCCGCGATGCTGCAGATCGATTTGCCCAGGCAGAAAAGAAGCTCAGCTATCCAACCGTCAACCTTTTGGCAACCGCGGGAGCCATACCCGAAAGGGATCACACTTTGATCCATGACAATTACGAAGCGGCCGGGGTCAATGTGAATATCCCGCTCTTCAATGGCGGGTTGTTCGCAGGGCGACGAGCAGAGGCGGAATTCCGGGCCAAGGCGGCGGATAAAGAGGTCCAGGATCTTTCCATTCAAATTTCCCGCGATGTGCGCGTCGCCTGGTTCAACGCCAATAACGCTTTCCGTCAGCTCTATGTGACGGCGCAATTAGTGGAGCAGGCGCGGAAAGCAGTGCATCTCGCCCAAGCCCGCTACGATGCTGGCCTCGGCAGCATTGTAGAGCTCAATCAAGCGCAGCTTAGCGAGATCTCGGCGGAGATCGGCGCTGCGTCGGCAAAATACGACTATCTGAGCCGCCGGACCGAACTCGACTTTACGATCGGAGCCCTGCGTTGAGGAGTAAACACGTGTTGTGGCGACTTCACCCTTTTCAATTCCTGGCTCTCCTATCGATGGCGGCTACCTGGACTTTATCGTGCGGAGGTAAAAGCGATGCCGCAAGGCGCGATACCGCGGGAACACCGGCGAGCCAGATCGTGCCGGTGGCTCGGGTAGTGCGAAGCACGCTGACGAATAATCTGGTGGTCACCGGCGAGTTTGTTCCATACCAGGAAATCGACGTAATGGCGAAAGAAGCCGGATACATAAAGTCCATCCGAGTCGACATCGGCGACCGCGTGAAGACGGGCCAGTTCCTGGCCGAGCTCGAAATACCCGAAATGCAGAACGATATCGCTCGGGCGGAAGCGAGTGTGCAAGCATCACAAGCCGACATCGACACAGCGCGGGGCGACCTTGCCCGCGCTCAATCCACTTCGGACATCGCCGATCTCTCGTACAAACGAATTCTCGAGGTTTCGAAGAAGGAGCCGGGGCTGATTCCGCAACAGGAAGTCGATGTGGCCCGCTCAAAACAGCTCGAGACCGCCGGTCAAGTTGTGGTGGCGCAGGCCAACATCCAGACCGCCGAGCGGAAGCTCGCGATGGCAAAGGCGGAGGAGGCTCGCTGGAAAACTCTTAAAAATTACACCATCATTACGGCTCCTTTCACCGGCCTCATCACGAAGCGATACGCGAATACAGGAGCGATGATCCAGCAGGGCACGGCTTCAGAAACACAGGCCATGCCGGTCGTGCGTCTCTCCCAAAATAATCTTCTGAGACTGATCTTACCGGTTCCGGAATCGGCCGTGCCAAATGTACGAATCGGTGAAAACGTAGATGTTTCGGTGAACTCCTTGCGTAAGAAGTTTCCCGGAAAGGTCACGCGCTTCGAAGGCAAAGTATCGATGACCACACGCACCATGAACACCGAAGTGGACGTCCCTAATCCGGACTACATCCTGGTACCAGGCATGTATGCCGAAGTAAATTTGAAGCTGCGACAGAGCAAATCGGCACTCGCCGTTCCTCTCGATGCGGTCGAAGAATCTGGCGACTCTGCGCAGGTTTACGTAGTGCACGACTCTGTCATTCGAGTTGTTCCGGTTGAGGTCGGCATCAAGAGCGCACAGCTGCAGGAAATCGTATCGGGCGTGGCAGCCGGCGAAATGGTGGTTGTAGGCCGGCATGCGGGCTTGCAAAATGGCCAGTCCGTAACTCCGAAACCGGCTCAATTCGAACAAGCCGCCGCCTTACAAACAGGGAACTGACGTTTGTCTCGATTCGCCATTAAGACACCCTACTTTATTGTTGTTGTCAGCCTCATCATCGCGCTGGTGGGCAGCGTTGCGATTTTTCGCATGCCGGTCGACATGTTTCCCAGCATGAACATTCCTGTGGTGGTGGTTGCCACGTTTTATAACGGCATGCCGCCGGAACAGATTGAAGGAAACATCACCTATCACCTGGAGCGCTTTTTCACGCTGGCAAGCGGCGTCGAGCATATCGAATCAAGATCGCTCACAGGTGTCAGCGTGATCAAGGTCTACTTTCAGCCGGGCAGCAATCCCGACTCGGCAGCATCAACCATTTCCAATTTGGCGATGGCAGATATCCGCGACATGCCTCCGGGCACGCTGCCGCCCATTGTGCTGAAGTTCGACGCATCGAGTCTCCCTGTGTGCCTGGTCACGCTGAAAGGCCCCGGACTCACTGAAACGTTCTTAAAGGATCTTGCCCAGAACAACATCCGAAATCAACTTGCAGGCGTGCCGGGAGCTTCGGTTCCACAGCCGTTCGGCGGACGTTGGCGGCAGATTCAGTTCTATGTCGATCCGTACAAACTTGAGGCGAACCAGCTCAGCCTCATGGACGTCGTACGGGCAGTAAATGACACCAACGTCGTACTGCCCGCCGGCGATGTTCAAATCGGCCGGATCGATTATGACATTTATGCCAACAATCAAGTCGATCTGAAAACGATGGATCGGACACCGATCAAAATCGTCGGCCAATCACCGGTACGCTTCTCCGATATTGGGCAAGCGAAAGATTCGTATTCACTCCAATACAATGCTGTTCGAGTCGACGGGCAACGGTCGGTGTATCTTCCTGTTTTGAAACAAGGCGGTGATTCAAACACCATCGCGGTTGTAAACGGCGTCCGGGCCAAGCTGCAGCATTTGTTCGACGTTCCGAAAGGCCTGTCCAGCTCGGTCGTGTTCGACCAATCCGAGTTCGTCAAAACAGCAATCGAAACGCTTCTCCACGAAGGTGGAATCGGGCTGCTTCTCACTTGCCTTATGATTCTGATCTTCCTGGGAAGCATGCGCGCCATGGTCGCGGTCTTTTTTTCGATACCACTCTCCGTGCTGGCGGCATTCATAGCGCTGCAGCTCGGCGGAAGCTCGATCAACAGCATGGTTCTGGGCGGCTTTGCGCTGGCGCTATCGAGGCTGATCGATAATTCGGTGGTAGTACTCGAAAATATCTTTCGCCACCTCGAATTAGGCGAGCCTCCTGCTGTGGCGGCCGAGAAGGGCGGTCAAGAAGTTGCTCTGCCCGTGCTGGCCGCTACTCTCACAACCGTGGTGGTCTTCTTCCCGGTGACGCTCCTTTACGGCGTCAGCAAATTCCTCTTTTCAGCATTGGCGCTTGCGGTCGTGCTTTCGCTGCTGGCCTCCTATTTCGTGGCGATGACCGTTGTCCCGCTCTTCTGCGCCCGATACATAAGGCATACGGGAGTCAAGCATGAAGATCCAGGGCTCCGCAAAGCTAGAGGCCTTGGTGCGAAGCTCAGTTCACAATTCGACCGCCAGTTTGCACGCTTGCTCAGAGGGTATGAGTTTCTGGTGGCCCACGTTATGGCCCGGCCTGCGGCGACCATGGTCATTTGCCTGCTTCTGTTCGCGGCGACGCTTCTTTTGTTCCCCCTCATTGGCTTGGCATTCTTCCCCAAGACCGACGCCGGCCAGTTTGTCATCAATCTGAAAGCCCCATCGGGCACCCGCCTGATCGATACCGAAAAGGAAATAACGAGACTAGAAGATCTCATTCGCAAAACGGTCGCGCCGGAAGATCTCGGCATGATCGTTTCGAACATCGGTGTCGACCCCGGCTTCTCGGCTGTTTATACATCCAACTCCGCCATGCACACCGCTGTAGTTCAAACAAGTTTAAAGGCGGGGCATGGCACCGGAAGCTATGAATACATCGCTCGCGTGAAGCGGCGCATGGAAGAGGAGATGCCCGAACTTGCGGCGTTTTTCTCCTCAGGGAGTCTGGTGGATGCCGTCGTTAACATGGGCATGCCGGCACCGATCGATCTGCAAATTTCGGGCCGCGATTTGCCGAGCGACTATCGCACGGCTCTTGAAATTTCTTCCAAGATACGGCAAATCCCGGGCGTCGCGGATGTCTTTATCCCGCAGGATCTCGATTATCCGGCGCTGCGCTTAAATATCGATCGCATGCGTGCCGGAGAGCTTGGTCTTAGCGAGAAAGAAGTAATGTCAAACGTGATCACGGCCCTCACATCCAATCAGATGGTTGCGCCCAGCATCTGGGTTGACCCCAAGAACGGCAACAATTACTGGCTAACGGTTCAGTATCCGGAGCGGCAGATACGCGAGATCGCTGATTTGCATGCAATTCCGCTTCATGGCGTTAATGTCACGCAGCCGACAAGGCTCGAGATGGTCAGCTCCATCATCCCATTCCAAGCTCCTACGGAGGTTGATCACTACCAGATTCGGAGACGCATAGATATCTACGTAAGGCCGCTCGGTGAGGCTCTGGGAGGAATCGCCCGCCAGATTCAGCGGATCATCTCCGGCACCCGCCTGCCCGAGAATGTCGATGTTGTCATGCAGGGGACGGTGGCATCGATGAATGCCTCGTTCAGAAGCTTCAGCATCGGCCTGATCCTCTCCGTGCTGCTGCTATATCTCATTCTGGTCGCCCAGTTCCGGTCGTTCGTCGATCCTTTTATCATCCTGCTTGCTCTTCCCCCGGCTATTTCGGGGGTTCTTCTTACGCTCGCTGCCACGGGAACAACCCTCAATGTCATGTCGCTCATGGGAGTGCTCATGCTGGCCGGTATCGCCATGTCAAACAGCATCCTCATCGTTGAATTCGCTCATCACTTGCTCGAAGAAGGGCTAGGGGTTCGCGACGCAATCGTAAGGTCCTGCCGCGTGCGCCTGAGGCCAGTCCTGATGACCTCGCTGGCAACGATTATTGGCCTGCTTCCAATGGCGTTGAAGCTGGGAGAGGGGAGCGAGTCGTATGCCCCCCTGGCGCGGGCCCTCATAGGCGGGCTGACGCTCTCGGTCTTGGTGACAGTGTTTTTGGTTCCGGCAGGTTTCTATCTCGCCTACCGGAATCGTTCGTTCAGCGCTGGATCCGAGCCGAGCCGCCTTTAGCGAAGCTGCGAACCTGGTCCAGAGTTGCCATTGTCGTATCTCCGGGGAACGTGGTTAGCAACGCGCCGTGCGCCCAACCGATCTTGACCGCCTCTTCGTCTTTCTCCCCGGTAAGCAGACCGTAAAACAGCCCTGCGGCGAAACCGTCGCCTCCGCCGACCCGGTCGTAAACGTCCAGCTCCGCCGTAGGAGCAATATGCGTTTTACCGTTGATCCAGGCTACGGCGCTCCAGCTGTGCCGGTTGGTCGAATGCACTTCGCGCAGCGTAGTGGCAACGATTTTCACTTGCGGATGTTTCTTGCGCACATTGTCAATCATGCCGAAGAACGCGGTGGGATCGAGCTTTGATTTGGCGGCGACTTCAGGTCCGGGAATACCGAGACCCTTTTGGAGATCTTCCTCGTTACCGACGAGTACATCGACATTCTTGACAATACGGTCGATAACCTGCACCGCCTTCTTGGCGCCTCCAATAACGTTCCAGAGCTTTTCACGATAGTTGAGATCGAACGAGATCACGGCCCCGGCCTCCTTCGCGGCCTGCATCCCTTCGATAATCACTTCGGAGGTAGTGGGCGATAATGCGGCAAATATACCGCCGCTATGGAACCAGCGGACGCCTCCCTGGAAGATGGCGTGCCAGTTAAAATCCCCTCCCTTCAATTGCGCTGCTGCCTCGTTGCAGCGATTGTAAAAGACGACGGGAGCACGCACGCCCTGCCCGCGGTCGCTGTAGACTGTCGCGATGTTCGGTCCGGCAACGCCGTCGTGCTTGAAATGCTTATAGAAAGGCGTGACGCCCATCGCAAGAACGCGCTCGGCGACCAGGTCCCCGATTGGATAGTCCACCATAGCGGTGGCCAGACCTGTTTTCAGCCGAAAGCAATCCGCGAGATTCGCGGCCACGTTGAATTCGCCGCCGCTTACATGAATTTTGCATTCGGTGGCTTTTCGAAAAGGAATAATGCCTGGATCGAGGCGGTGCACTAAAGCGCCAATTGACACGAAATCAAGAGCTCCGTCCTGCCGGATGTTCAATCCTTCACTCATACTTTCTCCATTTCAATAGAATTTGTCGCCTAGGCAGTGTAGCTACCGGAAGCTACTCGCCCGCCGTGGCCGGTCCAGTTCGTGTGAAAGAACTTTCCGCGAGGCTGGTCCACACGTTCGTAAGTGTGGGCACCGAAGAAGTCCCGCTGCGCCTGTAACAGATTCGCCGGCAATCGCTCGCTGCGATAGCCGTCATAAAATGCTAAAGCCGTCGAGAATGCCGGGGTAGGCACTCCGAACCCGATGGCGTGAATAATGGCGTGACGCCAGGCCGTCTCATAGTTATTCAACACGTTGCTGAAGAAGTCATCGAGTAGAAGATTTGGGATCTTCGGATTCTTGTCGTAAGCGTCTTTAATTTTGCCAAGAAAGCGGCTGCGAATGATGCAGCCACCGCGCCACATCAGCGCGACCCCGCCCATGTTAAGGTGCCAGCCTTCTTCTTTGGCGGCAGCGCTAAGCAGCATATATCCTTGTGCGTAAGAGATCATCTTGGAGCAGTAAAGCGCGCGCCGCACATCCTCGATGAAAATCTTCCGATCTTGTGAATCGATCTTGTGCTTCGGTCCGGTAAGAATTTTCGACGCCGCGACCCGCTCGTCCTTAAGCGCGGAAAGGCATCGGCCGAAGACGGCTTCGCCAATCAAGGTGAGAGGCATGCCCAAATCCGCGGCGCTGGTGACGGTCCATTTTCCGGTTCCCTTTTGACCGGCCGTATCGAGAATTTTGTCAATGACCGGCTTGCCATCGTCATCCTTCTTCGCGAGAATGGCCGCTGTAATCTCGATCAAATAGCTGTCAAGCTCACCCTTGTTCCATTCGGCGAAAACCGTATGAAGCTCATCGGGCGTTAAGCCTAAACCGTCCTTCAGCAATTGATAGGCTTCACAAATGAGCTGCATATCGCCGTATTCGATGCCGTTGTGCACCATCTTGACGTAATGCCCTGCCCCGTTTTCGCCGACCCAATCGCAGCATGGAGTGCCGTCTTCGACCTTGGCCGCGATCGACTGGAAAATGTCCTTCACGTGCGGCCAGGCTTCCGGATTACCGCCGGGCATGATCGACGGGCCGTGACGCGCGCCTTCCTCACCGCCTGAAACGCCGGTGCCGATAAACAGAATCCCCTTCTCATTGAGGCTCTTGGTGCGCCGGTTCGTGTCGGGATAGTGCGAGTTCCCGCCATCAATGATGATGTCGTCTTTCTCCAGATGGGGAGCGATCTGATCGATCATTTCATCGACCGTTTCGCCCGCTTTGACCATTAGCATCACGCGGCGCGGCTTCTTAAGTGCTTTTATTAGTTCTTCGATTGAATGGGCGCCAACGATCTTTGTGCCCTTCGCCTCATTGTTCAGGAAGTCGTCAACTTTCGACACCGTCCGATTGAATACAGCCACGCGAAAACCGTGGTCGTTCATATTCAGCACAAGATTCTGGCCCATCACGGCAAGCCCGATCAAACCGATGTCACAACTCTCTTTGTCCATGTATCTCCTGGAGTCCCGAAAGACTACATTCTAGACCTGTATCAATTCTTTCAGACGCAAATATCCACTGCGGCTAACAGGAATCTTACTCCCGTCCGACAAAATCGCGAGCCGGGTGTCTTTTGTGTAAGGCTCGACCTTCGCAATGCGTTCCAGGTTGACCAGAAACGACCGATGAACGCGGACGAAGCGGGAGGGGTCCAGCAGGGTCTCGAGATTGGAGATGGTTTGTTGCTTCAGATGAGTCTTGCCGCGGCTGTGCAAGGCGACATAGTCATCCTGCGCCTCGGCGTAATCGAGCTGATTGACCGGTATCACGTGCAGGCTGGCGCCTTCGCGCACAACTATGCGCTGACCGTGAAGACCTGGTGGAGTGGCGGCCTGACGAAGCTCGCTCACATTCAAGTTCCGCGGCATATTGGCGGCAATACGCTGCCGCACGCGCTGCAGAGCGGCCTTGAAGCGCTCGATGTCGAAGGGCTTCAAAAGGTAGTCAACGGCAGAGGCATCAAAGGCCTTGGTGGCGTATTGATCGTAGGCGGTGACGAACACCACAGCCATTTGATCGCCCACAAGTTCCAAGACTTCAAACCCGTCGAGCTTCGGCATTTGTACGTCGAGGAAAAGCAGATCGGGCTTATGCTCAGCCACGAGTTTGACCGCATCAAAACCATTAGCGCACTCTGCCACGATTTCGATATCGGGCTCGCCCGTACAAATATTCCCGTAAAACATGGCGGGCCAGTTCTTCGTCGTCTACCAGAATGGTTCGAATATTCATTCGTTTACCGGTTCCCGTTGCACACCCAAGGCAGCACCAGCACGGCGCGATAGAGAGCTGGCTCCACGTTAATATCTAATCGGCCGGCATTACCGTAGCGCGCACGAATCCGATTTCGGACGCTAAGCAATCCGAAACCCGTTTTCAGCGCCGGCGGCGCATCTGGATCAAAAGGATTTTCAACGACAACCCGAAGCTGATCCTGCCAGCGGTCGCCGGTAAGTACGATTTCTCCACCTTCCGGCAAGGTAGCAATCCCATGTTTGATCGCATTCTCGACCAATGGTTGCACCAGCAGCGGGGGGACATCACAATCCGTGCAATCGGCAGATATGGTTTGACGAACACGAAGCTTCTCTCCGAAACGGACGCGCTCGACATCGAGATAACTTCGGGTAAGCGCCAGTTCTTCAGAAAGCGGGATGCTCGCGCGTTCGCCCAATCGGAGCGAGCTACGAAGGAAATCAGAAAGCGCTATACACATTCGGCGAGCCTTCGCGGGATCGATGGTGGTGAGAGCACTGATGGAGTTGAGGCTATTAAAGAGGAAGTGCGGATTGACCTGGGCTTTGAGCGCTTTGAGCTCGGCTTCGCGGGAGAGGATCTCTGCCTTCTGGGAGGATTCCATGGCAAGCAGGAGGTAATGCAAAACAATGGCGAGCAGGTATACGAGAGAAAACATTCCGGCAAGCACGGGAACCGCAGAGCGAAAACGTTCGCGAACGCCCAGGAAGAAGTGATCGAGAGCCCAAACCCAGAATTGCCCAAAACCCATGACGAGCGTGCTGGCGCACATGGCGGCAAGAAGAAACGTGAGTCCCAAGCGCCAATCGGGTGTTGTTCTCAAATCATGCGAGCGAGCGACGTACCAGGCCGATAAACAGACGAGCGCAAGCACCAGGGTCGTCGGAATCATCACCGCCGACACTTCGATCCAATTGAGGTGTGCGGAGACGCTGGCGACAAATCCGAGCATCAAACCTATAAGGAGGAATCCCGTCATGTAGCCCGTGATTATGTCCCTGTCCCTGAGGATCGGATGCATGCGGCGGGGTTAATCCTCTATTTCGACGGCGCCAAAAATGGCGAAGCCCGCGACGATGAGTGTCGGGGCATCGGGTCCTATATTGGGCGGAATAGTTTTATCTTCGAAGTTTCCAAGAATGCCGATTCCGCTCACAATGACGCGCCAATTCTCGGGCACCCGCAATTTGGTCGCGCCAAAAACTGTCATTACATTGATGACAACGGAACGCGCTTGTTGCGTGATGAAAGCGCGCCGGAGATCCATCTCGATATTGCCGAAAATGGTCGTCATCTCGCCGCCGCGAAAATCTCGAGTTTCGAGTTTGCGTTTCAGCGCGCCGAATACAACGAAGTCGTGAATCGCGTTCTCGTAGTCGGGAGCGGTGGGTTGTCGCGGTGGCGCGAAAGCGGCTCCTCTGCCCGGTTGACGAGTGAAATCAAAGCCGTTGAACAAGGCCGCGAAACCTACGCCTATAAGGGCAAGGGAGATGAACCAACTTCCATGGCTGGCGCGCAGGTCGAGCCATCCCAAGTTGCTTAACAGGAAGAATGCCCCAAAAAGTATCAGAAAGATTCCGCCGGCGCGAGAACGGCTTGTCTCTCCGCTAACCAGGCGAGAAATTCCTATCGCGATCGGAAAGGCAGGCCAGAACACCCAGACATTGTGTATCGCAAAAATGCCGAGGTTGCCCAGAAACAGCAGCACCCCGAGAGTGATCAGAATGACGGAAAATGCGATGCGATGACTGTTGGTGCGTTTGCGCAGAATAGCGCGCTGCTCCTCGGTCAAATTGGCATGCCGCATCCACCAATCATTCTGATCGTTCGGCCATTCAGACACGCCGGGCTCCCTCACGCGATGTACGAGATGCGGGAAATTGAGAGGTTTGCTTTTGCTCGTCGCCACTGGAGGCGAGGAGGTCGCTCAGTCCTACGAGGATGAGCGCAACGGGCCAGAGATTCTGGATACGGTCCAAGGACAGGATGCCCACGCGGTCGCCTCCAATCAGTATGAGACCGGTCAGCAGCAGAATCACCGGCAAAATCAAGCTCTCCAATTCTCTTCGATTCATAATCACCCTCAACCCGATGCTAAGGCGGCTTGGAGGCGTGGTCACTCGCGAATCGGCGAGGCGCAATCCAGTACCGGCGAACGCCGTTTCGGGGCCGATTGATGACGAGAGCAGCGGAACGCGATTGGGTACAGTGGCGTGATGCATTCCGAGCTTTTCATGGCGATATTGATGTTGCCCTCGTGGATGGTGCAAAGGACGCCCGGCGATGCGAGTCTCCGCGGTCTGGCAGTGGTGACGCGCGACATCGTGTGGGCAAGCGGCTCGCAAGGGACGTGGCTGCGGACAACAGACGGCGGCCGGAACTGGCAGATGGGGCGCGTGCCGGGCGCGGAAAAGATGGACTTTCGCGATGTGGCCGCCTGGGACGAGAAGACGGCGCTGCTGCTTGCCAGCGGCCCGGGCGACGCGTCGCGGATTTATAGGACCCGGGATGGAGGCGAGCACTGGGAGCTGATGTTCACCAATCCGGACACCCAGGGTTTCTTCGATGCTCTGGCCTTTCGCGATCAGGAGCACGGCTTGCTACTCGGCGATCCGGTGGATGGCCGGTTTGTGATTTTTCTTACTAAGGATGGCGGCGCATCGTGGCAGCGACAGAGCGCACCGGATGCATTGCCGGGCGAAGGCGCTTTCGCCGCGAGCGGGACGTGCCTGACCATCACCCACTCCGGAGACGCCTGGTTTGTGACCGGCGGTGGAGATCGGGCGCGGCTGTTCCATTCCAAGGATGGAGGTGCCAGCTGGACTGTCCAGGATTTGCGGATCGAAGCCAAGAAAGCTTCGGCCGGAGCCTTCTCGGTGTCATTCCGTGATCCAAAGCACGGAATCGTTGCCGGCGGTGATTACAAACTGGGGAACGAAGCCAGGGGAACGTTGACCTGGACGGATGACGGCGGAAGATCGTGGCATGTGCCGACTAAACATCCACCGACGGGGTTTCGCTCGGCCGTGACTTTCGTACCGGGAAAGCTGCGTACGTGGATTGTAGCCGGAACGAACGGGACGGATATTTCGAAAAACGACGGGCGCACCTGGCGCCGAATAGAAGCGAGCGGCCTCAATGCGGTAGGGGCAGCCGAGAACGCGATCTGGGCGGTGGGAAGTCATGGATTGGTGGTGAAGCTAAACGGAGATTGAAAATACGAAGCCAGAATCCGGCCAGCATTCATGAGGAACGGAGCCACATAGCCGGGCATGCCATTTGAAAAATACGAAGCCAATTCGTGACCGATACACCCGTCTCGCCATTTGGCGAAGAGTAGCACGCAGGGCCGAGCGGAGAGATGTGGATCGCGCATGGCAGGACGCGCAAATACCCTGCTTACAACCAGAAGCGCCGAGTTTCCGGCGTCCACGAGGACGGTGACTCGAAAGCTGTTGCCTCGGACGCGATGCTGATGATATCAGCGGGCATCCTTCGGAACGGTGGCGAAACCAGCGACTTTGGCGCCACTTCCCGGGAGATCGTTCGCCGGTGATCTTGGACGGCGAATTCCACTATGCGCTGAAAGTCTTGACAGGCGAAGACTAAAGCGATCCCTGCGTAACCTGGAGCACATAACAGGAGACCTGCCTGAGCCGGATCTCGAAGTCGATCCATGCCAGCGATATGATTCAAAAGGTAGGACGGGTGATGGCGAATTTGAGACGTCTTGCCGGAGCAGATGAGCAATTGAACGGGTGGTCACTGATACTGGCCGACGTAAAGGCTGCGTTGGCCGTGATCGAGCACTGAGGAGCAAACGAACATGAAGCCAAAGAACACGATTTGCCTTTGGTTTGACAAAGACGCGCAGGAAGCGGCGCACTTCTACGCCGTCACCTTTCCGGATAGTGAAGTAACTGCTGTTCACGAGGCTCCCGGTGACTATCCAGGCGGCAAAAAGGGCGATGTGCTGACGGTGGAGTTCACCGTCCTGGGCATTCCCTGTCTTGGTCTCAACGGCGGACCAGCGTTCAGGCACACCGAGGCCTTTTCCTTCCAGATCGCGACGGAGAATCAGGAAGAGACGGAACGTTATTGGAACGCGATTGTGGGCAATGGCGGCACGGAAAGCGCGTGCGGTTGGTGCAAGGACCGCTGGGGCCTCTCCTGGCAGATCACTCCGCGCGCGCTAACCGATGCTCTTGCGGCTGGTGGCGGTGAGGCAAAGCGCGCCTTCGAGGCGATGATGACGATGAAGAAGATCGACATCGCCGCCATCGAGGCAGCGCGCCGAGGCTGACGTGAACACGCCGACACGTCCTTGATGGTCCTGGATCACGCGCCATCTGGACATAACTTCCTATTTGCCGACGATCGGGGTTAGCAATCCACAAGCGCTACAGCCGCATAGTGTTTAGTGATCGTGAGCGGAAAACGGGCCACACGGAAGTTGAGCGGGGCGATGCAGCGTGCGGGCGATAGCTCGATCGACACGTCCGACCTTTTGGCGAAGGTCGAAGATAGTTGCGAGAACAGAATTACCCGAACGCTCGAAACGACCAGACATTGGTAGGCGCAGACAGAGGAAGAGGCCATCCTTAACGGAAGGGAGTCTAGTAATAACGCCGCATGAATGCGACTGACTGACACGGGACTAGAGTCTCAAGCTTTGCATCACCGGGCCACCAGAGGTGTCGCGATGAAACGACCAGAAAAGAATATGATCACTGGAGAGCTGTCGCCCACCAACACGCGAGACCTGCGCGGCATCGGTGACAGACTCCTCCAATGTTGCTGTCGATGCTCAAACCGCAGACAGCTTTCGATCTCTTACGACGCCAAAGCACTTGCGTTTCGGTAGTTTCCGATAACGCCGTTCTCTGGCACCAAATTCCGGGTGGCCGACGATCCGCTCACACTCTTTAGAATTGATTGCGGTTCTCTAAATTCCGAATGATTGGTAGCCGAGGCAAGGAAAAAGGTGCAGCGCATTACCCGTCCGGCCCTAGCGAAAGTTCTCGGCGAGCATCAAGTCGGATTTCACCGCCTCGAATTCGGAGAACAGAAGCGACCGGCCATCCGGTGAAACTGAAATCCCCCACGCGGGCTCACCGGGGATCTGAGCAATGGTCACTGGAGTTCCACCGCCAAAACCCAGGAAGTGGACCGAAGCCGGCCTGGAAACCGGGATGAAGTAGATACCCCGCGCGGTTATTGTGAAATTGTTATTGAGTACCGATCCGAGAACCTGAATTTCTTCTCCACCGGTTACTGGCACTCGCCAAAGACCCTGGTCCTCATCGCTTACGCCTTTCAGATAATAAACGAACTTCCCGTCTGGCGACTCGAGGGCTTCGCCTGCAAAACCTTTCTTCGTGATCTGGATTGCCTTCCCTCCTTTCATGCCGGGAGACCAAGGCATCCTCCAGAGTTGTCGATCTCCGCTGCGTTGTGACGCGAAGTAGATCCACTTGCCGTCTCTTGACCAACCCGAGAAATCATTTATTGGGAGAGGCTGCGGCTTGCCTCCTTCCGCGCTGATCACGTAAGAGCCGGGATGGCCACCAACATTCGACACGAATGCAATCAGCCGGCCGTCCGGCGACCAGCGGGGAGAACCGGTGTAGTTTGAACCCCCAAAGGAGGTCAACTGCACACTCCCGGACCCATCGCTATTGCAGAGCCAGAGATCCAAGGGTCCTGAGCGATTTGATCCGAAGGCGATACGCTTCCCGTCCGGCGAGTATCGCGCATCGTGATCAATCCGCGTGGACGAAATCAGCGGAGTAGGAGGTTTCGACGCAGGCCTGCTGCCGTTCAGGTCGATGCGCCAAATATCCACGTCAAGATCCATCAGCGAGTAGGCAAGACGATTGTTCCGAGAGACCGCCGGTTGTAACGCGCCCTCACCTACGAATTCTAATTGTTCCAACGTTGCGGGACGCCATCCGCTTCGCGTAAATGTGACTTCCCACAGACTGGGTGTGTGCTCGGGACCCGCCGAAAAGACGATTGCCCGGCCATCGGGGGTCCAGGCCGGAGTAAAGGCGTTCTTATCCGAGGTCAGTCTTTTCGGTTCACTCGCTGGTCCTGAGTTTTCGGATAGCTCTACGACGAACAAATCTGCAGTGTTCTCCGCAATGGATCGACGAAACGCCATTGCGTGGCCGTCAAAAGAAACCGCAGGATTGAAATCGCCTGACGAACCTGATGGGGGAGAGGTAAGTCGCTGCTTCTCGCCAGTTTCGACGGACAGTCGAAACACAGCAGGAGGCGAGGCAGGGGATTCTTGATCCACGACCGCGAGCCAACTGCTATCGGGAAACCACGAAAGATAAGGTGATTCATATGACGAGCCCCGCAGGTGAACGTCAGCCAACCTCCGTTCGGGTCCGCCAATCGCCGGAATCAAGAATATGCCGCTCAGCCCGTCAGACAACGTACGCACAAATGCAATCGAGCGTCCGTCCGGTGACCAGGCCGGCGAAATCTCATCGGCCGGATCATGCGTGAGCCGTATCGGATCGCCTCCACCGATCTGTTTGACAAAGATGTCAAAGTTGGCTTGGCGAAAGTCGTCAGAACTATTCCACGCGAATGCCACGTAATTGCCATCCGGAGAGAAGCTCGGAGAAACCTCCTCACCCCGATAAGTAGTAAGGGGAACGATCTTCGGAGCTGGGTGAGTTTTTGAGCCGATGTGCCGGAGCCACAGTCCTAAAGCACTTACAAAAATGATCACAAAAATGATTGAGATCCAGGAAAAGACCGGGCCACGCTTCTTTGTTGCGGTTCCCGACCCTGCTCCTGGCGTGAGGAGTACGCCTGAATCGTATTCCTCTTTTACTTCCGCAAGGGCGACCCTGAGGTCATCCATGTGCTGGAAGCGGCGCTCCGGTTGCTTGCGAACACATCGGGTGACGATCTTCTCCAGATCATGCGGCGCATCCGGCACCACTGCACGGAGGGGTTTCGGGTCCTCCCTGAGAACTGCCGAAAGGATCGAAATCTTGGAGTCACCATGAAACGCGCGGCGGCCAGTGATCATCTCGTACAGCAACGATCCGAACGAGAAGATGTCAGACTGAGGCCCAACGGGCTTGCCTTCGGCCTGCTCTGGTGACATATACGCAACGGTGCCGACGATTACCCCCTCTGCCGTGTCCGAGACCCCGTTGTCTTCCATAGTTGGAGTGTCGTCAAACTCCGAGCTGGTGGGTTCGGTCAATTTGGCCAGCCCAAAGTCGAGTACCTTCACCAGGCCATCGCTGGTAATCATGACGTTTGAAGGCTTCAGATCACGATGGATAATGTGGGCGGAATGCGCCTTGGCGAGTGCATCAGCTATCTGGACGGAATACTGCAGAGCTTCATTGAGCCGCAAGCCCTTTCGTCCGATGATCTGGTCGAGGGTTTTCCCAATGACGCACTCCATTACGATGAATTGAATGCCGTCGGCTTCTGCGATGTCGTAAATGTGGACAATATTCGGATGATTCAGGGCTGACGCTGCCTTGGCCTCCTGCGCAAAACGGCGTCTGCGTTCCGCATGCGTGACCCGGTCTGGAGGTAGAACCTTGATGGCGACGAACCGGTCTAGATGCCGGTCGAGGGCCTTGTACACCTCACCCATGCCGCCGCGGCCGAGCATCTCGACAATCTCGTAATGGAGAATTCTTCGTCCGATCATGGCTCGAACCGAGTGGTTTGATAGAAGAGACAAATTGTATCGCGGGACGGACTCGCTCGGCGAGGACTAATCGTGGCCAATTGACGCGCCATTAAACAATACTCGTCGTGATCGGACAGAGTTCAGGGTTGTCTTCTCGCTTCTAACATGCCCGCCAATCAGGGAGGGACGCACTTCTTTGAATTCCTAAGCGATGGCGGCATGGATATTGGCCCATAAGCTTCGCGCACGCAGCCCTGCGATACGAATAATTGTTCTCGGCACCGAGCGTCCTGTTGCAATCCCAAACGAAGTGTGCCAGTATACCTGTGGGAAACCAAAAGGGATGAAAGACAAGACAGACGTCAAGCAGGGCACGCTCGCTCTGATGGTCCTCAAGACGCTTGAAGTGTTGGGGTCTCTACACGGGTACGGTATTGCGCGGCGGATCGAACAGATCAGCGGAGATCTGCTCGCAGTGAATCAAGGTACGCTCTATCCGGTCCTGCTGAAGCTCGAGCAGGAGGGAGCGATTGAGTCGGAGTGGGGTGCTTCCGACAATAACCGCAAAGCGCGTTTCTACCGGCTGACGCGCGAAGGAAGGAAGCGGCTAGTAGCAGAGACGCGAGATTGGGAATTGACAACCGAGATTATCGGCCGCTTCTTTGCTACGAAGGCGGAGGATTTGCTGTGAGGGTGCTGAGGCGGCTCGCGGCGCGGATGCGCGCTCTTGGAATGAGATCTCGTGACGAAGAGAGATTGCGGCAAGAGATTGAAGAACACCTTGCCTTGCAGACGGCGGAGAACGTCAAGGCCGGTATGTCTCCGGCGGAGGCGTATCGCCAGGCTGCTCTGAAATTCGGCGCGGTGGAGGCGATGAAAGAAGAGTATCGAAATGGGCGCACACTGCCCTGGATCGAAACCCTGCTGCGAGACACGAGGCATGCGTTTCGACAACTCGCCAGCTCTCCGGGTTTTGCCCTTACGGCGATCGTCACTCTCGCGCTTGGAATCGGAGCCAATACCGCGATTTTCAGTCTTGCCGACACACTGCTCTCTGAGGCCTCTTCCGGTCTTTAAACCGAGCGAAATCGTAACGCTCAATCCGGGTCCGGCCGGTCTCGCCGGGAACGGCACGGTCTCGTATCCGGATTACGTTGACCTGCGGGACCGGAATCGCTCTTTCATCGGCATGTTTGCCTTTCAATACGGACAGTTTGGATATGCGCCGAACGTGGCGGCCGTACCGGGCATGCAATTCGGCGTATTTGTTTCGGGTAATTTCTTTCGGGTGCTGGGCGTCGAGCCGGCGATCGGTCGAGGATTTCTGGCGAGCGAGGACCAAGTCGCGGGTCGTGACCGAGTCGTGGTGATCAGCCATGATTTCTGGCTCGGGCATTTCAATGGCTCCGCTTCCGCGCTGGGCTCGAAGATGCGTCTGAACGGCTTAGAGTTTACGGTTATCGGCGTCGCGCCGGAAGGATTTAACGGCGTCGATCAGTTCCTCAAACCTGCTTTTTTCGTTCCCGTGGCGACTTTTCCGATCCTATCGGGCACGGATAATTTGAACAAGCGAGAGGCGCGCTGGCTGAATATGAAAGGCCGTTTGAGGCCGGGAATGACGAACGCCAGAGCGGAAGCAGATTTGAACGCGATCGCTCAAGTTTTGCAAAAGACCTACACGTCGGAGCCGCGGGATCGGAGGATTCGCGTTCAGACCGAGCTCGCCCTGCGGATGGAACAATCGCCGCCCGATGCCGGCCTGGTCGAAATGCTCACGTTGCTGGCTATCTGCGTGCTGCTAGTCGCTTGCGCAAATGTGGCAGGTCTGTTGTTGAGCCGGGCGACCTCTCGCGGACGCGAGATGGCCTTACGGCTGGCAGTGGGCGCGGCCCGCTGGCAATTAGTCCGGCTACTGTTCCTCGAGAACCTTCTGCTCGCGTTAGGCGGCGGCATTGGCGGGATAGCGATCGCCCTCGCCGGCATACGGCTCTTTGCGCGCATACCGACGCCGACCGACGTACCGGTCTCCCTTCACTTTGCGCTCGACCGCAGAGCGCTTCTCTTTACCCTGGCGGTATCGATCGCGAGCACCTTTCTGTTTGGCTTGCTGCCGGCGCTACGAAGCTCCCGCGCGGATCTCATTTCATCGCTCAAAGCACGGGGCGGCGACGGCGCGCGCAAGCGGACACTTTGGGGCCGCAACGTACTCGTCTCAGCGCAGCTGGCAGTCTCATTCGTTCTGCTGATCGTATCGGCGGTGATTTTTCAGGGCTTTCGCAACCAGCTCCTGCAAGGGCCCGGGTTTCAAACGAATCATCTGCTTCTCACGAGCTTTAACTCGGAGATGGTTCACTACGGTTCAGCGCAAAGCGAGCAGTTCTACCGGCAGCTCTTACGCCGGGCACGCGCCACTCCCGGCGTACGGTCCGCCGTTCTTTCGTCGATGATTCCGTTCACGTTCGACATAGACGCGAAGCCCGTTGTTCCGGAGGGGCACGTGTTGAAGCAGGGAGAGCAATTGCCTACCGCCTCAGACAGCGTGGTAAGCGACGGTTATTTCGAGACCATGCACGTTGAGGTACTGCGCGGACGCGGTTTTCTGGAATCCGACCAAACAAATTCTCCGCGCGTCGCCGTGGTGAACGAGCATTTTGCGGATCGTTTCTGGCCGCACGAAGATGCGATCGGCAAACGATTCCACCTGCAGGACGCAAACGGTCCGCTGGTACAGGTCGTGGGGATCGCGAAACAAGGTAAGTATCTGTGGATTGCCGAACCGCCGGTAGACTTTTTCTATCTTCCGTTCTTGCAGAACGAGCAGAGCGCGATGACGCTCGTGACCGAGTCACCCGCGGAAGACGCATCGGCGCTTGCGCCAGTGATGCGAAGGCTCGTACACAGCCTCGACCCAAACATGCCTGTTTTCGACGTCCGGACGATGGAAGATCTATTCAGCAAGCGCGCTATCGAGACACCGAACATCATTGTGCAGGCAGTGGGCGCGATGGGCCTGATGGCGCTCATTCTGGCGGTGATCGGCCTTTATGGGCTCGTCAGCTACTCGGTGAGCCGACGCCGACGCGAGATCGGCATTCGCATGGCGATCGGAGCGGATCAGCGCGGCGTGCTGCGCATGATCCTGCGACAGGGGCTCGGACTCGCAATGTGGGGAACGCTGGCAGGCCTAGTTCTCAGCATTGCTGCTTCGCGCCTGATCGGATCGCTATTCATCGTTTCGTTTCACAGTGCGAACCCGGTCTTGTTTTTGCTGGTGATGGTTCCGCTAGTGGCGATTGCGGTGCTCGGTGCTTACACGCCGGCGCGACGGGCTTCGCGGATCGATCCGATGCGGGCGCTGCGGGAGGAGTAAGGGGGCTTGGTCCGGCTCTAACAACAAACGCCCAAACGTTCGGCTAAGCTTCAAAGATGCCTGCCACTTTCCAACTACGCCGCTTGATTTCTGAGCGAATTTGGGGAAAAGCGGCCAAGCAATTTGCACAGCATCCCGGATTCTCTACAGTAGTGCTGGTAACGTTGGCGCTCACTATAGGAATCGCAACGGCGGTGTTCAGCTTGTTCGATGCAGTTTTCCTCAGATCTTTTCCTTATCCGAGTGCCGAGCAACTTGTTCGCGTAGGAACCTACTGGAAAGGGGGACCGGCTTCCGGCAGCGGAGCTTCTATTTATGATTTCTGGGATTGGCAGAGGTTAAATCAGGACTTTGTAAGTCTCGCGGCGTATGTCAGCTTCAATAACAATCTAACCGATAGTCGCGGGACACAGGTTATCCGGACAACCGCAACATCCCCCGAGCTCTTTAAGGTGCTAGGCATTGCTCCAGTGCTGGGCCGAACTTTCGCAAGATCGGAAGATGAGTACCGCGGCGACGTTCGCAAAGTCGTTCTTAGCCACACTCTTTGTGCGCAATTATTTGCAGACCAAAAGAATGCGGTCAACCGTGTTATCCACCTGGGAGGCGAATCGTATACAGTCATCGGAATCATGCCTGTCAGTTTCGAGTATCCTGCTGGGACGCAGGCTTGGATTCCGCTTATGGCGAAGTATTCGGCAAATGCGGATCCGTGGTGGAAGTTGAGAGACATAAGGGTTCATGCAGTGCTTGGCCGCCTGCGGCCCGGTGTCTCTTTGTCTAGTGCGCAATTGAATATGAACCGGGTCCTATCGAAATTGGCAGAGCAGTATCCGACAACCAATTCGGGCGTTCAAGCCCGTATCGTCGGTCTGCAAGAGGCAGAAACGGGTCCAGTCCGAGAATACGTGGTTTTAGTAAGTTGGTCCGTTTTCCTACTGCTTACGGTGGGATGTGTGAACGTGGCAGGCCTTTTCATAGCGAGGGCGTCTACACGCCAACGAGAATTTGCGATTCGCCGAACGCTAGGTGCGACTACCCGGAGCATCGCCAAACAATTGGTTGGCGAAAGCCTTTTATACGGAATGATCGGGAGCGCCGTCGGAACGATGCTGGCCTACCTGGGTATTCGAGCTTTAACGCCGCTCCTTCCGTCTGAACTTCCGGCCTGGATGGTTCTACACGTTGACCGTCGAGTTCTCCTCTTCTCGGTTGCAACTTCGCTGACTACAGCCGTAATCTTCGGTTTCGCACCGCTTATCGGGCGTGCCCGCATTGACCTGCATGAGACCTTGAGACAAGGTGGCAAGGGTGGATCGGAAGGGAAGACTCTAGCGATCCGATTACGACGTGGTCTGGTCATTGTTGAGGTCGCCTTCAGTCTTCTTTTGCTGCTTGGGGCGGGACTTATGGTGCGCTCTTTTCAAACGCTGATGAATATAAACACAGGCGTGAAGACTGATCATCTTATTGTGGCGACCGTGGCTCGATATCTTCCGAATAGCTCACCGGCAGAACAGGTAGAAGCCTATTCAAGGGAGTACCAGCGTACCTACCGAAGGCTGGCCACCTTCCCCGGAGTGGCTGCAACGAGCGCTGGCGACGACATTCCTTACCTGGACCAACCTGAGAAACGTTCTGGCGCCGAATTGTTTACCAAAGCGCGGCCCACGTTTGACCTTGCTTACCGCGGGCCAGCGGCGAGCTCTGATGTCATGCCAGGATTCTTCAAAGCTCTTGGTATTCCACTGCTCGCAGGACGCGAGTTCACGGATGCAGATACGTTAAATAACTCCCGGGTTGCGATTATCAGTGAATTCACGGCTCAGACTTTTTTCCCTGACCGATCCGCCATAGGAGAGCAGATCAGGTGGGGGAATAACGATACCTACAATCCGTGGAGCACCGTCATTGGCGTAGTCGGTAATACGAAATGGAATCCGGCAGAACGTACGCCAGACATCGAGGTGTATTGGAGCGCGCTTCAATATCCTCCTTCTCAGACAAATCTTCTCATTCGAACCACTGTGCCTCCTCAAAAACTGCTGCCTGCGGTGAGGCGAATGATCCAGGAGGTTAGCCCGAATCTGGCGATCGTGCAGAGCAAAACAATGGACGAAATTGTGGATGGAACGGTCTGGCAGCATCGAATCTGGAGCTATGTATTAAGCGTCTTCGCCGGGCTCGCTCTTCTGCTCACCGCTGTTGGGCTATACGGGGTCATGTCCTATCTGGTAAGTCAGAGCTCGCGCGAGTTGGGCATTCGGATGGCAATTGGCTCCCCTTCTACACGAGTTTTAGCGCTAGTGTTGGAACGAGGAATGCGGCTTGTGTTTTTCGGTCTAGCAGCCGGATTGGGTGGCGTTTTCGCAACGCGCCGACTTCTCAGATCCTTCCTCTTTGGCGTGACCGAAACAGACCCAAGCACTTATACGATGGTTATCGCCGGGCTCGCGGCTGTGACCTTCCTTGCGTGTCTGGTCCCCGCATTGCGGGCGTCCAGGATTGACCCGCTTGTGGCTTTGAGAGAAGAGTAGCTTTCTTGCGATTGTGCTGAAAGACGTATTTATTCCGAGCGGTCTGTCGGCCCGCCCGCCACAAAACCGGTCGATCGATCTGCGATGCTTCAACAAGGTTGAGTTCACTACAAAAAGGAAGCTGTGCAGGCTACATCTGTTTGGGCAATCGCGCGATTTGTACACTATGCGGTCACTTTATCGCTCCTCATAGGGGGAGGCCGGATCTTGGCGCTTGCGCGGTGCTTACACGCCGGCGCGACGCGCCTCGCGGATCGATCCGATGCGGGCGCTGCGGGAGGAGTGACGGGGCTCGAAAAATCGGCTGCGGGTCCTCAGCACCTACGGTCGTCCGGGTTTTGAGGACGTCGTTACGTAGAACCTGACACAACTACCTTTCCACTGACCGAGCAACAAACCTTATGCCATCTCCGCGCCCGTCTTAGCGAAAGACAACCGTAGGTCCGGATAGGATTCTGCAATCGCCTGAAAGGCCGGGATGTCGCTGATAGACCATTGATTCGAGATGGCGAAGGTTTTACCGTCCAACCGAAGCAAGTCCTCATCATTGCAAAAGAATCGGCTCAGCTGATATTTCCCAAACTTGGTCGAGATTTGTGAAGCGCGTTCCGCAAACTCCACAGCATTGAGCGTACCTTCGACCGTGATCAACCAAGATGACACTGACCTTCCGAGGTGTCGCGCCAATTCTTCGGGGTCTATCTCATTCACCAATGCTGTATATAGGATTCGAAAGCCGAGTGCTCTCTTCCACAAGTCTGGATATATCTTGTCGCCAACTGTCACGTTATACTTCGAAAAATCGGGGTTGAATTTCTTTTCGGCCGCTCGCTTCTCAATCGCCTTCTCCCGCACTTTTACCTGGTAATCGCTGGCCTCCGGAAGAGGTAGTATTTGCTGGACATCGACAAACGTGCGCTCCTGCCACCGATACGGCCGCATCCGAATGCAGCGGATATCGATGTCTCTCTCATTCAACCAAAGAACGGTTGTTGTTAGCTCTCGCGAGAAATCGGCAGCTACTAGAATAATTCGGACGTCATTGCTTAACGAAACCTCTTGCGCGTCATCGCCAACGATGCCCAAGAACTGAAGAATCGCACGTCGAGATCGCTGCTGTCTCCGTTCCTGCTTAGGTAACCACTATGGGTCTCGACCGCCTTCTCGAAGGTGAGAGTCGATATCATCGCGGCGTAACGCAAGGCCTGCAATTCCATATGGCCCCCGTCCTCACTGCGTTTGAGTTCCACCACAACCAGCTTTTTGTCTCGGTCGAGGCAGAGGAGGTCGATCCTACGTTTGGCATCCTCCCACTCTCCGAATTCCTCATCGATCACGTAAATATCGCGGTCTATAACGTGTATCGATTTGCGCAACAGTCGCTGCAGGTCGTAGCGCTCGCGGATTCCAAGTTCTTCGAAGGTGGCGCGCTCAAGCTCACCTATGCGTGAATCGGCCAGCTCAAACAGGGGCATGGAATTGACATATATCACTCGACGTCAAGACGAAGCGCGTTCAGAGGAAGATTGCGACTAACAATCGCCAGTTTTCGAGAACTCCTGATCGAGCTCACAGCATCGCTCATTTCTAGTTCGATTTATGAATGCAGTGCCACCCACTTTCGGCGATGCTACGCCACTCTTGCCCAGTTCTGAAATTTATGAACTATAGTGCGCCACGACTCTGAGAACTTTCCCATTGGGCGCGACTTCCATGAACTCGCCGCACTTTGTATGGTTTTGATTCACGTAGTGGAGGACGATGCTCGAAACCCCGAACATCACTTCCAAGAGGGTAAACGCAAGATTCGGGTAGGCCTGCAGCCCTCGCCTAAAATAATCGAGCAAGGCCTTTTTACCGACCACTGTTCCAGATGAATCGCCCAACAGGCGTGCGGCTATCGGCGAGATCAAAACAACTTCCGGGGCATAGTGGCGCATGATCGCGTCCAAGTCGTGTGAATTCCATGCCGTGATCCATTCCTGGGCAAAAGTGTGAGCTTCTATTTCCGTCATCGGGCAGCCAGAAAACCCAGTTTACGATGGGGTCAGATTGGTCGCGGAATCCGGAATCGCAGTCAGGCGGACCTTGTGTGCTTTCCGGGAGCGGTGCTATTGCGACTGCAAGCCGGCGGTCATACGGGAGCGCGCAGCTTCGCGCTTTCCGGATGCGGCAACAAGCGTTCCGACCTTACCAAGGCCGTATGGTGGCATGCCGCTATATACGGTTTCGTAGTGGCCGGGCTTGACGATATAAGTTTCGTGCCAGATGCCGACATCCCCTCGGCTGCCTCCCACGCGGCGGTTGAAATCAACCCAGACAGGCCAGTGCTTCTTATCTTTCGCTCGAGCATAGGCTTCCAAATGCTCGAATGAGCGCCAGTACTGCACGATAACGGGGCCGAAACCGTTGTCCCCTAAGAATCCAGATTCGGGATGAGCTTTCAGTTCTTTCAGCAATTTCGGCATGGCGAGAAAGACGGGAATCCATTTATGCAGCTTCCAGGGTTTGTTGATTCTCATTCCGATGAGAAAGACTACGAACTCGCCTTCCATTTCGGCCGACATACGGGAGCCAATTACCTTTGCCACAGAGCTCCTCCTTGAACCCGAAAATTATACGCCGCTTGCTTTTCTTACTACGTATAGAGTATTCTCACTAGCTGGCGCAAGCTGGAAAGGACCGCCGCGTGAAACAACTACTCGTTTGTACGCCAAAACGCCTTCCGCAGGAGCTGCTTGTCTCTGCAGCTCGCACAGCAGTCAAAATCAACCCACTGAACCACCCTCCGCTTTACAGACTAACGAGGGTCATGCGGGACTTCGCCCCCACTCCGGAGCGAATTGCGGTCGTAACGACCAAGTATTGGGGAACAGGAGGAGTTCACCTCACAGTGAGTTTCCTGGATAATCCTCCGAACGATTTGCGGAAGCGAATTCTTCAACATATGAATGCCTGGAGCGCAACCGCGAATGTGAAGTTCGTAGAGACTCAGGGAACCGCACAAGTCCGCATTGCACGAGAGGGTGGGGAAAAAGGCGGGTACTGGTCCTATTTAGGGACTGATATTCTCCACATTCCTAAGGGCGAGCAGACCATGAACCTACAGGAGTTCAGCATGAGCACGGCGGAATCGGAGTACCACCGGGTGGTTCGACACGAAACCGGTCACACGCTTGGTTTTCCACATGAGCACATGCGGAAGGCTTTGGTGGAGAAGATCGATCCCCAAAAAGCTATCGAATATTTCGAAAGGACCCAGGGCTGGAGCGAGGAAGAGGTGCGGCAACAGGTGCTCACGCCGCTTGAGGAATCGACGCTACGAGGAACGAAGCCTGATCAGAGGTCGATTATGTGTTACCAGATTGCCGGCGACCTTACGAAAGACGGAAAGCCAATTGTTGGAGGTAAAGATATCGATTCCTCCGACGCTGCGTTCGCTGCGACCATTTATCCGAAGAAAAGCAAGCCCGGCAAAGCAAGCGCGAAGGCCAGGAAGACCTCCAAGCGTTCACGGTAGGCCTGGTCACTCGGATTTCAACATATTCTCGAAAGTTGGTCTTCGGTGACCGGCGGCGTACGAGCCTCCGACGGCGAGTGATGCCCAAAGGTGATTGGCAGCCGTCTTTCTCCCGGATTGCCATCACTATTGCGGCTCGGGCTCCGGCAGCGGCGATCCCAGAACCATCGCCTCGTCATGTTCCAGCGAACTTCGACGCAGAGTCTGCGAACGCGCCAACGCCTTCTGCGCGAGTTCGGTTTGGCCGAGCCTCCGATAGGCTAAATACAACTCATAATGGACGTTGCCGTAATGGTCCCCGGGAGCCGCCTTCTGGAGTCTCGGGACAGCACTGGCGAATTGTCCCGCACGAACGTATGCGGTGCCCAATAACCTGCTCGCTTCAGTCAAATCCGGTTGGAGCCGCACAGCGCGCTCTAAATTCGCTAGCGCCTTCTCGTTCTCCCGCTTTTGCAAGTACAGGCGACCTAGCAGACAAAGCGTGCGTGTACGCGAAGGATCCAGCTTCAATGCTCTCTCGAGCTCACTCTGCGCGTCTTCGTCTTCGTGATGGTCGAGGTAAAGCTGACCGAGCGCTTCGTGAAGCGCCGGCTCATTGGGACGTAGTTGGAGCGCCGCCTGCAATTCCTTAACAGCGTCTTCAAGATCCTGGCGGAGAGCGTATTCTTCGGCACGAAGCTGGTGAGCACGCCAGGAATCGGGGAAAGTTTGCTGAAGCTGCGCATATGCTTCAGCCCCTTGCGCCATGTATGTGCGTGCCAACCAATAGCTGGCCTCGGCATTGTCACTGTTGGTACCCTGCACTTGCGCTAGCGCCTGAGCCGCAGGGTCGTATTGCTGCAATGTAAAGTACGTCTTCCCCAAAAGCAGCCGTTCCCTATCAGTCAGGTGCTTTCGGGCTTGAAGCGACTCTATGCAGCGAGAGTAGCGATGGGCCTTGCAGGAGGCCTGATCCGTCTGCATCTCCGCAGCAGGGTTCGATGCCTTTTGCGCCGCCGAGAATTCACGTTGAAACGATTGCCACTCACGGTCTGCTGGACTGCTGTCGTTGGCAGCGGCGAATAAGCCGGCTAACAGGAAATGCTTTGCCGCTCCGTCCGGTTCCTCCTGCACACCCGAGACCAGGCCCTTTGCCGCCTCCTGGGAGAGTTCGGCCGAGGGGAAGTCTCGCTGTAGAGCCAGGAATTCCGGAGAAATAGTCCAGACCTTTTTCAGAGATTCCAGCGCCGCTACTGCTTGGCCCCTCTCTAGTTGCGTGTTCGCCAGACCGAGCCAGGCGACCTCGTTTGAATCTTCGCCTAGCTCATAAGACGCTGGCTCATCATTCCGCGAATCGAGCTGCAGCTCCCGGTGAAACTCGGCATCGCTTTCTTCTAGTTTCCGGGCGTGTAAATAAGCCTGCCCGATCGATGCATGTAAGCCGGACTGTAACGGCTCGCTGCTGAGCGCCTTCTGGTATTCCTTCACTGCGTCTTCCCACCGGCCGCGCTGAAGAAGCAGATCACCGAGAAAGCGGTGCCCCCAAGCGGATTCGGGATACAAGTGCGCTCCCCTATAAGCCAGACGAGCAGCCAGATCCAGATACTCGTGGCCGAGTTTGAACAAGGCGTCGGATTTATCGGGACTAAGAGTGGCGATCTGACGGAATTGGCCAGCCGCACTTTGAATGTTTTCCTGAGCCAGGTAAGACGAAGCCAAAGCCTCACGGGCATCCATGTTCGAAGCATCGAGCTTGAGCGCATGCTGCAGAAAGGGAATGCCTTTTTCCGGTGAACCTAACTTGAGGTAATCCATTCCGACAAGTACGGTGGGCCCAAGCAGGTCCGGCCTCTCGCGCAGAGCCTTTGCCAGGTGACGCGTTGCCGACTCGTAATCCAGTAGCCCCTGGTACGCGAGGCCCAGGTTGACCTCCGCCTCGACAATGGTGGGGTCAAGAGCCAGCACCCTCTTGAATTCGGTCGCGGCAAGGTCGAACTGGCGCCGCTGTAAGGCCTGCTGGCCGCCGCGGAAGGACAGCTCGATCTGCTGATCCGATGTCTGGCAAATTGCCAATGGGACAGTTATCGACGAAACAGCGAGAAGAAAGGAGACGACCGCTTTCACTCAAATATCTTCGCGCGGACCGGAACCTTGAACTGTGCGCCCGGTCGGGAAGCCCGCCGGGCGCGCTTAAGTCCGGGGTCTTAGAAACTAAACCTCAACGCGAACTGGACTACTCGCGGGAGATTATACTGGCCCGTCACCTGTCCAAAGCTCGCACCGCCGCAACAACTGGTATTGGGCGGATTAAATTGCACTCGATTGAAAGCGTTGAAAAGCTCTGCCCGGAACTCGACGCCCATCCGTTCACCCGGGCCAAACTTGGTGTTCTTGAAGATTCCGAAGTCAAAATTTTTCCCCCCATCACCCCGTATATTCGGCTCGGTACGGGAATCGTTGCCGTAGCCATAATCCGTCGGACTGCCGGCCGTGAATACGGAAGGGTCAAACCAATGGGCCAGCCTCTGGTCGAGAGAGCCGGAGGTCAAACTCTCCCTGCCAACTCTCGTCGCACGGGCACAGCCCGAATTGGGAATGCCGGAGCTGCTGAGCGCCCCTGGGCACCCGCCAATAACAATGGGAAAACCGCTCTGGAAGGTGATGATCGTATCGAGTCCCCATCCGCCAATGAGCGCATTCGCAACTCCGTTCATATGACTTAAATACTTCCTACCCCTGCCAAACGGCAGGTCAAGAACGGAGGCGACTACGAGACGCTGTGGAACATCGAATCCATCGAGGCTGCGCTCGTTGTGAAGGTTATAGGCATTCGCATCGCCCCAGCCCGGGGCAGCTGCCTCCAACCAATTAATTTCCGAGTTGGTGTTGTCGATGAGTTTGGAGACCGTGTATGTGGCGAGCACTTGCGCCCCTGCGGAGAAGCGCTTCTGAACTTTCAGTTGCATGGAGTGGTAAATGGAATCCCGGTTGTCGGGCTCCGCCATGTGCACGTCGTCGAACTGAGGATAAGGCAGAAGCAACTGACGCTGCCTTTACGGTTGGATTAGCGCTTATATTACCGGATTGCATGACCCCATAGAACGGATTGGGCACCAGAGCGGTCAGGGCCGCCACCTGCGCCGCATTCGTTGGCAGATATTGCGGAGGAATTTGGTCGAGGTCCTGGTCATGCATGGGCAAGTGTGTGCCCTTGGATCCGGCATAGGCAATGTCGAATAGCGCGTTACCGGGAAGCTGGTGCTGGATGTCGAAGTTCCATTGCTGGACGTAGGGAGCCGGATAGTTGTTAAGCGGAGCTGAATTTCCATTTCCTTGCACATTGATAAAGGCCTGGTTGGCGCCCGGAGGCGCGGAGATTCCACCCGGAAATGGATTGGACAGCGGAGTTTTGGGAGTGACGCCATCCGCCTGCGCCACTAGCCAATTGGTGGTGATCGAATTGATGAAGAGGTTGTGGGGTGCATCATTCCAGCGACCATCCACCGGGAGATAGAATATACCATATCCCGTCCTGATGACCGTATTTTGATTGACCTGGTAGGAAAGCCCGATACGCGGGCTGGCATGGTTCCAGGAAGGAAAGGCGGAGCGGCTCGAATGATTGGAAGAGTTCACCAAATCGTACGCGCCCTTCAGATTGGGCAGGCCGGCCTGGGCGCAATGGGGCTAGTTTCGGTTGGATTGAAAACAACGATTCGGTTGTATCGCTCTGTCCAGTCTCCCTGTAAATCGACGCGAACTCCCAGATTCAGTGTCAGCTTTCTGGTGACCTGGTACGTATCTCCCGCGTACAAGCGCACCATAAACGTTCTGGTCGGCGGTCTGCGCGGGCTCGGTCACGTTGTTGTCTTTGTGTGGTGCTGCCATATCCGAGCAGGAAGGAGGCCATTCCATTCCCGGATGTGGTCCCCGGGTATCGCCGGTCTTCGGGTTAGCCGAGGTCATGCCGGCATCGAAATTGAAAGTAGCCGGCAGGATCGTTGCTCTGGTAGTAGTTATTGCGGAGCAGCCGGTATTCTCCGCCGAATTTGAGATTATGCTTTCCCATCGATCTTGGAGAGCATTGGCTCGAAGCTGTACGTATCATCGTGAGCGCCGATGCCGCTTCCTGTTCCTTGCAGAGCACCAACTGCCGCTACCCCACCGGTTGTCGCCCGTTAACCTGTGAGACGCAAACCGTTGGAATGTGAGTGTAGGTCATCTGCGGCGCTAAGGCAGCCCAATTGGGGCCGAACTTCGATAGATCGATGCCCTCGCTGAGGGGCGTCCGCAGATACACATAGCGGGTGTAGCCGACATGCAAGTCAAGAATCGTATTCGGCGAAAGCAGGATGGTGTCGCCGAGAGCAACCTGGTTGGCAACGGTGTCTTCCGTACAGCGGTCGCTGCATATGTCTGTTGAAGGGACTATCGGGAAGCGATAACACATGGGAGCGCGTGTACCGTCCGAAGATCCTCTGCTTCGAACTCATGGCATAGTCGACTCGCTCGTTGATCTGGTCAACGTTACCGCCGGTGCTGTAGTTCTCCACGAAGTTGCCGAAGGGGTTGCCCGACTGATTCGGTAGAGGGAAATAGTTCAAAAGCGCCTGGGCGGTGGGGTCGATTCGGGTGGCCGGGAATCTTATTCCCTCCGAATGCCGGCCTGCAAGCGCCCGCCGCCGGAGATGCAGTTTACGCTGGTTGTTGGATCGTAAATGGGAAGCACGCTGCTTGCACCAGTTGAGCCTATTTGTGAAAAATCGCCGCTTCGCTCAGCGGCAGTAGGAACCCACGTTGTCAGGACGCTTCCCTTGCGTTGCCGAAAGCCCTCGTAGCTCGAGAAGAAGAACAGCTTGTCTTTGATGACGGGCCCTCCCACGTTGCCGCCGAACTGGTTTTGGGTAAACGGGGGACGGGGGTTACCGCCGGCATTGGAAAAGAAATCGTTCGCATTCAGCACTTTGTTGCGCAGAAACTCGTAGGCGGTGCCGTGGAAAGCGTTGGTGCCCGACTTTGTGTTTAGATTGATCACTCCGCCGGCAAATCGCCCGTACTCAGGACCGAGATTGTTCGTCTGGACTTTGAATTCCTCAATGGCATCTTGCGTGGGTATCACGGTTACGACATTCAGGTAGGCTCCATTGGTGGGCACGCCGTCTATCAGGATCTGGCTCTGCCCAGCCTGGCCTCCGCCGATTTGGAAATCTCCCGCAGCGAAGGGATTGGCGCCAACCGGATTGCCCGTCGAGGAATTGCCCTGCGACGGCGAGCCCTGCGGAACCACGCCCGCCGTTAGCGCCACCAGCGCCAGCGGATTACGGCCGTTCAGCGGCAGTTCCGTGACAGTTCGCGATTCCACGACTTGCCCGAGCGAACTCGTTTCCGGCTGGAGCAAGGGCGCTTCGGCAGTTACTTCGACGGTCTGGTTTACTCCCCGACTTCCAAGGGGATGTCAATTCGCAGTCCGCTTTCGATCTGAACGGCGATAGGCTCGCGCTTAAACTTCTTGAAGCCGGTTTTTTCTCCCTCCAACCTGTAGCGTCCCGGCAAAATGTTGACAAACGTATAATTGCCCGAAGCGTCCGTTTGTACGCTACGCGGTCCTCCGGTATCCAGGTTCGTTAAAGTGACGCCGGCGTTGTCGACCACAGCGCCGCTGGTATCGGTAACGGTTCCTGCGATCGTTCCGTACACGTTCTGGCCCAAGCCGACGCCCGGTATAAGCGTCAAAACGAGTACGGCCCCTGAAAAGAAAAGCCCAAGCCTACTGAGATTCGGCATTCTTTCTCTCCCAACTGAGTTATCGAGTGCGAACAACCCCTAACTACGCGGACGCACCAACAGCCACGGTGCGAAGAGAGGTCAGCCTCTAGAAGCTCGCAAGGCCTCCCCCACTTGGCCCTAGATAGTAGACCTATTCGAGGAAAAAGTCAATGGAAAGTCTTGTTCAACGGAGGAAAATCTGCGGTGGCGAATGTGACGGAGCTTAGCGCTGTCCCAGCCGCTACTCCGCCCGCAGTGCCTCGACAGGGTTCACCGACGCGGCACGACGGGCTGGCACGAAGCTCGCCGCCACCGACGCGATGGCCAGCACCGCTGCCACCGCTATCAAGGTCTGCGCATCCCACCAACTCACACTGAACAACAGTTTTCGGGCGACAGTTCCGGCCAACAGCGACGCCATCGCACCGACGCTGATACCAAGGGCGGCAAGTAGTCCCGCCTCTTTCAGGACCAGCCAGTAGACCGAGCCGTGTTCTGCGCCCAATGCCATGCGAACGCCAATTTCGCGCGTACGCAGACTGACGGAATAAGCCACCACGCCATAGAGCCCAACCACTCCCAGGAAAAAGGCAATGGCCGCGAAGCCTGCGACCAGCCACGCAGACGAGCGATGCAGATAGGCTGTCATCGAGTTGTTAATTCGGCTTTCCATAGTTGCCTCGCTCTCCGTTCCGAGATCGGAATGAAGGCGATGAATCGAAGGCCCCAGCGCGGAAAGCACGGCCTCGGGCCGTTGCGACGTTCGCGCGATCACTGAGAAGTAAGTACTGGGATCCTGGTTGAAGGGGTGATATTCAGCAGGCCAAATCTCCGAATCAAGCGCACCGTCTTTGATGTCCTCAATGACTCCAATAATCGTCTTTATCGACTTCGGCGTCAGGCTCGTGTCGCCGATCTGTTTGCCGACAGGATCCTCGCCCGGGAAATATTTTCGGGCCATTGTCTGATTGATGATCACCACCTTCGGCTTCGATTGATCCTCAGCGTCGCCGAAGTAGCGGCCGCGCACAAGCTTTGCGCCGATCGTCTCGAAAAACTTTGAACTTACGTCCCGCTCGTTCACTTCGATGTGCTTTCCGTCATAGGGCTTTCCGACAAATCGAATCCAGTCGGTGTTTCCGTTAAAGCTGACGGGCAGCACGCTTGTGAGCGCTGCCGATCGCACTCCGGGCAGCCTCTCGACGCTATCCACAATCCCCCGCGCCAACGCGACGCTTTGCTCGTCCTTCCCATAACGGACGTCGGGAGCTGCTACCGAGATCGTTGCCAAATGGTCCGCCCGAATCCCAAGCTCGACGTGCAGAAGCCGGTAAAGGCTCTTGCCAAAGAGTCCAGCCCCAACGAGCAGCACCATCGCGGTAGCGAGTTCGACAACCACCAGCCGCGACCCAAGCCGGCGCCATGCCTTTCCGGCAGAACCACGGCTTCCTTCCGCCAGCCCATCGTTCATCTTCGACAGTGAGAAGTGCAATGCCGGAGTACCCGCAAAGAGCACAACCGCCAGTAACGCTAAGAGTCCCGCGTATAGCAATACATGAGTATTCAAACCAAGGTTGAGCAGAAAGGGCATTCCCGGCATCATGTCTGCCGGAATCAGCTTGGTCAGAACGCTCATTGACCAGTTCGCAAGCAGCAGGCTCAGCGCGCTTCCGGCCGCAACAAGCACCAGACCTTCGGTAACGAACTGATTCAACAGTCTCCTGCGTGAGGCGCCTAAGGCAGCACGCACAGCCATCTCCCGCTTGCGACTTTCCGACCGGACCAGCACCAGGCTCGCAACATTCACACATGCGATCAACAGCAGCAGTCCCGCGCCGCCCATTAAGACCATAAGAATTGGGCGGAAATTACCCGAAATGACCTCTGAAAGTGGCATTACGCTCGCGCCTTGCCCGCGATTCGACTCGGGATACTGTTGTTCCAGTCTCTTGGCGATGGCCGACATGTTCCCCAGGGCGCTTTCAATAGATACGCCTTCCTTCAGCCGGGCGACGCCGTCCAGATTGTGGCAGCTCCGTCTTTTCGCGCAAGGGTTCAAAGGGTTTATCGTGGTCCAGAATTCGGTTGAGCCGAGCGGAGCGAAGTGAAAGTCGCCCGGTAGAACGCCGATGACCGTGTAACCCTCGCCGCTCAATGTCACCGACTGGCCCACGATATCTGGCCGGGCTCCAAATCTTTGCCGCCAGCTTCCATAGTTCAGCATCACCATGCGCGGGCCGCCGGGCGCTTCCTCGTTCGGCAAGAAGTCTCGCCCCAATATGGGATTCACGCCTAACGTACGAAAAAACCCGGAACTCACCCTTGCCGCGTGCGCCGGCTCCGCTCCGCCAGGCGTGCTGATCAGGAAGCCATCGCCAGTAAAGGCGTCCATTGAACGAAAAACACTGTTGGACTGTTTCCAGTCCTGATAATCGGGATAGGAAAGGTTGGCACGCGGAAACTGTGGTGTGCTCTCGGTTACGCCAACCAATCTCGCCGGGTGCGGATACGGCAGCGGTTTAATTAAGGCAGCTTCCACAAAGGCGAAGATCGCAATACTGGCGCCCATCCCGAGCGCCAAAACCAGCACGGCCGTAACCGCAAACACGGGGTTCTTCCGAAGTTGCCGGATAGCGAAACGGGCATCCAGCGCCAAGTGTTCCAGGAGAGGCGTGGTGCTTCTTTCGCGATAGGCCTCTTTCATGGCTTCGACGCCTCCCAGTTGCAGCAGTGCTTCGCGTCTGGCCTGCTCGGGCGTCATGCCTGTCCGTATGTTGTCTGCGACGTGCATTGCGAGATGACTCTGGATTTCTTCCCTCATCTCGGTCTCGAGGCGCTTTCTGCCGAACAGTCCGGCAAGCCTGAGCATCGCGGCTCTCAGCGTCCTCATGCCGGATCTTCCTGGCCGGTCAGGAATCTCTCGAGGATCGTCGTCGCCTGAGCCCAATCTCGCGTTGCGCGCTCCAGTTGTCTCCGGCCGGCGCGAGTCAGCTTGTAAAACTTGGCTTTTCGATTGTTATCCGATAATCCCCATTCCGACGCGATTGCGCCCTCCTGCTCCAGCTTCAACAGGGCCGGATAAAGCGTCCCATAATTCAACAGGAGCAGGTTCCCGCTGGTCTGCTCGATTCGTCGGGCGATCCCGTACCCGTGCAGCGGTCCGATGGTCTCGAGTGTCTTTAGAACCATCAGGACCAGCGTGCCCTGCCAAACATCGGTTTTGTTGTCGTTGCCGATATGGGCCTCCCATAGGTATAGTCGCACTGTTCCTAAGGCGAAGGCAAGTTCTGATAACTCCCAAAACAGACAAGGATTCCACACCAAGGTCAATGAATATGGGATTATGGACCGCGTGAGGATGGACAAGTGGCTGTGGGCCGCGAGGTTCTTCAAGACGCGTGCGATCGCCGCTCGCGCCTGTGAGCTCAGCCGGATTGAATCGAACGGACACATGGTTAAGCCCTCGCGCGAGGTGCGGGTTGGGGATCTGCTGCGAGTGAAGAACGATAGCGGTGATTTTCAGGTGGAGGTCCTGGCCCTCAGTGAGACTCGCGGCCCGGCAGTGGTTGCGCAAACCCTATATCGCGAGACTGAGGCGAGCCGGGAAATGCGAGTGAAGCTCACAGAAGAGCGCAAGGCGATGCCGCATTTCGAAGCGCTCCGCGAAGGCAAGCCGTCAAAGAAAGATCGGCGCGCCATTGGCCGGCTCCGCGGTCGAATCTAACGACGCTTACCGCGCGGTCCAGCCGCCATCAATAACTATCGTGTGGCCGGTGATGAGAGAAGCTGCCGGGGAGGCCAGGAATACCACTGCTCCCGAAACGTCTACGGGCTGACCTATGCGATGCAGTGCGGCAATTCTTTCGATGACATCGGCACGCGAGGCGGGGTCTGCGAGATACTCCTCGGTTCCCGGCGTTTCGATGAAGGTCGGGGCAACGGCGTTCACGGTAATGTTGTGCTTGCCCCATTCGACGGCCAGACACCTGGTGAGGTGTACGATCGCCGCCTTGGTGGTGCAATAGATGGATTCTGTCGGAAGAGCCACGAAGCCGGCTTGAGAGCTGAGGTTGATGATCCGGCCGTTCTTTTGCCGGATCATCACACGCCCTGCAGCCTGACTTGCAAAAAATGTTCCCTTCAGGTTCACTGCCAGCGTCAGATCGTAATCTTCCTCGCGCACATCTTCGGCTAGATTGCCGGGCGCGATGCCTGCATTATTGACGAGAATGTCGAACCGGCCAAAATGCGAGACCGTGCGATCGATGGCAGCAAAGATCTGATCGAGATTCGACATGTCCATCTGCAACGGAAGCGCACGGCGACCCAGCGCCTCGATCTCGCTCGGGAGACCTCCATGCGCGCCGCTGTCACGCAGTCCCAGAGCGACGTCGGCGCCAGCGTGCGCCAGAGCGAGTGAGATGGCGCGTCCGAGGCCTCGCGCCGAGCCTGTCACGAGGGCAATCTTGCCGGACAAATCGAACTGAGGGAACTGACTCACAGAAACCAGACTAGAGCATGCGAGAGCTTTGATCTTGCTCGCTGTGTGCAGGTACCCTGCGCGAGGCCGACGGGCGTAGCCCAGGCAGGAAAGCGATACACTCCTGGAAGAGTCACCCAATGATCGAAGACAGGAAGAATCAACAAGAGAACGATCCTCAGCGTACGGATATCGCGCGACGCGATTTCGTAGCTCTCTCAATGGGCGCAAGCCTCAGCGCCGCGGCTGGTGCAGCGGCGGCTGCAGAGCTGGACGTGGTCGAAATCGATGTCGAGATCAAGACTCCCGACGGGACGTGCGACGCCGCATTTATTCACCCGAAGAGCGGATCTCACGCGGGCGTTCTGATTTGGCCCGACGCTTTCGGGTTGCGGCCATCGATGCGCGGCATCGGCAAGCGTATCGCAGCCGATGGCTATTCGGTTCTGGTGCCGAATCCTTTTTATCGCATCTCGAAAGCGCCTTTCACCAATGCCTCGAATTTTAATTTCGAGAATCCGGCGGATATGGCGAAGCTGAGACCGCTAATGGCGTCGGTTAGTGCGCCGGGCAACGCTGAGAAGGATGCGATCGCGTTCATCGGTTTCCTGGACGCGCAGAAGGAAGTGGACAAGACCAGGAAGATCGGAACCCAGGGTTACTGCATGGGCGGCGCGCTTGTAGTGAGGACCTCAGCAGAGTTGCCGAACCGGGTAGGTGCTGGAGCGTCGTTCCACGGAGGAGGACTCGTGACCGACAAACCCGACAGCCCGCATCTGCTCGCGCCGAAGATCAAGGCGCACATGTATTTCGGTATCGCGGCAAACGACGACGCGCGCCAGCCGGATGCCAAAGACAAGCTGAGGGAAGCTTTCGCGGCTGCGAAGGTCCCTGCCGAAATTGAGGTTTATGCAGGAGCTCAGCATGGCTGGTGCGTGCCCGATATGCCTACCAGGAACGGCCAGCCGATTTACAACAAAGCCGATGCGGAAAGGGCGTGGGGCAAGCTGGTTACGTTGTACAAAGAGGCGCTTGCCTGAAGCTGTCCGCTACAGATAAAGAGAAACATTCGTCGAACCGAACCTGGGTTTCGAGTTGCCACATAGTTTCGTCGCCCCGAATCTTATTGTCTGGCGTAGACTTTAGCCTCCCAGGCAAATAGCGGCTCGCGGCCCACAAAATCGGCCGGGACATTGCGGGCCTGAGAAACCTCCCGCCACGCAAAATCCTGGCGATGGGGCCAGCTCGGCACGAAGTATTCAGAGGTTGGGTTAAGAGGGTCCTCTGTCTGGAAATCGGAAAAGTTCGCGATTACGATGACCGGGTTATCGTCGCCTCCGCGCTGCCACACCAGGATACGCCGATCCGCAGCAATGTCTACATGCAGGAAGCTGACGTCGTTTACGCAAAGAGCAGGGTGAGAGGTTCGCAATGCGATCAAGCGCTGGGCATGAGTCAATACGTTGCGACGCCACTCGTTATCGTCCCCTTCCAGCCTGCTGAAATTTACCGGGTCTATCTGCTTGCCGCCGTCGTTGGAGACATTGCCGTGAATGTTAAACAGGTCGTGCTCGTCAGCGAATTCATCGCCCGCCAGGATCATGGGGATTCCGACAGCGGTGAGCAGGCAGACAAGAGCGAGCTTCACGCGCCGCCCGATGGCTGCGTTCTGCTGATTCTTGCGATCATCCGTCATGGAATCATCGAGTGGAAACATATAGCGGAACATGGTTGCCAGTCGTTCGTGATGAAAGCCTTCGACGTCATGTGACCCGAAATAGATCACCGCTTCTGAAAGATCACTGTATCCAAAGGCGCGGCAGTCGATGGCTTTCCTGACCGTAGTTTCAAAGGAGTCATCGGCGCTTTGACCCAGGACCGCGGCGCGTACGTATACGCGGAATTGATCGTGCCACAAGGTTGTAATACGGCGCTGCGAGATGATTGCGTGGGGCTCTTGAAGCTCCTCCCCGATCACAATGTAACGGGCGTCGGCCTGGTCTTGCGAAAGCCCCTGGGCTGAACAGAACGCACGGAAATCCGCGCGCCCATTGCTGGTAAAGTCCCCAATGAAATCCCAGTTGGCAACGGTTTCGACGCTGTCGATACGGTAACCATCGACATGGAAGTCACGCATCCAGCGTTCGAGCGCTGCGAACTGAAGATGGCGCGCCGGAGGAAACGTTGAATCGGCCCCGCTGATGGGATCGTAGGTGGTTGCGGTCTTGACGTAGCGGAACAGCATGCTGCCGAAATTTTGACGGGCCTCCCCCAGTCGTGACGTGAAGGCGTCGGGATCGGCGGGAGGATTGTTCGGATCGAAGGCAATGTGAAAGTCATCGAAATCGATGTATTGATACGATCCACTCTGTGCGAATCCCATGACTATATCGACGATCAACCGAATATTTTTCGCATGACAGGTATCGAACAACCGGCGGAGATCGGCGTTCGCTGTCGGATACGAATTGCCAACGGGATTACCCAATTCGTAATCTGGTGCGAACATGTGAGACGTGCCGTAGCCCCACTGACGGTCATACAAACTGTCCGCCGGTGGTAGCAGTTCGATTGCATTTATACCTAGGTCAAAGATATGGGCATGACCTTCCTGGCTTGCCTCCAATTCGTCAAAGTTCGCGCCTTGAGCTGTTTTGTCGACCATCGCGATGATGTCGCGAAAAGTGCCGACACCCCGTTCGACGCCGCCGCCGCGCGGGCTGCGTGTCCAGGCAGTCGGAAGTTCGTAGATAACCAATTGATTGTTTTGCGGCAGGTTGACGAAGTCAGGAAGAGCTGCCGGCGCCACGCTCGTGCCGTCCGGATCGCAAGGCAGAAGCTTGCCGTTTTCGAACTTGATCACCGATGCCGGCTGCGTGCCCATGGTGAGGCGCCAATCGGGTGTGCAAGTGATGGGATCAGTGACTGAGACACGGGCAGCGGGTGCATGGCCGGGGCTGCTGTCATCGACCTCGAACCAATAGTGGTAAATGGTCCCGTTCGAAAGGCCACAGGCCGCGGGTGAGATCTCAAAGAGTCCGGTTACGCCGGAAACTGCCGTCAGATGGAAGGTTTGCTTACCGGCCAGGGCCGGCGGCGCGCCCGGTGTGAAGGTGCCTATGACAAGACCTGGCGCGGTTTGTCCGGGTGCCCAGAGAACGAAACTAGCCGATGCGCGGTTCAGAAGGTCGATATCCACGGATGCCTCCTGATGAATGTGCTGTTGAAGCAGAAAATGTTTCGCCGCTGGACGATCACCGCTTGCCGTTACTTTGCCAAAGCCGTTTCGCGTTCGCGAGCCGGGGAGCGTCCCTGGTGGACCGCTTCAATCAAATTGGCAAGCGCATCGGCGTGGTTGCGCGCGTTGAGTTGCTGTTCAAACCAGTCGCTGGGTCGAGCGTCCTTGTGATCAAACAGAAAGAACTCGCGAATTGCCCGATCGAATTCCTCCTCCCCTGTCGCAGGGTAGACACAGGTGTAAGGAACTCCGCTCTTCTGAAGTATTCTTTCCACTGGAGAGTGGGGCGGCACAAAGGCCAATATCGGGCGGCCGATCTGCAGATATTCGAAGAGCTTGCCTGGCACCTGCAGGGTACTTTGCGGTTGTATCAGCAGGAGACCGTTGGCGCTTTGCACGATCCTGTGAGCTTCTGATAAGGGCACCTGCTCGGGGTCGATCTTGAGCCAGCCCTCGCGCACTGCGATCTCGAGAAATTCGGGACTGGGCATGGCATTTGCCTCCACCTGCCCAACAAGAAGCACTTGGAATCGCGCGGGATCGAGGAAGCTTTTATCGATTGAACGGCGCAGCGATTCGAGAATGGGTGTAGCCGTCCGACCGCCATAGAGATGGCCCACGTGAGCAACGATTTTTCGACCGGACGAGATAAGCGGCAATGGTGTAAGACGGACTTCGGGATCAAAGCCATTCCAGATCAACTCAATGCGGTTGCCGAGGCTCGGATATTTTTTCTTCAACCATGCCTGCGCTGTATCCGTGTTCGCAATCGTGAAATCAGCCGAGCCCACAAAGACCCGCTCGAGCATGCCATATAGATTCTTGGTAAAGGCGTTAGTCTCCTGAAGCGCCGGATTTCCAGCTATTGGGTCCCGGCAGTCGGCTATCCAGGGAAGTTTAGTTCGGCGCGCAAGCCAATAGGCGGCGGCGTGTGTGCCGAGCGGAGGCGAGGTGGAGAAGATGGTCACGCGAACCCCTGGGTTCGCTTCCAACAATTTCAGCGCGGCCCGGTAGGCCAGTACGGACCATTGTGTCCCGGCCACTCCGGGAAGCAGGACCTTCCGGATAGCACGTTCCATTTGCCAGCCGAGCCCATCTCTTGGCGTTTCTTCGAAAGGGTCAGGGATGTAGGTTCCGCTGACCTGCGGTAAGGATAAGGTGGTGACGTCCGCGGCTGAAATCACGTGACACCGTTGGCCCATCCTGGACAGGTATTTGCAAAAGCGAAATGGGCGCAGACCGCCGATTGCGTTCTGCGGCGGAAAGTAATAGGCGAAGATGATCGCGAGGTCGGATTGCATTTACTTCTCGGAACCGTTGTTTCGAGCAGCGTAAAAGGCCTTGATAGCCGAGACACATCTCGCGCCTGCGGCGCCATCCCAGAGAGGTGGAATAGAGTGCGGCCTAGTGGAGTCTCTACTTTCGCGCCAAGCAGTCAGAATACTCTCCTTAGAGGTTCCCGCTAACCGGTTGGTCCCATGTTCGATGGTCGCCGGACGTTCCGTATTTTCGCGTAGCGTGAGACATGAAACGCCTAAAACGGTCGACTCTTCCTGAATCCCTCCGGAATCGGTCAAGATAACGCTTGCCTTGGCCTGAAGATGGAGAAAATCGAAATAGCTCAAAGGCTCAAGCAACCGTATGGCAAGAGGCAGCTTGATCAGGGCAGCATCGAGACGCGCGCGAGTGCGTGGATGAACAGGCCAGTAGAGCAGACAGTCTTGCGAAATGACGGCTAGAGCGTCCACAATCTCAGCCAGCTTTCTTTCGTCGTCGACGTTTGCTGGTCTATGAAGAGTGATAAGCCCGAAACGCGGCTCCACGAGATTGAGGCGATCCATAACGTCGGATTTCAGCGCAGTCTCCAAATGAAGCCGCAGTGAATCAACCATCAAGTTGCCGACGAAGGCTATCGCCCGCTCATTTTTTCCTTCGTGTAACAAGTTAGCTTTCCCGCTTTCCTCCGTTACCAGCAAGAGGTCGGAAATGGCGTCGGTCACAACGCGATTAATTTCCTCGGGCATGGAGCGGTCGAAGCTGCGCAAACCCGCTTCCGCATGAATCACTGGTATTCCGAGCTTACTGGCAACTAATGCTCCAGCCACCGTGGAATTCACATCTCCGACAACAATCACACCGGCCGGCTTTTCAGCAAGGAGCACCGGTTCGAGCCGGCGCATTACCGCCGCGGTCTGTTGGGCGTGGCTGCCGGAACCGACCTCTAGATGATGATCGGGCGTGGGAATCCGTAAGTCTCGCAGGAAAGACCCCGACATGCTGCCGTCATAATGCTGGCCAGTATGAATCAGAATGACTTCAAAATTCGGATCTTTAGCCATAGACGACATCAAGGGGGCGACCTTCATGAAGTTCGGGCGAGCCCCAGCCAGCACGACGAGACGCATAGTCAGGCGAAGGCTTTCTGTGGGCGAAAAGACAAGCCATCAGCCGGACGCCGGACTGACAAAACGGTTGCAGTTCTGGCGATTCCAAGCATGTTCACTATCTTCTTGAGGTTTTCAGGTGTGGAAGCGGCGGCGGCAACCAGGAATAGCAGTTGGGAAATAGTGCGAATAGAAGAAGTAACAACCGCTAAGAAGCCGCCCTTCCGGGTACTGAATATAGTGTGGCAACATGGCCAAAATCGACCTTTTTTCATGGTGCGGCGAAAGATTGTTCCGAAATACCAGCAAAATAGCAATAGTACCAAGAATAGCCAGCATTATGCGTATGAAAATGGATGACCGCCATCACCGAATGCCCGGTACTGTCGCGCTTGGAAAGAGAGATTCCAAAAAGCTACACTGGTGTACCGCATGTCAGCGCTGCTCTTCATGGTCCGAGAGTCAAATAATCAGGGAACAGCGTCTCATTCGGATCGAAAGTTTCTCGGGTCATCCCCGAGGTAATTATCGATGCCAACCATCGAATCTTCAGAAAGTTTCACAACGCTCACCAATCGGGCTCTCACAGGCACCGCCTGGTCGAGCGTTACCACCGCGGGCCGGCAAATCTTGACCATCGCTTCTGTCGCCACGGTAGCCCGCATCCTGGGGCCCCAGGCTTACGGCGTTATGGGAATGGCGAACCTTCTCATCGTTTTTATCCTGAATTTCCGGGATTTAGGGACGGGTAGCGCGATCATTCAGCGGCGCAATATGACCGTAGCATTACTTTCCAGCTTGTTTTGGGTTAATTGTTGTCTCGGATTTATTCTTTCATTGTTAGTTGCTGCGACAAGCCCACTGATCGCTAGGTTTTTTAAAACGCCGGAACTGATTCCAATTTTGTGCGTCCTCTCATTTTCTTTTTGGTTTACATCCGGGGGAATCACTCACAATTCACTGTTGCTTCGCCGGATGGAGTTTCGCGCCCTAGCGGCGGTGGATCTCACCGCGGCGACAATCCAATACGTGATCGCGTTGACTCTCGCGTACACCGGGCATGGCGTATGGGCGCTCGTTCTTGCCAATTTGGCAAATTCAATCGTCTCAAGCCTGGGTTATTGGATCGCCGCGAAGTGGAGACCCTCCTGGGAGTTTGCAGTGGACGAAGTAAAGTCGATCGCGAAGTATAGCCTCAATCTTTCGGGCTTCGGCCTCTTAAATTACTTTTCCCGTAATGCGGACAATATTACGGTCGGGAAGATGCTCGGGCAGGCGCCTTTAGGAGCTTACCAATTGGCTTATAACCTGATGCTGGCGCCCATTCAGAACATCAGCTCGGTGATCGCCCAGGCGACCTTCCCAGCTTTCGCCCGCATTCAGGATGACAACGAACGATTCCGCGCTGCGTACACCAGAAGTTGTATGCTGATTGCGCTGATCAGCTTTCCGGTTTTAGCTGGAATGGGCGTGGTGGCAGACCCGATGATCCGCACCATTGTCGGCACCAAATGGCTCGCCGCTATTAAGGTCTTCCAGATCCTGGCTCCGGTTGGACTTTTTCAGTCGATCTACACAACTATCGGCCTCATCTACATGGCTAAAGCGAAAACGGATACGCTCCTGCGATGGGGTCTGGTTTCGAGCAGTATTCTAGTGGTTTCGTTCTTGATAGGCATTCATTGGGGAATTCTAGGAGTAGCAACAGCGTATTGCATCGCGTTTATTTTTGTGACCATGGCTCCTGGTTTTCATTTCGCATTTAAGCTCGTAGGTTTGAAACTTCCGGAATTTGCGTTAGCACTTATGCCTCAATTGGCCATAACGGCGTTCATGGCTTCAGTCTGTTGGCTCTGGCTGTGGATCCTACCATTCTTTGGAATTCGAACCCCGTGGATACAACTTTTTTCCACTATGGTTCTCGGAGCTGCAATTTATACACTTTCGCTCTTGACCGCCTGGCCTCCGGTGATGTCTCATTTGGAATCAGCCCTGCTGAGCTCCGGAAAGCCGTTCTTCGCTCAGGCGTTCGCGAAAGCTCAGGTATTCAGGCTGGTAAACCGAGGAGCCTGATTCTCACGGGGTCCGGCATTGTTCCCCAGCTTGCTTCCTAGATGGTGAGCGGACCAGTGCAGCCCCTTTATTCGCCGGCGACTCGATTCTCTGCGGAGCCTGAAAGGACAACATTGTTCAAAACTTTTAACTCCTTAGTTCACCGCGCTGGCGGATTATACGTCAAGAAAGTCTGTTCAAATGAGTTCATCAATCAGGTTCCGCTTCCCGGCAATGAACGTCCAATCGAATACCGTTTCGCTCTTCAGGCTCTAGCCTCATATCACGGAATCGGCGTCCTCGACGTTGGCACGGGCCTCACGGCGTGGCCCCATTTGCTGAGGACCTGCGGATACACAGTAACTGCGATCGACAATGTCAGGGACTATTGGCCCAATGGAATTGTGAATCGGCATTGGGACGTGCTGGATGTCGATATTTCCGACCCAGACCAGCAGAAACTCAAGGAACAGTATCAAGCCATAACGTGCCTAAGCGTGCTGGAGCACATTGAGGCCCACGTACTTGCCATGCAAAACATTGTAAAGCTCCTGAAGACCGGCGGGATGCTTGTGCTGACGACTCCCTTCTCCTATTTCGCTCCGCACCCAAACGTGTACGCCCACCCTAACGCAATCTGGGGCAAAGACCTGCCGTATATTTGCCGCTCATCCTCCTCGACTGAACTGGAGCAATGGCTCGCATGCGGCTTGACTCTCGAAAGACGGGAGCTTTGGCGACTGTTTACGGGTCCCGTCTGGGCCACAGGCGCGGGCTGCGACTGGGAGGAAGTTAAGACAGAGCAACAGAGCCATCAGCTTGGATGCTTTCTCTTCCGTAAGAATTGAGAATTCGACAAGTCCTTAGCGTGGTCATGTCAGCCACTGCAAAACCTTCGCTGGATAGTCCCTAATCTTGATTGATCATGCCCTCCCTTATCTAGACTGGCCCTATGAGCGTAAGACTCCGATGGTCTTCATTAACCCTGTGCGCTGTTCTGGCGGCACGATCGCTCCAAGGACAAGGTGGGCCTCCGGTTGTTCATCCCGGGGAGACCTATAAATTCACATCCAGTGAGCCGGTCACCTGGTCGATGGCGCCGGGCAGTAAGGGTACCGTTGACGCGGATGGCATTTACCACGCTCCGGCACACGTTGAAGTCAAGCAGAGTCTTGGCGGTTGTCAGGTTCTGCCGTCCAACCACATCTTCAATACAAGGATCGATGATCTTCCTGTACATCCGAAATCTGAACTGTGGATGAACGTGAAAAACGTGGCGGGAAGAGCTGCCAATCAAGGCGCACCCAATTACCTGCCCGCAACTTTTCCCGTAAACATCATTACTTCAGCGGTCCCTCAGCAGAAGCTGTTGTTCGCCTACACACCCGTGAATAACGGTGGGTTTCGAATCCCTACCGGCCCTGGACTGAAAGTACAGAGTGGCACCTACGCTCCTCCGTTCGGAGGAACGGACCGCCACATTATGTCGATCGAAAGAGACTCCTGCGTTTTCGAGGAGATCTACAATTTGTATCCTCCGGGGGCGAATAAGGACCGATGCCCGGCATGCACCAGTCAAAGCGGTGTACGTTATGCGAACACCTCGAACAACCTGCCCGCTGGTGCGACCGATGCGGCCGGAATGTACATAGTCCCCCTCAGCCTGCATCGGGATGAGATTCTCGGCGGCAAAATCAATCATGCCCTGCGTGTCACACTCCTGCAATCTTTCGTCAGGAACTCACACATCTGGCCAGCTATGGCTCATGCAGGATACAACAAAAATGATGTCTTGCCTTTCGGTGCTCGGCTAAGGCTCAAGTCGAGTTTCATATCGCCTTCCAAGAATCCCATCACACAGGAGCTGATTAGCCAACTCAAAGAGTACGGCATGATCGTCGCCGATATCGGGTCCCAATGGAATCTCTCCATAGCGGATCTCGATCTCTACCTCGATCCGCAGATCCGGGCGGCTTTTGAGGAGATTGCAAAGACGGTGCCGGCCTCAAACCTCGAGGTTGTCGATGAATCCAGCTTGATGATGCGCCCTTCGTCGGCGGAGACATCGCTCGACACCGAAGCAGTTATCGCAACCAGCAAGGCCACGGGAAAACCGTCGAGAAAGGAAGTGATCCTGGTCGGCACAACCGTTGGAACCCTCAGCCAATTCCTGGTATTTCAGGCGGGTGCGGCTCCTCATCAACTCGAAGCTTGGGTCAACGGATCGCAAGACCATAAGATACTCTGGGCGATGAACCCATCCGTTGGTAATCTCAACGCTAACGGCGTATATTCGCCGCCCGCCACAGTTTCCCAGACCCAGATGGTCGCGATTACGGCAACAGCCTATGGTGACCAGACGGCCAAAGCCAATATCGCGGTGACTATCCTGCCGCCCGGGCCGATTCGAATCGACAGTGGCAATCCTTCCAATTACAAGGACTCGAAGGATAATACTTGGTCACCGACTTGCTGCACTCCTTCGGCCAAGCCGTATAACTATGGCCACAATGGCTGGCCAAACCTTCCAGATATCAAGCTCTACGAAGATGTCTCGGCGGACTGGGCCGATATTCCCTTCAGCATTTACATGAAACCGGGCGACTATCGCGTGATAGCAAAAATTGCAGAGCCGTCCGCAACAGCTCCCGGCACCCGTTTGATACATCTGGAATCGCAAGGCAATTTGGTTTACAAGGATGTGGATCTGTTCGCCACAGGCGCCGGGTTGCATAACCCTATCGATTTCGATCTGCCCGCGGCCGTCGGTAAGGATGGATTGCTCCAATTTGTGATCCGTAAGGTAAAGGGCGAGGTGGCCTACCTCGGAGCACTCGAGATTTTGCCAGACTCCGGTAAAGCTCGGGTCGAGATGCTGCCTTCCGAAGGCGGGACAATCCGGCTTTTGGAGAAGAAACAGTTCTACGCCATTCCGTGGTTCACCTCGCAACCAGATATTCAGTGGAGCCTTTCTCCCCAATTGGGAACAATCGATTCGCATGGCCTTTACACCGCTCCCTCTACTCCGGTCACACAAGATAGTCCAGTCGCTGTTACTGCGCGCAGCGTCTCCGATCCGAGTCTTTCGGCCAGTTCGAAAATCACTATCCAGAAGGGCATACCGGCCATCCGGATCAATTGCGGAGGCTCACAATTGGTGGATGCTCAAGGCAACATATGGGCTGGCGATCAAGGCTTCCAGGGCGGTACGACATACAAACAAGACGTGGCGGTCGAGGGCGCATCCCCGGATATACAGGCTCTCTACCGGAGTTCCCGTTATGCGTATGGGACTGGAAGCTTTTCGTACCGTTTTGCACTTCCTGATGGGCCGTATCGCGTAAAGCTTAAATGGGCCGTGTACCTTACAGCGCAACAAGTCGAATCGCAAAAAATTCACTACAAGATGAAAGTGAACATGGAAGGGAAAGATGTCGTGTCTGGGTTTGATCCGACTGCTGCTGCGGGCGGAATTCAAAAGGCCTATGACCAGACGTTCGAGGTCGCCGTTACCGGTAATGAGCTCCGTATCGTTTTCTCCGGAGAGCCCAGCGCTGGATACGTGGGCGCAGCAATAAACGGAATTGAGATCACGCCCGCGAAATGACGAGATCGTTAATTCGCCTCCCTCATCACGGCATACACAGGATAGTGATCGGAAGCCGTGATGTCACGGCGCACGACACCCGCCTGAACGGACAACGGACCCTTGGCAAAAATCCAGTCTAGAGACATCGCAATCTTATGCGTTCTCTCGATATGCTCGCCCAGAGCACTGCGAAAACCCTGAGATTCAAGTCTGCGAAGAAAAAACGACGGTAAGTATTTCGTGTTAAGATCACCGCCGAGGATGACGGTTGTTGTTGCAGGATACCGCTTTGTGTCTTCCACGATTTCGTCCAGCTGTTCGCGCTGAATAGAACCGGCGCTGCGGCTCTCGAGATGAGCGTTATAAACGACCACTAACTGCCCGGCGAATTGGATTTCCGTAACCAGCGCGATGCGGTTTCCCAGGCGGCGCTGCATGAGGGGCATATCGGAAGGAATCCAGCTTCGAGGCTGCCAAAACCCTGACTGGCGCTCAAAGCGGAGAACTCGCGAATGCAATATCGGGAGACGAGTCAATGTTGCTTGCCCGATGAATGCAGGCCGGCCATGCTCCTGGCTGAGCTCTTCAAACTCGATGGCGTAGAAGCCGTTAAGTGCGAGCCGCCGCGCCAGATTCGCTGCCACGTCCTGCTGCGCGCTGCGTTCGGTGTTCCAATCGACTTCCTGTAAGAGGCACAGATCCGCCGGATGAATCGCCATGGCCGCGGCGATGTCATTCAGCCGCGATCCATGGTCTATATTCCAGGTCATGATGCGAATCGATTTGAGATTCGGATTCGGCGGAGACTGATTCAATTCGCGGGGCGTATTCAGCGCCGGCGCAACCGCCCAACCATGGGAACCACCCTGCCCTTCGAAAGCAACCAGGCAGAGCAAAATGGAAGCGAAGATGAGCGCACCCTTCATAGCAAGCGGGTAGCGCGCCGCAAACCAAGCGAGGCGTTGACAGCTTCGCGATTTCCGAGCCGCTCGGGCTTGTCATTCAACTCTGACGCGGAGAGCATTCCGAGAAGGCAAAAATACCAGCCACACACGCCGAGACGCGCAAAGGGATAATCCACGAGGGCATGAATACAGACCGCAATCAATCCGATACCCCAGCTCGAACGGATCGCGGGCCGGATGCTCCAGCCTACGACCACTATCATTGCGCCCGCAAAAAATATTCCTCCCTCAGCCGCCCATTCCAGCCAGTCGTTATGCGCACGGTTCACGTACGTGCCGTCATCGTATCGCGCGAACATGCGATAGACCGGAACATAGGTCTCCAGGCCCCAGCCGGTAAGCGGGCGGCTTCGAATCATGGCAAAAGAGGATTTATCAATGTTGCGACGGACTGCCAATAAATCGCTTTGCTGGAGTTTGGTAATCAATGTTTCAAATCCAGCCGCATATATAAAGAAGACACTCAGGCCGATTGCCAACGCGGCTCCGACCACAAAAGCTTTATTACGATTTCGCGCGTAAGCGAGCCCAATCATGACAAGCAGCTCTACAACCACGAGCCCCGTGCCCGCTCGCGAACCTGAAGCAACTACCGCGCCGATCTGGATCGCCGCACACAGTATGTAAGCTACGCGGGGCTTTCGGCCGAAGAGTCCTCGCCATAAAGTAACCGGCAGCAGCAGCTCGACAAACTCGGCAAAGTTGTTCCAGTAAGCGAACGGCCCGGAGATGGAAGAATAGCGGCTCGGAATCAGCCAGAAGTATTTGGTAGTCTGCGTCGCCTGCTGCAAGAGATCGAGTACGCATACGGCCGTGCCAAACACGACGAAGTACAAACGAAAGCGGCTGGCCTCCTTCGGAAAGCGAAAGATCTGTGTCGCGATTAGGGTTATACAGGTGGCGACAAACCAGAACAGGACACCGCTCCATCCGAAGAACAGAATCTTTTGCGGAAAGAATAGCGTTTGCAGGATCCCGTACCCGGTCATCAAAAGGAGGCAAATACTTGGGAGCGGAAAATCAATATGCCAGCGCACCGGAAACAGGAAAAACGCCGCGGTCAACAGAAATGTGACTCCTGTGAGAATACGCGGTGCAATCTCTCCACCGTCCCAGACCGAAAGCGTGAACCCACAAAGAATAATAAAGAGACCTAAAGCCCCAATTGTTTGCCGAAGTTCATTCAGCGACTCCGCGCGTGGCGGTCCGGGTACTGCGTCAACGGGCATTCGATGCGGTCTGGCTGTGCCCGGTATAGCTCACGCGCCAGATCGACTTAGATCCATCATCGGTCACAAGTAAGGAACCGTCAGGTGCCACAGCTACTCCCACTGGACGGCCCCAAACCTTACCATCAGCCGTGACAAAGCCCGTGACAAAATCCTCATATTCGCCAGTGGCGTGCCCATCTTTAAGCGGCACCCGGATCACTTCATAACCGGCGCGATTGGCTTTGTTCCACGAGCCGTGTTCACCGGCGAAGATATCGCCCGCGTACTCCTTCGGAAACTGCTTGCCATCGTAAAAAGTCATCTCGAGCGAGGCGTTATGAGGTTGCAGGAGAACATCCGGCACTGTGACTTTGTCCGAAAGCTCCGGGTGTTTCCCCGGCAGGCGCGGGTCGTGATGATTGCCCATGTAGTACCAGGGCCAGCCATAGAAGCCGTCCTCCTTTACGGACGTAATGTAATCCGGTACAAGGTTGTCGCCCAGCATGTCGCGTTCGTTCACTGAGCACCAGAGCTGCTGCGTTTCGGGATTAATCGCAATCCCCACGGGATTGCGAATGCCGCCCGCATACACCTTCACGAACTTGCCGTCAGGCGTGTACTGAAGGATGTTCGCGCGGTGTAATTCAGCCGGCTTTTCGTCCGGATCATCAACATTCGAGCGTGAACCCACAGCCACGAACATCTTTGTACTGTCGGGAGAAAAGGCGAGATCGCGTGTCGAGTGGCCTCCCGTCGGCAGCTTCGGAATGATAACCTGCTTGTCACCCGTCGCTTTGAGATCACCGTTGTGATATGGAAACCGCACGACCGAATCTGTGTTCCCGATATAGATCCACTGAGGATCGCTACCGACGGGAAAAAATGCGATGCCGAAAGGTGCATGCAAACCGGTTGCAAAGACAGATTTCTGCTCAGGTTTCCCATCGTGGGTGATGCCGCGATAGATCTCGATGGTTCCGCCATCCGTTTCCGCAACGAACATGTCTCCGTTCGGCGCCCGGCGGATTTCTCGCGGACCTTTGAGGTGATCCGCATACAATTCGACCTTAAATCCGGTCGGGGCTTGAGGCCACGCGTCCGCCGGACGCGCGACAACGTGAGGGCTATTTGAGACGCCTTCCGTGGCATAGGGTTTCGGCAGATCCGCGACCGTAATTTTGCGGACCAAACCTGGCTTCTGGCCATCGAAGCCGTGGAAAGCGGCATCACCGGTCACAACGTTCGTCATGTTGGAATCGTCCGGGGGAGCAGCGCTCCATACGGTGGCCGTCCCGAATAAAGACGCGATCACGAGGAACGCGCGAGGTCCGGAGCTAATGAGCATCGGTTAGGTCTTCCTTGGAGGAGATTCAGGAGCCCATCCGAAGACGAAGCCCTCAACCCGAAAGTAGCAAATCGCGAAAGAGGCTTGCAAAAATCAAACAGGTGTTTTAATCTGTTGTTTGATGGCGAGCCGGACTGGCGTCGACACGAAATATGATGACCCCACGCGCGCAAAGCTCCTCGACGCGGCGGGAAACGTGTTCGCCGAATACGGATTCCGGGCAGCGACGGTTCGCGAAATCTGCGCTCGCGCCAACGCGAATGTCGCTGCAGTCAACTACCACTTCGGCGATAAAGTCGGGCTTTATCTGGAAGTGCTGCGTGACACGCTGACGGTTGTTCAGACCGATTCGCTGCAAGAGGCCTTAACGCACTCAGGGACGCCGGAGCAGGCGCTTCGTATATTCATAGCGGCGGTACTGCGGCGAATATTCGGCAAAGGCGAACAGAGCCTCCGGACGCGCATCATGGTCCACGAACTAGCTCAGCCGTCTTCGGCACTCCCGCAAGTAATTGAAGAAGTGATCCGGCCTAACTACGATAAGCTTCGCCAACTTGTAGGTCACATCCTCGGTTGCAACCCGGACGATGACGTCACTCGCTTATGCACACACAGCGTGATCGGACAAATCGTGCATTACGCACATGCGCGGCCGGTGATTTCGATTCTGTGGCCTGATCTGAAGATGACCCCTGATCGTTTTGAGCAGGTTGCTAACCACATTGCTGATTTCAGCTTGCATTCATTGCGCGCTCTGGCAAGGAAAAGGAACAGCGGAGGTAGAGAGCAAGTAAGAGGAAAGAAAAAGCATGGCAGCTCCATCGACTCCTGAAACTCAACACGCGAACCAAACCACTAGCCCTCCGCTCGTTACCAAGGCTCCGGCGGATACGGAGCAAGCGCCGGATCGCGCAAAGAAGCCTCGGCGGCTGTTGTCTGCGATCGTCGCCGCCGTTGTGGCGATCGCCATATTCGGGCTCTGGCGGCTAGTGTTCGCAAGACCCAAAGTGCCGGACAACCTCGTAGTCGTGAGCGGCCGCATAGAGGGCGACGATTCCGCTATCGCACCGAAAACGACAGGCCTTATCCAGGAAATTCGTTTTCGCGAGGGTGACCTGGTGAAGGCAGGCGAGATCATTGCAACGCTCGATGACCGGCAGGCACATGCACGCGAGCGGCAGGCGCAGGCGGCCGTTCTGCAGGCCGAAGCGCAACTCCGTTCCGCACAAGCACAGACGCCTGTTTTACGGGATCAGTTGCAGCAGGCTCAAATCGAAACTACTCAGGCTATGACCGACTCGGCTGGCCGCGTCCATCAGGCCGAGGCGGAAGTCGCAGCCGCCGAAGCGGAGCTCGCGCAGCGACAAGCCACGCTCCAAATTGCTGTCTTTGACCGGGACGCTTATACGCGGCTCGCAAAATCGGGCGCCGTTTCCGAACGGCAAGGCCGCCAGGCCGCAAGTACTGCCGATACTCAGCAGGCCGCCGTGGACGCGGCGCGACGCAGGTTGGATGCCGCAAGCGGATCGTTGAATGTGGCCAAGTCCAGCCTCGCGAACCCGGGCATTCGAACCGCAGTATCGGCAGCTATCCAGAAGCAGATCATTCAGCAGGAAAGCCAAATCGCCAACGCCGCCGCCGACGCTCTGCGCGCCCGCGCTCAGCTCGCCGAAGCTCAGGCGGACCGGCAGGACCTTACGGTCCGAGCGCCGTTTGACGGAACAGTTGTCACTCGCTCGGCTGAGCCCGGAGAAGTCGTGCAGGCCGGAACCGCCGTCGTAACGATGCTCGACTTGACCAGAGTCTATTTACGCGGATTCATACCGGAAGGGCAGATCGGCAAGGTACGCGTGAGTCAGCCCGCGCGGGTTTATCTTGATTCGAATCCTTCTAAACCACTTGATGCCTATGTTTCCCGAGTCGATCCCCAGGCCACTTTCACGCCAGAGAACACCTATTTTCGGGACGATCGAGTCAAGCAGGTGATCGGCGTGAAGCTCCAGCTCAAAAACGCCGTCGGATACGCCAAGCCGGGCATGCCTGCGGATGGCGAAATTCTTGTATCGGGCGATAGGTGGACGGAATGGCGGCCTCACCAATGATCGCCTCCGCTGCCGCGCGAACCGCTCCAAACACGGAACGCACAGACGGCGGCCAGTTCGCAATATCCGTTCGTGGGTTACGGAAGCACTACGGACGGATTGAGGCAATTCGCGGCATCGATCTGGAAATTAAGGACGGAGAAATCTTTGGGCTGATCGGTCCGGACGGCGCTGGCAAGACTTCGACGTTCCAGATTCTGGGCGGTGTTATGGAACCCACTGCCGGCACCGTTGAAGTGTTCGGCGAGCCGGCCCGCAAAATGCGTTCGCAAACCGGTTATCTGACACAAACGTTCAGTCTCTACCCCGACCTTACGGCAGCCGAGAACATTCGGTACATCGGCGACCTGCGCCGCGTTCCTGCGAAAGAGATTAAGAGCCGCGGCCAGCGCTATCTTTCCATGTTCGATATGGATCGTTTCACCGATCGTCTGGCGGGAAGGCTCAGCGGCGGCATGAAGCAAAAGCTTGCACTCGCCTGCGCCTTGGTCGCTCAGCCACGTGCTCTGCTGCTCGATGAACCGACCACGGGTGTTGACCCTGTATCGCGCCGCGAATTCTGGGACACGCTGGCTCACCTCTCTGCCGGCGGGCTGACGATCCTTTTCGCAACTCCTTATCTCGACGAAGCGGAGCGGTGTCATCGCGTTGCCCTGATGCATTTGGGCGAAATTCGCGAATTGGGCACACCCGCCGAACTTAAGGCTCAGCTGCATGCAACACGGCTCGAAGTTCGCGCCGCGAATCTCGGAAAGTCGGAAGAAGTTCTGAGGAAAGAGGTCGGCCCCGACAGCGAGATCACGGACGTGCAGCGATTTGGTGACCGGCTCGACGTTATGACCCCTGACGAAGGCCGTGGCCGCGATGCCGTCGAACAGCGTTTAAGATCAGCGGATATCGCGGTGAAGGACATTCGCGCGAGCGAACCCACCCTCGAGAATATCTTCGTCGCGACGCTACGCGCCATTGGGCAGGAATCGAAGGTGCCGCCATTCCCCGGCAGACATCCGCATCGCGATCTGCTTCATCATGGCGCTATCGAGGCGGACAAGCTCACCAAGCGCTTCGGTTCCTTCGTAGCTGTCAACAACATTAACGTCCGGGTGAACTATGGCGAAATCTACGGTTTGCTGGGCGCTAACGGAGCGGGAAAGACAACCACCATCAAGATGCTTTGCAGTCTTCTCGAACCGACAAGCGGCCGTATAACGCTTGCCGGAGAGAGTGGAAATGTGCGATCGCCCGACGTGCGCCGCCGTGTTGGCTACATGTCGCAGAAGTTTTCGCTTTACGACGACCTAACCATCGGCGAGAACCTCGACTTTTTTGCTGGTGTCTATGGCGTTCCGGAACACGAACGCCGGGAAAAGAAAGCCTGGGTGCTCGCCTTTTCGGGCCTCGAAGGAAAAGAGAATCAGCTCACCGGCAGCTTGCCCGGCGGCTGGAAACAACGCGTAGCCTTTGGCTCCGCCATCATGCACGAGCCGAGCGTGCTGTTCTTAGACGAGCCCACCTCCGGGGTCGATCCGCTTGCGCGCCGCGCCTTCTGGCAGATGATCAACCGGCTTGCAGATGCCGGCACTGCCATCCTCGTAACCACGCATTATCTCGAGGAGGCCGAGCAGTGCAATCGCCTGGGATTTATGGTCGCCGGTGAACTGGTCGCTGAAGGAACGCCCAGCAGCGTGAAGGCTGACCAGGGAGGACATCTCCTCGAGTTTGCTGTCGACCAGCCCCAACGTGCGGCGGACGTGCTCAAAGAGAAGGGTGAACGGTGGCGCGTGTCGCTGTTTGGAGACCGGCTCCACGTCATTACAGACGATGACATGGAGCGCGGTAAACAGGCCACCATTGAAAAGCTGCAGGCGAACGGCATTAGCGTGCGTGATGTCCACGAGGAAGAATATTCGCTCGAGGACGTGTTCATCGTCGTTGTCGAGAAAGCCCGCCAGATGGGGAAGGTCGCCGTCGAGGACTAAGCCGTGAAGCGAATTTACGCGCAAACCCGAAAAGAACTAACTCAGATTCTGCGCGACCGTCTGGCCCTGACGCTCGCTCTCGTCCTGCCCTTAATCTTGCTCTTTCTGCTCGGAACGGCGATCTCGCTGACGGTGAGTAATCTTCCGGTAATTGTGCAGGATCTCGACAGCTCTCCCGCCTCTCGAGAATTTATCGACGCATTCCGTGCCTCCGTCACCTTCCACGTGGTCGCCTGGCCCGTCGATCGGCAGCCGCAAGATGTGTTTTCGTCTAACACCGCCCGCGCCGCGCTCATTATCCCGCGACACTTTGGGCGCGACATAAGCCGGGGCATGAAGGCGAATGTTCAGCTGCTGGTGGATGCGACAGACGCAAATACAGCCAAGCTCATTCAAGGGTATGCCGGACAAATTGCCCGCGCCTATAGCTTGCAGAACACCGGGTCCAGAAGTCCGGATCCTGTGCGCGCTGAAATCCGGCTCTGGTTTAATCCCGGCCGCGTGTCCAAGAAATTTTACGGACCTGGAATCTTCGTCCTTGGCATCTCGATGTTTCCACCGCTCCTTGCGGCTCTCGCCATGGCCAAGGAAGGCGAACAGAAAACTATTCTGCAGGTGTATGTCTCGAATATCTCTGCACACGAGTTCCTTTTGGGCAAAATATTCGCCTTCATGATCATCGCCATGGGGGAATGGTTCCTCTCGCTGATTGCGCTGTTTACCTACTTTGGCTTGAGCCTCGCCGGAGACCCCACTCCGTTCATCGTTGCAACCATACTTTACGCTTTCTGTGTTTCTGCATTCGGCACGCTCATCGGCCATGCAATTCCAAACCAGGCTGCTTCCATTCAGGCCGTTGCGCTTGGCGGTTTTCTTCTCGTCTTCCTGTTATCCGGGCTGATTTTTCCGGTTCAGAACATCCCCGCCGGACTTCGCTGGATTTCAAGCATCGTGTGGGGACGCTACTACATTGAGGTCGTACGCGATGCTCTTCTGCAGGGCGGCGGATGGAGTGCGATGTGGTCGCGCGTCCTCTTTATCGCTGTTTGCGGTGCTGTTTTTTATCTACTCGCATGGAGGAGCATGCGACGGATGCAATTGAAAGCTTAGACCTGATGCGCAATATTACTCTGCCTCGTTTTTGGACCCATGTCGGCGCGCTCATCAGAAAGGAGCTGAATCAGATTCGCCGCGATCGGCGCCTGGCAATCTCGCTTGTCGTCCCTCCCACTTTGCAGCTTTTGCTTTTCGGGTTTGCTCTGGACGCCACTGTTTCCAATCTGCGGATGGGTATCGTTGACGACAGCCGGACACCTGAAAGCCGCGAACTCATCGCGAAGATGACCGAAAGCAAGAGCTTTCGGCTCGCTAACACGTTCCTCTCTGTAAACGAGCTTGGCCATTCCATCTCGCGTGGCGATCTCGACGCCGGACTGGTGATTCCTTATGATTATGCTCGCGACCTGAAACGAGGACGCCAAACGACGGTGCAGATCTTCCTCAATGCCGTGAATGCGAATACGGCGGCGATTGGACAAGGCTACGCGGAGGGGATTCTGCAGATCTACAACCAGGGCTTGCTGAGCGAGCGGATTGTACACGCGAAATTTTCTAGCATTGCGGCCAGCGATCCGGCACGACGCGGCGGGGTCAACCTGATCCCGGCTTTTCTCTTTAATCCGGGCTTGGTCAGTTCCTGGTTTATCGTCACCGGCACATTCGGTGTTCTGCTGATCCTCAACGGCTCTCTTGTCTCGTCCACCGCGATGATCAAGGAACGCGAGGCCGGCACGGTAGAACAACTCCTGATGACTCCGGCCGGCACCGCCGAAATCGTGATTGCTAAGATCACGCCCATTTTTACGCTTCTCCTGGGCATGGTCCTGCTGGCCGTATGCATTCTCAAATTTGCATTCAACACACCGTTCAAAGGGAATCTGTTGCTGGTTTTTGGCGGCGCTTCCCTCTGCCTTCTTTGCGGCATCGGAATCGGCACGTTTATAGCAACTTTCACTAGAACCGCTCAGCAGGCGCAGCTCATGAGCTTCTTCGTGAACCCGCCGCTCGCTTCACTTTCCGGCGCTCTCACACCGGTCGAGGCGATGCCGCACTGGATGCAGCCCTTTACGTTGCTGAATCCCATTCGACACTTCGGCATTATTACCCGCGCGACTCTTTTGAAAGGAGCAGGCTTTGAGGAGCTCTGGCCGAACCTGCTGGCTCTGGCCGTGTTCACGTTCACTCTGCTCGCGTTTAGCGTCTGGCGCTTTCGCAAACAGCTCGGATAAGTACTTAAATGAAAACTCTTTTCAACCTCCTTCTCACCACGCTCGCGCTCACAGCGGAACTCCACGCCCAAATCGGCGGAACGCCTGGCCAGACCGGTCTGAAAAATCAGCCGATTCAATTGCCGCTCTCAGGACGTACCGGGCAAAGCGGGTCTGTCACCGCTACCCAAACACCGATCCCGGGCACGACGACGAGCGTCAATACTCTGAACACGAACATCCAGACCCAAGGTCCCTACTCAGGCAGTGCTCTCAGCAAGACGCAATTCGACGGGAAGCTGTCGCTTCATGACGCGATCGAACGCGGCCTCGAGTATAACTTGGGAACGGTTGGGCTGAATCAGGCGGTCCGGCAGGCGCGTGGTCAACAGCGTGTGGCCCGCAGCTCACTGCTGCCGAACATCAGCGCTGCGCTGAAGGAAGACGTGCAGCAGACAAACCTCAGAGCGCTCGGTGTTCGAATCGATTCGCCCATTGCTGGGTTCAGCATTCCGTCGGTTGTCGGGCCTTTCAATTACTTTGATCTGCGCGGCACGCTTACTCAGACAGTTGCTGATATGACGGCACTCAACAATTACCGGTCAGCAAAGGAGGTCAGTCAGGCGAACCAACACACCGCGGACGATGCCCGTGATCTGGTCGTTCTAGCTGTCGGTGGCGCCTATCTTCAGACCATCGCTGCCAAGGCTCGCGTCGATTCGGCGCGCGCCCAACTCGATACCGCTACTGCGCTTTACAACCAGACGCTCGAACGGCGCAAGGTAGGAGTTTCCGCTCAGATCGACGTCAACCGCGCACTGGTTCAGCAGGAAACCCAGCGTCAGCGCCTCAGCACACTTGAGAATGATCTCGCGAAACAAAAAATTAATCTGGCGAGACTCACCGGTTTGCCGGCCAACAATCATTACGACATTACCGATACTGTTCCCTTCTCGGCTGCTCCCCCGTTGACGGAGGATGAGGCGGTCCGGGAGGCGCTGGCTAGCCGCGATGATCTCAAAGCGGCCGCGGCCCAGGTCCGCGCTGCCCAGAAGGCGCGCGCAGCCGCACGCGCAGAGCGTCTACCTTCGCTGGATCTTGCAGCGGACTATGGTGCGATTGGAACGAATCCCGCGCAATCGCACGGCACTTTTACAGTGGTCGGTACTCTTCGCGTTCCAGTTTGGCTCGGCGGCCGAACAGAAGGCGACATCGATCAAGCCGAGGCCGCCCTCAATCAGCGGCGCGCCGAATTAGAAGACGCTCGCGGCCGCGTCGAGAGTGACGTACGCAACGCCTTTCTTGATCTTCAGGCCGCTTCGAGCCAAACCGAAGTGTCGCTCCAAAACCAGAAGGTAGCTCGCGAGACGCTCGACCTGACACGCCAGCGCTTTGAGGCGGGCGTCACGGATTCGCTCGAGGTTGTGCAGTCGGAAGAAGGCGTCGCATCGGCCGATCTCGATTACATCACCAGTGTCTTCGCACACAACCTTGCCAAGCTGAGCCTCGCACGGGCCATTGGGCATGCGCAGGAAAACTTCGCACGCTACCTGAAAGTGCAGTAGCCTGCGCGCCGATTCCTCCCGGCATTTCTTCCTGGACATTCTATAAATTGCCGCGGCGCTCCTGCTCTCTCTCAATCGCTTCAAACAAAGCTTTGAAGTTTCCCTTACCGAAGCTGCGGCTACCCTTGCGCTGGATAATCTCGTAAAACAGGGTCGGACGATCCTCTACGGGCTTGGTGAAGATCTGCAGCATGTAGCCCTCGTCGTCGCGATCAACCAGGATGCCCAACCGTGCCAGGTCTTCAAGCGGCTCGTCGATTCTCCCTACTCTCTTTGTGAGATCTTCGTAGTAAGTAGTGGGAATGCTCAGAAACTCGATACCCTGCCCGGTTAACTGAGTGACTGTCCGGATGATGTTGTCCGTTGCCATCGCAATGTGCTGGATACCCGGCCCATCATAAAACTCCAGATATTCCTCGATCTGCGACTTCTTTCTTCCTTCCGCGGGCTCGTTAATCGGAAAGCGGATTCGCTCATTGCCGCTCGCCATCACTTTAGACATCAAAGCCGAATACTCCGTTGAGATATCGGCATCGTCAAAGTGCTTGAACATCCTGAACCCCATCACATTTTCGTAAAACGAAACCCACCTGTTCATTTGACCCCAGCCGACATTACCGACGGCGTGGTCAATGTGAGTCAGACCCGTGAGGCGAGCGATCTTGTCTTCCGCCGTTATGGGAACGAAGCCAGGCAGGAAGACGCCCCGATAGGCGTCCCGTTCCACGAACGTGTGAATAGTATCGCCGTAAATCGCGATGGCGGAGAGACGCGCCGACCCATTCTCATCCTGCAATTCAAAGGGCCCGTTAACCGATTGCGCTCCCCGGCTAACGGTCTCCTGCCAGGCAGAAGCCGCATCGTCCACCCGAAGGGCCACTGATTTGACCCCGTCGCCATGACGCAGAATGTGAGCGCCAATTTCTCCCGCGCCGCTCAAGGGAGTGGTCAGCACAAAGCGAATCTTTCCCTGCTCGAGCACGTAAGAGACCCGGTCACGAGTGCCAGTTTCAGGCCCTCTATAAGCCTTTAGCTCGAAACCCATGGCGGATCGATAGAAATAGGCAGCCTGCTTGGCGTTTCCCACATAGAATTCGATGTGATCGGTGCCGTGAATGGGCAGGAAGTCTTCTCGCGGACCAGCTAAGGGTAGTGATTGTTCAGCGGGGGGAATCATATTCTGGGCCTCTCTACGAGGCCGCTAAACCACGGTTTTCTCGTAGATTTAGAATATATCTGTAGTATATTATAGCCGACATCAATCAATCCATGCCGCACACCGATAGAGCCAAGCAGGAAGGTACCCTGGCCGAACGCGCATACCGTCTCTTGAAGAGAGGTATCCTGCGAGGCGAGTTCCCGGAAGGTTCATTTCTGAATGAGGCCCGGATACTTTCAGAGCACGCCATCGGCCGCACGCCTTTTCGCGAGGCGTGTAACCGTCTGCATAACGAACAGCTGTTGGAGGTCGTGCCGCGCCGTGGCTTTTTTGTAGCCGAACCCAGTTTTCGGGGTGTGCGCGATTTGCTTGAGGCGCGCGTACTCCTCGAAGGCATTGCGGCGGAACTCGCCGTTCATCGAGCGAGCGAAGACGACTTGGCAATTCTCGAGAAGCATTATCGCGAGGCTTTGCGGGCGGCCAAAAGACCCAATGGCCTCGATTCGTTCATCGAAGCCAATCAGAAATTTCACCTCCAGATTGCCCAGATGACAAAGAACCGGGAACTCGAGAACCTGCTAAGAGGGCTGCTCGAGCGTTCGACGCGACTGGTGTACCTCGCGGCAAGCGGCTCGCTCGAAGTGCCACGCGACATAGAAATGCTTTTGAAACCGGTTCTGAGCGCTATTCGGGAGCGGAACCCGGCGGCGGCCCGTCGTGCAGTCGTGGCCGACATCAGCCACGGTCAACTGACTGCTCTTGGACAAGATATCTGGAGCGCCACCGGTCACGTGAACGAAAACGGTGGAACAGTAACCGGCAAGAGCACTAAATCGGAGAGGAGAAAACGTGCCCATCTATCATCGTCTCGGAGAACTGCCGTCCAAAAGGCATAAGGTCTATCGTCAGCCATCGGGCGAGTTGTATGCGGAAGAACTCATGGGCAACATGGGGTTTGTAGGGCCGTCTTCCCTTCTCTATCACGTGCGTAGACCGACGGCGGTGCGGGCTGTTCGCACGATCAAGGCGCTCGCCCGGCAGGCTGCGAAGCCTGAGCCGCTGCGCCACAGGCACTTTCGCACGAGCAAACTGGTTCAGAAAGGGGATGCGATCGTGGACCGCGTACCCATTCTGTTTAACAACGATGTGTCCATTTCGATAGTCCATCCGGATGCGGCGCAGTCGTCTTTCTATCGCAATGCTCAAGGAGATGAGATTGTCTATGTGAGTCAGGGTGAGGGAGTCGTTGAATCCGCCTTCGGTAACATCGCTTTCACCCCAGGCGACTATCTGGTGGTACCACGCAGCATCCTTCACCGCTACCGCTTTGGCGTCGATAACTGCACGCTGCTTATTATTGAAAGTGCGGGTTACGTGCGTACGCCAAGGCGCTATCGCAATGAGTTCGGACAGCTGATGGAATCGAGCCCCTATTCAGAAAGGGACATCCGGACACCATCGGACCTCGAGACGCGTGACGAAAAGGGCGACTTCCGGCTGTTAGTCAAAAAGGCTGACAGTTTGACGGAGATGATTCTCGCCTATCATCCGTTCGACGTCGTCGGCTGGGACGGGTACTACTACCCCTGGGCTTTGAACATCCACAATTTTGAGCCGCGGGTCGGCCGGTTTCATTTGCCGCCGCCCACCCATCAGACATTTGAAGGCGATGGGTTTGTGGTCTGCTCCTTTTGTCCCAGGCCGTTCGATTTCGATCCAGAGGCTGTACCCGCTCCCTACGCCCATTCGAATGTGATGTCGGATGAGGTCCTCTATTACGCCAACTCCGAATTCATGAGCCGCAAAGGTATTGAATATGGCTCCATCACGCTTCATCCCGACGGACTGGCCCACGGCCCGCAACCCGGGCGAACGGAAGCTTCTCTCGGTCAGAAACAGACAGATGAGCTGGCGGTGATGGTCGACACGTTTCGTGGCTTGAACGTCAGCGAAGCCGCCCTTGAGCTCGAAGACCCGGATTACTTTCTTTCCTGGCTCGATACATAGTCCCAAGCGAACGCGATGATTGACGAAACGCACGATCCAGCGCTTGAAAGCTGGCTTGCATCGGCCAATCTACCCGATTGTGAATTCCCCATCCAGAACCTGCCGCTCGGCGCGTTCCGCCGCCCCGGGGAAGCGCGCGTACGTCTCGGAGTCGCTATCGGCAATGAAATATTGGACATTCGTGATTGGATCGATGGCGAGAATCTGAACGGCTATTTAGCACTGAGCGCGACACAACGACGCGATTTGCGCCGCATTCTCAGTAAAGTTCTGGCCGCCGGATCGCCACGCCGCGAACTTATTCCGCAGGAAGGCAGCCGGATGTTGATGCCCGCGCAGATTGGGGATTACACCGATTTCTACGCCTCTCTGGAACACGCGACAAACGTAGGCCGGCTCTTCCGGCCTGACCAGCCGCTTCTGCCCAACTACAAGCATCTTCCCATTGCCTATCATGGCCGTGCGTCATCACTCGTGGTAAGCGGGACCGTAATCTATCGACCGAACGGGCAATTGGCCGAAAACCGCTTCGGTCCGACAAATGAACTCGATTACGAAGTAGAGCTGGGATTCCTCCTCGGACCAGGCAACGGGAGGGGGGAACCGATACCAATCGACCAAGCCGAGGAGCACGTGGGAGGCGTGTGCCTGGTGAACGACTGGTCGGCGCGCGACATTCAACGATGGGAATATCAACCCCTTGGCCCGTTCCTGGGAAAGAATTTTGCTACATCTCTTTCGCCATGGATGGTGACCATCGAGGCCCTTGCACCTTTCCGCAATACCGCCCGGGTCCACGACATTTCGGTGCTGCCGTACTTGCGGTCTGACTCCGCACTCGGCTTAGATATTACCCTAGAGGTCTATCTGAGAACTTCTCGCACTTCGCAGCCGGCTCTGCTCAGCCGTGGTTCGTCGCAGGACTTGTATTGGACTTTAGCTCAGATGGTGGCTCACCATACTTCAAACGGCTGCCCCCTCAGGCCGGGAGACTTGATTGCGACCGGAACTGTCTCTGGTCCAGAAAAGGCAAACCGTGGGTGTCTTCTGGAGCTGACCTGGAGCGGAAGGGAACCGACCCGGCTGGCCTCAGGTGAAGAGCGACTGTTTCTTCAGGACGGCGATGAAGTGATCATCAAAGGTTACTGTCGCCGTGAGGGTTATGTGGGTATTGGAATCGGCACGTGCACAGGAGAAGTGGCGTGTTCCTCCGGATGCGCTCTGCTTCCTTCTTAAGCTCACGATTAGGCTTCCGCCAAATGCCACTTTATAGGTCTTTGCGAAGAAAGTAACGGGAGTGCCCGGCTGGGAAGTCGTCGAGCTTGCCGAACACCGTATATCCGAGCTTCTCGTAAAAAGAAAGGGCCTGAAAGCTAAACGTGTCTAACCATGCATGACGGCAGCCCCTCGCACGCGCTTCTTCTTCCGCAGCGAGCATAAGTTGGCTGCCCTGACCGCGAGAACGAATGTGGTCGGCAACCCAGAGAATATCGACAAAAAGCCACTCGTAAGCGATATGCCCGGTAAGGCCGCCGCAGTATTCATCCTTTTCGTCAAACAGCATAAAGGCGAGAGGCACGAATCCCCTATCAGGGATCTGCGAGCGATTGAAGCGCGTGAGCCCTTCGCGAATACGTTCGATCTGTTCGGACCTCGGATTGATCGTGCGCTCAATGCGAAATGCCGCAGGGTGGCTGGCCATCGTTAGTCTCGACACGTCACGGCTCGAGCGAAGGATCAAGTTTCCGGGCCGTTTCGAACTCGCTTTTAGCTCTGTCGGTATTGCCTGCTTTGCTCAAACCGAGCCCCAGATTGTAATGAGCAGCTGCGTACCCGGGCTTGTAGCGGATCGCTTGATTGAAATCTCCCACCGCACGCGAGACGTCGCCCATTTTCAAAAAGACTAAGCCTCGATTGTTGTACGCTTCGGCGAAATCAGAAGCGCGGTGAAGGATGTCGTCATAGGCCTGCAAGGCCCGTTCGTTCTGATTTGTGTCTGTCAGAAGATTCGCAAACAGCATGCGGGCTTCGAGGTTCTTCGGATCGAGGGAAATCGCAATCGAGAGCTGCGACATGGCTTGCTCCGTTTGGCCTTCGGAGGCAAGCAAGATCGCTAGATTGTAATGAGGATCCGCCAAATCAGGATCGCTCAGAATGGCTTGCTGTAGCTGCTTACGCGCATTGTCAGGTTGATGCATGCGAGCATAAACCAGCCCGAGAGCCATGTGCGCGGCGGCGTGATCGGGCTGAAGTGTAAGCGCGTGGGAAAAGGCTTCTATGGCTTGATCGGTGTCCCCGAGCTTTTGCTCCGCTTGCCCGAGATAGTAAAATGCGTCCGGCAGATCGGGCGAAATCTGCGTCGCTTCCTCAAAACGGGTCTTTGCCTCTTGCGGCTGATCCGCCTTCAGGCGAGCAATCCCGTCCAGAATGAGTTTTTTGCTCTGCGCGTTCTGCGTACGAGTTTCATGGAGCTCGCGAATGTTGCTCATGGCCGAGTTCGCCGCACCAGGTTCGCCATTTTGACGCAGTGCAATCCCCAATGCGTATTGCGCCCGCTCGAAATCAGGCTTGATTGCAACTGCACGCTGTAGAGTGCTGATCGCCTCCTTCAAATCGCCCGCCTGTTTCAAGGCGAGGCCAAGATCGCAGAGCGCGACCGGATCCTGTGGCATCAGCCGAACGGCTTCGCGAAATTCGTGCAAGGCCGCAGCGTGATTTCCTTGACGCCGCAGCGCGATCCCCAGGCTTTCGCGCGCTGGTCCGAAGTTCGGGTTTACTGCCACAGCTTGCCGAAATTGTGCGAGCGCATTTGTCAGGTCACCCTCCTGACCGAAGGCCACGCCTAAGTGATAACGGGTCTCGAAGTCCGAAGGATGCAGCGTAAGAGCGCGCTGAAATTCCGAAATCGCTCTTCGGGCATCACCGCTCTCGAGAAGAGCAAGACCCAGTTGGGCATGAGCGCGCGGATCGGCTGGGCGTCCATCGCACACTGCTCGGAATTGCTCGATGGCATCTGGGAAAGCCTTTGAAGAGAGCAGCAAGTCTCCCAGGTAAAGCCGGGCGGCAAAGTTTGACGGAATCGAGTTCTATCGCTTTGCGAAGTTCCACTTTGCCTTGAACCGAATCGCCGCGATCGCAATAGGCCGCCCCAAGTCCGTAATGCCCAAGTGACCAGCCCGGCTTAAGAAGAGTTGCCTTAGAGAATTCAGCAACGGCCGAATCCGTATCGCCCTTGTATTTGAGGACGAGAGCAAGATCATAGTGGGCTTCGGCACTGTCTGGCTCCAAGGCAAGCGCCTTCCGGTACAGCACGATCGCACTGTCCCATTCATGCGAACGTGCTTTAACCATTGCCTGAGCACGGTAGGACGCTGCCGTCTCCGCCGCGTTGGCGAAAGAAACAAACAGAACGGATACGGAGATACAATTCCGCCAAGAACGCCGCATGCCTAATCGGCCCCTGTCAGAAGGGCAGACGCACGATCTTACCAGAGAAATTTCAAACTGAACTGGCCAATTCTGGGAGCTTGGGCACTCGTAACCACTCCGAAAGTTTCACTGCTGAAGTCGCCGCTCGGATTGTTGAACTGAGTATGGTTGAAAATATTGAAGAACTCAGCTCGAAACTGGATACTGGTCGACTCGGTGATCCGCGTATCTTTTTCGAGGCCGAAATCAGTGTTCAAGAACCCTGGGCCATGAAAGAAGCGCCGGTTGGCGGATCCAAACGTCGCATACGTTGCAGAGGCGAACGCGTCCGGCAAGAAATAGGTATTGGGTCCATTAGGACCGGGATTATGGGCATTTTGCGTGTGTACTTGACCGACCAGATCCGGGAGGTCGTTCGAACCGTCGCCGGTAAGCGATTGGTCACCTGAACTCTGACTCAAAGTGATGGGAAAGCCGGTTGAGAATCGACTGATTCCCGTAACGCTCCACCCTTGAGTGAGACGTTTGGGTGCATTGCCGAAAGCCCTGTCGAACGGGATGGCCCAGTTATAGCTGGCTACGAAGTTGTGTGTCACGTCGTACGACGAAAGAGCACGGCTGATCCCATAGTTTGTAAAGTTCACCCAATCGTTGAATCCGGAAGCGTTGTCGATCGCCTTTCCGTACGTATAGGCCAGGAGAAAGGTGACATCAGCAGCCTTTCGCTCCAAAGAAACCTGAGCAGAATTGAAGTTGGAGTTGGCGATATTGGCGGTGTACGTATTGTTCTGCCCGAAGTTAGGGCCGAGCGCCGTACGCGTACCATTCACGGTAGAGCCGTCCGGCAAAGTGTAGAGCTGCGATTCGCCGTAGGGACCACAACTGGGAGTTGCGCCGATCGCGTTCAGGTGTTGGCAAAGCGCCGCATTGCCGGGATTTGCAGCATATTGCGAGATCAACTTATGACCTTGCGTTCCGACATAGGCCAATGTCAGTACAGTAGCCTTAGACAGCTCTCGCTGGAAGGTGAAGTTATAGTCTTCGGCGTAGGGCATTCGGTTATGAATCGAATAGCCGGGAGAATACTGGATGGGAAGGAACTTCGAGTAATCCAGTGTTTTGTTGGCCGGGTCGCCCGGTATCGGGAAGGTAAACGGGAACCGCTGGCCGGCCGAGGAACCATCGGAACGGACGCGGAAAGGTTCATCAAAAAGCGGCTGCTGGGAATTGTTGCTGACGTAATACAGGCCGAAGGGCGCGTCGCCTACTTCGTAGAAAAGATTCAAGTCTTCAATGGAGGTGTAGTAAACGCCGAAGCCGGCTCGGATGCTGCTCTTTCCCGAGCCCCCGAAGATTTTTCCAAGAAGACCGTCGTGAAAGTCCGGCGAGTAAGCAACACCGGCGCGTGGAGCGAAATTGTTATAGCGTGTCGGAGCCAGAGTGCTTGGAATTCCCGGATCGCCTGGCACTACCCAGCCTAAGGGAGCGGTCGGAAATTGCGTCGATTGAAGACCGGGAACAATAGTCTCGATCTTGCCCTGGGTGTCGTACCAGGGCATGCTCACTTCCCACCGCACGCCGAGATTAAATGTCAGGTTTGGTTTGACCTTCCAGGCGTCCTGAAAGTACAAAGCGCCGTAGCGCGTCCGCGAGTCGAGAAACTGTTGGCTGCACTGGTTGTAGTTGGTCGGAGCGCCCAGCAAGAAATCGGCGAAATCGCTTCCTGTCTCTGATCCCTGGAACGTGAAGTCGCCGTTGGGAGCGCAGGTATTCCTCTCGTTGATTTGCAAGTACCGGAATTCACCGCCGAATTTCATCGAGTTGGCGCCGGCGACCTTGGAAAATCCATCGGACACCGCATAGGTATTGTTCGGCTGCACTGTGGTGAGTGTGGGAACGCCGATGGAGAAGCTGTTGAAGTAAATCGGAGGCACGGTTTCCGGAAAGCCTGCGGGGCCGGACGGGATGATGCCGAGTGAGCCTGCGCCAGTGACGAAGCCAAGGCTCGACAGGTCGGCGAAGCTCCCCTTCGGTTCATCGGTACGGGTAGATGTTCGGAAGAAGCTTGCCCGGAACTCGTTAACTTGGGAGGCGCCGAAGGTCCGCGTGTTACTGAGTACGAATTCCTGGGCGCGAGTCGGGGTCGTTGACGGAAATCCTGGAACACTGGCGGCTGGCAGTGCATTGTCAACAGTTGAATCATCGAAGTGGTAATAGAAGTACCAGTTACCAGTGAGCTGATTGAGAAAGTCTACGCGCTGGCCCATCTTGTCATCTCGGATGTTGTTGCGCTGGCTGGCATCCGCATAAAAGCCGCTCGACTGATTCGGCACCGGAATGTACGAAAGGATATTGTTCGCCGGCGCAGAATATGCGCGCTGCGGGATGACGCCATTCGGGAAAACACAGGCTGCCGTAGACCCGCAGCCCGGCGTGCTATAAGGCTCGCCATTTGTGACGGTGTAGCCGAGCCGCTTGGAAAGAACGCTAGCCCAGTAATTCCCATTGACTGCGGTAGTATTGCCGTCCGCATCTACGAAAGCACCCGGATCGAAAACGCCCGATCGCTCCGCTACCGAAGGAACCGCGACCAATCCTGTACTCGCACCCGCTACCTGGCGCGTTCCCTGATAATCGGTGAACCAAAACAGTTTGTTCTTAAGAATCGGGCCGCCGATCGCATATCCGAACTGGTTGCGGCGCAATTCGGCTTTCGTCGGATCGAAGAAATTGCGCGCATCAAACTTGTCGTTCCGCAGAAACTCGAATGCGTCGCCATGAAAGCCGTTGCTCCCGGATTTCGTAATGGCGTTCATTACACTGCCGCTGTACTTGCCGTATTCTGCGTCAAAGCCGTTCGTAATCAGCCGGAACTCCTGAATCGAGTCGAGATTGGGAACAAGGCCGGCGCCCTGGTTTCTGCCTTCGCTTACATCTCCCCCGTTGACCAGGAAGGCATTCGCCGTTTCGCGTTGTCCATTTACGGACACGTTGCCCGTCGAAAGTCCTCCAGAGCCCCCGGATACCGGACGATCCTGCTGCATGGAGCCGGACGTCGCTGGAGCAACCCCAGCCTGAAGGCCCAGAAGATCGAGATAGCTGCGACCGTTCAAAGGCAGGGACAGGATCTGCTTGGTGCCGATCACCTGGCCAAGCTGAGTGCTCTCGGTCTCCACCTGTACAGCATTCGCTTCGACCGTTACGGATTCTTGTACTGTACCCAATTTCAATGTGACCTCGATTCGCAACTGGTCGTTAATTTTCAGTTCAATCTTTTGTGTCACGAATTTTTGAAAGCCCGGCGCGGTCGCAGTAACGCTGTACTGCCCGGGAGGCAGCGCCAGAAGGCGATACTCGCCATTGGCTTCGGACTGGGCTGTTCGACTGAAATTTGTGGAATCCTCCGTCGCCGTCACCTCCGCATGGGCGACGGTAGCGCCGGAGCTGTCGCGCACCGTGCCAGAGATTGCACCGGTCACGTCAGCAAACAATGGAACTATGGAGAAACTGGCAACGAGGACAGCAAATGCCGGAAATGGACACCGCATACGCACTACCTCCCGTGTGAAACCCTTGAATTCGCCGAGAGTATCGAACGTTGCGTGCTTTTGTCAAGGAAGGGATCAAGTGAGTTACAGTACTGGAATCGGGAAAGGCGTGAACTAAATTGCGCAACCGCGACAAATTCAGAAAGAGCTGGGAGACAAAATGACGGACTCAAACTCGCGGCGGCAGATGTTGATCAAGTTGGCAGTGGCAGCTCCCGTCTGGAGCGTAATCTTCTACCGGGGCCTATCGCGCAAACTCGTTGCTGCGACAAAGGGCACATCCAACGTATACGAGAGAATTGGAGTGCGCCCGCTGATCAACGGCCGCGGAACGTGGACGTACCTCAGTGGCTCGCTGATACTGCCCGAGGTCCGCGAGGCGATGGATGCGGCGTCGCGGCAATTCGTCGATCTGATCGAATTGCAAGCGGGCGTAGGTAAGCGTCTGGCGGCGCTCTCGGGTGCAGAGTCCGGGATGATTACGTCCGGCTCGGCCGGAGCCATGGCTGCGGCGACAGCGGCGTGTATGGCGGGAACCGATCCCGAAAAGATCTGGCGCTTGCCCGATACAACGGCCATGAAGAACGAAGTCGTAATGTTGGGCGGCAGAAGTGCATTCGATAGTGCAATCCGGCTGACAGGCGCAAAACTGGTGATCGTGAAAGCCCTAGCTGATTTATCTGGAGCAATTCACGAGAAAACCGCGATGGTTTATACCACCTGGCGAGATGACAATCTACCGAAAGCGCTCGAGATCACGCGACGTGCAAATGTACCGCTTTTGCTCGATGATGCCGCCGGAATCCCGCCAATTGAAAACCTTTCGCGATACGCGAAGCTGGGCGTTGACCTGTATTGTTTTAGCGGTGGCAAAGGCATGCGCGGCCCCCAATGTGCCGGAGTGCTGCTCGGGAAAAAGAATTTGATTGATGCGGCGTTGAAGAACTATAACCCTTACGAGGGCTCGATCTGCCGCCCGATGAAAGTCGGGAAGGAAGAGATCATAGGTATGCTGACTGCAATCGAGACCTGGCAGAAGTTAGACATCAATGCGCTCAATCGCGAATGGAGCGCCCGCGTGTCGCGCATCTCCAAGCTTGTGGAGACTGTGCCGGGTGTTTCGACCAAAACCTACGTCCCCGAAGAAGGAAACAGCTATCCGACTCTGCAGGTAACCTGGGACGAACAAAAATTCGGTCTGACAGTCGAGCAATGCGACGAACAATTGCGTGCGGGCAACCCACGGATCGAGGTCCTGACCAACAGTAATCCAAGCCTTGTGCCGGCCGTTGAAGAAGGAAGCGGAGGCAAGCACGAGGCGCCCAAAAACAAGTTGGAAATCGTCTCGATGACACTACAGGACGGGGAAGATTTGATCGTCGGAAAGCGGTTGCGACAAATCTTGAATGAGGCGCGAAACCAGGCACAACGTGCGTAGGACAGCTCAGATCGTCTTCACTTTGCTGACCGTCTTGATCGCTGCGCACGCAGCCGAAATACGTGCCGTCGTGCCTAAGAATGCGGTAACGCTGATAGGTCCTTACAGCCTGGGAGTGTTTGCGGGTGACTTTCTTTATGTGTCAGGTCAAGGCGCGAAACCGCCAGACGGCCAGATGCCGGCGGATTTCGAAGGGCAGGTCAGGCAGAGTTTGGAGAACGTGAAATCCATTGTGGAGGCCGCCGGCCTGACCATGGAGCACGTTGTCTACACGCAGGTGCACCTGACCGACATGAGCAAGTTCACGATCATGAATCGTCTCTACCGCGAATATTTTCCGCACACACCGCCGGCTCGCGCTGTGCTGGGTGTGGTGAAACTGCCAGGGATGACGCCCGTTGAGATCAACGCCGTTGCGATTCGTGATTTGGCGGATAAGAAAGCAGTAACGGTAAAAGGGCTCGATAACGGAGAGCCAATTTCGGCGGGGATCCTCACGAAGGATCGCTTGTTTTTGTCCGCCGCCCGCGGGCAGGGCTCGACAGTGGAGCAACAAGTGGACAGCGCGCTGGATGGAATGGATGCAATTGTGGAAGCCGCCGGCCTGAAAATGGCGAACATCGTCTTTGTCAATCCGTACTTGACCGACGGTATTCCTATGGACGCGATGAATAAGCTTTACGCCAAACGATTCGAATTCGGCAACACGCCGGCGCGGGCGACGATCAAGGTGAACAGCCTGCCGGAAGGCACTCGCATCGAATTTACGGGCGTGGCTGTGCGGGACCTGAGTCAGCGCGTGGCTGTCAGGCCGAAAAATATGGCTCCCAGCCCCACTGCAAGTCCGTGCGTGTTTGCAGCGGATACCTTGTATTGTTCTGCGAAGAGCGGATTTATACCCGGGATCAATGGAGGCATTTTCACGCCAGCAATTGATCTCCAATTGCGGCAAACCATGCGAAATTTGCTCGATAATCTGGAAGAGGCAGGGCTTGGCTTTGAGAATGTCGTTGCTTCCAACGTTTATCTCGACGATCTTTCCGATTTCTCGGCGATGAACGCGATCTACGCGCGCTTTTTTAAAGGCATTCTGCCGGCTCGTACGACCATCCAGCAATTACCTCCGGTCGAACGAACGAAGCGGGATAACGACACATATCCAGAGGTCGAACAGATCTCGCTGATCGCAATCAAGGGCGCGACGTCAACGAAACGGAAATAGATGAGCGGCTGTCCAAGAGTTCTGCGGGAAGTTGCTCTCGCTTTGATCGCGGCGATTTGCCTGGCTGCCGCTGAACCGAACGAAGGCCAGCAGATTTTCAGCTCCACTTGCGCAGCCTGCCATGGCCTGGACGGCCGTGGCGGAGAGCATGCTCCAAATATCGCCACGGAGCCGCGCGTTCAGGGAATGGACGACGATGCGCTCGCCAAAGTTGTTAGAAACGGGATACCAGCTGCAGGTATGCCAGGCTTTGGAAGTTCGCTCAAGCCCGAACAGATCCGTGCCGTTGTCAAATATCTGCGCACGCTTGGCGGCGGTGTTAATGCAGGTCCCCTAACAGGCGATGCGGCGACAGGGAAAGCCCTCTTTTTCGGGAAAGCTCGCTGCGGCGATTGTCACATGGTCGGCGGATCGGGTGGATTTCTCGGATCTGACCTGTCTGGTTACGGCCGTACTCATTCTGCCCAAACGATCCGTCAGGCGATTCTAGTCCCGAACGAAGACCGGCTGCCCCGGAAGAACGCAGTTACAGTCATCGCGAGCGACGGACGGAAGTATCGGGGAGCTTTGCGAAACGAAGACAACTTCTCCATCCAGATGCAGACCCCTGACGGCCATTTTCATCTGTTCGACAAAGCGGATTTGAAACGCATCGAGCGGGAATCGGTTACTCTGATGCCGTCCGACTATGGGTCGAAGCTGAGCGGCGGCGAATTGGACGATGTGGTTCGCTTCCTTTCCGGCGAAACAAGTACTCAGGTGGAAAAGGACACAGAAGACGATCAGGAGTAAAAACTATACTCCTTAGTTTTCGAAAACTAGGCTGCCGAAGTGCTCTGGAACGTGATTCGGGTCTCGATGCTGGACACAGGTAGGCTGCCAGCACATAAAGTGCCGCTGGGGATCAGCACCCAGGCCATCAATTCTGTATAGATTCATTCGCCAGCGTATTCCTGCCGAGATCGGCTTCGAACTGACGGACGACAGGGGAATGCGAGCGGCGGCGTACCAGATTTTAGTTTGCTGATCGATGCGCGCCTTGGTTTCCCAGCCGGATTGCCATTGGTGATCGCTTCCGTGATCCAGATCAATTGCTAAGTCGATCCGGTCACCGGTGGGCGCGATCTCATATTCACGATAGTGGCGGATATTGGTCCAGTCGTCGCCCAGGAACATTTCGACGACATCGCGATCCCACAGCCCGACACGGTCTTTGCTGTCGTCTGGCGGCAAAAACAAGTTCAGATCGGTGTACGGACATTCGAAAAGAATATAGAGATCACTATCGGTCCAAAAAGCGCGAATCGTGGACTTCAGATTAGGGTAATCGATCTGGCGGCTGCAATCCCTGGACATCGATTGAGCGGCGGCATTGCGCCATGGATCAGACGAGACGTCGAGCGTCAGCGGCGGAAGAGCGGCGACATGATGAATGTTAAAGCTGGCAGTCGGCTCGACTGTGACGCAAGGCTGCTGCGCGGAAAGCTTGATGGTGAGGATAAAAAAAGCTGCGAAATAGAGGCGTAATTGCATAGGTCTACTCTGGGGCTTGTAACTCGGGCGTCGCGATATCCAGGGTCTGCGGCTCAGCATTAGCACGGCCGTGCCACACACTACCGCCGAAGGTAGTTATATAGACGCTCCCAGGATCTGAGGGATCGGGGATGACGCGGTGGCCCCACTTGAAATTGAACCCGGCTATCCGGCTCCAATGCTCACCGCGATCGGTCGAGCGCCATGCGGAGGATTCGAATCCGGCCGCGTAGAGAGTGTCGGGCTGCTTGGGATCGATTGTCACATCATAGACATGCTGATCCCGCACCAGCACGTTGTGCCAGCTTTGGCCAGCGTCGTTCGAGACGTAGATCCCACCGCCTTCGCCGTGCACGCCAGGCGTTCGCGCCCAAGCTGCAAGGTACAGCCTTGCCGGTGAGCGGGAATCAACACTCAAACCATTTGGTCCATTCACCCCCTCGGGCAGCGGGACCGCGTGCCAGGATTCCGCGCCATCAGTCGACTTGAACAGAGCCCCGTCGCCGGCTTTGCCGATGCTGCCGTCATCCGAACGGCGGGCAACAATCACGTACATCGTTCCGTCACCAGCTCGCGTCAAACGCCATGCGAAAGGCTCGGCTTGAGTAATACCGTTGTTTTTCAGGCTCCAGTTCGAGCCCCCATCGATGCTCTTGTACACACCTCTTCCGAACGCCGCTGCGTAGAGCACACGATGTTCCCGGGGGCTTGCGGGATCGAGCAGAATATGCGTGACCGCCGCTTCCGGCATGCCGTCATTTGATTTGATCCAGGTCCGGCCGCCATTGTCACTGCGGCAAATGCCGCCACGGTAGCTCGAAGGAGCAGTGTGACGCCACATCTTGGGACGCGGCAGATCATGCGTGTAGCTGTTGACGCTCCACATCCGGCCCCTTACCGCCGGATCGAATTCCACCCAATAGGTTGTGTTCCACCATTCGCGTGGAATGCCCTGGATCGAACTTGCCCAAGAATTGCCTCCATCTTCGCTCCGGAAGAGCCCGATGTCGGTGTAGGTGATGAACTGGCGTTTCGGGTCAAAAGGGTCGAAATGTACGCCATAGCTGGTAGTGACGTCGAGTCCGGTCGTCTGCCAGCCACCATCCGGCGCGCGACGCGAATAGAGCGCGGTCCAGGTATTCCCTCCATCGCTTGTGCGCATTGTCCGGCCAAGATCGGTGGCGTAACATAGCTCGGGATTCTGCTCAGCCACCCCCAGCATGAGCGGATTCTCCCCCCAATCCGGGCCGAAGGTGGGCGTAATCCACGCATCATGAACATTTGCCGCAGCGCGGTCGCTTTCCCTCCAAACAAGCTTCCAGGTTTCGCCGCCATCTTCGGTCTTGGCCACGCCCATCCACTTGCGCCCATCGAGCTCGAGATCATTGTAGGAAAGATAGGCGGCTCGGCCTTTTTTCAAACTTGCAGCGACGGCGCGAATCCTGACCGAGCTGCCGGGCAGCACGCATTCGCGCCATGTCTTACCAACATCGTGAGACGAATAACCTTTCTTACCTATCACGGCGAAGATCAGTGGTTGTCCATCGTCAGCAAAGCCGAGTGAAGTATCGATTATCGGAGCTGCGCCGGGAGCCGGAAAACTTTCGATGCCATCGCCCGAAACCACTGCGACCGAATGGGGGTTGATCAGGTACAGGCGGGTGTTTGCGCCGGTTTGATGCGACGCCACCCAAATGCGTAATGGAAGCTCCTGCAAGGCTCTTTCGAGCTTCCAGCTTTCACCGCGATCTCGCGAAACAAAGAGCGAGGGATGAGCGCGGGCACCGCCAGCCGCGTAAAGAATTCGCGAGTCGGCCGGATCGATCGCGAGCGCGGTAATTCTTCCAAGCGGATCAGGATTCGCCACGATGGTTTCATCCGCGTGGTCCGAATCCATTCGAATGCCGCTGATGGTGGAAGGCTTTGGGTAAACGAGCCGCCAAGTCTCGCCACGGTCAGAAGTCCGCCACAATCCCGCCACCTGCGCGTATATCGTATTCGGATCCAGGGGGTCGAACACGAAGAATTTGACAGTCCCGCGCAGGTTGAACATACGCCACGACCGGCCGCCATCGTGCGTGATATACGCGCCTGTCATATCGCAGGAGACAAGCACGGTGTTCTCGTCGTGAGGGCTGACGGCCGGATGGAACATCGCGCCGCCTCCGCCGGGACCGATGACGCGGAAATCGCCTGGCCGGCTTGCCAGTGCGGAACCTGCCCAAAGACTCACTATGATCAGTCGCCAAAGAGTCTGCGTTTTCATTTCCGAGGACCTGTATTCTTTCCCCTTAATTCGAGGAATTTTTTCTGAGCGGCATCAGCTTCCTCGGTCTTACCGAGCTTGCGGTAGATCCGCGCAAGCAGATATTGCGGCTCCGGGTAGGTCGGATCGAGTGCCGCCGATCGCTGCAGCCAGTTGAGAGAAAGATCGACTTTGCCAAGCTGATCAAGCGCTTTGCCTCCCAGATAAAAGTTACGCGCCGAGTTCGGATTACGGTCCGCCGCTTTGGACGCTGCGCTGAATGCTTTCGGGGCGTCGCCGGTCTTGAGAAGCAACTCAGCAAGATCGGCATAGGCGGTATCGTACTCGGGATGATCGGTTTGGGTCAGCTTGACGGCCGTTAGCATGTAGCGCATCGCCTTTTCGTCATCGCCTTTGGCTGCGTAGCAAAGGCCGAGATTGTCGAAGGCTTTATACGATGCGGGGTTCAGCTTTAGAAGACGCTCGAACTGTCCAGTTGCCTGATCCAGTAATCCTTCCTGGTAGTAGATGCGGCCAAGCATGTATGGCGCTTCCTGGTTTTGGGGATGGGCTTCGAGCAAACCAATGAAAGTACCGATCGCCGCCGACGTGTCTCCCTGGAGATATTGGACATTGCCCTTGATTTCCAAGGCAGCTGGATTCGCGGGATCAGCCTTCAGAACCTGGTCCGCCAAATCCTTAGCTTCGGTAAACCGCTGCGCCTTGAAAGAAGCATTGGCCTGCGTGAGAGTACTTTCCTGCGCCACAACCGAAGCGGCTGCGGCGATCACGATTGCAAGCCGGAGCATAGCTATTGCAGCGTTGCAAGCTCCTCCTTCACTTTCGGAATGACGTCGCGGTATTGAGAGGGAGACGCCTTGGCGAGGAAGCTTTCGAAGTGCTGGCGTGCACGGGCGCGGTCGCCAGACATCTCGTAGAGGAGCCCAAGATTCATTTGCGCCTCGACCAGATCGGGATCAATCTCCGCCGCCTTCTCAAAGTACTTGCGCGCCTCGTCCGCGTCTTTCTTTTGAATCGCTACCAGACCGAGGCCATTGTTGGCCGCAGCATAATCCGGATCAGTCGTAAGAACCCATTTGAAGACCCGCTCGGCGTCGGCGACTTTACCCTCTTCGAGGTAGGCGGTCCCGAGATTGCTCTGGCTTTCGAGATCCGAGGGGTTAAACTGAGCGGCCTTCTCGTATTGCGCGATCGCTTCCTCTTTGTTGCCCTTGCGTAAAGACAAGTCGGCGATGCGAGAGTGGAGACGTCCGTTCTCAATCCCTTTGGCGAGGGCTGTGCGATACAACTTCAGTGCATCATCCTGGCGGCCTGTTTTTTCGAGCTCGCCGCCGAGCTGGTAATAGAGCGAAGGATTCAGCGGATCTTCTTTGAGGGCTTCGGCGAGCAGCTCGGTACGTTGCGACTCGGAGATATGCGATTGCGATTCTTCCGCCAGGTAGAGCAACTTAAGAACTCCAACGCGGTCCTTTGGGTCGATCCCCTGGCCATTCATATCGTAGCTGCGCGGGGCAAAGCCCGACAGGTAACCAAGCGACTTCAGTTGATCGAGCATGCGCTGGTCGACGAGATTCGTCTCTACCTTTTCGGAGGAGCCAACGATGCTGGTCAGGTGCGCTTCAAACTTCTGAACTTCGGCCGGGTGCTGTTGAATGACGTTGGAGGTTTCGAGCGGGTCGGCCGCGAGGTCGTATAGCTCCGGTTTGGGCGCGCGGATGTATTTCCAGTGATTTGTCCGGATGGCCCGTAGCTCGGACCAGCCCATACTCAACTTAGGATAAAGAGTCTCCTCGTAAGAGATCTCGGCCGGGGCGCTGCCGCCCGAAAATGCGGGGACGAGACTGACACCCTGGATATCTTGGGGAGCGGTCGTGCCTAGCAGCGAGAGCAGCGTGGGCAGGAAATCGATGCTTCTGACTTGCTGCTGTACGCGCTTGCCAGCTGGGACGCCAGGCCCGGAAAGCAGAAAGACGATCCGCAAAGTGGAATCGTAGAGGAAGATTCCATGAGTGTACTCGCCGTGCTCCGCCAGGCTCTCGCCGTGATCAGAAAGCACGGCCACAATGGTGTTGCCCGAAGGATCTTTCTTTGCCACAGCGGCTAGCAACCGGCCGACCTGCTGGTCGGCATATGCGATTTCGCCGTCATACGGCGAGTCGCGGTATTGCTCTTTGAATTCGCCGGGCGGATTGTACGGAAGATGCGGATCGTACAAATGTACCCACAGAAAGTACGGCTTGCCGGATTGAGAGCCGAGCCAGGCGAGTGCGCGATTTACCGTGTCGCCGCCACGCCGCTCGGGGTCTTCACGGAAGTCTGCGCCCTTGACGGGTTTTGGCATCTGGTCGTCATAGACATCGAAGCCGTTATTGAAGCCGAAGACTTTCTTCAGAACGGCAGAACTGATGAAGGCAGCGGTATCCCAGCCCTTTTCGTGAAGGATCCTGGCCAGCGGATGAGCCGAAGATTGCAAAACGAACCCACCGGTGCTGCGGATGTGGTGGACGGTCGGATACTGCCCGGTGAAGATGCTGGCGTGAGACGGCGGCGTGAGAGGCGCCTGGGCAACGGCGCTCTCAAAGAGCACGCCACTTTGCGCGAGGCGATCCAAATTCGGGGTCTTGATGTTGGGGTACCCGTAACAGTGGAGGTGATCCGGACGCAGCGTATCGATCGTAACGACCACAACGTTCAGCGAACGAGCCTTGGCCTCCCGGGCAGCCTGGTTGCTGCGCGAATTGCACGATATCGCCAGCAGCATTCCGAGAAGACAGCATGCGGCCGAGCACGGCCGAAGCGGGGTCGCAGGCATTCCCAAAGATACCGCTTGCTTATTGGAGCGTGAGACGGCCGAGCCGTCACTTCGTTCCGGGCTCCGATTCAGGACCTAAAACTCGATTCTGGCGTTGAGCTGCATGACGCGATCGCCGCCTCCCAACAGGAGCTGGCCGAAGGCGGCATCTCCGACGGTCGTATCGGTCACATACGGCACAGTTCGTTTGAGCGGGTTGGTCATGGACGCCGCGACTTCAAAGAAACGGCGCTCCCCGCCGAAGTAAAAGCGTTTACTGATACGTAGCTTTTCACTCAAGATCATAGGACCGCGCGTACCAGGCAAGGTTCGCGGGGCCGTCCCCACACGCAGCGGTACTCCGTTTTGTGTCAGCGGACTTTGGGTGAAGGCTGAGGGATTCAAGTACGGTACAGGGTCCTGCACATCTACCTGACTTGGTATGCCTCCGACTGTCTGCGCTTGTCCAATAACAACGTCTGGCCGGATGTTGGGTGCAAAGCCGGCAGGCACGTTGAGACCGGACTCCGTGACCGCGATGGGGAAACCCGAGGCATAGTTCTGGTTGGCGGAAATCTGCCAGCCGCCCAGAATAGGATTGGCCCAATGCAGATCCCAGCGACGGTTCTTTCCGAAGGGCGTATCCCAGACCCACGTCAGCTTCAAGTTGTGCGGTTGATTGAACGCTGCGACTGAGCGTTCGAGACCTCGATTGAAGTAGTCCTGCACCACGGTGTAGTAGGCGCCAGGTCCGTTAGAATCGACGTAGCCGATGGCTTTCGACCAGGTGTACGCACCCAGAAAACCCAGGCCTTTCGTGAGGTGATGGGTAACCGTTACCTGAAGAGAGTTGTAGTCGGAATTGGTGTTGTACGGGAATTGTTCGTAAACACTTGTGTACTGCGGATAAGGCCGCAATGCCTGAGAGACCGTCTGAACGGTGGGAAAACCGTTGTACGGGCTGTATTGCGGATGCTGGCTGACCGGCTCGTTCAGGACATCTCCCATGGACAGGAGACTCGAAGGAAGAGCGTCAATTTGCGAGAAAGTATTGGGGTTGCCCGGAGCTCCGCCCCAAAGACGCGTACCCTTGTTGCCTATGTAGGCAAGCTCGAGAAGGGTCTGAGCGGGTAACTGGTATTGAAGGGTTATATCCCAGTTTTGAACGTAGCCGGGGCGATTGGCATTAGGGGCAGTCGTTGCAGCATCCGTGAAATTCGCGGCAGCGGGGTCTTTGTTCGGCAACGGGTTCGCCAGGCTCGGGAACGGCTGACGGAGGTAAAGGGAAGGATCGTCGACGAAGCCGGTAGGACTGGTCCCGCCTTGGACGTTCACGGTGCCGTTATATCCAAACTGGAAGCCGCCGTAACCCCAATTATTCGCAATCGGGGGTGTGTTCATGATGCCGTAACCACCGCGAATCACCATCTTGTCCGAGACCTTGTAGGCGAGACCGACCCGCGGATCGATCATCCTCGAGAAAGTGTTGTTTAACTTGCTCTTGAAGACCAGAGCTCCGGGCAGATTTCCTGCGCCTGGGTTGGGAGCAGTCAAATCGATATCGGACATACGGTCGGTGACTTCGTAGAACGGGGGAATAATCTCCCAACGGAGCCCAAGATTTAGCGTCAGCCGCGGCGTTACTTTCCAGTCATCCATGGCGTACATGGAGTGATAGGGCTGCCGGAATCCACTGCTGTAGCCGACGACGTTATGGGTAGCATTATTTACACCGCCAAGCAGAAAGCTCGCGAAGGCGTGACCCGTGTCGTCCAAGTAGCCCGGAAGGTCGGTCGCGCGAGGTGTGAACGTGAAATTGCCAGCGTCGGAGAGCTGTCGATCGTTATAAAAGTATCGCGCGTACTCATAGCCGAATTTAAAGCTGTGTTTGCCGTGGATCCAGGTGAGGTCGTCGAGAAAGATATAGCTTCCGTTCGGCGAATAGTCCGAGAAGCCAACGCCTATCTGCCCAAGCGTTCCACCTTGATACTCATTCCCGGAAAACCGGATTTCAGGAAAGATGGTCCCAGGTAAGTTCTGCAGACCGAGGTCGCTTGCATAGTTCTGGTTCAGCGTACCGGGGGGCGCCCCATTCTGGTTTAAAAAGCGGTTATAGCCGGCAGCGAAGCGGTTCACAAGAGAGGCGGAGATCAGCGTTGTGTAGGAGACACGTCCCATATTGCCGGGAGTGATCTGTTCCTGCCAACAACTGGTGGGGAGACCGGGAACAGGAAGATAACGAGCACCGCAAGAATTGTTACGATCGCGGCTGCTCTGGTTGTAGTAGCCCGACACGCGATTCTTGTCGTTGATGTTGTGGTCGATCTTCACACCAAAGATGTACATGTTGAAAAACGGACAACACGTTCCGAGAGTCTGCTCATTCCGCAACATGGTGTTGAACTGCGGGTCTGGCAGGCCATATTTGCTCAAAAGATTTCCGGCCACCGGGTCCCATCGCGCCTGCGGGATGATGTTGCCGGGGAAAGGATCCCGGACGATATTGCCGTTCACTGTGCGAGTGGTGGAAGGATCGTAAACCTGGCCGAAAACGATGGGACGTCCCAGGGCATCCTTGCCAACCGTGGTGCCGGATTGGGGATTGCCGGTGTATGAGGGATCAAACAGCTTCGAGAAATCGCCGTTCTTGAAGTCCGGCGTGGGGAGCTGGGTGAAACCGCTCGAAACGAGATTGTTGGTACTGGTCTTCTCGTAGTTCGTAAACCAAAACGTTTTGTTACGGCCGTGGTAAATCTTCGGAATGTAGACGGGGCCGCCGAGGGAGTAGCCTCCGTTGTTCAGCCGATTACGGGGGTTTGTCTCCCCGAGGGTCTTATTCTGCACCGGAATGGAATTGAAAGCTTCGTTGCCCAAGTAATAGAAACCCGTTCCGTGCAGGTCATTGGTTCCGGACTTGATTGTGAAATTCGCGACGGCGGTCTGTCCCCCGTTGTACTCAGCCTCAACCACGCCCGTTTGCATCTTGAATTCGGCGATGGCTTCAGCCGAGGGGCTGAATTCGTTGTTGTTGCCCCCGGAAAGATCCGAGCGACCGACCGGAATGCCTTCAATCAGGATTTCGTGCGAGTACTGCTGGCCACCGTTAATGGAGCCTAGGAAAGTACCGCCCGTGGTACCCGGCAGACTATCAAAAATAAACTGCTGAATCTGGCGCTGCCCGTCATCGACGATGATGGGCCACGCCTTATATTCCTCAAGCGTGATGTAGTGGCCGATTTCGGCAGAGTCGGATTCGAGCGCGGGAGGCTGATCCGTGACGACGACCTGTTCACTGACGCCGCCGATCTGCATCTTGATCTCGACCGAGAGAGTTTGCGCGACACGGAGAATGACGTTCTCACTCGTGGTGGTTTTGAACCCGGGGGCGGAGACACGTATCGAGTATTCTCCGGCTGGCAGGTAGGGCAAAGTATAGTCGCCAGAAGACGTAGAAGTAGTTCTATTTTCGACGCCCGTCGAGTGTTCGCGGACCACAACGGCCGCGCCTGGAACCACGGCCCCGGCGGGATCCGTGACGGTTCCGGTAAGCGTCCCGACCGGTCCCTGCGCAAAGAGCGCAGGAAGAAGAAGACCCGAGCACAATACGACCTGCAAGAAACGTTTCATGACTCTCCCCATTGGCCAGCACGTATACGGCGAGCTAGCTAGCCAAGTTACACCGATTACAAGCGAACTGCGAGCCCCCTGTCAAGGAAAAAGTGATGGGAACAGTTTAGTGAGAAACGTTTCTTACGCTAAAACTGGACCCAGGCACGTCGCCAGATCGGGCAGAGTAGCGGCCTGGACAGCGTCAGACGCCAGACAGGCGGCGGCAGCCAGGCGGTCGATATCGCCTTTGAAGATATCATTTGAAAATTCGAAGCCACGCTTTGTGGAAAAGTTGTGCAGCTCACGTTCTGGGTCGGCGTCAAGGGGGGCCTGCGTGACCGGTACCCGGTTCGTTTCGGCCTGAAGAAGTGCGGCTTCGCCGGCCTGCAGACGTGCGTCTTGAAGACGGCGCAATTCGGCGAGATCCTTCTCGCGCTGGCGATGCAGGCGGTTCTCCTGGAGTTCCAGATGACGGAGTTGCTTGCCGTACACCAGGAAAGTCTCCAGATCGCAGAGGCCAGGCAGAACATTCCGGTCTTCCTGCTCGAACTTCGCCGCGAATTCGGAACGACCGCGCGCATAGAAGGCCATTTCGATGTTCTGGAAGCGGAGAATGCGCCAATGGGCGTCGGCGGCGGATTGCACGAATGCCGTCTCAATCGGGGTAACCGGCTGAAACTGTTCATGGTAAGCCTGGACGTGGCGCTCATAGTTTGCGGCTTCGCCGGGCGGGAGGAGGACGGTACTTCCGGTCCGGGTAGGGTAGGGCTGCAAGTTCAGCAGGGCTGGTGCGGTATCAGCAGTTACCGGCGCGTAAGCGCTGGTGGAAGAAGCGTCTACCCGGTCACTTCGTTCGGGGCTCTGTTTGGAAATCAAGGGCGTGACAGGCTGTTTCTCCTGTGCGTTGGCTTCCTTACGGGCGAGCTTTCTAGCTTTGCGTTCCTGGGCGCGGCGGATGCTGCGAGCAGTCATGGGGCGTAATCCTTTTAAAAATGAAATGGCTCATGCGCGTCCGGGCGGGACACGATGAGCCTGCCTGACCATAGCATCCGAGCTGGCGAAAACGAACCGCGGATTTTCAAATTTGGGGGTAAGTTGATGGTGGGATGGAAGAAATAAAGGAAGGGGTGTTCGTGACCGGCAGAGTGGCCATCTGGCTCCTCGCCGGCACGTGCATTGCGGCTCTAGTTTCGGGCGCCTCCTGGCAGCGGACGGGTTCGGCCGGTCCGATCCAGTTTCGGGATGCGACAAAAGGAAGCGGAATCGATTTTGTACTCGAAAACTCAGCGACGGAACGGAAACACCTGGTTGAGACGATGGCCGGGGGCGTGGCTGCTTTCGACTATGACGGGGACGGCTTAACGGATATCTACCTTACGAACGGCGCCGCGTTGCCTTCGCTCGAGAAGAATTTGCCCAAGTACCGCAACAGGCTCTACCGTAACCTGGGTGGGTTTCGCTTTCAGGATGTGACGGACCCGGCTGGTGTAGCAGCGGCCGGATATTCGATGGGCGCCGCGGCGGCGGATTACGACAACGATGGCCACGTGGATTTGTTCGTGGCGGGCGTAAGACGAAACATTTTGTATCGCAATCGGGGCAACGGAACATTCGAGGATGTGACAGCAAAGGCAGGAATCCAGAGTGACGCCTGGTCTGTAGGAGGGGTCTGGTTCGACTACGACAACGACGGGCTGCTCGATTTGCTCGTTATCAATTATGTGAACTGGTCACCCGATTTCGACCGTTTTTGCGGAAACGCTGCCGGGTTACGGGTTTATTGCCACCCACGCTTTTTCGATGGGCTGCAGAACCGGCTGTACCACAACCAGGGAAACGGGATATTTAAGGATGTTTCCCAGGAGTCGGGCATTGCGGGACACATCGGGAAAGGGATGGGGGCCGCGATCGCCGACTATGATCAGGACGGGCGAATCGACATCTATGTGACGAATGACAGGATGCCGAATTTTCTCTTCCACAATCTCGGGAACGGCCGCTTCGAGGAAGCAGCTTTCGAGGCTGGTGCGGCGCTGCTCGATAGCGGCAGCGAGATATCGGGCATGGGGGTTGATTTCCGAGACTTTAATAACGATGGGCTGCCCGACATCGTGGCGACAGCGCTAGCCGGGGAGACTTTTCCGATTTTTCAGAATCGCGGACGCGGGCAATTTGCCGACTCAGGCCAGACCAGCGCGCTGGCCGTTCTGAGCAGGAAATACAGCGGCTGGGGGGTCGGCATGCTCGATTTGGACAATGATGGCTGGAAGGATCTGTTCACGGCGAACGCACACGTGGATGACAGAGTGGAAGCTTTCGAGGCGACATTTTACAAGCAACACAACGGCGTATTTCGGAACCAGGGAAACGGGAAGTTCCAAGATGTCTCGCAGGAAGCGGGCACCGATTTTCTGATCGCGCGGGCGCATCGAGGGTGCGCCTTCGCGGATTTCGATCAGGATGGGCGGATGGATGCTGTGGTGACTGTGCTGGGCGAGACGCCCGAGCTATGGCAGAACGTCAGCCCGAACCAGAACACCTGGCTCACGGTGCGGCTGCAAGGTAAGAAGAGTAATCGGGACGGCATCGGCGCTTCGGTTCGCGTGGGCGATCAACTCGATCACATTACGAGCGCGGGCAGCTACGCATCGTCGAGTCACTATGGCGTACATTTTGGGACCGGCACGAGAAAGCAAGTGGACCGGATCGAGATCCGCTGGCCGAGCGGATTAAAGCAAGAGGTGCGGGACGTACGGACAAACCAGACGATCGTGATTCGTGAAGGCGAGCCGAGATGACCAGTTAGTGGAGGAGCGGTGGGCGCTTTGCACCCGGAGTCGGCGATTGCGTTTCAACTGTTCAGCCGGTACAAGATCGTCGAGGATTCCAATTCGCCATAGAGTCAAATGGAATTGACAGCCTTGATCAAGGCGCTTACAGTATCACGGAGGCGTATGGCAAGTACAACAGAAATTGCAAAGGATGTATTCCGGATATCCGTTTTCGTTCCAGAGATCAATCTGGAGTTCAGCCATTTTCTGGTTAGAGATGATGAACCTCTGCTCTTTCATGCGGGACTGCGCAGCATGTTCCCTGTGTTGCGCGAGGAGGTTTCGCGTCTGATCGATATCTCGAAGATCCGGCACGTTGGATTCAGCCATTTCGAGTCAGATGAATGTGGAGCGTTAAACCAGTGGCTGGAACTTGCACCGGCGGCACAGCCGGTATGCGGCCTGGTAGGCGCTCTGGTCAGCGTGAACGATTTCTCGATACGTCCCGCCCGAGCTTTGACCCGGGACGATGTTTTTTCAACGGGCCAGCACCGGTTTCGATTCATTCCCACACCGCACGTCCCCCACGGATGGGACGCAGGGGTTCTCTACGAGGAATCTGAAGCCACACTATTCTGCTCCGACCTGTTTCATCAATGGGGTCATCGCGAAGCAACAACCGGCGATAGCATCATGGAACGATGCAAAGACGCGCTGATTGAGAGTGAGGCCGGCCCGTTCGCGAATTACGTGCCATACACGCACCACACAGGCCGTGTCCTCGAAACATTGGCCGCATATTGCCCCAAGACCCTTGCCATCATGCACGGCTCGACCTACCACGGCGATGGCGCGCAGGCGCTCCGAGATCTCGCGACCGTGATGCGCGACGTGCTCGGGCCCAACGCACAACAAGGCGAGACTACACCCATCGGAACAATCAAGAGCTAGCGAACTCTGGGGCAATGCAGACGAGAATTCGTCACTCCGATTTTGCTCAAATGCGTTTGTGCTTCGTCAGCTTAAGAAGCGATTGCGCTGTTCCGGGTTGGGAGCCAGGCAGACGGCCGCATTTGACGAGAGCCGGCGACGGTTTTTGGCGATGAGTCGATAGACTCCGTTCCGGAGGAACGACGGGCAGAACGAACCAAGGGCTGCTAAGCGAGACCACCAGCCGCCCAGGTAACCTGCCGCCTTTATCACTGCGCCAGATTCGGCAAACACCTGGCCGCCTTCGATCCACAGCATCGACTGGACCGATTCCAATCGATGGGTGCGACGCAGTTGGCTCCCGAGTTCGGAGTCGCGAGTCACAAACAACAAGTCATGCCGTCGTTCATGACGCAGCATGAAGCGAACCGAACGGCTACAGAAACCGCAGGAGCCATCGTAGACCAACATTGGAGGCCGGGCGGCAAGGATTTCTGAGTTGATCGCAGATGTCATGTGAGGCGCGACTAAATTAAATCATCTCGACGGGGTGTTTCCTATCCATCTTAGTTTCTTACTATGCCGGTTGCTGTTGAGTAAGGCAGTGCAGACTACCAAAGCCGAGCACCAGATCGACCGCATGGATGCCGGTGACTGTACGGTCCTGGAAGAGTTCCGCCAGTATGCCGAGCGCCTTGCGATCGTTCGGATCGTTGAAGGTCGGGACAATTACTGCCGCATTAGAGATGTAAAAATTGGCATAGCTTGCCGGTAACCGGTCGCCATCAAAATATAGGGGCCCGGGCATCGGAAGCGCCACGACTTCGGGTTTCGATCCGTCCTCCAGGCGGAAATCCCGAATCCGTTCCCAGTTCTCGGCAAGCGCACGATAATTTATGTCCTTCGAATTTTCCTCTTTGATCAGCACGACGGTCGTCGGGTTCACAAAACGACACAGGTCGTCAACGTGGCCGTGGGTGTCATCGCCTTCCACGCCACCGCCGAGCCAGAAGATATTCGTGACGCCCAGGTGCTCCCGCAAGCTTGTTTCAAATTCGTTACGTCCGACTCCGGGATTGCGCACTTGGATCTGCGGGGATAAATAGCACTCTTCGGTGGTTATTAACGTGCCTCGACCATTCACGTCGATGCCGCCGCCCTCAAGAATAAAGTCACGACCGTTCCAGTGCGCATCGAACAGCCGCTTGCGGAGCACTTTGGCGGCTGTCTCCGGCACGCGGCGATCCTTCTTCCAGTCTGCATATTTTGCCCATCCGTTGAAGTGAAACTGAATGATCGCCGTTTCCTTTTTTCTACTGGTGAACCGCTGCACGAACAAAGGCCCTGTGTCGCGAGTCCAGCCGCGATTGGTTGGATGCACGATGAATTCCACGCGCTCCAAATCGGCTCCCGCGCGAGCGAGATACGTGCGGGCCATGTTGCCGTCCTTCTTCGAGTTGACCAGCATGCGGATCGTTTCGCCCGGAGCGACGCGGCGAACCATTTCGCCATACACCCAGCGAATCGCATCGAGCTTGCCGGGCCAATCCGTGAGATTGTGCGGCCATGCCAACCAGGTTGCTTCGTGCTTTTCCCATTCGGCCGGCATCGAGAAACCAAGACCGGCAGCACTGCGACGGCCCGCATGTCGTGAATTTGTCATCAACGTCGAGGATAATTTGAGGCGGGCGGATCTGTCTACAAGCAGCAAGCTGCCTTAGACTGGTGGTTCGACTTGTACCATGGCTGAACATCCTAAAGAACATCGCAGCGGCTACCGGGAAGACATGACCGAGGTGCCGGAGTGGCTGAAAAAGAAGAAGTGTCCGAATCGGGACAAGTACATGTCCGGACCGCGCATCCTCCCGAAGAATCTCACTGGGACGGAAAAGCTTTCCGAGATCATCGACCATACCTTCCTCGCATACAACAGCGCGCGTCTTAAGGAAGGGTGCCAGCTCTTTGTCGAGAAGATGCTCGAGGCCGACGTGACCATCGGCATGAGCCTTTCCGGCGCGCTTACGCCCGCCGGACTCGGTTGCTCGTCCATCGTTCCGCTCATCAAGGCAGGTTTTGTGGACTGGATCGTCTCCACGGGTGCAATCCTCTATCACGACCTCCACTTTGCGCTGAACTATCCGGTACGCGCCGGCAGCTTCAAGATGGATGACATAGACCTGCGCGACAACGACATCGTGCGTGTGTACGACGTGTTGCTCGGCTACAGCGATTGCCTGATGGCAACGGACGAGATTCTGCGCGACATCCTGGTCCAACCCGAATTTCAGAAAGAGATGGGAACGGCTGAACTGCATCATCTGATCGGGAAGTATGCGGCAGAGTGGGAGCGCAAGGCCGGCCTCGAAGACGTATCCGTGTTGGCTGCAGCCTATCGCGCCGGCGTGCCCTGTTACACCTCTTCACCGGGTGATTCCACAATAGGAATGAACGTAGCGGGTACCGAACTGCGAGGGAACAAACTCCGCCTCAACCCCTCCATTGATGTCAACGAAACTACGGCTTATGTGCTGGCAGCCAAGCGGGGCGGAGGCAAAAGCGGCGTGGTTCTTTGGGGCGGTGGAAGTCCGAAGAATTTTATGCTCCAGACGGAGCCGCAGATTCAGGAAGTGCTGCGTATTAAAGAATACGGCCAGGATTATTTTCTTCAGGTCACTGATGCACGCCCGGACACCGGAGGACTCAGCGGCGCAACCCCAGGTGAAGCCGTGAGCTGGGGCAAGGTCGATCCAGACCGTCTACCCGATGCGGTCGTCTGCTATACGGACACCACCATTGCCATGCCGCTACTCACTCATTATGCGCTCTCAAAGCGCTCGCCCCGTACGCATCGACGTTTGTATGATCAGCGCGCAGCGATGATCAAGGCATTGACCAAAGAGTACTTCCTACATAACGATGTGAAGATGCTCGACGGATCCGAGCCGGCATTGGTCGGTGAATGACCCAGAAGCAGCTAACCGCTCTCGCGAAGAAGCACGGAACGCCAGTCGTGATCATCGATCATGACGTGATCCGTCGTAACTATGCGAGCTTTCGGAGACACTTGCCGAGAGTGCAGGCATACTACGCCGTAAAGGCGAACCCGGCCCCCGAGATCATCGAGACGTTATACAAAGCGGGCGCGAGCTTCGACGTAGCTTCGCTTCCGGAATTTTTGCTCGTTCACAAATTTATCGAGCACATGCCGGATACGCAGCGACAGGATTTCATCTGGGACAAGATCATTTACGCGAATCCGATTAAACCCAAAGAAACGCTCCAAACGCTTGATCAGTACAAGCCGCTCGTCACGTACGATAATTACGACGAGCTTCGCAAGATCAAGCGGTATGCACCAAATGCGGGCTTGGCCTTGCGGCTGCGAGTGCCAAACACCGGCTCGATTGTGGAGCTATCGTCGAAGTTTGGCTGCGACCCCGGCGAGGCAGTGGACCTGATTCTCGAAGCGTTTCGGATTGGACTGGTGGTAGAAGGCCTGAGTTTCCACGTCGGCAGCCAATGCGCGAATTTCGAAAATTTCGTGATGGCTCTGAACAGTGCGGCGGCTGTTATGGGCGAAGCGCGCAGCCGCGGTCATGAAATCAAGATCCTCGATATTGGCGGCGGCTTTCCGGTGCCCTACGATCCGCATGTGAAGCCGTTCCACATTCTCGCCGCCAAGATCAATGCTGAGATCAAGCGGCTGTTCGCCAAAGATATCGAGATCCTGGCCGAACCCGGGCGATTTCTGGTAGCCACCGCTGCGACGGCGGTCGCCCGCGTAATCGGCAAATCCGTGCGGGATGGCAAGAGATGTTATTACATCGACGATGGCGTTTACCACACGTATTCCGGAGTCATCTTCGATCACATCCAGTACCGCCTGAATGCATTCAAGCGAGGCGCAACCGAAATTTGCACGGTGTTCGGGCCAACGTGCGATGCGCTGGATACGATCACCCAGTCTGAACAACTGCCCGAACTGGAAATTGACGATTTCGTCTATTCGAATAATATTGGCGCCTACAGCAATGCCTCATCGACATGGTTCAATGGCTTCGCTCCGGCTAAGGTCGTGCACGTAAACCAATAGCGGAGAACCGGCGAAACGCTACCGGGTGCTTCATACCGCGGCTCTGTTCCGATGCGGCCCCAACGGTTGAATACTTCAAACTTTCTGTTGACATTCTACCCATAAATAAGCTAGCTTCGGGTAGAATGCCGACACAAAGGCCAGAAGATGAGCGGATCGCTCTCCTGCAAGGGACGCTCGATCTATTGATCCTTCGAACGCTATTGTTCGGCAAAGAACACGGACAGGGCATCGCACGAGCAATTCAGGCAATGAGTGGGGATGAACTCCTGGTAGATCATGGGTCGCTATACCCCGCGTTGCAACGCCTGGAGCAGAAGGCCTGGGTTGCCGGGGAGTGGGGTACTAGCGGCAGCAATCGAAGGGCAAGATTTTACCGGCTCACGCCAGCCGGCAAGAAGCAACTCACGTCCGAGACAAGGCAATGGGAGCGGATCGCCGCCGCCGTCGCACGAGTCCTGTCTGCGGAAACCGCAGAGGGCTAAGGAGCATTTTGTGCGGTTTGGCAGACGCGCTGATAGCGATTTCCACGACGAAATTGAATCCCACGTTGCTTTCGAGGCGGATCGCCTAATCAATGAAGGCATGTCGCCTGAGGAGGCGAAACTTGCCGCCAGGCGGGCGTTCGGCAATGTCGCGCTGGCTCAAGAAAGATTCTACGAATCCCGACGCTGGCTGTGGTTTCAGCAGTCGATCCAGGATCTGCGCTACGGCTTACGCTCGCTACACAAGGCTCCGGCATTTACGGCTGTAGTCGCGTTGACAATTGCCCTCGGTGTCGGCGCCAATACCGCGGTGTTCAGTTTGATCGAGGCTGTACTCCTACGGTCGCTTCCGGTCGAAAATCCGAAGGAACTCGTGTTCCTCGAGACTGCCGGAATTGAAGGCGCTTCAGGGCCTCCCCCTTACCCCTGTTTCAGCCGACTACGTGCTGAAACAAATTCGTTCGCTGGAATGGCGGCGTTCAGCAGCGATGAGTTGCTCATCGAGATCGACGGCAAGCCGGAGCAAGTGATGGGGCAGGTCGCGTCAGGAAATTACTTCAAGGTCCTCGGCGTGAAGCCGCTGCGGGGACGGTTGCTGCAGATTGAAGACGAAAAACTGAATGCCCCTATCGTTGTCATAAGCGAGCGCTATTGGCATCGCCGGTTCGGTGGCAATCCTGCCGCAATCGGAAAATCGATTACATTTCGCAAACGGACCTTCACGATTGCCGGGGTGACACCAGCGAAATTCTCGGGATTGGCGCCAGGTTTACAGGTGGACATTACTTTTCCGATCAGCATTGAGCGGGAGCTTATGGCTGATTCAGGCGCCTTCTGGTTGCAAGGCATAGTCGCCCGTCTCAAGCCCGGCGTGGCAAGTGTTAAAGCCGAAGCGGAGTCGGATGTGGTGTTCCGTTCGTTCATGTCCGGCTCCCGGCTTCCTGCCGATTTTGTCACTGGGCATTTCGGTCATCTGGAAATAAGACCGGCCGCGCACGGCACTGACGTGCTACGCCTCCGCTTTTCAAAACCTTTATATGCGTTGATGGGCATTGTTGTGTTAGTCCTGCTGCTGGCCGTCGCTAACATAGCGAATCTTCTGTTGGCGCGTGGGATCGGCCGGGCATCTGAGTTCGCGATCCGGTTGGCGACGGGCGCGGGTCAGGCGCGCATCGCACGGCAATTGCTGACTGAAACCCTGCTCCTGTTCAGTTTGGGCGCTGTTCCGGGAGTGGTGTTCGCAGGCTGGACAGTTCGTTTGGTCGAAACGTTGTTGCGGGAAGGACGCCGTACGATCACGCTAGAAGCCGGCCTCAACTGGCAGGTCCTAACATTCTCGCTGATGGTCACCCTGCTGGCGGCTCTCCTGTCGGGTCTCTTCCCAGCATGGCGCGCAATTCGCACTGATCCAGAGCAAGCGATCAAGGATGGGCAATCACGAACGACCGAATCCCGCAGTGCCGCTACATGGACGCAAGCTCTCATTGCATTTCAAGTCAGCTTGTCGCTCGTTCTGTTGGTTGGAGCAGCCACGTTTGTCAGGACACTCGCAAACCTCCGCGGGATCGATCCCGGCTTCCGAAACGACGCGGCTCTGACGATGTCGCTCCAGTTGCAGGAAGGATTCACTGATCCGAGTAAATATGCTGCATTCTGGGATCGCGCTCTGGGCGCAGTACGCAGAGTGCCCGCGGTTCGCGCTGCGGGTATCTCTACGTTCACGCCCTTGTCGGGGCGAGATCGCGGAGGGCTGGTGCGGGTTCGCGGTTATGAACCGCCGACGTCCGAGGACGCAACGATTCACATTAATCAAGTCTCTGAAGGATATTTTGAGTCGTTGGGAATACCTTTGCTACGGGGGCGTCTTTTTACTAGCCGGGATGCTGACGGCGCTGCCAAAGTCGCGGTGATCAACGAATCTGCAGCGCGCAAATATTTCGGAGAGCGAGACCCCATTGGAGAGACTCTGACCTTTCTTCGAAAGGGCGGAGACAGCTCGTACCGGATCGTCGGAGTGGTTTGTGACACCAAACATATGAATCTCCGCGAAGCTGCTGCGCGCTTCGCGTTTATTTCGATTCGACAGCCCAGAGATGCGGAGCAGCGGGTAACATTTGTAATTGCTTCCAGCCTGCCGAACAGGCAATTAGCATTGCTGACGACGATCAGAACTGCACTTGCAACGATCCGTCCGGGCTTCCTGATTTCAGAGATGATCACCATCCGACGCCAGCTCGACAACACATTGCTGACCGAGCGACTGCTCTCCGGACTCTCCAGCGCTTTTGGAGTGCTTGCGATGATTCTTGCCTCAATCGGGCTTTATGGGGTCCTCAGCTATCGAATTGGTCGACAGCGTCAGTCGATCGGCATAAGAATGGCTTTGGGAGCATCACCTTCCTCAGTTGCCCTGAGCGTGCTGCGGCATAGCGGCCTGGTGATTGCAATCGGCTTGCTGGGCGGCCTGCCATTTGCCTGTTTGGAGACACGGATGACGAACACCCTGCTCTGGGGCGTGAAGGCGGGCGACCCCAGGATTTACATCGGGTGCGCCGGCCTGCTCTGTGTGATCGGCATCGCAGCCGCGTATCTGCCAGCGCGCCGCGCGGCGGCCATAGAGCCCGTGATCGCATTGCGGCACAGCTAGGCGGGCAATTGCGCAAGAGCACGCTTTGTCAGGTAGCCTGTTAACATGTCCCCTTTGACGACTGTCATCTGCCACAGTCAACTCGAAAATCCGCTGGCGTACCCGCCGTTTCAGTGATCAGCAGACGGAACTTGTGCACAATTGCCAGGATGAACCGCGTCTTCCGATCCGCTCGTGCTCCTCTCACGAGTCGAAGGCGTTTTAGAACTCATTGCCCGCGGTAACGTGGGCGCAATCAAATGGCGCTGGTGGTCTTGAATGTTTCGGAGTTAGCATTATCCGAGTCTCATGACCAAAGCCGGCTGGCCGGTTCTACTCTACACGCAAGGCTTCCGATGGGTCGATATGCGACGCCCGGTACGCCGGGAGATAGCACGCAGCCAAAGCCGCCAGTGCAAAACCTGCGACGACGACAAGCAGCACCGAAGGATCGGTTGCTTTTACCCCATAAAGCATGGCTCGCAGGGCGCGAGCCGCAATTAGCGAACCCATAAGCCCGAGCATTACGCCCGCCAGGACGAGCAGGCCTCCCTGGCTCAACACGGATCGCACAATGCGTCCGCTGTTCGCACCGAGCGCCATCCGCACACCCATTTCGCTTCTTCGCCGAGTAACGGCATAGGACAGCAAGCCATAGATACCCGTCACGGCCAACAGCAGCGCGCACGCGGCGAACAGGGCCAGAAGCGAGGTCTGAAAGCGTTCGCGCGCGATAGAGCCTGAAATCAAGCCGTCCATGCTCTCGAAATTGACGGCGGTGCTGCGATTCAACGAGGTTACGATCCGTTCTATTTGCGATTGAATGGTTGCCGGGCCGCGGACCACGAGACTAATACTCATGGCGGTGTCTGCATGCTGGAAGTAGTCGGCATAAACCTCCGATCTGGCCGGCTTGCTCAGACCGAACGAACGCACATCTGGCACAATTCCAACGATTGTCATGAACTGGGGTTTGCGGTCGAATCCCATAAAACGAATGTGCTCGCCTAAGGGATCGCCGCCACCAAAGAATTCCTTTGCGAAGGACTGATTCACGATCGCTACCTGATGGCTGGTATTCCGATCGTCCGCCGTGAAGCCGCGGCCTCTGAGAATGGAAATGCCGAAGGCTTTGAAATAGTCGGGCGTGACCATTCGATACTCGGCGTCAGGATATAGGTGCGGGTCAGGAGGCAGCGCCCGGCCCTCGATTTCAAAGCTTCCGTCAGGGCCGCCCTGAAAAGGCAGCCCGTGAATGAAGCCGGCCGCTTTCACTCCGGGCAATTGCGCAATCTGTTCGAGTATTTGCGTCCCAGCTTGCCGGACGTACGCGCCATCGACGGAGTTACCGTCTGTCGATGCGGGCCAGGTGAGGTCGGTGACATAGACACCGCCCGCGTCAAGTCCTGTTTCAACATGCGCCAGCTTCCAGTAGCTTTTGATGAGCAATGCCGCGCCACTCAATAGCACGATAGCGAGAGCGCTTTGTCCGACGACCAGGATCTGTCCCCAGCGCTTGTGGCGCACTCCTTCCCCTCTGCCCGTACCTTGCTTCAAGGCGTCATTCAGGTCCATTTTGGACCCGTCAAGCGAGGGCAGCACGCCAAACAGAATGCCTACCACGAGCGATAAGGCCGCCGTGAAGCACAGAACCGCCGGATCAATGCCGAGACTTTGAATGCGCGGGATGTTCGCTGGCGCCGAGACACGAAGTATTCTGACCGCCACTTCCGCCAGCGCCAGACCCAGTATTCCGCCGGCACCTGCCAGCAGGAGGCTTTCGGTGAGCAATTGACGAATCAACCGCCCGCGTTCTGCCCCCAGGGCTCGTCGCATACCCATTTCTTTACCGCGGGCCGCCGCCCGCGCCAGTTGAAGATTTGAGATGTTTACACAGGCGATCAGCAATACCATCGTTACTGCACCAAAGAGTGTCAGTAGCGCCGGCCGCACGCTGCCCGTCAGAAAGTCGAAGAGCGACATTACGCGGATGCCTTCGTCTTTGTCATCGACGTATTCCCTCGCCAGGCGCGCGGCGACCACATTCATGTCCGCCTGGGCCTGATCGACGGTTACACCGGGCTTCAGCCGGCCAACAACGCGATAATTGTGCGCCGACCTGTCAGTATCGTCTGGAAATAGATCGTTCGGCAACCAGAGCTGCGTTTGATCTGGAAAATCGAATTTTGGCGGCATAACGCCGATCGCCGTAAAGGCCATGCCGTTCAGGCGTACGGTTTTCTGAATAGCGCCGGCAGGAGCTGCCGAATAGAGCCGAGGCCAGTTCGTACCCGACGACAAGGGTGGGCGCTCCGCCTGGTTTCTGATCTTCGGCACTGAATGTTCGCCCGAAAGCCGCCCGGGTGGCCGCAACTTCAAAGAAACTCTTGCCCACTGCCGCCATGCGTTCGCGCCGGGCGGGAAAGCGCCCCGATATGGTGACGGAATCTTCGCCGTAGGCCGCCATATATTCCACAGTTCGGCTTTGTGCGCGCCAATCGCGAAAGTCCAGACCCGAGACATTCATCAGATGACCGTCCCTGGCCGTTTGTCTGACCTCGATCATCCGCTCCGGTTCCGGATACGGCAGGGCGCTCAACAGAACCGCCTTCACCGCACTGAACATGGCTGTGTTCATTCCGATGCCGAGCGCGAGCACGATCACAGCGGTGACGGTGAACGCGGGTGTCCTGGTAAGCACGCGCCAGCCGAAACACGTGTCCTGCCAGAACTGCTCGGTTGTGTTCCATCCCCAAGCTGCCCGGCTGTCTTCCTGCAGCAAGGTCGAATTGCCGAACTGCCGACGGGCGAGTGCGCGGGCTTCCTCCTCACGGTAGCCTTCAAAGCGGAGCTGATCGATTTTTTCGGCAAGATGTTCCGCGATCTCATCGGCCAGTTCACGTTCGAGCCTACGCCTTTGCAGCCACCTGGATACCGGGTTCATGATTCCGCAGGTCTCATGACTCGGCCGATCCCCGCCAACAAACGTTCGAAGCCGGCAATTTCGCGATCAAGCTGTTTGCCTCCGGCAAGGGTGAGCTTGTAAGTGCGCACCTTGCGATTACGCGCCGAAATGCCCCAATCCGCCACCACCCAGCCCTCACGCAGCAGGCGCTGCAATGCCGGATAGAGGGAGCCTTCTTCCACCTGGAGCACGTCTTCGGAGGCTTGCTGGATGTGCCGGGAAATTGCATACCCATGCAACGCCCCGCGGCGCAGGGTTTGCAGTATCAACATTTCCAGTGTTCCGGGCAGCAGGTCTTTCTGCTCGTTGCGGCCTTTCATTCCTTCTCCTGTACGCGAAGCATTTACATCGATGCTCTATACATAGATAATCCAGGCTCGAGTGAAAAGTCAAGGGTGTCCACCTTTCAGGCGGCGTTATTCACTATCGCCCGAGCCTGACCGGCTTTGCGAACTGCTGCTCGAAGAGCCGGGTGATCCACTTGCGATGCGCCACGAGGTACTGATCGAACCGATCAACGTCAGCGATGTCAAAGGCGGGCCCATTCCAATCGAGCGCGGGGATGGGCTTCGATTCAAGAAAGGTTCCTTCGTGATCTTCGGGGCGGTCCACGTTGCGGCCGATGTATTGGTTCGCTTCAAAGACGATTCCCTGCGCCGGCCCCCAACCGGGAGCAAGATCGTAGGTGCCGTCTTTATTGCGCTTGACTTCGTGTCCGTAGGTGGTAGCGCCAAGAACCCAAAAGATGTTTTTGCGGAATACGGCATCGGAGGCCCATCCATTCCAACTGGTCACGGCAAGCATTTGAGTGCTCATTTGCGGTCCTACATAGATGACGTTGTCTTCTACCGTGGTGTGCTGGCCGCCAGAAAGATTGAAGGCGCGCGTCCGGTCGTTCCGGCTGATGTTGAAGCGCACCAGAGTGCCGATATTGCCAACGTTCTCCTGGGGATCTCGCTCGCCCGGAGTACAGATGAGCATAAAGCCGCCTTCATTATCGTGGCTGTAATTGTACTGGAACGTTGTGTTACGGGAGTTAAAGTCGGAATCGAACCCTTCGCCGTCGAGAGTAGTGTGGGTGAAAGACGCCTCATTGAGCTGGAACAGCGAATTATCCGTGCTCCAGGGCCAGATGCCAGCATTGTAACTGCCGGCGCGGCGATTACAGTGACGAACAATATTGTGTTCGATCAGCGCATTGTCGGTGGCCCATGGGACGATTCCATCGCCACCCACATCATCCACATAGTTATCGCGGATGACGACATGGAGGCTTGGGAACCAGCGCGTACGGCGGAAATGAGAACTGTTTGCGGCGATGGCCGAGCGATCCACGGTGCGAATGATGTTGCGCTCAATCGTCAGGCCATCGAAGCGGCTCGGCACCCTGCTACCTAACGTGCGGAAGATGATGCCGCCATTGTCTTTGGCGTTATCGCCATTGCCGTTTATGCCGTTCACGTCGTGAACGTAGAGACCGGCAACAACGATATGCGTGGCGGTGCCAAAGTTATCGAGAAAGATATGCACGCCCCTGCGTACCGAGGGCACGGGTCCGTGATTGATGACTTCGAAGTTACGGACTTCGATGTTCTGTACGTTGTAGATACGGACAGCATCTTCGACGCGCCCTTCGGCATCGATTCTCGGTTTTGCCCCGCTGCCGTATCGATCAAAAATAACGGGAGCGGCAGGCGTGCCGGAGCCGCTGGGTGCAAGCTGTCCGACGAAGGTCTCTCCGGCCTTGAAGAGAATGCGGTCGCCCGAATGGAAGACCGTTTTGTTTATTTTCTCGAGAGTCTTCCAGGGAGTGGCGGCGGAGGCGCCGGGAGCGACGTCACTGCCGGTAGCCGAGTCAACGTAATAAGTGGCCGCCGGCGCGAGAGACGCAATGCCAAAGAGAAGAGAGAAAATCAGCCGCATTGATGGATCATGGTAACGCAATGCGGCTGCCTCTCTTCAGGTTGATTCTCTCATTGGCTCACCGTTTCGTAAGGCTTGACCTGATCGACGATTTTGGCTTTATCGCCCACGATAACGATGGCCATTTTGTCAGGAGCGAGATATTTTTCGGTGATGCCCTGAATGTCCTGGGGTTTCACAACTCCAACCCTTTGCACATATTCCGATAGAAAAGATCGATCCAGGCCTTGCGAGTCGGTAAAATGCAATTGCCCAATGACCGCATCCGGGCTGACCGTGTTCCGACGAACGAAACTGCCCGCTAAATAGTTTTGGATTCCCTTCAGCTCCTGTTCGGGAGGCGGCTCTTTTCTCAGCCTGTCAATTTCGGCGAGGATCTCTTTTATGGAGGGACCTGTAACGGAGGTGGTCACATCGGCGATCTCGAGCCAGTAAGCCAGATGAGTACGCGTTGCAATCTGGCTGCGCGGTGAATAAGTGTAGCCTTTCTGCTCACGAATGTTGGAGGTGATACGTGAGGAGAAAGAGCCGCCAAGCAGGGCGTTCATGACATCTAACGGAATGTAGTCGGGGCTATTGGGCGCCGCGACGGGAAGACCCAAATAGAGGGTAGATTGAGGTGCTCCGGGCCGATCAATCAGGGCGAAGGAATGCCTCTTAACCGGATCAACCGAAACAGCGGCCGGGGGTGTTCCTTTAGGCCATCCATCAAACGCCTTCAGAATCGCCGCTCGAAGTCCCGCGTCCAGCTTGCCTGCGACGTACAAATGCGTGCGCTGGGCGCTGAAGTTCTGGCGATAGAAGGACTGCGCATCCTCCGCGGTGTAACTCCGCAAATCGCTTTCCGAAGGCAAGATTCTTCCATAAGGGCTATTCGGGAACATGGTCTGAAGAAAACGCGCGCGCGCTAACTCGTTTGGTTGAGTTTTCGTGACCGCAAGCTCGCGCGCAAGATCCGCTTTGAGTCTTGGCACTTCCGAGGCCGGGAGGGAAGGAGACTGGAGCACTTCCGCCACCAGACCGATAAATGGCACCGCGTGATCTGAAAGCGCAAGGCCGCCGACACTCGTAAAGTCGACGCCGGGTTCGATCTCCAGTTGTCCTCCGGCATCGGCAGCCTGATCCGCAAGTTCCTCAGCAGACCGGGTTTTGGTCCCCTCTTTCATGAGCAGGCCGGTAAGCCGGGAAAGCCAGACCTGATTGGCAGACTCGTTGATGCCGCCGGTTTGGATATACGCTCGCACTGCGACTCTCGGGACGATCCCATACGGCACGAGGGTTACCTTCATGCCGTTGGCCAGCGTGAAGTCTTCGGTCTTTGCCAAGTGAAATGGCTTCGGAGGTCCGCCAGCAGGCGGCTCCTCCTTCTGCTGCCCGAAAGCCAGCCCACATCCCACGACTACGATGAAGCAGAAGCCCCTCATTGCACACCTCCAGTTGTTGCGGCAGGTCCCTTGGCGGCCCCGGGCTCCAACACCAGTACGGTTCGATTCGTCTTGCGTAAGTAGTCGCGTGCGGTTTGCCGAATCAGTTCTGGAGTTACCTTGTGAAAGTTGGCTTCGAGATTGTTAATTTCTGAGGGATCGTCATCGAACAAGGCAAAACAAGCCAGCATATTGCCTCTTCCGAATCCGCCAAATTGGGTAATGGAATCGTAGATGTAAGCACGCATCTTAGTCAGGTTTCGATCTAAGCGCTTTGGTTCAACAAGCTTCGATTGAAGCGAAATGATCACCTGATCCACGGAAGCCATGATCTGCTCTGTTTTGACGTTCGGGTCATGGACGAGGGAGGTAGTCCAGAGCATAGGTCCGTTGTAATCGAACATGTCACCGAGGCCCGCATTGATCCCGCCTGAAATACTGCCCGTATAGCCGTGCTTCTTAACCAGTTCCTGATACAGCAGGCTATCATCGCCCTGCGTGAGCATCTGGTCAAGGAGTCCCATTGCGTAATATTCCGGGGAGTTGCGCGGGGGCATGTGATACGCGAAGGCGAGAGCGGGACGATTGGCCAATAAATCTTTGCGCGCAGCTGTGATCTCTTTTTCCTGGCGGGGCTCCGAGATATCAGGGGCGGGGGGAACATCCGATTTCGGAATTGGGCCGAAGTATTTGTCAACCAGAGCCTTGGCCGCGTCCGGTTCAAAGTCACCGACGACCGCGAGCGCGGCGTTGTTGGGTGCATAATACGTCTTGAAAAACCTTTGCACCTCTTCCAGTTTGGCTGCCTCAATATCTTTCAACTCGCCATAGAAGTTATGTGAGTTGTACCAATTTGTGTTCGCGTATTGAGGAAGCCAAAGCCAAGGGAACCCGCCGTAGGGCCTGTTCAGAACGTTCACCTTTACTTCGTTACCGACCACGCCTTGCTGATTTTTCAGATTCTCCTCCGTAATCGCGAGACCTTTCATACGATCGGCTTCCGCCCAGAGCGCAGTCCCAAGCTTATTGGCGGGCAACAGCTCGAAGTAATTGGTGAAATCAAATCGCGTACTGCCATTCAGAATTCCTCCATTTTCCTGGACAAGCCGGATGAACTGCATTTTGCCCAAATTTTGCGAGCCCTGGAACATCATGTGCTCGAACAAATGCGCAAATCCGGTGCGGTCTTTGGGTTCGACCCGAAATCCGATCCGATAGTAGAGGGCCGTAACAACAGTGGGTGCTGTATGGTCCGGGGAGAGAACCACGCGCAAGCCGTTTGGCAGAGTGTAATAACTGACTGGGACGGTAAACTGGTCGGCCCGGGCGACCGAGGCGTGCATGAATATAATGCCCGCGGCCAATGGTACGAGCAATAGATGTTTTCTTATGTGATGCATACAGACTCGTTCCCAGGGTAGCCGGAGTGCGGTGACAGAATCCGCGGGCGATGACTTGTAACGTGCTGTGCAGCACGGGCGTGTTCGGCCGAGCGGGTCCCTCGGGTGATTACAGCACTGCGGAAACTAAAAAGCCCGCGAGAGATGCCACCGAAAACCATATCAGCCAGTTCAAGTGAAGAACCAAGGCGGAAGGATAGCTGACGGAGATGCTCTTCGCTATCGAGTGGAAAAGCGGGAGCTCGAGTGGATGAAGAAGGAACAACCCCAGTGAACCTGCGCGCGTGTCGGAGAGCCATTGCAGGCCGGGATTCGAAGAGACGCTCTTCCGCATTCGTTGACCGTCGCAGAAAATGAGAAATTCGCCGGTTACCGACCGAACCGGACGGACTCGCCAGCTGATCTGCGAAACGGCGGGAATGCGAACGGGCGGAGTTTCCACCAGGATGCCAGCGGGTGCGGTAAGCTGCGCCCTCGGCAACGCGATTCCCGGCAAGGTCCGATATTCCAGAGTGACAATCGCAGGTTTCCCAATCTGCAACGGCGCGCACCCGAAGAGGGCATTCATCCCGATGAGAACGATCGCGAATGGCACGAGCAGGAATAAGGACGGGACCGTTGCGAACCGCAGGAATTGGAGGTTCGCGGTCAGCAGGTCGCGTTGTGCGCGCATCACAAGAGCCGGCTCGGCGGCAAAGAGCCGCAATTCCAAAAGATGAGCCAAAATTCGATTGCCGGCAGCGCGCAGCTTGCTGACATTCGAGCAACGGCGGAAGACCCACCACGACAGAACGCCCGAAATTGCACCGACGGTTGCAACGAGCGAAAACGCCGTGAGGCCAAGCTCGAATTCATTCACTCGAGATAGCCCAGCCCCTTAAGTTTCTTGATCAGATCTTCTTTGGATTCCGCTTCTTCGAGACGCCCGAGGTCTCTTTCCATCGCATGCTCAATGAACTCTTCGAGCGAGCTGTAGCCAGCCTTATCGACGAGGCTTCGGGCACGCTCACATAACGATTTGCTGAGCTTTACAGTTACTTTCGATGACATACGCTTCTAAGTGAGCAGGAGCGCGCGGCCTTCCATCCATGGCGGCGGCTCAATTCCGAACAGACGAAGGGCAGTGGGGGCCATGTCCTCAATGCCTGGATTATCACCCTCGAATCTCCGACTGGCAAAGAGCACACCTGGAACCGCAGTCGGGTCTATACAGTGATCTCCGCTCCAGCACTTCGCATTGTTTTCGAAGACGGCGCGGCTCACTTTTCCGACGGCGGCGCTCCAGGCAGCACGATAGCCAGGAGCGTAACCGATCACAAGATCGGGGGCTGCATCGAGATACGGGCCGTTATAGATCGCGTTGGAATCGTAAGCGTGCCGAATTGAGACCTCACCGGTTTGATCGTCGCGCAGACCCGAGAGCTTACTCATGAGTTCCGACTTTAGGGGGGCAGTCTCCTGGGCGGTCACGATGCCCTGCGCTTCCCTTCCCCGCAAATTGAGGTACAGACCGCCCAATCCAAACGTATAGGCGCGAGTTCTTGACCAGTCGATACCGTCAAAGTAATCGCCACTCTCGGAGAGGCCCGGCAGAAGAGCGAGATAGCCGTTGTGAAGGAGCCAGGTGTTGAGATTGACTCCGCGGCGAAAGGATGAAAAGCCGTGATCGGACAGAACGAATAACACCGTGTCACTGTCGATTTGCTCAAGGGTGCGGCCCACTATCCGGTCCATGTCGCGATACAGTGCCTCGATCGTGCCGGCGTGAGGCGATTCGCGAAGGGCGTCTGCGCGCTGCGGATCGATATAGCGGTAGAACATATGTTGGACGCGGTCCGTAGTGTCGAAAACACACGCCAGCACGCCACGCCGGGTGCGTTCAAGCGCGCTAAAGAACATAGCCTCACGTTCCTGCTGAATCAGCCGGGCCTGTTCGAGAAAGGCAACTTCGTCGATGGCTCCTTCATTGAGCGCCCACGTATCCTCGGCCATGCCGAGTGTCGCGAAGCTACCCAGAAGTTTCGCGAGATAAATCGCATACTGAGTCGGGTAGCTGATAGGAAGTGCCGGATTCTCCGGGTCGATCTCGACTGGCGTGACATAGATGGAGACCTCGGGATCCGTCTCCGTTAGCAGGAACCGGACAATGCCGCGAGCAGCCGACAGCACGCCGCGAGAGAAGCGGAGGCGAATCCAAGGCGTGTACTCGCCGACGCGCAGCGGCCAGGTCTTACCTTCGATGTTTAACGCTCTGCTGGCGGTCCCGGAGGTCGTAATCGAGAATGTGATAGCGCTCCCGTCCGGTCCTTCGAGAGAGCCACGCAACTCGTGCCGCTCACCGACCAACGGCAGACGGACGCCATTTTCGCATGGCGACGATAACGAGCGCGTCGAAAACCATGAGAAGGTGCCTTGCGTGCCACGAAGATCAGGTGTTGACATCGCGGACAGCAGCCGGCCTTTAAAGGACTCCGGAGGGAAAGTAATAGGAACACGGAGGATCGTGCTGCCAATTGCGTTTCGGCCAAGTATTTTCCAGAATGGCTCACTCTTCCGCCGCAATTCGACCGTGGCGCGCGACAAAGGAATGCGCCATGAACCGATTTTGAGGAACCGAAGCGGGGGCCGTACTTTCGCAGAAGAAAGTTCGGGCGCATACGTTCTGAGGTCACGATTGAGGAAGTCGAAGATGTTGTGACGCCCGGGATTGACGCCCGTCGCGAATGTGGACCACGCGACCGGGGATAGGGCGGGAAACGTGGTTCGCAGACGCCGGTAAGTTCCCTGCCCCCGTAAACGGCTCAGGTTCGGAAGTTTTCCTTCGTCCATCCATTTTTCGGCCAAGTTCGGGTCGAGGCCGTCAAGACCAAGGAAAATGGCCGTTTTAACCTGTGCTTTGCCGAAGCGGCCGCGCCGGCGGACGGCGAGCCACACCATCCGAAAGGGCCAAACCAACAGCGAAGTCAGGCTTGCAAGGAGTGAGACCGCGATCGCGAGAAAGGAACCGAGAAAGGCAAAGCCGGCTCCTGGTCCGATGTAAGCGAGCGGGAATGGACCGATGAGGGTCATCGCAATTTGCCTTCAAGAAAAGGGACCTCGAGAACCTTCTCGTGCTGGATCGGCCCATGCCCGAAGTAGCCGTCTTCACCGAAAAGCTCGCCGTGATCCGAGGTGATGGTCACATAGGTGTTTCGCGGCAAAGAATCGAAAAGCTCCTCGACCACGATATCGAGGTATTTGACGGCGGCGATCTGGCGCTGACGTAATTCGAGCAGCTTGGACGGATTGAACGTTTTGGCTTTGGACTTTCGCAGCTTCCCGCCGACTACGTGATCATCCAGATGCTTGAAAACGCCGTGAACGCCGCTGACGCGCGGCCACTGATCCGGGGGTTCGTCGGGCAGTGCGTAAGGATAGTGTGTCTCGCCGACATTCAGCAGATAAAAAGAAGGAGTATCCTCACTGAAATTCAGGTGGCGCAGCATCGCGCGCATGTCGTTGTGGCGATCCATCAGCTTGTAGGAATCAAAGCCACTGTTGAGAATTGTCATGGGATTCAACACCGGCAGGGAAACGAGGGCATGCGTTCTGTATCCGAGACTCTGGAGTAGCACCGGCAAGTAAAGGCGCGGAACAAATTTCCTGAACTCCAACCCTTCCGCGCCTAGCCGCTGGTTGAACTTCAGGAAATCGCGCTGATAGTAGTCAGAGGCGAAAATGCCGCGGGGGCTCGAATGCGGCATCAGGCCCATAAGCAGGTTGTAGTGGGAAGGTGCCGTCCAGGAGGCGTAAGACCAACGCCGTTCAAGGGTACCCAATTTGCGCATTGTCTTCGGACGCGCTTTGACGAACGCGTCGTAGCGACAGCTATCAAAGACGATCAAGAGGTAATTAGTGTGCGCCAAAACGAGTATCGCTCAGTCAAGCATCATGATAAGCTTGCGAGCCGATTGGCAGGCGATCAGAGCTCAGCGGCGAGGCATGTTAGCTCAGCTTGCCCTGTTTCGCATAATGGCCACGCGCGGTTCCAGTATATGCTCGAGGTTCGTCTTGAAGATCATGGTGGCCTGCTTTAAATCGAGTCCGAGCTCGTAGAGGGCTTTACTCTGTTGCTCGAAGACGGCGCGATGCCAACCGCGGGGGAAGAAACTGGAATCGGTGCCAAAGAGGAGGCGTTCCGGCCCCGTGAGGTCAAGCACACGTCGAAATACAGCGCGTAGGTCGAGGGCGTCATAGAGCATCCAGCGGTTTGTGCTCGAAGTGTCGAGATAGACATTCGAACACAGGTCAATGAGCATCAGGGTCTCGCGCAGCAAGCCGGCACCGAAATGCGGCACGATGAAACGGATCTCCGGAAAATGCAGGGCCACCGGGTGCAGATTCAGAGGATCAGAAAATCGCATATCGAACTGACTTGGCAGGCCAAGCTTCTTGCGTACGCCCACGCTTAACGCTCCGCAATGGACGAAGGCGGCCAGGCGGTGATCGGAGATCAGTTTCAACATCGGGATGAGACGCGGATCCACGATGGAATAGGTATGCATGGCGGGGAAGAAGCAAACGCAATGCAGATGCGGATTCTGAACCGCGGCGGTCAGGCGCTCCATAGCGTCGTTCTGCAAAGGATCAAGCATGAAGAAGCCGTAGAACCGCTCCGGACGAGCTTGTACGGCGGCGGCAACACTCGTTTCGTCGCCGTGACTACTGGCGATCAGACAGGCACGCCCGGCGCCCTGGGCGTCGAGTTCCGCCGCCCAGCGATGAGCCAGAGCGACGGGATCGGCAACCGGGATCTCCCAGCCAAGGAGCGCGCCGAGCGAATCGGGGTCCGCGGATTTCTTCTGCCGGGCTAATCCTTCGTAAAAAGCGCGCGAAAAGAAGTGAACATGCGCATCATTGATCGGGAGATCGCCCCAGGGAGTTTCAGCCATGCTGGGACGATTTTAGCGGAGAAGATGCCGATCAGAAGGAAATTGATTTCAATGTTGTGCTTACGATGAGTTTCGGCTCAGTGACGGCTTGCACGTCAGCTACCGATAGATCTTCGGCAATTTCATCCAGCTGCAAGCCCACGGGTGTGACAGAGATCACCGCGAGCTCGGTAACAATCAGGTGTACAACCTTGAGGCCTGTGAGCGGAAGCGTGCATTGCCGAAGTATTTTTGGGGCACCGCTCTTCGTGGTGTGCTCCATAGCAACGACTACGCGGCGTGCACTGGCCACCAGGTCCATAGCTCCGCCCATTCCCTTCACCACTTTCCCGGGAATCATCCAGTTCGCGAGATTGCCCTTTTCATCTACCTCCATTGCGCCGAGAATGCTGATATCGACATGGCCGCCGCGGATCATGGCGAACGACTCGGCACTCGAGAAATACGCCGCGCCACGCAGCTCCGTTATGGTCTCTTTACCGGCATTAATCAAGTCCGGGTCTTCCCCGCCCCGCTCCGGATACGGCCCCACGCCTAGCATGCCATTCTCGGATTGAAGAACGACCTCCATCCCGGGCGGCACATAGTTCGCAACAAGCGTGGGCATGCCGATTCCAAGGTTGACGTAGAACCCGTTGCGCAGCTCGCGCGCGGCCCGGCGTACGATGCGCTCTCGTTTAGCGATATCGCTACTCGCGTCCGTCGTTTTCCCACCCGTGATAGGGCTCATAGTTCCGCCGCTTCAGCGCACCGTTCTGCGCTCGATGTGCCGCTCGTAGTGTTCTCCTTTGAGAATTCGCTTTACATAAATGCCTGGCGTGACAATATGGTCCGGGTCGATCGTTCCGGGCTCCACCAGTTCCTCCACTTCGGCAATCGTAATTTTCGCCGCCGCCGCCATCATCGGATTGAAATTGCGAGCCGTCTTGCGGTACACGAGATTACCGAACCGGTCTCCACGCCAAGCCTTGACAAACGCGAAATCCGCCGTTAAGGCGCGCTCCATGAGGTAGCTTCGACCATCGAACTCGCGAACCTCTTTGCCTTCGGCTACCTGAGTACCGACGCCGGCGGGAGTGAAGAATGCGGGAATACCCGCGCCTCCCGCGCGGATTCTCTCAGCAAGAGTGCCTTGCGGAATCAAGGTTACATGTAGCGCGCCTGAGATGACCATATCCGCCAGCAGCCGGTTCTCCCCCACATAACTGCCGGTGTGAGACGAAATCATTCCTGCTTCCAGCATTTTGCCCATCCCAAAACCATCGATGCCCAGATTGTTGCTGATGGTGTGCAGATCTTTGACGCCTTTTCGTATGAGGGCATCGAGGAGGTTTTCCGGGATGCCGCAGAGGCCGAAGCCTCCGATCATGAGGGAACAGCCGTCCGGTATGTCGGCGACCGCGGCGTCGGAGCTTGGCAGAACTTTGTTCAAGGGCTGACTTTCCCCTGCATCAGTCGCGATGATATCTCAAGAAACGCGGCCGGAAGAAGATGAGAGTGCTTGGGCGGCTTTCGAGGTCGACTGCCGGCCCAAAGCCGTGCAGATCAGGCGACCGGCTTCCGCCAGAAGTTTCAGGTTCACACCAGTCGCGATTCCCATGCCGTCCAGCATGTAGACGACATCTTCGGTTGCAACGTTGCCTGCCGCGCCCGGAGCATAAGGGCAGCCGCCAAGGCCGCCTACCGAGGAATCGACCACGGTGACACCGAGTTCGAGGGAAATAAGAATGTTCGCGAGGGCCTGTCCCCAGGTGTCGTGATAGTGGACGGCAAGCCCGCTAACAGGGACCACCTGCGCCACCGCGCCGATCATTTCTTGTGCTTTGCGCGGAGTTCCTACGCCGATCGTATCGCCCAGTGAGATCTCGTAACACCCGAGTGCGTGCAGCCTCTCGCTGACACGTGCCACTTCGGCAGGAGGGACTTGTCCCTGGAATGGGCACCCGAGGACACAGGAGACATAGCCGCGGACGGGTATATTTATTTCCTTTGCGGCGAACAAGACTTCTTCGGCTTTGCGGAGGCTTTCCTCAATCGAACAATTCAGGTTTGCTTTCGAAAAGGCCTCCGAAGCGGACACAAATACTGCAACTTCGTCCGCTGAGGCTTCTACAGCAGATCGAAAGCCACGGATGTTTGGTGCCAACGCGGTATAGCGTGTGCCGGGCAAGCGAGCAATCCTCTGAAGAACCTCACCGGAATGCGCCATCTGAGGCACCCAGCGGGGCGAAACGAAACTCCCGCATTCAATGCTTCGCAAGCCGGCATTGGCCAGCGCCTGGATCAGTTGAACCCGGATGTTTACCGGAACGGGGACGGATTCATTTTGCAGGCCGTCGCGGGGTGCAACTTCCACGACGCGCACCCGCGTAGGCCAGGAAGTAGTTGGAACGATCAGAGATCCTGATTCTCGAGCTGCGGGAGCAACTTTTCGATGTGCTTCGGCCGGTCTTTGGAGGACCTTTCACTTACGATACGGGCGGGCTTCGGAGAACCGACGCGCTGGCGGGCAAGCGCCTTCACACGTTTATTTTTCCGGTTCGCCGATGTGCTGGGGCGAGCCACCAACTTTAACTCCCAACCAACCGGTCGTCAGCCAGTTTGGTCTCGACCGATGGGTCCACTTCAGAAACGGTGAGCATATTAAACGCAATTTTTGTGCGCGAGGGAAGCATGTGATACAGTTCCTGCGCAGAGTTCTCATGCTCGCCACGTAATTGAACGGCCAAATTCATTGTTGCAACATCCGACTCGAACTCCGATGCAGCAGCAAGCAACTCGTAAAGGCCACAGAGACCTCTCTCCGCCGCGTAACTGATCATCAGATTTTGCACCAGGCGCTCCTCTAGCGCATCACCTCTTTGAAACACTTTTGGGGTCGGACTGAGGGTTGAGCTCACCTCCGACCTGTCCGGCGCGCCGCCCCAGTCCTGTAACCGTGAAATTACGAGCCCGGCTTGTCTCAACCGCTCGCTCGCTTGCTTTTCAAACAGACCTCGAACCTCGTCATCATCATCGACACCCGCAGAAAACTCACGCAGCCTTTGTTCGCAAGCACCTTCCATCCGTGCTGCTGTGAAGAGATATTGGCCGGTGAGCTGATGACCGTAGACCCTGGAGTCTCGCTGCATAGCGAATTTGTATGATCAGGCAGCCATACGGTGCGCTTGACCAGGCCAGATTCCCAACTCTACAAATTCCGCCTCAAACCGCTGCTGTTCCCGGGGATCGCCCGATGGCCTCAGTATTCTGCAGCACTGTCGAAGGGCTTCCTCCAAAGGTTTTTCAGCGGCTTCTTCTCCCAGCACTATCTTGATCAGCTTGTGAGCCGACGCGCGCGCCTGCTCTGAAGTTTTGGCAAACATTAGCGCTTCGTAGTGGTCATTAATAATTTCGGTGCGACGGTTCATGGCACTCCTCTTAACGGTTTGACGTAAAAACTTGGGTTTTGATTCGCGCGAGATTATACCGCGCTCGATTTTGGGTTGCGGGCGGACTGCCGAGCAGTCCGTTATTTAACGACCCAGCAACGTATTCTGACAAATTGCATGCGTTGGAGTCAAGAGTATGCCGTTCGGGGCATGCCGAGCGGGCAAAAGACCGCGCCCCGAGCCAGACCCTCGGACTCGTGGCTCGGATTCCGCTCGCAGTGCTTCCCAAGGACTTTCAGGGGCTCAGACTGACTCCACTATGGGCGAATAAAAGGCGATGGCACTATGGATCCATATCGCCTGCCTGAAAATTACCGGAAGCCGTAATCTTCCTCGGACCAAACTAAATTTCGTGCTGAAGACCCGGCACGTACACTACTTCTTCTGAAGCTTCGCCCAAGTGTCCCGCAGTTCGACAGTGCGATTGAAGACGAGTTTCTCCGCTGCGCTTGATTTGTCTGCGCAGAAATATCCAAGACGCTCAAACTGATAGCGATCTCCCGGCGCAGCCTTGGCCAGCGACGGCTCGGCCTTTCCCTGCACCGCTTCGAGGGATTTCGGGTTTACGTGCATCGTAAAGTCGTGGCCTTCGGGGAAGTTGTTGGGATTCTCCACGTTGAACAGCTTGTCATAAAGTCGAATTTCGACCGGGATGGCCTCTACCGCCGAAACCCAGTGAATGGTCGACTTCACTTTCCGCGTCTGCTGACCGCTGCGCGTCTCGGGATCATATGTGCAGTGAATCTCCGTGATTTCGCCCGTAACCGGGTCTTTCACGACGTGCTGGCACTTGATGATGTAGCCGTAGCGCAGGCGGACCTCGTTCCCTGGGTACAGCCGGTAGTAGCCTTTCGGAGGAACCTCACGGAAATCCTCCTGCTCGATCCAGAGTTCACGGCTGAAGGGTACCTGCCGGGTTTGGGCGTTTGGATCTTCGGGATTGTTTACAGCCTCCACGAACTCTACTTGGCCCTCCGGGTAGTTCGTCAGTACTAGCTTGAGGGGGCGCAAGACCGTCATCACCCGCAGTACGGTTCTGTTCAGGTCTTCCCGGATATAATACTCGAGCTTCTCGAACTCGGTAATGCCGTTTGTCTTCGATACGCCGAGGCCGCGCGCGAAATTCCGCAGACCCTGCGGCGTATATCCGCGACGACGCATGCCGCTGATAGTGGGCATTCGAGGATCGTCCCAACCTTCTACTGCGCCCTGCTGTACCAGTTGCAACAGCCTGCGTTTGCTCATAACGGTGTACGTCAGGTTCAACCGGTCGAACTCGATCTGCTGCGGCTTGAAGACATCAACCTGCTCGAGAAACCAGTCATATAGGGGGCGATGGCTTTCAAACTCCAGCGTGCAAATAGAGTGGGTGATGCGTTCGATGCAATCGCATTGACCATGCGCCCAGTCGTACATAGGATAGATGCACCACTGACTACCCGTACGATGATGCTCGGCGTGCACAATTCGGTACATGACGGGATCTCGCATGTTGAGATTTGGGGATGCCATGTCGATTTTGGCGCGCAGCGTCCGCGCGCCGTCCGGGTACTCCCCGTTTTTCATGCGCGCGAAGAGATCCAGATTCTCTTGCACGCTTCTGTTGCGATAAGGACTGTTCTGCCCGGGCTCGGTAAGTGTGCCGCGCGTTTCGCGCACCTGCTCGCTGCTCAGGTCACAGACGAACGCCGCCTCATTCTTAATGAGCTCGATAGCCCAGAGGTATAGCTGCTCGAAGTAGTCGGACGCATAGAAGATCCCGTCGCCGAAATCGCCGCCCAGCCACTTCACGTCTTCAATGATCGACTTTACGTACTCGGTCTCTTCCTTCGCGGGATTTGTGTCGTCGAAGCGAAGATTGCACTTGCCCCCGAACTCCTCGGCAAGGCCGAAATTGAGCATGATGCTTTTGGCATGGCCGACGTGCAGATAGCCATTGGGCTCTGGCGGAAAGCGCGTGCGGACGCTTCCGCCATGCTTACCACTCGCATTATCGGCGAGGATGATATCGCGAATGAAATTGGAAGTGGGCAAATCGCTATCGTTCATTGAATAAGTCCTAATGCGGAGTCGACGCGGGTCAGCACCGTGTCGCGTCCGAGTACTTCAAGCGTCTCGAAAAGGGGTGGCGCATTTTTACGTCCGCAAACGGCGACCCGGATGGGCTGGAACATCTGGCCCGCCTTGAGCTTGAGTTCGGCCGCAGCGGTGCGCAGAGCCCCGTCGAGCGTTCCGTGATCGAAGGAGGGCACCACTGCCAAAACTTCCTTGGCTTTGCGGAGCGCCAACACCGCCATGGCGGCATCGCCCTTCTGCGGGATCAATTCCGTCGGATCGTAGGGTGGAAGTTCCACGTTAAAGAAGAAGTCGGCGACTGTACCGACGTCCCTTAACAAACGTAAGCGGTCTTGAATCAACGGGGCGATGGCGCGAAGCTTCTCCGGAGTCGCATTCGTGAAGCCAGCTTGCAGAGCGTAAGGCAGCAAGCGTTGCGCGAGTTCATCGACATCGAGCGCGCGGACATGTTCAGCATTCAACCACAAGGCCTTAGGATCGAAAGGATTGTCGTCGGTAAAATTGATGATTGCGTTGGCGCGATTGATGCCTTCGAGCGAGAACAGCTCGACAAGCTCCTCGCGCGACATCTTCTCGCGGTCGTTTTTTGGCGACCAGCCGAGCAGGCAAAGGAAGTTCACAAACGCATTTGGCAGGAAACCAGCGTCGCGATATGTCGTCACGCTAACTACCGGGCCGTGTTTGCGTTTGGATAGCTTCGCACCATCTGGGGCCATCAGTAGCGGCAAGTGAGCCATCCTCGGTACCTTGACGCCAAGCGCTTCGAAGATCAGCACATGCTTGAAAGTGTTCGCCAGATGCTCTTGCCCCCGCAGAATGTCCGTGATGTGCAGATCGGCATCGTCGGCGCATGATGCCAGGTGATAGGTCGGAGCGCCATTCGAGCGGAGCAGGGCGAAATCTTCAAGATCGCCGGTGGCCTTGGTCACAGTCCCATAGACGAGGTCGGATACTACGACCTCGGGGCGCAGTTCGCGCGGCACGCGGAAGCGCAGGACAAAGGCTTCTCCCGAGTTGGCCCGGCGATCGCTTTCCTCGCGGGAGAGCTCGCGCATGGCGGGATTGCAAAGCCATCCTCCACTCGAATTTTCCAGCCCCATTGATGCCGGCGTGAAGTCGCGATATGCGTGGCCTTTTTCAAAAATGGACCAGGCGGCTTCGCGATGCAGCCGCAGGCGGTCGGACTGACGGTAGAGCTCGTCCCAACCGAGTTCGAGCCAGCGGAGACCTTCATAGATGGAATCGAGCGAAGTTTGGGTATTACGTTCGACGTCAGTATCATCGATGCGCAGAACCATCGTGCCCCCCTGATGGCGAGCGTAGAGCCAATTGAAAATAAAGGTTCGAGCACCGCCTATGTGGAGATACCCGGTAGGCGAGGGCGCAAAGCGGACACGTATCATGCAAGGATTTGAGGGATACCTAATGGTATCGAACAACGAAAGCCCCGGCCTCTGACACGAGTTCAGATTGACGTGGACGATTCCCGCCTAAGCACATTTTGAAAACGCCTAGAGGCTAGACTCGTTGCCATTTTTCCCCGGTTTTGTATGAGCAAGCCCTTCCCCTTTAAGTTTTTATCAGTCCGTTAGACAAAAGTTAGACACCGTCCATAGGTGCGAGACGCGACTGGAACCTAGAATCAGGGATCTATGAACGGTTCTGGGCTGTATGGGGAGTTTTTGCGTGAGATCGCCGTCTTGCAGTTCCTGCCGTGGCGCAGCGCTAAAGAATATTTGACTGCCCGACCATCCCGGCTCGGGATGAGCGCACCTCTAGATGAGCCCGGCAACGCGACCTAAGGGAAAATATGTACCGAATTTGGCACTTTGGCCTGGCCGTTGCCATTTTTCTGTTGGCATTCACTCCCTTACGGGGGCAGGATGCCACGGGCAAAATTACGGGTGTGGTGGCAGATCCGTCTGGCGCCACGATAGCGGGGGCGGCCGTAACTGTAAAGAATATCGAGACGAACGTTGCGCAGAGGACAACGACTGATTCGTCCGGCAACTACCAAGCCCTTCAGCTGCCCATTGGCCTCTACCGAATCGCGGTCAACGCGACCGGATTCCAGCAAACGATTATCGAATCAAAGACAGCCCTGCAGATTAACGAGACTCTGCGAGTAGACGTAGTGCTCCAGCTGGGGAAATTGACCGACACGGTAACGGTCGAAAGCGCGACCTCCCAGGTGGAGACCGAGAATTCCACCATTGGCGGCAGCGTTACAGGAAAAGCCATCTTTGAGCTTCCTCTGAACGGCCGCAACACGCTTGATCTGTTAAAAACCCAGTCCGGAGTCAGCGCAACAAACCCCGACTCCACGGCCCCAGGCAGCTATAGCATCGGCGGGATGCGCACCGATTCGATTACCTACCTGTTAGACGGCGGTTTGAACAATAACCTGCTCGACAACGGCGTGGTGGCAAACCCGAATCCCGATGCAATCGCGGAATTTCGCGTTCTTGAAAATAATTACAGCGCCGAGTATGGACGGAATGCAGGCGGCATTGTCAGCGTCGTGACCAAAAGCGGCACGAATCAATTTCACGGAACCGCCTTCGACTATCTCCGGAACGACTTCTTCGACGCAAACACGTTTTTTAACAATCAGCAAAGCCTGCCAGTGCCGGTCTTGAAGCGGAATCAGTTTGGCGGGACGATAGGCGGACCGATTCTAAAGAATAAGCTGTTCTTCTTTTTCTCATATGAAGGACAGCGTCAGACTTCGCTCGACGTTTCCCCGGGAAAAGTGACTGCCTTCACGCCCGCAGAGGCCGGCGGAGACTTTTCGCAATCGTCCGGGTCTTCACTGGTTGCCGCATTTCTGCAGGCGAATCCTTATTACCAGTCAGATCCGTCGCTGGCTGCCCAGGGAATCATTGATCCGGCAACGATTGATCCGGTAGCCAAAGCCTATGTCTCAAAGGGATTGATCCCGATAGCCCCTTCAGGATTCCTTTTCCCTCAAGGCTCGGCAAAAAACAACTTCAACGAATATCTGGGCAAGATCGATTACTCAATTACCTATAAGGATACGATCACGGGGACGTTTACCAGCAACGACAATCCGGTCTTGTTTCCATTTGGGTATAACGGCGTCAACAACAGCTCGTCTCCACCGTATAACGTCTCCGGTTTTCCCGTCAGTTACACCACCACAACATACCTGGGGTCACTCGCCTATACGCATACATTTACTCCAACCCTGCTGAATGAGTTTCGCGTGACGGCGCAACGGTTGGTAAATCACCAGGCGGTCCCGGCTTCAGTAAATCCCACTGCCCTTGAACTTGGCGCAAATCTACCGTCCGACGAACCTACAGGACCTCCGCTGCTTTTCTTCTATGGATCGAATGTAACGACCGGTCCCAGCTACCAAGGCCCAACTACCGAGGCCAATAACACCTATGGTTTCGCTGATAACGTGTCGTGGACAAAAGGGCTGCACAACCTTAAGCTTGGCTTCTATTTTTCGCCCTATCAAAACAATACTGTCTACGATTACTTCATTAACGGAGGTTATTTCTTTTACGGACCCAGTACATCTGTGGGTTCAGGGCTGGATCTGGCCGATTTTCTGATGGGCAATCCGGATGAGTATTCTCAATCGCCTAAAGCACCCTCAAACATACGGTCTCATCAATATGCCGCCTTCGCGCAGGATGCCTGGCGGGTGTCGAAGCGGCTCACACTAACCTTTGGTCTGCGGTATGAATACGCGCAACCGAAGTACGATACGCAAGGAAGAACATTCAGCTTCATTCCCGGCCTGCAATCGCAGCGCTTCCCGAACGCTCCTCCGGGGCTGGTCTTCCCTGGCGATCCGGGAGCTCCAGCCGGCTCAAACTTTCCGGACAAAACCAATTTCAGCCCACGCTTCGGTTTCGCATACGACGTGTTTGGCAACGCCAAGACAAGCATTCGCGGCGGCTTCGGCATGTTCTACGACATCCTGAAGGGCGAAGACAACCTGCAGTTCAATGGTCAACCCCCTTTCTTTGCCTATGCAGACATCTATCCCGCCAGCTATTCGGGAAGCGGTCCTACTCCTCTTCAGGATCCTTTCGTTTCTGCTGACGCCGTCAATCCCTTTCCGTCAAAAGCTCCGGCCAAAGATATTGACTTCCAAGCTGCAGGCTATCTGCCCTTCGGTGGGAGTGCCATTTACCTCGTCGATCCCAAGCTCAAGACGCCCTACGTGTACCAATACAACATGTCTCTGCAGCAACAGTTGCCATCAAATATGCTGCTCGAGATCGGGTATCTCGGTTACTCCGCACACGGGCTGACCAGCCTGGTCGATATCAACCCGTTTCCGATCGGAGGCGCCGACAGAATCTTCGGAACCAGCAACTACAGCTATCTTTGGGAGTTCCAGAATGTTTCGCGGGCGAGTTACAACGCAATGGAGATTAATCTCACCCGGCGGTTTTCGGACAGCACTTTCGGCAGCACATTCTTTACCGTCGCCTATACGTTAGGTCATGAGATCGACAATGTCTCGGGGTTCCGTAACCGAAACTCGGTCGTGCCGGCTTATAACCACGAACTCTTCCGCGCTTCCGGTGATACCGATATTCGCCACACATTTGTATTGTCAGGCGGCTGGGACCTGCCGTTTGACCGTCTGTGGGAGCATGGTCCGAAGCTGCTGACGAGAGGTTGGAGCCTTTACCCGATTCTCACCCTTCGCAGCGGCTTCCCGCTCGACGTCTTCGCAAATCTGAATACCACTGGAGGTGACCCGAGTCCCTCAGGTGCGGGTGATGCCGCGCTGGTACATGCCGACGTGGCGGGCAACACGATTCCAATTCTTAATCCCAAAGCGCCCCGGCAGCTAACGAATCCGAACAGCGGTAATAGCACGAGCCTTGGAAACTACTGGGTCGATCCTGCAAATTTCACCGTCACGAGGGTGACGGATTTAGACACGGCAGGCGGGACGACAACGTTCTATCCCTATGGTACATTCCCGCGAAATGGCCTTCGTGGTCCCGGTCAAACGAACCTTGATCTATCAATCTCGAAGCACTTCATCATCCGGGAGGGCATGGATCTCGAACTACGTGGAGACGCTTTCAATCTGTTTAATCACACCGAGTTCCAAAATCCCGACACTACCTATACGGTTACGTCTTCCACTTTTGGACAGATCTCAACGACCTACGATCCGCGTATTCTGCAGCTGGCTTTGCATTTTAGGTTCTAGACTATAAGACTATGAGCCGGTGATTTAGGGCGACAAGGGCTCGCTATCTTTTCGATACTTGTTTTCTGCACCGGTGCACCGGCAATGAGCCGCACTGATCCGGCGCTTATTCGTCGTGAATGACGGATTTCACCTTTGCGGCAAGGTCAGGGGTTATTTCGGTGATATTGTGCTTGTCCTTGGCGTGCTCCGCAACTTTCTGCAGCACTTGTTGTTCGGTTTCGCCGTGCGCCACAAAGTCACAATTCATTCCAACGTCGCTGCATTTCATTACTTTCGACATGTTTCTCCTCGCCAGGTGATTCTATCTCAGCTCCTTTAAGGCTGCAGGGCAACACAAGCGTGTTGTAATGCCTCACAGATCAGGGACAGGACTTACACGTTGGTACGAAAGATGATAGAACCTTAGGGTGCAAACTTTTGCACCATTGGCGCTATCAATTGGGCTGTTAGCGATCTTCGGGTCCGCATGCGGCGCTGATCTGTGCGACCTCGCTTCCGCAGGGCAACTGACTTCCTGGGATGAATCGGGCCCGAAGCGCCTGGGGACACTACGCGAGGCGGCCGGGTCGTCGAATCTCGGCTTCGAATGGGACGAAGAACGCGATATTCGCGAAATCCGCGTACGGTATTCGAGCAATCCGGTGCGGGGGGTGCGCGTCGAGTATTGGTTTCGGAACTGGCCTTATGAGCCGCCTAAAATGCCGTCTTTCGAGGATCCTATGGACGATCCGTGGCAGGGGGAATGGCTGAAGGGGGCTGTAGCGGAGACGTGTACAAATGCCGAATGCGTTTACCGCTTCGAGCCGCTCACAGAAGAGGAAAACAAGAAAGCAAAGAATCTTCCCGGAGTCGACTATCGAAGAACCCTGAAGGTGAGGCTCGTTTATCCACAGGGGGCGCCCCGATCGATTCCCTGCGGGTCTACTCGGGAAGCGAAGAAATCACATCGAAGATACGAGTGGAGCTTGCCTTTGGCGATTCTCCCGGCGCTCAATGGACGGTGAGCGCTTCGGTTTACAATGGCCGCCTCCGTTCGGCAGCGCCCTGGCAATTTGGCAATCAGGACAACGCACAGAGTGCGGGAAACTGGTCGTTTCATCCAGGTGCCTCGGCTAAGGGTTTACTGCTCGACGTGATTGCGGCCAAACCCAGGCTCCCTGGATCTCACGATGTCACCGTTGTGACAATCCATGCCAAACGAACGGAAGGAACCGGCGAAAAAAATCGCAGCTTTTCATTCTCGGTAGACGATTTGAAGAATGGCCCAATCGTGCTGCGCGACATGCAGGCACGGGTGGTGGACTTGTCATCGTCCGAAAGCAAGGGCGGTTCACAGAAGCCCGAGAAGCTTCGAGTGCGGCAAAGAATCCCGCTCGAGCAAGAGCAAACCTTTGAACGCGCCTCGCGCGAGATACTGCCACTCGATCCATGGGAAAGAGAGTGGGGCGGGCGCGTGTATCTGCCCCTCGCTCCAGATTCGAACTGGCAGAAATTCGCTTTCGAATATGGCGGTAATGTCTTCGTCAGCAAGACCGGAATCAAGGCGAAGGGTCGCGAATTGGAGAGGCTGCAATGGGAAGGTGATCGTATTACCTGGCAAATCGGCACCGGCGACACGCCCTACTACCGGGAGGATCGTCAGGTGACTGTGCGCAAACTGGAGGGCTATCTGCCCGTGGTTACGCAGGCCTGGAAACGCGACGGCATCCGGTATTCCGAAGAAGCATATTCGACTTTGCTGAGGGGTGAGTTATCGCCCGAGAATCAAGGACGTGACGAAGAGACACCCGCCGTTCTGATGTTGAAATTATCGGCTGAGAATGAATCGGGCGTCGCCCTGCAGGGCCATGTGTGGCTTTCGGTGGACGCCGCCGGAACCCTGGCTCTAGTTGGTAAGGCCGTCACCGGGAACGGGAAGCTGGTGGCGTACCTGGGTGAAACGACGGCCGAAGAGGTTTCGCTCGCGAGCCTCCCGAACTCGGGCACGGCGGCAAGGACGATCCACGTCACCTTTGGACTGCCGCCCGCAGGAGTGCACTCAATTGTGATCAAGATTCCTTGCGTATCGGATATCGGAGAATCCGATGTCGCCGCCTTGGACCATCTCGATTACACAGCGGAGCGCACGCGGACCGTAGATTATTGGAAACAGATCGTTGGCCGCGCCAACCGATTCACGGTCCCGGAACCGAAATTTAATCTGCTGGCTAAAAGCGTGGTTGCGCAGATTCACATCAGCACCACGAAAGATCCGAAAACCGGGCTCTATATGGTCCCGGCGGCCAGCTACGCGTATGACGTGTTCGAAAACGAATCGTGCTACCAGATCCTTCTGCTCGATACGCTGGGCCAGTTTGATACCGCCGCCGCATATCTGGAAACGATGATGCGCCTGCAGGGCAGCAAGAATTTTCCAGGGCTCCAAAAGGGAAGTTTTGATGGAGTGTTTCACGGAGCCAAGATCGATGATGTTTACGACTACACCGCACACGGTTACGGGCTCGATCATGGAACGGTGCTGTGGACGCTCGCGCAGCATTATTTCTACTCTCGGGATCGCGCCTGGTTCGAACGTGCGTGGCCGCACATGCAGCGGGCGATCGACTGGATAGAAGAACAGCGCTCTGCGACGAAGCGAACCGATCTGGATGGAACCAGAGTTCGGGAGTACGGCCTGCTGCCGGCTTCACAGCTTGAAGACAACCCGGATTGGGCGAACTGGTTTTCCATAAACGCGTTTGCCTGGGCCGGGATGCTGCGCACAGCGAAAGCTCTGGAAGAGGCGGGCCATCCCGAAGCTGCGAAGATCCGGCAGGAAGCCGACGAATTTCTCACGGATCTGCGAACTGCAGTTCTGCGCGCAGTGGAAAGTGCGCCGGTGGTACGCATGCAGGATGGTACCTACCAGCCCTATGTGCCCGTAGTGCCGACGCGCAGGTTCCGTCTTTTCGGTCCGATTCGGGCGAATTACTACAACCGGTACGGACATCCGGAAATAAAGCCGCTCATGCGGTTGGGCGCCGACCGCGATACACTCTGCGGCTCTGTCGTACTGCTGCTTCTCGGTGTGTTCTCGCCCGGTGAACCAATTGCCGACTGGATCCTGAATGACTGGGAAGATAACGAAACCCTGAGCAGCGGGATGGGCATGAATATCCACGGCATGACCGACGACCGTTACTGGTTCAGTCAGGGCGGGATGGTGTTCCAGGCAAACCTGGTGAACCCGATACAGACCTATCTTCTGCGGCACGAAGCGGCGGCAGCCATCCGCAACCTATACAACGATTTCGTTGCGTGCCTCTATCCGGACGTGAATATCTTTACCGAGGAATTTCATCAATGGCGTTACGGAAGCGGGCCGTTTTACAAGATTTCCGATGAAGCCCGCTTCACCAACCGGGTGCGCGACGCATTGGTGTTTGAGGACAGGGACACTTTGTGGCTTGCGCCGGGCGTTCCCAGACGCTGGCTTGCGTCGGCCGAAGGCGTAACCGTCAATGAGGTCCAGACATTCTTCGGACCGCTCAGTTACACCATGCATGCCGGCCGGAGCACCGGTGTCGTGGAGGCGTCCGTCCAACTCCCGGCTCGCAATCCCGCAAAGAAAGCATGGCTGGTCGTGCGTGTTCCCCGCGGCAGCATTCAAAGCGTTAGATTAAATGGCAAGTCGTGGACTCGCTTCGACGCCCGTCTGGAAGCCGTCGAACTTCCGGGGCAGCAGGGGCCCTTGAAGCTTGAAATTCGGTACCGCTGAGATGAACACAAACCAACCGGCGTTGCTCAACAGACCCAGTCCGGTGTCCTATATACGAGCGCCTTGGATGCTCCTCTCAATCCTCACAGTTTTCCTTTGGGGCGCTTGGGGACTCGAATCTAAATTCGTTGTGGATCGGATCTCGCCGTACCTTAACCAAGTGGTGTTCTCCGCCGGACTCTTGCCTCCGCTGATATGGATCCTGTTTTCAAAAAACCTACGGCGGACGAGCGGCCAGAGTCGGAGGGGCGCGTCTTATGGCTTGATCACTGGCTTCCTCGGCGGCACCGGGAACATCGCTTTATGCCTGGCTCTTGCCAAAGGAGGCAAGGCATCGGTGGTTGTTCCGCTCGCGGGCCTTGCCCCGCTAGTGACGGTAATCCTGGCGTTGCTCTTGTTGAAGGAAACTCTCAACCGCGCGCAGATCGTGGGATTGCTGCTGGCTTTCGTCTCGATTTTCTTGCTGAGTCTTTGATATGCAGGCTTGGTTCCTTTTCTCAACTGTGGCTTTGATTTTCTTCGGGATTACGGGCATTACCCAGAAGCTCTCTACCAACCACATCTCGTTTGAGGCCTCGTTCGCGTGGTTCTGTGCTGCCATGATTCTGATCTCGGCGGCAATCGCTATAGCCATCCCTCTAGATTGGCGCGTCAGCCCGCTGCTGTTGCTGCTGGCCGCTTTCGGCGGCGCTTTGAATGGCCTGGGAGCTCTTGCCAGTTTTGCGGCTCTCGAAAAGGGCGGCAAGGCTTCGGTAGTCATCCCGATCATCAACTTGTATCCGCTCGTTACGATTTGCGGGGCGTGGCTGCTGTTGGGCGAAAAGCTCACCGGAAAACAACTCGCGGGCGTTGTTTTCGCGCTCGCCGCCGTCGTGCTGCTCTCGCACGAGACTTCGCTGCAACCGTTAGGCCAGCGTTCTTCACCGGAATCTGCAACAGGAAAACGGCATGACGTATAATCCTCTCAAATTCTCCAAGGAGAGAGATTCATGTCTCGTTGTCGCTTCACGGTTACTGCTTTTGCTCTTGTTGCGGGGTTAGCACTTCCACAAATCCTCCCAGCTCAAAGCTCCAACGCTTCGATCAGCGGCTCGGTACTCGACAGCACCGGCGCCCAAGTCCCCGGCGCAGACCTTACGCTCGAGGCGACCGACAGCGCAAAGGTCGCTACAGCCCGCAGCAGCGGTGATGGTCTGTTTTCCTTTCCCAACCTGCCGCAGGGCAATTACCAGCTCAAGGTTTCGGCTAAAGGCTTCAAGGAATTTGTGCAGACCGGCATTGTTGTTCATTTGAACGACTCTGTGACGTTGTCGGTTTCGCTGCAGCTCGGCGCCGCCACCCAGACCGTTGAAGTGACAGCCGACGCGTCACCTCTGAATTTCGAGAACGGTGAAGTAAAAGGCACCCTTGCCAAGCAGGAGATTCTTGCCTTACCGCTGCAGGTCGCGGGCAGCCAGCGCTCGGCGGCGAGTTTCGTGGTCCTCCTACCGGGCGTCAACACCGGGAACGCGCCGTCGAGCTCCTCTACGGCGCGCTTCAACGGCGGCCAGGAGAGATCCGACGAAGCAACGCTCGACGGCATCACCATGGAGGAAGGCCTGCTCAGTCAGAGCGGCATGACGGCCATCCAGGCAGACTTTCCGATCTCGCCCGAAGCGGTAGGCGAGATTAGCGTTCTCACTTCGAACTACGACGTTCAGTACGGCGCTTCCGGCGCTGCGGTGATCGTAGCCAGCACCAAGGAGGGCACCAATACCTTGCACGGGGGCGCCTACGAATTTCAACGCAACAATTTTTTTAATGCCCGTCCCTGGGGCTCCTCGTCCACGCCGCGCGATCTTGAAAACGATTACGGCGGTTATGTCGGTGGCGCGGCCCGCCTTCCCGGCCTCTGGACGCATCTCAACAAAACATACTTCTTCGTCAACTATGAGCAGTATCGTTCAAGCGGCGCGACCACCCAACCCGTTCTCACCGTTCCAACAGAGAAGATGCGCAGTGGAGACTTCAGCGAGTGGCCGAATCCTGTTTACGATCCGGCTACTACCCGTACCAATCCAAACTACAACCCGAACCTGCCGACCGGCGCGAACAATCTTCCTTACCTGCGCCAGCAGTTCATGGGATGCAACGGCAATCAACCTAACGTGATCTGCCAGAATGATCCTCGCCTCGGCAGCTCACTCGCCTCCCAATGGCTCCAATATGTGCCCCTCCCCAACCGCCCGGGACTGGCGAACAACTACATCTCGCCCAACGGCCTTGCCAGCGCACTCAACGCAAACACCAACCAATGGGATACGCGCGCCGATGAGTACTTCGGCAACAACGATCACCTCTTTGGAACCTATCACTACCGCGGCACCCTACCCTACACGCAGAGCGCCTTTCCCGCCGTGATCGACACCAACAATACGCGTATCCCCAATTACAGCCATATCGCTCGTGTGAATTACGATCACATCTTTTCGCCCAGCCTGGTCAATCATTTTGCCTGGGGTTATCTTGATTTGCGAACCGGCGAATATAATGCCAGCGATTGCTGCGTCAGCGAACTTCCCCAAATTGCCGGTGTCTACAGCCATACCCACGTACCCGTCCTGAACTTCGACAACTTCAGCTCTTATGGCGGCAACGCGGATCTGCTCAGCACTCGCCCCACTTATGTCTACACCGACACACTGACTTGGGTCAAAGGACGACACTCGCTGCATTTTGGCGGTGAATATCGAAGCCTCTTCTATCCAACTACACAGCTTCCGAATGCTTCCGGCACCTTTAACTTCGCTAATGCCACCACGGGATTGGTAGGCATCACGAGCGGCAACGCCATGGCTAGCTTTCTACTTGGCGAGGTCGGCTCGGCATCGGCCGGCTTCTATTCTCTTCCCTCATTTGTTCCCTCGGCTAAGGCCTATGGCTTCTTTGCCGGTGACACCTGGAAGGCGACGCAGAAACTGAGCGTCACTCTAGGGTTGCGCTGGGACGTCTTTACTCCTTCAGTCGAACAGAACAACCAGACTTCGTTCTTTGATCCTACCGGCCCTAATCCTGGGGCAGACAATCGCCCGGGACGCCTGGCCTTCGCCGGTAACAAATTCGGCGCCGCCAGCTATGGCGCTGACGCACCAGAGGACACGTACTACAAGGCCTTCGGGCCGCGCGTTGGGCTGGCTTATGCGGTCGATCCACAAACGGTCATACGCGCCGGCTACGGCATTTTTTTTGAACAGGCGTACTATCCGGGTTGGAACGGCGGCATCGCTACCGACGGTTTCAACGAAACCGTCTCATTCAACAGCACACTCGGCGGGATCCAGCCCGCGTTTCTCTTGCAGAACGGTCTGCCGCAGAATTTCGTCAAGCCACCCTTCCTCGATTCCTCTTTCCTGAATGGCCAGAACGCACCCAACTACAGGCCCGTTGATGCGAATCGACGCCCCTACACGCAGCAGTGGAATTTCACGATTGAACGTCAGGTCGGTTCGAATATTCGCGTGACCGCGGCTTACGTCGGCAACAAGGGAACGCGTCTTCTTTCGCAAATCAACGGCATCAATGCCCTCAACCCTTCACTCCTGTCGCTCGGGAACCGCTTAAACGATCAATTCGCTCCAGGGCAAACCTCACTGGATGGAGTGTCGATACCATATGCCGGCTGGGTCGAGCAGATGACCGGTTGCGCGCCGACGGTCGCACAGGCGCTTCGACCTTTCCCGCAGTATTGCAGCAATATCTTTGGGCAGAACGAGAGCTTGGGTAACTCTACCTATCATGCTTTCCAGTTATCAGCCGAAAAACGATTCTCGAATGGTCTTTATTTCCTCGGTGCCTACACACTTTCGAAGACTTTGACCGACGCCGATTACTCGCAGTCCTCGCAGGGCCCGATTTACGCCATTTCTCCCTTTGAAGGTAGCCGGCAGAAAGCCTTGTCCATACAGGACACGCCGAACAGCTTTACACTTTCCACAACTTATGAGCTGCCGTTCGGGCGGGGCAAGGCCTTTGCCAATTCGAGCGGGGCCATTGTGAACTTCCTTGTTTCGGGTTGGCAGGTAAATGGCATCTTCCGCGCTGCGTCCGGCCAGCCGCTCGCGTTCCGCTCCAGTTATTGCAACGTTCCATCACAATTTGCGGTTGCCTGCATCCCGAGTGTGTTGACGGGCGCCGATCCGTTCGCACAGAGTAAGAGCAACTTCAATCCAAATCTTCCCCTTTTCAACGTGCAGTCTTTCCAACCTATCAGCGACTTTAATTTCTACTACGGCAACGGCTCTCGCGTAGCCAACATTCGCGGCTTCGGTTTTAACAATCTCGATTTCGGAATCATCAAAAATTTCAGAATTCGTGAGCGTTGGAACATCCAGATCCGCGGCGAGGCGTTCAACGCCCTCAACACGCACTCTTTCCTGAACAATTTCGACCAGGATATCCAGAGCCCAACGTTTGGAATGTTTAATGGAAACATTACGGCTCCACGCAATCTGCAGCTTGGCGGTAAGATCACCTTCTGACGCAAGCGCTAACCGTCATCGCATACGGTTCCACGCATACGAGCCGAAGTGTCTGCGCGCTCCCAGTGCCGGGTAGAGATGCCGACTAAGCGGGGATTCTTGCCTCTCCGGGAGCCCTCAGCTTCTTAACGAGAATTTTCGAGTTCCGCCCGCTTTGGTCATATTTTTCGCGGCGCTCCAACGGAAGATCATCAGGTGTACCTTCCGCAAAGCCGCCCTTCGATTGGAAGTAAGTGAACGCCTGTGTTGACAGTGTGATCAATTCAGTCAGGCCGGTTTCGCGAGCCTTATTTTCGGCGAATTGAATCAGCTTGCGGCCAATGCCCTGATTTTCGTGCGACGGGTCGACATAAAGACTGGCAAGTTCGCCCTGCCTTCGGGCGGGATAAACGTGGATAGCCACGCAGGCGACCGGGTTCTTGTCGATTTCGAAGATATAATAATCCGCCAGGTTCTTCTCGACCTCTCCGCGTGTCCGCCGGACAAGCTCTCCAGCTTCCACTGCCTTTTTAGTCAATAGCTGGATTGCCCGGACGTCTTTCTTCTTGGCCGGACGGATCTGTTCGTACTCGTTGGCGTAAACAAGCGTGCCGATGCCCTCGTTGGAGAACACTTCGGCAAGCAATCCTTCGTCCTCGCGACCATTGATAACATGAACGCGCTGCACGCCCGCGGCGCAAGTGGCAGCCGCGTGATACGCCTTCGAAAACATTTCCGACGCAAATCCATCGCCTGCATACTGTACAAGTTTCTGGAGGTCCCCCACCAGGATTTGACGAATGAGTTGACCTTTGTAACGAAGCCCATCCTGCGAAGTGATAAAAATCAGTTTCGTCGCCTTTAAAACTTCAGCAACAGCGAGGGCGATGCTATCGGAATTGACCCGGTAGGTCTTGCCGTCGCCATCAAAGCCGAGTGGCGGAACAACCGGAACTATGCTCTGGTTCAACAGTGTTTGAAGAAGTTCCGTGTCGACGCGTTCGACCTTTCCGGTAAACAGGTGGTCGACGCCTTGAATGATCCCCAGTGGGTGAGCAATGATGGCATTCGTGCAGGCCGCCCGGAGATCGTTGGCTGAAAGGCCTTCAAGGATCTCGTGCATCAGACGGTTCGCGGCATCCATTGCCAGTTGCAATGTCGGGGCATCGGTGACGCCAGTACCATCGAGGTTGGACGCATGGACACCCTGCTTCTCGGCGAGCGCTTCAATCTGTACGGAGGCGCCGTGAACAAGCACCACTCGGATATTCAATGAACGCAACACGGCGACGTCCAGAAGGATGTTGGCGAAGTTCTCGTCCGTGACGATGACTCCATCCACAGCGATAATGAAGGTCTTTTCCCGGAACTGCGGGATGTATTGAAGAATGCCTCTCAGATCCGTCAGCTTCACGACAACACCTGGTCGGTTGTCTCATGATTTGCCACGAACTTGAAAATTGGAGACGGTTGCACTTTGCACCGGAACGACGTACTGTACATTATCTCGAACCCCGCGGTGGCCCCCGGCAATCTGACTTGAATTGACGAGTGGTGCCGCGACCTCAACTTCCGGCTATTTCCTTAATCAAATTTCCTCCAGGCGGAGTGAGGATGGAATGATTGCTAAACTGCGGTCTTAGCGGCAAGGAATTGCTAACTTCTCTGCTCGCCTCGACGCGAGCATCTTTCCGAGAACATGTTGTGTCCCGGGCGAAGCCGAAGCTGGATTTTGCCGCTTGTGTTCACGTACAGGAGACTCGGTGAGATTTCAAGCGCATACTGTCGGTTCCGAAGAACGTCACGACGAACTGTTCCGCTACATCAATTTGAAGTTGGCTGCCTTGGGGCAGCCTTTCAGCCAAAGCACAGCGGACCGCCACGCTCTCGAAATCGCGGGGCCCCTGCTGCGCAACTACCACCAGAAAGATCAGCTGCTTGGATATCGTCTTTGTCCGGCCGATTCCCGCATTCAGGCGTTCCTTGACGAGTACCTGAGTGACGTCATGCCCGACGGCGCGCCTCGCTTGCCCGGGAAAACTTTCGTGCTGGATCGCCCGGGGCTAGCTCGTGTGATGTCCCTTCCACCAGATCGAGACACCCTGGCCTCACCGTATTTGCAATCCTATCGCGTGGCTCAGGGCATTCTTCACAACCCAAAGAGCGACCGGCGCACGACTCAAGGCGTCTTTCACATCGCCGAAGGGGGCTTTCCGGTTCCTGCCGATAAGGTCGCCGTTCCCAAGCGCACATATGCCAAGTTATTGTCGGCAGCCTTATGCCCGCCCCCCGATGTCATGGCGCTGCCATTTACGGCAACCCAGGAGCAACAGGTTCAACTCTTCGTCACGCTTTTGCTGCGCCCCCTGGTGTGCCCGGCAACAGGATCCGATGCTGCGAAGACGATGGAAACCCGCTTCTTTGCCCCAGCCAGTCTGATCAGTAATCTCGATTTTGTGGAAGGCATCTTCGGTAATGGCGGCGATCCATACCTTCCCGAAAACGACGCCGCGCTGGATGTGATGCACTGGACAGGCCACACAGGTTGCGTCATCCTGGCGCCGCACCTGCTGGGAATGAAAAAGACAGATCTCGGTCTCCCTCGTTACGAGGAAGCGACCGACCGTCAGCGGTTTGAGGGTATGTGCTGGCGCGAGATTGATGAGGAGTACAACAACGGGAGTGCGTTCAAGCTAGTCTGCCGGAACCACCGCGGCGTCATCGTGACAATTATCGCCGACAATTACTACGGATATTGCAAGAAGGAAGTCAAAACACAAATCAGTTTCGCGGCGAATCTTTATGGGCTATGCGAGGAGGAACACGCAGGAGGCGCCCTCGCGTTCCCGGCATATGTACTCGGACAGCAATTTTACGCCGGCCGCACTGTGCTCACCAAACAAGTAAAGTTCACCGACGCCATGCATTGGCTCGGCGATCGAGTAAAGATCCAGCCTGAAGGCTACGCGACTGATCTCAAGTTTTCGGATATCTTCTATGTTCCGGAGAACGCAGAGTTCAATGTTCGCGAAAGCAGCGTGCAATGGAAACGAAGCGGGCAGGTACACAAACTGACTCTGCGGGCATCAGAAACGTATGTGCTCCCCTGGGGCACGAAGATCCGTCTCGAGAAGCAAACGGGAGGAACAGCCTGGCGTCTTGTTGCATCTCGCGCCGATCCAACACTCTGCCATAAACCATGTACGGTCTCGGGCGGCGGCAAATCGGAAATCTCGAAGCCCATCGCCAGCATCATGCTCCGAGGGCCGATTTTTGTAAGTGATTTCGAACGGGAAATTGAAGAGGTGGCGGATATCTTAATGAAGGACTTCTCCGTCATCTATAGGGAAACGAGATCGATACACCGTGCCAAGCGGCCCATCCTGAGCCCGGAACGCTCGCTGGGTTCCGTTATCAAGCTGATGACGCCTTCGCCGGAATACATAGACGCGCACAACCTGTGGCTTTCGACCATTCCCCAGACGGTACGTCAACTGCTGGTCACTGTGAAACGCTATTACCGGCCGGATTGGGGTGAAAACTGGCGCGAGCATTTCAGCGTCGACCGCATCAATGGTCTTCTAGGCAATGAATTGAAATTTGAAAACCAAAAGCTCGTCGGTAACTATCTGCGGATGGGATACGATCCCAATGGATCCTGGCGGATCTACAAGCTCCGGCCCGATTTCAATCCAGCGGACAAGGTCCAGGTGGAAGATGACATCACCAGCTCCGTCGTGCTACCGGGCGACAGCCTCGAGTATCTGGATGCCGAGTATCATAACCCGAGCGTGAAACTGGTAAGTAACTGCGAAAACCTTCTCTTCCAAAGGCCAGATGACGCGATTCATCGCGGGTTCGATAAGGATGCGGAGCGGGATATCGCGCTGCCGGGTACGTTTCTTTCAAATTTTGAGCCGTTGGGGAACTCGCAAGCTCGCGCGATCCTTGATCAGGTGGTGGAATTTGATCAGTACACCGAACCGATGAAGGATCTGCTTCGGGAGTTCGTGACAGATCCGGCGACCGAGTTCGTCGTTTCGTCGGCACATCCGCGCATGGTGGATGGACAACCCTCCAAGAATCCGCGCTACCTGCAGAAGCGGCCGGATCTGGTGAACCCGCGTGATGTATACATCGCGGAGATTGGCACGCGCTTAGCGCGCGAGATCCCCGCAGACAAACTCGTGCATTTTCCAGTGAATGCGGTACTGGCGGGACGCCGTAACAACCCCCCGGACGCGAAGGCCGGCATTCCACCTCTCGCTGTATACAACCCGGTCCATTATCAGGAACTACCACAGCTCTTCATGGATTTCATCTGCAGCCTGACCGGAAAATCGCCGTCGACTACCGGATTTGGAAGCGAGGGCGCCTTGACGAAGGGCCCGTTCAACGCAATGCCACCCGTTGTTGACATCAACAATGCGCTTGTATCCGCAATTCTCACAGGGTATGCGGGTTTCACGACGGCCGCTGGACATATCGGTCCGAAGTACCGGGTGGATCACGATAACAGCATGTTGGTGCCGGAGGTGTGGTGCCGCATGAGAGTTGCCGAACGCGATCCGCATTTCCTGATTGATAACGGTTTTCTGGAAAAGGTAGAGGACTTCGAGTTCAATGGACAACGGGTTCTGGCGAGCAGGCTCGGCTACCGCATCACGGAGCTGTTTGTGGACCGTTTCCTGGGGCGCATCTTCGAAATGCCGCATGCCGTATTTACCGAAGACATTTTGCGGCCGGAGAAGCAGGATCTGGCAACATTCGCGACAGGTATACAGGCGATTACCAACGCACAACGCTCTGTGGCGCTCAACTATTTCGCCGACGGCAGTATTGAGGACGCCTGTCCGCCGATCAAAATCCTGTTGTACATCATGGCGCACGGAGAGTTCGAAGGCATGCGCGAGAGCGATCCGCGTGTTTTGGAAATGTTCACCCGCGAATCGTTGCTCGCCAGCGATTGGTACAGGGATCGTCTCGGTACAAAACAATCAATCGATGTTGCGCTGTGGACCCGCCACACCGCGTCCCTCGACGGACTCGCGGCGAGGAGCGCACCGGAGTCTCAAATCGATTGCAAATCACGACTGACCGCGGCGCGTCAGCAGCTAAAACGGGTGGGAAGCAGCACCTATCTCGCGGAATTGGTGGGAACGATTGGAGCTGATCCGACTGTCGTCACAAGACCGAAACATCGTTCCATGACTGGCAATTAGGTAAGATATTTGCACCCTTAGACTCGCCACCACGTCTCGCGGCAAGTCGTGAAAAAAGCTGGTGCGGTTTACCGAGAACCCCGTCCGTTCGTCGCCACGGCTTTTGCTTGTGGCGGACACCGAAGCAGAAAAATTAGCAGGAACACCAAGAAGGAAGAACAAGAATGTCCCAGTCCGTAGAAGATCTTGAGATGACGCGGGTGCTCACCTCCGAGGAGATCGGGAAACTGATGGAGGAGAACGGCAAGCCGGCTGAGACGCTGATGCACGTGGTTGAACTGATCGCTCGGCGTTTTAAGACCGATGTGTGCTCTGCGTATCTATTGGAGCCGGATCGGGCGAACCTTATTCTTGCAGCGACGATCGGCCTCCGACATTCGTGCATCGGTACTTTGCGAATGCAACTACATGAGGGGCTCGCCGGATTAGTCGCCGAACAGGTGCTTCCCGTAGCTGTCGATCAGGTGGCAAAGCATCCGCGCTTCAAATACTTCGGTGAAGCGGGCGAGGATGCGTACCAGTCCTTTCTTGGAGTGCCGCTGATTGATCGCGGTGTTCTGCAAGGGGTTCTCGTTGTCCAGACGAAGGATCCACGCGTCTTTAGCGATGACGAGATCCGCATGCTGATAGACGCCGCTGCTCAGGTTGGGCCGGTGGTCAGCGAAGCCAGGACCGTGGATCGGTTCATTGCTCCTGCGCAAGAGCGGCTCTGGTCACTGGCTCGCAACCTCTGGTGGAGTTGGGATCAGGATTCACCCGCTCTATTCCTTGACCTGAATCCCGCACGCTGGAAAAGCCTGAATCACAATCCAATCGCCTTGCTGAGCGAAATGGCGCTCCCGGCCATTGAGAGTCGCGCCGGCGAACTTGTGCTCCACAGCCGGATCAATTATGCGTATCGGCGCCAGCGCGAATATCTGTTGAGCGAACATACCTGGGGCGCGACTCACGCTGGAGTTCTGCGCGCTCGTCCCGTAGGGTATTTCTCAGCAGAGTTTGGAATTCATGAGTCGCTCCCGATTTATTCGGGTGGATTGGGAGTCCTGGCCGGAGACCACATTAAGAGCGCGTCCGATCTCGACATCCCGCTGGTTGGTGTTGGTTTATTTTATGGCCAGGGTTATTTTCGGCAACGGCTGGACAACCGAGGCTGGCAGCAGGAGGAGTATCTCGACACAGACACAAGCCGCCTTCCTATGGAACCGGCGATCGGGACCAGCGGTGAACCCGTAACGGTGGAGATTGAAACGAGAAGCGGGGGGATTAAGGCTAAAGTTTGGCGAGTGAAGGTGGGACGGTGCGATCTTTTGCTGTTGGATTCGAATGTGGAAGGGAATGCTCCCGAGGACCGGGAACTAACCTCGCGCTTGTATGGTGGCGACTCGCGGGTTCGAATTCGCCAAGAACTGCTGCTTGGCGTTGGCGGGATCCGCGCGCTTAAAGCTATGAACATTACGCCCGGTGTTCTCCATCTCAATGAGGGGCACAGCGGATTTGCGGTACTTGAGGCGATTCGAACGCGCATGCAGGTCGAGGGAAGAACCTTCGAGGATACTGTGCCGCGCGTTGCACGGGAGGTGGTCTTTACCACTCATACGCCGGTTCCCGCGGGACATGACCGGTTTCACATTGACTTGATTGAAGAACACTTAGGCCCATTGCGGGATGCCATTGGCTTATCTCTCGACCGGTTGATGGGGCTTGGCCGCGAGGATCCCGGCAACCATCACGAGGATTTCTGCATGACGGTTTTGGGATTGCGCCTCTCGCGTCGCGCTAACGCTGTTTCTGCCCTACACGGCGAGGTGTCCCGCCAGATGTGGACCGGGCTTTATCCAGGTAGGTCGGAAGATGAGGTTCCCATCGGCCATATCACTAACGGGGTACATACGCCAACCTGGCTTGCGCCCCAAATGTCCCGCCTCTATGATCGCCATCTCGGGCCAGACTGGCAGCAGCGCAGCGGCGAGGCAAGCACATGGGAACGAATCAATAGCGTTGATGATGGCGAACTCTGGGAAACCCACCTGAGCTTGAAATCACGTCTGCTCGAGTTTGTCAGGCAGCGCGCAATGGAACAGGCAGAGGTCCGGGGCGAGTCGCGTGAGCGGATTTTGAGTCTTGGCCGCGTGCTCAGTCCCGATGCACTTACGATCGGGTTTGCGCGGCGGTTTGCAACTTACAAGAGAGCCAATCTGATCCTTTCAGATATCGAGCGACTTGCTTCTATGGTGAACGATCCGAAGCGTCCGGTGCAGTTCGTTTTCGCCGGCAAAGCACATCCGCGGGACGAGCCAGGCAAGCAAGTCCTGCAGCAAATCGCCCAGATGATGCGCGATCGCCAATTTGGGGAGAAATTTGTTTTCGTCGAAGACTACGACATCAGCGTGGGACGTCATCTCGTCCAGGGCGTGGACGTATGGTTGAATAATCCGCGTCGACCTTTGGAAGCCTCGGGAACCAGCGGCCAGAAGGTAGTGCTGAACGGAGGCTTAAATCTTTCAGTCCTGGATGGCTGGTGGGCCGAAGCTTATGACGGTCTCAATGGATTCGCAATTGGAGTTGGCAAAACTCACTCGAACCTGGATATTCACGATAGCCGGGACGGCGACGACTTGTATCGCACGCTCCGGGAAGAAGTCATCCCGCTTTACTACCAACGGGATCGTGACGGCTTACCGCGCGACTGGATCAAACGGATGAAACGGACTATCCGGACGCTCGGCTGGCGTTTCAGCGCGAATCGCATGGTGATGGATTACACATTGAAATGCTACGTTCCTGCAGCGGGCGGCAATTCCAGCGACATGCGCAGGGGATATTGAACGGCATTTTGGCCTGCCGCTCGCGCTCGGCATCCAGGGAACAGGCGAGCCTATTCTCGCCTGAGCCGGACACTTGCCTGTTCCTACAGATGATTCAAGTCTGGCGCAAAGCAGCAACCGAGTCCTCCACTCTTCGATCGACAACTATTTGCCAGGGTAATTTGCGGGAGAATTGTTGCCATGTGGGGCAGACTGGCCGTCCTCAGTGTTTTGGCGGTGGCACTTCGCCTCGCAGGCCTGCCGGCGCGCGGCGACTTCCGGAACGCTCAGCATAGATTGGATCAGCAGCCCTCTGCCGGGAAAATTCTTGTCGCAAGTGAAAAGCTTCGTGATCCCAATTTTGCAGAATCGGTGATTCTGATTCTGCAGTCTGACATCGAAGGCGGGACAGTAGGTCTCATTATCAACCGCCGGACCGACATTACAATTTCACAAATCTTTCCCAAAACGAAGGACGCAACCGCAGATCCGGTTTACATGGGTGGCCCGGTTGCAGTTACGGCGGTTGAGGCTTTGCTCCGACTGACCGAAAAGGCGGATCAGACCACGCACATCATGGCTGACGTATATGCAACGGGGGCGAAAGAGTTGATCGATAAATCGATCGCCTCGCGTGTGGGCCCTTCCAGATTTCACCTTTATCTGGGTTACGCCGGCTGGGAAGCGGGCCAGCTCGAGGCGGAAATTCAACTGGGTGCATGGTCGGTACTCAACCATGACCTCAAGATCGTGTTCGATGCGGATCCAGACTCGCTCTGGTTGCGCTTGAAGGACGAATCGCACATGCAGATCGCTTCCGCTCGCGCAGATCGCCTACCGAAAGCCTCAGCCCGAGCTTCCTGGCACTTCTAAGATTTATCCATTCCAAATTGAAATGTGACTCTTACCCGGCACCCTCCGGTACTTGTGTGTAGTCAAAAGTCCACGAACTTGTGAGCTCAATGATTTGCCACGCGAATACGCGATAGGCGAGGACATCATCGCGGCATGCTAAAGCTGATTTGTGATCGAGATGATTGGCGCAATTCTCGCCGCCTTCGCGGTTTTCTTTCGCAGTCGCCTGGACCTCTCTTTGGAGGTACTCGCCCTACGCCAGCAGGTTGCGATGCTGAAGCGAAAACGTCCACGACCGTTAGTGAATCGCCTTGACCGGCTGTTTTGGATCATGCTGCGGATGGTGTGGCCGCGCTGGTCCGATGTTCTGGATATCGTAAAACCCGCGACAGTAATCGCATGGCATCGAAAAGGCTTCCGACTTTATTGGCGCTGGCGATCCAGTCCGCAGGGTGGTCGACCCAGAGTCTGCGAAGAGATTCGAAATCTCATTCGCAAGATGAGGTTTGAAAATGCTGGCTGGGGAGCGCCCAAAATACACGGTGAACTGCTAAAGCTCGGCTTCAACGTCTCGGAACGCACCGTCGCAAGGTATCTGCGAGGTCTGTAGCCCCGGACCCGTAAGCACGATCAGGGGTGGAAGGCATTTCTCGCCAATCATCGCGAGGCGATCGTCGCGTTCGACTTTCTTGCTGTACCCACATTGACGTTCAAACTGCTCTACGCCTTCCTGGTCATCGAGCACGGCCGGCGTAAGATTCTGCACTGCGACGTTACCGCTCATCCGACTTCGGACTGGGTGGTGCAGCAATTGAAAGAAGCGTTTCCGGAAGCGGGCCCATATCGATACGTGATCTTCGATCACGACTCAAAATTCAACGTCGATGTAATCCGTTTGCTCACAGCAACCGGTTTACGACCGAAGCGCACGAGCATTCGGGCGCCGTGGCAAAACGGAACTGCGGAACGCTGGGTTGGAAGTTGCCGACGGGAGGTATTGGACCACATCATTCCGCTGAATGAGCGACACTTGCGACGACTTCTTCGGGAGTATGTCAGTTATTACAATGATGACCGTATTCACGATACATTAAATAAGGATGCGCCCGATAAGCGACGAGTAGAACACCGGCCGTCGCCAGCGGCCAAGATAATCTCACAGCCCCGACTCGGAGGCCTTCATCATCGGTATAGCTGGAGCGTAGCTGCTTGAAACACATTTCGGCTCTATGCACTGCTCTAAGGCTTGCCTTTTGGCTACAGACAGGGAGGAACTCAGCCAATTTCGCCGATTGCGTCAGAGGAACAGGTCCAGCAGGCGCTTTTATCCGAGGGCCAGTTCCAACTGAGCGATGTAACTCGACAGACGCTCGACCCGGACGCGCAGTAGACCAGCCTTTCCTTCTTTTCGTCACATATATTCTGCCGCGATCTGAGTTATGCCCTGACTGATCGGATGCCTGCTTCGGGTACCCACTTGAAGAGTGGCGGCGCTGCGCGATCTGATTTCACACCGCACCGACTGCCCTTCGAATCTGACCTGAACAATCTCCACTGGAGCGTCACATGAAAACAGCAATCGCTGGTCACGATGTACTTCGATGTGTTTCGAGGAGATTGAGACGTCATAGAGCGAGCCTGCTACATAATACTTTCGAATTGCGGCGTCTTCAATCGGAGCGGTGTTGCCGAAGCGAAGCCCATGCCAGGGATTTATGTCGATCAGTTCCTCGACGGCAATTAAGACCATAAGAGCGCCCCAAGTGTAATGCGGGTCACTAGAACCTTCGCCAGTGGTCGCCAGGAAGTTTTCATAACATTCGCTCCGCTCCCTCCAAGGGCGCAGGAACATCTTTGCGCTTGACTCCGCCAGTATCCTGGCCTCGTCGTCCCATCCATAGAGGCGCAACCCTTGATAAATGAGCCAGTTGATCGGAGCCCAGACCTTGCCCCGCCAATAATGCTGCTTCGGGTACAAAGGATCGTCTCTGCTGATGGTCGGCAGAATCCACTCCCCTGCAAATTTCTTCGGGTCATGGAATACCTTCTTGACCGCGCCGGCCCGGTCTTCGGGCAATACCTTCCCCAGCAGCGACATGAAGATGTCGGGGGCCATGTGTGGATTGAAGAAACTGCCATTCTCCGCCGTCCAACGGCGATTGAAGTAACACTGCTGGCGGTCATCCCACAATAAGTCATTGATCCGTTTGGCCATTTCCGCGTGTTCGTCTTCCAGAAGCTGCGCGTCCTTCTCGATCCCCAGTTCGCGCGCCATCCAGGCAAGGACCCAAGCGTCCATCGTGTAAAGGCAGTTCCGTTCGACAGTTTCGAGCTCACACGTATTGGTCTTCTCGTTGTAGGGCGCAACATGCCACCATTCCGGACTGTCATCATGAGACTCGAAATAGGCAGTCTGTTGACGATCTTCGTACGGAATCTCTTCCGGATAATTCGATCCAAGCTCCAACAGGCCGTTCCGGTTGCCATCACGCCACGGTTGTCCGTCCCCACGATCCGCAAACCACCATCGGTGTGCCTTGAGCAGCTTCGGGTAGATTTCAGCAAGGAACCTCTTATTCGGACGGCGAAGGTAGATCTTCGAGAGCGCAAGAGACGCGATCGGATACTGAGTATGACCCCAAGCAACAGGGAAGATCCATCTATCGGGATGAGACTGCCACTGGCCATACTGTGCAAACATTCCCTGGTCGTTCTGCCATTGCGTGATATCGCGGACCAGGGCAAACGCCTTCTTTTCGTCTTCTTGACAGACCAACAGCGCGCTGAAGAAGCTATCCCAAAGAAAATCAGGCGCCGAGTTGTTGTTCTCCCGCGCCCACGCGCGGCTCACTGTGATGTAGGCGCGCTTTCGCTCAGGCGTGTAGACCTCACTCCATTGGAGTTGGTCGTTAATCGCGGCTGGAACATTGGCGAGCCAACCTTCCCCTTCCGGGCGGCGCGTCAGATACGCCTCACGGTTCTTATCGAGAAGTCCGTCGATGCGGCCGGGTTGGAGCCAGTCTCGTGTACGCGCCTCGAGGGGACCATACGCTTGGCCCTGCCGTCCGCAGAAGTGCAGCGTCGTCAGGTGCCGAAGCACTCCGGTCCAGGAACCGGTGCCGACGCCAATGCTCGAGTCAATCACTTCACTAAGTGCGAGCACCCAGCGCATTCCGTCTCTTGTTCCCGGAATCCAGCACCGCCCCCGCAGGAATCGCCGGTCTGACGATTCTGAGTACAATACCGCATAGTTTGGAGGATTATGGTCCCATGGCACGTATCCCTGGAGAACGATGTCAGCGGGTGACGATTGGGTAAGTCGTCCTACGATCTCCTGGCGGTCCGTTTGAGCCCATTCATACGTGACTTGAGGTCCGCCGTCCGGCATCTGCCAGACTAGGCGGGCATACGAATTATCAGGGGCCTTTGGCCCGACCTTTCTCCACCAAGCCGGCCAATTTTTATACCAATTGGCAAACTTGCCCGCGCAGAACTCCGCCAAATTGCCGGATTCATACTCCGTCTCCCAGAATGCCGGCACCGGCAGTAGCCGGAAGGCGAAGATGTCGACATGGTCGGCGATAAATACCTGTCCGGACCATGCGTCCGGCGATAGCGGACCGGCTAGCCACTCGCTTGTGTTCCGAAGGCGACTCCAAAGTTTCAGGGGATCTTCGCCCGACATTGTGGCGAAGCCCAGTAGCTTATAGATCTCTGCGGGCTCGAGTTCCATGCGCTGGGGAATGGAGTCGGCACTCTGGGAATCGATGAGGTTCGAACCGCGCACCTCGCCCGCACCGGCCCGATTGAGCGCCCCGGCTCCAACAAGATTAGTCTTTAGCCATTCTCGGCGATTCATTTAAGGATCCTTCCGTGCGCGATAAAGGCTCAATGCATATTCCGCATCGGAACGTTGGACCAGTAATTGGGGGTGGTAGTTATCAGCTAAGTTCGCTGGGTGGCATACGGTTCCGGCCATCGTTCCCGAGGCACTCGGACCGTTATCGGTCACGTCTTCGAAGTGCAACATATCGGTTTTAGGTTGTCAAGCGCCTATTTTGCCGTTCGATTCACTCCTGACGCGAAGAGCGATGACCAATCCGCGTGACCTCTGACATAGCAATCATCGGAGTGACTGGTTCTTGACCGCCCGATCTCATGGCGTAGTATCCGAAAACTGAAGCCGGTTGTCTTGTTGGTTACGAGCTCGTCGAATGCATAATGCTGAGGCAGTATTCGGCCTGGGAGAATTCAATGTCGGTCCACCACCTACTCTCTTCGAGTGGAGGGATGGCTTGGACAGACAGACTTAGACCAGAAGAGAAGCTGGCACACCGCACTGAGAATGCCGAACACCAAGAGCAGTTGCCATCGGCCTGACCTTAGCCAAAACAACGTGCGCTGATCGGGCACCTCCATTCGTCCGAGCGGATTATCCACGAACAGGAGAAAACATAACATTCCCGCGTATTGGTAACTGTGGGGAGAGTTCGGGCGGATCGTGAGGTTTCTTCGTCCTCGCCGCGATCGACGAACGAGAGCCAGATTAAACCAACCAATATATAGAGGGCATTGTGGCCCATGATCACCCATAACGGGAGCAGAACCCGCCACCAGGACCAGTGCCCATCGGTTGTCAGCTTCACAACTGCCAACCCCACGCAGAGCAGCCCTGCCAAGCAGAAGCCAGACCATTGGATCGGCTGCTGCCCAACCCTCATGCCGCTTCTCGGTGATAGTACTTGAGCAGCCCACCTAATCGCTCCTGACAGCGAACGATCCCTTGCTGCGGGAATTCTGCGGCTCGAGGAAACAGTAGCTGGTTGCCTTTGCCTTGGTGATTTCGCTCAGCGTGATAGTGGAGGATGAAATTTTGAACGGCCTTTCTTAGACCTGCCTCGCCAAACAGGATCAGGCGGTCCAGACAGGACTCTTTGATACTCCTTACGAATCTCTCGGCGACTGCATTCAGATTCGGCGACCGTGGCGGTAGCTTCACAGACTGAACCCCCACGTCTGCCAGCATGCTCAGAAACTCTGCCGTAAACAGTGGGTCTCGATCATGCATCAAGTAGCGCTTACCAGTGAGAATTCCGTCGAGCGCATCCGTCACATTCCTCCCGATTTGACTCATCCAGAAACCATTTGCCGTGGACACCATGCCGCCGATCTCCACCTTGCGCGTCGACAAATCAATGAAGAAAAGGACCAGGAACCGCTCCAGTCCTCTTCGGGTCCATACTTCGACGGTGAAGAAGTCCGCAGCCACAATCAGCTCCCAATGCCGGGTGAGAAACTCCTTCCAGGTCGTCTTGCGATTCCGCTCTGGCGCGGGCTCGATCCCGTGCCGTTCCAGAATGGCCGCAATGGTGCTCCGCGCTAGTTTGTGCTTCAGATTGGATAAGGCACCCTGAATTCGCCGATAGCCCCAACCCCGATTCTCTTCCGCCATGCGAACCACCAGAGCTTCCAGCTCTGGGCGCGTGCGAGGTCGCCCGGGTCCGCGTCGCTCGCTGCCATCATATTTCTGAGCGATGAGTTTTCGATGCCACGCCAATAAAGTCTCCGGTGTAACAAGCGTGGCGACTTCCGCCAGACGTCTCCGCCCCAGACCTTTCGCCTTGGATGCCAATCGACGTCGCTGGTCGTCGTTGAATCGCACGCGTCGGTCTCCGAGTTGCTCGCGCAGAACCCGGTTCTCCTCACGCAGATACTCGATTGTTTGCAGCTGGCGTTGATTCATCCAACCAGCCAGGGCAATCATACGAACTGGATCGGATTAAGAACTCTCGGCATCGCGTTCGCTCATTATCGCAACGGTCATCACCGCGCCCGCTACCTACACCGATTTACGCAGATTGAGTTTTCGGACCAAACGACATACCGCCCCCGGTAGTAGGTCCAGTAAGCCACTTGAGTTCACGGCTACCAACCCAGAGGTCCTGGGTCAGATCCTGCCCGGGCGCGCCACATCATCAGGGCTTGCAGCGATGCAGGCCCCTTTTATCGCTTGGCGGCGGACGCAATAGGATGGCACTCGTTTCTCGCCCACTCTGTTGGGAAACTTGGGTGGATCCAAGAGAAAAAACGCTCAAAACTCTATCAAAAAACGCCTCGCTCGGGTCTTCTGGTTTTCTTTTTTACGAACCATGGCGCGTTTCACCGATTTTTTCGGCTTGCCCTAAACAGGAGGGCTCCAACAGGCATATATGAAGCGCCAAGATTTTCTTAAACACAGTAAAAAAGCCGGGGTGCAAGAGCGATGGGAGAAAAGAGGCAAACCGGTGCGTGACTTGAGCAGAAAGGAGAAACCTATGGCCCTCCACCAGCTGATTCATCGGGTGAGATCCATTTCATCGGGACTGCACTGGGCCCTCCGTTCCGTTGCCCGCACTCAGATCAGTGCTGAGACCGCATTGAGCCCCAGAAGCATGCGGAGAGGAGGAGTTTGGCTGGGTGCGTCAGCAGTGTGCGCCGGGCTGCTAGGTCTCACTTGCGTCCCGGCACGGTCACAAACGGTGACGGCCGGGGTAGCAGCAGGCTCGGCCCCGCTTGCAGTTGCCGTGAACCCGGTGACAAACAAGATCTATGTGGCCAACAATGCCAGCAACAACGTGACGGTGATCGACGGAGCGACCAACGCGACCATGACCGTGGGGACGGGGAGGACCCCGGCTGCGGTTGCCGTGAACCCGGTGACGAACAAGATCTATGTGGCCAATGCAGGCAGCAGCAACGTGACGGTGATCGATGGGGCGACCAATGCGACCCAAACCGTGCCGCTACCAGGCTCCGGCTTCACCCCGCCGGTTCCAGTTGCGATTGCCGTGAACCCGGTGACGAACAAGATCTATGTGATCTATGTGGGTAATCAAAACAGTGGTAGCGTGACGGTGATCGATGGGGTGACCAACGCGACCCAAACCGTACCGGTAGGCTTGCTCCCCAATTCGGTAGCCGTGAACCCAGTCACCAACAAGATCTATGTGGCCAATGAAAACAGCGGGAACGTGACGGTAATCGACGGGGCGACCAACGCGACCAAATCCGTACCGGTAGGCAGCCCCTTTGCGGTAGCCGTGAACCCAGTCACGAACAAGATCTATGCGGCCAACGGAGGCAGCAACACCGTGACGGTCATAGATGGGGCGACTAATGCGACCACTGCAGTGAGGGTGGCGGGCGCGGTTGAGGTTGCCGTGAACCCGGTGACGAACAAGATCTATACGGCTAACTATTTCAAGAACAACGTAACGGTGATTGACGGGGCGACCAACGCGACGCAAACCATATCGGTAGGCTTAAGCTCGTTCCCCCTTTCAGTCGCCGTGAACCCGGTGACGAATAAAGTCTACGTAGCTAACGCTCTGTCCGGGAACGTGACGATGATCGATGGGGCGACCAATGCGATCCAATCCGTACCGGTAAACGGCGGGGGCCCGTTTTCAGTTGGCGTGAACCCGGTGACGAACAAGATCTATACGGCCAACAATACTAGCAACAACGTGACGGTGATCGATGGGGCGATCAATGCGACCCAAACCGTACCGGTGGGCTCGGGCCCCAATTCAGTAGCCGTGAACCCAGTCACGAACAAGATCTATACGGCCAACAGAACCAGCGACAGCGCGACGGTGATCGATGGGGCCACGAACACGACCACGACCGTGGTAGCAGGCACGACCCCGTCTTCGGTTGCCGTGAACCCGGTGACGAATGAGATCTATGTGGCGAATGCCGGCAGCGACAGCGCGACGGTGATCGATGGGGCCACGAGCACGACCACGACCGTGGTAACAGGCACGACCCCGTCTTCGGTTGCCGTGAACCCAGTGACGAATGAGATCTATGTGGCGAATGCCGGCAGCAGCAACGTGACGGTGATCGATGGGCCCACGAACACGACCACGACCGTGGGGGCGGGCACGACCCCGTCTTCGATTGCCGTGAACCCGGTGACGAATGAGATCTATGTGGCGAATGCCGGCAGCAACGACGTGACGGTGATCGATGGGGCCACGAACACGACCACGACCGTGGGGGTGGGTGCGAACCCCAATTCGATTGCCGTGAACCCAGTGACGAATGAGATCTATGTGGCGAATGCCGGCAGCAACGACGTGACGGTGATCGATGGGGCCACGAACACGACCACGACCGTGGGGGTGGGTGCGAACCCCAATTCGATTGCCGTGAACCCAGTGACGAATGAGATCTATGTGGCGAATGCCGGCGGCAGCAACGTGACGGTGATCGATGGGGCCGCGAACACGACCACGACCGTGGGGGTGGGTGCGAACCCCAATTCGATTGCCGTGAACCCAGTCACGAACAAGATCTATACGGCCAATGCAGGCAGCAGCAACGTGACGGTGATCGATGGGGCCACGAACACGACCACGACCGTGGGGGCAAGCACGACCCCGGTTTGGGTTGCCGTAAACCCGGCGACGAACGAGATCTATGTGGCCAATGCCGGTAGCAGCAACGTGACGGTGCTATCAGAACAGCAGGTGCAAACAATTCCGCTGACGGCAGCGATCAGCCCCCTGCCAGGCAATCAGACCAGCAGCCCCACGCCGACCTTTACATTTGCGGCAAGCAGCGGGTTTTCACCCATCGCGCCACCGCCGGATGCCGTGTACTTCCAGGTGGACACGTGGCAGGGGGCGTGGACTCCGGCCACGGTGACGACCATCCCTGGGAGCTTTACGGGCACGGCGCCTGCGCTGTCGCCTGGCGTGCACCTCCTCTACGCCTATGCCACCGATGGGCAGGACGCCACTTCCATCCAAGCGGGCGGGGGTTCAGCCGGGGCTTCATCCGAGCAGAGCAGTCCTGTGATCGGCAACATCACAGCGTATCTCTTCCTCGTGACCGCACCGCCAACGCTCGAGCTCGAGGATCTCCAGGTTCGCGTCCAGCGCCTCCATATTTCCCAGGAGATCAGGAGCAGCCTGATCGCCAAGCTGTCGAATGCTAAGGCGAGCTTTGAGGCTGGTCACACTCAGCACGTCTGCCCCCTGCTGGGCGCGTTCGTCAACGAGGTCCGTGCCCAGTCGGGCAAGAAGATCCCGACGGTGCTGGCCGACGAGCTGATTGACGCGGCAACTGAGATAAGAGTAACTATCGGTTGCTCGTGAACGGCCCTAGCGGGTTGCTATCTGGAGAAGCCATGTGCGGAGCTGTCACCCTACCGCGCGCTTGATTGGGCTAGATTATGCGGTTTTTTCATGATGACCAGACAATCATTTGTTGAGCTGTGGCCACCAATAGAGGTGCCGCACTTTGCCAACTACGCCTATTTCGTAACCCTGCATGATACGGGGGTAACCTATCTCGATCCGGAGGCGGAGTACAGCGGTCATGTGTACTTGCTGTAGGAGGTCTACATGATCCGCCGCGCCGACGTAGGGGCAACCATAAACAGCCCCTACACGTGGGCGAGACATCCCTAGCAATCGATACACCCGAGACATTTGACACAATCCGCACCTGGCTTGCCTCGCACGTTGACCTCTCGACGTTATTGGCCAACGTCGGGAGTCAACCGGTCGACGAGCAGCGATATCGGACCGCAACTCAGTTAAGATCGCTTTCGCGACCGGGCGACACGATGCTCTTTCAAATCACACACAGGCGGCGGTATCCACGGCGTCTCAGCGATGACGTGAGCGCGCTGTAGTAGACCTGTTCGATCCGCTTGCCACGCTCGGAATTCATGCCGGGGAGAAAGAAACGCTCAACGCTCTATAGAAAATCTGTTCGCTCGGGTTTATGGTTTTCTTTTTCAAAAACCATGGCGCGTTTCAACGATTTTTTTGTCTTTCCTAAGTAGAGGTCTTCAAGAACCACATATGAAGCGCAGAGATCTTTTAAAATCCGCCGCCGCAGCCGGTCGTGGAAGCGTTACCAAAATAAACAAAGCAGCCGCTGTTTTGGCGACGCTCTTGCTCGGTCTATTCGGGATCGGTCGCACAGCAACAGCGCAAGCGCAGTCGATAGAAAGCGCAACGAGCACCCCGGCGGCGAGTCGTGGCCAGGGGAACGGGAAGGTGTGGCTGAGGATCATGGCGTTTACAGACGCTCCAGTAGCGGGAGCGGATGTCCGGGTTAGTGTGCATGGCTCGCAGGGGCGGCCGTTGGTCGATGTACACGCGGCCACGAATAAGTACGGCGTATTCCCGGTCCAAGTGCGGAGCCAGCCGTCGTTCTTCCGGGTCGAGATCTCGGGCGGAACGACAAACGGCAATCCGTTCTTCGGGCATCTGAGCGCCGACGTCGTGCTCACTGACCCAGCACATCAGATCCTGGTGGTCAATCCCGTGACTACCCTGGTCAGCCGCGTCCTGGATGAGCGGCCCAATCTCAAGCTGGATGGCGCCGAGGCGCGTGTCCGGACTTTCCTGACGCTTCCGGCGAACTATCACCTCGGCTTGGCCTTGCGGCAAGGCTCGCATTATACATCTCGGTTCTTCAGCGCCGTCGCTGTCTTGACCGAGGCGCGGGACGCGGGAGGGCTGGACGCCTTCGCGCACCTGCTGCTGCAGGAGCTGCTCGCCTCGCCGACGGCTACGCATTCGTTCCGCCCGCCGCCGCTGGGGAGCACCACCACATATTGTTCCACCCAGACCGGGTGCGTGAAAGGCAACACCAGCACCGCGCCGCTGCTGGGGAGCACCACCAGCACCGCCACCAGCGTCGTTGAAACCGGCCTAGAGGCGGGCGTGCTGGACTACGCTGGCGCCAACAATGTGGCAAACCTGACTGGGTGGGCGATGTCGCTAACGGGGCTCCCCGGCGGCAGCTCAAGCGACATCGACGCTCTGGTGAACGCGCTAGTCGAGCTCCAGAGCGAGATCGAAGATTTGTCCTCTCAAGTGGCCCAGCTCACGAATCTGGTAAAGACCACTGCGACCGCGGAGGAGCTAAATACAATCGTCACTCCCGCGTCGGCGCTGGCGGCCAACGTCAATGGCGTGGAGACCCAGGTGGCCTACTTCGCAGAAGACTGCCCGCCGTTGCCTGCTGGGAGTACACCGACGACACCGGATGAGTACTGCACCAGCGAGAAGCAGAATGTCAACACGGAGCTGAACGACGTCACGATCCAGCAGGCCTACGGGGTCATGGAGAGCTATGTCGCCGACAACCCCGCGGCCGGAATCAGGGGCATCCTCCACCTCTCCAGTCTCTATCTCGCCCAGACTAGGGGATCATTCTTCCGCGCGGCGGACTCCACCCAAATGCAGAACCTATACAACTACTGGGATTCGGCGCTGACGCAAGCGATGAACCTGTACATCGAATTGCAGCACGAGCTCGGGGCCCAGGACAACCCGGGCGCGCAGCAAATGCTCATAGATCTCATGGGCAACCCTAACCTGAACCCGCCCACCACGGGCACCTTCCAGGCCAACGAGGCCGTGAACCTGCAGCTGATTGGGCAGGCGGTGCCCGAAGGCACAGTCGTCAGCATTGTGAAGGGAGTGATGTGGGGCCTTCTACCGTGGCAATATTACTCCGCCGGGAATTCCGATAACGGGCTACTAAACCCGGTCTACCCGGCAGCGGGCTGCGGAGCGTGGTTATCGAGTGGCACTTCGAACTTCAACTTGTACGTACCAGAGTCATGGGGTTGGAATAATGGTTGGCAGGAGGCTCCAAATATCGATGATTGGAAGGCCGCGGTGAGCCTCGCGCCACCCGGGACGGACTGGCAGCAGTGGCTCATCGACCAGACGAAAACCACCGGCGACGAAACGCCGTCCAGTCCTGGCTTCTTCAGTGGGCAGACATGCCCTCACGCGTCTTGGGCGTACAACTTGCAGGACCCTAGTAACCCCTGGTGGGCCATCTTCCCCAACGGGCAGAGCACTTTCGTCCAGGCACACAGTGGTGACAAGAACCTCGCGTGGCCTTACAACTATAATCCCAACAACTATTTATACTTCTGGACCAATTAGGCAACGCGTCACTGCAGTAGCGACTTACCCAGATCACAGGCGTTATTCCACCAGGGAGTGGCGCCCAAAACAGGGCAAGAATATGCTTGACTCATCAAGCGACTTGTCTCATACTTGAACCATGGCAGCCGAACCAAAGACGCTTCAAGAAGCCATCCTGTACTTTGCTGACCCTGACAACTGCATGAACTACCTCCTGGCGCATCGGCGCGAATGGCGGAATGGCGTTCTCTGCCCTACGTGCGGATCTAAGGACGTGGGGTTTATCGCTTCGCGCCGTATGTGGCAATGCAGGAATCGTCATCCGAAGGCACAGTTCAGCGTGAAGGTCGGAACCATCATGGAAGATTCTGCTATTCCTCTCGATAAGTGGCTCGTCGCGATCTGGATGCAAAGTAATTCGAGGAATGGGGTCAGTTCGTGGGAGGTACACCGTTCGCTTGGAATTACTCAAAAGTGCGCATGGCACATGCTTCACCGAATCAGGCTCGGACTTCAGGATGAAAACACTGGTGGCAAGCTTGGTGGCGAGGTTGAAGTAGACGAGACATTCGTCGGCGGCAAGGCGCGGAATATGCACAAGAATGTTCGGGCGCGTCGTATTACTGGCACTGGACCAGAAGGAAAGGCCATAGTTGCGGCCGTTTTGGAGCGCGGCGGCAAGGTTCGTGCAAAGGTCATGCACACTCGACGTAAGCCGGAATTGCAAGCAATGGTCCGTGAACACGTAGAACCGAATTCGGCGCTCTATACGGATGCTCTGAAGTCTTACGACGGACTTTCCGAAGAGTACGCGCATCAAGTGATTGACCACGCTATTGAGTACGTTCAGGAGAACGTCCACACAAACGGCTTGGAGAATTTTTGGTCTTTGCTGAAGCGCGGAATCAACGGAACCTACATAAGTGTTGAGCCGTTTCACCTGTTTCGCTACGTGGACGAACAGGCATTTAGGTTCAATAATCGGAAGACCGCAGAGGGGGAAACGATATCGGATGCAGAGCGCTTCAATGTTGCAGTTTCGCAGATCGTAGGTAGACGTCTCACCTACGCTGAGCTTACAGGCAAGGTGGGAGAAAAACCGGAAGCGGTTAACTAATCCTTCCCGTTTACCGCGTGGTCCTAAGCGGAAGGCTTCGTAGTCTTTCGCTTGGACTTCGACTTTGGTCCACGTTTTCGCGGGTTCAAATCGGCCTGCCTCTTGTAATCCGCTTCGCGCCGCAGTATCTCTGCCTTTGGAACTGACATGATCCGCTCTATGGCGTTCGTGAAGCGTTCGTATTCGGCTGAATGTTTCATCTTGCATCCTAGCTATGGAGAAGTTAGTTGCGGCTACTGCTACCATGCAAACTCAGCCGCCTTCAATATGTCCTTTATTTTTTTGGAAGCTATTGGCTGCGATGAGGGAGTTGCTGGGAGCACTCCGTGCTTAGACAATACCTTCCGAATGCTGACGAGCATCTCCGGTCCTTTTGCAACTACATCACGGTTCTCTTCTTTATTCGATAGTTGCAAATAGATATCGTTAACCGCCCCAAATGCGTCCTGAAGTACTTCATTACTTAAATCTTTGCGCTGTATCGGGAACACTTCATCAACACCAGGACCTAGCGTGTTAGTAATTTTGCAAGTGGCGTAGTACGCCACATAGAAGAGCAAATTACGTCTATCAGAATAATCGACGCTCTGCATCGCCTTTATGTAATCCTCTACGCGCTGAACAATGAGAACACATTTTAGATAGACGCTCAATTCCAACATGCGAGACGACTTCTTTGGCCGGAACAAAAGCCGATGCTTCTCTTGCGTCGTGCTTCCTGGCGTAGGTCCGATATAGTTTCCGGGTCTAGCCCGTGCATCATCTGGACGGTGAAGGAGTATCGAAATTGCTGCCTGTGCAACTTCGTTTAGCGACACGATGTCAGATATCGGCTTATCTTGATCCTTGTAGAACCCAGGTCTGCGATCATAATAAATCCCGTGTCTCTTGAACAGATCCTCAATATCGCGATGGATCTCCCCAGTAAGCAACAAAACTGTTGCCTTGATAGGATTCTGATTATTGGTTGCCCGGATGATTTTATCGCGAATAGCATCATCCGTAACCGGAATCAGCTTAATCAAAACAAGTCTCGCGTCATCCGCCTTTGTCTTGCGTGCGGCAAAATACCCTGATATCTGTCGCGAGGTCTGAAGACCGTTCACGACTTGGGCATCAATCGACCGATAGGCTATACGCATCGATAGGTGTTATTGACGAACAAGTGATAGTTATCCCGTTGTTTAGTTGCCAAAAGTCCGGCGGCCCTCCATCATCCAATGCCGCTCTCATCTGTTTGTTTACCGATGTCTTCCCTTGGCTGCCTCTAACATTCGACTCAAATATCAACTCATCGAGTTCGCCAGTCTCATTTTTCAGGAATTCGAAATAGTCTCCCAGACGAACCATGCCAACATATCCATTGCCGATAGGAATTGCTTGCTGAGACCACCTTAGCCTTCTTGAGCGCAACCTCCTCTTGCGGACATACCCAAAGAGCTTTGGGGTATCAACCGCATTGAATATGATCGAATCTTTTGGATTTTGGGTACCGCGATGTTTCGCGACAGAAGCTATGACACGATCTCGCGCTGCCAAAGCAGAAGCGTTTAGCGTAGTCCCATCTCCACGAGTTATGTAATAGAACTCAATCTGCAAGGCTGGAAAGTTCTGGGCTGCTGCTAAATACGTATCCTTGAATGCCTTAATGATCGACAGCATGTGGGGCGTATACTTCGACGTGATTTTCTTTGCTGTCGTCATGTCCAGCAAGTCGTCGATGAAAAAGCCAAATTTATCGATTTCTTCTGGTTTGAAACCAGTCTCAGATAAGGATGACTTAACCTGGAACATCATGACCCGAATGCTATCGATATGAGATGGCAACGGAGAGTCATCCCTTATCAACGTATTGGCTCGGCCCGCAAGACAATAGATAGCGTCGATTCCACCATCATTACCTTTGTCGGTGATTCCATATGTCACCTCATCGTCGGTGAGATTATAAGACTTCGTAATATGTTCGACCGAGTAGTAAAGAAACGGCTCAACTCCCGTCAATCCTGTCGCCCGTTCTTTACGCCAATTCTCAAAGTTGGTGTCTAACGCCAAAACATCATGCTTGCTCATTGTCGTGGTGTACCCAATCATAGGCTACCCCACCGTGATGAGTCAAGCCTATTATTGCCCAAAACAGACTGTCCCTACAAATAAGTTAAAAAGTTGGCGCAAAGCAGCGAAGAGAGCTATCCTCTACTTGATCGAGAATTATTTGCAGACTGATCGGAGCCGGAAATTAGTGTTCGGGCGCCGCGCAGCAATGGTAGCCGTCACGTTGGACCGCCGCAACAGGCGTGAGGCTCTCGCATGGAGGTGAAGAAGCTTAGGCGGCTCGGCGTTCGTAGTGATGTTGCAGACCGCCAACTTCGGGTATCTCAGCTACTTTGCCCTCAGAAACAGTCTGTACTCGTCGTGCTCCCGGTGCGTCTTTGCTCAGCGACAGATGCGTTCTCCAGTCGGTAATAGCCGCGATACGCAGATAGCGTGCGACGCAGAGAGCTCTCGCTGAATACAACCATATGATCCAGGCATTCGCGGCGAGTGGAGCCAATGAGCCGCTCCACGTAAGCCCGTTGCCACGGAGAGCGGGCGCAGATAGTACCTGTTTGATTCCCATCGCCTTTACTTGGCTAACAAACTCCTCGCCGAAGATTCGATCGCGGTCGCGCAGCAAATAGCATGGCGCACTCTCCCAAGGAAATGCGTTCCGAAGTTGCTGCACCGTCCACTCCGCTGTCGGATGAGCGGTGACGCCAAACTGGACAATGCGCCGGCGATCATGTGCCAGCACCAGGAAAGCGTAGAGTATCTGGAACCGAATTGTCGGCACAGTAAAGAAGTCCACCGACACGATGCTCTTCACATGGTTTCTAAGGAACGTTCGCCAAGTCTGTGAAAAAGGCTTGTGATGTCGCAGCATGTATTTGGCTACTGTCGGTTCGGTGATCTCGATTCCGAGTTTGAGCAACTCGCCGTGGATTCGCGGAGCACCCCACATCGGATTGTTTCGACTCATCATCCGAATCAAATCGCGAACCTGCTGCGGCACAGCGGGGCGCCCGGGTTTCCCGCGCCCCACTTTCCAAGTCCAATACAGACGAGAGCCCCTGCGATGCCACGCCATCCGTACACAGGAGCGCCCAACGTCGATTCTATGACGAGCCAATCGGCATCAGCGTGTAGGGTTGATCTGGCCGAACCCGTTCGATGCCGGTAACGAATTTAGTATCAGTTGCTTCGCGCCCTACGGAACAAGCCGGTAGCACGTCACCGCAATGATTCTTTCGTTGCCTGCTGTCATGGGCGTTACTTCGTGCGCGACGAACCCTCCTAAGATGACAACGCTCTCGCTAAACCCTAGCGGAACAGGAACGGCCGCGCCCCTGCCGGCTTTGCGAATTGCGGAAAATGTTGCATCGATGTGATTCGGGTACGCCATCAGGCAGCCATCGTCGATCTCTAGCGAACTCGCCGACAAGCAACTGATCACAGCGAGATCGCAGCCGATGATATCTCTGTGGAGACCCAGAAAGTCGCCCGGCTCTTCGTAATAAGAAAACGTTCCGGCTCCAAGAGCTACTACTGGAATGCCGCAAAGATCGCTCAGCATCGAAAGGATGCGATCGGAACAGTAGACCCCCCGATGAAGCTCCTGGGCGGGGCTCGAACGGAAAGCCCGGGCCGGCTTACCCCCTCGTTCTTCGAAGTCTGTGATCTCCCGGTGCACTGTGCGAACACCTTTCGGGCGTATAGCCAGCGCCTCGACTGCTAACTTTTGCGCAATTGGCTTTGTCAGCAGGTCAGGAAGCCCGAGGAAACCTCCATGACTCCACAAGACCGATGCCGCTAGCTTATCCGGCGGAAGCAAAGCTTCCAGAGTGCTTGCTGCTGTATTCGCGGCCACTACAATATTCTCTATTTAAAACGTCGCAGCTTCCTGACAGTGCGCGAGGCGACGCGATGTATCCACCGCCAGACTCAAATAAGAGTTCCCTTCGCGAAGCATAAGGCGGTATTCCAATAGCTGATTCAAGAACGCGCTGATTGCGACTTCCTTGCCCGCACGCTGGTTGGCGAAGGAGCTTATGCTCGAATAGTTCCGGATTTCGCTGCAGTAGTCATAAACTTCTCTCTGGACGCCGTTCAGCGGATAGTGCAGGGTTGGCCTGCCTGGCCGCGAATCAAGCAGCATCAGCTCCGGCTCGTTCCCGTACTGTTTTATCAAATCGCCCTGCTTGTTTTCCTTCCAGATCCTGACCTTCTCGAGCGCAGGAGCCACATAGGTCTTCGGCTGTCGGCCATCCAAGTACTCGTACTCGAAAAAGTACGCCAGGTTTGCAACGCTCTCCGCCGGAAATGGATAGATGTGCTGATACACCTGGAATGGGCGCACCTGCACCAGCCCGAAATTTGCAGCCTGATCGTAGTTCGGGCTGAAGCGGTCAAGCCGGATGGGCGCAACCGCGCCGGGTGGTTTGAGGTGGTAAATGGACTCCACTATCTCTGCCGTCTGCAGGTAGTCGTTCGCTGTTTCGCCTGGAAAGCCGTAGAGCAGATTCCAGGCTAATTCAATTCCGTATTCGCGGCATAACCGGAGCAGCTGGACATTATGGATAGACGACACTCCTTTCTTCATCAGTTGAAGAACATGAGTATTCAGGCTCTCGATTCCAGGCTGAATCGCCAATACACCCGCGTCGCGTAACAACTCGACCTGAGCCGGTTTCAGGTTCGACTTTATCTCGTAAAAGAGCGAGATTCCCGGATTGTGCTCCTTCAGCATTGGCAGCAGATCGCGGAAATACTCGTACGACATGATGTTGTCCACTGCCAGAAATCGTCCTACGCCGTAGCGGTTTTTCTGTCGCACCAGTTCTTCGAACACCCGGCGCGCACTCTTGGCGCGAAAGGCCATAGTGGAGCCGTTCAGGCCGCAAAACGTGCAGTGAGATTTGGCTCCCCACCAACAACCTCTGGCGCTCTCGATCAGCAGCGCCGGTTTGATCTCCCCACGGATCGGACTCCGGGCCAGAGCTGCGAAATAGTCGTCATAATCGGGATCGGGCAAACGATCCATATCGTGTATCTTGTCCGGTGGCGCCGTAAGGCGCGATTCCCCGCCCTCTCGCCGGATGACTCCTGGAATGCCTCCGGGCTTCGATCCCGCCAGTAGGTGTCTCGTCAAAACAGGGAAGCTGTTGTCCGACTCCCCAGAGCAAACGTAGTCCACCCACGGAAAGCGCCGGTGCAGTTCCAAGCCCATCACGCCTTCGCAATTTCCTCCGCCAAAAACAATGGTCTTCGCCGGGAATTTGTTTTTGATCGTTTTCGCTAGCGCCAGCGACGCCATGTTCTGCTCGAAGGTCGTAGTGAAACCGACGATCTCGGCCTTCTCGATTTCGAAATCCTCCAGGCAAGCGTCGAGAAACGGCTGGATGCGATTGCGAAGCGACATGATCTGTTCGAAGTCCGAACTGGTCAAGTGATGCCGCAGGAGTGCAATATATCCGGAGTGGTCTACTTCAGGAAATAGAAATTGGGAAAAAAGCCAATCGCCCGCAAAGAGCGCCGAGCTGAGCCGCTCATTGATCAGGTTGTATGCGGCCAACCCGATCTGCTCAGCGAAAAGAAGATTGCCGTACCCGATGCCGCACTGTAAGCCTTCCTGCGCCAGGCGTGCTTTCAACAGGCTGATGCCGATCGCCGGCCGTGTCAGCGACACGAATGGCATGTTTAGCAATATCACCTGGCGCATCGTTTGCTCCGAAATCGCGACTGCGACAATGCGGCCTTACCGCGTTTGGATCGGCTCGATAGGTTCAATCGGCTTTATCGGCTGTATTGGCTTTACAGGATGAACCGGCTGAATAGGTTCGATCGGCTCAATCGGCTCGACCGGGTGAACCGGGTGAACTGGCTCGACAGGTTCTATCGGTTGGATCGGATGAACCGGCTTTACGGGCTCGATCGGCTCAATCGGATGAACCGGCTTTATGGGCTCGATCGGCTCAATCGGGTGCACTGGTTGGATCGGGTGCACCGGTTGGATCGGTTGAACCGGCTGGATCGGTTGGATGGGTTGGACCGGTTCCACTGGCTCGATTGGCTCAATCGGCTCGACGGGTTCCACGGGTTCGACAGGTTCGATAGGCTCAATCGGTTCAATTGGCTCGACAGGTTCGATTGGCTCGATGGGTTCAATTGGTTCAATCGGCTCGATGGGTTCTACAGGTTCGATTGGCTCAGGGCGCGGCATATGTTTGTATGTGAGTTCACCACTTTGAACGTTTCAACTACCTTATAGGTTTTATCGGAAGGTGATTGAAGCGGGGAGTGAGTCGGTTCGCACTGTTCGAGGCTTCTGGATTTCGGGCTTCAGAACACGATGCGTGCGCGTCTATGGTAGTATCGCAGCGGATTTTGCCCGTGAAATTAGGTTTGATTAACTCCGCTTGGCTCGGCACGCCGGTCACCACCGAGCGCGGCATTGCACTTACCAAGGAGATCGGATTTGATTGCATAGATATTTTTGCCGATCCGCTCGAAATCGACGCGGCCGAACGCCGGCTCATTCGGAAGACAACCGCGAAGAACCATCTTCCTGTGATTTGCACGGTCTGCTGCGCGCTCGGCATTGCGGATTTCAACAAACCGGTGCGCGATTTCCACGTGCATCGGGCAAAAAGCTATCTCGATCTCGCATATGAACTCGACGGAAAGAATCTTCTGCTGGTTCTTGGCGAATACATCTGGCAGCAGGAAGTGATTCGGCCTGAAGATCAGTGGAACTGGGCGGTAGAGCATACCCGCAATCTCGCGGAATACGCCGCGCAGTTAGGTCTCAAACTCGCGATCGAAATCGAGCCCTTTCATCTTTCGCTGGTAAACAATGTTGAACGCATGGCGCGTTTTCTGGACAATGTGAATCATCCGGCGGCTCAAGCCAACGTGGACATTTCGCACCTGGCGCTGGCCCACGATGCCCCGAGCGAGATTGCCAGGTTGAAGGGGCGCATTGCGCACGTCCACCTGTCCGATTGCGATGGCCGAAAACATGGCGATCTGCCCCCCGGCCATGGCGTCGTCGATTTTCCGCCTTATCTCAAGGCTCTGGCGGAGACAGGCTTCGCAGGTACCGTGAGCATCGAGCTTGAGTATTCACCCGAACCCGACAAGATTGTCGACTGGGTGCGGGAAGCCTACACGGCGACCGACCGTCTCATGACGACGCTTGGCATACGATCGTAGAAGAGGTAATCCAACATGGCTGCAGGCCCCGTTAAGCAAAGCAGACTCGACGAGTACCGCCGGAACGGGTACATCGTCGAGAAATCCTTATTCGATAAGGAAGAAATTGAACTGCTGCATCGCGCGGCGAAAGAAGACCGTGCGCTCGATCAGCACTCCTTCGGCAGAGGCGACGGCGAGGGCGGCACGGTTCGGCTTTCCCTCTGGAATCATCCGGGCGATACGATCTACGGAATGTTTGCGCGCTGCGAAAGCGTCGTCAATTCGGCCGAACTGCTCCTCGGGGGAGAGGTGTATCACTATCACTCGAAGATGATCATGAAGGACGCCAAAGTTGGCGGCGCCTGGGCTTGGCATCAGGATTACGGGTATTGGTATCAGAACGGCGTGCTTTTTCCCCTTTTGACTAGCGCATTTATCGCAGTCGATCCGGCCACCAAGGAAAATGGCTGCATGCAGGTTCTCAAAGGATCTCACTTGCTTGGGCGCATTGATCACGTTCTGACAGGCGACCAGGCTGGGGCGGACATGGAACGGGTAAACGAAGCGGCCAAACGTCTCGAACTCGTGCATGTCGAGATGGCTCCCGGCGATGTCCTTTTCTTTGACTCCAATCTCCTTCATCGCTCCGATCAGAATCGATCGGAGAACCCGCGTTGGTCGATGATTTGCTGCTATAACGCGGCGCGCAACGACCCCTATAAGGAGTCGCATCATCCGCGCTACACGCCGCTGCGCAAAGTTCCTGATTCGGCTATTCGGGAAGCAGGCCAACGGCGCTTCAGTGAGGACTCGAACGTAGCGTGGCTGGATGATAAAGAAGATCACAGCGCGCGGAGTCTCGAGACCACGGTCCGTCCCTAGTTGGCAAAACAATTAAAGTGTTACTTTAATTTACTGGCGCTCGACGGCCTGCCGCCGCGCTCGTTTGACGACATCAAAGCGGCCGGTTATCACGGAATACAGTTTGCAACTCCCGCCCTGCCAACCGAGCTTGCCCTCTGCTGGGATCTTGGCCTGGATGCCGCCGCGAGCGGTCGGATCAACTCGCTTGAAAAAACGAACCCACTCGCCGAAAAATGGGCTGGGGATGGCTTCGTTTGTGCAACTCTCCACGTCGGCTGGGGGCTCGAAAGCGACCTCGACGCCCATCGCCTGATCGAGAGCGTACTAAAGTCTTCAATCACTTACAAGATCCCTTTGTATGTAGAGACTCACCGGGCGACCATTTTCCAGGACATGTGGCGCAGCGTCGAGTTCGTTCGGCAATTTCCCGAGCTTCGATTCAACGGCGACTTTTCGCACTGGTACACGGGTCAAGAGATGGTCTACGGAGGATTCGAAAAGAAGATGGAGTTCATCCGGCCCGTGCTCGAGCGGGTCCGCTTTCTGCACGGCCGGATCGGCAATCCGGGATGCATGCAAGTACGGATCGAGCCGGATCGCACCCCGGAACCCGGTTACGTCACGCATTTCCGTCAACTGTGGACGGCTTGCTTTGGCTACGGAGCGGAAACCTTCGTGCCCGAATTGCTAGCTCCCGGCATCTACTACGCGCGGACATTTCCAGACGCGAGTGGGATCGAACGCGAAGAAAGCGACCGCTGGGAACAATCGCTGATCCTGCGGCAGATAGCGGAAGAGTGTTTCAGACGCTCGCAAAACCAATCAGCATAAGTCCAAGGACGTAGGCAACAAACATGAAGGTGATCAGAGGAGTCGTGCCCTTCGGAGCGGATCGGAATTCCTTCCAGATCGCGACTCCCCAGATCGCTGCGACAAGCGTTGCGCCCTGCCCGAGTGCATAGGAGATCGCGGGCCCAGCCACGCCCGATGCAATCACGTTCAGCTCGAAGGCGAGCATCCAGATGGCTCCCCCCAAAACGCCGAGCGAATGAAGACGGAGCGTTCCCGCGAAGTATTGCCCGTAGGTTCGACCGGCGGCTTTCATTAAGATCGTGTTCACGACGATGTTGCTCACCAGCACACCGATCGAGAAGAAGAACAGTGCCGTGAAGGGCGTCAGCTTGCCTGGGACAATCGGGGCCGAATTAAAATCAGGGGAGAGGGACTGTATTAGCTTCGGGTAGAAAAATCCCATCAGGCAGCCGGCAACAATCGCGAACAAGATGCCCTTACCCCAGTTGCCCGAACTACCGCGCGGCAGCTTGCGATATGCCAGGGCGGATAAAATCATGGCGGCCAGCACGAAGAGGACGCCCGCGAACAACGCAACCGCATTGCCCTTCGGCTGCTGGCTATAAGCCGTGATGGTGCCGATAATGAGTGCGAGTCCGATGCCTACCGGAAAAGCAATCGCCATTCCAGCTGCATCGATCGCTACCACCAAAAGAATGTTGGCGATATTGAATAATATTCCACTGAAGGCCGCCGCCCGCATCGATTCAGCGGAAGCTAGCTTGAGATTCTCGAGCGCCGGCATGCCCCCTGAACCTGTGCTGCCTGCAGTGAACATAAACAGGATGCTGAACAGGAAGAGCCCGAATGCGTAATCCCAGTAGTAAAGCTCGAAGGACCAATGCGTCTTTCCGGCGAGCTTCTGCGTGTTGGCCCAGGAACCCCATCCGACCATGGTGATCGTACAGAGCAGAATGGCGAGCGTGTTCGAATGTACGGTAAGCACTAGGCGTTAACGTAACATTGCTGAAACTATGAAAACCAAATTGCGACTCTCCCTTCTCCTCGCCGCGTTCGCGCTCGCCTGTACCGCGAAGACCTCCGTAATCCTTTCGACTGACGTCGGGAATGAGATCGACGATCAATGGGCGGTCACTTACATGCTGGTCAATCCTGCTTTCGATGTGCGAGGAATCATTTCGGCGAACGCTCCTTCCCTGCCCGATCCCTCGGCGCACGCCACCTACCAGATTTTGGTTGACATAGTCGAGCGCCGGCTGGGAATGCTCACCCATCCTCCGCTGTTCGAAGGCTCCAGCCTCGCGCTCGCGGACCGAAAGACCCCGCGCGTGAATGCGGGAGTGGATTTCATCATCGAAACTTCAAAAGAGTTTTCTCGGGATCACCGCCTCGTGGTCCTTACGATTGGCGCGGCAACCGACGTAGCCTCGGCCATTCTCAAGGACCCTGGAATTGTCGACCGAATTGAAGTGGTCGCGATGGGATTCAGGAATCTGGCGGAAGGGGGCAAAGAATACAACGTTGAAAACGACCCTCATGCCTGGCAGGCGATTCTCGATTCAGCGGTGCCCGTGACAATCGGCTCCGGAGACGTATGTCAAAAGGACTTGGCAATCACGTTCGATCATGCCAAGAGCTATTTGAGCAACCTCGGGGCGGTGGGAGCCTGGCTTTGGGACGAATATCGAACCTGGTATTTTCACAACCTCAAACCGCTAAGGGAGGACGATTTCTCAAAACCCTGGGTCATCTGGGACATTATTGTGCTGGCCTACGAACAGGGGATGACCACGCAAGACAAGATTCCGCGGCCTGCCCTGGCCGACAGCCTGGCTTTTGAAAAGACGGGAACCGCTCAGACAATTAACTGGATTACGGGAGTTGATTCCAGCCGCATGTGGGATGACTTCGCGCGCAAGCTGAATTATTATCAGAGCACGCATGCGGTGAATCTTTCACCCTGCCTATTGACGCATCCTTAGGAGAAAAACCATGAGTAAAAAGTTTCTCCGTCGCCGTTTTCTGCAAGGAACTGCGGCAGGCGGCACATTTCTCGCTCCGAGGGGCTTCCTGCTCGAACAACCCTTGCTCGCCGGCGCAGCGAAATCGCCGGCTCCCAGCGACCGCTTACGGATGGGGATTATCGGTGTCGGCATGCAGGGGTCAGGGCTTTTGGAAAACGCGATTCGGCTGCCAGGTGTCGATTGTATTGCGGCCGCCGATCTCTACGATGACCGCCACACCCTCGCCAAGGAGATCGCTGGCAATACAACTCTGACCACAACGCGCCGCTATCACGAACTTCTGGAGAGTAAGGATATCGACTGTCTGATCGCAGCCGTTCCGGATTTCTGGCACAAGCAGGTAGTTGTCGATGCCTGCAATGCGGGAAAGGATATCTATTGCGAAAAGCCGATGTCGCACACAGCCGAGGAGGGCTTCGCGATGGTCGAAGCCGCGCAGACAAATAAGAGAATTGTTCAGATCGGTTCTCAACGAGTCAGCTCGGAGCTGTGCCGCAAAGCTCGCGAGATGTACTTGCAGGGAGCTATTGGCGAGATCCGGATGGTCGAGCTCTCTCTCGGGCGGAACAGTCCCAATGGAGCATGGGTTTATCCGCCTCCGCCGGATCTCTCAACTGAGAATCTCGATTGGAATACCTGGCTCAAAGACACTCCCAAAATCTCGCTGGATCCGCTTCGCTTCGCCCGGTGGAGATGCTGGAAAGAATATGGCACCGGAGTAGGCGGGGATCTCATGGTCCACCTTCTGAGCGGCATGCTTTTTACGCTCGATTGGAATGAAGCGCCTAGATCCGCTAAGTCAATCGCGGGCATTTATCGCTTCAAAGACGGCCGCGACATGCCTGACCTTCATACCGTCCTCTTCGACTACCACACGATTCCCGTGTACGTACGGTTGAGTCTGGTATCTGAAACTCCGGAGCTGGCGCGATTTCTTGGCTCGAAGGGTGTTCTAGAGGCAAGCGGCACAACGCTCAAGCACTATCCGCAGACGGGCGCCGATGAAGCGCCGAGCTATTACACGTCCAGCTTTCCAAGAAAAACGCGGGCTGCGTATGTCGAGAGATGGAACAAGGAACATCACGTCACCTCCGCCACGAGTACGATCTCTGAGGCCGCTGACTATAAAGGTAATGACTGGGATGACGTTTCTCCGCATCTCTGGAATTTCTTCCAGGCGGTCAAATCGAGAAAGGAAGTTGCCGAGAATGCCGTCTTTGGCAATCACGCTGCAATCGCGTGCCACATGGCAAACGAATCCTACTTCCGAAATTGCCCAGTCAAATGGAACGAAAGCGAGAAGAAGATTGAAAGCTGAATTTAAGAGGCCGAGAAAGGCAGAACCAGATGCTCGCGTTTCTCGGCCCGCTGCTGGTTAGACTGTTAGATCGCCCCTCTTCTCCCAGTGAGAAAACTGACCAGAAACAGTACCAGGAACACCACAAAGCAGATCTTCGCGATCCCGCCGGCCGCGGCAGCTATCCCACCGAAACCGAGAACCGCAGCGATCAGCGCAATAACCAAAAACACCCAGGTATACCACAGCATCGTATCGTCTCCTCGGATCGGAGGTGTGCACTTTCCGGGCCAGAATTTCCGCTTTCTTAAGTCCTTAACGGCGAATGAGTTGGAAGGCCCAGCTTCAGATCGGCGGAGCTCGAACACCCAATAAGAATGAAGTATTTTCCGCGGTATGGAAGAAAACGCCCGATCGCATTGCCGGGCTCAGGTTCCGCGTCATAAAGACAAAGCCTGCTTTCAGTAGTTGCCCCCGGCGACTGCCCATGGGTAAGTAGTGAGATAGGAATGTAAACAGTGGGACTCAAAGAATACAAACCAGGAACTGCATTTCCCGGCGTAATTGGTCGGACCCCCGACGTCTCGTCGCCAGCGTGGCCTTCGCCCAACCGGACGAAAGAGGGCTCACCGAATGTCCTCTTCATAGTGTTGGACGACACCGGCTTTGGACATCTGGGATGCTACGGTAGCCCGATCCGCACGCCGAACATTGACGCGCTTGCGGCAAGCGGACTGCGTTACAACAATATGCACACGACCGCGCTGTGTTCGCCCTCTCGTTCGTGCATTCTAACCGGGCGGAACCATCACTCCAATCACCTGGCCTGTCTTACGAATGGTCCACCGGATTTCCGGGCAGCGACGGGTACATGCCATTCGAGAACGGCATGCTGTCCGAAATTCTCAAAGAGAACGGTTACAGCACCTATTGTGTCGGAAAATGGCACCTCTCGCCGGAAGAGACGAATACTGCAGCGGGTCCCTACGACCGTTGGCCGCTTGGTCGCGGGTTCGAGCGGTATTACGGATATCTGGGTGGTGACACGAACCACTGGTATCCCGAACTGGTGTATGACAACCATCAGGTTGAACAAGAAAAATCTCCGGAACACGGCTATCATTTGACACCGGACCTCGTGGAGAAGGCGAAGTCATTCGTTGCTGACGCCAAGCAGATCGCGCCCAATAAACCTTTCTTCCTTTACTTCGCTCTTGGAGCAATACACTCGCCGCACCACGTACCGAAGGAGTGGGCCGACAAGTACAAGGGCAAGTTCCACGCCGGCTGGGATGCCTATCGCAAGGAGGTCTTTGCGAGACAGAAGAAGCTAGGCATTATCCCGGAGGGCGCTGTTCTTTCCCGCCACGACCCTGATGTACAGGATTGGAAGAAGCTGTCAAAGGATGAGCGCAGGCTGTACTCGCGCATGATGGAGGTGTTCGCTGGATTTCTGGAGCACACTGATCATCACATTGGCGAACTGATCGGCTTTCTGAAAGAAATCGGCGAATACGAGAATACGCTGATCATGCTGATTTCGGACAACGGCTCGAGCGCCGAAGGAGGTCCGACCGGGTCGGTGAACGAGTGCCGCTTCTTCAACAATGTTCCCGACACTGTCGAGGAAGGCCTGAAACACATCGACGAGATCGGCGGTCCCACGACTTTCAATCACTTTCCTTGGGGATGGACACACGCCGGTAACACACCCTTTCGCCGCTGGAAGCACGAGACCTACCGGGGCGGTAGCACCGATCCCTTTATCGTCTGTTGGCCAAAGGGCATTAAAGCCCGCGGCAAAATTCGCTCGCAGTACGGACACATCATCGATATGGTGCCAACCGTTCTCGAAGCGCTCAAGATCGAAGCGCCCCTGAGTATCCGCGGCGTTCCGCAGCGCCCCATGGAAGGAGCCAGCTTGGTTTCCACTTTCGACAGCGCCAAGGCTCCTGAGACGCGCACGACCCAATACTTCGAAATGATGGGTCATCGTTCGATCTACCACGAGGGCTGGCGTGCCGTCTGTCCGTGGCCAGGGTCGTCGTTTACGGAGTCGGGACGGAGGTTCGGAGACGAAATCTCCTACGATAAGCTGATCGAATTGGACGCAACCGGGTGGGAGCTCTACCGCGTCACGGAAGATCCGGCGGAGACTAAGAACCTGGCCGACAAAGAGCGCAATCGGCTCATCGCAATGATCGGGATGTGGTACGTCGAGGCGGGCAAGTATCACGTCCTCCCAATAGACAGCCGCGGAACCACACGTCTTGCGATCGACCGGCCGCGAATCGCGGCCAACCTCAGCCGCTATACCCTCTATCCAAACACGCAGGCGATTGTTGCCGCGGCCGCCCCGAAAACACTCAATCGCTCCCACAGTTTCACGGCCGAAGTCGAGGTTCCTAAAACGGGAGCCGACGGCGTTTTGCTAAGCATGGGAGGCAACGACGGTGGATTCTCCTTTTATGTCCAGGAGGGGAAATTGTGCTGTCTGCACAATTATCTGGCCCTCGATTACTTTTACGTCAAGGCGAAAGACCTTCTGCCCAGCGGGAAGCACTTCCTGAGCATGCAGTCTGAAACAATCGGCAAACCGGATGTGGCGCACGGAAAGGGTGCACCCGCAAAAATCACGCTCCTCGTGGACGGTAAAGCGATTGCCACGGGCAAGTTGCCGTACACAATTCCGCTAAGGGCAGGCCAGGGGGGCGCGATGGTCGTCGGTGTTGACCCGGGCTCCCCGGTGAACCCGGAGTATAGGCCGCCGTTCAAGTTCACTGGTAGCTTGAAGCGAGTGATAGTGGACGTGAGCGGCGAAGGTGTATCCGACCACGAGGCCGAAATGAGAGTCTACCTACACAAACAGTAGGCGATTGATCGGCCACAAGCCCGATCGCAATCTGCCAATTGAATCATCCGTCACGGCCTACACGCGAGCACGATTTGGACGAAGAGAGCGCAAGGGGAATGGAGGTTTGATGGTGCCAAGCAACCTACTACATCCTGCCGCGAAACAGCATTACAATTTCAATCAGCAGGATTACCACCACCATCAACTCGAGAAGAAACGTGCGGCTCTGATGGAACTCATTCATCATGGAATCGTAAAGTTCACGAGCAGTGGTGAGTTTCCCGGTGACAAGACTTCTATAGTCATTCACGCCGATGCGAGCGGCGGCCAACCGGTAAACACGGGCATAGAACATATCGCTCAGGAATTTGATGGCGTTCTCGGTTCGCTCTGCGAGCGCGCCGTAATCGAGACGGATCGTGTTTAAATCCTCCGCTTCGCTTGCCAGCCGCCAGCGCATCCATGTCCCCCGGCGATGCTCCAGCCGCTTGTATACACCTGCCAGAACGTCCGTCAGAACTTCGTCATAGTAGCGAAATTCGAGGAGCTGCGTGTTCGCGTATTCGAGGAGTTCGATGGTCGGCGACGCGGAATCGGGGCTGTCATACACGAATGCCGCCACCCAGCCAACCACGAGCAGGTCAGTCGGATAGTAAGACATGCTCGACTGCAGTACCTCGTGCTCCTCCCGGGATGAAAGGGCCGACTCCTCGCCCCGTACGATTTGCGCAATTTGCGACCGGTATTGGCGAGCGAGATTATCAGCCGGGAGATAGAGGCCCTCGTCCTGAATGACCGGATCGACCTGCACAACGTAGTAGTCTTCCGAGATCCATTCCGTGTGCGGCTTTTGCAAACCCCTACGAATCGGCTTCAACGCTAGCTCGAGAAGCTGCTTTGCCTGACTCTCCAGCTCAGGAGAAGATATCCACTGATTCGCCAGCGCAACCAACTCCTCCCAGGCGAGACGGAACGACATTCGAAGTTCGATGCTTGCAACGCCGTAATCGAAATAGCGAATGCGGCCTCTCAACGGACTGCCGCCATATACAGAGCATTCGCCAAGGTCTTCAGCAACAGGTGTCCGTTCGAATCTCACATATTGCGGTGTTTGCCGCCGAAACGCGGGCTCGCGTCTGGCAGGGTCGGTACCGAGGATGCTATGCAGATGGCCGAGATCAATTTCTTCGGCAATGTCAAACAGCAGGAGAGCCCGAATGCTTCCGGTCAGCATCGGGTCCGAATTTGTCATGCACCTGAGCAGCGAGATCTCACAAGACCCCTAAGCTGCGGCCGTGCGTTTCGACCTGGTTACCTTTGCCGGAGGCTTGCGAACGACCTGCTGCCAAGCGCCCCACATCTCCCGCGCAGCCTGTATAAAGACCCCGGGCTTCTCGGCGTAAAGTTCGTGACCTAAATCGATCGCCCTTCGCCGAAGCTCATTCTGATTGTGGAGAGCGACTTGCGTGAAGGCTTTCACCGCACTCGCACCGCCGAAGCACTCAGCATCTGCTTTCAACTTATCCGCAAGGACAGCGAGATTATGGTCGTCGCCGAGACATGTCTCGAGCTCCTTCAAACGTGCTTCATGGGACCGCATTTCAGGCGTCCAGCTTTCCTCGAGCAGTCGCAGCTGGTACAAGTGATCCTTCGCTCGCTTGCGGAATTCGTGAAAGGCGACAGGGCTGGCACACTTTTCAGCTGCGTTAAGGCTCTTCAGCCCTTCGCGATAAGTCCGCTTCAGGCCGGCGGCAAGGCTCTCGAAGCCATTGTCGCTAATGGGCCAGCCTTTCAACTTGCTGGCTCGTGCCTCCAGCCGAGTGGCTACCTCGGTGTAAAGATCGCCAGCCTCGATGTCCTCGTCAAGGTGTTTTTTCTGATCGATAAGACCTTCTCCAATTCCTTTCACGACCTTCAGCGGGAGTCCCTTCATTTGCTCAAAAACGCCGAGCAAAGCCGTAGCGTCGCGAGAATCCGAGAGTTGCCGGCCAACATCAGCGAACCGCTGGCTCTCTTTTCGAGCGGTGCGGCCCAATTCGGTTCTGAGAAGGCGCAGCACCGCTCGAATCTTTTTGATGCTTTTACGGGCTTCATGGACAGCCTCATCACGCTTCGTAGGATCAGGGCTGGCACTCTTTAATAGTCCGACAGCGCCTTCTATCTCGCCTCGAACGATTCGCTCGACGCCCTTCGGTACAGATTCATCACGTTCGAAACGATATGCCACGTGAGCTCCTTCGACATCCAAGCGTAAGACCAAAAGCCGTAGCCGATTTCACCATGGCGCCCGTCAGGAATGCCCCTCATGTGAAGCGGTAGGTGCGAAGTTAGCCGTGTCCCCGCCGTATTCCTTCTCGGCTTCTTCGTTTCGCCCGAGCAGTCGGAGTGCGGCTGATGTCACCCGCTCAGCTGTGAAGCCGAAGTTCTTCATGATCGTATCTCCGGGCGCAGATGCTCCGAAGTGGTCGATTCCAATCATCGTGCCCTCGTCGCCCGCCCAACGCTCCCAGCCATACGTGGTTGCCGCTTCCACCGTGACGCGTTTCTTCAACGCCTTGGGCAGAACACTCTCGCGATAGGCCTCATCCTGCGCAGAAAAAAGAAACCAGCTGGGCAAGCTGACGACCCGCGCTTTGACACCGTACGTTTTTAACTTTTCCTGGGCTTTCATGCAGAGTGAGACCTCCGAGCCGCTGCCGATCAAAACAACATCCGGCTTCCCGCCTTCCGCCTCAGAGAGAATGTAAGCGCCTTTGGCGGCCTCTCCTTTGACGTTGGCACGACTCAAATGGGGCAGATTCTGCCGGGTCAGCGCAAATAGCGTTGGTCCGTCATGCTCGATGGCTGCAGCCCAGCAGTCGGCGGTTTCTGTAGCATCGGCCGGGCGCATCACGTTCAGACCGGGAATGGAGCGCAGTCCAGCCAGTTGTTCGACTGGTTCATGTGTGGGGCCATCCTCACCCACAGCGACGCTATCATGCGTGAAAACGTAGAACGCCTTCAAATGACTGAGCGCCCCAAGGCGTATGGAGGGCTTCATGTAATCGGAGAACACGAGGAACGTCGCGCTGAAGGGCAGTAGCCCCCCATGCGCGGCCATTCCGTTTACGGCTGCGCCCATGGCGTGCTCGCGAACACCGAAAGCGACGTTACGACCCGCATAACCCCAGACTCCGCCAACTGCTCCCTGAACCGCGGGCCCACCCGCTTCCGGCGGCTGGAAGTCCCCTTCTCCTTTGAGCGCGGTGTTAGTCGACGGATTCAAATCCGCTGAACCGCCGATGATGTTACGAAGGTGTTTTGCGATGGCGTTTAAAGCCTGGCCGCCTGCGGCGCGGGTTGCGAGCGGCTTATCCTCTGACTTCCATTTCGGTAGATCGGCGCGCCAGTTATCGGGCAACTTGCCGCTCAGCATCTGTTCCAGTTCACCTGCCTCTTGAGGAAATGCTTTCTTGTACCCCTCAAACCTCTCCTGCCAGTCCTTCTGCTTCTTTCCGCCCCTCTCCCCGACCTGCCGGAAGAATTTCACGGAGTCATCGGGAAGGTAGAACTTATCCATGCTGGCCCAGCCGAGAGCTTTCTTCGCTGCCTGCAGTTCTTCTTCGCCGAGAGGATTGCCATGCGCCTCGAAGGTGTCCTGCTTCTTCGGGCTCCCGTATCCGATATGAGTGTGAACCAGGATCAGCGACGGCCGGTGATGTTCTTCCCTGGCGCGGCGTATGGCTTTTTCGACATCCTCAGTATCGTTGCCGCGCTCGACGTGCTGGGTGTGCCATCCATATGCTTCAAACCTTTTGCCCACGTCCTCGGTAAAGCACAGGCTGGTGCCTCCGGCGAGCGAGATGTGATTGTTGTCATAGAGAAAGATCAGTTTGCCCAACTGCAAGTGTCCCGCCAGCGAAGCCGCCTCCTGACTAATTCCCTCCATGAGGTCGCCATCGCCGCAGATACCGTACGTGTAGTGGTCGACAATCGTGTGCCCCGGCTTATTAAAGCGGGCAGCAAACCATGCTTCTGCAATCGCCAGGCCGACGGCATTTCCGAAACCCTGGCCCAGCGGTCCAGTCGCGACCTCGACTCCCACGGTGTGCCCCCGCTCGGGATGTCCGGGTGTCTTACTTCCCCATTGCCGGAAACGCTTCAGCTCATCAAGAGGTAAATCGTAGCCGGTCAGGTACAGCAGGCTGTAAAGAAGCATTGAACCGTGACCCGCGGACAACACAAAGCGATCACGATCGAACCAGTGCGGATCCTTAGGATTGAATTTCAGAAATTTCGTCCACAGCGTATACGCCATGGCCGCGGCACCCATCGGCATTCCAGGATGACCGGAGTTCGCCTGCTGGACGGCGTCGGCCGAAAGAAAGCGAATCGTGTTAATGCAAAGATCTTCAAGCGTTTGTGTTTCGGTGGTTGGCAAGTCTCTTCCTCATGGGCAGGTTCTTCGGAGGCACCGCTGCTCCCGCCAGTCGCTCTTACAGGTTAGTACTTGGCAAAATTGGTTAGGGTAGGTTGAGAAATCCTAGTGGCGGAGATGTGTCGATCCCACGCTATTCTGGCAATAGTGCATGGCGGTTGTTAGAAGCAGGAAATTTGCAGGGAGGCTAATTTCCCTTCTGGTGATGGGTGGCGCTCTGCTCCCGGCGCAAGCCCCGGAAAACGAGTCCTCACCTGATGTCGCTCCACCGCCCACCGCATGTCCTGCAGGCGCGCCGATCGGCGCTGTGGAACTCCGCGTCAAGAGCCTTTCGAATCCCGACAGCCTTCCTTTTCAAAGCATCAATCACCTGAGCGAAGCCGATCTTATGTTGTACTCACCGGTGCTCCGGACGCGCGAAAAGCGGCCCGGCGAAATCTCTCTGGTCATGGTCCCTGCGCGGCATCAGGCGAAAGAACCAGTTCTTCTCGTAACCGAACCGAAACCGGCTGACAAGGCGCAGAGTTGGCGCATCCCCCAAACGCTCTCTCTCGCTGCGCTCGTATATGGACCGCAAGGCCTGAGCAAAAAGAAGGTGGCCGGTTTTCTCTCGCAAGACGAGTTGTTGATCGCCCAATTGGCCGATTATGCCGAAAAGACGGCGCAGGTCGAAGCGCTGGTAGAGGCGCTCTCGGATGCAGGAAGTTCCTCGGCAAGCGTGAATGCGGCGCTCACCGGATTTGCTTCTCAGTATGGCTTGTCCGTGCAGATCGATAAGACCGCGCCACCGGCTACCCAGGCTCAAACGCTTTTCGCGGCTTTGAATCCGCAACTCGCAAATTACAACCCGCTGGCAAGCTCAACAGCCGAGCGCGTGAGCCAGACAACGGGATTGGCTACTGCCGCCGCGACACTTTTCTTCGGTAGTCCGATCGGGCTTGCCGCCGGCGGAGCCGCAATGCTGCTCGATTTGCGATATATCGCCTTTCCAGGCACTCAGTTCCGCTCCTCCTTCGCGCAGCCGCTTGCCCCACGCCTTCCGAAAGACGGCCTAAACCTCTGTGGCCAGCGAACTCCCGCTCCTCCGCACACAAGGGTTGCCTACATCTGGGCCGTGCGGATACCTAACACACCCGCGCCCGATATCAAAATTGGCAAAGCCGACTACATCCCCAGGGACCAAAAAAGTCCGGTGCCGGTGGACGTTCCGGACCGGCAATGGAAATATCTGCAGCGGGCGCGGGCCTGGACTCTCGAAAACTCGGGCGGCCAGAAATATCCCGTTACTGTATTGAAATTAGGCAATCAGAAATCGATCGAAATCGATCTGACAAAGAATACAGTACCGCTGGGAGACTACCATCTCGCCGGCTACTGGGACTGGACGCGCTTCCAGGCATCGGGAGAAATACACGTACAGCCGCTGAGTGACTTCCATTCGGCGAGACTCCAGGACGTCTCACAGGACCGTCTGCTGGCGAAATCCGGGAAGGTTCCTGTCACGCTGGGCGAGAGCGACTTCGAGTTTCTGACCAAGGTGGAACTCAAAAAACTGAACGACGAATTTGCGGGAGCGGAACCGGCTCGCTTCATCCTTCCGAAAGGATTGCGGGGAGGAACCCAAATGCAGGCCGACGTACAGATTGATACAACGACTCTCGACCCTGGCAAGTACGAGCTTCTGCTAACGCAGCAGGATGGGAAAAGCCACTCCGTAAAGATCAATGTTCTGCCGAATCTGCCAAAGATAAACAATCTGCCTATCCTCGCGAACCAGGGAGAAGCTATGCAGCATTACATTCTGAAAGGGGAACGGCTCGACCTGGTTTCCAAACTGCAGGCGCCCGGAGTCTCATTTGAACTAGGTCCGGCTTCGAGCAAAGGCACCGACCGCAGCGTTTCGGTTCAGCTCAAATCCGATCTGAAGCCGGGATCGGTACTCCCTATTCAGGCGGATCTGGCTGATCGCGTCGAGCCCATGAACTTGCCGGATGCGTTGCAGATTATGGGACCGCTGCCCGCCATCGCCAGTTCGCATCTGTCGCTTCCGACGGGGATGCCGATTATGCTGCACGCCGATGAGTTTCCGGCCGGTTATAACCTCACCGCGATGTTCGATGTCAGAAACGTAGATTCAACCGGCACCTTGACTCTGGGGTGCTCGGAAGACATTGGTAAACATGTTTCGCTGCGCGTGGGCGAACAGAACGGACAATATAGTCTGCAAAGGCTGTCGGCAGATCAGCTTTTTCTTTCCGTCGACACGGCCGATTTCCCCGCAGGGTGCCAACTGCAGGCCACCGTGCGAAACGGAAAAACAGGCGAGTCGAAACCGTTTGCGCTGGCGCGAATCATAAGACTGCCCCAAATCGAATCTTTCGAGAATACGGGCCAGCCTGCCCAAGATGGACAACACGGATACACACTCACGGGGCGCAACCTGGAAATGATCGAAAAAGTGGGGTGGGACCAACTTGAGAGTCTACCCGTAGCGAATCTTCCTACTCCGATTCAGGGGCAGGGACAAAAGCAATCCTTGCAAATAAGCCTGCCGGACCCCGTACCTCCCCACGCCAGCCTGTACCTGTGGCTGCGAGGCGAGAGGGAAGCGAGCGCTACAACCTTTGTACCGCCGCCCAAAACGACAAGCGCCGCTTCGCCGATTCAGAATAATCAGCTGCAAAGCGACGCTCGCCCTTCCGCGCCCTGAGGCTTTCCCGGGCTCAGTCTCAGGCTGATTTCTTAGATTGCTGATCGCTCAATGCCGCCAGCACCTCGGGGCTATGCTTATTCGGATCGACGCCGGTCCAGACTTTTACAATCTGACCTTCAGGGTTGATCAGGAATGTATTCCGCGCCGCTATTGTCATGCCCATCATGTTTTTCTTCGAGCCATACTCTTCGACCACTTTCTTGTCCGTATCGGCAAGCAGCTTGAAGGTTAAACCCTGTTTGGCGCAGAAGTCCTTGTGGCTGTCGGTCGAGTCTACGCTCACCCCAACAATCACGGCGTTTGCCTGCTCGTACTTCGATAGGTCGCGCTGAAAGTTGTGCGCCTCAATGGTGCAACCCGGAGTGTTGTCCTTTGGATAGAAGTAGAGCACTACCCACTTCCCGCGAAAGTCCTTGAGGCTGATCTGCGATCCGTCCTGGGAAGGAAGAGTAAAATCGGGCGCTTGCTGGCCTGCCGCCGGAATCGCATTATCCGTTTGCGCGGACTGCACGCCAAGAGAAAGCGCAAGTAATGCCGCTGCGCCGAGCTTAAAGAGGTGAGGATTCAACCGGTATACATTCATAATCTGAGAGCCTTCCTTTTGGGCTGATGCCGCTGGCCCGGCATTGTCTACTGAACACGAGTAATTTGGTAAGAGCCCATGCGATGCTTTAAAGTCACTGCCGCCCTACTCGCGTTGTCCTCTTTATGCTACCCCTCCCACAAGAGGAATCAACGCGCGCACGCGGGCCAGGCCGGCGTCTTCGACTTCTATCTTCTCGTCCTCTCATGGAGCCCGGAGTTCTGTCACAGCAAGCCAACGGCCGCGCAGTGCTCAGCACACACCGGTTTCATCGTCCATGGCCTTTGGCCTCAGAACAACGATGGTAGCTATCCGCATGGGTGTCAGACGGACAAGCCCGGTCCGACAAATCCGTCCGCCGTCGCTGACATCATGCCCGCTGAGATCATCGAGCATGAATGGAAAGAACACGGTACTTGCAGCGGCCTGAGCGGGGACGATTATTTCGCGCTGATCAGAAAAGTCTACAAGTCCGTACACATACCTGATGGCTTCCGGGCGCCCGCCTCGAGCTTCAGTACCTCACCGCAAAAGCTGAAGAGCGACTTTGAGCGGGTGAATTCCGGTTTGAGCGATTCAAACGTCGTTATTCAGCTAAACGGAAACTACCTGAACGCGGTCGAGTTTTGTGTTGCAAAAGGTTCCCAACCGTCCGCTGCTTCCTGTTCGGGTGTCCCGGACGCGCATCGCGGAACTTTCATCGTGCCGCCAGTGAGATAGAGATCTTCAAGAAGAATTTTTTCAAGCGTGATTTTCAACAAACGCTTTTGCAAGATATACTTATAGAGGAGTCCCTCTTGAATTTGCGACGATTTGTGCGCCTGTTTGCGCATATACAATTACTGCCCGTGTTAGAAAACGGCGAGGAAACGACGCTCGTTGGCGGACAGGCAGTGATGGAGGGCGTCATGATGCGTTCGCCCCATAGCTATTGCGTGGCGGTACGAATGGCTGATGGCACGATTGTGGCCGAAGAGAGCCCCTTGCCTCGTCTTTCCGACCAATACCCGATTTTCAGGCTGCCAGTAATTCGCGGACTCGGTACGCTCGGCCATGCGATGTGGCTCGGCATGAAGGCGCTGAAGTTTTCGGCACAGTGCGCCCTGGACGAAGCTTCCGGCTCGGCCGACCGGACAGCGGCCCCTGCACGGAAAAGCGGTTCTGGCTCGAGTGCGATGATTTTGCAGATTCTCTTCTCTCTAGCCTTCATGATCGGGATGTACAAGTTCCTCCCGTTATATTTGGCGACTCAACTCGGAGCGCATTTCGAAGCAATCAGCGGCCGATTTGCAATCAACATGATCGATGGGGTGCTCAGAATCGCAATCTTTCTGGGCTTCATGTTCTTGCTCTCGCGAATGAAGGAGATGAGGCGGGTTTTTGAGTATCACGGCGCAGAGCACAAAGTTGTCTTCAACTTCGAATCCGGCGAGCCGGTAACCGTCAATAATGCGCAGCGGTTTGTTACCTGGCACCCGCGATGTGGCACCAGTTTCCTGTTCGTGGTTCTCATCATTGCAATGATTTGTTACGCCTTCCTGCCAATCGACAATTTCTGGTGGAAGTTTGCGGCACGGATCGCTTTTCTGCCTTTGATCGTCGGCCTGAGCTATGAAGTGATTCGTTTCGCTGCCAAGCGCCGAGGAGGCCTTATGGCGTGGCTCACCAAGCCGGGATTGTGGCTGCAACGTATCACCACCCAACCGCCATCGAATGGACAGACGGAGGTGGCCATACATGCTCTGGAGCGTGCGATGGAACTGGAGCGAGCCCAAGGCGGCGAACTCGTCATCGCCTGAGTTTCCTCAAAGCACACACTCTCCTTCCCGAGCATCCACTCATGCAGCATACAAATCGCCTACAGCAAGCCGAGGCCCGGTTCAACGAGTTAACGGCAAAGATGACCGACCCCGCCGTCCTCAACGATCAGGAGGAATACCGCAAGATCACCAAAGCGCAAAGTGAACTTACGGACCTTGTCGGCAAGTTCCGCGAATGGAAAAGAGCAGAGCGTGAACTTACGGACGCTCGGGCTATGCTGTCCGAAACCGACCCTGATCTTCGCCAGATGGCCGAGCTCGAAGTTACGCGGCTCGAGCCCGAACTTGCCGGTATCGAAAAAGACCTCCAGATTCTTCTGCTGCCTAAAGACCCGAACGACGAAAAGAACATCATTCTTGAGATTCGTAAAGGCGCGGGTGGAGATGAAGCGTCTCTGTTTGCGGCCGAAGTCTTTCGTATGTATACGCGGTACGCCGAAGAGCAAGGCTGGAAAGTGGAAGTGACCTCGTTGAGCGAATCGTCAGTCGGCGGGCTGAGCGAAGTCATTGCCATGATCAGCGGCAAGAAGGTTTATAGCCGTTTGAAGTACGAAAGCGGAGTGCATCGCGTGCAACGCGTTCCGGAGACGGAAACACAGGGCCGCGTACACACTTCAACCATCACGGTGGTTGTCATGCCCGAAGCGGATGAAGTCGACGTGCAGATCGATCCGAAGGACATTCGCATCGACACGTTCTGCTCGTCGGGACCTGGCGGCCAATCAGTCAATACCACCTATTCCGCCGTGCGCATCACGCATCTTCCGACGAACACCGTTGTCTCCTGCCAGGACGAGAAGTCGCAGATCAAGAATCGCTCCAAGGCCATGCAGGTGCTCCGCTCCCGGCTGTATCAGATGGAGATGGAGAAACAGCTCGCCCAGATTGGAGCAGAGCGTAAGAGCATGGTGGGCACTGGTGACCGCAGCGAGAAAATCCGAACCTACAATTTTCCACAGAACCGGGTGACCGACCACCGTATCGGTCTGACTCTCCACCAGCTCGATCTCGTGGTAGAAGGCCGGCTTCAAGCCATCATCGATGCACTCACCAGCTACTATCAGTCCGAACGCCTGCGCGACCAGGGTGAGGCCGCTTAGCTTTTGCAGGTTCTCTCCGGCTGATCCGCCTTGTTCCTGACCGTTCAAGCCGCCCTTCTGCAGGGGACACGCCTGCTCGAACAAGCCGATGTGAGTGTTCCACGACTCACCGCTGAGGTGCTGCTTTGCCATGCCATGGGGACCGGTCGCGCCTTTCTTTACGGTCACGGAAATGACGAGCTGAGCGAGCTCCACTGGATCCATTACGGGCGCTATTTGAACGAGCGGATGCAGGGCAAACCCACGCAATACATTACGCACCGTCAGGAATTCTTCGGGCGCGATTTCTACGTGGATGAGGCTGTGTTGATACCGCGGCCTGAGACGGAGCATCTGGTGGAAGCTGCTCTCAAACACCTGAGGCAAACCGGTGTGACCGCGATACTTGACGTGGGCACGGGATCGGGCGCGATCGCCGTCTCGTTGGCGCTCGAAACGTCGCGCCTTGTATTTGCTTCCGATATCTCGCTCGCGGCTATGGCCGTTGCCAGACGAAACAGGGACGCTCTGCATGCCTCCGTGGAATTCTTTGCCGCGGATCTGCTCAATAGCACGAGACAGAGATCAATCGACCTGCTGATCTCCAATCCACCCTATGTGCCGGGTGCAGATGCGGCCAACATGCAACGCGAGGTTCGTGAGTGGGAGCCGCACGTGGCGTTGTTTGCAGGTGATTCCGGAATCGAGATTTATCGCCGCCTCATTGAGGCTGCCTTGCGAGTTGTCAAACCGGGCGGCCGGTTGCTTATGGAACTTGGTTTTCGATCTCTCGAGCCCGTTCGCGAGATGCTCGCAACGAGCTGGCAGGAAATTGCAGTAAGCTCAGACTTGGCAGGCTGGCCGCGCGTTCTCGCCGCGACGCTGGCCGGTTGATCCCGGAATCGATTCGTTCCCAGGCAAGTTCCGCAGGGCTTCTGATCATGCAGCGTCTCATCTGCCATGTTGATATGGATGCCTTCTTCGTATCGGTGGAAGAGCTCTACGACCCATCCCTGAAAGGCAAGCCGGTCGTTGTCGGCGGCAAGGCAAACCAGCGAGGCGTGGTCGCTGCGGCGTCTTATGCCGCTCGCAAATTCGGTATCCATTCAGCGATGCCATTGCGTACCGCCGGACAGCTTTGCCCGCACGCGACGTTCGTGGAAGGTCATCCCGAGTGTTATCGCGAGTTTTCACAAAAGGTCTTCACCGTTCTCAATCGCTTTTCGCCTGCAGTCGAAATGGCGTCAATTGATGAAGCTTATCTGGATCTGACGGGCACGGAGCGGCTTCATGGTCCCGCACTCCGCGCCGCCCACGCACTACACGAAGCGATTCGCAAAGAGACGCAATTGAGATGTTCACTGGGCCTGGCTTCGTCACGCCTGGTGGCGAAGGTTTCGTCAGACCAGGCCAAGCCTAACGGTGTTCTCTATATCCTGCCCGGACAGGAGGCCCGCTTTCTCGCTCCGCTGGAAGTCCGCAAGGTCCCTGGCATCGGAAAGACGATGGAGGCATCCCTTCACGGAATCGGTATCCGGCTGGTTGGGGATCTCGCAAGACTCGAAGAGTCTTTCCTGGCGAAGCGTTTCGGCCGTTGGGGCCTTGCCCTGGCAGGTAAAGCGCATGGCAAGGACGCGGGCGGATGGTTTGATTCGGATGTCGGCGCAAAAGACGATCCGAAATCCATCAGCCACGAACTCACCTTCAACTCGGATATCGCCGCCGCCGAACAGCTCGAAACAACTCTGCTGAAGCTTTCAGAAATGGTGGCCAAAAGGCTGCGTGAACAAAAGCTCTACGCCCGAACCGTCCAGCTTAAGCTTCGCTCTGAAGATTTCTCCACCATTACGCGAGCCATCTCGCTCGATCACGCCACGCAATTAGATCGCGAAATCGCGGGCGCCGTGATCCAGCTTTTCCGGCAGGCCTGGGACAAGAAAACGCCGGTGCGCCTGGTCGGGGTTCATGCAGGAAATCTGTGCGATGTCGAAGGGCAGATGAGCCTGCTCGACGAGCCCGCGACAGCCCGTCTGCGGAGCGCATTCCGCTCAGTCGATCACATCAGAAATCGCTTTGGAGATGCGAGTATTTCGCTCGCCAAGACTTTAAATGCGGGCGTAAGGGAACGTGTCCACGAAAATCCGGTCGACTTACCCGGCAAGAATCCGTCGAAAGAAGATCAGAACAAAAAGGGCTAAGCCGCAGCCAGGATGCTCATGAACGACTCCGGATCTAAACTCGCTCCACCTACCAACGTGCCGTCGATTTCCGGCTCCGCCATCAGGCCTTTAATATTGTCAGGCTTCACACTTCCGCCGTACAGAATTCGGATCTGCTCTGCGGCCTCGGTGCCAAAACGCTTGTCGACTTCCGAACGGATGGTGCTGTGGGCCTCCGACGCTATTTGAGGTGTCGCGGTTTTTCCTGTGCCAATTGCCCACACCGGTTCGTAAGCCAAAATGATTTGCGCAAACTGCTCCTCCGTAAGACCCGCTACTCCGCAGGCGAATTGCCGAATCAACACCTCATGGGCCTTCCCCGCCTGGTGTTCTTCCAGTTTCTCTCCCATGCAGATGATCGGCGTCAAACCTCCGGCCAGAGCCGCCTGCGCCTTCTTCAAAACATCGGCGTCCGTTTCATGGCAGACGTGATGGCGTCTTTCGCTGTGACCGACAAGAACCCAGGTCCCGCCCGCCGCGCGGACCATGTCGGCAGAAACTTCACCGGTATAAGCGCCTTCTGAGCACCAATAGATGTTCTGGCTTCCAATCTGAACACGCGTTCCTGCTGCGGCAGCGACCGCTGCCGGAAGGCTGAGTGATGGAGGAAAGATGACGATTTCGCAATCAGATTTCTGTTCAATAAGCGGTTTGAACTTCTCGAAAAATGTTTCTGTATCGGCGGCCGTCTTATACATCTTCCAGTTGCCTGCTGTTATGCGCCGTCTCATACGCTTGAATCTACCTGGTCCACCTTATCTGTTACCTCTTTCAAAAAACTCCTTCCCGCTGCTATCGTCGTTCGAAAATTTTCTGCAACGGTTTGTCCGATATCGGCCAATGTTTGACGAATGCCTAGATTTACCCCGGCTCGCACTCCCTCGCCATAAACCAGCAGCGGCGTATACTCGCGAGAATGATCGGTCGAGGGAGTCGTAGGATCACAGCCGTGATCTGCGGTAAGAATCAGCATGTCCTGTGGCCGCAGATCGAGACACGGCAGCCAGCGATCGACGTTCTCGAGCGCCGCTGCGTATCCTTTCACATCGTTACGGTGCCCGTACTGCTGATCGAAATCGACCAGGTTTACAAAAATCAGACCCTCGGCCTGCTCTTCCATCACGGAATTGGTCTTCTTCATTCCATCCGCGTTGTCGTCGCTTTTAAGGGAACGAGAGATTCCCCTTCCGAGGAAAATGTCGGAGATTTTCCCAACAGCACAGATTGGCGTCCCGACTTCGTGCAGCCTGTCGAGCAGCATCCCGGCCGGAGGCGGGACCGCATAGTCGTGACGGTTTGCCGTGCGGAAAAAAGCTCCGGATTCGCCGGTAAAAGGCCGCGCTATCACGCGCCCCACGCGGTCTTTTCCCTGGAGCATTGCTCGAGCAATTTCACAGATCCCATAGAGCTCGTCCAGCGGAATCGCCTTTTCATGTGCCGCCACCTGAAACACACTGTCGGCAGAGGTGTAGACAATAGGGAATCCTGTTCGGATATGCTCGTCGCCCAGCACCTTGATAATCTCGGTTCCCGAGGCAGCTTTGTTGCCCAAGACCTTCCGCCCGATCCGATGCTCGAAGTCCGTAATCAGATCTCGCGGGAACCCATGCGGATAGAGGGGAAATGGCGTTTCGAGGATGATCCCGGCCATTTCCCAGTGTCCCGTCGTCGTGTCTTTTCCTGGCGAAGCGAGCCGGCACCTGCCGTACGAGCCCGCGGGATGTTCCGCTGCCGATAAGCCCGCCAGCGGTTTGATATTCGCCAAACCAAGCCGTGTGAGGTTAGGCAGCCGAAGAGAGCTTTTTTGGGCAATGTTGCCGAGGGTATCGCTTCCGACGTCCCCGAACTTGGCCGCGTCTGGCATTGCTCCAATCCCGACGCTGTCGAGAACGATCCAAATCACACGATTAAATGCGGGCCGGGAAGCACTCATTTCGAATTTGAGCCGCCCTCAATGGGAGCAGGCGGTTTCTGGAACTCGTCCTTGAGACGCGCGGCGCGCTCGCGAGCGAGATGCATGAAAGATGCATGAGTCGATACCCGAGTCAGCAGCGGAACGAACTGCGAGGGATCGACGAGCAACTTACGGAGCCAAAGCGACTCGATATTCGCCAATGCATCATTCACGCCTAGTTTGTCGAAATGAACCGTCCGGTCGAGATCTAAATACGCGCGCTCGCTGGCTGCAATATTCTCGAATTTGTCCAGTAGCTGCGCAGCCAACGGATTGGTCGAATAGTTGAAGGTTGTTTCGGAGTGGGCCCCTTTGCCATCCTCAAAGCGGAAAATTTTCTTGCCCGTGTTAGCCACTTTGAGACCCGATTCGAGCGGCGTTTTGAATTCATCCAGCTTCGCCGCGAGGTCGAACAGCTGAGCCGTTTCCGAAGACTGCATCTGTGCGTGGAGCGGCTGGTCGTCCTTCACCGATTCGGTATATTCCAGAGCGCCGTTAGAAGAAATCGAGAGCCGGACGTACTCGGGACTGCTACCAGGGAAGCTCTTCGTGTAAGTCAATCTCCGGACATCGTCGGCCAAAACCAGAGAAGCGCACAAGCCTAGCAGCGCGATCGCTCTCATCTTTGTGCACCGGCAGCAATCGGAAAATTCAGCCGCGTTCCATGACAGATCGCAACAGCCAATGCGTCCGTGGCATCAAACGAGCCGAACTCGCGATTGATTCCCAGCAGAGATAGAACCATCATCTGCACTTGCTGTTTCTCCGCCCTGCCGTAGCCAACCACGCTGATCTTCACTTCCAATGCCGAATACTCGCCGATTGGAAGTCCTGCTTCCGCCGCAACCAGCAATGCTACGCCGCGCACGTGCGCGAGTTTTAAAGCAGATTTCGTATTCACGGCATGAAAGACCTCTTCCACCGCGACGACGTCTGGAGTAAAGGTGTTGAAAATCGCGCGCAACTCCCGGGCAATTTGTTGCAGGCGGTTTTCCAGAGGTTCGGAGGCTCGCGTGCGAATCACTCCCGCTTCGATAAATCGATGGGAGCGGCCATCGGTCTCAATAATTCCAAAACCGGTTCGCTCCGTTCCGCAGTCTATTCCGGCAATTCGCATGGGTACGATCCGGCTAGACGCGCACAGATTCGTTGACCACAGACCGCTTAGGCGAGCGCCTCTACTTCTGCTTCGTCGACTTCATAATTGCCGTAAACACTCTGCACATCCTCGTGCTCTTCGAGCGCATCGTAAAGCTTTAGCATGGCTTGAGCCGTCTTCCCTTCGAGCTTCACAGTGTTCTTGGGAACCATGGCGATTTCTGCCGACTCGTTGCCAAGACTAGCCTTCTCCAGCACCTGCAACATCGCGTCGTGCGCTTCCGGCGGCGAAATGATCTCCCATGCGCCACCCTGATCGCGAATGTCCTCCGCACCCGCATCGAGAACAATCCCCATCAGCTGATCCTCTGAGGCTTTCGCCGCATCCACAATGATCTGACTCTTGCGTTCGAACATCCAGGCCACACTGCCCTGCTCGCCGAGATTTCCACCATTCTTGGAGAACAAGTGGCGGATTTCGCTCACGGTCCGATTCCGATTATCGGTAGCAACACTTACCAGGACTGCGGCGCCTCCCGGTCCGTACCCTTCAAAGAGAATTTCATCGATCTGACCGCCTTCGAGTTCACCTGTACCCCGCATGACCGCTCGCTTGATGTTCTCAGCGGGCATCGAGACCCCTTTCGCCGCCACAATCGCGGTACGTAAGCGCGGGTTGGCATCGGGGTCACCCCCATTTCGGGCGGCGATTTGAATTTCTTTGATAAGGCGCGTGAAAACTTTGCCGCGTTTGCTGTCGAGGGCCGCCTTCTTGTGTTTGATCGTGGCCCACTTACTGTGTCCGGACATCGAAAAACCTCAGATCCTTTGTAACTTTCGAGGATATCAAAGAGCCCATCCTCTGGAACCGGAGGCCTTGACGGCGGAACTGATGTTAAGTATTGAGAAAGAAGGAGGGAGAAATCAGGAAGGAAGGAAACGGTTTAGCGGAGGCTGGGACGACGCCCGAGCCCCCGCACTGTATGAATTAAAGAAACAAAGGGAGAATGATTTTTATGAGATCGACGATTACTGGAGGATGCATGTATTTTCTACATGCTTAGTACGGTACATGGTAAAAAGTTCTAAGTACTTTTTACGATTATTTCCCTGTATCAATCAAACCGGCAAACTTTAGTACTAAATGGGTGCGCTTTGGAGCTCTTAGAAGCGTTATCACAACGCTGAAGTGCCCAGGAGTAATGCACCTAACGTATCGAGAGGTTGTAATCGCGCAATTCATCAAGGGACAGTCGACCTGTGTAGATCGACATACCGATGGCGCAATGAATTCTGAGGGCGGTCAGAGCTTTCACGTCCTCAAACGCTGTAATACCCCCCGCTGCGATGAGTTCGTGACTGGTTGCCTCGCGCAGGTTCCCAAACCACTCGAGATCAGTTCCCTGCATCATCCCTTCTTTATCGACGTAAGTACAAAGGAAGCCCGAACAAAAGGGTTCGAGCGCAGGAATGGCACTCGCCGCCGTCCACTCTGTTTCACGCCGCCACCCGTTGACCACCACCCGGCCGTGCCTGCTGTCGAGAGCGATGGTGACATTCTCTGACCCCACATGACGCGCCAGTTCGCCCAAAAAGGAAAGATTGGGTCCGTTTTCCGAAAAAGCGGCTGTGCCGACGATAACGCGATGTGCCCCCAGGCTAAGCAACTCGCTTGCACGCTCGACACTGCGCACGCCGCCTCCCACGCGAATCGTCGCCCGTTGCACAAGGCTCACAATTTGCAGGTTGTTAGATCCGTGTCCCATGGCCGCATCCAAGTCGATGACCTGAATTTGATCGAAGCCTTGAAACAGGCCGAGCATTTCCTCGACGGATCGCTCAAGAACCTTCTCTCTTCCCTGAACGAGCTGGACCGCCTTACCCTCCATCAGATCGATACAGGGAATAATCACGCGGGTCTCACCGGAACATTTGCTTTTGACAATGCCTGCTTGAGATCCGCGACAGTGTATTTGCCGTAGTGAAATACCGAGGCGGCCAACGCGGCATCTGCTCTTCCTTCGGTCAACACCTGAACGAAATCCTGCAGCTTGCCGGCCCCCCCGGATGCGATGATCGGGATGGTGGTTTTCGCCGCCACAGCCTGGGTGACAGCACAATCGAATCCGCTCTGCACACCGTCGGTGTCCATCGAAGTAAGCAGGATTTCGCCAGCACCGAGAGCCTCGCCTTGCTGCGCCCATTCAATGGTGTCGATGCCCTCATCCTGCCTGCCGCCTTTCGTATACACGTTCCAGCGATTGTCGCCCGAGCGTCTGGCATCAATCGCCAGCACGACTGCCTGGGCGCCAAATTCGAGGCTTAATTCCCGTATCAGTTCCGGTCGCCGTACCGCGGCCGTGTTCACACTCACCTTGTCCGCTCCCGCCAGGATGATCTTCCGGGCATCGGCCACATTTCGAAGGCCGCCTCCGACCGTAAGCGGGATGAATACCCGCCGGGCTGTTCGAGCCACCAGGCTCGCCATGATTTCCCGGGCGTCGCTCGACGCTGTTATGTCCAGGAAGACCAGCTCGTCAGCGCCCTGCTGGTTATACCGTTCCGCAAGTTCAACGGGATCGCCCGCGTCCCGCAGCCCAACAAAATTGACGCCCTTTACAACCCGGCCGCCGGTTACGTCGAGACACGGAATGATTCGCTTCGCAAGCATCAGGCTTCGACAAAGTTCTGCAGCACGCGCAATCCCACTGGTCCGGACTTCTCAGGATGAAATTGCACAGCAAACAGATTGTTAGCTTCGATGAGCGCACTGTAACTCTGCATATAGGTGCAGGTCGCGGCCGTCTCTTCCACGATGGGCGCATAAAAGCTATGCGCGAAATAGGCATAGGCGCCCTTGTCCAGGCCGCGGAGAAGTTGGGAAGATCGCACTTCGAGCAGCGAATTCCAGCCCATATGAGGAACTCTTGCCTCGCCCCGAAATCGCTTTACAGTACCCCGTAACACTCCCAAACCACAAGCGCCGGGCGACTCTTCGCTTTCCTCAAACAGGTATTGCAGACCAACACAGATGCCAAGGAACGGCGTTCCGGAGCCGATTTTTTTCCTAAGAGGTTCACGAAGCTTCAAATGGTCCAGCGCGCTGACCATCTGCCCAAAATGCCCGACTCCGGGCAAGATCAGCTTATTCGCCTGCAGAACACATTCCGGCGAATCGGTTACTTCATAGAGGCAACCCAGCTCTTCCAACGTGTTTTCGACCGAGCGAAGGTTTCCTGCGCCGTAGTTGACAATGGTCGTCACAACAGACCTTTCGTCGAAGGAAGCTGATCTTTCAAACGCTCATCGGTTGAACACGCATAACGCATGGCGCGCGCGAAGCACTTGAAAATGGCTTCAATTTTGTGGTGATTGGAACGCCCGTAGACCACCTTCGCGTGCAAGTTAGCGCCGGCATGATTAGTAAATCCGCCGAAAAAATCTTCGAGCAACTCCGTCTGAAGATCTCCCACATGAACGATTTCGACCTGCTGATCGTAAACGAGTGCCGGGCGTCCGCCGAGGTCGACCGCGACCACCGCAAGCGATTCGTCCATGGTTTGAACAAAATAACCGGCACGATTAATGCCGCGCCTGTCGCCGAGCGCCTTCGCGAACAGATCACCCAATACAATGCCGGTGTCCTCGACCGTATGATGCTGATCGACGTCGAGATCGCCCTTCGCCTTCAACCGTAAGTCAAAGGCGCCGTGCTTGCTGAACAGTTCGAGCATATGATCAAGAAACCGAATCCCGGTCGAGATCTCATAAACGCCCGTGCCTTCGATTCGCAAGCCACCGGCGATCTGCGTCTCTTTTGTATTGCGCTCGAGTGACGCTTCTCTCATTTCGAGCCCCGTGATTGTTCGACTAACGTTTCCAGCTCGTTCACATTTTCGAGCACCGCAAACGCTCCATCATCGTAAAGGGTTTGGCCTATCTCCACGTGCCGCGGATTCGCCTTCATCGACACTCCGACGAATGGCACGCCGGCCGAACGGGCGCTGCGCGCGTCATCGACTGTGTCGCCGAGAAACCAGATCCGCTTACCTGGGTAGTGCTGCTTGATAATCTCCAGACCATCGGGCGCCGGTTTAGGGTTAGCCACCAGCTCATCGGTAACGATCGGATCGAAGCGGATATGGGGGGCACAGCGGTCGAGTGTTGCGTCCGCTTCATAGCGAGCGCGTCCAGTGAAGATAGCCAAGGCTGCGTCGACCGCGAGGCGATCCAGAAACTGCTCGGAAGGGACCCAGCGCTCCCTCGTAATCAACCCATCGTCGTTCTCGCCTAGAAAGATGCGGTTGAAGTACTCGACTACATCCGGGTAATCAACTGCTGCACCGAGATCAGAAATAAGACGGTGCGAGAGCAGCCAGTCGTTGTTCCAGCCCCCGGCATTCTTAAAATCCTGAATCAAGTCATGAGAAACGGTCTTGCCGGTGAAGTGCTGCACCGTATCACGAATTGCCCGCCGGTAGGATTCGCTCACGTCTACCAGCACTCCATCCATGTCGAACACAATCACATCGGGAGGCTGCACGGCTACCAAATCTTCTCCAATTCATCGAGGAATTTTTGTACCTGTTCGCGGGTACCTACCGTGACGCGAACAGCTCCCGGAATCTCGTAGCTGCGATCCCGAACCAGCACACCTCGACTGCGCAGCTCATCACGAATCGGCACGGCCCGCTCCCCTGCTTCAAAAAGCACGAAGTTGCCCATGCTCTTGATGTATGGAATCTTGAGTCGCTCCAAACCGACATAAAGCAACTCGCGGGCTGCCAAAACCTCTAGCACGTACTCTTCAACAAATGCCTGGTCCTGGATCGCAATACGCGATGCCATAGCCGCCAGGGCATTGACACTATATGGCGATTGCGCTTTTTTGACGTGAAGCATGTTGGCCGCCTGCGAAAAGAGACATCCGCAACGCATGGCGGCCATTCCGTAAGTCTTCGAAAAGGTGCGGCTCACGAAGAGGTTTGCATAGTGAGCCAGAAGCGGAAGAACCGTGATACCGCTGAATTCGTAGTATGCTTCGTCAATCAGAACAGGCGCGCCGGCGGCTTTTTCGAGGATTCTTTGAACCGATTTGACGTCTGTGCCCGTCCCTGTCGGATTATTCGGATTGGCGATCAGAACGGCTCGCGTCGCTGGAGTGATATGTTCGATCAGCTCTTCGATTGGAAATGCCAGTGTTACGGGCCGGTACTCAACCTCATCGATTTCAGCGCCAGCAAGCTGACCGTAGAATCGGTACATCGCGTAAGAGGGCTTCAGAATAAGCACGTGGTCGCCGCTATTGACATACGTATTCATCAAAAGCTGAATGGCTTCGTCCGTACCATTTGTAAGAGTGAGCTCATCCGTGCTCACCCCGAAATGAGCCGATAGATCCTCGAGAGCGTTCGCGTACTCGGGATAAATGGTCAGATCCGATGCGCTCAGATACCGCTTGATGAAGTCGACCACGTGCGGTGGACCGCCTACTGTGTTTTCGTTAAAATCGAGCCGAAGCTTGCTGCGCCGGCCGCCCGTCGGAGGATGGTACGGCGCCATCCGAAGGACAGCCTCCCGCGGCGCCGGGCGTTTCGCCTCGACTTTAGCTTCCAATTCGAGCTCAGTTTTGCTTGACAGAACGAACCTCCACTGCGCGTGCGTGCGCCTCTAAGCCCTCGGCTCGCGCGAGCGTTGTGATACTCGGCATCAGCGTGTCGAGTGCCGCGGGCGAGAGCTCCTGCACGGCAATCAGCTTGACAAAATCTGTCGCCGACAAGCCACCTCGAACTCGTGCTGCGCCGCCGGTGGGAAGTACATGACTGGGACCCGAAGCGTAATCGCCCGCTGATTCGGGCGAGCTCGATCCGAGAAAAACGGTCCCGGCATTTTTGACCTGAGGCAGAAGGGCAGGGTCATGCAAACTCAGATGTTCGGGGGCGTACGTGTTCGAAAGCGCAAGTGCTTCTTCCATATTCGGCATCACCGCAATGAATCCCGACCGGTCGATCGAACAACGAGCCACTTCGGCGGTTGGCAGGGTTTTCACCTGGCGCTCCAGCTCGTTTGCGACGGCGACTGCCAGATCTTGCGACGTGGTCAAGAGGATAGCGCTCGCTTCGACGTCGTGTTCCGCCTGCGCCAGCATGTCGGCAGCAATCACACGGGCATCGCCCTCCGCGGCGAGAATCAGGATTTCGGTAGGGCCGGCAACAAAGTCGATGGCTACATCTCCTGCCAACAGCTTTTTCGCAGCCGCAACGTATGCATTTCCGGGACCGACAATGCGATCCACACGCGCGATCGTCCCGGTGCCATAGGCGAGTGCGGCGATAGCCTGTGCGCCGCCGACCCGGTATACCTCATCGATCCCGAGCAAATGCGCACATCCAAGAATCTCGACCGAGGGCTTAGGGGATGTTACACAGATTCGCTTCACCCCCGCGGTCTGCGCGACTACGGCAGTCATTAGCAGGGTCGAAGGAAGAGGATACCGGCCTGAGGGGACGTAGCACCCTACTGAATCGAGAGGCCGCACAATCCACCCAAGCTTTCGACCCGCGGAAAACTCCCTGAATTGCTCTTTCGGAAGCTGGAATTGCGCAAACTCGCGTATATTGTGAATCGCCACCTTAATCGCATTGCTCACTTCCGGTGCGAGCGCTTCCGCAGCTGTCGCCAATTCGTCCCTCGTAACACGTAACGGCCGGCCTCCTAAGCCATCCAGCTGTCTCGCATAACGAAGCAAAGCACTATCTCTCTCCGCACGCACGCCCAGAATGATCGGCCGAACGGCATCTTCGTAAGCGGACACACCACGCATACGATTTGCCAGAATGAATTTCGCTTCGATCCCGTCAACGATCCGGATCATAGTTACATGACGATCTTGTTGAGAGGGTATTCGACGATGCCTTGCGCGCCCGCTTCTTTCAAGCGCGGAATGATCGTGCGCACGGTCGCCTCCTCCAAAATCGTATTTACGGCGACCCAGTCTTCATCACTTAGCTGAGAAATTGTCGGGTTCTTCAAGGCCGGCAAGACCCCGAGCACCGACACCAGTGACTGTCGCCGCACATTCATCATCAGGCCCACCTTGCCAAGCGCATTGATCGCGCCCTCGAGGAGCATTTTGATATCCGCAAGTTTCCTCCGTTTCCATTCGTCGCCCCACGACTTGCTGTTCGCGATCAGCTGCGTGTTTGACTCGAGAACCGTCTCGATAATCCGCAGCTTGTTGGCTCGCAGTGAAGAGCCGGTTTCCGTCACTTCGACAATGGCATCGGCCAGCTCCGGCGGCTTGACTTCCGTCGCTCCCCAACTGAATTCAACCCGCGCGCGAACGCCTTTGCTCGCCAGATAGCGTTCGGTCATATGGACTAGTTCGGTTGCAATGATTTTTCCCTCCAGGTCCTCTACGCTGCGGAACGGGGAAGCTTCGGGCGCGGCTAGTACCCATCGAACCTTGCCGAAACTCTGCTTGGCATAAATCAGATCGGCCACCGTCTCTACGTGCGCTTCGTTCTCTTCCACCCAGTCGCGGCCAGTCAGCCCTGCATCGAGTACTCCGTCTTCCACGTAGCGCGCCATTTCTTGAGCCCGAATCAGCATGCAGTCGATCTCGGGATCGTCAATCGCCGGGAAATAGCTGCGGCTGCTGGTCGTGATGTTAAAGCCCGCGCGGCGGAATAAATCCACCGTGGCGCTCTCAAGACTACCCTTCGGTATCCCCAGCTTCAGTTTCATTTCTTAGTTCCGTAAACGGAATCCGCGTCGTATACTTTCTGATCCATTTCCAGCCACCGGCCGCCCTTCCACTCACGATAGAAGCAGCTCTCGTATCCGTTATGGCAGACTCCCGGCCCGATCGCTTCCGCTTCAATCAGCAAAGCATCGGCATCGCAATCCGTTCGGATCGCTTTCAGATTTAGAAAGTGACCCGAGGTCTCGCCTTTTGTCCAAAGCTTCTGCCGTGAACGGCTGAAAAAAGTTACGTGGCCGGTCGCCAAGGTTTTATCGAAGGCCTCCTGGTTCATAAAGCCGACCATCAAAACCCGACGCGATACGGTATCCTGCACCACCGCCGTAATAAGCCCGTCTTGCTTGCTGAAATCCAAAAAGTCGCCCACAGACTTCCCCTAAAAATGAAAAACCCGCCTGGACTTCCGGCGGGCTGATTGCAAAAAATGTGCAGACGCAAAGCTCGCCACTAGCCCATCGGCAAATGGTGATGATGGCGATGTGTCGCAGCCTGCATCAAGCCCGAGTATAACAAGACGCCGGTCCCCGAAATTTCTCCCCGAATCTCCCAAACAAAAATAGGCGAAAATGTAAGTGAACGACCTGTGAACCATCTGTGGAAATCTTTGCTCGGTCGATTTTCATTTGCGAAAAGCGCATCGGATGTGAGGCTGGCGAGCTGTGAATTACAGAATCGCACTGGTCTTCGCCTTGATGGCTTCACGCATTGTCGGTTAAGGTAAACGGATTCGCTCCATGGCAGCACGGGATCTCAGTCTCGATCGTCCGCTCCCGGATAATCTGGATGCGGAGCGCTTCGTGCTGGGCGCGATCATGAGTACGGAAACCGCTTTCCTCCAGGTGGCCGGTACTCTCTCGGCCGACGATTTCAGCCTCGAAAAACATAAGCGCATCTTCCTGCGGATGAGCGATCTGCACGAGCGGGGCGAAACCATCGACCGCGTAACGCTCGCAAACGAGCTGATGAAGCACGGACAGCTCCAATCTGTCGACGGGCTTAGCTATCTCGTCTCGCTCGACGACGGGCTCCCACAGCTTCATAATCTCGAGAGCTACGTCGGCATCGTAAGAGAAAAGTCTTTGCTGCGCCGCATTATTGCTATCTCTCAGGACACCATGCATCGCTGCATGGCTTCCGAAGAGAACGCGATCGAGATCCTGGGGGCGGCCGAAGACGCCCTCATGAAATTGGGAGACGTTCAATCGAAGAACGCTCTCTCGAGCCCTGCCCAGATCGTCAGCGGCTATGACGGAGGCATTAACGCGTTTCTCGACGCGAGCAAACGAATCAAAGGCATCGGAACCGGTTTTCTCAAGCTTGATGAACTGACGGGGGGCCTGCGCGAAGGCGAGTTGATCATTCTCGCTGCCCGGCCGGCCATGGGGAAAACCGCATTCGCACTCAACATCGCACAGCATGTGGCGATGAATCCGGCCAATCCCCAACCCGTTGCAATTTTTTCGCTCGAGATGTCGAAGGAGTCGCTCTTGACACGCCTGATCTGCGCCACCGCCCGCGTCGATCAGCAACGCTTTCGCGCAGGCTATCTGAACGGCGAGGAAAGACGCGCCCTGCAGGACGCACTCTACCGCATCGTCGAGTCGCCGATTTATATTGACGACTCGGCCGGCACCAACCTGATGGATGTGCATTCCAAGCTGCGCCGCCTGCAAGTGGAGCAGGGTTTGGGGCTGGTCGTTGTCGATTATCTACAGCTGATGCAGGGCCGCGGCCGCTACGAAAATCGTGTTCAGGAAATCAGCTCTTTGTCGCGCGGCTTCAAACTGATGTCCAAGGAGCTGCGGGTCCCCTTTCTCGTACTCTCCCAGCTGAGTCGAGCGCCCGAAACAAGGCCCGGCGATCACCGGCCCATGCTCAGCGATTTGCGCGAATCGGGTTCAATCGAGCAAGACGCAGATATGGTCGCGTTCATCTTTCGGGAAGAAGTCTATCGGCCCGACAAAGAAAGTCTGAAGGGACTGGCCGAAGTCATTCTCGCCAAGCAGCGTAACGGCCCCACCGGCCGAATGAAACTGGCGTTCCTCAATCGATATACAAAATTCGAAAACCTGGCCGCGGATACCGGTGACGATGACAGCTTCCGCAATGATGACTGAACTTTGAGCTGGAACTAAACGATGGCTCCCCGCTACATCAGCGAAGCCGAGGTGCGAAGCGTCTTGCGACGGGACCAATTGATTCCAGTACTGAAGCAGGCGTTGATCGATTTCTCATTCGGGCGCATCCGGCACCCAGTCCGGTCGGTGCTCCGCATTCCGGAGCACAACGGTTGGTTCGGGCTCATGCCCGCAGTGTCCACCGGCGTAATGGGAGCGAAGCTCGTAACCATGTACCCGGGTAACACGAGCCGGAATCTGCCCACACATCAGGCAATTATTCAACTGTTCGACAGCACAACCGGCGAACCTCTGGCCGTCATGGACGGAAGACTGATCACGGAAATGCGAACGGCGGCCGTTTCGGCGATTGCCACGGATCTCCTCGCGCCGGTGGACGCGCGCATCCTGACCATCATGGGAAGCGGCGTTCAGGCGAAATCGCATCTGGAAGCTCTACGAAAAACACGCTCCTTCGACGAAATCCGCGTATGGAGCCGAACGCCGAATCACGCGAGCCGCTTTGCGGAAGAAAACGACGTTGTCGCGATCTCCTCTCCAGAGGCGGCCGTAATGGAAGCAGATGTGGTGGTTACTGTGACGGGTGCCGACACCCCTGTTCTCTGTGGCCGGTGGCTATCGCCGCGTGCTTACGTCAATGCCGTCGGCGCGGTCGGGCCTGAGCGGCGTGAGGTCGATGAAGACGTAATGAACAGCGCTTACGTGGTAGTTGAGTCTCGCGAGGCTGCCTTACAGGAGTCGGGCGATATTCTACAGGCCGGCGCTGAAATTCACGCTGAGCTTGGCGAACTGCTCGCCGATCCGTCGAGGAATATCGGCGGTTCAGGCAGGCGGATCTTCTTCAAGTCGTTGGGAATCGCCAGTGAAGATATTGCTGTCGCCTGGCTGGTGTGGCAGGCCTTGACAGCGAACAACCGCACTTAAACGTTGCAGATTTCAAAAGCCTGCTCCAGGCCCCGTATTGGGGGCGTTTTCGCCGGCACAAACTCGTGCGAAAAAAATCCCTGGTACCCTGTGTCGGCGATAGCCTTCGCAACGGCCCGCCAGTTCACTTCTTGCGTCTCATCGAGCTCATGGCGGCCCGGGTTGCCACCCGTATGAAAATGGCCAAAATATTGAATATTGCCGCTGATCGTCCGGATCAGGTCGCCATCCATGATTTGCATGTGATAGATGTCATAAAGCAGTTTGATGCGTGGTGAATTTACCCGCTTCATCAACTCAATACCCCAGACAGCATGGTCCGCCATGTAGTCTTTGTGATTGACCTTGCTGTTCAGTAATTCGAGATTGACCGTTATGCTCTTCTCCTCCGCATAATCTTTGATCTTGTTCAGACCAATCAGGCAGTTCTCAAGGCCTTGCGCATCTGCCATCCCTTTGCGGTTGCCGGAAAACGTGATGACATTCGGCACCTTGGCCGCGGCCGCTGCGGTGATATCGCTCTTCAGGCTCGCGAGCACTCGCTCATGATTCTCGACCCGATTTAACCCAATCGGAATCGTATTTGGCTCCTCGCTCGCCGTCATCGACGGTGTCAAGCCATACTTTTGCACCGTCGCATAGTCACTCGGCCGCACCAGGTCGATACCTTTCAAGCCAATTCGCACGGCTTCCTTGCAAAGCTGATCGAGGCTATACCACTTTTCCCAACACCAAAGTGAAACACCCTGTTTCAACCGGCCACCCCCCTCCGTTACAGCGGCATCAGCGCCGCGGTTCAGCGCGGCGGCTCCGGCCGCAACCGCGGATTTCAGTGCTTTCCTGCGATTCATTCGAGAGCATCCTATCAAACGGAATCCAACGGTTCACTCTTCTTCACTTTTCCCGAACTTTTCAGTCAAAAACGCCGTTAGTTAATTAGCTCGGGGCTGGTGGAGCACGCCTACGCCTTTTCATCGGCTCAGGATGTGAAATCATTTTTCGGGAGGTCCATATGATCAAGACACTCTGTTCCGTGATCACCGCGTTGGCGGTGATTCCCTGCGCCGTCGTCGCACAAACTCCTACAGCGGCGCCAGCCAATCCTATTACAGCCAGTGAGAAGGGTTTCTACACAATTGTGACGGGCATGGCAATCGCCGCCGCCGAGAAGATGCCCGAGGACAACTATTCTTTCAAGCCGACACCGGATGTCCGGAGCTTCGGACAGCTGGTCGGCCACGTGGCGGATTCTCAGGGTTTTTTCTGTGCGACCGCTGCCGGCGAAACCCCGACACCCAAGAATATCGAGAAGACCAAAACTTCGAAGGCTGACCTCATCGCGGCGCTGAAGGATGCAGCTGCTGGCTGTACGAAGACCTTTGAAGGGATGACGGATGCCCAGGGCAGCCAGATGGTCAAGCTGATGAATTTCGACCTTGCGAAGCTCACAGTACTCTCAGTCAACACAGCGCATACCGATGAGCATTACGGCAATATGGTGACGTATATGCGCTTAAAAGGACTCGTCCCGCCAAGCAGCGAAAAACGTCCCGCTCCGGCACAGAAAACCACCGGCGGAAAATAACATTAGCTGTTCATTTCCGGTTCATTACAAACGCGAAAAGCTTGTCGCCTGCGGCGAGAACCAGGTACTGCAGGCCCCCCAACTCGTAAGTGATCGGGCCATTCGACATGTTGCTGCCGAGATTGGCATGCCAAAGGATGTCTCCGTTTGCCGCGTTCAACGCGACCAGGTTATTCGACGGATCGCCCGCAAACAGGAGGTTTCCGGCTGTACTTAAAACGCCCGAACCAATTCCGGCCGTTTGCCATTTATGACTCCAGCGTACTTTGCCGGTCTTGTAATCGAGGGCCTGCACCATTGATTCCGCCCATCCGCCTTGATCGTTGCCGCCCCAGCCCTCGGGCTTCGTGTCGTTGTCATAGATGTAGTAAATGCTGAAGGCGCGCGTGGCGTTCACATAGAACAACCCGGTTTGGGGACTGAAGCTCGGGGGCGGCCAGTTCGCAGCGCCACCCTGGTTCGGCGAGACCAGGGCTCCATCAGTCTGCGGTTCTTTGGCAGGATTCGGTATAGGTTGTCCCTTGGCATCGACACCCTTCGCCCAGTTCGTTTTCACGAATTCCGAGCTGCTGTAGTTCTTGCCCGTTTTGCGATCGAGCACGAAGAACCACCCGTTGCGGCTAGCCTGTGCCACAAGCTTTCGCGGCTGGCCGTCAATTTCGCCGTCAATAAGAACGGGAGTTTGGATTGCATCCCAGTCGTGCGTATCATGCGGCGAGGGCTGGAAGTGCCAGGCCAGCTTACCGGTGTCCGTATTGAGAGCAACAATCGATTCGGTGAAAAGATTGTCTCCCTTGCGTCCCTTTCCGATGATGACCGGCTGCGGGTTTCCCGTCCCCAGAAATAACAGATTCAGATCGGGGTCGTAGGTGCAAGACAGCCAAGTCATTCCGCCGCCGTGCTCCATGGCGTCGGCATTCGGCCAGCTCTCAGAGCCCGGTTCGCCGGGTTTTGGAACCACGGACCAGTGCCACTGCAGCTCACCTGTTTCCGGATCGCGCGATTCCAGGTAACCCGGGCGATCGAGATCGTCGCCGCTCACGCCTACAACGACATGATTTTTGATTACAACGGGAGCAACCGAAGCGTAGTACATCTGATCAAGGTCACAAATTGGTTTATTCCATCGCTTCTTGCCGTCGCTCAGGTTCAATGAGACGAGATTGCAATCGGGCGTCTCAAAGTACAGCCAGTTCCCGTAGATGCCGACACCTCGATTACCTAGATGGATGCCCCCTTTTGACGCCCAAGTATAGGTCCAAATTTCACGGCCGCTTTGCGCATCTATGGCCCAAACCTTATCGGGCACTGTGAAATACATGATGCCGTTTACAACAAGCGGCGTGGATTTGAGAACTCCGCCGAACGGGTCATTGCTGCGCTTAATATCGTAGACCCAAGCCAGACTGAGGGACCCAATATTAGAGTCGTTGATTTTGGTCAGGGTGCTGAAGCGGCGCCCCGAATAATCACCGTTATAGGTGGGCCAGGAATCGGTGGGAGGCTGGAGCAGTTTTGCCGGATCCAGGCCGCTGCCGTCGTCGCCGCTCAGGCCGCACGCGGCAGCGAGCGAAAGCAGGCAAAGAATCGTGCATCGTTTCACTTGACAGTCTCCAGGTAAGCAACAACATCGTGCATGTCCTTGTCGGTGTACTGATCGAGCAGCGCGATGTGTGCCGCGAACGGGTCCTGCTTTTCCACTTTGAGGTCCGGCGTTCGTTGGAAACTGCGATACTGCCCTGACGCATCTCGCAAGGCAACAGTAAAGTCGTCGATCTCGAGCAACGTGCCTGTCACGCTTTCACCTGATGGGGACGTTACGGTAACCGCCATCGGTTTCTTTGCGGCCGCCGTAGCGCGCCTGCCGAAAGCGACGGTCTCAGGAAACACCACTCTCAACTGCAGAACCGCGGGCTCATATTTGCTTCCTACTCCCGCCAGATCACCGGTCGTGGAATGACAGGTGTTGCACTTCCCCGCGCCATTGAAATAGGCTTGTCCGGCCTTGGGATCGCCGGTTAACACATTCTGGACCTTGTTGAAGGGGCCTGTCCGCAGCGTGTCCCCTACCTTCTGATGGAGGAAGTGCGACAGGTCTCCGATCTGTGCCTCCGTGAATTGCGAGCTGGGCATTTTGCTCTGCGTGGGATGGCCTTTGGCAAGGAACGGCCCGATCGTGCTGCCATAGCGGTCGTGCAAAACAACCAACGAGCGAACCAGGTCAGCGCCCTGATCGGTTCCTCGCCCCCGCGGACCGTGACAGGTGATGCACTGCGCTATGTAAATAGCCTTGCCGCGGTCGGCCGCTTCTTCATCAACAATGTGCTTGTCACTTGCGCCCGCCTGATCGAGCAATCCGCCACTTCGAGCCCTCTGTGTTCGTCCAGGCGCGCTTGTACCTCCACCTTTCGCCGGTAGATTCTTAGTGAGGTAGTCTACAATCTCGGCAAATTCCGCGTCGGAACCTTTAGCACCCTTGCCAATCATGTTCGACACGATGCCTCCCCACTGTTCACGCGTCATTGTTCTGCCCAGGACGATTTCAGCCGGATGGCAGGCGGCGCAAACCTTCTGTAGAGTCTGCCGGCCAGGCGCGTCCGGTAGTTGGGCCTGAAGCCGCTGAGCACACAGCGTCGCGGCTGCGAGTAAAAAACCAATCTTGAGTCGGTCCATCGAACTTATACGTTATCTCTTCTTCATTTTGATCTAACTTTCGATCGCTGTCAGGTTGAAGCGCCAATCAATTTCTTTGTGTATGCCAGGCTCTCGTCAAGTGCCGCACGTTGACGCGCCGCTTCTTCCGAGCTCTCCCAAGGCTCGTCCCGCCATGGCTTTCCGTGCTCTGCGATTGCTAAGAAGCGCTGGAATTCCCAAGCCGGCGTTTTGCGGAAAGCGTCCCAGAAAGCATGGTCGTTATAAGGCAGAATCCGCGGTCCGAAAACAATGGACTCGAGAGATAACGGTCTCCCTGCGCACAACTCGATGTACTTGCGCACATAGGAATCGATATCCACGTTTCCCTGCCCCATTTGGACCCAGGTCACGGCGGCGCCCTGTGGCACTTTCCAGACAACGCTATCGCGAAGATGACTGGTTAAGACGTACGGATGCAGCACGTCAAGGGTCAAATGCGGATCCTCTATGGTCCACAGAGGATTGCCCGCATCGAGGCACACGCCGACAACATCCGGCCCGGCCTCTTCTACCAGCATTTTCAGTTCACGGGCCTGCATGTCGCCGGCGTGATTTTCAATCGCAATTTTGACGTTACGATCCGTGGCGCGTGACCGCACGTTGCGCAGGACTCGAACGGTGTCGTCGATATGTGTCTCAATCGGCCCGGGCCGCCGGTCATCTCCGCTGCCAAGCACCGCCCGCACAATTTTCGAACCGACCACGTTGGCAGCTTCGATCATCCGCTCTAGCTGCTCCTCTGCTGTGCCTTGCGAGGGATCGAACATCTTCGAAGTAGGACAGATCGATCGCATACCGATCTCCACCTCGATCCCGAGCTTCTCGGCGTGTTTCCGTACCGCGCGGAGATTCTCTAGAGACAGGCTGCCTAAAAAACGGATCTCAGAAAAATGGACCAGCTGCACATTTCGCGCCGCACAATAATCGAGCGCCTCGAGCGGCGTCCACTTCTGGGCCCGCAGGCTGAAAAGATCAATGCCTAATTTAACTTTTGTACTTGGCATGGGCACCATTCCTCTGAGCGAAGCCGCTCCGGCCGAGGCCAGAAACTCACGGCGCTGTATTGGCCTGTTATTGGTAGTCAAGAGCTGATCACTAGTCAATCCGGCTGCCGAGCGGTCCGGATGACCGCCGTCTGCCAAAGAACTGACTGCCTCCCTAAAGATTCTCGCGCGGGGCTATTGTGAGAGTAGGGACTGAAACTCATTCAGGAGAAATTCCGACGATGCTTCCTCAAGGGTCGGCCAGGAAAGTTACCATTTACCTGAACGAGGATACCCGTCGGAACCTGACGCCTTTGTGGAACACTATCGTTGGGTTTCTGCGACACCATCATGTCGCGGGCGCTACGTTATTCCGAGCCGACGCGGGTTTCGGCAGCCATGGGCAGTACCACAATCCCTACTCGGAATTTTCCGCCGAGCGCCGACCGATCCGCATCGAGTTCATTGAGACCGCCGAGCGAGCAGAACGTTTGCTGCCAGAGCTCTACGACCTCGTCACAGACGGGCTCATTACTGTGCAGGATGTGATTGTTATCAAATCGGTCTCCGGGGAACGACGAACGAACGTCACATCTCAGGCACCACGCCGGATCGTAACCACGAAAGGAAAGCTGCTTCGCGTCTACCTCGGAGAATCGGATCGACTGGATGGAGAACCGCTTTATGACGCCATAGTGAAGCGTCTCCACATGGAAGACTGCTCAGGTGTCACTGTCTACCGCGGAATCCTCGGTTATGGAGCGAAGAGACATACCAGGAAAGGTGGCCGTTTTCACGTCTCCCATGACTTGCCGATAATGATTTCCGTTGTCGAAACCACGGAGAAGGTTAACCGCTTGATCGAAATCGCTGCCGAAATGCTCCAGGATGGCATTATCGTAACTTCTGACGCTGAGCTCCATAAGGTCATGCATGAACTGCCGGAAACCGGAGAATCAGTTGTCACCGATCGGTGAAAAAGAGGACATCATAAACGCCGCAGGCGATTTGCACAAACAAAGCCAAGCCAGACACCTAAAAAGCCGAGACCGACGCTCAAAAGCACGTTCGCAAGAGCAACAAGAATCGAACCCGCTCTCCACGCTGTAAGAGTTTCCCATTCAAAACTAGAAAAGGTCGTGTAGCCGCCCAGAATTCCGGTTACCAGAAAATAGCGCCAGGCGGGATTAATGCCCGGGTGGTCTAACAAAAGGCTCATCGTCGCGCCGATGGCAAAGGACCCTGAAACATTAACCAGGAAAGTTCCCATCGGGAACAGGCCGCCATAAAGCCGCGTGACATAGGTTCCGATAACGAATCGCGCACCTGCTCCGATCCCGCCGCCGAAAACGACAAGCAGAAGACCACTAAGACTCACAAGACGACTCATTAGCTACGACACACCTTTCCCGATGCGAGTGTGGGTAGGAGTCATCTTCCCTGTGACCAGGGCGGTTTTGGCGAACTCCAACGCCTCACCTCAGTTCACCAGAATTTTAGACAAGAATCAAACGAACCGATGCTGATCTCTTCTTGGGAGAAAATCAGCACACTCAAAGCACACACCTTCTGGGACTATTCTCGGAACGACATGCGACACCTTGGCCTGGTTCTCCTTCTCTTCTCGGTAATCAGCCTGAAAGGGGCCGGACACGCGGGCAGCCACGCAGAATACATTGGCGGTACGCGGGCCGACCTGCCTGCCAACAACTCAGGAGAAATCGAAGTCTCAGACCGCGTGTACTTCGCATTCACTTCCAAGCATGCGCGCGTGCGGATCCCTTTTGAACGCATTAACCTTCTCGAGTATGGTCAGAAGGTAGACCGTCGATACATTGCGGCGGTGATCATCTCGCCACTGTTTATGCTGGCGAAGAAACGCGAGCATTTCCTGACAATCGGTTTCCAGGCAGACGACGGCTCGCAGGAGGCAATGGTCTTCAAGGTGGACAAGAATGACATTCGGCTCGCACTTGTCACACTGGAGGCTCGTACCGGACAAGCTGTTCAATATCAGGATGATGAAGCAAGATTGGCAGGTAAAGGATGAAGGGACTTCCACTTTTCGTGGCAATTGCTTTGGCGGCCGATATCCTGTCTGCGCAACAGCCCGCGGGCAGTCCGCCCGTTAGCAGCCTGCCTGAAGTACACAGAATTTACGTTTCGGAGTTGATTGGTGCAGAGGGCGACATGATGCGTGAGCTGATTATTTCCGGCCTCAATTCCACGAGACTGTTTGTTCTGACTGACAATGCAGATCGCGCGGACGCAGTTCTCAAAGGTGCTGCTGACGACAAAGTGTTTACGGACTCGCTGGACGTCCAGGAAGGTATCAGCAGCCGGGAAAATGGCGGCAAGGGAAGTTCAGGCTATGCCAAACTCGCTAACGGCGTGTATGGCGGGATCGGAATTTCCGACAGCCAGTCTCACCACTCGAAGGATCGCAAACATGAAGCGTACGCAGCCGTTCGCCTGTGCAATAAGGACGGCGACGTTTTGTGGTCTACGACTCAAGAGAGCCTCGGAGCAAAATTTCGAGGAGCGAGCGCGGACGTTGCAGCAAAAGTTGCGCACCAATTGGTACTCGATCTGGAACGCGCGCGCACGGGGGATTCTTCCCTGCCCGCGAACCGTTAATCTTTCGAACTGAGCTGACCCGATCTTTGCAGCCTCTTGAGCTGCTGAATCAATTCCGCCGAGGCGGCGCCTTTTTGAATTACCGCATGAACCAAACGACGTTCGGGAACGTTCGCCCAACTCGCGCGATTTGCTCCAGTCAGCACAAGGATGTGCAGGTTAGAATCGATCTCCTTGAGTTCGCGGATCAATCGTAGACCCGACTTCACGTCGGGGAATTTCAGGTCGACGACCGCGCACTTCGGGTGATGCATCGAAGCGGCTTCCAAGGCCGATTCGCGGTCGCCCGCAATGACGGCATCAAAGCCATACTGGGCGAGAAGCAGTTCGCGAATTGCCAGTTGGTCACAATCGTCGTCCGCCAGCAGAATCTTCATATATTCGAAGCTCGGGCTAATGCGCAAAATCGATCTGGGCAATCACCATTTTCGGCAGCGCCTGATTCCAGCCCTCGGGAACCGCATCAAAGGGAAGGCGGAAGGACCGTGTCTCTCCAGGGCGAAGCGAGGCCGTTTTCGCGTTGACGATCGGCAGGCGCTCCCGATGAATCTCGCGCCCGTCGACTCCATAAAACAGGCAATACACCTCTACGCTCTGCAAAGCTCGCGGACCTTTGTCAGTGATCTTGCCTTTGATTTCGATCACGCGCTGCTTCATGAAATTCTCGTTTGCTTCCATCGAAACGTCGCTGAGCCCCAGATGTGGCAAATAGGCAAGAGCCTCCGCCGTAGCGGCGGCTTGCGAAACCGATGCGGTCGGTCTGCGCAAGTAAACCACGCCCGCAATGAGGCCGATCATGACTATGAGACCTACCACGATGGGGGCAATCAGTGTCTTCTCTTTAGCAGCTGAAGAAGGCATGCCTAAGAGCAAGTCTAGCCCGAAGCTTTTTCGCTGGCTGGCAATCGCCGAAACGCAGGCTACTATCAAGATTTCACGGCAATGAAGCGCAAGCGTCGATAGTCGGCAGACCACTGACCATTCTGGTACCGGGTCTCGCGTAACTGGTCGACTACATCGGTGAGTGCCTTCTCGCGAAGCGGGGTGGGAACAGACTCAAAGCTATACCAGGAAAACTGGCGAAGCCAGTTCGCCATTCCCTGCTCACCTTCGAGCGGCGTTGGGCGATCGAATAGCTCCGCCATACGAACGTCAAAGCCTGCTGCTTCAAGAATGCCCGCATATTCGCCAACGGACGGAAAGTATGTTTTGGCTGATGGAGGCTTGCCTGTGCTATAGCGCGGCACCACATTGCGCAACGCCGCCTGAATGCAGGTGTTATTGCCTTTACCACCCATTTCGGCCACGAATCTCCCGCCTGCTCTCAAGGCGCGAGCTACTCCATGCGCAACTGCTCGCGCATCCAACATCCAATGGAGCGCTGCGTTTGAAAAGACGGCATCGAACTGCGTGTCAAACTGCAGTTCCGCGGCATCTCGGAGCACGAACGTAAGTCCAGGGAAATTTTGACGGGCCTGGCCGATCATGTCGGGCGATGAATCGACGCCCGTGACTTGCGCCCCGGCTTGGGCGATCCGGTGCGTCAGCTGCCCCGTGCCGCAACCGAGATCGAGGATTTGCTCGCCGCTCTTAGGTCGCAGGAGCTCGAAAACTCCTTCACCGAGTTGCCATACAAAGGAGTGCCGCCCTTCGTAAAGCTCGGTGTTCCAGGTTTGCTTTAACTCAGGTGGTGTAGGCATGTAAGACGAAAAAGACAACAACGCCTGTCACGGAGACATAGAGCCAAATCGGAAGCGTCCAGCGCGCGATTCGGCGGTGGAGCCTGAACTGGCTGCGCAGTGCCCACCAAAGAGTTCCCAGGATCAACGGAAGCGCCACCATTGACAGAGCGATATGTGTAATCAAGACGAAAAAATATACCGGCCGAATCCAACCTTGACCAGGAAACTTTGTGTCGCCGTGAAAATAGTGATAAGTGATGTAGCTCAGCAGAAAAAGGGCGGAAAAAACGGTAGCGCTCACCATGAAGCGCATGTGCACCAGCCGATTACGGCGGCGAATATTCATGTAGCCCACAATCAAGCAAAGCGCACTTAGAGAGTTGAAGAGTGCGTTTGCAGCGGGCAGGTAGCCAACCCAGCCCGGCGCTGTAACCTTTCCCTTGAAATAGATCAACCAGATGAGAAAGGCGGCAATACCTGCGCTGAGAAGAAGAATGACCGGTAAGGGCTTGCGCGCCAGATCACCTGACGAGGAAACGGCCGTCGCGGATTGCGGCTGCGCCATTTACAAGGACTCCCTGCGTAGAACAGCCAGATCCTTAAGCATCGTGGGAATGCCTTCCTGATCGAAGCTCGAATAGTAACCGCGCAGGTGCCCCCGTTTGTCGACCAGGACGAATTTTGTGCTGTGACTGATTTTCCCGAGCACGTCGCCGACGTGAAACGTCGTGTATGCGAGTTCGTGAATGGTCGCAGGCGATCCCGTCAGAAAGGTCCATTGCCGTGTGGGGGCGCCATAGCGATTAGCGAAAGCGGTCAAGGCGGCAGGCGTATCGCGTTCGGGGTCGACCGAAATCGAGATCAGCCGAACGTCCTCTTGTCCCCGCACGCGCTTCTCGACAGCACGCATCCGAGAGGTCATCATCGGGCATTCCGCAGGACAGTTCGTGTAGATGAAATCCGCGATCCAGACGTTGCCTCTGAGAGCAGATCCATCAAATGGTTCACCCGTCGACGCGATCATGCGGAACGCGGGAACAGTTCCGTAATCCGGCAGTTCCGAAGCGCGCTTCGAGCAAGAGATCGGAAAGAAACTGAGGACGGAGAAAGCGAACAAAGTTGCGCGAGCCGATTTCACCACTCAAAGGTACCTGGGGGCTTTGCGGCAGAACCGTAACTCCAGGCATTCCCCGGGAACCCTACTGTCCGCCATTCACAGTGTACTTCTTCTCGTTTAACAAGAATTTTGTCCTTCCAATGACCCCGCGCCTTTCTCGCCTTCTGATTTAATAGCCTTGTTACCTATGGCATCGAACCTTGTACCCATTACCGTTGCGCACGGCGACGGTATTGGCCCTGAGATCATGGCCGCGTCGCTCCATATTTTGAAGGAAGCCGGCGCCAGAATTGAGATCGAAACGATCGAAATCGGCGAAAGGGTGTATCTGCGCGGCGTGAATGCCGGAATCGAGCCGAGTTCGTGGGAATCGCTTCGGCGCACGAAAGTCTTCTTTAAGGCTCCCATAACCACTCCGCAAGGAGGCGGTTTCAAGTCGCTGAACGTGACGACGCGAAAGACGCTCGGCCTCTATGCCAACGTACGTCCCTGCGTCTCGTATCACCCGTTTATCCAAACGAAACATCCGGGCATGGATGTCGTGATCGTGCGCGAAAACGAAGAAGATCTTTATGCCGGGATCGAACACCGGCAGACAGACGAGGTGTATCAATGCCTGAAACTGATCAGCCGTCCGGGATCGGAGAAAATCGTTCGCTACGCGTTTGAGTACGCGCGACGCAATAACCGTAAGAAGGTGACTTGCTTCACCAAAGACAACATCATGAAGTTCACCGACGGCCTGTTTCATAAGGTCTTCGATGAAATCGGCGCCGAATATCCGGAGTTCGAGAAGGAGCACTGGATCGTTGACATAGGTGCGGCAAAGCTGGCGGATACGCCCGAAGCGTTTGACGTGATCGTCATGCCAAATCTGTATGGCGACATTCTGTCGGATGTCTCCGCGCAGATTGCCGGTTCGGTCGGACTGGCTGGATCAGCGAACATCGGAGATCAATGCGCGATGTTTGAGGCCATTCATGGCTCCGCTCCCCGCCGCGCGGGGCAGAACCTGGCAAATCCGTCCGGCCTGCTGCACGGTGGTTTTCTGATGCTGGTTCATATCGGCCAGCCGGACGTGGCCGAGCAGGCACACAATGCATGGCTGCGAACCATTGAGGACGGTATCCACACCTACGATATCTACAAGGAAGGCGTCAGCAAGCAGAAAGTAGGCACAAAGGAATTCGCGGAGGCTGTTGTTGCGCGGCTGGGAAAGAAACCAGAAAAATTGAAGGAAGCTTCGTACTCCAAAGCTCCTAAGCAGACGGTTGAGCACAAAATCGGCGCGACAAAGCGCGCCGTCAAGCAGCTTATTGGCGTTGATGTGTTCTTTCAATGGAACGAACGCAATCCCACAGCGTTCGGTAAGAAGCTGGAGACGTTCAGCGGCGATGGGGTGAAACTCACGTCGCTTAGCAATCGGGGTGTGAAGGTCTACCCGGGTGGCTTCGCCGAGACTTTCTGCACCGATCATTGGCGCGCGGGCTTCATGGCGGAGACGGAAAATGGTCCCGTGTCTCATGCGCAGATTGTAAAGTTGCTCGACCGATTACAAAAAGAGGGTCTTGACTTCATCAAGATCGAAAATTTGTACACCTTCGACGGACAGAAGGGCTTCGTCGCTTCCCAGGGCGAGTGACGCGAATGCCCGCGAATCCGGAGCAGCCTTTGGTGGGCGTCATCATGGGCAGCAAGTCCGATTGGGCGACGATGGAGCGCACCAGTGAGACCCTCAATTCCCTTGGAATTTTGCATGAATGTCGGATTGTCTCCGCGCACCGCACTCCGGATTGGATGGCGGAATATGCCAAAGGGGCTGCGGCGCGGGGAATCGAAGTAATCGTCGCGGCGGCCGGAGGTGCGGCGCATCTGCCGGGTATGACAGCGGCTCACACTACGCTTCCGGTGCTCGGTGTTCCGATCAAGAGCAGCACGCTCAACGGAGTGGACTCGCTACTTTCCATCGTTCAGATGCCGGCGGGCATTCCGGTCGGGACACTGGCGATCGGCGATTCCGGCGCGATTAACGCCGCGTTGCTGGCCGCATCGATATTGGGTAACAAGTATCCGATTGTGCGTGAGCGGCTAGAAAGGTGGCGGAAAGAGCAGACCGAAGCCGTGCTGGCGCACACCGCTCCGTGAGGCAATCCGATCAAACGCGCCCGATTCTTCCGGGCAGCGCCATTGGCGTGCTTGGAAGCGGTCAGCTCGGCCGCATGTTTGCTATTGCGGCGCGGCGCATGGGGTACCGAGTTCACACACTCTCTCCCGATGAGGACACCCCAACCGGGCAAGTAGCCGACTTAGAGATCAAGGCTCCCTACACCGATCTGGATGCTGTCAGCAGATTTGCGGGAGGCGTATCCGTTGTGACGTTCGAGTTCGAAAACGTACCGGCCGAAACGGCATCGGCTGCTGCTCGCTACGCTCCCGTACGGCCAAGCGGGTACGTACTACATACCACGCAGCATCGTTTGCGCGAGAAAACCTTTCTGGTGAAGAACGGATTACCGCTAACGCCCTTTCAACCGGTCGAGAATCGCGACGCGCTCGCGAGTGCGGCCGAGGAAGTAGGCCTTCCGGCAATCCTCAAAACAGCAGATTTTGGATACGACGGTAAGGGACAATTTCGGATCCGGAGCCAAGATGATTTTGATGCCGCCTGGGCTACGGTGGGCGGCCGAGAGGCAGTCCTCGAAGCCTTGGTTGATTTTGAGATGGAGATCTCGGTTGTTGCAGCGCGTTCAGTCACCGGAGACTTTGTACATTTTGGCGGCATTGAAAACCATCATGAGAGTGGCATTCTGGACCTTTCTCTGGCGCCGGCGCGCATAACGGCCAAGGTCGTGGATGAGGCGGTTGAGATCGCGCGCGTAGTGCTGGAGAAACTGAATGTGGTCGGCGTGCTGTGTGTGGAGTTCTTTGTCGGAAAGGATGGACGCCTCCTGATCAACGAACTCGCTCCACGGCCACATAACTCAGGACACTTCACATTTGACGCCAACGTGACCAGTCAATTTGAGCAACAGCTGCGGGCGGTATGCGGGTTGCCGTTCGGAGCCGTGACACAACTGATCCCCGCCGCTATGGCCAATCTCCTGGGCGATTTGTGGCAACACAGTGAGCCGGACTGGGTAGCCGCGGCAGCGATGGCGGACGTCAAGCTTCATCTCTACGGAAAACTTGAGCCTCGACCTGGGCGCAAGATGGGGCACTTAACAGCGTTGGCCGCTACGGCAGAACAAGCCTTGTCCGATGTACAGCGGGCAAGGGAGGCCCTGTAAACTGGTACGCAAAAGCGCTGCGTGTCGCCTGTCGCTTTTCACCTTCCATGAGGATTTGTTATTTCGACGCATTTTCAGGTATCAGCGGGGACATGACTGTCGGCGCGCTGTTAGACGCGGGCGCGGACTGGCTGGCGCTCGCGACAGCATTGAAGAGTCTGAATCTGGACGCCGAATATCGCGTGGAAAAGACGAAGCGCAAAGGGATTGCGGCGTCCAAGTTCTCTGTCGCTTTCCAGGAACAGAAAAAGCATCGACACCTGCCGCACATCGAGAAGATCATTCAACAAGGCGAGTTTTCTGATCGAGCGCGGCAAAATGCGCTGTCCGTGTTTCGACGTCTTGGAGAGGCCGAAGCGAAGTCGCACGCTGTGCCTATCGAGAAAGTACACTTTCACGAAGTAGGCGCGGTGGATTCGATTTCGGATGTGGTCGGCGCGTGCATAGCGCTCGACCTGCTCGGAATCGAAGAAGTGCGAAGCTCCAAGATCAATGTCGGCAGCGGCACAGTAAACACGGAGCACGGCGTACTTCCGGTTCCGACTCCTGCCACAGCCGAGTTGTTGAAGAATGTGCCGATCTACTCGGCTGGACCTGAAACCGAGCTGACAACGCCGACCGGTGCGGCGCTGCTTTCGACATTGTCGGCCGGGTTCGGCGCGCTGCCGGCCGTGCGTGTACTCTCACAGGGATTCGGGGCGGGTGACAAAGATCTTCCACAACAGGCGAACGTGCTCCGCGTCCTGATTGGCGAGCGCAACGAGACGGCCGAGGCGACCACGGTTACGGTTCTCGAAGCAAACATCGACGACTCATCACCGCAGGTCCTCGGTTACGCGATGGAGCGGCTCTTCGAATCGGGCGCGCTTGATGTGACCTTAACGCCGGTGTTCATGAAGAAGAACCGCCCAGGCACGCTCGTCTCGGTCGTCGCTGTGCCGGAAACTGCCGAGCGGCTTGCCGCGATTCTTTTCGCCGAGACGACGACGCTTGGCGTTCGCACATACATGGCGGAGCGGCGTGTTCTCGCGCGGCACTTTGCGGAAGTAGAGACTCGCTACGGGAAGGTGCGTGTGAAGTACACCGATGCCGGCGGCTTCGCTCCGGAATTTGAAGATTGCCGGAGCATCGCCACGTCACAGAATGTTCCCCTGCGCACTGTAATGGCTGAAGCCAGCGAGGCTTTCCGGAAACGACAGAACTCCTGAATGAGTAACGGCAACTATTACCTGACAACTCCGATTTACTACGTCAACGCGGCCCCGCACATTGGTCATGCGTACACAACCATTGCGGCCGAAACTATCGCTCGCATTAAAAAAATGCAGGGCTTGAATGTGGTGCTCACAACCGGCACAGACGAGCACGGAACCAAGGTAGAACGCGCGGCTAAGGCACAAGGAAAAACTCCGGAGCAATTCGTAGATCTCATCTCGGATGAATTTCGCGACCAGTGGCGCAGGCTGGATTTGAAGATTGACCGGTTTCAGCGCACAACAGATCCGAAGCACGCAAAGCTGGTCAACAAGCTGTTCGAAGCCTGTAAGCAGAACGGGTTCATCTACAAGGGCACCTATACAGGTCTCTATGCCGTGGTAAGCGAGTCATTCGTCAACGATGCGAAACCCGGTGATGTAGATCCGGAAACCGGAAAGCCTTACGAAGAGGTTACTGAAGAGAATTACTTCTTCAAGCTGTCCGCTTTTACAGACAAGCTGCTGGAGTTTTATGCAGCGAATCCCGAGTTCATTCAGCCGGAGATCCGGCGCAATGAGGTACTGGCGTTCGTCAAACAGGGTCTGGAAGATCTGTCGATTACTCGGGCGATCAAGTGGGGGATTCCGGTCGAGTCAGATCCGTCTCACGTTTTCTATGTCTGGTTTGACGCACTCATGGCGTACTTCACCGCGGTGGATGGTGAAGATCTGTGGCCCGCGGATCTGCACCTGGTCGGCAAAGAGATCCTGCGCTTCCACACGGTCTATTGGCCGGCATTTCTGATGGCGGCCAAATGGCCATTACCAAAGAAAGTATTTGCGCACGGCTGGCTGTTGTTTGAAAACGACAAGATGAGCAAGTCGCGCGGCAACATCGTACGGCCAACGCCGATTGCGGACGTCATGGGCGTGGACGCGCTTCGCTATTTTCTGCTGCGCGAGATTGTATTCGGTCAGGACGGGAGTTTCAGCTTTGACGCTCTGGTTGGCCGCTATAACGCGGATCTGGCGAATGGATTAGGGAATCTCGCAAGCCGTACGCTCAACATGATCGAGCAATATCGCGAAGGTGTAATTCCTGCGAGCGCGGGCGATGCTGTGATCGCACGCGTGACTCGGACTGCGGCGAAAGCTGCCCTCGATGCTTATGACAGGTTCGAATTCTCGCGAGCGCTGGAACAGGTCTGGAGTATTGTTTCGGGAGTCGACAAATTCATCGTTGAACGTGCGCCATGGAAGCTTGCAAAGGATGCCGCTGCGCAGGAAAAGCTCGACGAGACCCTGTATACAGCGGCGGAAGCGTTGCGTCTGGTAACGGCGCTGGCTCACCCCGTGTTGCCCCATACAACCGCCGCGATCTGGAACCAGATGGGATTTGCAAGGCCGCTCGATGAGGTCCGTACTGCTGACCTCGAATTTGGACTCCTCCAGGGAGGTCAGAAGGTCGGAAAGATTGCGGGTGTCTTCCCGCGCCTCGATGTAAAGTCGACCGTTGAGAAGATGCAGAATCTCGAAGAGGCCGAGAAGAGCAGACAGGCAGCCTTGATGGGCACGGCTCCGGCCGCTACCGATGCGGCAATCGCGCCGATCGCTCCGCAGATTTCGATTGACGATTTTGCGAAAGTCGATTTGCGGGTAGGCGAGGTGAAATCTGCCGAGCCCGTCAAAGGCGCAGACAAGCTGTTGCATCTCAAAGTGGACATTGGCGAGGCGGAGCCGCGCACGATTGTGGCAGGTATTGCGCTTGCCTACAAACCGGAGAGCCTGATCGGGCGCAAAGTGGTTATTGTGGCTAATCTGGAACCGAGAAAGCTGCGCGGCCTTACCTCGCAAGGCATGATCGTAGCAGCGAGCGTGGAAGGCGATCCGCCCGTTCTGGCTGGTTTTCACGAAGACATCAAACCTGGGGCACGGCTTAAGTAGCAGTGAACCTGGCCGACTCGCATTGTCATCTGGACGATCCGCAATTCGCAGAAGATCGCGAGGGCGTCGTCGAGCGAGCCCAGGCGGCAGGCGTCCGGTACATGCTTTCCATCGGTACCGGAGAGGGACCGCCTGATCTTGCAGCGGCGGTGCGTCTCGCCGATCGCTGGTCTTGCGTTTATGCAACGGTTGGTGTTCATCCGAATGACGCGACAAAGAAAAACGACACCACATTTTCTGATCTCGTTTCGTTGCTGGCGCATCCCAAGGTCAGGGCGATAGGTGAGATCGGCCTTGACTATCATTGGGGCGTTCCTAAGGAAGTGCAAGTGCCCGTATTCCTGGAACAACTTTCCCTGGCCGCCAGGGAAAAGATGCCCGTAGTGATTCACACGCGCGACGCCTGGAACGACACTCTGGAAATCCTGCGGAGCGAATGGACGCCGACGGGGCTCCCTTGCCTGATGCACTGTTTTACAGGCAACGACCTGCAAGCGCGGGAATGCCTGGATCTTGGTTTCCACCTTGCGTTTGGCGGCGTAACCACATTCCCAAAATCAGCGCCAGTTCGAGAAGCCGTGCGAATTACACCACTCGAGCGATTACTAATAGAGACCGATGCGCCGTATCTCGCGCCGGTCCCGCAGCGCGGTAAGCGAAACGAGCCCGCATTCGTTGCGCACACAGCCAAAGTAGTGGCCGATCTTCGTGGAATGGCATTAGAAGAACTCGCCGAAGCAACTACGAAGAATTTCGAACGCGTCTTCGCGATTCCGCGTGAATCAGGAACCGGCGAAGGAGCCAGTTAAACTGATGTTTCCGTCTGATTCACGCGACATGTTCAGCAAAATACGCCAATCGATCTCTGTACGCGAAGCATTTGAGCTTGTGAAGTCGGATTTAGCTCAGGTGGAAACCGAGATCGGAGTGGAATCCATTGCGTCGGTCGAGACAATCACCACTATCAATCAGTATCTACAGGCTGGCGGCGGCAAGCGACTGCGGCCGGCTTTACTTTTGCTTTGCTCCCGATTGTTCGGCCCGTCGACGGACTGCGCCAGGCGGCTGGCGGCGGTGGTCGAAATGATCCACACCGCGACGCTGGTACACGATGATGTGATCGATATCGCAAAAACGCGCCGGGGAAGACCTGCGTCAAACATCGTCTGGGGAAATCACGTTTCCGTACTGGCAGGCGACTGGCTCTACATGCAGGCCTTCGAACTGGCAATGCGCGAGCGCAATTTTCACATCCTCGACGTTCTGATTTCGCTCACGCAGCTAATGGTGGAAGGCGAGTTGCTGCAGCTTGACAGGCTGCGCCGGATCGACCTTACCGAAGCCGACTACATGGAGCTGATTGACCGCAAAACAGCGGGATTGTTCTCGGCATGCGCGAGCCTGGGCGCGATCGCTGCACGGGCTGATGAGGCCGCAGAGTCCAATCTGCGCGACTTCGCCTGGAACTTGGGAATGGCGTTTCAGTTGGTCGACGACATCCTAGACTTCACCTCGACCGAGAAAATTCTGGGCAAGCCGGCGGGAAATGATCTGCGCGAAGGCAAAGTAACATTGCCCATGATCTATGCGCTCGAAAATGCATCACCCGAGGAACGGCAGCTCGTCGAAACCGTGATGAGCGACGGCAGTTATGAGCAGGTTCCGTTCATGCAGGTGCTTCAGATTCTGGATCGTTACGGCACCGTTTCGCGCGTGTACGACAGGGCCAGGCATTTCACTGACAAAGCACGCGTCATCCTGGGGACCTTTGCTGACGGGCCGGCGCAGCGGGCGCTTCAATCGATACTCGAGCTGGTAACCGAACGCAATTCCTAGCGCTCAGGATTGGCAGCCCTCTTATTCATGCCTGCGACCACCTGGGCATGATTGACAGCGGCGGTGAGCGAAACACCGCCGATGATGTTGCCGAGCAGAGTCGGAACCAGATAGCCCCAGGCCACGCTGGTCCAGCTGCGAACCCCCACCATGACCAGGAACAAAACTTCGACGGAGCCGGCGATAATGTGCGTTAGTTCAGCAAGCCCGACCACATAGGTGATGATGACAATCACCGCAACGCGACCTGTGTCGAGAGCGGCCAGCATCCATACAACCATGGCGATCAGCCATCCGGCGAAGATACCGCGCAAGACCGCTGTGCCGAACGACACGTCCGCAGCGGCAGTAGCCAGCTGCAACATTGCGTGCTGCACGTCCCGGTTGAACATGGGAGTGTTACTCACCACCCAGGCGAAGAGGTGAGCCCCCACCAGGTTTGCTGCCAGTACTACGACCCAAAGACGCAGGACCTGCACCAGAGTCCTAAGATCACGCCTCGCCAGCAGCGGAATGATCGCGGTAAGGGTGTTTTCGGTAAAGAGCTGCTGTCGCCCGATAATCACGATCAGGAACCCAAGGGGGTAGCCCAGACGAACGATGAGAGGCCGCCACGGATGATCCGGCAAATAGGCGCGGAAGAGGGCTTGGGCAACCAGGGAGAACCCCATAGACATCCCCGCTGCAAGACCAGACCAAGCGAGGGCGGATGTCGAGCGGGCCAGTTCTTCCTCGCCGTCGTGCCGGATAGCTTCATGTACAACTACAGCACTGACGGAAGTGCGATCCTCGGCCTCCTGTTGCTGCTTCTCGGTGAGTTCGGGTGCAGCAACGCCGGCGGTTAATTCACGACCATTTTCATCCAGCAGCACGAATGATAGAGAACGCAGCTGCGCATTTGGTTACCAGCCACCAGTCAGACGAGCTTGTGTTTCCGAACTGGTAAATCACGGATGCGCTTGCCGGTAGCGGCAAAGATCGCATTGCAAATGGCTGGAGACATCGGCGGGACGCCAGGTTCGCCGACACCCGTGGGTAGTTCTTCGCTTGGAATCACGTGGACGTTGGTTTGAAGAGGAGCTTCGTTGATGCGGGCGACGGGATAGGTGTTAAAGTTCCCCTGCTGCACGCGCCCGTCCGCCGCAGTGATCTCCCCGAGCAGAGCGACGCTTGTGCCAAATACCGATGCGCCTTCGAACTGCGCTCGCGTGGCGTCCGGGTTGATCACACGGCCGCAATCGACAGCAAGGTCAACCCGCGGAATGCGAAGCTTACCCTTATCGTCCACTTCCACTTCGACGACAGCCGCCACATAAGTAAGAAAGCTGCGATGCGCCGCGAAGCCCCAGCCCCGACCGCCGCCGGATTTGTTCTTCGCCCAACCAGAACGTTCGAGCGCAAGCTCGGCTACGCGCCTCAGCTTGCCAGTATCGACCGGGTATTGATCGAGCGGTTTGCCGTAATTATCGTATTCGGCCTTCTGTGATTTGAAGTCCATCTTACGTGGTTCGCCTAAGGCCGCGAGCCAAAACTCGGCGGGATCTTTGCCGGCAGCGTGGGCCAACTCTCCGATGAACGATTGCACACCGAAGGCGTGGTAGATATTGGCGACCGAGCGCAGCCATCCGATGCGCAGGTGAGGCTCTGCCGGCCCGTTCTCAGCTCGAATGTGCGGGACATCGAAAGGCATGTCGGTGAAACCCTGCGTCAAGTCGCCAGTGTCCGCGTAGGTGCTCTTGCCATCAAAGGTTGAGCCGATCGGCGGAAATACCGTGCGCTGCAGCCAGCCCGTAGGCTTACCCGAGGAATCGAGCGCGGCCTTAAAATACATGCCGGAGGTTGAGTGATAGTAATCGAAGCGCAGATCCTCTTCGCGCGTCCAGGAGATTTTTACGGGCTTCCCAAGTTTGCGGGAAAGAATAGCGGCTTCGGCAACGTAGTCGGGTTTGGATTTTCTACCAAAGGCGCCGCCGAGTAACGTGACATGACAGCGAACATCCTCGGGTTTAATCCCTAGAGCCGCCGCGACGGTTTTCTGGACTGACTGAGGATCTTGTGTAGCCGCCCAGGCTTCTACTTTGCCTTCGCTAAAATGCGCGACGGCAGCGGGCGGCTCCATCGAGGCGTGCGCCAGCAGAGGAGTGTAGTAGCTCGCTTCAACGGTCCTGGCGGCATGCGCAAAGGCTTCATCCACATTGCCTGTCACGCGCACAACCTTCTGGGGTTGTGCGGCCCGCTCAAGCAGCATCTTCTTATAGGAGTCGGACTGATAAATGGCGTTAGGCCCGTTCTCCCACTCGATTTTGAGTTTCTTACGGCCCTGAGCCGCGGCCCAAGTGTTGTTGGCGATGACGGCCACACCGCCTAACGCCTGATAGCCGTATGGAGGCTTGGCCGATTCGATGACGACTGTCCGCTCCACACCTGTTACTTTCTTCGCGAGGCTATCGTCGAAGGATCTGAGCTTACCTCCCAGCACCGGCGCTCGTTCGATCGAGGCATAGACCATGCCGGGAACCTGGACGTCAAAGCCGTAGGTTGCGTGGCCGGTGCAGACATTTTTCAAGTCGACGCTCGGAACGCCTTTACCGATGTAACGAAAATCTTTGGGCGATTTGAATTGCAGCTCAGCCTTAGAGGGAACAGGTTGTTTTGAGGCCGCGGAGACCAACTCGCCAAACCCAAGACTGCGGCCCGAGGCGGCGTGAACAACCTGATGATTGCGCGCCTTGCATTCAGAGGGCGAGACATTCCATTGAGCCGCCGCGGCGCGTTCAAGCATCAAGCGTGCGGTGGCGCCAGCGTGGCGCATGGGCCCGTAGAAATCGACGATCGAAGCCGAGCCATCGGTGTTCTGGGATCCATACTTCTGATCGCCCAGCGCCTGCTCGACCCGCACACGTGACCAATCCGCCTCGAGCTCATCGGCTACCACCATGGGTAGAGACGTGCGGATACCAGTTCCCATCTCCGAACGGTGAGTTACGATGATGACGGAGCCGTCTGTGTCGAGTCCCAGATAGACGCTCGGGCTCCAAGCTGCTTTCGAAATGTCGGGTTCCGCATTGCGCGCTCCCGCAGGAGCAATGCGGGCCGCGAGAACCAGCGCTCCGGCAGAAAAGACGCCGCTCAGGAAGTCGCGGCGTGAAGCCATTCGGAGGTCGCTCATGCTTTCACCCCGGCAGCAATTTTGATCGCGCTTCGAATGCGCTGATAGGTCCCGCAACGGCAGATATTGCCCTGCATGGCTTCCTCGATCTCGTGGTCGTTGGGCGAAGGCTTAGCGCGAAGAAATGCGGCAGCCTGCATGATCTGGCCCGCCTGGCAGTAGCCACACTGCGGAACGTTGGCCTGCTGCCAAGCACGCTGCAGGGGATGATCGCCACGCTCGGACAGGCCTTCAATGGTGACAATCTCCTTTCCGGCGAGGCTATCCATGCGCGCGAGACAACTCCGGGTTGCCTCTCCATTCACATGGACGGTGCATGAACCGCACAGACCCATGCCGCAACCAAATTTCGAGCCTGTAAGCTGAAGGGAATCGCGGAGATACCAGAGTAAGGGCATTTCTCCATCGCCATCGAACTCCCTCGATTGGCCATTCACTTTCAAGTGAACCATCGGTACTCCTTCAAATAGGCTGAAAGCTTTTCATCCAGTTTAGCCTTTGGCGCGATTGAAAAAACGAAGCCAGGCGTGTGGGGTCAATTACTGTTGTCGAGCTTTTGCAGGAACATCTGAAATTGTAAAAACGAAGCCAAGCCAAGCGCCGGAGTGAATCCCTAGCAGCGAGCTGGAGTGCGCCGCCCGCCAGAGAGTTCAGGAACGAAGCCACGGGCGTTGTGTTGCTTGAGTTTGGCGGCTTCGAGACGGACATTCTGCGGTTTATGGAACGAACCCAGAATCTGCGGACTCAAGGCCTGGTCCACCGCCAAAGGCAGCTTGCAACTACGAGCGCGCCTTGGCACCTTTTCTGAAAGAAGCTTGCAGCAGCCTAGTTCCGCGTAACTCACTTTCGGCTTCTAACCGATTGTGCTGCAAGGAAAAAGAACGCAACTCTGGCAGGTGACAGATGGCAGTGCTCATGCAGTTATTTCGGGCAGCGGGTAGAGCGACAGCTCCAGTATTGGAAAATGCTTCCGGTTGTGTGTAATCAGCGTGAGGTCATATTCGAGGGCGGTGGCCGCGATGCCCCCGCTTGTGGTTGAGAGTGTTAATCAGAATATTAGTGTCGGGGATGGGGTGTCACAAAACAGTAAGCGGTGTACTTAATTTCGCTCCAGGCCTGTTGATGGATCGGATAACCCGGATACAGCGGGCGGCTGACTGCGGTGAACTTAATCCGGACCAAAATCGATTCGCGCCCGCGGGTAAGGTCACGTGAGATGAGAAATTCGTCATCGCGGAAGCGCCGATTGGATGTCTCTACTTTATGCTGTGTGGCTCCCAACTCTTCTTCCGGGTTCGAGTACAGGCAAGTATTTGATCCAGCGAGATACCAGATGCCAGCGAGACGCCATTCCGAGTTTGCGCCGTTGGCGACGTAAACTTCCGCGCGCTGGTCTGGAAATGAGTAGTCGAGCTTCCGCCGGAGCAAGACGCCCAGATTGTCAGAGCGAAGACGAAGCCTAAACTCCGATGTTCCCGTCGTGGTGCGGCCCTGATCGGTTTCGGCCGGATAAATCTCCTTGCCTTCGAGCGCATCCACGCCCCACTCGTAACGAGATGTAAGAGTATAGGGCGCGGACGCGTTCGGCGAAGAATAAGCATGAGATCTTTCGCTAGTCACATCGCCGATCTTGAGCTGATCGGTTTGAAGCAGCGAGGCTGCAGGCAGACCGTACCAATAAGTGATCGTCTCGTAGTGCTGCGTGGACTCGTTCGTACCGCCGTGTTCCAGGCGGATCAGAGCATTCCTGCCAAAAGGCATGAGATCCGCCAGCAGGAAGCGGTATGCGGATTCGATCCTGTCCTCATCATTCACCGCCGATTGCGAATCGCGCGCACCGACCGGGTGGCCCGCAAACGGCAGACTCATGTTGAGGCCGCCCCAATAATCGCCGCCTCCACCCCACTCCTCGGTTCCGGTCCCCTGCGCCTGCGGAGTCAGGCTGTCGTCGAAGAAAAATCGCGGATCTCCTTCGAGCGTTTCTAAATCTGCCTCGTGCGAAAAAACAAAGGAAGTTCCTACGATCTGCCCCGACCAGTCGCCGCCGCCCTCGGCGTTTCGTGTATTCAGAAGAACCAAATCCTGACCACGAGCGGGATGCGGAAAGTCGCGGTAACTCGCGTGGAAATAGGAGAGCTGCGACGCCGGCTGCCGCAGCGGCATATATCGGATACTCCATTCGATTCCTTTGACTGCGTGACCAGCGCCCATCAATTCGATGTTCGCCGAGCGGAAGAATGGCATCGGAAAATAACAAGCAAAGTGAATACGGTTGCTGTCGAACCGGATATTCACCGGAAATGCTTTCACAAGATATTCGCGATTGTCCCGATTGAAAAGAGTACCTGCCCCGTAGAGCAGTGCGATGGGGACATCGATGGAGGGTTCTGCACGCCCATCCCAGGTCGTCTGCAAACGGACATTCTGAAAAGCCGGGGCCTGATCGCGAGGAATAGAAAATTCAATAGCGCGAATCATCGCCTTGCCCTTCAATCGCGTCACCACGATGGAGCCGTCGGCCGGCAAATCGAACTTTCCATCCTTGCGCCTGCATCCTTCTGCAGGTGCAATGTCTGTGCCGGATTTCGACAGAAGATCGAGCACACCCTGGTCCGGAACCATCTTTTCATTCCAGGACTGCAACGGACGGGAGAGGCGCGCGCCGGGCACGAAGCGATCGTAAATGTAATAGCCGGTGCCATAGTGCGTTCGTGAATAAGCCATTTGGAAGCTCCGCTCAAAAGGAATTGGCGTCCAAATCAGATCCGCTCCCTTCGTTGCGGACCAGGTCCAGTTGAGAGGGCCGGGAAAGAGACGCGGAGGAAGAAAGACGGAATCGGGAGCGGGATGCAGCGGATCAGCGCTGCTTGTCTCTCGCACCACATGGTCCGCGCCATCCACTACGTAGTGCCACGGACTGCCATGCCAGTGGTTATAGCGGCTGAATACCAGTAAGCCGGCTCCCGCGAGATCGAGGGTTACGTTGAAATCGTCGGAGAGCTGATACAAAAAATGCGAGGCGTCCGCGCCTTCGTTGCCGCCCGCCCGATGATAGGTGCTACGCATATAAGCGCGCATCCCGATCCGCTGATCTGGCCAGTGATCCCAAAACCGGTAGGCATCGAGGCCGATCGGAAGACCAGAAGGCTCTTCACCGGCGTGCACCATTGGGCCAATAAAGAGCACGGCAGTGAAACAGAGCCACCGCGCACCAAAGCCAGAGCATTTAGTTCCCAAGCGCAAGCCTAATTATCCGATTTACTTAGCCGCGTTCGGGCCGGTCACGCTTCCGCCTCCATATGACACGCTTGTTCAGTCTTGCCGCGCGCTCTGACGCTGGAGTAATTTAGTCCGATTGCAAAGCTACATAGTGAAGGCGGCCATCGCGCTCGACCAGCAGGACCAGGGGCTCGCCCTGCTTAAGCGCTGACAGATACTGCCTTAGCTGCGCCACGCCGGTCACCACGTTTCTGTTGACCCCGTAGATGACGTCCCCGACTTCGATCGGAGGTCCGGAATAGGGTGCGCCTGATTTGTGAGCCGCCACCACTACTCCAGACGGCCGTCTTAAGTCGGGCATAAGCTCGCGGACCTCCTTGTTTATGTCGAGGCCCACAATTCCCAACTCCGGCACTACGTTCTTCACCGGATCCACCGCGTCGGCGAGGGCGTCCAACTCTCCTCCCGATTGCTCCTCGGTAACCATCGGCACGTCCATCTGCTCGGTTCCGCGTTGAACTCGAACCACGACTTTGGTATTGGGACTTGTTCGAAAGATATACGCTTCCAGCTGACGGAGCCGCGATACAGTTCGGCCGTTCAAGCCGATGATGATGTCATCCACTTGCAAACCGCCATGCGCGGCGGCCCCACTGGGTTCCAGGTCTGAAATGATCACTCCGTGATCGACTTCAAGTTTTAATCCTTCGGCCATCTCGGGGGTCACGGTCTGACCCACAATTCCGAGCTGTGAGCGATGCACATGGCCTTGAGCTTTGATTTGTTCGTAGACTTCACGGGCGATGTTGCCCGGGATCGCAAAGCCGATCCCTTCACTTCCACCGGATTGGGTCAGGATGAAAGTGTTTACACCAACCAAGTGTCCATCGGTGTCAACGAGCGGACCGCCGCTGTTACCCGGATTAATCGGGGCGTCCGTCTGTATATAGACCATTGCATCTTCCGGTTTGATCTGTCGCGACACCGCGCTCACTACTCCCATGCTGACGGAATTGTCTAGGCCAAGGGGATTTCCTAGCGCAAGGACAATTTGGCCCTGTCGCAACTCGTCTGAATCTCCAAAAGTCAAGAAGGGCAGATCTTTTTTGTCAATTTTCACCACTGCGAGATCCGAGTCGTGATCGATGCCTACGAGGGCGCCGGCGATAGGCCTATTGAGGGAACGGTCCCCTTGGGCGCGCAGTTCGTTCTCGATACGCGCGTTGAGCTGCACCTTCAAACTATGAGCGCCTTTCACCACGTGCGCATTTGTGAGAATGTAGCCGTCGGGGCTTAGGATAATTCCTGAGCCGCTGCTGTCCTCCGCCGTCAAGAGCTCGCCTTCACTGCCTGAGCCGCTAGCTGTCACGTAACTTCGCACGAAAATCTGTACTACCGCTCGCCCGGAGCGCTGTGAAATTTCTTCGAAGGAAGCGCTCAACTGCTTGAGCACATCCATCTTTTCGGGATTTGGGGTGGCCGCTTGCTTTGCGGGATGTTCCTTTTGAGTCTCCTGGCTTGTGCCTGCCCTGCAGAGCAGGCAAGCCAGCATAAGTGCGGAGGCGACTCGCGAATACGCCTGCAGAGAAGAATGATCGGCCAAATTCATACACATATGTGATGTATTCGAAAGACGACCTGCGCCAGGCGAATTGTTACCCTCAAGCCGTGCAGGTGCTTTGCAGGTAAGAATCAGAATTTCCCGTTCTGGCCGGTCTTCGGGTGAGTTTTCTCTCGAAGAAACAGCCGCAAGAGCCTCTGAGCCATCGGCGGACACCCCTTCAGCGGGTCAGTCCCGCACCCCTGCCGGCGCATCGACGCGTGTTGCAACCGGTATACTTCTGACCCGGCTTGCTGGTCTGGTGCGGGAAAGAGTCATATCGCACTACTTTGGGAACTCTCCCGTACTCGGCGTTTTTCGCGCAGCATTTAAGATCCCGAACCTGTTGAGTAACCTCTTTGGAGAAGGCGTTCTCTCAGCAGCTTTCATCACCGTCTATGCGAGGCTTCGGGCACTCGGCGAAGAGGACGAGGCGCGCCATGTGGCGGCCGCGGTTTTCGGCATTCTCAGTACCATCTGCTCAATACTCGTCCTGCTGGGCATAGCGGCGACGCCGTGGATCATCGATCTGATAGCGCCCGGTTTTCAAGGCGCGGAGCGCGAACTCACCATCCGGTTGGTGCGCATTCTTTTTCCGGCTGCGGGCGTATTGGTTTTAAGCGCCTGGTGTCTCGGAATTCTCAACAGCCATCGGAAATTCCTACTCTCCTATACAGCGCCCATCGCAATGAACGCGGCGATGATCGGAGTTTTACTGCTCTTTGCACGCTATTTGTCGCAAACCGAAGCAATCGTGTACCTGGCCTGGGGATGTGTGGCCGGCAGCCTCCTGCAATTCCTGGTTCAGCTACCGAGCGTGCTCCAGCTCCTGCCGAATTTCCGGCCCGTTTTTGATACGGCCTCCAAGAATGTACGGTTGGTCATCCGTAATTTCGGACCGGTTTTCATAAGCCGGGGCGTTGTCCAGATCAGCAGCTACATAGATCAGATTATTGCTACCTTTTTAGGCGCGGTTGCCGTCTCTGCTCTGGCCTACGGTCAGATCCTGGCAATTCTTCCCGTCAGCCTGTTCAGCATGTCGGTTTCGGCCGCCGAACTGCCAGAGCTGTCGAGTGCGGTAGGAGCACGCGAACAGGTTGCCGCTCAACTTCGCAAGAGACTTGCTGCCGGACTTCGGCGAATCGCTTTCTTTGTAGTTCCTTGTGCCGTTGCTTTCCTGGTGATTGGAGACATTCTGATCGCCGCGCTTTTGCAAGGCGGCAGGTTCCATTATGAAGAGACGGTTTATGTATGGTCAGTACTCGCCGGGTCATCCGTGGGCCTGCTCGCCACTTCTCTGGGACGACTTTATTCTTCCGTTTTCTATGCGCTGCACGACACGCGGACCCCTCTTCGGTTCGCGCTAGTCCGGGTCACTCTGACGACTATCCTCGGTCTCATTTTTGCTTTTCCCTTGCCGCGTTGGTTAGGTATCGATCCCAAATGGGGAGTGGCCGGACTCACAACTTCCGCCGGGGTCGCCGGATGGGTCGAGTTCACCCTTCTGCGCCGCTCTTTAAGCAGACGCATCGGGGCCGTGCCAGGCACGCTAGCCTTCTCGGCATCGCTATGGGCCGCGTCATTTGCGGCCGCACTGCTTTGTTTCTGGCTCAAAACAGTGCTTGGAGTGCGACATCCTTTGCCACTCGCGGCCGTCGTCATTCCACTCTATGCTGCGGTCTATTTTGGGGGCACCGCGATGCTGCGGGTGCCGGAATCCAAGGCAACATTCGCGGCAGTTCTCCGCCAATTAGGCTTCCGTTAGTGAAGTTCGAGGAGCAGTTAATTCGATGAGCCTCGACGCTTTCCGCCTACCAACGTCCTCATGAGGCTTTACCGGCTTGAAGAAGCCGCTCCGCCTGACGTAAGGCCTCGGCCGTGATCTGCTCGCCGGAAAGCATGCGCCCGATCTCTTGCGCACGCTCTTCTGGCCTCAGTTCCTCAATCTGAGTGGTCGTACGGCCTTTCTTTTCCCGTTTCGAAACGGCGTAATGATGATCCGCAAAGCCCGCGATCTGCGCTAGATGAGTCACGCAAATGACTTGGCTGTTTCGGGAAAGCGCCTTCAGTCTTTTGCCCACCGCCGCCGCTGCTGCGCCACCGACACCCGCATCTACTTCATCGAATACCAAAGTCGGGAGACCATCGTGCTTGTCAGCACCGCCTAGTGCCGTCTTCAAGGCAAGAGCGATTCGCGAAAGTTCGCCGCCCGAAGCAACCTTCTCGAGAGACTTCAACTCCTCACCCCGATTGGGCGAGACGAGAAACTTCACCTCGTCGAAGCCATGTGCCGACCAGTCTCCCTGCTCGAGTGCGATCCGAAACTGCGTACTGCCCATCATGAGACTCTTCAATTCGCCCTCGGCGGATTTGCCCAGCTGCTCTCCCGCGGATTTTCGCGCCACGCTCAATCGGTTGGCCGCCTCTTCATAGCGACTCGCCAGCTCGTCGCGCTGTTTCTCGAGCGTTGACCGATAGCCGCTGGCGTTTTCCACTTCATCGATTTTCTTTGCAACGTCCTCCCGAAAGGCGAGGATTTGCTCGATCGTGCCGCCATATTTTCTCTTGAGCTTGTCGAGCGAGGCTAAACGGTCTTCCACATCCTCGAGCCTGGCTGGATCGGTTTCGAGTTTTCCCAGATAATCTCGCAATGTATAGGCAGCCTCTTCGAGCAGCACCGCGGCTTGTCTCAGCGATACCGTCGCATCATTCAACGTCCCATCAATGCGAGTCACCTCATCCAACTTCTTCAGGGTTTGACGGACTTGGGTGGTAGCGCTCCCGGGTGCTTCGTACAGAGCTTCGAAAGCTGCCGCGGTGCTTTCCTGCAATCGCGTAACATTCTGCAGCACCTTTCGATCTGTTTCGAGCTCCGCATCTTCACCGATCTTCGGCTGGAGCGAATCAATTTCCTTCCGCTGAAAACTCCAAAGGTCAAGCAGCCGCAGCTTCTCTTGTTCTGTCCCGTCGAGCTCGGCCAGCTTTTCGCGTGCCTCCTTCCATTGGGCAAATATCAATCCCACGCGCATCCGAAGGTCCGATGTCCGGGCGTACTCGTCGAGCAACTCGCGTTGAGCCTGAGACACAAATAGCTGCTGCTGCTCATTCTGGCCGTGGATGTCTCCGAGCACAGGCGCCAATTGCCGCAGAAAGGCGGTCGTTACGGGACGGTTGGCTACAAAAGCGCGCGACTTCCCGTTGGCCGTAACCTCCCGTTCGATAATCAGATCTTCTTCAGCGCCATGGTCGATGCCCGCCTCGGAAAAGAGCTTTTTCAATTCTTCAGTTCTGTCCACGGAAAAGATTCCGGAGACGCGCGCACGGGCTTCGCCGCTGCGGACCATTTCCGCCGATGCCCGCGCTCCCAGAAGCAGGCTAAGCGAATCGACCACGATGGACTTCCCACTACCGGTCTCGCCGGAGAGCACATTCAGGCCCTGTCCGAAGCGTATGCGGGCCTGTTCGACTACCGCATAGTTCTCGACCATCAGTTCGACCAGCATGTGACCGAATTATAAGCCGCAATCTTGACTAGAAGAGGGGATTCTGACGCTCTCAGATGCCCGCGTACCAGGCATAGCCGCCTTCCGGCTCCGAGGAGCCCAAGCCCTTGCCGAAGTGTTTTACGCTATCGGTCACGGTGAGACGGTTGATGTATTTGAGGCTCTTGTAGCCGAGTTGCCGGGGAACACGTAGTCGAAGCGGTCCGCCAAATTCGACGGGAAGATCACCGCCGTTCATGCCATATGTAACGAAAGTTTGGGGGTGCAATGCATCCGCCATGTCGATGCTTTCCCACCAGTCGGGTTGAATGGAACGGTAGACGACATATCGGGCTCGGGGCAGAGCTCCCAGAACTTCCAGGACGTGAGATAGCGGCACACCAATCCACTCGGCAATGTAGGACCAGCCCTCTTCGCACGCCAGATGAGTGATCTGGCTGCGCCGGGGAAAGCTCTTCAGCTCAGAAAGTGTGAACGATGCCGGGCGGGCGACCATGCCATCGACGGCGAGACGCCAGTTAGCGAAACCGGCTCCCTGCAGGTGCTTGAATGTATCGCCCAAGGGAGCCACGTAGTTTGCGAACGGCGTCCTCGAAATCTGGCTGGGAGCGAATTCACGGGCCAGCGAGTGGCGAGTCAGAATGCGGTGTGCAGCGTACGTAAGCGTTTCGCCGGCGCCGTAAATGCCGCCGCCATCTGGCGGGATGAACCCGAAACGCTGCGCAAGCCTGGCAGCCACGGCGAACCCGGACGCGCCCGCAGTCGCCGCAAGGCCGGTTGTGATGAGTTTACGTCGTGAGAACTTATTCATCGCTGCCCCCTATCTGTAGCCCCGCGGCCAGTAATCATCGCCCGCATCCGCGTTTGGAATCCGGCAAGCCAAACCATCACGATGTGAACCACAAGGAAGAGCAAAAGGAACAAAGAGACGAAGAAGTGAATGGTGCGTGCGGATTGTTGTCCGCCCAAAACAGTGACGATGGCCGGAAACGCAGACGCGATGGCGGGAGACATGGCCAGACCCGTCCAGATTACTAACGGAAACAATACGAAGATGACGAACAGATATGTGAGCCGCTGAAGCACGTTGTACGACCAGGCTTCCCCTTCGGTCGCGGGCTTGAAGCGCAGATGGTTGGCTAGTACTGTCGAGAGCGCCTGCCAGGAGACGTCGGCGCGCGCAGGGAGCAAATTCCGCCGGAAATGTCCATTGAGCAAACCGAAGATGATGTAAAGCGAGCCGGTCACTACAACTGCCCACGCGGCCTGGAAATGGAGATAACGGCTCCAGCCATTCTGGTCAGGCAGCACGTAGCCGTAGCCGGTGGGTACAGTTGATCTCGAAGCCGGAACAGGCAGTTGGAACAACGGAGGAGTTAGTACGTTGCCGGCTTCGCCCCAATAGAAACGCGGGTGAGAAATGAGAATTTCAACTCCACTGACGAGCAATGCCAGGAAGCACAGTGTGGTAATCCAGTGCGTGACGCGGACAACTGCCGAGTGTCGCGAAGTAACTATTGCGGTTCGCGCGGCCGAATCAGAGGTTGGAACCCAGACGGAATCGGCCATTTGAAAAATGGTATCAATTGGGCGCCGTGAGAGACGTTCGATTCGAGTCGTCCACAATATAAAGTAGTTGCTAAAACAGATGTCTTCGAAAATGATTGGACGAGGTGTGTCTCCGTTTGCGTCCGGAGCTGCTCTTTTGACTTTGGGAGTTGCCGCGTTTGCTTTTTCAGTTCCAGTCAATGACTGGAATCTGACCGGGCCCTTCGGGGGGAGCGCACGCAGCATCGCAATCGATCCACAGAAACCCGACGTCGCGTTGGCAGGCGGCATGAACTCCCTGGTCTTTCGCACGACCGACGGCGGATCAAACTGGGCTCTTCTGCACTTCCCAAAAAGCAATTTGAGCGAAGTGACATCCTTATTGGTCGATCCCGCCGATTCGACTCATTACCTGGCCGGAGTCATCTCGGCCGAGGACGGCGGTCTCTTCGAAAGCAGCGATTCCGGAGAAACGTGGAAACCCGTCAAGGAGATGACTAAATTCGGAGTTAGAGCACTGACGGCCTCCGCGAGTAAGCCCAGTGAGTTCGTCGCGGGCACTTTGCGAGGAGTTTGGATCAGCGAGGATTCCGGCAAAAGCTGGAAACACATCTCGGATAAAGAGAACCTCGAAATGCAAGGCATAACGGCGGTCGCAATAGACACTCAGAATCCCGACATCATTTACGCGGGTACCACTCACTTGCCGTGGAAGACACTCGATGGCGGGAAAACCTGGCAATCGATTCACCAGGGCATGATCGATGATTCCGACGTCTTCTCGATTTTCATCGATCCTGCAAACCCCGCGTCCATTCTGGCGAGCGCTTGCAGCGGTATTTACTCGAGCGATTCACGCGGCGACGCCTGGAAGAAGCTGATGGGCATCCCGAATACCTCCCGCCGCACGCATGTCATCCGCCAGGATCCGTCTAATGCCAGCACAATCTACGCGGGAACAACCACCGGGCTCTACAAGACGTTGAACCGCGGGACCTCCTGGAAGAGCATGACCGACACCCAGGTGAATGCCATCACGTTCGACCCTTCGCGTCCCGGGCACATGTTCCTTGCTCTTGAATATGACGGTATCGGTAAGAGCGAAAACGGCGGCGATTCGATCCAACTTGTCAATCACGGCTTCGTGGATCGTTCTATCTCGGCACTGACTCGATCAGGCGACAAGCTTTTCGCGCTCGAAACTCAGGAGGGCGAAACCAGCGGAATTTTCTCGAGCACAGATCGGGGTGAATCCTGGATTCGGCTCCAGGCGGTGAAAGGTCTTGCCGGCGTACACCTGAAAACTTTGTCTGGCCTTCCCTCGAATGCCAACATTCTGGTGGCGGCGAGCCCACACCAAATGTTCAAGTCAGTCGATAGCGGCAATTCATGGAAACCTCTTCCGGTTCGCGTAATCGAGCCGCCGCCCCCTGCAATCTCCAAACCGAAGCCTCCCGCGGCCGTTAAATCAACCCACCACACTACTGCCGGGACACGAACGACACGACCGGTGAAGAGCGTCCCTAAGTTTCGCCAAGTGTATCCGTCAGAAGTCAACGCGCTCTATTCGCTCAAAAGCGGGACCGAGGACCTCATGTTTGTAGCCACTGACCTGGGTCTTCTCAAAAGCACCGACGCAGGCGAGCATTGGATGATCGCCTCGATTCCAGGTTCACCGGCCGTCGCTGCGCTGTACACTTCGCCTGATGGTACTGGGCCTTTCATTGTCCGAGCTGCGGGGGGCCTTTACTCGTCCAAAGATTGCGGCACACATTGGGATCCGCTGTCTCTTCCGGTGCCCCCTTCTGATGTAATTGAGGTCGCCATAGCGAGCAACAACGGCGCTGGTCTCCTTGCGGCCACCCGAGTCGGCCTTTATTCCTCTCCGGACAGCGGATCCACTTGGTTCGCCAGTTCCAAGGGCATACCCGCTTCCACCATTTCCTCGGTCCTTTTCTCCAATCAGGAGGGCGTTGCTTATGCCGTCGAATATGGCCGTCTCTATCAAACGGTCAATAACGGTGGAGGGTGGCGTGAGGTGCCTACGGCGCTCCCGTCGCTCCGGATCCGGCGCCTTTGGCTTCCCGATTTGGCTTCGGGTCGTCTGTACGGAATTACAGGAGACCTCGGAATTCTCTTTCGCGATCAGGGGGTAATCCGCTAAGATCAGTTGTTGGTGTTGCTTACAAACTCGTTACGGGAGGAAGAGTGAGATCTGGCTCGCCAGGTAGATCGCTGTTTTTCGTCTCCACGGCACTTCTCGGTGTGTGCGCCACAGCGCGGGCTCAGGAAGCGGCGCCGGCACGGAGTGCGAAACCTTCTGGCAGCGTTGTCGCGGAAGATTACGCCGACATTATTGAACTCGATCCATTCGGCGGCGTCAGCCTTTTCGGCCAGGTCAATCGTGGACTCGGCGAAAAGCTCGTTACCGGCGGCACCACCGGCGGTCGTGCAGCCTGGAATTTCAACCGACACTTCGGCCTGGAGTTGTCCTTCAACTTCATGGTGAATAACGTGCGCCTGGTAACGCCCATTTCTCCCGGACTGCCAAGTTACAACTTCGGTCAGCAGATATACTATCCGGCGTTGAATCTCGTTTATAACCTGACTCGTCGAGGATCCCGCGTACAACCCTATCTGACGGTGGGTGGCGGGGGCGCTCAATTTACTCCAACGAACAAAGCGATCAGGTATGCGAATGATCCTGCCGTAAATGCTATTTACGCCTCCAGCGGACTTAACGACAATCTTCAGGCCGCCCTTAACTACGGTGGCGGAATCAAAGTTCACCTGAGCGAACATTTCGGCCTTCGGGGCGATGTGCGCGGCTTCTGGTCGCAAAATCCAACCTATGGCCTGCCGAACTATCCGACCGGCGGCATCTACATCCCGGGTAAACAACCGCTCAATGGCCTCCAGGCCACGCTGGGCATCGTCCTTTATCTGAAGAAGCCCTACACACCTCCACCGCCAGCCCCGCCACCGCCTCCGGCCCCGCTCATCACAGGCGATATAACGGGCCCTGGTGGGACGTTGTGCCAAGGCAAGGCAATCACTCTGCATTCGACCGCTTCCGATCCGGGTGGTCATCCCTTAACGTACAGCTGGAAGCTGAATGACGCTGTGCAGAGCGCTACCGGTCCCGACTTTACTTTCACGCCGAACAATGCGGGCGACTTCAAGATTGAAGTTGCTGTAACTGACTCCACTTCAACCCCGCCACGGACGGTAACCGCCGGCCCACTGACTTTAAGCGTCCAGGAAAATACCAAGCCTCAAATCACAAGCATTGCCGCTCAACCGAGCTCTTTAAGTTGTACTGCTGACGCCAACGGGACTCATACCGCGAGTCTTACAAGCCAGGCTAGCGGCTCTGCCTGCGGCGGTAATCTCACTTACAAGTGGACGGTCAGCGAAGGGAGCGTCACCAACGATAGGAGTGCCAACGCTACCTTTGATGCCTCATCGCTGAGCTTTGAAAGCGGCGGCCAGGCTCAGACCAAGAGCGTGACTGCCACGTTGACAGTTACCGATGAAACCGGTCAAACGGCCTCGCAAACGACGCCGATTACCATAAATTGCCCTGCGCAGTTTAAGCGCTTGTCCGACCTCGTGTTTGCCAAGGATAAAGCTCGCGTCAATAACTGCGGGAAGCGCATATTGATTGATCAGGCTGTTTCCCAGGCCGGGACTGCGTACGACGTGGTTCTGGTTGGGCATCGTGCCGCCGACGAGGCAGAAACCACTGCTACCGGCGCGCCGGGAGGCCGTCGCGCCAAAAATGCGGCTGCAAGACGGGCCCTTGACGAACAGCGTGTTCTCAACGCCGCTGCCGTGCTCATTGGTGGACAAGGCACCTGCGGCACTCTCGATCCTTCCCAAGTGAAGATTGATTGGGTCGGAACCGATTCCACTTCGACTCCGGACCCCGGACTTTGCGGAACCTCTAACCTGCCCCCAACTAAGGAGCGGCGTGGTTCCTCGGTGACGGAAGCCGACAAGGACCGTCGCGTCGAAGTTTACCTCGTTCCCAAGAACAGCCAGGCGATGCCGCCGGCCGTTAAGAACGCAAAACCGATACCGGAAGCAGATGTAAAGGCCCTGGGGTGCCCCAAATGATCGCTTCCCTTTTATCCTCGGCAATAGCACTTAAAGTGTTCTCTTTGCTAGGATTAATTCTTGTTAACACATGAAACAGTTCTAGGCACTATGTGAACCTAGTAAACTGGATCTATTCTGGTGGGTTATATTCTCGTTTTTGGAGGAGCAGGATGACGTCTCGGCTCAGCTTTAAGCCGACAAGTTTTATAGCGATATGCGCTGCTATGTACCTAGGTACTGCCGCCTTCGCTCAGGACGCGGCCAGCACGGCGCAAAACGCCGCGGGCCAGGCGCCTTCGACCACAACTAATCCAGTCAAGAAAGTTTTCTCGGGTGGTACTCTCGATGAGCACCCCGACTTGATTGAAATCGATCCTTTCGGTGGCGTAAGCACCTGGGGCCAAGTCCAGCGTGGTTTGACAACAAAGCTGGTGAATGGCGGCACGTTCGGTCTTCGCCTGGCATACAATCCTTCTGCGTATCTCGGTATTGAGCTTTGGGCCGAATACGATGTGGCGAACGTCTCGTTCCGTCAATCTAGTGGCTTCTATCCGGGCACGACGGCTCCGCTGCCAACATACAGCTTCGGTTCGCGCAATTACATTTTTGGTTTGAACCCGATTATTAATCTCAAGCCGCGCGGCTCCAGGGTTCAGCCGTATTTGACGGTTGGTGTCAACGGGATTCTCTTTTCGCCGACTAACGACGCAATAACTTATGCAAAACTGCCAACTACGCAAGCTTTGTATGGTACAGGCGGCCTGAACAATAATCTGCAGGTAGGTTTGAACTATGGTGGTGGCGTTAAGTTCCACCTTAGTGACCATGTGGGCCTTCGCCTTGATGCTCGCGGTTTCTGGTCACGGAACCCAACCTATGGCCTGCCGAACTATCCGAACGGCGGAGTCTATATCCCCGCTCATGACAAGATCAATGGCTTCCAGGGAACGGTCGGTTTAGTCTTCTACGCCGGTCAAACCAAGTGTCCTGAGATGCCAGCGGCTCCTGCTCCGCCGCCGCCGCTCCCAACCCCGACTATCTCGGGCGCAGAAGGCACCATCTGCCCGGGTAAGGCTGTTGCGCTGCATGCCGCGCTGGCGGATGTTGGTAGTCGTAAGCTGAAGTACGCCTGGACCGTGAACGGCACGGCTCAGGGCGACGACAGCCCCGATTTCAGCTTTACTCCAACCGGTACGGGCACATCCAATATTCAAGTGACGGTAACAGATATCACGCCCCCGCCACCTCCGCTGGAACGGCCCAAGAAGTTCCCGGTTCGTTGCTGGATCCTGCCGCCGGCTCCGCCACCTCCGGCTCCTGTGAGCGGAACCACGACGATCACGATCACTGCGGGTGCACCGACCATCAGCGCAGTAACTGCTGATCCGACGACACTTTCTTGCGCAGCCGATAAGAATGGCACGCATACTGCCAACCTGACTGCAACGGCCACCGCGGCTGCTTGCGGCGGCAACCTGACCTACAAGTGGACGACCAGTGAGGGCAGCATCACCAACGACAGCAGCCCGAACGCCACTTTTGACGCCTCCAGCCTCAACTTTGAGGGCGGCGCACAAGCCCAGACCAAGACCGTGACCGCAACGCTTACGGTTACCGATCAGCAAGGTCAGACGGCAACACAGACCACCACCATCACGGTCAACTGCCCAGCGCAGTTCGTCCGACTTGATGACGTGATCTTCGCCAAGAACAACGCCCGCGTTAACAACTGCGGCAAGCGTCTCCTGATCGATGACGCTGCACCCAAGGTTGCCAGCGGCGACTACGACATAATACTCGTCGGCCATCGCGACACAGATGAAGCCGAGAAGGCTCCTGGCGCCCGTAAGGGACGCAAGGCGCCACCGGCGAACGATCTGGATCAACAGCGCGTGCTGAACGCGGCTGCAGTCCTGAGCGGCGACACGGCTACCTGCGCTACGGTCGATCCGTCCCGCATCAAGGTAGATTGGGTTGGCACTGACCAGACCTCGGAAACCAGACCGGGCCAGTGCGGAACCTCGAACACCAAGGAACGCAAGGGCTCTCAGGTGACCGATGCCGACAAGAATCGTCGCGTGGAAGTCTACCTCGTGCCTCACAACAGCACGAGCCTGCCTCCTGCTATCAAGAATCCGAAGCCTCTGCCTGAAGACGAGGTCAAGAAGCTCGGCTGTCCGAAGTAGTACGAAGCGTTAGTAGCAAAAAAGGGCCAAGCGGTTCGCCGCTTGGCCCTTTTGCTATGTGTAGACCTGATCCCGGAGGCTGACTGCTGCTCTTACGTTCGTTTGTTCTCCAGCTAGCGGTCTTTATTGCGCCAATGGCTGCCCAAACTGTGGCGCCATTGCACCTTGATTCCAATAACGGCTTTTGCATACACGACTCCTCGCGATGGCCTCCCGGCCTTCCGGCTGGAGTAGCTGGCTGGATCTCTCTTTGCGGGAACGCGAATCCTGTCACACCGGCCACCGCTGCTACACAGAGCTTTCGGGCGCCGCGACTTCTATCGCTCTACCTCACCGGCCTGATCGATCGCAGCCGTCTAAAACTTCTCTTGAAGAATCAGGCGACATCGGAATCCCGGTCTATAGATCCCGTGCAGGGCCCCGGTGGAAATTGGAACCGGATCGATTTTGTCGTCCCGGCTTCGTGGCGCGGTCAACTCGTGCGAATTGAAGCCACAGCCACCGGCTCCGGCACCACCGGATGGCTAGGGTTCAGTCAGCCTGTCCCGTATCCAAATGGCACAGGCACCTCGGACACGGTTAAACTCCTGCTCCGTACCCTCGAATATTTTGCTCTTTTCTCGATCTTGTTCCTGGCAGCGTGTGCCATTGCCATTCGGCTGGGAATCTCCAACACTTGCCTGCTCACGTTCCTGGGAATGGCAGCCCTCGCCTCTGCCGGATATATTGCGTTCTGGCTTTGGTTCTTCTCGCCTCGCGTGGGCCACGCTTTCAGCTTTCTAATCCACCTGGCGGCCGGGATTCTTCTTGTCCTTACAAGCCGCCGTTTGATGACCGGGCAACGACGAGTCCTGTCGCTTGTCTTGCGGCCTTGGCTGCTTACTCTCGCCGTTGCTCTAGTTGTTCTGTCTGCAGGGTTTTTCTACGGCGGCCTTGACGATCCTCTGCGCGCCACCAATTCGCGCTTCTCTCATTTATTGCCGACTGACAATGTTATTCCTTACTTGTTCGCAGAAGGCATCCGCGACGGTCATGTGCCCAGGCCGCTAATCGCCGATTGGCTTTCGAGCGATCGGCCTCCTCTTCAAACCGGCCTCGTCCTGCTGGAATATCCTTTTGTGATCAGCCCCCGAATCACCGGCTATCTCCTGATATCGGTGCTGTTGCAAAGCCTCTGGGCGCCCGCCCTGTGGTGTTTCGTCGAGTCCTTTGCCATTGCCAGACACATCAATGCGTGGCTGATTGCAAGTGTCCTCTTCGCCGGCTTTGTTCTCGTGAACACGTTTTTCGTATGGCCCAAACTACTTGCCGCCGCGTTTACAATCTGCGGTGTAACGCTGGTCTTGAGCCCTCGATTTTCCAGGCTTTTTCGCGACCGCAAAATGATCGCTTGCTTTGCCGGAGCCTTACTTGCTTTTGGTTTCCTGGCACACGGAGGCAGCGCTTTCGCCGCGCTCGGCCTTGCTCCCATTCTGCTCGTTCTTCATCGATTGCGCCCCAAACCCCTGCTTTCTATGGCGCTCATTTTCTCTACGCTATATGCGCCGTGGATCCTCTATCAGAAGCTCTACGAGCCGCCTGGGGACCGTCTTCTCAAAATGCATCTTGCCGGAATCCAAAAACCTGATGCCCGCCCCATGGGCACGGCACTCGTCGAGGCATACCGGTCTCTAAGCCTGCAACAGATCCTTCAGGTTCGCAGATCGAACTTTAGTCTCGTCTTTGATCGACAGGGCGAATGGTATTCGAGCTGGTCGCACTTTCTTCAGCAGTCAGCCCACGACCTCGTCCATCGCTCCACCACAGCGGCCCCGGCCACGAGCACGATTCGTTCTCTGCAATTCTTCAGCTTCTTTCCTTCGCTTGGAGTCTTCTTGCTTGGACCTTATTTTCTGCTCGGCGGGTTGTGGAAGCCACGCCGCACTCCACTTTGGCGCGCGGCGACCCTGATCTGGTTATACGTTGGCTGCACTCTTGTGATTTGGAGCGTGCTGATGTTCAATCCCGATGCCGCTACAATTCACCAAGGCTCATACGTCTGTGGCCTGCTTGCAATCGCCGCGTCTGTCCTCGCGATATGGAATGTCTCACCACGGACGGCAAAAATTGCGATCATCCTTCAAAGCGTGCTGAATTTCGTCGTTTATGTCGTCTACTCCCAGGGTGTTCCCGCGCCGGGCGTGCTCGGGCAAGGAATCGTTGTTTATCCCGATCTGCTGCTTCTCATTCTCTCGATGGCCTTTCTAGGTTTGCTTCTTTGGAAAATGGGAAAGGAAGAATCCGTTGCCCTTATAGACTGAAACATCAGTGCCCCATGAAAACGAAATTCATCGCTGTCAAGCTCCTGACGACATGTCTGCTCTCGTTTGCTCTTTGCCCGGTTGCTGCGGCGGCCACCTTCACGATCGAGCAGGTGATGAGTGCGCCGTTCGCCTCCGCGCTTACCTCGGCGCCCGTGGGAGCCCGTTTTGCATGGATAGAAAACGAACAAGGACACCGCAATGTATGGACGGCGTCAGCGCCCGATTTCACAGCTCACAAAATCACGTCATTCGATCAGGATGACGGTCAGGAGATCGCCGATCTCGCCTGGGCCCCTGACGGTTCTTATTTGCTCTTCACACGCGGTGGAGATTTCGAAAACGGGGGTGAGAATCCCAATCCAGCCCTTACGCTGCAGAAACCAGACCAATCCATTTGGCGTGTGGATTTCTTCGGTTCTCCGCCGGTCAAGCTTTTTGCGGGTCGTGCACCGCAGATCTCTCCCAAAGGCGATGTCGCGGTTTTTCTTCGCGAAGATCAGATTTTTTCGCTTCCAACCAGTCAACTGAAATCAGACAAGCCGCAAGCCACCGCCCTTGTTGAACAGAAGGGAAAGCAGGCCGATCTCCGCTGGTCCCCGGATGGACATGCCTTTGCATTCGTGAGCGACCGCCAAGGTCATCGCCTGGTCGCCGTCTACCATTTCGACTCGAAATCGCTCACTTATCTTGATGCGAGCGCGGATCGCGACTCCGAACCCGCCTGGTCCCCCGACAGCACGCATATCGCTTTCCTTCGTATTCCCGCTTCCACGCACCCGGCCTTCTTCTCTGCACAACGCGAGGGCCCTCCCTGGTCTATTCGTGTTGCCGACGCCCGCACCGGAGTCGGTCGTGAAATCTTCCGTGCCGAGAAAGGAGTGGGGAGTCTGTTTCACGAGCTCGACGCCACACAACAGCTCCTCTGGTCGGCGTCAGAGCGCCTGGTCTTTCCCTGGGAGAGAACTGGCTGGAACCATCTCTACAGCCTGTCCATTTCCGGGGGTGCTCCTTCCGAGCTCACACCAGGCAAGGGCGAAGTCGAGCACACTGCCGCTTCTGCGGACCGCAAGACCGTTTACTATTCAACCAACATCGGGGACACTGATCGCCGTCATATCGCCGAAGTTCCGGCCGATGGAAGTGTAAAAACGAAGCCGCTTACCGAAGGTGAACGGATCGAATGGTCGCCGCAACCCGCCTCCGATGGGAGCGCAACTTCCTTCCTGACGTCTTCTTACAATCAGAAGTCGCACGTCGCAGTCCGTCTGGCCAGCGGCGAGGCCCACGACCTCGGTCCGGCGGCCCCAGCAGATTTTCCGTCTAAATCGCTCGTCAGGCCGGAACCTGTTCTCATTACGGCAGCGGACGGCCTGGTAATCCATGGACAGCTATTCCGTCCGCCAATTAGCACGGGACGCCATCCGGCTCTCATCTTCTTCCATGGCGGTTCGCGGCGTCAGATGCTGCTCGGGTTCCACTACATGTATTACTACTCGAATGCCTACGCTCTGAATCAGTACCTCGCCAGCCAAGGTTACGTCGTTCTTTCTGTCAATTACCGCAGCGGCATCGGCTACGGCCTGAATTTCCGGGAGGCGATCGACTATGGCGCTCGCGGCGGCACAGAGTTTCGGGATGTTATCGGCGCAGGGCTTTTCATGAAATCGAGACCGGACGTTGATCCAGCTCAGATCGGCGTCTGGGGCGGCTCCTATGGCGGCTATCTCACTGCGATGGCTCTCGCACGTGCGTCGGATCTGTTTGCCGCGGGCGTTGATTTTCACGGCGTTCACGATTGGAGCAGCCTCAGAGGTTCGCTCTCCGGCGGTGCACTGAGTGGCGATCCCAAGGAAGTGACGGCTCGCCAGGAAGCGGCGCGCATCGCATTCGAGTCTTCGCCCATGGCGTCGGTCGACACCTGGCGCTCACCCGTCCTTCTCATTCATGGCGATGACGACCGCAATGTCGACTTCAGTCAAACGGTGATGCTTGTCGAAGCGCTACGCAAACGCAACGTGCCGATGGAAGAACTCGTCTTCCCCAACGAGATTCACGATTTTCTGTTGCACCGCCATTGGGTTGAGGCGTACGCTGCCACGGCGGATTTCTTCGGGCGAAAGTTCCACCGCCTCCCGTCGGCGGAAACAAGCCTTTCGTCGCCTGATGGCGCTTCCCGCTGAGATTCGCACTACCCTGGAAGCTGGTGCTTCTTGCGTAAGTCGATTTTGAAATGGCTATGCCGGGTGCTGGTGCTCGATGCCGTTATCGCCTTCCTGGTACCCCTGTTTCAAAGCTTCTTTGACCCTCAAACAACGTTTGGTTTTCTGCTCCACCAGTTCTTTTACGCTGTCGTCTATTCCAATCTGATTGGAATTCCGATTTGTCTTACACTGCCGGTCGTTTGGACACGGACGCTTCGCCGGTCTCCACTCGCGCGTTCGAGTATTCGCGGCATCGTTGTGTTGCTTGCGAATCTCATGGGTTGCCTGCTGGCCGGATTAGTCCTTCGCTCACTTACCGGGCCGCAATACGATTACTGGCAGGAATTTCGCAGCTCGCTTGGTATCTCGCTCATTCTTTCCGCCATTGCCACCTCGTTCATCTCTCTCTATGAAGCGCAGCAGGCGCGCCTCAAGAACACCGCCATGCAGCTTCAGTCCAAGGAGCTCGAACATGAGCGAGCGCTCAAGCTTGCTATGGAAGCCCGGCTCTCTTCTCTTTAAGCACGCATTCACCCGCATTTCCTTTTCAACACGATTAACTCGGTTTCATCGCTCATTCACGAAGACCCGTTGCGCGCAGAAAGGATTCTCACCCAGCTTGCTGAACTGCTTCGCTTTTCGCTCGACGTCGCCCCCGGAGGTCTTGTCCCCCTTTCGAGAGAACTCCAGGTGGTCGAGGATTACCTCGAGATTGAGAAAGCCCGCTTTGGTCCCCGGCTCCGCTATTCCATTCACGTCCCTGAGGCGCTCGGAGAAACTCCGGTGCCCCCGCTCTCGATCCAAACGCTCGTCGAGAACAGCATCAAGTACGCTGTCGGCCCGCGAGGCCGCGGCGCGAGCATCACCGTTCAATCTCGCGAGTGCGGCGGTCGTCTGCGCCTGGAAGTGGAAGACGATGGTCCTGGCTTTGCGAACCAGGAACTTCCTGCGGGCCATGGGCTCGACAATTTACAGGAGCGCTTGCACGCTCTTTTCGGGGAATCCGCAAGACTCGAGATAGTCAGCTCCGGCGGTCAAACGGTTGTTGCAATTGATTTCCCGCATTTGGTTCCGACCGCTGTGCTCTTACCGGCATGAATCTCATCCGAGCCTTTCTGGTCGATGATGAACCTCTTGCTCTCCGACGCCTCACTCGCCTTCTCGAACGAACAGAACGTGTCGATGTAGTCGGCGCAAGCAGTGATCCGCTGGCAGCCATCGAGCAAATACGGACTGCGCGGTACGATGTTCTCTTCAGCGACATTGAAATGCCTGATCTGTCGGGCTTCCAGATGCTTGCCCGCATCGAGCCCCAGCCTCTCGTCGTGTTCACAACCGCCTATTCGCAGTACGCTCTTCAAGCATTCGAAGTAAATTCAATCGACTATCTGCTCAAGCCCATCGACGAAAAGAAGCTCGATCGTGCTCTTTCGAAGCTGGATCGAATTCGCGAGGGTCTCGAACCCCGCCCGAAACTGGAAAAGTTGCTCGAACATATCGCGACCGCCCTTCCTCAGAAGCGTTCCTTTCCGGCCCGTCTTCCTTCCAGGCTCGGCGATCGGATTGAGTTTGTCGAGGTCGCCCGCGTGACTCACTTCTACGCAAATGACAAACTGACTTACGCGGCCACCCAGAAAAAGGATTTCGTTGTGGACTACACGATTACCGAACTCGAGGACATGCTCGATCCCGCACGCTTTGTCCGTATCCACCGTGCCACCATCGCCAATCTTGACTACGTGCGCGAGCTGTATAGCTGGTTCTCAGACCGCATGATGCTTTGCCTCAATGACGGCAAGGACACCGAACTTACCGTGGCACGCGATAGGGTTCGAACCTTGAAAGAGCGACTTGGACTTTAGAGCAGCTTTTTTTGCTAATGCACAGCAGTTCGCGTGCATTCGATCCGGGCTATCCTCTAGTCACCGGGCGGGAACCTTTCTAACATAGAAATAAGCCAAGCTTCTAGTGTCTATTTCCTAAGCCCGCTATTTAAGCTGAATGCCCAAATCCAAACCACAAAGCCGTGCCGGCAAGTCCGCCGGTGTTTTTCGCCGGACCCTCAAAGTCGGCGCCGAGCCACAGCCTGAAAAGCGTGGGACGCATTTTTGCGTGTGGGCTCCCGATCACTCGTCCGCTCACGTGGTATTTGAAGGCTCCAGGAAACCTGTCCCGCTTATTGCCGGAAGAAACGGTTATTTCTCCGCCTTTGCGCCCGGCATAGAGGCCGGTGCCAGGTACAAATATCAAATGGGCGATCAGGAGCCGTGGCCCGATCCCGCGTCCCGGTATCAGCCTGCGGGCCCGCATGGCTTTTCCGAAGTCGTCGATTCGACCGCCTTCTCATGGTCCGATGGCACTTGGCCGGGCATAGAACTGGCCGGTCAAGTCATTTATGAGCTACACGTCGGAACCTTTACGGAAGAGGGCACCTGGAGTGCGGCGGCCAAAAGGCTGCCTTACCTTCACGAAACGGGTGTAACTCTGATTGAAGTAATGCCGGTCGCCGATTTCCCCGGAGGATTTGGCTGGGGCTATGACGGTGTTCAACCTTATGCTCCCGCCTCGATTTATGGCACTCCGGACGAGATGCGCCAATTTGTCGACCAGGCTCATGCTATTGGCATTGCCGTGATTCTGGACGTGGTCTACAATCACCTCGGGCCCGACGGTAATTACCTGCCCAAGTACTCGTCTGGTTACCTCAACGCAAAGCACACTACGGATTGGGGGGACGCCATCAACTTTGATGGTGACTGCAGCGGCCCGGTCCGCTCCTTCTTCCTTGAAAATGCCGCCTACTGGATTCGCGAGTTCCACCTCGACGGCCTGCGACTCGATGCCACCCAGGACATCCACGATGCTTCCAAATCCCACATCATCGCAGAGATTGTCACGAGTGCTCGCAGCGCGGCAGCGCCTCGCTCGATCGTGATCATAGGAGAGAACGAGCCCCAAAACATCCTGCTGATCAAGTCTCCCGAAGAGGGTGGTTTCGGTCTCGACGCTTTGTGGAATGACGACTTTCACCACACCGCGATGGTCGCTCTGACTGGTAAAACGGATGCCTATTACTCCGATTACGGTGGTCGCCCTCAGGAGTTCGTTTCCGCCATCAAGTATGGTTACTTGTACCAGGGACAATGGTATCGTTGGCAGAAGAAAAGGCGCGGTACTCTAAGCCTTCAGTCGCCTCGCCGGGCCATGGTCAACTTCATACAAAATCACGACCAGGTCGCAAACTCTGCCACAGGTCTGCGCGTGTCCGCACTCAGTTCTCCCGGCCTTTTGCGCGCCCTGACTGCACTTACACTTCTTGCTCCCGGTACGCCCATGCTCTTTCAAGGACAGGAATTCGCTTCTTCCAGCTCTTTTTTCTACTTCGCTGATCACAAGTCGGACCTCGCTAAAATGATTCGGCTTGGCCGCATCGAGTTTCTCGACCAATGGCGTTCGCTCCGAACAGCCCAAATGAAAGAGCGCCTTGTTGACCCGTGCACGGAGGAAACCTTCAGGCTCTCGAAACTCGATCATTCCGAGATTGAAAAACATCAGGAGAGCTACTCACTGCACCGTGACCTTTTGCAGCTCCGCAAAAAGGACCCGATCTTCCGCCAACAGGCAAAAGACGGTATTGATGGTGCCGTCCTGTCCCATTCGGCTTTCGTTTTGCGATACTTTTCACCTGGGTTTGAAAATGACCGTCTCTTGATCGTCAATCTGAATGTCGACCTCGAATTTGATCCAGCTCCCGAGCCCCTGCTCGCGCCTAATTCGGGCATGCGTTGGGCCGAACTGTGGTCTTCGGAAGACCCGAAATATGGCGGCGCAGGCACTGCCCCCCTCGATTCGAACGAAAATTGGAAAATACCGGGCCGCGCCGCAGTGGTCCTGCATCCAGTGAGTTTGGACGCATAATCCTCATCGCGACTTGCTTCTCGAATGAACAATTTATTTACACACACTCCCGACACACCTTTAACCGACGAAGAACGCGGTCAGTTGCTTGAGACCGAGTGGCTCGTTACCAATGGCCTGGGGGGGTACGCCTCGGGAACGATATCCGGCACGCTCACCCGCGTATTTCATGGTTATCTGATCGCCGCACTGCCGGCGCCATTTGGTCGCACGATGATGCTCAACGACATTCTGGAACTAATCGTGGGGGCCGACGGCCGTGTCATTCCCTTGAACGGCTTAGACACAGAGGCCGGCGAGTACCCGGATAACCCGCAATACCTGACAAACTTCCGCCTCGACGCAGGAATGCCGATTTGGACTTTCCATGTCAACGGCACCACATTGGAAAAGCGCGTCTGCTTACCGTATACCCAGAACACTACTTATGTGAATTACCGCGTGGTCTCCGGACCTGCGCTCAAGCTGCAGCTTCGTGCGGCGGTAAGCATGCGCCCCCATGAAGCTCCGGTCAACACACCGATCGAATCCTACACCTTTACCGTTCGGGATCACAACTACGAACTCAAGTCTTCGCAGGATATTCCGCCGCTGCGCATCAAACTCATAGGCTCAGCGGGTGCTGTCACGGTTGACCCGCACGAAATCCACGACGTCATGTACGAGGTCGAACACAGCCGCGGCTACACCTGGGAGGGCGATCTCTGGAGCCCAGGCTACTGGACCATAAAAATCGATGTCGCGCATGATGCGACGATCGTCGCTTCGACCGAGAGCTGGGAGGTCATGTCGACTTTGAGCCCGCGGCAAGCCTGGGACGCTGAACACGAACGCAAAGGCCGTCTCCTGCTCGAAGCTCAACTGGCGACTTCCGACGAATTGTCGCGCGAACTGGTCTGGGCTGCGGATCAATTTCTTTTCAGGCCTGTCGGCAGGCAGGAAGACACCGTACGAGCCGCGCCGCGGGAGACGAGATCCGATCGATCATTGCCGGCTATCACTGGTTCACCGATTGGGGTCGGGATACCATGATCTGTCTCGAAGGTCTTACGCTTTCGACTGGGCGCCATGTCGAAGCCAGCTATATTCTTCGCACCTTCGCGCATTACATTCGGGATGGGCTCATTCCCAATATGTTCCCGGAGGGTAAAACCAGCGGCCTGTATCACACGGCTGACGCAACACTTTGGTTCTTCCACGCCGTGAACCGCTACTATGAGCAGACTCACGATCATCATCTGCTCCGGCAGCTCGTTCCCAAGCTGCTTAACATCGTTGGCCACCATCTCCGCGGCACGCGTTTCAACATTCACGTCGATCCTGCCGACGGCCTGCTGGTGCAGGGCGCCCCCGGCTACCAGCTCACGTGGATGGATGCCAAGGTAGATGACTGGGTCGTTACTCCCAGGCGTGGCAAGGCTGTCGAGATTAATGCTCTTTGGTACAACGCGCTACGTCTTCTCGAAAAATGGCTGAGCCAAGTCCATCGCGAAGAGGAAGCGGAAGGGATTGCGCAGCACGCTGCGAAGGCGCGCCAGTCATTCAACGAACGGTTCTGGTACGCGAAAGGGAAATATCTCTACGATGTTGTGGATTCCGAAAACGGCAAAAACGATACTCACTGCCGGCCGAATCAGTTGTTCGCCATCTCCCTCGATTACCCTGTACTAGACGAATCGCGTTGGGCGTCAGTACTGGACGTCGCTACACAGCGCCTCCTGACACCGGTTGGATTACGCTCTCTCGCACCCGGCGAACGCGACTATAAGCCTACGTACGACGGTGATCTCAGAGCACGCGACGCGGCATACCTCAGGGCACCGTCTGGGCCTGGCTCATTGGACCGTTCATTGATGCGTGGTTGCGGGTTCATCCGGGCGACGTGACGACTGCGCGCGGTTTCCTCGACGGATTCCGCGATCATCTACGCTCTGCCTGCGTTGGATCCATCAGCGAGATCTTTGATGCGGAACCGCCCTACACTCCGCGCGGCTGCTGCTGCCAGGGTTGGAGTGTCGCCGAAGTGCTTCGGTCATTCCTGAAAACGAGCAACGCGCGTAACGTAGCCGAAGAAGCCACCGAATCTGCCGTTTTGGTTGCCTGAGACGCGCGCTTCAGACAGGCCAAATCTATGCCAAGCAAACGCTCGTATCGCTATCGGGTTGTCGATGTCTTTACGCTTGTTCCGCTGAAGGAAATCCGCTCGCCGTGTTTCCGCAATCGGAAGGCCTCGACGATATGACGATGCAGCGGATCGCCCGGGAAATGAATCTCTCCGAGACCGTGTTTATCGCTCCTGCCACTCTGAAGAGCTGCGTCGCGTCTCTTCGGATTTTTACACCAACTCGCGAGATGGCCTTTGCAGGTCATCCAACCGTAGGTGC
>CAVWRP010000008.1:0-99789 GCA_963757345.1 Terriglobia bacterium | reverse complement strand
CCACTATTATCGGCGAGCGTCTGATGGATAGACTTCGGTCTCTCGATAAGATAGCCTATGTCCGTTTTGCTTCCGTATACCGCGATTTTCAGGATATAGAAGAATTTTTTGGCGAGTTAAAAAACGTAATGCTTCATCGCAAAGTCTAATGTAAGCAGAGCTCGGCTATTAGGGTATGCCGGAGGCAAGTCGGAATGTTTCGCCCTGGAAGTTTCTTCGTAACCAATCACTTTGGCGGACATCTTCCTAATATAGCCTTAACTTTTCACTCGGAATCGGGTACAATCATTGCGCACAATCGACACACTTTTAACACTCGTATCCTGCCGTGCCCAGGTTGTGATCCCTACTTTCCCGCCGATGGGACTTGGGCATTTACGTAGTTGCTCCAGCCGAGATTTGTAAGGGACTTAACAAAAACGACAGGCTGTTGATATCAGAAAAGGGGTTTGTGGTTGCTAGCAGAGGTGATTAAGTAAGTGGATCAATTTGAAGATCAGTATTTAGCTGAGGGACACGAGCCACTTGGGCTTCCGTTTGATGAAGACGCGAACTTTTTTCATCCGGAAGAAGTCCAGGATGAAGAGTTCCACGGCGCTCAGCAGGTTGAGGAGTCGATCTATACCGACGATCCGGTCCGCGTTTACCTGCGGGAGATGGGTTCGGTGCCGCTGCTGACACGCGAAGGTGAAGTCAACCTGGCACGCAAGATGGAGCGGGGCAAGCTGCGCATGCAGAAGGCCATTAGCCGTTCTCCGTTGATCCAGGGCGTGGTGTATGAATTTGGCGAGCTGATCCGCAAAGGTTCGGAGGATGTCGACAGCTACGTGGATTTTGGGCCCTCCGACATCGAGGAGGGCAGTCCTGCTGACCTTAAGCGGCGAAGTGAGATCGGTGAGCTGTTCTTTGCCTATTTGGCAGCCGACAAGAAGCTGCAACAGTCGATCGAAAAGCATGCGACCGTCCCGTCGGTAAACAAGAAGCTTCGGAAAAAGTGGGCGGGAAAGATTGCCCGCTCAAAGGTGGAGCTGTCCCGGGCGTTACGAACCATTCCTTTCAATCTGGCTCGCTGGAAGGAATTTGTTAGATCGATCGAAGCCACAGCCGATGAAATGGCCGGCCTCGACGTTGAGGTTCACAAACTCGAAGGCCGTACTTCGGCTTCGGCCCAGCTGCGTGTCAAAGAGCTGAAACGCGACCTCAAAAAGAAAGAAGGAGAAGCCGGGGCCGCTCTGATTGACCTCAGGCAGAGCCTCTCCGTTATCCGGCATGGCGAAGTGGAAGCCGAGCGCGCGAAGAAGGATCTGGTTGAGGCCAACCTCCGGCTGGTGGTCTCAGTCGCCAAGAAGTATGTCAACCGCGGACTGCATCTGCTCGACCTCATTCAGGAGGGCAATATCGGTCTGATGCGCGCTGCCGATAAATTCGAATACCGACGCGGCTACAAGTTTTCCACTTACGCCACTTGGTGGATCCGCCAGGCGATCACCCGCGCCATCGCTGATCAGTCACGGACCATCCGCATTCCCGTTCACATGAACGAGAGCATGAACAAATTCCTCCGGGCTACGCGTGAGCTTGAGAAGGAGTTGGGCCGCGTCCCGACCAACGAGGAAATCAGCCGCCGGATGGACATACCGGTAGAAAAGGTTCAGAAGCTTAAAACGATCTCGCGGGATCCTGTGTCACTCGAAACTCCGGTCGGCCGTGACGGTGAATCTGCTCTAGGCGATCTGATTGAAGACCGCTGGGTGGGTTCGCCGGTAGATGCCGTAATCGATTCGAACGTCCGGGATGAAACGGCGAACATTCTCAAGACGCTATCTCCGAAGGAAGAGAAAGTGATCCGGCTTCGTTTCGGGATCGGCTGCGAACGCGAGCACACGCTCGAAGAAATCGGGCAGGAGTTCGATGTCACCCGCGAGCGTATCCGCCAGATCGAAGCTAAAGCTTTGCGCCAGTTGCGCTCACCCGAAAGGGCCCGTCATTTGCGCGCCCTGCTAGCCGCACGATAAACTTGGGGCGGCTAGGCCGCAGGTCGGACCTCTATAACTGATCCCTGTACTGTTCGAGTGCCACCTTTACGAGCTGAGCTCGAGTTCGGACGCCGGTCTTTTCAAACAGCTGATGCAGTGATGCCTTTACCGCGCCCTCTGAAATTTCGAGTTTCGAACCAATTTCTTTGTTTGTCATTCCCTGAAATAGGTATCGAATCAGGTCCCTCTCGCGTTCGCCGAGTTGGGGCTTAGCGTGGCTTCGGGTACGGTCCACTGAAAGGAAAAGCGATCCTAGGTAGTCCTTCTCGAGGAACACGCCTCCCTCGGCAACCTGGCGCACCGCGTCTCGTAAGGTCTCGGACGAGTGTTGTTTGTGGAGAATACCCGCAACGCCAGCCTGTATCAGTTGCACCGCTTCAGGACCTGTTACGCCAGCGGTTACCACAAGAATCTGTCCGGTGAAACTTTTTTTCTTTGCCTCTAGAACGAAGTCCAGCGCTCTCTCCGACCCGAGATCCACATCGAGAATGACCATCGTTGCCCCTGTTTTCTTCAGCGCTGTGAGTGCTTCCGATGCCAAGCCGCTCTGCCCGACAATGGCGATTGATGGCTCATTTTCGAACAAGCGGGCCAATCCTTCACGAAACATGGCGTGATCATCTACTATGAAGAGTTTGATCTCTTTAGACAGATGTAACTTCCATTGGTTCAGCCAGCGATTTGCAACTCAATGGCGAAAGAACCGGCTTCACTGTTCTCCAAACGCAGATCGCCCCCATAACTTCGCACGAGCGCGCGTGAAATATAGAGACCCAGGCCGGTCCCGTCCGCACCGGAATGGAACGGCTGAAAGAGCAGTTCGGGAGAGGAAATGCCTGGACCACTATCTTTCAGACGAACGATAACTCTCTCCTGCGCGGCAGAAACGGTAATGTTCAACTCTCGTATCGAGCGTAACTGAACGGCTCGCCGGCTGTTCTGAACGAGATTAAGCAGTGCCTGCAAGAGGCCGTGCGGATCCGCCAATACATGCGGCAGAGCCGCCAGCGCGGGCCACTGTATTAAGCCGCCGATCTCGCGCCACTCAGGGTCGACAATGATCCGCAGGCTGTCCAGAATATCCTGCAGCGGCACACTCTCCAGAGTTTTTTGCGATTGAGAATGCAGCTGGAATGACGCGATCTTTTCGAGCCCCGCTATCAACCCGATCATTGTCTGGAAGTCTGCGTCACCCGCGAATTGCTGGCGATTTTTAAGATTTGTGGAAAGCAATGAGATGGCGCCACAGACATTGCGCACCTCGTGGGAAATCGCCGTGACTGCAATGCGATTGTAGGTTAACAACTCGATCAGATTTTGCTCCTCTCTGTCGCGCATTTCTTCGGAAGCATCCACAATAATCGCGGCCAAATGAACTCCTTTGGCAGTCGTGTACGAGGAGAACCAGGTATTAGCCAGGAAGATTTCCCCAGTGTCTCTCCGGCCTTGGCATTGAGCTGCCGTCCGAAAATCACCAGCCCCTTTAGGAAAACGCAATGCGTCAGAGAGAACGGGCAGGTAGCCGCTGATCTGCTGCCCTCGCAAATCCCCCTTAACCCCAGTTGCGAACAGCCCGTTGGCCGCGTTATTTGCAGCAAGAACAACCCCTTCCGCATTCAGAGTAAGAATGGCCGCCGGGCTGCTCTCTACTAGGGTTTCCAACTGCTGCTCCGCTTCCCGCCGCAGCGTCTGTTCGTGCTCGATATCCCGGATATGTTCCATGGCGAGTTGACGATTGTGAACCAAAGCCATTACGAACAGCGCCGAGCAGAAAAAGGCAAGAAAGGCAAAAACAAATCTCAAAGCGGCTTCATTCGGCGATGCTGAGACGTCGAATCGAGCCCGCAGTGAGGCGCAAAGCAAAGCGAGAACCGCAGTCTCGCCGCTACGCAGGACAATTGCACCCAGCATCATCGGGATGATGTAGAGCGCTGCCAGTGAGACAGTGTCTCCGACAAGCCAGTCGAGAAGGGCCACTAGACACACGAGAATCGCGGTCATGCAGACTACCTTCATTCGGCCTGCCTTAACGCAAGTGCTAATTAGCCTTTCAGTGAAGCGGCCTAGCCGCTCTTGCTTTTTTACGTTGTAAGGCTCACGCATCCGCTTCGTTAAGCACAAAAAAGTTAGGATTACATAGCCGCAAGTTAGCATCGCAGGAGCACGCGGTCACTCCGGTTGTACACATCCGAAATCCGAAAAACCGAAAGTTTACGCGTGCCTAACCAATGTCTATTTTTCTAACGTTCGGCTATCTTGGCCTATCGATCGATTCATGCATCCAAAAAGGTTCGTGTCGTAATAGAATTAATGAATTAGACGACTGCCATGGCTTCCTCATAGACTAACGGTTATTTAAGCCCGTAACGACAACCAGCCCCGTTCTGCTGGCCGCGAATTTTGAGATAGAGAATCGCACCAGCAGCGAATTCGTTCGCTCGACTGAATTCTTTGGGAGGTTATTCGATGGGCAACAGCCCCTTACTATTGACGTTTCTGAGCATCGCTTTATTTGCGTTCGTCTTGCTGACGGCGACTAGGTTGCTCACCCGGAAACACAGACTGCCGAGCGGCAAATTGGCACGCTTGCGAAAACGCGTCGCCAGTCCTGAATGGCGTCGCTACGGGATGGTAGCCCTCGCCGGCAAGCTGATCGGGGTGGGTATGTTGGTGGGCGCTACGTATTTATTTAATCCAGATCTATTGGGCTTTAAAGTCTTCGCCGCCGATCCGGTTCTCAAAGGAAACGACATTGTAAACCCGATTAACACGGTTTGGACGCTCGTAGCGGCGTTCCTGGTCTTCGGCATGCAAGTCGGGTTCACAATGCTTGAGGCCGGTTTCTGCAGATCCCGCGAAACGGTAAACGTGCTGATGGAGTGCATCGTCGATACGTGCCTCTGCGGCCTTCTTTTCTATGCGTTCGGCTTCGCCTTCATGTTCAGCCACGGAAACGGCTTTATCGGCACGCACTGGTTCTTCCTGCAGGGCGCTCCGGCGACATATGAGAGCACCGGCGTTGCGTTCCTGGCCTTTTGGATCTTCCAATTTGCATTCGCCGACACGTGCTCCACCATCACATCGGGCGCCATGATCGGACGGACTGGGTTCGTTGGCGACTTGCTCTATAGCATCGCGGTTTCAGGATTCATCTATCCAATAATCGGTCACTGGGCGTGGGGGCCGGATGGCTTTCTCGCGACGATGGGAAGCGCCGGGAACTTCCTTCCGAGCGTAGGAACCGGTTTTCACGATTTCGCCGGGTCGACGGTGGTCCACACTATCGGTGGGTTTATCGCGCTCGCGGGGGCCATCGTTCTCGGTCCGCGATTAGGCCGCAAATTTAAACGCGACGGGGGCGGTCCCATGTTGCCGCACGACCTGACCATTGCCGCTTCCGGCGGTCTGCTTCTCTGGTTCGGCTGGTACGGATTTAATCCCGGGAGCACCCTTTCCGCAATGGACTTTGTGGGTATCGGTCGCGTGGCCGCAAACACTACTCTTGCTGCATGCGCGGCCGGACTAACTGCCATGTTCTACGCCTACATCTGGAGTAAAAAGTGGGACGTCAGTTTTACGGTCAATGGCTTCCTTGCCGGCCTTGTTGCGATTACCTGTCCCTGCTATTGGGTGAGCCCTAGCGGGGCCATTATGCTTGGCGGAGTTGCCGGCGTGATCGTGGTCATGGGGGTCGAGGTCCTCGAATGGTTGCGCATCGATGACCCGATCGGCGCCGTGCCCGTACATGGGTTTTGCGGGATCTGGGGAACCCTTTCGCTCGGGCTCTTCGCATCCGGCCAATTCGGTGCTACAGGTCCTTTTTCGCCCGACAATTCCGCGCCTCTTAAGGGGCTTTTCTACGGCGGGGGTTTTTCAATTCTCTTGCCACAAATCATCGGGAGTGTCATTGTCACGGTCTCGACCTTCGTCGTCGCCTTGGCTGTAATGTACGCCGTGAACGCCTTCGGGGTATTGCGAGTCTCAAAAGAAGGCGAAGCTTATGGCTTGGATCTGCACGAGCACGGAATTTCGGCCTATCCGGAATACCTGATCTCTTCCGCGGGACGACCAAGCGGGATGGTTTTGGACACGCCAGATAGGGTGTTGGGCGAGGCCACGGCGCGCGTAGGCTTGAAAGCTGAACCGCATGCCAGTTCCTACTAAATCAATCGCGAAGGAACACCGTGAAAAAAATTGAGGCGATCATACAGCCCTTCAAACTCGATTCCGTCAAGGACGCTTTGCATGCAATCGGCGCGGAGGGTCTGACAATCACAGAGGTCCGGGGACACGGGCGTCAGAAAGGTCATCAGGAAGTCTATCGGGGAGCGGAGTACAAAGTTGACCTTATACCTAAAGTCAAGATTGAACTGTTTGTCCGCTCCGCGCTCCTCGAAGCGGCGATTTCGGCAATCACCTCGGCAGCCGCCACTGGCAAAATCGGAGACGGTAAAATCTTCGTCTCCGATGTGTCTGACGTAATCCGCATTCGGAACGGAGATCGCGGCGAACTCGTCCTATAAGACCAGAATCAATTCAGTATGGCCAAGACAAAACCCGTTCACGTCGATGCCGCTCATGGGGAACGAGGGGATTTTCGGAAAGTGACGGTTACGTTGCCGCCGGATGTATACGAGAGAGCTGATAAAGGAATCGGCCCGACGTAAGATCACCAAAGAGCCGAATCACCTCTTGTCTGGGGTGATTCGCGCGGCATTGTTCGAATTTCTAAAAGTTCGCGCCCCGCAGCCGGGCAGGACCTGAAGCGCCAACCTCACAATTGATCCTGATACTGTTTCAAAGCCACCTTGACTAATTGGGTCCGTGACCGGACATTCAATTTTTCAAACAGGCCATGAAGCGACGCTTTGACTGCGCCTTCGGAAACCCCTAACTGGTCTCCGATCTCCCGGTTCGTCAGACCCTCGAGCAGATGCCTCAACAAGGCCCGATCACGGTCAGTGAGCTTGGGGTTTGAGGACGGACGTGTGCGGTCAACCGATCGAATCAGCGATGTTAGATATTTGTCTTCGAGACACGACTGTCCTGCCGCCAGCTTCCGGATCGATTCGCACAGAATTTGACTGGAGTGCTGCTTGTGCAGTATTCCGCTCACTCCAGCCTGTAGCAACCGGACCGCCTCCTGGCCGCTGATACCGGCGGTAACCACCAGGATTTGTCCTTCGAAAAGTCCTTTACGGGCCTCTTCCACAAACTTCAGCGCGCGCTCGTTGCCAAGGTCCACATCCAGCAGGACCATGTGGACATTCCGGCTCAATGCGGTGAGCGCCTCGGCGGAGGAGCCGCATTGTGCGATAACTTTCAAGTCCGGTTCCCTCTCGAGCGTCCGAGCCAGTCCCTCGCGGAACATGTCGTGATCGTCTAACAGAAGAAGGTTTATTGTCTTGATCTGTTTGCTCACTTCTGACATCCCGTCTTACGCCACTTCCAGTTCGACGACGAAGCCGGACCCTTGCGTTCGTCTCTCGAAGCGTAGGTCCCCACCGAAGCTTCGAACCAGGAAGCGCGACACATATAACCCTAAACCACTGCCGGCGGCGCCGGGCTGGAATGGTCGAAACAAATCGTCTGGCGAGGCAACACCAGGGCCGGAATCGTGAAATGCAATCAGCACGTGCTGCTGTTGCGATGAGACACAAATATCTAATTCCCGCAGAGGCTGCTCCTGAACAGCTCGGTGGCTGTTTTGAACTAAATTCAAAAACGCCTGCAATAACCCGTATGGCTCGGCCAAAACAGACGGAATCTCCGGCGGCAAATGCCATCGCACGATGCCTTCAATCTCACGCCAGGCCGGCTCAACGATGATTCGAAGGTCGTCCAGCACTTCTCTTAATGCGACATCTTCGACCTCCTGGGTTTTAGAATGGAGCTCGAAAGATGCTATCGTCTCCAGGCCCCCGACAAGGCTCTCCAAGCCGCGAAGAGCCTTATCTTGCGCCATCCCGTGCCGTTGCCGAAGGTCTTCGCATAGCATTGCCATCGCTCCGCAAACGTTCCGAACTTCGTGCGCGACCGCGGCAGTCGCAATCTGATTTGAGGTCAGGAGCTGCCGCAAACCCTGCTCTTCGCGATCACGCATTTCTTCTGAGGAATCCACAATGATCGCGGCCAAACGCTTGCCCTCTGGGGCTGAATACGCGGAAAACCACATCTGAGCGAGAAAAATCTCGCCGTTCTCGCGATGTCCTTGGCATTTAACGGCAGTTCGCAAGCCAATTAGTTTTGCATCTAAGCGAAGAGCATCTTCGAGGAATGGAAAATAGTCGACTATACGTCTGCCCTTGAGCGTCCTGTCATTCGCAATCATCAGCAGCCTGTTCGCCGCTTCATTTGCGGCTAAAACCTTGCCCTCTCCGTCTACCGTAAGAATCGCCGCGGGACTACTTTCGGCCAGCGCCTTTAACTGTTCTTCCGCTTCGCGCCGGAGCTGCTGCTCGATTTGCATTCGATCGAAGTGCCGAACGGCCTGTTCCTGGTTGCGCACCAGAGCAGTGACAAATAGACTCGACACAAAATATGCGACAGCCGCAAAGACAAATCGAACCGTTAGATCAAGAGCCGAACTTGGCACATCGAACCAGGATCGGATGTACGAACATACGATCGCAAGGATGGCGGTCTCAATCGGTCTCAACACGAGAGCCGCGAGCATCATTGGAATGATATACAGGGGAGCCAGAGAGGCGGCATCCCCGGTCACCCAATCCAACAAAGTTGCCAGGAGCATAGATAATGCTGTCCAAGCGAGAATTTTTGGCTTGCCCGCTTTTAATAATCTGGCAATCATTAGCTCAAAGATAAGGCCGCATCCTCTTTGCCGCAAGAAGCAATTCACGAAGGGGGATGCGATGGTGTTTACCTAAGCCTCGATCGTTAGCCAGCAGTCCTATCTTAAGTGGAACTCGTCATCTAACTTTCGACCTCATTGAAAGTATTGATTGGAAGTGCGTCTCAGATCTCGCTACTCTTTCTCTTCACACGCCTGCCGGCCGAAGTCTTGCCCGGTGCTAACGTTTCTGGCAATTGCAAGTGCAATGCTTCACCGATTAGGAGAGGGAATAAGGACAGATGACGAGAAAGGGAAAGAACCGGTGGTTGGTCGGAATGGTCCTCAGCTTCCTTTGTGAGGGGTTGGTGATGGCTCAGACTGCTGGGCCGGATGTCGCAAAGAAGTTGGATGAACTGAGCAAGGCCGCCAAAAGTGCACAAATGGCGGGCGATAACGCATGGATGCTGACCAGCGCCGCGCTCGTGCTGATGATGACGGGACCGGGCCTGGCCTTGTTTTACGGCGGCTTGGTCCGCCGGAAGAATGTACTCAGCACCATGATGCACAGCTTCATTCTTATGGCGACCGTCTCCATTCTTTGGGCCTTGATTGGATATAGCCTGTCCTTCGCGGAGGGCACGCCGTTTATCGGAGACTTCCGTTATGCCTTTCTGCATGGAGTGGGCGCGGACCCTAACAGCGACTATGCCGGAACCATTCCGCAACAGACCTTTATGGTCTACCAACTGATGTTTGCAATCATTACGCCGGCATTGATCTCAGGCGCATTTGCAGAACGCATGAAGTTCTCGGCGATGCTGCTGTTTATGACGCTATGGTCGCTCCTGGTTTACTTTCCCATGGCCCACATGGTGTGGGGCAAGGGAGGATTTCTGAACGGAACACTTGGGGGAAAGTTTCCGGCTTGGGATTTTGCGGGCGGCACGGTAGTGCATATTACTTCGGGCGTCTCGGCCCTGATTTGCGCGCTTTATTTAGGTAAGCGTGAGGGCTATCCGAAGGAGCCCATGAGACCACACAGCGTTGTACTTAGTGTCATCGGCGGGTGCTTGCTCTGGGTAGGCTGGTTTGGCTTCAACGCGGGCAGCGCCGTTTCGGCCGGTGCGTTGGCTTCGAGTGCGTTTGTCGCGACTCACTTCGCTACCGCCGCGGCGGTGTTGGGGTGGGTGGTTGTCGAGCGAATAACGGTTGGCAAAGCCAGCGTGCTCGGCGCGGTTTCCGGTGCGGTTGCCGGGCTGGTCGCCATCACTCCAGCTTCCGGTTTCGTTACGCCGATGTCCGCGATTTTTATTGGGCTCATGGCAGGAGTGATTTGCTACCTGATGGTCAGTAAGGTAAAGAAGGCCTTCGGCTACGACGACGCTTTAGATGCCTTTGGCGTTCACGGAATCGGTGGGACCCTGGGCGCGATTCTGACGGGCGTGTTTGCCACAAAGGAGGTCAATGACCTGCGCGCAGGTAAAGCCATGGGTCTCATGGACGGAGACGCAGGGCAGCTGATCAATCAACTGATCGCTGTACTTATTTCGTGGGGTCTGGCAATCGTGGGGACGTTGATTATCCTCAAGATCTGCGATTTGGCTTGCGGCGTGCGCGTGAGCAAACAGGAGGAAATCGAAGGTCTGGATCTGAGTTTGCACGGAGAGGAAGGATACAACTTTGAGCTCTGAACGATTTCCGGTCCTGAGGAACTCACGATGAAGAAAATTGAAGCGATTATTCAGCCTTACAAGCTGGAAGAAGTAAAGGAATCATTGAAAGAGATCGGCATCGACGGCATGACCGTCGCGGAAGTACGCGGCCATGGGCGGCAAAAAGGTCACAAAGAGGTTTATCGGGGTCAGGAATACCAGGTTGATCTCCTGCCAAAGCTCAAGCTGGAGGTCGTGGTGGCCTCGGATCGGGCTGAAGAGGTCATCGGAGCTATCGTTACCGCGGCGCGGAGCGGAGCGATCGGAGACGGCAAGATTTTCATAACCGATATTGAAGATGCCGTTCGAATTCGCAACAACGATCGGGGAGAGCTTGCGCTATGAGATATCAGGGATATTGTTGCGAGGGAATCGGGCAAGGCCACGTATGATCACTCTTCCAGCCGAACGCGCGCCTCTAGCGTTCTTCGGGCCGCGTCCTTTGCCATGAGTTGTGCCGACTTTATTGGCAAACCGAGGCGCGAAGAACTTGTAACCAGCAAATCGTCTTCAGACCACTGTCCTCTCATTAAGCCCTGGCCGGAATGGTCTTGCTGTGGCAGCAGAAGATGAATGATCTCGTGCGCCATGACCCGGCCGAGCATGGCGGGCACCAACCGGGTGTGGGTACGGAGAGCGGCAACCCGGTCATAGAACACGAACGCGGCTGCGTGGGTGTCGGATGAATCGGTTATTCCGAGCGCCCTCGTGCTCGCCTGTGGGAGCGCTTTAGCGAAAAAATCGACCGATCAAATCTGTAGATAGCTGGGGCGAAATGCAGGTAGCCGCAACCACGCGTTGCGTACAGTCTGTCCAGGTCAGTCGAATCGGTGCCGCTCCGAGCAGGCGCGTGGCCTCGAACTCGGCGCCTTGGAGAACCCAGGGGGAGATTCCTGGGAAGCCGTAGATTCGAACGTTGAGTTTAGGAGCAGGCTGGCGCCCCAACGGGGATCGGTTTCGGGCTCTTGCGCCAAGCATACTGGGCTCGGCGAGGACTCCGGAGAGCGAAAGAATGAGAGCCGTTGAGGAAAATGTGGAGCTCGTGCGGCACATCAGGCCGTGAATCGTCGGTCCAACCGTTTGGACAGTTTGAATCGGAATCAGGGTGCCGATGGCACTAATGAGCGACGCTCTGAAAAACGGCATTTTGCTCTCCTGCGCATTGCCTCCCGTTCTGCAGTGGGAGGTTGCCGAAGGCAGAATAGCAATCGCCGCCGGGCCTGAGCATAAATTCACTCCAACTTGTGTCTTACCGCTTAAGCCGCTGGAAACGAGCCGTTATCATACCGGTTATGGGTCGGCTAGATTTGCCTGCTGCAGCGTTTGGGACGCAATGCACCTGGGTTTGGCGCAACCTGACGGGGAATTCCCGCGAATGCGTGCCATGGTGTCCAGTTAGCGTTACTTCCTCCTCGCTAGCAGTATTGGCGTGCCCTCCCTCATTTCATCGGTCGCGCCGGATCAAGCATAGCTTCAGGCCCTCAAAGTGGACTTACGGCGAACCCGACCAGCAGTAAGGTCTGAAGGCGCCCTCGATAAGAAAGTCGCCGAGCAGATTCTGTTCGATGTTCCTGTCGGCGGTCAACAGAAAAAACGAGCCAAGCGCAGGCCTTTGACCAACCGATCTTGTGCCGTGGCAAAGAGCGTTCCACACGTCCTTTGCCCTGGGGACTATGAACGGAACTGCGACTGAAGCCGGTTCTATCAGAGCCCGGGTACTTCGCCGAATCAGGACATTCTTACTTCGCTCCGATAAGTAGTTACTTCACCCCGCCAGGCCACACAAAAAAGGTATATAGTAAGAACCACACAGGAGGATCAGCGTGATCTATTCTCCAGCAGTCCGTCTTGCCTGCTTGTGGTCGGGATTCTGGGTCGCCTGTACAGGCTTCGCCGCACCACAGCAAAATGCTCCTGCCTCGCCCGACATGAGAGCTTCGGTCTCCCTACCGGCTTCTGTCTTGCCGGCACGCCCTCCGATTACGCCGGAATTGCGCGGCGACATCTATATGGCGCGGAAGATGTACCGGGAGGCCATTGACGTCTATCGGCTCGCCCCGAAGGATTCACCGGTAGTCACCAATAAGATCGGCATTGCATTCCATCAGCTGCTTCTGTTGGACCTTGCCAAGAAGAACTATGAAAGAGCGGTAAAGCTCGATCCCCGTTATGGTGAGGCGATCAACAATCTGGGAACGATCTATTACGCGCAGAAGAGCTACCGGCGTTCGATTGGCTATTACAAGAAGGCGCTACGCTGCTCGAATCCGACAGCGTCGATTTATGCAAATCTGGGTGCAGCCTATTTTGCTCGCAGGAACTATAAAGTTGCTAGCGAGAATTACGAAGAGGCGCTAAGGCTCGACCCGGAAGTGTTCGAGCATCACGGCAATTTCGGCACGCTCATGCAGGAGCGAACCGTCGAGGAACGAGCGATGTTCCATCTCTACCTGGCAAAAATGTATGCCAAGTCGGGGGCGAACGACCGAGCCCTGATCTACTTGCGTAAGGCTCTCGAAGAGGGTGTGAAAGATCGCAATAAGATTCCGGACATGCCCGAATTCGGCCTTCTGAAGTCGAACTCAGACTTCAAACTGCTGCTCGCGCAAAACCCGAAGCCGCTATAGGGAAAACGCTGCGCACAGAGGCAAAGCTCTTGCTGGGCGCAGTGTTGGCGCTCCTGACGAGTTGCGTGGGCGATTTGACCCGCGCACCGATACGCCTTGCCATCCTCCCGGCGAACGTCTTATTGGTAGAGGCTTCGTCTGAATGGATACGTATGGCTGCCCCCCTGGTGGTGGCGCAGGACCTTTCTCCATCCCCTGGCTTGATTCCTACGGTTGTCAACAGCGACTCGGACGTATATCGGGCTGGAGCCCGGCAAGCGCTACGGATCACGATCCAGGAAATGGGCGGGAGAGTGAGTGTGGATGCCGTAATAACCGATACGGCCACGCAACGGGATGTGCGGACGCTTGTGTCCCATCACCTGGGTGCAGGAGGGCCCGATCTAATAGGGCAACTCAATGAGCTGGCCAAAACAATCGATAGCGCGGCAACCGAATTTTCAACGCGCAGCGAAAGCGCGTTCCAGCTCTTTTCTATGGGTCTCAGCACGGCTGAGTCCCAAGTCAAAGCTCAGTGTATGAAAGAGGCCATTGCATCTGACCCATCCTTTGGGCTCGCTTACGTCGTCCTTTTACAGGCGCTAGGCGGCGGACACCATGACGAGACCGATGCGACCCTGAAGCGTGCCGAGGGGCATCGGGATACGTTCATTCCCCTTGATAGAGCCCGTTTTGATGTCCTACGAGGCCAGCTCTCACGCTCGTCAGCCGAGGATCAAATAAGCGCCTCGGAAAACCTTCTAAAACTCGCGCCCAACGAGCCCGATGCACTCGCAACCCTCGCTTTAGCTTTGCTTCGGAAGGGCCGCCAGCCGGATGCCGAGAAGGCGATCGGCCGCGCGTTAGCAATCGATGCCGAGAGCGCCTCGTTGCGGCAGAGTCTGGCGAACGGGCTTTTCGAGAACCGGCAATTCGCGAGAACTGAGCAAGTACTGAGAGGGATACCCTCTGCGCCGGCGATTCTGCCGCAGATTGCTTTCTGCGCCTTGCTCGAGGGCGAAACGAAACGAGCCGATCAGACCTTCGATCAATTTCTGAAATCGTTGACAAATCCCAACAGCCGCGCATTTTTGGGCGCATCCTGGCAGGCCTATGAAGGACACCTGGATGAGGCGATCGCGCAATTGCAAGCAGCGCGCTTCACCGATCCCCGACTCACTATATTAAGCAGGAGCCAAATAGTCCTTTGGCAACTGATGACGAAGCACTATCAAGACGCAAAAGCGGCGGCGGCAGGCGCTACTCCCATCGCGGCGCTTCTGGCGAGCGGCGCACCTTCTGCGGAAGCTTGGTTGCAGAGAATCGATACGGCCGCAGACGAGAGATCAAGAGACAGCCTGAAGGGATATGGATTGTATTTGTACGGCTTCTATGGCCCGGCGGCCGAAATCTGGAAAGCGATCTACGAGAGTTCGGGAGGAGCCGACCTCCGCGCACAAACCATGCTGGCCGCGTCGTTAAGAATGGCAGGAAAGGCCGATCAGGCTGACAAAATTCCGGCCCAGGCTTTCTTTCCCAATTTCGATGATTACTACAGCGCGCTTTCGTTCAATGCCCTGCGAAGTATCCTGGGTCATCCAGAGTAGGTGTCGGCTTTGGTGTTCGGAGCCGTGGCACGATGTTGTTTCGCAAGCCAGGGCCGGGGTTGTTTGCCAGTATCGCGCTGAAAAACACGATCATACATGTGACTTGGTGTAGTCGTGCCCAGGGAGGTGTTGTAGAGGTTGACCAATCCCAGCGCCTCCTTAACATCATCCTCGAATTCGTGCAGTGCCTTCAATTGCTCCGCCGTCGCCGGCAGGCACTTACCGCTGGGCGTCTCAAGGAACATCTGATAGCCGCGGCTAAGCAAAGTGGCGACCTCAGAGCCAACAAGAACACCGGCCTTCTCGATTTCAGGCTGATTCTTACCCGTATCACCCACCACGGCGCCGACGCCGTGCTTGGCGATTTTCACGCGCCCGTCGGGGAGATTCTGAATCCTGAATCCGGCATTTCTCAAGAGCTCGATCCGTTCAGAGAATGTAAGGATCTTTTGGCGCTCGCGGCGGAAGAACATACGATCTAGTCTAGCTTGCAGCGAGGCGTTGGCACTCCTTTAGTTAGGCGTTACGTTGGGTATCTCTCGCTCGTCTGAGGGATGTTGAGCATTCAACTGCGAGTACTTCCCAAACTCGCTTTTCGCTTTATCCGACTCTCCATGCTTGGCATAGAGCTGACCCAGCACGTAGTGGGCACGGGGGCTCTGCGGTTCAAGTTTCACGGCCGCTTCTAATTCGGCTTGCGCCTTATCAAGCTGCTCTAAAGCGAGGAAAGCCTTGCCGAGTTGTTCATGTGCTTTCGGCGAGTCCGGCGCGAGACGCACGGCTTCTTGAAGATATCGCAAAGCCTCTTCCGGGTGATTTTGCTCGACAAGAAAACTTCCCAAGTCTATGTATGGCCAGGGGTCTTTTGCCGCTGCATCGGACTGCCAGGCGATCGCGTTTAGAAAGGCTTGGCGAGCTTCATCCGATCGGCCTAGTGCCTGAAAAGAAAGTCCCAAATTATCAGAGGCACGCACATGCCGCGGATCCAGTTTCAAACATTGTTCGAAGGCCTTTACCGCCTCCTCGAAACGATTCTCATTGTATTTTGTTCGCGCCAGGTAGTACCAACCCAACACGTTCTCGGGATCCCATTCACTGGCACGAGTGAACCATTTGTCCGCGTCAGCGTAGTCGCGGAGCAGAACATAGTCGGTGCCCACCACACGCAGATCCACTGCGGTTGGCTTTTGGAACTTTGCACCTTCCGTCATCTCGGCAAGGGACTCGCGCGCTTTCTGTGCGCGAAACAGGATGTGTCCCAACAGGAAATGGCCTTTTGCTGAATCGCGATGTGTTTTCAAAAACTGTCGCACCGCGGATTCCGCTTCCGGCAGCTTTCCTTTGTCCGCGTAAGCCCTCGCGCCTTCCAGATCGTCAGTGATTTCAGCCGGGTTGGGAATCGTTTGCGCAAAGCAGGCACACGCTAAAGTGATTGCGGCGAGCACCGTGTTACCTGGCTGTAATCGCAATCTCATCCGTTGTTCATTTACGCGATTTATCTTGCAAGAAGTACAGGCTAAGGGTTCTTGCTTCTTAAAATTCGCATGTTGAAATCCAAATTATTTTGCTTTGCACCGTTTACCATTCTGCTCACACTCGCCTTTTCCCGTGTTCTGGTCGCACAGGTCGATTCTGCCAGCCTCACTGGGCTGGTTACGGATCCTAGCGCCGCGAGCGTCCGTGGTGCTGCTGTGACGGCCAGCAATCGGGCAAACGGCGTTGCCCGGAAGACCGTAACCGACGAGTCCGGTTATTACTACTTCCCTAGTCTTCCAGTCGGGTCTTACGACATCTCGGTGAAGCAAAACGGCTTCACAACTCAGACGCAGGCCGTTTCGCTTGACCCATCAGCCAAGGCGCGACAAGACTTTCGTCTCGCGGTTGGTGCGACAACCTCGACGGTTGAAGTGCAGGCTGAAACACCGCAAATCTCACGCGATGATGCGTCGATCGGAACGGTAATCGAAAATCAGGTGATCGAAGGCACTCCTCTTTTTCAGCGAAATTGGGATGATCTGATCCGGCTCGTGCCGGGCGTTCAGCAGAATCGATATACACAGCAGAGTGGCGCCACTGACGCCGGAAGAACCGGTGATTTCAATGCACATGGTGTGCATTCCTTGCAGAACAATTTCATGCTCGACGGCGTCGATAACAATACGTTTTCAGAGAATGTCCAGGAACTCAGCACCTCTGCGACGCGCCCATCGGTTGACGTCATCCAAGAGTTTAAAGTCATCACCAATCCTTACTCAGCTCAATATGGCCGCAGCCCGGGTACGGTGGTGGATGTCTCCACCAAGGCCGGCAGCAATCGATTCCACGGGCTGCTTTTCGAATATCTTCGGAATCGCGTCTTCGACGCCAACGACTTTTTCTCGAATAAGTCAGAGCTGGACAAGCCGGAAAATATTCAGAACCAGTTCGGAGGGAATTTCAGCGCGCCCATAATCCGCAACAAACTGTTCGGATTCTTCAACTATGAAGGAACCCGCATCCGTCAGGGAGTGGCGCGCCTTTCAACAGTTCCCCTGCCAAACGAGCGTATCGGCGATTTCAGCACTGCCGCCGGTCACGCTAATGGAATTACTTACCCCACAATCTACAACGTTGCGAATGGGCAACCCTATCCGAATAATTCCATTCCCCAAAATCTGCTGGATCCTTACGCTTTGAAGATCATGAATGCATTTCCGTTGCCGAATCTGCCAGGCGAATTCAATAACTATGCTCGTACTGGCGCGATCATCGATGATAACGACTCATTCAACGGCCGTCTGGACTGGAACGCGACGGAGAAAGATTTTGTTTTTGCACGAGCCACGACTGCGAATCGGACCCGAGACATTCCCGGCTACTATGGCGGAATTGCCGATGGATCAGGAACGTCTGCCTGGGGCAACTCCACCCTCAAGGCAGAAGGGGTGGCACTTGGCTGGACCCATATCTTCACCCCCAGCTTGGCGAACGATTTCCGTCTGGGCTTTGTACACAACAATGCCTATGATCAGCAGCAGCCTTTCGGTATGAATCACGCTTCCGACTACGTGCCCGGCATCCCTCAGAACCCGGCAATCGACGGCGGACTGCCCATGATCAGCTTCGATAACTATACATTCATCGGATCGCCGGACTTTCTCCCCAAACAGCAAAACCCGCAGCAATGGCAGTTTGTCGATACGCTGTCGATCAACAGAGGCTCCCATTCGATAAAGGCGGGGGTCGACATCCGCGCCCCTATGCGCAACATCTTTCAAGACGAGCCTGATGCTCGGGGCAACCTGGAGTTTAGCGGTATCTTTACTTGCCTTCGCGATCCGGTGTCGCGTCAGTGTACCAGTGACGGCGCCGGCAATCCGACCGGAATTTCCTACGCGGACGCCTTGTTGGGCTCCGTGCAAAGCTCCGTCTTATCCAATGTTTACTTCGTGGATCAGCGCGTCCAGATGTACTCCGGGTTCGTACAGGATGATTGGAAGGTCACACGGAAACTTACCTTGAATCTCGGTTTGCGCTATGATTTTGCGACGCCTCCGCTCGAAGCCAAGAACCACATGGCAAACTTCGAAACCGCTGGTGGAGGTTCGCTGGTCTTCGCAAAGAGCGGTTCAATCGAGGACCGCGCCCTGGTAGACGTCCATGATAAGAACTTCGCGCCCCGCTTTGGGATCGTCTACTCGCCGAATCAGAACACGGTAATTCGCGGTGGTTACGGCATGTACTACCTGCTGTTCGAGCGCTTCGGCAGTGAAGATCAAATGGCTTTGAATCCGCCTTTTCTGATCGAAAACAACGCAGCTGTTCCTTCGACGTCGCTGCAGCCTGTTTTTCAGCTGCGAGACGGGTTTCCGCCAAACTATCTAGATCCGAACAACATCAACTATCAGCTCACTCAAATTCGTACTGTAGATCCGAAGTCGCCTATTCCTTACGTACAGCAGTGGAGTCTCGGTTTTCAGCAGATCCTGCCTGCTCGTTTCATTGGCACGGTTGATTACGTCGGCACCAAGTCGACGCACCTCGACGTTCTGACCGATTTGAATGAGCCAGTTCTGGGAGCGTCTCCCTATCCGAACTTCGGTTATCTGGAACGGCAATCGGCGCAAGCCAGCGGAATTTATCACGGGCTTGAGGCTTCTCTCGAGCGGCGTTTCAATAATGGCTTATCAGTGAAAGCGGCTTACACCTGGTCGAAGAGCATTGATAATGCGCCGGCCGAACTCGAAGGCAACGGCATAGCAATTCAGAACGGATTGGACGTGGGCGCGATGCGGGGAGTCAGCGATTTCGATATTCCACAGCGCTTGGTTGTCAGCTATGTCTTTGAACTCCCCTTCGGCCGGGGCAAACCGTTTGTTACGAGCGGCATCGGATCAGCCATTCTTGGCGGGTGGCGCACTTCCGGAGTGTACACATTCGCGAGCGGCCTACCGTTCACCGTGCTTTCCGGCGGCAATTTCGACAATGCGATTGATCCATATGGCGCCGCAAGCGCGCTGCCGAATGTCGTCGGGCACGCGACTATCGTGGGGAGCACGGATTGCTGGTTCTACATTTCGACAAATGCAGCCTGCCGTGCACTCGCCTCTAACGCGCAGGATGCCTTTGCCTTGCAGCAGGTTGGCCAGTTCGGCAATAGCGGTCGGAACACGTTGCGCGCTCCCCACACCAACGTCTTCGATTTCGCATTGATGCGAGACTTCCCGATTACCGAAAGAGCGCGATTACAAGCTCGCTGGGAGATGTTTAATCTGACGAATACGCCTCAGTTTGCGCTACCCAATGGCTCCATCAGCGACAGCTCCGCGGCCACAATCACCTCGTTATCGAGCGATCCCCGTATCATGCAGTTTGCACTTCGATTTTCGTTCTGAATCCGGCGCATTGGCCGGTCGGTACACGATCGCGGAACGGATTCGGTATCGTGCTGTATAACGCTAGCATGATCGAAACCGGATTAAAAAATAAAGTTGCAATTGTAACGGGCGCCGCAAATGGCATCGGAAAAGCCACTGCTCAGCGTTTCGCTGCTGAAGGATGCCGCGTCGCGTCCTGGGACGTCAAAGCCGGTTTACCCGAGAGCGGCGGACTTTTTCAGACGGTTGACGTGAGCGATGCGCGTTCGATTGAGGAAGCCATGGCAGAAGTCCTCGAACGTTTAGGTACTCCGTATGTCTTGATCAACAACGCTGGCATTCTGCGGGATGGCCAGCTCGTCAAGTACAAAGACGGGGCCGTGGCCAGCATCTTGAGCGACGAACAGTTCGATGCCGTGGTGTCGGTTAACTTAAAAGGCGTATTCGCTTCTACGCGTGCCGTGGTTCCTCACATGATCACCGGCGGCGGCGGAGTAATTCTCAGCGCTTCGAGCGTGGTCGGGCTGTATGGGAATTTCGGTCAGACAAACTATATCGCTGCCAAAGCTGGTGTTATCGGAATGACCAAGGTATGGGCGCGCGAGCTCGGCCGTTACAACATCCGCGCGAACGCGGTGGCCCCGGGGTTCATCTCGACCGAAATGATTCTATCGGTCCCCGAAAAAATCCGCCAAACCATGCAGGATCATACGCCGATCGGGCGTTTGGGCCGCCCCGATGACGTCGCAAACGCCTACCTATGGTTGGCCTCTGATGCCGCGTCGTTTATAACCGGCACGGTCCTGAGTGTCGATGGCGGAGTAGTTACCGGGACCTGACCGGTTCAAATTTGCGAAAACGAAGCGGGATTCAGGATCAGGTTTGTGATATTCGAGACGATCGCTTCGTAATTAAATTTCGGTGAGTCCTGCAGCTTCTTCCAATTGGGGTTGCTCGAGAATGCTTTCCATTTGGAGTTGAGCTCGGAGAGGTCGGGAAACCCGAGCATATAGGTCAGGTTCGGCATTCGTGGACCAACCAGTGTGTCTCCGTAAAAGACAGACCAGAAACCGGCTTGCTCGAAAATCGCAAACTCGCCGCTGTTGAACATTTCTACCTTCACTCGATGATCGTGGCTTGAGGGGCTCTCATAGGTACGCAGCTGGAACACCCGCGAACCGTGCTGTGCCGAAACGGGGGACGCTGTAAGTTTCGGGTAACCTTCAAACGCGATCATCAGCGAACTCTCCATGCGTTCAAATGGAGGTTCTTTAGCCGGCGCCTTCAAAAACGATCCGCCCGCCTTCTGATACTCCTCGTCTTGCGCCAAACTTAGCTCGGCTCTAGCCAGGCTCTCGAGCGAATTGCTCGGAATCAATACATATACTGCTGGTGTCTCCGGCCCAAGGTATAAGTCGAACACACCAATAGGGCTCATGCCGAGCCGGTTCAATGCAGGAATCAGCGCCTGGTCGAAGAACCCACTCGCGAGCTTCTGCTGGGGACCGGAGACCAGATGGTAACGGCGCAGCTCGTAATATTGGCGTTGCGCGTCGGCTGCGCGAACAGGCAGGGAGATAGCGGCTGCGGCCGATCCCGCCAGGGTTGAAGTTAGGAAGCTACGTCTTTGCATAATCTCTATCACAGTATGCGCCACCACTCAGGGCATTGGTGGAATACGGGGCAGGGAATGCAACGCTTTGGAGCTTAACCACGCTTTTCTGAATTCAGCTTCCTTCGCAGAGACAGATTTCCCGGCGCGCTCGCATGTAACTACCTCCAGCTCGGGATCTTCTGTGAGTACGAGAGTAACTTCCTTTTCCTGACCCTGCGACGACACTGCTAACCTAATGCGATCGCCAGGCGTGTGCTTTGCTAACCAGCGTCTCTCTTCATCCGCACCCTTGAGCTTCTTCCCGTCCCATTTGAGGATACGGTCGCCTCGATCGAGTCCGGCATCGTACAGCGGTGAGTCGCGAAGCGCGTTGCTATTGATCTCGGCGCTTTCACCCGAAAAATTCAGGTTGCGAACACCAAGCCAAGCCTCGCCGGGATGGGCTTTGCGTAACAAAAGACCAGCCTGCGAGAGAAGCGAACCGTAATCCATCGGCTCGCGTCCGTAGATGTGGCGACGAAACACTTCTGCTGCGAATTGCTGGTTACCAACCGTTTCTCCGAGCGAGTACTCCACATCCTCGAGCGTATAGGGCTTATCGATATCCGGGTGTTCGCGCCACATTGTGCGCATCCAATCATCCAGTGTCTTGCCGGAAAACTGTTGCCTGATCGCAAGGTCGATACCGAGAGCAAGCGCTTGCCCGTAGGTGTAATAAGAAATGAAGGTATTGGCGAAATTGGTCGTATCAATGGCACGGGCGGCGTCCACAAAAGGCGCCATGCGGCTCATCTCGACCGCGCTGTGCATTTTACGCCCCGGAGCAGTCAGTACCGTATTGACGGCGTGACCCATGTCGCTTGCAAAATCGTCGAGTGACATGAGCGAGGCGCGCTGTAGCGTCAGGACGCCGTAATAGTTCGTGAATCCTTCAGCGAACCACAGTTCCCCCGACATGTCGGCGCGATCGAAATCAAATGGCTCTAGCGAGCGGGGACGGATCCGCCTCACATTCCATGAGTGAAAGAATTCGTGAGAAACCGTACCAATTTCGCGTGCCGCATCGATTTTGAGATTGCTTGGCCCTGAGATAACGGTTGAATCGCGGTGCTCCATGCCATCGCCGGATGCCCAGGGAAGGTAATCCACGAGAAAGGTATAGGAGCCGGTTTCGTATTTCGGAAAAGCGCCGAAAACGCCTTCTTCCTCCAAAACTACCGCCTTCGTCATCTCCGTGAAAACGGCGGCTTGCGCGTCACCGCCAAGATGGTGAAGCGCAATGCGAAAGTGAGAATTCTCAACCTGCCACTCGGGTTGGGCGTGCTCGCTCAACTCGACCGGGCTATCCATCAGCTGTTCCAAATCAGGAGCAGACCACCATCCGTCGGGCCGCGGCTGCAACTCGGAGGCAACACGCCAGTTACAATTCACCGGAATCTCGAAATGCAGCCTTGAAGGCGCGCTTTCGAATGTCCGTGCCCAAACTAAGGTGGCCGGCGTGTTGAGGTGTGCGTGAGTTGTATCGATTGCCGCATAGGTACCGTCTACCCGATCACCAAAAAGCGTGTACTCGAAGATCACGGTTCCGCGATGTCCTGAGACGTTCCAGCCGGATGGATCGGGCTGCTCGACCTTCAGTGCATGGCCTTCGCCGTCCTTTGCGCGAACATTGTAAATATTCTTTGCAAACTCGTGCAGCGCATATCGTCCGGGAGACGAACGGCTCATCCGGACCTCGAGAGTGCCGGCCTCTACACCTCGGAAGGTAGCCCGAATCTCGGCCTCGTGGTGCGCCGCATTGCCGAAGCTGAGCTCGTATTGGATCGATTTCTGCGCCAGCAGCGGCATCGCCGTGAAGGCTGCCACGATTTGCAAGACGAGGACAGCGCCCCGCACTGTGCTCAAGGCAGTGGCTTCATCATCAGGTTCTTGTATTCGACCACGCTGCCTTTATTGTGTTGTTGCAGGGCAAAATATCCATCAGTGAACGTATTTTTCTCGTCCACAAAATCGACGACCTTCTTGTCGTTAACCTCGATGATGATGTGATTCCCGCGCGCGATGATGTGCTGATTGAACCAGGTATCAGGTGGTACCAGGCGATCGTATATCTTTACGAAGCCATAGAGACTTCCCGTTCGCACAGGATCCTTGTGACTGCTATTTACCTGCGCCTCGTAGCCTTTCGGAAAGCCCGGACCGAACGCCGTACGGAAATACATCCCGGAATTTCCACCGTCGCTGATCTTCACATCGGCCTTAAATTCGCAATCTTTGCACTGGCGAGTCATCCAGAATAGATGGCTCTCTTCACCATCCCCGACGATCATCCCATCCTTGACGCTCCAGGACTGCGGATGCTCATTGGCCTTCCAGCCTTCCAGGGTTTTGCCATCGAACATGCTGACCCAATCTTGGTTATCAGCAGCCGGCACACGGGAAATCACAACGAGAAGACTCAAAAAAAGAAGCGGCAGGCTTCGGCAATCAGTACGCATCTCGATTGATAGTACCGCCTGGATTTGGATAGACCGCTATCGCCGCTGATCACAAGCCCCGTGAGACAATCGCAACCTTCTGTACTGCTGGAAAAAAGGTCCTCGTTCGTTATCTTGACTGTGAGGATCTCCAAGCTCTTGAAGAAAACCGTTAATGCGTTTGCCATAGCATTGCTTGCTCTCTCTTTTTCAAACCGAGCGGCCAGCCCGGCCGATCATACGCTGCCACCTCGCAAGAGACAGCCAACGCCTCAGAAGGTGGTTGAGGAACACATGGCAGCGTTCAGTTCGTGCGATTGGACTCGCCTGATGCAGCAGTTTCCCGACAACGTCGAATTCTTTTTTCCAAACGGAACGGTGTTTAAGGGACGCCCAGCGCTCGGTGAAATGTTTGCAAAAGTTGTTCAGCCGCGCTCAAAAGGTGGAACGTGCGGGTTGAAGATTACCCCGGAGCACATCTTTGTAGTGGGAGAAACAGTAAACGTTCAGTGGCGAGCCGATGCTCCCTTTCTCGCCGAGCCTTACCGCGGGGCAGACGCGTTCGAAACACACGACGGTCTCATGGCGGCGCAGGTGACCACATTCGATCAAGCGGCGCTTAAAATAAGGCCATAAAGCTATACCATGCGGAGCAAATAAAGCGTGAGAACGATCACCAGTACAAGGCCAAGACCGCCGGAGGGGTAGTAACCCCAGCTTCGGGAGTAAGGCCAAGCTGGAAATGCTCCCACGACCAACAACAAAATAACTATCAGCAGGATGAGGCTCATACATTCATGGATCGCCAAGCCTCGGAAAATTCAACAGAAAATCAAGATGCGACTACTGCCCCAACGATTCCCGCCGGTGCGGTTCGAAAGCGCCGGATCGACACCAGCCCTAATACTCTGAACACCTTTTCCGTCACAGACTCGGGAGAATGTCCGGCCGCAACTCTGTGGTAATCACCATGCTGGTAATAGCGGACGAGTGTAGCTGAGTTGCGCTTATAGGCGCTTAGGCGCTCTTGAATAGCAGCTGGCTGGTCATCAGCGCGGACAATCAAGGGCGTCCCATCATTCGCACAAACAGGTCGGCTTGGAGCGGAGTCGGCTGTGTTGGAGATGCGGCCGCACGCCGGACATTGCCGCCGCTTTTCCAATCTCCCAATAAGTTGGCCGGTGGAGGCAGTAAAGTCGAAGACCGTAGGCAGCGGGACTTTGTGCTCCGACAGAAAACTATCCAGAAACGATGCTTGACCGGTCGTACGCGGAAAACCATCCAGTATGCATCCCTCTCGGCAGTCTGAGGCGCGGAGCCGGTTAGCCACGATCTGGTTCATCAAATCATCGGAAATCAACTGGCCTGCACGTAGAACTTCATCGATCCTGCGTCCTAGTTCCGACGCCGATTGGCACTCTCGTCGCAGAATTTCACCAGTGGAAATCGCAGGAATGTCGAGCGCTGCGGAGAGCTTGGCGGCCTGGGTGCCCTTACCTGCTCCGGGCGGCCCGAGAAGGATGATGATGCGAGGCTTCGTGTACATCGTGGTACGTTCCTCTTTTCCTACTATAGTTTCGAGAAAAAAAGCAGAATTTTCAAATGTACTAGTCCGCTTCGGACTACGTGTCCGATCCAATATGGCCCTTCGAGACAGTTAGTATATACAATTCTGTCCGCTATCGCCACCTAAAGGCTTGTTGAAATAAGGGCTTCCCTGTCAAAATCAACAGAGACGGAGAGGAGTGCCTGTCGTGCTCCCACCCTTACAGCGCTGCCAAATGAAAAGGAAAACAGAGTGGATAAGCTTGCGCAAAATATTCAAGAGGCCTTCCTGAACAATGCGAGGAAAGACAGAACTTTTCTGACTATTTACCTGATGAGCGGGGTTAAGCTCTCCGGGAGGATCAAGAGCTTCGACAAGTACTCCGTGGTTCTGGAGTCCAATAATCAGGAACAGCTGATCTTCAAGCATGCTATCTCAACCGTCGTTGTCTCTAAACCCTTTCATGCGCCTCCGCCGCAGCCTGGTGGTATGCAGGCAAGCCCGGAGACGCCTCAGCACTCAAACGCAATAGTTGAAAGCGAACATTAGTGCCCGGGGCGGAAGAACGCACTCTGGTAGTGGGTGTTCATCTTTCAAGCAGAACACAAGGTGCAACTTCTGCAGTACCTTACATATCAGATTCTGAGGAATCGCTTGAAGAGCTCCAGACACTGGCAGCAAGCGCTGGCGCAACGGTCGTTGACCGGGTCATTCAGATCCGCCCGGCGCTTGATTCTGCCACTTTGATAGGTTCGGGGAAAGTCGATGAAATCAAGGCCCGCATCGATCCCGAGAATATCGATACGGTAATTTTCGATCGAGAGCTGACCCCGACCCAACTTCGAAACCTCGACGGCAGGTTAGGAGTGAAGGTTCTTGACCGGACACAACTCATCCTGGACATCTTTGCCCGGCGGGCGCGTACCAGCGAAGGTCAACTTCAGGTTGAACTCGCCCAGCTCAACTATCTGTTGCCCAGGCTGGCAGGCCGCGGAACCCAGATGTCCCGGCTAGGCGGTGGTATCGGCACACGGGGCCCCGGCGAAACGCAGTTGGAAACTGATCGACGTCGGATTGGAAAACGAATCGCGAAGCTGCGTTCAGATATCGAGCGCGTTCGCGCTAGTCGCGGTGTCCAACGTTCTCAGCGGCAAGCTGTCCCGCTTTCCACGGTCAGCTTGGTGGGATATACCAATGCCGGCAAATCCACACTGTTCAACCAGCTCACTGGAGCCGGAGTGCTGGCAGACGAGAAGATGTTCGCAACGCTCGATCCGATCGTCCGTCAGATTCGGCTGCCCTCTCAGCGGCGTGTTTTGTTGAGTGACACGGTCGGTTTCATCCGCAACCTGCCTACGACGCTTGTTGATGCCTTTCGCGCGACGCTCGAAGAAGTGACAGCCGCGGCCCTCCTGCTTCACGTGGTCGACATTTCTTCGCCCACTGCTCCAGAACAAACGTCGCATGTTTTGAAAGTGCTGGGGGAAATCGGCGCGGAAACTGCTCCGCAGATGCTCGTTCTGAACAAGGCTGATCGTCTGCCGGAGGCCGACAGGCTGCAGGATCTTCCCACGTTGACTCACCGGTTGCTCGGCGAGACCGCACGACAAAATGCAACCGAGGCCGTTTTAGTTTCCGCCCAGAGCGGCTCAGGTCTGAACGAATTGCGTTCCAAGATTGATCGCCATCTTGTTCAGGATCCTGTATCACGTCATTGCTTCCGGCTGCCGCTCGGCGAAGGCAGAATGCTTCATCTTCTTCATGAGCGCGCGGCCGTCCTTTCCCAGCAGTACGGAGAGGATTACTGCGAAGTCGTAGCCGAGGTTCCCCGATCTATCCTGAGCAAACTGGCCGAGTTTGCTGTCGACTGAAAGTACGCGCGGAACAAGGCGTTATATGCTTACGTATTCTGATTCGAGAGCAAATGGATACGGTCTTGCGAATCAAGCTTCTTCTTTCGGCCGGTGCTGTACTCGGATTGACGGGCTGCCAGTTTGACACCGGGCCGGCCGGCCCCATGCGCGAAACGTCAGTGCATATCGATCGCGGCAATGCTGAACGCGCGAATGTCGAGCTCGATATGTCCGCCGGGCAGTTAACCGTTAGGGGAGGGGCCGACAAGCTGATCGACGGACGCTTCAATTTCAATGTTCCTAACTGGGAACCGAAGATCGACCAGTCGAACAACGGGACCCACGCGACAATCAAAGTCAGCCAGCCCCACAATGCGCACTTGGGGGGAGACAGGCACTACGAATGGGACCTCCAGCTAAGCAATCAAGTTTTGCTCGATTTGGCCGCTAATTGCGGTGCTGGGCAGGCGCGTCTCAATCTGGGTGATCTCGATCTGCGCCATGTGGAGGTGCACATGGGGGCGGGCCAAGTCGATCTGGATCTTCGGGGAAGACCAAAACGCGATTACGATGTAGAGGTTTCAGGCGGAGTGGGCCAGGCGAATGTTCACCTCCCTGAGGACGTTGGCATCTACGCTGAGGCTCACGGTGGATTGGGGAGCATTACCGTGACCGGCCTCGACAAGAAGGGCGATCACTGGGAGAACAATTTGTACGACAAAGCGAAAGTGAACGTTCGTATCAAAGTCGAGGGCGGGATCGGCGAGATCCGCATTATCGCTTGATCTGAAGGTTCCCAATCAGCCGAGAAGACGTTCGACCGCGGCCCTGTCAGGAATCGAGGATTGGGCGCCGTGACGCGTGACTGACAGCGCACCGGCCGCATTCGCAAATCTTGCCGCCTCAGCGATCGGCTTGTTCTCTGCTAGCGCGACGGCGAACGCGCCATTCCAGGTGTCACCAGCCGCTGTTGTATCAACCGGTTCAACCGGGAATGAGGGAAACCGGCGACAGCTCTTGGTATCGGCGATCACGACGCCCATCGAACCCAGCTTCATAACCACGGCACCGGGCCCTCGTTCGAGCAGATGGCGTGCAGCATTTTCCGCGTCCTCGTACGATTCGATCACATCGTGTGATCCGAGCAGCAAAGCCGCTTCGGTCTGATTCGGTGTGAGGAAACTCACCAGTTTGAGAAAGCCGGAGGGCAGCGAACGGGCTGGCGCCGGGTCGAATATCGTTGTCGCGCCCCGCTCGCGCGCTAACTTCATTGCCGCCTGACTTGCTTCGATTGGCACCTCGAGCTGAGTGAGCAGAATAGAATGCTGGCCCATCGTCCTCAGAGCGCTGATTGTCTTTGTCGCTGTGAGTCTCCCGTTCGCGCCTGGCGAAATCACGATTGTATTTTGGCCGCCGGGCAGCACCAGAATGGCGGCAGTCCCCGTGGCTCCTGGCGAAACACGAACCTTTGACGTATCCGCGCCCGTGTCCTGCAAGCTCTTGGTAAGCATCGGGCCGAACGCATCGTCTCCCACGTAGCCCACCATCTCTACGCTGCCGCCAAGGCGTGCGGCCGCATAAGCTTGATTTGCTCCTTTGCCGCCCGGAATGATCTTGAGATCGCTTCCAGCGATCGTTTCGCCGCTTTTCGGCAATCGATCAACCTGTTGCACTAAATCTGCATTGAGGCTGCCAACTACAACAATGTTTTTCATCAATTTCGAAACGTGAGCCTAAACTGTGAGCCTCGGATCCCCCGGGCAATTTCTCATTTATCGGTGGTTAGCGATGACTGAGCTCCATAGCGTCGGTAATTCTGGAAGCGAATCTCGTTCTTTCTGGCCGGCTTGCCGTGCTGTCTCACAATTAACGTGGCATGAGAAGGAAGCAGGTAGTCTTGGCCGCTCAGAGAAACGTAATCATAATCCACCGTGATTTTTGATGCCTGAACAGAAAAGTCAGCAGGAAGATCCCGCGCCTCAACAGAGAGCCGTCTCACTGCGGAGGTGTTCGAGTCGATGTAAAGCAGCGCCCGGTAGGCCGCTAGAAGCGACTGTCGCTGCAGGGCCACCACTTGAAACTCAGAGTGTTCTCTTGCAACGTCAAACTGGAAGATCTGTGTAGAAGTTCCGGCGATATCCGCCGCGCCTTGCCAGGTACCATTCGCCTGGGTCTTTTCCGAAAGCGGCATGCCGAGTAGTTCGCCGAATTCGCCGCTCACCGAAGCTCCGTCGGGTATGGGCTCAGCGGCCCCGGCTCTTGCGCCATTCACTTCGAGCAGCATGGCTTTCTCCCGGCCGTTAGCATAGCCCAAGAGGGTAGAGTACGTGTCTTTGAGTTTCCAAGACCCATGTGGATTCGAATTGATCAATCGACGGGTCGTCATCAAGCAGACGAAATTCGGGAGCGTGCGTTTATAGTCGTTCGCCCGCTGCCGGGCCCCGGCAAGCATCGCGTTGATTACGGATTCAGAGAGCCGCTTTGCATTGAGAATTGGTACCGGGTGCCACGAACCATCCTGCTCGCTCTCGGATTCTTGCAAACCGGAATCGATGATATCCGATTCTTCGAAGGCCGAGACCACCCCGCGGGAGGACGGCTCGCTATCGAGCGGCATGTCCTTCCCCACCAGGAAATGAATTGTTTTTGTGCTGACGCGATGTACATTTTCATCGCTGATCGCCACGTCAGCCCGATAGTCGCCTGGTGCGAGTGAGAGAGACGGCGCAAATGTGTAAACATTTTCGCGAGCGCTTCGGAGGTTTTCGAGCGAACCCTCGAGCAAAACATTCTGGCTGACCGTTCGAATCGCCTTTGCGTCCGGTGTTTTTACTACAGCCAGATAAGCAAGCCGCATCTCAAACCGCCGGGTCGAATCGCTCTCGTGTGCCGCCAGCCCGCTTAGAGGCACGTGTACCAGCAGCTTCACAGGCACGAGACTGTCCGACGACATCGCACGTCTAGCCTCTACGCTAAACCATATGGATTCGTGCCGGTCGGGAGAATTCAATGCTTCTGCCATCGGAATCTCGTACGGAGCTGAACCGAACTCTGCGGAGCCTGCTGTCGGAAAAAATCCAGTTCTCGCGTTCACTTTGTTCGAGCGTGCCACCTGAACGGATATGGCATGGTATTGTCCGTCTTTGATGGGCTGGGAGGGAATATACGAGAGCTCATAATAAGTGGCGGCGTCCTCGAAGGCCGATCGCAACGCTTTCCGCAGTGGCCCTGAGCTGGAAATGTAAGAGCCGCCGGTCTCTTCCGCGAGCCTTCTTGACTGCGGTAGCTGACGCTTTTCGCCCCTTAGGCCCACAGCCTCCTTGTTGTTCGTAATTCCCAAGTCATACGCATTCGTCGCAACCTGCGTTACAGATTTTCCCATTCCCATCGAATCCATTAGCAGGCGTGAGGCGTCGTTCAAAGCTCTTTCGCTGACTGCCGCGGTATTGAGGGCGTAAAAGCTCACCCGGCTTGAATTCGCTTCGCCAGAAATTGCTTTGAACTGGTCGTCGTTGAGGGAACCCAGGGACGCGCCGTCCGAAAAATACAGTACTGTCTTGCGCCCCTTGATCGAACACGACTCTCGAGCAATCGCAAATAATGCGGCTACAAACGGTTGGACGTGCTGGTTTTTGACCAGTTCGCTGGAAGTTCGCTCAATGCTATCAACTAAAGCCTTTCGAGCCTGCCTTGCGGTCCCGTCGTGCGTCGGTGAGTCACCTTTCAAGGTTCTTCGCCGGCCCGCGGCGCGCAACGCCGTGTCGAGGACGATAGGATCAGTCGTGAAATCCTGCAGCAGGCGGACGTGATCGTGTGCCATCCAAATTGACAGGGCCAGATTGCTTTCCCTCACGTGCTTCTGATATTCAAAAAGTGCCAATCGCGCTGCGGAAAGCGATCCCTCACTTGAATCTTCAAGCACCAGGAACACAAGACCGGGGTCAGCCTTCCCGTTTCCTGACCCGGTGCGCCTCAAGGATGCAATTTTTTCGCGCACTCCGTTATCGATGATTTGAACCTCGTTAGGCTCGAGATCCTGCACAATATGCCCGCGCTTATCGCGCACTACGATGTCGGTAACCGTGGGTTCTTGAGACGTGCGCCCAAAGCCGGCGACTGAGATTAGCAAGAACCCAATCACTCGAACTTGGGTGTGTGCCCTCATCCCGGCTTTGAACTATTTCGTAATTCCAACCTGGTTCAGGAGCCAGGCGTATTCGAATGCCGTGTCCTTGAGTCGATCATAACGGCCAGAGGCCCCTCCGTGGCCCGCTGGGTCCATCTTAATCTTGAGCAGCAAAGGATTGTTGTCGGTTTTAAGCCGCCTTAGTCTCGCCACATACTTCGCCGGTTCCCAATACATAACCTGGCTGTCGTTGAAGCTGGTTGTCACAAGGATTGCGGGATACGCACGCTTTTCCAGATTGTCGTATGGGCTGTACGTTTTCATGTAATCGTAAGCCGGCTTCTCATTCGGATTGCCCCACTCCAGATATTCGCCGACCGTCAACGGCAGCGTAGCATCCGTCATGGTGTTCATTACATCGACGAACGGGACCGCTGCATGTACGGCGCGGAACAGGTCCGGCCGCATGTTCACGACGGCGCCCATGAGTAGGCCCCCTGCACTGCCCCCCTCAATCATCAACCGGTTATTTGAGGTCCAGTTCTCTTTAATGAGACATTCGGCGGAATCAATGAAATCAAAGAAGGTGTTCTTCTTCTTCATGAGCATTCCATCCTCACGCCATTGCTCTCCCATTTCGTCGCCGCCTCGGATGTGGGCGATTGCATAAGCCACTCCCCGGTCAAGCAGACTCAGTCGAGAACTCGAAAACGTTACCGAAGTTCCAAATCCGTAGGATCCGTAGGCATAAAGAAAAAGCGGCCCTTTTCCGTTTCGCGCAAAACCTTTCTTGTAAACAATCGAAATGGGTATTCTTGCACCGTCGCGCGCCGTGGCCCAGAGCCGCTCGGAAGCGTAGAGTCTCGGATCGTAGCTGCCAGGAATTTCTTGTTGTTTGAGCAGGTGCGATTGCCCTCTGGCGACATCGTAGTCATAGATGCTGGCGGGAGTAATGAAGCTTTGGTAGGCGTAGCGGTAGGTCGGTGAGTCGTAATCGGGCGTGTCGCTCGGAGACGCGGAATAGATCGGTTCCGGAAAACTCACTTCCGTCCAGGTTTCTTTCGAGAAATCATAAATTCCCAGATGATTCAGAGCTTCCGATTTTTCGACCGCAACGGCAAAGCCCTTGAACAGATCGATATCTTCAATCAGGGTGCCACTCCGCGGAGCGATGAACGGCTTCCAGTTTTGCTCCTTCGGATCGGTTTCCGGAGCAGTTACGACCTCAAAATCCTTCGCCGCTCGATTTGTGCGTATGTAAAAGAGGTCTTCCCGGTGATCGACGTAGTAGCGGTGCTTCGCCCGGCGCGGTAGAAATACCTGAAAATTTCCGTTGGGTGCATCCGCTGCAAGGTAGCGGGATTCTGTTGTATCTTTGCTGTCAATCCCCAGAAACAGAAATTTTTTATCGCGGGACTTACCGAGCCCGATATCGTAAAGCTCATCCTTCTCTTCATAAATGGTTTCGAAGGTCGAAGCACCCAGAACGTGCCGGAAAAGCCTGTCAGATCGTTTTGTAACGGCGTCTTCCGTTGTCAGAAAAAGCGTCCTGTTGTCGGTGGCCCACTCGAGGGATGTCACCCGCTCCGTTGTGTCTCCCAACGTTTGACCGCTGCGCAGATCCTTGACCTGTAGCGCATATTGACGAAATCCTGTGTAATCGAGCGTGTAAGCAAGAAGGGTTTGATCGTCGCTGACTGCGAGCGCCCCTAGCCCAACGAATTTATGACTCTTCGCAAGTTCGTTTAGATCGAGCAGGATTTCTTCGGGCGCTTCCATGCTGCCCTTACGCCGGCAATTGATGGGATATTGCTTGCCCTCCTCAGTGCGTGTGTAATAAAGGTAGCCATTGCGACGCACCGGTACGCTTAAATCCGTTTGCTTGATGTGGCTTAGTATCTCCGCATAGAGCGAATCCGCGAAGGGCCCTAAGGCGCTCGTCATCGCCCTGGTATAGGCGTTCTCCGCTTGAAGATATTTGACTACTTCCGGATTCGATTTCTCGCGCAGCCAGAAGTAATTGTCCGTAACCGTCGCGCCGTGACGAACCTCGTTATGCTCGCGTATCGGTGCAATGGGCGGTGTAGGATCGGTGGTGGTTTCGGCAGGAATCTCGGACGTAGAAATCAAGGACATGAGCAAGAGAGATACGACAGCTTTCATTTTCGCCGAAGCTTTATTATGATCCGCTGCCGCCAGCCCCCGGATTATTTCGCCGGCCCATTCAGAATGTGCATTTCGCGGCCGCTCGGGTCGACCTCGAAACCTCAAGCGCTGCCGCTCACCCTTTATGCAGTGCTGCCCCAGGGCTTTGCTTCGACCACTCCCTTGTAGCCGTTCTTTAAGCGCTCTTCGATGGCCGACCAAACTTTCGGGTCACAACCATCCCAGCTCGAGAGGGCCTTATTACCGAGATAGGGCAGATCTTTCACGCCTTCTTTGCTCGAGAAGAAACCGCCAACGGTCAGGCTACGGAACTGATTGAAAAAATGTACCCAGGCCGAGTCTTCCTTCGCCGCCTTCTTCGGATAGGCAATCCGATCGAGGAGCTGTTTCTGCTGATCGGGGGACGCCTTGATGAAATCCCGTCCGAACTTGGCATTGGATTCGCGATCGAGCCACATGAGACCGCCAAAGATCGTCGCCTTCAGGTTCTCGTTGCCGTCCTGATCGATACGATATGCGATCCAGTCGTCCAGAAATTCCGGTACGCCCGCCTGGCTCGCGGTTGCACTACGATCGTCCGCCGGGATAATAAGGTCACAAAGTACTTTTACCGTATCCCATTGGTGATCGTCGAATGTTTGGCGCTTATAACCTGGCCCGCTGAGAACAGGCGTTTCAGTCGTTGTGACCTGATGCTCGTGATCGTGGGTCTCGGCGCCCGCCACTGCGGCCGCGGCGGGTACTGCTCCCAGAATTTGAAGCAATCCGCGCCGGCTAACGTTGTTGTCTGACATCGCATTCTCTCCGTGTGCCTAAACCTTTACGTTGCGTTTCAACACCTGATCGGCAATGTATTCGGATGTCCGCCATCCAAGAGCTGTGATGCTTAACGTTGGATTCTTATCCGCGTTGCTCACAAACGGCGCCGCATCCGTAACGAACAGGTTCTTGACATCCCACGCCTGGCAATACTGGTTGAGTACTGAGGTTTTGGGATTATCGCCCATCTTCGTTGCGCCCACCTCGTGAATGATTTCGCCGCCGCGTGCGATACCCCAGTTCGTATCCGCGCCGTCCTTCGACGTGACGATACCGCCCATGGTTTGGATGATTTCCTGAAATGTCTCCTGCATATGTTTTGCCTGGAGGATTTCGTCCTGGCTCCACTTGAAATGGAAGCGCAGCACCGGAATCCCCCACTCATCCACCACGTTCGGATCGATTTCGCAGTAGCTGTCTTCGTTGGGGATCATCTCGCCCCGTCCCGCGAATCCAACGCCACAGCCGTACAGTTTCCGCAAATTGCCTTTTAGCTCGGCGCCATATCCGCCAAGCTCTGTGGCCTGACCGCCAAGCGTACCGGCGCCCGGTTGCTCTCTGCCTCCGCCAATCTCGATGTGATAGCCGCGGGCAAATGGCAGTTTGTTGTCCTTTTGCTCCTTATACAACCACCAGGGCATATAGAGATGCATGCCGCCCACGCCATCTTCATTTTGTGGAGGAAGATCCTGCAGGATTGGCAGGAATCCGTCCACTGACGCTCCGACGGTATCCATGATGTAGCGGCCCACCAAGCCCGTCGAATTTGCAATTCCATTAGGAAACTGGCTGCTCTTTGAATTGAGCATGATCCGGGCCGTCTCGCAGCAACTGGCGGCGAGGACCACAATCTTCGCCCGAACTTCTACTTCCTGCCGCGTCTTCTTATCAATATAGGAGACACCGGATGCCAGGCCATCGCTTCCCACCAGCACCTCCCGCACCATTGCATTCGTGCGCACTTCGAAGGTGTTAGGGAATTTTTTCTGAGTCGGAACGATGTGAACGCCTGGGGAGTTGAAATTCGCATTCACCCCGCAAGAGCGTCCGCACTGCGCGCAGTAGTGACAAGCCGGGCGACCATTTAAAGGCTGCGTCAAAATTGCGAGGCGCGAAGGAATGCACGGAATCTTGAGCTTGTCGCTTGCCATCTTGATGAGACGCTCATAGGCGCGTGGCGCAGGCGGGGGCTGGAACTTCCCGTCGGGAGTATTCTCCAATCCTTCGTGCGATCCGAATACGCCAATCAATTCTTCCGCCTTGTCGTAATATGGCGCGAGATCGTCATAGGAGATCGGCCAATCGAATCCTTTGCCATCCCGGCTGTAAGGCTTGAAATCGTACGGCCCCATGCGAAGTGAGATTCGTCCGTAGTGGTTAGTGCGGCCGCCTAGCATGCGTGCACGCCACCAGGTCCAGTCTGAACCGGGAGCGTTGGTGTATGGCTCACCCGGGATCTGCCAACCACCTACCAGGGTCGCGTCGAAAACGCCCCACGGCTTGTATTTCGTGCCGGCGCCCCGGTGAGGAACCTGGTACGGCCAGCCAAACATCTTTGAATCTTTCGTGCCGTCGAACCATGCGCCTGCCTCTAGCATGCAGATGTTCGCGCCCGCATTTCCGAGGACGTGGGCTGCCACCCCGCCGCCGGCTCCTGAGCCGACAATTACCACGTCATATGTTTTAGAGCTCGCCTTGACTTGGGGCATATTATCTCCAGTTGTACACCAATTACGACGGAACGTATTGCGACAAGTATTTCTTCGCCATAATGAAGCCCATTTTGAAGTCTTCGCTGAAATCCGGTCCGTGATTGTCGTCCCCGCCGTAAAGAGGATCCTCTTGTTCGACGCTCATCGCTCCTGAGTACCCCACGTCTTGCAAGACTGTGAAAAAGTCTCGCCAGACTATCTGGCCCATACCGGGTATTCGGTACCGCCACCAAGGCGCGTGGTTGACCGGATTGATGCCACCCGCCCTCAAAACCGGCCAGATGATCTCCGTATCTTTCAAATGAACATCGTAGATCTTATCGACGAAGGTCCGCGCCGTCTCGATCGGGTCCATAAAGCCTCTCACCAGGTGCGACGGGTCGTATTGCAATCCGACGTAAGGAGAGTCGCCAAACCCTTTGAACAGAGCCTCGAAGCCTACCGGGCTCACAGCAAGATTCGGACTGTCCGGATATGGCTCCCATAAGATTCTCACGTTGTTTCGCTGGCAGGCTGGAAAGTATTTTTCCGTGTACACACGTACAATTTCGTCTATCTGGTCTGGAAACGATTTGGAATTGTCCTTGCCCGATTGAGTTCCGATATAGCGCACGCCAAGCTTTCCGGCCATGTCGATCGCTTTCACAAAATATTCGTTGGCCTGCGCCCGGCGTTGCGGATCGGGATCGATGTGGCTGCCATCAATCTGGAGGGCCGATACATGCATGCCGAACTTGCTGAGAGTGGCTTTGACGTCTTCCACCTGGGCGTCTGTAATATTTGTCGCATCCAGAGTTGAGCGATGTCCGGCGCTCAGGATCATATTGGTGAAGCCCTGCGATTTGGCGAATTCCACGTTCGCGGGGGTATACGGACCTAACACCCCAAGCTGCGGCTTCCATTCCTTATGAGGCTCATTTTGACGATGCCCAGGCGCTGTGGTCTGTTGATTTTGGCTCTTTAGCGTGGCAGCGGCAGCCAGCGCGCTCACGAGAGTGCGGCGAGTCATACAGCGTCAAGTGTATATCGCAGCTTTGCCGTATCCCTTAGGAGGGCTTGCTTGCTGCCGCTGCGGGTGAAGCCTTCAACTTTTTTAGGAGCGCGATCGCCTTGCGAATGTCGGCCGATCGTTTCGTCTGATCCTGCTCTTCGCGTTCGATGTTGAGTAGACCGCGATATCCGAGTTCTTTAAGCTTTGACAGGAATGCTGGAAAATCAACGTCGCCGTCTCCGAGCGGCGTCTCAACACCAAGCGCCGCGGGCTTGTCAACCGGCGGCCACGACCCATCCTTGCAATGAACCGAAATAACATGCTTCCCAAGCACTCCCAGCGCTTCAATCGGATCGCCCGTCCCGTACAAAATCATGTTGGCCGGGTCGAAATTGATTTTGAGATTCGGGCGCTTTACATCCTCGATGAATTGCAAAAGCACCTTGGCCGGCTCTTGGCCGGTCTCCAGCGTGAAAGACTGCCCGTTCTTTCCGCAGTGGTCGCTGATGTCGCGCACGACGTCCCGAATGGCTGCATAGCTCCTGCTGCCGAAGTCGTGTGACACAAAGCCGATGTGGCAGGCGACGCTATCGATCGCCAGTTTCCGCGAAACGTCGGACACCGCCTTTGTCCGCGCAATCCGCTCAGCGCGGGTACCTTCCGGCACCAGTCCAACGGTTCGTTCGACTGTCGGAATATCCTTGTAGTCTTCACCGACATAGCTGCACACTGCGGTAACAGCGGTGAATCGCTCTGCGGTAAGCGCCGCGTCCCATTTTTCGGCTGCTCCATCGAGAGTCAGTTCACCGGGGAAACCAAGCTGTCCGGCGCGTATGCCGAACTGTTTCACTTCTGCTAGCGTCTCGCGCGCGTTGTCCTTCGCCCAAAACATCAATCCGATTTCGAACTCTTCCAGACCTAGCATGTGAGCGTCTCTCCTTTTCGTGACCGGGATTCCTTCAGCAATAATGCCAATTCGAGTGCCTGGGCGGATTGCTCCGGGGGACATCGGTCTGGCCATTTGCCTGTTTGGCAACATCCGATGAAGTAGCCGATTTCGGCATCGTAGGCGTCACCGGGAGGCGGATCCAGTTTTTGTCGCCCGTCTTTGTCTTCGAGGAAAAGGCCGTCCGCACCGAGTTCCAGTAGCGCATGTTCGGCTTGAGCCCGGAAGCCCATATGGAATGGCGCACCGGATTCGAACCAACCGCCTTCAATCCGGACCTCAACTCCGGTTGGGTAGTTGATGCGCGCCGAAATGGCATCGATGTCGCTCGGACCTGTTGCAGCGACACTCTCGGGCATCCCGAAGAGTACGATCGCCTGATCGATGTCATGTACTAGCAGATCGACGACGGCGCCTCCGCTGCGCGCTTCTCGGGTAAGCCACCCGCTCCAGTCCGGTATGCCGCACCGACGCTCGAAAACAACTGAACTGATTGCTCCGTGCTTCCGTCCGGCTACAAAGTCAGCTAAGACGAGATACTCTGGCCAAAAGCGCAGCACGTGTCCAATCATCAGAACGCGTCGATGCGCTTCCGCTGCCGTCTGCATCCGGTTGCAATCGGGGGCGGAAAGGGCCATCGGCTTCTCGCAGAACACGTGTTTGCTTGCCTCAAGTGCCGCAACCGCAACCTCGGCATGCAGATCGGTCGGAAGACAAATGTCAATGATTTGATAGGAGGGATCGAGCACGAGATCGCGCCAGTGATTGTACTGGCGAACTTTGCTGAAGTCGAACTCAGTTGCGGGCCGGTTAAGATTACCGCCTGCCCGTGAGAGGTGTTCGGCTAGCGTTAACTGGCTTTGCGTCGAAACGCCGCTCACCTCAATGCCGGAAATCTTCTTATAAGCGGCGAGGTGTGTGGCGCCCATGAAACCTAATCCCACCATTCCAACGTGCACCACCGTATTGTACGAGGCGCGAAAGCCGAGCCGTGGCGGGACTAAGAAGAGACCGCTGCTTGGAGTGTTTCCGCTTCTGTCGTTACTTCATCGGTGACCACGGTGAATTGCGTGAGCAGGGCGCTCCCGAACGAAGTTGTAATGGCAACGTCGGCGGCATCGCGGCCTGTCGCCATCAGAATGCGTCCGATCCTCTGCTTGTTATGCCGGGCGTCGAACGTCCACCAACGATCCTCCAAAAAAACCTCAAACCAGGCGCTGAAGTCCATTGGAGTAGGCGAAACTGGGACTCCGATATCGCCCAGATAACCAGTAACATACCGGGCCGGAATGTTCAACGCTCTACAAAACGAGATAGCGAGGTGTTGAAAATCGCGGCAAACACCAAGACGCTCCGTGTAGACATCGAGCGCAGTCTTGGTCGGTCGGGCGTAGTTGTACCCGAAAGTAACTTTCTGGTTCACCCAGCTGCAGATTGCCTGCACGCGGGCGTACCCGCGCGGTGATTCTCCAAAAAGTTCAGTCGCAACATTCGAAAGCAGATCCACCTCGCAGTAGCGGCTCGCAAGGAGAAATTGAAGAGTCTCTGTAGGCAACTCTCCCACTGGGACCTCTCGCGCGAAGAAGTCCTGCTGTTCCGGCTCTCCGGAATCTTTGATTAACGTTGAGCTGTAGAGCCGAAGGGTTCCCGCGGGTGCAACTAAACGATTGCAACGATTGCCAAAACTGTCGACATAGGAGTCGATCGGAAGCTCGGGCTCGGTATGCAACTCGTCAGGTTCCAGCAAGTCCGGCTCGCGGGATGGATGCACGTTGAGGAGCGCTACAACCGGAACCGTGTTAAGAATTTCAAATCGAATGTCATAACCGAGGCGAATCAGCATCTTTTGCTCCTACCGTGCGGGATAAAGCCCTTCTGTGCTGACCTGCGTACTGGGCAGCGAGGCGTCATTGAAGCCTCATCAGCGTACCTCGACAGTGTAACCGACCCGTCATTTCTCGATTTTGCAAAATGTAACTTGCCACAATAGGGCTTCAGGAATCGATCTCGGGAGGCGCATGACATATTGCCTGGGCATTGTCACAAACGAGGGACTGGTGATGGCATCGGATTCGCGGACAAACGCTGGATATGACCAGGTAAATGTTTGCCGGAAGATGCGGTACTTCCTGCAGGCGGGTGAGCGCGTGTTCGTCCTGCTATCGAGCGGGAGTTTGTCGATCAGCCAGTCAGTGACGACACTCTTGCGGACGAGTTTCGAGCAGGGCGAAGGTTTGGCGAGAGCCGAGTCACTTTACGAAGCCGCTCGCTTGGTGGGAGACTGCGTCCGCCGGGTTTCAGATATCGACCGCGCTGCGCTTGAACGCGACCAATTCAGTTTCAATGTGCATTTGCTTCTCGGAGGGCAAGTCAAAGGCGAAGCTCCTGGCCTGTATCTTATCTATCCGCAGGGAAATCCATTGCGGGCGACCGAGGACTCTCCTTATCTGCAGCTCGGCGAGTGCAAGTACGGACGTCCTATTCTCGATCGGGGCATTGAAGCCGCTACGAGTCTCGAGGTTGCCGCGAAGTACGCTCTGCTTTCCTTTGACGCCACCATCCGATCCAATGTGACCGTGGGTCCGCCGATCGAGATACTCCTCTATCGAAAAGACGCCTTCAACCTGGAACAATACCGACGCTTTGCCGCCTCTGACCACGACCTCATGACCATACATTCCTCTTGGGAGCAATCGCTGCGTCGCGCCGTGGAACAGCTTCCCGAGATTCACTTTCGTAAGCCGCCGCCGCCGGAATCGTTTTGAGATGGTCGCGAGCGAGCCAAAATGCAGCGTATATACTCACATATAAACCTATCCGGGTCGATTCCAGGTATGAAGCGTTTCCGGTTTCGCGACCTCTCGTGAACTATGGCGACGCACTCATCTCTTACTCAACGTGGTGTACCGGAACCGTTTTCGGACTACGAGCTCAGCTCGGCGTACGACGAGATGTTCCGCACGAACGGACGTCCGAGATCTCACTATCGAGCGCTTTTCTCGAAGCTTCTGAGCTTGCCGGGTCAGGAACTGCAACGCTTCAAGCAGGAAGCCGACGTCTCGTTCTTCAATCAGGGGATCACTTTCACGGTTTATGGCCGGAGCGAAGGCACGGAACGTATTTTTCCACATGACCTTTTACCGCGCATCATTCCTCATACGGAATGGGAGACGATCGAGCGCGGCCTCGCCCAACGAATTACCGCTCTCAATCTGTTTCTGAAGGACATTTACCACGAACGAAAGATTTTGAAGGACGGAATCATTCCGGGCGAGGTGATCTATACCTGCAGACATTTTCGTCGGCAGATGAGAGGTGTCAAGGTCCCACGCAACGTTTATGTCAGCGTCTGTGGCACCGATCTGATTCGGATGCCGAACGGTGAATTTGTTGTTCTGGAAGACAATCTGCGCGTGCCGAGCGGCGTCTCCTATATGCTTACTAGCCGCAAAGTGATGAAGCAGATCTTTCCGATCCTATTTCGCAAGTATGGCGTAAAGCCGATCGAGCATTACAGCCAGGCTCTGCTAGCTACTCTACGCTCGCTTGCTCCCGAAGGCCGTTCGAATCCGACGATCGTTCTCCTGACTCCAGGTGTCTATAACTCGGCCTACTTCGAACACACGTTTCTGGCTCGCCAGATGGGTATCGAAATGGTCGAAGGACGCGACCTCGTAGTGCACGATAATTTCGTTTACATGCGCACCACGTCAGGGTTGCAACGTATTGATGTAATCTATCGGCGGGTTGATGACGATTTTCTTGATCCGTTGGCCTTTCGTCCCGATTCTTCGCTGGGGGCGGCCGGCATCTTTAATGCATACCGAGCCGGAAACGTCGTGCTGGCAAACGCGCTCGGCACCGGCGTCGCTGACGACAAAGCTATCTATGCGTACGTGCCGCGGATTATCAAATACTACCTCGGAGAAGACGCCATTCTGAACAATGTTGAGACCTTGTTGATGACCGATGAGAAAGCGCGCGATTACGTGTGCGCGAACCTTCATCAATTCGTAGTAAAAGCGGTAGGCGAATCGGGCGGTTACGGAATGCTGATCGGGCCGCATAGCTCTGTGGCACAGCGGGAAGAATTCCGGCTTCGAATATTGCAGGACCCCAGAAACTACATCGCGCAACCTACTCTTGCGCTCTCGACGGCTCCTTGCTTCATAGGTGATGGTCGAGTGGAGCCGAGACACATTGACTTGCGTCCATACGTTCTCTTTGGTGAAAAGGTGACGATTGTTCCGGGCGGGCTAACGCGCGTCGCACTCAGAAAGGGCTCTCTGGTTGTCAATTCCTCGCAGGGCGGAGGATCCAAAGACACCTGGGTACTGCAAAACTAAAATGCTCTCTCGGGTAGCCGATAGTTTGTATTGGATGAGCCGCTACTTCGAACGAGCCGACCACCGCGCCCGGGTCCTGGATGCCAATTACAACCTGATGCTCAATCCATCAAAGGTCTCTACTGAGCAGAGATGGCAGAGAATCACCGCCAGTCTGGGGTTAGGTGCTGAAGCAACCGAGCTCGATCCACTGACGGCAATGACCAGGCTGATTTCCGATGTGGACAACCGCTCCTCGATTGTTTCTTGCATCACGACTGCACGGGAAAATGCCAGCCAGGTGAGGGAGCAGATCAGCTCCGAGATGTGGGAGCGCCTAAACCAGCTCTACCATGAGGTCACACAGTCCATTTCGCACATTGGTATTCGTGCCGATCCTCAGCGTTTCATCACCGTGATTCGTGAGGGCTCCTACAATTTTCATGGCCTGACGCACGCCACTATGAATCATGGAGAAGCTTGGCAATTCATCCGGCTTGGTAGATATATGGAACGCGCCGGCGCCCTTCCGGTGTTGCTCGATGCAGTTTTTTGCGCGACGAGCGGTGCCGATGATCTCGATTGGGTGGGCCTCCTCTCCAGTTGTTCCGCATTCGAAGCATACTGCAAGGTCTATACCGCCGATTTAAAGCCGGAGCGCGTCGCCGAGTTTTTATTGCTGAATCCGGAGTTCCCGTACACGGTCCGCTTCTCCGCCGAGGAGATGCAACAAGCGTTCGAAGCGATAGCGCGGTCGTCCTCAACTAGAAAGGGAGCCGGAATCGAGAAAATTATCGGCAGGCTGCGATCGTCGCTTGCTTATGCTCAGATCGGTGACATCATGTCAAAAGATTTTCAGCGCTTTCTGCGGAGCATTACCGAACAGTGTCATAGCCTGCATGCCGCCCTGCATGAGGTTTATATTGATTACCCCGTTGAATCTGCATTTGAGGTCTGATGTTTTACGCTATCCGACACTTCACCCGTTACCGATATAGCCGGCCGGTGTGGCAAAGCAACATGGAAGTGCGAATGCACCCGAGAAGCGAAAACTCGCAGCGTTGTTTTACGTTTCAGCTCTCGGTGAGTCCACGCGCCAGAATCTTTTCCTATACGGACCACATCGGGAACATCGTGCATCATTTCGATATCCCGGAACTTCATAGTCAGCTGACGATCATCGCCGATGCGCTGGTAGACGTCGACGTGCCGGTTGACCTTCCGACCTCTCTCGAACCCGGCTCATGGGAGGAGTTGGACCGCCTGATCGAACGCGAAGACTATTGGGATATGTTGATGCCCAGTGACTTCGCCAGAACGTCTCCGGAGTTGCTGGAGTTCGCATCTGAGCTCGGGATTGCGCAGCGGAACGGAGCGGATCCGCTGACGCTGGTCAGAAGCCTGAACACCCAGCTTTATGAAAAGTTCGCGTATGTGAAGGCGAGCACCTCCGTCGATTCGCCGATCGAAGAAGCTCTTCGATTTCGGCAGGGCGTTTGCCAGGACTTTGCGCACATCATGATCGCGTTGCTGCGTAACCTTCACATTCCTGCGCGCTATGTCAGCGGATACCTGCATCATGACTCTCTCCACGAGGACCGTTCGGCCGAAGGGGCTACCCATGCGTGGGTCGAGGCTCTTATGCCCGGTCTCGGTTGGATAGGATTTGATCCGACCAATAACTTGCTCTCAGGTGAACGGCACATTCGGACGGCGATGGGGCGAGACTATTCCGACGTCCCGCCGACGGTCGGCACAATGAAAGGCAAGACAGAAACCGAATTACAAGTGCGGGTTCGGGTGACGCCCTCAGAGGCAGTACTCCCGCCTGATCAGGAGTTCGCCTCCGACCAGGAATGGTCGCGTTTTCTCGCCAAGGATCAGGAAACCGAACTCATTAATGCTCAGGAGCAACAGCAGCAGTAGAAGAAACGGCTTTGACGGGTCAGAGACGGCCCATTCGGTAGTACATGCGGTACTCGGCGTCGATGGCGTCAAGGAGACTGCGTTCCCGTCTGCTCTCCCGCCGCCGTTCGCGGCACTCGAAGACTACGATCAACGTGCCGAATAGAAGCGCTACCCCCAGTAGTAAGTTGCCCAAGTTTATGAACTCCAGAACTAACATGCAGCTCGGTTGAACCTTTCCGGTCACGCGTGCGTCTTAACGGGTTTCGGGATTCCGAGTCCGTTCACCCCATGGTCTACAAAATATCACCATCTCCTGATTCCACGTTGGCCGTCGAGATCAGAAAAACCGGCTGGGCGAAACGGAAGCACCTGTTCGTATTCGAACAGTACAGCGGAGCACTCATGTACGATCCCGAACAACCGCTCGAATCGGTGTTGAACCTGAGCATCGAGGCAAGCAGCGTGGCGTGCCGGGATCCGCTGCAAAAGCACAAACAACAAGAGCACCTAACAGAGTTTGCCCGGTCGCAGGGGCTGGCGGCGGCTCAGCATCCCCTCATTACGGTGAAGTCACAGCGCTTTATGGCCAAGCCGCTGCGAGGTTTTGTAGCGGAAGGTACGCTGAGCTTTCGGGGAGTCGATCGCCTGCTCAAAGCCAACATCGGATTCGGCGTGCCGAAGAAGGACCGGTTGCAAATCGATGCCGACGCAACTCTTCGCCTGAGCGAATATGACGTCCCACGCCCCTCGTCGCTCTTCGGACTGATCCGTACTGAGGACGATGTCGTGCTGCACGCTCTTATCTGGGGAGTCACGACAACAAACGTTCAGGCCACAGCTCCGAGCACCAGCTGAATCCCCGCCAGCACCCGGTCTATTGACTCGGCGAGCGATTCCCGGTCGGTCCGGCATTCGATGTCCGGATGCAAAGGGGCTTCGTAGGGATCGTCGATTCCAGTCATGCCAGGCAGTTCCCCGGCGCGCGCTCTCCGGTAAAGACCTTTTCTGTCACGCTCCTCGCAAACTTCGAGAGGGGCGTTCACATAGACCTCTAAGAAGCGTTGGATGTGCCGTCGCGCTTCCTCCCTTGCCTCGCGATAGGGCGAGATTGCGGAAACCACTACGATTACTCCGTTTCTGGTCAGGAGTTCGGTTACGAAGGCGATACGGCGAATGTTTTCGTCGCGATCCTGTTTTGTAAAACCCAGATCCCGGCAGAGATTCCGGCGGACTTCGTCACCGTCGAGCAACTCGACGCGAAACCCCTGCTCGCTTAGGCGGTGATGTACAGCTCGAGCGAGGGTTGTCTTCCCGGCGGAGCTGAGACCGGTCAACCAAACCGCCATGCCCTGATGATTCTTTGCGACGGACACTTTCAAATATGCTACAGTCCACGTAAAACACAGTGAACCGGCGATCTTTTTCGAAACGAATGGCCGCAGCCGCGGCAGGTCTGGGTACAAATTTGCAGGTCCGCTCTTCGCCGGCAGCTGGCGAAGCTGTTGTGCCCTACAAACTTTCCGTGATGCTTTGGACAGTCTTCACAAAAATGCCCTTCGAAGAGCGTCTCGAGAAAGTGAACGAAGCCGGTTACAAGAATGTCGAATTGATCGGAGAGTACAGCAAGTGGTCCGAGCAGGATTGGAGTCGAGCGGTTGCAAAGAGTCGGGAACTCGGAATTTCGTTCGATGTCACTGCGGGCCTGAAGCATGGGGCGGCAAATCCCAATGATCGAGCCGCGCTTCTCGCCGACATCCGCCACGAATTCCCGCTCATGGAACGGCTGGGCTGTCCGGCCCTCATAATCATGTCCGGTAATGTGCTGCCGGACGTGCCACGGCAAGTCCAGCATCAAAGCTGCATCGAATCACTGAAGCGGGCAGCTGCTCTGGTCGAGGGTAAGCAGATCCACGGCGAGCCGGTGCGGCTGCTGCTCGAAAACATCGACCCCGAAGAAAACCCGAAGTATTATTTGACTTCGGTAGCGGAGGGATTCGAAATCGTCCGGGCTGTAAATCATCCGCAGGTTCGTTTCCTGTACGACTTTTTCCACGAGCAGATTTCGGAAGGCAATCTTATCGAGAAGCTCGAAAAGAACATCGAGTTTACAGGCTTGGTTCATATCGCAGACGTTCCGGGCCGCCACATTCCGGGTACGGGGGAAATCAACTACGACAACATCTATCGTAAGCTCGTTGAGCTGAAGTACGACCGGACGGTCGCCATGGAATTTCTGCCGCTGAGCGATGGCGTCGAGGAACTGCGGCGCGCAAAACAACAGGCGATCCGGGGCAGCCGAGTTTGAATCGTCGCGATAATACGCGGAGGGGGGCGCATACAATCGGATGAGTGGTGGTCAAGAACTCGAAGATTCTTAAGGTGGCTGGATTGAGCCTGGTTGGTTTTTGCGCCGTATCGATTGGAGTCGATCGGGCGGATGTTGGTCCTGTCGCCTCCCAGGTCGCGGGTTTCTGTGGCGCTTTTGTTGGCGGCTGGATTGGGGCAAGGCGGCGACGTCGTTCGCTGGAGGCCGTGGTTTCTAAGGAGGATACGCCGCTGCAGGAGCCTGCGCTCGCGAAAGTACCAAACCTTGACTCTGAACCTTGATCTCTCGAAGGATTACGCGACGAGCCTTAGCCTTTGTTTTCCCCAAGAAATTCATGAACCCAAAGGGTATCGGGCATCGTAGTCACCTACGTGGGCGGGACTCGATGTAGTTTGGCGTGGGTTGCCCTGGTCTTGAGCAGCGCCGGCACGACACAAGGGGCCATTCACTTTGAAGACTTCGTATCCCTTCAAGGGCTGAGCTTGGTTGGTGATGCGGCAGCGTCCGGCGAAACGTTGCGCCTCACGGAGGCAAAAGGCAATCAATCAGGCGCCGTCTGGTTTCGCGAGAAGCAGTTGGTGGCGTCCGGCTTTGAGACGAAGTTCCAATTTCAATTGACGCATCAAGGCGGACTGGGGCGCGGCGCTGACGGGTTCGCGTTCGTCATCCAGAATTCGGGGCCGGAAGCATTAGGGGGGCCTGGCTCGGCCGGGGGGTTCGCGGTTGCCGACCCAAACTTCCGGAAGCGAGAAAAGGCTATCCCCTGGAGCATTGCGGTTTTCTTCGACACATTCCGGAATAGAAACGAAAAGGATCCTTCGGGCAACTACATTGCGCTCTGTACATACGGCAAACCTGGCGAAATGCGCTGGCCGGCGCCCCGACTGGCGCTCACGCGAAACCTAGCCGTTCGCTTGAAGGACCGGAAGGTACACACTGCTCGCATACTGTTTGAACCCCCGGTTCTTTCAGTTTTCTTGGAGGACTCCCCCACTCCTGTCCTGAAATCTGTTGTTGATCTTTCCATTGTGGTGGATCGGCAGGGCGAAGCCTGGGTCGGATTCACTGCTTCAACCGGTGGCGGCTACGAGGACCACGATATTCGCAGCTGGTCCTTTACCGGAACCAATGTTTCCTCCAGGATGTCAGCGGTTTCTTCTCAGATCACATTTCTCACGTCCGAATGCTTGCCCAACCGCAAACTGTGCACGCCCGAGAACGCCGTGGTCGAACGCACTAACACGGGCTATCACGTGATTCTGCCTGGCAACCTGGAGTGGGGTGTCAGGATTCCGAGCCCGCCCGGAGGAAGGGTCAAGGTGACTAACGCTCACGGCATTGTTTGTTGGGACGTGGAGGCACGGGGCTCCGACGGGTGCAGCGAGCCGACGGGTAAGGGGCCGCCTGCCGGCGCACGGTTCCTGGCAACTGATGAGCCGTCCGGGGCACTGATCATGAACACGCACCACGGCTATGTCTGGTTTTCGGTAAATGGGCGCAGTGGGGTTAGCTTCAATCAAAACGAAGGCTTTTACGAATTTGATTTGGAGATCAAATAGATCTTGTTTGCGCCAGCTTTCTTTCCTCTGCCGACTGCAATCGCGCGGTGACTGGTGGTCTATGAAGACGGAACGGCGAAATCGCGCCCATTTCGTGGGTGTGACTGCCTCGATCATGCGACGTATCCTTGTTGATTACGCGCGGCGGAGGCACGCCGCAAAGCGGGACGCGGGGAGCAGTGCTACTTCGGACGAGGCGGCGGGACAGCACAACCGGGCCGATGAGGATGCAAAACTGATGGTTCTCGACGACGCTTTGGACCGTCTTGAGAAGCTGAGTCCGCGCCAGCGCCAGGTGGTCGAGATGCGGCATTTCGGCGGGCTCTCACTGGAGGAAACGGCTGAGGCGATCGGTGTTTCCACCGTAACTATAAAGCGCGATTGGCTGGCCGCGCGGGCCTGGCTGAGAGGACAGTTGCAGGTAACCGAGAGAACCAGACAGCGGGCGCTTAGGTCTTTATATTTCGCACCGCTCTCACCCTGCCGAGCGGCTTCGCCTAAAGGCGAGGGGTTTCCACCATCCCCGATGGGGACACTAAAGATGTCGGAACGCTCATCCACCGGCGCGCCGCGTGCCTGTTCAGGCGACATATATGCCAAGGTCCCAAACACAGCCCCCTGGGCGGCCCGCGCGAGATTACCTGGTCGAGTGCCACTCCGCTCACATACTCCATCGCAATAAAGTCGATCTCTCCGGAAGAACCGGTGTCATACACAGTGACGATATTGGGATGGTTGAGAGCGGCGGTCATTTGTGCCTCACGCAATAGCCGCTCCCGATGTTGCGGGTCAATTTGGCCAAGGCGAAGAACCTTCAGAGCGACAACGCGCTCCAGGCGCTCGTCAAGCGCTCGATACACAATACCCATCCCGCCTTCACCGATTTTTGCCTGAATCCGGTACCTCGAGAGCAGCGTTCCTACGGCGATCTCGGGCGACCTGAAATCGGTGGCGGTGGGGGCTCCGGACTGTAGTAGTGCCGAAGAATTCGAGAGCTGTTGCAGAAGTTTCTCCACCTCCTGCCGCATCGAATCATCGTCTCCACAACGCTCTGCTACGTATGCCTCACGCGACGAGGCCGGCATTTCCCAAGCTGTCCCCACGATTTCCGTAATTCGGAGCCAGCGCGTCTCCGTGCCGTCTGATGTATTACTCCCAGAAAGATTTCGCTCATCCGGGTGCTCGAGATCCGCTTTTCATCGTCCTATCTTTCGAAAGTTTAGACGGAGATCAAGCCACTCTTCGGCTTGCCCGAAAAGCGCCACCGTGGACTCAGGCCTCAACAGAATATATTGATGTTGACGAACGCCGTGGTTTACTGTATGGCGTTCAGCCAGCGAACAGCGATGCACAGAACACCGGCTCCCAGGTGAGCGCCGCCCCAAAGCGAACCGAAGACTAAGGCTGCATCCTGTGACGGTACCGGCGATTAGAGTTCAAAATGAGCCCGCGAGCTAAGTTCATGTACGCCTGGTTACCTGAAACACCTCAAAGAGCGTTGACACGATGATCTTTTCTACGCGATTTTGCAACTCCTTCGTCAGTATCTCGCGACGGCGTCAGGCCAGACCTTTAAACCGCTTGTCGGCCCACCGCTGGGCGAATTGCAACTGCATTAAGTAGCGCATTCGATCGGAAAGGTTCGGCGCGCCGCGATGCCAGCATTGATGGTTGGTCAAATATGCATCCCCAGCCTACACAGGACCACCTTCGGCCCTTGCCCCTCAAACGTAGGATTTTCACCAGGGGTCGGATTCCGACCTGAATAGTGGCTGCCCGGCACAAATTGCGCCGCTCCGTTCTCAACAGAATCAATATCGGTGAGCGCGACTTGAATGGTCATCCAAAAAACTGGCATTTGTATCCGTTGATCAAAACGGGGAATCGAGGGTGGCAATGGAAACTCCACCACGTCGTCTAAATGCCATCTGGAAATGGCTTGACCGGACTCGTTCCGGATCACATTCATGGCGTTGAACTGTGCCTGAGGTCCCAGCACGCCCTCCGCGATTGTTTTTATCGCATCCTTCGTGATCAAAGATTCAAAAAGCGGGTCCATTTCATGACAGCGCCTCAAGACCAGTGTGCTGCCGGCATAAGAAATGTGCTTCGCTGGCGTGGCGTGATCAGACGCATACATGTCTGTTTTGGCGCGATGCGTTGCCGTTTCTTCGGAGGTAAACACTCGCGTGATGATTATGCAACCTTCGTGAAAAAATGCACTCCGTAACTTTTCGACATCCTCATCGCTGACAGGAACGGAAAAGGTCGGAATCGTGACCTTGCGATTCGCCGGGTCGAATTCGGCATCCGACCGGTCAAGCTGATCCGAAACCGTTTCGGCGGCAACGCCAGATTGCCTGGCTGGAGTGTCATTCACAAAGCGCTCTCCTCCGTTCAATCACGATGAGGCATAGTAATCCCCGGCAACTGAATATTGTTCAGTGTATCAGTTGTACCATGATTGTAGTTCACGAGGCAGGATTGCGCGCTTCGATCCGGCATCGCGCCAAACCGATCCATATACCGTTAAGCTAAGGACGCGGGCTCGACTTTGGTCCGCTCAATTGTTGTGAAGAATTCGTTAAACTCTGATGCTTAACAAGAATCTAAGCCGGCGGGCAGTTGTTCGGCTTCCCGCCGCGCTTGCTCTAGCGCGGATTCGCGGATTGGCAGTGAGTATCCCATTACGCATCGGAGTAACCGATTGGAATCTTGATCTCACCGCTGATCCTAATGCTGTTCAAAAGGCCTCTGAACTTGGCTTTCAAGGCGTGCAGATCTCGTTCGGTCGCAAGATTGTCGACAACAAAATGCCGCTCGATGATCCGGAGGTAATAACCAAATACCTAAAGCTTTCGGCCAAGTATGGCATCCCAATTGATGCGACATGTATAGACAGATTGCACGACAACGGGTTGAAAAGTGGTCCCCTCGGTCCAAAGTGGGTGCAAGACGCCATCCGGCTAACGAAGGACCTTGGAACAAAGGTGATTCTGGTCCCGTTCTTCGGGCCTTGGGCCCTTCGAACTCGTGCCGAGATGGACCATGTGGGCGACGCAATGCGGGAGCTCGGACCGGAAGCGGAACGAGCGGGAGTGATTCTCGGTCTCGAGGACACAATTTCGGCTGAGGACAATGTACGAATCATGGAGCGCTCTCGCTCGAAAAACGTTCTTGTCTACTATGACGTCGGGAACTCAACGAAGGCCGGTTTCGATATTGTGAAGGAAATTCGCTGGCTTGGGAGAGACCGCATTTGCCAGTTCCACCTGAAAGACAATCCGCACTTCTTGGGAGAGGGGACAATCCAGTTCGAGCCGGTAATTCGGGCTATTAAGGACATTGGCTGGCGAGGCTGGGCCAACCTGGAGACGGACTCTCACGCAGGCCGGCTGGATGCAGACATGAAACGCAATCTCAGTTTCATCCACGAAATTGTTGATGCGACGTACGCCTGACGGATAGTTTAGGGAACTCGGCCTCCCAGTGAGGGAGCAGGCAACCACCCTCCCGAAAAAACCCCGAAATGGTCTGTCAAGTTAATGTCGAAAAGAACAATACGAAGCAGACGTTTGTAACTACGCAAGATGGATTGTACCGGTTTTCTAACTTCCGGGCTGGAACTTATTCGATCGCAGTATCTGCCAAGGGATTTCGCAAATTGGTCCAACGTGCATCGTGCTCGTGTTAAGGCAGTTGAACGGAAACGTCAGTACGCCGGGAAACATTCAGCTGGCTGGCGATGAAGCTTCTCTTCTAGACTGAATTGAGTCCCTGGCGCTTAACCATGCGAAAAGTTGAAGTCCGCGAAATTTCGGCATTAATATTCTTGTGGTGTGCTCTTCCTATTGCGGCTGACTGGCCCACGTTCGGCCATGATCCACAGCGTACCGGGTGGGCGCCGGAGGAGACCAAGCTCACAGTTGAGAATGTGAAAGACCTCGAGCTGAAATGGTCCATTCAGCTCGACAACCTTCCGCTGGCTTTGAATGCCCTCACTGCACCCGTTGTTGCCCGCGACGTCGTAACGCCTTCAGGAATTAAGACTCTGGTCTACAGTGCTGGCAGCTCCAATCATCTCTTCGCGATAGACGTATCAACTGGCACGCTGGTCTGGCAAAAGACCTTTCAGAGCTTTGTGAAAGCCAAAGAAGAGTCTTTCTTTTTGTGCCCCAATGCAGTCAATGCCACGCCTGTGATCGATCGGCGGCAGAACATCATTTTTGCGCTTGCTTATGATGGCAGATTGTTCGGGCTTGACCTGGGGACAGGAAGTATCAAATTCGGACCGTTTCAACTCGTGCCCCCGTTTGCGAAGTCGTGGAGCCTGAATCTGGACAATGGCGTGATCTACACAACGACGTCGCAAGGTTGCGGTGGGGACCGTTCCGGCCTGTATTCCATGCGAGTGAATGATCCTTTGCACCGTACCCTTTATGAAACCCTGGTGAGGACTGGTTCGGGAGCTGGCCTGTGGTCGCGAGGTGGCACTGCCATTGGCCAGAACGGAACAGTCTACGGCAGCACAGGAGATGGCCCATTCAATCCATCGGGCGGTGACTATGGCAGTACTATTCTCGCAGCCACGTCACCCGAACTTACTATTAAAGACTATTTCAGCCCATTGAACTGGAGAGAAGTTAATAAGCGCGATCTTGATCTACCGTCAGGCAGTCTTCTTTGGTTCTCCCACCGGAATTATCATCTGATTGCCGCCGGCGGCAAGGAGTCCGTCCTTTACCTCTTGAATGCAGATCTGCTGGGTAACAAGGATCATCAAACGCCCCTCGCAATCTCGCCGCCTATCGGCAACGAAGCAAGAGTGCTCGAGGAAAAAGGAATTTGGGGAGCACCTGCACTCTGGAAAGACGAAAAGAACGAACCCTGGTTATACCTTCCCCTGTGGGGTGAAACTGCAAAGGGCATTGACAAATCGGCATTGACCAACGGAGCCACGCCACATGGATCGGTGGTTGCCTTCAAGGTGGAGACCGACAAGGCGGGTGAACCATGTCTAAAGATCGCCTGGATCTCACCCGACATCAATCTTCCGGACGCGCCTGTCGTCGCTAACGGAGTCGTCTTCATCGTTGCGACCGGAGAAAATCCCCGGCAGGACAAGATGCTTGGAAAGAATGATTTCAAAAGCGAACAGGACTGGAAAGCAAATCTGCTCACGACAGAGGAGCGTGGCGCAAGTACGCATCCGTCCGTTTTGAGCGCACTCGATGCAAGAACCGGTAAACTCCTCTATCAGAGCGGCGCCGCCATGAAAATGTGGAATCACTTTAGCGGATTGGCGATCGACGACGGAAAAATCTATGCTTCCGACCACAGCTCGACGCTCTATTGCTTCGGACTCCGCAATCGGTGACGCTTGAGGATGAGCAGTAAACGCTTCCGCATTTTTTTCTTCCTCGCCTTCCTCTTCAGAACGACTATCGCGTTAGGCGATGTAAAGGCTCAGAGTCCAGGCGAAACCCAGGTTGTGGAACAAGCACAGAATCTGATCAGTGCAGGACAACTTGATAGCGCGCGGTCCCTGCTGGAAACTGCGATTCGCACGTACCCTCGATCCGGTGGGCTTTACAATCTTCTCGGCATCACAGCCGCCGGGCAGAATCGTACTTCCGAGGCGGAAGCCGCGTTCCTGACTGCGACCAGGTATTCGCCTTTGCTCGTTCCAGCGCTGCTGAATCTGGCGAGAATTCTGGACGGAGAAGGAAAACAAGACGCAGCAATCGACGCCTATCGTCGCGCGCTTAAGATCGACAACAATCTTTCTGAGGCGCATGGAAACTTAGCGGCACTCTTGCTGGATAGAGGCGACTATGCCGGCGCCCAATCCCAACTTGGGTCACTACCCGGTCCGGACCAGCAACAGAATCGGTTCCTCACCCTGCGGTGCGCCGCTTTGGCCGGACTCGGTAAACTGGGTTCCGCGAAACAGGTCGCCGGACAGTTAACCGGCGTTGTGACAGAACAGGATGTGAGTTTGCCTGCTTTTGTTTTGACAAAACTGAATCAGAGTGGTCTTGTCATCGATTTGCTTGAGCGGGTTGATATTGCACAGTCTTCGAAGGAACTGCGGGGATTGCTTGCCACAGCCTATGCAAGGAGCGGAAACCCGGCACGGGCCCGTGCGCTTTTTGAGTCCGTCGCTCGTGATGAGCCGAAGGCTGTGCAGCCTCTCATTGACGCTGCGCACGTCGCCTATCAACAACACGATTATGAGGGTGCCGCAGGATATTTGATACCTGTACTCAAGCTTGAGCCGGGAAATGCAGACGCCCAATTCTTTTTTGGAATCGTCTGCGTCAATTTGAATCTTCCCGGCGATGCGATTCAAGCCCTCAAGGAGGCCGTCCGCCTCAAGCCGGACAATCCTTCCTTCAACTATGCTTTGGGGGCGGCTACTCTTTCGGGAGAGAACAAGGTTAACGCAATCCGCGACTTTGAAAGATATGTCCAGCTTCGGCCCAGCGACCCGCACGGAAAACTTGCTTTGGGAGTGGCGGAGTTTGAGGCCGGCGATCCGGATGCGGCGCGGCGGGATTTGACTCCTCTGATTCAAGACAAGACGGTTGCTGTCGGCGCACACTACATTATGGGGAAAATTTGCCGTCAGGAAAACGATTTAAGTTCAGCTGCCAGTCATTTCGAAGCTGCCATCAAGCTCAATCCGGATGATGCCTTACTGCATGCGAACTTGGCCAGTGTATTCATCCGATTGGGCAAATTCGATGACGCTCGGCAAGCTCTCGATAGGGCCCTGTCCCTCGATCCCGACGATTACTTGGCTAACGAAAACCTGCTTGTGCTGATGCGGAAGCAGAAAGATCCGGCCGCGGAAGAACAAGCGCGACACTTCGCTGCCTTAACCCGAAAGGTGTCCGAGGACCAGCAGTTGCTATTTCGCCACATCAACGCAAACTAGGACCTTTTCCGGGATCGTGGTGTGGCTGCTATCCGAGACCTGCGGCTGCTTGCCATTCTCCTGATCCTCGATGGCTTGGGGCGGCGCGGCCAGAGCGTTCGCCGCAGGAGCCCCGCGGCAGCGCTTTAATCTTGCAATGAACTATGTGGAGCTCAAGCAAAATAGGTGGGCGCGAAAGGAATGATGGCGCGCTTCCGCAGCCTGAAGACCCAATCAGACAAGACTCACTGAGCGCCTTTCTGTCTGGCATTCCGATGGCTAACGACAACAGCAGGCTGGTTTTTCAAGAAATCATCACTGATCTTCAAGAGGGATACTAAATTGATCTCCGACACCCCCCGAATGGAGCCATCTATGAAACGTCGCGACCTTCTCGCGGGTCTCGCCTTCGCGACCCTCGAAACAGATGCTCAGACCCTCCCGGCCGAACCCCCTGTCGGCGAATCGCTTTACATTCCTAAACCCCAGTTGGTTGGAGACCGGCGATTCCTTCACGATTTCATGGACGAGTTCGCCTTCGTTGACCTGGTCACTGTCTCCCCGTCGCTTCGTATCACACATGTTCCCGTCTTCCTGGAACGGGATGCCGGGAAGTACGGAACGATTCACGGCCATATCTCGCGCCAGAATCCCCAGAGAGAGGCATTGTCTGCCAAGCAAACAGCCGTCGTTGTTTTTCACGGACCGCACGGGTACATCTCGCCAACCTGGTATGCGACGACCGGAAACGTAGTGCCGACCTGGAACTTCGCGGTGGTTCATGCGACCGGAAAGCTGCGACCGGTTGAAGGCAGAAACGAACTGAACGATCTGCTTTCAAAACTGATCGCCAAATTCGAGAGATATCAGGGTACAAGTTACGATTTTTCGAGAGTCGACGACGCGTATAAGTACGGCCTGATGGGTGGCATTATCGGCTTTGAATTAGAAGTTGAACTACTCGAGGGTAAGTTCAAGCTTGGCCAGGACCGCAGCCCGGCTGACAAGGAAAGCCTGTTGAAGAAGCTTGGAGGCGCGAAGGCTCCACCGTCTCTCCAAGACTTTACCGCCAGTTTCTACAAGTGGCAAAGCAAAGCCTGACCTCCAGGACGACGCCGAACGCATAGCCTTGGGCGGGGATGCGCCGAAGACCAACCGCAAGCGGTTCGCGCGCCTCAAAAGCGCAGCCCCGTAAGAAACCGTGCAAACTACCAGACGGGTACCGGTTGTTGTTGGATCTTAAGCAGTGCTTCTTGCGCCGTGTAGGCTACCCTATGCATCTTCAGCATCTGTTGTAACACCGGGATCGCGTCCGCTGCATCCGGCCCAATGTTCCCCAGGGCCGTTACAACACTCCTGAGGACAAAGGCCTGGTCCCCTGCTATCGCGGTTCGTTCAATCAGCGGGCGCACAGCTGCCTTTGCCGGGGGCCCAATGCTGCCTAATGCATCAGCCGCGGGAGCGCGCACATAAGCTTCCGGATCGTTCAGTACCTTGGTCAAGTCAGGGACCGCCGGGAGAGCCCGGGGACCGATTGAGCGAAGTGCCACTGCAGCAAGGCATCGTACTCCTGGATTTTCATCTCTTAGCGTGGCAGCAAGAGCGGGCACTGCCGGAGCCGCTGCAGGTCCCATTTGGGAGAGCGCCCACGCGGCTGCTGAACGGACTGCCGCGTCCGGGTCGTTCAAGGCCTTCGACAACTCAGGGATGGCAACCGATCCATCTTCACCGAATGAACCGATGCTGCGCACGACGTCCGCACGTTCTGCCCCATTAGCCTTTTGGAGCCGCTGGCGATAAACCGACAGCGGAATTCCACGGTATACGGGTGTTGTCGCCGAAAGCGGCGCGGAACGCTTGGGTGTGCCCGCGCGGAGGGCAGCCTCTGGCTCCGGAATCCTTTCCAGAACCACGTCATTGATTCCGAGATTGAAGCCCCCGGAACGTCCGTCCCGGCCGGCGCATACGAAGCTAAGCGTATGGCGTCCCTTTACGAGCGGCAGCCACCCTAGAGGGCGGTCGAGGGCCACATAGATTTCGGGCAAGTAGTTGTGAAACACTTCGGGCCCGGCGGAAGCGATCTCCGATGTCTCACTCTGCCGATTGTCCAGGTTCATCGGCTTCCCGTCGAAAAGAGTGGAATAATCCCCATAATCGGGACCTTGACCGACTCGCGCGAGTATCTCGTAGCGACCGTCCTGGGAAACGTCGATTGGGATGTCTATCCGAGACCCGATTCCCTTCGCCTCAAAGAAAAGCAGATCCCTGCCCCAATCGACTTCACGCTGCACGGTTGCTTTTCCATCCGTCGTTTTCACCTCAGCCAGCGAGTCTTCTACGGCAATTTGCTGGGCGTTTCCCAGCGGGAGGCGGGCATCACCGAAAGCAGGTTCATCAAGGTCTTCATTGACGCCTTGCTGGTACCAAAAGGCGGCGCTCGAAAAAAAATCGGGACGCTCTTCGAAGCCGGATCGTAATGAGCCGTCGGCGTTATAAGTCCACCCGGCATGCTCGATCCCGGCCCAAAGCGATTTGGTGAACGGGACCGGATCGGGAACATGCCATCGGTAGCCGCTAAGTCTGGCGCCGACACGCTCTCCTTCTGCAACGGTCGTACCTGTCCAAGGCCCACCTTCAACTCGAAGACCCCAAGCCTGGTTGAGGTAATCCTCAGTCCCTGTCCCCGAGATCTGGGGATGCGGAGCGCCATCTACATAAAATAGGTCGTCGCCCTCACCGAACCATCCCACTTGCGCCTGTATTACATTCAGGACCGTGCCGATGTAGTGGCCCCGTCCCCGCACACTGACGAATTCATAGTTCTTCCCTGCGATTGCCGGACGCTCTTGTCGGTAATACCCATGAAAGTAAGTGGCGTCGGGCGGTAGTGATGAGTGTTTTTGCCAGTCAACTTGGTAGTAGAACATCGTGACCGGACGTTTGCCCTCGTCAGTTACAGTGATACGGCACGACTTTCGGAATGGCATGGGCCAATAGCTGTTGCGTGCTCGGCCAAATGAGCTGACCATGATCGGCAGGGAATCGAGATCTCTTTCGTAGCCGTGTCCCACTCCGAAGAAATCCCCGATCGGGACGTCGACGCTCGGCGTTTTCCTCCCGTCATAGTAGACTCTTAGTCGAACCAGTCGCGGCCACGCAAATTCGTTGTCCGCGACAGTGACCCAGATATGATTCACGACTCCCGGCCCGGCGAGATCGGCCATCGTGAGCGTCTCTCCTGGCATGATTCTCTTACTGTCGTCGTTACTTCCGACGAATCTGTTGTTGCTCGAAACTCTTTGAGCGGAGAAAGTTTTTAGCCTGGGAAGGTCAAATAGCTCTCCCGGGCTGGCACTGGGCGCCTGCGCCGCGAGCAGAGGCGTCAAAAAAAGAATGAGCGTACAAATTCTTGCCTGCATGTCGCCTACGATTTAAACACTAGCTTTGCAATTAATCCGCGGTCTCATCAGCTGGCAACGCGAAATTCTCTTATTGCTTCAGGTCGAAACGTAACGCCGAATCCAGGCCGTTCGGGTACGACAGCCATGCCGTCACGAACTTCGAACGGATCGTCTAACATCTCAGCGAGCCAATCGAAGGACTCGATTGCGACGAGATTGGATTGCGCTGCCGCCAAATGTACATCGTATTCGCGATAAAAATGCGGAGCGATTCGCAATTGATTTGAGTCGGCTACGGCAGCCACCAATCGCCATCCCGTTACGCCCCCGGCACGCATCAGATCGGGCTGCATAATCGATACCGTACGCGTCTTTGCCATTCGACAAAATGGATCGACTCCAAATTCACGTTCGCCGGCCGCTAGAGGAATATCCGTCGCTGCCGCGAGTCGTGCGTAACTTTCGAGGTCGTTTCGCGGAAACGGTTCTTCAAGCCAATCCAAATGGAATTCTTCAACCCGGCGCACCAGACGAAGCGCGCGCTCGAGAGTAAGACCCTGGTTGGCGTCCACCATTAACTTGCGATCCGGTCCTATCAGGCAGCGTACTTCTCGAATACGCTCAACGTCTCGCTCGAGATGTGAACTGCCGATCTTAATCTTCACGCCCGCAAATTCCCGAGCGACGTATTGTTTCACTTCAGCAGCAAGTTCCTCGTCGGAATAGGAGATCCAGCCGCCGCTGCCGTAGACTGGCACAGCCCGATGGTGGCGGCCGAAGAGCACAGCCGCGGGCACCGCAAGGCGGCGGCCCAGGAGATCCCACAGTGCAACATCTATAGCAGATGTTCCCCACATGGCCAACCCCTCGGCGCCGACGTATTCGGTGTCGCGGAGGTTCTGCTGATAAATCGCCCGTATATCGTCGCTTGACTGGCCAACCACATGACGCTTCAGTTCGTAATCAATCAGGCCCTTGAGAAGCGAGGACGCGTAATCAAACGAGAGCATGTACGAGTAGCCGAGATGATCGCCTGCCCGGACTTCCACAACGATGATGTCTATAAACCGGAGTATGTGAGTCGCATCGGCGATGGGCGGCACGATGGGAACTCGCAGCCATTCCGTGCGAATATCGTCGATTCTCATGAACGCTTCGGCGAGTAGCCTTGCGATTCATAGGCCCTGATCATGGCGTCACAGGCTTCGCGCCAGGTCCGGCCATCCTCTCGGGGAATCTCTCCTGGCCAGATGCTTACGTAGACATACTCTAAGGCGCCGTGGCAAATGTTTTCGACGTAATGATGCGTTTCTTTCGGCACGTAGGCTACCGCCGGCCCCGTAACTTCACAGCTCTCAACTCCGATGTGAACACGAGCACTTCCTGCTACGAACAAATACATTTGTACGAACGTCATGTGAGCGTTTGGTGGCGTCGCTCGCCCCGGGTTCGATGGTTTCTAAAACCGCTTCGAAACAAGAAGTCTCGTCCCTTGGTATCAGCATTGTATAAAGATTCCCTGCCCACCAGAATTGTTCGCCCTGCCCAAGTGACTTACACGTCATATTTCCTCTCAGTACGATTCATGTTCAACAAAGGGCGGCATGTTTCGCGTTTCATCAGTTTTGTCGGTACGAGAACTTCCGGAACCGGTCGCCCCTTCGTTGTAAGTCTGGCGATCGCCATCTTGGCTAATTGCCTTCCGACTTCGCCGGTATCGACCCGGACAGTGGTCAAGGCGGGAAACATTAATTGTGCTTGCTGATCGTCAAAGCCGATCAGGCTAATGTCGCGCGGTACGTCGAGCCCACGACGGCGTAACGCTTCCCAGGCACCGAAAGCTACATCGTCCGTGCCGGCGAAAATGGCTGTTATTCGTATCTTTTGATCTAAAATCTCCTGAACGCTCTTCAGACCGTTCGTGAACCTGTCATCGGAGAGCCCAATGGTCTGGCCTATTGGCTGAAGCCGGGCCCGCTCCATTTCGTGCAGATATGACTGATATCTCGCCCGGTACCATGGCGCTGAAATATCCCCGATGTAACAGATCTGTTTATGGCCAAGTTGGATGAGATAACGAGTGGCTTCTGCTGCTCCGGCGGCGTCATCGAACCGCACTTGGTTCACAGGTTTCCGCGGTCCTTCGGCGACAAAATTGTTAGCAAGGAGAACGTACGGTATATCTCTGCTTTCGAGCGCCTCGCTGAAGTTCTTGTAATTAGTGCCCGCGAGTACCACGCAATCCGTCATACCGTGACTCTGAAGCACTAAGGGCAGCGTCAGGTCTGTGACTTTGGTGTCAGCCGCGTACTGAAATCGCGTATACATGACAAAGTAACCCGCCTTTTCACAGAATTCCTGAACCCCTTGCAACACATGAGAGTGGAAGGGATGCAGGAAATCACGGTTACTCAAAATGAAGGAAATTAGAGCGGAAGAATTCTTCGCCAGGCTGCGGCCCCGAGCATTCGGACGATAGTTGAGGTCTTTGGCGGCGCGAAGCACGCGTGAGCGCAGCTTCTCATCGACGTCAGGCCGGTTGTTGAGGACCCGGGAAACAGTACCTATTGCTACTTTGGCGCGTAAAGCAACGTCTCTGATCGTTGTGACTGTTCGGCGGCCGGACTTCCGGTTCTGATCGATGAACCGTTTCATCACTCTATGCTGCTGCAAACAACAATACATAGTCAATTGAAATATACGCGTCTTGTCCCGAGGCTTTCCGTGCCGCAGTTAGTGTCCCCATCGGGGATGGTGGAAGCCCCTCGCCTTTAGGCGAAGCAAGATTTGGTGTAACGTGGTCGCGTGCGGCATTACCGGATGGGCGCGCACACGAAGAGCGACCTGAAGGTCCATCTAGTGTGGATACCGAAATATCGGAAAGCGGTATTGACAGGAGAAGTGGCTCTTCGTGTGCGTGACCTGCTGCGGCAAATTGCCGCAGAACATGAACTAGAGATCGTGTCCGGTAAGGTGGCACGCGACCACGTTCACCTGCTGCTCTCTTATCGAACCAACCAGGGCGTGAGCCAGATCGTGCAGTGGCTGAAAGGAATCAGCTCGCGGGTCCTACTGCAGGAGTTTCCGCACCTACGAAAGAAGTTCTGGGGAAGGCATCTATAGGCGCGAGGATATCTGGCGGTCAGTTCCGGAACGATCACCGATGAAATGATCCGCGAATATATTGAAGAACAAGAAGGGGAACAGATAGCCGACGACAGTCGATTTCCAATCGACAGCACCTAAACCCCTCGGCTTCAAGCCGAGGGTGGTTTAGTTAATCGGGGCGGGTCACACCGTTCCGCTTGTCGGCATCCCGTAATTGCTGAAACAGAATCAATTGCTCTTCGGCTGATTTAGCATCGTTTTCGCGTCGGTAGATTCTGGCTAGGATGTAATGCGGTTCCGGATAGGTTGGATCGAGTCTCGAAGCCTCCGTTAATTCCTTCACAGCTTCGCTTCCGCGGCCTTCTTTCTCCAAAACTTGACCGAGCCGGAAATGCGAAATCGGAAAGCTGCGTTCCACCGAGACAGACTTCCGCAAAACAGTCTCAGCTTCAACGAGTTGTTCTGATCGTAGATACAGTGTCCCGAGATTCATGGAAGGCCAGGGCCAGTGAAGCGATTGTTCATCACTAAGCCGTATTGCTTCTTTGTAGGCCATAACGGCATCATTGGTGCGGCCAAGTCCCGCGTAGCATAGTCCGAGCTGATCGTACGCCTTTGCAAATCTGGGATCTGCTTTAACTGCTTGCTGAGCGTACGACATGGCGCGCTCGAGATCCATCTTGCGATACATGAGGCGTGATAGCCAATATGGATAAACCGCTTTTTGGGGGTTCGAAAGGGTTAGTTGTTCCAGTTCTGGAATTGCGAGATTCTTGCGGCCGAGTGAAACGTATGAGAGGGCCAGGAGAAAGCGACCTTGCTCGTTAAGCGGGCCTAACAGTTCGGCTTTTTTCAAAACCACCACCACGTTCAACTGCTTGCCTTCCACGAACAGGATATTGGCGAGAGCTAACAGGAGTATCTGCGACTTGGGCTTCCGTGTGGCTTCTGTTGCCAGGAGTGTTTCAGCTTGAAGATAGTCGTATTGCCGAATTGCGGAATCGAGAAGCAGCCGCCGTTCCGGTTCGATCGGAAGAGTTTGCATCCAGGTTCTGCTGTCAGCCTGCAGCGGATCGTTCAATTCCTGGGCCAAGGCAACTGCGACACACAGCGCTAGCAGACCCGTTGCTTTTAGGGCATGATCAAACGACCTGCTTCGCATTTCCGATAAGCCTGCGAATCAAAATTAGCTGGAGAATCGCTTCCAGTCAAGGCTGCCGGGCGCTATAATACGCGTCAGTTTCTTTCCTGAGAATGCCGTCTCTCAGCTTGCTTACTTGGAAAGCTGTCTGCGCCTGCCTTTTCGTGTCCCTCCAATCGGGGCTGGCTGGGGCTGACGTTATTGCGCCGAATACCGACAGCAGCCAAGCGCTCTTGCTCGGGATCCAGCAGTCTATTCAAGCGGGCGACTTCCAGGGTGCGCGAGTCGAAATACAGGACGCTTTTAAGGCTTTCCCGGGAGATCCGCGCTTGCATAACTTTCTCGGCGTCATCGATGCACAGCAGCAAAACTTCGTAGCTGCAGAAGCTGATTTTCAGAAGGCAATACAGATCGCCCCCCGTTTTATTGGAGCGTACCTGAACCTGGGTCGCCTTTACCAGGCAGAGTCTTTAAAGGACACAAGGTACTGCGAGAAGGCTTTGGATGTATACACCAAAGTATTCGCCATTGAGCCGGGGAACGTCGAAGCCAGATACGAAGCCGCGTTGCTGCTCAAACGCCTCGGGAAATTCGATTCCTCAATGCGAGAGCTGGCCAGGATGCCTGAAGAGGATCAACACCGGGCACCCGCATTATCACTTCGATGCGCAGATGAAGCCGCGTTGCACCAAAACGATCTGGCGAGGGCTTCCGTAATAGACCTGCTCAAAGCGCCCGACCTCGCCGAGGCGTATGTTCTGCCGCTTATTCAGGACCTCGTAAAGAATCATCGCTCCGACCTGGCGACGATCCTCTTGGAATCTCTTGTCAAAAGAGGCTTGGCGTCGGTAGCCGTCACGGAGCAACTCGCGGGATTATATGAGGCGCAGCAACGGCTTGATGACGCCCGGCAGACGCTGGCAAAACAACTGGAAATGGGCCAACCGTCAGCTGCCTTGCTAAGCCGTCTCGCAAAAATCGCCTACAAGACCGGTGATCTTGAAGGATCGCTCGGCTACCTGGCGCACGCACGTGACCTCGACCCAGGCAGTGCGGCGATTCACTTCCTGTTCGGCCTTGTATGCATTGATTTGAAGTTGCCGCCTGAAGCGGAGGCCTCGTTGCAGGAAGCCGTTCGTCTGGACCCTCAAAACCCCTACTACAGCTATGCGTTAGGAGCGGTGCAGTTGGAGCGGCATAATCCGGATGGCGCTATTCTGCACTTTAAGGTCTTTCGTGATGCCCAACTGCAGGACCCCAGAGGCAGTTTCGCGCTCGGCGTAGCCTATTTCGATGCAGACCAAACGAAGGCGGCGCGGAAAGAACTCGAGTCTGTGGTGAACCGCTCTCAAACACGCTCGGGAGCGCTGCTCTATCTAGGCCGGCTGGCCCTCCGCGAACAGAATTTGGCAGAGGCTGCAAATGACTTTGAACAGGGTATTCACTCGAATCCGGCAATCATCGAGCCCTATGTCGAACTGGCGGCCGTCCAGATCCGAACCGGAAATTACAAAGCCGCCGAACAGAATCTAAAGCATGCGTTTGAACTCGCTCCTGACAATTATCAGGCGAATTTCAACCTGCTGTTTCTTTACAAACGAACAAACGATGCTCGTGCCGAAGAACAATCGCGCCGACTCGCAGCGTTGCGGAAAGCCACTGAAGAACGGGAAGGGATGCTGCTACGCTCCCTCGACATTCGCCCTTACTAGAGAGAGGCTAGTACAAACTGATCGTATTAACGTCAAACTCTAATATGAACCGTTTCATGAACATAGGCCAGGCAGCGGTAAAAAAATCTTGACAGAGGCTGTTTTTCGTGTCACATATGTCCACACGCACCTTGGTAGTTGGTGCTTTCTGGTGTGGCAGGTTCATCGTCTTTTTTCTCGTGAACACGTCTTTAGGACGTCCTGATAAGGGAACACAATTCTTTCGTGCAATCTCTTTGCGGAGCCGATTGTTAGCGCCGCAACAAACCATTGAACCGATTACTCGAAACGGAGTTAAATGTCGTGACAATCTGGCACGTAAGTTCAACCCGCCTGTGTAGTGTTATGCTCCGACCAGTTTTTGCTTCTATCATCTGCGCATGTATCTGCGGCGCAATATGGGGGCAGGGAACGACAGCTTTGATCAGCGGCATGATTACTGACCCTTCAGGAGCGCCGGTTCCGAATGCAGAGTTGACTCTACGCTCGCTCAGCACTTCGGCTGTAGCCAAGGCGGTTTCCGGCTCAGATGGCTACTATACTTTTCCCGGCCTTGCCGCTGGCGTATATGAGCTCAGAACCTCGGTAAAAGGGTTTCGAGAATACATTCAGCGTGGAATCTCACTCAATCTCGATCAGCAGGCGCGCCTGAACATAACCCTGGAGTTAGGAACAACTACGGAGGCCGTTGAGGTCGCCTCCAATGCTTCACCACTGAACTTTGAATCCGGCGTGCAAAAGGGAACCATCCAGCCCGACACCCTGGAGGAGCTACCGCTGATCCTCGGCGGCCATACGCGGAGCGCTGTTGCATTCGCGCGGCTTCTACCCGGCGTGACGACAGGTGGTGACGAGGACAAACTGAACTTCAACACGCGCATCAATGGTGGAACCAACGAAACCGACGAAGCCCTGTTGGATGGCGTTTCCATTGTGGACGGGTCTCTCGGCCAGAACGGTATCGAGCTTGCCGTTACCGGACATCCCATGTCGCCGGAATCCATCCAGGAAATAACGCTGTTGACGTCTAACTACGATGCACAATTTGGCTACACTTCAACATCGGTATTGACTGCAGTCACCAAGGCTGGGGGTAACAGTTTCCACGGGGCGCTCTACTATCTGATACACAACACCGCTTTCAATGCCCGTCCTTTTGGCGTGGCCGAACGTCCCAAAGACATCGAGAACGATTTTGGTGGGAATATCGGCGGCCCCATCAAGTTGCCCATCTTCTCGTCCGGCCGAAAGAAGAGCTATTTCTTCACTAACTACGAGGGCTTTCGATTGCGGGGGTCCACCAGTTCACCTCACTACACGGTTCCAACTGCCCAGCAGAGGTCCGGGGACTTTAGTGATTGGCCGGCCCCGATTTACGATCCGGCTACAACCCGAACGAATCCGAATTACAATCCAAACCAACCCACGGGTCCAAATAATCTTCCCCAGCTTCGAAATCAATTCATGGGGTGCGACGGGCATCATCCGAATGTGATATGCCCTAGTGATCCCCGATTGGCGGCGGGCGGATCGTCCGCGTGGCTCAAGTACCTTCCACAGCAGAACCTCCCGGGAATCATCGGCAACTATACGCCGCCGACACCCGTGAGCAGCACTGTTAATGCCGATAGCACAGTGCTAGACATCCGGGGAGACATGTATTGGCGCGACACAGATCACTTTGTGGTAGCCGTGCACTACTTCGGATCATTCGGGAACAACCAGCATGTGTTTCCAACTGAAATCGCATCGGAAGGTTATCGCGAACCGAACTATGACTTCGCGAATCGCGGCAACTGGGATCACATCTTCAAACCCAACCTGGTCAACACGTTCAACATCGGGTACAACGACATTCTTTCCGTCATTCGCTGCGTGGATGTTGGACAGGCTGGTTTATTTCCTACAATCCCCGGGGCCATCAACACCACCCTCCCTCCCGCTCTGTCGTTCGAAACTTATGCTCCAATGGGATGCAATGCGGCTGGTGAGACAACACGGCCGGCTTGGCTGACAAATGACCGGGTGATGTGGGTAAAAGGGAAGCATACGCTTTCCTTCGGAGGCGAATATCGCGCCCTTCAGGATAAGGAAAGAAACCAGGGTAACGAGTCAGGATCGTATTACTACTCTTCGCTGAACACCGGACTGAGAGGGATAGAGAGCGGCAACGACTTCGCAAGCTTCATGCTGGGATATGTATCCCAGGCCAATCTGTACTATCCAACGCTCGCAACCCAATACATCCGGCAAAAATATATCGCGAGCTACATAAACGATAGCTGGAAAGTCCGTCCGAACTTGACTTTAAATCTTGGCCTGCGCTGGGATATCTCGACCCCAACCAGAGAGAAATACGATAACTTCTCGTTTATCGATCCCTATTTGGCAAACTCTGGTGCCGGGAATCTTCCGGGATCTCTCGTCTTCGCTGGTGATGTGGCCGGGGAGGGAAATCCCGCTAGCTTTGGAAAACCTTATCCGGATAGGACCAACATGAAAGAATTTGCACCGCGCGTCGGGTTTGCTTACGCGTTGAACCCGCGGACAGTTCTCCGCGGAGGATACGGCATTTTCTTTCAACCGCTCAGCTACCCGGGTTGGAACTCAGGTGTGAGCGGCGGACGAGACGGATTCAACACAAGCGTAGTCCTGAACAGCACGAATGGCGGAATCACTCCCGCGACAATGTTCAGCAAAGGCTTTGATGGCGCGCAGTATCAGGTGCCGCCTTACTTCAACACTACCTTCGACAATGGAAAGTATGCCGGGCGCTTACAGGGAGTTCAACGACGGGCACCTGCCGTATACCCAGCAGTGGAATCTGACGGTCGAGCGGCAGTTTACAAACGACTTCTCTGTCAATGCGGCATACGTGGGGAATAAAGGTACGCACTTGATATCGGGCATCGCCTCACCAAATGTACTGAATCCAAGCCTCTTGTCCATGGGAAATTCGCTATACGACCAGTTTCAGCCCGGTCAAACAAGCCTCGATGGTGTTGCGGCCCCATATTCGGGTTGGGTTGATCAACTGACAAATGGTCAGTGTGCGCCGACTGTCGCACAAGCTTTGGTACCTTTTCCGCAGTTCTGTGGTTTGGTGACCGCTTCCAACGAAAATGGTGGGTACTCAAGCTTCAATTCGTTCCAGCTAAAGGCAGAGAAGCGCACGTCCCACGGACTTTGGTTTCTGGCCTCCTACACATGGAGCAAATTTATCAGCAGCGGTATCGATCAGCAGTTTGGCGTCGAGTTACGATCAATACTCTGGTCTCATTTCGCCTTACCAAAGACAGCGCAACAAGTCGGTGGATGCTCAGGACGTGCCGCAAACGTTCTCTTTCACCTCCGTCTACGCGCTCCCGATCGGCACGGGAAAAGCCTTCCTTGGAAGCACAAGCGGATTTATCGGCAAACTCGTCTCAGGCTGGCAAACTAACGCGGTATTTCGAATCCAGTCGGGAACACCCTTTATATTTCGCTCAAGTCAATGCAACATTCCCAGTCAGTTTGGAATGGCGTGCATACCCTCTGTGCTTCAAGGTGAAAGTCCATTCCTTAGTGACCCCAGCGGTTTTGATCCGAATAGCGGGCCGCTGTTCAATCGTGCAGCCTTTCAAAACGGTCCGGGCGGTGGAGTCTTCAGCTTTGACCCTGGAGACGGAGCTCGTACCAGTAATTTTAGACAAGCGCACTTCGAGAAACTCGATTTTGTAATCGAAAAGAACACCAACATAACCGAGCGAGTAAAATTCCAGATACGTGCTGAGTTCTTCAATATCTTCAACTGGCACTTTTTCACCCAGGGCACAACTTGGGGTCAAGGTCAGGCCTTCATTACCGATCTTGGCAGTCCTTTGTTTGGAACTTGGACGGGTGCGGTCACAACCCCACGAAACATCCAGCTCGCAGGCAGAATCACCTTCTGATGAATAAATGCCAGCAAACCCTTCTCATATTCTTTTTGGTGTCCGCGCCCGCTCTGGCACAAACTGAGCCGCGATACCTGGAAGGAATTCTCAAAGAGGAAAGCTTACCGCCCGACGTTGCGCTTTTCCAACTTCGGCAATTCATTCTGAACAGAGTTGGAAAATTACCATCTCCGAAAAGCGCCGCGGATTGGAGTGCAGAATCCAATCGCATCCGCCATCAGATCTTGGAGGACGTCGTATTCCATGGCTGGCCGAAGGACTGGGTCAATTCACCACCAAAGTTCGAAGACTTGGGAACTAGTCCCGGTGATGGCTACCAGATTCGCAAGCTGCGCTACGAAATCGTGCCGGGCTTTCAATCTACTGCCATCTTGTACGAACCTTTGCACGTGCAGGGCAAAATACCCGCCATCTTGAACGTGAACGGGCACGTGGGCGCTCCCGGAAAGTCCGTTGAATATAAGCAAAAGCGCTGTATCACATTCGCGCGAAACGGAATTCTTGCGTTGAATCTGGAATGGCTTTCGTTCGGCGAACTCAGCGATGAGTTCAACCAGCACTGGTATGGCGCCCACCTGGATTTGGTGGGAGCCAACGAACTCGGCCTTTTCTACTTGGCTATGCGGCGCGGACTCGATTACCTTTACGAGCATCCGAATACCGATCGGGCGCGAGTGGGGATGACCGGATTATCCGGCGGCGGCTGGCAAACCATCGTCCTGAGTTCGCTCGATGAGCGGGTAAGAGTAGCCGTGCCCGTTGCCGGATTCTCGTCCATCGTGCCGCGAGTCGAAGCAAAAGATTTCGGCGATATCGGCGATGTAGAGCAATCGGCCACCGACCTTTTCGACGGCCGGGACTACACATGGCTCGCCGCTTTGATGGCTCCGCGCCCAACGCTGCTCGCGTATAACGCCGAAGACGACTGCTGTTTTCGCGCCTCGATGGTAAAACCGGGTGTCTTCGATTCGATCCGGCCCTTTTTTGCTCTTTATGGCAAGCAGGACGACTTTGCCTGGCATGAAAATCGCGATCCCGGAACTCACAATTATCTGCTCGATAACAGGATGGCGGCGTATGATTTCTTTAGTCGGGAATTTAAGCTGCCGCCGATCAAGGAAGATCCAGGAATCGGCTCCGAAGTTAAGAGTTACGATGAGCTGGTCGTCGGCCTTCCTAAGACCAACCTGACGATCGTCGGGCTCGCGCGAAAACTGGCGGACGAGTTGAAGCGTGAGCCGCTTTCGTCGGATGCTTCGGCTCTCAATACGGAGCGCTCCAGTCTAAAGCAAGTCGTACGCTACGAGCCGGCGAAGTTGGAACGGCTCTGGACTGTCGGCATCACAAAGCACCACGGAGTCGAGACTCGGGCCTACCTCTTTGCCATGGCCGACGGTCTGGTCACTGATGCTATGTGGCTGAAACCTATCGATAGCGCGGAAAAGATACCAGCTACGGTCGTTCTGGACGATAAGGGGCGCGAGGCTGCGGCCGAGGCCGTTACCGATCGCATAAGCCGCGGCGAACAGGTTATCGCCGCTAATCTCCCGTTCTATGGGGAGCCGTGGAAAAATGAGTCCACGTGGCTATTCGAGCAGATGATCAACACAACCGGCTCACGTCCTTTGGGAATCGAAGTGGCTCATCTCATCGAACTTGCCCATTGGTTAAAGCGCTCGGGTGCGCCCAGAGTACGTTTGGAGAGCAATGGCAGACGCTCCCAAGTGGTCGCACTGGTCGCGGCCGCACTGGAGCCCTCGCTGTTTGTCGAAGTCGAAGTCGGGAAAGGCATGCCGAGCCTGCGATATCTCGTCGACAAACCCGTTCGTTTTCAGGAAGCCGCCGACCTCTTTTGTCTGGATCTCTACAAATTCACTGATGTCGATCGCCTCGTCACCTTAGCTGCCCCGACGAGCATTAAGAAACAAATCGGCGAGTAGCCTAAATGAAATCGCGCGTGGCTGCGCGGGCTGTCTGCATGCGTCACATTATTGGATTTGCAGTTTACGGGCGAGGGCTTCGGCCTCATCAGCGGCTGATGTGTCACCGGCCCGCCTGAGCGCCAGACTCAAATCATGATTTAGCTCGGCTGACAACGGATCGATTTGGAGGCCCTCGCGAAATGTTTGAATGGCACTTCGCCAGTCATCCTGCGAATACAGGATCGTTCCGAGACCCAAATATGCTGCTGTGAAGTCACTTTCGAGCGCAAGCACTCGTCTGTAGGCGGCCGCGGCTCCTGGTCGATCGTTCAGCAGCAAAAGTGTCGATGCAAGAGCAAACTCTGTCTTAGCATCATCCGGATAGAGTCGTTCGCCAGTTCTTAGTACGTCAGCGCCTTTCCTCGGATTGCCGCTCTGTGTAAAGGTCATTCCGATAAAGCTGATGGCACGGAGGAAGTGCGGATAGATCTTCAAGGCCTCCTGGGCTTTCTCGATCGCCTCCGCTGCATTGCCTCCAGCGGCTAATGTTTCCGCCCGATGCTGCAACTGTTCTGCGTCCCACCTGAAGTCTCGTGGCATACGTTGAAGGATCACCCAGCGCCCATGACTGGCGATAACTCGGCTTGTCTCGCCATATTCCAGGCGAGCAGCTTCATCTGCAAGGTCATCGCCCAGATCCGTGAGCGTCCTCCGCCCGATATAGCCTCCAATTGCCGCGCTTTGATCGGTCGATGTCTCTCGGGCTACCTGGTAGAACGAGTCGCCGCGGCGAACACGATCGAGTGCGAGGGATGCATCTGTGGCCGTTCTGCTTGCAATCAGCCGCAGGTATTCGCTGACTGGCTTGATTTGTGTTCTCAGATTGTTACCGTGTCGAATCGGTTGAAGTCTTTGGTCGGGATGAACGCGAATGACGTGATCTACCAGCCGCAAGGCACCCATCTCGACTGCGGGCATATGGCAGCCCACACACTCGGTGCGAGAATTTACCGGACAAATTGCGGCATGGGAGCTTGCTTCACTCGAGTGACATCCGAGGCAGGTCTTGACAGCCTTCTCGTTACCAGCCGCCGTTTCGCCGTGGGGATCGTGACAGCCCGTGCAGGAAAACGCGCGGCGGCTTTGAAGATAACATTCTGAACTCTCTATAGCTCGTACCTGGTTTGCTATCAGCAGGTCGTCGGGCGAAGGATCAGAGAACCGGGTCAGACCCACGTGGCACTGCGCGCAAACGGCAATACTGCCTTCCGTAGATAAGCGCTTAGGGTTGAGAATTCCTTCTTCGGGAGTACCACGACCGACTGCCAGAATATGTTCTGAGCCGGGCCCATGGCAACTTTCGCACTGAACTCCACCGCCCGTTTTACTTCCGACAGGATTTGGCTTGCCATGACAGCTGAGACAGCGTTCTTCAAAGGTGGGACTCAAGACGAGACCGAGCGCGGATTCGAGTGATTGCGGCCGGCTTTCGGTGCAGCCGGGCGCGATTAGAAGTTTTTTCTTGTCGGGGCTCCAGGTATACCGGGTTTGAATCAACGCCGGCCTGGCCAAAGGAGTGCCGTCGATTTGTCGAACAGGGATCAGGAAGCCAAGTCCATGACGCTGGCCTCCCACGATCATGCCTACTGGCAGGTTGACTTTAGTTGTGCCGGGACCTGCCACAGAGTAATTTAGAGCCGCTCCCTCCCGCTTGAGTTCGTAGAAGAAATCACTCGATACGGACACACGGAACGTCGGCGGAAGCCATGAAGTAAGAGGACCTTGCCATGTGTTCGCCATCGGAGTTTGCTGTTGTCTTAAGGCGATGTCTTTATGGCACCGGGCGCATGCTTGGGGATCGGCGACCGGATCCGCGGCTACGCAAACGCAGGCTGTAATCAGCAGGAGAGATGCGAGTCGACGATTCTTCTTCTGGTGAGTGATCAAGAACTTGCCAGTGAACGTCACAGATGCCTCGAGAAGGCTGTTTGTGCCAAATACCTGCGTCGAGGGAAAACGCAAAGTAGTAGTTTAATGGACGTTAAACTTAACGCCGATTCGTGAGCGAACGCCTTTTCTCTGCTCGGGACCGTTCCGGGAGGGGTGTAAGATTCATCCAGTTCTATCTTCGCGATTTGAATCACCATGACGACGTCCAGGCAAAACCGCCCCAAAATCCAATGTCCGTCCGGATGAAAGATATCGCACGCGACTTGGGCGTCTCCGCAGTTACCGTCTCGAAGGTACTGCGAAATCACGGCGACATCGGTCCCAAGACGCGCGAAAGAGTTCTACAGCGAATAAAAGAACTCAACTACCAGCCCAATCAGAATGCACGAGCCCTCGCCACCGGAAGAACCCATCTGGTTGGTCTCATTGTGCCCGACTTGCTTCATCAATTCTTTGCTCAACTAACCAAGGGTGTGGCACGAGCTCTGAGAACGCGCGGCTACGGACTGATAATGGCCTCCTCGGAGGAAGACCCCGAATTTGAACGTCAGGAAATCAACCAGATGTTGGCGCGCCCTGTGGACGCCGTGATCATCGCTTCTGCTCAAAGAACTCCGCAGTACTTCAGCCGTATCAGCAAGCAGCGCATACCCTATGTTTTGGTGGACCGGAACTTCGAGGGTCTGGAAGCAAACTTTATTGGAACCGACGACGTAAGGGCAGGCTATGTCGCCACTGAGCATCTGGCATCAAAAGGTTGTCGCAGAATCGCCTACATAGGGGGAGACTATCTCAGCACTGCAGCCGATCGGCTAAAAGGCTATCGTGCGGCATTGAAGGAGCTGGGTTTTAGAACCCAATCAAAATACATTTGCCGCAGCACTCACCTGGATGATGCTGCGGACGCGACCGGATATCGTGCCATGCAAACATTGCTGAAGTTAAGACCGAGGCCGGACGGAGTCTTTTGCTTTAGCGATCCAATCGCCAGCGGCGCAATGCAAGCTATTTTGGCGGAGGGCCTGCGAATCCCCGAAGACGTGGCCATTATTGGTTGCGGCAATGTTCTCTACGCCTCGGTGCTGCGCGTTCCGCTAAGCAGTGTCGATCAGCAAAGCGAGGTTATGGGGGAGTGTGCTGCAAAGATGGTGCTGGAACTTATCGGTGGTGACGGAAAAAATGACATGCGTGAGATTCGTCTTCGGCCTACACTCGTAGTTCGCAGCTCGACAACTGTCTTAGAGCAAGCGGCGCGTCTTCCTTCATCCGATACCCTGGACCTAGGAAACTGCCTTCTTTGATCGAAATCAATCCGCCCGCCACGAAAACTCTGCAGGTCAATAGGCCCCGCGGCGTCGCTCCGGCCATTAACGGTATAAGCTGATCGAGTGTTGGTCGTTCCTGAACCCGCGAAGTGAGGATGCATCTGCGCAAGAGAGATGGGATTCGGCTATGCATTCCCCTCTCCTGCTGGCTGATATTGAGCGGCGTCAGCCAGTTGTGGGGTCAGGATGCAGATACCATCCTCCTGAAGAGTGACGATCGGAAATTTACCATCGTCTCCCAAATAGAAGACCCGAAGGAAGCAGCAGCGTTCTTGTCAGTTCTGAGTACGGCCGAGCCTGCAGCGCGTCACAGGCTTGCTCGGGACTTCGCGACGACATATCCCCAGTCGTGGCTTCTTCCCCAGGTGTATGACGTTTCGGCGCGAAGCGCGATCGACTTGGCTCAGTATGACGACGCACTCGCCGACGGACGCTTTTCCCTGCGCTTGCTTCCTGAGAATCCGTCGTTACTGATCTTAATGGCTAATCTCGAAGCCCATAGGAACCTGTTAGATAAGGCGATCGCCGACGCCGGCAATGCACTCGAATACTTGAACCAGATCGAGCGGCCGCCAAACATGACTCAGAGGGAATGGAAAACGCTTCGGCCTCAACTCGAATCCTCTGCATACTTCGCACGGGCGAGGGCAATCGCCGCGCCTGCGATGGGCACACACAACGAACCCGCCAATCGGGAAAGGCTGCAAAGCGCGTTCGAGGACTTGAACAACGCAGCGGCTTGGAATCCGGAGGACGCAGAGGTCTTTTACCTGAGGGCGCTCGTCGAGATTAAGCTTGGAAAGAAAGTTCAAGCGGCTGCCGATCTGGCATTTGTGCTCCAGAGCGAGAACGCCCTTCAGGAGAAAGCGAAAGGCATTCTGCTGATATTGTCCAGGCAAACGTCGGCCGACGGCGGGACATTCGAATCATTTCTGAAAACTTTGCCCGCAAGAGCAATTGATCCCAAACCACACGACAAGAGCCAAAAGGAGTCCGATCCGGGAATTTTGGCAACCGGCTACGCTGGCCCAGACGCTTGCAAAAACTGTCACAGTAACGAATATGCCGCTTGGCGGACGACAGGCATGGCGCGAATGTTGCAACCCTATCGAGCCGAAAATGTCGTGGGCGATTTCTCTGCTGAAGTCTATAAAGAGGAAGGCGCGTCGGATATCGTTCGATTCGGCCGGGACGACCGTCCTTACTTTGAGCTTTCAAATTTTGGCAAATGGAATCGCTATTACGTGGATTTCACCATTGGCTCGAAGTGGCAGCAGGCGTATGCAACAAAGTTGCCGGATGGCCGGCTGCAAGTCTTACCTGTTGAGTACAACCTACTTCAGAAGAAATGGATCAATTACTGGAAGATCATTGATCCTCCCGACAGCCCGCGCGCCATCATTCACGATTTCCCGAATTTCACTTCATCGACGAACTACCAGCAGAATTGTGCCATTTGCCACACTAGCCAGCTAAAACTGGATGTGACTGCAACCGTCCCCTTGGAGCATGCGGTTTATCTGCAGCCTGGAATTGACTGCGAAATGTGTCACGGCCCCTCCGCCTGGCACGTCAGGCGCGCAAGAAACGGTATCGTTGAGCATCCCGATCCGATCCAGCCCCCGTTCGATTTTCGAAAGGCAACCAATCGGGACGCTGTGCAGGTGTGTGCTCAATGTCACCGGCAGAGTGCGGTGCGCGAAATTGGTGAAGGTGGTGAAATGAACTACTCTGTGAAGGGAAATTTCATCTCGACAACATCGATGCGCCCTTTCGACGCCTTTTCGAGAAAGGCTTTCTATAAGGATGGTCGCTTCCGGGAAAGCACGTTCATCGTTGAGGCATTCACTCGTTCGTCGTGCTATTTGCGAGGAACCGTTCAATGCGCGACATGTCATTCTCCGCACCTCTCGGATTTCAAAAGTAACCAGACGTCTTTGAAATATCAGCACGAGCCTAACGAAATGTGCCTGCCGTGCCATGCGACCTATCGCGCGCGCGTTACGGAACACAGCCGTCACAAGCCGAACAGCGAAGCGAGCGAGTGTGTTACCTGCCATATGCCGCGCATCGTCAACGCGCTGCTTTTTAAGACGCGATCGCATCAGATAGAAATTCCCTCTGCCGATTTAACAGAGCGCTTTGGTCAAAAGGAAAGCCCCAACGTGTGCCTGACGTGCCACTCGGAGAAAGGCGTCGGCTGGGCGAAGGAGCAACTCGCTGGATGGCCGCACTGAAGGCGCCGGGACTATTCTGCGCATTGGCCGCCTCGTTGGTTAGCGGTCAATCTGTGCATGATTCCTATGTAGGTTCCAGAGCCTGTTATGGTTGTCACGCGGCCATATATCAATCGTTTGAAAAGACCGGCATGGGCCGCTCCATGTCGCCTGCCAGCGAGTGGAACGTCAATCGACTCCCTGCAAACACGGTTCTCTCGCAACCAGGGAGCGCCCGCTCCTTCACAGTTGCTCACAGCGCAGCGGGTTGGCTACAGCGTGAATCCGAACCTGGCGCGTTCGTGGCGGAATACCCGCTCGACTATGCTGTGGGTTCCGGCGAAAACGGACTAACATTCCTCATCCGCCGCGGACGCTATCTGTTTCAGGCTCCCCTCTCTTACTATTCGAAACCTGCAAAGTGGGACTTTTCTCCGGGTTACGAGAATGTTGATCTCGGCTTTAGCCGCGAAGTACCGGAGGAATGTATCAACTGCCATGCGGGACGAGCCGCGCCGGTGCGCAACGGCTTCGGCGCTTATGAGGATCCTCCATTTCAGCAATTGGCGATAGGGTGCGAGAACTGCCACGGGCCAGGCGAAGCACATATAAAATCGCTTGGCAAGACGATGGGGAGCATTGTGAATCCCGCCAGGTTAAAGCCCCGTCTGGCAGAGGACATCTGCCTCAACTGCCATCAAAGCGGTGACGCTCGGGTGACTCAGCCTGGCCGGAGCTATCTCGATTTCCGTCCCGGAGAATGGCTTTTTGATACCGCCGTTATCTTCAGAGAGCCACTACGGGCAAATGAGCAGCAGCAAGCCGACCTCCTGAATCACTTTTCCGCTATGAAGGCTAGCCGCTGCTTCCGGGAAAGTGCCGGCAAACTCAGTTGCCTGACTTGTCACGATCCGCACGTGCAGCCGCGCCAGGCCGGGATTGCAGGGTACTATCGCACCAAATGCCTGACCTGCCACAGCGAGCAGAGCTGTCATCTGTCAACGAAGATCCGGACGGCACACGACCCACCCGACGATTGTGCCGGCTGTCACATGCCGAAACGGGACGTGACGCAAATTTCTCACTCCGCTTTGACCAATCACCGTATACCGGCACGTGATGGAGAGTTGTCGACACCGCTCGCGCAGCACGAAGTGGAAGGTTTGATTGTTGTCAACGAACCGGCCGGGAGATCGACTCAGCTGTCCAAACTAACGCTGCTTCGAGCTTATCGGCAGCTCTCCTCCAAAAATAGTGATTATCAACGCAGGTACTTGGGACTGCTCGATGAATTGGCGAAGACATCGCCGGATGACACCTTTGTACAAGCCGCATTGGGGGACAAAGCGCTGGCCGAGAACCGAACCGAAGAAGCTGTCTCGCATCTGAAGCTCGCGCTGCCGCAAGGCGACCCAGTGATTTACCTGGAATTAGGACAGGCGCTGGCTAAGCTGGGGCATAGCGAAGATGCTATAGAATTCCTAAAAAAAGGTGTTGAAAGAGACCCTTACAATGCCGTCATGCAAAAAACGCTCATCCTTCAATACATCAATTTGAAGTCGTATGCGGATGCCCGGCGTCTTATGCAGCAATATGTTGCGGCTTTTCCCGAAGATTCCTTCATGCGAAATCTGTTGTCGCGAGTGGGTCAATGACCCGGTGTGTTTCGAGATGTGTCCTCACTCGTCTCGCGTTCATTAGTCTGTCCTTCGCGAACCTTCCCGCATTCCCTCAGGACGCATGCTCGAATCCGCCGGATCTCGAAAGCGTCATTAAGAAATCGCCTTCCGCCCAAGCCTATAATGCTCTCGGTGCATACTTTGCTCAGAACAAGCGGCTGGACTGTGCCTTCCCGGCGTTTGAAAACGCCATCAGGCTCGATCCCGGTTCCTGGGAGACGCACTTCAACTTCGGATTAGCACTCTTGAGTGACAACCAGCCTGCAAAGGCTGCGGCTCAGTTTCGCCAGACGCTGAAATATAAGCCAGATTCACAACCCGCGCGCAATGCGCTCGGGCTGGCGCTTCAGGCTTCTGGACATCTGGACGAAGCCGAGAGCGAATTCAACAAATCGCTCGAACTGAACCCGAAGTCGGCTGATACTTTGGAGCGTCTGGGCCAACTCTACGTGCGGGAACGCCGGTACAACGCGGCCATCGCGAAATTTCGAGAGGCAAGTAAGTGGGCGCCCTCCGACCCGGAGTTGAAGATCGAGCTTGCGGTAGCGCACTCGAGCAATGGAGATTCTTCGCAAGCCATTAAAATTCTGTCGGAACTGACGCGTTCCCAGCCGGACCTTGCTGCAGCTCATTTCAACCTCGCAACTGTTTACGCGAACGACAAACGGTTTCGCGAAGCAGCGGATGAATACAGTGCGGCGCTGAAGCTTGAACCGGAAAATGATGTAGCGCGCTTGTCTCTTGCCAAGGCTTACGCCACCATCGCGAATTTCGAAGGAGCCCTGCCCGTTGCACGGGCGTATGTGGCCCGTCGGCCGCAAGACTACGAAGGCCATTACGTGCTCGGCAACATCTATCGGGGCTTGGCGCAATATCCGGAGGCAGAGCGCGAGTTGAAGGTTGCTCTCGCGGGCTTGGACGAGTACGGCCCGCAATATGATCTCGGATTCGTGTTGTCCAAAGAAGGGAAGCCGGATGAAGCCTTGCCCCACGCAAAGCGCGCTGTTCAACTGCGTCCTGACGCATCGGAGGCACACTTTCTGCTCGCCAACATCCTTCGATCGCTGAACCGCACCGATGCCGCTAACCAGGAAATGGGTCAGGTCCGCGCTCAGAAACAGCAATCGACGGCCGAAAACCAGGCTGCGGCATCTGGTAACGATGCCAATCGAATGCTGTCCCAGGGCGATGCAAAATCCGCTGCGGAGCACTATCGAACTGCCTTGAGTCTCGATCCAAAAAACGCCAAGAGCTGGTTCAATCTGTCCATTGCATTGGGCGAGTTGGGCCAGCACGGCGAACAGAGAAATGCGTTAGAGAAGGCTATAGAGTACGATCCGGATCTCGCCAGTGCTCACAATCAGCTGGGATTGCTTGACGCTTCGGAAGGCAGGGCGTCCGCCGCCGAAGAGGAGTTCAAAAAGGCCATTTCGCTCGACCCGCAGTCGGCGGAAGCGCAGAGTAATTTGGGAACCCTGTACGGGAGAGCGGGCCGCAAGCGCGAAGCCGAAGCGCTGCTCAGGAAAGCAACTGAAAATGATCCTCACTTGACCGAAGCCGCCCTCAACTTAGGGTTAATTCTTGCAAGTGACGGCCGCTATGCCGAAGCTGAGGGGCAATTGCGAACTGCGATCGCGCTGTCTCCTGATAACGCCACCGCCATTAGCGCCCTCGGGATGGTCCAGGCCAAGCTTCGCAAATCCGATTCCGCCATTGAAGCGTTCGAGAAGGCCGTTGCTTTACAGCCTGACTCCGCACAAGCGCATTTGAATCTCGGAATCGCCTTGGCAGACCGTTATCAGATGGACAAGGCCTTGGAACACTTCCTGGAGGCGACGAAGCTCGCTCCCGAAACAGCGCCTCCTCGTTACAACCTTGGAAGATTATTGGTGGACCTTCACCGGTATGAGGAGGCAGTTCCCGAACTGCAATTGGCCTGCGAACGAAGTCCGAAGTTTGCGCCCCCCTTCTACTTGCTTGGACTCGCCCAGACGAAACTTGGGCATTTCGCCGAAGCCGTAACCTCATTTGCCAGGTTTTTGCAGCTGGAGCCCGGCAACGCGGACGCCTACTTCCTTGCTGGGCAGGATCTCCAGAAGCTGGGTCGTACCCCGGAGGCCATTGAGTACTGGAAGAAATCTCTTGCTGCGGATCCTGATCAAACCGAAGCCCTATACACCCTCTGGAAAACCCTTGCGAAGAATGGCTCACCCGAGGCCGGTTCTTACCAGGAGCGCTTCAAGCGAGCTCAAAAGGAGAAACAGATCGTTGGTCAAGCCGGCACTCTGGGTAACTTTGCGCTTGCCTCCGCTAACCGGGGCGACTACCAGGAGGCGATTTCTCAGTTTCAGGAGGCTGTCAAGGAATGTGGAGACTGCCAGTCTCGAGGCGATCTCTTCAAAGACTTAGGTCTCATCGAATGTAAAAGCGGCGACATTAAACACGGGGAAGAGCATCTCCTCGTCGCCCGGTCCTTAAAGCCGAATGATCCAGACATCGCTAAGGCTCTGGATATCGTGAGCCGTCTCGGCCAACACCACTAAACCGTCAGTACGGATTTAGAATCCAACCAACGAACGATTGACTGTGACACGGAAATGTGTTGCAGGCTGGTGGCCGCTGTGATAGGATCGCATTACTTTACCGCAAAAGTAAACGTTAACAGGCGTACTGCGGTCGGCCGCGGACGAGCCGCGCGAGAGGGACCATGTTGCTACTCTTTTCAAAACAAAATTCTGCCCGCAGTCTGATGCTCTTCGTGCTCGGCCTGGGCCTCACATTCATTCCACCGGCAGCCTACTCACAGCAATCTTCGGCCGCGATCAATGGCACCGTCAAGGATTCGAGCGGAGCCGTCGTCGAAGGGGCGACCCTAACTCTGACCAACACCGCGACTGCGGTATCCCGCGGCACAGTGAGCAACTCATCGGGTAATTACGTCTTCATCGACGTCCTGCCGTCGTCATATTCACTTAGGGTCTCAAAGCCCGGGTTTAATACCGTTGAGCAACAGCAGGTCATATTGAGCGTGAATCAGACCGCCACCTACGATTTCAGCCTCACGGTGGGAGCGACCCAGCAGACAGTCACCGTCGAAGCGGCTGCGGTCGCGATCGAAGCGTCCACCTCCGAACTCGGAACCGTCATCAACGAGCAGGCCGTAAGGGATCTGCCACTGAATGGCCGCAACTTTACGCAACTGCTTACCCTGACGCCCGGAGCCAGCCCGGTCAGCGTCGCTCAGAACTCTGGTGGTGGCGGTGGCTTCGCCGGCAACGCCGTAGGCTCCTTCTCCTTCCCGGCGTTGAATGGCCAGCGCAACCGCAGCAATATGTTTCTCATGGACGGAGTGGTTGATCTCGGATCGTTCATCGGTAACTACAATATTTCGCCCATCATCGACGTCGTGCAGGAGTTTAAGGTTCAATCCCACAACGACCTGTCGGAGTTTGGGCAGGCGCCCGGTGGAATTGTGAACGTCGTGACCAAGTCGGGAACCAATGACTATCACGGCAGCGTCTGGGAATTTCTTAGAAACGAGCAATTCGACGCGCGCAATTTCTTTGCGGATAAACGCAATCCGTTGAGGCAAAATCAATTCGGGGTTGCCGGCGGCGGTCCGGTGTGGATTCCAAAACTCTATAACGGCAAGAACCGCACCTTCTTTCTACGGCGGCTATGAAGGGTATCGTCAGAGCAGATCATCCCAAACCACGGGCCTCGCTCCCACACAGGCAGAAATAAATGGCGATTTCAGCGCGATCAGCAACAAGATCTACAACCCTTTCAGCCTCACTCCGGCTCCGGGCGGTGGATATACCGCTACCGCGTTTCCGAACAACCAAATCCCGGCGAATCTTATCAACCCCATAGCGGCCGCTTACGTGAAAGCGAACTATCCTATTGGCCCAGCGGTGGCAAGTGGCAATAACTATATTGACTCCACTCCCACGCATCTGAACCAGGACAGCTACCAGATCCGTGTGGATCAGACGTTTGGCGAGCATGACAGCCTTTTTGGCCGGGTCTCTTACTATAACGAACCCCAACTGGGGGCCAACGGGTATGCCGGCGCTACTAGTTTCGCTAACGACTACGGTTGGAATGGTGTTTTGCATGAGATTCATACGTTCGGTCCAACCGCCGTAATGGACGCCTTTTTCGGACGCAATGTGGGCGACGCCGACACAGGAAACAACCTTCCTGGAGTGCCGGCCGGCTTTGCGAATCAGTTGATCCAGTTAGGTGTCTCCAGTAACTTCGCGAGTAACTTTCAAGGCGGGCGAGGACCATTCGTACCGCAATACAGTGCCGCAGGATACCTTGGGGGAGCGAACGAGTCCGTTCAAGATACGCGCTACGCCGACAATTGGATGTTTGGTGGTAGCTTCACCAAAATCCTCGGCAAGCATACGCTCAAAATGGGTGCTACGTTTTCCACCAACAACACGGGCTCTCCCATTTTCAACGAGAACGCGAACTTTGCTGCGACGCCAACCCAAAATCCGGCAAGCGCTGCTGGTACCGGCGACGCGTTCGCTTCGCTCTTGCTCGGTCTGCCCGATAACGCCGGCAGAAGAAACGTACTCGAAACCGAGCACGGCGGTTGGGTAAATGGAGTCTACTTCCAGGATGAATTCAAGGTCAACTCGCGGCTGACGATTAATCTGGGCATTCGCTGGGATGTGACGCTGTGGCCGATCTATGGCAAGCTGCCCGCGCCCGATGCTTATGTGGGCGATCTGGATCTGAGCGATGGGAGTTATATCCTTGCCAACGTACCCGGGCCATGCACCGCCACCCAAGGCTTTCCGTGTATTCCCGGCGGAGTCCTGCCGGAGCACGTAAAAGTCACCCCGTATGGCAACCACGCCATCTACACGAACGATTACAGTAATGTGCAGGGTCGTGCCGGACTGGCGTATCGAATCACCGATAAGACCGCGCTTCGAGCATGGGCTACGGCCGTTTCTATGATAGCTGGAACTCTATCATTCAGTTGGCTCAGAATTATGAAGGTACATGGCCTGATATAGGCCAACTCCTCGCCCAAAACCTGAATCATCCGGGTGGCGTGAAAGCAACCATTGGCGATCCTTTCAACCAGGGTTCCAGGCGGCGTAGCTTATCCAGCCGCCACACCGTTTCTCAGTGCCGGTTTCGTCAACTGGTATGTGGATCCGCACGATTACAAGATGCCTTATTCCGAACAGTGGAACGTCGGCATCGAGCAGGGACTGGGAAGTAATACCGTTCTCTCGCTCGCTTATGTGGGTTCTCACAACTTGCGGCTGAACATGGGTGCCCAAGGCAATACCACCCCAACCCCGGGGCCTGTTGCTACTGAGGCCCAGCGTCGTCCCTATCCGTACATCACGCCCACCTTCTATGACCGCAGCGTTGGTCAAAGCAAATACAATTCGTTCCAGTTCCGCTTGCAGCAACGCGCGACGGCAGGACTGACTTACATCATTTCCTACACGCGTTCGAAGTCTATGGATAATGGATGCTCCGGCAGCTTCGGCGCGGAAGGCTGTGAAATTCAGTTTCCTTACGACACCAACCTTGATCGTAGCGTTTCCGGATTTGATTTACCGAATATCTTCTCGGGCAGCTTCGTCTACGACATCCCGGTTGGTAAAGGCAAGACGTTCAGCACTCACAACAGCGTTATCGATTACATCGTCGGCAACTGGCAACTCGGCGGAATTCTCACGCTGCATTCGGGAACCCCGTTCGACGTCTTGGTAAGTAACGGAGACACTGCGGGAACGGGTAACGGCACGGAGCGGGCAAACCTGTTGATGACCTCCAACATTTATGCGAGCGGGCAGAATCCCACCGTGTATCTGAATCCCGCGGCCTTCGGTGTTCCGGCGCTGCAAACCTACGGAAATCTGGGGCGCAATACGCTAAGAACGGATTCCTTTCATAATTTCGACTTCTCTTTGACGCGGCGGTTCCCGATAAAAGAACGGTTAAATCTGGAATTCCGGGCAGATGCCTTTAATTTGAGCAACTCGGTCGTATTTGCACAACCCGACAGCACGTTAGGAGATCGAAACTTCGGCGTTGTCACGAGTACGGCCAATACCGAACGGCAGATCCAATTCTCGCTGAAACTGCTCTTCTGATCGGCCAAATTGCCGTTCAAAGACGCAGTTTGTAAGGGGCCGCTTTGCCATCGACCTGGTCGCCGACAGAATCAATTGATCGGAGAGGCGACTTGGTCCGGCGTCACCACGCCCGCCGGTAGTTCCAGAATCTTCATGTTGCGAAAGTGAATTTCCGCCCCTTCAGATTCCAGGCAGAGATAACCTTTCCTTTGCGTCGAGTGGCTGATACCATTGACGAATTTGCCATTAACCGATAGCTTAATGATGCCGTCCACCGCGACAACGTCATACGTGTTCCACTCTCCCCGGCCCTTGCATCGATTTTCGACCGACTTACTTCTGTCCCCTCTCGGGTTGTCGGGTACCGTCCTTACTCCGCCAACGCCGAAGAGTTCGCCGTGCACATAGGCAAGGGGCGGAGTCTCCCCGTTGTGCTTGTTCAGGTTGACCCAATCTAGTTCCAGCATCTGCACCTCAACGCCGTTCGGCAGGCGGGTTTTCGGATCGGGCCGCGCATTGCTCCACGCAAAAACACCCGAATTTCCACCCGGCTCCATATGCATCCATTCGATATGCAAAACGAAATTCTCGTACTGTTTCGTACTTCGCATAACGCCTATGGGATGGCCTGAGCAGACCAGGACGTCGTCCTGAAAGTGCCAGGTATCCGGGGCCGTGTTGACGTTCACCCAGTTGCCGAGGGTCTTATCTTTCAGCATGTCCACGAATTGCAGAGCCAGGCTGTCTTCTGTTTGCCGGGCCTGAGTGCATAAAGGCTGCCAAACCATCCAAGCTAAGACGAAGAAACGCACCAAGACTTTCTGAACCTCCACCAGCGCTGATCTTACCTGACGGACTTTGAAAAATATCCTGAGGGCAACCATTTGTGACAATAAAGACGAGTCAAAAGTTATGCAATTAGGCATGGTTGGTCTTGGACGAATGGGCGCCAATATGGTGCGGCGGCTTCTCACGGGAGGCCATAGCTGTGTAGTATTCGATATGTCGCCAAAGGCTGTGCAGGAGTTAGTTGAAGAAAAGGCGACCGGGGCCGCCGGCCTTCAGGATCTTGTGACGAAGCTCGCAAAGCCGCGTGCAATATGGCTGATGGTTCCCGCTGGGGTTGTGGACCAGACGATTGCCGGCCTCGTGCCCTATCTCGAAGCCGGGGACATTCTAATCGACGGAGGAAATTCCTACTACATCGACGACATGCGGCGCGCGGAGGAACTTGCGCCCAAAGGAATCCACTATGTTGATGTCGGGACAAGCGGTGGCGTGTGGGGCCTCGAACGAGGCTATTGCATGATGATTGGCGGTGAGGACACCGTTGTGAAAGGTCTCGATCCGATATTCGCGCGGCTCGCGCCTGGGAAGGGCGACGTTCCATCGACGCCTGGTCGCGAAAACGTCGGCGGCACCGCCGAGCAGGGTTATCTCCACTGCGGCCCGAACGGAGCCGGCCACTTCGTCAAGATGGTGCATAACGGAATCGAGTACGGGCTCATGGCCGCATACGCCGAAGGTCTAGGTGTCTTGCGCGGCGCGAACATCGGCAAACAGAAAGCTGTAGTTGACGCTGAGACGACACCGTTGCGCAATCCGGAGCACTATCGATACGAACTAAATCTGCGCGACGTAACAGAGGTGTGGCGGCGCGGTAGCGTCATCTCCTCCTGGCTGCTCGATTTGACGGCAACCGCACTCGTTGAAGACCCGGCTCTTTCCAAGTTCGCTGGACGGGTATCGGATTCGGGCGAAGGACGCTGGACAATCAAAGCCGCCATTGATGAAGGTGTCCCTGTGCCCGTCCTGTCGACAGCGCTCTACGAACGCTTCGCCTCGCGCGGTGACGCCGATTATCAGGACAAGCTGCTATCCGCCATGCGCTATGAATTCGGCGGACATCTCGAAAAGTCGGTTGGAGCTCCTAAGAGTTAAGGGAACCAACGATATTTCAATATCCAAGTGATTTCACGACAGCACGAATGCGGTCGGCGCTTCCTGTGAGACCTGCTTCCTCGGCTGCTGTCATCGGCACCGGGATTACAGCCCTTACCCCGGAGCGATCAACGATAGCAGGTACCGAAAGGCAGACGTTTGAAATACCGTGGTAACCCTCGATTCTTGAGCTGACTGGCAGAACGCGGCCCTCATCATGAAAGATGGCCTCGAGGATACTGACCGTCGCCAAACCGATCGCATAGTTTGTCGCCCCTTTGCCCGCGAGAACCTGGTAGCCTGCGTCCTTAACGGAACTGAAGAGGTCGTGCTTCTCCTCTTCGGTAAGCGGTCTGCCGGAGCCCTTCACATGCCATTGATCCAACTGGACGTTTCCGATATTTGCGCTGGACCAGAGTGGAATCTCCGAGTCCCCGTGCTCACCGACTATGTAGGCGTGGACGCTCTGCACTGAGACGCCGAAATGCTTCGCCAGCAGAAAGCGAAAGCGTGAGCTATCGAGTACCGTCCCCGATCCGAAGACACAAGCGCGGTCATGACCGGTAATCGCGATCGAAATCTCCGTCATTACGTCCACCGGATTTGTGACGATCAGAATAAGGGCGTTAGGAGCTACGCTCTGGATCTTCGGAAGCAGTTGCCGAAACATCGCGGCATTGGATTCGGCAATCTCCAGGCGTGTCTGGCCCGGAACTATGCTGACTCCCGCCGCGAACACGATGACATCGGAGCCGGCAAGCACCTGAATATCATCTGTGCCCTCCACCGTAGCCATTGGAACAAACATCATTCCATGGTTTAGATCGAGCACTTCGGCAGCAACCTTTGCGCGCGTCGGATCGTAAAGGCTGATTTGCTTTGCAACTCCCCGGATCAACGCGGCGTATGCAACCGTTGTTCCTACCCGGCCGGCGCCCACAATGCCGATCTTGCCTCCGCGTCGCGCAGGTTCCTGATGATGAGCCGCGTTCTGAATCTCAAACTCTGGCAAAACAGATTCTGTCATAAGTCACTGTCCGGAGTCGTAAATCGATTCTGCTTTCACACTGCCGGCTTGTTCGTATGGCCGGACGTCATACCGATCATCGATAGGAACGGCGTGACGAAAGAGGTGCTGGTCAGACCGTGATGCGTAGCCGAATCGTAAAGATCAAACGTGCCCGCAATCGGCATGATCGCCTTGAGGTGCGGCGGGCGCTCCATGGCGGCCTCCATCTGAGTCATAGCGAAATAGCTGATACCGAGCATACCCACATTGCCGTCCGACCACGGCTGCTCCGCTGCCCATTCGACCAGGTCGTACATGTCCTGACGTTCCTGGCTGTCGAAGAATCCGAATATCCCTCCCGAACCGCCGGTGCCACGGCAATTGGCAATGGCATGAACATAGCCGCGCGGCACGAAGAAATCACGGGCGCCGGCTTCAACAAAGCCCATCGGCGTGCCGAGGTTCTGTATCTGGCGGGGATAAGGTGAGGCGGCAATTAGCACGGGATAGCGGCCGGGTATAGCCGGCCGATAAATATCGACCAGCAGACTGACGCCGTCGCGCATGGGCGCAGCCACATCGTCGTCGCGTATCGTCTTGTTGTGCTGGGGGCTCTGAGAGGTCGCGGTAGTCGCGGCCCGATGTCTGCGGACCGTTCAGTTGCCGCTGGCCTGGCTCAATGCCGGATACAGTTTCACGCATTGTGAACTCTTGGATTGCAAACAAGTGTTTGCATTGGCACGAGCATAGCAAATGCAAACGGTTGTTTGCAAGAATGGAAGTGAGATGACGAAAAGCCAACGGCCGCTTCGTTCTCAGCCGGCGCGCGACCGGATTCTGGAGGCGGCGCGTCACATCTTTGCCGCCGAGGGTTACGAACGCGCAACCGTCCGCGCCATTGCCGCCGCGGCGGAGATCAATCCATCGATGGTCATTCGTTACTACGGCTCGAAGGAGGAGTTGTTTGCAGCCGTCGCAACTCTTGATTTCAAGGCGGCGCCCCTGACTGCATTGCCCCGGGACGCAGTGGGCGAGGCTCTGGTTCGGCACGTTCTCGATCGATGGGACGATCCGAAGGATGGCGCGGCTCTGGCCGCAGTGATGCGCGCCTCCACCAGCAATGAAGCTGCCCGCCGGCGTATTGTCACGCAGTTCTCGCGGCAGCTTGCAGGATTGTTTGCGGCAATCGGCCCGACCGCCGGTCGCGCGGCGCCTTTTATCGCCACTCAGATTCTTGGTTTGACGATGGGCCGCTACATATGGCGCATACCAGCCATAGCCAGTCTTTCGAAAGAGGTAATCATTGAGCGCGTCGGCAAAACCGTCCAACGCTATCTGGACGATATGACGGAATAACGAACCACGATGGCCCGATTCACAAAAATGAGATCCAGACAGCGGAGAGGCAACACCGGCCTGCACCGGCAGCCTATACCGGAGAGACAAAATAGATCGCATCAAAAAATGGGAACACGTGTCCACTGAGTCTCTTTCTGTGTCTGCTGGCGCGATTTCCGCTCGGCTTGAGCGGCTTCCGGTAACCCGGACGATTTGGAAGTGGTTCATGGGACCGCCCACGCGCGATCTCGCCCTCGAGAAAATCTCGCATTGAAGCGACATGGTCAGCCGGAAGTGTGGCTTTGGTGACCGGCAACGCCTTTCATGTAGCCCTGATTATCATTGCTGATCGAACCGCGGCCGGATTCGGATCTTGTTGGGTTCGACGATCTTACTTCGCCCACACCACGTTTTCGACATCCTTTAACAGAATCCGTTGAGATTTCGAACCGGGCGCCGGCTTGACTTCAACATGGTCGAGAATTGCGTCCTTCACCTGCTCCAGAGACCGGCCGCAGGAGCGGTTTACCGGTTTGCTCCATCAGGCGCTGATTCTGAAGGATGTAGTAATCGGTAATGTTGTTCAGGCGCCATTCGTATGTGGACTGGCCGTCCAACGTCCCTCGGCCTTCCAAAGCGATGTCGTGCAGATCTTCTCCGGAGATGAGGGCCGATCGGGGCAAGGGGTCAAATTGAGTACCATCCAGCGAGGCAAACAAAGTGGCGCCCGCTTCAAGATAGAGGCGCAAGCCAGGGCGCAAATGGAGTTGGCCCGTAGTGTAGTCAGCGGGACCAACGTAAACAGTGCCGCCGCCGGCTTGTCCGCAAGCGTCAATCGCTTTCTGCAGTGCGGCGCGCGCATTGTCGGACTTGACGCCAAGCGCGCCGTAATCCTTGACATTCAAAACGGGTTGAGCCCGCAGCAGACCCCCGCAGAGTATGACCAGTGCTGATAGGCGGATATGCATTCGTAGAGCGTATTATCGCTTTTCTCTCGAAACGTGGCGGGCCGCAAGGATTTTTCGGGGGCAAGAAATCAAGGCTCTTCCCAGTAGCAATACGGCTTGAATGGCGAATTTCACGGTTGTGCAGCCGCACGCAACTGTTACCCATGTCTCCGGGCTAGACAAAAGGTTATCTAGGGCGGCTGGTGGGTGCAGCTCTCTTGAGTTGAGCCCTTTCGCCGCTCTACTGGCCGAGCATACCGCTCATAAAAATCGTAATCAGCCAGCGCATCGGAACGAGCGAACACCTGTTCCTCATTATTCTCGGTTGACGTTTTTCGCGTCTTTGCGTATAGTCAAAATACTCGAGTTCCCTGATAACAGAGGGATGCCGTTAGGTCGCTTCCCCAACGTTACCGCAACTCAAATAGCTATAGAATGGGCTCATGTAACGCTGCGGTTGGGTAACTCCTTGATGTCCTTTGCAGATGAGTTCCAGACCATATGTGGTCCGCGCGCCCGGCGGGAGTGTCCGGAGGCGGTGGCGCAGCGTCACTCAATGAAAAGCACTAATCTGAAAGAGCACAAGAAATATTGAGCTCTGTGTCCCGCAGCTACATCTTAACACCCGAGAGATGGGAAGCTGACAAACCGGAAACGGAGGCAAAGGAGAGTATTACGATGCGAAACAACGCCAGAGACTTGGTTCTTACGGCACTCAGTGCGGCCCTCATGCTGGCCTTCACTGGGATTGCTTTCGGACAGAAGACGACCATCAAGGGCCTGATTACCGGCCGGGACGGTGCGAACGTCAATATCAAGACCAATGAGGGAAGCACCGTTACCGTAACCCTCGACGATTCCACCAAGGTTCAAGCTGTCAAGGGCAAGTTGGGACTTCGAAGGTCCGATATGGGCTTTACCGCCTTGGTCCCGGGACTGCCGATTGCCGTTGAGGCGGAGGGTCCCGCGAACCAACTCGTCGCCAAGAATGTCAAATTCAAAGCCAGCGATCTGAAAACCACGAACCAAATACAGGCCGGCCTGACACCCACTAGAGAGGAGGTCCAAGCCAACCAGCAGGAGTTGCAGGCGCACAAAGCCGGGATCGAGGCAAACAAAGCCGGGATCGAGGCAAACCAAGAACAGATTCAGAAAACCCAGAGCGAGCAGGCAGACCTTGCCAAGCGCTTCGGTGAACTGGGCGACTACGACGTTAAAGGAACGTCAACTGTCTATTTCGCGCTCAACAGCAGCAAGGTCGACGCCAAAGGCCAGCAAGATCTAAAGGCGCTCGCTGGTCAGGCGAAGGAAGTCGGCAGTCATTATATGATCCAAGTGGCAGGCTACACCGATTCGTCCGGAAATGCTTCCTACAATCAGCAATTGAGTGATAATCGCGCCGATGCCGTCATCGCTTATCTGCAGCAATCGTGCGGAGTACCCCTTTTCCGTGTTTTGGCTCCGGCAGCCATGGGCATGTCTAACCCTGCCGCCTCAAATGAAACGACCCAAGGCAAGGCGGAGAATCGGCGCGTGGTGGTGCGAATACTCGTCAACAAAGGCCTAGCTGGCGGCTGATACGTCGCGACCGAAAGATCAAGGTTGCGGTTTACTTCGACAGAGCAACCCTCCCCTGCCAGAGAATTTGATTCCTGTGGTTCGCCAATATTCGATCCTCTCGTAATGGGTTGACTGGCAGGCAGATCGATGGAAAGAATCGGAGACATGCCAGTCCTTTTACTGTTCGTGTTTCGATTCGTCCGACTGCTCCTCGGCGGACATCAGGGCCCTTGCCGTCGAGAACGCAGCACTACGAATGCAAATCGCAGCGTTTCAGCGAAAACGGAAGCGCCCGTTGCTGACAACCGTGGACCGGGCATTTTGGGTCACTGTCCGCAGCCTGTGGTCCGGCTGGCGACATCCCCCTGATTTACGTCCAGGCAGACAACTTCGTCCGTTGGCAGCGCGAACGGTTCCGCAGCTTCTGGGCCAGGTTGTCCAACCGGCTGCGCCGGCGTCGAGGCCGTCCCGGCACCGCCCCAGAAGTCCGCCGATTAATCAAGCAGATGGCCACGGCAGCTTCATCGATTATGACCTCGGTTATGTCGATCTGTAGGGGAAAACACTGCAGCCCCTCGAAAATCCCTTCGGACCGAAAGTGTTACCTATGTCTTAGCAACAATCTGTTACTCATGTCTCCGGGCTAGACACTCGGTTTTCTGGGGCGGCTGGTGGGATTTGAACTTGGCGCATCGCTTTTGAATACGCAAGTTATTGATTCCATTAAAGCACCATTTTCATATTTCACATATTCCGCATGCAGCAGCTACAAATCGGCTACAAATTCTACATAGGGGGCGGCTCGTTTCTGCGCAGTTGATCTTTTGGAGGGTGCGTTGGTTGCGAATACACAAACGGACCGAGTGGCCACCGATTCGAGAGCGCCATTTGTTCGATCCGATGCTACGCTGACTGCCAGCGCTGCTTGAGTCGGCCTGCGACTGGGGACGGCAACTGCTTCTTCAGTGAGAATGCATTTATGCAGATTCCTGCGGCGGTGAGGACACCTTCACGATCGTAGATCGGCCGAAAGTTTAACTTGCGGTTAGCCTCGCTTGCGGTTTGGAACAGTTTTCTGGATTCCTCTTCTACAAGGCGCTGGCTGAACACCGCGAACCGGTGGACATCGAAGCCGGATGAATGGGTTCACTTCACTATCCCTGGAACGTAGGCGGTAGGATCAGAGTCTTGCGGGTCCAGCTCGAAGATTACGCTGACATTTTCCATGACCCAGCGATCTGCGGTGGCCGGATAACCGGCACGCGTGAGCAGCTCACGTGTGACGAGTGCGGACAGCGTTTCACGCTCGACCATGTTCGCCAGCAATTCGATCCCTCCGCATTCAGCGAAGCGATGAAGGCGCTGCACAGATTCGAGATCGACTCAGCGTTACCATACCATCCAACGCGGTAAGTCGGAGCTTAACCTTTTAGGTTTCAACGTCCGACCAAGTAGTACATATCAGAGGTCCGGATTCTGATGCAAGTTTCCGGTAACCGGACCTTTCGTTCAGTGCCCCTACTTTCCGTGTTGTGCGTAATTGAGGAGCTATCCGGAAGTTGTCCTTGAGCGTCGGTAAAGCCTTGCCTACGATACGGTCCTATCTCATCGAACGAAGACACGCACCGGAACCGCCGTCTAATCAAGCCGTTCGGCAGGCAACGAAAAAAGAGCCTTCCACTGAACCTCGCATAATACTCAGGGGTTGGCGTTCGGCCATTCGGAAACTGACGTTCGCCTTTGCCTTACGATCTAGTCGGCCCTATTAGCGACACAGCCAGAATGTCTGCGTGTTCATGACTGCGGGACTAATCGAAGTTCTGCCTGATCGCTCGTCGTGCGCCTCAGTTGTCCTGAGGTACATTTCAGAAACTTACCTGAACGCAGGCTGGCATCATGGAGAAAATGCGTAGGATACTCATCTCTGATTACGACGGCACGATCACTGACAAAGACTTTTATTCGCTGCTGGCCGAACGCTATATCCCTGCGGATACACCTGATTACTTCGCCCAGTACCGCGAGGGCCGGATCACTCATTTCGAGGCAATGGCGGCGTACTTTGCATTTGCGCCTACTGAGGAACAGCAGCTCGATGAGCTGCTCGCAGCCAGTCAACCGGATCCGGACCTAGGCGCGGCGGCAGCGCTTCTGCAGCGTGCGGGTTGGGAACTTTTTGTGGTTTCGGCCGGCTCCTCCTGGTACGTCGAGCGCGTCCTCAGGCGCGCCGGTGTGGCCGCGACCGTCTACTCGAACCCGGGGCGCCTGGAGAACGGGCGTGGGCTCGTATTGGAGAAGCTGGATCCCTCATCCCCATATCATTCGGCGGCAGTAGGCGTGGATAAGTCGGCCGTAGTCCGGCATGCCCTCGACGTAGCGGAGACGGTGGCATTCGCTGGCGACGGGCCGCCTGACTTGAAGCCTGCATTGCTCGTTCGGCCGGAGTTTCGTTTCGCGCGGGGATTCCTGGCAGATGCGCTGCGGGAGCGCGGGGAGGTGTTTCGGCCCTTCTCGCACTGGAGTGAGATTGCGAGGGAACTGACGTGAAGAATGCTCAGATTGGTGTGCCCTGGCTTGTTCGTATGAAGCCCGGCGCACTACAGCGCCTGGGCCTTTACCTGGCGCGCCCCTGCCTGACACCCGTGGCTCTATTTCACAGCGAAGGCCTGTTGCAATCGATCCTTGACACGGCTCTACAGAGCCTTCGGGACCACGGCGTAGCATCGGCTCTGCTCCATGAAGTGAAGGAGGCGAGCGTAGAGGAGGCGGTGTCCTTGTTGGGCGAAATGCCTTCTTCGTGCCGGGCATTGGTCGGAGTCGGTGGCGGCAAGGCGCTCGACGTGGCCAAGTACACTGCCTCCCTTACTGGACTGCCCTACTTCGCGGTGCCGACTTCTCTTTCCAACGACGGTTTCTGCTCGCCACAAGCGAGTTTGACTTTGAAGGGTAAGCGTCGGTCTTTGCCCGCCGGTCTTCCTTATGCGGTGGTAGTCGATCTCGCCGTCTGTCAAAGGGCACCGCTGACGCTCTGGCATTCTGGAGTCGGCGATCTGTCGTCTAAGTTCACGGCCGTTTCGGACTGGAAACTGGCCTTCCACCGGCGGGGAGTTCCAGTGAATGATCTGGCTGCATTGATGTCCGATGCTAGCGTCTTTCAGTTCATGGCCAATCCGGTGGCAGACGAACAGGGCATTCGACTCTTGGCCACTTCCCTCATGCTGAACGGGGTTGCCATGGAGATCGCAGGGTCATCGCGACCAGCCAGCGGCAGTGAGCACCTCATTTCTCACGCGCTCGACATGACCGGGGCGAGGCCGCGGCTCCACGGCCTCCAGACGGGGACGGCAGCCTACCTCGTCAGCAGCCTGCAGGGCGGAAGCCACCACGAGAGAATCGGGGACCTGTTCGCGCGAACAGACTTCTGGGAGTCCGTCCGAAAGCAGCCCTTCTCCAAAGAGGAATGGAGGATCGCCGTGGAACGAGCACCTTCTGTTAAAGAGGATTTCTATACAATTCTCTCCGACAGAGAGGCGTGGCCGGAATTCGCTAGGTTGATCGCGGATGACGCAGCCCTCGTTGGATGCTTTGAATAAGCTGGATATTCCCGTTCGTCCCGGGGCAAGCAGCGTCACATATCAGTTAGGTCAACTCTGGCAAGGCCACTGTCTACTCGCAGAGAAATTACCTATCTGGCTGGCTTCGTTGTCAACCCCGTAGGGTAAAAAAATTCAAGCGGCGTCTTGATAGAAGTTGAGCAATCGAAAGCGCCCACGCGTTTTTGTTTGATACCAGACCCGTGCTCGTGGGCAAGGGTTCGCTACGCCGCATACAACGCGCCCTTGCCCTCTCCGCTCGGTTCCGATTTAACGACCGCGTTGGGCGGCTCCGACGGGAACAACTGGCGCAAGCGAATCAGTACGCCTCGAAAAAGAGGCCTTGACTGACGTCAAGCGTTTTTCGTTTTCGCTTTGATTTTAGGGGGTGCTGGGCTACCACCCGGCTGCCGCCGTTGCGTTATAGCGCGTCCCAGCGCGCCACTTTTCGGTGCAAAGTTATCGGGCGCTCACCTGAGTAGGCGATCACACGGTAAAACGCTCTGTTGGTCCTGCCTGAGAGGAAAGTAGGGCTCTTCAGGTGGGGAGTTCTCCGTCCCCCCTTGACTTAGACCTATCATGGATTCCGTATAAGTGAAGATCTCAAAAGGTGTGAGCAAGGCATTTGACATGTCCTCCCCCTCGAATTATCGGCGTACAGAACTGCAATTCGCTGGCGTGGCACGATGTTTCCGAGAAACTCAGAGGAAACGAATGTGTGAATGCGGCAACGCAGTGCGGAAGCGCACCGTCTTCCTACCGGGTCCGGTATAACCGCCGATTAGGCGGAACGGCATGCGAAGCCCGTTCGGGGCGTTGCGGTCTCACGATTTTGGACCTTTAGGCCGGCGTTTTGGGACTCCCAGCGAAAACGGGCATAGGGAGGCGGGGAGGTCGCCTAAAAGGGGACAGCGGGTGAGTTCACTGATTCGTTTGCGGTTGCTTGCGACAGCAGGCCTGATCTTCCAGGACGTGGTGTTTGACGAAATTGTGACTGTCAGATGATCTGCGCCAGCTCCCCAAACCTTCCCGCGCGTTGTCCGCATCACCAAGGAGGTAAAATTCGACCACATTGAGGAATTTTCGATGCCAGAGCATAAAGCAAACATTCTCGTTGTGTTCTACTCCCGTGACGGCTCCGTAGAAACGCTCGCTAAAGGCGTCAGCGAAGGAGCCCGGGAAGCCGGAGCTGAAGTTAGGGTCCGCCGCGTGCCCGATATCGTTTCTCCTGAGGTGATGGCCAAAGTTCCCGGGTGGGAGGAGCGCAGCAAGAGGATGCTTGCCGAGTATGGCGCCCCGACACTAGCCGATGCCGAGTGGGCCGATGGAATCATCTTTGGCACGCCGACGCGTTTTGGCAATGTGTCGGCAGAGTTGAAAGCATTCATAGACAGCCTTGGCAGTCTATGGTTCCAAGGAAAGCTCAACGGAAAAGCGGCTGGTGCTTTTACTTCCACAGCGGGGCCACACGGCGGAAACGAGACAACGGTGGTCACGCTTTACATCCCAATGGCGCACCTGGGATTCATCATCGTGCCCAATGGCTACACTCACGAAAAGGTTTTTCAGGGTCACGGGACGCCGTACGGATCGTCATCGACTTCCGGACAGAACAGCGCCCCGCCGACCGCGGAGGAGATCGAGGTCGCGAAGCATCAGGGTGCACGCGTGACCAAGGTGGCCGCAGCTCTGAAGGATGTGCGGTAAGCGGGTGGCTGACATTCGCTGGCAGGTTAGCCGCGGCTGAGAAAAGGATATCTGGGAAACCAACACTCCAGGCGCCAGTAGTCCGTCCGGTTACAGGGACTTTGTGGTCGTGCTCAGTGATGATCTAAAACGTATTGTTGCGGATTGTCTACGAGAGAATTTGCTATCCGTGAGCCGAAGCCATTGAGATGGCTTGAGTGCTTGAGGCTCAAGTACCTTCGGCCTAGTAGATGAATTCGCCTTCAATGACCCTCAAGGACAAGCTGTTCGCAAAAGAAGCTGCTAAATGGACGATGAACAGGAATTAAAGTCAGGTTTCCCACGGATTGCCCAGTGTGAGAATCGGCTCGAAATCGAACCAAGGCTTATACGAGCGAATTCACGTCTAATCGACTTATTTCGAGATGAAAGCTTCCTTCTTTTGAGCCCATGCTATGTCTTGCCACAAGTTGCTTGCCAGAAGGACTGGAATGGGAATACGAACTCAAGCTCGACGGTTACCGCGCACTTGCGATCAAGACAGGCAGGCACGTTCAGCTTCGATCTCGCAATAACAAAGATCTTGGCGGTCGCTTCCCCGGCGTTGTCGCAGGCCTAGCGAGTTTGCCCGACGAAACAGTAATCGACGGCGAAGTGGTTGCCTTTTTTTTTGGACGATTCCGGCAGACCCTCATTCAATACACTTCAGAACTATGCTGCCGGTCACCCCATCTTCTATTACGCCTTCGATCTCTTGGTCCTTGAAGGCCGGGATTTCCGGTCGGAGCCATTAGCTAAGCGGCGCGAACTACTCAGCTCGAAAGTCCTCCCAAAGCTGGCTGAACCAATCCGGTACTCGCCCACTCTGGATGGCAGTCTGAACGATCTGATCGAATCCGTGCGAGAGCAGGAATTGGAAGGCCTGATCGCTAAGCGTGTCCATAGCACCTACGAGTCTGGCGATCGCTCCGGAGCATGGCTCAAGATGCGCGTCAACCGAGGTCAGGAGTTTGTCATTGGCGGCTACACGCCGACACCGAAGAACTTCGATGCGCTCGTACTCGGCTACTACCAAAGCGATCAGCTCATCCATGCAGCAGGGATGCGAAACAGCTTCATGCCGCCGCTTCGTCAGGAACTGTTTCGCCGTTTCGCAAATTGGAGATCACGACATGTCCAGTCGCGAATCTGCCCGGGGCGAGATGGGGGCAGGGTTTCACTGCCTCTGGGCGAGGCCGGTCTTTGTCGGTCAGTGCGAATTCGCGGAATGGACGCCTGATAATCATCTTCGGCACTCGCGCTTCATTGCTCTTCGAGCGGATAACGATGCAAAACAGGTCATCAAGGAGGATAAAGTCGTTTGAACGGAGGGTAACCAGTGTCTGTAGTCCTAATCCCCTTCTCTGCTGCCAGAGAGTCGGGTCGCGTTTTGGGCAATTGTGAGTCTTATTCTCTTCTCTTCCGTAGCACTACGAACACCCCTAGGGGCTCTTGAACATCACATGGCTAAGCAGAACGAAAGCGTAGAATGGCACGAAATGAGATGCCCCACCTTGATCGAGAAGCCGCAACGCCTTGTGGCGGCCGGTAATAAACAGAAACTGATCGACGAATACATAGGACGCGTGAACTCCTTCACTGACCTCGTGAGTATTGCGCACATGCGAAGTCCGGGCGGATGGGAAGAGCCGGGACAGCGACCAGAATTTGACGAATATACCGTCGTGCTGAAGGGCTCCTTGCGAGTTGAATTTGAAGGCGGTCAATTGGAGGTTCAGGCTGGCCAGGCAGTAATCGCACACAGGGGGATGTGGGTACGCTACAGCACACCACAGGACGACGGTGCCGAATACCTCGCCGTCTGTCTCCCTGCTTTCAGCCCGGAGAGCGTTCATCGCGACTCTTGACGATTTAGGTCCCTTGAAACGTTAGGACTCATCTGGAGTGATCTGGCGCAAGAGGCTGCGGTGGCAGTATGAGGTTGATCGCTGGATTAGTGTCCCCATCGGGGATGGTGGAAACCCCTCGCCTTCAGGCGAAGCAAGATGTGGTGTAACGTGGTCGCGTGCGACATTAGCGATTGGGCGCGCACACGAAGAGCGATCTCAAGGTCCATCTGGTGTGGATACCGAAATACCGCAAGGCGGTGCTGACAGGAGACGTGGCGATTCGTGTGCGCGACCTGCTGCGGCAAATTGCCGCAGAGCATGAACTGGAGATCGTGTCCGGGAAGGTCGCACGCGACCACGTTCACCTGTTGATCTCATATCGACCAATTCAGGAGGTGAGCCAGATCATACAGTGGCTGAAAGGGATCAGTTCACGGGTATTGCTGCAGGAGTTTTCGTACCTACGAAAGAAGTTCTGGGGAAGACACTTGTGGGCCAGAGGTTATCTAGCGGTCAGCTCGGGCACGATCACTGACGAGATGATCCGCGAGTATATCGACGAGCAGGAGGGCGAGCAGATTGCTGACGACAGTCGATTTCCAATCGACAGCGAGTAAACCCCTCGGCTTCAAGCCGAAGGTAGTTTAGTTTAGATTGAACTTACTCGTGGTCATTTATCATGTGCTGAGTCAAGACAAGCCCTATCAGGAACGAGGCGCCCCAGTTCTAGATGAACGCCAACGTCGCAAGCTTATTCGTCACCACACACGTTGTCTCGGTCGCCTTGGCGTGTCGGCCGATTCAGTACGTTGCTTTAGCAACGCGAGCAGTGATTTTTGGAGCAGCCGTTTGCAGTGAGGCGCGGGCGTTTGCAGCGGACGCGGCCACATACATGCTTATTGGTTTTCGATAGCGTTTTTGCTTCATCAATCAGTCTCCAATACGGTAAAGTCGTCTTGGTGCACGGTTGGCTCATTAGCAACCGCAAACTATATTGTTGTCTTCGCCTAGGTGAGCCAATGGGAATTCCACCTCGTACATTCGGAACACTGCAAGTTAAGCGCCGTGAATCACTGGTGACACGGGCGTTGGTGATGCCCATTCAACAATTCATCCACATTCAGGGCATAAGCAGTATCTTTCTGCTGGCTGCGGCTGTGGCCGCGCTCGCGTGGGCAAACTCGCCCTGGCAGGAGTCGTACCACCACGTATGGGAGATGAAGTTGACGCTTTCGAAACTTCGCCTCCCGGTGCATGCGTGGATCAACGACGCCCTGATGGCAATCTTCTTCTTGCTGGTGGGGATGGAAATTAAGCACGAAATTTTACATGGCGAACTTGCCGACATGCGACGCGCGGCTTTGCCCATTGTCGCAGCGCTGGGAGGCATGATTGTTCCGGTTATACCGTACGCGCTCCTGAACTACGGACATGACGGTCAGCAGGGATGGGGCATCCCAATGGCGACCGACATCGCCTTCTCGCTGGGAGTATTGGGCATGGTGAAAGGCATCACACCGGAACTGAAGATTTTCCTATTGACCCTTGCCATCGCCGATGATATTTGCGCCATCGCAGTAATAGCAATCTTTTACACCAGTTCGCTCAATGGGGCCGCGCTGATTGCAGGACTCCTCCTGCTGGGGCTTATTGCCATACTGCAAAGGCTTGGGATCTCGCAGCCCGTTCTGTACTTCGTTCTAGCATTGGGCTTTTGGGTGGCGATGCTGCGATCGGGGATTCACGCCACTATTGCCGGGGTAATCCTTGGGTTTATGGTCCCGACGACTGCACCGTTTTCGCTGCAGGAATTTGAAGAGATCAGCTCTACGATGTTGATGCGCTTTCGCAAGGCGCAGAACGAGGGTGATGAAAAGACTGCTAAGAACTTGCTCGGCTCGTTCGAGGCGTTAGTGCAAAGTACGGAGTCAGTATCGGAACGGCTGACTCGCCGCTTGAACGATTGGGTCCCGTTCCTGATCCTGCCGCTGTTTGCGCTGGCAAATGCGGGAGTGACTTTTACGGGAGGAATTATGCGCGGGCTGCTGACCAGCCGCGTCGCCTGGGGCGTTTTGTTGGGGCTTATCACCGGCAAACCGCTTGGAATTATCTGCTTTTCGAAGCTGGCGGTGCGCTGGCGCGTTGCCCAGCTTCCGAACGGAGTCAGTTGGCAACAGATCCGCTCCCTCGCTGTACTGGCAGGCATTGGCTTTACCGTCTCCATCTTCATCAGCTCGCTGGCCTTTGAAACCGATCCGTATCTTTCGGAGGCAAAAACAGCCGTGCTCGCTGCTTCTGTCATATCGGGAGTGGTTGGCTACCTACTGCTGAAGTCTCAGCGAGACGCAAACCCTGTCTCCCCCGATGACTCCCATTAGAGAAAGGTGGAGCGATTCGATACAGCGACGTGTTCATGAAGTACA
>CAVWRP010000007.1:0-114493 GCA_963757345.1 Terriglobia bacterium | reverse complement strand
TAACCTTCGTCAGGTGGATTGGCGTTGGAAGGGGAGTCCCTTTGCCGAGGACTCGGTTCCGGGTGGTTCACGGAAGCTGCTCGAGACATTGCGTGAGTACTGGCGCTGGATGCACCCCAAGACTTATCTGTTTCCGGGAACGAAAGACGGTTGGTGATGACGGACATCCATGATAGGTCTAAGTCAAGGGGAGACGGAGAACTCCCTCCCGCCTGAAGATCCCTACTTTCCTCTCAGGCAGGACCAACAGAGCGTTTTACCGTGTGATCGCCTACTCAGGTGACCGCCCGATAACTTTGCACCGAAAAGTGGCGCGCTGGGACGCGCTATAACGCAACGGCGGCAGCCGGGTGATAGCCCAGCACGCCCTAAAATCAAAGCGAAAACGAAAAACGCTTGACGTCAGTCAAGGCCTCTTTTTCGAGGCGTGCTGATTCGCTTGCGCCAGTTGTTCGCGTCGGAGCCGCCCAACGCGGTCGTTAAATCGGAACCGAGCGGAGAGGGCAAGGGCGCGTTGTATGCGGCGTAGCGAACCCTTGCCCACGAGCACGGGTCTGGTATCAAACGAAAACGCGTGGGCGAATATTGCGGAACAACTGGCGTGTTCAAGTTCCTGTTGGTGAGCTCAAGGTTGCGTTCCAGTGTACGTAACATCGCTGTGGCCTCACGGCCTGGGACCCTGCTGTAGCAGAACCAGACATCCATTTGCAGTCTCGGGTTTGTACCCTCACCGATGATTGAGTTGTGGTTCAACCGGCCGGCCCTGAAACAATTAAGGGAGGTCTTGGGAGCCAGCGCTCCGTGTGCCTAGTCCGTCGATCGGCAAGGCCCGGCCGGTGATGTTACGGTTGTGGAAATTTTCGGCTTACCAGCTCAGCACGCGCTGAGTTCTACTTGGCCCATAGACGGGGGCCGCGGCAAAAACAGGCGACCTCCTCGATCCACGGCTAGTAGATAGGAAACCAACTTCCGTGCGATGGCCAGCGTGGCTCGGTTGTGGTTGCCTTTTTGCTTTTGTTGGTCATACAGCAATGCGAACTCCGGATGCCAGCGCGGCGCCACTTTGGCTGCTTCAATCAGAGTGGTCTGCAAGTGTTGTTCCGCTGCTTCGAGATCGGTGTTCTCTGCAATTTGCCGGCGGAACTCTGCTCGGCGCCGCACAAGCCGCAATAGCTGATGGCAGCCTTTTGAGAGGCGAACCGCCCCACGTCACCAATTTCCAAAGCCCATGTCAAAGCTAAAATGATGCCAACCCCCGGAATACTCATCAGGCGAGCGACGCGTCCGGCCAGGACGGAGTCCGCTTCCAGCATGCGCACGAGGTCGCGATTCATGCTGCGTAACACCTCGATCAGGTTTCGGCCTAGCCGAAGCAGCCCGGGAAGCCCCTCCGGCATAACGGCAGCTTTGGTATCGAGAAAGTCTTCGAAGTATTTCTTGCTGATGTGCAGTTTCTTCTTGTTGTAGGGAATACCCGTCTCCATGAGCATGGCGGCCATCTTGTTCTTCGTCTGAGTGCTCTGTCTCACCAGTACGTTTCGATATCGTAAAACCCGACGGCGGTCGCGGATCTCCCGGCTGGCCATGTGGCATTCGGGGAAGTAGTTGCACCGCAGAAGATCGGCGAGTTTCCGGGCATCGATCTCGTCATTCTTCCGCTTTCCCGCAAAGATCGCCCTTCAACATTGCCGGATGCGCCACCTTAACGGAGATACCTTTCGCCGTCAGATGGTCATACACCCATGCGGTAAACAGCGTCGATTCGAGGCCCACCACACAAGGTGCGGGTACTTCGGCCAGCAGCTCATCCAATTCTTCTCGCAGGGCAGTCACGGAACCTTCCTGCAAGATCGTTCCATCGGAACTGCGCACACAATAGCTGATCGTGCGTTTGTGAACATCAAGTCCCAGGTAGTTCATAGGTCTGATCATGCCTCCTATTTCTGATGTTCGTTGTTGTCGCCCGCGCAGCGGGACGAACGGACGAAAATCACAGACCTATACATTCAAACAATTAAAATTCGGGGGGGACAAATAGAATTCCCGACCCGCGTCAGCGCGCGCGGTGCGCAGGGCGGCATCCACAGAGACTCTCTTCATCCCGGATAGATTCACTAGGACACCACCATCAGTTGAACGGAGCTTATGTCCGCCGGAGCGCACAGCGATAGGGAGGTCGTGGTCACGCGCGAATCTTACCGTGGCGACGACGTCTTCGGTTGCGGTGCACCGAACGACTAATCCGGGACGCAGGGACATCTGTCCAGCCCAGTTCTGGCAGGCCGACTCGTACCCCCTGTCACCTGGCAGCAGCGCCTGACCACGCAGCCTCGACGCGAACTTTCTGACAGCGAAGCCATCCAGCTGGGAGACATCCCTGGGGCTTTGCAGTGCCGATGACCTGCCTAGCCCGAAAACAATCAGCGGCACTACTGATACGGCAACGCCACTAGCACTCTGTATCAAGAGTTTCCATCGACTGATTCCGCGTCCCATCGTCGTCCGAGTCTGGCGAATGAATTCTCCACCAGAGCCATTTCATTTTAAGTCCACGAAGTGCTCGGGTTCGGCATCTTCGATTGTCAACCCGATGCCGAACCCAGGGCCAAGAAACTAAACCACCCTCGGCTTGAAGCCGAGGGGTTTAGGTGCTGTCGATTGGAAATCGACTGTCGTCGGCTATCTGTTCCCCTTCTTGTTCTTCAATATATTCGCGGATCATTTCATCGGTGATCGTTCCGGAACTGACCGCCAGATATCCTCGCGCCCATAGATGCCTTCCCCAGAACTTCTTTCGTAGGTGCGGAAATTCCTGCAGTAGGACCCGCGAGCTGATTCCTTTCAGCCACTGCACGATCTGGCTCACGCCCTGGTTGGTTCGATAAGAGAGCAGCAGGTGAACGTGGTCGCGTGCCACCTTACCGGACACGATCTCTAGTTCATGTTCTGCGGCAATTTGCCGCAGCAGGTCACGCACACGAAGAGCCACTTCTCCTGTCAATACCGCTTTCCGATATTTCGGTATCCACACTAGTGGCCTGTCGCGAAGAAACAATTAGCATCAACTGGGTATCTAATCGGGTGAATGCCCTTCACGGCGGAGCCGCTTGTGTTGACCTTGGAGGAACGAGGGGAGTTGGAGGAGATGAGCAGGTCGCGCACGCTTCCGGCGGGGGATGTCTTCCGCGCGCGCCTGATTCTGCTGTTGGCAGAAGGCTTGCCTTATCGCACGATCGAAGAAAAACTGGCCACCACAGCGCCGACGATCGCACGCTGGCGGGCGCGTTTTGAGGAAGGGCGCGTGGCCGGGCTTTTGGAGGTGAGGCATCCCGGGCAGCAGCCGACCGTGATCACGCCGGCCTTGCAGGCGAAAGTACTGAGCGCCACCCGGAAGAAACCCAGCGACGGGTCGACGCACTGGTCTTGCCGCAAGCTGGCCAAGCACCTCCACATCAGCAAAGACGCTGTACAGCGTATCTGGCACAAAGCGGGACTGAAGCCGCACCGCTTGGAACGGTATATGGCCAGTGACGATCCGGACTTTGAACGCAAAGCTACCGACATCATCGGGCTGTACTTGCAGCCGCCGCAACACGCCGCCATATTCTGCGTGGACGAGAAGTCGGCCATCCAAGCTCTGGACCGTCTGGATCCAGTACTGCCGATGTCTCCAGGACGTGCCGAGCGGCACGGCTTTGAGTATTATCGGCATGGCACGCTCTCCCTGTATGCTGCACTCGATGTGCGCACCGGCAAAGTCCACGGCAAAACGGCGGCACGGCATACCAGCGACGAATTCGTTTCTTTTCTTGGCGACGTGGTCGGCGACTGCAAGCCGCAACAAGAAATCCATATCATTCTGGACAACCTCTCGGCGCATAAGACGGCTAAAGTGCTGGGCTTCCTCGAACAGCACCCGCGTGTCCGTCTGCACTTCACTCCGACTTACTCTTCCTGGCTTAATCAGGTCGAGATCTGGTTTTCCAAAATCGAACGCGATGTGATTGCGCGTGGAGTTTTCAATTCGGTTCGTGACCTCGCCCGCAAATTGATGCGCTACATCCGTGCCTATTCGAAAACTGCGCACCCCTTCAAGTGGAAATACAGCGATGTCCAACGACGCCTTTCATGCTAATCAATTCAAAGCGACAGGCCACTAGATGGACCTTCAGGTCGCTCTTCGTGTGCGCGCCCATCCGGTAATGCCGCACGCGACCACGTTACACCAAATCTTGCTTCGCCTAAAGGCGAGGGGTTTCCACCATCCCCGATGGGGACACTAATAGATCACCTTCCAGACGGATGGTCGCTAGCCGGAAATTGGGACCGCAAATCGACGCGCTCTTATTCCGATTAGGGGCCGAATCTTTTGGGGATTACCTTCGACAATTCACGGAATCGAAGGTAATGTTAGACTTCCGTCGCTCCAAGATCGAAGGGGCGTTTGTCAGTACTAATCTGACGGAAGTGCCTGAAGCCAGTTGTTTTCAAAGACTTGGGGCCCGACGACAGCACTCGGAAGTCTGACACTTTATTCGCATAGTGATGAGATGGTAAGTGTGATTCCTAAGTCTTTGCCGACGGGGTTGGATCTGTAGTTCGTCGGTCGCTCAGCGACGGACAGCCAATGCAAGCGGGCGTTTTCATTCGCACGCATACCGTTCGGCCTTATCCCAACGGCGACCAGCTATCGTCGGCACAAAGGGAAGTAACCGGGCGGCGTTCAGCACCAGGACGAGTTCCGAAGCAAAGCGAACGGCAAGGGCCCAAGTGGGACTCAACCGGCCGCCCATGGCAAGACCAATTCCGACAGACGACGCCAGCACCGCAGCCACGAGATTTGCGGTGATTATTCGTTGCGCGCGCCGGGCAATCGCGAGCACGTCTGCGAAGTCATTCAAGTTCTTGCTGAGAAAGAAGGCGTCCCCAACGCTTCCCTCTACACCGGTTGGCGCGCCAACCACGACGGCGACGTCCGCGTGAAACAGAGCTGACCCCGCCTTCACGTCATCACTAAGCAGAGCAACCTTCTTCGCTCTGCGTTGCAAAGCAGCGAGCTTACAACACTTGTCTTCCGGGAACAATTCGGCTTCCACCTGTTCCACGCCGAGCTTCTCTCCAATTGGCCGCACAATTGGCTCTAACGAACTACTAAACAGAACCGTTTCGATCTTCATCTTCTTGAGCGCAGCGACGGCCAGCTGCGCATTTGAGCAAAAGCCGTTTTCCAGTAGTGGCTCGGCTGCAGGCAGTGTGGAATGGGGAGGTCTTCCCGCTTCATCAAGGACCATTAGGTCCACGTTTGCCAATTCTTCCAAAGATGCCTTCGATTTGATGACAACTCCGTGCCCCGCGGCGCAAGCGAAGGCGCCCAAGATGGCCAACAAAGTACCAGAAACGAGGACGCAAACTCCGCCGACAATGATGGCCGACAGAGCCGACCTTACGTCGTGAATTGTAAAAAACGTGAAGACGCCAGCCCCAAGCGAGAGACAGATGAGAAAGCTGAGCAGCCACTCAGCAGTTCGCTCCACAGAACTCGGAAACTGAAATGCTTGCTCTATGGCTGTCACGATCGAAGACGATTGCGCTTGCAAAAGCCGATGAAGCTCTCGACGGCTCCAAGCGATCGCCTTCTCCTCGACTGCTCTCGTTAGAAGGGCCAAGAGGATTATGACGAGAGCGGTTGACAGTTCGCCGATAAGGAGGGCGATGAGCACGGCAACAGTCAGAGAAAACTCGGCCGTGAGCCGGCGCCGCATTAAATTTGCAAGCGCGACCTGAAAGATCGGATATCCGCCGATGCATGCCACAACAGGGCCGAGCATGCCGATTGGGGCGTAGGGCCGGAAGAATTTATGAGAGCAAGAGAGTGCCATCACCGCCACGAGGGCGATGCGGGCATATCCGCGCCATGACGCGCGAACACTAGCGCCAACGTTTGCTAACGCGCATTGCAAATGCTCTTTTCCCCATAGCAGTCCGGAATCTCTTGTTTCCCTCGGAAATTGTGCAATGCCGTTTGTCTTCTGCACCGTTGAGCCACCCCAATCAACTCATTCGCGCAATTGAGATTATGCTATTACCCGAATCAACATCCTGTAAAGATAGTTTGTGCTGATGTTGGAATAGCATACGTGGAGTGCGACGCGTCTAAACCCGGTTACTGTCTCGGGGAGTCCATTGAACCGTCAAAACCGTCCGGCCATTTGCGGAAAAAATCTTTAACATTTCCACAACTGCAGACCACTTGAGCCAGACATCTTCTACACTCCAAAGCGAGCGAGAGAGGATCCACCCATGAGGAAATAAAGCCCGCTCAACGCTCCGTCTGTAGCGCTAGTAAGCTGTCCCGGTCGTAACATTAGTAGCGAGAATGAGTCTCTTGTGTATGAGGCCAGGAGCACTGACGATCACGACGAACAGAGACAGGAATTGAGCCGATGGGCGCAATCGCGCACGCTGGCGGCGGGCGACGTGTTTCGGGCTCGTCTGATCCTGGCGCTGGCCGAGGGCTGGAGCTATAGCCAGATTAAAGAGAGATTACAGACCACCGCGCCGACTATTTCGCGCTGGAAACAGAGGTTCGAGCAAGATGGAATTGCCGGCCTCGATCCCCGCCACAAGGGTAGTCAGGCGCGCGTTGCCAACCCGCAAGTGCAAGCGCGCATCGCGCGGAAGACACAGCAGAAGCCGTCCGACGGCAGTACCCATTGGTCCTGCCGGAAGATGGCTCAGGTGTTAGGCGTGAGTAAATCCACGGTGCAACGGGTGTGGGCGCAGGCGCGGCTGAAACCGCATCGGCTGGATCGCTACATGGCCTCCAACGATCCGCAGTTTGAACAGAAGGCGGCCGACATCATCGGGCTTTACATGAATCCACCGCAGCATGCGGCGGTGTTCTGTGTGGATGAGAAGACGGCGATTCAAGCGCTGGACCGGCTCGATCCGGTGCTGCCGCTGTCGCCCGGACGAGCCGAGCGGCATGGATTCGAATACTATCGCCACGGAACGCTGTCGCTGTATGCGGCGCTGGAGGTGAAGACCGGAAAGGTGCACGGGATGACCGCGGGGCGGCATACCAGCCGGGAATTCATTGCCTTTCTGGAAGGGCTGGTGGCGCGCACGCCGTGGGCCAAGCAGATCCATGTAGTGCTCGACAATCTTTCGGCGCACAAAACCAAGGACGTCGAACGTTTCCTTGCGGAACACCCGCTGGTGCAGTTTCACTTCACGCCGACGTATTCTTCATGGCTGAACCAAGTGGAACTATGGTTCGCGAAAATCCAGCGCGACGTCATCGCTCGCGGCGTGTTCACTTCCGTCGCCGATCTCGGCTAGGAAGCTTCGCAAGTATATCGGCGCCTATTCGAAATCAGCCAAGCCTTTCCGCTGGACCTACACTGACCCGAGTCGTCGAATCGCTCCTAACAAAATCCGGTTTTTATTAGTAAATGCCGCCAAAATCTTGAACTATGGACGCTACTGAAGGCCCTTCTGTGTGCTGTTCTCTTCACGTATTGCTGGCGGCTGTATTTTGGAAGGTAAGTGCACGCAGTATGCTAACGGGATCCAGCCTGCGCGATCCGGTTCTAATTAATACCATCGGACATACCGCCGGCGTACTGCTGTTTGGGTTCATCATTACCTTGTTCCTGCGGGACCGGCGCTCGCATGGCATCTGTGATACGAAACGCTCCATCCTTGCGGCTGCTCTTGCTTTAGCGTGGAATGTCGGCTCGCTGATTGCTCTTGGATCCAGGGATTCGGATTCTCTTTTCCTGCAGATCGTTATGACGGCGAGCTTCGCGGCACTCAGTCTGTTGCCTGCTGTTCTTTTGCAAGTAACGCTACAGAGTCAACTAACGAAGATCACTTACACGGGTTATGCGATCAGTGTCGGAGCCATTTTGCTGCATGTGGCGGAACTCTTTGTTAACGGCTTTGTGCCCCATCAACTTGCCTTGCTGTTAGTAGCGGTCGGCTTCGGCACGCTCAGTGTCATCGCCTTCGTGGCGAATCGAAGGATTCGGCCCTCGCTGGCTGGCAAACGAATAGAATGGCTCTCGCTGACTTGCCTCCTGTTGTTTGTCAGTTCGTTCCCACATTTCGGGTATCATCATTTCCGCTCTCCGTGGACTGCGGAAATCGCGTGGCACCACATTGGCATTCCCGTCGCGTTGATTGTTCTCCTTCAGGACTATCGTTTTCTACTGCTCGATACTTTCATCCGGTTTCTGATGGACTCCGGTCTCGCCGCCGCTGCGCTGTCTGCCTGCTGACGCTGAATAAGAAATTCCACCTTCTGCAGTTGATTTCCTCCAGTGTCTTTCTCAGCGGGATCGCCATCGTTGCGCTCTGCTTATCGTTGATCTTGTTCGCGCACGTGAGAAACCTGCTCCAACGATGGATTGGGCGCGCCGTGTTCCATCGGCAAAACCTGGAGATGCGCATTCGCGCCATTACTGAACTTTCAGCCAAGACCCAAAACGAGGAAGCATTAATTTCAAGCGCGGCACGGGAGGTAGCCGCCCATTTGCGGGTGGAACGTTTCACGGTTGTCGCCGACTTCAAGAGCGGCGAAAAGCCGAATCGGCCAGCCATGCTATTCGGTGATTCCGTCGATGATCGTCCGGCTGCTTTGGGCTGGGCGGAAGCGCAAACTCCGCTTCGTTTTTCGAGTAGTGAGGTCCGGTTTCTGCTGACAGGGCCCAGGCGCGGGCGTCAACGTTACCTCAGCGAGGATCTGGAAGATATGCGCTGTCTTGCAGCCATCATCGTTGAACAAGTGGAGCGATTTCGCGCCGAGGAGTTGAAGCGACTGGCCACCCAAGCGGAGCTCCGCGCCTTGCAGGCGCAAATCAATCCACATTTTCTCTTCAATGCCTTCAACACTCTTTACGGCACGATTGACCGCGGCTCACTCGAAGCACGCCGCCTGGTTTTAAACCTGACGGAAATCTTTCGCTACTTTCTGCAGGGAGATCGCGTCGTCATTCCGCTTTCTGAAGAACTTCGAATTATCAGGGCCTATTTGGAAATCTAGGCCCTTCGGTTAGGTAATCGCCTGGAGACCGAGCTGGATGTGAGTGAAGCTGCATTGCCGGTCATGATTCCGATTCTGTCCGTTCAACCGTTGGTTGGAATGCGGTGAAGCATGGCGTAGCCAACAAGACAGGGCGCGGCCTGGTCGTCGTACGGGCTCACACGGAAGACGGAATGCTGCGCATGACCATCGAAGACAAAAGTAAAGGACTCGCGAGCAGCAGCCCTTCGCCCAATGGTACCGGGGTTGGATTAGCGAACGTCCGGCGCCGCCTGCAATTGTCCTATGGATCGCAGTCAAGTCTTGAAGTTCCTATGGAGCGCACGGTTCCACCGCCACGCTGTTGGTCCCGACAACGATGAACTCGCCGGAACGCGCGCAACCAGTGGAAGCCGTCGGCTAATCATTTTGGCGTCAGGTCCGCTTGTCGGGGAAGTTAGCCGCTTGCCGGAAAAACAAGTTCACCCACCAGTAAATGCTGGCGTGTTGCGTCCGGCAAGATTCTATACTGCCAATTTGAACTCGCTGCGCGTCCTGATCGTCGATGACGAACCTATCGCCCGCAAGATTTTGCGACAGGAACTTGCATGCCTCGACGGAATTGAGATTGTTGGTGAATCCGACAACGGCGAGTCGGCTCTTGTGCAGATTGCCGGCCTGGCGCCGGATCTCGTATTCCTCGACATTCAAATGCCCGGGATGGGTGGCTTTGAGTTACTGAACCGCCTGAGCGGCGGACATCTGCCGGTAATCATCATGGTTACCGCTTTTGACCAGTACGCGATTCGGGCGTTTGAAGCGGGTGCAATCGATTACCTCTTAAAGCCGGTTGGTCAAGCACGGTTACAACAAGCGGTAGACCGCGCGGCGCGCCTTCATCGCAACCCGCAGGCTGTCGCCGAAAACATCGCCCACTTACAGCAAATTGCTCCAGCCGGACCCCCGCTGGAATCGCGCGTCCACAAGATCGTGGGCAAGGCGGGGGACGAGTACTTTCTTCTTAACCCTGACGAAGTTCTGGCCTTCCAGGCAAGCGGAGACTCGGTCATTATTTTGACCGGCAAACAGCGCTATCTCGCTACTCAAAACCTTAGAACCCTGGAAGAGCGTTTGCGCAGCGCTTCCTTTCGCCGAATCCATCGCAATGCGCTTGTGAATATCAATCAGATCCGCAAGATGAGTATGATCATGAGCCAGCGCTGGCTCATCACACTGAATAACGGCCAGGAATTTGTAGTCAGTAAACGGCAGGCCCGGCATGTTCGCGACGTGCTGCATTGGTAAAGCGTGTCTACTGCCACGGATCCGCCCGCGCCCGAATTGATCCGCTCACCTGAAAATCTAGTCCGCTCATACGATTTGGCTAAGTAACTGATAGCGTCAGCCTTAAAAGTAAGAGCATGCTTAAGATCTCGTCCGGCGTGCTTCTCGCCGGGGTGTTGTTACTCGGGAGTAGGGGTGTGTTCGCTCAGTCCTCAAGTAACTCGGGGACCATTCGTGGCTCTGTCCAGGACCCCTCCGGCGCGGTGGTGGCCAACGCCACTGTTCAAGTTCAAAACCCGGTTTCACAGTACACGCAAACGGTACACACCGATAGTCAGGGAACGTTCCAGGTGTCGAATCTTCCGTTCAACAACTATCACCTGGTTGCTTCCAACCCCGGTTTTCAATCTTCCGTCGAGGACGTGGATGTTCGTTCTTCTGTTCCGATTACGCTGAAGATCAGCTTGCAACTCGGCACCACGGCTACCACTGTAGATGTGGTTTCAAATGGCGCCGACTTAGTCGAAAGCGACTCTACCGCTCATACGGACGTGGACCGGGGATTGTTTGACAAGCTTCCGCTGGAGAGTACGACGTCTTCGCTCAGCTCTCTGGTGACGCTGGCGACGCCTGGTGTGTCGGCTGATTCGAACGGACTCTTTCATGGACTCGGCGACCACGCCTCAAACTCGTTCTCGCTCGACGGTCAGCCCATAACGGATCAGCAGAGCAAAGTTTTCTCCAACCAGATTCCGGTGGACGCAGTTCAATCCATGGAAGTCATAGAAGGAGCGCCGCCCGCCGAATATGGAGGCAAGACTAGCCTGGTAATTGTCGCCACAACGAGATCCGGTCTCGGCGCCACCACCCCGCACGGCGACGTCACTGCGTCCTATGGCACCTTTGGGACCTTTAACGGTGGCTTCGACCTTGCCTACGGCGGGCAGAGGTGGGGTAACTTTATTTCGGCAAACGGCCTACAAACCGGCCGTTTTCTGGATGGGCCCGAATTTCAGACGATTCATGATCACGGTAATGAAGAGAATCTTTTTGATCGGCTGGATTTCCAGCTCGGTTCAGCTGACAGCTTGAACCTGAACCTGGCGTTCACGCGCTCGTGGTTTCAAACGCCAAACTCCTACGATGCCGAGAACGCAACGGCCTGGTCCGGCTTGGTGGTCGACAATGCCGGCCTTGGCCCTAATGGGCTGCCAGTCGGCTCGGCAGATCAACGCTCTAAAATCACGACGTTCAATGTGGCGCCGGTCTGGAATCACACGATCAATCCCAACACTGTATTGACGGTAGGAGCCTTCGTGCGCCAGGACCAGTACAACTACTATCCAAGCGACAACCCGTTTGCAGATTTTTCACCCGGTGTCCAAAGTCAGACGATCGGACAGAACCGGCGCCTGACGAACGCCGGAATACGCGCTTCCGTCTCTTATGTCAAGGGCATTCATAACATCAAAATCGGGGGCACGTATCAGCACACGTTTATCACGGAAAAGGACAGCTTCGGAATCGTTGACCCCACATTCAATGCGGTATGCCTGAATGCGGACGGCTCTCCGGACACCAACCCCGCCGTCACAAACCCGTCTCAGTGTCTCGGCAGTCTTCAGCCAAATCCAGGCTACAGCTCGATTCTTGCCCCGTATGACTTAACTCGCCCCAGCACCGTTACCGGTCTTTACGGCTATAGGGGTCACTCCGATATCAAAGAGCTCGGGCTTTACGTCGAGGACAATATCAGCTTCAAGAATTGGACTTTCAATCTCGGCTTGCGCGGAGACACCTATAACGGCATCACAAGCGCCGGCCAGGCAGAGCCCCGGCTCGGCGCGGCTTACAACATCAAACGGACCAATACCGTGCTGCGAGTTTCTTACGCGCGCACCATGGAGACGCCGTTTAACGAGAACCTCGTTTTAGCAAGTTACGGTTGCAATGATCCCGTTGTAAACGCGTTAGAGACGATCGTGCAAGGCTATGCATGCCTGACCGCGCCGCTCAGTCCGAGTTCCCGGAATGAATATCACGTGGGCCTGCAGCAGGCCTTCGGCCGCTACCTGATAGTTGATGCGCAATACATCTGGAAGTATACCGACCGGGCATATGACTTCAGCGTACTTGGCAACACGCCCATCACCTACCCCATTGAATGGGCCAAATCGAAAATCCCAGGCTATACGATTCGTGCGAGTGTGCCCAACTATCATGGGCTGTCGGCATTCGTCGTCATGTCCTCGGTCGCGGCGCGCTTTTTTGGTCCGCAGGTCAGCGGAATCGGAGCGACTCCTACGTCAGTCGGCGATACATCGGTCTTTCGAATCGATCACGACGAGCTGTTCAATCAGACCACTCACCTGCAGTACCAGGTAGGCAAAACCGGAGCGTGGGTCGGCTTTAATTGGCGATACGATAGCGGCCTGGTCGCTGGCCCGGTACCCTGTGCCGGAGGGAATTGTGCGAACGGGCCAAATGGCACTGATACCGTTGTCGATGTTTCGGGTTTAACACCGGACCAGCAGTACGAGGCTGGACTGACCTGCGCCGGCGTAAAGGCGACTCCGACAACTCCCATCAGTCCAACCGGTTTATGCCCGGCTTCTCAATACACGTCGTCGCTAGTCAACATCCCGGCAGCCGGTACTGAGAACGACGACCACAAGCCGCCTCGCATCGCCTATAGAAATCTATTTGATATCGCAGTGGGCGATGACAATATTTTCAAAGGCGACAGGTATAAGTGGAGCGCCCGGCTCACCATTGTGAATCTAACGGATAAAACCGCGCTCTACAACTTCCTTTCCACCTTCAGTGGAACTCATTACGTCACGCCAAGGACTGTCACGGCGACGATTGGCTTTCACTTCTGACCGGGAAGCGAACGGATGAAGAGCCGATAGAGGACGAAGTGGAGCAATTAAAGGTTTCAATGCAAGGAAGCGACGGTAGACCGGAGCTTCCGCACGTCGCCGATCATGTCCACGAAGATGATCATCGGGCGCATGACGCAAGCCACAGCCATGAGCATGGCCATATTGAATCGTTCGATCTGGTCCGCATTGGCGTGACGGCCGCCGTAGCTGCGCTGGTCTGGTTTCGTGTCTGGGAACCCTTTCCGCACGTCAGCGTGATTGGCGTAGCGGGTGTCCTGTTTGGCGGATATCCCATCTTCCGCGAAGCGGTCGAGAACATAGGCGAGCGCCGCATGACGATGGAACTGTCCATGATGATCGCACTGGTGGCCGCGCTCTGCATCGGTGAGTTCTTCACGGCGCTGATCATCACCGTGTTCGTATTGGCGGCAGAAGTCCTCGAAGGGCTCACCGTGGGCCGCGGGCGGCGCGCTATTGGCGACCTTCTGGACCTATTGCCGCGTACGGCTTGGATTGTGAAGGACGGCGTAACGGAGGAAGCCCCCGTTCGAGAGTTGCACATGGGAGATCGGGTTCTGATTCGGCCCGGTAGCAGAATTCCGGTGGACGGTCACGTTGTTTCTGGAAATTCCAGCGTAGAAGAAGCGGCGATTACCGGTGAGGCTTTGCCCCAAGACAAACTTCCCGGCAGCCGCGTGTTCGCCGGCACCTTGAACCAAACAGGGGCAATTGAAGTAACTGTCGAAGGTCTGGGCCGCGACACTACATTTGGAAAAATCGTCGAGGCGGTTGAAAAGGCGGAACAAACCAAGGCGCCGATTCAACGCCTCGCGGATCGTTTGGCTGGTTACCTGGTGTACTTCGCTTTAGGCAGCGCCTTGATCACGCTGCTGCTGACGCACAATCTTCGTTCCACGATTTCGGTGATCATCGTGGCGGGAGCTTGCGGAATCGCAGCCGGGACACCATTAGCAATCCTGGGTGCAATCGGAAGGGCCGCGCGCCAGGGCGCGATTGTGAAAGGCGGCATGTATCTTGAGCAGCTGGCCAAGGTGGACACCGTTTTATTGGACAAGACGGGCACGCTCACTTATGGCAAACCACGAGCGATCGCTGTCGAACCGGAACCGGGCTTCCAAGAACGAGAAGTGCTTGAGGTTGCCGCGATTGCGGAGCGGAATTCCGAACATCCCCTCGCTCGAGCGGTGCTCGCGGCCGCTGAGGAAAGTCAGCTCACCATCCCGGAGCCATCTTACTTCGAATACGTTCCCGGCAAAGGCGTGCGTGCCGGGTTGCACGGTAACGCACTGTTGGCGGGAAATGCAGGGTGGATGAAGGAGGCGGGTATTGAATTACCCGCACAGCATGAAGGGGCAGGAACGCAAATACTCGTCGCACGCAATCTACAATTCATGGGTTCGATTCGCATTGCCGATCAGGTGCGCAGCGAGGCCTCCGATGCAATTCGCGAACTCCAGCGACTAGGCATTCAAATCGAGTTACTTACCGGGGATACCGCGCAATCGGCAAAAGCAGTTGCCGAGAGCATCGGTGTGGAGAGCGTTTCGAGTGAGCTACTCCCAGAGCAGAAATCTGCCCGTGTCGACGAACTGATTCAATCTGGCCGGACCGTCGCCATGATTGGAGACGGCATTAATGATGCGCCTGCGCTTTCGCATGCGCAGATCGGCGTTGCTATGGGCAGCGGCACGGAAGTGGCGCACGCCAGCGCCAATATTCTTCTTATTGGAAACGATTTGCGGAAATTTGTCGACACGCTGAAAACTGCGCGCTGGTGCCGCTCCGTCATTCTTCAGAACTTCTACGGCACGCTGATTGTGGACGCGTTAGGGATCGTGTTGGCAGCCTTTGGTGTTATCAATCCGCTTCTTGCCGCGTTCATCCACGTATCGTCCGAGTTGACGTTCATCCTCAACTCGACTCGGCTGCTGCCTCGCCTCTCGCGATAGGTTCCCGCAAGCGTCAGTGCAAGAAGCTTCGTTCAGAGCAGAATTTCTGAAGTTTGCGGCCGTCCGCGCAGAGGATAAATCGCGTCCCAGGCGTAGACTATTGCGCGCGATGTGGTCGTCACCCGGAAAGTGTCCGCCAGATACGTACCGCGAAGTCATCTTGCGTTCGCTTTTCCGTAAAGAGTCAATTCAGGCCATAAAACGCTTTGCAGCCTTTTACCTTCATAAAGCAAGAATTGTCGAAGGTAAATGCAGTTCAGGCTTTCATTGTTGCGGCTTCAAAGAGGTCGACGAGCTATTTGAGGACTGGCCGCCCTGATGTCGAGATCGGAAAGTTGGGCCGTTGCCTAACCACCTCAGTTGGCTTTAATCGTCGTGAGCCACTACTCTTAATTCCCACCCAACACGCGCAGTTCGATTGGTCGCCGTGACGAATCGATTGAACTCATCGTCCGATAAGTGCTCCGCCAGGACCTCGGCGGGAACATTGCTCGGGAAGGTGTACAGTGGTCGCGTGCACAATTTCGATCTTTAGGTCGATGTTTGGGACTCCAGCGAAAACGGGAATAGGGGGACCGTGGGGGGTCTCCTAAAAAAGGAGTTCCTTAGCCTGGCTCATTAGACGTTCGCTCGAACGTCGACTTTAGCCGTCACACGACGTAACGGTTTTGCAGTTTCGTATGCCAGGCCCGAAAGCAACACGGATTCGAAAGCAAGATAACACCGCTGAACATTAGCGCGGAGACCGGCGCGACCGCTTGAGTCCGGCACGCTTGGCCTCTCGGGCGGCGACCGCTTTCTTCGCTCGTGCGACCCTCTGCTCCGGCGTCATGTTGCGCGGCGGCCGCCTTCCCGCCTTTTGATCCGCCGATTGCGCCACCTTTGGCCCCCTGTTTTCGGAACCATTCCAGGACGTCCGCCGGGATTTTTCTTCGCGTCATCTCTCCATCCTACACCCGGAGATATTGATATCTAATACCGGGTACTAGATAATGATGCTCAAGTTCGCGCCTCAAGGCAGGCACGAAAGGAAATACAGACATGACCAACGGGAAGCCATCCAGACCGCGGCCATCTATGCAAGAGTCTCGACCGCCGATCAGAGGTGTGACCTTCAACTTCGCGATCTCCGCGAGTACTGCGAACGCCGCGGCTGGTCAGGCCGTCGAGTACGTCGATGCGGGCGTTTCCGGCGCTAAGGCCTCCCGAGAGCAGCTTGATCGGATGATGCTTGACGCCAGGCGCGGCAAGGTGGAAGTGGTGATCTGCTGGCGTTTTGATCGCTTTGCCCGGTCCACGAAGCATCTCCTGGAAGCGCTTGAGGAGTTCAAGTCGCTTGGCATCGGCTTCATAAGCCATCAGGAGGCGATCGACACGACCTCGCCCATGGGCAAGCTCCTCTTCACGATTGTGGCGGCCATGGCTGAGATGGAGCGATCCATACTCATCGAGCGGGTTAAGGCTGGCGTAGCTACCGCAAAGGCCAACGGCAAGTCCTTCGGTCGGCCCAAGAAGGTGTTTCGCAGGGATACAGCCATCGAGATGCGCAGGCTCGGGTATAGCTGGCGCAAGATCTCGCAAATGCTAAACGTGCCGGTTTCGACGCTTCGCGACGGGTGTGCGGAAAGTCCCTCTAAAAGCGAGTCCGAAAGAGACGCCAAACAGATGAAGAAAGCCCGGCCGCCTAGGCGTACGAAAACCATTTCCTTTCCGGACACCTCATTATTCGATCTGCCACAGAAAAATCATTTTTTAGAATCCGCGACTGAATCGATTTGTGCAGCTTCCTTGAAATTCCTGCGTATCTCGACTTGAGGTACCGAGCAGGTGTCACGGGCCCGGATGAAAATCGGAACCGGAGTGCTTCAGCGTCTCGCTCAAACGGGACGGATTCGGCAAATGTTTCACGGCTGGTTTTGCAAATACCTCACTGCAGTTTCCAGAACCTCATCGCGTCCATTACGGATTCCCTGAATCGTGGGATCCGCCCTCACATCCGGCTGAATGCCGATACGCTGGAGCTGCCGGCCGTCGGCATGCCGGACATCATGTCCGGTAAAGGCCACTCGTATGTCTCCGGGGAGCACCACGGAGGTCACGTCCCCATTTGCACCATTGGTGGGCGTGCCCACGAACTTAGCATGCGTCATAGCCTCTAGGAAGAGACATGTATGCGCTGCCTGGCTTATTGCACGCTCATCAATCAGCACTACGACCTTACCTTTGTATTTCCAGCTCGGGCTCGGAACGTCAGGTTCCGCATATCGAGGGAACTTCACGCGTGAGACCTGCTCGAGATCGGGGCTCTGAGGATCCGGCGTCTCGAAGCGGGCGGCAACCACTTTTGTATCCGTAAGGATCAAACATTCGCGGTACTACTGGCTGCTGCTGGCCGAGAGCCAACTGACGCGGCGGCTGTTCGGGGCGATGGTGCGCAGGATTGCCACCTTACCGGTGGCGACAGGGTAGAGGCTGTTGGTAAGCGAAATCAAGGGTAAAGCTGGCAGGGACGGAGGGTGCGCATGAAACCTACTGCAACGATGGGGCTTGCCGGTCTTGATGTTTTGTAGCGAGACGAAAGTGACGTTGGCGGGTGCGAAGGCCTCCCGCAAAAAAAAATGCAACTCCCGGGAACAAAAGGAGAGTGGTCGGTATATACTGAACCCCACTGGGAAGGCTAAAATGGAAATCCCAGTTGTGTAGGTGCGTTGGAAGAAGGCGAAAAGAACTGCCGTCGTTTCGACTTACTCTCCAGGCACGGAAAGGAGACGTCAAAATGTCTAAGTTACCAGTACTTACATGCTTAGTCGTTTGTGGATATCTAAGTTCGGCCGGACCCGCCCGCGCGGATGCCGTCACCGATTGGAACGCCATCGCCATACAGGCGATCACAACCGCTGTGCCGCCACGTCCAGGCCCCTCGAGCTTTCTCGACATTGCCACGGTTCAGGCCGCAGCGTACGACGCCGTCGAAGCGATCGACGGAAAGTATCGACTGTATTACTTTGCGTTGCCGGGGGCCCGCGGCTCAATGGCCGCAGCCGCCGCGAAGGCGGCTCATGACGTTCTTGTGAACCGTTTCCCGGCACAAGCCGCTTCGCTCGACACTACCTACCACGCTTACTTAGCCCAGAACGGTCTATCGGAAAGCGACCCGGGCGTAGCTGTTGGCCAGCAGGCTGCCGTCCGTATCATCGCTCTGCGAGCCAACGACGGGAGCTTCCCAAATCCGGAACCCCCGCCCTTCAACGGTGGCACGGAACCCGGAGTCTGGCGTCCGACGCCCTCCTATCTTCCCGGCCCGCCGCCAAGCTTCGCTCCAATGGAGACCCCCTGGATGGCAAATGTGACCCCGTTCACTCTGACCAGCCCCACACAGTTCCGCGCCGCACCGCCGCCCCCTTTGATTAGCGGCCGGTACACCCGGGCCTATAACGAGGTGAAAGCGCTGGGAGCTCTCCTCGGCAGCGTGCGTTCTCCGGATCAGACCGACCTCGCCTACTTCTGGGCCGCTAATTACTTGGCGGTCTGGAACCACGTACTTCGGGACATCGCGAGCGCGAGTGGCCTCGACATCGGCGAAAGTGCGCGGCTTCTTGCCCTGGCTAATCTGGCCATGGCCGATGCTGGTATCACTGCCTGGGATACCAAGAGACACTACGTTCGTTGGCGGCCTCTCACGGCCATTCAGGAAGGAGACAACGATGGCAATCATCGGACTGAGGGCGACCTCAACTGGCAGCCTCTGATCAACACTCCGAATTATCCCGACTACACGTCCGGCGCGAACAACGTTACCGGTGCTGTGACGCGCATACTCGCGCTTTTTTTCAGAACTGACGTAATGACGTTCTCGGTGACCACCACCAACCCGTTAGCTCTAGAGCAGACGCGCACATATAACCGGTTCTCTGATGCCGCTCACGATGTTGTCAACGCCCGCATCTACGAAGGGATCCACTTTCGTTTCGCGGACACCGTGGCTCGAAGACAGGGCAGGGATGTCGCCAGGTGGGCATTTACCCACTTCCTGCGCCCCGTGCATGACCATGACAAGGACGCTGATGACGACGACGATGATGATGATGACAACTGAAGCCTGAGCGGCGAATTGATCCTGAAACGGAGCCCGAAACGAAGTGACGAGTCTGTGAATCTTTTCGGAGGGCCGCGAGCGAAGGTTCGGTCAATTCGTTCACGCTTCCGGGCTCCCCCAACCCCCTCCCCCGGGTGTCTCGATCCGTATGACACTCCCGGCCGAGGCGGACACGCTGCACTTCCCCGCTATAACGTTGTTCTGCCGGAGCTCCGCTGAGGCGACATGGTACAGCATCGAACGGTTTACTTCTTCGATACTCCTGTTGCGCCGAAGGCCTCGGTTCTCGCCGCACAGGTGAATGTGGGTTATGTCGAAATCCGTCGCACCGATGGCGCCGAATAAATCGAGCATCCTCACGGCTTCAGCCGGCTCGCAAGAAACAACGCCCGGGGCACTATCATTGCAGCTTTCGAGTTAGCTCTATGTACTTGTTCAAATCTTCATCCGAGAAAGCCTCAAAGCGTTTATCCGCGTTTATCACGCCCCACAGCTTTGCAAGCCCCGCCAGACGCTCGACCTGTGATGATGTCGGCGAAGCGGTACTTGGTAGTCCGATCCCAGGAGGCCGCACGAACGCTACAACCAGCGCGACAACCAGTATCCCCACCTTGCGAGTCATTGTTTTAGTCGTTTGCTCTCCTGTTGCTACCCGTGCGCGTCTCTGCGAGTCTCCCGCGAAATAAAGAAACGAATTTCCGGTCATCAAATATACACCTTGTGTAACCACTAAGTGTCGAGGAGCAGCCACGACTTTTACCGTTGCTCGACGACTCTTCCCTGCAATAGGACGGACTGAAATGGCCTAGCGAATTGGTGGGCGTCGGTGTTTACAGTCCGAACGATGTTCTGAGTCGACGTCGCTAATTTTGCGACTTACTCCGTAAATGGAAACACTACGCTTGCAGAGTCCACCTCATCGGTCCGCAGCCTTCGCTCGTACGTCGCTTCTTTCTGCAGTTGGGCGGTCTCGGCGCGAATCCTGGCCACGATCTCTCGCTGCGCCGCCTTCAGTGCTCTCTTTTCCAGCCACTTTACTCGGCGTTGAGCTTTTGCGGCTGCCGTGTAGCGGCCGTGAGTTGTATGAGCAGCGGCTATTCGCGCTTTGCCTTCTGGTGTTCGGGCACCGCCAAGACCGCCATGTAATCGGCATCTCGAGCGCCGACCTGTCAACGGATTGATTTCAGCCGGTAGCATGCAAGGTCGTCCGCTCCGGCGGGTCCTAGCCAGGCATCGTTGGACCTTCGATTCCGGTCCCCAGAGAATCCCGCGCTTCCCTGTAAATACGCCTTTCACTTTGTAGCTCCCGAGCCTTGAAGCAACTCCCGCGCGGCGTTTCGACGTGCCAACTTGAGCGCTGGCATCACGCGATTGTACTTGTAGTCAAACACCGCTCGTAGACATACGTCAGCGGCGAGCTCGGCATCTGAAATATCGTCATCGGGAGCCAGGACCGGGAAGTATCCATGTGCGGCCACGAATGCTTCAATGCGCTCCAAAATAAAGAGACGCTCTGGTTCGACATGTTGCTTTTGAAATTTCCAGATCGTCATGTGACTTACTGGTGGGTCGCACCAAGCTGCAACCTCGCGTGGTGTCTGACCAGCATGCAGAGCGTCGATAATCTCATCAAGCATGGGATGACCGTCGAGTAAATGCCTCATACTCTCTTTTGATTTTACGGCTATTTGGCTTGTAAAATTCTTTACGCGACTAACAGGGATTTTTACTGTCGACTTGCTAGTCGACCTCAGCTCGAGGACATAGCACAAGCCAGGACCCCGTGTCTTGGGTTATTCGCACTGAACAAATGTTGGCGCTAACCGAGGTGACGCATGTGACGGAAATGACGAATATTTACCTTATACAGACCGTCATACCTTTTTGATCTCTGGTACAGCTAAGCACCGTCTTCCGCTTGTCTGTCTTCTCTTTTTTTATACAAGGATTGGTAATGGAAGAAATTGCGTCACAGCGTCATCGCAGTTGGCAAGTTGAAGATATAAATGAGACAAAAAGATGACGCAAGGGTAATTTCACTTGCGTCAGGGTTGCGTCACAATTTATTTGCGTCACGCTGGGTGTGCTCGGTATAAGTCCTTATTCATCGTCACCGATCGCATCGTTTGCGTCACCGCTCGGGTCGTTTGCGTCATAGGCCGTAGGCTTTTCTGTGCTGTCGTTCTCAAAGGTGTCGGTTTTTTTCAGCGTAATATTCCGGGTATTCTTGTTGCGCGTGAAGACGACTTCTATTCCTATATCCGAGAGATTCGACGCGAGGCGCTTCAGTGCTCCGGACAAGCTACGAGCGCTTTTGGGCCAACGGCTAGCCTTCTTTTCCTGCTCGGTCGAGAGCTTGCAGATTTCGTCGAGCAGTTCAGTTGCGGTTCCCTCCCAACTAGGAGCGTTCCATTTGTTGGCATGAATCGGAGTAATCCTGCCTTCGCTGAGTCCGGCAATGAATTGTCCGATGTACGTAGCTATCGGTGATGATTCCAGAGCTACTGCGTTTGCTTCACGCCGATTAGCACTGTATGCTTGCAAGAACTCGCCTCCTTTCAGGCCGAGCGGATTCTCCGCGGCAATGCTCCATTGCGCGAAGTCGGCCATGCGCGGATAATCTGACAGTTCTACGAAACTGATGTTTCCCATTGCTCCGACGAGGCTATCAAGAAAGTAGGCCATGATTGCGGGCCGCCATGCGTTGAAGTCCTCCCAAAAAGCCTTTTCCGACTTCCGGTTGGCTTTCTTGATTTCCGGAAGCTCAACAAGCAGTGCACGGTCGATGAGATCCTCACGTGTCGCGATCTCCTCGATGCCATTGAGGACGCATGGCCGGCAAACGTTGAAGAGGATTTCATCTTCGTCGGTATGTAATTCGCGTGTTGCGAAGCCTCGTCCTGTGGAGACTCCGCAAAGCGCGTCGCTCAGCCAGTTCGGCAGATACGAGATATTGTCGAGAGATTGGACCCAGCTATTGGTTGCGGCTATGAAAAGGTCGCGTTCGTCGCGAGGCTGGGCGCGAATTGGTGCTTCATTTGGGTCGATGAGGAGTCGAAGGACCTTCGCCGTCGTAGATTTTGCTGAGCCATGCCTTCCATTGAGTACCAAGACCGGATACGGGCCTTTCGGCCTCATCGCGGCTAATACGAAAGCCTTCATCATGATCAAGTCGCCATCGTTTCGATAATTAACGCACTGTCGGAAATGTTCTTCAGCGCTCTTCGTGACGGACAGGATCCGGGAGAGGCATCATACCGTGTGTTCGCCGGAACTTGACAAATTCGTTAGGTGTGACATGCCAGCCTTCACGGCTAATCTCGATGACCGTCCATTGGTCATTGCACAAATCGATGTAGAAACAATCATCCCGTTGGCCGACGCGGCAGAAGACCTCTAATTCTGGTCCTTCATACAAGCGCCCGACCTTCGAGAACGCCGATCGCATCCTGAAGACCTTTGCTGCTGAGCGCTTGTTTCTTTGCTTCGAAATACCGTCTCCGCAAATAGATTCGAAAGCCTTTCGACGTGAGACTGTGGGTTTCGAGAGTGTCCGTCAACGGAGACGGTGCGCAAACAATTTCCCCTCTGGCGAGTGGAAATATTCCGCATCTGAAACGAGATCAACGAGGATGGTTGCCTGGGACCGAACATGGGCTTTCCTGCCAGGTTCGTTCCCTATCGTGCGAGGTCTTTGGGAAAGCAGGACTTGCAGGGTCGAGGATCGACTCAGCCGCCGTGTCATTGCCCGGTTCCGAGTGCTCAGCGGATTGTGGTGAGTTATCCGCGCGATCGGCCTCGGCGCCATTCGATGCCGATCTTTCGCTGCTTGTATCGAGTCTCTTTGGGTCCGTCGTAAAGCGCCCGGAAGTCCTCCCAGTGACGGTTGTCGCAATCAGGCGACTCTTTACAATCGAATCCAAGACGTCCGTCTGGGAAGTAGAATACGGCGGCTGTTATTTTCCGATGGGGACCGAATGGACATGCTGTTCAATACAAATTTTTCGCCGCCTTCGAAGGGGACCGGATCTTTATATCCGAGTCCAGTCCTGTCTAGAAACTCAATGAGTTTTTCCCTGGACCAGGCTTTACCTTGAAGTGAGTTCGAGTGATGGTTTCCGTCGAACTTCGCTTCAGGAGTCGTTCTCAGGATTTTTCGGTGCGGGGCAAGCGCGGCGACTCGCTGCAGTTGTTCAAGTGAAACAAATGGCGCTTCACTTGGCTTTGAAACAATCCGCGCCATGCGATGTGGGCGGTCCGGAGTTTCAGTGCCTTTGCGTGCAATAGTACCCGGGATTTTCACAAGACGCGAGGCATTGCCAACCCCCTCATCGATGTTCGCCACACCCGGAATTGAAAAAAGATGATTTGCAGCTTTCAAGACTCGGGAAATGAGGGTCTTCGAGTTATCGTCAGCCGGCAAATCGATCTCGAGTACCAGATGATAGCCGTTTCCGCACATGATCAGGATCGGTTCCGGCCAGCTAAATTCTTTCTGAAGTTTGATGCTTGCTGCCTTAGCGCATTCGAGGACCGCCCCCAGTTCCTGGTCTGTTGCGCTTACTTTCTCGTCTTTGACTTCCCGAAGTTCGGGAGCGCGATCAAAGTCTAGAACGAGCGAGCGGCGGCTCAAGATGTGCATGTCGCAGACAGCCTTTTTTATCTCGGCAGCCGGGTCTACGGGGTTCAGGGTTAGATAGAAATTATCACTTTGGTCTTCTTGACATGCTTCCGAGTAGATACTCGTTGCAGCGGCTTCCGCATTATCGAAGCATCGATGGTTTACGAGCTCCCCTCTGAAGTGTCGTATCTCGTGGATCTCCCCAGGCCGCCAATACACCAGCAAGCCCTCGAGAATCCCTGCCACTGTGACTTTCTCTGACATAGTACGACCCAATTCTGTTTGATTTGCGCAGGTTGCTCGTCAGCTCAGAAATCTCTTGCACCTAACCCGGAGGAGTTTGCTTTCGATTTCTTCGAGAAATGACTTTGCCGCTGCGGACTCGAGCGTCAAGTAAGCAACGCACATGCGCTCTGCTCCGAGATCTATAGATCGGTTTCTTCAGAACAAAGGTAGTCCTCGACGATGTTTCGCTCGGGTACGGGTCCTTAGCGGCTTCAATACCAACCTTCACTCGTCCAGACTTACCCAGGAAATCTTCGGCTGATAGACGTCCAGTATCGTATGCTTCAACAAGGCCACAAGCCATCGCCGCAGCGCACAATTTTTTTGGCCTGATTGTTGAAAAGAGATAGTCGGTAAGGGTTCGCTTGAGTCCATTACCGTCTGTTATCCGCAACGCCAGCTCTATCATGCGGTTACCATTGCGGCTTACTTTTTCGGTGGCTTCGATGACCTCAAAATAGTAAATACCCGTCGGAAGCTGCTTAGCAGATCTATCTTTATCCTTCAGGGGTACAAAGTCCATTGTGTTGACTCCTTGAATGGCTGATGTCCACTCTGTTTGAGCTGGGATAGACAGTATTTCGTCCCCGAGGGCGAACGGGTTCCTGCCGATTGATAAAACGTCTTTTGCTCCAGGCTTCTGTTCCTGGAAGATGAGAGACGAATATGCTCATTGTCGATATCATTTGGAAGCAACAAATGAGCATGACTAGATGCGCGTCAAGCATATTCCACGATTGGAAACCGACTTGACGCTCTCTTCGTTTTGTAAAGGTGCTGATGCCGATATGCGATTTTTTGTTACACCCTCCGATTCAATTGCTTGGCCGTTCCCGGGCCAGTCAATTACCAAGACAACCTCGCAGACCGGACAACGGGTGGGTCCTGCCCAATGGCCGACAACTGTACTTCCCGACTGCACCGCCAACACGTGACCGCATAAATGTCGACATGTTTGTTTCGTGAGACACCTGCGCTCATGGAGCCTCCTCGCCATCGTTGGCCAGTTTTGAAAGTTTCAGTGGTTTTGATTGCGCCGGAAGTTGGCAATAGTGCCTTGCTCTCCAATAAGCTGTCGCACACTCGTTCGGAATACCCTGAGCCTGGCTTGACGGACGAGCTCCTGCTCTGATGCGGCAGGTAATGCCGATAACTGTTCGAAGAAGGCACGCTGAAAAGGCGTGACGCTCTTGGGCAGGCTTTCGATGGCGAGATCTTCTCCTGCGGACGCTTTCGTGCAGCGGCTGCTTCAGCAAAGATCCGGCTGCTCTGAACGGAAGCATATTCAATCCAAGTAATCCACTTCTCTGATTTGTTATGCCCCATCGGTTGCTGCTGATTGAAACGTTCTCTCGGCCAGCTCATTTCGCCCATTTCGTTCTTTTTGTTCGCCAAGAAAGGAATCGATAACACCGGGTTGTTTAACTAGAGACATACGGTTCCTGGATTTCGTCTAGATGATCTTCGGGCCTGCCGATCCAGAACGGGAGCAACTCGGTCGCTGCATGCGCAAATCCTTGAAACGCCCCTTCTTCGAAGCTGTGAAAGCGAATAACTTTGATTTCTGACACAGGCGGCAGTGAAGTGAAGCTGCTCATAAATTTCCTCTCAGGCGCCGCTGTAAGAGCTGGGTTTTATTGTGAGCGTTTACGGTCAAGCGGGAAATGACACGTTGCGCGACCGAGTGTGGAACGCGCAGACTGTAATATTGCCGTTTACGCCGTGAACCGGAATGCCCTAGCCGGATGACGCCGGGCTCATCGAGAAAAAGCGCGGTAATCGTCTTGCGGTCAAAACCGAGAAGACTGGCTAGCTCGCTTACCTTGTATCGCTTCTCATCCAGGTCTAGAGGCGCTTCAAGAAGATCTCGCACAAGTCGAGACTAGACGAAAAGCCCGTCCCAATATAGGGACATAACTCATTTGACTTTTGTCCTGTTAATTTCCCCAGGGGAACCAAGTCGTGCTGACTTAATGTCCGTCACGCCTACTCAACCTGCGTATTCGTGTTTATGGCCAGAGGTTCAATTTGCGACAGATGGCTGCGCGAAGAAGCCATTGATCTCCCGATGTTTCTCGACGTTTTCGGTGCCGCTTCACGCTTTTTTTGATGCGGTCTTCATCGAAGTTGTACTGTTTTGACAATTCGGTGAAGGAGACTCCAAGATACATTTGCTTGGACCACTCACGATGCAATTCCTCTGTCATTTTGTCCACAGGGCGATGTGCCGCGGCCTTAACGTCAAACGCTATCCTGAGCACGGCCTCGAATCGCTTTACGGTCGCCGCTATCTGTTTGTTGGCGTAGGTATTCATCCGCATCTTAGGATCGAGAAATAGAGCTTGTATTCGGTTAACAGTTTCATTGAGGATGCTCTCTTGGTTAAGAGCGTCAGTTGAAAGTTCCTCGGTCAGAATGCGATTCATCCCAGAAGTCGTCACCATCCGCTCCAAATAATCCGCGTAGCTCTCATATTCTTGGGCCATGGCGTTGATTTCGTCTTTTTGAGCTTGTGGAAGGTTTTCGAAGAAGCGCCGGAATTTAGGGTCCTTTGCGTCTGCTCTAACGAAGCTGTCTTCCATTACCGCGTCGGCAAGTAACTCTCTGTCTTTCACATCTTGTTCCGAGCGCACCGGTGGCAACGCACTTGTCGAGGACTCGCACCGCCAACCCATACGCCGATAAGTTAGTTCCTGGAATTCGGGTGGATAAAACAACCAGGCTTTTTCGCCGGCCTTTGTGTCGATTGCGTACTTCACCTGAGGCCATAGTTCTGTGCGCTCTGCTCTATACAGCTGGACTTGAAGGACACTACGGCCCCTCATTATCGCTTCAGCTTCCGCAGGAATCTCAGAATCCAAGAAGAGTTCGCCGCCTGCTTCTGAGGGGACCTGGATGGGTTTATAGTTACTCATTAATCCATTGACTGGCGGACACACCCACCAAGAACACACGTTTTGATCCATCGTTTACCCCTAACTGCTGGCTCAGAGCACAGAAGTTCATTTTGCTTTGCATTTACCAGCTCACTGATTTGGAACCAAAAAGCTTATCTGTTGTATCGCACCGTGCGCTTCGCCATCTTTTCGTTTGGCGCGACTTTGTCGATCGGAGGCCACTCGACACAACTTGACGAGTTCTCGCCGGAAGCCGCCCATCGCGGTGAATCACTGTCGTTGAACGCCACGAATGTTGTTCAGCCACCCTGCCGCGGTCGCAATCATGCGGGTCCCTTGAGCTTGCTTCGAGCACCGAGTCAGCCGTTCAGGGTGAGCCGCTCGATTCCTGGTAACGCCTCGATCCGTGTACCACAGATGTACCAAGACTAGGGTTAATTGGCGCTTTTAGCGCATCTGGCACAACGTAGAATGAGTAACTTACGTGTTCTCAACACCCCGTGGGGGTTCAAGTCCCCCTCTCCGCACCAGTAAGTCTATACACTTGAATCATTTAGCGAAGCGTCTAACCCTGCTCTGGTGTAAGCAACCGCGCTAGTTTGGATGTGTCAAACGCGTTTTGTTCCGATTCATAGAATGATTTTTCGACGAGATAAGCATGGTCGATTCGTCATTCGCGCTAGTCTTTGTGCCGCTAATGTTGTCGTTCGCCAAAAAGCGATCCGGGCAAAAGTTGCTATGCGGCAATACGTTCATACCGATGGTGGAGGCCACCCAGCAGGGGAATGGCGACAATGTTTCCAACATCCAACACCTTTCGAGGAAACGGACATTGCTTGCCCAGGCTCAGGTGCGTTCTCGATTCATGGTAGTAGCGAAAATAAGAAGACAGCGTTCGCTTCAGATGGCGGGCGTTCAGAATGATGTAGTGATTCAGGCATTCCCTTCGGATCGAGCCGATGAGTCGCTCGGCGTATGGATTCTGCCAGGGGCTGCGCGGTGCTGTCAGAATCTCCTCGATGCCCAGCGACTGGATTCGCAGTCGAACCTCAGCACTGTACCTACTGTCCCGGTCGCGGAGGAGGTAAGGGGCAGCGTCACGGTCTGCGAACGCCTCTACAATCTGTTGTGCGGTCCAATCTCCGGTCGGATGCTCGGTCACATTAAGATGCAGCACTTTGCGACGATCGTGTTCCAGGACAATGAATACGAAGAGGACCTTCATCGTGATGGTCGGCACGGTAAAGAAATCAGTGGATACCATTTGGCCGACATGGTTGTGCAGGAAGGTCCTCCAGGGCTGGTTCGGCGGGCGGCGGAGCGTGCGCAGGATGCGCGAGACAGTGCGCTCCGAGAGGGCGATACCGAGCATCTTGAGTTCGCCGTGAATCCTGGGTGCGCGCCACAAGGGATTGGCCGTGACCATTTGTGAGATCAATCGGCGGAGTTCGGTGGCGGTGCGGGGACGACCTCGACGCCGGCGCTGCGGCTGAGACAGCTTGGCCCAGAATCTCCGGAATCGTTCGCGCTGCCAGCGCACAACCGTGTCTGCCTGGACGTAGAGCAAGGGCTTGCGCCAGTCGCGCGACAGACTCCGGAGGCCAATCCAAAACATCCGGTCCAAGGTCGTCAGCAACGGGCGCTTCCGCTTCCGCTGAAAGGCCGCTATTTGCATTCGTAGCGCTGCGTTCTCGATGGCCACGGCCTGATGGCCGCTGAGGAGCAACCGGACGAATCGAAACACGAACAGGAAAAGGACCGCCATGTCTCCGATTCTTTCCTTGCATCCCGCTTCCCGTCAACCGGTTACGCGCGGATCGAATATTGGCGAAGCACAGGGCGACAAATGGTTTCTGGATGAAGTCTTCCTCAAGATCAACGGGGTGCAGCATTATTTGTGGCGGGCTGTCGATCAGAATGGCGCCATGATTGACATTCTGGTTCAGTCGAAGCGAGACCGCTTTGCTGCGATGCGGTTCTTCCGAAGGCTCCTGGAAACCAGTCGTTGCCGCCCTCGCGTGATCATAACCGACACGCTTCGAAGCTATGGCGCTGCCAAGAGAGTAATCCTGCCTCGAGTGACCCACCGACAAAGCCGGTACTTAAACAATCGAACCGAGAATTTACATCAGCCGACGCAACAACGAGAACGCCGTATGAAACGCTTCAAGTCGCCGGAGCATGCGCAACGTTTTCTGGAGATACACGATATTGTGTCTGCCCATTTTCGACCGAAACGACATCTGCTCCCTGCCGCATGCTACCAAGCGGAAAGGCAGCACCGATTTCAGACGTGGAAGCAGATCATCGCTGCCTAAGTTCACTTTTGGAAAAGTATTTTGGCGCGACGACCTCGCAGGCAGTACCGCTCCAGGTCTACATAACCTCTTCCCCACCGCAACGTGAACCTGGTATATCGGTGTCAAGTAGAAAATTGGTTATTTGGAAGCACATAAGAGGTGCACCTGGGAGGCGGCGCATTATTGCACCCTGGCCTCAGCTCTATCTGAACCTCTGAACGGGCGACCAAAAAACATAAGGGTAGCCGCTGCGCGGCTGTCTTCGCGTTGACTTCCCATGGCCTCGCTCCGGAGCTTCACCAAATCAATACATTTATGAAGAGCCCTACAGTTTCCCGGAGGGCTTAGTTAGCCGATTGCTTCGGAGCCAGTCCGTCGCGTCAGCCATGGGCACGTACCAGGCGCGACCCTGATACGCAGCCCCAGTTTAGCCGATAGGATGCGCTTCAGCTGGTAGCGAATGAAGCTGTCTCGTGGAGAGAACTCGAAATAGTTCACGAGCGATGTAGGTTTTAAGAAGTCGCAAGGCAGATCGCTTCGTCTTTCCACGAAGCTGCGCTTGCTCCAAGAACCTCTTCGATCGGCCCCCATCTATCCGGAGCCGGACCATGGCCACAATATGGAGAGCCCAGTTAAGACGACGATTGCCGCCAGGATTGATCTGCATGCGACGATTTTGCCCGCTACCTCTTTCTACTGGCGCTGCTCCACAGTAACTCGCAAAATGGTGCGGACCGGCAAAGCGCTTAGGATCTCCTGTTTCGGCCAACAAGACACCAGCCACAATAGGACCCACGCCTGGAAGCTTCAACAATGATGGCATTACAGCGTGGATTGTCGCCTGAATCTGCTTTTCCAGGGCTGTTAGCTGTTTCAGCAAAACAGCAATGACTTGCTCGATGATTTTACGCACCGCTGATTCTGCCATGAGTTCTTGCAAGGCGCCGCGATTGGCCCTGAGTTGTTCAGATAGGCGTCGCTGCGCGCGCGTCAGCTCCTGCAAACTCCCGTTGTTGTTCGGTGTTGTGAAGAGGCGTCAATTGGGGGTTGGCCAGCAAAGCCCGGCCAACGTTTTCTGCGTCGACGACATCGTTTTTCTTTCGACCTCGGCGAGCTCGGTATTGGCTGGTCAGGCTCGGGGGGATCGAGTAAACAATCTCGCTTCGCTCCAACAGTTGACCCACGAGCACAGCAACAAAATGATTGCCCGCTCCTTCGATTGCCCAACGACGACGAGCAAACGGAACTGCAAACTGGTGCAGTTGGGAAAGGCCTTCCGCTGTATTGGAAACTGTGATGTTGGCCAATGTGGCCCCATTGGGGTCCAAAGCCGCTACCGTGTGACTGCCCGGATGTGGGTCGACACTGAGAGTGATCATAAGCGCATCTCCTTCCAAGAGGGAGTGCGCCCTCGTGACGCATGTCTGTCGAGATCGCGCTACAAAGCACCCTGGTATCCGGCGATCACTCCTGCGCACTCCCGAATGTGGCGAGCTGTGCAATTCACGTTAAAGCCACCTTCGGCAGACAATGCCCGAGCAACCACTCGCCGCATTCTTGTTATACAGACAATGCCCGTCGACGTGACTCAGGGACGACAGCTTTCTTTGGAAGTGTCCCACCAGCGTTCGGAGGTCGGATCGTATCATCGGCCCTGCGGTAATGACCCACCCTGCGCAAACCGGCTCAATCCTGCAGTGTGCCCTGCCTAGAGTATCGATGAAGCCGCCCAATTCTGTTGCGCGTCCTTCATGCCTGCTGAGAACGTCCTGGCCAAAAAATTTGGCGACAGGTGTTCGTATCGTGTTTTTACCGGAGAGAAGGTGTTGCTCTCCTGAATGATGGAAGCGACTGCAATCCGCATCTGATTTGACTTCGCTCATAGTATCCAAAGATAATTGGTCAGTCCAGATCAGTCCAGCGAGTGAAAATGGGGTTCCCCTCGAACCGCGTAAATGTCCAATAAACAAATTCAGCCGCATAGCCATGAACCAATCAGGAGTCAGCTGCGAGCGATCTTGCGAAATGAAATTTCCGAAGGGAAATTTCTCCCGGGCGGAAGAATTCCGTCCGAGAGGGAACTGGCTGCGCGTTTTCACATCTCTCGAACGTCGGTTCGAGAAACGATAACGGAGCTGATTAATTCCGGGGTACTTTTTCGCACAGTAGGGAAGGGCACTTTCGTTTCACAAAGCGCGGTGCGGCGGCCCAATTTCGAGGTGTCGGCCGTTTCATTTGTGATTAGCGAAGACATCTTTAATTTCGTCCAGACGGGCTACAACAAGATTCTTGCGGGGGCACAGCACGTCTGTCGAAATCGCGAGACCCAATTGCTATTTCATCCGATGCGAGATGACTCGATCCCATACAGCCTGGCAATCGACGGCGATGTCAGCCAACGAGTCAGCGGTGCAATTGTGGTTGGCGGAGTAAAGCGGCACGTGATCGATCGCTTGCAGGAAGAAGGTATTCCCATTGTTCTGGTGGATACGATTCTCGATGACGAGGCCCGCGACTTCCCGTCGGTGGCGATCGATTATGCAACCGGAGCGAGGATGGCTGTGGACTACCTCCACAATTGTGGTCATCGGAAAATTGGCTACATCGGATTTTCAGGTTCCAAGAAATACGAAAGCTATTGGAGTGCTCTTGAGGAGCTTGGTTTGCCCTATGATCCGCGCCAGGTTGTATTTCTTCAGCTGCTTGATCTTGAGCCCGGCATCTTTGCTGGATTTCGGGCGATGCAGCGCATTCTCTCGCGCCGAAGCGTGCCCTCCGCGATGATCGTAACAAACGATTTCGTCGTTATCGGTGTACTCGAGGCGCTAGGAATGGCTGGCATCCGAGTGCCCGAACATATGAGTGTCATAGGCTTCGACGATCTTGGAGTGAAGCAGTCTCCACCTTTAACGACTGTGCGTGTCAACCTGACGAAGGTCGGTGAAGAGGCTGCGCGAATGCTGTTTGAACAAATTGAAAGCGCGGCCGGGCATCCGAAAAACACCCTCATCCCTGTAAAGCTGATTGTGCGAGGAAGTACCGGCCAGAATGCGGAGAGAACCGCCGATCGACTACAACATCTTCCGGCTCGCGATCATGTGCGCGAAAAAATCCCTGAGGCGCCAGCCGGCAGATCGTTGTCGGACCGCAGACAGCCCTAGAACGGCATTATAGGCCAGCGAGAGCTCGCTCCATTGCCTCGGCTGTTTGTTCAATGTCGTCACTAGAATGAACCGCCGAAACGTAGATGCGGCCATCCGGCAGCGCATATACTGAATTCTTCAAGAGACCGAGCAAAAAGCGACCGAGCATCGCGGTATCGTCACTCAGCGTGTCGCGATAATTGAGTATCTCGGGCATGGAGGTAAAGTGCAGGGCAAATGCAGCGCCGAACCCCTCCGCCTGCAAAGCAATGCCATGCTTTTCCGCAATCCGCATTATCGACGACTTAAGCCTGTTCCCGGCGTCGTTTGCAGATCTTAACAACGACCCATCATTCTTTGATAACTCGGTAAGCGCTGCTTTGGCCGCAGCAAGCGAGAGGGGATTACCGTTAAATGTTCCGCCGTAAGCGACGCCGCCTCCGAACATGAGTTCAAGAATTTCTCTTCGGCCAGCGATCGCGCTGATCGGAAGGCCTGCTCCCAATGCTTTGCCGAATGTGGCAATGTCCGGCGTAACACCATAATGCTCCTGGGCGCCCCCTATCGCCATTCGGAAGCCCGTAATTACCTCGTCAAAGATGAGGGCGGACCCATGGCTGTCGCACTCCCTTCTCAAAGTGTTCAAAAACCCCGGAAGAGGCATGAGACATCCGCTGTTGCAAAGGACGGGCTCCGTGATAACAGCGGCAATTTCGCCGCCTCGTTCACTCATGAGCGCGGAGAAGATATCGGGACGATTCCACGGCAGGATGATCACATTTTCGATCGAGTTGGCAACCTGACCCCGCGACGCTGACACAGGTACAGGCGTATCCGGGGGTCCAGCTTCGTCTATGGTTGGATGATAACTGATGAGTACGGAATCAAGCCAGCCGTGGTAGTGACCCTCGAACTTGACGACAAACCTCCTATTCGTCCACGCACGTGCCAAGCGCAAAGCGAGTTGAACGGCCTCGCTGCCGCTCGATGTAAATGCTACTCGCTCGGCACAAGGCACACAGGCCTGAAACAATTCGGCAACCTCGAATTCAAGTCTGTGTTGCGCTCCGTAAGTGTGTGGTTGTGTTGCCTGGCGATGGACCGCAGCCACAATATCGGGGTAGCAGTGGCCTAAAATCAGTGGCCCCCAAGCGAGCGCATAATCAATGTACTCGTTTTCGTCTGCGTCCCAAACGCGGCAACCGCGGCCTTTCTCGAAATAGAGTGGCACCGGCGCTTTGGCACGAAATGGGCTGCTTACTCCGCCGGCAAGAGATCGCTTGGCCCGATCTAGAAGTGCACGGGAGGTTTGCCATTTGTCCCCTGCCGTTACGTTTGCTGACATCCTGCGGTTCCTAACCGGGCTGTTGCGAAAGCAAGCCGGCCGCCATCGCGACAATAGGGCGCATACGCGCGCCGCGCCATTCGCTAGTAAACCATCCCCAAAAGCTTGAAATCAGAATGACGCCGGACATATAGATGGGCCAGCGGATCGCAGGGCCCAGAAGGCCTAGCATGTTCGCGGAAGCGCCGTATAAAACAGTTTCCGTTATCCACATAAGCGCCATCGAAATACAGAGAACGCCGTTAATGACTTCCGGCCTTCCGCTGAAGAGAGCCAATGCCCGGTGACGAGTCAGGGAAATCACACACCAGATCAGGCTCGGTGCCGCTCCTGCGCTGACCGCGACGCTCCAGACTGCATTGGAGGCGTTAAATTCGCTCGTTCCGCGTGCGACCGCGGCTCTCGCGATTACGTCACCAAATGAAAAGGCCACGTTGAGAAGGGTCGACAATAGCCCCGCAATTAAACAAACCAAAATACCGACGGAGTTTGCGCGTCGTTGACTGTCCCTTACCTCCTTGCGATCCCGGCTTCGCCAATGCCCGGCCAACACACATAAGAGAACGCCAACCAATATCACGCCATCGGCTAGAAGAATTTGCGTCCCCGCTGCAGTAGCCATTCCGTCTTGGGAACGCACGAGAAATGCAGCGAGTGAGCCAACCGCCACAGAAGAGCCCATGAGAATCGCCGACGCCAATGAAAGGCCAACTAGTGCAACGCCCGCGCCATTTAGGACCACCGCGACTCCCCATCCGAAACCAAAAAGCGCAACTAGCAGGCAAACCCGCATCCCAACATCGGGGTAGATTCGAAAGCGCTGAGAACCGCTTGTCAGTGCGACGATCCAAGGCGAGAGCAGGTAGGCAAATATCGGGAAAACAGCCAACGTATTCTCGAACTTCCACAGCTTTGTGTACTTCATTGGGAGCAATGCCCTTCCGCTGAATGCACCCGCCAGCACAGCAAGGCCAATAGCGCCAAAGGACTGTTTGTGTTCAATACATTACCCGACCGCCGTCAACGTTGAGTGTCTGACCTGTCATGCCGTCACTAAAATCCGAAGCCAAGAAACAGCAGACTCGGGCGATATCTAGTGGCAGAAGGCGTCGCTTTATGCTCTGGTCATCAACAAACCTTTGCAACTGTTCTTCGGTTGCTACAGCCTTTTCGGCTTCGACCAGTATTGCTCCGGGCGTGACGCAATTCACGTGAACGCCTCTAGGTCCCATTTCTCGTGCCAACGCGCGAGTAAGCCCGATCACGCCACCTTTGGACGCCACATAATGGGTCAAATTGGGCGTCCCAAGGTGAAATGTCACCGAAGAGATGTTCACAATCTTTCCCGCGCCTTGTTTGATCATTTGGGGAAGGACAGCCTGGGAGGAGTGAAATATGCTCTTGAGGTTGATGTCATGCATCTCGTCCCATTGACTGTCGTTTATTTCGAGAAACGGTTGTCTTGGATAGATGCCAGCGTTGTTGATCAAAACGTCAATTCGGCCGAATTCATTCGTAGACACTTCAACCATCTTGTCGAAGACCGCTCGTTGCCTCACGTCTCCATTGACCGTGACGGCAAGCCTATTCCTGGAGCGGATCGCAGCGGCAAGAGCGTCATTTCTTGCCCCATCCCGGTCGATTAGACAGAGGCTAGCCCCCTGATCGGCGAAGAAGTCGGCGATTGCCTCTCCAATCCCGTTTGCTGATCCAGTGACGACCGCAACTTTATTAGCGAGAAGCATAGTCGTATCAGAAGATCGGCAAGGCCGGCACCCAATTAGGCCGATTGCTGTCATAGAACTCGTTTGCTTCGCCGTGCTTTTCGTACCACCGGTTATATTTCTCTACTTTGTCCCAATCGAGTTCCACTCCCAATCCCGGACCTTCCGGAACCGCGAAGTGTCCATCGTGATATTTGAAGGGTTCAGTGAGTATATCGTCGACCTGGTCGTGGTAATGACTGTCGATGGCGTAAGTAAGGTTCGGCGTGGCCGCGGCCAGGTGAAGCATCGCCGCGGTAGATACTCCTAGTTCCCGGTCACTGTGCATTCCCAGCCCCAATTGAAAGGCGTCGCAGACAGCGGCCAAGCGTAGGTTCTCTCGGAATCCGCCCCAGAAGTGCACGTCGGCCAGAATCACATCGACGCTGCGCATGCGAATGCCGGGAGCAAGTTGCTCGAAATTGACCAGGCACATATTCGTTGCCAACGGTATCGGCACCGCTTTCCGCACTTGACTCATGCCTTCCAGGTTCCATGTTGGATCCTCGAGATACTCGAGATCTATACCTTCCGCCATCAGCTTACGACCGAGCCGTATTGATGTCTCGACAGACCAGGCGGCATTCGGGTCCCAGCGTAACGGGTTCCGTTGATATTTCTGTCGCAACATACGTATGGCGTTGAATTCTTCTTCTGGTGGCAGGACTCCACCTTTCAATTTCAAGGCACGGAACCCATGACGGTTGACCAACTCAGCGGTGCGTTCCACGATTTTCGCAGCGCTGTCTTCGCCCCCCAACCTACCGTCTTCATTTTTATAACGGAAAAAGAGATATGCTGCGAGTTCCACCCGGTCGCGCAATTTACCTCCGAGCAAATCGTGGATTGGCCGACGCAATGCCTTTCCTGCTGCATCGAGAAAGGCCATTTCTATCCCAGCCCTAACTACAGCCGGGATACTTGTCTCATATCCAATTCGAAATACACCGAGCCTGTGCTGCAGGACACCGATTTGCAGTGGATCAAGTCCGATTATGAACTGCTTCGAAAGCTCAATCGCGTGCGCAACGGCGTTACCGCCGTACGTTTCCCCGATTCCGGTAATGCCTTCATCTGTCTCGACCTGCAGGATGGCTCGTGTTGTCGCATGCTCCACTCCCATACTCCAGCGCAACGGGGCTTCCATTGGGACCGTCACAGGCGTAACTCGTATATTCGTCACCTTCATGAGCTTCGCGATTATAGCAGGTAAGACCACACCGGACCAAGATCGTAGAACGAGTTCGATCGGAAGAACTGCACCTTGGCCCGTCGTGATTGACCGCTGATCATGACGGGCGATAAACGGAACATTCTCCTGTCTGGAAGTCACACCCTGACCGCTTTGATTTAGTGCCTGGTGATGATTCCCCAACCGGCCTCACATGCCGGATTTGACCATCTCCCAATTTTGTGCGCTGCGGCAGTCGACGACTTACTGTTCTTCGAGAGCGCCTGGAATCGTGACATAGCTTCCTGGGCTTTTGTAGCGTCTTTCAATCGACGGTAAGCTGTCGCCAACCAGTAATGCACATCGGGCTGTCGCGCATCGACCCGGGCGGCGAGCTCAAATTGCTGAGCCGCTTCCTTGGGTCTATCCAGCCGTAGTAGGGCTTTGCCTTGCCCAAGCCTCGGCTCGAGGCAATCCGGATCGCTTGCGGACGAGCGCTCGAAGAGCTTGAGCGCATCCTCAGGACGGTCGGAATTGAGCGCAATATCACCCAAGTAAAAAAGAGCTGGAGCAAATCCGTGGCTTATTTCCAGCTCTTTCTTTAATTCGGCCGTACTCTCCGTGTATTGATGGTTTTCCCAATACAGGAAACCCAAATCGAAATGCAACCGCGCTGTGGTGGATGCCTGCTGGAGGGCCTTCTGATATTCGCGAATCGCTGCCTGCCAATTTTCCTGGATGTCATAAGATTCGCCGAGAAGTATGTCGACCAGCGCCGAGTCGGGATGGTTCTGCTGTAATGCTGCGAAAGTCTTACCAGCATTGGCCTCGTCGCCTATGCCTTGGTACAGCTTTACTAAAGAAAAGAGCGTGCTCGCGTCTGTAGGAATAACACTTCGCACGTATTCCAGTTCCGGCAATGCTTCGGGCTCGCGGTGCAACAGAAGCAGCGCATAACCGAGCTGATACCGAGCGCGGATATCTTCGCTGTTCAGAGACTTCGCACGCCTGAGGGGTTCTACCGCTCTTGGATAATCGCCCGAAAGCAGATAGCTAGTGCCGAGATTACGTGATACTTCAGCATTGTTGGGTTCGAGGGCTGACGCCGCAGAGAATTCCTGAATTGCATTCGAAAACCTTCGCTGCTGCAAATAGATGGCGCCAAGATTATTGTGTATGAGAAAGGACTGCGGGCTTACCTTTTCTGCGGATGAGAGAACCTTTTCGGCGCCCGCCAAATCCCCCTTCTGAAAGAGCGTCTCTGCGGTCGCGAGGGGCTGCTCAGCGTCACTCTGAGCCCGGGTCCCAACTGGTTGGAACAGCAACAGTGTAAAGAAGAGGGCCGCCATCCACAGTGGGAAATGACCTTTCACTGCGCTCAATTTTAGCGTTCGGCATCAATCGCTCCAATTCCTCATTGACCATCTTGTCTTGGCGCCGTGATCCCCAAAACCGATCACCCACAGTGCTGTGAGTGGCCGGACTGGTGCGGAGGACGCTCCAGAAGGCGTCTGGTAGAGTATCGCAGGATCGACGGTGAACAAGAGAAACTTTTCGATTACCAAGAGTAAGTGGCGCGGCCGCGAATCCTACGCTATATCGAATGGCATAATCCAGTTGGTTACCTTGACCGGAGGTGGGCATGTCGCGGAAATCAGTTATACGGCAGCCATTGACGTCAACCCGCTGTGGATTCCGCCTTGGAAAACAATTGAACCACATACTTATCGGAAACGCTTGCATGCGTTGCGTTACGGCGGCGTGACGGAGGGAAAACTTCTATCCGGCCTAACCGGCCACAATATTTGTCTGGATTTCTTTGGGTCGCCGTCCATCGAGGAGTCAAGGCTTGGACTCTCACAGCACGGGGAGGCGCCCAGTGCGCGATGGGTCGTTACTTCGCGATCTGTTACGCAGAAAGAAGCGGTTCTCCGTTTGAAGACGCTACTGCCGGTCTCTCGCCTTCAATTTGAACGGGAAATCGCCGTGGATCCTTCAGAACCGATCGTCTACTTTCGCGAAACCGTGAAAAATCTTGCACGGGCAGATCACTTTTTCCACTGGACACAACACGTCACCCTTGGGCCTCCGTTTCTCAATGCTCGAGAGGTAGAAATTTCATTGCCGGGTTCAAAGGCGATCACGTTTCCGCATGGCTATGACGAAGGGAGAGCCTTGCTGCGATCCCGGAAGATATTCGATTGGCCAGTTGCCCCAAAGAAGCAGAACGGTACTGTCGATCTATCCCGCCCGCTCTCACAAGAGGGGAGCGGCTATGTTGCCGGCATACTTCTTGAACCAGAGGCGGAGTGGGGCTTTATCGCTGCAGTGAACTGGCGACTGCGATTGTTGATCGCCTATTGCTTCCGGAGGGTCGACTTCCCCTGGGTCACGCTTTGGGAGGAGAACAAGGCGATTGAGGCCGTACCATGGTGCAAAAAAACGGTAGCACTTGGACTTGAATTCGGTACCACTCCTCTGCCGGTACCGCGTCGTGAAAACTTTCTATCAGGTGGCCGCTTATTCGGAGTTCCAACGTTTACCTGTGTTCCTGCCCGCGCTGAGAAAACCGTGAATTACCTGGCTCTGTTGGCAAAAGTTCCGGAGGGCTTTCAACGGCTCGAGGGCATTTCATTCGATCGAGAGATGCTCCTCCTTAAAGGCTCGAGACACTGCGTAATCAGGTTAGAGACATCAATGCTTCAACAAAGGCTCTGCGACTGAAGCTTACCGCCAGCCGTATGGCAATTTCAGCTGAGGGTCAAATGCCGAGGCGACTTTGAATTCGGACAATGCACGCGTATCCTCCCCTTGTAAATGCAGGGCGACTCCTAATTGATAATGCGCTTCGGCGGAGGTGGCGTCCAGCCGGACAGCAAATCTCAACTTCTCGATAGCGCCCTTTTCATTTTTCTCCTGCATTAGATGGACCGCCGCTAGAGTCAGGAGCCGGGCGGCTTCGCGCGGTTTCGCGAGATTTCTTAATTCTTCAGCTTTGTGAAATGACTTCGCGGCGTCGTCGATGTCTCCTTTTTGCTTCTGAATGATGGCCAATTCTTGGTATCCCGCGGCACTCTCTGAGCTTCGCAAAAGAGTCCGAGTGATCGACGCAGCTTCGTCGATTTCACCTTTCTGCCGCAATACTTCGGCCAGCGGAAAATATGTCGCAAGAAAATCCGGATGAGCCTGGCATAACGATTGAAGTTCTGCGGCAGCTTCATCGAGCATGCCTGCCTGCCAATATAGTTCTCCGAGTTCGAACTTCGCCGCGGGAAAATCCCCTTTTAATCGAGACTCCGCAACAAATGAGAGCGTGCCAGGTCCAGATCGTCCAAGTGTTTCTGAGCTATCGCTAAGTTGTACAAAAGCACCGGGCGAGGATCGATCGTTCGGATCATCCCTGATTACGCGCGCGAGATGTGGAATTGCGTCTTGAAAATCGTCAAATTGCAGTAGCGCGGCAGCGAGGTTGCTTCTAACGTCGACGTCTTGAGGTCGTAATCGAAGCGCTTCACGGAATTCCTCAATGGCATCAGAAACGAATCCCTCATGAAAGAGCGCAACGCCCAATGCTGCAGGCAACCGTCCATCGTAGTGGCCGCTCTTCTTGGCGGCGCGCAACTCGCGGATCGCCTCGTCATAGTTCCCCGTTTCTTCGGCAGCGGCCGCGCGCCGGTAGTTATTGTTGAGATCCGATCCTTCCGTCGCCTGACTGCCGTTGGCCAGTTGTGCGGCGGCTAAAAAGTTGGAGATCGTTGCAAGACATGCGGCCAAAACCAATATCGATGAAAATCTGACCATCGGCGTCAATGCATTCCGTCCATTGATAGATCCGCACTAGAATCGACGAAAACGGCGCGTACGTGGACTTCGCACATCTCGTCCGATGTTAGAAAACCCCAAGTCACTCTGCGTGGTGGGGAGCTTGGATTGCGCGCGTTCCTTACCGAGTTGTCATAGATGACCTCAACATCGAGGCGCGTTCCTTGAGGCAGCCTCAACGGCGTCTTAAACCAATAGTTTTCCTGCCAATCGAAGTTCAAATTCTTTATGAACAGAAGCGGTTTTACTTCGCCGGTGGGCAATGTCGGGAGCACCTTAAATCGTTTCGCAAGATAGTGAGCGTGGGCAAAAATGCTGTACGCGTCAACATCCACTGGAATGTATGAGAAAGCAGTAACTCGATAGTCGGCTTTCCCTGCGGGTACGTCGATGTCATAACTGCTCACTGAGAGTTCTATCGGGGTGTGTTTGGGAGGCCGATTCGAGAAATACAACCCAACCCGCACTCGAGCGCGAGCTGCCTCTGTTCTCGGTCGCAGGTGAAGTTGTACTACCAGATCAGCATTCTTCTTGAGCATTGTCGCGATGCCTTCAGGGTCGGTGTGCGCCACTGTGCCAGCGGTCCACATGGTAAGTATGCCTGCCATCGCGAAGCCGAAGCCCCCGCCGCAAGAGTACCCGTTGCCGGTCTCCCCCGCCAATCGCCGGCCGGCATGCTGCGCATCTTGAACTACGATCGCATGATGAATCACTCCTGGCATTTCGGGACGCACTTCAATAGCCCGAATATATCGGTCCGAGCTGAGTCCGGTGGGGATGGCAAAACATCGATAACTTTCTGGGCTATTGCCCTGAACTTCATATGCGGTCGCCATGTTGAGTACGAGATCTGGTTCGCCTAGTTGCCATCCGCCCGGAAATTTGGGTGGAACAGGGAGGTCATTAGCGTCACCTTCAGAAGCGCCTGCGGCTGTCCATTCCTGCAAAATTCGGATCTCTTGCTCGCTCAACCTGCGATCGTTCTCGAACGTGCCGTATCCTGGCTCGGGTTCCCACGGAGGCATGAATCGTCCGGCCGTTGCCGCCGCAATCTGTTTCGCATGGCTTCTAGCGTCTTGATAGGCAAGCAAGGAGAATGGCGCAACTTCGCCCACGTGATGGCAACTCACGCATCTCTTGAATAGAATTGGGGCTACGTCCCGGTTGAACGTTCGAGGCTTCTCGGGCTGCAATGTTGTTGTGGATTGGTGCAGATCACGAGGTGGCTCAGGCATGCTCCGAAAATCGCAGCCAATGGCAAGAGAGAGCAACGCGATCAAACGTCTCAGCACGATCTCCGTTTTGAGTGACGTCGATGTTCCATGAGGCGCCGCCGGATGCTGTTAGACCGGGTTTCGTTTTGCATAGCGAAACGATCGCATGAAGGCCGGACAGGGCTGAAGAAGGCCTGCGCACGGCTTGACAACGATTCAGGGCAACCCTTACACTTGCACAGTAAAACCATTAGTTTCGCATTCCGGAATGAAGAGCTCGCCGACCGACCGAAATTTACTAAAGGTTGTTGCCAAAACGTTTCGGGTGATCGAAGTCATTGCACAGCATCCGAATGGTATCCAGCTTGGTGATCTGTCGCGCCTTTGTGAAGGGCAACCCAAAGCAACTGTCTTTCGCATTCTGTACACGCTCAAGAAATTAGGCTACGTCCACCAGAGCGAGCAGTCGGGCGCCTATCGCCTCACACAGCAAATCGAGTGGCTGGGCAGAACCGAATCGCGGGAGACGCTAAAACGAGCGGCCCGCCCTTATCTCGAGCGACTGCGGGCTCAGTTCGAACAAACGGTAGCGCTGGCCGTTCTTGATCACAACCAGCTTATGTATATCGAGATTCTTGACGGCCTGCGTTCGATCAGAATGAACGCTACCGTCAATACCTATGCACCGATGCATTCGACGTCGCTGGGTAAAGCCATTCTTTCGCACTTACCGGCGGAGGAGGCTCGAATCATGCTCGACCAGCGGCCGCTGGTTAAGTTAACGCCCAATACGATTACAACCCCTGCCCAACTGGAGCGGCATCTCGCGGAGGTCCGATCGCGCGGCTACGCCGTGGACAACGAAGAAACGGAAGAAGGAGCACGTTGCTTGGGCTCTGCTATTGGAGGCCGCCACGGCCCGATTGCGGCCATTAGCATTTCCGGACCGCTTAATTGGCTGCCTTTTGAGCGTACGCCCGATGTTGCGAAGGAAATCATGAAGGCCTGCCGATCGATTTCGGATCTCCTCGGGGGCGGGGAAAGTAGCGAAGCGAGCAAGTCGATCACCATCACAAAGAAAAGATGACAAGTAACCAAAAAATGAGTGTAGCTGGAACTGCGCTTAACGACAACGTCGCGATAGTCACTGGCGCCGGTTCCGGAATCGGGCGTTCTACGGCAGAATTCTTCGCCGAGCAGGGGGCCAAGGTCGTTGTTGCCGAGCGGAATAAGGTTTCTGGTGAAGAAACCACCGCCCGAATACTAGATGCTGGTGGCAACGCACTCTTCTGTCAGACCGACGTATCCAGTGCTTCTCAGGTGGAAGCTATGGTAACCAAAGCCATCGAGCATTTTGGCCGTTTAGACATTTTGGTAAACAACGCAGCCATACAGATTTTGTCGCAGCTTGCCGAAACAACCGAGGAGGATTGGGATCGAATTAACAGCGTCAATCTCAAGGGTCCTTTCCTCACCATGAAGTATGCAATTCCCGTTATGAAACGAGGTGGGGGAGGAACAATTATCAACATCGCCTCGGTGCTGGGACTGGTCGCTGATCCCGACCTTGCTGCCTACTGTGCTGCGAAGGGTGGCTTAATTTCTTTGACAAGGGTAGCCGCTTTGACTTACGGTCCGGATGGCATTCGCGTGAATTGCATATGTCCCGGAGACGTCGAGACTCCACTCGTGCAAGAGTACTTCAACAAAGATCCTGATCCCGAGAAGCTCCGCAATGAGATTTACTCCAAGTATGCTCTTCGTCGCATTGCGTCCCCACGCGAAATTGCTCAGACGGCAGCATTTCTTGCGTCGAGCCAGTCCTCTTTTCTGACAGGCAGCGCTCTTGTTGTGGATGGCGGCCTGACAATCAAGTGCTATTGAGTCTGATGGTGACTTCGCCCAAGCTAGCCTCCAGTCTTCGTGTCGGCTGCCGGCTTCTTCGAACTCGCAGTGCTCAAAAGACCGGGATCCGAATGCTCAGATCAGCAGTTGCGGTGTTGGCATTTTGCATCAGTACGAATGCTGCCCAGCAGGGGGTGTGGCGGATCGGTACCACTGACAATTCGACGCTCGAATTTAATCCAACGTGGGACTTTGCGACGCACGACGGCCCGGAATTTGTAATCGGGAAGAGTGCGGCGGCTAAGGACTGGAGCGCATTTCATCCGTTATCCGAGAACGGATTCCAAGGAACCCACCGTCACATTTTTGGGATTTCGTTCGAATTGCCCGATCAGCCGGTCGGGATCTTTTACCTGAACATCGATCTGCTCTTCAAGTCGGTGGGCATCCCGCAGTATGTCGTCGACATTAACGGTAACAAGGGAAGGTTCTTTCTCAGCCCGAGGTTGAGCGACGAAATAGGCGATCCGGAAACTGCGTGGAATATTCTCTTCTCGAACCAGCACTTGAGGATACCTTTTCCAGCGTCCTTCTTTCATAAAGGGACAAATCGGTTCACTTTGACCTGTAAGGGGGCCAACCGGCAACCGATTCTCGGCGAGGCAGACTCGATTCAAACGCCAGCCGGGCTGTACTATGACGCACTCGAACTTACTAATGATATTCAAGGAAAACTGGAGTCAGTTACCGAACTCGAAGTTTCACCCACAATGTTTTACTTGCACGGCGAGACTGGCCTTCGCGAAGTCACCGAACTCAAACTTTTCACAATGCAAGACCATCGCGAGGCGCGTGCAGGTCTGACAATAGGGAAGAATTCGTACTCCTGTAGCTTAAATTCCGAATACTCTTTTGGCGATAGCGCCTGCAGCGTTCAAGTGCCGGAGTTCAATAATTCGACACACGCTCAACTCGTTGTCCGATCGGGCAGAAGCGTGTGGCGAAAGGATTTCGATTTGACGCCCGCGAGAAAATGGAGACTTTTCCTGGCGCCGCAGATGCACCTGGACATGGGGTACACGGATTATCGGCCGAACTCATATGAGGTCCACGCACGGAACATCGATGAGATTGTTTCGAATCTAGAAAACAGACCTGACAGCAAATTCAACCCGGATGGCGCCTTCATTCTGGAAGACTATTGGCAGAACCGCTCTGAGGATCGCCGGAAGCGAGCCCTGGCTCTAATGCGCGACGGACGGCTGACTCTTCCCGCTCAGCTATTTACCATCAATACCGGTCTCGCCTCCGCCGAGGAGCTCTTTCGCCTGTTTTACACGAGCGCAGATTTCTCACGGCTGAATGGAGTTCCAATTACCTACGCAAATCAGACCGACGTTCCCGCCCATGTTTGGGCGCTTCCATCCTATCTGCAGGCTATCGGAATTCGCTATCTTGCGATTTCAAGCAATCCGTTTCGCGGACCCATCATTCTTAATGGACACCTGAATGCGAAGTCACCGTTCTGGTGGGAGGGGCCAGATGGCGCTCGAGTATTGACATGGTTTTCGCGGCAATACACTCAATTCGAGCAGCTTTTTACGTCCGGCAACAGCGTGGCGGCGGGGATAGACGCTTTGCCAATTTTTCTGCAAACCTATTCCGGATCCGATTACATCCCCGATACCGTGCTGATCTATGGAACGCAGTCGGATAATCGACCTTTTATTCCGTCCGAGCTCGATTTTCCCAAGGTGTGGAACCAACGTTTTGCTTTTCCGAGTTTGACGACTGGCACATTGGGTGAGTACTTTGCCTACGTAGACAAGAAGTTCGGCCGCTCCGTGCCAACTCTCCGCGGCGACGGTGGTGCCTGGTGGGAGGAGATGGGAGCTTCTGATGCTAAGTACACCGCACTGGCACGGAGAACCAAAGAGAGAGCCATCGCTGCGGAGGAGATCGCGTCGGTTGCAAGTGCCGTCGATGCTGGCATTACATTTCCGCTTGCTCTCGATGGCCAAATCTGGCGTAACTTGCTGCTCTACACCGAGCACACTTGGGGTGCTGCCAGCACGTGGAAGCGTCCGGACAGCGATGAAGCGACAACGCTCCGGAAGAATAAGGAAGGATTTACCGAAAGTTCTGCACGTGATGTTGACTACATGGCGCGGCGCGGATTCAGCCAGCTCGGGGCCAAGCTGGATCTGCGGGGACCCTCGGTGGTTGTGTTCAATTCGCTTTCTTGGCCCAGGTCGGGCGATGTCGAGATAGAGATTCCCAGGGCCAGAGGCTTGATCGAACCGGAAACCGGAAAGTCAGTGCAATTGAAGTTGATTCGTCGGGACCCGGAAGAGGATTATGACCGAATTCGCTTCCGGGCGGATGCCGTACCCGCCGTCGGCTATCGCTGCTACACAATGGGCGCGGGAACTTCTGCCGCAGACGACGAGAACCTTGCTGTTTCAAATAGGATTGAGAGCCGGTACTATCGCGTTGAAGTAGACCCACAGCGTGGAGGCATTGTCAGCATTTACGATAAGACCCTCGCCAAGGAGTTGGTCGACAAGAACAATCGCTACGTATTCGATCAATATGTCTACGTCGGTTATTCTCACCATGGATCCAGCCTGATCGAACAACGCGAACGGTGGAATAGTCCACTCCTGCAATACAGCTCTGCTTTGCGGCCCCCCAAACTAGACGTTTCAGCTTCGGGCAAGGGCCAAGTAGTGTCAGTCCGGAAGACACCTTGGGGCGTAAACCTCACCATGACAACCTCGGCAGTTCATACGCCGGAGATAGTTACCGAGATCGGACTCTCGGATTACGAGAAGAGGATTCAAATCTCGAACCATCTGCGGAAAGAGGCTGTTCGAAGTCCCGAAGGTGTCTACTTCGCATTCCCTTTTGCAGCCGATCCGGCCAAAGTAAGATATGAATCCCAGAATGCGTGGATTGATCCGGAATCTGACCAGCTTCCGGGAGCGAACAAAGAATGGTTCGCGGCCCAGCATTGGGTTTCCGTCTCGTCTCCTCAAGTTTCTATCGGGCTCGTCTTGCACGAATCGCCACTCTTTACTATTGGTGAAATCAATAGGGGCCTCTGGTCCAAGACGTTGAGTGCCAGGAAGAATACCATCTTTTCGTATGTGATGAATAACTACGATGGTGATGATGAGCGGCCTTTCCAGGGTGGTGAATTCACCTTTCGTTACGGCATTACCTCAAGTAACGCCTTTCAGCCTGAGATTCTGTCTCGCTTTGCCCGGGAAGAGAATAACCCGCTCGAGAGTGATCAAGTCACCGAGGCTGACAAACTTGCCTGGCCCAACGAGCCCCTGCATGTTCCGAGCGGCGGCTTCGTAGAAATCGATTCGCCCAAAATCATGTTGATGGCTTGGAAGGGGGCCCAGGATGGCAACGGATCGATTCTGCGCTTTTACAACATGGGCGATACAGAAACTGAGACCCGTGTAAAGTTTCCGCACTTACGGTTTCGCTCCGCATATCGGACCAGTGCAACGGAAAGCGATCAGGGGCAGATTGCAGCGAGTGAAGAAGACCTCTCGTTGTCTCTGAAACCTCATGAGATTCGCACGATCCGGTTAATCGGGCTGCGCCTGCAGTAAGGAATTACTGTGATGGAGACGAAGCGGATAGCAACGTTATCACTCACAATTGTGATGTTGATCGCGCCCTGGCCCACCCGAGCGCAAGCCTCCGACAAGCCGCCAAATCAGCAATCGCTTGAACAAATCCAGCATCTCCTCGATGCTGGAGACACCGGGAGGGCAGAGGCGCTCGCGACAGCCCTCGTGGCTGAGAATAAACATTCTCCCGAGGTATACGAGACCTTGGGCCGCGTTATGGATGCCGAAAGACAGTATCAAAAAGCGGACGAGGCCTACCGGCAGGCGATAAAGCTCGCGCCACACTCTGCCTCTCCTCGTGTGAGCCGAGGTGTCAGTCTTGCTCGGCGTGGCTTACCAACTGAGGCGTTAAATGAATTTCAAGCCGCATTGGCTGCCGATCCCGAAAATCTGACGGCTTTACTGAATGTCGGTAGCCTGGAGCTAACAACGCACCAGTTCCTGGATGCCGAACGACACTATCGCGCCGCAAGTTCGCTCGCACCTCGCAATCCTGTCGCCTTGCTCGGTCTGATAACTGCTGAGTTTGGAGCGGGCCATCCGGATCAAGCTCAAGAGAGCGCCAGGCTTCTCCAAAGCATCGACGGCTCGTCCGTTCACGTTTCGCTCGGCATGATCTTCTCCGAGAATTTTTTGTATGCGGAAGCCGCCAAGGAATTCGAAGAAGCAGGGCGAAAGGGAGCAGAATCGCCTGAGTTGTTCTTTAGCCTCGGCCAGGCTTATTCAAAACAAAACAATTACGAAAAAGCGAAGGCCGCGTATTTCCGCGCGATCGATGTAAATCCAGAGAACGCCCGCCCCTACGTGCAGATCGGTTCGGACTATCTCGCCCAAGAAAATGGCGCTTTGGCCTTAGCGTGGCTGTTTCGCGCCGATCAGCTGTCGCCGGGGCACCCCGAGACTCTCTTCCTACTCGGGGAAGCACTATCAAAGGCGGAGTATTTCGACACTGCTCACTCTTACCTGGAACGTTATGCGCGCCTGAGACCGGATGATCCCAAAGGCTGGCTCTTGTTGGGTGACGCCTTTCTGAACGATGAAAAACTGGAAAACGCGCTCGAGAGCTATAAAAAGGCAAGTCGCCTCCTTCCCCAGGTGGCGGCTGCCCATTACCTGGTGGGCAATGCAGAATATCTGCTCAGGCGCATGGCTGAAGCAAAAGAAGAGTTACTTACGTCTCTTCGGCTCGATAGCTCACATACCGAAGCCCGTTTACGGTTGGGAGAAATTGCCTACCACGAGAACTCTGACGCGGAAGCCGGCAAAATGTTCCGGGCAGTGCTATCAAAGTATCCCCACAATCCGGACGCAGCTTATGACTTGGCGCGCGTTTACCTACGACAGGGTGACTACAACAGTTCCCGCGATTTGCTACGGCAGGGAGTCGCGGAACGGCCCGATGACATTCGGCTGCACTCCCTTCTCAGTCAGGTATATCAGCGGCTTGGTGACGACCATAAAGCGGCTCAGGAAGTGGCCGCGTACCGTTTTATCAAGGCAGAGCAAGACTACCAGCATCGTTATGTTCGTCATTCGCACCTGTATGTCGAGTAGAAACGGAGCCGTTAGGTTTTCTGAGAGCGTCTATTGGAGATTTAGCTTGACGCGCCTGCGGCCCTATGTTACCTAATTGATACCGGAAGTGAAACGTTTGTTTCGCAATGCGAAATAAGTGCAACGCTCCGCAAAAGGGAGACGACCTCTGGCGTTCTTTCTCCCCTTCAACGCTGAATGGAGGGTCGAAGACATGGACTTTGCCGGCAAATTCGTTGCACGGTACGTATCGTCCGGCTTTGTGTTCCCGAATGTGACGCCTGTTCCGCCCGCGTATAGATCGAATGGATTCTCGGGCTATCGCTTAGCGTTGGCAATCCTGGTCACATTGTTCGCGCTCCAAAATGCGGAGGCGCAGACTACTAGCGGTAGCTTCCGCGGCACGATAACGGATCAAAGCGGAGCTGCAATTCCCTCGGCGCGTATTGAGGTGACGAACACAGCGACCGGCAGCTCACTTGAAGCGGTCACGAATGGCCAGGGCGAATATGTGGTGCCCAACGTACCTCCCGGCGTTTACAATCTCAAGGTAAGTTCGCAAGGCTTTCAGACGCTCGAGACGCAGGGCGTAACTCTTCTGGTGAATCAAACCGCCGCACTCGACCTCTCGATGAAGCCGGGTTCACTTACCCAGCAAATGACGGTAACAGCTCAGGCGCCTCTTGCGAATACTACAGATGCTACCGTTGGAACCGTAATCAGCACCGCTTCGATTGTGCAGCTACCGTTAAACGGAAGACAATTCACGCAGCTTGTTCTGCTGACGCCAGGGGCCGCGCCCCAAGGAAGCGGACAACAAGGATTTTTCGAAATTCACAGCGACTACGGCGCAATCAGTCCGGCCGTCAATGGTGCACGTCCGGAGATGAATAACTTTACGATCGATGGTGTTGAGGACAACGAGTTGTTCTTCAATTTTCCGGCAATCAATCCGCCACCCGATGCCCTTCGCGAGTTCAATGTACAAACGAACATGTCGAGCGGCCAATACGGACGTGCGGCCGGCGCCAATGTGAATATCGTCACACAAAGCGGCGGTAATCAGTTTCACGGCGCGGCTTGGGAATTCCTACGGAATACTCAGCTGGATGCTCGCAACTTCTTCAATCCGACCGTCAGCATCTTTCACCAGAATCAATTTGGCGGCTCAGTCGGCGGACCGATTTGGCGAAACAAAATTTGGGGGTTCGGTTGGTATGAGGGTTTTCGGAAGAACCTTGGCTCAACCATTTTGGAGAACGTTCCCACGCCGGCGCAACTGAACGGCGACCTGTCGGGGCTTCCTCAAATCTACAACCCGTATTCCACGTCTCGGAGCGGCACGGACTCGCAGGGCAATCCCCTCTTTAGCCGTACTCCTTTTGCGGGAAACCAGATTCCGTCGAGCATGCTTAATCCGACTGCGCTAGCCGTGGCTAAGCTCATTTATCCCCAGCCCAACTATGTCGGTGACGGTGTCGACTATCTCGACTCTGAGCCAGTAATCACTAATACGGACCAGTTCGGTATTCGCATCGACGCCGCCTTGACAGACAAAACTAATCTTTTTGGCCGCTACAGCCAGGACGTTGGATCCCGAGTGCTGCCATCCGGAATACCCATGTCGCCGACCGATCAGAAGCAACTCAGCCGCCAGCAAGTGCTTGGCCTGACCCACAGCTTTGGGCCCACTGCCGTTCTCGATTTGCGAGCTCAGTTCTTAAGGACCACGATCGGGCTTCTCGGCTATTTCCCATCGATTTCTTTCCTGGAATCCACCGGACTCCTTAATGATTGGCCGGCGCAAACGGGCTTGCGGCCGGTACTGCCAAGCTTTAACATCTCGGATGCCGCAGGCATTCCAGGCACCCCACAAAGTCTGCCCGGCGATCCGATCAATAACTGGGAGTACTCGGGAACGTTCACCAAGATTGTCGGTGCTCACACCATAACCGCTGGTGCATCCTTGATTCACACCTGGGTTCTGGACAATTGCACTTATGCCAGCGCGACGTTCAACAATCTGCCTACTTCGGATCCGCAAAATGCGGCGAACACCGGCTCGGGTCTCGCAAGCTATCTCCTTGGTTTACCGACTGCCGCGACGGTGTTGCACGGAACAGCCGAACAAAGATTACATGGGAATTATTACGGCACATTTGTGGATGACGTTTGGAAGGCCACGTCGCGCCTAACCGTAAATCTCGCCATAAGGTACGACTACTCGGATCCTCTTCAGGATGACTTCGGGCGTCAAGGCAGTGTGGATTATGTCCACAGCACTCCAACTCAGACAACTTGGGTGATCGATCAGTCGGCCAAACCCCAAATTGATCTCTCTACCTCTCCCGCAACTGTGGTGCGAGTTCCAGACGGGATGTTTGAACCGGATCACAAGAACTGGGGACCACGCGCGGGTCTGGCGTATCGTGTAACGCCAAACACGACACTTCGCGCAGGATACGGAATTTTCTATGATTTTAATCAATCGAATGTCCAACAAACACAGGACATCATGGGTCAGTGGCCGTTTGGTTTCCCGGATATTACACCGCCGAATCTAAATCAGCCTAGTGCCACCAATCTGCTTCCCTCAAATGTGCTTGGAGTGGGTGTGTTCCCACCATTCGTCCCAAGCTCGACACCCCCACCGAATCCAGGGTTCGCTGCGGCTAGAGACAACCGGCGACCTTATGTGCAGGTTTGGGATGTGGGGATAGAGCAGACTATCGGCAACGCGTGGCTCTTCTCGGCCACGTATCTTGGTTCGAAGGGAACGCACCTGGTGATTACGCCGGTTCTGAACGTTTCTCCGACGCCTGGCCCCGGGGACGCCCAAGCCAAAGCTGCTTTACCGCAGTTTGCTCCGTTTGAAGTAACGGGTGATTGGGGTAACTCCAGCTACAATGCAGCTCAACTGAAAATCCAGAGGCGACTGGCCGGCGGCTTGAACTTTCTTGCGTCATACACGTGGTCTAAGTCGATCGACTATCAGTCGGCCGCGCACGGCAGCGCGCTTCCAGGAGAGGGTATTCAAAACGGACTCAATTTCCGAGCCGATCGTGCCGTCTCGGACTTTGATGTTCCTCAGAACTTTGTTATCAGTGGCATCTATGAGCTGCCTTTGGGCGAGGGAAAACGATTTAGCCTTCACCAGAAATTTCTCAATCGCTATATTCTTTCCGGTTGGACGATGGACGGTATACTGACTGCCCACAGCGGTTTCCCAGTGAATGTCTATATTCCGTTCGATAACGCGAACACTGGGGGTGGGACGCTTGGGTCAACAGAGCGGCCGAGTTTGGTGGGTAACTTCTATCCTTCCGGGTTTCACCAATCGCTATCCCAGTGGTTCGACACGTCAGCGGTTGGCGTCATTCCCTACACTTATGGAAATCTGGGAAGAAATACCTTGCGCCAGGGCAGCTTCACTAATACCGATTTTTCAATCGTCAAGAAGACCCGTGTCACCGAGAGTCAGTATTTCGAGTTACGTGGGGAGTTCTTCAACCTATTCAATCATCCAAACTTTGGATCGCCGGACGGAAACTATTCCAATCCGACATTCGGCCAGATCCTGTCAGCCGATAACCCGCGCTTCATCCAAGTCGGCTTCAAGTACGTCTTTTGAACCTCGAGGTCACGGCCGCGATGGAGTCAACAGAATCGCCTTGTAAATGCTCGGTTCGATCAAAGCCGTTTCTGCTGCAGGAGAGTACAAGGTGATCTGGGCCCGGGTTCATTCGCTTTTCCGACGGGCTTTTCGCTCAAAAACTTCCTGGCATCTTGCACTAAGCGCTCTGGTTCTCAGTGGTCTCAGGTTGAGTGCGGCTGTACCGGACTCACCTGTGCGCGGGTACACCTTTTACGTTGCACCACATTCCCACATTGATGTTGTCTGGTATTGGACCTATGACCAGACTACGGTCATGTCTATCAACATTCTGAGGCACGCCCTGGATCTGATGCGGAAGGATCCTCGCTATACATTCACGCAGGACCAAATGGTGGCGCTTGAGCCTTTCTGGAACACGCTAAATGGAGATGACAAGGGGTTCCTCCTCAAGATGGTTAAGGATCGCAGATTCGAACTGGCTACCGGAATGTATCTGCAGCCGGACGAGGCTGAATCTGATTTCGAATCGCTCGTACGCGAATTTTTCCCCGCACTAGACTGGATGAAAAAGACGTTCGCAGCCAACGTAACGACGGCTTGGAATATCGATACCTACGGTCATACCGTTCAGATCCCGCAGTTGTTCAGCAAAGCCGGGCTAAAGTACTTCGTCTTTCAGCGCGACGTTCTGCCCTCGCTCGAGCCTTCCATCAAGAGTCCGTTCTACTGGAAGGGGCCAGACGGCAGCAGGCTACTGAGCTACTGGCTATCGGGAAGCTATTCGCTTGATTGGCGGGGAATGCCGGAAAACCTTCGCCGCTTTGTCGAACATCGCGCGCCTGGGATTTCAGACATTTTGTTACTTTATGGCGGCGACGTCTACCTTCCCAACGAGACTACGTCGGAAATTGAAACTCGGATACGGCAAGCAGCGGCCGAATCCAATATTCCGGTTAAGAATGTCGTCTTCTGCACGCCGTCTCAGTATTTTGAGGTGATACAAAGAACCGGCGTTACGCTCCCGACGTACGCGAATGAGTTCAATCCTCCATTATTTATTCAGGATCTGCGGGGCCTCTATGGGGAGAGACCAGACGCAAAAAAGGCAAATCGGCGAGCCGAATACCTGCTTGAGAGTGGGGAAAAATTTTCTTCCATTGCGTCGCGATTCGGGCTGAAGTACCCGCAATCTGACCTTCACGCTGCTTGGCTCAAAGTAGTCTTCAATCAGGATCACGATGCGCTCCCCGGAAGCCATATTGATCCCGTGGAGGAAAACATGGCAAGTCGTTATGGGAGCGCGATTGAAGCGGGCCGCTCCGCCCTCTTCGATGCCATGTACACCATATCGCGAAGCGTTGATACCTCCCGGAGCCCTAGCTATCCCTTCCTCGTCTTTAATCCTCTTTCCACGCAGCGAACCGACATTGTGCGATACACGCCTGTTTTTAAAGAGCAGATCACAAATTTCCACTTAGTCGACGACGCCGGCAATGATGTTCCTTTCAGAGTGAATTTTGCCGGCAGACGTGACACACAAGCGCCTCTAAGTATGGTTGCCATCGAGTTCGCGGCACGTGATGTCCCCGCTTTGGGCTATCGACTCTATCAACTCAAGCCGCTGGATGGAAGTCTTCCGGTCACGGAGGATGAGCACGCTTCGCAAGAATTTTCGAACAAATTCTTCACACTCCGAATCGATTCGAAAACGGGGGGAATACGCAGTATTCTCAGCCGCCAGAACGGCGAAGAGCTGCTGAATACCGATACCTATCTCGGCAATGAACTGGTGCTCGACGAAGAGAAAAATCCAGACATGGAGGGCATGTTGCACTTTACGGGCACCAAGGTGAGGATGAATGCCTATCCCGCCGATTCCGTTAGTACACGGCAGGATGGCGTAGGCATCCGCATTCAAACAACTGGTGCGTTTCTCTCAGGACGGAGAACCCAACAAATTTACTTATATGATGCGATCCCCAGAATCGACTTCCGCACTGAGCTTCTCGGCTTTCCTGGGCATGACGGTGTGCTGACCTCTGTATTCCCCTTGAAGAGCGGGCCCTCGACGATTCTGAACTATGAAACTCACAACGCCGTGACGACCAGGCCTGACGGCATCTACTATACGCAGACTTTTGTCGACGCGGACAATGCCAAAAGTGGTGTCGGATTCTTCAATCGCGGGATGGGAGGAATCCAGACAAATAAGGGCATCGTCAAACTGATTCTCCTGCGATCCATCACTAATTACCAAGGCTACTTTGCACCTGGCGGCTCAGAAGCAGGCAGCCATGCATTCGAATATAGCTTTTACTACCATCCGGGAGATTGGCATAACGGAGTGATGGGGCAGGCCCACAGCTTTGCCAGTCCGCTCCTGACCATGGCTACCGACACTCACTCAGGCTCATTGCCCACGCATCACAGCTTTGTCTCGGTTGACGAAGGGAGCTTTGAGATTACAGCATTGAAACGCTCTGAAGATGGAAACAGCTGGATCCTCCGTGGGCATGAGACCACCGGAAGAGCAGGCCACGTCACCGTTTCATTGGACCGTCCGCTTGGCGAGGTCTGGCTAACCGACTTGGTTGAAACGCCGATCCGACCGATACCTCTGAAGGATGCGAAGATTGAATTCGATTGCAATCCCTTTGAGTTCGTGACTTTGCGTTTGAGTGTAAAGGAATGAGTAACCTCTCCGAAGCCAATCGCGGGCAAAACCTGTCGTTTGCAGAGGTTTCCGAAAGGCTTGGGCGGCTCTATTCCGCCGTGCTGTGTGATGCGCTCGATGCTCTCGGGTTTCGCTGTCAGGCGCTCTCGTACCGAACACGCCCCCTGTTTCGAGCGGCGCGCCTTGTAGGCAGGGCCCGAACGCTTGCCTCGTATCGCGTCGATCAAATTCCAGAGAAGCCGTACGAAAAAGAACTCGAAGCTCTGGACACGCTCCTCCCGGATGACGTCATAGTCCTGGCAACCAATGGGGATCTTTCTGCCGCGGTCTGGGGAGAACTGCTGAGTGTTGCGGCTGCGGCAAAGGGAGCAAAGGGAGCCGTGTTGGATGGATTGACTCGTGATGCTGCGCGAATCGGAGAGATGCAGTTTCCCGTGTTCGCTCAGGGAGTTTCGTCTTACGATTCCTGTGGCCGGTCCGAAGTGACTGCTTACGACATACCTGTTGAATGCGATGGAGTCCTCGTCAATCCTGGGGACATTGTTTTTGGCGACTTCGATGGTGTTGTCGTTATTCCGAATAATATTCTGCCCGTTGCTCTAGAAATGGCCGAATCGAAAGCAAGTCGCGAGCGGGTTGTCGAGGAAGAATTCAAGAAGGGACGTAAAGTGGCCGAAGTATTTGCTGAACACGGAATTTTATGATGGCAAGTCGTAAGGCCCCGGACACATTCTTGCCACCATCGCACAAAAGAAGCAGTGGCCGCATCCGATCTTAAGACGCCTGCTCTTGAAGTCGGCGCCATCAGCACATTCGGCGTGGCGGCCCTCGGCGCCGTAATGATGGCCCCCGCCCTGGGTATCTATGCGAACTTAGGTCTTATTGGTGCGGAAGCGGGCAGAGTAGGTCCCGCAATATTTTTGCTCGCTCTGCTTTGCACGCTTCCTACGGCCGTCAGTTATGCACTAATCTCCCGTGAGATTCCGTCTGCGGGTAGCGCGTACACGTGGCTTTCCGATTCGCTGAGTCCGCACATCGGTCTGTGGGTTGGTTTGCTGGCCACCGCGATGTATTTTTTCGCCGTTATATTGCAGCCCATTTTGTTTGGGTTGTTCTTCAACGACCTGCTGAACTCCTTGTTTGGCGTCCAGACAGGCTATGGAACGTGGGTCGTTGGTGTATTGGTTTCTACAGCCACAGTGGCCTTGCTGGCTTATCCAGGACTTCGGATCTCCGCAACTGGCTCGATTGTTTTGATGATTTGCGAGCTGGGAGTGGTATTTGCGCTGGCCCTGACCGTTTTCGTTGTGCTTTCGAATCGGCATGAAATCAACCTGAGCCCCTTCAATCCTGGAGTCGCTCTCCATGGACAAAAAGGCTTGTTTAGCGGAATGATTTTCGCGTTGCTCACGTTTGTGGGCTTTGGCGTTATTACGACTGCGGCCGAAGAGACCGAGTCTCCGCGGGAAATTATTCCTCGAGTGCTCATCTTGGCTTGCGTGCTCCTCGGTCTGTTCTGGGCTTTGACGTCGTGGCCCCTTAGTCTTGCCATCCCGGATGCATCGTGGGCACCCCAGGTCTCCAAAGGCGAGAATCCCGTTGCACTTATTGCTCGGGTCTACTGGCATTCTGGATCCATCCTCGTCACGGTTACGGCATTGTCGGCCGTCTTAGGAGTCTATTTGGCGTCCATCGTCGGCTATGCCAGAATTGTCTTCGCGATGGGTCGCGACGGTACAATGCCAGCATGGTTCGCCCGGCTTCACCCTAAGTTCAAAGTACCGTGGAACGCTCAACATGTCGTGTTAGCGGCTACCGTTGTGGCCGACATCGTTTGGGGCCGCTGGTTGGGAATCTACATGTCTTATGACTGGTGGGGAACCGCCGTTGTCTTTTTCGCGATGATCGCGAACATATTTGTCAATATCGGTTGTACGACGTATTTCTATCGGTTTCGGCGAAGCGCCTTCAGATGGCTTTGGCACGGGATCATCCCGTTGCTTGGGATAATCACGAGTTTCCTTCCGCTCTTCTATTCGTTTGGTCCTGATCTTTGGCAGTCCGGCTGGAAGAAAGGACAGAGCGTTATGCTCTTTTGTCTTCTTGTGACCATCGGATCAATTCTCTATACGCTAGCCTTGCATAAGTGGAGACCGCATGTTTTCCGGCGGAGTGCCGTAGTTACCTCAGACTAAATTATCCAAACCCGTTGGCCATGAGCACCGAAGTGCTACCGAGCGTTTCTCGGAAATTGCTGCTATACACCGTTCTTCGTCTTTGGCCGATCTTGCCCTTAGCCGTGCTGGTCGGTCCTCTTTGCCCCACGGGAACGGGCCAGCAAATACCGTCCGCACAGCGTGCATACGATGACGGAATAAAACTTCGGAATCAATCGCACTATGCGGAGGCCTCAGAGAAATTCCTTCAAGCCATCCGCATTAATCCTGAATTCGGCGATGCGTACTTCCAGCTCGGGTCGAGTCGGCTTCGTGAGGGTAACACGCAGGAAGCAATAAAGGCCTTTATCAAGCTAGGACAAATCGAGCCGCAAAATCAGAAAGCTATTCTCGCCGCGGCAGACGCCTATACCAGCCTCGAGCTCTTCGAGGACGCTGCAACCCTCTATTACCGCGTAGCGCATCTGAATCCTGACTCATTCAAGATCCACTATGACTTGGGGTACGTTTTATTCAGGTTGAACCGCTTTCCGGAAGCCATAGGCGAACTTGAAAAATCACAAACTCTCGATCCAACGAACCTTCTGACACAACGTCTGATTCCATCCGTCTACACCGCGGCCGGCGATGCAGACAGTGCGGAAAAGCACCTTCGAACTTCAATCGCAACAAATCCTCGACTGGCTGACCTTCACCAGGACCTCGCCGATCTTCTTCTGCGAACTGGCCGCGCCAGCGACGCGGAACAAGAGTATAAAACTGCAATCACTGCGCGTCCGGACGATGTGTCCGCCCATCTTGGATTGGCCAAGCTTTACCGCCGTACCGGAAAGCCCTCGCTCGCGCTCGTAGAAATTGCTGAAGTCCTTCGCTCAGATCCGGAAAATTCTGCCGCCTTCCTTGAGAAAGGCCAATCTGAATATGCAGCCGGCTCGCTGGACGCAGCCGTCCGAGACTTCGAAGCATTCTCACGTCGCGAGCACGCACGGCCGGATGGGGAATATCTGCTGGGACTTCTTGAATCGACCAGAAACCAGCCGGCATCCGCAATCGCACACCTGGAAAAAGCTATTGAAATCGATCCCAACCTAATCGATGCTTACTACTATCTGGCCGACGCTTATCACAAAAGTGGCAATGATGTTAAAGCCAAACAACCTCTGTCACACTACCTGCAAGTCAAACCGTCAGATCAACGAGCGACAACTCTGCGGTCCGCAATTGATCGGAACGGAGCTTACTAACCAGGCCTGCCGAATTGCGCCGCTATTAGATATACGCTGCGGTTGTCCCCTGGGGTGACACAAAAAGTTAAGGCACTGTTTGCCATTGGCTGAAAACTTCCTTGCCGACGACAGGCCTGTATTGCAGAATGAATGCCCGTTGGCGAAGCGGAGGCGAGCGCTCCTAAGGAACAACTTCCAATGGCACCATTTGGAAGCCAAGTTCTTTGGCCTGCAGTTGCAGTCTGGCTCTTTTGCGGTCCTGATTGCGCTTCTCTAGATGTTGAAACACGCTCGCATCGTACTCCTGCTCAGTGGTGATTAAGTGATAGACAATTCTTGCGAGCTTATGAGCCACTGCCGTCATCGCCTTCGGCGTTCCCATTCGTGATTTCATGCGCCGAAAATAGTCCCCAAGAAAGCTCTGACTTCTGTGTAGCCCTTGCGCCTGTCGTTCGCCAAAAAGCGATCCGGGCAAAAGTTGCTATGCGGCAATACGTTCATACCGATGGTGGAGGCCACCCAGCAGGGGAATGGCGACAATGTTTCCAACATCCAACACCTTTCGAGGAAACGGACATTGCTTGCCCAGGCTCAGGTGCGTTCTCGATTCATGGTAGTAGCGAAAATAAGAAGACAGCGTTCGCTTCAGATGGCGGGCGTTCAGAATGATGTAGTGATTCAGGCATTCCCTTCGGATCGAGCCGATGAGTCGCTCGGCGTATGGATTCTGCCAGGGGCTGCGCGGTGCTGTCAGAATCTCCTCGATGCCCAGCGACTGGATTCGCAGTCGAACCTCAGCACTGTACCTACTGTCCCGGTCGCGGAGGAGGTAAGGGGCAGCGTCACGGTCTGCGAACGCCTCTACAATCTGTTGTGCGGTCCAATCTCCGGTCGGATGCTCGGTCACATTAAGATGCAGCACTTTGCGACGATCGTGTTCCAGGACAATGAATACGAAGAGGACCTTCATCGTGATGGTCGGCACGGTAAAGAAATCAGTGGATACCATTTGGCCGACATGGTTGTGCAGGAAGGTCCTCCAGGGCTGGTTCGGCGGGCGGCGGAGCGTGCGCAGGATGCGCGAGACAGTGCGCTCCGAGAGGGCGATACCGAGCATCTTGAGTTCGCCGTGAATCCTGGGTGCGCGCCACAAGGGATTGGCCGTGACCATTTGTGAGATCAATCGGCGGAGTTCGGTGGCGGTGCGGGGACGACCTCGACGCCGGCGCTGCGGCTGAGACAGCTTGGCCCAGAATCTCCGGAATCGTTCGCGCTGCCAGCGCACAACCGTGTCTGCCTGGACGTAGAGCAAGGGCTTGCGCCAGTCGCGCGACAGACTCCGGAGGCCAATCCAAAACATCCGGTCCAAGGTCGTCAGCAACGGGCGCTTCCGCTTCCGCTGAAAGGCCGCTATTTGCATTCGTAGCGCTGCGTTCTCGATGGCCACGGCCTGATGGCCGCTGAGGAGCAACCGGACGAATCGAAACACGAACAGGAAAAGGACCGCCATGTCTCCGATTCTTTCCTTGCATCCCGCTTCCCGTCAACCGGTTACGCGCGGATCGAATATTGGCGAAGCACGGGTGCCAAAGCAATGTGGGCGTTTCCATCCGGCGGAGCCACCTCGATCCAGCGTCTACCATCCTCGAACTTGTGATCGACAGCGACGCGGAATCCCAGACTATCAACGTAAAAACGAAGACTTCTTTCCTGATCGCGGACGAAAATGATCACGAAGTGCAGGCACAGGTAAGGGTCGTTGCCATCTAGCCGCAGCAGAGATCGTTCGATGCCGAAGGGTAACTCGTAGGTGCCCATCGGCACCACCCGCTCAGAATTCCGCCCACTTCCTTGTACGCCGCGAAAGCAGGCGGGAAGCAAGAGGTCCGCCGAACTCTACCCGAACCAGTGGGTTCGCCACCAGAACACATGCCAGGGCTGACGCGGACGCCGGCAGACGAATATGTCGGTGTGATCTCCGATGGCGATGTTCTCGATGCCGAAGGGAATGGTCACGTGGCCAGCAAGCTCGCACGACTCGAAAACGGTTTTCAGGTCGCGGCCGAGAAAACCCGCCGCAACGACGGTTTTGGGCGGTGGATTGCCATACCCGCGCAGCCAGTGCGAGTTCGAGCCGCTGATTACTTCCGGCAGGCCTCGACCGCGGCCGTAAAGGTTGATAGCGGCGGCCTCACCGGCATCGCTGGCCAGAATGCCAACCGGGGTGCTGTCGGACGGGAGCGAATCGCGAACGCGAACCACAGCACTGGCCATCTCGGGCCAGCCGAACTCCTCGTTGAAATTATCGTTTGCCGCGTCAGCGATCCTCCACCAGCGTGAGCCCGGCGGCGCCAGAGGCAGAACCAGGAGACCGACCACAATCCCGCTAATCACCAGGCTGGTCCGAAGCACCCCGAGTACCGTGTGGGCGGCGAGCGGGGGCAGGGCTTCCCTCCATCGCTCGCCCCAAACGGCGCCCGCAGCGAGCAGCATCGGGTACGCCGGCGAGAGGTAGTAGGGCCTGCCTTTGGCGATGAGAAAGAGCGCCAGGGGGATCAAGTACATCCAGCCGATCATGCGGTAACGCTTTCCCTCCGGTCTTAAGAGCAGGAAATACAACCCGGCGATCCAGAGCGGCACGGTGACAGGACTCGTTATCGACCAGACCTGCGCGGGCAGGAAGCCATTCGTGCTGCCCCGCCCGACATCGCGCGCATGAATAAACTTCAAAAAATCCAGCGTGATGAAATGGTGTCGGACCTGCCAGATGAGATTGGGAAGGAAGATGAGGATGGCAGCGGCAGCACCGTACCACAGCCATCTGTTGAGCAGCCAGCGAGGTCTCGTCAGCACGATGCCACCGGCAATGCCTGCCAGGAAGAACGCCATCGTGTACTTGGTCATCATGCCGAGGCCAACGACAGCCCCCAACGCCAGCCACCAGCGCTGATTTTCGGATTTCAGCAAACGGATGATAATCCATGCGGCCAGCACCCACCACAGGTAGTCGAAGGAGACATACTGGAACACGCTGCCCAAAAACACCGCGGGTCCGGCGATCGCCGCCGCCCATGCAGCCACAAGCTGGGCCGGACGTTTGCCGCCGATTTCGCGAGCCATTAAACCGGTCAGTACCATGGCGATCCCCGCAGCCAGGGCGCCGAAGAAGCGCAAGCCTATCATCGAGGGGCCAAACAGCGTGAGCGCCACCCGCGCAATGAAGGGGGTGACCGGCGGATAGACCACATACCCCCAGCCAAGGAAACGAGCGTCGTCGATGGTCGCAAGCTCGTCGCGGTGGAATCCGTACTGGTTGTTGGTTGCGCTGTGCAGCGCGACCAGGGAAAGAGCAGACAGAATGAGGGCCCCGGTATCGGTCGCGATCATCCTCTTACAGACGGCAGCCAGCCGCATAAACTCGCTTTTCGCCTCCAAGGCCAGGCAATGCTACATCGTACATTGTGTTGAACACCAGCGGAACCACCGGGACGCCCGGATCACGCGCGGTCCGGGAGTTAAGGCCATGCCGGTTCAACGGCCTGACGGCATCGACTCGCGCGTTCGTTCGGCAGCCAACCGATGTCTCCGCGAACGTCGTTATAAGCTGGTCGGAAGTCCGGTTCTGGGAAGCTTGGGGCGGGTAACGGGCCACTCGGAAAATGTCTTTTTCGGAGGCGAATCCCCGCTTCAAGCGGCGCACGATATCTACTAATATCGGTGTCTGCTTCCGTCTAAGCCGGGGCCTTTGCCATGGGAGTAAATCGCCGCAATGAATCGCCCACTTCCCGGGATGGCCATATTTATTGGCCAAGTCGGGGCACACCGGTGTTGTCACACGCCAATCCGAGTCAAAGTCTGCGTGTGCCGGAACACATGACGAAGCGGTACAATGTGGTGCTCTGAATATTTGGTGGAGGTGCTTTGTGGCAGTTAGGCTCGGCTACATCATCGAGTTCGTTGCGGATATGGATCGCGCGATCAAGTTTTACAGAGACGTAATGGGCCTGCCGCTTAAGTTCCAGGCTCCAGGTTGGAGCGAGTTTGCTACCGGCGAAACTACTCTTGGTCTGCATCCCGCATCGGAGAAAAATCCTGCCGGCAAACTAGAAATGGGCTTCAATGTACCTGACCTTCAGCAATTTCATGCAGAAATGACGAGCAAGGGCGTCCAATTCCCGATGGCTCCCGCAAAGCAGGATTTTGGCGGTATGCTCGCGCAGTTTGTTGATTCGGAGGGGGCGCATATCAGCGTCAGTGGTGCATGAAGCGACCGACCCCGTCGTTGAGAGATTCCCTTAACCGACTACGTCAAATCCAGTGGCCATGACGCGATTGTCAAGTCCTCCGCAAACGGGGAGTTGAAGTTAAAATCGACTCGAACGGTTTCATCGCAGCTTATTTTGCTCGATCCGGAGACCGCCCGAGTTAGTCGCAACCAAATCCTTCGCGATAGAGTGATTCGAATGCCCGAGGGGCACAGCAAGACTACTATTGTCAGCATGGCCGTGCTGGCTTCTGCGGCCGCAACACTACTGCATGAGGGGGTTGGCCATGGTCTAATCGCCTGGTTAAGGGGCGATATCCCAACGGAGCTTACGAGCAACCACCTCTCGAGCATGCGCCCCGACCGTTGGGTCGACGCCGGTGGAACACTCGTCAACCTTTTTGTCGGCACCATTTCTCTGTGGGCTTCGCGGGCTGCCGGCAATTGCGCAAATCTCCGCTACTTCTTCTGGATTTTGGCCGCGCTAAATCTTCTTCCTGGCGCGGGCTACCTCCTTTTTTCAGGGATTTTCGGCTTCGGCGACTGGCAAGAGGTGATCCGCGGCTTACCGCATCAGGCGGCGCTGCGTATCGCCATGACGATTTTTGGTGCCGCGCTCTATGTATCCGTGGCGCGACTCCTCGCGGTTGCGGTGTGGCCCTTTTGCTCACATCGACCGATCTACAATGTCGTCGGACGGTTACCGTACTATGCGGCGTGCCTTTTCAGTTGCTCTGCAGGCGTCCTCGACCCGCTTGGGGTGAAGCTCTTCTTCGTCTCGACGGTTCCTGCGGCGTTCGGCGGGTCATCCGGTCTGCTGTGGGCGGACAGTTTATTCCCAGCTAAACCTGTAGAGCGTACACTCCTGGTCTGCCGACAACCCACGTGGTGGATCGCTGCTGCCGTGCTCGGTCTTCTCTACATTGTTATCCTCGGGCGCGGCATCCAGTTCGCGCACTAAGGCCGTTTGGCCAAAGAATTCATGCAGCGCGATGGTAGAACTTCAACAGTCCACCCAGGCGGTCGCGAGCTATAACGGGAGCTTTAGGGCGCGATCGTAGAGAACCGGACGCTGGGAAAAGCAGCATGTTCTCTTTGCCTTGATGATTACGTTCGTGGTGATAATGCCTTGTGAATTCAGTTGCCGTCCGCCGCAGCGAGACCTCGCCAAACAGAATCAATTTTGACAAACACTCTTCTTTAATCGATCGCACCCAGCGCTCCGCAAACGCATTCAAATTTGGACTACGGGGCGGCAGCAGAATCGGCTGCACTCCGCTGGATTTGAGCATGGTTCGGAATGTATGGCAGACTTTTTGTCGCGGTCATGCAACGCAAAGCGGGTACTAAGAAGAGCGCCATCGACATCATCGACCGCATTGCGAGCCATCTGCACCATCCATTCCTCAGTGGGATGTTGAGTGATTCCGGCGAGCGTGACCCGTCGCGTTTCTAGGTGCAGAAAAAAGAGAACGTAATAGGTTGCCAAGCCGCGCCAGGTGAGTACTTCGACGGTAAAGAAATCGATTCCCGCCAAGACCGCCATGTGAGAGCGAATGAAGTCCGCCCACGTCGTTTGTTGGCAACGTTTCGGAGCCGGAGCAATCCCGAAACGGCGTAGAATGTTTCCCACTGTTTGATCAGAAATGTTGTGGCCGAGGTTCTTCTGTGCCCCAACAATGCGGTCGTATCCCCAACTGCTATTCTCTCGTGCCATCCGGACAACCAGTTCGGTTATCTCCCGACTAACTGCGGGCCGTCCCGGGTAGGCGCGGTGTTTGGAACCATCGAACTTGCGGGCAATCAGCTTACGATACCAAGCCAAAATGGTCTGCGGTTTCGCGACTGAGGCGACCTGTTCGAGCGCCCGCCGCCCCATCCGCTTGGCAATTTCCGCCAGAGTCGCTCGTTGTGCGTTGGTCAAGGGAACTCGCGCAGGCAAATGGGAGCGCAGAATCCTGTTTTCAGCGATCAGGTATTCGTTCTGCAGCAAAAGCTGCTGGTTCACCAAGCCGGTCATGTACGCCAATAACCGTGCTACTTGTGTGTTCTTCATCGAAACAAATCATCATAAGCGTCTTTGCCTTCAGCGCGCTCGAGTATTTTGACTATACGGGCTTCAAGTCCATACCGCTCCTTAGGCTCGCCACATAGCTCTGCGCTCACTCTTCGCAAAGTTGGCCGCCTCCGATCAGCAGCTTAAAATTCCGTTCCCTTTAAGGCGTGACGTTCGATACTTTTTGCGACGAGGGGCGTTCCGCCGGTTATGAGCCTCTGAAATCGGTTTACGAGCGGCTCATAATCGGTGGAGTACGTGCGAGTGTTTCGCTCTCGCTATCACTGTGCGTAATTGGTGAAGACAAGGTCGCGAGCTTTTTCCTGCGCGTGGCAGGGAAAGCAGGTCTTCATCGCGGCCTCGGCACTCGGTTTGCCGTCCGTGCCGAAGTGACCGAACCCCCAGCCGCCCGTCGCGGCATACTTTTGTGAGTCCTTGACCATAAACTGAATGTTCGTAGGGGCCCCCGGAACGAAAGATTGGGCTTGGCCAAAGATTCGGTTGTTTTCTTCAGATGGGGCGTGACGGTAGTGCAACGCGGCAATGATCGTGCCGTCCGGGTAGGGAAGCGTCCCTTCGCGGTAGGCCTTGATCGCTACATCGTTGCCCAAAACGGCGCCCAAACTGTTGAGGTTGCCTTCCTCGTGTGCCACGGAGATCAACCTAAAGTCGCGGTACCCTGGGGGAATTTTGGTTACGGAGATCAGGGCGGGCTGTCCATCTGTCTGTCCAGATGCGGGCGCCACGTAGGCGACAATGCCGGCCGCCATTGCGACTGCAACCAGCAAGAAAGCGATCTGTCTCATAGGGTGTTCTCCTAAATATGTGCGTAAATTATTTTCGCGTTGAGGCGTGACGTTCGATGCTTCTTGCGTAGAGAGGCGTCTCCTGCCGGTTATGAGTCTCCGAAATCGGTTTACGAGCGGCTCGGACCTCCCACGGAATTCCTTGTTTGCCGAGGAAGTCCATGAGTTCCAGAGCTGTAAACCGTATTTGTGAACCCACACGTTTTGTCGTCGATCCGCCAATCATGACAGAGAGGGATAGCGGAGGATCACGATCGACAGGATGCTTTTAGGCCGCTCTTAGTCTACTCCTTATAGCTGTGCTTCAGGCCGCCGCTCGGCTGGACGAAAGCTTAGGAGATCTCGGTCCGCCGTGCACAGGCGGGATTGCTGATGGGTAAACCGCCGAATGTGTTCGGCGAGCAATTGTCAGGATACGTTGAGCTGGATCACGACGGAGTGTTTGGTAGTTTCCAGGGCGAAGGAGTTGTCCTGCTTGTATCTTTGCCCTGGTTGCGCGTAATGCCGTTGAAGAAGTGCGATGTCAGCAGGATCCATCCGGCTGCATCTCACGACAGACGATCAAAACAAGGATGCACCGCACTACTGGAATTCAGATACGGCAGCGCGGTACCAGTTCGTTCAATATTGTCTTTTCATCGTCAGATTGAGAATGCAAACAGACGTTTGCCACATAGATCGTGCCTTGTCGCACAGTAGATCTATGCTTGACCGTCACAGACGAGAGTTCGTCTGCTCCATCCCGCCTGTGTGTGGAGCTCTCGCAGTAGCCGTTACTCCCAGAACTGACGGTTCTTGCGCCCCGTTTTGTAGTTCTAACGATGGGGCGAAGGGGGATGTGTGGTCACTCCGCCGTCGGCTACCGTAGATCGATCCTCCGTCGTTAACGAAAAGTTCGCACAGCGCGCGACCGATTCTTTTTTCGTTCAGACATCATCTAACGCTTGTGAGTTCTGTCGCTATTTCCGTTCTGGACCTGGTTACGACAAGACCCGGCGAAGGCGCGGGCGCCGCTATCGCACGCAGCGTGGAAACGGCCCGGCACGTCGAGAGGCTGGGGTACAAGCGATTCTGGTTGGCGGAACATCATTCGATCTCGGGGCTCGCGTGCGCGGCAACGTCGGTACTTATCGCGCACGTGGCGAACGCGACCAAAAGCATACGCGTGGGTTCCGGCGGGGTTATGCTGCCGAATCACGCGCCGTTGATAGTGGCTGAGCAATTCGGCACGCTGGAATCGCTCTTTCCTGGGCGCATTGATTTGGGATTGGGGCGGGCGCCAGGGTCGGACATGGCGACGATGCGAGCCTTGCGCCGGGACTTGGGACATACCGGCGACGACTTTCCGGCGTTGTTGCAGGAGCTGCGAACTTACTTAGGTCCGCCGATTCCCGGGCAGCGGGTGTTTGCGTGTCCGGGCCAGAACACGAACGTGCCGATTGCGCTACTCGGGTCATCCGATTTCACCGCGCAGCTGGCGGGACATCTGGGGCTACCGTTTGCGTTTGCATCCCATTTCGCGCCCGAGTATCTGCTACCGGCGCTCTATCTTTATCGCGAAACCTTCACGCCGAGCACGGTTCTTCGCGAACCGTACGCGATGGCAGGGGTCCCGGTGATTGTTGCGCCGACGGACGCAGAAGCCCAACGGTTGCTGACCACACCGCAGCAGCGGTTTTTGGCTCTCATCCGCCATGAGCCAGTGGAGCTGAAGCCGCCAGTGGATTCGATGGACGGGCTCTGGAACGCGCTTGAGAAACAGGCGGTAGACGCGCGATTAGCGCGCGCGATTGTGGGGAGTCCGGACACAGTGGCTACCAAATTGGCGGAATTCTTAGAGGTCACTGGTGTGCAGGAAATCTTCGCTGTGACGGACACCCATGAACAAGCCGACAGATTGCGGTCATACGAGCTACTGGGCGAACTGGTGCGCAACACTCCTGTGAAAAACTGCCACTTTCACGTTCATTCGTCTTCGGGCGCGTAGTCTATCCTAAGGCTGTTAGCGCAGATCGGTGCGGCCATTCGTCACGCTTCCGCGGCGGCAGGATCGCTGATAGCCCTGTTGGCGCGGTGTCCAGGGAATGCGTGGATCGTTCTTGTTCCGGCGGCGACTTCGCCACCGTGATGCAAGCCCGTGCGATGCAATACTCGTCTCCGCGGTTCAATGGTATGCGTTGCCCTTCGATGACAAGCGTGTAGCAACCCTCAACCACGATCATGTACTCGTCATGGTCGTGGACATGGGGTGCGGATCGTGCTCTTTGAGTGCATGTCCAAAATGCCATTTGGCTGCCATCCACGCCATCGAAGACGTAGCCCTCGACACCAGGCGTCGCCTGATTCGACGTGGCGAAGTTGTTCGCCGGGTGCTTCATGAACTCTGGGAAATCGCTCATGGATCACCATTTTCTCAGCCAAAGGACAAGCTGGTTTGCGATTTTGGACCTGATCCCTCCGGAGTAGTCGCGATGTGTTTAGGAATCAGGCAAGCTCATCAATCAGTCGTTTACCAAAACTCCGCAAACTGCTTGAGTGATGTGGGTTGCCACGCCTTCGGCAGGATTACGAACGAAAAACGCTCTAGGCTTAGCCAATCCGCGTGCGCTTGAATTTGACACACCGCCAAGGTTTGGGAAGGCCAACCCACTTAAAGGAAGATCGCAAAGTGGTGCGAGCCTTTGTGCACAATTCTTGATTTATGCACAGAGATGCCGAGGTTTAAACGCACCCGCAGCGGTGTTCAACGCCGCCTTATCGTAGAATTCCAGAAAGCTTAAACAGGTACGCGAATTCTATGCGGCCGATCGTTCTCTCCGTGATCTGGGCTATCAGGCCCAGCCTTGTCGATGTGCGCAGCCGGGCTCGTGGTCATCGCGATCGGGCTGCTGGCCACGAAGAACGATATTACCGAAGCTCGCGGTATCGACAAGATCGCAATTCTCACCTCGATTTGCTTTGCCATTACAGCGATTGTGACTTGCCCCTCAAGCATCGAGAATCACAGCTCTCCAGGCAATTGAGTCCGATTTCCTAAGGAGCTTGACGCTTTAAGAACTGTGAAATGCACAGTCTCGGAAACAGCCAATACGGAATAACAGCGAAAAAACCTGGTTATTGAAAGTTGAACTTCTGAAACGTGCGGATCCAGGAAGTTCCTCATTTTATTTTTGCGGCGCTAGTTCCCGAGAACGGCTGATCAGGTACGCGCGAATCGCATCCACATCCTCGGCTTTCAAGATCCTCGAAAAGGAAGGCATGCCGGCTTTTGAAAGAGCCCCATGTAAAACGATATCCTCCAGAAGATCGAGACTTGTGTTACTCATATAGCGGAGATCGGGCACCGGACCGCCGATTGCATCGACGCCGTGACAGACACTGCAGTTGGCCCCGTAAATAAGACCTCCTTTTCTGACGAGTTCGGGGGAAGCGTCGGTACTAAGATTGGCCGGCGGATTCGGTTGTTTATAGACCGGCGGAGTAAAATTCGCGTGACCAGTTAGCTTGAAGGTTAGAATACGTCCGTATCCTGGCTTTACGGGGCCATAACCCGGGAAGCTGATCAACCCGGACGCGCCACCCCAACCGGCAAGTATGGTTACATACTGCTCGCCGTCAACTGAATAGGTCACGGGAGCAGCGATAATTCCAGTGCCAGCGTCAAACCTCCAAAGTGGTTTTCCATCCGTCGCTCGATAGGCAGCAAAAATGCCGTCGCCGCGGCCTTGAAATACCAAGTTGCCGGCGGTTGCCAGAACCCCGCCCGTTTCGGCGACAGGCGATGGCACGTGCCAGGCGGCCTTTTCGGCTACCGGATCCCAGGCCAGCAACTCGCCTCGCACCGGCGGGGCGGCAACCCATTGGTCGATAAGCGGGCCTTCGTAGTCGATCAGGCCGTGGTTCCATCGATCCGGATTGTATTTGACTTCTGTGCCAGGGGCATGTAAGAAGAACGTACCGGACTTCGCGGATACGTAGATGAGTCCAGTTGAGTCGCCAAACGCCATAGGCGTCCAATTGTGACCGCCAAACGGACCCGGCGAAATCAGTCTCGCTTTGAGTTCCGCCACACCTGGATTCTCAATTGGACGGCCTTTCTCGTCCAATCCCTTGGCCCAGTTGATTCCATCAACAAAAGCCGCTCCAGTTATAAATTTTCCCGTTTGTCGATCCAGAACATAGAAAAAGCCGTTCTTGTTGGCCTGCATCATAGTCTTACGCTCTTGGCCATTAATTCTTAGATCGGCTTGCACCAACGGTTGCGTGGCGTCGTAATCCCAGTTGTCACCCGGTGTGGTTTGGAAATACCAAGCCAGTTCGCCGTTGTTGGCATGCACTGCCAAAATGCAGGCCGTATACAAACTGTCGCCTCCGCCGCGCTGTTCGCGATACCAAGCCGTGGGATTTCCCGTTCCGAAATACAACAGATCCAGGTCAGGATCGTAGCTCATGCCCTCCCAGGGCGTGCCCCCGCCGCCGAAGGTCCACCAATCGCCATGCCAGGTCTTCGCCGCTTCCTCCATCGCCTTCGATTCATAGCCATTGGCGGGATTGCCGGGCACCGTGTAAAAGCGCCACGATAGCTTTCCCGTTTCTGCATCAAACGCGGAAACATAGCCGCGCACACCGTATTCAGATCCTGCATTCCCAATCAAGACTTTGCCCCGCGCGATGCGGGGCGCGCTCGTAATCGAGTACGCTCGGTTGCTATTCTCCACCGTATTAACGGTCCATTCGACAACACCAGTGCGTTCGTTTAGAGCAACCAGCCGACCGTCTAGCGTTCCGACGAAGACCTTGCCGGCGTATAGAGCCACGCCGCGATTCACAACGTCACAGCAATAGAAGTAGGCATTTTCGCGCGATACTTTGGGATCAAACTTCCAGAGCAGCTTGCCGGTTTTGGCGTCGTAGGCGTACACGACGCTCCAGGTCCCGGTGAAATACAGAATGCCATTCTTGACGAGCGGTGTAGCTTCCAACCCGCGGGTAGTATCGAGTTCGCGACTCCAGGCCAAGCCCAGTTTCGCGACGTTCTGTTCCTTGATCTCGCGCAGCGGGCTGAAACGGTGGTCGTCATAGGTTCGTCCGTGCATGAGCCAATCTTTGCCCGACGGGTCGGATTGGCCGTAAGAAATGCAAACGCTGCATAGAACAACCAGAACAACCCGGTGGATTTTCGACATAGAAGCTCCGTGGAGCTAAGAGTTAGTTCCGTGATTATATGCCCACGCGATGCCATCTTGGCCAGGGAGGACAAAGCTCCTGCAGGGTAATTGCCTCCGCAAGAAACTCGACCCAGTCAATTCCTGTCGGTAACAGCCCTCTAGTCGCCAAAGACGCTAAAGATCAGAGAGGCGGCGACGAGGCCGACTCTGAATGAAGCGCTCGAATCAAAAAAGCCCAACCGCGCGATTCGACCTACTGCCTAAACTCGATCAGACCAAGAGATCAGTCGTTAATAGCCTCGCGTCGCGGATCCTCAGCGGTTCGTTCGACAACTCGATTATTCTCTGGGATGCCGCGAGTGGCAGACCGCTGCGCCGCTTCTCGGGCCACTTCGACGTGGTCACTGACGTTGCGGTCAGCGGGGACGGCCGGCGGGCGCTCAGCGCCTCCTATGACCAGTCCCTGGGGCTCTGGGACCTAGACTCGGGCGAATGCCTACACCAGCTCCGCGGCCACTCGAATCGGGTAAGCTGCGTGATTTTTCGCCCCGGGGATCGCCAGGCACTGAGCGGCTCCTACGACCAGCGCGTCGTGTTGTGGGACCTGGAGTCCGGAGCGGCGTTGCGCATGTTTCGCGGTTACGGCAGCGCGGTCCGCGGACTGGGCTGCCGTCCCGACGGCCGGTTCGTCGCCAGCGCATCGGAGGACTACACCGCCATGCTCTGGGATCTCGCGTTTGTCGACACCGGCCCGCCGGCCGAGGGCCACTCGGATGTCGTCTACGCGTCTGCGGTGAGCCCGGATGCGCGACTCGCCCTGAGCGCCTCGCGCGACCACACGCTCGCTCTGTGGGATATCGAGAGCGGGGCGCCGGCGAGTGTTCGAAGGGCACTCCCATTGGGAGATAGCTGCTGCGTTTAGCCCCGACGGCCGGCGCGCACTCAGTGGCTCGTACGACAAGTCGGTGATCCTGTGGGAGGTCGAATCCGGCAGCCGGCTCCGCATTTTGGAGGGACACACCGAGCAGGTCTATTCCGTCTGCTTCAGCCCGGACGTAAGGCGCGCGCTCAGTGCCGGCTGGGACATGACCGTGATTCTGTGGAACCTGGAGACCGGCGGGAACATCGTTCGTCGGAGAGACTGCCGCTCTCAGCTACCGAGTGGATTGTCACCGACTCGGAAAATAGACACCGAAAACAACATAGATCCGCTGTGGTCAGCGTGTGTAGATCTATACTGGGCCGTCGCAGACGATCTAAGTCGAAACTGAAAGTCAGGCCACTGTCCGGATGGCGCGTCATCCTGGATCAATCAGGAACTCTGCAAAAACGTCGGGCTCCCGTACGTCGGCTCGAAAAGATACTGCACGCCCGCCGTTCCACTCGATCATACGAACCGTGTCATGCCCCCCGCTTCATTGATGTCGGAAACAACAATCGCAGCGCCGTCCAAGGCGAAGCGTTTCGAGATGGACGTCTGCATCCGCATCCACCTGCTCCGGTCACAATGACAACTCGATTCTCGCGCAGCATTTGTTAAATAGTACGACCGCCAAAGCAGAAGTTCCCATGTGCCTTTGAGCAGCGCGACCCGGAAGTAATCCGCAGATCACGGCGTTAGTGGCAACTTGGATGTAACCCTGTCTTCAAAAGTCGAGACCGTATTCATTGCGAGTATGATGTAACGTTGCAGTAGGTGGAGACCACTAAAAACCGGGCGCACAAGCAGCGGTCCTCAGTTTCACGGGCTCCTCGCGCCGAAACTGAGGGCGCACCCTCAACCTCCCGGCTCCGGTGATGCGATTTTCAGCTAACCAAGGCCCGCTACTTTGCCGAAAAATCGTCACTCGCTAGATTAAGGCCTATACAGACAAACGTTCGTTACACACAGCGGACGAGCAGGATGGTCTGATCATCCAGCTGACGACCGAAGCTGCCTGCCACGGTGAGAATCCGTGTGGCAAGCTGCGGCAGCGGATCGCGCGGACCAGCCGCGATAACGTCGTTGAGACGCTCGATACCAAACTCTTGCCCGCGTTTGTCGGCGACCTCAAGGATTCCATCGGTTGCAACGACGAGGAGATCGCCGGTCGCGGCATGCAGAGCGAAGCCATCGAATCTAGAGCTCGGCAGGAGACCGACGGGAAACTGCGGCTCCTCAAATTTCGAGATCGAGCGCGCGGACGCATGCCAATGAACAACGGGAGGGCTGGCTGCGAGCGCGCAGAAGATGTTGCCGTCGGCGCCCAGACGGAAGCCGGTGAACGTGGCGTACATCGTGGGCTCTTTGACCTGCGGCAGAACGGTGTTGAGGCGATTCAGCAGGAGTGGGATGGTCTCCTGCGGATCGCGTTGTTCCGCGTCGAGCAAGGCCGTGCGGGCCGCAGTCTTGAGACGTCCCATGAGGATGCTTGCGGGAAGGCCGTGGCCGGTGATGTCGGCAAGAAAGGCAACGAGGTCGCCGTTGGGCAGAGTCACGGCGTCGACGAGATCGCCGCCGACCTTCTCACTCGGTTGCGAGATCCCGTAAAGCTCGAAGCGAGGCGTGCGGATCTCCAGCGTGGGAACGAGGGTTCGCTGAATGGTATGCGCCAGCTCCAGCTCGTTCTGAAGGCGCAAGGATTGCTTACCTTCGGTGCGGATGAAGGCCAAAAAGGCTATGTAGGAGATGATGCTGGCAATAAGCATGCAGGTGGCAGCAAAGTGAATTCCCTGCTCTGATGGCACTCCCTGCAGATTGAACGTGTGCGCGATTCCGTTGCCTACCCAATTGATGATAGGCCCAAGGAAGAACTGTAAGAGGATTAGTAGGGGGATCACGATTGCAGGAAGACGAGCGAACGCGATGATCCAGATCGCTGCATTCAAGCCAATGATGACAGCGACGACGATCGCCACAGCATATGGAAACGTACCGTGGCTCATGATGTCCGAATAGAAACCGGAAATAGAGAACAGGAGAAAGGCTGCAAGCAGCAGCATCCACAGCCGGCTGAGGGGAATGGAGCGGAGGATCGCCCAGCGGGCGATGCGGCGCCGGTACCAGGGTATGGCATTGGAGGCCATTGCGATGAAGGCTATCAGATGGCCATGGAATTTCAGCATGACTTGCACGGAGAAGAGCGCCATTTCGTCGTGCTGCGGCGAGCTTTGCAGGAGCACGAGCGAGCAGCCCGCGGTTTCCGTTGTGTTCACTGGCCAAATGTGGCGTTACCGGAGACTGAGGAGCCGGTTGGCATTGTTTCTGAGTTGTTCCTGTGTTGTCGGCATTCATTTTTACAGCTTTCTTGGCGCACAATCGAAATTAGGAAATCGTGGTGGAATCGGAAAGGGATCGACTCGCTAGGCGGGTTGTGGATCTACGAACACGTTTTGATCAGGCACTCTCGGATAAGCGGAAGTATCCTATTCAGGAGTTCAGGGCTTTTGTGCAAGGTGTACGCCGATACATGGAGATCACTGCCGACGATCCGACGATTCACAAGAGTGTGGCGGGAGCCGTAAATGGCTTACGTGAGTTCCTAGAAGTAGAAAGAAAACGCATTCCTGGCTACATCTTGTTTGAAGCAGACAGGCTGGAGTGCCAGGTTTTCGACGGCCACGACCCCAAGTTCGAAGGTGATGAACCTCCAGGGTTGTGAATATTGGAACGCCAGAGAGCATGGCTTGTCAGATTACTCTGCACTTCGCGACTAGATCGGCATAGGGGGGCCGGTTTTGAGGTGATTACCGTCTGATTCTGCAAACGTTTTTTCAAAGCATCCGGAAAGGCTTATATACTGAGCAAACCGGTGCGGAGTGCACGGCAACGCAGGGATGGGACCGGAGCGCCGCGACGGTGCCGGAATCGGCGGGAATGATGCGAGTCGTCCCCGTTATTGAACCGGCGGAGAACATGTTCCTGCGTAAGCAGCTGGCCTTGTACCAAGAGCGCAGGAAAAAAGCCGTGCCGACAAAAGCCGCTGATCGGTTCGTGCTGTCCAAGCTCGCCCGTTTCTTCGACTGGCGCAGCCCTTTGGTCATCGTCAAGCCGGCTACGTTGATCGGCTGGCATGTGGCTGCGTTCCGCCGTTTCTGGCGTTGGAAATCGAGACCGGCTGGTAGGCCACCTATATCGGCACAGGTAAGGGCGCTTAATTCGCAGAATGGCAGCCGAGAATCTGACATAGGGAGAAGAGCGGCTAGCAGATGAACTTTGGCTCAAGCTCCGGATTCGGCTCTCATCACGAACGGTTAGAAAATACATTGGGCAACCGCCGCACTGTCGTGGCAACAAGGATCAGCGCTGGTCAACCTTTACCGGAACCATGCACATGGGATTGTCGCCTGCGACTTCTTCGTCCCGGTGACAGTACGCTTCCGCATCCTTTATATTTGTTGCCCTTGGGATTCACTCCAGACGTTTGCTTCACTTCAATGTCACCGAACACCCGACGTCTGAGTGGACCCTGCAGCAGGTGCGGGAAACCCTTCCGGGCGATCAGGATTACAAATTTCTGGTGCACGATCGACACAAGACGTTCTCGGCCAGTTTGGATGAAACGGTCGAGAGCTGGGGCATCCACGTTTGCGATCACCGGTTCGTACGCCCACAGCAACAGTTTCACACGTGACCACCAAACCGATCCTCGGCGGTCAGCATCACGAGTATGCATGGGCAGAGTCAGCGTGAGCTTCTCAGCAAAATTAAATGCGGAGGACGGCTCCTGAGGACTACGTTTATGTCTCAATGCTTGGTTGAAGCCCACCCTCCGCTTAAGGGGAAACTTGGGCAATTTTCCTTTCTCCCGAACTCAGGGTTACGTCTGCGCAAGAAAGCACTTGGCCGGCGACTGTTTTCTCGTGCGTTGCTCGAACGGCCCGACCATTCACGAGCAGAGTGTTGATAGAGCCGGGAAAACAAGCCCGCCAGACCAGCGAGAGGCCCTTCACATTCTCGGTTATCGTTTGGGTCAGGCCTTCATGGCGGACGTTTACTTCATTCGCTCTCACGGGCACGTGGTCCAGCTCTGCCCACGCTGTGGCGTTCGTGAGCCGGGGAATTGTCACAATCGTGCCATCCACATATGGGCTGTTGGACACAGCTTTATCCGCTTCAGGCGCTTCCAGCTCAATCCCCATCAGCCCGGTGGCAATGGCGCCAATCACTGCGTACGAAACCTCCGGATATTTACGGCGATTCTTTCCCTCGCGCGTGAGATCGATGATTTGCCCATAAGCAGCGTCCGACTCTCCGTACCTATAAAGGATCTCGGGAAAGTGTGACTGTTCTTCTACTTCCACTGGCGATTTTTCGTTGATTGCGCGAAGCAGCCCTTTCAGAACAGATAGGGATTTCGACCCTCTCTCAGCAGCGCCATAGTAGAGCACAGATAGATTGCGGCCATGACCTTCCATTTGATGAGCAAGATTGAGGCGTGAAAAATAGTTCTCAGTTTTGGCGGCCCACCACACACGATTCGAGAATGATTTCAGCTCCCGAGCCCGAGCGATAAATGCCTCCGCTTCGCCTTGGTCTCCTTTCAATTGCTGTAAGTGGGAATACGCTAAGTAGCCGGCGTACTGAACGGCAAGCTGATCTAAGGCGACGACAAAATTAGAGTCACCTTCGTCATAGCTCGGAATGCCTCTGTTCTTTTGAAACCGATTGGTGGGATCGTAGCGACCTCGGACGTTTAAAATGCGCTGCCGCCTCATGATGCGATCGACGCTTAAGTCCCACCGCTCGACGTAGTCGTGTACCGTGCGCCGATAGAAGCTTTGAAAGACCGGATCGGTAATGTATCGCTGATCGCTGGTCCAAACGTACATGCGGTAGCAGGCATCTAAGACATCGAAGTTCGCCGGGAGGTTATACCAGAAGTGTGCATCGTCCAAATAATCGATGGGCGCGGGCAGGTTGTCGCGGTTAATCTCCCAATAGCTGCACCAGTCCTTGGATTCGGAAATGTTCTCCGCAAACTTGTGCAGCATGTTTCGCGTGTGATCCGCGAGACCGAGCATGTGGGCTCCCAGACTTTGGTGCGCAGTATCGCGCATGCAGAAAGCTTGACGGCCCGGTAACGCTGCCTCGTACCAGTCGCCGACGGGATCGCCACTGAACGCGTACGCCAAGGCCTGGCCGCGGGCCCATTCGAATGCGCCTAAGAGGGCAGTGTCGGAGGTCTTTAGTTCAAGTTGAGTACTATGTGGCCGGACGAGCGGGGCCGTAGCAGATTGAGAATCTGCGCTGCTGCAGGTCACTGCGAAACAGCAAACGAGAATCCGAAAGGACTTCAAAACGAAACTTTCGCTCCGAGCTGAATAATCCGCGGCGGAAACCTGTGGGAACTGATGGTGCCGAAAATAGAATTATGTAGTGTCACGTTGGGATTGCCAAATCGGCGTTGTTGAAGAGGTTGAAGAAATCCGCTTCGATTCGCAATTTCGGCCGTTCACTTAATTTAGTATCTTTTGTAATCGAGAAATCCCAGTTGTTGATGCCAGGCCGCCGGGTATGCCCCAAATCATTGGCTGCACTCCACCGGTTCGATGGCGTTTGGCACGAAGATTCAAACCTTTCTATAACGGTCGCGACCACTCAACTGTTTGTCACGGCATTCAGAGGATCGAGGCACTGCGCGAAAGCGATCCCGAGGTTGATCTACTCGTTTCGGATTTGAAGCACGAACCGACGAGCATGGACGCAAATACAAGGGAAATCACGGACGAGACATCGGATTCGCGATTCGATCCGGGCCGATGCAAGCTTGAGCAGCTAGCGGACCTGATTGCCGAGAGGGTCTCCAGGCACTTGGAGCAGAAAGTCATGCGAAAGTGAGCGGCTCCGGTCAGACTTGAAGGCCCCGTCCTTGCCGCCCAACTTTTGCGGATGTAAAAGATTAGTAAACAGCAGGCCGTTATTAGCGATCAATTCTGTTTGGGAGCTCAACTTTCGGTTGCCAAGACTAGGATTCCAGCAGCGCCCGTAAGTTGTGAGCGTATCTGCGGCTCGACGTGACCACCGTTCCTTCTGCCAGTACGATGTCGTAAACCCCATCGAACATCGGACGAATCTCGCTAATGCAGGCACCGTTCACGATGGCCGATTTCCGCACGCGGATGAAGTGGTGTGGCGCCAGCTTCTCTTCCAGGTGTGCCAGGGTCTCCCGCAACAGGTGACTGTCGCTAGCGGTGTGTATGCAGGCATAGTTTCCCGTGGCTTCGATCCACAAAACGTTAGAAACGGGAACAAAGAAAATCCGCTTCTTGTCCTTCACCACAAAGCGTTCCAACGGGCTGAGACTACGGAGGGATTGGAGCAGTGGTTCGAGACCCCGATTTGCTTTCCCGCGCTGTTCGAGGACCTGGCGTGCGTGAACCAGGGCCTTGGCGAATCGCTCCTTATCATACGGTTTCAAGAGATAGTCAACTGCGTGCACTTCGAATGCACGAACGGCGTGCGCATCGTGAGCCGTGACAAAGATATATACGGGAGCGGGGCCGGTTGCTGGCCCCACATTCTCGATGACTCCAAAACCATCCAGATCAGGCATCTGCACATCGAGAAAAACGATGTCGGGATGAAGTTCATTGATCTGCTCCACCGCGCTTATTCCGTTCGCCGCCTCGCCTACAACTTCAATGCCGTCGTGTTCGGCCAGATAGCGACGGATACCGCGCCGGGCGATCGGTTCGTCATCGACGATGAGGACTCGCGTCTTCATGGGAATTCCTCAGTGGAATCGTGATGATCGCCTCACAGCCTCGACCGTCGCCCCCGGTAAGTTCCAGCGACGACTCGTCCCCGTAGAGCTGCTTCAAGCGTGACTGGACATTGGTGAGTCCGACGCCGAACCGCAGGCGCGATCCCGGCGCCGGACCCGGGCCATCATCGCGGACGCAGAGCCAAACTCTGCCGTTGTGGAGTTTGGCGGCGATCTCTAGCCGGCCTGCGGCGGAATCGACGCTGATGCCGTGCTTGATTGCATTCTCAACCAGTGGCTGAAGCGCCAGGCTCGGTACATAGACTCCGAGAAGGTCAGGTGGCACGTCCATGTGAACTTTCAAGCGATCATGAAAGCGTGTCAGTTCAATCTCCAGATACTTGCCGACGAACTCGAGCTCGCTCTGCAAAGTGATCTCGTTCTCCCGCCGTTCGAGGGCCATGCGCAGCAAGTCGCCGAGGCAGACCAGCAGATGGCTCGCAGCATCGACGTCTTCCTGCATCAGGATTCCAATGGTGTTAAGACTGTTGAACAAAAAGTGCGGATGTAACTGGCTCTTGAGGTTCTCAAGTTCGGCATGGGAGAGCTGTGTCTCCAGCTGCGCCGCTCTAGTCTGGCGCTCCATAGCGGCCTGGTAAAAGTGGATCGACTGATACAGTCCCACAACTAACCAGTACGTAAGCATGCCAGTAAAGCTCATAGATAGAGCGCTGACTGCGAACGTCGGGAGAAGGCGCATCGCACTGGGATCAGTTATGCGAAAAACTGCCCGCAGAAGTCCACTGCTCAGAAAGTATTCGGTGACAGATCCGAGGGGAGCCATCATGAACGACGTGATTGTGTGGATCGCTATATGAGGTACAACCCTAGGCCCCGTCAACGGGAACCGTTTGGCCAGACCAATCACAAGCGGTGTGTACGCCGCCCACACGTACCAGTAGACAAGTTCGAGCGCACCCACGATCACCCAACTGACGTGCATACCCTGTACCTTCACCACCACGATCCTGCGCACGGCGAACAACAGTCCTACAATCGTCCACGCACACAGGATCAAAATCCATCTCGTCAGTCCCATATCTGGCGTGTCCTGCAGCAATGGGTGTGTCGACCCTCCGGCACGGATTATAGCTGGATCCGTGACAACAGTATTTGACGGCCAACTCTGACCGCTTGTCTCATTTCAGACACCGCATGTCACTTTTCCTGCAAACACTGGGTCTTCGCGGCATATTGTTCAGTGAGCGGGACGCCGCGTTGAGACCTGCATTCGGCGTTACCAGGAGCACGAGTCCTTAGTGAACTAGAGGAGTTCCACATGAAGAAGATTGTGACTCAGTACGGAGTATGCGCGCTTGCGGTCACTCTGATGGTGCCGGTGGCGCTGGCGCTGGCGCAGCCGGCAGGAATGCAGGCCGCCTTCGGAAAAGATGCCGGAACGCTTTCCGACAAATTCACCGGACTCGCGAGCGTTATGTCGGGCAAGTACGACTGGAAGCCCGGCCAGGGCGTTCGCTCCGTCGGCGAGGTGTTCAACCTGATCGTTAGGGAGAACGGCCTGCTCGTCGGCGTGCTCTCGGGCACACCGAATACGGGGGCAAAGCCCGAGCCCATCACCGATCCGGAGAAATTGCAGGAAGCTCTGAAGGCTTCTTACGTCAATTTGCAAAAAGCGATTACGGGACTTTCCGACAACGACCTGCAGGCGCCGGTGAAACTGTTCGGAAGAGACATGACGAAGCAGGGCGCGCTGATGCTGATTCTCGAAGATCAACACGAGCATCTGGGGCAGTCGATCGCGTACGCGCGCAGCAACGGCGTGGTTCCGCCCTGGTCTAAGTAGCAGCGCCGCTTCGCGAGGTTCGCGAGAGGAGTGTCTTCATGGAGACTTTACTTCAGGATGTTCGATACGGTTTGCGCATGCTGGTCAAGAAGCCCGCATTCACGATCGTGGCTGTCCTGACGCTGGCTCTGGGCGTGGGAGCCAACACGGCCATTTTCAGCATCGTGAATGCGGTGTTGCTGCATTCTCTTCCGTACCGCGATCCCGATCGTTTGGTACGAATCTTCTTTAATGAGCCCGGCGTAGGATTGCGGGACGTTAAGTTTTCCAAGCCCGAACTGGATGACCTGCAGACGCGAGCGGGTGTATTTGAAGATGCGACCCCGATCTTCGAGGGTAGCGAGAATTTGACCGGCGTCGAACAGCCCGAGCGCGTCGAGGGGGTCAATGCCAGTTTCAGCTACTTTTCCATGCTGGGTGTGATCCCGCAAATCGGACGGTTGTATGGTCCGCAGGACTTCGCGCCTGGTTTCGCTCCAGAGGCCGTGATCAGCGATGGCCTGTGGCGCCGTGCCTATGGCGCCGATCCGAATGTTGTCGGCCGTACCATCCGGATCGACGGTGATTCCCTTACAATTATTGGGGTTCTGCCACGCGGATTTCGCCATCCTGGACCGACGACTTCCGGCGACGCGGAAGTGTTTGGCGCGGGCGGATTCAGCGCAGATCCCTTTCCCCCGCCAATACGTGGTAATCGGGTTTTAGTACATGGAATCGGACGACTCAAGCCTGGCGTGACACGGGCGCAAGCTCAGGCGCGGCTCACTGCCATGGCTGCCCAATTACGCCACGACTTTCCCGCCGATTATCCGCCGCAGGCGCAATGGACAATTGAGATTCAACCGTTGCAAGAAACTTTGGTGGGCAGTGTCCGGCCCATGCTGCTGGTGTTACTGGGTGCGGTCATCCTGATCGCTTTCATCGTATCGTTGAACATTGCCAATCTCCTCTTGGCGCGCGCTTCGGGGCGACAACAAGAGATGGCGGTGCGGTTAGCGTTGGGGGCGAGCCGCGGCCGCATGGTGCGCCAGCTGCTGACCGAGTCCATGCTGCTGTCGCTCATCGGCGGCGCAGCGGGAATCGCAACCGCAGTTGCAACTTTAGGCTTCATCCTGCGCTTTGTGCCATCGAATGTTCCCCGGCTCAACGAAGTACGAATCGACTGGGTGGTGCTGGCGTTCGCTCTGCTGATTTCCATTCTCACCGGCTTAGTGTTTGGACTTGCTCCAGCGCTTCATTCGGCAAAATTCGCTCTCTCCTCCGCCATACGTGAAGGCGGTCGCGGATCCGGCTACAGCACGAAGACCGCCCGATTGCGGGATGTTCTAATCGTCTCCGAGCTGGCGTTCGCCGTCATACTGATGGTCGGAGCCGGTTTGCTGCTGCGAACGCTGCGGGATCTTTTGCGGGAAAATCCAGGCTTTAATCCAACTCAAGTTGTCACGGCAAACACATGGCTAGGAGTTCCCAACGATCCGAAGATGGATCCGTATCTCGGTATTCGTGGTAAGGCCAGCTTTGATCGTGAGTTGCTGCGGCGCATGAAGGCAATTCCGGGAGTGGAACTCGCCGCCATCACCTCAGCTCTACCGACTACCAATATCAACCCCAATGCGGTCGGTGGCTTAGCGACTGAAGGCTTCGCGATTGAAGATAGACCGGTCGAGTCCTCGCAGGATCTGCACGCCGAGAGAATTCGGATCAGCCCCGATTATTTTAAGGTGTTGCAGTCGACGCTCCTACGCGGCCGCTCATTCACCGAGGGCGATGAAGACGGCAAACCGCTAGTGGCCATCATTGATGAAAGCACCGCTCGCAAGTATTGGCCAACGCGCGATCCGTTGGGCCGCCGAGTGCGGTTCGCCAAAGACCCTACTAAGCCATGGACGACCGTCGTGGGTATTGTGGAGGATATCAAAAGTGACGGTCTCGACATAGATGGCGTTCCCCACATCTATGTTTCGACCTATCAAGGCCCCAGCAAGGGAGTGAGCGTGGTGTTGCGGACGTCTCTGCCCGCGACCCTGCTCGAACCACAGATTCGGCATGAAATCCAGAGCATTGATCCCGGCTTGCCGGTATTTCATGTTTCTTCAATGAATGACATCCTTGACCGGTCACTGGCTTCACGCCGTTTTTCTGCCGACCTGGTGGGCGGATTTGCTGGACTGGCGGTGCTGCTGGCCTCCATCGGAATTTACGGCTTGTTGGCTTATATGGTCGGCCAAAGATCGCGCGAGATTGGTCTCCGCATGGCCTTAGGCGCCCGGCGGGACGACATTCTGAAACTGTTCTTACGCAAGGGTGTCGCGCTTGCTGGTGTGGGAATCGTTGCCGGTGTGGTTGTTTCTGCATCGACTGCTTCGATGATGGCAAGTTTGCTTTATGGCGTTCGCCCGCATGATCCGGCTGTGTTTCTGATCGTGCCTCTGCTTTTGCTTGCCGTTGCCGTTCTAGCCAGCTACATTCCGGCCCGGCGCGCGACGAAAGTGGACCCAATGATTGCCCTGAGAGACGCCTAGCGAACCATTGGTGAAGTGGGTTTTGGAGGCAATCGCAACAACTCCCAACTCCGGCATTGTCGGCAACCCGGAAACTAGGATTTCGAATGTGTAGTCGCGAAGGGACGGGTAATCCTCAGATCGCCACTTGGCCGTCACAGTGGATTTGTCCGATTACGCCGGTTTATTTGACGGTTCCCAAAACGGGACTTCATGAAAGTTCGAGGCCTGGGTTTGCAGAGTCGGCCGTTTTTATCCGCAAGAGCGAGATAGTCAACGGAGCCTGGGCAGCGCCTACTTGACTGTCTGTGTCGGCACCTGACCATTGCCGCGTACAGCGTAGGCCAAGCCCATCGCCGCCCATGCCGTCCCGGAGGCTGAGATCCATTGGTCGTGGTCGTGCGGGAATCCACTTTGAAAGTATGGCTGGAACTTCACTGCCCGACTGATCACGTGCCAAGACCCGTCGTCTAATTGCGTTCGCAAAAGATACGCGACTCCGCGCCGATAAAGGGCATCGCTCGCCGGGACGCCCAACTCGTGCAAGGTGAAAAGGACCTGACCCGTGGCATAAGCATCGCTCGCTAGGTAAGGAGTCTGCGACCAGCCGCCGTCAGAACCCTGCAGCGCGGTGAGCTTGCCCAAGTGTTCCTGCAGCCCGCTGACGTCGGTACCCGCCCACAAAAGCCCGAGCAATTGCATACTGCGGTCCTCTGTGCTCAACGGACTAGCGGAATGCAGCCACGAAGCGGCGCGCTCAATTCGCCGGTTGAATTCAGCTTTGCGGCTCGGTGGGCCGTAGATCCGCAGGGTGCGGACGGCCATGGCGGTGCGAGCAAAGTCGGTATCCTCCATGGGCGCCCGGTTTCCGAATGGAGCGTTGTGCCAGTAGCCCCCGCCTCGTTGTCTGCCCGCAAGATTGTGGACCATGGAATCGATGGTTCGGTCGGTCACGATGCCATCTGCCAGCATCTGCAAAAGCGAATACTCCAGATCATCGGCTCCGCCGGGCGAATCCATGTGCTGCAACAAGGGCTGCTCGAACGCAGACCAAGATAGTTCCACGAACTTGGCCTGTTCGGCGGATACTATTTCATCCACCTTCACTCCGTTGATGCGTGCTACATGGACGGCCATACCGGTGAGGTTCTGAGCATGGCATGAGACACATCCTCCGGTTTTCATGAAATTGGCACTAGTGCCTTGCAGCAGCCCAATGCTCTTGGCCAACGCTTGCCTCGGGTCCGGAACCTGGTTATTGCTAGCAGGCGTCGCTGCAGTCGGTCGAATTCCGTCGAACGTCAAGCTAAGCGCCTGGCCGACCAAGGGGTTGCGGTATTTCTTTGCCCAGTCGATTGCCGTTTCATTGCTGGCAGATTTGATGTTCGGGTCGGCGGTCTTCTCGAGCAACAGCCGGACCACGCGCGAATCGGCACGGTCGGTGGAGATTGCGAACATCAAAGGTGTCATTCCGCGCAGATCTTGAGCGTTCGCGTTCGCGCCATGATCCAAAAGCTCCTGTACCGTTTCGGGTCCGCCGTACGCGGCGGCCAGGATTAACGCGGTGAAGGATGCCAGCCCAATGGGGCCGTTTTTGACACTCGGAGATTTTGCGGTGGTGATCGCGTTCACATCTGCACCGCGTGCTAACAAGAGCCGGACCATTTCCGTATTTCCGTTGGCGGCTGCAAACATGAGTGGAGTAAAGCCCGCCGATGCGGCGCTCGTTATTGCACGCTCTGCCATTTCCCTCGAAAGTATGTCTACTCCTTTGATCTCAGCCCCATGATCGAGGAGCAGTTTTACAATTGCCAGATCGTTGGCCGCGGTGGCAGCAAGCAGTGGAGTGATTTCAAAGTTGTCACGCGTTATGACATTCGCGCCTTTAGACAAAAGCAGGTTTACCACCTCGGAATTGCCGCCGTAAGAAGCCGCCAGCAGCAACGGTGTGCGTCCCATCTTTGACCGCGCATTCACATCCGCGCCTTTCGCCAGCATCAACCTCACCATGTCCGGCTGATTGATACACCACATCAGCGCCGTAGCGTCAAAAGCGTTCTTGGCGTTCACATCGGCGCCAGCCTTCAAAAGCACCTTCATCGCGTTTACGCTGCCCACGGCCGAGGCATACATGAGAGGAGTTGTCCCACGATTGTCGCGAAGGTTAACGTCAGAGCGTTTCAACAGTGTCCGCACAGATGCGATGTCGTTGTTGCGGACCGCCGCATAGTACTGACCACTGGCTTCTTGCGCGGCTACCATCAATCCAGCAAAGAGCGGCAGAAGCAAGGCTGTCTTACAAGGATGTCCGAGGTTCAAGGTTATCCCTCCCAGAGGATGAGTCACCCTGAAGATAGATGAGTTGCTACCCTTTGCCTAGTAAAAATGCGTCGAGTTTGCGATTATTCGTGTTACAGCGCTAACAGATTTGGATCTTGCTGCGCCGCCGAATCGATTTGCGGTGCAAGCACACTCTCGACGTGTTCGAGAATGTTTGTGGGGGTTTCCCCCGATAGCAGTCGGAAATCGTGAACCATATGCATGTGATCGTGATACCCAAACTCGTGTGCAATAGTTGTCCACGACGTCTGGGGAGACACAGCCTTGGCTTTCAGCGCTGATTCGAATCTGACGATTCGAGAAAAGACCTTCGGCGACACGCCAACGCGTTGCTGGAACATCCGCTGAAAGTTGCGAATGCCTAGGCCGGTCTGGCGTACGAGACAGTCAATGCGGCATACTCCATAGTTGCGGACAATTTCGTTGGCCGTCACTTCAATGGGCTCGGCGGCGGGCTGTGCTTTGAAACTCTGGTTGGCAATGAATTGATCTGCGATTTGCACACGTTCCTGAAAGGACTGCGCATTACCCAACCTCTGTTGAAGCTCCGACGCTGCCATACCAAGCACAGCGTGCGCTGCGTCGTCGCGGTTGGTGTTATCGAGAGCTGGCAATCCAAATAATTGATAAATTGCTACTGGCCAGAAGACAATCACAAACGTCTCGGCTTTACCCCGGATCAGCAGTTGCCCGCGTTGATAAGTCTGTAGCCCTATGAGGGCGGCCGTTTCAGCCATCCGAGTGATTTCACTACCGATAGGACGGATTTCGATTGGGTCACCGAACTCAAAATCGAGCATTTGCGCCGCGCGGGCCGGGACAGGTTGTATCAGGGTAATCGCGCCCAGTTGCGCTTCACGCTGCACATAGAACCGAACAAATCGCCCTGCCGCCTTCGACGCCTTACTGAAGTGGCTTAAATGCATGGCTTATAGGGGCCCGTTGCCGGTCAAGGTTGCTGAGTCGGAGGGAAGCATCGCGAGCGGTGCAGGCGACGTTTGGGTCGTGACCGCGACGGCCGCCCCTAGATTAGTCAGGATCGATGGCCAATCGAATCAAATCAGGGCCATGATCCCGGTAGCCGAAGGTTCGGTCGCTTGCACGTTCGGATCGGATGCGGTCTGGGTGACGTCGCCCAAGCGCAGCATTGTGTCGCGTGTAAATGCATCGACGAATAGAGTTACTGACGAGATCCTCGTCGGCCAAGGCGCCCGCTTCCTCACGTTTGGCGGCGATGCCGTCTGGACGCTGAATCAAGGCGATGGCACTATCACACGAATCGATCCTACCTCCAACAAAGTTGTCGCCAACATCCGTGCCGGCCTGCAAGGGAAAGGTGGGGAAATCACGTTCGGCGACAGTCACGTGTGGCTCACGCTTTTCGGCTTTCCCATCACAAAGGTTTCTTCTGCGACAAACAAAGTCGTAGCGCAATGGGTGGGCCCGGGTGGGGATAGCGTTCGGTATGGCTTGGGAGCACTCTGGCTAACCGATCTGAAACGGCAGAAAGTCTGGCGCCTTGATCCCGCACGCCTGAAGTAGGTTCGGCATCGCAGGAAACCTGCCGCCCAACAGACGCCTAAACAGTCCAGAAATGCACTCTGGCGGTTGCACAACGTCGCGCGCGTACGACAGTGAAGGGTTTAGTCTTGTTTCCAGACACTCTGGAAACCTGCAAAGCTTGACGGATTACGAATGACTGGTCGCGATGTGCAGAGTAATCGCTTGATCGCCGCCTCCCGTCGAGACCAGATCGCCACTAGGCCGTTTCTGAGGAACTATGTTGCTCGCGCGCGGCGTAAGCCCCCGGAAGTGCCGGGCTTTCTTTCGGATCTCAAAGGGTGTCGCGGCGTTCACTTCACCTAGAGGTGCTCCACCGTGATGACTGCATTTCCCTTCTTGTGCCCCCGCTCAACATGCTTGAAAGCTTCCGCGATCTGCTCCAAGGGATAACTTCTGTCGATGACCGGCTTGAGCTTTCCGGCCGTGGCAAGCTCCGCGATGATAGTCATTCTTTCCAGATTGTTGATGGCTACGCCGACCCTCATCTTCTTCCCCCCGGTGATAGAGGTCCAAAGGGCCCGAAGCATATCAGTCAAACCCATGATGCAGGCAAGGAAGATGCCTTTGGGCTTCAGTAAGTTTTGGCAGTGGTCGAAGGTGGTTGCTCCGACAACGTCAAATATCAGGTCGTAGGTTTCTGCATGCTTGGTGAAATCTTCCTTGGTGTAATCGATCACCTTGTCCGCGCCCAAGGATTTCACCAGTTCCACGTTCGCGCCGCTGCACACTGCGGTCACGGTCGCCCCAAAATGCTTGGCCAGTTGCACGCCGGCCGAGCCGATGCTCCCCGACGCTCCGATGATCAGAAGCTTGTGCCCGGCTTGGATCTTTCCCAGATCCCGGAGGTAATATAACGCGGTGTTCGCCCCAAAGGGAATGGCAACTGCCTCCTCCCAACTCAGAGAATCCGGCTTGATCGCCAGAGCCCCCATTTCAGGGAGGCATGCGTATTGGGCATGCCCGCCGCCAGCCATACCCGTCGAGCCAAAGACTCGGTCCCCCGCCTTAAACCTCGTAACGTCTTTACCGGCTCCCACCACCTCTCCGGCCAACTCGGTGCCGAGGATGCGTTCTTTCCAAGGTTTCCCAATACCAAACATGAGCTTCGCCATCGGCAGCATGGATTTGGTAACGAAAGTGAAATTGCGCATGTTGCAATCCCCGGTCGACACCGTGGTCGCGTGTACTCGAATCAGGACTTCGTTGTCTTTGGGAGCAGGCTTCTCCACCTCCTTGAACCGGAGGAGGTCGGGGGAGCCGTACTGGGTATGCAGAATCGCTTTCACATGTGCTCCCTTTGGGTTGCTGTCTGTTCTGCATGTTACATGGAGTCGTGTCCGCCGCTTGAGCGGCTGATTCTTGTCGCAGGCCTCCACCTCGCGAAAGGGCAAATGCTGCACCAAGCGCACCTCCCTTGCACCGTTCGGGAACTGGATCTCGCATCAGTCGCGATAAGTCGCTAGCTTGTGTAGATCTACCGTTGGCCGTCACGGCCGATCTGTCGGAAGTAGGGGCGCGCTCAGCGTCCGGATGGCCCGTGATCCAACAAGAATAGGCTCAGTCTCCGATATTGCCTGGTCGCATCATTTGTTTGTGTCCCGCTTCATCGTCTCCGAAAGGACGCGAGTCGCGGTGCCACTGTGCACTACTTCCGCAAAGCAACCTTGCTTTGATTCTGGAGCCAGGCATGTTATCGGCGAACTTCAGCCGCCTGGCACGAATGAGCTCGTCGGAGAGACATTGTCAACAGGCTCGGAAAGCCCTGCGGCTTTGAGCTAGTGGGCAGGAGGCGACGAGTAAGTGGTTTTGGGCGGCTGAAATTCAGGCACTCCCATTTGCCAAAAAAGGAAACTGTAGTCGTCAGCGTTTTCGAGTTTATGACCACTCTTGGACGACGCGTGTCGCCGATGGATACAGGCTGAGAAATCGCAACCGATCGTATCCGTCGGACATAGCAAGGGGGCGGCGGCGTTTGCTGTCATTCCGATGGCGATACTGAGTACAGCGTTCCGTGAGCGATCGGTGGCCGAACGGGCTGCGCGGCGATCGTTCTACTCACTGACGGCAACTGGTTAGGACACATGATCTGATGCGAAGCCGGCGGCAGCTCTCAACGGGCAAATTTATCAATTTGCATTGAAAATGGACGGTGATATGAAGCGGACTCGCAGGAACGTACTTGGAATCGCGGCCAGCGCCGGCTTAGTTGGCGCGAAGCGCGGATTCGGCCAATCTGCTGAGGCACGTACCGAACAGGACATCCCTCCGATTCAACAGGGTCCGTATTCGAGCTCTGTAGATTCGTTCAAGACGGCACAGGTACCCGATTGGTTCCGCGATGCAAAGTTCGGTATGTGGGCGCACTGGGGCCCTTCCTCTGCGATAGAAGACGGGGATTGGTATGCCCGGAACATGTACATGGAGGGCAGCCCGCAGTACAAGTATCACTTGAGAACGTACGGCCATCCCTCGAAATTCGGATACAAGGACACAATCCCGTTGTGGAAAGCCGAAGGGTTCGATCCGAAGGCTCTAATTCACCTGTACGCAGCGGCGGGTGCCAAGTATTTCGTCAGCATGGGCGTGCACTGCGACAACTTCGACCTCTGGAACTCGCGAAACCACCGCTGGAACTCAGTACACATGGGACCCAAGCGTGACATTGTCACGGAGTGGCGAGAGGCGGTGCGAGCGCAAGGCCTGCGCTTCGGCGTGAGTGAACACGTTTGGGCAAGCTACAACTGGTGGACTACTAACAAGGGTGCCGACAAACAAGGCCCGTATGCACGTGTTCCTTACGACGGCAATAATCCCGCTAATTATGATCTCTACTTTCCGCCTCACAAACCGGGTCCGGAGGCTTGGGCCGAGCAAGGCAACGAAAGCGAGGCTTGGAAGCGCGAGTGGTTCCTGCGTGCCCAAGACCTGATCGATCAGCACCAACCTGACTTCTACTATGAGGATGGCCCGGTACCGTTTGGTCCTTGGGGGAGATCCCTGGTGGCTCACTATTACAATCAGAGCCTCCGCTGGCATGGCAAGCTGGACGTAGTCTACACAGGCAAGCGCCGCAGCGAAAGCGAGCAAGGCATGTGCACTCTCGATATTGAGCGCGGCGTTGCAGACGAAATCGAGATACGTCCGTTCCAAACGGACACGTGTATTGGTGATTGGCACTACAAGCGTGGCATTCAGTACAAAAGCGCGAAAACAGTAATCGACTTACTGGCGGACATCGTAAGCCGCAACGGAAATCTGCTGCTGAACATCCCGTTGCCGGCAAGCGGTATGCCGGACGATCAGGAGTTGCGCATCGTAACTGCAATCACGGACTGGATGAAGATCAATTCCGAGGCGATCCATGGCACACGCCCGTGGCAGATCGTTGGGGAGGGTCCTGGGGTTCAGAAACGGACCTCTGGAGTTGGCATGAACGGGACTCCAGAGCATTTTAACGAAAAATCGCGGATGGATCTCACTGGCGGAGACATCCGGTTTACAACCAAATCCAGCGCGCTGTATGCGTTGGTTATGGGGCACAATCCGCGAGAAACACGCATCCGAGCGCTGGCTCGGTCGCGTGGTCTGGCGAAAGCAAATATCAGTCGTGTTGAGTTGCTCGGCAGCCCGGAACGCCTCGAATGGAAGGTTTTAGAAGATGGACTCGTCATCGCCTCGCCGCAACGCTGGCCCTCCGATCACGCAGTCACCTTTAAGATTGTGTTTGAATCTTGAATGGTTCTGCTATCTCTCTCACAGCGTGACAGTGTCGCCATGGCGACCGGAGGTCTCAAATGAATCGACGAGAATTTCAGCGCTTAATACTTGGATCTTCGTTTAGCTGGGCTGCGCGTTTCGGGGAAGCTGCCCAGTCGGGAACCCGTTATGAGCCGGCCTGGGAATCACTGAAGCGACATCAGCCGCCGGCTTGGTATCAGGACGCGAAGCTTGGTATTTTCATTCACTGGGGCTTGTATTCCGTTCCGGCGTGGGCTCCCACTACCGGCGAACTGGGGAAGGTGGATTGGAAGAAGTGGTTCCGTGACAACCCGTACGCGGAATGGTATCTCAATACGCTGCGAATCAAGGGCAGCCCCACCTACGAGCACCACCTCAAAACCTACGGACCTGAATTTGATTACTACCAGTTCATGCCGATGTTCACGCAAGCCCACGCCAAGTGGGACCCAGCGTCATGGGCAGACCTCTTCAAGAAGACCCATGCGCGGTATGCGGTTCTGACGACAAAACACCACGACGGATTCACCCTCTGGCCATCGGAGACGCCGAACCCGAAGACACCCGGCCACCGATACGCATCCGAACGTGACATCGTCGGAGAACTGACGAAGGCCGTTCGGTCCGCCGGACTCAAGATGGGCTTGTATTACTCCGGCGGCCTCGATTGGACTTTCACTTCAGAGCCCATCCTCGATCGCGAAAGCCTGATGGCGCGAGTTCCGCAAAGCGAGGAATACGCGCGTTACGCGGACGCACACTACCGCGAACTGATCCGCCGGTATGAGCCGGCGGTGCTGTGGAACGATATCAACTATCCAAAGGCGGGTAAGCTTCCCGAGATCTTTGCCGATTACTACAACGCGGTACCCGATGGTGTTATAGATAATCGTTTCGGCGTAGAGTTCAGCGATTTCACAACGCCGGAGTACGCGAAGTACGACAAGATCACTGAGAAGAAATGGGAAACCTGCCGGGGACTTGGGTTCTCATTCGGTTACAACCAGAACGAAGGACCGGAGGTGGTGATCGCGCCGGACAAGTTGATTTCGCTGCTGATCGATATCGTGAGCAAAAACGGGAACCTGCTGTTAAACATCGGTCCCAAAGCGGACGGCGCCATTTCCGATATCCAGATGGACCGGCTGAATAAGTTGGGAACTTGGCTCGATGTCAACGGAGAGGGTCTGTTTGAGACTCGGCCATGGGTTCGAGCGCAGGGCCCGGAAGGGAAGCCAGAAGTTCGCTTCACACAGAAAGCCGGATCTCTGTTCGCCTTCCTGCTTGAGCCGCCGACCGAACGGTCATTTACCGTTTCAGGGATCAAGCCCCCCGAGGGCGCCGAAGTGCGGGTGCTCGGGCAAGCGAAACCCGCCAAGTGGAGGCAGGACGGCCCGGATTTGCGACTGATTACAGATGATCCGCTGCCCGGAGTATATGCCGTAGGAGTGCGGATCCATCCTGCTCCCAGCAGTTGAGCCTAGCCGGGACGCAACAGAAACCCTCAACGACCTGCAACATGACTTCAATCGAATTCTGACGTTGCAATTTGACCAGGGCGCTTATAGTACAGTTCGACACTGCTGTTCCTCCGCTCAACGGCCCGGCCTGATCACCTTCCTGTATCACGAGACGGGAAGACAAGATTGGGTGATCGCGCGTTTGACGCGGGACGAGCTGCCGCGCCGAGAAACGTCTGCATCGAGTGGGCACCGCTTACTTGGCGATCCGTTCGCGCTTCGTCCTTGATTGTTCGGGCCCGTTGCGGAAATTGGCCCCGCCCGGACAGAAACGCGTCATGGCAGTCATAAAACCTCTGTGGTCGCCAAGTGTAGATCTATCTTTGGAATTTTACTCGGACGGGAAACGCGCTATGCTCCGATCGCCGCAACGCCGACTTCTCACTCATGTGGTTTTCAAGACCCTGAAGCGTTAGCGGCGAGTTATCGGGGTTTGGAGCCGCAATCCTTTTTCGTTTGGAACTCCTGTTGACGGGAACTTGCTGGAAGCCCCACTCGCTTGAGCCCTATTCGTATCGCAGGGCCACCACAGGATCGACCCGCATAGCCCGCCGGGCTGGCGGGTACGATGCGAGCAAAGCGACCCCAAGGAACGAGATCGAGACGACGACGAAGTAGACCCCATCAACCGGGTTGATCCCGTAGAGTATTCCACGCAACAGGTAAACCACGCCCGCAGCGATGACGATTCCAGCCATCAATCCAGCAACCACCGGCTGCGTGCTTTCGCGGAGGATGAGCCGAAGCACATCGTGCTGCTGAGCGCCGATAGCCATACGGATGCCCACTTCGCGAGTTCGGAGCGCGACCATATGGTTGACCGTGCCAAAGATGCCGATCAACGCGAGCAGGAGTCCGAGCAGGCCAATGCTCGAGGCAATCGCAGCCGCGAGGCTCGAGACAAAAAATGGCGGCGATCGCCGAAGCGCCTCCTCAAGGGTGGAGGAAGTCACTATGATCTCGGGATCGATGGATGCGATTACACGATCGACCGCAGCGAGCATCTGAACCGTGTTGGACTCCACTCGGATGAGGAGTGGGCGACCATCCAGCCGATCGTTTGCCAGCGGCAAGTAGATCTGTTTGGAGTCGCTGCCGTCAAATTCCGAACCCCGTGTGTCGCGAGCAACGCCGACGACTTGATAGGACGACCCATCGGCAACTAGTTCGCTGCTGCTATGCATTCGCTCGTCGGTTACCCCCAACCGGATGCTGCGTCCAAGCGGATTCTCGCTCCGAAAGATCTGTTTGGCTGCGGATTCGCTCAGGATGACAGACTGTCCATTCTGCGTCTGGCGCTCGAAGCCACGGCCGAGGAAGAGCGGAATGCCTAGAGCTTCAAAATAGCCGGCTTGAATATAGGTATAGTGCAAAATCGATTGCGTGACGGTGGCCGTTCCCTTTTTTTCATCAACTGGCAGAGCGGCCGTTCGGAAACCGGCGGAGCCTGGTGGCCGGCCGCTGGTCACTTTAGTCACAGCAGGTAGCGCCGCCATCCGCATATGGAGCTCGTTGATTAAGGCCACTCTGCGCGCCGCGGTGTACTTCGCGTTTTTAGGAAACTGAAAATCGAGTTGCACAACCTGTTTGGCATCGTACCCGGTTTTCATTCCGAGCGAGTTAACGGCGCCGCGAACAAACATGCTCCCCGTGATCATTAGCACCAGCGAGAGACCAACTTGCACAGCGACGAGAACGCCCTGAAGCCGTCGACCCCGAACTGACGCAGTGCTGGCTCTGGCGCCGGATGTTAGCGCGGATTGAGGACTCTGAATAGCCGGGGTAAGCCCCGATAGGATACCAGCGATCAACGAAATCAAGAAAGCGTACGCGAAAACCGCAGGGTTGGGACTCACATCGAATACCATCGCTCCGAATTCCACGGGCAAAGTATCGGTGAACGCCTTGACGCCCGCTTTCAGCAGCGCCGACGAGAATAGAAGCGCAACCACTCCTGCTAAGAGGCCCATCAACGCGTTCTCCGTGAGCAGTTGTCTGACAATGCGTATTCTGGTCGCGCCAAGCGACAACCGAGTGCGCAATTCAGTTTCGCGGGATCGAGCGCGGGCCAACTGCAAGCTGCCAACATTAGCGGATGCCACGGCCAATATCATCGCGGCGCCAAACATGATCAGCAGAATGGCGAACTTTAGCCCGCCATAGTAATTTAGCGGGAGGGGAAACGGTGAACCCGGCCAGACCAACACCGTAGCCGGCGTGGCTGACTCCCCCTGGGCGGCATGTAGTGTCCGGAGGCGATCCGCCACCGACCGGATCTGCGCCGTTGCCTGGCCGATCGTAACGCCAGGAGCAAGGCGGCCGAACAAACGATACTGCAGGTTCTCCCTTCGGTATAGCCATTGGCTGTCTGCATTGATAAGCGGCTCGATGCTCAGTGGAAGCCAAAACGCCGGCGCGTTGACTCCCGTGCCGACGAAGTCGTGCGGAGTAACTCCAATGACTGTGACGGCGATGCCATTGAGATGAACTGTCTTTCCGACAATCGCAGGATCGGCGTCAAATCGTCCTCGCCAGTAATTTTCGCTCACCAGAACCGATGGAGGGCTCACAGAGTTAACAGCATTTCCACGCTCGAATGTGCGTCCGTGCAGTGCGGAGACTCCGAGAACCTCAAAATAGTTATCAGAGACAATGAAGACAAACGCGAACTCCGCGTTGCTTGCGCCAGGAGCCATCAGTCTTGCCATCGGCGATCGTTCATAGGAAGTACGTTGATCAATCATTCCACCCGTGTTTGAGAGCGTCACTCGCGCCGGTCTAAACGCGATCAGGCCGCTGAAGCCCGGGACCGATTCCCGGTACGCTTCATAGTCGGGATAGCTGAACGCGTACTCAGCGCTGCCGGAATCCCGGCGCAACGCTATATTGACCATCTCGCTGGGATTGCGAGCATCAAGCGGCCGATCGACGAATGTCTTGTGCGCGGTGAAGACGGCGGTGTTGACCCCAATGCCGAGCGCAAGTGACAGGATTGTGACGGCACTGGACCAGAGGTTCCGAGACGACGCGCGGATTCCATACCTCAGGTCATGAAGAATCGTTTCGGGCAGAATCATAGGATCGACCTCATGGAATAATCTGTGCGACCTCCGTTGGGTGAGACCGCTCTCAATTCAAGACGTTGGAGATGGCTGAGTATTACACTGCGGATGCATTTCTTTCGTGCTCTGCCCTGGATAGCCATACTGCGGGGACGCTTCAAATCCCAACGCCTGGGTAGTCGCGAAGTGTTTACACGGTAGGTTCGCAGTCGTGAAGGGGACTTATCGGTACGAACCCGTGATGCTGACATTAGCTCTGCACCGGTTATATTGGCATTCTCGTCACAGATGCAACTTATAGGTACTCTATGGCAGGCGATAGCACGTCAAAGCCGGCGCGGCTGCGATTCAGCCCGCATTCGTTGTCGGCCAACATCCAGGATCCTACTTAGTGCTCGAGACCTCAGCGATGAAACCGGCGACCAAGCGCTCAATCTGGGCCGGTGGCAGGTTGTAGCGTGCAACGCCGTCCGGCTGGCCGAGATTGCCGCTGATAACGAAGCAGCGCAACCCGGCGCGCGCAAGACTTTTCGCTCGCGCGGCGGTAAGCCCGCCGACTACCTCCACCGGGGCGGCTTTGCCGACCCGCTCGAATATAGTGCGGGCCGTATCACCGAGAAGATCGCTTTCGATGAGCTTGGGGTTGGCGTGCCGAGCATCGGACTGCAGGTGAACCCCGACCACGTCCACACCTGCGTCGAGCATGCGAAGCGCGGTCTCCGCGGCCTGGGCTGCCGGGCCCTGCTGCGGCAGCATGATATCGGCAAAGGCCAGCCGCGGGAGTTCGGAGCCGCTGCGCCTGAACTCGTCGCGCACGCTGCAGACCGCCTTTGCTGTATCCACACCTGCGAGCGCGAGAAAATCGATAATATTGCCGCCGCCCGCATAGACGCCGCGGGCCTCGGAGGCACCGCCGTCCATGGTCTTCATATCGGCCAAGAGCAGGGCTTTGGGAAACTGCTTGCGGAAGACTGGCACGACGTTCGAGACGCCCTCATTCTTCAGCAGCGGCGTTCCCATTTCAACCATATCGACACCGCCCGCCAGCGCCGCACTGGCAACCGCCAGTCCCTGCTGCAAGGTGGCCACGTCGACCGAGATCTGGAACGTGAAGCGCGTTCTGAGCTGATCGAGGACGCGGGCCGAGGCCGGGTGGATCTCCTTCCCCTCCTGGGCCCAAGCATAGTTGGGCCGCATCATCTCGCACACGGCACCGACTGCCATGCCGCCCAGAGCGAACCTGCGCGCGCCGCCGAGGAACGATCGCCGGTCGATGTGGCCGTGCCGGTGTTCGCTAAAGAGATCGAGCGGTTTCTGCGGAAAAGCGGACGGTTTCTTACGCGCCATGATCAGGCTTCTTGAAGACGTAGCATCATATTAACCTCGGATGCCCTTAGTCGTCTCAGGAGTTCGCGGACGCTCCGGGGGCGGCGCTCCGGTGTCGTGGCGTCAGAGAGCTCGGCCACCCAGAACGGAGCAATGTTCGAAGGGGACTGCAACGAAGCGAAATGTCAGGGCTTTTGAAGGTGGATAACCGAGCATCTCGACCGCCTCAACATGTCCCACACCGAATCGGACACCCTCGTGGCAAACGCAATCAAAGCTCACAAGGAGCACTAAGTACTCAGGCGAGCGCCATTTCTAGCGCTCGCGTTCTTTACGTGCAGAACCGCGCAACAACCGATCGGTCGATCACGAGCAATCATCACCAGACTGTCGCAGGCGACATCCGAGCGGTCGCTTTGGACGGTCACAGGGCGGAACGGGACTCCCCGTTCCTAATCGTCCACTTTCCAGATGCCCGACACGCTGGAAATCGGGAAGCCTGTTTCCATAAGGGAGAGGTATTCGGCGTATCTGACTGCACGCTGGCTTTCTTCTGAACGTGAATGATTGCCCGCTATCCTATCGGTTGGCCGATGCCTAGAAGGTTTCCCTCGCTGTCTCTGAACCACGCGGCCCTTTCACCGAGACCGCCACGACTCGGGTAATTGCCGTCTACCCGGGCAATGTCATCGACTGTTTTGAGCCCCGGTACGTAGTATTCCTCGAATACCACGCCACGTGCTCGCAGATGCGCTACTGTCGCATCGATGTCCTCGACCTCCCATCCCATCTGAGTGTGATTACCTGAGGGCCGGCCTGACGACTCGAACAGCGAGAACCAGCCGTTTCCGCATCGATAACGAAGACCACCGGGCCTTTCTTCGACGGGTATTAAGCCTAGCTTTTCCGCATAGAACGCTTTCGCGCGTTCCAAATCCTGTGCCGGAAGTCTGGCAGCGACATCACTACATTCGAGCATCGTTCATGCCTCGCATCTCAGGTTAATCTGCGCTCAGCAGAGCCAAGGGGTTTTGCCTTGTGCATAGCTCCACGATGACGTACAACCCGAAAATTAGTGCCTGAACGGGACTTCAGGGGACTAATCCAACCCTGATCCCGCAAGCGTTACGGCTAGGAGAATCAGATCTCTGAGAACCTCCATGTGGAGGCTGCTTCTCGCGCTGGAGTCGTTCCTGCATCTCCATCAGACAACGCTCGCCGCTTTACTGATCGCGGCATCGCTCCGGGTGGGTGCGATCGTCCTTAGCGTTAGTACGCTGGTGCCATACGGGCAAACGGTCAGGAGGTCATTCCAATCCGGCAATCACCTTCACTTTTACCGGCTGTGAAAAGTGGAGTTTTGGGATGCATGGCTCTATGTCATCGCCCAGTTCTTAGGCGCCATTGGTGGCGTCGCTCTTGCCAGATATGTGTTGCGAGGCGCGCTTGGCAATGATGCGGTACGTTATGGAGTGACAGTGCCGGGCGTGTACGGAAGCACTGTCGCGTTCGTGGCCGAATTGGCGATCTCTTTCCTTCTGATGATCACTGTGTTGGTCGCCACCAATCACGAAAGAGTGGCGCCATACACCGCGTATCTTGTGGGCGTACTGATCGCGACCTACCTCACATTCGAAGCACCCCTATCCGGCATGAGCACGAACCCGGCACGAACATTCGGCTCAGCACTTCATGCAAACTATTGGCACGCGCTCTGGATCTATTTCATAGCTCCGTCGATGGGCATGTTGGCCGCCGGCGAGGTATTTCTTCGAGCCCGCCGGGGTGCCGCCCCATATTGCGCTAAACTTCACCACGCTAACAACGAACGCTGCATTTTCCATCACACGCAATGCGAATTTTAGAGAGGAGGTTCCTATGCAAACACTTCAAGATGACTACTTAGCTGCATATCGCAGCCTAAAAATGACTCGGGACTCCGAAGGTGTCCTGGTTGCCGAATTTCACAGCAACGACGGGCCATTCACTTTCACGGCACAAGATCATACGGAGTTGGTCGACGCCTTTTATCGGATTGCGCAAGATCGAGCGAACAAGATCGTAATTCTGACGGGAGCGGGCGGCGAGTTTATTCCTTACATCGATTTTTCGTCGTTCGGTAACGTCGCCGATCCCGGCGTTTGGAGCCAGGTTCACGACGAAGGCGTTCAGCTTCTGGAAAACATAGCCAATATACGCGTGCCAGTGATCGCGGCTATCGAGGGACGCGCCCATGTGCACTCCGAGTATGCGCTACTTGCCAGCGTGATTGTGGCAGCCGAGGGTGCGACCTTCCACGATATTCCGCACTTCGCCGGAGGCATTGTGCCAGGCGATGGAATCTTTACTACCTGGAGTTATCGCGCTGGGGCGGGACGAGCAGAGGCTTTCTTGCTGAACCCACAACTGCTAACTGCGCGGACTGCACAGGAATGGGGAGTGGTTAGCGAGGTTGTGCCGAACGGTAAAGCGCTCAGCCGAGCGCGGGAATTGGCGGAGCTGTACTTGAAAGCTCCGGAAGTGACGCGCCGCAACACGCGCACACACTTTATTCAACCATTGAAAGAACGTATTGTGCGGGAAGTTGGCTACGGACTGTCGCTCGAAGGAGCATCAGCCGCCGATCTCGTCAAATCGATGCAAGCGAAGAGCGAGCCTGTCGCTCAGAAAGGAAATGTTGCATGAAGAGCACCGAGACTTCTCCATCCGCCCCTGTTCTTAAGAAGTCGCAGCCGGAAGAATTTGATCTGGTGATTCTCGGTGGCGGCACGGGCTCCACCATCGCTGCGTGGACGTTTGCTGGCGAAGGCAAGCGCGTTGCAGTCGTCGATCGCAAGTATATTGGCGGCTCTTGCCCTAATATCGCGTGCCTCCCGAGCAAGAACATTATCCATAGTGCGAAAGTTGTGGATTACTTTCGCCGCAGCAAAGAGTTTGGCATTGCTCACGATGGCTACACGATTGAGATGTCGGGCGTCCGAGATCGCAAGCGCAAGATGGTGGTCGGCCTGAACGAGATGTACATGGAGAATTACCGGAACACGGGCGCTGAGTTCATTTTGGGCACCGGGCGATTCGTTGCTCCGAGAACTGTGGAGGCCGTCCTCCCCGACGGGAGCACTCGTCAACTCCACGGTACTAATGTGATCGTCAGCACCGGCACACGGGCCACAATGGAAGCGATTCCTGGCCTTGCTGAAGCACAACCGCTCACGCATATCGAGGCGCTCGAATTAGACCAAGTCCCCGAACATCTGCTTGTTATCGGCGGTGGCTACATAGGAGTAGAGCTTTCCCAGGCCATGCGGCGATTCGGCAGCAAAGTGACCGTGATTGATCGCAACGCGCGATTGATGTCCAGAGAAGACCCGGATATATGCGAGGCGATTCGCAGCCTGCTCGCAGATGAAGGTATCGACATTCTCCTGAATGCGCGGATCAAGCAAGTTTCGGGCAAATCTGGCGATTCGGTGAGTGTTGTCGTCGAGCAGAATGGAGTTGAGAAAGTCCTGAAGGGTAGTCATATATTGGTCGCCACAGGCCGCAAACCGAACACCGAAGGACTCGGCCTGGAGTTGATCGGCATTGAGCTCACCGACCGGGGATACATCAAGGTCAACGAGCGGCTGCAGACGACAGCGCAGGAAGTGTGGGCGATTGGCGAGGTCGCAGGTAGCCCACAGTTCACGCACATCAGCGTCGACGATTTCCGCGTAGTCCATGCCAATTTAACCGGCGGCAACCGTGTGACAACGGGCAGGCAAGTCCCGTATTGTCTGTTTACCGACCCCGAACTTGCTCGTATCGGTCTGAGCGAAACAGAAGCGGAGGCTCAAGGGGTAGCGTATCGCCTGTTTAAGGTCCCCATGGACGCCAACCTGCGTGCCCGCACACTTTCCGAAACGCGCGGCTTTCTCAAGGCTCTAGTGGAGGCTGATGGTGATCGCATCCTCGGATTCACGGCCTTCGGCGTCGGTGCGGGGGAGATCCTGGCCGCTGTCCAGATTGCGATGATCGCAGGGCTGCCCTACACCGCGCTGCGCGGTGCGGTCCTGACTCACCCAACACTGGTCGAAGGTCTCACACCTCTATTCTCATCCGCGGCGTCAGCGTACAACATTGTCAAGATGAGACGAGCCCAGGCCTCCACCGTATGAGGTGAACGGCGGCAGCAACGAGAAAAATAGGAACTCGTGATCCGGTCGTTGCGCAACATGCTTCGCTGTTTGGGCAGCACTGTTAGTACCGAAAATCGGCATGTCGGAAGCGTGCTCGTAGGGTCAAAATACTCAAGCGTGTTGAGAATGGAAGGAGGCTATGATGGTCGCTTTCGATGAAGAACACACAAGTGGCGCGGCTATTAGCCTTCGTTACCGGAATGGTGAATCAGCAAATCCTGCTGCAGAACGAGTACTTGGTCGCTGAAAACAGAATCCTCCGAACGCATCTGCCCGCTCGCCTACGGTTGACTGATCCGCAGCGATCCACACTCGCCGAGATCGGCAAACGGCTCGGTCGTAAAGCCCTGCAGCAAGTCGCCTGCGTCGCCAAGCCCAATACCATCCTGGCTTGGTATCGTAAGCTGATTGCCCGCAAGTTCGATGGTTCCAAACACCGCGCCTACCCGGGACGGCGCGCAGTTAGTCGAGAGGTCACCGAACTGGTTCTCCGTTTCGCGCGTGAGAATACCAGCTGGGGATACGACCGCATTGCGGGAGCACTAACCAACCTGGGTCACCGTATTTCGGACCAGACCGTGGGCAACATTCTACGACGCTCTGGTGTTGCGCCGGCTCCGAAGCGCCGGCAGAACACCAACTGGGCTGACTTCATTCGGTCTCACATGGCGGTGCTGGCAGGCATTGACTTCTTTACTGTGGAAGTGCTGACCTGGCACGGATTGAAGACTTACTATGTTCTGTTCTTCCTCCACCTGGAGACGCGACGGGTGACCTTGGCCGGCATCACCCGACATCCGACCGAATCATGGATGGTCCAGATGGCCCGCAACGCCACAGACGAAATTGATGGAGTTTTTCGGCCGATTCGCTTTGCACTGCATGATCGCGATACGAAATTCTGTGCGTCTTTTCGGGCGACCCTCAGATCCGGTGGCGTAGAACCAGTTTTGCTGCCGGCCCGCAGTCCGAATTTGAATGCTTTTGCTGAACGCTGGGTACGGTCTGTCAAAACTGAGTGTCTCTCCAAGCTGATCCTCTTCGGCGAAGCCTCTCTGCGACGCGCCAGCACTCAGTTCCTGGAACATTATCACTCTGAACGAAACCATCAAGGCAAGAGCAATCTTCTACTCTTCCCGGCTCCCCGCGACCACCGAACGAGTGACCGAGCAACCATACATTGTCGAGAGCGTTTAGGCGGGCTGCTCAAATACTATTGCCGCGCAGCGTGAATATGTTGACCATAGTGCGACCAGCGAAAGGCTGGCATGTTCAGTGGGAGGTGAGTCCCACCGGGGAAAGAGTCGGAACCCCGTAGCTTGGGTTGCATTCGTGGAGGAAACGAAGCGGATGAAGCCAATCGACAAAGCCGCCCTTGGGGCGGTGAGCGAGTCACCGGGCCGCAACGAAAGTGAACCCATAGGTGGCCTCGATAAAATTCACTCCGAAGGCCGAGCCCACTATGGTCGGGCGAAGGCTGCATGATGTTTCGCAAACTGACTGATGCGAGACGTCGCTTCGGCGGGGTGGTAGGGGCAGCACGGTGACAAGGACATGCCGGGCAACTGGTGAAACCGTCCTCGTCCCAACGAGAAATCGTTGGAGCAAGGTAGATCGTATAACCGGCGCAACCGGGAAAGCAGTCGAAGGCGAGACGGTGGCGGCCAGGCCCGCAGTAGCGAAGAAGCAGGGTAATGCCTGCGGAGCGAAGGGGCCTTGCTGCACAACAAAGTCTAATTCAACACGGGAGGCAAGGGTGAGATGAGAAAGGCACCCATCAGTTTGCAAGACCTGAGACGAAGACTATACATCAAGGCGAAGACCGAACCGACTTGGCGGTTCTGGGGTTTGTATGTGCACGTTTGTAAGCAGGAAACGCTGCGCGAAGCTTATCGGTTAACCAAGGCCAACAATGGAGCACCAGGAATTGATGGTGTGACGTTCGCGGCAGTGGAGGCCGAAGGCGCAGCGGCGTTTCTAGATCAACTTCGCAAGGAGTTGATGGAGCGGACATATCGACCACAGAGGGCACGCAAGGTGGAGATACCGAAGGACGGGAACAAAGTTCGCGTGCTTTCGATTCCATCTATTCGGGACCGGGTGGTCCAGGGAGCATTGAAGCTGATCCTGGAACCGATCTTCGAGGCTGAGTTTCAACCGGGGTCGTATGGCTACCGGCCCAAGAAGTCAGCGCACGCTGCGATTCAACGCGTGAAGCAAGCGATTCTGGAAGGCAAGACCTATGTCATCGATTTTGATTTGCGGTCCTACTTTGACACAGTGAAACATTATATTGTGCTGGAGAAGGTGGCACGACGAGTCGATGACAGTGCGGTGTTGTGGCTCCTGAAAGTGCTGTTGCAGGCGTCAGGGAAGCAAGGCGTTCCTCAGGGTGGAGTGATCTCGCCGCTGCTCAGTAATCTCTATCTTAATGAGGTAGACAAGATGCTGGAACGCGCGCGACAAGTCACTCGGCATGAGCGGTGGACGGCTGTGGAGTATGCCCGTTTTGCCGATGATATGGTGATCCTGGTAGATTCGCGGCCGCGCCAGCAATGGCTTCGACAGGCAGTGGAGCGGCGGTTGCGGGAGGAATTGGCCAAGCTACAAGTGGAAGTGAACGAGGACAAGAGCCGTAAGGTGGACTTACAGCGGGACGAGAGTTTCGGATTCTTAGGCTTTGAGTTCCGTCGGATCCGGAGTCACCGGGGACGATGGATGCCGTTGCTATTGCCGAAAAGCAAGAAGCGAACAGCATTGCTACACAAGCTCAAAGCAATATTCGACGTCTCTCGGTCTCAGCCGGTAAGGGGGGTGATTGAAAAGATCAATCCGATCTTACGCGGTTGGGTGCAATATTTCGCGATCGGCCACTCGAGTCGGTCTTTCTCGTTCATTCGCCAGTGGGTAGAAAAGAAGATTCGGCGCCATCTGGCCCGCGCGTGTCAACGTCGAGGTTTCGGCTGGAAGCGATGGAGCAGGGAATGGCTATATGGCACGTTGGGCCTCTTCACGGAGTACCGCGTAGCGTATCGTGGCTCGGCCTCTGCAGTTGCACCGGTTTGATAGGTCCCATAACCCTTGTTGTGAAATGTGCAGGAGCGCGTAGTGCGGGAAAGCCGCACGCTACGTGCGATGTGGCGGGCGCTGGAAACGGGGCCACGGCACCTCCTAAACGGGCACGAAGAGGGAAACCTCGGATACAAGCCAAGGAGGTGCCTACGGGCCGCCGCGCCAGTGCTCGACCCTACCGAGGCTACGCCTACAACGAAGTGCAATCAAACGTGGCCACAACGCTCCGCGTGGTCTTCACGGCCCAGCAGCCCCCAGCGCAGCGCTATGGTTGATTCGCCGGATTTCGAGGCGACTCAAGAAATGAAGAGGTGAGCAGCAGCTATCGCCGTTCTGCCAAGGACTACGAATACTCGTGCGCATTGGTTTGAGAGCGCTCGAATTTAAGAACTGCAGCACCTCGTTCCCGAACTTCGAATCATGGTCGAACAAGACGTATCTACGGACCCGGCAGCGGGAATGCCTCGCGTAGTTGTTGCACGATCCAGTCGCTTGTTGGATGGAACGTAACGTTGAAGTGCAAAATTCGCCGGCGGGTATGTTCGATAACAAAGAAACAGTACAGCGCGCGGAAATAAAGATTTGGAACGGTGAAGAAGTCGAATGCGGCAAGCGCTTCACGATGATTGTTTAGAAAAGCCAACCACTGGCTCGCTTTGCTTTCGTCCGGATTGCGCTTTAGCCGTTGCAGATATCGCGAAACGGTCGGTTCGGAGATGTCGAAACCGAGCAGTAGCACTTCTCCATGGATGCGAGGTGCGCCCCAACTTGGGTTTTCCCTTTTCATTCGGCGGATCAAGTGTCGGACTTCTTCCGCCGCCTTCGGCCGCCCGACTCGGCGCGAGCGCCATCGCCAGAACAGGCGGTATCCGGCCCGATGCCAAGCGACGACAGTATCAGGTTTAACCAGAATGAGAGCTTCGGACCAGCTGTTCCACATGAGCCGGAAGACAACCCAGAACAGACGATCGGACCGACGCAGTTTGGGATGCGGTTGCTTGCGCTTGTAAACGGCCAATTGCTGCCGAAGCACGACTGCTTCCGGTGCCAAGTGGTGACGCGAGATCACAAAGGCGGAGACATATGTCAAGATCGCCGACAGGAACGTCCCCATCATGTGATGCTACTTGCCGACCGTTAATGGTATCTGCAACACTCGCCCTAAGCAATTGGTTCCAATCGCTGATCGGATTTTGATAACCGACAGGTCCTTTCTCAAACCATTTGTGCGTGGATTGCACATCCGTCCGAGCGCGCCCGTTCATGCAGACGAGCAGTTTTTGGCGGCTCGTCGACGCGCATGAAGCCAGTCGACTCTAGATGATGTGCGTTATTCTTTCGGGTCGTATTAAATTTCGCGCGGCTGATTTCTTCGTGTAGCCGTTTTTGTGGCGGTCAAAGCCTTCGATTCCAAACAGCCCCAGATCGTCGCCACGCCGCTCGAAAAACGGAACGTCTGCGCCGTTTCCAGCGATCTGCGCGGCGAACAGGCTACCGAGGCGGCTATACGATCTTCCCGTATCCGGGATTACTATCGGGCGAGCATATCCTTGGCGAGAAGCTGACGTAACAACACGGCCGCGATCACCGCGTGGAGAATTACGACAGGCCACAGCAGAACCCCGTGTAGCAGAGTCGTGATTCCCACCCATGCGAACAGGGTAGAAACTCCTGCATTGAACGAGAAGAGACCCACAACAGCACTCCGGTGCGGTCCTCCGACTCGCGGAGGTAGACAGGCGATCCCAAGCGTCAGGAGCCCGACTCCGACCCAGCGCGCAAGAGGCATCGCTATGCCCTCGGGCCTCGCCGCGAACAGCGGGGCGCACGGCAGAGCGGGGAACGTGATGAACGCGACGCCCACCACGATTTCGAGCCAAGCCGCCCACATGACAGCGAATCTTTGCCTCATTATCCTTTCCTTCGCGCGAAGTCGATTTGTGCGCATGCCGAATCCCTTCGATGATCTCGCCGCAAACTTGGGAGCTATTAGGAGCTGTGGACGCGAACCGTGCGTTCCATTGCGAGTTGAGTTCCGTAACGGTGAGCTCTGAAGGGCACCGCCAAAGGGCCGAAGAATAAGCGTTAAGTCGAGCAGAATCCGGGGAGCCAGGCGTAGACATTCGCCTCCGTCGACCGCATGCATGCCGATGATCGTGTAGCGGATAAACCCGTCTGGCGATCTCAACTCCTTCAGTGCCAGGCTTCCGACCCGGGAGCTTCGCTACTGCTGCGACCGAGCTACTTTACCTGCGGAGGGAAGTTCTTCAATAGTTTGTTGATGCCCTTTTGCAGGTTCTTTTGGTTCTTTTGCTCATTGCCGCTTGGGCTGATCGTCTTCGTTGCCCGGCCTTGCCAGACCTGTTGCTTATCGGCCATGGTGTACACGTCAAAAACGAGCGTGCCGTTGTTAATGGTTGAGCTGGTGGCTTGGCCCATGCCGCCGCCAAAGCCACGGCCCATGCCCCAGGCATTCCACTGCTGCTGCTGCTGGACGGCCACTTGGTAGCAAACGAGCAAATCAGATTTGGTTTCCGGAGCGACCTTAGTAAATCCCTTCTCGGAAAGTACCGTATCAACGTCCTGTTTGATTTCGGCATCGACCATGCCAGTTGGGTGGGCGTTGCCGCAATTGGCCCATTGGTAGGTATGGAAGCTTGCAAAGTTGGTGCCCGGAAGGGAGTTGTATGTGACATCCTGCGCGAGCCCGAGCGCGCAGAAGAACAGCGAAGCGAGGCAAATCGCCGCTGTGTGACTTACGTTATTGCTCATTCTGATTCTCATCTCGATCTCCTTTTTCTGTTAGGTTTTCACTGTCAGTAATGTGCTCCGGGGGGGGATTGATGCCGATTCGGAAGAGACGCTGCAAGATTTTTTGGGGTTCGCAGCGCCCCGGTTTTCAGGCCGGCTGTCGTCCGCAAGAATGTGATGAGGTAATAAATGCGCTCGCGCTTCACACTCAGCTCACAGCTGAATGGTCAAGCCTAACAGAAGCGTATTGCCCTTCAATAGATTGCTTACCCCGAATTCGGGCACCCAGCGGAACTGGAGTATCGGCGTCGGTTTTGTAGGGCGCATCACGTAGGGCACCATTGGGCCGGCACCCAAGGAACGGACCTTGGAATCCGTTCAACACGGGACGTAGAGGACCGCGATCCTTGTTGACCTGTGTGAGATTGGAACCGATTACGCCGAAGCCGAACCTCTTCGAAAGATATTGGATCAGCACGCCATCGCAATGGAACATCGACCCGCTCGTGTACTTGTTAACAGGGTTCTGGGAATAGCTATCAACGCCGCCGTAGTTATCGAGCTCCAGGCGGCGCTTGGGCCACGTGTACTCCAGGCCAGATTCGCTGGAACGTCCATTCGTTCATGCCCAGTTTCGGTAAGCTGCCAACCTGAAACGCCCCGGTTGCACCCGGGGGCCCTTGCTGAACTGCGTGATCTGGTATTCACGGAGCTTACTGTTTACTGGAGAGAGTTCGAACGAGAGAATTGGCTCCCCGATCGGGATTCGAACTTACAACCCGCTAGTGAACAGTCCCACAGAGCCCGCCTCAGAAAAAGCAACGTATGGTGCTTATTCTTCAGTATGTACCGTGGCTCGGAGGGGAAACGGCAGGAGCTTACCTGGCTGGGCGTGCCGCGTATTGGAAGCTGCATGGCGAAGTAAGACAGGAGGCCCCAAGTGAAAGGTCATGCTGGCGGAGGTCTGCCGGCAAGTCAGAAGGCGGATTTCTTCTTTGATCGGAACGTTCATGGGGAGCGAGCAGTCTTGCCTTTTCGGCCAGTGATGGGAACGACTTTGCGTGGCTTGCGCATGCCAGATTCTAGGCTGATGTGAGCCGGGGAAGTCCAGTCCTTCCGAAACAGTTTTCTTTGGCAGCTGAATCTTCCTGCCTGCGCCGTGTCTGACTTGCAATCCGGCTGGCCAAGAGTGGTGGATGAAGTGGCCGCAGACGAAGCGGCAGGAAAGAGGTTATCGCGAGAACATGTCACTTCATCTCACGAAAGAAGGAATCATGAATGAGCTCCCAGCGGAAAATAGCCAGTCACTCAGGCCGGAGCTCATGGAAAGCTTTGAAGAGTGGAACCAGACCGCCGGCGCCTGGCCGCTGAAGAGGCTGGTAGCGATGTGGAACGATCTGCCGGGCGTCACACCCGTCCAGAAGTTCACCAGCCGGGAGGTTGCGCTACAGAGAATCTGGCGGTTCATGCACGCTCCGGAGCAAACGACTCAGCGGAAAGAGAAAGAGCAGAGCAGGGTCCCGTTTCGGGAAGGCTCGAAAGCAGCGCAGGTGTATGCCCTGCTGTGCCGTCCGGAAGGAGCAACGGCTCGCCAGATCGGGGAACTGACGGGCTGGCAGCGGCACAGCGTGCCCGGGTTCCTCTCGGCGAGCATCCGCAAACAAGGCCGGAAGGTGCGCTCGTTCACACGTGCGGGGGAACGTGTCTACCGGCTTAAGAGTTGAGTTGGTCCTCGACGGCGCGGAACAGCTGTTTCTGCCTCTGCCAGTCGACGACGCGGGTCAACCCGCGCAGGTGCTTCTCGAGCACGCGGTCGAAACCCTGGCGCGTCGGCGGAAGGAAAAGCAGCTGTTCCTGAATCTCCGGGGCGAGATGAGTCAGTTGCAGGATCTGGCTGAGCCGCGCCCGGCAACCTGTCCGGCCTCGGCCAGTTCCCGGTAGTTTCGAACCGCGCCGCTCGACACCAAACCTTCGAAGTGAATGGCCAGAGCCATCAATCGGCTGATTGTGTGCGGTAAAGAGACATCGTTACAGCACTGAGGCCAAGTGTATTCGGTTAAGATAGTGCGTGCCGAAACGGAAGACAGAGCGCTGCGGAGACGCAACTCGAGCGCCGATTTTGGAGCCGGGATTCGGCGGAGATGATTACATCTCCGCCGTCCTAAAATCCTGGCGCAAAGCGAAAAATCTCGGGGGAATGGGGGCAGAGTCCCCATCTAAAGACGGTTTCTTCCAAGTTTCTGTTTGGCGGCCAACTGCAAATCGATCCGGTAATCGGGATGCCTGATGCGTTCGGCAGATTCATCGTAAAGGGCTTCGACCTCTTCAAACAGCGGGGTCAATCGTGCTCGCTCGTACCAGACCTCCCAGGGTGTGAGGCCATCCAAAGAGCCATGCACTCGGAACTCGTTGTAATGCGATTGCCAATCATCCAACCGCTTCGCTAGATCCTCGGCACGTAAATCCACGGTCGCGTAGAACTCCTCTAAATCGGTGCGTTGCGATCGCTCTACCTTGCCATTGAGGTGGGGTGAAGCCGGCTTTAGCGGACGAAATTTGATGCCATATTCCATGAGCTTCTCCTGGAAAGCGTAGGCAAAGAATTCGCGACCGCGATCGGTTTGTATTCGTTGAATCGGAAAGGGAAATTCCTCGATAACCTTTTCCAGGAATAGCAGCGAATTGCCTGTGCTCCGGCGTTTGTACAGTGCCAACACGCGAATTCGGGTGCAGTCATCGATCGCGGTGTATTGATAGAGGCTCGGCGCAATCTTGCAGGTGTCCATTTGCACCCGCTCGCCAGGAATTTCCTTTGCGTAGCGTTTTGCGCGCTTTCTCGCAAATGTCCTCACCAGGCGAGGCTGAGGTTCCAAACCATGAAAAACTTTCTCGATGGTTGGACGAGAAAGCTCTAGGTTATAACTTCGTTTCAACTCGCTTTGGATCCGGCGAGATCCGAGAGCGCGCTTCCTCAGCTTCGCTATCCATGCGCGTTCCTGCTCAGACACTTTAGTGGCCGGCGAGCGATGTGGTCGGCGACTCTCGCTCAATAGGCCATCAGGTCCGGTCGCACGATACCGCTCAACCTACTTCCGTAGCGTTGGTCGAGAGATGCCGCACTCTAGGCAAACTTGTGTGCAGCTCTTTCCCTGTTCCACCAACTTTACCCATCGCAATCGCTTCTCGATCTCCGTACCCATTCGGTACAGGGTAACTGGAAACGATGTCTATTGACCACACAGCTGATGCGAGGCGTGCGGCCCGCAACTGACTCTTTTCTTCTCGCCGGCGCACACCGGGACGAACTGGAACCGGCAAGGAATATTCGAAGCGGCTCCCATCCTGTGGCTCGACCGCAACACGACGCGTGCCTGAATGGTAAGAGACTGCGCGGATGAGCGGCTCTAAATCGAAACCACAGGGCTGCTCCTCTACCCTCCAGGCGCTCTCGCAACGAGTGTTCGAGATCGAGCGAGAGAACGGGCTGTTGCGGACAGACCGGCTCTCGCTTTTTCCCGGCACGGCATAGGTAGTACAGGTGCCTTTGCCCATGCCGCTGGGTAAAGCTCGCGGCCAGCAGCCCTCCACAGTGCGCGCAGCTGACGAGACCCTTGAGTCGAGTTTCGACCGTCCCGTGACAGCGGACCTTGGCGCGGCTCAGTTGGTGCTTGGCATGGACGGCGAGCCATAACTCGTGAGGAACCAGGGCCGGGTGCTCGCCGGGATACACCACGTCCTTATGCGTAACGTCCCCTCGATACAAAACGTTCGTCACCAGAAGCCGCAGGGTGGACATGCTCAGCAACCGCCCGCCGTGCACTCGGCCGCGCCGGCTGGTCCAGTGCTTGGCGGTCCAGCCGCGCGCTCGCGCTGCTTGTAGTGCTTCGGTCATGCTGGAAGAACCAGCGCAGAGCGCAAAGATCTCCTGTACGCGCTCGGCTTCCGCCGCATTCACGACCAGCCGCCCTCCTTCCGGCGCGACATCGTAGCCGAGCACCGGCCGGCCGCCGATCCACTTGCCTTTACGCCGCGCCGCCGACAGCTTGTCGCGTGTCCGCTCCCCGATGATCTCCCGCTCAAACTGCGCAAACGAGAGCAGGATAAGCAGCGTGAGCCGGCCCATCGAGCTGCTGGTGTTAAAGTCCTGTGTCACCGAAACGAAGCTCACGCCCCGCTTCTCGAACAGCGACAACAAGCGTGTGAAGTCGAGCAGCGAACGGCTAAGCCGGTCTACTTTGTACACCACCACGCAATCGATCTGGCGTGCTTCGATGTCGGCCAGTAACTTCCTGAGTGCAGGACGTTCCAGACTCGCGCCGCTCCACCCGCCATCGTCATAGAGCGCCGGCACCGTGCGCCAGCCCTCCTGCCGATGGCTCAGGATGTAGGCTTCGGCTGCTTCCCGTTGCGCCTGCAGGGTATTGAACGGCTGCTCGAATCCCTCTTCGGTCGACTTGCGCGTATAGATCGCACACCGTATCGATCGCTCGCGCTCGCTCACGCCCGGCCACTCCTTTCGCAAGCCGAAGAAGTGATAGCCGTTCCAGCGTGTGCCGGTCACCTGCTGCGCCAGCTGGCTTAAAGAAGAATAGACTTTGTGCCGATACTCGAAGCCCGTAGCCCGCACCGTGACTTCGATCGTGCGTCCGCCGTGCTCGCGTTTCAGAACCGTTCCCACCGGCGGCAAACGGGGATCGCGAGCCGCAGGAGATTCGAGGCCTACAGCTCCGCCTTCCTGCCAGAACCCGCGGCGCACGCAGCCGCAGAGCCGCTTCGTCCGTTAGTTCCTGCGCGCGCTTCCGCGCCCGCCGCTACATCGTCTTCCATCGGGTAAAGCCTTCCCCTTCTGCCATTTCCCTGCAGTAAAATGTTTCAACCTTACAGATCGTTTGATCGCTAAACTCCCCTTTTTTATAGGCGGTAAAAACTCTCTGAGGCAGAGAGCCAGATCCCGATCGGGGAGCCAATCTGTTCAGAAGCGGGTTTGGGGCCGTTCAGCAGCAGCCGCAGCTGTGACCCCGCCAAGCGCGCTGAGCTTCTCGAAGCAGTACCGGAATGGCCACCAGGGCGGCGGCGGAATCGAACCAAGCGATATGAAAGATCGCATTCACTGCCAAGCCAACCAACGTAATAACGGCCAGATACGCACAGAAGGCAAGATCGGGCTGCGCGTCCACGGAGATGTAGGCGGCTTCGGAGCCGGTTCTTCCTTTAGCGGCCAGATTGAACCGATGCTGGACTGGCGCCTGGGAAGGTGGTTTCGTTGCAGATGGGTTACCGTGGTTGTACGCAGACGATCCCACCGGCAGTGGGCCTCAGCCTCTTGCGCTACGACATGCTCACTCAGGGACCGCAATTCGGCGCAAACTTTCATTTCTGACGGGACCTGTTTAATAAGGAGAACTATGAAAACCCGGTCATATGCTTGGCTAATAGCGATCGTCCTCGGCTGCTCGAGTGGGCTTTTTGTGGCGAGTTTAAGGGCTCAACAGAATAAGGCGGCCGCTCCGCAGGGGATCGATGCCCTGACCGCTCCGATTGCACTCTACCCGGATGCCCTGGTCGCACAGGTTCTTGACGCCTCGACGAACCCCGCCGAGGTGCAGGATTTCGGCAACTGGCTCAAACAGAACACGAATCTGAAGGGCAGTGAACTTCAGGAGGCCGCCTCGAAGGCGGGCTTCGATGCCGCATTCATCGCACTGTCGTTATTCCCGGACGTGATCCAGATGATGGCCCAGAAGCTGGACTGGACCAAGCAACTGGGAGAAGCGTTCAAGGCCGACGCGCAAGGAGTCTCCAAATCCATCCAACGCTTGCGGCAGCAGGCGCAAGCCATGGGAAACCTGAAGACGAACGAGCAACAGCAGGTCGTCACCCAGAAGTCTTCGAGCGGCGATCAGGTGATCGTGATCCAGCCAGCGAACCCGCAAGTAGTGTATGTTCCTCAATACAATCCACAGGTGGTCTACGTGCAGCCAGCCCCGCCTCCGCCACCGCCTTCGTCCCATGCCGCCGGCGCGGCGCTAATTGGTTTCACCGCCGGCGTCATCGTTGGGGCGGCCGTAAACAACAACAACTACTATAACGGGCCTTACGCATGGCATCGCCCGCCTGGGGCGGCTCCGTATCACTACAACTACAACAACGCCGCGGCGCTGCAGCAGCAACGATATAACAATGCGGCGGCGCTGCAGAATCAACGGTATAACAATGCCAGCAACCTGCAGAATCAGCGGCAAGCCAATTACCAGCAGAATTCCGCCCAGCGCCAGTCGGCAGCACAGTCAAATCAGGCTCAGCGGCAGAGCGCTGTGTCGGGCGCGCAATCGCAGGCGACCGCGAATCAGGCTCAGCGGCAGAGCGCTGCGTCGGGCGCCCAATCGCAGGCCGCCGCGAATCAGGCGCAGCGGCAGTCGGCGGCGACTTCCAGTAGCGCCAGCGGACAGGCGGCGTCGCAGCGGAGCGGAACGAAATCCAGCGGTTTCTCGGGATACGAAAGCGGCTCTGCTGCCCGGGCCGAAAGTAAAAGGGGTAATCGTAGTGCGGACCAAAGCAAAGGAGGCGCGCGACGCCGCTAATCCGGCGGGAGCACTGTTATGCGAGCACAAAATTACTTTACGCTGGCACTCGTGGTGGCGGCCTTACTCTTGGGACAGTCGTGTTCCAGAACATCGACCCAGTCCAAATTCGCGACACCGGAAGATGCCGCTAAGGCGCTCATGCAGGCGCTCAACACGGACAACAGAGAGCAGATTACAGCGATCTTCGGCCGCGACGCCCTGGAAGCCGTGGCATCCGGTGATGCCGTTTCCGACAAGCAGGATCGCGCCGTCGTCGGTCTTGCGATGGAGCAGTCCTGGCGTTGGGCGCCTCTCGGACCCGATCGCCAGGAATTGATCGTAGGCGACGAACAGTGGCCCTTCCCCGTTCCCCTGGCCAAATCGGGCGATCAGTGGGCGTTCGATTCCGAAGCCGGCAAGCGAGAGGTCGTCGCGCGCAGAATCGGCCGCAACGAGTTGGGTGTGATCGATCTCTGCCAGGCGTACGTGGACTTGCAGAAGGAATACGCGGCGGACCCACACGATGGGAAGCAGGCCGGCCTCTACGCACAGCGCCTGCGTAGTACTCCCGGCCACCAGGACGGGCTCTACTGGGAAACAAATCCCGGCGAGAAGCCCAGCCCGCTGGGCGACTTGGTTGCACAAGCAGCGGAGGAGGGCCACGCAAAGAATCAGACCGAAAGCTCGCCGTTCTGGGGCTACCGGTTCCGTATTCTCACGGCACAAGGCGCGTCCGCGCCGGGCGGCCAGAAGAACTACGTGGTGAACGGTGACATGCCGGGAGGCTTTGCACTCGTCGCGTATCCCGCCAAGTACGGATCGAGCGGCGTCATGACTTTCACCGTGAATCGGGACCGAGTCGTGTACCAGAAGGATTTGGGAAAGGACACGCTGAGTCTTGCCGCCAATATGACGGAGTATAACCCCGACAAGTCGTGGGAACTCTTGCAGATGCCTTAGTGACGTTCCGCCTTTGGGTCCGTGAAGTCGCGGGCTGGGGATTAAGCCTGTGCATCCCGGAAATTACGTCGGAGAGAAAACTGGCGGCTCGGATAGACGCACCAAGATCGGTAACGTTGCCAGGACAGCAATGATGGTCTCGGTGGCTCGACATTCCCAAACTTGGATAAGCCAAGTGATCCAAGAGAGTGCGTTTGCGAAACTTTGCCGGCCGATTTCTGCGCCCGCCGCTGCCGCCTGCTGAATGGATGATGTCAATAAAGGTTGATTAGGGAATAAGCGGTTTAGGCTGCGCGGCGTTCGTAGCGATGATGCAGACCGCCGACTTCGGGAATGGCGATGATCTGTCCTGAGTTCCGTGGCTGAATGGGCCGCGGTTCGGGCGCATCCTTACCTAAGCTCAAATGGGTTCGGCTCCGATGATAGTAGTCGGTGAACGATCGAAGATGCCGGCGCAGACAGTTTTCGTTGAACACGATGACGTGATCGAGGCACTCGCGGCGTATCGTTCCAATCAGTCGTTCCACGTAGGCG
>CAVWRP010000006.1:0-98738 GCA_963757345.1 Terriglobia bacterium | reverse complement strand
TCAACGGAACTACCCCGGATCGCTGTTGTCTTCCGCTTCCGGCAATGCGATAACGAGAATCAGGCTGGCGTGAAAGGCAGCTACTGATCGTTCCCGCCAAGGTTCGATCTGCTAGCGGCCCTTCACCCTCCGCAAATGCCAGTTTCGAACGAAAAGAAAACGGCTGCTGCGTAGATCATCGAAGTCCCCAGTTTGTGTGATTGGCCGCTAAATATGGGCAACCCGTCAATTGGACGTCGTCCATCTATCAGCCCGGCCAGTGTAGCCCAAGTTCCTGTTTGCCGACCGCCCGGCCGCGTGAAATTCACCCGCTCCAAGCTGTGTTATGCGCCGACCGACCTGAGCAAAACACGCAAGGCAGATCAATTATTCGCAGCGCAACGCGAGCATGGGATCAACATGCGCTGCTCGCCGCGCGGGCAGATAGGCGGCAAGGAGCGCGATCAACAGGAACAGAGATCCCACGCCGAGGAAAGAAACTGGATCGAGTGAATCGAGGCCGAAGAGCAGAGATCGGATCAGGCGAGAGGCACCCGCAGCGGCCACAACGCCCACGATCAACCCCAGGGCGACAGGACGCCCGCTTTCGACCACCATTAGCCGCAACACATCACCTTTGCGCGCACCGAGGGCCATGCGAATTCCTACCTCGCGTGTGCGGCGGGCTACCGCGTAGCTGACCGTACCGTATATCCCGACGCATGCCAGCATTAAACCAAGTCCACCTATGATCGAGGCGAAGATAGCGGATAACCGGGTAATCACAAATCTGGGAGTAGCTGTGAGCAGATCCTCGAGCGTGCTTGTATAGACGACCAGGTTCGGGTCTACCGCGTGCAGTTGTTTGCCAAGTTCAAAGAGCATCGCTTTCGGATCGCCGCTGAACCGGACAAGCAAAGGCGCTTCATCGATCCGATCCGCGGGCAACAATAGATACGCTTTCCGGTTATCGTCGCCTTGGGGTGTGATGGCACGGGTATCTTTTGCTACAGCGATGACTTCATAGGAGAGCCCTCGAGGAATCAGCTGTTCCTTAGTGTGGAATTGGTTCGAAGCATCAAGAGCCACTCTTTTTCCAAGTGGATTCTCTCCGGGCCAGAACTCTGCGGCCGCCGATTCACTCAGGATCACAGTTGGTTCCGGCGCGGCAGACGCCCCAGGAAAAGTGTGGCCGGCGATGAGCGGGATGCGGAGGCACTCAAAATAATTGGATGCAATGTACGAGTAAAAGACGGTACGCGCCGTTTTATCTGTCGATGGTTTTACGCCGTTCAAGCCGACGGCTGCAGTCCGGAGTCCGCCACCGTCGGGAGGAAGGCCTACGGTCACAGAACTAACGCCGGGCACGTTTCTGATCCGACCGAGCACCTCACTTACATCAGCAAGCTGTTTCGCGTGCTTGTAGCCGAGGCTTGGCGGGAAGTTCAGATCGAGAGCCATCACGCGTTTGGTTTCATAGCCCGGAGTAAGAGCCATGGAGCGAATAGATCCGCGAATCAGCAGACCAGCGCCGATGAGCAGGAAAAGGCAGGCGGCGGCTTGGGCGCCGATAAGCAGATCGCGCAAACGAGAATTGGAGATGTGCAGCGCCAGTCCTCTACTGTCCTCCTTCAACGCGGAGGAAAGGCTAGGATGGGACGCTTGGAGCGCAGGCGCGAGGCCAAACAATACGCTAGCGACCAATGAAAGGTCGAACACGTAGACAAACACGTGCAGATCGGGCTCAACGTGCAAGGCGAGAGAGCCCCATTCTAGCGGCAGGCTGGCCGCGATTTGCACCATGAGTAAGCGTAGTACCCACCAGGTCATCAAAAGAGATGCGCCACCGGCAATCAGCCCCAACAGCGCACTTTCGGTCAGCAATTGACGGACGATGCGAAAGCGGCCGGCGCCAATCGACAGCCGTATTCCAATCTCTTTCTGTCGCGCCGCGGAGCGGGCTAGCTGCAGGCTGGCAACATTGGCGCACGCAATCAGCAAGACGAGGCCGACGGCGCCGAGAATCAGTAGAAGAGCGAACGCCAATCCTGGGTCGTTGCGCAGGTGGACCGGCCCGATGTGAGATCCAGGTGTCAGGCTGATCGTGGCGGTCTTGCTGCCTTCCGAACGTGGCGCATGGAGAGTCCGCACGCGGCCTGCCAGCAAGGTCATCTCAGCCTGAGCTTGCTGCAGCGAGACGCCAGGCAGCAGGCGGCCATACAGCGCGCAAAAGGCGTCTTCGCGATCGTGCAGGATCGTGGAATTTTTGGACGCGAGCGGCAAAAGCCGCATAGGAAGCCAAATGTTGGGAACGTTTATGATTGTCCCCACAAAATCATGCGGCGTGATTCCGATGATCGTGAATGGTACGCCGTTCAGCTTCACACTCTTGCCTAGAATCGAGGGATCGCCTGCGAAGCGGCGCTGCCAGAAGTTTTCGCTGATCAGGATAGCCGGATGGGCATCCAGATCCTGATTATCCTGCGGCAGAAATACGCGGCCGCGAACGGCCTTGACCCCGAGCACGGCAAAATAATTTTCAGAGACCCCGGCAAAGCTTACAGGTTGAGAGCTGCCACGCATAATGCTGGGAAGTCGAAAGCCGAAAGCCTGCGCGAGCCCCCCACTTGTTGAATTTGCGGAGTTCGCGGAGCGCGGGCCGCCGGTCATTATGAGTTGTCCGCCTGTGGTGGCGACCAGGCCGGAAAACACGCGGTTAAGGTCACGGTAAAACTCAAAATCCGGATGGCTGAAGGTCGGAACATAGCGCTCCTGGTCCGTCGTGCGATAGACGTTCACGAGTTGTGCCGGGTCTTTGGCATCGAGAGGCTGCAAAAGAGCCGTTTTGCAAGCTGTGAACACGGCGGTATTCACGCCGATGCCCACTGCCAACGCCACCACTGCCAGCGTGGTAAAACCAGGATGTTTCGCCAGCATACGAGCGGCAAAATGAATATCTTTCAGCACCGTCTCGAGAAATACGAGCAAGTCTGCCTCGCGCGTACTTTCCTTTAGCAGAGTTAGGTTTCCGAAGCTTCGTTGGGCGGTTAAGCGCGCTTCCGATTGCGGCATCCCCGCACGTCTGTTCACCTCTTCACGCATCGCCAAGTGATACCGCAACTCCTCATCTAGCTCCGACGCTAGTTTGTCGCGGTGAAACAACCCTCGAACTCGACGAATTAGTCCCACGGCGCACCCCTTTCAGGCTTTGGCACCGAAGTTCAGTACCAGCGCCACGGCACCAGTCAGTTCCTGCCAGCTTTGTTCTTCTTTGGCGAGTTGTTTTCGGCCCGTTGCCGTCAAACGGTAATAGCGCGCTCGCCGGTTGTTCTCCGAAACGCCCCACTCGGCCGCGATCCATCCGTCCTGCTCCATCCGGTGAAGAGCCGGGTAAAGCGAGCCCTCTTCCACGCGCAAGACTTCGTTGGAAATTTGCTGAATGTGCAGAGTGATTCCCCAGCCGTGCATCGGTCCGTGCTGAAGGGTTTTCAGGACTAGCAGGGCCAGCGTGCCTTGGAGAATGTCGTTTTTACCAGGAGGCATTCATCTATAGATAGCTATAGGAATTATGGCCGCTGCGAGGACTGCGTGTCAAGTTTGCGATTGGTGTTAGAACCTTCCGCCCGATGGGCTATCACCAAAGGATTCGAAATCCTGGGCAGATCAACATGCGCGTTGGCAAAGATTTACGGGGGTCCGGCGAAATTTCCGGATAGCGCCAGTATTACGCGCCACACGGAAGTTGAGAATTTTGCGAAGGTCATCTGACAGTCGCAACTTCATCAAAGAGTGCGCGGTGCAAGCTCCAGTCTTGGTTTTTACAAATAACTTGTTGAATTCGCTCCTCAGCTCGTATCGACAACGTCGAAGCCTCCCGGAATCGGCTTTTTCATCCGCGTTGTGGCCGCGCCCAAGCGCGGCCATGAGTCACGGCACTGTCACATTTCGTTCGACCCAGACTACTCAACACTTTAAGGCGAAAACAGCGGCCGCCGCGAACTGCCATCCGCTACCGTCCAGGCGAGGAGTGTAACAAATGTCTGCCAAACGCACCCGCGCCGAAATCAATCGCGCCAACGCCAAAAAGTCCACCGGTCCCAAGACCGTCGAAGGTAAAGCCGCGTCCTCAAAAAACGCATTCAAGCATGGGCTCTACTCGAAGTCCGCCTGCATCCCCGGTGAGAATCCCGAAGACCTGGATGCCCTCCGCGCAGACCTCCGCGCTGAACACCAGCCCGCCTCCCCGACGGAAGAAATCCTGGTCGACGAACTGGCTCATCACTACTGGCGCATCAACCGCTACCGGTATCTCGAAACTCACATGTGGGCCGAACAGGGCCGCGGCGAAGACGGCGGATTGGACGCCGACGTCAGCCGTGTCCTCTGGATGATTGACCACGGGATGGCCGCTCTCTTCCATCGTACCCTCACTTCTGCTGAGCGCTCCTTCCATAAGACCCTCAAGACTTTACAGGAAACCAAGAAGGCTCGTGGCTTTGTTTCTCAATCTTCTGCAGTTTCCGCAAGCGCCGTGCGCCCCGCGCGGGATGAGGCCGCGGTTCTCAGCGAGCCGAAGACTCAAACTCGCTTCGTTCCGCAAAATCGCGAAGCCACGCCGCCAACCGTCACCGAAATGTTCGCTGCCGCACAGGCCAACCTCGGTTTGAGCGCATCCGAGCTCCTCAAATTACTCCAAACCGCTGCCTGATGTAGCTCCGTTCTTCAAAATCTGAACAAGGAAGTCGGTTGCAGCACTCGAACTCCGTCTCCACAGATCTGGCCGCTATACTAGCGTCCATAACGTCATGCAAACGCCGCTTACTCTGTTGTGAGTGGGCAGTCGGGAGCCGCATGTTCATACGTCTTTTCTTATTTCTTTCCACCGCTTTGTCTCTTGTAAATTTGGCTTGGGGGCAGGGAGGTGCAACCGGAGCGATCTCGGGCACCGTGCAGGACCAGAGCTCTGCATTCATTCCCAAAGCCAAAGTTGAGATCTCAGGATCGACGGGAATCGTCCGCACTCTCGAAACGGATTCCGGTGGCACGTTTACGGCGCCGCTTCTGCCCGTCGGGGCTTACACCATAGTGATCGCCGCACCCGGTTTTGGGGAGACGCGGTTGTCTTCGGTGGACGTACGCGTTACCGAGACGACTCGGCTGACTGCGATTCTTCAACCCCAGGCGGTTGCCACGCAAGTGAATGTGCAGGCGCAGATCGCCAACGTGGAGACATCGAATGCCGTTACCGGGCAATCTCTTTCCAGCCAGACCATTGGCGCGCTTCCGCTCGCCACGCAAAACTTTCAGCAGCTGTTGACTCTCTCTTCCGGCAGCTCTTCCAACCTGAACGCCTCCGCGTCGCTCGGCAGGGGCGACACGCGCATCGATGTTAACGGCCAGCGTGAAGACAACAACAACTATCAGATCGAGGGCATCACGGCCAGCGACTACAACGTGGCGGAATTGACGAACACACCCTTGCCGAGCCCCGATGTGGTGCAGGAGTTTAAGGTTCAGACAAGCCTCTACGACGCTTCACAAGGTAGAAATGGCGGCGGTAACATCAACGCAGTCTTGAAGAGCGGGACCAACCAGATTCACGGCGACATCTTCGAATTCTTTCGCAACGACGATCTGAACGCGAACGAGTTCTTTCTTAACGGGGAGGGGAATCCGCGGCCGACCGTCAAGCAAAACATTTTCGGCGGTAGTCTCGGCGGACCCGTCCTGCCAAAAGGCAAGTGGGGCTATTTTTTCGTGAACTACCAGGGCACGCGGCAACTCAGCGGTCTTTCCTCCGGCACAATCATCGGTACTTCGCTTCCGGTCTTGCCCGTGGACCGCTCGGCGGCCTCGCTCGCGAATGCATTCTTCGGGAGTCAGGCCTATGCGGGCGACATCGATCCGGTCGCGCTGAAGCTCCTCAATTTGCAGAGCAACCAGTTTGGGTCAAGTCCCGGAGGATATCTGATCCCCAGCCTCGCCGGAGCTACGGGCGGGACCGCGCGCTTCAATTACAGCCGCGCCGGCAAGTACAACGATGATCAGTTCACCGCAAACTATGACAAGGAGATCGGACCGAAGGACAAGCTTGCCATACGCTTCTTCTTTTCGAATTTTGAGTCTGTGCTGCCCTTCGGAGCTGGTGGGTTGCAAGCCTCGTTCGGAGGTAGCATCTCGCCTACTGACTTGAATTTTCCTTATGACCTGCCGGTGCGGGATCGTTTCCTGAACGTTACCGAGACGCACACCTTCTCTCCTTCGTGGGTGAACGAATTCCGTTTCGGCTTTGTACGGATCAACAATCAGTACGTCAATACTCCGATCGTGACCACCGATGATCTCGGGATCGAGCGCCCGAATACGAATGTCGACAACCTGATTTACAAATTCACCCTGAACAGCTCCGGCTTTCAAATCGGGCCGACCCCGGCCGCTAACATTACGGGCGACCAGAACAACTTCATCCTCCTCAACACCACCAGCTGGTCGAACGGGAAGCACCTGGTGCGATTCGGCGGTGAATTCGATCGCGTCATGCTGGATAAAGATTTCCCGCAGGTGTTCAATGGTCAGCTGTTCTTCAGTCCCGGCACAGCCGGTGCGCCCTGCACGCTGGGTTGCTCGGATTTCCAGCAGTTCCTGGTTGGCGCTCCAGCGTTTAGCTACGGCGGAAGCGGCGTTTCGAACCACGAGTACCGGATTGCCGATACGTCACTCTTCGTGCAGGACGATTACAAGGTCCGCCAGAATCTCACGCTGAACCTGGGCGTGCGGTGGGAATTCAACGGTGCCGTGACTGACGATCTTTGCCACATCGGAAACACAATTCCCTCGCTTGCCTTCGCGAATGAGAATCCGTTCGTGTATCCGGAATGCGTAAACAAACTCAATGTGCAAGGCCTGACGGGCACGCGGAGCAACACGACCTTCAACAACGATTACGCCTCGAATTGGGGGCCGCGCTTCGGATTCGCGTACAGTCCTTTCGGCAAGACTACGACTTCGATACGCGGCGGGTACGGTATTTACTATGTTCGCGAAGATGTCGGAGCGGTCGATCAGCTTTCTTTCGTAACACCCTTTCTACCGATCACGAGTGCGGCTGGATCGCCGGGCACGATGGCAACGATTTTTTCGACATCGATTCCTAAAGGAGGAGTCATCGACCCGGCTTATGTTCCGATCTATTCGAGGCTGCAGGGATTTGTGGACGGAAGCGGCAACCCGACCCGCGACACGACGCAGACGCCCGTTTACTCGGGCAATAGCGAAGTCTATTTGCCTCTTGAGGTCCCCACGCGTTACGTCAATCCCAGCACGCAACAGTGGAACTTGACCATCCAGCAGAGCTTGGGCCAGGGCTGGGTTCTCGAGGCCGGTTATGTCGGTACCAAGGGAACGCATTTGCGCGAAACTCGCGACGCAAATCAAGCCATCGATGTACGCTTGAATCCGGTGACGCTCACTGCCGTAGACGGCGTCAGCTACACAATCAACCAGAACACCGCGGCGAACGTCAACGCTCGAGCCCTTTACCCGGGCCTCGGTGTGTCCGGCTTTCAGATCTTCGCGAACGACGCTAACTCCGTCTACAATTCGTTACAGGCAACCCTCTCGCACCGATTTGCGCATGGGCTGCATTTCCAGGTGGCCTACACCTTCTCGAAAGCGATCGATGAGACTTCCACCGGGAACACATCTTTAAATTCCGCGGTGAACAATCAGACTTCATTACAGGATTCACGCGGGCCGGCCGATTTTGACCGCACTCATCGCCTGATCTTTAATTACACCTGGGAGCTGCCGCTATTCCGCCAGGCGGCCGGATTCAAACACGCTCTATTGGGAGGCTGGCACATCAGCGGCATTACGACTTTTCAATCCGGATCGCCTTTTACTGTGTTGGATTCCGCAGCCGCGGGCGCCTATGGGCTGCTCGGTACCGGCACGCCTACGACGCCGAACTTCGTTATGAGCGTTGACCCGATGACGAGCGGTTCGGTGACCACCCGCTTAAGCGATTACGTTAACATCAACGCCTTCACCCCGGCCGAAGCCATCGGACTGGACGGTTCTACAGGCTTCGGCAACCTCGGCCGCAATACATTCCGCGGCCCGTTCCAGCAAAATTGGGACTTCTCGGCAGGTAAGTCGTTTGCGATTACCGAGCATCAGGCATTGCGGTTTACCGCGGATTTCTTCAACTTGTTCAATCACCCGAATTTCGCGAACCCTGGATTTCTCGATATCGAAAGTCCCTCGAACTTCGGTCAGATCACCAGCACGGTGGGAACGCCGCGCCTGGTGCAATTTTCAGCGAAGTATTCATTCTGATGAAGAAATGGGCTGTCACCTGCGCGCTGTTTTCTTCTGCCTTGCCCCTTCTCGCCCAGGCAGATGCCTTGCCGTCTGGAAACCTCGCGGCCATTTTTCGCGACCTGCTCGCTCAGATCGAGAAGATTCCGATCTTTGACGATCATTCGCATCCGGGCTACGCCGACGATCCCGATGTGGACGCGATGACCTCGCCGCCAGGCAGTTCCGCCTTGCGGCTCCGGGCGGATAATCCGGAGCTGATCGCGGCATCGAAAGCGCTGTTCCAATACCCATACGACGACAATTCGCCTGAGCACGCGCGCTGGTTGATCGACAAGAAAAAGGAGCTTAAGAGCACGGAAGAAGGGATTCAGTATTTCGATCGTATTCTCGACCGCCTGGGTATCGAAACGGTGATCGCGAATCGTGTCGCTATGCCGGACTATCTCGACCGCAAGAGGTTCTTGTGGGCATTCTTTGTCGATTCGTTCTTGTTCCCGTTCGACAACCGCGCGATTCGCGATCGCAATGTCGACGAGCGGACTTACATTCCGATGCAGGAAAAGAAGCTGCAGCGAGAGATGAAGCAGGCAAGCCTTTCTCGGCTGCCGGACTCGTTGCGCGATTATCTGTCCTTCGTTACCCGTGTTATGGAGGAGAACGCAGCGGCTGGAGGAATCGCGATCAAGTTTGAGGCCGCTTACTTTCGCTCACTGTATTTCTCGGACCCGGCGGAGGTTCAGGCGGCAACCGTTTACGACAAGTATCGGGGCGGCGGCGTGCCCTCGCCCGAAGAGTACACGCTCTTTCAGGACTTTGTGTTCCGCCATTTGATTCGTGAGGCAGGACGCCTGCGATTGGCCGTTCATTTCCACACTGCCGTCGGGATCGGTGACTACTTCAGCCTGCGAAACGGTAATGTGTTGAACCTCGAAAATGTCCTGCGTGACCCTCGTTACGACAACATCCGCTTCGTCCTGCTGCACGGTGGCTTCCCGTACGATCGCGAGATAATTTGGCTGGCCGCGCGCAAGAACGTTTACGTCGACAGTTCCTTCGTTGAACTCGTGCTGTATCCATCAGAGTTCAAGAATATTTTGAAGTATTGGCTGTCTCTCTATCCAGAGAAAGTGATTTACGGCGGTGACGCCTTCCCGTTTAGCGAGGCTCTTGGAGCCGAGGAATCGTTCTGGATGGCGGTTCACTCGGCGCGCCAGGCGCTGGCGGCGGCCTTGGCGGAACTGGTCGCGGAAAAAGCCTTCACGCGGGAACAGGCCCTGAAGGTCGCGCACGGCTACCTGCATGACAATGCGCAAGCGCTCTACGCGGAACGGATGAAATGATGAGTCAGGATCACAGTAAACTGGAGAATTGGAGCATTACTAGTGAAATTTATCGGTTCTGTTGCGGCGCTTGCCCTTGTGTCTCTCTGCTTGCTTGCAGATACAAGCACTTCCCGGAAGGCGCCAGAGCTGGCGTTTACGCTACCGGGCCAGGGTGAAAAGCTCCTGAGCCAGTATCGGGGAAAGGTTGTCGCACTCGAGTTTATCCTCACCACGTGTCCTCACTGCCAGGCCGCCTCGCGCGTGATGACAGGCTTTCAAATGCAGTACGGGCCGCGAGGATTTCAGGCGATCGACTTGGCGATCAATGCGCTCGATGAGGGCAGAAAGCCCGACCAGGCGAGCCTGATGACTGAGACATTCGCAAACAGTTTCCAGGTCGGCTTCCCGGTCGGTTTTATCGGGCGCGACCCAATGATGAGCTTCATGGGTTTCAGCATCATGGACCGAATGGTGGTGCCGCAGTTGGTGCTGATCGATCGAAAAGGGGTTATACGCTACCAGACACCTGCCGCCAGCAGCGATGAATACAACAAGCTGATGAATGACAACACGATCCGTCAGCATATCGAGGAGCTGGTGGCGGAGCCGGTTAATGCGGCTTCTCGTCGATCTGTTGCTAAGCGTTAAGCGTTTCAGGCCACGGATGGCGCTTCCGCACTGGCAGCTTCGCCGAGCGCTCGGCCTTCGAAGAAGACGTCCGTGTAGTGTGAAATCACCGGAGGATTCGTGAATACGATGGCTACAGTGTCAAAGCGTACCGTGTTCCAGGAATCCCCGGATCGGGTGACAAAGCTGCGTGCCGCGCGAATGATGTGCCGCTGTTTCTCGCGGTCAATGGCGCGATCCGGACTGCCGTATTCGGAAGAAGCTCGCGACTTTACTTCGACAAACACGAGCTTGCCTCCGCGGCGCGCCACAATATCGATCTCGGAGTCTTCGCCAGGCCGGTAGTTTCTCGCGACTACTTTATAACCGGAACTTCGCAAATAACGGTGCGCCAGGTCCTCGCCTTTCCGGCCGAGCGCTGCCTGATGGGACAGAAGCCGGCGCTCCTGAAACTGGCGAACGCAGTCGCTCAGCCTCCAGAATCCCTGGCGGCTGTGAGCTGCCCAGCTCCCCCAATGTCCTTGACTGCTGCCAGATGCCATTCGATCACCTTGCCCCGAATCAGATAGCAGAGGTAGAACTCCCAGAACCGCCGGAATCTCCGGGAGCGATTCACCAGGAATTCGAATCCTGTATATTTCCAGAGTGCAAGTAGCCGAACGTGGACAAAAATCTCTTTGAATCTTGCGTGGGAGTAGTAGCTGTAGCCGCCATGATCCTCGCCGAAGTAACGAAACGAGAAGCTGTTGAGATGCCAGCGGTGCGTCGGATCGCAAAAGGAGCTGAAATCCGTGTAGTGAGGTGTCACGATGACCGCGCGGCCTTCCGGCGTCAGCAGCCTGTGGAATTCCTCCATCGTGCGGATCACGTCAGAAACGTGTTCTATCACGTGAATCGCACGGACCTCCCGAAAAGAGTTGTCAGCAAAGGGAAGCGGGTAATGGTCGAGATCTCCGATGACGTCTGCGCGGGTACTCGGATTGCGGTCAATCCCTATCGAGCCCGGATACTTGTTAATCCCGCAGCCGACATCGAGAATCGGCAGAAGCGCATGGGCCGCAGATTCGGGCGGTACGTCAAGCTCGGCCGGCGTCTTTGCTCCTAGCGTTCCAACGCCTGCAGACACTGCTCCAGTGTATCGAGCGCGTACTCCGCCTGTTCGCGGTTGATGATCAGGGGAGGGCAGAGCCGTATGCTGTTTGGCCCGGCACCCAGTACCAACAGCCCCTTTTCGAAAGCCATAAATTCCAGCCGGTCACGCAGCTCGGGAGCGCGCTCCTTGGTTTCCTGGTCAAGTACGAGCTCGATTCCGATCATCAGGCCCAGCCCTCGCACGTCGCCTACGTGGCGGTAGCGTTCGGGCCAGCGAGACGCCCGCTTCAGGATGTAAGACCCGATCTGCTCGGAGTTCGAGACGAGACTCTCTTCTAACAGATCGAGAGTCGCAAGGGCCGACGCGATGGACACAGGGTTTCCGCCAAAGGTCGACCCGTGGGCGCCGGGGGGCCAGTTCATGATATCGGCGCGCGCGATCGTAGCCGAGAGCGGCATGCCGCTGGCAATGCCCTTCGCAAGGGTAACGATATCGGGTGCTACGCCGAAATGTTCTGAGGCAAACAGGCGGCCTGTGCGCCCCATGCCGCACTGTACTTCATCGTGTATCAGCAGGATGCCGTACTTATCGGCAATGCGCCGTAATTCCTGGTGAAACTCCTTGGGCGGAACTAAATACCCGCCTTCACCCTGAACCGGTTCCACGATGATTGCGGCCACTTCTTCGGCGGGCAGGATAGTTTTGAAGAGTTGCTCTTCGAGCACTCGTACGCAATCGAGAGCATGCCGGGCTTCGGAGGAACCGGAGGGCCGGCGATACGAATTGGGGTACGGAATGTGGTGAACCGGTAACGGCGGGTGAAACCCGCGTCGCTGCGTTACCTTGCTTCCGGTAAGCGAGAGCGCGCCCATGGTCCGCCCATGAAAGGCCCCGAAAAAGGCGACGAACTTGTCGCGTCCGGTGTGATAACGCGCGAGTTTAATGGCAGCTTCCACCGCCTCCGCGCCTGAATTCCCGAAGTACACGCGACGTGGCACTCCGCCGGGCGTGAGGGCTGCCAAACGCTCGGCGAGACGCACCATCCCCTCGTAATAGAAGTCGGTTCCGGACATGTGAAGGAACTCGCCTGCCTGGTCCTGAATAGCCTTTACCACGCGAGGGTGAGAATGGCCGGTCGCGGTCACGGCGATTCCGGCCGCGAAGTCGAGAAACTGATTGCCATCGACATCCTCGACCACTGCCCCGTTTCCGCGTTTCATTACAAGTGGATAGCAGCGCGTGTACGAGGTCGAGAGCACCGCCTGATCGCGCCGGATGATTTCCTGAGCCTTCGGACCGGGTAGGGCAGTGACAAGATTCGGGAGCAGGAGGTTGGGAGTGGTCTCCGTCAGCATACATTTATCCTCAAAGATTCAAACAGACAGGTGGGAAACGGCCGCGGTTAAACGGCGTTAGTCAGAGCCGAATAAGGAGGGACGATTGCTGGCCGGGAGAGCCATGTATCTAGCTTAATTCAGAAGTGGCCAAATGTCGAAGTTCTCTCCTATGATGTTCTTGTCAACGACAACCTGGGAGAGAACAAAATGAAGCTCACGGAAGTTACCGTTACCCGTACCGTTCCCGCGACTGCTGGAGAGGTGTTCGACGTTTGGATTGACGCAAAGAGTCCAGGAGGCCCGTGGTTCGGGTCACACCGCGTCATCCTGAGCGCGGTCACGGATGGTTTGTTCTATTTAGCAGTGAAACACGAAGGACGCATATGGCCGCATTACGGGCGGTTTGTGCGGATCGATCGCCCGCGGGCCGTCGAGCACACGTGGATGTCTGAAGCGACGAAGGGGTTGGAATCGATCGTAAGCCGTCACATTCGAGCCGCGCGGCGACCAGACAGAGGTCACTTTGCGTCATTCTGGAGTGCCTGACGACGAAATGGGACGCCAGCACAAGCAAGGATGGACGTGGGTACTAGATATGCTGGCCGAGCGCTTTGCGAAGGGAACGGCCAGCCTGGCGACCTAAGTGACTCAGTTGTTATCTGGCCAGCTGGGTTGCAATAAACCAGGTATTGCCCCAGCTATCTTTGACAATGGCTGCGCGGTCCCCGTACATTTTGTCCTGGGGAGGCTCTATCGGCTTGGCCCTAAGCTGCAGCGCTCGCGAGTACGCCGCGTCTGTATCCGGGACGTACACATGGAGGTTGCAGGGCATCGGCTGAAAGTCGCCGTGTGCCTCATCAATCTCAAGCGTGGCGTTACCGATGCGAATCGTAGCGTGGAGCACCGCACCTTCCGGCGACTGGGCCATGCCCTCAGTCGTCGCCTCGAAGGTCTGCTCGAGAAATGGAACTATGCTGCGAGCGTCATTCAGGTGGAGATACGGTTGCACATTTCGGATGCCTTCCGGTCCGGGCGTCCACCCGTTGGGCGTCGCAATATACCAGTGATTGCCGAACTGGTCCTTCACTGCTCCCTGCCGGTCGCCCCATTCCTGATCCGCTACAGGATAGAGTGACTCGGCACCGGCTTCGAGCGCGCGTGTATACGCGACGTCGGGATCGTCTAAGTAAAGGTGGATGGCACAAGGTGCAACCGGGTACAAATCAGTCGTGTCGCTTAGTTCAACAACGCCGTTACCGATCGCCACCTCAGCGTGCGCGATCAAGCTCTCCGAAGCCGGAATACGCAAACGTTCCGTGCCTCTGAATGCAGTCTTCAGGAAGTTAATAAATCCCGACGCGTCCCGGATCACGATATACGGGGTGACGGATGTCAATCCCGGGCGCAAGTAACCAAAGGGCTGTACTGCTGATGCCAAGCTCGCCTCCTCGTTAGCCTTGCCAGTGACTGGCGATATGCATCGCGAAATGTGTTCCGAGGATGACTGCGGAAACGAGAATGCCAAGAGCCATCGGTCTTCGCTTTTTCCAGAGTTTAATGGTTCCGAATACAAAAGCGATCTCCGGCAAGGCGATAACAGTCAACCAAGCCGGCCACGGCACTTGCTGGAGCTCGAGCCGAGGGAAAAAATAAAACAACAGACGCATAAGACCGTATGCGGCTATAGCCAGCATGGCTGCCATCGTTACTCCCAGCAGCATCCAAGAGACATTTTTCGCCGTTTCCTTCATCGTTCGCTCCTCCTTATTAGTCGAAAATATTCTTCTCTGCACCTGGAGCGCGCAATGTTTGGAGATCGCTGTCACCCCTCCGAGCGCCCACCAGAGTGCCTGCCGATCAGCTTCGATGAAATCCAGTTCGCGGCGGGCGGCATTTGCCCAACTCTTGCTGTCGCAGGGACAGTGACGCGAAGCTGCGTCCGATACCTTGATCGCGAGGCGTCGAAGTACGGACATCAGCCCTCCGCTCCGTTCAAAACAGCATGCCTCAAACGCGATGCCGCACGAAGCGGACGGTGCTCACGTGCGAATTGCAATCCCTCTGCCGTGAACCGGTACAGGTGCCGTGGTGGTTTGCCCGTTTCGACGGCCTCCCAAGAAGTCTCGAGCAGCTTTCGCTCCGCCAGCCGGATCAGTATGGGGTAGAGGGTACCCGACTTGAGTCCGGTGTTCCGGCTGATGTCGTATCCGTATTTCCATTCCCCTGGCTCATGCAGCAGGGCGCCGAGAACTTCAAGAGTCTGGGGAGAGAGTCGCGATTTCACTTGCTTGAATTCTACATATGTAGACTTGTCCTGTCAAGGCTCTATTTCTTGGCGGCAAGGAGCATGTTTACAATTGACGGCAGATATCTATGGGCCGTACCGCTAACAAACATCCGAAAAAAACCGAAGATTTCTCGCGAAGGGAACTTATTCATGCAGGGGCTGCCGCTCTGACTGCGGCTGGAGCCGTACGTGCGGCGGGTCAAGAGGAAAAGCCCGTCCGGTCGCAGGATCATCACTTGCCCAACGAGTCGCAGCCGGGACCTAATAACGTCGCGGCAGACACGGAAAATCCAAGCTCCGTTTGGCCTCCGGCGACTGATGCGGGCGGTCAGCCGCCTTTCAAGTATTCGTTCTCGCTGTCACACAAACGCCTGGAAGATGGTGGCTGGACACGCCAGGTGACGGTCCGCGATTTGCCCGCCTCGAAAAAGATGGCGGGCGTTCAAATGCGACTGGTTTCCGGCGGCATAAGAGAACTGCACTGGCATGTGGGTGCGGAATGGGCGTTCATGCTGTACGGCAACGCGCGCATCACGGCGGTGAATCAACAGGGCCGCAGCCACGTGAGTGACGTTGGCGAGGGAGACTTGTGGATTTTCCCCGGCGGCATACCGCATTCGATTCAAGGCTTGGAACCTGATGGATGCCGGTTCCTGCTGGTATTTGACGATGGCAATTTTAATGAGTTTGAAACGTTTCTTCTGACAGACTGGCTTGCGCACACCCCACCCGAGGTCCTGTCAAAAAACTTCAATGTGCCCGAATCAACCTTCGCGAACGTTCCGAAAAAGGAGCTGTTTATTTTTAAGCGCGACTTGCCCCGAACGCTTGAGGAAGAGAAACGAGAAGCCGAAGCCGAAACTGGGGTGGTGCCCCATAGCTTTGATTTTCATCCCAGCCGGATCAAGCCTAACCGGATTACCAAGGGCGGTGAGGTGAAGATTGTTGACCAAAAAATCTGGCCGGCAACCAATATTGCGGCAGCAATCGTAAAGCTGAGGCCAGGCGGTTTGCGTGAGCTGCACTGGCACCCGAACGAAGATGAGTGGCAATACTATGTGAGCGGAAAGGGACGCATGACCGTATTTGCTGCCGGCGGCCGTGCGAGAACCATGGATTTTGAAGAAGGCGATGTCGGCTACATCGGGAAATCCGCTCCTCATTACATTGAAAATACCGGGGACGCGGATCTGGTGTTCCTGGAAGTGTTCCCCACGCCCAACTATGAGGACATTTCTCTCGCCGAGTGGCTGGCGCATACACCCTCTCGGTTGGTGAACCAGCATCTCGCATTAGGCGAAGAAATGATTCAGAAGATCTCCAAGCGAAAGGCCGTCGTCGTTCCGGATCAGACTTGAGGTAGACAAGCTGCGGGTATTTGCGGTTGCCTTTATTCGCGATCGCGCGAAGATGGCAAGAGGATTTCTGTTGTAGAAACGAGCTCGGAGTGCTGGCAGGCGGTCAGCATCCCCCCATGAGCCGAGACCACGGACTGCATGAGACAACGGGCGAGCTTCGGATCCCAATAAGCGGGTTGATCCGCCGGCGGCTCATTTTCCGGCGAATTCCGCAGAATTTGGAGCTGGAGTCGGACGGAGCATTCCTGCGGTCCGATCTCGCCCGATACATTCGAGGTCGCAAGCTCCAGACGGCCGCCAAACAGCATGCTCGATCTGGCACTCAGTACAAGATTGAGTAGTAGCCTGTCGACGTCGATCGGACGACCGACGACGGGATCGAGATTATTAGCGAGCCGCATCGTCAAAGCGATGGACGGGCCGCAAAGCTGCTCATAGAGCGCGGCTCGTTCCGAAAGAATTTCGTTCAGATTCAGCAGCTCGCTTCCGTTAACGAGCTTCGCTGTGATGGCGGGCGATTTAAAGAACGTGTCAGTGTGTTCAGTCAAATGGTTCGCAGGCATTGGACCTGACTTGTTCAGTCGATAATGAGTGGGGGAATGTGCCGGATTCTCTCAAGTTGAAAACCGGGACGGTTGGTTAATTTTGCAAGAAGGAGCTCACCAAATGGCTTTTAAGACCTCGCGGCGTACGGCACTCAGGGCCGCTGGAGCAGCGAGCCTTTGTACGATGCTTCGTGGTTCGCCGTCGCAGAAGCAGGAGGGCGGGGAAAACAGTGCGTCGCCGCCATCCATCCTGGCACTTCAATCGATGCGGACGCTCGCGAAGCCAATAACAGTTGAGGAGCGCCGTGCCCGTATTGCCCGCGCACAGGCGTTGATGAACGGGGCGAAAATAGACGCCGTTCTACTGGCTGGCGGCACTTCGATGCTCTATTTCACCGGCATGCGGTGGGGGGAGAGTGAACGGCTGTTTGCAGCCGTGATACCAGCCCGGGGAAAGGCATTTTGCGTATGTCCGTCGTTTGAGGAGGACCGCGCCCGCGAGCAACTGAATCGAGGCCCGCTCGAGGGTGCGGATGTTCTCACGTGGCAGGAGGATGAAAGTCCCTATCGTCAAGTGGCAGCCGGTCTGCGCTCATTGGGGAAGGTAACCGGAACGCTGGGCATCGAGGAACGGACTCCGTGGGTGTTCAGCGATGAAATAGCCAAAGCCGCACCCGGGCTGCGCCTCACTTCCGCAACGCCGGTTACCGCAGGCTGCCGCATGATCAAGAGCGCTCACGAAATCGAGCTCATGCGGATCGCGAATCAGGCGACATTGAAGGTTTACGAGGCGGTATATCGGGCCTTGCGGCCTGGACTGACCCAGACAGATGCGGCAGCGCTCGTCTCCGCTGCCTATGGCCGCGTCGGCTTCCGCGGCGAAGCGAGCGTGGAAATCGGAGAATACAGCGCGAACCCTCATGGTTCTATCACGCCCCAGACGATCCGCGAAGACACGATCGTCATGATTGACGACGGCTGTCTGGTAGAAGGCTACGGCTCGGATATTACGCGCACGTTTGTCCTTGGCAGGCCAACCGACAAAATGAAAAAAGTCTTCGAGATTGTCCATCATGCGCAAAAGGCCGCTCTTGACGCCGCTCGGCCAGGCGCAGCGTGCGAGACTGTCGACGCAGCCGCCCGCAACGTGATTACGGCCGCCGGCTACGGCCCCGAGTACAACTTCTTCACTCATCGCGTGGGTCACGGCATTGGCATGGATGGCCATGAGTGGCCTTACCTGGTGCGCGGTAACAAACTGCCGCTGCAGCCCGGCATGACATTCAGTGACGAACCGGGCATTTATCTCCGCGGCGAGTTTGGGATGCGCCTGGAAGATGATATGCACATCACAGAGAACGGAGGGGAGCTGTTTACTCCGCAGAGCCCTTCGCTTGAGCATCCTTTCGGTTGAGCCCGCGGAATACACATTTGAGAATTCTTTTTTTTAGCCCGCAACAGCTTTGGCCCGTAAATTCCGGCTCCAGACTTAGGAACGTGCATCTGGCGACCGCCCTTGCCCAGCGCTCGAAAGTTACCCTTCTGCAGATTCTTCAACCTGGCGACTCAGTCCCCGCACCCGCGGAAGCGTCTCTCTTCGAAGCGTTTCTCACCGCCCGAAAGCAGCGGAGCTACACTCCTGGCGCCGTACTCAGAGGTGTGCTGGGACCATTGCCTGTCACGGTCGTGAACTATCAGTCCAAAGATGCGGCAGATCATCTCGCCGCGGCACTCCGCCACGATCAGTTCGACGCGGTTCAGATGGAGACCAGCAACCTGTTCTCCTATCTCAATATCATTCGGCAAGCTCCAGGCAGTCCCGCGGTAGTCCTTGACTGGCACAACATCGATTCTGAATTGATGGCCCGCTATTCTTCGGAGACGGCTGACTTCGCAAAGCGGCTGATTGCGCGCCGAACGGCAAATCTGCTATTGAAGTTGGAAGCCAGGCTGATGCGAGTGTGTGACGCCCACACAGTGGTAAGCGAAGTCGACAAGGCAAAGCTGCTGCAACACAATCCGGAAGCGAAAGTGACGGTGATTCCAAATGGGGTGAACTGCGCCGCCTTCACCTCGCCATTGCCGGATACGCCGGGAAACACCTTGCTATTTGTCGGTTCGATGGACTACCATGCGAACGCCGACGCAGTCACCTGGTTTGCACAAAATGTTTGGCCGGAAGTTTCCAAGAAATTTCCAACGTTGAAATTCGTCATCGTCGGGCGATCTCCCGGGCGCGAAGTACAGATGCTTGCGTCGGACAAGATCGAAGTGACCGGCACGGTCGACGATGTGCGGCCATTTTATGCAAACGCGCTGGCGGTGATTGTTCCTTTACGAGTAGGTGGCGGGACACGCCTTAAGATTTTGGAAGCGATGGCCATGGGGGTCCCAGTGATATCAACCACTATCGGGGCGGAAGGCATCGTTGCTCAGGATCGTCGTGAAATCTTTTTGGCCGATTCTACGGAACAGATAATCGATGCGCTGCAACTATTGGCTCGCGACCCGATCCTTTGGCGGAACATGGCCGAGGCCGGCCGCCTCCTCGCGACCAAACATTACGACTGGTCTTCTATAGGCGACCGGCTTCACCAAATGTACGTCGAACTGATTGCCGCCCGGCGCGAGGTGGGTCTCACCTCTTGCTGATGTGGGACATGATCATGGCAAGCGCGCCAGCGCCAAGCGCCTGCACGACTTTTGGATGCTCGGAGTAGAATCCGCTGACCTGATCGATGATCGACGGATTCGATTTCTCCGCATGCTCGGCTAGATTCTGGATCGACTCTGATGGAATTCGCTGCGCCTGTTCCGGAGTGACTTGTGTACCACCCTTCAGGATGCCGGCCAGAGAGGGCAAGGCCGAGGCGAGGACTCCGGGTCCCGCCGAAGCGAGTAGTTGATTCAGTAGTCCCGCTCTCTGCTGCCCGTCTGAGTTGGCAAAGAGGCTCGACAGCATCTGAGGAAATGGGGGCGTCTGATCCGAGCGGAAAGCCTGAGCCAGGCCTCCGGCTAATGATTGCGGGGAGGCTTCGTGCAAACCACCCGACGCAGCAGGAGAACCTACAGTAATGTCGCACTCCAGATCCGAATAGCTGCTGTCAACCGCCTTAATCGCATTCCACACCGAGTTCTTGACCTCTTGTGAAGGCGCCGAACCTTGTATCCAAAGTTTGTCGCCTTTAGTGGCGATCTGCGAGACTTGCACGCCTTGCTGAGACATTGCGTCAAGGGCACTTCGGTATTTCTGCTTCAATTGGTCTAGTCGATCCATTTCAATCTCCTTCTCGTTGCCGTATCCTTTGAGACTACTCTACAGGGTTGTGTCGCAAACGGGTGGCACTAAGCTAACCTTCAGTGTCGAATTGCCTCTTGTCGATCATCAAACTGGTCATGTGCATTAGTGGGGCTCGGAACAACGCAAGGCGGGCGCATCAGCTTTGCTATCCGGACCCCAACTGTGATGAAAGGCTTCTCGATGAAGGCGTAGAGTAATGCGGGAACGCCCACCGATCCGGCGGCGATTATCAAAAACTTCAGCCATGGGTTCGAGAACTTCATGACATTGAGCGCCAACCAGAATATGACTATATGGCTGAGATAGATTCCATAAGAGTGTTCCGCAATCCAGTGCGCCGCAGGCCGTATGGCGAGTAGTGCCCCATCCTGGACACGAGAGATGACAAGAGCCAACGCTAGCGAAAGCCCCCATGCACGGGGCAGTTTTCCATGAAGGCTGAGGCCGATATTGTCTAGCGGTCCAAACGCGATAAGAATCGCCAGAATTGCTATTGGAAACGTCCACGCCGGCATTCTCCGTCCCGAGTGGCGCATCAGATCATACGCCACAATACCCGACGTAAAGCAGGGAGCAAAACTGAACACACTGAACCTTCCCGATATTCTCGGTATGGTCAGCGCCAGAACAAGCGATAGTATCCATAGCGCAAGACTCCGGTATTTCCCTTTTCTGACGACGAAGTATGCCAGCGGCAGCATGCAGTACATCTGCACTTCGAGAGGCAGACTCCAGAGAGGGCCCAGCACATCCGGGCTGTAGGTCAGATTCTCCGTCAGCGCCAGGTTAGACAAGAAAGCCCTTGTACCAACCCAATGATACGTGTCAAGAGGTCTTACCGGGATATGAAATAAGGGAGTTAGGAGGACGATGAACATAGCCAAGGGATAAATACGGAAAAGCCGACGAATATAGAAGGCTCCGCTCAAACGCCATTTGTTCGTCAGACGTGACTTTTCAAGCCTGTCGAGTGACCCCATGAGGACGAGACTGGTGTGCACGAAGAAAATAATGACTCCGAATCGGCCCAGACTTCCCGGATTGTAAAGGCCAAGACTCTCGACCAGATGATGGCTAAAGACGCACAAGACCGCAACGGCACGCAACAAATCCAGATTCTTCATAGCCAGAAAGATTTACCGATCCGCAATCTATAGATTAATAGTTTTGCCCACTGGGCCGCTTCAAAAAGCTGGCGCATCGGGATCGCGTGGCGCATGGGCAAATGATCGTGCTTCCGAAAAGCGCTAAGTGGCAATCCGCTTGACCGCGTAGCGGGAAATGTCATCCTGTTGGCGGGTCGTAGAGCTTCGTTGTCCGCGGGGGATGCGACATGCTAGTGATTCCCGCCGTGCCGGCAAGCCTCGATAGGGACGGTCTTTGTGTTGACTTACAAGCATTGGCGGAAGCTAATTGGGAGTCGAACCGACCGGCGTTCTTTAGATGGTTTAAGTTGCAGATTGTAGTTTGCCGCCGTTGCCATGAATACCGGGTTTGCCGGGGCTCCTCGCACGATATCACCCGATGGCAACGTAACAGGAAGTGTTGCGAAACCGGCGGAACGAGTCTGATAGGCTTGGCCGTTCATGCGACGGGACCGGCCAGCGCTGTTCAAGGGTCGACATTTCGAACCCGAAATCATCATCTTGTGCGTTCGACGGTATCTTCGATATGCGCTGAGCTTGCGCAATCTCGAGGAGATCATGGCAGAGCGGAATGTGCATGTAGATCACGTTACGATTTGGCGCTGGATCCAGTATTATGCTCCGGAACTCAGTTGGCGTTGTCGAGGCGAACTGCGGAACACGAACGTATCGTGGCGGGTGGATGAGACCTACCTTCGCGTTGCTGGCAAGTGGACCTATTTATATAGAGCGGTGGACTCGACAGGCGACACGATTGATTTTCTGCTCTCTCCCTAGCGCGATGCCGCTGCTGCGAAGCGCTTCTTCCGGAAAGCCTTACGGTCACCAAACCATCCTCGTCCACGAGTCATCAACGTAGATGGCAATCCCGCGTATCCGAGAGCAATCGACGACTCAAGGGTGGTCGAGAACTCGGTCGGCGCTGCCGTTGTCGACCTGTCCGTTATCTCAACAACATCGTTGAGCAAGATCATCGAGCGATCAAACGACGGGTTCGAGCCATGCAGGCCTTCCGGTCATTTCACTCGGCCTGGCGGACGATTCAGGGTATCGAAACTGTGAACATGATTCGCAAGGGACAGATTCGATGGTTACCGAAGGGCGACATTCTAGGCCAGGCCGCATTCATCACCGGTCTCTTCGAGGTCGCGCTCGCTGCCTGATGGTCCGTCCCTTGCCGGTTATTGCCGTATTCACGTTCAATTTCGCAACACTTCCCGCCATACGCGTGTGCCCCCAACTGTGGCAAGCAGTCCATGGCGAACAAATAGCGAATCTGTTACACTGTGCTCGTGCCATTCTGCTGGGTTTCGTACCGCGACATCGAAGGTATCGAGCACGCGGCAGAAGTGACCTCAACGCGCCTCTACGAAGCCGTCGCAATTGCCGTGGCCCGCTTCCGACGCGAGGACGGCTGGGTAATGTGCCCGCCTGGTCCGGGATGCGAGTTCCAGGTCAGGGTGATGCCGGACTCGCCGGTTACGCACACGGTGTCGCTGAAGAAGGTCGAAACCTTCGCGGTGCATGGAACCGTGGCTGGGCCGAAGGACATCGTGCGGAAAGAGCGGATCAGGCGGCTGCTGGGACTCGATCCGAATCAATAGAAGCAATGCGTCTCGCCTTTTAGATTCCAAACACACGGGGCAATTTAGGTATATTGGGACGTTCCGCTGAATCAGAATGGCCTATTACATCGTCCGAGCGAAGCCAAAACCCGAGCGGCTGGCTGAATTGAATCGTCGTTTAAGCGAGAACGCTTTCCTTGACCTCCGCCCATTTGGCAAAGCGCTGACGCACTCGCTCAACAACGCCAAAATCGCGCCCGATGGCACTGCTATCTGGGAGGAAGAAGATTACTGCTCACCGCCCCTCGCTCAAGAACGCGCTGCTGTTCTCGACGCCTATTTCGACGAGATCACAGTCGAACCCGTGAAAGCAGGCGAGGGCTGGACACGAATCGAGTACTTGCCGAAACTGGGCACGAACATCTCATAGTTTTGGGTCAACGCTCGGCGCGAGAAATCACGCCGCTACGCTGAGATACTTCCGCCCTCCGCTGAAAGCTTAACGAGTTCATCGACTCGAATCCATGTCAACCCACGCGCCGTCTCGGTCTGCTCATAGGCCCACTGAGCAATCCGATTTGTACATGGCAGATCGCACGGAAGCTGATCCTTCAGCGGAGTTACGATCTCGGCGGCATAGTCCCGGTTACGCTCACTCCATCTGGCAAGATAATCCACATGCGCCATGCAGTCCCGCTGTTTCGTTTTTGCATACGGCTGATGGCGAGCACAAACGGCATGATATTGCCTCAGGATCACCTCTCGTCGGAGCACTTCCAAGCCTGCTTCAAGAAATCTAGGTAGAGGTTTGCAATCATCGTAGGCGCAAGCCAGCTTTCTTTTTTGCTTGTATCGCATCCCGCAGATCCATATCGCGCTCGGCAGGTTTCGCATCGGGATCGAAACGGTAGAAACCTCTTCGGCTCACTCCCGCCAGATCGCACATCCGCTCAATCGCCAGTTCGTTGGCGCTCATTTCTTGCCGGACCTGCCGGTAGATAGCGGCTTTCCACTCAACGCCTGCAGCATCCGCTGTTCTTCGATGCGCTGCAAGCACCGTTTCAAAAAATCGATCTCCAACGCCTGTTGGCCGATTTTCCGCTCCAACTCGCCTACCTGGTTCTCGTCGGCTCTCTTCTTACCCAAACCGGGGAACGCATGCTCAGGTGCCTGCTGAAAATCCCGTCGCCAGCGATGCAGCACGCCTGGATCAATCTCACACGATCGGGCGACGGCTGCAATCGAAACACCCGCATCCAACTGCCGCAGCGCGGCAATCTTGAACTCTTTCGTGAACTTCCGGCGCGATAACCCCATGACTCAAATTCTCCATTCGATGAATTTTGAGCCTTAACTTTTTGTGCCAAAAATGGGGGCAAGTCCAGTCGCGCCACTCCGGTGAAAGCGCCGGGCAGCTCATTACGGTGCCAGCCAAGTCAGCCCACCGGCCTTCTCCGACTGCGCATAAGCCCAGTGTGCGATCCGGTTCGTGTCATGGCAAGTCGCACGGTAGCTGATTCCGCAACGCCGCAGTGATCTGCTTTCCGTAGCGGCCATTGCGTTTAGTCCACGCGGCGAGGTGATCCACATGCGGCATTCGATCCCGCTTCTTGCTGTTACATCTGGTATCCGGCCAGCACGAAATTATGGCCAAGATCAATCGGGTACTTGGACCACGGAATGAAATGATCAACATGGCCGCCACCGCCCCGAATCGCCTCGGCGCAGTAGAAGCACTTGCCGTTTTGCAAGTCCATCAGCACGGGCCTGACCACAGCTAGGGCCTTTCGTTCCGCCCCGAAGAGAAATTCGCGAAGATCGAGCGTCTCGCCGAGCAGGTCTCCGTTAAGGCTCCGCACGTCCCGAAGCCATGCGGACCGGACCGCATCCTGAATTAATGAATAGAACTGACGAAAGCAGTACGCCACACCGGCCCGCAGCTCGACCTTGCCATCGCGTTCGGCTTCCTCATAGAGGAAATCCAGCTTCTCTTTGCCCACGGTTTGCAGCTTCCACAGCGCCATGACCGTAACCACCCGTTCCACATTGCGAACCAGCCGCTTCCACGCGCTGCTTGCATGATGCTCGCCAGTGAGTCGCCATGTTGTGCACGGGCATCCTCGATTAAGGTGATTATCTTTGCCGGTTGTCCCGTGTTCTGGTGGAGAACACGCTCGCCGCTTGCAGCATAAGGGATGGCGTGCCGCCAATAATACTCGACGAACTTCTCTGCAATTGCAACGGTGGATAGGCGCAACCTGTTGCCCGAATCATCACCCAATTCGACAGACATATCGGCGAGCGCCGCAAGCAGCGCATATTTGTATGTCGCCGTGAACAGGCCTTCGGAAAGCAGCCGTTGCACGTTCGTCAGAAAACGGATCTGATCGGCGGGCGCGGGAGGCTGCACCATTTATCCCAGTAAATGGCATTGTTGTCGATGATCCACCGGATGCCGCCGCGTGGATCGGGCACATTTCCCTTGCACCGGGGAATGACGTGCACATGAGCGTGCTCTACCGTTTGCCCCGCCTCAATCCCATCATTGACACCGATATTGAATGCGTCCGGCTTGAGTGTGATGAGCAGCCGTTCGCGAACTTCTGCGACGAGATCCCATATCGCGGACTGCTCTTTCGCCGAGATTTCATAAACGCTGCCGACGTGCTTGCGCGGGACTACAAGAGTGTGGCCATCCGTTACGGGATAGGCATCAGGGAATGCAACTGCATGTTCGTTGTCGGTCCATTTGCGACTGGATTCGAGGGAACAGAAGGGGCATGGTGGCATCGACGTTCGACTGATTGTAAAACGGCGACTATGAGCAGACTCACGCCGCCGCCCACAAGGCGATACGCAGGTTAAGGTCCCGCACGTCGCAGAGGGACTAGAGTCTCACGGCGTCTCACCGGCCAACGAAATGATCTTTCGTTCTTTGCTTGCACGATCTGCATAGTGAGGATCACGACGGAGAACCTCGCGAAACCACTTCGCTGCATCTTGACGATACCCGAGATTCTGCAAGCACAACGTTACGTTGTAGGGCGCAGCTGTGTCTGTTGCATCGAGCTTCGCTGCTTTCTCAAAACTCTGCCGTGCAAACTCCCAATTCTGTAGTCGCATTGACTCACCAAAAATGTTACGGGTGAGGGGTCGTTGCCTCATGAAAATGTTACCCGTGAACAACGGAGTAGCGGATGAGGAGGCAATTGAGCATGGCGACACGAAGAGGAGTTAGTCGAAGCAATCCAAAAGCGATGCCAGCACGCAAGGCTGGCCAAAAAGACAGCTATCCTGGACGAATTCATAGAGGTGACGGGGTACCACCGGAAACATGCCGTCCGGCTTCTTGGGTCAAATGGAGAGCGGCGAGATAAGAAGCTACGATCCAAGGAACGCATCTATGGCGATGCGGTTCAAGAAGCACTGATTCTGCTTTGGGAAGCCGCTGACCGGATCTGCGGCAAGCGCCTGAAGGCGCTTGTCCCGCTGTTGCTCGGATCCATGGAGAAACACACGGCCACTTGCAGCTGGAGACCAGTGTGCGGGATTTATTGCTGCAGATGAGTGCGGCCACGATGGACCGGCTCTTAGCTGAACCACGCGAGCGAGTGACGGGTACACGTCGCCGAAGAGGAGTCGGCGCAACCTTACTCCGCCGAAGTATTCCGATTCGCACGTTCGGAGATTGGAAGGATCCGGAGCCGGGATACATGGAGGCCGACCTGGTCGCCCATTGCGGTGGATGGATGGCGGGTAGCGTTGTCCATACGCTGGTCCTGACAGATGTTGCCACGGGCTGGACCGAGTGCGTTCCCCTCATGGCGCGAGACCAAGCCCTGATCGTGGAAGCACTCGAACAAGTCAGGAAAGCATTGCCGTTCCCCTTGCGAGGGTTCGACACGGATAACGACGGTGCGTTCATCAATCAAACGGTCCTCAACTACTGCCCGCGAACAGGGCTGGAGTTTACACGATCGCGGGCCTATCGAAAGAATGACCAAGCGTGGGTGGAACAAAAGAATGGCGCGGTGGTTCGGAAGCTGGCCGGATACGATCGGCTCTCTGGAGTGAAGGGTACGGAGAAACTGGCCAGGCTCTATGAGTTCTCCCGGCCGTACGTGAACTGCTTTCAGCCTTCGTTTAAGCTCAAGTCCAAGACTCGTACCGGGGCCCGAGTCTCCAAGCGTTATCACGCACCGTTGACACCGTATGACCGGGTCATGGCATGGCCCCATCTCCCGAATCTAGGGAAGGAGCGGCTCCAGGCGACCTTTGCTCAGCTCGATCCCATCGAACTCATCCGAAACATTCGCTGTGTTCAAGAGGAACTGGCTATGGTGAACAATAACGAACTGGAACAACTGAAGTCAGAATCGGCCGAGTCTTTCCTCCGGAAACTACGCACGGTTTGGCATGAGGGAGAAGTCCGGCCTACCCATCGAAGGCAAGCAGCACGGCACTGGCGCACCCGACCCGATCCATTCGAGACCGTGAGGTCGCGCATCCAGGAACAACTCAGCCTCACTCCGGATATGGGAGCGAAGGAACTGTTCCAGCAACTTCGGAAAGAATACCCTGGCCAGTTCGCTGAGAATCAAATCCGGACTTTGCGGCGCCGAGTTAGGGAGTGGAGAACGGACCTGGCGAAGCGCCTTATCCTCAGTGCAAGCAATGCACAATCAGAACTGATCTCTCCTGTCCACATTGAGGCTGCCCGCCAGAGGAAAGAGAACCATCTTGAGATGGGCTCCGCCCAAACCCGGGATTTAACGCTTTCAGGCCAGAATGCTTTCAGGGGCAGGTAAACTGCCCCGCCATTCCGGCAACCATGTCGGCGCTCAGGTTCCGTCCCCGGATTGCCTTTATAGTGGCTCCGAAGGAGAGAGATTGAGATCGGGATTTCCACAGTCGTCGCGGCCGCGCCGCTGTGGAAAGTTGCCTGCAACGAGGCGTCATCGCTGACTTGCAAGCGCTAACTCACCGCTACGAATGGGGTTGCCAGACACTCGATGTCCGAGGATAGAAGTCCGAGCGGTGAGTCACCTTTGCCTCTAGAACGAACACTCAGATGATGTCCGGCGGCTTAAGGACTTTCCTATAAGGGCTTCGCGGGGGCAAACACAATCCAAGTTCTCAATCGCGATTGGGAGGACTATGAAGTCGGACTTTGTTGCATTTGTCGCCATTGATTGGGCGGACCAGAAACACGCGTGGATGTTGCAGGCTGCCAGCTCGACTGCACGCCAGGCAGGGACTATCGACCACACGCCGGAAGCTGTTGCGATCTGGGCGAGTGAACTTCGCTCGCGCTTCAATGGCCAGCCGATAGCAGTCGCCATCGAGCAGTCTCGCGGACCTTTGGTGTTCATGTTGAGCAAGTACGAACACCTGATCATTTTTCCGGTGCACCCGACCACGCTCGCCAACTATCGGAAGAGCTTTCGGCCATCGGGCGCTAAGGACGATCCTAATGATGCCGCGTTACTTCTGGATGTGCTGACTCTTCATCATGACAAGCTTCGACGGCTGCAACCCGATACGCCAGAAACCAGAACGTTACAGTTCTTAGTTGAAGAGCGCCGTAAGTTCGTACACGAAAGGACCCGCTGCTCCAACCGAATTACGTCGCATCTGAAACTGTACTACCCGCAGGTGCTGGCGTGGTTCGACGAGATGGGCTCGAATATTGCAGCTGAGTTCCTCGAGCGCTGGCCCAGTCTCGACAAGCTACAACGGGCTAGGCCGGCCACGATCGAGCGGTTCCTTATTGATCACAACAGCCGGAATGCCGAATCCATCGCTAGGCGCTTGGACCAGATCCAGAAGGCCACGCAGGCGACGACGGATCCGGCAGTTATTGCTTCCTGTGCTGCCGCAGTCGTAGCTTGGGCAGGCTTGCTGAAGCAGCTCATCCGAACGATCGAAAGCTATGACCAGAAAATCGACGTCCTTGCGCGTGAACATCCGGATTATGCACTCATCAAATCACTACCGGGTGCGGGCCCCGCGCTAGCGCCACGACTCATCGCAGCCATGGGGAGCCAGCGAGATAGATACCAAACAGCCCACGAAATCCAATGCTATAGCGGGATAGCACCTGTCGTCGCCAGCAGCGGCAAGCAGAGGTGGGTTCACTGGCGCTGGTGTTGTCCGAGATTTCTGCGCCAGACCTTCCATGAGTGGGCGCTGCACTCGATAGCCTATTCTCAATGGGCTCGCGACTACTACGACGAGCAGCGCGGCAAAGGTAAACGCAGAAATACCGTGATTCGGTCACTCGCGTTCAAGTGGATCCGCATTCTCTTCCGATGCTGGAAAAATCGTACGCCCTACGACGAGACTGCTTATCAGCGAGCTCTTGCGATCCGTCGGCCGAAGAACCCCAACAATACCCAGGCTGTGGAACTGCAGTGGAAAAAGGTCGCCGGCTTTAACACAATTACGGTGGCGATTGCTTGACGGAACACCTCAGATGTCTATCCTCCGCTTGGCTCTCAACAGCATAGCGGGCCTTTCCACGGACATTTACTCTGCGGTAACATCCGTCACTGAGGCAATACGAAATGGAAAAATACTTGACCCCGATCACGGCCGGAACTTTGATCTCATGCGGCAAACGCCGCAGCAGTGCGTTCATGGATCTTGTGCGCACCCCAACTCGGTTTCTCGCGCTTGGCCGCTACTGAGGTGGACCCCAAAAATTGGACACGGTGCTAAGGATGATTCGGCGTGTCGAAAATGAAAGGAAACGACTATGCCGAATACGCGCAAGAGCTATCCGCCGAATCTGAAAGCAAGGATCTCGGTCGAGGCGATCAAGGCGCAGAAGACGATCACAGAACTGGCGCAGTTGTACCAGGTGAATCCGAATTTGATCGCGAAATGGAAGAAACAAGCCTTAGCCGGTCTTCCGGAGATCTTTCGCCAGCCACGTAACGGGAACAATTCTGCAGCCGAGGCCGAGAAGGACGAACTGTTCAAGCAGATTGGCCAGCTCAAGGTCGAACTGGAGTGGCTCAAAAAAGATCTGGGTTTGCCGATTGAGGAGAAGCGACGATGCATTGCTCTTCATCCGCATCTAAGGCTGGCACGACAATGCGAACTGCTCGGGTTGCCGCGCTCTACTTTCTACCATCAGCCTGCCGGCGAGAGCAGGGAGAACCTGGATCTGATGCGGCGACTGGACGAACTATATCTGGAATTGCCGTACTTCGGAAGCCGCAAGTTCGCCGTGCTGCTGGGACGAGAACGGCCACAACCGATCAGCCAAAAACGCGTGCAACGACTCATGCGGTTAATGGGCATCGAAGCCTTGTACCCGAAGCCGAATCTGAGTCGTCCGGCAGCAGGACACGAGATCTATCCGATTTGCTCCGCAATGTCATTGTCAGCCGGCCCACCCAGGTCTGGAGCACCGATATTACTTACATTCCGATGCGCTCGGGCTTTCTGTACCTGGTGGTCATTATAGATTGGTTCAGCCGCTTCGTGTTGAGCTGGGACCTCTCCAATACCATGGAGGTGGCTTCTGCCGATCTGCACTGGAGGAGGCTTTATGCACAGGCAGGTGCGAGATCTTCAACTCCGATCAAGGGTGCGCAATTTACCTCCCGCCAGTTTCTGCAACCGCTCAAGGACCGCTCTATCCGGATCAGCATGGATGGACGCGGGCGAGCCATGGACAATGTGTTTATCGAGCGGTTGTGGCGCTCGGTGAAATACGAACTGATTTACCCCGGCGACTTCGCTTCCGGCGCCGAACTCTGGTCAGCGTTATCTCGCTATTTCGACCATTACAATTTCCGCCGCCCGCATCAGGCGTTGCATTATCGAACCCCAGCAGAACTGTATCGTATGCGTTCGTCCATCACAGAACTTTCCTTCCATGGCATCCCTTCCCGCCTTCCTAAAAGGCCAAAAGTGTAACCCATGTATCCGGAACGTTCTGTTACCTATGTCTCAGGTCGCACATATTCCGTTCCTGGTCACTGCTTACTCGCACTTCGCGCGGAAACATCGTCCAATGTGGCGATAGAATTTTTCGAGGAGTTTCGTTTGTCAGTGGACGGATCCGGGACGTTGTGGGTGGCTTGGCTGCATTCGAGCCTGTACCTGTGCTCGGATATGATCGCGCTGTTTCTTGTCAAACTTTAAATAGACCCTCTCCAGTCGCCGCAATTCAAGTGAACCCCAGCGGTCGTGCATGACACCAGCCGGTTCATGTACGGCCCCTAAAAGATGTGCTATCTCATGGGCGAATACATAGGCCAGCAACATGTGTGCGGAGACGCCTTCCCGGGTCGCCACAATTTGAATTACGTCGTAATTTATCCATCCGGACACACCTGTACCTTTGGTTCCGATTTCCGCACCGCCTAGTATTGCGCTTCGATGTCCGGCCCGCCTTGCATCAGGTAATGGTGGACGAAGGCAAAAGATCAGCTCATTCGGTGCCAAGTCATGATCACATACCCCGGTTTTCGAACAATCCTCCCATGACACCTTTATGCTGCAGGACTCAAGTAAAGCCCCGGCCTCCCTTTCGGCATTCAGCAGTATTGGAGCAGGCACATTCGGCTTATTGTAGAGTCGCACCAAAAGCTTTGGGGACTGTGCAAATGCGACGGATGCGCAAAGTAAGGGCAGACGCAAACTGAGCTTTTTCATGCCTGCCAAGGCGAGAACTGAGCGGAAAAACTACAAACGGCATAGAGCCAAAAAAGCTAGCTACACTAGGCCAACGGGAGAGAGGCACCCGGAAAAGTGGTCTTGCATGCTTGCGAAGTGACCGCTTTACTTAAGGCCTGGGGCGAAGGGGATCAGCACGCACTCGACGCGCTAGTCCCGCTTGTTCACCGGGAATTGCGCCGTCTGGCGCACTGCTACATAAGTGGGGAACGGAGGGGTCACAGCCTACAGACCAGCGCGCTTGTGAATGAAGCGTATTTGAAGCTGGTTGACTGCCAACGCGTGCGCTGGCACGATCGGACGCATTTCTTTGCCGTGTCCGCGAATCTTATGCGTCGCATCCTAGTGGACTTTGCCAGATCGCGGAACTACCTCAAGCGTCGAGCCGCAATGCGGCCACTCTCGCTGAATGATTGTCTCGATTGTTCGCCTGGAGCGACCGTAGATCTGGTGGCGCTCGATGACTGTTTGAATGATTTGGCTGCCATCGACTCCCGCAAAAGCAAGGTGGTTGAGTTGAAGTTTTTTGGCGGATTCAACACTGAGGAAATCGCGAACGTTCTTCAAGTCTCACCTCAGACTGTGCAGCGCGACTGGAAAATGGCCAAGGCTTGGCTCGCCACGCAAATGAAGCGAGGAAAGCGCCGTGAATCCTGATAGCTGGCGACGGGCCGAAGAGCTGTATCACTCGGCCCTAGAGATGCCACCAGGCCAACGAATGGCGTATCTGGCTGAGGCATGCGATCAGGATCTGCAGCTTCGCGCCGAAGTGGAATCGATGGTGCGCAATGCTGAAGACGGCACTTTCCTGGAACGACCTGCAATTGAGATTGCCGCAATGCAATATGCTTCCGCGATTATGCCAGACGTCGAGGGGCGAAAACTGGGCCGGTATGAGGTGATCTCACGCATAGGCTCCGGCGGCATGGGAGAGGTGTACCTCGCTCATGACTCACGGCTGAAGCGGCAAGTCGCGCTGAAGGTGTTGCGCCCGGAAAATGTCGCGGATCCGGAACGCATGCGCCGTTTCGTTCAGGAAGCGCGCGCCGCTTCAGCTTTAAGGCACCCCAACATCGTGGCAATATACGACATCGACCAAATCGAGGGCATCGACTTCATCGCGATGGAATACGTCTCCGGCACAACGTTGGACAAAATAATCGGCCGACAGGGAGTGCCGCCGGCGAAAGTGCTTCAGTACGCCATCCAGATCGCCGATGCGCTCGCGACGGCGCACGCGGCAAGGATCGTCCATCGGGATTTGAAGCCCGGCAACATCGTTATTGACGACCGCGACGTCGTTAAGATCGTCGACTTCGGGTTAGCAAAGCTTATCGAAGGTCCCAGCGCGGGCGAGCCAGCCAAGTCACTCGAAACCACAAAAGGCATCATCATAGGCACGGCGGCTTACATGTCACCGGAGCAGACGGAGGGGAAGGCCGTCGACGGCCGGTCGGATGTCTTCAGTTTCGGCGCAGTCCTCTATGAGATGCTGACCGGCAAGCCTGCCTTCTTGCGTGAAACAGCCAGCGCGACGGTTGCCGCAATTCTTCGAGACGATCCCAAGCCCATCTCTCAGTTGAGATCAAAGGCTGCGGGGGCGTTGGAGCACATTGTTGGTCGCTGTCTGCGAAAGGATCCGAACCGGCGATTTCAAACCATGGCCGACGCTAAGACCGCGCTCCAGGATCTCCAGCAAGAGTTGCAAACGGCAATCCCGACCTTGTCGCCGGGGACGAAACGCAGGCTCTATCTTTTGGCAGCGACGGCGTTTCTGTTGACAGCTACCGGCCTCACTTTGTTTCTCCAGAAGAAGCCCGCCCGACGCTCGCACGAAATCAGACGGCTGACATTCGATTCAACGCTCTCCTGGCACCCAGCCGTGTCACCTGATGGCAAGTATGTCGCGTATGCTTCCGAGCGCGGCAGCAGCGCTCTTCATATTTGGATACAAGAATTGCCCAATGGCGACCCAGTTCGACTTACTAAGGACGAGGCCAACGAAGATTATCCCGCGTTCTCTCCAGATGGCAGGAAGATCGCGTTCCGATCAGATCGTGGCGCTGGAGGAATTTACGTAACCTCGCTTCTGGGTGGGGAACCGAAGCTGCTCGCTTCGAACGCCACACGGCCCCAATACTCGCCTAATGGACAACTGCTTTTGTTTGCGCTGCCAGGTGGGGAACATGGGCCTGGCGGTGAAGAAAAACCTTATACTCGGGCATTTTTGATGCCGGCCGACGGGGGTGCGCGTCGACAACTTCGAACTGAATGTGATGCACAAGGTTATCCTTATTACTCTCACCCAGTTTGGTCTCCGGATGGAGGGGAGCTCTTGTACATGGTGGCCAGAGCGGCTGGTCTTCGATGGCTGACTCACTGGTGCATTCTCCCGGTTTCCGCAGGGCAGCCTGTAAGCATAGACCTGCCCGACCAATTAGGTCACCGCACTGACCTGTTTAAGAGACCTCCTATGCCGCTGGCATGGCTCCGAGATGATCGCGTTCTATTCAGCGCACCCTCCGGGGACGCGGTAAATCTCTGGAGTGGGAGGCTTTCTTCAAGCAAGCGGCGGGTCACAGAACCGCTCGATCAGTTAACGTTCGGCACGGGCAACATCAATTATGCTTCAGCCGCCAATAACGGTGCGGTGGTCTTCGGTAGCGTCACCGCCCAGACCCGCCTTTGGCTGCTCCCATTAGAAAAAGGAGAATCGCAGAGCCGAGGAGATCCGATAGCGCTCCTCTCCGATGGCGAGATCGACGCTTGGCCTTCCCTTTCCGATACTGGGAAGCTGGCGTATCTCTCTTGGAAGGCAGGCAAATGGAACCTGTGGCTTCGAGACCTGCAGAGCGGTAGAGCGACTTGGTTGGCGAGCCCGAACGGAAATTACTATCAGGTGAGTACCTTGGTCAATCGCGAAGGTTCGCGGGTGGTGTACACCAACTGCGAGGGGATCCCGTGCTCAATTTCTGCGATTGCGCCCGGCGGCGGACTCCCAGAGAAGGTATGCGAAGACTGCGGCCAGCTAAGGTCCTGGTCCTCCGATGGCTCCGTCATTCTTTCGCAGAACGATATGTTCGAAGGATCGAAGTACATTGGAACACGTATTTATCGGATCGACGTGCGGGAGCGACGAAAGACAGTTCTACTCGAGAAGCGCGGCAGGCTTTTGTTTTCGCCCGATGTGTCGCCCGATGGCCGCTGGGTTGCGTTCCAGTCTCCAGTGACCAAAGAGCCGTTTGAGCACATATTCATCGCGCCGGTAGACGCGCGCTCTCGAGTGGAATCGGATCGGTGGATCGCGGTTACCAATCAAGAGTACTTTGATGCGAATCCGGAGTGGTCGCGAAACGGGAAGTTGCTCTATTTCCTCTCCGACCGGGATGGGTTCAGTTGTCTTTGGGCAGTTACGCTGGACCTCGCCACTAAAAAGCCCCTCGGCAAGCCGTTCGCTTTGAAGCACTTTCATGGAAACCCGCAGCACTACATGAATTTCCCCACGTATTCTGTGGGCCCGGATCGGATCGTTATCAGTTTAGAAGAGGTGCGAAGTGATCTCTGGATGGTGCCCGAGGGCGGCTGAAGCATCGCGTGTATTCGCACAATTTTGGTATGAAATGCGACGGATGTGTGCCTGCTTCCCCGAACCTCGCAGGGGGTGGATGTAATCAGCTAAAAAAATGCTTCAATAGCTTGGATGGCATTGCGATCTCGCGGAGTACCGCTGCTCGTTAGTTGTATAACGGCGGCAGCAGTCTGCCTGATCGCCGGCACCCTCGCGTTCATTTCTGCCCGAAATCTGTTTGACGCACGGGTTTTCGGCCAGCGTATCGGCCGGAGTCTTTCCTATCCTGGCGTGGCTGCCTATGCCGGAGATCAAATTGCCGCGGCTGTGATCCGGCAGCGACCTGACCTGATTGCGGTCCGTCCTCTGATTGTGGCAACCGTTTCCAGCGTCGTTCCGACCCGGCCATTCGTAGCTCTGGCGGAGAGCACCGCGAGACGGCTGCATCAGGTTGCGTTCTCAGAAGCCGGCCAACGCGTCGCCCTATCGATTCCGGATTTCCAGATCCTCATTCAGAACGCGCTTGAGCAAGCGAGTCCGGAAATTGCGGCTAGAATTCCCAAACGCTTCGCCTCTTTCAGTGAAGGCCAAGCGGGTCAGAATTTTATTCGGGTCACGAGGGTTGGTCGTCGCCTCGCATGGTTGTGGAAGCTTTTGTTCCCGCTCGCTGCGCTTCTTTTTCTCCTTGCCATCCGGCTGGCGCGAAACCGCCGGCAAGTCCTGGTGCAGATCGGTGGTTCTATGGGTGCTGTCGGATTGCTTCTTGCTTCCTTCGTGCCGATTGCCTCGCTGCTGTCCGGAGCCATAGCGGAACCGCTCGAGCGCGGTGCCGTTCGCGGCCTGTTGCATTCTTTCTTCGACGATCTTGAAGGCTGGGGCCTCTTTTACGCCGGACTTGGAATTCTGTTTGCGGCGGGCGCGGCATCACTGCTCGAGCGCGTCGATCCGATCAGCCAGGTACAGCGGTACTGCCGATATCTGATTCAACCGCCCGCGCTTCCCCTCTGGCGTCTTCTCTGGGCGTTGGCCTTAGTCTCGGGCGCCGTGTTAGTGATTGCTTATCCGTCTCAGGCTCTCAACTTCGGGATTATCATTGCCGCGCTCTTTACCGCTTATCTCGGTACTCGTGAATTGTTTCGATTGTTTCTCGAAAAGGTGGCGCCTCATTCCGTGGAGGAGTTCGGGAGGGAAGGACACTATGCTAAGGCGGCACTCATTACGGTGGGTGCGGTCATAGCGCTGCTTTCCGTGGGCTGGTTTCTCTGGCGAAGACCGAATGTCCAGCGTGTAGAACCGGAGATGTTAGCTTGCAACGGCTACGCACGGCTTTGCGATAAGCGCTTGGATGAGGTGCTGTTCGCCGGAACTCACAACTCCATGGCGAGCGAGGAAATCCCAGGCTGGATGTTCCCGCAACAGGAAGCGGACATTCCACATCAGTTGCGCGATGGCATTCGTGCTCTGCTGTTCGATGTCCATTACGGTTTTCCGGGAGGCTCACGTATAAAGACCGATACGAATACCGAGCCCATGATGAACAAGGTGAAAGAAGAAATCGGTGAGGAGGGCTTTGCAGCGGCTCTGCGCATCCGCAACCGCCTGATCGGCGTTGACGAACGTCATCGTAAGCTATACCTCTGCCATGGCTTGTGCGAACTCGGAGCTTACGAACTCGAGCCGACTCTAGGCCGGATTCGCGATTTCGTTGTCAGTCACCCCGACGAAGTCCTTCTTTTTATCATCGAGGATTACGTCGATCCCAAAGAACAAGCACTCGCTTTCGAACGAGCCGGGCTAGCTGATTTCGTTTATAAAGGGCCTAGTGGGTCGCCGTGGCCAACGCTTCGAGAACTGATTCAATCGGGCCAAAGGGTGGTGGTCTTCATAGAGTCGGGCCGCTCTGGAGTGGCTTGGTTACGTCCGGCATTCCAGAGTTTCAAGGAAACGCCCTTCTCCTTTCGCAAACCCGATGAGTTTTCCTGCCGGGCAAACCGGGGCGGCGAAGGCGGATCGCTTTTCCTGATCAACAATTGGGTGGAGACCACGCCGACGCCGAAACCGTCCAATGCGTCGATTGTTAACGCGTACAGCTTCTTATACAAGCGAGCGGAATTGTGCGAACACGAACGGCATCATGTGCCGAATATCATCGCGGTTGACTTCTATCGAACCGGAGACTTGCTAACAGTCGTTAACGCGCTGAACGGTGTGGGGGAGGCAGTACCGGAGGGTGCCGGGTAAGAGTCACATTTCAATTTGGAAGAAATCGATGCCTGCCAGCACGGTCATATGAGAGCGAATGAAGTCGACCCGACCTCATCTGCTGGCACCGTTTGGAGGCAGGAGGAATACCCAAGCGGCGTAGGATGTTGGCCACGGTTTGATCGGAAACGCGATGGCCGAGAATCGCGAGGCCGGCGATGCGATCGTATCCCCAGCGGCTATTCTCACGGGCTAGGCGCACGACCAGTTCTGTGATGTTCCGATCGAGGGGCGGTCGACCCGGATAGCGGCGGTGCCGCGAGCCATCGAACTTGTCAGCGACGAGGGTTCTGTTGCGAAGTTTGAGCGAGCACAAATTGAGAGCGGGAAGGTGCTGTTTCTGAGAGGAAAAAAAGTTCCTATGCAGCGATGCCGAACAATTTATGGATGAACTGCGCTTGCGCCCTGACGTCGCCCTTGGCCACCCACCTCACTCGGCCCTTCCGAATCATGTCCATCGTTTCGATTCCTTCCAGGGTTCGCCATGCGCTCTGAAACGAACCGTAGCCCTTGGCTAACCAGGTACGTTTCTTCACCGATCGGTGGTCTTGCTCGACGATGTTGTTGAGGTATTTGCATTGCCGCAGCCGCACGCGGCGCGGCAGGATGCCTTCGCGTTTCAGCCCCCTCATCGCGGCTGGATAGGCTGGATTCTTATCCACATTGATAACCCGCGGTATGGGATTACCAGAAGAGCGAAACACCTTTCGAAAGAAGCGTTTCGCGGCAGCCGCATCGCGTTTGGCGGTAAGCAGAAATCGATGGTCTGCCCGGTGGAGTCCACGGCTCGGTGCCAGCGTAATTCCGCGCTCGCTCATCATCTGAACCAGGTCGCGTGAGCTCAACTTGAAACTGAGATACCAGCGGACGCACAGCACGATCACCTCACGGTCGAAATGCCGTCCCTTGAACAGGTCCTGTGCCGATTTCGATGGAGTCATTCCGGTCCATTATCACCGTCCACCAAGCCGGCTTGCGTTTGCACCAGTGAATCATGATCTCAGGATCACAACCGATCATGAAAATGGATTAGAGATATAGACGAGCACTCGGAGCAAAGAGGTTGTAGGGTTCTGGCGCGATGGTAGCCCGCGCACCAGTGTGACTGGGACGCCATTTGGCACAGCCGATTGTTGCCTCCGCCGCGGCGGAGAGCACGCGAGGGAGAGTATCTTTTTCTGGCGTCCAGCTTCGGGCAGCTCATAGGAGGACTCGTATGCGCATCGTCTACCCACGTTGTTGTGGACTTGACGTCCACAAGAGAAGCATCTCGGCCTGCTTGCTGACTCCCCATGAAGAAGGAGGAACAAAACAACAGGTACGCCGGTTCGGCACAGTGACTCGGGATCTACTCGAGTTATGCGACTGGCTCATATCAAATCAAGTCACACAGGTTGCCATGGAAAGCACGGGAGTGTATTGGAAACCCGTGTGGAACATTCTTGAGGCAAGCGTTACCATTCTGCTGGTGAACGCGCAACACGTGAAAGCGGTTCCGGGACGGAAAACGGATGCGAAGGACTGCCAATGGATTGCAGATTTGTTGCAACACGGATTGTTGAGAGGCAGTTTTGTACCACCTAATCCGATCCGTCAACTCCGCGATTTGACGCGGACACGAGTGAGTTTGCGGCAGGATCACACTGCCGTAGCCAATCGTATGCAAAAGATTCTGGAAGACGCCAATATCAAATTGGCCTCGGTGGCCACAGATTGGCTGGGTGTGTCTGGGAGAGCCATCTTGAGCCGGCTGCTGGACGGCGAGCAAGATGCCGGAACTTTGGCCAACCTTTGCCGTGGACGACTACGGGACAAGATCCCTGAGATGCAACTCGCATTGGAAGGACGAATGACTGAACATCATCGCTGGATGCTGCGATTGCAACGCGAGCAATTGGAGTTCCTGGAGGCTCAGATTGTCAAGTTAGAAACGAAGATCCAGGAGGAGATGCAAACCTATCAAGAGGCTGTTAATTTATGTACCACCATTCCGGGAATCGAAGCGATAGCTGCTGCCAATCTGGTCGCCGAGATTGGCGTGAACATGGATCAATTTCCCTCAGCCGCCCATCTTGCCAGTTGGGCCGGTGTTTGTCCCGGAAACAATGAGAGCGCTGGTAAGCGTCTCAGTGGAAAAGCCAGAAACGGAAGCGTATGGCTACGACGCAACCTATGCCAAGCGGCATGGGCAGCCTCGCACAGCAAAAACACTTATTTATCGGCACAGTTTCGCCGCTTAGCCGCGCGCAAAGGCAAAAAGCGAGCTCTCGTGGCCGTGGGACACAAGATTTTAGTCATCGTGTTTCATATGCTCAAGAATCATCAACCGTATCGCGATCTCAGAGCAGACTACTTCGACCGCCGCAACGGTGAGCAGATCAAGCGCTCGCTGATACGTCGACTCGAGCGCCTCGGTCTTCAAGTTACTGTTCAGAACCCGACGATTGAGCCAGCTTGAGGCATATTTTCGAGGGAGAGCCAGCTATGAGACGATCCGGGGTTGGTGCGATACGTTTGGCTCTTCCTATGCGGCCAAACTGAAGCGGAGACGGCCCAGGTTGGGCGACAAATGGTTTCTGGATGAAGTCTTCCTCAAGATCAACGGGGTGCAGCATTAATTTTTTTTTGGTAGTAGTCTCAACTTGATCTGACATTTCTTGATAAACTGCGTGAAACGCGCAAGAAGGAGATGTTAGTGAACACCGATCAAAAGATCATTAAGAACAAAGTGGGTCTGCTGAAACTGGCCGACATGCTCGGCAGTGTTTCGGAGGCTTGCAAAGTGATAGGCTACTCGCGCGACAGTTTCTATCGCTTCAAGGAGCTGTACGAGAAAGGCGGCGAACTGGCGTTGAAAGAGATTAGCCGGCGCAAGCCATGCTTGAAGAATCGGATTGAAGCGCACATTGAACAGGCCATTGTGGAGATGGCAACCGAACAGCCGGCCTATGGCCAAGTTCGTGTCGCCAATGAGTTAACCAGGCGTGGGCTGTTTGCTTCGCCCACCGGCGTACGGGAGCGTTTGGCTGCGCCACGACCTGGAGACGTTCGCCAAACGGCTGAAGGCGCTAGAAGCGAAGCTGGCGCAAGAGCCCGGGCATGTACTGACGGAATCGCAAGTGCGGGCCATGGAAAAAGCCAAGCAGGAAAAGGAGGCGCATGGCGAGATCGAAACAGCGCACCCTGGCTATCTCGGAGCTCAGGATACGTACTATGTCGGCACCATCAAGAGCATCGGGAGGATTTATCAACAGACCTTCCTCGACACCTACACGAAGGTTGCCTTGGCCAAGCTGTACGATCGCAAGAATGCCCTGGTGGCCGCCGATATGTTGAACGATCGGGTCCTTCCCTTCTTTGAAGAACAGGATGTTTCGTTGTTACGCATTCTGACCGATCGCGGAACCGAATACTGTGGTCAGCCCGAGCATCACGAGTATCAGCTCTATCTGGCGGTGGAAAATATCGATCACTCCCGCACGAAAACCAAGCACCCACAAACCAATGGAATTTGCGAACGTTTCCACAAGACCGTCCAGGACGAGTTCTACAGCGTGGCGTTTCGCAAGAAGCTCTATTCTTCACTCGATCAGCTGCAGGCCGACTTGGATAGTTGGCTGGAAGAGTACAATCAACATCGACCGCATTCGGGTAAGTACTGTTTTGGGAAAACACCGATGAAAACTTTTTTAGATGCACGGCACTTGGCGCACGAAAAAGAACTCGACCGTTTGGCAGTCGTGACTTTACCGGATAATATTTCCCCGCGCGGGGCGCGCCCGGCGGCAACTGTGTCCTAAACTCTTTGTCAGATCAAGTCTGAACTACCACACATTATTTGTGGCGGGCTGTCGATCAGAATGGCGCCATGATTGACATTCTGGTTCAGTCCAAGCGAGACCGCTTTGCTGCGATGCGGTTCTTCCGAAGGCTTTTGGAAACCAGTCGTTGCCGCCCTCGCGTGATCATTACCGACAAGCTTCGAAGCTATGGCGCTGCCAAGAGAGTAATCCTGCCTCGAGTGACCCACCGACAAAGCCGGTACTTAGACAATCGAGCCGAGAATTCACATCAGCCGACGCGACAACGAGAACGTCGTATGAAACACTTCAAGTCGCCGGAGCATGCGCAACGTTTTCTGGAGATACACGATATTGTGTCTGCCCACTTTCGACCGAAACGACATCTGCTCCCTGCCGCATGCTACCAAGCGGAAAGGCAGCGCCGATTTCAGACGTGGAAGCAGATCATCGCTGCCTAAGTTCACTTTGGAAAAGTATTTTGGCGCGACGACCTCGCAGGCAGCACGGCTCCAGGTCTACATGACCTCTTCCCCACCGCAACGTGACAGTGCCCGTGAGACGATTGCAAGTGCCGAGCATTTCTTCGGGAGCTCTCGAAGCTGAGCGTCACGCTACAACTTATCGTTTCTGACTACGTCAACTTCTGCGCCGCCGGTTTGCGTAGCGGACCGAACTGGCTGGAGAGAATCTGTTCTTGCGTAAGCACAATCTTCACCTCGGAGTCGCCGGAGAGGCCAGAAGATACGGAGTAAGGGGTCTCCAGAGTACTAAAACCGCTCAAAAGGCGATTCCACAACGACGAACTCGCAGCTCAGAAGGTGGATGCGTTTGCGTACAGCTATCGAAGCGGCTGGCAGCGTACTTGACAAAAGGGCGGAAGTCCTTGGATGTAGTTCTATGGTTTGCGTTTACCACTTCCTGGATACCGGCTTTTCCAAGTCCCGGTATCTCCCGTACGATGACGGGGCGTACGTGCACAACCCTTGACTGACAGTGGCCGAGTGCGTAAACATTCTTAAGTCGAGAAGCTGTATCGGCGGGATGACTTTCAAGTTATTTTCTTTAGCCCTTTTTGGTTCTGTTCTGCTATTGGCTCAGAACAACATAGTAATTCTTTCCCCTACAGGTGGCTCTGATGTCATCTCTCCGGTCGCCATAAGCGCCAAGGCGTCGGGCCAGGAGCCGATGCTACTCATCGTCTGCGTTGACGGAAACCAGGTTGCCTCGAAAAGATACTCGTTTTCCATCTCGGAATCGGTTCCGCTTGCGGTCGGCCCCCACACGATCGTGATAACCGGAACGTATTTTTATGGCGACCGGATTCAAGAGTCCGCCACGGTAATAGTAGCTGCACCGGTTCCCCCACCAGTGCTGCCGCCAGTAACGCCACCAGCACCCCCTCCCACCGAGCCATCTGAACCAACGAACGATGCTGGGCAGATCTACAACGACATGATCGGCTTGAACGAGGGGAATCCACAGGGCGTTCCTGCCAATTGGAGTTTCGCGATTGGACCCGGGCTAACGATGGGGAACAACGCGCAGGGCTGGAATGCGATTGAAGCTTGGGGAGCCGTGTATGTTCCGGTCCAGGGAAATCCAGGAACGAACACGCGTGTCAATATCCGAAATATGCAGACGTATTTTCTTTCAAGAAGTACGAATACATGGCTGCTGTTGCAGAATACAAGCCAACCGGACGGCGCTAACTACCTTGAGAACTTTTCGAACGATTCAAATGTGCCAGCGGATATAAGAACGGAACCGGACGGGACTGTTTCTTCGAAACCTGGCAATGGCTATGTGTTTCATTTTTACCCGAGCGATCGGGCGTCGATTAACCCTAATGACATCGGCGGGATTGTGGTCACAATCCAAGCAAGATTGATCACGGATAATCCGGCAGAAGCAGATGATCGTTCGATCGCGAAATATCTTGTGGGTGCTGGTGCAGATTACTACCCTACCCTGACGGGCGGCTGGCCAGGAAGTGCCAGCTTCAATCCGGGTGTGGGAAACGGTAAAGAGAAATATGCCGAGACGCAATGGCGGTCATTCTCGATGACCACTTGCACGCTCGATCAATTAATAGCGAATCCGCCGCCGGTGGACTTCGCCGGCATCCTTCCGTAGCACGCTAGGGCAAGAATGATAGGCGCCCAGAAAGAACTGGATTTGCTGAACCTGGCCGGCACAATAGGCAGCGTTTCCGAGACTGCCTGTGAAGATCACGCAATTGGGGGCTCTGTTGCAGTAACGCTCAAGTGCAAATCATGAGGCGAGAGCAGTTGACGGAAGAAGAACGGGACAGGCTGCAATCGATGGCGCATCGGGCACGGAGCCAGCCGCTGCTGGCGCGGCGAGCACGGATTGTACTGGTTTGTGGCGATGGTCTGGACAATCAAAGCGTTGCGCGGAAGTTGCGCGCCTCGCTGGGTATGGTGGGAAAATGGCGAGCCCGATTTCTGAAAGCCCGCCTGGAAGGCCTGTATGACGAACCACGACCGGGCGCGCCGCGCAAGGTCAGCGATGAACAGGTGGAGAAGGTCGTCATACAGACGCAGCCTCGGAGGCAATGAGGTAATCTGCACAGACGACGAGGACCTGAGGCACGCCTGGAGAATTTGACCGCGGGCAAGGGCGTTGAACGTAATACCCGAAGACCAGCGCATCGAAGTTGTTTGGCGTGGGCGTATAGCCGCCGATCACAAACTCCTGGCCTTGGTTGACGCCCATTTTGAGCCATGCCCCGGAAGGTTAGCCAGACTCGTAGGCGCTATCGGTCCGCTTCACGATCAAGCCGTCGAACTTCTGCTGCCGCACCGATTCGACCAGGTGTGCGACGATTTGCTCAAGCCTGTTTCGCTTTGGCGATGCCTGAAAGGCCTTCAGAACTCACTGGATATTTTGAAGGACTAAGCGGAGCGGCTTCGCCATTCACGACGCACCGGGTGTGAGCGCATTGGCAGAAATCCCTCTCTGTTGCATGGGCTGCGGCCTGTCGGCAATAGTCACTGCAATAAGCTTCTGTAGGCCCCGTTGCGCACGTACAAACGGTAAGCGCGCACTTATGTTGTGTTCCCATCTGCGACTTCGAAACGGCGAGGTATTCGGGCGGGAACGGGTCTATCATGACCGACTAGCCACCCGAGCCGACCAACAATACGCTGGGCGTCCTTATCTTAACGGATCTTAATCAGCAATTCAAGGCTGATTATGTCCAAATCGTTTTCCGATTATCGAACTACTTTTCTGAATAGCATCCTAAATTGATTCTGGCGAGAAGCGGATTGGCTCATCCAGCTTCAAAAGGGGAATTATCCAGCGCTACCTACTTCGCCATCGATAACGTTGGGGAGTGCCGCCAAGCCCGCGATCACACCGGGAAGCGTGCCACCGAGGTCTTTGTCAGTGCGAGATCGACGCAGAGTGTGCCTGCCGGGCTTGATTGCTAGCGCCCGGTAGCCGTCCAATTTCAATTCGTACTCCCATCCTGATACTTCCGGTAACGAACTGGCGGATAAGGCGGGTATGGGTTCAACGAAAGAAGCTGTCACGTTTGAGAAGGATCGCACCTCATTTCTCCAAGTAGAATCTATAGGGTTGTTCTCATTCGTCACCGCTGCACGCTGCTCATCGAATTACAAAGCATGAGAGCTGCTCCTGTGCTGGCCAAACCTTGAGAGCGGCCTAACCGTTGTTTGCGGGTTTTGCGCCAGGCGCTCTGCTTTTAAGCATGGCGATTTGACCGCTGTGATGGGATTCGTGTTCACAGACATGGAACCATTTGCATAGATTGTTGGTCGGTCCCCAACCCCAGTTCTGGTCTACCGACATGAGCCATGCATCATCGCGTTTGCGGAACTCCTCCAAAGTCTTCTCGCGTCCCTGCTGCAAAAGGTTCAAATAGTAGTCCAGGTTGTGCCCTTTAATGGAATCGCGAGCCGGTTTGCCAAGATCCATCGCCACGCTCCAATCCTTAAAAGCGGGATTCTTTTCGAGTTCGTTGAAAGACATTGTCGAACGTAATCAACTGATACAACTTTTCGGTGGCCGCGAGACGAAGGAGAAGAGCACCGGGGCGGTTGGCGTTGTTGTCGAGTAGGAAATCAAGCTGCTCCTGATTCATGCCCTTAACCGTCCCCAATACGGCTCCGCGCATCCAAGTCATCTACGAAACTAACGTACCGATCTGCGGAGAGTAGCCGGATCTCGGGCCGAAGACATTCACCTCGTTTTCGACGGCCTGTGCCTTCGATGCGGCGAAGAGTGATGATGCAGCCGCGATTTGGACGAACGACCTGCGGCTCGGGCCGAAAGATTCCAAGTACTCGAAATGTTTCATGCGTATCCCCGAGACAGATTGTATTTGATTTCGAACAGCATTATCGGGCGGTTTGCGCCAGATCGTGGTTTACCGTGGAGAGTCTCCACCGCTAATCGGCGATGCCTTTTGCGGCTTGAGATTTTTCCTAACCACCACACCAGACGATTATGAGTCCGGCGTTCATGGTGCACGCTAATCGACCTCTGGCCTTCAACCTTTACGACTTCCACCTCAATGGCGTGCCGGTAGAGAAGCTCGCAGCCGCTTACGCGCTTCCGGTCCACTCGGTTGAGGAAAAGATCGAGCCAGCAAGGCTCTGTCTGAAGTTTCAGGTCAAGGTTTCGCTAGGCCTGTGCTTCCTTCTGCCAGCGGTTTGCCGCTGACCTGATCTATCTCAGCCAACGTAAAGCTACAAGCAGTCTCATAAATCCCTTCACGTCTTCCTCTCGCCGGACGACTCGCGTCGATCCGATCATCGCCCTCCACCATCAATGACTAGTGAAGCTCCGGGGGCGACTGCTTGGTTAAATGCAAAACCAGGTCGTCGTCGAGCACGATCTGTGCGCCTTCTTCGAGGAAGCCGTCGTGGTAGGTGATTCCGCGGCCATCGGGTATGTACCCTCGTTTGCCGTACAGGCGTTGCGCCGCGTTGTATCCGGGATGCAGCCCGACGCCAATCCCCACGACTGAACTACGCTCGCCCGCCAGCGCCTCGACTTCGTCAAGCAGCCGGCTGGCGATTCCCTGCCGTTGAAATTCCGGCAAGACGTTGAGGTCCTGGATCTCGGGAATCCGGGCTTCTGCGAACGGCGGATACGTCGGCTGCCAGTTCAATGTGACGTAGCCGGCGAATCGTCCGTCCACGAACGCAATCCGGCAGACGCGCCGTTCCGCCGCCTGTTCCTCCAGGTAACACCGATACTGCGCCTCGGTCTTCTTCCAGCCGATGCGCTGAAAGGCCACCGCAATTGTCGCCGGATCGTTGTCATGCAAGGGACGAATCTGAAGTAAGACCTGCATTTCGTGGGAATGCCTGCCGCCAGTGTCAATCATAAATGCCTGAGCAAGACGTGAGACAGGCGAGTTGAACAAAGCCGCGGAAGTTCTCGATGTGATACTCCCATCGGGTGACGAGGCGGCGGAAGTGGTGCTTCCAGGCGAAGAGCCGTTCCACTTTCCAGCGACGGCGATAACGACGGAGCTTCCGTTCCTGAGTTTGGCTTCGCGCTGCCGGAGTGCCACAAATGCGGCTCTCACGTATTTATCAGACTGGTTCTACACTCTCGACATCCGTGCCGTTGGTTCTCTGCTCGCGAGGGTGGATAACAGACATCGCCTTTTAGGCCTCAAACCGCCGTGGCCGGTCGTAGTTGTCATATAAGCCAACGTTCGATTCAAAGGCTGTGCTGCCGTCCTATGCAACGAGCAAGAAAAAGAGAGAATCCCCGGACATCAATCGCGGCATCCGCAAGGCATCCGCATGACGAGTACGGCACGGAAAAAACAGTACTTCAGGAGTCTAAGCGAGCGCTACAATTCGGCGAATTGCTGTTGTGCGATAAGAGCTAGACGAGCTGACCTCCGATTTGGTCGCTTAGCACTCCGAATGGCCGCGTCTGATGGGAGCCTTGGGGAAGGAACCGGAGCGCATCCGCCCATGTTCGGTTGCGCCGACGCGGCCATTTTCAAACTTCTCTACCTTCTAGAGCACGCTACTTTTGGAATTGTTCCCTGCGTTTTCTTGACAATGATGATTTCGCCATTCTGCTTTGAGCTAATCTATTGAAAACACGATTTAAAGCCTTATTGTCTGCGCGCATGTAAAAAGGGGTTGTATGGCGAACAAGAGGCGAATCTGCTACTCTCTCATTGATGCGTCGTTGCCGTGTGTCGATCACGGGAAAAGATGGCGAGCGTCACAGCTTCGAAACCGACGCAATCAGCCTGTTCGATGCTGCTTATAAGGGGCGGCAGCAATGGGCGATGTTCTGGTGGTTCCGGCCTGATGCATTGATCGAGGTACGCAGCGGAAGTGATTGCTGGCACGTCCGGCAGGATCCGTTAAGAGTGTGGGCGACCGGCAGTACGCGCAGGCGGCGAAGGGAATTTTAGAAGTCGGATTCAACGTCGCCGCCGATTCCCGCCAAGTCAAGCAGAGACTCAATTCGACTGCTTGAGTTCTAGTCGAGAATTGTCCCGATTCGAACTCACCAGCTCAATGACTTCATCCAGGAAGGTATCGATATCTTTGGATAGCACGTGCAATGCTTTCGATTGCATTTGCTCATCCTTTTCTGTCGGATAGATATTAGAAGCGCCGATCCATACGTTGCCATTAGCGTCCCAAAGCGTCATATTCATTCTTCTCGGACTTTTTTCATGAGCAATCTCGTAATCGCGGTAGTCAGAAATGTCACTTTTGAGCCTTTTAGCCAATTCGACGAAGCCAGCAGGCAAAGTTAGCTGCTTTTCTTTTGCATAATGCTCGAAGTTCTTAACGAGATCATCGTGAGAATCGAGAGACTTCTTACGCACCGAACCAAAATAGAATTCCAGACAATGAGCAACCCGGTCGAGCAAAATTTTCGCAAACAAATAAAAGCTCTCAATCTCAAGATGGAGGACAGCGCACAAACGACGGTTTTCTTCCAGGATGGCCATCTCCACGTTTGTCATAGGGCCACCACGAGCTGTCGCCTCATCTAAGGTAGCGTGTAACGATTTGTTGTTTGCGAAAAAGTGGCCCCCGGCCTCCTCGTATCGCTGAAGAATTATTTTTGCGAATTCATAATATCGGGACACATGTGAGAATGAGATCGCAAACTTGTTATTGTCCTTTACTGCGAAACGTTCCCGCTCGCTCATGATGAATTCGTCCAGCCGAGTCATTTGATGACACTTTACCTTTTGGGTTCGGTGATTCAATACAAGGCTTGTGGAGTAGACATCTCCGTATTGCAGTCTCACAATGTAGGCTACTGATCTTAACGTCGCCAATCGAGTCCATGTGAACATCCAAGGTTCACCGGGAAGCCCGAAGCACCACACTATTGCGATGGAAGTCTAAGAACTTACGCTGTCCTTCGCTGAACCCACCGACGTTGACCACACGTTCTGTTTAGATACCCATTCTCGCCAGCGATGGCAGGTGGGCGACCGGCGAGATGATCAGCTTGCCGGAATCCTCGAAGCCGATGAACCCGCGATCAAACAGGTGATCGATACTCGGCGTGAGCAGCAATCCGTTCTCACCGTTGAGTCGCTCCTCGTTCGTTGAATCGCGCCACGGCTTGCAATGGCCTGACGACCAGGTGGTCGGGATTCTCGCTGATACCGACTCACATCAAAGGCTGGAATGAGGAGTCGCTCGTTGGGCAGGCAGTTCGTCGTCGTGCCAGTGTCCAAAAACCAATGGCTCCAATCGTCAATCGCACGAAAGACGAAGGTTCGGGCGCAAGGTTAGAGTCAAGGTGCGAATCGAAGACGCCAGGATATGTTTCGATAATTTGCGCGCTTCCGTAACCGTATAGACCATCACTCCACTGCCCAAAATAAGACACTCCCGCCTCAGCTAGAGTACCTTCCGCGGTGCCGCTTCCTGACGTAACGACGCCTGTAAAGGTCAACCCTGCCGGGCCCTTCATCGTGAATGATCCACTGTCGAAGGTAGCGTCATATTCGGGTCCGAATCCATTGTTGCAGGGTTCACACCATGTCACGGCGGCACCTGTCTGGAAACTATAGGTCCACGGCAGTCCAATTGGAGTAAAGTCCGCGCTTCCAGAAGCTGGTGACCCGGAATCTCCAATGTCAAAAAAACAGGTGGCCGAGGGCAGAGCGCAGGTGGTGGTTGTGTCAATTACGACGGTCTGAATACTAGCAGCAGAAGCCAGTCCTGCCCACGCGAACATAGCAAACATCAGCAGAAGAGCAAACCGGATGGGCTTCGTCATACAGCCTCCTTGCTCGCAAGTTCATGTGAGGAACTGATTATCGGGAGTTCCGTTTTGGCATACTGCCAGCCCGGAGCATAGTAATTCCTCAGTTAACTTCTTTCGATAAATTTTCCCACAGGTAGTCGAATCTGGCGAAGACGCCTTCGTGAACCCAAGCCCGAGACCTTCATCCGCTGGCACCCAAGGGATTCCGTCTCCTCTGGCGCTGGAAATCCAGGCCGGTTGGCAGACCTCGTGTCAGATGCAGAATTAAACGCGAAGCTCGCGCAGCGCTATTTGCCAATGGGGCATAATCACGGTTCTTCGGGCTGAACGGACTGTTCTCGCCACTCGGAAGCTGCTGTTTCATTTGAAGAGACCCAATCTGCTGCCCACAATGTCGTGCGGGAACACGAAGTCGCACTCATACTACGAACAGGTTCGGAGCGGATAGCCGTAGAAATCGCAAATTCCTGCAATTGGATGTGCCCGCGAACGAAAGCCCGGCAACATGCTCAGACCCCTGTTAGGAAACGAACACGCGCTTAATAGCACAATTATGATGTGATCTCTATCGCGAAGTCTGTTGCGATTGTGAAGGCCGTTGCGATTTTGCCTATAATCGCTACCATGTCCTCGGGCGAGAGTGCGCAAAGATGGCTCGAAAAGGGCGCTGAGGCATACGCGTATATGCGCCTTGATGAAGCCGGACAGGATTTTCAGAAGGCCGTTGAAGCAGATCCCCACTCCGGGAAAGCGCACTTGTGCTTGGGGGTCATTTACCTATTTAAATATCAGAACGGAGTCGCTGAGCAACATAATCAATTACAGGCACCCGACGAGAGCGGACACCTCCGACCATTGACAGACGCAGAAATCGTGGCCGAGGCTGAAAAGGAACGTGCTCAGATTAGCGAGCAGAACGCCACTAATGCTCGGAGCGCCGAGGAGCACCTCAAAAAGGCGCTCGACCTGGAACCTCGCGATGAGCAAGCAATGGAATACTTGGGCCTACTGTATTTTTGGTGGCGAGAGCCAGACACTAGTAAAGACTTGAGGGCGATAATCTTTCGGCAGCAACGCTGGGCACGGCGCGACGATGCACGACAAATCTATACTCGCCTTGCGGAAATCAATCCCCGTCACAGGTTTGCTACCTACGTTTGTGGTCGCATCGATTACGACAAGGCGTTTCCGATCATTCTTTCAACACCGGGATTTCCGCGCCCTCTTGCGGATGAAGAGCGTCGTCGATCTCTTCGCGCCGAGGTTGGCCCGCTGTTGAAAGAGAGCGCCGCGAGCTTTCTGCGCTCGCTAGAAGTTAATCCGAATTGCATATCCGCGATGACATCCTTGGGCAATGTAAGAATCGATGAAGCCTATATCGCCGAATCAACAGAAGAGGCCGCAAGACTTAGGGCTGATGCGAATGAGTGGTATCGCAAGGTGTGGGAGATCATCGAAGCCGATGCCAAGGCTAGTGGACAGCCTTGGCCACCTGGCGATACAGGGGCAATAGTCTTTGACCCCCTTCCGGGAGAACCAGTGATCCCATCGTTTCCGCCTGAGCCTCGCTGGATGATTCCCCTCGCGGGACCACCGCCACTCCCCACCGGCTGGTCCGGGCCCATTTCCTTTCAAATCCGGCCCGACCGCCTTTGAAATCTATGTGTACTGTGTGGATTGGAGAAGGAAGAAGTAAGAATAGATGGCCTACGCTGCGGCCTTGCGCACGACACTCACAGCGTACACTTCGCTTTCAAGGTCATCGTGCCGGTCGATTCGAAGCTGGGACCTTCGCGTGTGGGGGCACGAAGGGCTTCGAACGTCGATCAGGTCTCGACAATTCGCTTAGCTAACTAGCTGTGTCCCACCCCCGACGTTAACGGAAAATGTAACAGCGCAGCTTTTCCGCTTTCTTGGGTGGCACGGCGGCTTTGGCCGGAGCTTGTTAAGGCCGCCAGAATGCTGGATCGGCGTCCTCCGTCTCCTTCGACACGTAACTCATTCTGGGATTCACGGCATAGAGGTTGTACTCAATGGAACTGAAAACATCCCCGGCCCCCTTCATCATTTGCTGGTAATCGGCCCCCATTGCATCTGCAACCGCTTTTTCCCGTGCGGGGAAGTCGTCCATCGTTTTCAGGGATTCCATTGGCTCAAGAAAAATGACCGTATCAGCGGGAGTGCCGCTGATCACCTGGCAAGCGACAGCTGGCGTCTTCAGGCCCGCTTTTTCATCCGCAGCGACAAACTTCTTATTGCCCTCCTCAAAATCCTGCATGTGGCCTAGTTTGGCCCGAAAGACCGTGATCCCTATGTTGTCGGTTATCAAAATCCGATCAGCGATTGGAACCAATTGCTTAGGGCGAGTGTTGCAGATACCATTAACGGTCGGCAAGTAGCATCACATGATGAGGACGTTCCTGTCGGCGATCTTGACATATGTCTCCGCCTTTGTGATCTCGCGTCACCACTTGGCACTGGAAGCAGTCGTGCTTCGGCAGCAATTGGCCGTTTACAAGCGCAAGCAACCGCATCCCAAACTGCGTCGGTCCGATCGTCTGTTCTGGGTTGTCTTCCGGCTCATGTGGAACAGCTGGTCCGAAGCTCTCATTCTGGTTAAACCTGATACTGTCGTCGCTTGGCATCGGGCCGGATACCCCTGTTCTGGCGATGGCGCTCGCGCCGAGTCGGGCGGCCGAAGGCGGCGGAAGAAGTCCGACACTTGATCCGCCGAATGAAAAGGGAAAACCCAAGTTGGGGCGCACTTCGCATCCATGGAGAAGTGCTACTGCTCGGTTTCGACATCTCCGAACCGACCGTTTCGCGATATCTGCAACGGCTAAAGCGCAATCCGGACGAAAGCAAAGCGAGCCAGTGGTTGGCTTTTCTAAACAATCATCGTGAAGCGCTTGCCGCATTCGACTTCTTCACCGTTCCAAATCTTTATTTCCGCGCGCTGTACTGTTTCTTTGTTATCGAACATACCCGCCGGCGAATTTTGCACTTCAACGTTACGTTCCATCCAACAAGCGACTGGATCGTGCAACAACTACGCGAGGCATTCCCGCTGCCGGGTCCGTATAGATACGTCTTGTTCGACCATGATTCGAAGTTCGGGAACGAGGTGCTGCAGTTCTTAAATTCGAGCGCTCTCAAACCAATGCGCACGAGTATTCGTAGTCCTTGTCAGAACGGAGTGGCCGAGCGTTGGGTGGGCAGCGTACGTCGCGAACTGCTCGACCATATCATCCCGCTGAACGAATATCATCTTCGCAGGCTTGGGCGAGACTACCTTGCTTATTACCATCAAGACCGAACTCACATCGGCCTGAACAAGAGGACTCCTGCCGACCGAGCCGTCGAGGAGCGTTCTCCCTTTCAGACCCGAATCATGTCCACTCCCCGGTTGGGCGGTCTTCACAATCGTTACCGTTGGTCGGAAGCAGCATGAGACTCATGCAAACCACTTTTGATGACCTACAACGGGGAACGGCAGGAGCTTATCTGGCTGGACGTGTCGCGGATTGGAAGCTGCATGACGAAGTAACAGAGGAGGCCCCAAGTGAAAGGTCATGCTGGCGGAAGTCTGCCGGCAAGTCAGGAGGCGGATTTCTTCTTTGACCGGGACGTTCAGGAACGGCCCGAGCATTCTTGCATTCTCGGCGAGTGATGGGGACGACATTGCGTGATTTGCGCATGCCAGATTCTAGGCTGATCTGAGCGGGGGAAGTACAGTCATGCCGAAGCATTTTTCTTGACAGCTGAATCTTCCTGCCTGCGCTGTTCTGACTTGCAATCCAGCAGGCAAGAGTGATGGATGAAGTGGCCGCAGAACCATTTGGGCCAGAAAGAGAGATGCCGGATGTCAGTTCATGTCATGAAAGAAGGCTTCATTCATCCTTTGTCAGGGGAAGAGGGGGAGACAGAGCGCGTCACGAGCTTTGAAGAATGGAAGCAGACCGCAGGGGCTTGGCCGCTGAAGCGGCTGGTGGCGATGTGGAAGACCTGCCGGGCGTCACCCCCGTCCAGAAGTTCACCAGCCGCGAGATTGCATTGCAGAGAATCTGGCGGTTTATGTACGCTCCAGAGCAAACGACTCAGCGGAAAGAGAAAGAGAGCAGAGTAGGGTCGCGTTTCGGGAAGGCTCGAAAGCGGCCCAGGTGTATGCCCTGCTGTGCCGTCCGGAAGGAGCAACGGCTCGCCAGATCGGGGAACTGACGGGCTGGCAGCGGCACAGCGTGCGCGGGTTTCTCTCGGCGAGCATCCGCAAACAAGGCCGGAAGGTGCGCTCGTTCACACGTGCGGGGGAACGCGTTTACCGGCTTAAGAGTTGAGTTGGTCCTCGATGGCGCGGAACAGCTGTTTCTGCTTCTGCCAATCGACGACGCGGGTCAACGAGCGCAGATGCTTCTCGAGCACGCGGTCGAAACCCTGGCGCGTCGGCGGAAGGAAGAGCAGCTGTTCCTGAATCTCCGGGGCGAGATGAGTCAGTTGCAGTATCTGGCTAAGCCGCGCCCGGCTCACCTGTCCGGCCTCGGCCAGTTCCCGGTAATTTCGAACCGCGCCGCTCGACACCAAACCTTCGAAGTGAATGGCCAGAGCCATCAGTTGGCTGATGCGAGGCGTGCGGCCGCGCGACTGACTCTTTTCTTCTCTCCGGCGCACACCGGCACGAACTGGAACCGGCAAGGAGTATTCGAAGCGGCACCCATCCTGCAGCTCGACCGCAACACGACGCGTGCCTGAATGGTAAGAGACTGCGCGGATGAGCGGCTCTAAATCGAAGCCAGGGGCTGCTCCTCTACCCTCCAGGCGCTCTCGCAACGAGTGTTCGAGATCGAGCGAGAGAACGGGCTGTTGCGGACAGACCGGCTCTCGCTTTTTCCCGGCACGGCATAGGTAGTACAGGTGCCTTTGCCCATGCCGCTGGGTAAAGCTCGCGGCCAGCAGCCCTCCACAGTGCGCGCAGCTGACGAGACCCTTGAGTCGAGTTTCGACCGTCCCGTGACAGCGGACCTTGGCGCGGCTCAGTTGGTGCTTGGCATGGACGGCGAGCCATAACTCGTGAGGAACCAGGGCCGGGTGCTCGCCGGGATACACCACGTCCTTATGCGTAACGCCCCCCTCGATACAAAACGTTCGTCACCAGAAGCCGCAGGGTGGACATGCTCAGCAACCGCCCGCCGTGCACTCGGCCGCGCCGGCTGGTCCAGTGCTTGGCGGTCCAGCCGCGCGCTCGCGCTGCTTGTAGTGCTTCGGTCATGCTGGAAGAACCAGCGCAGAGCGCAAAGATCTCCTGTACGCGCTCGGCTTCCGCCGCATTCACGACCAGCCGCCCTCCTTCCGGCGCGACATCGTAGCCGAGCACCGGCCGGCCGCCGATCCACTTGTCTTTACGCCGCGCCGCCGACAGCTTGTCGCGTGTCCGCTCCCCGATGATCTCCCGCTCAAACTGCGCAAACGAGAGCAGGATATGCAGCGTGAGCCGGCCCATCGAGCTGCTGGTGTTAAAGTCCTGTGTCACCGAAACGAAGCTCACGCCCCGCTTCTCGAACAGCGACAACAAGCGTGTGAAGTCGAGCAGCGAACGGCTAAGCCGGTCTACTTTGTACACCACCACGCAATCGATCTGGCGTGCTTCGATGTCGGCCAGTAACTTCCTTAATGCAGGACGCTCCAGACTCGCTCCGCTCCATCCTCCGTCGTCATAGAGCGCCGGCACCGTGCGCCAGCCCTCCTGCCGATGGCTCAGGATGTAGGCTTCGGCTGCTTCCCGTTGCGCCTGCAGGGTATTGAACGGCTGCTCGAGTCCCTCTTCGGTCGACTTGCGCGTATAGATCGCACACCGTATCGATCGCTCGCGCTCGCTCACGCCCGGCCACTCCTTTCGCAAGCCGAAGAAGTGATAGCCGTTCCAGCGTGTGCCGGTCACCTGCTGCGCCAGCTGGCTTAAAGAAGAATAGACTTTGTGCCGATACTCGAAGCCCGTAGCCCGCACCGTGACTTCGATCGTGCGTCCGCCGTGCTCGCGTTTCAGAACCGTTCCCACCGGCGGCAAGCGGGGATCGCGAGCCGCAGGAGGTTCGAGACCGACTGCTCCGTCTTCCTGCCAGAACCGGCGCGGCGCACGCAGAGCCGCTTCATCGGCTAGTTCTTCCGCCCGCTTCCGCGCCCGCTCGCTCAGATCTCCGTGCGCCTTCGCCTGCAAGCGCCAGGCGATCCGCCGGAACAGATGCGCCCGATTCCCAGAGCGCGTCGCTTCCCCAAACAGCTCCCCGTAGCGGGCTTGCAGAGCCTTCGTCTTCGGCTTGCGTAAGCTCTCGATCTCGATCGCGAGTGCTTCCTCCACCTGGGCGTCTCCCTCCGAGAGCAGTGGCTCCCTCACGTCCATGAACGCTCGCCGAGCCCGCCAAAGCAAGCACCTGAAGAAACTCTCCGATCGGCAGCAAGGATGCTCCTCTGCGACCCCGGCCGAAGAAGTGTCGTGCTCGGTTGGCAGGTCCCGTGCGTATTCCGATGATGTGAATGAAAGATTCCGACGATGAGAATAAAGTCGGAGCGTTCGATCTTTCCAGCAACGAAAGAGAATGCGAATCCATTTAAAGGCGACGCTCCGGACTGCGGCTTGATGACCTTTGCCGCGGCCGCGCTGTGCATCATAGTGAGTGCGTGCCCAAGCGCAACGAGCGATCGAATGTTGCGCCCATTCTTGAAATGTTTGTTTAAGGAACTTCGGGCATGCCCACCTGGCATGCACCCACTCGCGCCTGCCACTGGCTTCGCGCACTGGCGCAATGCCGCTATAGCTTTGAATGCTACGTGCGTTTGGGAAGCGCTCGCGTTGCGTACCGATAGCGGCGATCAGACGCGGCGCAAGCGTTTTCCCGACACCGGGAAACGAACTCACAATCGGAAAGTCGGGGTGCTGTTGGACGACGGCTTCGATCTGTTTCTCGTATTTCTGAATAAGGGTCCGCAGCAGTTGCAGCTCGCACACGAGACCTTGTACAAAGACGGTCGCACTGCCGACCACAGCGCGATCCTCGGTCGCCGGTATTGCCTCGCGGATCCGGTCGATGAATCGGTCGACATCGGCCGGACACGAGCGAGCGTCTCGCGTCAAAAACGCTTTCAACTTTTGCCGGGATGCTTTCTGCGCCGACTGCAAATCAGGCCATTGCTCAAGGAAACGCCAGGCCAGCATCGAATCCGCAGATGGAAACCATTCGAGAATTTGCGGAAAATACAACTTCAACCGGCCAGTCAGCTGATTCAAAATCCCGGTCTTTTGATCCACTCGTCGCCGCCGGTCTTCCACCAAGAACTGCAGCAGCCGCGTTTCTTCCGTGTCTGGCCTCCAAACCTGCAATCGGTCTCGATGCTTCACCAACAAATCGAGCTGAACGTCGGCATCGAGCGGATCATTCTTGCTCCCGGATGGATACATCGCTTGGCGAAAGAAGCTTGCAGTGCCAGGATGAAGCGGATATAGCACCAGGTTGGCGTATTTGCTCAATGTAAACAGCAGGGCGCCACGCGATTGTTCAAGTGCCACGGCAATCACTATATAACGAAGACAACACTATAAGCGAAGCGACGCTGACAGATCAATGATGGCTGAAATTATTCACATGAGTCAATCATTTTTTTGTATTTGAGCCGGGATGGGGGTGTGGGGCAAGGGCGGCGTTGTGAGCGCCTTGCCCCACTTCAACAATGTAGAAAGCCATTTCAGGATTCGTCCTCTGGCTTACGACCGCGTTTCTTGCGCAGGGATTCGCCATTGAGTTCGATGCGGTAGGCATTGTGAACCAGGCGATCGAGAATGCTGTCGGCGAGGGTGGGGTCTCCGATCTGTTCATGCCAGTGAGCGAGCGGTAACTGCGACGTCAGGATCATGGAGCGTCGCTGATAACGGTCATCGCAGAGTTCCAGAAAATCACGCCGTTCGCCATCTTTCAAAGGAGCCATGGCGAAGTCATCCAGGACCAGGATGTCGATGCGCGAAAGTTTGGTGAGCTGACGGCCGAAGCTTCCATCGACATGCGCGACGGCGAGATCGCGGAACAATTCGGCGGCGCGTTTGTGCAAGATGGTGAAGCCATCGCGACAAGCCTTTTGTGCGAGTGCACAAGCTAACCAGGTTTTGCCGATGCCGGTTGGTCCAATCAGCAGCAGGTTTTGGTGTTGTCGCACCCATTCGCTGTTGGCGAGGGTGCGTATCAGCTTGCGGTCTAGCCCGCGCGCGTGCTGGTAGTCGATGTCTTCGACGACACCGCGCTCCTTGAGCTTGGCAGCGCGCAAGCGCCGGGCCAAGGCGCGGTTTTCTTTCCAGAGCCATTGTTGATCGACCAGCATTGCGAAACGTTCTTCGAAACTCAGGTGGGCGGTGTCAGTGGTTTCCAGTTGCGCACGGAAGGCATCCGCATGCCGTGCAGCTTCATCGTCTGAAGCTTCTCCAGAGTGGGTTGGTTCAACATCGATAAAGCTCCTTTTTTCAGAAGAGGAATGGCTATTGCAAAAGTGGATTGGGTGGATCGTAATAGTCCGCGCCGCGCACGTTTTGGTGGCGCGGACCGGACTGACCGCTCTCCGGCTCGAGCGAGAGCTGACGATCGAGCGAGTGTTTCAGGATCGAGCGCAGACTTTGATAGGAGAAAGCCCGCAACTGGAGCGCACCTTGGCAGGCCGCTTCCAGGCGCTCGTTGGAATAGGTCTTTGCCAGACGCAGAATGCCGAGACAAGAACGATACCCCATCTCCGGATGCGGCTTGGTTTCGAGAATGCTGTGAACGACTTGGGCGGTTGCCGAACCCACCTGACTCGGCCCAGTGAATCAGACGGGACGGCGTCCAATCCAAATGCGCCTGGTGACTCTTTGGGCGATGTTCGGGATGGGTGGTGTGACGGTAGGCGGCGCTACTGCGCGCATGAGAAGCCACGCGCACGCTACGCTGAACGACCTCGACCGTGCTGGCCGTAAAGCGCGCTTCCAAGACTCGTCCCACTAACTGATACGGAACGCTGTAATAGTGGCGATCAATCTCGACGTGATAGTCGATGTTGGCGCGCACGGTTTTCCACTCAGCCAGTTGATAACGTTCCACCGGCAGCGGCTGTAAGGCCGGCCGATCCAGTTCCGCAAACAAAGAGGCGCGCGTGCCCTCCCGTTTTCGAAAGCGCCGCTGATTCAGCCGCTCCAGCAGTTCGGCGATGGCCTCATTGACCTCTGCCACCGAATAGAAGCGACGATGCCGGAGTGCGGCGATAATCCAGCGCTCGACAATCTGCACGCCTACTTCTACCTTGGCTTTGTCCCGGGGCTTATAGGGCCGCGCCGGCATCACCGCTACCCCGTAATGCTGCGCCATTTCGTGATACGTACGGTTCAGATCTGGTTCGTAGCGACAGGCGCGGTCGACGCCAGTACGCGGATTATCCGGAATTACCAGCTTCGGAACGCCTTCGAGAAACTCGAAAGCACGGACGTGACAGTCAATCCAACTGTGGAGATTCTGATTCCGCGTAGCGTGCACGAACGTATAGCTCGAAGCGCCCAGCACCGCCACAAACAGCGAAACGGAATCCATCTCCCCAGCTTCCCGGTGGTAAATCGGAATCTTCGCTCCCGCCCAATCCACGAATAGCTTTTCGCCGGCGCGATGCTCCTGCCGCAAAACTACATCCTGTGTCGCTTTCCAATCGCTATAGAGCTCGCAAAACCGGCTGTAGCCATAGCCTTCCGGTTCCTGGGCGCGGTACTCCTCCCACAACAGCTGCAGAGTGAGATGTTTGTGTTTCTGCAGCTGGCTATGCTGCGCCTCAAAATCGGGAGCCGGACGATGCTCGCGGCCTGCTGGCCGGCCGCGCCGGGTAGCGAATAATAGGCGCTCCAGCGAGGCTTCATCGCACTCGGCCGGCAGCGGCCAGCTGACTTTGGTGGCGGCGAATCGCTCCAGATAACGATGCACCGTCGATTGACCGATATTGCAACTCCGGGCAATCTGGTCCTGCCCTAGCCCGAGATCGTATCGCAGGCGCAATATCTCTTTAATCTTCCGCATGGACACCTTTTCTTGGGCCACGAAATCTCCTCCACGCCCAGTGGAGGAACTTCCGTCCCGGTTGTCCAGCGCCGCCGTCTTCGATGAAGTTTTCTTTAGAAAATCATTCCGACATGTGAATAACCTTTCCGATCCGGCTGCCTTTCTTATTTACTTCCCGCCGGAATCCTTATTCACATCCCCGGAATCTTTATTCAGAATTTATCGGAATGCTCCATTCACATCCCCCGGAATCCGCACTGTCCGCACTCGTCACATGTGAGCTGCTCACGCCTGCCGGTGATTCGGCCACCGCAGACCGCCGGGTCATGGAAAATGTCGGCGTAGTCTTCGAGCTGAACCTGCAAGACTCGATCCTACCGCCAAGGTCAGGCGCTTGAAGTGAAAAACTATCGTGGCTGGCCCTGCAAAACAAGAAAGTTGTTTATGATCTGTTGTTTCGTGCCAGCGCCGCCACGTTGCTGGAGATCGCTGCTGATCCCAAGCATCTTGGGGCAGAGATTGGTTTCCTGAGTGTGCTCCACACCTGGGGACAGAATCTTCAGCATCATCCGCACATTCACTGTGTTATCCCGGCCGGCGGTTTATCGGCTGATCATACACAGTGGGTTCACCCGCGCTATCCCTTCTTTTTTCCAGTCAAAGTGCTGAGCCGTGTGTTTCGCGGTAAGTTCATCGCCGGCTTGAAGCAGGCTTTCAGTCAACGCACACTGGTGTTTCCAGGCAGTCTGAAACCGCTGACCGAAGCAAGGGCTTTCCATTCTTTTCTTCGACCACTGTTTCGTCAGGATTGGGTGGTTTATTCCAAACGACCATTCAGAGGACCGCAACATGTTCTCCAGTATCTGGCCCGCTACACGCATCGCGTGGCCATCTCCAACCATCGGATCGTCGATGTCGCTGATGGGAGAGTGACGTTTCGTTGGAAAGACTATGCGCACAAAGGCAAGCAGAAGCTGATGACCGTAACGGCGGAGGCAAACTTGGCCGCGTACCAAGGGTAGTGACGGCAGACGCCGGCTACTATGCCGAATGTCCCCAGAACGCTAACGAAGGCGTCGCTATTAAGGTCTGAGGCTTATCCGCGGGAACGCCCCGCACTACCGCTCGGACTTCACATGTCTCCCTTCATGGCAGAGCCCGGCCGGAGAAGACGTTTCACAGGCGTTTGAAAAGATGTGATTCCCCAGGCCCAAGCCGTCGTAGACGAGGTCGAAGGGTTTGTGCCGTCGCGTGAGCAGATCCATCGGTGGCCGGTCATGGAACGCGCTTTGCGCGCCATCGCGGGAGACTGACTGACATAAGCCGAGGAGAGCCACGCCGATTTCAGATGCCTCCTGTGCGGGCGTTATCGCCCGGTGCGCAATGGATGGTACGTTCCCCAACGATGCTTCGCGGCCTGCTCATACTCCTGGTCCTCGGGGTTTCGGCTCTGATGACGCCGCGCTTGTTGTCGGCGCTCGACAGAGACCCAACACGACATCGAGATATCCGAGCACGTCTACTTTAATTGGGAAGACGCGATCGGCCAACAGCCCAGGTGGTGCCAGGAGAGGTCTGATCCGTTGAGACGGAACCGGTTCCGGAATCTGCGGCGGCCATTTACATGAGTCCAGGAATACATCCTGGATGTTGACAAATCAAACTAACTGTTATCAAAAGATTTTGCATCTTGTTGCTAGCCGCCGTCATTAATTCGCTTACGTGTTCTTTCTGGAAACGAGAATGGATAGCTTAAGTGCCCTGCTAGCTGCGACGATAACCGGCTTGGTTGCGCTGCCACTCATGGGGCAGCAGCCTGCAAAGCCTGCAGACACCGGGACGATTGAGGGAACACGATCTTCTCCCTCAGAACAAGCTGGCCCTTCAGTGCCAGTCTCTTCGGTGGTCCAATGCGCCTCATCCGGGCCGGAGACGAAACATTGCCCAGCCGATACCTCAGCAGGTGTCATCATGCTCCATCCCTCGGGAAGTGTTGCCTGTCTCTTGGGCCGGAACTGGGGGTATGACGCTAACAGCATCTGGGTTTTAGAAGGGTGCTCGGGCACATTTGCTACCGGAAGCGCCTCACCCGCCGCCGGTCCGCCGGCGGTGGTTTCAACCAGCCTGACTCCCACCGTGACAAAAAGCGTAACTACCGGGGTGAATCCGGAAATCGCCAGTGGCGATAAATATGTTGGCGAGTTTGCGCCCTACGGAAGTCTGCGAACAATTATCGGCACTTCCTCGAGCGGGGCTGAGGTCCAGGACGATGCATCACGCATCGGAATCAAGCTCTCGACTCTGGGGCCAATCAAGGTTTTCGCGCAACTGGAGTTGGGAGTCAACCTGGTGCAAAGTAACGTTCAATTCAATGCCGGGGCATCTACTGAGGGGGGCTTTGGCACGCTGACCTCAAATACCAGTCCGGTACTTGGTCCGCGTCTCGGATTAGTGGGTGTGGATCTGGGGCGCTGGGGGAAAGTCTCTTTCGGAAAGCAGAACTCCGTTTACTACGACATCACGAGCGACACGACTGATCGTTTCAACGTATTCGGCGGCCAAGCGAGCGCAACCTACGTTGGCGGGACTGATGGCGGAGAAACTGGAACTGGAAGAGCGGACCAAGTGGTTCAGTACCGCAACACAGTCCTGAAGATAATCGATATCGGCATGCAGGGGCAGTTCCGAGGTGCAAACGTAGCCACCTCCTTTGACGGCTTTGGTTTCTCCGTGCAGGCGAAAGTGTTGCCAGCCCTAACGGTGGGCACCGCCTACAACAAGACCTATTTCTCAAATGCTTTCCGCAGCACAACCGCCGGCTTCAAGGGGAATACCGATTACTGGACGATCGGGGCGAAGGGGAATTGGCGCAGGGTTGAGTGGGGAGGCGTGTTCGCCACAGAACATAACGGAGACCTCACCTATATCACCGAGCCCATGGGATCCGAAACCTTCCCAGTTATGTTCAACGCAAACGGAGTGGAAGTCTATTCCCGGTTCCACTTTGGCCGATTTGCCGCCGTGGCCGGTCTGAACTACTACGCGCCGCAACACCTGAGCACCCTGCTCGATCCTAACTTCCGCACACGTTACGCCATTCTTGGCGCCGAATGGCATTTTTCTCCGGCAGGCTATGCCTTTTTTGAAGCTAGGGTGGGCGATAGCAACAATGGCAACGGGCAGTCGATCAGCGACGCTGCCGCACTCGGTTTCCGCTATGACTTCATTTGGAAGACTTTGCATATTGTCGAGTAGAGCTTTATCCAAGAGCTGAACAATGAGTGCGGCTTAATGAAGTATCCATTTCGACTCTGACAATGGTTACCTAGTCGCACCGGCGGGCGGATTCAGGCTCGCATCCAGACGATGCGCCTCGGCGAACTGTGCTTGAGCGGATTTAGAATCGTTCTGGCGCAACAGCACCATTCCCAGATTGTAGTGGGCGTGAGCTAAATCAGGTTTTAGCCGAATCGCTTCGCGATAGGCTGCGGCTGCCTCCTGGTACTTCTCCTTTGTTGAAAAGCGCGGTTCCCAGCTGAAACTGAAGGTTTGGGTTATCCGGCTTCAGGGAAACAAGCTTTTGGTAGCTCACGATCGCCCCGTCGAATTCATTGGAGACGCCGTAGCTGCCTGGTCGTAGCGTTTGGACTTGTAATAAAGATGGCCCAGTTGCACCCAGGCATTTAACTGCCCCGGGTGTTTCGCTACTAGTTTGTGATAGGCGGCAATCGCTTCGTTCGTATCACCGGCCTCGCCCAAGGCATGTGCAACTGCGATTTGACGATCCCTTGTTATCGAATACCACGAGCGGCCGGAGACGATGCTGAACAAGTTTCAAAGAAAGCGGACCGAAATAACGAGAGTCGAAGCTACGAACGTTGTAAGAGGAGATGACCCAGACTGTTCCGGTTTCGACATTAAACCGGCCAAACCGCCAGGGGCTTAACTGTCGTCCCCTAATGTCTAAAACAAGTGGACTCGAATTCGGAAGTTCCTTCCCGTTGATGCGCGCCCCCTGTGCGTCGAATTCAACTACGTCGGCGGCTTGGGCATTATTGAGATAGCGAACGGGTCGACAGCGACAACGCCGGCCGAGTTCTCGAGTTTGTTTGAGCTCCTCGATGGCCTTTGGATAAGCCGGATTCCCGTCTACGTTGACAACTCGTGGCCGCGGATGGTTTGCTGCGCGTAATGCTTTCTGAAAGAACCGCTTGGCAGCACCTGCATCCCGCGTGGGAGAGAGCAGGAAATCAATCGTGTCGCCAGAGGAATCCACCGCTCTATATATAAATAGGTCCATTTGCCCGCAACCCGAAGATACGTTTCGTCAACCCGTATGGCCCGGAAAGGCAGCGGCATGCTGCATATTCTCGTGTAACGTCTGTAACGTCGTGGTAACGTTGGTGTTGATACTCGCGTAAGTCATTGATTCGCGGCGCGATCACATTTACGGGATGGACACTACATAGAACGCTTGATCGGTACGATTCGCCGCGAATGTCTCGATCACGTCATCGTGTTCAACGAGCGTAGTCTTCGCCATCATCTACTCGCGGCACGGCTTCCGCGTGTATCCCAACCTTGCCGGCGAGATGAAGCTGACCAACATCAACCAGCTTTGGATTGCCGACATCACGTATATTCGACTGGAGACCGAGTTCGTGTATCTGGCGGTCGTTCTGGATGCCTTCTCGCGCCGTGTGATCGGCTGGGCTCTGGACCGCACGCTGGCGGCGCAGCTCACGATGGCAGCACTGGAGATGGCCTTGTCGCGCCGAAGCGTGAAAGCGGCCTGGTGCATCATTCCGACCGCGGCATTCAGGGCGAGTTCAAGCGGTGATTGCAACATCTTGAATAAGGAGGTTGCGATGAGGTCGAAGAATCGTCGTTCCCATCGATGTACACGAACTAAGTTGTGCTCGCCGGGCAGACCACCAAGCTGGCAGCGAGAGAATCTCTGCCGCTTTTGGAAAGCGATTGCATCTGGTTGGACAAGCGAGGACAGTACGCAGCAGACGACCATACCGGCTTGCTCGATCAGCACGGCATTCAAATCAGCATGAGCCGCAAAGGAAATCCTTACAACAATGCGCGGACAGAGAGCTTTATGAAAACTCTAAAATATGAGGAGGTTTACCGGCAGGAATACCGCGACTTGTCCGACGCGCTTCGATCGCTCCGCCGTTTCATCGAGAAGGTCTACAACCAAAAACGACTACACTCGGCGTTGGGTTATCTGCCACCGACAGAGTTCGAGGCGAATCTGCTGGTGACAAGGAATTGCACGGAGGCCGCTTCGCGGCAGCTTTCTGTATGAGTTTTTTCAGGCATCGGGAAATCTTTCAACCCGATGTGATTCGACTGATTGGGGAACGGCCGAGCAGCCGCTCCCCCGCTCATCGTCTCGATGAGTTTCCAGTTGGCTATTCCTCGGCGAGTTGCACTCCTGCAGCGCTCGCCTCCGCTTCGCCAACTGGCATTCATTCTGCAATACAGGCCTGTCGTCGGCAAAGAAGTTTTCAGCCAATGGCAAACAGTGCCTTAACTTTTTGTGTCACCCCAGGGGACAACCGCAAGATGACCCTGAAGATCTATACCAAAGGCGAACGCGTGCTCCGCATCGAAGTCATACTGTATAACGCGAGGGAATACTGCTGGGGCGCATTTGGCGAATCTATTGCGTCACAACCACGTTCGATCCAGTTACATTCCGCCTGAACCAGTGCGTCAGTTGCGTGATCTGACTCGCCGCCGAATCCAACTGACCCAAGACGCTTCACGAGAACGGAACCGAGTTCAAAAATTATTGAAGCAAGCAAATGTCAAAATTGCGAGCGTGCTCAGCGACGTATTTGGCGTCTCTGGACAGAATATGCTGCTGGCGCTCCTTGCGGGACAGACAACGGCGAAAGAAATTGCACAGTTGGCTCGCGGGACGGCTAAGCGAAAGATTCCTCAACTCATCAATGCGCTGGAGGGTCATCGCATGAGCGACCACTTGCGGTTTATTATCCGTAGTTGCCTGCGTCACTTAGCCTGTCTGGAAGAAGAAGTGGAAGAGTTGGACGCAGAAATAATCCGGCGTATGCAAGTACCTCCGTTTGAGAACCCGTTTGCCCTGTTGCAAACAATCCCTGGTATTGGCCAACTCGCCGCCGCCACAATTTTAGCGGAAACAGGGGCAGACCTAGCCGCGTTTCCGACCGCCGAACAGATGGCAAGTTGGGCCGGCTTGTGCCCAGGCAATCGTGAAAGCGCAGGGATTCAAAAAGGAAGACACACGACCCACGGCAACCCGTACCTACGCATGACATTAGTTCAATGCGCTTGGGCGGCGGCTCGCAAGCAGGATTCTGTCTTTCGTAAGCGCTTCCAACAGCTAGCGCCGCGGCGCGGCGAAAAGCGCGCCATTATGGCGGTGGCGCATTCTATGCTGGTCGTCCTTTATTGCATGCTGACGAGGGACGTCCCTTACCGTGGTGCGGAAGATGCCCCCAAGCAGCGGCGAAGATTACGTCGCGCGCACAATCATCTGCGGTGTCTTCGTCGTCTGGGATTGGCCGTGCCGATCACGCCAGATCCCTAATCAGACGGCGCACTGGGCATGTGAGTGTTTTCGGAACAACCGGCATGTTGTAGGGGATGAAAGAGCCCTACAGGCAAGGAGAGTAGCGAATCCGTCCTGGCCTTGAGTCTTGCGGGCGGCATCGCGAGATGCCGGTCGAAGCGTAGATAGAGGTATTGGTGGGTCGGGCTATTGAACTTCGAAAAGCCGATGGAATAGGACGCCGACTTCGTTCCGTAGAGGAAGAACGTATTCCTGCTCCGGCGATAGCATTGCTCCAGGTTTCGCGCTTCGAACCGTTGATAGTTGAGTAAAATGGCCGGACAGCTGCCAGTCTCGACAAGTCGACATCGCGGCCCCAGTGGACGAAAGCTCTGTATATACTAGCCGAATCAGAGGAACGATGAGCACCGCAACTATCTCCTCTCGCATTCAACGTGAACCGGAACTCTTTGGGCAAACCATTGTTGTGATTGGGGGTAGCGCCGGCATCGGATTCGAAACGGCACGTCGCGCACGTTCAGAAGGGGCCAAGGTGATCCTCACGGCCCGGAATGCCGAGCGCCTCCAGCGCGCTGCCGGTGAGCTTGATGCCCTGAGTAGCGCGGCGTTCGACGCCGCGGATCCGGTTGCTCTCGATGGGTTCTTCCGTGACCTCCCGACAATCGATCACGTGATGGTGACAGCCGGTCGGCCTTATTACGGCCGGCTCGCCGATATGGACTTCATGAAGATTCGCCATCTCATCGGCGAGCACCTCTTGCAGGCGCTTTACGTCGCGCGCAGCGCGGCCAACAAAGTGCGGCCGGGAGGCACACTGATCTTCATGGGCGGCACTGGCGGTCGACGCCCAGCGATTGGCATGAGCATCGCTGACGCAGTCACCGCTGCGCTCCCCGCCCTCACCGCTGACCTGGCACTTGAAATCGCGCCCGTGCGAGTCAACCTCATCGCCGCGGGAATTCGTGGACACGCCTCTGTCCGCGGAACTGCTGGGCGATCAGCTCGAAAAACGTCGGAACCAGCTTCGCGCCACGCTTCCCATCCGACGCGTGGTCGGACCGGCGGATGTAGCCGCGCTCGCCGTGCACATTATGACCAATACCGCCCTCACAGGCGCAACCTATGCCATCGACGGCGGACAGCAGTTCGTCGTCGCCTAAAGAAGCCAGTATGAGCAGTGTCGACCCGAGTAGTAAAAGCCGGACTCAGATCACGGCAGTCTCGGGACGCGAAAGGGGGCACGCATGTCCACGATCCACCTGCACCAGACAACCACCTCAACGCCCGAGCAGTACGTTGCCGGGCTCACCGACTTCGGGCCTGGCCGCTCGAAGCTTTTTGGCAACAGCGCTGACGAGTACCTGAAGGTGCATGACCGTGGCCCCTCGCAGGCCGACGTCACGGAAGGCGTGGGTGGCATTTGGGAACGCTTGCACTACGACTGGTCCAATCCCAACCGCGTCGTCCTCACGACGACCGACTCCAACACTTGGGGAGGCGCGTCCGGCCACACCTACACCTTCACACGCCGTCCTGACGGTTTGACCGACATCGACGTGGTCGTCGTACGCGACGGCAAAAACCTCAAGGGACGGCTGCTCGGCATCGTAGTCGGGACCGTCGGCAAGCGCGTTTTGGAAAAGGCGTTTGCGAACTCGGTCAAGGCCATCGAAGCCCGGAACGACGCAGCGAGAGCGGCGCGCTCATCATCAACCGGGTAACCGTATCGGCGAATTCACTCTCCGGCAGTGCCCGAAGTCTTAGAATATCCGCTCGGAATCAGCCGTCGCCTAAAGACCCAGGAGGTATTGATGAAAGCATTGATCTTTCGCGAAACCGGTGAACCGAATCGCGTTTTGAACGTCGCAGAGATCCCTACTCCGCCTTTGGCTCCTGGCGAAGCGCTCGTCCGAATGGTGCTGAGTCCGATCCACCCATCGGATCTGCACATGCTGCGCGGGCGCTATGGCTATCAGCCGGAATTGCCAGCCAGCCCGGGCATTGAAGGTGTCGGGATTGTGGAAGCTCTAGGTCGGGGCGTGCATGGTCCGGCTGTTGGAACTCGCGTAGTTTTCGTTCACATCTGGCAGACCTGGAGCGAACAGATCGTTTGTCCAGTGGACAGACTTGTGCCCGTTCCAAACAACCTGGACGATCCAGCTGCCGCCACTTGCTGCATCAATCCTCTGACTGCATGGGCATTGACGAAATCGAGTCACAATCTTAAGGAGGGGGACTGGCTCCTACAGACGGCGGCTGCATCCAGCGTCGGGAAGTTTGTGCTTCAATTAGCGCAGCAGTATCGATTCAAGACAATCAACGTCATCCGGCGGCGCGAACAGGAAACGATCATACGCAGCCTCGGAGGCAATGAGGTAATCTGCACAGACGACGAGGACCTGAGGGCACGCCTGGAGAATTTGACCGCGGGCAAGGGCGTTGAACGAGCGATTGACTGCGTTGCCGGGGAACTTGGCGCTGAGATCGCCCGCAACCTCGCTCCCGCCGGGACCATGCTTGTATATGGAGCCCTCTCCAGTCACCGGCAGACGGACCCCGCGAAATTCATAATGCCGCTGTTCGCTCCGCGTTTGATCTATTCGACAGCTACAGTTCGCGGATGGTGGCTTCCGCAATGGGTGCGTTCCCAGCCGCTCGCCGAGATGCGGGCAGCTACGAGCGATCTGCTCACCATGTTGTCCAACGGAGCACTTACGCCGCCAGCAACTGTGCGGTATTCATTTAAGAATTTCCAAGAGGCAGTACACTTAGCCGATGGTGAGGCTGGACAGCAGAAGGTCTTGCTGGACTTCTCCGAAAGGGCAGCATAGCCGGCGGGCCTCGCGAACGCGTCTGTGGCGCCTGGCCGATCCATGTCGCCGGCTTGTCGACGAATCAGAGAAATGAATTTCGCGGAAGAACGCGGGTAGTCGCGAAGGGTTTACCGATGACTAGCGAATGTAGCCCAAGTATCAAAGAGCGAGAGCTTGATACTTGGGATTTATCGGTAGCAAAGTTGGGCCGACCACTCTGGAGTTGGTAAGCGACTCGATCTAACAAAGCGGGGCATCAGGCTGGCGAGAACTCCACCATTTGGGATTCACCGTCTCCAAAGTTCGTTATGGGAGGTCCCGACGAGGAGCAACCGGCTAAAGATTCCGGAGCAGCACGTCCAGGATGGTTTGGACGAACGGGTACGGCTGGGGGGTAAGGGGTTCGGCTTCGATCGAGTAGAGCCCTTTGTATCCAACCTCCTTAGAAATCTGAATCGCCCTGGCCGAGTCGAACAGATTCGGCATGTACTTAAAATGGCTGCTTGTGGCCATCGCATACATGACGCGCAAACCTGCCTCCCGCGCCGCGTTGTCCGGGAATGAGGCGACGTCGGGATTGGCCCAGACCCCGCCCGCCCTGATCAAATTGACCTCGTCCTCCCAAGTATGCTCAGGTGGCGCGGCGCTGTTTGGAACTCCGCCCGCTGCACTATTCGGAGCGCCAGCCGCCCCGCCCGCGCCGTCACTGTCGCCCCCGTTGGGCACCGTCGAAGACACGTATCCTCGCGGGTCGTCGCGATTCTCCACGGTCACCATGACCTTCTTCGTATCGGCGTACGCCTTAATCGTCTTCAAGGTCTCGGCCGCGGTGGTACGCACATCCGGTGCGAGCGTGCCCTGGTTGATCATCGCACGCGCAGCGGAGAGGAACACTGCACGGTCGATCCATTGGTTCGTCAGCTCGATCGTTTCCGACCGAACCGCCGGATCCGTGGCCGAAATGTTGTGCGCTCCGAGCTCCAGGACCAACTGAGTCACCCGCGATTGAGCTTTCGTCAGACGGTTCTTAAACTCTCCCAGGTAGTCGGGCTCGGTCGAGCGGAAGTGCTCGTGCTGGATCTCCAGATTATGGATTCCATAGCGCTGCGCCATCTCGTCGGGAAAATCAAAGATATCGAGGGTTCTGTGCGGATCGTGCGGACGCGCGGCGCTCTTGATAATCAGATCGAAACTATAACTCATGACCGCGACGCGATCCATTTTGGCTCGGTCCACGGTCTGCCCCCACGCTCGGGCCGCTCCGGGGGCGACGGCTGAACTGATGAGAAACTCTCGACGTTTGATCACTTGCCCCTCTCACAACGAAGGTGGCGATTGCGTAGTGGAATCGATCCGTTAGTTCCTGGATACGAATACTTCCAGAAACCCGGCCTTCAGACCCCCACGGCATCGCCGCCGTTACCCGGAAGGCCTTGCATATTCTACCGTCCGCGCCGCATCATACACATTCGTCACGCCCGAGCGGCAACCATCGCAAGCTCTAAACCCGGATAAGCCGGACGGCGCCGGTCGTCGCTACACGCGAAGTCACGCCCCACCTCGTCCGGCTGAACAAGCGGGCGCTGGTGTATGCTCTCGGTGCTGCCGGTCCCGTGGCTGGTGGACGTGCCCTCCGTAAAAGTTTGGCTGGTGCCGTCAGTGGTTGAGAGCCCCTCCGTCTGCGAAAAGGACTCGCCTCGCGTTTCACTCGCGCTGCGACCAAAAGTGGAGCCGTGATTGGCGCCCGATGAAACGCCTCGGCTGTCGTGGGTGCGCTCACTCCTTGGCTCTCATTGCTTCGCGGAGTTTGCCGCAGTGGCGTGCGGCTCGCCGAAATAGGGAAAATCCGGGCGCATCAGCCGTTTATCGGGCGCCACCCCATCCCCGAGGGCCGTGTTCGTGGCCAGCGTGAGAATTACGTCCATCACGTCGTCGCAGAGGCTGCGGCCGTTGAAGGCGGCAAAGGTGAATGCGGCGGGCGTGCCCAATTCGTATGGAAGGACGCCTGGGCAGAGGCGCGCGAGGAGTTGCGTAGCGTAGGCGGACGGGTCGGCCGCTGAGTCGGCGAGCGCGGTGACTTTTTCCACGAAGTCGCGGATCGGCTTGGAGAACAGCGCCACTTCGTCCGCCGGGACCGCGCGGTTGTATTTTTCCGATGCGTCGTGCAGCGAAGGATCGGAGAGCAGGATGTGGGTGATCATCGGCAGGCCCCAACGCGACACCTGCACCTCCGGCGCGTGCCCGTAGAGCGATGCGGTGGCCCAGGCGTGCACCACACCTCGGCCGATCAGGTTGCTGGGGACCTCGAGGACGATGGCGGTGACATTCTTGCCGCCGAAGAAGTTCTGGCGATTCTGGAACGCCTCCGGGGCAAACCGGTTTTCGGACCAGAGAGCTTTTCTGAAGGCACCAAAACCGGCGCCATCGGAGGCGAACAGATCGGGCGCGAGGCCTGCGTACGCCAGGCAGCCTTGATCCGTTTTCACCAGGCGTCCCGTATTCCCGGAAATGATGAGTTCGCCCGCGGCGCCTTTCAGCGCGTCCGCTCCGGTGGCGCGCCGGACCTCGAAGGTCTGACCGTGCCGGTGCTCGCCGCCATCGGCGTGGGCGGGCGCGCCGAACTGGACCTTGAAGGCGACGTCTTCGCGAAGATCGCGATTCGTGTCGAAGCGAAAGGCGTAGAGACCTTCGTCGCGGAAAGTGTCGGGCGCGCCGACGCCGGCGTTCGGATTCACGGTCAAAGCCATCACCGTTGTGCCCGGGCGGCCGCGAAACAAGTAGAAGTCGCAGACGTTGATGCGGGGGTCTTCTTTTGCGGTAGGCGTATCGAAATGATGCGACATGGCGAATCTTCTCCTAAAGGGTTAGACGCGAGGCCAAAAGGTCGATCGCTTGGATGGGGTCGATGGGGCGATCATCCTTGACATCCTCAATCTCATCGGAAGATTTTTCAAGTTTGGAATCGAAACGAAGCAATTCCCAAGTCCTGTTTAGTCGGATTACCGTCCATTTAAAGCATTACTCTATTTCTCCGAGAAGGGCGTTTATCAGGGCGACGATCAGTCGGCCTGCTTATCCGTGTCATCGTCGTCCGCCCGCCCAAACGTAGGCAGGTACCTCCCGAAGTTCAATTCGAAGTCGCTCGGAACGCCGTAACCGATATTCCGGATCTTTGCACGGCGCGTCTGTGCACTGGGCAAGGCCAGCATTGGGAAGAACAAGTCGTTGCTCGACTGAAGCTCGGCAGCTGTCGGCGTCCCGAACCGATTGATCTGGGCCTTCGCCGCGGCTAGCGTTTCACGGTCGAACGAGGTCAGACGCCGGACGAGCGCATCGACAAACGAGTCGAGGTTGGCATCGTCCAGCGTGCGGTTCACCCAGCCATAGCGCTCGGCGATATCAGCATCGAAATCGTCGCCGCTGAGCACGATCTCAAGTGCGCGCGAGCGGCCAACCAAGCGCGGGAGCCATTCCAGCGCTCCGCCGCCCGGGACCAGTCCGACGCCGACCTCGGGGTTGCCGAATAGGGCGCTTTCCCGGCTGGCGAAGCGCATGTCGCAGGCCAGCACGAACTCGTTACCGATGCCGCGCGTGCGGCCGCGAATCTTGGCGATGCTCACGACTGGCGCGGACGAGAGGCGCAGCACAAAGTCGCGCCAATGGCCCAGCATCTCTGGCCGTTCAGCTGCCTTTGCTACGTCGAGATGGGCGATGAAAAAATCGGGATTCGCCGACTGGAACACTACGACCTTCACGGACGGGTCGGCCTCGAGGTCGGTCATTAGCGCTCCCAATTCGACGATCGTTGTGGGAAGAAACATGTTGATCGGTGGGTTGCTGAAGGTGATCGTCCACCGGCCCGGATGGGTGCGGTCGGTGTTGAACTGCGCACCTGCCTGCTCGCTGCCTCGCTGTGTAGCGCTGCTTTGGGTCATGGGGTCTTCCTTTGAGTAGTTTTACATTTTTTCGTTTGTACTGCTCCCGTGTGGGCTGGTGCGGTTTGGTGTGCGGTAAACAGACATCGTTACAGCACCGACGCCGAGTGTATCGGTTAAGATAAGCGGTACCAAAACGGAAGACAGAGCACTGCGGAGACGCAACTCGAGCGCCGATTTTGGGGCCTGGATTCGGCGAGATGATCACATCTCCGGCGCCCTAGAATCCTGGCGCAAAGCGAAAAATCTCGGGGGTATGGGGGCAGAGTCCCCATCTAAAAACGTGTTCTTCCAAACTCCTGCCTGGTGGCCAACTGCAAGTCGATCCGGTAATCGGGATGCCTGATGCGTTCGATGGATTCGTCGTAAAGAGCCTCGACTTCTTCACACAGCGGAGTCAGGCGCGCCAGCTCATACCAAACCTCCCAGGGTGTACGACCGTCCAACGAACCGTGAATTCGATGCTCGTTGTAATGAGCCTGCCAATCGCACAACCGCTCCAACAGATCTTCTGCACGTAAGTCCACTGTCGGATAGAACTCTTCTAAATCGGTGCGTTGCGACCGCTCTACTTTGCCGTTTAGGTGGGGTGAAGCGGGCTTTAAAGGGCGGAACTTGATGCCATATTCCATGAGCTTCTCCTGGAAAGCGTAGGCAAAGAATTCGCGGCCGCGATCCGTTTGTATTCGTTGGATCGGAAAAGGAAACTCCTCAATAACCTTCTCCAGGAACAGCAGCGAATTGGCCGCGCTACGACGCTTGTACAGGGCTAGCACCCGAATGCGGGTGCAGTCGTCAATTGCGGTGTATTGATAGAGACCCGGCGCGATCTTGCAGGTGTCCATTTGCACCCTCTCGCCGGGAATTTCTTTTGCATACCGCTTGCGATGCTTGCGCGCCACTTTCCGCAGCAGGCGAGCCCGGGGTTCCAAGCTTCGGAAAACTTTCTCGATGGTAGGGCGAGATAGCTCTACATCGTAACTTCGCTTCAACTCGCTTTGAATTCGCCGAGATCCGAGGCCGCGCTGCCGGAGCTCAGTGATCCATGCTCGTTCCTGCGTGAATACCTTTTGGGTTGGCGAACGATGCGGTCGCCTACTTTTGCCAGCAAGCCATCCAGGCCGCCCGTACGATATCGCTCAACCCATTTCCGCAGCGTCGGTTGAGAGATACCGCACTGCAAACAAACTTGTGTACAGCTTCTTCCCTGTTCGGCCAACTGAACCCATCGCAGTCGCTTTTCGATCTCCGTACCCATTCGGTACAGTGTAACTAGAAACGATGTCTATTGACCACACAATTGAGCGATTGCCCAACACGGATGCTGACGACTGGTCTCAGCGATAACCGCATCAAACGTTTTAATGCTGGTTTGCATCTGCTTTAACAACACCACTAACGCGGTCACTTCCAGGACATAGCAATCGAGCAACACCACATCTTGAACAGCGGGAACAGCCGCGCTTACCTGTTTTGCCCAGGCCGCGGCTTCTTCCGAAGTGCGCCGATGCTGACGAAGAAATGCTTCCAATGTCTTGCGTTGCGCCTTTTGTAACTGCTCCAGTTTGGGCCACCTGGCCAGCAGATCGAGTACCGGTGCCGCTCCGATATCGTCAAACCAGTTCAGCACTTGTGGGAAGTAGACCTTGAGGCGTGCGGAAAGCCGGTTGCCATGTCGCTTCTTCTCTTCCACCCAATGCCGGCGTTGTTCCACCAACATCAGCAGCCGACGAGTCGGTTCGTCATCCTGCTCCAAAGGCCGGAGGCGATTTCGATAGTGCACCAGCAACTCCAGCCGTAATTCACCATCGGCAGGATCACTCTTACTTCCAGATGGGTACAGAGCTTGGCGAAACTGCCCGGCGGCTTGGGGATGGATCGGATAGATCTCGACGCATTCGTATTTCAAAAGCATCCAGACGACGGCCCCGTGTTTCTGCTCGATGGCGATCCCGATTCGGCGACCATCTAGGCGGCTCATCAACTGACCGATCCACACATCCAAAGCTTCTGGCGTTTGCTCCACACGCCCGCGCTCCCGCTCTCCGGTATCAGTCCATTGCAGTGACCAAACGTGCTCCTGGTCTCCCCAATCGAATCCCACCCAAGCTGCGTAGCCTTCATCGCAATGCGCGTTATTTTCTTGCTTCCTCTTCCTTTCGCTCCACGCTTCTTTCGGCAAGCGGGCTTCGCCTCTCCAAAGGACTTATAGATGTCGTGCTGTGGTCCAGCGACAGCTTCTGAGAATTCGTCTTAGCGAAGCACATCCCGCTACTCGAGGGTCTTTACGAAAACATCAAGTGTTAGTCGGCATTACTCGTAGCAGCGGGATGCTTGCTCTCTTCATGCTTATTCCTGATTCTCCGCTCCGATGAAATAACGGAACGGATTGCGATAAGCTTCAGAGAACTTTTCCACAACCGCCGCGGCCGACGGCTGTTGATAACCAACCCTCTTGAGCCAACTCCTTGGCTCGACTATAAGTCGGCATGTCGGAAATTGACTTTTACGGATTAGCCCCGATGTCGGCCTCGATCCTCTAATGTCCGGATTGCGCGTCATCCTGGCGCTATCCGGAAACTATGCGCAGATTCGCAAAACCCCTGCCTACTACGCAGGATCTATGGCTGAATGTTGCGGATCTACCATGGTTTGACAGTCTTTGGTTCCTCGGTGCAAGTTCAAGGAAATTGGTTGTCCTTCGCTGCGGGATGCCGGCGAGAGCCGCAGTCGGAATACGATGCGTCCAGCCACAGCGTAGATTGCCACCACCATACCTTCACCAATGAGCTCTGGGAACTGACCAACTTCTGGTGCGGACGGACGATGCCGTCGCCAGGCCCGCCACTGCGGATTTGGCAAAGGAGACCGCACGGAACCGCCATAAATTCCCGTCAAGCCGGAAAAGGCAGCGGCAGCCAGCGAGAGAAGGGCAAGCCGTGATAACACTTGGACAAATTTCATCGTGCGCTTTCCAGGAAGCGGCGGAAGACCTTCTGTCCGGCCGCGAGCGCCCATTCCCAGTTGATTGCCAGATGAAACCCCACCAGCATGACTACGGCCGCCGAGAACTGGTTGTGAAGGGTATCCCATCGCCAGTCCATGTCCGGCGCGGCTTTCGTGCCGGTCAACGCCGGAATCGCGTTCTGAGATATCAGAATGCCGGAGAAGATAACTGCGGTGACGGCGGCAAGAAGACTTAGGTTGAGGAGATAGTTGATGCGCGCGCGGATGGATTGCAAGGTGAAGAAGCGGCGGCTCTGCGAGGCAATCCAACTCCAGGCAAACAGCAGGTGAGCGAGAACCATACCCACCATCGCGAGTCCAAGCCACTCATGGAGAACAAGTCCGGTAAAGCGAACGGTCTGCAACGCGCAGATCGAGACCAGTAGTATCACGTCCAATGAAAACGTGATCTTCAAGCGCCATTGTGCTGGCTTCGCTAACTCGCCCGTTCCTGCCACGATTCGAGTGCCCATCCTATTACTACTCAGCTTGCGGCGTTGTCGCCTTTGGGTCCAGACGTCGCCGAGGCCGAAGAAGTTCCCGACGTGGTCGAGGGTCCCTTTCCGACAGTTGGCTATATAGGCCTAACGTCTCACATTTGCAGGGCCTGATCACCACGCGCTTGCAGCCCACAAACTGCCTCTTCAGCAGCAATGGCGCCGCTTGCATGCTTCAGGAATTGACGTCTTGAATTAACCACCCGAGTCACAAGATACTCCTTTTCTCAGCTACTGCTTCGGCCCCTTCAGTTCTGAACCGTCACGAATCTCGTCCGTGCCACGCTCAACAATTTCATCGCCGGGCCTAATGTCGCCGCTAACCTCGACGAGAATGCCAACCGTGGGGCCACGCCTTACATCCGCCCACTGCGCACGGCCGTTGTTGTTGCGAATTACGAATACTCGCTCGGTCGTGGTTACGATACTCGTCGGCGGAACTAAAAGCGACGTGCCCGTTCGCTCGACCCGCCATAGAACGGAGGAGTACATGCCGGGAGCCAGCAGCCGCTGTGGGTTGGAGACGTCCAATTCAACGGGCATTGTGCGGGTCTTCATGTCGAGAGCGTAGGCGGGGCGGGCGATGACTCCGGAAAACGTCCGGTCCGGAAAGGCCGGCACCTTGAAATCGACTTTCATTCCTTTCACCAAACCAGCGACATCTGCTTCGGGAACTGCGACCGCCAGCCGCAAATGAGAGATCTGATCGAGCTGAAGCAAAGGTACATCGGAACTCGGACCCACCAGAGTGCCCGGATGCACGTAGCGGGTCGAGATTACGCCTTCGAACGGAGCCGTTACCTGGAGATATGCGGCCAAATCCTGCTGCGATTTCAGATTGCTTTTCAAAGACTCCGCGTTTCGCCGCCGCGATTCGACCAGTGCCTCGGCCGCTTCGGTTTGCTGTTTGGCTTGGACTATATCGTTTTCCGCCACTGCGCCAGGAGTTTTTGAAGCTTCTTGAAGCCGTGAAAACGTACTCTGGGCAGCAGCAAGTTGAGCTTCTGCCTGAGTCTCATCTGATTCGGCTGAGGTCAGTTGAGCCTGAGCCTGGCTGATGTGTGCCATCATTTCGGGCGCACTCAGTTGCACCAGTAATTCACCTTGTTTGACGAAGCTGCCGCGATCCACCAGGACCTTCTCGACGAAGCTCGGAACTTTCGCGTGAACCTGAACGCTAAGGAAGGGATAGAATTCACCTGGTAATTCAGTGCTCCGCGCTACTCTCTTTGAAACAACCTTTGCGAACTTCACGGATTGAGCGGCTAACGGCAAGTGCACGCACAACAGCACGGGAAAAATAACGGCAATGAAGTTACGAGTTTTGCGACTGTTCATAATAACGGCTCGATGGATCGTCAGGGTTCAGCGATGGTGAGTGGTTAGAAGCTTTTTGTTGCAGGATGGAATAGATCGCCGGCAAGCATGTCAGAGTGGCAAAAGTTGAGAAGAGCAGCCCTCCGATGACAGCGCGCCCCAGAGGTGCTGTTTGAGTGCCGCCTTCCCCCAATCCTAGGGCCATCGGCAGCATTCCGAAGATCATCGCGCTCGCGGTCATTACGATCGCCCGCAAACGGCTGGCTGCGCCCTCGCGGCCTGCTTCCATCGATGACTGATGGTGCTCCAAGCGATTTCGCTCGGCAAACGAAAGCAGGAGAATCGAATTAGCCACTGCAATTCCAATCGCCATGATCGCTCCGATAAACGACTGTACATTCAGAGTTGTCCCGGTGATCCAAAGCGCGATCAAAACGCCGCATAATACAGCAGGCGTGGTCAGGATCACGGCAAGAGAGAGACGGAATGACTGGAAATTTGCGGCGAGCAGGAGAAAGATCACCACGATCGCCAGCGCCAGGCCGATCCGCAATCCACGCAACGTCTGTTCCAATCCTGGGGTCTCACCGCGCATCTGAACGCTCACGCCCCGAGGAGGATTCCCAGCTCTGCCAAGCGCTTGCTGGATCGGCTTGATCGCGTTGCCCAGCGGTAGGTCGTGCAAATTCGCCGTGAGAGTAATCACCCGCTGCCCGTTGTAGCGGTCAATCTCGCCGGCCATTTTTGGTGTCGTAATCGTCGCGACATCACTCAGGTACGGTTGGCTCTGGCCCGGCATCATAACGGGTATCGATTTCACATCCTGGAGGCTTTGCATTCGGTGCTGCGGATATTCCACCTGAATCTGAAATGCATTGCCGGATTTCGGATCGCGCCAGTAATTCGGGCTTGTGAATCGAGAAGACCCGGTCGCTGCAACATAGGATTGGGCGATATTCGACATCGTCAGCCCAAATTGCCCCGCTCGATCGCGATTGATTTCTGCATGCACGGTTGGATAGTCCATCGCTTGCGCAAATTGCAGATCCCGAAGAAAGGGCAGCTTTTTCAATTCCGTCTCGATCTTCTGAGCAAAAGCGAAATCATCTTCAAGAGCTGGGCCTTGCACGGCGATGTCGACAGGAGTTGGGGAACCAAAGCTCATGACCTGGCTGATAATGTCTCCGGCTTCAAATGAGACCTGCATCTGAGGAAGTGACTGACGTAGCGCGGAGCGAATGTGCTCGCGTAGCGCCTCATCTCCCTTCACACCCTCTTTTAAAGCAATTCGGACGACCGCTTCCTGCGGACCCGCGGTAAACAGGTAGATCAGATCGACGGGATAGCTAGCCGGCTGCGTCCCAACATAATCGCTGGTAATGAGTACGTCCTCGGGGCCAACGGTTTGCTTGATGACATCGATTGCCTTAAGGACGAGCGGTTCCGTTTGTTCGATCCGCGTTCCTGTCGGAGCGCGCAGCCGAATCTGCAGCAGCAAAGGCGCTTTCACGTCCGGGAAGATTTCGGTTCCCATGCGCGGCAAAGCGATCCAGATGAAAAGAATCGAAAGCGCAAGATAGGCAATCGCGAGCGGCCATCGGAAGCGCAATGTGCCGCTTAGGTATCGGGTGTAGCCGTTGTGAAGCTTACCAAAAAGTCCGGCCTTCTCTTCCTCCTCGCGCTTCTCCTTCATGATCCAGGCAGACAGAACCGGAACCAGGCTGCTCGACAGAAGAAAAGAGGCGATCATTGCAAACGCGACGGCAAGTGAGAGCGGCACAAATAATTGCCTGCCGACACCAGCCAGGAAAAGGGACGGTAAAAACACGGCCAGGATGCAGAGCATGGAGAGAAAACGCGGAATCACGGTTAGCCGGGTGGCTTCTACGACAGCTCGGGCACGCGGCACGCCGGATGCCATGTGGGAGTGCAAGTTCTCGATCTCAACGATAGACTCGTCGACTAGAACGCCGACCGCAAGCGCCAATCCGCCGAGCGTCATGATGTTGATCGTCTGACCGGCCGCCCAGAGCAACACGACGGAGGTGAGGATCGCGAATGGAATATTGATGACGACAATCGCTGAACTACGCCAGTCGCGAAGAAACAACAAGACCATCACACCCGTCAGGAGTGCACCCAACGTAGCCTCGAAGAGCAATCCCTTCAGCGAATTTGTCACGTAGGGCGATTGATCGAAGTCAAGGCGTATATCGATGTCTGGTGGAACAAGCTTCTTGAGGTCCGGTATAGCGGCCTTGATCTCATCAATGACGGAAAGCGTGGAAGCGGCGGCTCGCTTGGTGACTGGGATGTAAACGGTCCGCCGGCCATTTACATGAGCGTATGCGGTCAGGATGTCTGTCGCATCCACAATGGTGCCGATGTCGCGCAAATACACCGTGGGACCAGCGACCATTCGAATCGGAGTTCCCAGCAGCGCATCAAGATTTCCGCCAAGAGTTGCATTGCTCGTTGCAAATAGATTGCGGCTTCCGATGCGAACATTTCCGGAAGGCATCACAACGCTCGCCTTATTCACCGCTACGGTAGCCTCGTCGGGTGAAACCTGGTACTCGCGCAGCTTGTCCGGGTCCAGAGTGATCACAATCGTGCGCTGATTGCCTCCGAAAGGCGGCGGCGCCGAGACACCGGGCAGCGTGGCAAAAACCGGCCGTACTCGATTCAGTGCCAGATTTTGAATTTCGGCTTGCGTGCGGTTCGGGCCGACAAAGGTCAGTTGCCCTACCGGTACGCTTCCGGCATCGAATCGCGTGATGAACGGTGGCACGGTTCCCGGAGGCATGAAGGAACGGGCGCGGTTGACATATCCAACCGTCTGGGCCATCGCATCAGCCATGTCGGTGTCCGGCTCAAATACCAGCTTCATTAGTGAAGCGCCTTGGACATTCCTGCTTTCGATGTATTGAATTCCAGTGATGTACAGGAAGTGATACTCGAAGTAATAATTGAGAAATCCTTCCATCTGCGCCGGGTCCATCCCGCTGTACGGCTGTGCCACGTAGATTGCCCTCTCGCCGACCATAGGAAAGATGTCGACACGCATGCGCTCAATTGCGAGAATCGAGCACAATGCGAACGCGATGACGACGACAATGACGGTCAAGGGCCGCGTGAGCGCTGCAAGTACAAGTCGCATTTCGGTGATTTCTTATCTGCCCGCTTGAACGAGGAACGAAGAGATGTCTCCTTCCGCTATTTGGATTTGCAATAAGGCCCGCCAGACGGCAAGCTTCGCGAGCGAGTCATCGATTTCTGCCTGGGCTAAAAGTCGCTGCGCTTCAGCTACCGCAACAATTGTGGCCAGGCCCGCACGGTACTGTGCATTGGCCTGGCTAAAGCCCGTCCGCGCATCCGCTACTTCCTTCGGAGTTTCAGCCGCAATCCGGCGCGCTTGCGCCATAGTCGCCTGAGCGCCGTCCAATTGCGCCTGAAGGTCGGCCAGGACCTTACGGTACGTCGCGGATGCTGATCGCCCGATTGCAGTTTCTTGTGCTTCTTGCCCGCGGATGGAAGCAAGCGCCATCAGCGGAAAGGTGACGGTGAACCCCGCCGCTACGTTGAAGTAATTCGGACCGAGGCCATTTGCGCCGCCCAAAGTCGAACCGTTGGTCAGTGCTCCGGTCCCGCGCGCATAAGCGCCCGCTTGCAAGTCGAAAGTGGGCCGATACGTCCGTTGCAGCACTTTCAACCGAGCTTCCGATTCCTGTATGGCACTCGATTGCTCTTTCGCCGCTGGGTTGTTCGCCAAATCCGCGGTGACGGCAGCGGCATCAGGCGCCAGTTCCAAAAGCCGGCCAGGTGCGACGGTCAAGTTTTTTTGGGCGACGCCGGTGTATTCGGCGAGCGCTGCTCTGGCCACGTCAACAGATTGCTCAGCTTGCATGAGTTGCGTCTCAGCGGCATCGAGTTCTGTATCCGCACGGGACAAATCCGCGCCAGGCCGGAGCTTCGCATCGACGGAGGCTTTGACAGAGCGTACCAAAACTTGAGCGCGATCGACCGCCGATTGTGCGGCGCGTGCCGTCTGCTGGCTCGCTAATAAAGTCAAGAATGCTGCTGCCGCGGTTGTTTGAACATCGAACTGCGTTCGCTTCGTGGTCAATTCAGCGCGTTCCCGCGTGACTTCTGCCGATTTCACGAGCGCGCGGCGTCGCCCGAAATCGAATGGCTCCCATGAGATTAAAACGCCTACAGCACTGCCCCAGACATTCGTGCCGTCATTCGTGCCGAGAACCGGGCCGGAAATGTTTGGAATAACGGTTTGCGGCAAAAGCAACCCAAAGACGTTATTGCGCGTAGCGCGATTGACCTGGCCCAGTGCATTTACACTTGGCAAGTAGTTTGTCCGTGCAATCCGAATGCCCGCAGCCGCGGCATTCACTTGCTGTTCGGAAGCCTCAATGGAAGGAAACTTTTGAGCACGGTCGGCTGCCTGTTGAATCGTCAAGGACGTTGTTGTGATCGTTTCCTGTTGTGCGAATGCCGTTGAAATCAGCAGAATCGCGGCCGATAGGCGAAGAGCGTTCCTCGAAATCATTTGCCTTCGATCAACTCCCCGAATAATTCGCGTACCTTCTGCTTGGCCGCCTTTAAAGCCTTACGGCCAGCCGGCGTCGCGGTATATAGCCGCCGCCGCACTCTTCCGGAGCGGAAGGCAGACGACTTGAGATAGCCACGCTTTTCCAGTCCGTGCAGGATCGGATACATGGTTCCAGGGCTCATCTTGTAACCGTGCCGCCCGAGCTCTTCGATCATGTCCAGCCCAAAGATCTCTCCTTCGCACGCGTGATGCAGAACATGTAACCGAATCAGTCCGGAATAGAGATCTTTGTCTTCCATACAGTCGTCTTTCGTTGACGAAAGCTGATAATATCACGTACGGATTGCTGTGCAATAGCGGCAACTGCTCACTTCCACCGCTGTCAAAACCCGAGATCTTGAACGATGTAGCTCTCATTCGCGAGCCTGCAGGGGACTCTTCTCGAATCAGAACATTGAGAACGAAGAGCCGGATTACCTACTGGTAGCGAGCGAGAGGTTTACGGATTGTGTCCGTACGGTCGGCCATCCGTCAATTGGAGTGCTCTTCGGCACCGTTCGGGCTAATGTCCGTGTAGCCCGCTATCTAGGAACAGCCCGTAAACAGTCGTTTCAGTGCGATTGCATTCGGCGTCAAGGAAAATATCTGCCTTCGCGGCTGCCGCTGCCTAGCCCATGTCATCAATGTCGACACCCACGATTTTCGGGCACCTGCTCGGGTCGCTCCACCGTTATCCATTTTGATTCGTAACCAGCCGGCACACGATAACGGTTTTTATTAGTGATGAACGGGAAGGCGGCAACCAAGGGCGACTGTCCCAACGGCGAGAGGAAAATGTCTTTCGACATGGAAGCGATCACCCGAGCATAGAGCGGCGCGGTACTGCCGTTCACCTGCAAAGCCTCCAATTGAATTGCGATGGTAAACTGCCGTGGTGTGCCGAACGAATTCTGCATCTGAATGATGCGGCCTTGAACGATGGTTCCCGCCGGCACAAGAATTGATTTGGAGTAAGGATCTTGCACGGGTTTGCGAATTCTAGCTCGCACAATATCCCCAGCCGCCGCCGTATCGGTATCAATAGGGTCGATCAGGAGGATAGAAAATGGTAGGCCTGAGGGTAGAGGTGGGGCGCTCGGCTCCGGCCTTTCTGTCGCGGTGCCGTATATGGGCTGATCGAAGTAATGAATAGTGGCTTCGCCATGATATTTCTGCCAACCAGAATAGGCACCCACAACCTCGATCACGCTCCCATCAAGCATCAGCATCCTGATTGAACTTTGCTGCGGTAACACAAAATCTCCGGTCCCCATGTACACATTTTGGTAATCGACGGTTGTCGTGGCCGCGCACTCACCTGTTTCGGGTGGCAGGTCTTGAGCTTCGACCAAAAGACGCTTTAAACCGAGCGTATTCGAATCAAGCCAGAAAGCACCATGAATAGCCACCACCGTCCACTCAGAGCGCGCTTTGACCTGGTAATGACTAAACTGTTTCGGAATCTGGTAAGTATATTCCCAGCGCGCGTCACCTAAGGCTCTGTCGTCACCTACGTACGCGTAGCTGGGGCCGACGTTGGCCAAAACGTCCGAGTACAGGGCGCCTATCGTTCCCGTTCCGTATGCGCCACCACCAATTAATTCGAAAATGCAGTGCGAAGTGAATTTACTACCACCCCAGGAGCCGATCTCATGCCCGTCCGACACCTTCAGATCCAGCCGCAGACGCTCGGTGCTTTGCAGCAGGAGTTCCTCGGAATCGGGGAAGCGGAGTCGATCACAGGGAGGTGTAGGAACCTTCGAGTGCCGAGGCACAAAATAGCGCCGATTCACCGTCTGAATGCACATGTAGTCCGCTAGACGTCTGTTCCGTTCCGAGAGCACCTGACGTGCGCGCTCCAGGCGTTCCCATGGCGCGAGTTGTTGCTGGGCGACGAGGATGATGGGGGCGACTGCTAGCAAGAAAATGCGCATGGCGCGCCACGTCGGGAAGAAGGAAGCATACATGCCATCCGCATCATCTTACTAATCTGCGTTCCGTTAAGTATCTGCGACCGTGGCGTTATCGAAAAGGAATTTCACGAATCGTTGTGTCAAGGCGCAGCGTTTACGGATTCTGTCCGTGTCGTCGGCAAACTGGAAACAATCGGCCTGTGGCTAATGGGACTTCTGTTGAGGCTTTTAACGGCTCGATTCAGCGCGCCCGTGCCGCCGAGAATAGAGACAGAAGTAGCCTGACGCGCCGAGTCTAGCGTCAAGACCATCTGAAGCAAACAAGAGACAAGGGCCTGCTGGCTTATTCGTTGCTACTGACCAGAGAGAACATCGCACCCTGAGGGTCCTGACCTTGGATGATCCAGCTACCGCCGGGTACCTGCATCGGACCGTTGATGATCTTGCCGCCGCCGGCTTTGACCCGTTCGATGGCCGCCTTGATGGAACCTACATTGAAGTAGAAGGTCCAACTTGACACCGGGATATTGGGAGGCCTGGTCATCATGCCACCGTCGCCCATTGCTTTGTGGTCGCCCTCATCAAAGATCCGATAAATGCCCATTGAACCCATGTCCATATCGCTGACTTTGCTCCAACCAAAGAGCTTCTGGTAGAAGTCAAAACCGGCTTCGAGATCGGTTGTGTAGAGTTCGTGCCAACCGATGGTTCCGGGGGCGGGTGGTGCGGGACGCTCCGGCGAAGGCATCGCCGGGTTGGGAGTGAAGATCACGATGGCAGCGTCCTGGGGGTCAGACATGACGGCGAAGCGAAGCATGCCAGGAACATCGGTGGCGGGCTTCCATAGCTTGCCGCCAGCTTCGACGATCTTTTGGATGTGAGCATCGACGTCATCGACAGCTATATAACCGATCCAGGCGGTGTGCCCAGAAATATTCAACATGCCAGCGATGCCGGCGTCGCCGAGATTGAAGGTGGTGTACTCGATACCGTCAGCACCCGAGACCTCCTTGGTGGACCAGCCGACGACGTCAGAATAGAATTTACCGGCGGCTTTTGTGTCGCTGGTCATGAGTTCATACCAGCCGAATTTTCCTTTTGGGGTAAACATTGTCAATACGTCTCCGTAGGTCATTATCGGCTATGGTTAGCCCAACCCAGGTCGAAGTTGGAAGCGTGGAGGTGAACAACCTTCCAAGTTCCGGATACGTCTTCCAGGCGAGCGTACGGCGGCCGAATCGCACGTCTGAGAAGGGCTTGCCGTACCACCCCCGGAGCCTCGTCCCCGCAGTTCGCATCACCTCGAACCATTGATGCGCGATCGCTCCCAATTCACCTGGATGCTCTTTCATCCATGCATCAATGGCGGAATCCCGCTCGAAGTGCCGTCGAATCGCAGTAAGCCCTTTCTAGCCGTCACTTCACTTTCTGCCCTTCGAGATCGTTGGTTACCTGGCACGGCCACTTCATATTCACTCTGCACGAGGCACCGGGCCAAACAGCGGAATACCCTGTCCGGTCAGCACCGGGACGCGTGACTATCAGACGGTCGATGAGTCCTGCCACTAGGAATCGCAGAATCGTTATGCCGCCGTCTACATTACGCGTGTTGGAACCCGCGTTGTTCCAGGCGCATTACGATTTCGCCCGGCTCACCTGACATCTGCTCGACTATCGCGCCCCCGCCCCGGGGGCAAGTCGATCGGACGGCCGCTCAGGACGATCATAAGCTTCCCGCCGTAAAGCTCCAAGTGGCCGAGTTTCAGGACGACATCGAGCGTCCTGCGGCCCATTAAGACTAGATCGACAGTCGGGAGGAATTCGTTGAAGCCGTGCGGCTCCTTTTCACCTGTGTCCAAGAACGCGAATGTGTCGTCCGGTCGAGCCAGGAAGCCATCCACACTCAATCCACAAAAGACGGAAAGCCTCATTCACTGCCCTCATTTTGATCTTTGCGTGGTCGTTCTCATCGTTGGATTGAGCCTGAACTGGCAAGCGCTTGGCAGCCCCATACGAGAACAATATTAATTGGTATCTCAGCAACAGCGTTGCAGGCAAAGATCCTTCTTGACTCATACTGTTGTTGAATTGTCGGCCCCTCGGAAAGTGTCGGCCAGGTACGGAACGGAAAGTGGGCTTTCCGTCGGCTAGGTTTCGGATCACCTGTGATCGCAGAATAGTTAAATTGCGTATTTCGCGGTGAGTCGGAGAACCTGCCCGCATCGACATCGCAATGCAGTGCATTCCAGCGTCATTCTGCGCCCGAAACCGCAAATCGACGTTGCCTCTCGACACATCAGCGAAATCTCGCGCTTTGCCCAATTCCCGACCGCTCAAAACATGAGTGGCAGAATGACCCATATGAAAAAAGCTCTCGTTCTTGTGTCCGCGCTGGGTCTCTTGGGGAGTTACATGACAGTCGCGCAAACGCCGGCCGAACCGAAGCATCGCGTAGTATTCCAGTTGAGCGAGCCAGAGGGCCCGGCGTGGCAGTCTCTCGTGATCCACGTCAATAACACGATGAACGCCCTTGCGGAGGATGGCGGTTCGCAGGTCGAAGTCGTCTTCTATGGGCCGGGACTAAGCATGCTAACCAAAGCCAGCAAAGGTTACGAGGAGCAGTTGAAACGGTTGTCGGACCGCGGTGTAAAGCTCCTGGCATGCCGGAATGCAATGAAAATGAGAAACGTGAAAACCGAGGATTTATTTCCGTTCGCCGGACAAGTGGATTCAGGAATCGCAGAAATGGTCCGCAAACAGGAATCGGGCTGGGCCTACATTCACTAACGCGCCTAATTGTGGAGGGCGTTTCCCGTTACAAATCCTGCTGCAGACGCAGAACCTGATCACTTCATCGGTTTGCGCGTTCTCCGTCCAAGTATCGTTGCGATGCAGATCACCGGATCCTCGCCGACGTCTCGAACCCAATCTCGTTGGAACGAACAGAGAAGTCGGCGCCCCGAAAGAAGGCAAAGTCGTCACCTACATGACGCAAACCATTTTCAGCGGAAGTTTTCTACCAGCATGAGATTCATGTACAAGAGCTCCTTTCGCCATACAGCGCCCAGCGCTGGTCGGGGGATAAGGCGGCGAATCCAAACCAGTCACCAAGCGGCGAGACGAGGCGAACCGAGTGGCTCGCGAAATCAAGGAACCGAAGATCCGTCTTCGCCAGCGTGTTCGAGCAAAAAAGTGAGAATCTGCAACGGTTGCTCCTGCAGCTTCAATCTCACCCATGCTTTCGCAGTTCCCCCGGCCTGCGGGTTTCAACGACCCCGAACTGAAAGGTAGGAGGTGGTGCTCGATTCCCGGCATACAGTTTGCTCCCTAACTCTGGAATCATTCCTTGCGCTGCTGTTCGTCGGTCTTGAGTATAAACCCGTGAGAGCCGTTTGATGCTGCCTATACTCATTTTGATCTGCTGCAGATCGGCAGCTCGCGGGAATTCAGCTTCACCCCGCCATTAGTGTCCCCATCGGGGATGGTGGAAACCCATCGGCTTTAGGCGAAGCAAGATTTGGTGTAACGTGGTCGCGTGCGGCATTACCGGATGGGCGCGCACACGAAGAGCGACCTGAAGGTCCATCTAGTGTGGATACCGAAATATCGGAAAGCGGTATTGACAGGAGAAGTGGCTCTTCGTGTGCGTGACCTGCTGCGGCAAATTGCCGCAGAACATGAACTAGAGATCGTGTCCGGTAAGGTGGCACGCGACCACGTTCACCTGCTGCTCTCTTATCGAACCAACCAGGGCGTGAGCCAGATCGTGCAGTGGCTGAAAGGAATCAGCTCGCGGGTCCTACTGCAGGAGTTTCCGCACCTACGAAAGAAGTTCTGGGGAAGGCATCTATGGGCGCGAGGATATCTGACGGTCAGTTCCGGAACGATCACCGATGAAATGATCCGCGAATATATTGAAGAACAAGAAGGGGAACAGATAGCCGACGACAGTCGATTTCCAATCGACAGCACCTAAACCCCTCGGCTTCAAGCCGAGGGTGGTTTAGTCCGAAACGGTGACACGCACGATTTGGCCTGCACCCGCTCCAAACCCGAAACCGAAATTGGAAACATACAGTTGGCCGTCTCTCCCAACGACCATGCCGGTTGGAAAAGTGAGGCCAGAGGCAATTTCGGTCTTGTAAACCAGCGGTATCGGCCCGCAGAATCTTACCCTGTCCGGGAGTCGCCATGCCGTTGGCCGCACTCGTCTCTAAGATATACATCCGGTTTCTCGCATCGAAGGCGATGGCCAGCACGGTCGCCAAGAGCGAAACGGCGACTCGATTCCGCCGCTCCCAACAGAGCGGCCGTGCGTCGGCCGCCGGAGTACGGGAAATACCGAAGCAAGAAAGGCTAATGCTCAAGCAGGCAAGGACGAGTTGGAAGACGCGCTTGACGATCTGAACGGTTCCACAAAAAGGCTACGACGCAAGTTGCTGCTGGAATGTGGGTGCGCGGCCAAGGCTGGCTGACAACGGAACTCCCATAAGCTCCACTGCTCGCCCTGGAACCTTCTGGCCGCATACACGCGCCTCAAGCCGTATACAGCTGCACAACCTCATCCGCCCAGCGGCCTTCGCGAAGCAGGTTCGCCATAATCTTCATCGCCGGATCGATGTGTTTGAAAAATAGTTTGTAGCCTGCGCAAAGGTAATCAAGCCCGGGCTCTCCATCAGGCGTCGACATGAACCGGTTCCGCGGGCACTCACCATGGCGGCAAATCGCACCTCGCACTCCCGGCAGTACTTTGGCAAACTACTCAGCTTGTGCTGCCCGAAGGCGCGCTGTTTTCGCGAGTCCACCAACTCCCGCAACGGCGTCTCCTGAATATTCCCGAGCCGGTACTCGGGCCGTCCACGCTGAGGCCAACCAGAAAATTGTGCTGCTTGAAGAACCTGCACCAATCGTCGTTCAACAAGGTGCCGTTCGTCTGTATCGTGTACAGGATCGTCTGCCCGGTTTCGATACTTCTCTACGTGGACAATGGCCCGCCGGAAGACGTCGAGCCGCATCAGGGTAGGCTCGCCGCCCTGCCAGGCGACGTTGACCTCATCCGACGGATGCGCCTCCAGCAGCTGCCGGATGTACGTTTCCAGCAGTTCGTCGGACATGCGGAACCGATCGCCCGGGGTAGAGCATCTCCTTGGACAGGAAGAAGCAATACTTGCAATCGAGATTGCAGATCGCTCCCGTGGGCTTGGCAAGTAAATGAAATGGCCGTGGCGGCGACGTCGTGTCCTTCTTTAGTGCATCTCGTTCCGGTCACGCGCCGCTGGCCTCGCTGCTTTTTACTGCCGCGCCATGGCAACCGCGAGGCGCTCTTCGGCCGAAATCAGGTGCACCGCGGCGACGGGATAAACGGCCGGTTCATGTGAACCGCTCGGCGCGACGGCGACAACACGCACCTTGCGAGATGCCTGCGAATCGCTAGCGTAGACAATGCCGGCATCCGCGTTCCCGGACTCTATATAAGTGAGAACCTGCCTCACGTCTTTTGCGAGAACGAGCTTCGGTTCGATCGCTTTCCAAACCCCAAAGGATTGCAGAACCTGTCGGCCGTATTCGCCAGCCAGTACTGTCCATCTCGAAAATGTCATCTCACAACGGAATCAGCCAGTTAGCTCAAAGGATGTAAGAACGTTACGCGGACGTTACCAACGTTACCGAGGGCCCAGCAGACCGCATTCGAGTTTCCGGACCTTACGCGAAGCTCACGGTAGCGGCGCTGAAAATGGCCTTGTCGCGCCGTAGTGTGAAAGCGGGCCTGGTGCATCATTCCGATCGCGGCGATTGCCGCTTCAGGTGTGGAGAAGACGAAGAGTAAGGAGTTCATCCGCCTTGTCCGCAAGGCCGTGGGTGATGCCGACAAGTCGGCGTCAGGGGCAACCCGCGTATCAGGCACGTTCAATTTTAAGACCAAGTATTCGGGGGAATATCCGGTTGTCACCATCACGCATGCGATACCCGGATGTGTTCTGACGCCGGAGCAGCTTCGTGGTATGGACTTGCTTGCAGAACAAGAAGCGCCCAAATTATTGCCGCATGCCCCCGCGTGTTTCTCCGCTGTATGACCGGCCTTGGCCCTTATATCAGATAACGCTCTCGCGCACACGGCCGAAGCGCGACGGGAGCGGCCCTGACCATAGCCTTGCGGATTACTTCTGGAGTTTAATATCACTCACGGGTGGGAAAACCATTGAGGACACGATTGTGAAACTCATGGAGTTAAGCGAGAACGCCCGCGAGCGCGCGCAACGTGGAGATACCGGTTACGCCCGGATCACCGTTGAGAATGCGGCCCCGGCAGTGCAGCGCAACTGGAGCAAGCAACAAGGCCGGGCCTAGCGCCCCCTCGCCTTCCCATGGCCGCCTACTATGTTGAGGAACTCCGCTACCTTCACAATCGGCATGTCACGGAAACTCCCTAGCGAGAGCAGGTGCTTGTCTCCGCTGACGACATAGTCGGAGTGTGCCGCTACCGCGCATTCGAGGATGGCATTATCATCCGGGTCGGCCTTGACCACGTCCAGGGTTTCCGTAGGCGTGACTTTATGCCCGTAGCGCACGAGCTGGCGGCGAACCTCCGCTATGTCCTCTTTCGGCCAGTCGAACTCTCTGGCCAGCACTTCGGTCATCTCATCGAGGATCGCATCGGAGACGGCAAGCCGGACGCTCCCGCTGCGCGCCAAGTCGAGAAATTTATTAGGATTGCCCCGGAAGTTGAGGCCAGATACGAGAATATTGGTGTCGGCGGTGGTCCAGATCACCGGTTGCGCGTGCGGTGTTCAGCCCGGACTTCCTCAATAGCGGTTGCAACATGCGCCTCGCTACGTCCAGCTTTCTCGTTGCGCTTCGTCGCCTTGTTGACGATGTTCTGCCATTTCCGCTCATCCATGAAGCGCTCGACGGCTTCGCTCACCAGTTCATCGGCAGTGCGGTTTTCCGCCCTCGCGGCAGCTTCCACCTGCGCTCGTTGATCTTCGGGAAGATTCGTATTGCCGGTTCCCATGGCTCCTCCATTGTCTCAGTTTGCGGCAAGTTACGCGCACACGCTGCCGGTGTCAATAGCTATAAATTCTCCCTTGCAAGTTCGAATGGCCGGTTCTATACTCCCGGCGTTAACAAACCATTATGGAGGAAAACAAGCCACAACCCAACGCCCAGCGCAGTGACGAACAGCCGCCGCAAGACGAGAAGTCGTTTGCCAATAAGCCGACCATCCTCGCCGATAACGGGTCACGCACGAAAGTGAAGCTCTGGAACAACAATGGCAAGAACGGCGAGTTCCAGACCTGTGCTGCGCAAGAACTCCATAAGCACGGAAAATCACGCACCTATCAGCACCGCGATCTTGGCTAAATCAGGCGGCCTGGATGTGTTGCATCTAGGGCTATCTAAAACAGAACAACACATTTCTGTTTTGGCTGGGAGACTTTATTTACGGGCATTCCAGCGTTACGACCACTGTTTGAAATGGTTCAAAAACCGTAGATGCAACACATCCCTTTACGGGCTCTGTTGCAGTAAGAGATAGATGCAACCTACGAGGCGAGGGCGGTCCGCCAAATTGGACCGAAGTTGGGAACGAAACGAGCGGGAGCTCGGAACTGCGCCTTGACAAATCTTCTGCATGAGTTCGATGCCGATCAGCACCTGTCGGGCGTTGGAGAAGGTCCTGAAGCCGAGCATCGGTTGGATGCGGAATTTCACACGCCGATGGTCCTGTTCCACGATATTGTTCAGATACGGACAAGAGCGGATCTTGACCGGGTTTTCGCAGCGGTAATTGAATTCGTTGCGCATGCCCACGCCTGCGAAGCGCGGAATGGCTGGGTTTCGAAGCCGTCCGGCGTAATGTTCGCGGTTGCCCGTGTCGTTGAGAGCTTCCGAAAGAAAGCTCTGGCTGCGGCCATATCCCGCTTGCGGCTGAGGTGAGATTCCACCGTACAACCACGTTCATCTACGGCACGGTATTAGATACCTCCACTGGCCGCCAACTTTTATATAGGTCTCGTCGTAGCGCCACGATTTGCCAACTGGTCTCTCCAAAGCGCGCCAAAGCCGGATGAATTCTTCCGCATAGCGCACCACACAACGCAGAATCGTACTCGGCGCGACCAGCAGGCCTAGCTTCCGCGCGATTTCGGCCGTGTCCCGATAACTGAGCTTGAATCGCAGATACCAGCGCACGCGCTGTACCTCTGAGGCGTACCTCTGCGTCCATTGCCACGCTACTTCCAACACATCCAGGCGCTCGGCAAACCTTGTCCAATCCAAAACACTCTTGACCGCATGGTTTGAGTCATCGCCCTACGATTACAAATGCACGGTTGTAGCAACTTCGATGATTCCACGCAAAAACCCGGTGAGCGAATCAAAACGGACCGACGGGACTCTCAACGACTAGCGATCCTGCATCGGTCCGGGATCTCACGGCAGTACGGGTACCAGATGCAACGCATGAGGCGTTGCGCGATTTAGTGCGCGCCAGGGTGGATGCTTCCATGCACCTTATGCGTGCCCGGCAGCAGCTGCTCGCCTTTTTGCTTCGTCATCGACGCACCTATACGGCAGCCAAACACTGGACGCGACGTCATCGTTTATGGCTTTCCAGCCAGACATTTGAGCAGCAAGCCCACCAGATCGTGTTTCAGGACTACGTTGAAGCGATGTGGACCGCTCAGGAGAGAAGGGACTCACTCATTGTACGGATCACTGAGAGGGTCAAAAGCTGGTCGTTGGGACCGCTGGTCCAAGCATTGCGTGGCTTGCGGGGAATCGACATGCTTTCCGCAGCAACGTTCGTTGCTACGTCTCGGTCGTTTCGAATCGCCTCGGCTCCTGATGGGGTATCTGGGCCTGGTTCCGTCTGAGTACTTCAGCGGCAGCAACATTCGGCGCGGAGGAATCAGGAAGGTGGGTAATCGAGAAGCGAGGCGCATGCTCATCGAAACGGCATGGAGCTACCGGTATCCAGCATGTGTTGCCCAAGATAAGGCGGAGATCCTAGCCCGCCTTCCTAAGAGCGTCCGTGACATTGCCTGGAAAGCTCAAACAAGGCTCTGTGCTCGCTATCGCACCTTGATCGCGAAAGGTAAAAAACCTACCGTGGTAGTGGCAGCGCTCGCACGCGATTTAGCGGGATTTGTATGGGCAATCGGCCAAGAGATGAGGGCAGACATGGCGTAGAGGCAGATTCGGTCTCCCCTGTCGGGTAGGGAACGGGCAGCCGGTCATGGTGATCCTCGTGCGCCTCCTGGGCCAGAATACCTTTCCGACGCCCGCCCTAAGTCCGAGGCAAGCCTGCGACGACACACGTTCGTGCGGTGACCAATCCGCGTATGGAAGTTTGAGCGACTGTCGCTAATTGCTGCCCGGTTCCAACCGGATAAGGAAGTTGTGCCGGAAAGACCTTGCGTCTTGATGCAGGGGGGAGGAACCCCTGCGCCTAACGCTTGACAAAAGACATGGAAGGAGGCGCTGCCTCCTCGCTTCGGCAAGTCATCCCCCAGCCTTCACTGCGTTGCAGGCCTGTGCTTCGCTGCGCACTTTCCGCTTCGCTACAAGTGTGGGTGGTCCCCCCCTGACATTGCCTTTGCTACCCTCCGTCCCTCGCCGTGAAGGCAGGGGTGCATGCGATGCACCCCAAATCCAAACCGACAGAACCAAAACACGACTGATGAGATCGTATCCCGAACACTAGACGAGCTCGCCGCAGCTCTCGAAGCCGGAAACAGCGCAGCACTGACCGCTTACCTCCAGGTCATGGGCCGCTTTCACAAGTATTCCTGGACCAATAGCCTACTGATCGCGGCACAGAGGCCTGCTGCCACTCAGGTGGCAGGTTTTGGTGCCTGGCTTCGCTTCGGCCGGCATGTCCGCAAAGGCGAAAAAGGAATCGTCATTCTGGCACCGATCCTCTCGAGGCGCGGAGCAGAGAAAGGTGAGGAGCCACAGGACGAAACTCTTGCGGTGTCTTCTCGCCTGGTCGGATTTCGCAGTGCCTATGTTTTCGACATTGCGCAGACCGATGGCCAGGACCTACCCGAGTTTGCCACCGTCCTCGGCGACCCTTACCAATACCTCGAGTGTTTGAAAGCACTGGTCCACTCACATGCGATTGTGCTCGACTATGACGCCTCCCTGGCGCCCGCAAAAGGTGTTTCACGCGGAGGGCATATTACGCTATTGCCGAACCTGACAGCCGCCGACGAATTCTGCACATTGGTTCACGAACTGGCACACGAAAAGCTGCACAGAACAGACCGGCGAGCCGAGACGACAAAGGCCATTCGAGAAACGGAAGCCGAGGCTGTCTCGTTCGTCGTCTGCCGCGCCATCGGACTCGATACCAATACGGCGGCCGCTGACTATATTCACCTGTACCGGGGTGACCGCACCACGCTTGCTCGATCCCTCCAGTTTATTCAGTCGACGGCCGCCGAGATTCTTTCCGCGCTTGAGGCAAATACGCAACATCGAGCCGTCGGAGATGCAGGTAGCCGATGAGTCGCTCGTATGTCCTCCGTCAGATGGTGCCTACCGAGACAGCAAAGCAACAAACAGGAGAAGCATACATGGAAGGACATTCCACGTTCGTCGCTGACTGCCTTTGCGGCCGGCGTTTCGAGACTCCCGACCGCGAGTACGTCTGTCCAGCCTGTGGGCGCCGCATCGTTCTCGAATGGGGCGGCGATGCGGAAGGCGAAGGCAGGCGCTCTGAGAAGAAAGTTTTTGTGCCGGAGGCTGCCCAGTGATCCGTATTCCGCCCGAGCTGCTCGAATACAAACAATGGGTGCTCTGGCGCAAAGCGGAAGCGAACGGCCGCCTGACCAAGCTGCCGATTTCGCCTTGGAGCGGCAAAGCGGCATCCTGTGATAAACCGCAAACCTGGAGCAGCTACCAGCACGTGCGTTACGCGCTCTACCGTTATCGATGCCAGGGCATTGGTTTGTGTTCACCCGCGAGGATCCGTTCTGCGGAATCGATCTCGACCACTGCCGGGCTCCGAATGGCATCCTTGCACCGGAAGCCTGGGAGCTGATCGGGCGATTGGGAAGCTATACCGAACTTTCGCCCTCCGGCACCGGGGTACACATTCTCCTGAAGGCCAGATTACCGGGAAAAGGGCGCCGCAGTGGAAACCTGGAACTCTACGATGCGGGCCGCTACTTTACCGTGACGGGCCGGCACCTGGCGGGCACACCCTTTGCAATCGAAAACCGGCAGGAAACGCTCGATCAATTGCACGCAGAGTGTTTCCCGACAGCGAGGACGAGGGAGAGTCCAATTCCTGCAGCCCCGGTGCAACTGTCCGATGAAGAACTCCTCCGGCGCGCCGGGAACGGGAGTTGCGGCGGCCGTTTCCAGCGGTTGTGGGCCGGTGATGCATCGGACTATGCAAAGGACCACAGCCGGGCCGATTTAGCTCTGTGCAGCACTCTCGCACGTTGGGCCGGCGAGGACGCAGAACGCATCGACCGACTCTTCCGCCGCTCCGGCTTAATGAGGGACAAGTGGGATCGACCTACAGGCGACAGTACTTATGGGCGCCTCACCATCGCGGCCGCAATCACGGGACCGCATCGACGCTAGCGAAAATGAGGAAGGTTCCTCACGGCAGCTTCACTTTCGTGGCACAGAATGCACTCCGCGATTAGGAACGGTAGTACCTGGCCGTTTCTTCCCTTCCTTGTTCGCGGGCAGCGCCGCCCCGGGAATCGGTAGACTCCCGAGGCGTTCGATCTGAACATAGACATTCGCGAGACTGTTGGTAGTCTGGTGCTTCTCGAGCAAAATGCCGCAAATGCCACCGGCCAAGAACAACACGACCGCTGCGAGAGACTGCCAGAACGACGCGCTCGAACGCTCCTCGAACGGAAGGCGGGCGTTCTGACGCGCCAGTTGTTTCGAAGCTACACGTCAGCTTTGCCAGGTCGGTAGAGAGTGTGGCCGAGATGCTCTGGTACTCGCTCAGCAAGGGTTTCAGCGTGCCGGACACTTGACCCGAGAGCGCTTTGATGTCTCTCGTCGAGGCGTCGAGCAGCGTTGCAGCGTCTTGCAAGCCCGTGGCAGCCACCTGCTGCCTGAGACTTTCGCTCAGCGTCTTGGCCATGGTGTCCGCCTCGACGCCCTCGGCCATTTCCTGCGGCAGGTTTTTCAGGCGTGCCTCTAGCCGGGTACGGTAACCGATGCCGAGGCCGGGAGGGTGGTGGTGGACATGATGCTGATGGATCTCCTGTTGCGGAATGGATGGGGGACGCGGCGCCTGCTGGACGTGATACAGCCGAAACAAATCGTCGTGTGCGAAAGCGCGTGCGGACGAATTCGCAGTGGCCCGCTCGGCGAGTTCGCTCGCCGATTGGCGGTCACCCGACACGCCGATTGATTCCTGCAGGCTCAGGCTATCGCTCGTGATGATGGTGAGCCCTTCCCGGGCGCGGGTGGCAGAAACGTAAAACAGATCCTGCGCCATGCGTTCCGCCGCAAGGACTTCGAAATCGACGGTCTTGCCCTGGCTGCGATGAGCGGTGACGGCATAACAATGGGTGAACTGCCGGTAGTTCGAGGGCAGCCGGCGGCCGTCTGTAAGTTCGATCGCGCCGGACTCGACACTCGCCACCGTGACCAGTTCCCCGTTGGTTGCGCGAAACTGTTTGTCGCGCCAATTCGCTTCGAAGAGCAGTGTGTCGCCGACCGAGACTTCGATCGTCTGTTTCTCAAACACACTGAAAGACTTGGCCTGGCGGCCGGTGATCTGGAGCCGGTCGCCGTTGGCTTTTTGTGCCGTGAGAGCAACGTTTGTCCGCATGCAAGATTTCGACGGCCTCACTCCTGGCGATGCCCTTTGCTGCTTTCTGAAATACCAGTACCTGGCCGGGCTGATAGTTTTTCAGCAGCTTTTTCTGGGCTTCGGTCCAGTTCAAAGCCGCATGCTGCACGAAGGTCGCGCTGCGGGTGAGTTCGCCGGCGTGTTTTCGATCCTGCCGTATGGCGTGCGTTATGCTCTGAATCTCGTCGTGGGTGGCTGCGATCACCAGCACCGAACGTGTCTTCCCCTTCCCGTTCGGTAGGAGCGCCGCCTCGCGGTACGCCTGGCTGACTTCCTGGGCTCGCAGGCGCCAATCGACTTCCCGGACGGCCCCCATCGCTTCCAGCTTGTCGAACCCGGCGGCGGGATGATGGCGCAGCGCTTCGACGGCCGCTTTGTAGTCGGCGTTCGTCTGGCGTTGCACGTCGAGCAAGGAGACGCTCTTCAACTTCGATTCCCGTTCGAGCACACGCAGAGCATCGCCTTCGGAAACGCTCTTGATCTGAGCCGTATCGCCGCTAAAGACAATCCGCGCGTTCTGGGTTTTGACGAGCGTGATCAGCTCGGCCATTTCCCTGCTGCCGACCATGCCGGCTTCATCGAGGATGAGCACCTGACCGGAAAGTTGCTCGCGCTGCTGAGGATCCGCGAGCAGCCGGGCCACGGTCCTGGCTTGCGAGAAGCCTACCTTCTGTAGTTCTTCGACCGTGCTGGTAGTCGGCGCAACAGCTACTACGCCGCGCCGCGCTTCCCGCAAGCCGCGGTCGAGTTCCTGAAGCGTCACCGTTTTCCCGGTGCCTGCCGCTCCCCGCAGATTGATGGCAAGATCCCGGGAATCGAGCACCGCAAGCACGGCTCTTTTCTGTTCCGGCCGCAGACGATCGGAGACGACGAATCGACCGGCGCTGCCAAGCGCAGGATAGTGGCCCATCCGGGCGTTGATACTCGCGATCATCTCGCGCTCGCGTTCCAGACTCGACTGTGTCGCCACGTCGCCATCGGCCGTGAGCATGGCGCCACGGGCGACCTCCGAGAGTAAAGCCGCTTTCAGATCCGGCAGTTCCACGCGGCCGCGGCCATGGCGCAGCGCTTCTGTCTCGAGCTCATAGTCTTTGGCGACCGAAACCCGCTCGAACAGGTGTTCCCGTGCGTAGGTGAGGGACGGAGCCGCGGGCGCTTGCTCGCGAATCGATCCGTGCGCGACTGCCGCCTGGCGGAGTTCCTTCAAAGTTCGCGCTTCGATCGGGTCGAGCCGGTTTCGCTGACGCTCCTTTACCTCGGCGGTACTGATCTCGGTCAGTTTTTCGGGTCGCGTATCGCGCACCAGGCGAGCGACTTCATTATGAGACGGCAACCGGCCATTCTGTTCCAGGAACTCCGCGATCGCCCGATCACGCTGCTTACTGCGCCGGCTGAACTTCTCGAGCGTCGCTTCCGCAATGCCGAGGATGCCGAAGCCGCGATCCTTGCCATGCTCGAAGCGATCCGAAAGGGGATAACCCAGCTTCGCTACCTCCCGGGCCAGGGCGTTCCGGTAGACTTCCGTCAGATATTCGCGCCGCAGGTAGATCGGCGAGGCCTGCAGCGCTTTCCATTTGCCTTCGGCTCCGTCATAGGTGAGGTTCCCGGCGACCAGATGGGTATGCAGTTGCGGATCGAGTTCGCGGCTGGTGTCATGGTCATAGCGCGCGACGATCAGGTTCGAAGTAGCCCGGGTGTCATTGGCGCCGAACCTTCGCACGCGCGTCCCGGC
>CAVWRP010000005.1:0-34133 GCA_963757345.1 Terriglobia bacterium | reverse complement strand
CGACCTGCATTGGCGAGGCTCTGCGTTGCTGTATAGCCTGTTTTGAGCCGCGGCTGCGTGGCGGACAACGGCGCATTCCACTTTACACATGCGGCATTATTAGCTTTACAGGCTATCGTCGCAACAGCCCTTCGATCAGGTCCGCCAATCGGATCAGATCCTCATAGCGGAACCACGACCTTCCAGCGGAGATCGCAATGAACGGATCGACACTTCGGACGTCCGTGCAGTTTGCCAGTATCGCCTCCAGTAGGCCCTCGGCGTTGTGGAAGTACACACGATCCTCTCCCCAGTTGTTGCGATATTCGATCAGGTCGAACTCCTGCCCAAATAGCGGATGGTACGGGTGGGTTACGCGAAAACGTTTGTGCGCACCGTCATAATGCGGCGCAGTCGGTGACTTTCTCCCGTGCTTATGTGGAGCGGCTCATTGGCTCCATTCGCCGCGAATGCCTGGATCATGTCGTTGTATTCAGCGAGAGCTCGCTGCGTCGCACACTCTCGGCTTATTGCGGCTATTACCATAACTGGAGAACTCATCTGTCGCTGGGCAAAGACGCCCCGGAAGCACGACGGGTACAGTTCGTTACCGAGGGCAAAGTAGTCGAGATACCTGCAGTGGGCGGTCTGCACCACCGTTACGAACGCCGAGCCGCCTAATCCCGTTCGCGTGCAGACGAGAGCCAAGCGTGTTGCGACGGTCCAACAGGACGCGTGTGCTTACTTGCACTCCACCCGAACGTGACTTTCCGGTTCCTATCGCTCCGCAAATAGGTTTGTCGATAGCGGATGAGTCCGCCGCTGTTTTGCCCTCAACTTTTGAATTATTTGTAGGGACAGGTGGGAAGACGCGGCAGCCTGTTGCAGGCGTCTAGCTCTTAGGTCGCCGGAGTTGTCGGAAGCAGACGATCATATTCCTTCTTGACAACGGCATAGCACTCGCAGGTGCGCTTTTCAAGTCTCTCTCGATCAAGCACCGTGATCTGACCCCGTCGGTAACGAATGAGCCCGGCTTTTTGCAGGTGACCGGCCGCTTCCGTAACTCCTTCGCGGCGCACGCCCAGCATATTGGCAATGAGTTCCTGTGTCATGACGAGGTGCTTAGAGGTCAGGCGGTCCAGACTCAACAGCAGCCAACGACACAGCTGCTGATCAAGCGAATGGTGACGGTTGCACACCGCCGTTTGTGCCATCTGCGTGATCAACGCTTGCGTATAACGCAGCAGCAGGTGAAGCACCGGCCCAGCTCGGTTGAACTCGAGCATCAGTAAGTCAGCCTTCAGGCGAAATCCTCGGCCGACACTCTGCACAACCGCTCGGCTCGGTGTCGTCTGGCCTCCCATGAACAGTGAAATCCCGACAAGGCCCTCGTTGCCGACTACGGCGATCTCGGCGGACGCTCCGTCTTCCATAACGTAGAGCAGCGAGACGATCGAAGTGGTCGGAAAGTACACGTGGAGTAATGCGCCACCCGATTCGTAGAGCGTTTTGCCCAACGGCATGTCGACAGCCTCGAGATGCGGCAGCCAGCGCGCCCACTCGGAGGCCGGTAAGGCGGCAAGCAGTAAGTTTTGTCGAGGGTCGGGGGCTGTCATGACCACCTAACTACAGACAGTCACTTCCGCAGTCCCAGGCATGAGCCTCCATACGTGAGAACGTTGATCGGGTTCGTGCGGCAGCGCACCGACAAGACACTTACAAATCGTGTACTTTGTTGTCAGAAGCATCACCACAAACCTGCGCAATTTCTTTTCATTTTAGCGGCTAACGCTGCCCGGCGCGACGTCAGTAGCAAACCCATTCACCTTTTCCATTCTGCCGAGCTTGTCCGCCGGCGGCGTTGAATTTTTATAAGAGCGATAATGATAAGAAAGGTTTCATGTTCAGTGATCCAAGCCGCATTGCAGACTCAATCAGCAATCCGAGATTTCACTCAGGCGACCACATCGCATTCTAAAGGTTCTCTATGCCGACATTTCAAGATTCTCTGTTGATGTCCGAACTTTCCGATTGGATAAACATGATACAAGCCTTTCATCAACCGAAGGCCGAGAAGGTGGCCATCCGCGCGGACCTTGAATGTGATTCTGCACAGTCCTGGAGCAGTCCGAAAGGCACTGTCATGTTCCCCGCGCCCAATGTGACAGTGCCAAAGCTAGAGATTGAAGCTAACTGAAGCTGTTGTTAGTTCGTCCAGAGGTCTGTCTGTATAGTGCCCGTAAGAATCGATTGGCTTCTTCCAGCGTGGTGATTTCCGCCAGCTGAAGCTCCTGTGGCAAGCGCCCCTGCCGGGTTCCGAAGTTCCGTTCCGAACGTCCTCGCGCTTGCGGGGAATAAGCGGGAATCATCTGTACCCCCAGCTCTTTCAGGGCTCGTCCCACTTGCGTTAAACGATGCTTATCGACCGGCTCCCGGCCTTCGGCGACACAAAGAAATCACTCCCACGATCGCTTTGCACTTCATCTCGTATAACGGTGGCCTTGAGGTTCATAGTTCTCTCTTGAATGTGATCCTGCACGATTGAGCCTTGATCTCTTTCCTGGATTAAACAGGATTTGGTGCCGCGCGGGAACGTCCGGGATGTGGTTACTTTTGGACAGATTTGAAGGCCCAGGTGCTCTACGCTTGGGGGCAGATCTAGCGGGATTTCTGACGCGCCCGTTTCTGGTGCACCATGAAGCGGGGCTAAGAGGCGTCGGCGCATGCATTTGGTGTTGAATGTCCATCGTGCAGGCTCCAGCGCGCTGATGCCTTTCTCGCTAGGCCCGGATTCTCAACAGATTCTATATGGGCTTCAATTCAAGACCGACGAGGCACTCAGTTTGCCCGTGAAACACATTAAGGTCTCGCGAAGTGGCCTGCAGGATGGTTGGCGATCAGGAAGAGTTTTTTGAACTATGTCCAATGAGAAAGTTAGATCATGTGCGGTGTCATACGTGTTCAGCAAAGCCGAGGAGATTGCGGCGGCAGTAGTTTGGCTGTGTTCGGATCCAGCTGCCTTCGTGATAGGACACGCCATGGTGATTGACGGCGGTCAGACGGTGTAGGATGCTCGTCTTCCCTCGCCCTGTATCTCTCCGCCGCCTCGGCTCTCCTCGCGTGCTTTGGGGTGGGCTCACACGCGCAACAGAGGGGAGCGGCTGTCGCACTAAGTTACGACGCCCAGACGCGTGGGACGGTTCCGATTCCGCCCTCAGAGCGCGGCCTGCAGACTGTTGTGGCGGAGCCCTGGTTCAAGGTGTCTGATCAGGGCATCGTACTTGAAGGGCCGTGCTTCGAACGCAATCACGACTTGCTTTTTTCGCAATAAGACCGCTTGAAGTGTATATCCAAGAGAAAGAATTGCTTGAACGCCGCGGCGATTAGCCGAAAGCTGTTGCAGTTCGGCTCCGGGAAGGACAACGATCAAAATGCCACGTCACGTAGTCACTTTTGTCCTCGCCGGAGGCAGGGGAAGCCGTCTGTTTCCCCTGACTCAAGAGCGCGCCAAGCCAGCCGTCCCTTTCGGTGGGAAATATCGAATCATTGATTTCGTTCTGAGCAATCTCATCAATTCGGGCATTTATTCCATCTATGTACTGGTCCAGTTCAAGAGCCAGTCGCTTCTACGCCATCTGCGCGACGGCTGGCAATTCGGTGGTTTGCTGCAAGATCAATTCATCATCCCGGTGCCGGCCCAGATGCGTTCAGCCGACGAGACATGGTATACAGGCACGGCTGATGCGATATTCCAAAATCTAAACCTGATTGAAGATCTCGACGAGCATTTGGTAGCGATTTTTGGCGCTGACCATATCTATCGCATGAACGTGCGCGACATGGTTGACTTTCACGAGCGAATGCATGCAGATGTAAGCGTCGCAGCCATCCCTGTTTCAGCCCATCTTGCAGCGGAATTCGGAGTCCTTGAGGCTGCGACGGACGGAGCCATTCTCAGTTTTCATGAGAAAACGGCACAAGCGCCCACCATTCCTGGTGAACCATACCGTGTGTACGCCTCGATGGGCAATTACATTTTCTCCGCTCGTACATTGCTGCGGGAGCTGGAGGCTGACTCCCTGCGGTCAGACAGCAGCCACGATTTTGGGCGCGACATTCTACCTTCCCTGCTTGGACGAGCACCTATGTACGCCTACGATTATCAGGCGAACGCTATTCCCGGAGAATCGGCGGATGTCCCTGCTTATTGGAGAGACGTAGGAACTCTCGAGGCGTACTACGAGGCGCACATGGATCTCTGCGGCCTCGTACCTTCCCTCAATCTTTACAACCGGCGCTGGCCTATACGAACGGCCAGCTATCCTGACCCGAGTGCGAAGTTCAGTTTTGATGAGGAGGGTTGTTCAGCTCAAGCCATAGGTTCGATCATTTCGGGTGGATGCGTTCTCTCGGGTGGCATAGTTCGGGGCTCGGTACTCGGGCGAGGTGTCCAGGTTCGCAGCGGAGCCGTTGTCGAAAACTCTATCATTCTCGACAATTGCATCATCGGGCGGCAATGCAAGATTCGCCGGGCGATTCTCGACGAGAACGTCACATTGAGGGGTGGCGTGAGTATTGGCTACGATCTTGAACAGGACCGCGCCCTTCACCACGTCACGGAGACCGACATCGTCGTGGTAACCAGCCATACCGCGACTAGCAGCATGGTCGTACAGTCAAACTATTCAAGCTGCACGGCAATAATACTTGAGCAATCCGCCTAAGCGCTGTCGGCATCGAATATCAGCCCGATTGCAGAATCGGCGACAGCACGGATCAGGGAAGAGCAGCAGGTTGCCTTTCCCTTGGTGCAATCACCAAAGGAAACAAAATGTCCTGCTCTCCCCTGCCCATGCCTATCGACAGTCACGCCATCAACCTGCCGTTAAATCACGAGCGCTTAGGTGGATTGCCGAAGTTTTACCAACGTGCCGCATGACTTCTTTGACCCTACGGGAAAACAAACTGAAGATCACAGTCATGGCTTTAGCATTTGCGGTTGATCTACCCGCGTGCCCCAGGATGCGATGTGCCGGGTGGTTTGTGGGCGGATAGCAACTCGTCGAGCCTCTGAAACGTGATGCGAAAAAATGAGCTCGAGAGACCGCTGGCCCTAGCCTTTTCGACGTCCCACCCGGTCTCTGTTTGAAGAGGCTATCGCGAGCAGTCCCCCGACAAGCATTACCGGAAAGTTGTGGTCGTCGTCGCCCAAATATAGTGGCGGGGAGTGCCGGCCAGTATAGGTGCTAAAGGGGAATTCGGATGGTAGAGATTTCGGCTCGGTTTGAAGCTCGTCGTCCTCCGAATGAAGTGGAGAACAGTAGCGGCCTGGAACGTATGCAGTTCCTTTCCATTGCCGTCTCTCAAGACCGGCCGCTTCAAGGTCGTGGTTTTCTCGAGGCATTGTGAGGCATAGGTTGTCGATGAGCGTATCACTTCTTCCGCCTTCTCGATGCGACGTTTCCGGTGCTTATGAGCATTACAAAGTAGGGAGCACTTTGATCCAGCAACAAAAAGGCTGTCGAGAAAGACGGTTTCCCTTAAGATCCCCAACCGCCCCATTCCCCTAAGATTCAGAAGACCCAAACGGTTGGAGTAAAGGTCAAATTTCCATGCGCGCTCGCGTTTGGTCCGTCACTCTCGCGTCGAAACTTTGTGTGTGAGGACCGGCAATGTCCTAAGCGTTTGCTGGCTGTCTAGGTGAAGTTGAGTCCGCGAAAATGATAGCGTGCCAGTGACTTTCCTGGAATGGAAGATCAGGCTACCTTAGGATCGGTAATTCTACGAATGGCTTGTGGACAAGCGTGGATAATGATTCGGCGTCTTGCCAGGGCTGCTGCTACTTTCTTGGTAATTCATCGGCGAATCCCATGTCAAGAGGGGCGTCTTTCGTGTATCGCCGCGGTCAAGATGCAGTTAGGGGAGAGTGCAAGCCGCCTAATGCATTTGTTCATTTGAAACACGAATCCGAAGCTTTAGAAACAGGTTATTAATTCCAAGCGTTTCTAGAGATACCTCGGGTGTCCGTCCCAGCCTGAGCGATCGCGGAATAACGACCTGCACAGGTTGCACTCGGGAAACTGTACCTTCCCCGCGGCAATGCACGCACGGGAACAGCCAGTTCTTTCCATTTCCGGCGCAGGCCCAGCAGCCTTCATGAACGGGAATTCCGATGGACAACACTCCGCCGTCCGCGGCCTCTTCTGGTGTAAGGATGACCTCGATTGACAATTCCTCAGGCCTTTCAGCCTTGACCACGCCCCTGCCCGTAAAATTTCGCAAAAGCCGCTCTCTCAAAGCTTCGAAAGAAGGATGGACGGAGTGCGCATCTGCAAAGATTGATTGCGGCTCCAAGTCTGTCGCGAAGCGGTGCAGCATCCCAAGCCGCCTTCGGTCCCGCTCGTACAGGCTCAAGGTCTCGTTGTATTCCCGCCGCCGGCTCGGGTTCGAGAGGATGGAGTGAGCCTCCACAATTTCCTGGAAAGCCGGCGTTGATTGCGGCCCGGCGTAATCGGGATGCGTTCGTCGCACAGCATCCCGATAAGCAGCTCGAATGCCGGACTGTGTTTCGTGCAACGAGACACTGAGGACGGCGTAGTAATTCTTGATCGCCATAAGCTTGTGCTCTGCTTTGATTTAGTTCGGGTGAATACGCCGAAGCTGGCGTAAACGAGAGCCATTCCACGCGCTTCGGCACGACTCCTCGATATCTATCTATATACACCCGAAACGCGGCAAACGAAAGTGTGGCAAAAGTCCTGGCTTCCTTCCCGGCCGATCCTGTAGCCTTTTCTTTCTTCCGCACTTAAGGGGAAGCGGTTCGGGTTTGTGGCGAAGAAACCAAGTCACCCAGATTGCGATAAGCCTGAAGCAGGAAGCGATCGGTGCCTAGCTGGCGGGCGCCGGGGATTCCCGCCTCGGAACCCATTCGTTACCGGGATCCTCCTCCCCGTCGTTTGCTTCCAGTTCGTCGTCCAGAGTTAGGAGGTTTCAATTATGGCGGAAGTAGCCGCTAAGAAGGCTTCTGAGCTAACAAGTAAGGGCGAAGAAGCGGTGACCAGACGAAGTGAGGGAGCAGTTTCACATCACTGGGATCCTTTCAACTGGTCCAGTCCTTCAGAGCGCCGCGCTGGGTTCACCGGCGGGTGGCTGTGACCCGTTACTGGACCGTGTATGAGCGAACAGCTCGTCGGTTTTGACCGGGTAACGGCACGGCGATTCGTCCGTGCCGTCAGGGATTTCTTGACGTCCGAGGTGCGCTGGCAAGCCCGCGGCCTGTTCGCCTTACTTATATTGCAATCTCTGGATGCTCCAAGCAAAGCAGGCGAAAGTTATCTCGCGAATCCTGGCCGCTGCGCTTTCGCTCTCGGCCACCGGTGCACTGACGGTTTTGTTCCGGGTGAGCTAACCGCCTGCCGGAGCTACGACCCTTATTGTTTCGCTGGGGATCATCGCGCAACCTAAAGAGCTTGTCATCATCGAGATTGCCTTTTTTGCTTACGGCGCAGGCCTTGGCTATCAATCGGCTCGCGGGACTACCTTATCCAGTTTGGAGAGAGCATAACGCGGCAGGAAAAGCCTCTTAGCTTTCTATTTGATCTCGGACTAACATTTGGTTGCAATCCATTCATCCGTTCCGGGGTTCGAAGAATCCAGGCGGCCACGACGGATGCGCATTGTAGAAGTAAACTTCGTAAAGCGGTCAGAGGAACGATGATTAAACCCGATGCTGGCAGCACCGCGGAGGCTTCAGTCAATGCAAGCGGGACGGTAGCCTCTGGGCGGACGGGGCCGCCGACGCACCTTGATGAGCAAACGAAGGCGAAGCACCAGAATATTCGTGTCTCGCCCGCGGTCCTCGACGCCGCTCGGAAGGAGGGCGAAGAGTTGCTCCGGGGCTTGGGAACGGCCCCGCGTGGCCTGACGCAAGCCGAGGCCGAAACGAGGGCGCGTACGACGGGCCCGAACGAGGTGGCGCAAGAGCGCCGGCAAGGCTGGCCCGTCCGCCTTTTGAAGATCATACGCAACCCGCTTGTGATTCTGCTGGCGACGCTATCGGCGGTTTCCTTCGGTACTGGCGACGCGCGCGCCGGAACCGTGATGGCGGCCATGGTGGCGCTTAGCGTCGCGCTCCGCTTCTTTCAGGAGGCCCGGGCGGACGCGGCGGCGGCGAAACTCAAGGCGATGATCCATGTGACCGCCACCGTCATTCGCGATGGCGACGCGAGGGAGATGCCGCTCCGGGACCTGGTGCCGGGCGATATTATCAACTTGTCTGCGGGTGACATGATCCCGGGCGACGTACGGGTGCTCTCTTCCAAAGACCTCTTCGTGAGTCAAGGGAGCCTGACCGGAGAGTCCCTCCCTGTCGAGAAGTTCCACGACCCTGAAACTAACGTTGTGAGCTCACCGACTGAGCTCAAGAACACGTGCTTCATGGGCACAAGCGTCCAAAGCGGCACGGCGACCGCGGTTGTTGTCACTACGGGGGTCCATACTTATCTCGGCAGCATGGCCGGATCAATCACGAAGGAACGGACGACCGACAAGCTTCGACCAGGGCCTCAATCGATTCACGTGGCTGATGATGCGGTTTATGGCGGTTATGGTGCCCCTGGTCTTCCTTATCAACGGGTTCACAAAGCACGACTGGAAAGGCGCATTTTTCTTCGCAATGGCCGTGGCCGTGGGCCTCACCCCCGAAATGCTGCCCATGATTGTGTCCGTTTGCCTCTCGAAGGGCGCACTCGCCATGAGCCGCAAAAAGGTCATCGTCAAGCGGCTCAACGCCATTCAGAACTTCGGGGGCATGGACGTGTTGTGCACCGACAAGACCGGCACGCTAACGGAGGACCGAGTCGTTCTCCAGCGGCATTGCAACGTCGCTGGGCAGGAAACGGAAGAAGTGCTCTTGGATGGTTACCTTATTAGCCACTTCCAGACTGGACTGAAGAATCTGCTCGACCGGGCGATCCTGGACAGCCCGGACTTCCACGGGCAACCGGTGGTCGAAAAGCACAAGAAGCTGGACGAGATCCCTTTCGACTTCACGCGCCGTATGATGTCCGTACTGGTGGAGGATCCCGAAGGCAAGGCGATCCTCCTCACCAAGGGGGCTCCGGAGGAGGTCTTTCACCAATGCTCTCAGTTCGAGCTGGACGGGAAACTCTCGCCGATGGACCCCAATCTGATAGTCGGGCTGAAGGAAGAGTACGCGAGTCTAAGCAACGATGGCTTCCGGGTTCTGGCAGTGGCAACAAAGGAAGTGCCGGGGAAGAAGATCTGCGCAAAGGATGACGAACGCGAACTCGTGCTCAAAGGGTACGTCGCGTTTCTAGACCCGCCGAAGGAAACAGCGGGACGTGCCATTGAGGCTCTTCACAAGCATGGTGTTGCGGTAAAAATCCTCACCGGGGACAACGATCTAATCAGCCGTAAGGTATGCAAGGACGTGGGCCTCGCGGCCGATCCGATGCTCTTGGGCGGGGACGTGGAGAAAATGTCCGATACCCAACTGGCCGAGGCGGCGGAGAAGACCGCGCTCTTCGCCCGCCTCTCTCCCGCTCACAAGCAGCGGGTCATCCGCGTCCTTCGGGGCAAGGGACACGTCGTCGGATTCATGGGCGACGGAATCAACGATGCTCCCGCCTTGCGAGCTGCGGACATCGGCATTTCGGTAGATACCGCTACAGACATCGCCAAGGAGTCGGCGGATTTGATCTTGCTGGAAAAGGACCTCATGGTGCTGCAAGGTGGCGTTATTGAGGGCCGAAAAGTCTTCGCCAACATTCTCAAATACATCCGGATGGGGGCGAGTTCGAACTTTGGAAACATGTTCAGCGTGCTCGGGGCGAGCGCCTTCCTTCCATTCATACCAATGGCCCCGATCCAGGTGCTGACTAATAACCTCTTGTACGACTTCTCGCAAGTACCAATTCCAATAGACGCGGTGGACGAAGAGCAAGTAGCGCGGCCGCGGCCCTGGAACATTGGTGAGATCACGCGATTCATCTTTTACATCGGCCCCATTAGCTCAATCTTCGACTACACGACTTTCTTTGTCATGCTCTGGGTCTTCAACTGCTGGGACCCATCCCGCGCGCCGGTATTTCAGACGGGCTGGTTCGTCGAGTCGCTGATGACTCAGACGCTCATCATTCACGTCATTCGCACAAATAAGATTCCCTTCCTACAGAGCCGGGCGAGTTGGCCGCTTACGGCCACAACGTTATCCATCATGGCCTTTGGAATGTGGCTGCCGTTTTCGCCACTCGCCTCTTCTCTAGGCCTTACGCATCTGCCGCGGTTGTACTGGCCGATCTTGATGCTGACGCTGCTTGCCTATGTGAGCCTTACTCAAGTGATCAAAGTTTGGTTGCTGCGAAAGAAGTGGATCTGAATTCAACTCTCGCTTGGAGAGTTCAACGTAGTCGCATGGTGAACATTTCTCTGGCGCCTGCCCGGCGAGTCGCAGCCTGATCGCTTTTACAGCATGGTCGAGCTTCGCTCATGGCGCCGTTATGGGCACGCAGGCAATGCGGAATATGATTTCTCGCGGAGAACTGGTGGGTGTGACGATCCTCGTCGTCATCGGCGTAGCCTTGATCGCGCTCGCACCAGCAAAGGAACATGCCGCACCCGGCCTCACACCGTAGTAGCATTTAGCAACCACGTTGACGGGTAGTCGCCGTTGCGGAAATTGAAAGGGTGGCGCGCGATACCGCCAAATGGGACCTCAATTGGGCAATCGCATGTTCCCCGGGCGTTTCCCTGTGGCAGATGCCGTCGAACAGCTATCAGCAGCTTCCACACCTGAAGCGTAGAATCTATCTGGGTTGAACGCTCTCGACTGTGCCTGATCTGGTGTTCGACGAAGTGCAGTCTAGCGAAGAAGGCGCAATCAAGTAAGCATATGAGGCTACGGTAATGAACCGGAATGAAAGAAAGATGAGATCTGCAAGCTGGATCGGCATAGCCGCTTCCTTCCTCGCTGCCGCCGGCAGCATCGGAATCTGTAGGGCTCAGTCAATGAAGGCGCAGGACATTCGCCACGGGCAAACAATATACCGGATCTACTGTGCGGTTTGCCACGGCGACGCTGGTCATGGCGACGGGCCCATGAGCACCATTATCAAGGTACAAGTGCCAGATCTCACGCAAATAACCAAGCGTAACAACGGTGTTTTTTCACTTCAAAGCGTGGAGAAGAGGATTGATGGAACTGGATCAGAGGGACGCGGCCATGGCACGAGGGAAATGCCGATATGGGGTGCCTTCTTTGGGCAGACAGGCCTGAATCGAGAACGCGGAAGAATTCGCATTCACGATGTAGCCAAATACCTGCAGAGCCTACAGCGGGACACTCGTTAGGACGGACACTTCTAGTTCGTGTCAAGCGCATGAACGACCAAGCTCGTATTGTGCGGAAACCCGAATGTGCTGCAGGCGCGACAAATCCGATCGATTACTGCTGCCACAAATCCTCGAATGCCTGTCGGCCTGTTGAATCGAGAAGCAATAACTGTCGAGCGGGCAAGCGCGTGGGGATCTGAGAATGTTCGGCGGCGTCAGTATCCGTTCGAGTTTGGAGGAGGGCCTGCTGTCCAGTCTGGATAACCGACGCCAGTCACAGACAGAGGTCGATGAACGTGTTTATGCCGCCGTCCGATAGTAGTAGTTCAACATGCCGCCCAGTCGCTGCCGCCTCTGTACAGAACCGCTCGCTCCCAGGTGACTCGTCTCGGGAAGAATGATTCGATTGGCCAGCCCTTGGTGATTTCTTTCGCTATGATAGTGCGCCACGAAATTTCGAATGGCCGTCTTGAGCGATGCCTCTCCAAACAGAATCATCCGGTCCAAGCAGGACTCCTTGATGCTTCTCACAAATCGCTCCGCGTGCGCGTTCAAATTCGGACTGCGCGGCGGTAATCGGACCGACTTCACGCCAACGCCTTGGAGAATCGTCAAAAACTCTGCTGTGTACAGCGGGTCTCGATCATGAATGAGATACCGCTTACCTTCGAGAATGCCATCGAAGGGATCCGTCACATTCCTGGCCATCTGGGTCATCCACATTCCATTGGCAACAGAAGCGATGCCGGCAATCTCTACCCTTCGCGTTGATAACTCAATAAAGAACAGCACCAGGAAGCGCTGGAGCCCTTTGCGTGTCCACACTTCCACCGTAAAGAAATCCGCCGCCACCAGAACCTCCCAATGCTGGGCCAGGAACTCTTTCCATGTTGTTTTCCTTTTCCGTTCGGGCGCGGGTTCGATCCCGTGCCGTTTTAATATCTCGGCAATCGTGGTGCGTCCCAGTTTGTGTCCGAGGTTCGAGAGTGCGCCCTCGATACGCCCATAACCCCAATCACGGTTTTCTCTTGCCATACGCACCACCAACGCTTCGATCTCAGCTCCTATTCGTGGTCGTCCGGGCGACCGCCGGCTACTGCCATCATATTTTTGAGCGATCAGTTTTTCGATGCCAGGTCAACAGAGTCTCCCACGTGACGATGGGAGTCATTTCCTCCAGCAGTCGGTGTCCCAAGGCTTTGGCCTTGACGGCCAATCGCCGCCGCTGATCATCGTTGAATCGCAGCCGCCTGTCGCCCAACTGCTCCCGCAGAACACGGTTCTCCTCACGCAGATAATCGATAACCTGGTATTGGCGATGATTCATCCAGCCCGCTACAGCGATGGGGACGAAGCGAAACGGATCGAGCACTTTCGACATGTCGTTCCGCCATTATCGCCAGCTCAATTCTGTGGCGATCAACCCATGTCAATTCAAGCGGATCCAGTTTCCGTACCATACGAGCTCGATATGAAGCCAACCGGGCACGCCGACAGTTCGATGCGGTCGAACCCTTATGTTGCGTTGATAGTTATGTTGTGTAACACACCCGCAGCCCAGCAATCGTATCTTTTCTAATTTTTTGCATTTTGCGCGGACGGACATAGTGGAGATTCTTCGAGCAGCGTAAGTTTCGCGAAAAGACTGATCCGAATGACGGTATCGTCTTTCAGTCGTTGATAATCAGCTTCTCGGAAACTGAGCAGCCGGGGAGCAGTCTGTTCGGATCTCTTCGAGGGTCGCCCGCGACGGTCGTCAAAACGTGAGTAGTCGTCATGTAGATTTATGCTTGGCCGTCACACATGATCATTGTTGCTGCGCCGCGCCCGATTTTGCCAGCGGGGCACAAGCTGGAAATCAACCAGGCGCTTTCGTAAGCGTTGCTGCGGAAAGAATTTGTTCCAGAGTTTGAAGAGTCCAGCAGCTGGATCACTTGGCCTCGAATGATCCTGGTCTGGAATGCCACCAGTGCAGCGCAAGCGGCAATTGCAAAATGATGGCAGTTCCAAGCGTAGACGCTGCCAGCAATCCAAAACATTCGCTCACTGATACCGACCGCATGTTGTGAGATTCTTGGAGGAGCTCTGTAAGCCATCCAAACGATCCGCATTGCCAGGCCACAAGACCAGCCGTGAAGCCGGTTGCATAGAGCGTCGCTGAACGAGCGGCAGTCGCTTTGTCAGCCCGGGAAGTGAGAACGCCTCGACAGGCCAAGGCCAATAAAGCAGGATAGAACGCAAATAGCGTGAGGAGGAGTGGTATTCCGAGCCAGATTACCAGCGCTTGCTCCCAGGGCCAGGTTACCAGCAAGTTCGGAGGATGAATGTTTTGATTTCTCAACGATTCTGCCACGGGTGCAGCAGCTAGCCGCCACAACAGAGAGCTACAAAATACGGCAGGCGTGAAAAATGCAACGAAAATCAGCCCCGAATAAGCAACAAAGCGAGCTTGAGGCTGTCGCACCCGTTCTCGAAGGGCACCACCCAGCACATCGCACATTCTTGGAAAAGTCAGTCGTTGGCTATTAAGCAGGTCCTCCATCTCGACCCCGTATTCTGATCGCCAGCCGGATGGATAGCACTTGAGAAGCCATGAGACAATTCGATTTTTCATGCGAAGCTCAACCTCCTCCTGCCAACATTCACAATCCGGCGCATTTTCTGGACCTCCTCGGTCAGGCTGGCCAATCCAGTTTTAGTAATGCGATAGGGGCGCTGGCGATCTGTCGCGAGTTCGGGCCGGATCATGCCCTTTTCAACTAGCCGCGTGATCGCGGTATAGAGCGTTCCCGGCCCGAGTTTTATACCGGCAAACTGCTCAATGTCCTGCATAACGGAGTAACCATGACGCGCGCCTTCGGCCAAGCTCATGAGGATCAAAAGCTCGGGGTCAGCAGATGGTCCAGTCTGTGGTTTTCGTGCCATATTCCTAATTACGATATATCACATTACGTACTGAAGTGATTGCTATCACGTCTCGTCACAAACCTGCTTTGCGGAGTCACTAGTAGCGATTCCCCTTGGCATATCTCAGCGCGGGACTCCTGCTTCTGGCCGTTGGAGCACTCGCTAGCGCACACGCTGCATGGCAGCGTCGGCAAACGCCAAACCTCAGTGGGCAACTTCAGCGAAGCGGTCATTTCGCTCTATGCGCGCGGCTTGACGACGCGCGAGATCGAGTCGCACGTCAAAGAGATTTATGGCGTGGAGATCTCGCCCCAGTTTGTTTCGTGGGTGACGGAGGAACTCCAGCAGCAGATCGTGGAATGGCCCGGTGCGCTTGCCCTATGTCTGTCGACCCCGGTCCAGGTGTCCGTTACCTCAACGCGAGGCTTTTTACTTCAGGTTGCCCTACTTCTTTCGCTTCTTCGGTCCCGTCCGGCGAATCGCAACATTGAAAACCCATAACGCGAAGCTTTCATTGCAGCTTCCTTCAAGTCCCAGTATCAAAGAGCAATTCGGCAAATGGCATTGTCCACCCTCCTGCTGTGTATCGTGCCGAATCACTTCTGATACTGACCTAAGACTTGGCGTTCCGTATCTAGCTTACATTTCCGGATTGCTGACGATCTAGGGAATGATCCGGAAGAATGGTCGCACGCTCAGTTTCTGAAACGCCGCTTGTGAAAACTGATGTGCCCTCTTAAAATCGCGGAGTCATGTTCCCCCAAAGTGAAAACCAAACGAATCGTCACCACTGTTGGTCAGGATTTTTACTATCGTGAGCTCAACCATGCAATTAACATAGGCGCGGCGAGTTGCAATTTTCGAATTGCTCGTGGACGACGGGTGTACCGGAAACAAACCACACAGTAGCGAACGTCAGCAAGATTTTGCGACAGCGTTTCGCCATCCTAGCGAACGATGGCCGCACGACGAGCACCGATAGCTGGTAACAGGTCTCTCGCGGTGCGGGTACAGGTTCCGAAGGCTTGCTCTACCCGGCCCCAAACCGGCACGAAAAGATCGCAGGCTATTACAAAGGCACCTGGAAAGATTGTCGCGGGACTCTAACTTCCCGGAGTGAAAAATGTCTAGAATGGTTCTAAGACAATGGGCATTGACGAAGTAATAATCACCCTTAGAGCAATGCACCACGCCCTAGAGTTTTATGCAAACGAATCCAACTATCAAACGACAACGGGGCATGTCGTGGTCCTGGATGACGCAGGCGAACAGGCGCGAACGGCGCTGAGCAAACTCGACGAGCTAAGTGAGCGGACGCAGCAACACCGCTATAAGTAGGAACATTTCGAACTTTGTGTGGGTGCTAGCCCGAGTGGAGGGATAGTTCTGAACGAGGGCGACTTTCTGTCGCTGGACGGCAATACCGGTGCGATTCACCCTGGTCAGCTTACACCTTTAATTGAGCGGCCGGAACGCACCCTGGCCGCCATCGCTAATCGCGACTTAGCACACTCCCGCGGCTGCCTGGCGCTGACGCAACGAGTTCCAGGCCGTAAGGCTTAGAGGAAAGATGACAACACCCGATGCGCGTAACGAGGCGGAGGCTTCAGGCAACTCCAGCACGATAACAGGCTCTAGCCCCGTTGGTCGTCAGCGCACCTGGACGAGTCGGCAATTTCCAAGAAGGCAAAGAACCAGAACATTCGTGTTTCACCGGCAGTTCTCGATGCCGCAGGGAAGAGCGGTGAAGAGCTGCTTCGAGATTTGCGGACGACTCCTGAAGGCCTGACGCAACAGGAGGCCGAGGAACGCGCGCGCGCAGTGGGCCCGAATGAGATAGCGCAAGGGCGCCGGCAAGGCTGGCCTGTTCGCCTTTTCAAAATCATTCGCAACCCGCTGGTAATCCTCCTTGCCACTCTATCGGCAGTTTCCTTCGGCACAGGCGACGCACGCGCCGGGACGGTTATTGCGGCCATGGTTTTGCTTAGCGTGGCGCTCCGTTTCTTGCAAGAGGCGCGGGCGGACGCGGCGGCGGCGAAGCTCAAGGCCATGATCCACGTGACCGCTACCGTCGTTCGAGATAGCCGCGCGAGGGAGATGCCGCTCCGGGACTTAGTGCCGGGGGACATCATCAACCTGTCGGCAGGAGACATGATTCCGGGCGACGTGCGGGTCCTCTCTTCGAAAGACCTCTTTGTCAATCAGGGGAGCCTCACTGGGGAGTCGCTCCCGGTTGAGAAGTTTCACGACCCCGAGACTAAGACTTTGAGCTCACCGACAGAGTTTAAAAACACTTGCTTTTTGGGGACAAGCGTGCAAAGCGGCACGGCGGCCGCAGTCGTAGTCACGACCGGGATACACACCTATCTCGGCAGCATGGCAGGATCGATCACGGGGGAACGGACGTTGACAAGCTTCGACCAGGGCCTCACCCGCTTCACCTGGCTCATGATCCGGTTCATGGCCGTGATGGTGCCCCTGGTCTTCCTCATCAACGGGTTCACAAAGCACGACTGGAAAGGCGCCTTTTTCTTTGCTATGGCCGTGGCCGTGGGCCTCACTCCCGAGATGCTGCCCATGATCGTCTCCGTGTGCCTCTCGAAGGGCGCGCTCGCCATGAGCCGCAAAAAGGTAATAGTCAAACGGCTTAACGCAATTCAGAACTTCGGCGGCATGGACGTTTTATGCACCGACAAAACCGGAACGCTTACCGAGGATCGCGTGGTACTCCAGCGGCATTGCAACGTCGCGGGGCGGGAGACTGAGGAAGTACTCTTAGACGGCTACCTGATTAGTTATTTCCAAACGGGCCTTAAGAACCTGCTTGATCGCGCGATCCTGGATAGCCCTGACTTCCACGGGCAAACTGCTGTCTCGAAATACAAGAAGCTCGACGAGATTCCTTTCGACTTTACCAGGCGGATGATGTCCGTACTGGTGGAAAATCCCGAAGGCAAAGCAATCCTACTCACGAAGGGGGCTCCCGAAGAGATGTTCCATCAGTGCTCGCACTTCGAGCTGGACGGCAAGCTGTCACCGATGGACCCCAATCTTATAGTCGGGCTGAAGGAAGAGTACGAAAGCCTCAGCAACGATGGTTTCCGGGTGCTGGCAGTCGCAAAAAAGGAGCTGCTGGGAAAGCAGGTCTGTTCGAAGGACGATGAGTGCGAACTCGTGCTCAAAGGGTACGTTGCGTTTCTGGACCCCCCGAAGGACACCGCAGCCTGTGCAATCGAGGCACTTCGAAAGCATGGTGTGACAGTAAAAATCCTCACCGGGGACAACCACCTCATCAGCCGCAAAGTATGCAAGGACGTCGCTCTCTCAACCGACCCAATGCTCCCTGGCGCAGACCTGGAGAAAATGTCCGATCATGAACTGGCGGCAGCGGCGGAGAAGACAACGCTCTTCGCTCGCCTCTCTCCTGCCCATAAGCAGCGTGTCATTCGCGTTCTTCGGAGCAACGGACACGTGGTCGGATTCATGGGCGACGGAATTAACGACGCTCCCGCCCTAAAAGCCGCGGACATCGGCATCTCGGTAGACACGGCTACTGATATTGCGAAAGAGTCCGCGGATCTGATCTTGTTGGAAAAAGACCTTATGGTGCTGGAAGGAGGCGTGATCGAGGGGCGGAAAGTTTTCGCTAACATTCTCAAATACATCCGCATGGGGGCGAGCTCCAACTTCGGCAACATGTTCAGCGTACTGGGAGCGAGCGCCTTCCTCCCTTTCATTCCGATGGCCCCCATCCAAGTGTTGACCAATAATCTCCTCTACGACTTCTCGCAAGTACCGATCCCAATAGACTCGGTGGATGAAGAGCAAGTGGCGCGGCCGCGTCCCTGGAATATCAGTGAGATCACGCGGTTCATACTTTGTATCGGCCCTATCAGCTCGATCTTTGACTACACGACTTTTTTTGTCATGCTCTGGGTCTTCAACTGCTGGGACCCGTCCCGTGCCCCGGTATTTCAGACGGGCTGGTTTGTCGAGTCGTTGCTGACGCAGACGCTCATCATCCACGTCATTCGCACAAATAGAATCCCTTTCATACAGAGCCGGGAGTTGGCCGCTGCGGGATCTCCGATCAAGCCTAGCGACCGTTCGGACAGAATGTCAGAAACAGTGCTAGCGCGGGATGGAGCGATAATGTTCCGAAACAGGTAACCGGACGCGCGTATCGTCTAGCTCGGAATCGGCAAGGCGCCTGCCGCGCGGCTCCATCCAGCCCTGCGCTCGGCTTCTGCCGCCGGTAATCGCCTGAAATCATGTTCGTGAAACATCCGGGCTAGGTCTCACGGCATCACAGTGTGAATTGCACCGGCTCTCCCGGCTTCTGCGTCTTGACGAAGTCCTTCATGCCGTCTCTTTTGACCTCTAAGCGGAGGGCGTCCCCGGCTCTCGTCACAACGATGTCGAATTCCGATCCGAACGCAAACACTTTCCGGAGGCTCATAGTGTTCCAACCAGCAGGTAAGCGCGGCAGTACGGTAAAGGAGCGGAGACCGGTCGGGCGAATCCCAAACAAACCCTCTGTGAAGACGCGGCAGTAGAGAGCGCTTTCTGCAGCAAGGTGTCTCTGGTTGCCTTCGGGCCAGGCTTCCACGGGATATGGAACGTGCTCCCCGAGCAGCCGGCGTTCAGAATAGCGCTTCAGAAAATCCATGGCACGTTCTGTGTCTCCGCTGTAGAGCACGCCGCGCAGAGCATATAAAGTAGAGCGATCCCAGAAGGTCTTGTCGCCGGACTGCGTGGCCAATCCATCGGGGGTCCAGAGAGCTGGAGAGAACAGTGCATCAATTACTCCTTGCTTGCGATCCTCTATGCCCATCGCTAGCGGAACGCAGATCCAGGACCGCAGAACCGTGTTTCCGGCGTAGTAACGATATGCGTCGAAGCCCTGTACCTTTGCGCCGAAGTATTCCTCGATAGCCGAACGGATGTTGAGCGCCTGTTCCGAGTAGGCACTCAGCTGTGAATGTGGTTTGCCCAATTCTTTGCCCAACATCAAGGCAGAATTCAGAGCGTCGTAGTACAGCGAGGACGTCGCCAGGTTAGCTGTCCCGGCAGGGAAGCGACCTTCCAATTCATCGTGATCGGAGGTAACCACGCCCGCGGAATTAAGCTTAAGGCGGCAGTATTCGAGACACCATGAGATGAGAGACCACAGCTCTTCGGCCGTTTTCTGGTCGCCGTAAGCTAACGCAAAGCGGCCGGCGCCGTATGCGATCATCGCCATGTCTCCGCGATCACCCGCGCCGTTCCAATAGCTCGTGCCTTCCGCGACAATGGAACTCGGAATCGGCTTAAATTCATCGTTCATGTAGCGCGCGAACAGGCGGAACGAGTTGATGGCCGCTTCGTCAGCAGTGGCGTCACCGAGGAACGGGAAGAAGGGATCGGCGTATTCGGCCTGGTCATTTGCCCAAATCGCGGCGTAGTATTCTCCACCGCCGGGACCATGCATCAGGCCACCCTTGGTTTCGTAAATGCTCTCAGTGGTGCGGATCTTGGCGAAGCCGAAGGCCGTGTTGAGTACCGGATCCGGCGTGACCAGTTGCAAATTCGAAAGGAAGCTTTCGACCCGGTCACGACGGGCGTGTTCCTCGGCATCCGGTTCGATCCGAAGTGGTGGATCATTTGCAATATGCACTGAAAATGCCAGCGCAAACGAAGCGCTCTCTCCTGGGGCGATCTCCTTTGGCTGCGTATCAACTACCTGGGAAGAGATGTCATATTCGCCTGCGATTCCAAGGGCGGGATCGGTTCGAACAAGCTTTTTCGTGTTCTCAAGCTCTACTTTGACGGGTTTGGAGCTGTTATTCACAAAAGTGAACTTCTCGATGGCCAGTGGCTTGTCGACGGACGGAAATATGACCCGCCTAAGCGTTACCACGCCACGCTGCCCGAGGGTGCCTTCCATGGTCAGCAGTCCCCGTAGACGAACTTTCTTGACCAGCTCTCTCGTAACCGGCCGCCCATCGACGAAGATACGTGGTTCGGCATCTTCTCCAAAGGTGTAACTCAGGCTGCCCCGCGTATCATTTGGAATTGTGCGAAAGCCGGGGAAGACTATATGCCTGCTGAGCACTGGGGAGGCGTCTTCGTGTACGCCGTAAGTCAGAATCAGCGAGACCCTGCGGCCGCTCATCTCAATGTGGTCCTGATGCGCTTGCCCAAGTTCCACTTTCCAAGTAGTGCCGCCGTCGCTATCAATAGACCATCGCGACAGTGCATGAAGAGATGTCTGTAGGACCGACAGAACAATCAGCGAAGCAGCCACGCGGCTGATTCTGTGCTTTTGAATAATGATCACTCTGGATTATGCCGGGTTCTTGGTCACAGGCATTAGTTGACGGATCAAGAAAAGTTAGGATGGAACTTTCTTACTAGGGCGTCGGCCTTGTCTAGTTGAAGCTTTGCCGGTTTCTTTTTTCGGATCCCGCCGCACTTCGGTTTGTGCGTGGAGATGGTGCTGCTCGATACAAAACTTGAGGTGATTCCATTCTTCGTTGCCAGGGCTGTAGTCTGCGTTCTCTGCATCAAGGCGGGAAAACAGTTGCGATTTGATGGGATCGTGCGTGAGCTTTGCAACCGCTTTCTTGAGAGTGTCACGCTCGTCCGAACTAAGTTTTAAGTAGGACATTTCTGACTGCCGCCGATGGTATCACTTGCTCGAGATCGACGCTTATCCATAGCAATACGGCGCAAACGATTGCACCCGCGCCGAGATCAATCGCGCCAACGCCAAAGAGTCCACCGGTCCCAAGACCGTCGAAGGTAAAGCCCGCCACGACGGTTTTCACCCTGCCTAACCTTCTCATCCCTGCTCAGAAATTTTCCATCATCCAGACGTTGTCATCGACGAGGCTCCCGAGAATCGCGAGCCGGTGACCGTCCGGAGAAGGAATTGCCCTCAGATAAACGTTCTGCCCTGCTAGCTCCCACAGAACTCGTGCTGAACCGTGAAGATCGATGTGAAGTAACACCCCGCCGACTTTTGAGGGACTCGAGGCAAAGAATCCTCTGCCGTCCGCGGCCCAAGTGATGTTGCGCAAATGATTCCACCCTGCAACTCGGATGTCCCGGAGCGACTCGTGGTTCAGAGAAACGAGGCGGATCCTTGGGTCGAACTGCTTTGCGAAAGCGATTGTATTTCCATCCGGAGAAAGGGCCCAATCGTACTCAGCAGTTGTGTCCTCCCGGTCAACTCGCACCAACTCGCGGCTCCGACCCCGGCGCGGATTAAGTTCGCTGAAGATGAATTGCCGGTGGCTTGTTGTTTCTTCGCCCAACACACATATCCTGGCCGGAGGCAGTGAGCAGCGAATGCCAAACACGTTGGCTGCCAGTATGGATTCGCCAGCACCTCCAGAAAGTGGAATCCTGAATATGTTGGTAGGGAACCAGCTTGCTTGTACCGGAGTTTTCGATCTGATCGAAAAAAACCCGGATCTGAATACCCTTAAATTGTTCGGCGTAAGGTTCAGCGTAAGCTAATGCGCCCGGGTGGAACGTCCGAGGCGTGTTCGAGGTGATTCTTACGGTAATGCTCTGTTCCATGCCGTACGCTTTGGACCGCCGCCGCGCATACAGTGGACTGACGCTGAGTGCCCGCTGGATAGTTACGCGTGAGGTTTCGCGAAGCAACGGTTGAATCCTGCTCACGTAGACCTCTGCGGTCAGCCAACTCGGAGTTTATCCCAAACGAGACGGCTTTTGCTACACCTTTTTGTGAGATATCCAGGTTAGTGCGATAGCGCACCGACACACGGCTTAATTCCGCATATTCTGTTTGGCAAAAGCATGATGAATACCACCGCAGTCCCGATTGTGCGGATAAAAAAAGCGCGCGCTTTAAAGAGGGATGACCAAACGGATACGCAACGGGTCAGACATAAATCTCGTGAAGTAAGCAGCTCCAGTTCCCGACATCGATTAGGGGCTCACTCTCAACTCGAAAACAGCACGATCCGTGAAGCTGGGAAAGCGTTACACAACGGGAATGGTCACGGGGCAGACCCGCAAAGGACGCCTTTGAAGACCATTCCAGCGATACCGGTAATCGTCAAAGAGGACGGCCTTACTGGATTGGGAGCAATTGCACACCTCGCCGCCGATGCGCAGTTTGACTGTGTAGGAGACGGATTTAACGCGCGCACTATCAAGGTGCACTGTGAAGGCCGCTATTACGTTGTCTTTCGAGAAGACCTTGAAAGCATACGGCGCGTTGCCTTTGAGACTCCACTTGCATGACAGTGAACAGCGGTAGGCCGCGCCGCTTTGGTTGCCATTGCCAGATCCTGGTGAATTCCAATAGTGACGTAGAAGTAAAGGTCTTTTGTCATGCATGCAGAGAGTGAAGCCGTATTAGCGGAAACCCGCCGCTATTTTTTCGGGCGAGGCGCTCGCGGATTGGGCTCTGTCGCGCTTTTTTCTTTGCTGGCGGACCAGCAGGCTCGCGCCGACCAAGTGGCAACGGTAAAGATCGAGAAGCCCTCCATCGGCGGCTTGCCTAGCCTGCCCCACTTTGCACCTAAAGCGAAACGCGCCATATATCTTCATATGTTGGGCGCGCCCCCACAGCTCGAGACATTTGATTACAAGCCCGGGCTTCAAAACTACTTTGACAAGGATCTGCCCGAGTCGATTCGTAACGGTCAACGGCTGACCACGATGACGGCGGGGCAAACTCGCTTTCCAATTGCCCCTTCGGTGTTCAAGTTTGCGCAATACGGAGATAGCGGCGCTTGGGTCTCGGAACTGCTGCCCTATACCGCCAAGATGGTCGACGATATCGCAATCATTCGCACGATGAACACGGATGCCATCAATCATGAGCCGGCTATTACGTTTCTGCAAACCGGCTTCATGATTGCTGGCAAGCCCTGTATTGGATCGTGGCTCGCTTACGGACTTGGCAGCATGAACCAGTCGCTCCCCACCTTTGTTGTCTTGAACGCAACGCACTCAAACCCCAAGGCAAATGTGCAGGCGATTTCTGCGCGATTGTGGAGCGCGGGTTTTCTCTCGGGACAATACTCGGGCGTCGCGCTGCGATCAGGCGGCGATCCTGTCCTTTACATCGGTAATCCTGACGGAGTTCCGGTAAAAATTCGGCGTCGCATGCTGGATGCTCTAGGCGAACTCAATCATATGGAAAGCATCAAGCTATCTGACCCGGAGACGCAAGTTCGGATCGCGCAGTACGAAATGGCCTTTCGGATGCAGGCCTCAGTTCCAAATCTCACCGACATTTCTAAGGAACCAGAGAGCACGTTTCGACTGTACGGGGAAGACGCGCGTAAAGGAGGGACGTTCGCGAATTGTTGTCTTATGGCGCGGCGCATGATGGAGCGGGATGTCCGGTTCGTGCAGGTCTATCACCGCGGTTGGGATGTGCATTCTATTTTGCCCGAGGTCTTGCCCAGCCAATGCCGCGATATCGATCAGGCGGCGTGGGCGCTTGTTCAAGATCTGAAGGCGCGTGGTTTGTTGGACGAGACCCTGGTGATATGGGGCGGAGAGTTTGGTCGAACCGTTTACTCACAGGGTAAACTGACCACAACGGATTATGGACGTGACCACCACCCGCGCTGTTTTTCTGTCTGGCTGGCTGGTGGCGGAATAAAGGGCGGGATTGTGCACGGGGAGACCGATGAGTTCTCGTACAATATCGTAAAGGACCCAGTCCACGTTCGGGATTTTCAAGCGACCATACTGAACCGCTTCGGCCTGGACGATCAACGCTTCACCTTTAAATTCCAAGGCTTGGATCAAAAACTCACCGGTACTGAAAAGCGGGCGGTCGTTGTGAGAAATATTCTGGTCTAACTTAAGACGCGCGAGCCAGGCCGAAGGAAATAAGTAAGTGTCCGGCGGGCGACGCCGATCGACTTAACGGTGCCGAAGTGCAGGCATTTCCACTTGGACCTATGGTCGGCGATGCTTCACGATTGAAAAAAATGGCGCGATGCACGTTACAAGTAAGCCGCTGGCGCGGCGGACGCAGATGCGTGGTGTCAGGAGCAGCGTAAAAGAGCGATAACGTCGGGGTCACAGGAAAGGAGTTTTCTGTGACCCCACTACGTCAACGCATGCTGGAGGAACTCCAGCGGCGAAACTATTCTTCCGAGACGATTCGCGGCTACATCTTTGCAGTGCGCGAGTTCGCCGAACATTATGGTAAATCACCCGAGGCCCTGGGAGCCGAAGAGCTGCGTCACTATCAGGTGCATCTTCTGCAAGGGAGGAAGCTGGCCCCCAACACGGTGGAAGGTCGGATTTCAGCTTTGCGTTTTCTGTACAGGAAAGTCTTGAAGCGGCGTGATCTCACGTGCGACGATCTTACGTTTCCAAAGACTCCGAAAAAACTGCCGGTCGTACTGAGTCATCAGGAAGTGACTCAACTGATCGAGGCAGCACCGAACCTGTTGTATCGAACGATACTCATGATTCTCTACGGTACCGGCTTGCGCCGGGCCGAAGTGGTTCGCCTGAAGGTCAGTGATATCGATAGTCAACGCATGGTGATTCGCGTTCACCAGGGGAAAGGCGCGCGTGATCGGGATGTGCCGATGAGTCCTAAACTGCTCGAAGTCTTGCGCGTCTACTGGCGCAGGAATAAGCCAAAGGACTATCTATTCCCGAGTTCGCCTGGGCATCGCGGCCTGGACCAACCGACTTCCGACAAGACAGTGTGGAATGCCTGTCAGGTGGCTGCGAAGCGAGCCGGCTTGCGCAAACATATTGGCCCGCACACTTTGCGGCACTATGCCGGGTTCCGGACTATTCCGGGTGACTCGAGGCCGTGTTAACAAAGTGCCCGTCAATGCTGGGTCTCGGTGCACACGCCCGTATAGTCCGGAAACTCATCTGCAAATGACATCAACGAATTACCCAACGTCGAACTGCAACGTTACATGAGCCCATCCTGCAGCTATTTGAGTTGCGGTAACGTCCGGTAACGTTGGGAGAAGCGACCCAGCGCATCTCTCTGTTATCAGGGAGTTCGAATATTTTGACTATACGGGCATCCACTCCGCCCAGTTCCTTCATCGCGCTGATCCAGTTCTTATTCGAATAGTCGAACGGAACAGCCCCCAGCTGTCGTAACGGTTCGTGTTTCCCTGGTGAGGCCGTCCCGAACACCTGGGCTTCCTGAATTTTGCCGAGAGCTAGCAAGGCTTGGCCAACTGCGCCACTAAGACCATGAACAAAGATCCTCTGACCGGACTTGACGTGAGCGGCATGGTGCAGCATCTGGTAAGCCGTCACCCAGTCGAGAACTAGAGCGACAGCAAGCTTTGGATCTGCTCCTTCAGGAACCCGTATCAGGAAACGCTCCGGAAGGTTGACCATCGGCCTCAGACGTCAGCGCTCTTTTTGGGGTCGGGATCAGAATGGAATCGGACCCACGCGGTCCTTTAAAGAAAATCGCTTAACTGCTGACGGTTAAGCAAATACTCGAGGGGAGAGGAGATTCAGGCGACGCGTCGCTCGTCACGATGATGGAGTCCGCCGACCTGCGGAATCGAAATGACTCCCCCGGCTTGCGCAGCCTGGACGGGCCGAGATTCTGGCGTGTCCTTCAGCAATCCCAAGTGCGTCCGGGTTTGATGATAGTAATCGAGGAAATTTCGAAGATATCGGTAAAGGCTTCGTTCGTTGCATACGATGACATGGTCCAAACACTCGCGGCGAATGGTTCCCATGACCCGTTCGACGTAAGCACGTTGCCACGGCGAGCGGGGAGCGGACAGAACTTCTTTGATGCCCATAGCCTTGACTTGATCAATGAAGTCCCGGCCGAAGATCCGATCGCGATCCCGCAGCAAGTAGCGAGGTGCGGTGTCCCAGGGAAAGGCCTCCCGGAGTTGCTGGACACTCCATTCTGCTGTGGGATGTGCGGTCACGGCGAAGTGGAGAATCCGCCGGCGGTCGTGAGCTAACACCAGAAACACATATAGGACCTGAAACCGGAGCGTCGGCACGGTGAAAAAATCGACGGAAACCATACACTTCACATGGTTCTCCAGAAAGGTCCTCCAGGTCTGCGAGGGTGGTCTCCTCCGATGGATCATGTATTTGCTCACGCTGGTCTCTCCGATGTCGATTCCCAGTTTCAGAAGCTCGCCGTGAATACGAGGCGCGCCCCACATCGAGTTTTCACGACTCATCGTCCGGATCAATGCGCGAATCTCATGAGGAACACCTGGCCTCCCCGGCTTACCGCGACGAATCTTCCAGGTCCAGAAGAGACGAAAGCCCTTGCGGTGCCAGGCAACCACGGTCGCCGCTTGGACGATAAAGATACCGGACCGCCATTCCTTCCAGACGGCCGACAGCCAAGCCCACAGCATTCGATCTGCCGGTGTGAGCTTTGGGCGCTTCACAGATCGTTGCAGAACCCCGAGTTGGTGACCCAGGGCCAGGATCTCAACCTGTAGAGCCATTCGGCTCCGGAAAGATGTGAGGAGAGTCGCAAACAGCGCCGCAATTGTAGGCGCGCATGAGAACCGACACAGGGATGACAATCCTCAATCTATCAGCCACTTCGGGTTTACGAGAACGACAAATACCAGGATGCCAGGCTGCATGAAAAGACCGCACCGAAGTCGATCAATGAGGAAGTTGGTTTCCTGCTCCGGATGATGGACGTTCCGGGCGACATCTTGCGCGTTCGGTTGCGGAAAAAGAAGCTCCTGAAGCTCAAGACCCGAAGCAGCGTCGGTAAGGCATATGGGCCTGATGAGAAGGCGCGCCTCCTTGACCATGCGAAGGAAGCCCGTTCCCCACACATCTACCCGGCTCTCACGCTGGCTCTTAACGCCGGCATGCGCGACGCCGAAATGAAAAGGCTCACCTGGCGCCAAATCAACTTCGAAAAACGCTATCTCGCAGTCGGCGACAGCAAGAGCGAAGCAGGCGAAGGTCGAACGATTCCACTGAATTCCGCACTGTACCAGGCGCTGAAGTCGTACGCGGACTGGTATGTTCTGCGCTTCGGCGAGATACGGCCCGAGTGGTACGTGTTCCCGTTCGGGAGGCCACGACCGAATGATCCGACCCGGCCCGTAACCACTCTAAAGACGGCATGGCGCAACCTGCGCAAAAAGGCCAAGGTCACCGGTCGCTGGCATGATAATCGGCATACGCTTATCACCGAGTTGGCCGAGAGCGGTGCCAGCGATCAGACGATCATGGACATCGCCGGCCACGCGTCAAAACAGATGCTAAAGCACTACAGCCACATTCGGATGGAAGCCAAGCGGAAGGCGCTTGAATCGATCGTGCCGAAGCAGGCCGAAGCCCCGAGTCCCACGCAATCGGCACAGGACCGCTCGCAAGTGCCCACAATTGCTCATCGGGTTGAAGGGGAGTACCCACAAAAGTCCCCACAATCGGGCGATTCGGAAGGCATCGGAAGGCGGGGAAGGCCCGTAAGTCTTTGAAAAGAATTGGCTCCTCAGGTAGGATTCGAACCTACAACCCTTCGGTTAACAGCTGAATTTCAAGGCGAAGCGGCGCGAAGCGAAAACTGCAAGTCGTTGAAAAAAAGGCTGCTATGGCTGCCTGAACTCGCCAAAGCGGTCGGAGCCAAACCGCCGCGACATGTTCCAGCATTCGTTGGGAGATTTTTCATCGGCCAACCTGGCGTATGCATGATGATCGAGATCCGAGGTTCTTCGAATGCGAAAGCCAAGCGAGTCCTCGCCTGGAAGCCGGCAGTTGCAAGCTCGCGGGATGGGTTCCGGTGTATGCACGAGCGTGGCAGCTAAATTCCGATTCCCGGTTTTTGCACCCGAGCAACACGACTGTTGGTTGAGATTGAAAAGGAGAGTGCTGGGTGCACATGATTCCCAAGGAGGATTTACTATTTGTCGGCAGTTCCTACCGTTTCGTCGGAGAAGACCACGAGAACGTCGCCGTCTCGATCTTTCTGTTGGAAGCGCAACCGGGACGGGGAGCCCCGCTGCACATCCATGAATGCGACGAAATCGTCATGGTCAAGGGCATGCGGTCGCGTTTGGTCGTCGCTGATGAAATACGCGAGGCGGTCGCGTGCGACATCATCGTAGTGAAGGAGCAAACGCCACACGGATTCCTCAATATGGGCGACAGCGTGCTCAAGCAGATCGATATTCACGAGAGTCCGTTTTTCAAACAGGAGAATCTGCAGTCGACCGAAGTATCCCGAAGGGCGAACCCCCCATGCGCGCGCGAACGTGACAGGCGCGCGGCTCGCCTATACACGGGAAGGCACTGGTCAACCGCTGCTTTACCTTCGCGGCGGTATGGGCGTCGATTCGGCCAGCTTGCGAGTTCCCGGAATTACAGCCCTTGCGAGCCGCGGATGTAACCTCGTCATGTTCGATCAACGCGGACACGGCGATTCGTGCACAATTACCTGTTCCGAATGTACGCACGAAACCTGGGCGACGGATGCATTCAATCTGGCTCGACATCTCGGATAGAACAACTTTGCACTGCTCGGTCATTCATACGGCGGACTCATAGCGCTTCGAGTATGCTGTTCGCTGGCCTCACACGTTAAGCCATCTGATCCTGGTCGCAACCTCCGCCGGACCGGTTCGGTTCGCCCCGGCCGCGTGCTCCACGGATGATGCATTGCGCCGGCATTTCAAGAAAATCTGGCCGCCATTTTTTCGTCGCTTCGAATAAGCATTGGCAGCTTTTCGAGCGCCTTCGCTTTTCAGCGGTACCGTATCGCCGCGGCTTTCGATCGTGAGCTTCCCAATTACGATCTCCGCTCCCGAATGCGGGCGTTCGATATTCAAACGCTGTTGATTGTCTGGAGTGAAGATCGCTATAAGACAGAGATGGAATGGTTGCTTAAGGAGCTTCCCTCGGCGTCGCTTCACATCGTGGAAGGAGCGGGACACTTACCATTCGTCGAAGCCTCGGAAGAATTTCTGGACGCGATATCGAGATTCCTATCGCGTGAACGAAAGGAGATACACCGTGGCTGCTGATCAAGATCTGGTGAACCGTGTGCGAACTGCACTCGGTCGACGTGTTGATGCTGAGGAAAAGAGAATGTTCGGCGGTATTACCTTCATGGTTCGCGGAAAGATGTGCGTCAGCGTGGGGCGGGATCGGATTATGTGCCGCGTTGATCCGGGCCTTCACGACTCGTTACTGGAACGCGAAGGGTGCAGGACGGTCGTGATGAAGGGGCGACAGTATCGAGGATTCGTCTACGTAGATGCCCGTGCCCTGAAAACTCAACGCGAGCTGGAAGAGTGGATCGCCCTTGCGCTCGATTACAACAGGACGGCCGCTTCGACACAGAAACGGCGCTCGTGAGTCCACCGGAGCAGAATGCAGATTGGCATGGAAAGGCGTGGGAGCCGACAATGATAGTGAAGTTGCTGCCCCAGCTCACCCCAAACCCACCACTTCGTGCACATGCGAATGCTGCTCGACCGCTTCCAGCATGAATGCGGCAACGGCGCGAAATGACATCGAGAATGCTCCGGCGGGAAGAGAATCCCGTGAGGCGCGATAGTGCTCGCGAGACCCGTTGGTGAGCCGTGGAGGCCGAGCAATCGTCCATTCGAGTTGGGAGCGGCGCACGATAGCTTCAGCGCCGCCGAGATCCCGCGCGATGTGTTTTAACAACAATCGAAAAAACGCATACAGAAGTCCCTTCATTGGGAATAGAACGGCCGCCGAGACCAGAACCAGGCGTCTTACGCCGGTCCTGCTCATTGCTTCGACCGTCGCGGCGGCGCCTCCCTGAACCACCGTATGCGGACGGAACGCCGCCGGAGGCCGAACGCCGAGTGCGGAAAGGACCGCGTCGTGCCCCTGCATGGCGTTTGTCAATTGATCGACATTGCGCGGATCGCCCCGCACCAGGCTCAGCATCGGATGCTGGCGCGTTATCTTCTCTGGCGAACTTGTAAAGGCCGTTACCGCATGTGACCGGGCCAAAGCGAGATCGAGAATCTGCGTTCCGGTATGGCCGGTTGCGCCGAGGACAAAAAGCCGCATGATTTCCGCTCAGGCTCGCGCGAAAGCGGGTTGCGCTGTTGCCGTCAAGAATCGAGCAGCATGTTTGCGCGCCCACGACTCGAATGTCATGGGCCTGTGCCCAGTGGCTTTCTCCACAATGTTTCTGATCGCGACAATCCGGCCATTCCGCACTGCTGCGAAAGACTCCGCGACAGCCGCCGCCATCTGCGCCGGTACGCCTGCACGGATTAGCTTTTCCGCAGCTCTCTCTACTGGGACGTCCATACATCGGATCGGCCGTTCGAGAACCCTCGCCAGAATATCGACTTGCTCCGGAACACTCAGAACTTCGCCACCGGTCAACTCGAAGACTTCGTCTGAGAGCCCGGGATCCACCAGCGCTCTGACCGCGACCTCGGCAATGTCTTCAGGAGCGATGGGCGGGAACCTCGCCTCGCCCATCGCGTTGTAGACGACCCCTTCAGCGTTGATCGAGCCGATCCACTGATACGTGTTCGACATGAATCCGCCGGGGCGGAGGAATTTTGCCTGCACGCCGGGCGCGCGAATCGTGTCCTCTTTCTGCTTATGCATCCGGCCAATTTGAAGATCCAGCTGATTAGCCGCAAGTGAAGACAGAAATACAATCCGCGGTTTTCCTGAGCCCTTGAATGCAGCGATCAGGTTTGCAAAGGCGTTCTGGTCCGGGCTCTGATGCATCAGGTACACGGCATCGATGCCGTCGAGAGCGCGCGCGAACGTATCCGGATTCTGGAAGTCGCCAACCGCCACCTCAACGCGATCGCCCCATTGAGCCGCCTTCTCCGGGTCGCGTGTAAACAGTCTCGGCTTGTATCCAGCTTCAGCAGCCGCGCCACTACCTCGCTGCCCACGTTCCCCGTTGCGCCGACTATCAGGTAATTCTCCTCACGATGATTTGCCACCGATTTCTCCTCACTTTGAATCTACGGCTGATCTGGCATTGAAACAATATGCCTGATTGCAATACACTGTTGCTGAGCGGGAACAACCATGACGGATCTCAACGAGCTGCAGATCTTCGCACAAGTTGCGAGAGCGCAAAGCTTTACGACGGCCGCGGGGCGATTAGCTCTCCCCAAATCGAGCGTGAGCCGATCGATCCATCGTCTCGAGGCCCGCCTAGGGGTGCGCTTGATCGAGCGGACCACGCGCCGTGTCGCTCTCACCGAAGAGGGCCAGATTTATTTCGATCGCTGTGAGCGGGTACTCGAAGAGGCCGAACAGGCTGAGATTGAAATCGGAGCTCTGCAAGCCAAACCGCGCGGCACGCTGCGAGTAGGCGCGCCGGCAATCTTCGCACGATCGGTTCTGGGACCAGCGCTTGGAGAATTCCTGGCGATGTACCCGGATGTGCGTGTTCACTTGCAATCGCTTGATGGGCTTTCTCGCGAAAGGCCATTGGATGTTGTCGTTCGTCCAGGTCCATTGGACGATTCCGGAATGCTGGTGAAGCCTCTTTTCCAGATTCGAATCGCAGTCTATGCCAGTCCGTCATATCTGAAAAATCGCATCGCCCCGGATTCGCCCGGTGCTTTGTGCGAACATAGCTGCATCGTCACGAATTGTTCTGATTTGCGGATGCTAACGACGCCGCGATCTGGCGATTGCGCCGCGGCGCGGAGGTGAGAGAAGTCCGGTGGAATCTCGCGTCAGCGTGCCTGATCCGGCGATCAGCCACCAACTTGCTCTGACGGGTGTCGGTGTAGCACTCCTTTGCAATCCGCAGCGCGGTGGGACGTGGAGAAGGGCCGGTTGGTCCGGCTGCTGCCCGACTGGGAACCGGAACCCGTTGAGCTCCACGCACTGTACGCATCGCGCCTCAACTCTTCCCCGAAAGTGAGGGCCTTCGTTCATTTTCTGAAGGAGCAGTTCAGTGGCGAACCAGTCGACTATTTGGCGCGGATTCTGGGGACCTCCAGTAAACAGTCGCAACGGAGGACAGCGGTTCTAAACCGAGCAAGTTGAGCCAGCTCCCAACTTTTGAATCCATGGTTTACGTTCTTGCGTCGCGCGTGTTGCCGTGTTGCGAAACCCTCCGTGTCTTATCTTACATTGGCATTGGCACAGAATTCGGACCACCGACCTCCTGGTCCCGAACTATGTGGTTGCCTGTGCTGCGCAAGAATTCCATAAAGTACTGAAATTGGCGTAGTCGCTGGCATTTGTGACTAAGTCAGGCGGCATTAGCCCATCGATACTCGTGATGCAGACCGCCGAGTATTGACTTCGCGATGACCTGTCTGTTCCGGGATACTGGTTTATGGTCGTTGTCTGCCTGCAACGTCCGCTCAACTTGGTCTGGAATGCCAGGCCCCAAGGACTGATGTGGACGGCCGCTATTGTAATGGCGCACCCATTCTCGAAGCATGGGCTTCAAATGAGATTCATTCAGCGGTATCAGATAATCCAAACACTCTCGCCGAATGGATCCAATCAGACGCTCGCAAAAGGCATTCGCCGTTGGCGCGTGCGGTGGCGATTTCAACACTGTAATGCCCCATCTCTCGACTTCTTCGTCCAAACCAGCCGAGAAGGTCTTGTGGCGATCGTGCAAGAGAAACTTGTATTCCTGATCTCCGGGCAGCGCTTCGCGCAGCTGCTGCAAAGTCCACTCTGCTGTCGGATGCTCGGTCGCATTGAAATGAATCAGACGCCGCGATCCGATTTCGAGGGCGACAAACACATAAATGATGCGAAAGGCGGCGGTCACGGCGGTGAAGAAATCGCAAGCCACGATTGCTTGGGCGTGATTGTTCAGGAAGGTGGACCAGCGCTGGTCTCGCGACCTGCGTGGCCGGGGCAGTTGCTTGCTGTACTTGGCGACGGTGCGCGGAGAGCCGAATCTGGAGCTTCAACAACAGTTCGTCGGCGATGCGTTTTTCTCCCCAGGTTGGATTCTCAGCCGCTAGACGGCGAATCAAGTCCCTGATTTCGGTAGTCACCCGGGGCCTACCGACCGGTCTCGATTTCCAGCGCCAGAAACGGCGGAATGCAGCGCGATGCCAGCCGATCAAAGTGGCTGGCTTAACGATCACCAATGCGCTACGCCAGTCGAACCAGCGGCCCAGCTTCGAAAATACAAACCTGTCGGCAGGTGTGGTTGGCAGCGCTCTCTTCTCGCGTTCACGGAATAGAGCCAACTGCTTGCGCAAGAACAGATTTTCCGCTGCCAGAGCCAAACGGCGGCGCCCGATATTAGCGAAGAAACTCAAACAGTCACTGACGATCGTGCGCAGGTTCCGAACGAGCTTGGAAAGCCGGCTGAAGACGTTAAACATCTTTGCAATCGTCTCACGGCTAATTCACTCATTTCGCGAGCTGATCGGATTATTGCGTAGGACAGCTCCAGATAATAGCCATGCGCGGCGGTTTTTGCCAGACCATCAATCCCCTTGTCGTGATCGACCTGGGCTCCCTTGAGACGCAGCAGAAACCGCACTGGAGCGACCTTCAGACTCAGAATGTAATTCTCAATACCTGGCGCAAGGTAGGCATCGTAATTGTTGGGATGGGCGGACACAGCCGCTCGGCGAACTCGCGTGACCGTTTCGCATATTCAAGCGGCGTCAAGCCTGAGCCATCTCAGAGATAGTCAGCAGCCCGCGTTAACGGAGCCGATCAAAGCGACTTTTCAGTCGAACTCACGAGCGGCCAGCGGATGAAAAGGATGGATGATCCGAAATTTGGGTTCTATTCGACGAACGCGTGTAGTGCGACGCCGTTTCCAATCATTCACGGCATTCCCGATTTGTCGCGATGAGAGAAGACAAGCCCGCTCGAATGTACACCGGGAGCGGTGAATACTCATACGCCTCGCGCGAAAGGGATCATTGCAAGCGAGACGAAGGAGCGCATCAGCAGCACAGGTA
>CAVWRP010000004.1:0-444154 GCA_963757345.1 Terriglobia bacterium | reverse complement strand
TACCGAGCTCGCCGAGGTCGAAAGAAAAACGATGTCGTCAACGCAGAAAACGTTGGCCGGGCTTTGCTGGCCAACCCCCAATTGACGCCTCTTCACAACACCGAACAACAACGGGAGTTGCAGGAGCTGACGCGCGCGCAGCGACGCCTATCTGAACAACTCAGGGCCAATCGCGGCGCCTTGCAAGAACTCATGGCAGAATCAGCGGTGCGTAAAATCATCGAGCAAGTCATTGCTGTTTTGCTGAACAGCAAGCGCCCTGGAAAAGCAGATTCAGGCGACAATCCACGCTGTAATGCCATCATTGTTGAAGCTTTCAGGCGTGGGTCCTATTGTGGCTGGTGTCTTGTTGGCCGAAACAGGAGATCCTAAGCGCTTTGCCGGTCCGCACCATTTTGCGAGTTACTGTGGAGCAGCGCCAGGTGAGAAAGAGGTAGCGGGCAAAATCGTCGCATGCAGATCAATCCTGGCGGCAATCGTCGTCTTAACTGGGCTCTCCATATTGTGGCCATGGTCCGGCTCCGGATAGATGGGGGCCGATCGAAGAGGTTCTTGGAGCAGGCGCAGCTTCGTGGAAAGACGAAGCGATCTGCCTTGCGACTTCTTAAAACCTACATCGCTCGTGAACTATTTCGAGTTCTCTCCACGAGACAGCTTCATTCGCTACCAGCTGAAGCGCATCCTATCGGCTAAACTGGGGCTGCGTATCAGGGTCGCGCCTGGTACGTGCCCATGGCTGACGCGACGGACTGGCTCCGAAGCAATCGGCTAACTAAGCCCTCCGGGAAACTGTAGGGCTCTTCATAAATGTATTGATTTGGTGAAGCTCCGGAGCGAGGCCATGGGAAGTCAACGCGAAGACAGCCGCGCAGCGGCTACCCTTATGTTTTTTGGTCGCCCGTTCAGAGGTTCAGATAGAGCTGAGGCCAGGGTGCAATAATGCGCCGCCTCCCAGGTGCACCTCTTATGTGCTTCCAAATAACCAATTTTCTACTTGACACCGATATACCAGGTTCACGTTGCGGTGGGGAAGAGGTTATGTAGATCTGGAGCCGTACTGCCTGAGAGGGCGCCGCGCCAAAATGCATTTCCAAAGTGAACTTAGGCAGCGATGATCTGCTTCCATGTCTGAAATCGGCGCTCCTTTTCCGCTTGGTAGCATGCGGCAGGGAGCAGATGTCGTTTCGGTCGAAAGTGGGCAGACACAATATCGTGTATCTCCAGAAAACGTTGCGCATGCTCCGGCGACTTGAAGCGTTTCATACGGCGCTCTCGTTGTCGCGTCGGCTGATTTGAATTCTCGGCTCTATTGTTTAAGTACCGGCTTTGTCGGTGGGTCACTCGAGGCAGGATTACTCTCCTGGCAGCGCCATAGCTCGAAGCTTGTCGGTAATGATCACGCGAGGGCGGCAACGACTGGTTGCCAAGAGCCTTCGGAAGAACCGCATCGCAGCAAAGCGGTCTCGCTTCGACTGAACCAGAATGTCAATCATGGCGCCATTCTGATCGACAGCCCGCCACAAATAATGCTCCACCCCGTTGATCTTCAGGAAGACTTCATCCAGAAACCATTTGTCGCCCAACCTGGGCCGTCTCCGCTTCAGTTTGGCCGCATAGGAAGAGCCAAACGTATCGCGCCAACGCCGGATCGTCTCATAGCTCAGATGAATTCCTCGATAAGCCATCATCAGTTCCACTTCTGCAGACTCACGGAAAGATTAAAGTACAGCCATACGCATTGAGAGATAATCTCCTCCGGAAATCGATAACCGCGGTACGGATTGGCTGGCACTCACCCAGAATCACATCTGCTCGCAGTGACAGTGCCTGCTGCGAGAAGCTGCGAGCGCCTTCTGATCCAACAAGCTTTGCATCTGATCGCGCGTGATCTGCTGTAGCAGTTGGTCTCCTAGTGGAGGTAGGAGATGGTACGTCATTCTAGGTTCGGTGGTCACACGAGTGGACTCCTTCCATTTGCTGCGAACTACCGGAAGGAAGACTTCCTCCAGGTAAACGCGGAATGTGTAGATTGGTTTTTGCGATTGGCCGGCGGCTTCGTTGAACGGCTTGAGAATGACCGTTAATCGGGCCTCGGCTTCGCTTTTTCGGCAAGTTGGTGCAACGGCCAAGAACCTTGGACTTTTTCTGTCCCTGCTCCCACCACTGCGCAACCCAGACTTTCTGGCGACCATGCTTGCGTGGACGGACGCTGCCTTTTTGATATCGCTTGCGACGCATCAAGAATTACCTTTCTTGCGCCCAGAACGATGCATTCTGACATGCGCTCATCTTACCGAGCCTTGTTTGCTTCCAGCCATTGCTGAAGCCATTCGCGGCGGATGACCTTGCGCCGCCCCAAAGGCATGTGCGTCAGCCGTGGCAGGCCTTTTACCTTCCCGATTAACGCATTAGCCACGTGGGCTTTCGAACAGCGAAGAAGTCGCGCGACTTCGTTGATGGTCAGGATTCCGATGAATTCTCCATGTTCTCCTCTCAGCCTGTAAGCCGTGGCAGGCGCAGTTCGTGACTGATGGGGTGAGGAGAGAACTGAAAATCGTTCGGCATTCTAGGGGCGCTACAAGATCTCCGGACCTCCGCCAGATCTGGCGTTCGGCATTCTGGGGCGTTGCGTCGGCATTCTAGGGGCGTCAACATATTCCTGACGATCCTGTACCTAATCCTGTAATCGGCCTGTGCATTTGTGGAATTCACAATCGGCCCTAGTACTACTGTGTTATAAGTAGAACAATTTGATGTAGAATTGTTTTGTGGGAAAGAAAGCCTCCGAGCCAGGCCCACAACAGAAGCGCTTTGCGGCATATGGGGGGCCTGGCCAAAGCCGCGGGACATGCCGATCGCGAGATTCCAGTGAGGAATTAGTGCACAGGATTGCTTTTGCCCGGCGAACGAAAGAGCGTGGAACCGATGGCGGCCGATTGGCTCCGGACAACGTGCGGCGCATGCAGCAGTGGTTACATCACGTGATCGCGGATGCACCGTGGAGCGATGAAGCGCTGCTGCGGCAGGCGCGGAACTGGGTTTTACCTGCCCTGCAAAAGCAAGGCCCGGTAGTGTGCTGGATTGTGGATGACACGGGATTCCCGAAGAAGGCAGTCATTCGGTGGGGGTAGCCCGGCAGTACTGCGGTCAGGTTGGCAAACAGGAGAACTGCCGTGTGGCGGTGAGTTTGTCGGTGACCACTTGGTCGGCTAGCCTCCCGATTGCCTTTCGTCTGTACCTACCTGAGGTGTGGACGGAAGATAAGAAGCGCAGGTCGGAAGTCGGCATTCCAGAAGAAGTTCAGTTTCAGACGAAACCACAGATTGCGCTCGGGCAGATTCGTGTCGCCGTGGAAGAAGAGGTCACTCGTGGCGTGGTAGTGGCCGATGCCGGTTATGGGGTCGACGGGCGGTTCCGGGCAGGCGTGACGGAGTTGGGGCTAGAGTATGCGGTAGGCGTGCAGTCCTCGCTTTCGGTATGGGCGCCAGGCACGGAACCAGTGCCGCCTTTGCCGCGAAAACAGACGGGCCGACCGCCTCGTCTGCTGCGGAGAGATAAAGACCATCAGCCCGTCTCAGTGAAGGAGCTGGCGTTCTCCTTACCGGCAGAGGCCTGGAGGACAGTGCACTGGCGGGAAGGCACGCGACACAAACTGCGCTCCCGTTTTGCCGCGTTGCGAGTTCGCCCGGCGCACCGCGATTACTGGCAGGCCGAACCACACGCGCAGGAATGGCTGTTAATCGAATGGCCGAAAGACCAAGCCGAGCCGACCAAATACTGGCTTTCGACGCTGTCCACCGCTGCCAAGGTAAAGGAGCTGGTGGCGATTGCCAAACAGCGCTGGATCATTGAGCGTGATTACCAAGAGTTGAAGCAGGAACTTGGACTCGGCCACTACGAAGGAAGAGGCTGGCGCGGTTTTCACCATCATGCCACGCTTTGCATTGCCGCTTACGGCTTCTTACTGGCAGAGCGAAGCCGTTTTTCCCCCTCCGCCCGCGCCGGCAAACTGGACTTATGCGCCCCGCCACTTCCTCCCGGCTTCCAACCCCGCGGTGCAGCGCGCCCGAGCCGAGCGGCATAATCCGAGTTCCATCGCTACCCTTCGCCTGCGCCTCGCCCGCCTGCTCCTCCACCAACTCCCTTGTTGCCCTTTCTGTTGCGCGCTTCGTTTATCACACAGTAGTACTAGCATCGCCGCGCGCCCACAGGCGAGAAAAGTGAAGCGGGATTCGTGCCGCAGATATGGTCCGGGCAGGAGACTTGCCTTCACATCGAAATAGTTCCCCTACCCTTCGCGACTACCAATTCTTAATGGCCGTGGAATACAGCTATCGCCACGCGACGACACGTAATTCTAGTGACTGATCGCATTAGAGTGAAGACGAGCGCGTACAAGTTCTAAAGGGCCTTACGACCGGCTGGGGTTTCGTGACACTGGAATTGCCGCGGCTGGGCTGGCGCAAAGAGCGCGTTCTGTTACTTGCATGTATTTCTGGAACTCGCGGCCACCGATGCAAACCTACGCTATAAGGGCTTTCCGGGACCGGCGGCGTCTGTGACCGGCCTGATGTCGTTGTAAACTAAGCAGCCGGGAGGTAAGCCGCTGCTCGTGCTTTCGCGAATCGAGTTAACCCGACCGAAAAGCTGCTCCCGTAACAAGGTTGTACAGGTTGCAGTCATGGGTGACTGAGGTGGATGCAGATGGTACGAAAGCATCGAGAAGGCCAGAGCAGCTCGAGTCAAATCCCGTCCTCTGAGCTTCTTGGAAAGTCGAGAACCGATGACCACGCCTCTTTCGATCGCCTCTTCACACTGATCTACAACGACTTTCGTGCGCTTGCGAAGAGTTATCTTACTCGCGAAGCACATGCTGACACACTGCAGGCAACCGCCTTGGTTAACGAAGCCTATCTCAGGCTCGCCGAACAGGCGCAAGTCGATTGGAAGAACCGCAGCCATCTGCTTGCGGTGGGCGCCATCGCGATGCGACGCATCCTGGTGAATCATGCCATCGCCGCGAAACGCGAGAAGCGCGGCGGTGCGGCGGTCAGAGTCACACTCAGCGAGGATCTCATCGGCGCCGAGCAAAATCTCGACGTGCTCTCCGTGGATCAGGCGATCAACGCTCTAGCGAAACTGGACCAGCGCCACGCAAAACTTGTCGAATTGCGTTTCTTTGGGGGCTTGAGTGTTGCCGAAGTGGCCAGCGTGCTCGGCCTGAGCGTCAGCACTATCGAAAAAGACTGGAAATTTTGCAGTGCCTGGCTCAAAACCGCGCTTCGGCCTTAATGCAATAACCGATCCGGCGGCCTATAAGCGAGTAGCGGAGCTTTTCTCGCAGGCAGCCGAACTGCCGGTGCAAGATCAAGCGGCGTTCCTTCGAGATAAATGCGGGAGCGATACCAATTTACTTCGGCTTCTACGAAACCTCTTGCAGGAGGACCGGGAGGGCCTAATTGAGCCCGGACTCGCGCCAGATTGCGCGATACCGGTCATTCACGAAGACCTCAGCGGACGAACCTTATCGCATTACCAGATTATTAGGCCGATGGGAGCTGGTGGAATGGGAGTCGTTTATCGCGCAACGGAGACGCGGCTCCAGCGAACCGTCGCGCTAAAATTTCTGCCGCCATTTCTCAGAGACGATTCCGCCAGCCGCGAGCGTTTCATCCGTGAAGCCCGACTCATCGCCTCCATCGATCATCAGAACGTGTGCCCGGTCTACGAAATCGAGGAAGCAAATGGATTCATCTTTATCGCGATGGCCTGCCTTGAGGGCACGTCCCTCGAGGAAAAGCTTCGAAGCAGACCAATTCCTGTGAAGCAGGCCCTCAGCATCGCACTCCAGGCCGCCTACGGTCTGCAAGCCGCCCACGGCAAAGGCGTCGTCCATCGCGATATCAAGCCAGCGAACCTGATGCTGATCGACACGGAATTCGCCGAGCCCCTGGTTCGCATTCTCGATTTCGGAGTCGCCCAGTGGACCGGGAAGACCGTTCTGACTCAGGAGGGCTTAACGATCGGAACAGTGCAGTATATGGCGCCGGAACAGGTCGCCGGATCGCGGGTAGATCACCGCGCCGATATCTGGTCGCTCGGCGTCGTGCTTTACCAGATGCTTTCGGGCCGGGTGCCGTTTGAGGGAAGTTCCTTTCGCGAAACGCTCGCGGCCATCGCAGGCCCGCAGGCAGCGGACCTAACGCCGATTCGCAATTTGGCGCCTCCCGCAGTTGTTTCCGTCCTACGGAAGATGCTCGAGAAAGAGCCTGCGAAACGATATCAAACAGCGAGTGCATTAATCTCAGGCTTGGAGAGTGTCCGGCACGCGCCTGCGCCGGGCCTGATCGCTCGTATCGCGCGCGGCCCCGCATCTCATAGGGCGGTGGGAATCGTCGCGATCGCGGGGTTGATCGCTCTCTCGATACTCTTATTTGTTCACTACAACAGACCGCATGCATTGGATACGTTGCAAATCGTTCCGTTTACGTACTATCCCGGCTACCAGGAAGACCCCGCCATTTCGCCCGACCGCAAGGAAATCGCATTCGTAGGTCAAGGGAAAGATGGCAACCGCCCGTTCGAAGTCTACGTGCAACTCATCGGCACGACCGATCCTTTGCGGCTCACTAGCGTCTCTGCTGATTCAGCAGACCGATCCCCAGTGTGGGACCCAAGCTCGACCCGCATTGCTTTTCTGCGAACACGCCGCGGCGAACGTTTTGCACGAATTCTGACCATTGCCGCGCTCGGTGGCGCCGAAACCGATCTGGGCATTCCATCGGTTCTCGCTAGCGGACGGCTGGCGTGGAGCCCGGATGGTCGGCATCTCGCGTTTGCCGGCGCCGCCGGAACGAATGGAGGAGCGATCTTCGAACTCTCTCTGCTAGACCACATCTTGCGCCAGCGATCTTTTCCAGCACCCGGCCAAACCGATTGCTGTCCGGTATACGATCCGAGTGGCGCTCGATTGGCTTTCGACCGTAACGGAGTAGAAATCGTTGTGATCGGCCCCGGCCGCGAAGCCGTACGATCGCTTCCGGCCGAAAGGGCTGGATTCACCTGGACGGCCGACGGCCGCGCGCTTGTGTACCCCCGGTTTGGACGATTAGCCGTGGTCGATCCTGTCAGCGGCTCGGTTACCGAGCCCGCTGCGGCTACGGCACTAGGGCCCGATATTTGGGAATCACCTCGGTGGCCACACACAAGCGGAAATCACTCCGTTACCGACGTCACCATTCGCGGAAACCGCATGGCGTTTGTGCAGTGGGTGCTTGCGAATAGCATTTGGCAGCTCACCTTCCGTCGAGCTGGCCACGTGCGAACTCCGGAAATGCTGACAGAACCGGGAGTACAGCTGATTGCATCCACGATGCCCGAAGATACGCCTCAGTTCTCCCCGGACGGCGAGTGGATTGCGTTTGCGTCGGAGCGCTCAGGATCGACCGATATCTGGATCGGAAGGCGCGACGGCTCCGGCCTGCGGCGGTTGACATTTCTCGACGGGTTCGCGGGAACGCCGCGCTGGTCTCCAGATGGACAGTCGATCGCCTTTGACTTGCGGCCGCCATCCTCGACACCCGACATTTGGCTTGTCCGAGTCGCAGGAGGAGAAACTCGCCGGCTCGCCACGAATACGGGCGGTGCCGATGTGCCGAGCTGGTCGAACGACGGCCGCTGGATCTATTTCCACGCCGAGTCGGACGATCAGATTTGGAAGGTTCCAAGCCAGGGCGGTAAGCCTGTTCCGCTTACGCGCCACGGAGGATTCGAAGGGTTTGAATCCATGGATCGCAAGTATCTTTACTATTCCAAGAGCGAGGAACATTCGGGAATCTGGAGAATGGATCTGAGCAACGGAAGCGAAGCACCGGTTCCCGAACTGTCAGGGACCGGAGACTACCGGCAATGGGCGCTGGGCGGAACCGGGATTTTCTTTGTTCCGTATGACGAGGCGTTCAGCAAGGATGCTGCTGTTCGGTTCTTCGATTTTGCCACCCGGAGTATCGTTCGGGTAGGCACGGTGGGCAAACTCGCTACCGCTGGCCCGGGCGCACTTGCGGTGTCGCGGGATGAAACACGGCTTCTGTATGTTCACATGGACCGCGACAACCGCAATATCATGCTGGTTGAGAATTTCAAATAGGGACCGCTCTGGAACGTACCGTTTTGTTCAGCGGCCCCGACTGAAAACTACCCTGTTGCGGGCGCCATTTCCCTGTCGGGAATGGCGCCCGTGAAATGCATCACTCGCTACAGCAGCACGCCTTGCCGCGCTTATTGATACCAGTAGTACTGCTCCTTAGCGGCAAGAGTTCGAGCTGGGACATTGACTATGCCACCCGTACCATTTTGTTGATAATAATGGGGGAATTGGTTAGTAGCTATAGTTCCGAAGCTGCGATTAATTGGATTGATGTACCAATACGACAGACCGCCGTTGCCCGTCGACGTCCAAGCGTAGGTATAGGCATTGCCTGAGCACGTAGTCCAATTGAAAAACCCAGGACTCGTCGGCATCTCGTTGCCGGTGGTCTGCGTCTGCTGGATGAGCCAAGTCATCCAGTTTGGCGTATTTGAACCTGAAGGGGCATTTTGAACCAAGGCCTGCCACTGAGACTTATTGGGCGATTGCGTCCAATCGTTGAAGCCGGCGTAGGGTAAAAGCGGATAGTATGGAGCACCTTGAAAAAAGGGCGTGTTCCAGCTCCAGCATTGCGGTGCTGGCACATATTGATCCGGAATCCCGTAGTCTTCATTTGCGGTCACCCACGGTACAAGCGACCACATGAGGTGATCCGAGGTGTTGACGACTGTGCCGGCGGGCACCGGCGGGAACATCAGACTCGAGTTCGCGGTCTCATTGCACTGGAAGGCGCCAATGATGGATTGAGTGGCCGTGCCCACGCACACGGGGGTTTGGCCGGAGGGGGCCATAAAGCCGGTAATTGTGTTGATCCCAGCCGGGGAGTTCTGGTAATTCTGCACATGGAAATACTCCATCCGCGCATTTGCCCCCGCCGTCAGAATCGAGTCCCAGTAATCGTACAGGTTCTGCATTGTGGTGGAGTCTGCTGCGCGGAAAAACGGCTTGCTCTGGCCCAGGAAGAGACTGTACAGGTGGATTATGCCCTTGGTCTGGGCGGCTGGGTTGTCCTGGATCTGGCTCTGCACCTGCTCGTACCAATTGTTGTCGTACTCCTGTTGCAGCTCGCCGTTCGCGCCTGCCAGGTCGGAATAGAGTGAGGCGCAGGACGGGTCCGGATTTGGTGGTGGTGTAGTACCGGAAGCGAGTGGCGAGCAATTCGTCGCATAGCTACTGATCTTGCTCTCGAGGGCTTGGATGTTGTTCGCCCACGGAACCGTCGCGGCGGTGCTTTCATTGGTGAATTGTGTGTATGTGGCGCTGGACACCACCTGCTTCGAAAGGGCGGCTATCTGACTGCTCAAATTGGATATGGCGCTATCGAGGTCCTGCAGCTCCATCACCAGAGCGTCGATGTCGTCTGAACTGGCGCTGGTGGAGAACCCGCCTAGCGCCAGCGCCCACCCAGCCAAGTTTTCCACACCTGCGGCGCTAGCAATATCCAGCGCGGCCGCCGCCAGGCCCGCCTGAAGGATGCTGCTGGGATCGCTGCTGCTGGTGCTCCCGAGCAGCTGCGGCTGGCGGAACGAATGCGTCGAGCCCGAGGCTAGCTCCTGCAGCAGCAGGTGCACGAGGGCGTCCAGCCCTCCCGCAGCCTCTGCTTGCGTCACTAACGCGACGGGGCTGAAGAAGCGGGATTTGTAGTGCGAACTCTGCCGCAGCGCCATGCCCAGATCATAGTTCGGTGGAAGTTTCAGGAAACGCCTGACAAGCACCTGGGCATCATCCAGCTCGAGCTTCGGCTCCCGGTCCGGGATGTTGAAATCCCGCCGTCTGTCGAGGACGACGCTGACCAGAGTGGTCACCGGGTTGACCACCACGATCTCGAACTGGTTTGCCAGGTCAGTGATGGCGGGGGTCCGATGGCCCGGGATCTCGTGTGCCGGGGCAGTGAGCACGACATCGGCCACCAGATGCGCCGGGAACGGATTGTCGTTTGTCGTTCCGCCCGAGATGGTGACGCGGAAGGACCGCAGGTGCCTCGGCACCGCGGCCGAGAAAGCGCCGTACTTGTTCGTGGCCGCCCTTGCCTCGACCAATAACTGACCATGCGCGCTCACGCGGACATCCGCTCCCACAACTGGAGCCTCCGTGAACGCAAGGATCTGCAGCCACACGCTCCCCGGGTCAGGCCTAGGTGTGCGAGTGCCGGTTGCGCTTCTCGCCAGCTGAGTCTGAGCCGGTGCTGCCCAACCGGCCAGGGGCAGAGCGAGCAGGAGCGCTGTCAGCCCAGCCGCACGCCCGATCGAGTTAAGAAAGTTGCGTGTCATACGATGTCGAATCCTCCAAGGAGTTGCGGTGGCCTGCATTCACGTAATTGCTATTCGTGCAGCACCGTCGTCTCAATACGCAACAACGCCAACCAAAACCCGTAACCCAGATTCAACCTTTTTTGGAAGTAGACGGCGATCGTGCCTCTCAAAATCGGCTGTTCGGTTCTTCGATTTCGCCACCCGGAGAGTCGTTCGGGTAGGCACGGTGGCCAAAACTCGCTACAGCCGGCCCGGGAGCACTTGCGGTGTCGCGGGATGAAACACGGCTTCTGTATGTTCACATGGACCGCGACAACCGCAATATCATGCTGGTGGAGACTTTCAAATAGTAGGTGAGGACGGAGTGACTGTCCCCACCTGCCTGCTATCCGCGGCTCACTGATAGAAGTAGTATTGCTCCCCTACTAAAAGACCGCGAGCGCCCATCACCCAATGGAAATGCGCCTGATTCTGGTCAATACAGCCGTTCGGACTATCGTCGCAGCCGACATCATACGCCGTGGCGGTCGTAACGTTGCCGGTCGCCAAATCCATGAGGTAATAGATCTGGCTATTGCTGGTACTTGCATGTGACTCCGTCCAGACCGTCTCTCCCCACCCGCAGCTGTTCGCAAGATTCGGAAAGCCTTGAGCAACCAGCCAACTCATAGGGCTGGAGCCACTCCACCCGGCGATCAAATTTTGTATCCCAGAAAGCAGTGGAGAGTTGAACCCACCAACCAGGTTGTCGTAGGGAACGTTGGCGACCGGATAGGGCGTACGGGGCAAATAGTCCCAGGGGCCAATAAACGGGGCAAAGCAATTGGGGATCCACCCCGTGTAGGGTAACAACCACATCGCTTTGTCCTTCGTGTTGATCAAGGTACCGCTGGGCACCGCCGGCCACATGAGCGCTTGGTTCGCAGTTTGGTCTATCTGGAAAGTGCCCATGGTGGTGGGCGGGGTCGCGTCAGGGTTGCCCATAAACGCGATGAGCGTGGCCCCTCCTGCGTCCTGTTCCTTTTGTTGGTGGAGGAGCTCGATCTTCAGGTCTGCCGCCTGTGTCAGCACCCCATCCCAGTAGTCGTACAGGTTCTGCATTTGGGTGGAGTCCGCGGGGCTGAAGAACCGTTCGGTCTGGCCCAGCCAGAGACTGTATAGGTGGAGCATGCCCTCGGTGCCGAGCGTGCCGTTGTCTTTCACGTAACTCTCCACGTTCGTGTAGGCCGAGTAGATCGGCTCATTACTCAGGGCAACAAGGATCGCCTGAGGCTCTGTGGCGCAGAAGGTGCCTGGGGCCGGCGGCGTCGGTGTAGACCCGTCGTCAGGTAGGGGCGGGCAATCTTGTGCCAAATACATCAGCCTGCTCCCCTCGTCGTAGACATCGTTTGCCAAGGTTTGCGCCTGGGTCGTGATGATGGTGTACTGGGTCTGGGTCGCCTTGGCCTGAACGAGCTGCGTGAGATTGGCGATCTGAGTGCTCAAATTATCTATACTGCTCTGGAGATTGGCTAGCGACTGCTCCAATGCGGTGATGTCGTCGCTACTGGCGCCGGGCGTTGTCAGCCCCGTATACGACAGCGCCCACCCAGCGAGGTTTTCCACACCTGCTTCGCTAGCGACGTCCAGCAGGCTGGTGTACAGGCCCGACTTAAGGACGCTGATAGCATCGCTGCTGCCAGTACTCCCAAGTAGCTGCGCGTGCGCGGTATCGCTGCTACCGGCACTCCCCAGCAGCTGCGGCGGGCGGAACGGATGCCCAGCCGAGGGGGAGGCAAGCTCTTGGAGCAGCAGGTACAAGAAGGCGTCCAGCCCTCCCGCCGCCCGGGCCTCCGCCATAAACGCGACGGGGCTGAAGAACGGAGACACGTAGTGTGAGCTCTGCCGCAACGCCAGGCCCAGACTATAGTTCTCCGGGAGCTTCAGGAGGTGCCTGACAAGCGCCTCGGCCTGATCCAGCGTGAGTTCCGGCCGCTCCTCTAAGACGCGGCTGACCAGGGTGGTCACGGGGTTAACCACGAGGATCTGGTGTGCCGGGTCAGTAAGCGCAACGTCGGCGGTCAGATGCCCCAGGAACCCATCGCCACTGATGGTCCCACCCGAGATGCTGATCCGGACAAAGGATCGCCGGCGGCGCCGCTTGGGCGCGTTCGCGTCTGCTTCTTCGCCCAGCATCCATGGTCGCCAGATGCGTGCGGGGAACACGCCCTGGTCATTCGTGGCTGCCCTTGCATCTGCCAATACCGGCCCGTGGGGACCACCCAGAGTAATGCGCACATTCGCTCCGACAATTGGAGCATCGGTGAATGCCATGATCCTCAGCCACATGGGGTGATCTCTCTGATGTTCTGCAGCCTGTACCGGCACCTGTTCATTCCCCTGGGCGCGGGTGCCTGCTGGCAGGAATAGACCGAGCAGGAACGCTGCCAGCAGAGCCGCAGGTCCGGTCGAGTTGAGAAAGCTTCGCTTCATATGATCGCTGATCCTCCTAAAAGTTGCGGTGGCCTGCATTCACGTAGTTGCTATCCGTGCAGCACCGACATCTCAGTACGCAACATCGGCGGCCAAAACCCGTAACCGGCGTTCAACTATCTTGAACCTGAGCCGGAAGCGTAAGCACCCTAAATTGTTCTGTCCGAGAAAGGCCGGCTTCAGGACCTGCGCAAAATGGATCGACGAAAACTACTGCCTTCAATCGTCGGCGGATTCCAACGGCCGGCAAGCGATGGCCGTGAGCCTTTGCATGCCTCAAACTGTCAACGATCGTGCCGCCACCAACTGTGCGCGGATTTACGATCCCGTAAAAAGTTCCGCGTAGCTCCATGTGACCGGCGATCCGCCGGATCGGGCGGGCCGCTTTAAGGAGCTTGGCGTGTGCCGCCAAGCCAATCGATGCGACGAACTCTGGCAAACCTCCGCCAATATCCTTTCCGACGTGCGCCTTACTGCCCGGGAGAATTGCCGCCGAATGCCGCGTTTGATTTGGGCACCGGCTGCGATTAACGAACCTTCTCAATACCCGGGGGAACGTAGGTGCCATCCTGGACGCTTCCCAGTGGGCCGTAATCACGGAGCATCACATTGAAAGGCCCAGGCGGAATGGGAAGCCAGTTAGCCATGTTTACACCAGGAGGAAGCTCCCGGGCCATATAAATCGAGATAGAGCCGTCTCGATTCTTCTCCGGATTTGTGTAACTCGCTACCAGGTATTTGTTTGCCGAATTGGGCACTAGCTCAATGGCCTCTGGAGTGTACGCTGTAAGTGACCAAAAGCGCTTGGTAGCGGGAATCTCCTGAGCCGAAAAGGTCAAAACATAGCCATTGGGATCGGTTCCATTCAACGGCGAACCGTTACGATCCTTGAAGGCGTGGAAATAAGCCGCTGCTTCATGGTCGTTTGCATACTGGATAAATTCTGTTATAGAGGACCGTTGGACGGCTAAGGAGGATCCCGGGTCGGGATTGACGCAAAAATCATTCGGGTCGGAGCACCAATGCCCAATGTTCTCGTAAGTGATCCAGTTTGTATCGCCTCTATTGCTAAGGTACTGCTTGATAATCAGATGGTGCGCCGCCCACGCGCCCCCCGCAAATTCGGACCTTTTCTTCGCTGTCATGCTTGCAAACAGCGAGTTGAAAGTGGCCGATAGGCTTTGCACTGCTTGCGACATCATTGGAGTCTTAGGAGAGTCCACCGCCCTCTGGAGCTGCCGCAAAAAGGCGATTGGGTCCAGCGCGATCAAGTTGTCAGCGATTGTCTTAAACGGTAACGCGAACTCGATTTCTGGCACAATCTTGGTTGGGCCTCCGAGAGGCACTCCGGCCGGGCAGGTATGTTCCAGATACGCGCAGAGCGGCATCGTGGACATTCCCCGCCTGAAGGCATCGGCTTCGGAAGTGATGTCCTGTTCAACACCGTTGACAAGCTTAAACCGATCCGCTCGGAAAATAATAGCCATGTAGTTGTAAGGCAATGGAACCGGCGTAACAGTGATGGGAAGATTGTTCGGATCGAATCCGGGCCCGTAGAGCGCGTACGTTCCTGGCGTGTTAGCAGGCAGCTCGGAATGGAATATGTCACAGTAGCGATCAAGCGTGAGCACCGAGTAGTTGGCAGTCGTCGGCGGGATCGTTAGGATAAGTGGCTCCATCGACAAGTCAAGAAACGAACTCGCATAAACCGTATCGTTGTTGATCGCAACTACATAGTGGTATATGGGAGAGATTTTGTTGGGGCCGACCATGCGATTGGGAGTGCCAAGCGAGGTCTGATAGTAGGTGAACCATAGCGGATAGAACTGTGAAACGTAATCCCGCGTCGTCGTAAATGCGTCCTGTGCTTTGGCCCCCGACGGCAATATGGCCAATGAGAGCACCAAAAGGAGGTAGGCGACGAAACGTTTGACACAAACCTCTTTTGAGCCGTCGCCTTGGGCGGCTGATTTATAGCCGGCCATCAGGCCACATGGACTGGCTGTCGTAAATTTCCGGAAATTTCTGTGATTCATAGATTCCGTCTCCCGTGCGCGCGCTTGCCAGTTTCCGGGCGGTTCGTCATTCCCTTGCTCCGATGACTGTACAACCTGGCCGGTCACTGTTCATTGATATACGCAACGTCCGGCCCCAAAACCCGTAACTCGGATCGAAGAAAGTTTTGAGCCGAACCTTCCTTCCGCGGACCGTTCCATGAGTCTCTATCGGGCTCAGCTGGCATTACTTCGGTCAAAGGCAGCGAAGGATTGCGTGCAATGGCTGATTGAATGGCGTCAGCTGACGCAGGTTCAGTCCAATACATGTTCTGCGACGAACTCGGCGAGTAGAAGCAGGAGGCTTATTCTCGAGGTCTACCGACAAAGGTGCAGGTAATTATAGACAACCGGCCGGGCGATCGGGCCGCAGTATTGCATGCCTCGAACTCTTTATTGATCGTGCTGCCACCGATCATGGGGGTTTGCGATAGCGGAAACGCTCCGCATAGCTCCAATATGACGGGCGATGCGGAGCTTGGACGAGGTACGGCCCCATAGATCCGTTCTGACGGCCTAGTGGCGATCTGAGAAGAATCGGTGCGGACCGTTGGGGATTACCCGCCACTTTGCGACTGATCGACCCTCCCGGCCAACTTTCCGGAAGTTTCTGGAGCTGTCACCGGCAGTCTGGCGCTCTCTACCTCCAAAACGACGAGATACGTTCGCTTACGATACGTCCGCCTTGTAAGCGCCCTGCCCTTGCCGCTGGCGCGGAAATCGCCGGATTCAGAACGCCACCAGCCGCGGCGAGGGCCGCCAACGTGGTTTCATCGGGTTGTATGACTTCAACCAAAGCGCCATTGTCTTGCAGTGCTTTCACCGTCTCATCCAGTGAGACTACACTCATGGACGGAATTTCCGGGGGTCGTTTGAGCGCGAGGATCATCGCCCGATCGAAGCCGGCCGCCAGATCCGCGTTGTCCGTGGAATAGAACCCGCCGTCAATATAATGCTCGCCTTGAAACAGGGTGGGCGGCGCACCCAAGGAAGCAGTGCTCGCAATTACCGCATCTACCAGATCGATGCCAGTGTCGCGATCGAAGGCGCATCGCTCTCCCGTGTCCGCATTGACGGTGGCGATAAGCACCCGTTTTTCCGGCCATGTCTCCATCGGCAGCTGGGCCGCGACGATCTCCCGTCGGCTTGAGCCACTCGTGCCCGAAGCTGCCGCTAACGCCAACGATCCGATTCTTCGCAGAATTTCAGTCGGGCTGCCGCCGGCTTGCTTCGCGCGAGCGACGCCATCGCGAAGTCCTACCCAGTCAACGACAGGAGGCCGCTCGGACGATGGCGGGCCGGGTTGAACGCGGCGTTGAAATGCGTCTTCGTGCGCGTCTCCGCTCGCAAGATGGAGCGCGACCCTGGAGCCAGAAGAGGTTCCCACTAAAAGGTCGGCGTTTCTGACGTCGAGACCCGCGTCAGCCATCCCTGTAATGAGGCCAAGCTCCCACGCGCTCGCAGCGTAGCCACCACCGGGCAGAACCAAGGCACATCGCGTATTACTCAGCTGATTATCTCCATGTAAATAGAATATTTGAGTGAAGGCGTTCGCGAACCGGCCTGGTCGCTAGATTTCGAGACGCCGGCGCGTCAGATTGTTGGCCAATTCCACGATAGACCCTGACGGTGAAGTGGCGATCTGACAACAACGCTTCGCCCGTGTGGATTACCCTACACATCGCGACTAGGGCGGAAGAATCCGCACAGTGAGATTTTTTCCCTGTCACCGACCAGTCGCGATCAAACAGGAAAGTGAATATTTTGTTGTTAGAACTAGTTCGCTGGCCAGGCGGATGGTCGCGCCCGCAACAACGATAAAGGAGAGCAGCCATTGCGAGCGCCCTGCAAAGCGGGTCGCTGCAAATATCAAAGAACGCCTGGCGCCTTACCTAACAAGAAAATGCTCAAGACGATGGGCTGCCGCCAAAGTCTACATGCGGCTGACACCGCTGACATGATCGACGCCGACGCGACGAATTTTCAGCCGAGTTCATCGCACACGCCCGCGCGACCCGCACAACCCTGCATCTTCAAATAAAAAATCCTCGGTACACCTCGGGCTGCTCTAAGGTTGAGGGATATCTTAAAGTTTGGAAAATATCCAATGATCATCCGAAGCAATTTCCGCCTGATCTTCGTGCTCGGTGCGCTCGCGGCCTCGCCAATGGTTGCATAGAATGACTCCGGCATTCCGCCAGAAATCACCACGCCCGACAAATTGCAGACTCGCCTAGGCACGCTGGAATTCAAGGACGGCGCGCCCAACCCCGCCACAGTCGACAAAGTCTACGATACGCTAGACTTCACACACGCGTTAAATGTCTTTCTAAATTCCTACCAGGGTGCATCGACGTATCTGATACGCGAGGGAATGCGAAGTACCGGCGCCGCAGACGGCGATGTTGTCATCTTCTCGCAACTCATGGACAGCAAGTCGCTATTTTTGACGAGGAACTGCGACACAATCTATGCGCTTACGATCCTTAACCTGAAGAAGGGACCGCTGGCCGTGGAAATACCGCCCGGCGCGTTGGGCGCAGTGGATGACATGTGGTTTCACTGGGTGATCGACATGGGATTTCCCGGTCCGGATCGCGGCGCGGGTGGGAAGTATTTGATTCTGCCACCGGACTACAGAGGCATCGTTCCAGAGAGCGGCTATCACGTTGCCAAGTCGCCGACCTACGCCGCTTTGGTATTTACACGCTATTTCCTGGAGAACAATGATCCCAAGCCAGTCGCTGAAAGAATCAGGAAATATTTCAAGGTCTATCCGTACCCAGAAGGTGGATATGGGACAAGCGTGGCGGAAATCCTGGAAGGGAAGGTGCCACTCAAGGCTCTGGTTCCTCAGCCTGAGCCGCCGCCAACGAAGTTTATAGAGGCCACCGGCAAAGCATTTAATACCATTCCGGCAAATGATTATCATTTCTTCGAGCAGCTCAACGCGCTCGTGCAAGAGGAGCCTGCCACATCCGACGAGGCAGAATTGCTCGGACAGAGGGCGGCCATCGGAATCGTCAAGGGCCAGCTCTTCAACCCTGACGAGCGAATGAAAAAGATCCTCGCGGAAGCCGTAGCGGTCGGAACAGCGGCTAGTCGAACGCTGAATTGGCGATTCCGCGATAAGTGGGCGTTTTACCCCGACTCTTCATGGATGAACATGTTGTTCGAAGGCGGCTACATCTTCGAGACACCGCCGCCTTTGGTTACCGCGGAGGGCGTCAAGCCGTTTCCGCCCACTGGTGCTCGCACGGTGGATGCGCGCACAACGATGTTTTTCGGCGCCACCGGAGTCACTCCAGGAATGAGCATGCGACTTACTGGTGTCGGATCGCAATACCTGATTGCATTCACGGACGCAAATAAGAACTACTTTGACGGCGCCAAGACCTACAAAGTCACTTTGCCTAGGGACATTCCGGCGAAAGCGTTCTGGTCTCTGACGCTCTACGACAATCAAACGCGCTCCATGTTGCAAACCCCGCAGCGTTTTCCACACGCCGGGAGCCAGAGCTATCCAACTCCGGCGGCGGGCGCGGAAACCGATGGCTCCACTGTGGTCTACATAGGCCCGACGCAGCCGGACAATGTTAAGAACGGCAACTGGATTCAGACCGACCCGCGCAAGGGCTGGTTCGTGGCCCTTCCCTCTATAGCCCACTTCAGCCGTTCTTCGACAAGACGTGGCGTCCAAGCGAGATCGAGGAAGTCAAGTAGCACGAAACCAATTCGACAACTGACTTGCATTCTCATTCTGGGGGTGCGCTCTCTCAACCCCCGGTCATCGCGCAGAAATACAAGACCGACAGCCACTCTAGAGCAAGTTTGCTTATTCGCGAGTAACACGGCTTCCGGGAAAGTGGCGGGTTGCGGGTAGATGGTGTGTAACGGCCAAGTGGCGATCTGAGGATTACGTGACCCTTCGCGACTACCGCGGATCTATGTTGTTTCGTATGCCTACTTTCCAGGTTGTGGACATTACGGACGCCGCGTAGATCTGGCAATTGCTCTCGTCACGATCGCAGAGTGCGGTTTGGTGGATCATCGGCTATCAAGGCTGCTTTTTCCTCTTGGTAGGGTCGAGCACTGGCGCAGTAGCCCGTAGGCTCATCCTTGGCTTGTATCCGGGGTTTCCCCCTTCGTGCCCGTGTAGGACTTGCCGTGGCCCTGTTTCCAGCGCCCGCCACATCGCACGTAGCGTGCGGATTTCCCGCACTACGCGCTCCTGCACAGTTCGCCGCAAGGCTTATGAGACCTGTCGTTCAGCCTTCGCCTTGAGGTATAGTCTTCGTCTCAGGTCCTGCAGACTGATTGGCGCCTTTATCATCTCGCCCTGCCTCCCTTGTTGATTCCGACACTCTGTGCAGCAAGGCCCCTTCGCTCCGCGGGCATTACCCCGCCTCTCCGCTACTACGGGCCTAGCCGTCGCCGTCTCGCCTTTCCTCGCTTTCCCGGTTGCGCCGGTTATACAAGGTACCTTGCTCCAACGATTTCTCGCTGGGGCGAGGACGGTTTCTCCAGTTGCTCGACATGTCCTTGCCACCGTGCTGCCCCTACCACCCCGCCGAAGTGACCTCCCGCTTCGATCAGACTGCGGATAGTCATGCTGCCTTCGCCCCGAACCAAAGGGCTCGGCCTTCGGGTTAATAGTATCGAGGCCACCTATGGGTTCACTTTCGTTGCGGCCCGGTGACTCGCTCACCGCCCCAAGGGCGGCTTTGTCAGTTGGCTTCATTCGTTTCGTTTCCTTCGCGAATGCAACCCAAGCTACGGGGCCCTGACTCTTACCCCGGTGGGACTGTCTCCCACTGAACATGCCAGCCTTTGCTGGACGCGCGTAGGGTCGAGCACTGGCGCAGTAGCCCGTAGGCTCATCCTTGGCTTGTATCCGGGGTTTCCCCCTTCGTGCCCGTGTAGGACTTGCCGTGGCCCTGTTTCCAGCGCCCGCCACATCGCACGTAGCGTGCGGATTTCCCGCACTACGCGCTCCTGCACAGTTCGCCGCAAGGCTTATGAGACCTGTCGTTCAGCCTTCGCCTTGAGGTATAGTCTTCGTCTCAGGTCCTGCAGACTGATTGGCGCCTTTATCATCTCGCCCTGCCTCCCTTGTTGATTCCGACACTCTGTGCAGCAAGGCCCCTTCGCTCCGCGGGCATTACCCCGCCTCTCCGCTACTACGGGCCTAGCCGTCGCCGTCTCGCCTTTCCTCGCTTTCCCGGTTGCGCCGGTTATACAAGGTACCTTGCTCCAACGATTTCTCGCTGGGGCGAGGACGGTTTCTCCAGTTGCTCGACATGTCCTTGCCACCGTGCTGCCCCTACCACCCCGCCGAAGTGACCTCCCGCTTCGATCAGACTGCGGATAGTCATGCTGCCTTCGCCCCGAACCAAAGGGCTCGGCCTTCGGGTTAATAGTATCGAGGCCACCTATGGGTTCACTTTCGTTGCGGCCCGGTGACTCGCTCACCGCCCCAAGGGCGGCTTTGTCAGTTGGCTTCATTCGTTTCGTTTCCTTCGCGAATGCAACCCAAGCTACGGGGCCCTGACTCTTACCCCGGTGGGACTGTCTCCCACTGAACATGCCAGCCTTTGCTGGACGCGCTGGTTCGCCAATATTCGATCCGTTCGTAACCGGTTGACGGGGAACGGCCCTGGTAAGAAAGAATCGGAGACATGGCGGTGCTTTTCCTGTTGGTGTTTCGATTCGTACAAGTGCTCCTCAGCGGTCATCAGGCCGTGGCTCTCGAGAACGCAGCGCTCCGAATGCAAATCGCCGCCTTTCAGCGAAAGCGAAGGCGGCCGCTGCTAACGACCTTGGACCGGGTCTTTTGGATTACTCTCCGGAGCCTATGGGGCGACTGGCGCAGGTCGTTGCTCTACGTTCAGCCCGACACCGTTGTGCGATGGCAGCGCGAGCGGTTCCGGAGATTTTGGGCTCGCCTTTCCAAGCCGCAGCGCCGGGGCCGAGGTCGCCCCCGCACCGCCGCAGAACTCCGTCGATTGATCGCACAAATGGTCGCCGCCAATCCGCTGTGGCGCGCACCCAGAATTCATGGCGAACTCAAGATGCTCGGTATCGCCATTTCCGAGCGCACTGTCTCGCGCCTGCTACGCACGCTTCGCCGTCCGCCGAACCAGACCTGGAGGACCTTCCTGCACAACCACATCGGCCAAATGGTATCCACTGATTTCTTTACTGTGCCGACCATCACGATGAAGGTATTGTTCGTCTTTCTCGTGCTGGAACATGATCGTCGCAAGGTGTTGCATTTCCATGTCACCGAGCATCCGACGGGGGCTTGGACCGCCGCCAACAGATTGTAGAGGCGTTCGCAGACCGAGACACTGCCCGCTATCTCCTCCGCGATCGGGACAGCAGGTACAGCGCTGAGGTTCGACTGCGAATCCAATCGCTGGGCATGGAGGAGATTCTGACCGCACCGCAAAGCCCCTGGCAGAATCCCTACGCCGAGCGACTCATTGGCTCGATCCGAAGGGACTGCCTCAACCACTACGTCTTTCTGAACGCCCGCCACCTCAAGAGATCGCTGTCTTCTTACTTCCGCTACTACCATGAATCGAGAACGCACCTGAGCCTGGGCAAGCAATGTCCGTTTCCTCGACAGGTGTTGGATGTTGGAAAGATTGTCGCCATTCCACAACTCGGCGGCCTCCATCACCGGTATGAACGTACTGCCGCATAGCAACTTTTGTCCGGATCGATTATTGGCGAAGGACAGGCCGATACTTGGCTTCTCGTCGGAACAATAAAGCCTCAGACGAGGGCGTCACCCCTGCCAGGACTGACGCCCGGTGATCTACTAATCGCTCGTGCAGCGATGTATTACTTAGTTCGTCCAGAAGTACTGTTCTCCGGTAGCGAGACTCCGAGTCGGCCAAAGGAATTCGTTGAAGTCAAGACCACTCAGGAAGCTGAAACTATCCTGGTTAGGATAGAAGACCGCATAAGAGTCCGGCCCGTTAAAGGTGGAACTCCAAGCGCCGTAACCGCAGGCAGCCATATTGAAAAATCCGGGACTGGAAGTAGCGCCGGCGCTGGTGTCGCTGCTGGTGGTCTGCGTTTCTTGGATAAGCCAGTCCTGCCAATCGGACCCGCTTGATAAGGAAGGCGCAGGTTTTACCAAGTTCTGCCAGGTGGACTGGCTGGGCGGAACCTGAAGCCAATCTGAAAAGCCGGCGTAACCCTCCTGGTAGGTTGCAAGAGGTCCCGGCTCCGGGTAAATGGCACTGCAACTGGCCTGCGGATACAGGTAGACTGGGAACGGGAATTGTTTCGATTTACCGTTGTAAGCCCAAGGTACAAGGGACCACATGGTGAAATCCACGGTGCTGACGACCGTCCCATCCGGCACCGGCGAGAGGATCAGACTCTGATTCGTGGCCTCATTTGCCTGGAAGACGCCTGTAGTAGGCGGGCTCAGATCAGGATTGCCCATGAAATCGGTCAGCTGTAGCTGCCCCGACGAGCTGTTCTGGTCACCGATGAAGTGGAACCATTCCATGCGCAAGTTTGCCGCCGAGGTTACAATCGTGTCCCAGTAATCGTGCAGGTTCTGCATCGTGGTAGAGTCCGCCGCGCGGAACAACGGCTTGGTCTCGAATAGGTACAGACTATATAGGTGAAGCATTCCTTTAGATGGGGGGTTGGAGGTGTCTTGGATATATCCCAGCACTTTCTCGTAGTACGCGTTGTCGAACTCTCCTTGCAGTTGGCCTACTTCGTCTTGGTAGTTGGCTTGGCACCACGATTGGTTCGACGGTGGAGGACTGTCGGGAGCTAGGGGCGGGCATTGCGAAGCGTAGAACTGCAAGTTTTGCTCGTCCGACGTGATCTGAGCTGCATACGGCTCCGCGTCGGCGGTATCCACCGTGTACTGCGTAAGAGTGGCGGTCGATATCACCACATTCTCGAGCGCGGCCACCTCCTTGCTCAACGCATCGATGCTGCTCTGGAGGTCGCTCAGCTCCTGGATTAGAGCGTCGATCTCGGCTGAAGTAATGCCGGGCGTTACGAGCCCCGTTTGCGCCATCACCCACCCAGCGCCCTGGCCGCCGGCGGCCTGCAGCGCGGCTAAAGCCAGGTCCTCCTCGAAGGAGGTCGTGCCGTCCCCCGGCGCCTTTGGCTTCGAATTATGGAAAGAATGCGTGGCGCCTGGTGAGGCCAGCAGTTCTTGCGCCAGCAGGTGCTCGAAGGCATCGAGCCCTCCCGCGGCCTGCGCCTCCGTCAGCAAAGCGATTGGGCTGAAGCGCCGGGATGCGTAGTGCGAGCTCTCCCGCAACGCCATGCCCAGGCTATAGTTCGCCGGCAAGCCCAGGAAACTCCGGACACGCGCCTCGGCACCATCCAGCTTGAGATTGGGCCGCGCATCCATGACGAGACTGACGAGCGTAGTAACTGGGTTCACCACCACGATCTGGTGTGCCGGGTCCGTAAGCACAATGTCTGAACTCAGATGCCCCACGAACGAATTGCCGTCTATCGTTCCGCCCGAAATGCTGACCCGGAAGGACGAGGGATGTTTCGGCACTGCCGCCGCGAACGCGCCATACCTGTTCGTCGCCGCATGCACGGCGACCAGCGGCCGCCCCTGGGAGCCATGCACACTCACTCGAACATCTGCTCCGGCAACTGGCGCGTCAGTAAACGCGATGATCCTCAGCCACACATTTCCTTGCCCCCTGTCCGCTGCCTGGACGCTCATTTCACTCCCCCCCGTTTGCGCCTGCGCTGTTACTGTGCGGCCGGTCCCGCATACGCCGAGCAATAACGCCCCCAGCACAACGGCTGCCTTGTGAAATCCGGTGGCGCTTGCCTTCACGACTCCGGTCGTGGAAACAAGAAAGTTTTTGCCCTTCATATCAAGTTGGTTTGGGTCTCCTCTTTACGGCACGCCGAAAAGATCAGTGAAAAGAGCCATCATGAATGAAAAAGAACACTCCATACCACCCGGATGCGCAGCTTCGGCGACTGCGCATCCACCGCCCGAGCGCGCCCTAAAGCGCTGCATGGTAAAATTCACCCGCACTCCGACTTTATGCGCGCCGATTTCTGGCCTCGTGTCGAAGAGGTGTACCACGACGTTGCCGGCGCTCACGCGGCGAACCGGGCCGGGCTGCTGGAGGCCGCCTGTTGGGACGATCCAGAGTTGCGCCGCGAGGTCGAAGCACTCCTCGACGCGCGCGACCGGATGGGCGATTTCCTTGCGCCGGAAGGCCTCGTACGGCAGATCGCGGAGCTGACTCCGACGCCGCCTGCAACTTGTATCGGAACTACGCTCGGAGTCTACGAAATCATTACCGTCCTGGGTGTTGGAGGCATGGGCGAGGTTTACCGCGCTCGAGATACCCGGCTCGGTCGGGACGTTGCCCTGAAGATCCTCCCTGCCGACTTCACCGGCGATTCCTCGCGAGTCGCTCGTTTCCAATCCGAGGCCCGCGCCGCCTCCTCCCTCAGCCATCCGAACGCCGTCACGATTTACGAAATCGGCAACGTCTCGGATACCTGGTTCATTGCCACCGAACTCATCGAGGGCGAAACTCTGCGCCAACGGCTGAGTGCCGGACGTCTTCCTCGCGAGGAGGCCATCTCCATCGCACTGCAATGTGCCTCAAGTCTCGAAGCCGCGCACCGCGCGGGCATCATCCATCGGGATATCAAACCGGAGAACATCATGCTCCGCCCAGACGGCTTGGTGAAAGTCGTGGACTTCGGATTGGCACGCGTACTCGAACCACGCGCCGCTGGCCTGCTCGAACAAACCCAGACTGGCAACGTCATCGGTACGCCGCGGTACATGTCTCCCGAACAGGCCCGGGGCGAGAAGCTTGATGCTCGATCCGATATCTTCAGCCTTGGAGCAGTGCTCTTCGAGATGGTCTGCGGCTATCCCGCATTCCGCGGTGGCAGCCTCGCAGAAGTTTTTGCTGCCCTATTAGTTGGACAGCCGGACCCGCGCGATGCCGGTCCTTTGCGCGACGTCCTCTCTCATGCTCTGCACAAAGACCGAGCCGGTCGCTACCCATCGATGGGAGAATTCGCTGCCGAGCTCCGCCGCGTGGACCCGCGCCGCGAGAACCCGCCGCATTTCTGGTATCCCCGTGGTGCGTTCCGCGTCGGGCTCCGCCGGTCGCGCCTCAAATGGACTGTTTTGGCGTTTGCTTTCGCCGCGCTCGCAATCTTTGCGTGGACCTGGAGCATCCGCACTTCACCCGGTCCAGTTCTGGGTGTTGTGCCTCTGACCACGTTTCAGGGCGCGAAGAATTATCCGGCACTTGCTCCTGACGGCAGCCGCGTTGCGTTCTCCTGGCAGCCCTCCCCCAAAGACGCACAACATATTTATGTGAAGCGCATCGGAGGCGGAGAACCTCGACAGTTGACCTTCAGCGCACAGGAAGATGTGCTCCCGTCCTGGTCTCCCGATGGGGCCTTCATCGCCTTTTGTCGTCGCATTGCAGGCGAGACAGGATACGATTCGCATACCCGCATCCCGTCCGGAATTTACATCGTGCCGGCGAATGGCGGCACCGAACGCCGCATCGGGCCGGGCTGGGGTGGGGTCTCGTGGTCTGCTGACGGCCGGAAACTCGTGGCTGGGACGGTGAACGACGCTCCCGATTCCGGCGGACTCGATCTGCTCGATGTCGACTCCGGACATCGTACCTCCCTCACTGCGCAGGGCGTCGATTCTCTTCCGGCGTTCTCTCCCGATGGAAAGTGGGTCGCGTTCAAGCGGGAATTTGCCGGTTCGGCGCAGGAACTCTTTGTCATGGCCGAGTCCGGCGGACATGCGCAACAGCTCACTTCCGATGCGCGCCCGATCGATGGCATTACTTGGACTGCCGACAGCCGCGAGATCGTCTTCGCCTCCACCCGGCGACCCACCGAGGGCAGTCTCTGGCGAGTTTCCATCTCCGGCGGGCAGCCGGTTGCCATCTCTGCCTCTATGCACAGCGTGTCCTACGCGAACGTTGCACGGCGCCGTGGCAGCCGTTTGGCTTTCAACGAGGCCTGGACCGATTTCAATGTTCATCTCTGGATGGGTAACGGAATTCCTCGCTCCGGCGGATCATGGAGCTTCGGCGAGGCCTCCGCGATCATCAATTCGACTCGCGGCGACCACACCCCGGCAATATCCCCCGACAGCCGACGTATCGCCTTCGTCTCCGATCGCACCGGCAATGAAGAGATCTGGGTCTCTCGCGCCGATGGCAGCGCCGTCGAGCAATTAACTTCGTTCGAGAAGGACTCGGCCGGTTCACCTCGCTGGTCTCCGGACGGTCTCCGTCTCGCCTTCGACGTTTGGAGTTCCGGCCAACCCCACGTGTTTACTATCGATTCTCACGGCGGAACTCCTCGCCGCCTCTCGTCCGAGCGCTTCGCGAGCTGGATGCCCGCCTGGTCACCTGCCGGGACCCGGATCTACTTCACGTCCCATCGCTCCGGCACGCGCCAGATTTGGGCAATACCCGCCGCCGGCGGTGCCGCTTTTCAGATTACCCATGGCGGCGCTGACGAAGCGGATCCTTCGCCCGATGGCCGAACCGTTTACTACACGAAGAGCACGAGCGCGGGCTGCTGTGCCATGTGGTCTATCCCGGTTGGCGGCGGCATCGAGCAGCCCGTCCCGGAACTGGCTCAGTTCAGCATCGACCGGTCATGGGGAGTGATTCCGGATGGCATTTACTTCATCGCAAGAGAAAACCAGCCTCGGCAGCGTGTTCGCTTCTTCAGCTTCGCCACGCGACAGGTAGCTACCATCCTGCGCCTCGAAAAGGATCCGGGGTGGAACTTCCCTGCCCTTGCGCTGTCCTCCGATGGGCGGCGTTTATTGGCCGTCCAGACGGACCGGGAACTCAACGACCTGATGATGGTCACGAATTTTCGTTAGCACATGCATGATGCTCCTCCAGGCGAGGTGACCCGATTACTGAAGGCGTGGTGCCAGGGAGACACCCGCGCACTCGAGCGCCTCGCCCCCATGGTCGAACAAGAGTTGCGCCGCCTGGCCAGTATCTATCTGCACCACGAGTCGGCCGGCCACATCCTCCAACCTACCGCCCTTGTCAACGAAGCATACTTGCGGCTGCTCGATTGGAACTCCGTCGAGTGGCAGGACCGTGCGCATTTCCTGGCCGTCGCGGCCAAGATGATGCGCCGCATACTCGTCAACTACGCCGTGGCGCGCCGCAGCGAGAAGCGCGGCAGCGCGGCCCTGATGGTTCCGCTGACGGAGGCCGACAAAGTTCCGGGCCGGAACGAGGACCTGATTGCGCTCGAGGAAGCCCTGGTCCAACTCGCCAAAATCGACGAGCGCAAGAGCCGTCTCATCGAACTCCGATATTTCGGCGGGCTCACCTCCGATGAAGCCGCCGAGGTACTCGGCATCTCGCGCCGCACCGCTGCGCGCGAATGGGAATTCGCGCGCGTCTGGCTCTTTCGTGCGCTATCGAGCGAATGAGAGCGAGTCAAACTTTATCCAGCGCGTTCAACTTTCTTCAGAGATGTGATGCTCATTGTTAATCGCAGAATTATCTACGAATCGTTCAAAGTTATTCGCGAATAACCCGGAGTAAAGCATTCGAACCTCAATAAACACAGGGGCGGGCGACTCTCATAGCGATCCACTCATAGTGCGAGATTGCCCTTTTCAATCAAGGTAGGACGGCCACCTTAGGGTCTACTCTTCGTCCTGCCACGGGGAACATAAGAGCTGCCTGCCAAGACGCACACACCGCCGCCGCTCAATAAAATCAGGGTTAAGCTTCAATCATTCTGCAAAAAGGGAGGTGGGTCAGACTGGACCTTTCGAATTCAGTTACTGGCTGAAGAAAGGAAAGGTGATAGGTGACCCGAAAGCAGGATAGCGCGAGAGGAAGAATCACAGCAGAGGATCTGAAGAAGTTTTTGGCGGAAGATCGGGATCTGCTGAAGACGATTGTCGAAGAGACTTTGCAGCAAGTACTGGAAGCCGAGATGGACGAAGCGTTGCAGGCGAGCAAAGGGGTGTGGGTAGTCAAAACTCGATCGGGGATGCTTCTTTTGCTTCGCGGATGTGCAGGTCATCTCGGAAGCTCAATCCGGCGCCGTTTCGGAGCTCGGTGATTTGCTCGATCGTCTGTGTGACACGAAAGGATCAGTGCGCCGAAATCGCAGATTAGGTTTCGACAATTCGTAGGCGCCGTTCGATTAGGCGGCCTCACGCCAGGAGTATCGATGATGAAGACCTCCGAGCCTGGCACTTGAGACCATCGCCGTCGGAGAAGGCCGGTTCTCGATCGGGCGTTGGTTCGGCGTGTCTTTCCCGAGCGCATCATGAATCCGATCCTCGTGGTGATACGCGATGTATTCTCGCAGGAGTCGGCGTAGATGGCGCTTCATTCAACGCAATGACATCGTCGAAACACTTCTTGCTGTCCTTACGGCGAAATGCTCATCGAGTATTTCGGCAACGGGGCTACGGCGAGCGCCGCGCTCTTCGAAATGAGCAACAGGCGCGCGATTAATCAATAGGCTGAGGAGCTCCGGTCGACTATAGTGGCCCCGCGAATCCATTTTCCCCTTACGTTTATCGATCAGGGAAAAATCAAGCTCGCAAACCACCACGCCTTCACCAGTGCGCAGGGGCTCAGCCACCAATTCGCCCTGCGGCGAGATAATTGCCGTAAAACAGCCGCTAGAGATCAGTCCAATGGGGCACCCAGTGTCCTGCACGATCTGAGCTTGCTGGTCGGCATCCAGCCAAGCCGTGGCGTTGACAACGAAGCAACCGGACTCTAAGGCGTGTTGCCGGATGTTGACCTGGGTCTGTTCGGAGAAAAGGTCGCCCCCGAATGATCCTGGATACATCGCGGAGTGAATCTGTTCGCCATCGGCCATCAATGCGTAGCGGGCGAGCGGGTTGTAGTGTTCCCAGCATGCGAGCTGACCTATACGGCCGACTGCGCTGTCGACAACCCGCAGACCAGAACCATCGCCCTGCCCCCAGACCAAACGTTCGTGGTACGTCGGGGAAATCTTGCGGCGGCGCTGGATTAAGGAGCCGTCAGCATCAAAGAGCAACTACGCGTTATAGAGCGTACCGCCATCGCGCTCATTGACGCCAATGGAAACTACAAGCTTGGCCTGCCTGCAAGCGTCAGCGATGGCGTGAGTGACGGACGAGGGGACGGCGACCGATTGGTCAAGTAATCGAAGGTATTCCTTTTCCATCTCGAAAGGCCGCTATACAAAGGAAAAATAGGGATAGTACGGCAGCACAGTCTCCGGAAATGTGGCGAACTGAACGCCCTGGCGGCCGAGCTCGAGGACGCTGCTTGGCGGTGGGCTTCAATCTTTCATTCGACTTAGCCCGGATTGCGTTTGACGCCACGACCGCTCGGGGAAGGTTTGCTGGTGGATTCTCATTAGGACTGTGGTCTTACATCGATAAAGATGGAATTGAACGCAGACATCCATACCGACCCAGGATTGGTATCAAACAAATCGACAGCAAGCGTGCATTGCGAGGCTTCACATCGACGCAGGAGCCGGATAGCGATGATCTCATTCCTGATGGCTCGGAGGAGGGGCAGCCCTTGCCGGGATATACGTTCCGAGGACATTTCCTCGATTTACGCGCCCTCGCCTTCGCTCTAACTGATCGGAGTTTCACGCTGGAAGGAGCCTGTAAAGCATTTGGGGTTGAGCATGGAAAAGTAAAGACGTCTGTTCACGGTATTGTTAGCCCCGAATACATCAGCTACAACCGTGCCGACGTTTGCGCAACGTGGGAACTCGCAGTTAAGTTGCTCGAAGAATATGACCGGCATCCGATCCAATTACAAGTCACCAAAGCCTATTCAGGCGCTTCCATCGGCAAGGGTTACATGCGTTCGATGGGAATCAAACCGATATTGGAAAATCAACCTGATTTTCCAAAACACTTGATTGGGTATTCACAAACGGCATTCTTCGGAGGTCGAACCAGTGCACACATCCGCAAATGGGAAGTGCCCGTGATTTATACGGATTTCCTCTCCATGTATCCGACGGTCAATGCGCTCATGGGGCTTTGGCGATTTGTTATCGCAAAGAGAATTGCGCATGTAGAGCATTGCACAACAGAAGTCAAAGCATTCCTGACCTCTCTCCGCATGGAAGATCTATTTCACCCAGATACTTGGAAACAATTGACGGGATTCGTTAAGGTCATTCCGAACGGTGACATTCTTCCGGCGCGCGCTAAATACAGCATTGAGAGCAATGATTGGCAGGTGGGAGTGAATCACTTGTATACGAGTAAGCACAGTCGTGAACGAAACGCATTGTGGTTTTCCTTGCCGGATGTAGTCGCCTCAGTGATTCTTACCGGCCGCATACCGGAGATTGTGGATGCATTCCGGCTTGAGGCGGTCGGCATTCAATCCGGACTGAAGCCCGTAAAGCTGCTCGGAAGAGTTGCGATAGATCCCGCCCGTGAGGATTTCTTCAGAGCCGTCGTTGAACAGCGTAATGGTTGTCGCAATGCAACGATCTCCCCAGGGAGGAAAGGGACCGGCTCGATAAAGGTCTCAAGCTGCTGGGGAATGCCACAAGCTACGGCATCTACGCCCAAATGGACGTGCAGGAGCCAGATGAAAAGATCCTTGTCACATGCCACGGTATCGATCCGGACCCCTATGTCTGCAAAGTCGCGCGTCCGGAAGTACCCGGTACCTATTGTTTCCCGCCGCTGGCATCGCTGATTACCGGTGCTGCCCGTTTGATGCTCGCCCTGCTGGAACGCAGCATTACCGAGCTGGGCGGCACGTATGCGATGGAGGACACGGATTCGATGGCGATTGTTGCGACCGAACAGGGCGGCATCATCCCCTGTCGAGGAGGCCCTCTTCGAACGGCGCACGGGCGAGAAGCGATCATGGCACTCTCGCGGAAACAGGTCGAAGGTCTCGCAGGCCGGTTCTCTTCTCTGAAGCCGTATGACCCAGCGCTGGTTGCAGGCTCCATTTTGAAAATCGAGGACGTCAACTTCGATCCAGAAACGAAGGAGCCGGTTCAAGTCTGGTGCCATGCGATCTCGGCAAAACGCTACTCACTTTTCCTTAAAGATGAAAACGGTGAGCCGGTGCCATTGCGGGAGGGTTCGAACAGCAGTTCGAATGGTTGGAAGGAGCACGGATTCGGTCATCTCCTGAATCCGTCAGATCCGGAGAGCGAGAACCGGGACTGGATTGCGCAAATCTGGCTCAACATCATCAGAAGATCACTAGGCCTGCCAACGTCAGAACTGGCTTTTGACCGCGTGACCGTCAGCAGTCCAGCAGTCATGAAAGCCTTTCACGACTTCAATGCTGGTAAGCCGTATGGCCATCAGATCAAACCCTTAAACTTCCTCCTGACCGTGCAGACGATCCCCTTTGGTCACCCCACGGAAACGGACCCACACCGGTTTCATCTCATTGCCCCGTATGAAAGCGATCCGAGAAAATGGACAAGCGCTCACTGGATAGATCAGTACAGCGGGAAGGTATATCGCATCGCCACGAACGGATACAGCGGCAACCGCAGAACTGCGCGCGTGAAAACGTACGCCGACGTGCTCGAAGAGTACGAAAGTCATCCCGAATCGAAATGCGCGGACGCCCGGAGCAACGTCTGCGGCAAGCAGACCATTGGACTGCTGTACAGACGGCACGTCGAAATTGACCAAATTGTTTACATCGGCAAGGAATCGAACCGGTTAGAAGAAGTCGAATCTGGCATGATCCAGGACGAGGAAGAGGTCTACACAGAGTATCCCGATCCAAGGCGGGATGAATGGTCCACGAAGATACTCCCTATCCTGAGAAAAATGTTGATTCGTAATGTCACCGAATCGACAGACATGTCCCGTCGCGCAATTATCGACCTAAGGGCTGGGCGGAGTCAGCCTCATCCCAGGAATCAGAAAGCGCTGATGGAGTTTGTGAAAAGGCAGGCGAAAAAGTTCGAGAGCTAGCGATCCACCTCTTCGCGCTCCTCTAAGGTTCCGCCCGGAATCCAAGTGCGTCGGTGCTAATGGCAACGCCTACGGAAAGCGGACCATCGGGCTGCTACAGCGACGACACGTCGAGATTGATGGATTCGTTTGTATCGGTAAAGAATCGAACCGCCTAGAGGAGGTTGAATCCGGGATGCTTCAGGACAAGAAATCGGTCTATACCGAATATCCAGATCCGCGCCACGATGAATGGAAAGCTAAGATACGGCCCGCGCTACAGAACGCTCGACTGCTTTGGCTCTGCGCAAAGACTCCGTTCTCAAAACGAACCCTGATTTGAATGGAAGAGCTGGCCGCAGTGGGCCGGATCCGATCGGACTCGCGTCGGAAGTGATATCGATAAACTCTTCGAGAATTTTCTTCAGCAACGCCTGATTGTTCGGATGCTCGGGAATATTGTCCATTTGGCAAAGCTGTTTCAGTAGCAAGCGTCTTTCGGGAGTAACCCGGCGGTTGTGAATCGCGATTCACCCGGATTATCAAAGTCGTGCCAGGAGGATTGCCAAAGTTATAGAAGAGCTTCAAATGTTCGATCGCCTGACAAATTCGGTGGCTATGCCGATTTGTACGCCTTGAGGTAGACGTGGTTCTCTAATGCGTCCCCGAACATCCGCATTAATGTAATGGTGTTATTCGTGAGTTCGTCAAGATCCTCGATGCCAACAAAAGTATCTTCACCATGAGCTATCGAATTGCGTCTCTTCAGCAGGAAGATGTCGATAAACGAGTTTTTGTCGGCGAAAGGTGCGACCGAAATAGAGCTTACAAGACATATGTCTGCGAATATTTCGAAATTCAAATTCGCCTTCGTGTTTACCAGATCTTCGTTCACCTTCGAAAAACGACGACTGGAAGCGGAAAGTATTTCGTCAACTAGTGCGCAGCGTTCCCTGAGTCCAGTTTTCGAAACCGAAAGTGCGGCTAGCCTTGGCAGGAAATAATTGCGCAGAAACTGCCGGTCGATCTCTTCATATCGCAATTTCCGAACTGCTACATGCTCCAGATATTTGCGCGCGGCAAAACGAACGTAACCTTCCCAATGTGCGTAACAGATCGTGACCAGACTTCTTAACAGCACACGGCGCAGGTTGACGTCTGCCCTGCTGATGGCTGTCTTCAAATCCGAGATTTCCCGCAAGCGCCACGCTCGATCTTCGGTAATTTGATCGGAAAACTCCGAATCCGTGTATGGCTTGCTCATGGGCGAAACCAAACCGCCCCAAAAGGAACGGTCCTCTGGATACGTGTCGTCCCCCGTAACCCAGGTGAGGTGAGCTCGCGATTTCCGGCTGTTTCCAAAAGTCTTCGATTCTGTTCTTGACGAATGCCTGTGGATCAGGCAGGTTCAGAATCGCAGCGAGATTCTTCGCAACACCAACAGCTATCGCTTCTAATCCCCCGAGACTAACCTTTCCAACGTGGTGTCCGTTTTCAAAACGGCGTAACGCGTTCTTGCCTGCCGCGGCGTTTAGTAGGCCGAATGTGCGATCAATCAAAATCTGCGCGGCAGATCCGTCATTGACAGCAGCCAATTTGACGACGCCTTCGTCTATATACTCCTCCACGTCAAGTGTGCCGTCGTACGGAACCTCCGTATGTACTAGGAACCGCACAGCGTATTCCATGTGCCGCTGCCGTTCGATCTGTTCTTCCGAAAGGCCTGTAACGGTTTGGAAAACTTCGTGTTCGGCCGCTGTCTTCACCGCTCGGTAGTACGCACCGTTGACCATTAGTATGATGCAGTTCCGCAGTTCCTGAGCATTTGCCTGCGTGCCACCGGCATTGAGCCTCTGAAACAGGTCAAACTTGGTTTGATCATCGCTTGGGCGTTTGAGTATTTCAACCCCGATCCTCGCTCTTCGAATCGAAAGCTGATGAGCCTTGCTGAGCTCAAACTGATCGGTCACGGGTACATCAACAATCAATTCGGACTTCTCCCAAACGGCATTGTGCAGGGACGGCAGGTACTTTGTACCCTCCAGGATTGAAGGTGCCGCCGAGTCTCCGTCGGGTTCTCGCAGCTTTCCCATAAACTCGAGTACGGTCGAAAGTCGTTGCAAGCCATCGATCAACTCCCAAGTGCCGTCGTGTCGTTCAAAGACAAAGATCGAAGGGAGTGGTATCCCGAGCAATATCGACTCAATGAGCCTCGACTTCTGTTCGCTCTTCCAGCGGAAGAGCCGTTGAAATTCCGGATCGATAACGAGTTCGCCATTTTCATACATACTGACGATTTCACCGATCGACATCTGGTACGCATCAGTTTTAACCAAACGCTGCGCAGTGCCAATTTCTGCTGCTAGGTCTCCCATGCAAACCACAGCATATCGCGCGAATCGGCTAAGGCCACCCGCCTTCGCATCATCGCTCCCGACGTGTTGTGGTAGACCGGAGACTATTAGGCCTTGTCGAGCCGCTAGCCGTGCGAGCGAAGAGACAATGAACGAATCTCGGAAAGGTTCACAACGAACGTCGTATTGGTCCGATGTGTAGTTGTTCTGCTGGGGTAAGCAGAGTTCGGATCAATCATCAAACAGTCATTTGGAGTCAGCCCGCTCTATGCACGAAACATCGCCTCCGGGAAAGTCATTCCGCATAAGCGGCATTGGGTGAAACTGGCGGAGTTGGTGGGGGTGGTGTCTGGTGAGTGATTGTTTCCGAGTGGGTCGTCATGCGCCCACAATAGCGCGGGCATAGTCTATACAAGGCGATCTAACGAGACCCTTGACAGTATCTTTCGAACCGAAGAGAATTCGGGAGCTGCCCAGATAGCACGGCTGTTATCGTGTCAGAAGCCACGCACGATGCCGAACGGATTTTTCCAAAGCTTAAAGACAGTAGCAACGAGCCCCTACGCCTTCGTCGCCTACATCGTACTGGTCATCGGGTGGGTTTACGTTGCAGTCGCGCAATATCGATTAACCAGGATTTCTCGGGTACTGTCGAAGGTTCCCCCTAAGGATCGAGCAACGCTGCTCGCCAGAGAATACGCGATGTATCCCAGAACCGGCTTGTCGGCTGAGCAGGCGATTCGATCCAGGAAGCATACACTGTTATTCCTAGGGTTTTTGGCCGTCGTGCTCGCAGCTGTTGTGCTGATGACTATCGCACTGAACATAAGGAAAGATGTCATTAACCGGAGTAGTCTCCAACCAGCTGATTGGCAGATGTTCTTGTATCTGCTTAAAGCTTGACAAACAGCGATGGGCGAGCCACCGCAGAAAAGTCCTGCGATGAGATCTCCCGTCAGCAGCCGCGCATAAACGATGCTTTGCGGCTACCCCGGAACAGAGGCCTAGAATTCAACGCTGAGATTCGATTGGTAGTGGATAACGTGTTCAGAACGCATCAGAACATGATTTACCCAATAGGACTCTCGACTACTTGGGATCACACCGTACACACGATTTTCGACGGACAGGACGTCCAGAAATACAGATCCGACATAAACGTGAAGTTCGAACGGGATTTCTTGGTTCAAGTTGCGATGGAAACTCCGAATGAGCCTGGACGGCAATACGTGCTCATCATGTCGGGAGCAACCATGTCTGCGAGGCAGATCTTTACAGCTTCCGTAGATGAGTCTGAGACACGAGAAAGCATCTGGGCCAGTCCGTTCAAGCAGTTCGAGGAGAAAACGTGCGGGAGCTACGTTGAGCATCCATTTATCCATCCCGGTGGCGTCCCCGAAAAGGTTCTCTGGCCGATAATCGCTATCGCCGTCGATGTCATGTGAGGGCGTGACAAGCCATAGCTCTCAAGAGCTCGCTTTTGAAAAGGGGCGGCTGAACTCCGGCCAACACTCCGGCCAACACTTTAAGGCGCTCGGCGGTTGTCTCACGCGAACACCTGTCCGTCAGGTGACATTATCCGGACAATTACAAAGGTACCCACGACACGGAATCTGTCCGCACCCGGAACTCTCCAACGTCCTGTTAAAAGCCCATTTTGGTAGCTAGCTTATCGAAAACGAGCTGTCTCAGCTCCATTCCTGGAAGGTCGGCAAACTGGACATTAAGTCCGGGTTGCCCGTTTTGCGTCAATTTGACGCAGAATGCCCAAGTTCCGAATCGCCCGTGGGTCGGGGCGAAAGCTGGGAGAACAGGTGCAATCCACTCCGAGGGCTGCGCTTACCGTCAGTGCGGAGCTAATGAGCACCCTCGGATCAATCGGTGACCGCCGTCCTGGACACACTGAGACTGGCAGTCGAGGTCGAGGTATAATCTCCCCTCGGGGCCTACCTTATTGAGATTCAGCAATAACTCGACCGAACTTCCGCTCCGCGGCATAAATGACCGTATAGTTAACCGCGAAGACTTCGTTGCGCTCTTCGCAGATTTTCTCGACACCCAAGTCTATGGGCATTCAGAGCATTCGCCTCTGCGATCTAACCGCCGCCAAGAGATCAATTACAACAGCAACAATGCGTTCTGGACAGATCAATAGCGGGAACCCTCTTCGATGGTCTACGGATTAGGTTGCATGATTTCACCCTCCTCGAATGGACTCCAATGTCGCCCGGCCGCTTCTTCACTGAAGATGCACGAGATAGCCGAGAAGCGGCGGCGCAGTATCTCAATTGGTATGGTGACGACTACGAATACCTACCGCTGGGCAAAGAGTACATAGTGCTCGGTGGGGTTGGATCTCTTCGGCTGGGGTCGCGCATGTACGGCAATACGACGGTCCACGTGCTTTGGAGTTTCCTCAACAGGCGTTGCGCATGAGCGAATTCCTGTCGCCTTGACGGACAGCGACTATTCGGAAGTCATCTGGCGACTGCAGCATGAGGGCGGGCTCGTTGTCGATGCTCTTGCCACGATTCGCACGCTGCCGATGCGAGAATGGCGAAGCTGGCGAACTCAGAACGTACCTGCGCTGTTCGCTTTCATTAATGATTTTGAGGTGCGTCGTCGCGTTCCGCGGACTCTCGTCACAGTGTCAGTGATGTTCCCGAGTGGGTATCACGCGTCGTCTGAGAACGACCGTGCCGTAAACATGAAAGGCTATACAACACGGTACGAAAAGTCGTGGAGTTACGCATCCTTCAGCCCGTCCGAAGGAAAAGATGCGCTTAGGCACTCTGTGGATTGGCTTCAGGAGTATGCGTCTCGATACTCTCGTATGAAAGTTCCCCCAGTTTTCTCTGATTTCGACGAGCACTACTCACACTTTGAGCTTCCGATCGAATTTCAACTGGCAGATGCGGCAACGGGTTCACTCGATACTGAGAGACTGCTGGCGTATGCAGGACATTATGGCGTTCATATCAGCGCTCAGGAGCTCAGGCTAGGAACGACAGTCGAGGTTAAACAGATGAGTGTATTCGATCAGCGGGGACAGCATGTCACGTACCAATACAATGCGGCAGGCAACATAAATCTGTCTGGGGTTAGCAACCGGGCTGAATTTACGGAAGAGCTAAGCAAATTGCAGACGGAGGTCGTCAAGGCCAAGGAAGCTCATGCGCTGCCCGAGGATACGGCTAAAGATGCTGAAGATCAGCTCAAGAAGGCGAGCATTGAGGCCAAAAAGGCAGAAGCTCACAAGCCTTCTGTGCTGGAATACCTCGGTAAGGCGAAGACGCTCATCGAAGGAGCCGCCGCGGCTGGAGGCTTGGTTACTGCGATCAGCAAAGCTATCGAAGTGGCGCACAAACTGTTCTGAGCTCGTAGAGATCGGATTGGCCCTTGTTGACGGCGCTTGATGGCAGTTGCGGAATCCAACTATCCGAGGTGGGCGCTCTACCGAAGCTGGGTCCTTCGACAGGTTAGCCTAGAGAGTTCCTGGGCCGGTATGGGTCGATTTCCGGGTGGACTCTCGATCATCTGGAAGCTATCCACTTGGACGTATAGTCGCTAGGCTTCATCGGAAATCCCCAGGGGGTCACACTTCATCCGGCCCGAATGCTCCCTGACGAGGGATTTTCGATAAGCAGACTAGAAGGAAGTCGCTGACGATTGCGCCGGAACGCGGCTGACGTCGTTAAGCCTTCCGCTATGGAGATTGAATCCGTTTTCGCCCTTTTGACGCCACTTCGGACCTGGAGTGGTGCCGGTGAACGTGTGATCAGTCATCGGATTTAGGAATTCATTATCGCTCAATTCATGCAACAACTAGGCGAACCGAACTGTTGAAACGCAGACGGCGCGCAGCGTCCGTCTCGTCAGCGACTTTGTTCCGGCCGGCTACTCGTAAACTGACGCGATTCTCGCCTGCACGCCCGCTCCGCCCCCTCTCTTTGCCTCGCACCGCAACCACCGCCACTTCGTCGCTAGCTCCCAACAATCTTTGGCGCTGTAATCTTCAACCGAGCGTTCCGATGAAAAGGCAAATTCCGGTAAGCATCCAAAATTCTTCATGCGATAAATTACGAAGCGAAGTTTTGATTAGAGAAAAAATCTGCGCAGGGATTTGTTTGCAAAACTTTTTCTGCAGTCGCCCTACTCCGTGCAGCACTCCTAAAAGCGAGACGCGAAAGCGAGTGTGTCGCTTAACTCGCAAATTTTGCGTGTGAGAAAGTTTCTAGCGATATTTTTCCTGGTCGAGAAAACGCAATCGAAAAATCTGGAATAGGAATTTTGCAAAAAAGTCGGGGGGAGGGCAGTTTCCAAGCTCTCTATCTCCTATCCCGAGAAAACTTTGTATGGGGTAAGCAAGAGAGGCACCTGTTTTTTGCCCCACCCCCCTTGCGAGAAAAAATTGCGTTCTGTTTTTCGCAAGCGAAAGCGTCGCGTTTCGCAAGAAGCTCTATTCTTCGCTTGATCAGCTACAGGCCGACTTGGATAGCTGGTTGCAAGAGTACAATGAGCATCGGCCGCACTCGGGCAAATACTGCTTTGGAAAAACACCGTCCCGCCAATACACTCATCAGTATGCTAAAGTCTCCTTGATTTTGATAAAGCAGGTTGGCGCGTATCGGTGTGGCGGACGAAACTGCCCCGCATTTCGAAGTGCTCTCGCTTCCAGAAAGGGCTAAAGATTTGTTATGGCTGCGTAGGATCGCGTCCGCATTGGCATTCACTATTGCTCTGCTTCTCACGGTTTGGGCCGTCGGAGCACTTTACTTCGACTCGCCCTTCCCTGCTGTACGAGCACCGGCTGCTGTGGCGTACTTCGTTGTGATACTGGCAGCCCTGTTGCTCCTTCGCCGTGGCCACAAAGGGCAGATGATCGCGTTCGCCGGATTCACTGTCGTCGCCCTTTGGTGGTTCGCGCTCAAGCCCTCAAGCGATCGCCATTGGCAACCCGACGACGTCGAAACCGCCTACGCCGAAACGTCCGGCGACCAGGTCACCATCCACAACGTCCGCAACTGCGACTATCGCACGGAAAAGGACTACACTTGCCACTGGGAGACCCGTTCCTATGATTTGACGAAGCTCCACGGCGCTGACATATTCATCACGTGGTGGGGATCCCCCTGGATCGCGCATCCCATTGCCAGCTATGACTTCGGCGACCAGGGACATGTCGCCATGTCTATCGAGACTCGGGACACAATTGGCCAGAACTACTCTGCTATCCGGGGTTTCTTCCGCCAGTACATGCTCACCTACATTGCAAGCGACGAACGCGATGTCATCCGTTTGCGGACTAGTTACCGCAAGGATGAAGAGGTGTATCTGTTTCGCACCACGGTCCAGTCGGCGATAGCGCGCAAGATCTTTATGGCATATCTGGAACGGGCCAATAGCCTGCACTTGCATCCCGAGTGGTACAACGCCCTGACCAACAATTGCACCACCAATATTGCGGTCTCCGCCGCTGAGGCCCGCCAGGCGCACGTGCGCCTCGATTGGCGCGTGCTACTGAACGGCAAGATGGACGAAATGATGTACGAGAGAGGTAGTTTGGTTACCGGCGGGCTATCGCTGGCCGCATTGAAGCAGCAGGCCCACATCAACTCGGCAGCGAAAGCAGCGGGTGACGGCACAGATTTCTCCAAGCTTATTCGGGAAGGAAGGGTCGGCTTCACTGAAAAATCTCCCGCGTCAACGTCCGTTCCACCGCACACTCCATAGCAGCTCAACGTCTAAGCCGCCACTGTCATGTTTAAAGATGCAGAATACGGGCGAGCTTCAGTCAGTGCTTTATGGATGTGTTCGGCATGACGCGCAACAGCTTGATGCAGAAGATCGTCGCCGGGGCTACGGGGCAACCCGGCGTGAGCCTAGGGAGACGTTTTCGCTATACCACAAAAACGAGATTGCCCAAAGACGGCAGACTTCATGTGGCTCTCGCGCTGCCCTATGCGTGACTGAGATCAAGCATTCAACGCACGGAACCCAATCGTCGTTGATAATTGACGCATCCTGATCGTTCGTCACGTGAGCCGATGCTGCTGACATCAGTCCGGATTACTCGATGGGTTCTGCAGAGGGGGAACCTAGCAACATCTGCCGATCCTGAACGCGAGTACCTGTCGTTCGCCGATCCGCACAAAAATTGCTATGCGGCGGTACCTTCATAGCGGTGATGAAGGCCGCCGAGTTGTGGAATTGCGACAATCTATCCAACCTTCAACATCTCTCGATGGAACGGACATTGCTTGCCCAGGCTCAAGTGGGTTCTCGATTCGTGGTAGTAGCGGATCAGAAAGTTTGCTTTCGACCAGGATCCCGTCTTTTGAAAATGGTTCGACGACTTTCACCCGGTCACCGAATTCGGCGCACGTCCAGGTCCCCACTCTTGTTCACATCCAACTGATCGAATTCCGACTCCATGAAACTCATGAATTCCTGCTTGGAAACCTTTCCATTTTTGTCCTTGTCCATGAGGAGCAAAAGGCGCTGACCTCGGGTGCCCCGGCGCAATTTGTTTATCATTGACCGACAGAAGTCCGACAGGGAAGGACCGGACCGACAGGGACAGCCTGACGTTCCGGCGCGTCCACTCTCGCTACGCACAGATGGTGAACGTCAAGCGCCTCCGCAGCGGCCACCTCTGGCAGAACCGATTCAGCGCTGGCCAGTAGCACAATTTTAAGTCAACTTCCCGACTGGAAGCATCGAGCCTGTTAAATGAGACGGGTCCACTGGCTGCCAGGGACTCACTCTTGTCCTATCGTTTCGTCTCGATTTATACCAACAGGGAGGTCAAAGATGAGCGGAGTTACCGCGGAGTCGGTTCCAGCACCGCGTCCGGCCGGCGACGGTGCGGTGATTCGAGCTGCTTGCCCCGTGGCGGATACCGAGGAGGCCGCAGACTACTCGAAACTCGGGGAAGACCACTTTTGTGGCGCCGTTGGGGTCCGTACGTCAGTGAACGTTCATGGGAAACCGTTCGCGAGGATTACAGTTCAAACGGAGCAGCATGGGATTTTCTTTCCCACGACATGGCCCGCAGCAAGGCTTATCGCTGGGGCGAAGACGGTTTGGCTGCAATCGCAACCGTTATCAGCTTCTCGTGTTCAGTCTCGCTCGTTGGAACGGTCGGGACCGATTCTGAAAGAGCGGGCGTTCGGTTTAACGCCTGCCGAAGGCAATCACTGTGAGGACGTAAAGGAGTACTATTTTTACGTCGACAACACCATGCATTGTTGAACTCACATAAATCAATGCGACAGCTGCTCGAGGAAATCCGCCACAACCCGTTGCTGTGGATGCTAACGCTGGTCCCGGTACTATTCGTTTGTCATCGGTTGAAACCAGAATCGCACACGCTGCTGTTCGTTCTCTCGGTATTCGCGATCCTACCACTGGCGGCACTACTAAGTCTGGCCACGGAATCCGTCGCGGCCAAGACAGGCGACTCGGTCGGCGGGTTGCTCAACGCCACCCTGGGAAACCTGACGGAACTGGTCATCGCTCTCGCGGCCCTGCACGCCGGGCAGTACATGTTGGTGAAGGCGTCCGTCGCCGGCGCCATTGTCGCCAACACCCTTTTCGTGCTGGGGATGTCATTTTTCCTCGGCGGACTCAAGCACCATGTCCAGGAGTACAACAGGGTAAACGCCCGCTTCCAGGCCGGCTTGCTTTTCTTGGCCACCATAGCACTTCTGATCCCTTCCGCTGTTAGGGAAGCCGACTCGGCCGCAGGGACGGTGTTCACTCAGAAGTTAAGCGTTGGTCTATCCGTGCTCCTCCTAGCCGCATATGGTCTGGGAATGTTGTTTTCTCTGAAAACTCATCGCGAGCTGTTTGCCAGCGCAGAATCCGGTGAAGTCGGCGAAGCGCCACTGCCCATCGGCGTCGCGCTCGGCACCTTGGCGTTCGTCACCGTGCTCGTCGCGTTGGTGAGCGAGGTATTCGTCGACTCGGTACAGCAAGCTGCAGTGACATTCGGCATGACCCCGGCATTCGTGGGCTTCATCGTCGTGTCGTTGGTCGGCGGTGCCGCGGAGATGGGATCGGCGTTTAGCGGGAGTCGAAAGAACCGCCTGGATTTGAGCATAGGGATCGCGTTGGGGAGCGCTTCGCAAATCGCGCTGTTTGTCGCCCCGGTGCTGGTGCTGCTTAGTTATGTCCTCGGCCCGCAGGTGATGGATTTGCAGTTCTGGCCCGGTGCCGTGGTGATGATGCTGATCGCCACCATGGCGGCGGCTCTGGTAACCAGCAGCGGGCGATCGACGTGGTTTGTCGGGGTGTTCGTCCTGATGGTTTATCTGGTCTTCGCGATGACCCTCTTTCTCTTGCCGCCACGAGCACAATGAACCTTAGGAGCCCTAAAGACTTCATCAGAGACGTTTTCCAGGGCTGTGGTCCGCAATAACTCGATCGGGAGCTTATGCGGCGTTTGCCCACCGATACTCGTGGCGCAATTCGCCGAGTATTGGTTTGGCAATCCCGCTCGAGACGCAAGTGCCCGAAGAGTCCCGTTATCGGAATGTGGGACGCACGGCACAGAAACCTGCAGTTCCTGCGAGAAGGTGCGACTCCGGTCAAGCGGTATATACGACCAGTCGATAGTAAACACGTGCTCCCCACACGCGATCTATCCACAACGGGTATCCGTTCACACGTGAGGCTCATTTGAACTGGTGCAATGGGACACCTCGGTGCACGATTGGCTGGAAGGACGCGGCGAGCGGATTTACCTGGTGGCGATGATCGACGATGCGACCAGCCGTTTGTTTGCCCGCTTCGTTCCTCACGACTCGACCGAGGAGACCTTCGTGTGCTGTGGCAGTACCTGGAACAAAACGGGCGACCGCTTGAGTTCTATACCGATAAGGCCGGACTGTTCGAAGTAGCGCCCAAGCAGCGAGGTAACGGTGCCGAGGAATCGCTGCCTCTGACACAGATCACAAGAGCACTGGTGGAACTCGGCATTAGCCGCAGTTCGGCACACAGTCCCCAGGCCAAAGGACGCGTGGAGCGCTGCTTTGCCACGGCACAAGATCGGTTGGTCAAGGGTCTACGTCTGGCTCGTGCCCGCACACTCGAGCAGGCCAATGAGTATCTGGAAACCAAGTTCCTTCCGGAATGGAATGTGCGCTTCGCCATAGCCACGGCTAATTCCACGGATGCGCATAGGCCACTCCGGCCTGAGCATAACTTAGCGGCCTGCTTGAGTCATGTGGCAACGCGCACGATCACTAACGACTACACGATCCAGTTTCGCGGGCAGCGCTTCCAGATCGCCAGGAGCAGCGTACGGGTGGGTATGCGCGGCCAAAAGGTACGGGTAGAAGCACGCCTGGATGGTGGCCTCGCCCTTCGGTAGCAGGGTGAATATCTGCTCGTCGAACTGTGCGGTCCGTCGTCATGCACTGCAGCGGAGAAGCCAATCGCCGGCTGTCTGGAAAGCGATTCAGCAGTCGAACGCGCAGTTCTAAAAGCTTCAAACGGTGCGCCGGGCAAACGGCGCCCGGCGGTCTTCGCGTTTACCAGTGCAAGGCCTCCGCTCCCGACTTCACCAGCCTGATGCAAACAAATGGCCCTCTGACCTTTCCAGCCAGAGGGCCTGCCGATCACGCCGGAGCGCATTGACTCACCAAAAATGTTACCGGTGAGGGGTCGTTGCCTCATGAAAATGTTACCCGTGAACAACGGAGTAGCGGATGAGGAGGCAATTGAGCATGGCGACACGAAGAGAGTTAGTCGAAGCAATCCAAAAGCGATACCAGCACGCAAGGCTGGCCAAAAAGACAGCTATCCTGGACGAATTCATAGAGGTGACGGGGTACCACCGGAAACATGCCGTCCGGCTTCTTGGGTCAAATGGAGAGCGGCGAGATAAGAAGCTACGATCCAAGGAACGCATCTATGGCGATGCGGTTCAAGAAGCACTGATTCTGCTTTGGGAAGCCGCTGACCGGATCTGCGGCAAGCGCCTGAAGGCGCTTGTCCCGCTGTTGCTCGGATCCATGGAGAAACACGGCCACTTGCAGCTGGAGACCAGTGTGCGGGATTGATTGCTGCAGATGAGTGCGGCCACGATGGACCGGCTCTTAGCGGAACCACGCGAGCGAGTGACGGGTACACGTCGCCGAAGAGGAGTCGGCGCAACCTTACTCCGCCGAAGTATTCCGATTCGCACGTTCGGAGATTGGAAGGATCCGGAGCCGGGATACATGGAGGCCGACCTGGTCGCCCATTGCGGTGGATGGATGGCGGGTAGCGTTGTCCATACGCTGGTCCTGACAGATGTTGCCACGGGCTGGACCGAGTGCGTTCCCCTCATGGCGCGAGACCAAGCCCTGATCGTGGAAGCACTCGAACAAGTCAGGAAAGCATTGCCGTTCCCCTTGCGAGGGTTCGACACGGATAACGACGGTGCGTTCATCAATCAAACGGTCCTCAACTACTGCCCGCGAACAGGGCTGGAGTTTACACGATCGCGGGCCTATCGGAAGAATGACCAAGCGTGGGTGGAACCAAAGAATGGCGCGGTGGTTCGGAAGCTGGCCGGATACGATCGGCTCTCTGGAGTGAAGGGTACGGAGAAACTGGCCAGGCTCGAGGAGTTCTCCCGGCCGTACGTGAACTGCTTTCAGCCTTCGTTTAAGCTCAAGTCCAAGACTCGTACCGGGGCCCGAGTGTCCAAGCGTTATCACGCACCGTTGACACCGTATGACCGGGTCATGGCATGGGCCCCATCTCCCGAATCTAGGGAAGGAGCGGCTCCAGGCGACCTTTGCTCAGCTCGATCCCATCGAACTCATCCGAAACATTCGCTGTGTTCAAGAGGAACTGGCTATGGTGAACAATAACGAACTGGAACAAATGAAGTCAGAATGGGCCGAGTCTTTCCTCCGGAAACTACGCACGGTTTGGCATGAGGGATCACCATTTTCCGTCAAGACCAGGCGGCTATCCCTGACGGAGTCCCGGATTCGGAGCTGTACAAGTTTGTCGCCTATCGGTGTGTTGTTGGGTCGCGCGCATATGGCCTTGCAACTGAAACATCCGATGTCGATCGGCGTGGATTCTATCTGCCGCCCGCCGATATCGAGTGGTCCCTCGCCGGCGTTCCGGAGCAACTCGAAAACGACAACGAGGAAGTATATTGGGAAGTCGAGAAATTTCTCCGGCTTGCACTGAAGGCGAACCCAAATGCGCTCGAATGTCTGTACTCGCCCTTGGTGGACTTTTCGAGTCCGATCGCCGAGGAACTTCTGGCCGTACGCGACATATTCTTATCGCAGCACGTCCATCGAACATACAACGCTTATGTTCTCTCGCAGTTCAAGAAACTGGAGCAGGATCTTCGGAACCAGGGAGAGTTTCGTTGGAAGCATGTCATGCATTTTGATCCGCCTGCTCCTTTCCGGAATTGCCGTTCTACGTGATGGATTCGTTCCTTTACGGGTGGAACGATATTGCGATCGTCTTCTGGCGATCCGGGCTGGCGAAACATCCTGGGCAGAGGTTGAGAAATGGAGATTAGCCCTGCATCGCGAACTGGATGAGGCACTCGCCGCCACCGCTCTTCCGGAACACCCGGATTATCAGCGTTCGAACGAGTTTTTGATTCGAGCACGCCGGCTCGTCACCTCGTCGGAGTATTGTGAGTGATCAATTACGACCTACTACAGAGCGAAGTCGTACAACATCCTTATCCCCTGCTGTTCGCCACAATTAGCGGAGCTCATCTCTACGGATTTCCTTCCGCCGATTCCGATTACGATTTACGCGGCGTACATCTGCTTTCGACCCGAGAGGCGATTGGCCTGCTGCCTAAACAGGAGACCGTGGAGCGTTCGCGCGGGCGGCAAGGGACGGAAGTGGATTTAGTGACGCACGATGCTTTGAAATTCTTCCAGCTGATTCTGAAGAGAAATGGGTACGTGCTCGAGCAGCTATATTCCCCTCTTGTCGTGATAAGCCGACCGGAGCATGAAGAATTGAAGGCGATTGGCTCGAAATGCATCACCAGGCACCATAGTCATCACTACCTCGGTTTCGCCGATACGCAATGGAAGCTTTTCGTGAAGGAAAACCCACCGAGAGTAAAGCCGCTCTTATATGTATATCGGGGGCACTGTCACATTGGGCGCGAGAAACAAGGTTGCGGCCTGGCTGACCTACTCTGCTCGTAGAAAAGGCGGCTGAGGACCGATTGGCTACCGAGCTCAGGCTGCAGTGACCTGCTGCCAGGTTTCAAATCGATTCCTTCTTTCGGCTTGGTATTGCGCAGCAGAAAGAAGATGTCGTTTCGGTCGGAAGTGAGCTGCTACGATATCGTGCACCTCGAGAAAACGTTGCGCGTGCTCAGGCGACTTGAAGCGCTTCATCCGGCGCTCTCGTTGCCGGGTTGGCTGATGCGAGTTCTCTGCTCGATTGTTTAAGTACCGGCTCCGCCGATGAGCGACTCTCGGCAGAACTACTTTCTTCGCAGCCCCATAGCTTCGAAGCTTATCCGTGACAATCACGCGAGGCCTGCATCGACTGCTTTGCAACAGCTTACGAAAGAATCGCGAAGCAGCAAAACGATCCCGCTTGGGCTGCACCAGAATGTCGATGACGGCGCCCTTCTGATCGACTGCGCGCCAGAGGTAATGCTGCACTCCGTTGATCTTTAAGAACACCTCGTCCAGGAACCACTTGTCGCCCAGCTTAGGCCGTCTGCGCTTTAGCTCGGCGGCATAGGAAGCTCCGAACGTCTCGCACCAGCGGCGGATCGTCTCGTAGCTCAATTGGATTCCTCGATACGCCATCATCAGTTCCACTTCGCGCAGACTGACGGAAAGGTTGAAGTACAGCCATACGCATTGAGAAATAATCTCCTCTGGAAATCGATAACCGCGATACGGATTGGCTGGCACCTAATCAGGATCACATCTGCTCGCCGTGACAGTGCCAGAGCAGCTGTTCCTGAATCTCCGGGGCGAGATGAGCCAGTTGCAGTATCTGGCTAAGCCGCGCCCGGCTCACCTGTCCGGCCTCGGCCAGTTCCCGGTAATTTCGAACCGCGCCATCGGACACCAAACCTTCGAAGTGAATGGCCAGAGCCATCAATCGGCTGATGCGAGGCGTGCGGCCGCGCGACTGACTCTTTTCTTCTCTCCGGCGCACACCGGCACGAACTGGAACCGGCAAGGAGTATTCGAAGCGGCACCCATCATGCAGCTCGACCGCAACACGACGCGTGCCTGAATGGTAAGAGACTGCGCGGATGAGCGGCTCTAAATCGAAGCCAGGGGCTGCTCCTCTACCCTCCAGGCGCTCTCGCAACGAGTGTTCGAGATCGAGCGAGAGAACGGGCTGTTGCGGACAGACCGGCTCTCGCTTTTTCCCGGCACGGCATAGGTAGTACAGGTGCCTTTGCCCATGCCGCTGGGTAAAGCTCGCGGCCAGCAGCCCTCCACAGTGCGCGCAGCTGACGAGACCCTTGAGTCGAGTTTCGACCGCCCCGTGACAGCGGACCTTGGCGCGGCTCAGTTGGTGCTTGGCATGGACGGCGAGCCATAACTCGTGAGGAACCAGGGCCGGGTGCTCGCCGGGATACACCACGTCCTTATGCGTAACGCCCCCCTCGATACAAAACGTTCGTCACCAGAAGCCGCAGGGTGGACATGCTCAGCAACCGCCCGCCGTGCACTCGGCCGCGCCGGCTGGTCCAGTGCTTGGCGGTCCAGCCGCGCGCTCGTTCGCTCCGCCCACCTTCGGCGTTCGCCTGCAAGCGCCAGGCGATCCGGCGAAATAGATGCGCCTGATTCGACGAGCGCGTCTCTTCCTCCGCGAGAGCCTCGCTCTCACAATCCATGAACGCTCTCTTCGCTGCATGAAGCAAGTCTCTGGCTGCTCAGATGATGCACAGCGGCGATGCCGATCCGCACCTCGGAAATTTCTCACTACGACCGGCGCTAGAGCTTGGAAAGAACTCTTCCTTTCCAGCGACAACCGACACAAACCTGCACTGTCCCGGTGTGAACCTCCGTGCTTTTCCATTTCTTCGCCTTATGGGACGCCTTGCACAGGCCATTCCGCCTCGCTATACCTGGATTTTCGTTGCGTTTGGAGGAACGATAACACCAATGATCGACCAGCAAAGTTACTCAAAGCAAAGGATTTACTCTGCAGCTCATCAGCGGTTTTCCGGATCAACCGCAATAAGTCCACTGCCCTGCGCCTTCTTTTTAAAAGGCAAACGACTGAAAACAAAAGAGATCTGAGCGGCGGCCTACGATCGATTTGGCCTCGAGTTATTTCGGTCGCGTGTTGCGGCTGCAACCGCCACGAGAAGGTCCTTTTTAGGCCCTTTTCTCTGGGTTTCGGGATGTTTTTTCGTGAGTTCCCTTTTTTGTCTGTTTTATACCGAAAAAACTCAGTTTTCGGCCATTTCTGATGCTCTTTGTAAGCCGATCGCTCCCCAAAACACCGTCTTGGACCGTTTTCAGCCAAAATTGCCTAAAAACCAACCAAAAAAGCTCTCTGAGACGGAGACCCTGATTCCAACCGGGGAGCCAATTCTTTCCTTCGAACTTCGCTCTCCAGTAAACAGTCATCCGATGCTGACATGCCCACGTGACAAGTCATGACACGTTCGAACGCCAATTCACATCGTCCGGAATCCGCAGCCAAGGCCATCGGCATACATTTGTCAGCTTCGGGCCCTGATCATGTTCACGCAGCAAGTCATGACATGTTTCCTGCGCTGATCATTGTTCAGGATCCTCATGAGCGGCGCTGCGCTGGCCACTCCTTGTAAACAGTTGCTTGCTGATGACAGAGTGGAATCGGCTGGGCAGCAGGCGCGGCATAGTCGTTCGAGCCAACATTCGAAGCTCACTAACTCGCCCGCCAATAAGGCGGCAAATCCTTCTTCGTGTCCAACAAAATCTCCAGAATCGCTCTGCGATCTGCAGCCGAGAGGTGCGCAAACTGCGAGCTCTTGTCACGCTCTGTCAGCACTTCCCACATTCGCTTATAAAGGCGGTCTTTCACAAGCTGCGGCATGCTGTCGAAAGCTTTCGAGTACACCAGAAAACTGCACGGGTATCGGAACATGCGTGTCTTCAGATCGAAATCGCGCAGCGAGCGTCCTTTCGAGTCTTTCGGCCCGAGTTTCTCGAACTCCTCCGTAAATCCGGAAGTGCCTTTGATCGGCGAGGTCAGCACTGTCTCGCCGTTGAACAACATGTACGAGAGCAGCTCTTCTGCACCGGCATCCACGCGATGCGCCGTCGATTCGCGGATCTGATCGTTCGGTTCGTGGAACGCCTTGTTTATCGCCAGGTTCTGAACCATTGCCAAGCGGGTTTCCCATCCCACGCGGATGATCAGATTCTCCATCTGCGTTTGATGCTCCACGGTCATCAATGCAACGATGTCGCTGTGAGGCGTCAGATAAGCACCGGGATCCAGGAACGGCTTCAGGTCGATTACGTTCTGGCTGCCTGCAGGCGGAGGCATCGAGTCGCCTGTCGCCCCCGGCATCACGGCGTTGCCCATGTGCACCTGGTCGCCTGTTGTGCCCGTTACATACCAACCGCCCCAGCGCTCTTTCAACGGACTGCGATGGCCGGTAATGAAGCCACTGCCGGCGCTGAGGATCGGCATTCCGTCCCGATCCGGAAACACAGAGCGAACCATCAGTCCGGGTATCCCCAGCGTGGCTCCGGCCTGGTGACACTGCAGGCACGTGTCCCCCCGGCGCTCGAATTTGGGATGCTCCGCCTGTTCCTGGTTCAGCGTGTAGAAATGTACGCCCTGCTTCGAATCGAGAGCGGCGAATTCAAGCACGTCCCCGGTGCGTACAAACCCGATCGCGACGTTGTCTTTGAAATACAGCGCACGCGGCGTGGGCGGCCCGATGCGCGGGGCCTGGAAACTGGTTTTTGAAAAAACCAGAATCTGCGACGTGGTCGAAACGTCCAATGCCTCGAGAACGGATCGCAGGTATCCCACAGACCCGTTGTAGGCCAGCTTCACTTCGCCTTTGTCGACGCGCTGCTGCAGCGCATTCACCGGGTCGTCGACAGGGCCGCTCGTGTACCGGATAAAATCGTCATCGAGCGGCAGGTTGTCCGAGCCGATCGATCCTGAGATCGCAACCACCGCCAGCAAGAGGAGCGCCAGCGCGCCGATGGCCTTACGCACGGCACGTACCTTCTTTGCAGATCGAATTGCCGATAAGCGAATGGATCGTCGTCGCCCGAAACGCTTCCTCTACGGAACGCGCGGCATCGTCGATGGCCCGATGCAGCGGGCAAAGATTTTCGCCGTGTGCAGGCAAGCCGAGCGGGCACGTTTTGATACGCTGCACGGGATCTACCGCGGAGACAACCTGCAGCACCGTGAGCTGATTTGTGGGCTGCGTGGCCTGGAATCCACCGCCGCGTCCGCGTTGCGCCCGCACAATCCCGGCGCGCGAAAGCAGCCGCAGAACCTTAGCCAGATAATCTGCGGGGACGTGCGAATCCGCCGCAATTTCCTGAACAGTTAAGGCATCGCGAGTGGTGGTGGCCAGGGCGACCATAGCGCGGAGGGCGTACTCGGCAGTTTGAGAAAGCATATCTGCCAATATACGATATCTGGATGTATTTATCCAGTTTATTTAGCGGTCCAAACTGCCGCGTGCCTGCGGCGCTCGTAGTATCCGGAAATTCGTCCGTCAATAGAATCAATCGCTTAGATGTCTGTTACCTGCCATTTAACGGAACGTTACAGACGTTAAGGAAAGGCTTGGTCCCTCCGCATTCGAGTTTTCGGATAATACAGGGTAGACGCCTCAACTTTGGCGGGGTTTGAGAGCAGAAACGCGGGCGGCAACAATAATTGCGGGACGAGCAAAGTCACACATACTAAACGACTTACTCAGTCAAATATGAGCGATTTTCCGGCCTAAAAACAACAAATCGGCTGTCCTGAGCCTCTTCTTACAAGCAGAAACCAATGAAAACAAAAGAGATCGTGGTATTTTGACGCATAGATTTGCCGCCGAATTGTTGCGGAAGCGTTTTTCGGGTGCGCGGCTGTCAAAAAGCCCGTTTTTAGGCCCATTTTTATTGGGTTTTGAATTGTTGCGGGCATCTTCCCTTTTGTCCGTTTTTGCCGCAACAATTCAGTTCTCGGCCATCGGCCTGGATGGCTTGCCAAGCACTGGACCAGCCGGCGCGGCGGCAGAGTGCACGGCGGGCAGTTGCTGAGCATGTCCACCCTGCGGCTTCTGGTGCGGGCTAGTCGCGATGCCTCTATGCAGAGTACTGCCCCTACTTCTCCCGTGCAGACTTCAGCCACCAGATGCTCGAATCCTGGCCGTTCTACTTGGCCCGACCCGGAACGGCCGAGATCCTCATCGATAACTTCGACCTGGTGGAAACCGAGCTGCCGTGCGTGATCGGCAAGCCCATATTGCCTGCGTTGACTCTCCTGGTTGTGAACCACTTGGCCGGGTGAGGATTGCCGAATGTATACGACGGCACGCCGCTTCAAGTGAGCTGCCGATATTTTCGGATTCATCGCCGGTCTATGGCTGAAACCACGACCCCGAGATAATGTAGCAGGAGGAGAACCTCTGCGGCTCACTTCCCGGGAACGAGTTTTTCGATCGCGGCTCGATGATGAACGGCCAAAAAATCGTCTTTTCACCCAATCCCTCGGGCGGGTTCGGCCTTTGGAGTACCCTCCGCTAGCCCTAATATTGCTTTGGGTGAAATTGGAAAACAATGGTGTACTCGCTTCCCACTGCATGGCCGTGCAGCGTTGCCGGCTGGAATTGCCACTGCGTGGCAGCCTTGAGCGCTACTCCCAGTAGCGACTGGCTCGCTTTTTTTGGGCTCGCTAGCGGGCGCGCTGCAATTACACGTCCTCGCTCATCGACACTCACTTGAATCTGAACCCGGACATCTTCGTAGAGAATGACACCGGCGGGAGACGCTGGGGGCAACACCTGCCTCAGCGGGCGGGGTGGCGCGGGGGTTGGCGGCATGTAAGCCGAACTGACACTCGCCGAGTTGCGAACCGGTGCGGAAACGGTTTGGACGGGTGCGATGTTCCGAGGCGCGCCAGACTGCTTGGCCGTATCGCTGGTGCTTACCGCCGGTGTTTTAAAAGGGGGAAGCCCGGGCAATTTCGGCATATCCTTTGGACCGCCAGAGGCCGGTTCCGATAGGGGCACAACCGGCGGATGAGGAAACACGGCCTGTACACCGGTACCTGCGACGGATACATGAGCAGACCCATCCAGCGTACGAGGAACCATCACTGTTACTGTCGTATGAGGAATCGCAACGCTTGCGGACGCGGATCTCGGATGCGGCACTGGTAGCACCGGTGGCGTAGGTGGTAACTCTTCACTTGGCAAATTTGCGGGGGTTGGGCTGGCGGCCGTCTTCGGCGCGGTTCGGTCGAGCAAGCGTAGGATCGCCGCAGTGGTTTCACCGCCCTTGCTGCGCAGTTTCAACCGGAAGGTCAGGTCTGCGGAATTAGACTTGTAACCCACAGAGCCTTCCTTAATCTGCTCCGCATCAAGCTGAATGTGCTGATGCCGTCCGCCGTCTTCAATCTGCAGGTCGCCTGCGATGGCAGCCTCGACCGCCGGATTGCGCTGGTCCCAGCTGACCAGCAGCCAACCCCCTTGTTCGGTCAATTTCAGATTGAGCACGCTATGTGCCGGCGCCGTCTTTGCAGCTGGTGCCAGTGGATGTACCCGGATCAGGTAGACAAGAGCACCTCCACAGATTCCTGCAACGATGGCGAGCACTGCAGAGAACCACGCCCCTTGGGCCCGCCCGCCAGCGCGCTCTCTTTCCACGCCTGGCCACGGTAGCTGTTTCGTCGGCGGCTCCGGGCAGGCAATCGCTTTCGGACGGCGGAAAACCGTTGCAAGTCTCTTCCATCGACCTCGGTCGCCGCCTTTCTCAGGAACGCCAGACTCATAGACTTTCAAGTAAGAGCCTTGGCCGATCGGTGTGCTGACAGTCAGCTCTACAGGCGCGGTAGCCGGCCCCTCGGAAGTGACGCGCTGCGCGGCGCAACAGAAGTTGTCGCGAGACAGCACTCCGTCGCCAGCCTTGGTGTAGAGCCCCGCTGAGAAGCCGGCCTTCCTCTCGGGCGTCACCAGCAGCGCGATGTCAGAGAGGCGTCGAAAGTGACGATTATGGAAATCGATCTCATTGGGAAGAAGGCCAACTGCCTGCTGAACAGCGCACCAGCCAACCAGATCAAGCGACGCAAGTTCAGGATCGGATCTGGCTATCGCCCAAAATTTGCTGAAGCTATCCGCTGAAACGGGATCATCCAAACTGGTCGGGAAGACTTTCGCAGCGCGCACCGTTACGATAGCATCCTGCATCGTTCCAAACAGGAACCCCGTAGCTGCGGGCCGGTATTCCGTCTTTCGCCGATCGGGCGGGCGCCGGCCGAGGCAGAAGCTGTTGACAAACTCTGGAGAGAGCCTGACAGCGAGCGGAACTCTTCTCGGCGCCTGCCGCCGCGCCGCTACGCTTTGATCAGCGGCGCTCATCCTCCGACAACCACTCGCCGAGCTGGCATATGCAGGCATCACAGCCTCAGGTTTTTTTTGCGCCAGTTTCCGCAGCGCGTCGTGTACTCGGCTCATTCCTCTATGCCTTGCTCATGTATGCCTAGTTCATGTAATAACGGACAACTCTTCTAGTAATGGATAGTAATGGACAACTCTTCCGGCCATAACAGCCAAGCCGACAAGCGTCGCGGTCGCCCAGCTACTCCGCATGCGGCAGCGTATTCACTTTGAAACTTAGGCGTAATAGTACTACAATGAGCTTTCGATTTTGTGAGGCCGATTACTGGCTAAAGTCGGTTGTGCATCCCGAGAATCACATTCAAGCCTAGTCGCACAGTTCAGCGAGGGTCGCTATTCGTTGCGGATTCGCGTGATGTTTGGAGCGTCTCGTTATACTGGCATGAATACAACCCGCAGTATTCTTTGATGGAACTGTCCAAGTGGAGCGTGGTAGCAGCGAATAGCAGAAAGTGGAAAAGCCGACCAGCCCACGATTGCTTAGAAAACGTCCGGTCCCACCTGCGTTGCAGAACCTGCATTACCGCCTGCTGAATGAATCGATCCAGCACAGAAGAAATGCCAAGCTTCCGCACCTGTCCATCTCGAAAATGTCATCTCACAACGGAATCAGCCAGTTAGCTCAAAGGATGTAAGAACGTTACGCGGACGCTACCAACGTTACCGAGGGCCCAGCAGACCGCATTCGAGTTTCCGGACCTTACGCGCGCGGCAAGGAGGATCAGGCCGGACAAATAGGCCTGGTGTGCAACTGATGGAAAATCCGTCATTTCCGTGGAAACGCTCGTATCGCTCCATTCCGCCGGCCGTCGCAACGGCCCTGAATACGATCAAATCCGATCTTGTGATCGTGGCCGCTACCAAAAAATTGCGGTTCAGTCGATTGCCAGCGGCCAATACGCGCATCTGGGCCTGACATATGACGGGTCGCTGAAGGTCACGGATTCCGTCGTGCCGGAGGCCGAGGTAGGAAGGTACGCAGCTCGAAATCGGTTCGGCTGGGAGGTGAAGCGTACTGACCTCCCCATGATCATGAAGACGTTTTCCTGGGAGACACCAAATTTTCGGGGATGCATCAACTTACGGCACGCACACACATTATCAAGACCGAGAGGTATACCAGATAGAGGCATTCGAGCCGCGCATGCTCCCAGTAAGGCACTGTCACATTGGGCGCGAGAAACAAGGTTGCGGCCTGGCTGACCTACTCTGCTCGTAGAAAAGGCAGCTGAGGACCGATTGGCTACCGAGCTCAGGCTGCAGTGACCTGCTGCCAGGTTTCAAATCGATTCCTTCTTTCGGCTTGGTATTGCGCAGCAGAAAGAAGATGTCGTTTCGGTCGGAAGTGAGCTGCTACGATATCGTGCACCTCGAGAAAACGTTGCGCGTGCTCAGGCGACTTGAAGCGCTTCATCCGGCGCTCTCGTTGCCGGGTTGGCTGATGCGAGTTCTCTGCTCGATTGTTTAAGTACCGGCTCCGCCGATGAGCGACTCTCGGCAGAACTACTTTCTTCGCAGCCCCATAGCTTCGAAGCTTATCCGTGACAATCACGCGAGGCCTGCATCGACTGCTTTGCAACAGCTTACGAAAGAATCGCGAAGCAGCAAAACGATCCCGCTTGGGCTGCACCAGAATGTCGATGACGGCGCCCTTCTGATCGACTGCGCGCCAGAGGTAATGCTGCACTCCGTTGATCTTTAAGAACACCTCGTCCAGGAACCACTTGTCGCCCAGCTTAGGCCGTCTGCGCTTTAGCTCGGCGGCATAGGAAGCTCCGAACGTCTCGCACCAGCGGCGGATCGTCTCGTAGCTCAATTGGATTCCTCGATACGCCATCATCAGTTCCACTTCGCGCAGACTGACGGAAAGGTTGAAGTACAGCCATACGCATTGAGAAATAATCTCCTCTGGAAATCGATAACCGCGATACGGATTGGCTGGCACCTAATCAGGATCACATCTGCTCGCCGTGACAGTGCCCTTGTATGTCTTGCAGGGATGTATGGTTTCCGCAGACAAACAGCGATTGTGCTCTTTAGGCTCGGATCAGGTTGGTTTATGGCCGCTATCTTTCCTACCGCCCTGGGACTAGCCGGAAGATACTTTCCTTCGCTTGTGGGAACGGCTATCAGCTTAGTGACCACGGGGGGGTGGCTCGGTGCTGTTGTCATTCCACCCACTGTCGGCTTCGTCGCTCAGCGACGGGGGGTCGCACGCGGAGTTCTGGTTCCGATCGCATCCGCATTCCTGATGGTTTTTGCTCCCGTAGCTCTTTTGCTATCTCGCTGAGCAAAAGGAAACCACTTGCGCGACGTTTTCTGTCATATCGGTGGTCAGAAGCTGTCAGAGTGGCGGGCTACCCCCTTGGTTCGGATGGTAGCTCCGCATTTATGAAAGCGAGGCCCAAGGGTCTCGCTATGGTGTGATTTCGAAGATCGTGCCGCCGAGTTTGGAACCGCCGCCGTACGCCACGCCGAACAGATTGCCGAGAGGATCGCGCACGAGCTCTCCGACAGGATTGTCGCCACTGGTAGAGATATTAAAGTTGTAGAGCACCTTCGTGGTCCACGCGTTTTGTCCAGCCCGGGGTGGAATGAGTTTATACGCAACTCCGTAGCTCCCGACCACGCCATATTCCAACGGACCACCTTGGTAGGTCGTCCCGATTAGTGCCCCGCTTGCGTCCTTGATGAGACCGCCCTGGGGGTGCGCTCCTTCCGGACCTGTGAACTCATGAAGGATTGTTTCTGTCCAGGTTGACCTTCCAGAACCCGGAGGGGTGAGCTTGTAGACGATGCCACAACCGACGTTGTAATAGAGGCCATCCGGGCATTGACCTGTGCCGCCCTGAAATGTCGCTCCATAAAGAGCTCCGGAAGTGTCTAGTAGAAGCTTACCCTCGGGAACCGCACCGTCCTTACCTGTTGTGAAGTTGTGCAGTGTCGTCTTGGTCCAGGTCGTTTTTCCTGCTGCCGGAGGGGTCAACTTGAAAACTGTGCCACACCCAATGTCTTCGGAAAACCAGTCGATACAGTGGCCGGTGCCGCCGTACAAGGTCGTTCCGTAGACGGCGCCAGCAGAATCGCCCGTAAGCTCGAACGACGGATTGTTGCCATCGGCTCCTCCTTTGAAGTTATACAAGACGGTCTCCTTCCACCTTGTCTTTGCGCGGTCAAGCGGACTCAACTTGAATACTGTGCCAAAGCCTGTCCCGGGCCTACCATAGCGTCCGCCCAAGTTGGTCGTCCCGTAAAGCGCCTCGTTGTTGTCCATAATGAGACCCCCGATCGGGTGGGTGCCATCTAGATCGTCGTAGTCATTGCTGGCTGCGAAATAGTAAATAGGAGTTTCCGTCCATTGCTTTTCTCCAGGCACAGGAGGTGTCAGCTTGTAGACCAGGCCCTGATTGGTCCATGAGCCGCCGGATTGTGTAGTTCCGTAAATTGCGCCGTTCTTATCCATCACGAGCGCCGAATTGGGGGAACCGCCGTCAAAGCCCCCTGTAAATGTATAGAGAACTGTATAAGTCCATTGCGTTCGTCCTGGAGCAGGCGGAGTCAGTTTGTAGATCGTGCCATTGTAATATTCACCACCGTTCAAGGTTGCTCCATAAACCGATCCGTTTGCATCACGCAGTAGCGTGCCGTCGGGCCCTTCTCCGGTCTGCTGGGACGGGTCTGGAGGGAACGGCCAGAACGAAAATAATGTCTTCTCCGCTGCCCGCAGATGGGTTGCGGACAAGACGCCTAACAAGCCGAGCGCCAACGACAATCTGGGTACGGCCCGAGGCCACATCTTCTCGGGCCCTTTCCTCTGAGGGGTGCACACCTCTTTAGGAACTCGCATATACATTTCTCCTTTGATGAACTTGCAGAAAGTGAAAATCACCGGCGCCATTTGGCAAGGTGCCGAGTGCGATCCTCACTTGTACTGTCGGGATACTCGAAAAACGTCACGTCAAAAGACTGGTTTTCTTGCGATGGGAACGCGGTGTGCTTGTGGAGGGCGCGGAGAGGCGCGAGAGAAGAAGTTATTGTCTACTTACTGCTCGACGTAGGTTAGCGTTTCTGCACGCGGAAGTAGTAATAGCCGATGTCCTGTGAGGGCTGGCCGGGGGAGAGTCCCTGTAGTGCCAGTTCGTAATCGCCCGTGGCGAGAGTGCTCGCGGGCACATCGAAAGAGACGACACTCCCGGTCGCGGTTTGACGCGAATGGAGACTAGCGAAGGTCAAAACCTCCGTTCCCCTGCGCGTGTGCAACCCCGCACGGAACTGCGGAAAGTCGTCTCTGGACTCTAGCTCGATTTCGATATGTGCAATCTGCACGGATGGACCAAGCGCGAATGTTTGCACATTTGATTGTCCACGAGAAATGCCGGGCGTCAGAAGCAGCGACGCAATAAGTAGACCGCTTTCAGCCGATGGCTGCCGCCGTGGCTGCGTGAGACTGGCGACGCGGCTCTGCTCTTCAGTCAACTGCCGTTGCAGGAGTTGGCGGCGGAGTTCGGTATCGTGCTGCTGGGCTTCGAGTGCGGCGAGGCGAGAGCGCATGCGCGCGTTCTCCACGACAAGCCACGAGCCGGCGATCAGGCAAGCTAAGGCAGCCAGCCCCGCTGTAAACTGCAGTCTCGAAGACCAAGCGCGAAACAGAGCAGCGAATCTTTGCCAGGTCGAGCCCGAAGCGGGTACCCAGGGCTCGTGCAGTTCGGTGGCGACGCGGGCGAATGTTCTGGCAAACTCCACTTTGCTTCGGCGCGAAGGTGACGTGAGGAACTGGCGCTCGAACGCGCTGCAGTCGGGCTTCGGCAGCTCATTGCGGACATAAGCATCGATCAGATCGGCTTCGGCGGCTTCGAGCGCGCCCAGATAGTCCGGATCCGCGAACGCGCGACTTTCTACTTGGACCTTTTCGTCCTCTGTCAGCTTTCCCAGAAGATAACTGATCAGCAACCTTTCATCGACGTGTTGAGACGGCATTTGCGATTTGCCACCGTTCATAAAGTAACTGACGGACGATTCGAATTTGTCACAATTCTTTACCCTCGGCCCTGTACGCAGCTGTTAGTGCACAACTCGAGACTTTCCCGGATCCGCAGCGCGCGCATACGCAAGCTGCTCGCCGGAATGCCAAGAGATTGCATTAAGCTCTTACGTCGCCTGATCTTGTCACCTTTATCGCCCGCATAGTAATTCAGAATGAGGTCACGATGAGCGGCGGAAAGCTGCGCCAGGCATTTCCTGAGACATTCGGCCTGCTCGTCCTGGCCTGTTTCGTGGTGCGTCGGGGCCACCCGTGGCTCGGGCACGTCACATAGAGAGCGCGGCTCTCTGGCGTTAACACGGCCCATCTCTCTAAGCAGCATGCGGGCAACGCCGATGGAGTAGGTGGCGAGATCGCGAATCTCATCGCCTGTGGCGATTTTCCTGGCACACCGGTTCATAGTTTCATCGGCATACTCGTCGGGCGTCGAACAACCGCGCCATTCAAAAAGACGAACCAGATTCCGACGAATCTCAAGATAGCGGCCAGCGGCCGTATCACGATCAGAGCCGATCGACGCCAGCAGACCTTCGAATGCCTCTCGAGTCAACGCCCATTTCGCCGGTGCCGCGTCTGCCATGAGACCTACCGCCATTCTCCTTGAAGCGTGAACGCTCCCCAATAATAGGGAGCTTCCCAGCCGCGGGCCTTCCACAGCGCCACCTGGGCGGCCCGCAAAGCAGCGGCTGGCCTCTCGCCGCCAGATAACATGTGCTCATAAAACCGCTTCATGGCTTCCGCCGTGGTGCGGTCGTCCACCTCCCACAGGCTTGCCACGACGCGCGGCGCCCCGGCGTATAAGAAGCCGCGCGTGAGTCCGATCAGCCCTTCTCCCTTGATTTCCCCACCCACCGCCGTTTGGCATGCGCTGAGGACGACAAGGTCGGAACCGAGTCGAAGATTATAGATGTCATAAAGCCTAAGAAAGCCGTTCTGGGGGCGGCCGGAACGGTCCACCAGCGAGAGCACGATGCCTGACAACTCCGGATGCTCGTTGTCGAGCAAGCTGTGGGTGGCGAAGTGCACAATCCGGTACTGTCCAAGATCGCCTCGCAAGGCGGTTTGACGGCTGGCATCGAAGTCCAGGGCTTTAAAAGTGGCACGCCCCGGAGATAGCCGCGCAATCTCCTCGGCTTCGTTACGACTGAATCGTAGCCGGACAAAATCCGGGCTGCCGGACCGATTGGAAGTAGCGTTCAGGAAGTCTCTCGTGTCCTGAACAACCCGGGGGTCATCCGCGCTGAATACAGGATCGGCCAACACGGCCACGGCCCTATCAGCCGGCTTGCGGCCCGCTGTTTCTTGCCGCAGAACCGCGATCACGGATGCGGAAGGCGCGGTAATAATCTCGTGGTGGACCATCAATGGAACGGGCTGCGCATGGACGTCGGCTGTTGGCTCAGGCAACGCAGCAAACGGCAGGTATTGCAGCACACCTTCCCCTATAATGAGCAGGCGCTTATTTACGATTTGCGATCCGGCGGAGGTAAGAAGGAGACTACTGGCCCTCTCGGCGACGGAAGCATACGCCTGATCGGCTTGACGCAGACGGGCCGCCCGGGCAACGGCCGTTTCCTTTGCGGGCTTCTGATTGCGGGCCGTGGCCAGATCAAATACGCGCCTGGCCGCGGACTCAATTTCAGCGCGCGGCGGCAGGACAAATGAGTTTATGGACGAGGGCGTGACGGTCCAGAGATAACTCTTGCTTGCACCCAGGCTATATTCCAAAAGCACCGTATCCGGCTCGAGGACTCGGGTCTGAATCTCCCGCAGATTGAGCGGGACCGGCTGAGTGAGGGCGGCGTACTGCGGGCTGCTCTCACGGATCCTGCTCTGAACCTGCTCGAGTTCGGCAGTAAGCTTGTCTAGTTCGGAGCCCATCGCGATCGCCTCGGCTTTGGTGTGCTCTCCACCGAGGAGCCACATCCGCTGCTCCGCTTTGCCGGAGATGAGCAGCTCCAGCGCCCGCTCGCGATCAAGTAGTCCAGGATCGACACCACGGCGGATTTCCGCGCCTGATTCGGCAAGCAACTCCAACAGCGAGCGTGCGCGCCCTCTCTCGCTGGCAAGTACTGCGGCGGCATCAAACCCATCTTTGGGCCGCTCAGTATGCAAGCCCATGAGCAATTCGATATTGAGTTCCTGAAGATCGCGGGCGGATGCGAACAACGTTGCGCGAAGGCTGGGACTCAATACTCGCAGGCGGATGGATTCAAGTGTGGCGAGCGCCTCATTCGCGAGTTCATGCGCCTGGAGGAGATGCCCGCCATCGCGCTCCGCACGCGCGAGGCTCGCCAGTGCGGCAGACTCGCCACTTGGATCCTGGATCGCACGACTGAGGTCGAGCGCTTCACGGAAGTACACGAGCGCCGGCGCAAGCGCTCCGGATTCGAGGCGAACATCGCCAAGATACCGCAGTGTGCGCGCCATCATGTATCTGTTCTCGGATTTCCGGTGGATCGCTAGTGCAAGCTCCAGCTCCTCTCGAGCCCGCTTCAAATCTCCCGATTTCGCGTACGCATTGCCGAGATTGGTAAGTGTGTTGGCTTCGCCATCGGCGTCACCCGTTGCACGACGAAGTGGAAGCGCTTCGCGGTGCAGCTCGATTGCTTTGCTGTAGTCTCGGAGATCAGTGTAGATGTTGGCGATGTTGTTGAGCGTGCTGGTAACTGTCCGCTGGTCCCCGATTGCGCGGGCTAGCCCGAGGGATTCCCGGTAGAAACTGAGCGCACGTTGGCGTTCGCCCAGGTTCGCGTACACCCAAGCGATGTTGTTGAGATTGATCGCCACATTCCGTCGCTTGTCCAAGGAACGGTTTATTTCCAGGGCAGCCCTGTATGCGTCGAGAGCCTTCTGGCTTTCGCCAAGGCCGGAATAGGCTGTCCCAATATTATTGAGCGAAATGGCTTCACTCGTGCGATCGCCCAGTTCACGATACAGGCCCAGCCCTTGCTGATGGCTCTCCAGGGCGCGCTGGTACTCGCCGAGATAATCGTACGTCATAGCCAAATTGCCGGACACTTCGGCGAGCATCCGACGGTCTTGGAGTTTCCGAAACAATTCAAGGGCCTGCTCGAAATGCACCAAGGCCTTATGCCTTTCGCCGGTGCCCGAGAGCGCCACACCCAAGTTGCTCCGCGTTTTGCCTTCGCCGGCTAAGTCGCCGGCAGCGCCCATGAGCGGCAGTGCCTGTTCGTAGTAAGTAATCGCTTCCTTTTTTTCACCGAAGTAGTTATGGACTTCTCCAACGGAGTCCAACGCCCTCGCCACAGCCTTACGGTCATAAGATTTTTGAGCAGCGGTTAGAGCCTGCGTAGCGTACTCGAGCGCCTTGGCACGATATCCGACTTCGATGTATAGAAGACTGAGCCTGACTAACGCCCCCGATGCCGCTGCCTGATCCCCCGAGATCCGCAAACGCGCAACCGCCTCTTGAAAATAGGCAGCGGCGTTGAGCAGTGCTTCCCGCTTGCCCTGCCTGAAAAGCGCGATTCCCTTTTCGAAGGCACGCGCGGCGGCGACTCTCGCCTGATAGCGTTCCGTTGCGAGAGCTACATTCTGCAAAGTAATTTCGTAATATCCATCCGGTGCATGCCGGTCAGACGCCGTGACGAGCAGACGGTGGCTGCCAGATACCTTGCCGATCAGTTCCGCGGTTTCTGCATCGCCGATCTTTTCGCCACTGGCAGTGATTAACTGGTTGCCATCAGGTCCAAAACACGTGATCGCGACTTCGATAGTGCGCTGCTCGACCGAAACCTTTGCGTATTGCCCCGCTTGCAAAACGAATGTGTAATCGTGAAACTCTCCGCCAGCGAGATGTTGTTCGACTGTTTTCCCGAGTTCGAGCAGGGTGGGTTCCGCTGGTGCAGCGATCTGCTGTGCAGATAAGGCCGTGACGGCTGCGGCGACGCTGACACGAACCCAGCATGTCAGTCCGGGAAATTTCAAGTATCGGGCAGGACCGGACCTGTGACCGAAAACCACACGAAACCAGGCTTCCATGGAAGAGAGCGCAGTAACCAACCGCCTCGCCGCCCTCCCGCTGCTTTTTCACCGTATGCACGATCAGCAGAAGGCCCTTCAGATCATCAATGGCGAGTGATGTCTATTTCCATCGTTCGAATTCGCAAGGAAAGTATTTGTATCTTACCGCTGTCGGCGACGTGGGCAATTGTCCGTTCACCGGGCTACTGTTTGCTAATCCTGGGCTGAGTCCGAGTGCAGCGATCATGGCAATCTGCCAACCCACCGCACACTCGGACAGAGCGGTGCCTGGAGCAGAAAGGAAAAGAACGTGCACACTCACCCACGCATCATGTTTTATTGGTGTCGCCTAACAGTGCCCGGGGCGGGACTTGAACCCGCACTCGCCTTGCGGCGAAAAGGATTTTAAGACCAGTTGAGCCATTCAGCCAGATGCAGTCGGATCGAAAAATAAAGGCGCTCGCTGCTGGTCACGTTATGCCGAATGTTGCTGCTTCGAAGAAATTGACGGTGAATTGGCGGTGACCGCACCGCCGCAACGATTGAACTGCGTCTGGGATAAAACCCGGGAAGAGTAGGCGCCATCGAATGTTGGTTTCCACGTTTATCTTGCCTCGATAGCAAACTCCTGTCCTACGCAATAATCCGATCAGCACGGGAAATGAGTGAGTTAGCCGTGAGAATATTGCAAAGATGTTTAACGTCTTCAGCCGGCTTTCCAAGCTCGTTCGGAACCTGCGCACGATCGTCAGTGACTGTTTGAGTTTCTTCGCTAATATCGGGCGCCGCCGTTTGGCTCTGGCAGCGGAAAATCTGTTCTTGCGCAAGCAGTTGGCTCTATTCCGTGAACGCGAGAAGAGAGCGCTGCCAACCACGCCTGCCGACAGGTTTGCATTTTCGAAGCTGGGCCGCTGGTTCGACTGGCGTAGTGCATTGATGATCGTCAAGCCAGCCACTTTGATCGGCTGGCATCGCGCTGCATTCCGCCGTTTCTGGCGCTGGAAATCGAGACCGGTCGGTAGGCCCCGGGTGACTACCGAAATCAGGGACTTGATTCGCCGTCTAGCGGCTGAGAATCCAACCTGGGGAGAAAAACGCATCGCCGACGAACTGTTGTTGAAGCTCCAGATTCGGCTCTCTCCGCGCACCGTCGCCAAGTACAGAAAGCAACTGCCCCGGCCACGCAGGTCGCGAGACCAGCGCTGGTCCACCTTCCTGAAAAGTCACGCCCAAGCAATCGTGGCTTGCGATTTCTTCACCGCCGTGACTGCCGCCTTTCGTGTCATTTATGTGTTTGTCGCCCTCGAAATCGGATCGCGGCGTCTGATTCATTTCAATGTGACCGAGCATCCGACATCAGAGTGGACTTTGCAGCAGCTGCGCGAAGCGCTGCCCGGAGATCAGGAATACAAGTTTCTCTTGCACGATCGCCACAAGACCTTCTCGGCTGGTTTGGACGAAGAAGTCGAGAGATGGGGTATTGCAGTACTAAAATCGCCAGCGCAGGCGCCCACGGCGAATGCCTTTTGCGAGCGTTTGATCGGATCCATTCGGCGAGAGTGTTTGGATTATCTGATACCGCTGAATGAATCTCATTTGAAGCGCACGCTTCGAGAATGGGTGCGCCATTACAATGGCGGCCGTCCACATCAGTCCTTGGGGCCTGGTATTCCAGACCAAGTTGAGCGCACGTTGCAGGCAGACGACGACCATAAACCAGTATCCCGGAACAGACGGGTCATCGCGAAGTCAATACTCGGCGGTCTGCATCACGAGTATCGATGGGCTAATGCCGCCTGACTTAGTCACAAATGGCAGCGACTACGCCAATTTCAGTACTTTATGGAATTCTTGCGCGGCACAAGCATGCGCAGAGCGAGCGCGTTGTCCTCTATGTTCATGAAGAGCTAGTACGACCTGAATCCTAGCACGGACAAGCTATCCAACTGCGCTTCTTGGCCGGCCTGCCACCGGCGAAGTGGCTGAAGTGCAAGTCTCCACCGGTCTCCTCCTCTCGGACTGAAGAGCAGCGTAGGGGCATTGTCAAGTTGAGCGGAAATACGCCCATCGGTTGAAGGTGGTTGATTATCACAGTGTCATTTTCGGACCGCAAAAACGGGCCCGCCGACCCGTCACACTCACGCGGTCATTTCCCTCAAACGCCCCGATTTTGCCTCAACTTGACAATGCCTGCCGATGATATTCTTGTGCCCGAATGTCCCTCTGGCGATTCGTGCCGATCGTTCTTGCGCTCGCCTGCGGCGCTGTTGAATGCGCCGAACCGGGCGTCTATTTTCCCGGGCGTGACTGGCGCCAGTCGACGCCGGAAGCGCAGGGTCTCGATTCGACCGTGCTCGCCCAAATGGTCGAGAGCGTTTCGCAAAAGAAGCTGAACGTCCACAGCGTCACCGTGCTTCGCCACGGCTATATCGTGATGGATGCGTACTTCTGTCCGTATCGCCAGGACGCGCTGCATGATGTCGCATCCGTGACCAAGAGCATCACCTCGGCGCCGGTCGGCATTGCTGTGGATAAAGGACTTTTTTCGACCGATAAGCGCCTTCTGTCTTACTTTTCCGAAGAGGTGCCGAAAGATCCCGAGCCTTCGAAAAAGCAGATCACTGTCGACAATCTCCTCACCATGCGGCCCGGGATGGATTGCGGCTTCAAGCCCGGCGAACAGGAACTCGAAGCCATGCGCCGCACCGACGACTGGGTTCGCTATGCATTGGCTTTGCCCATGATCGATCCCCCAGGAACGAAGTTCGGCTATTGCAGTCCCGGATTTCATCTGCTTTCCTCGATCTTGACTGCCGCAACTCATGAGCCGGAGGCTGATTTCGGGCGCAAGTATCTGTTTGAGCCGATTGGAATCAAACAAGTAGTATGGCCGCCCGATCCGCAGGGCCGGACGCATGGCTGGGGAGACAGCCACTTCTTCGCCCACGATCTCGCGCGCCTTGGTTACCTGTATCTCCACAAAGGAAACTGGAACGGCAAGCAGATCATTTCGAGCGATTGGGTCGCGCGCTCGACGGCGGTTCACGCGAACACCGGCCGCCCCGGCGTCGATTATGGCTATGGCTGGTGGCTCTATCCGGACCAGAATCCACGCGAATTTTCCGCCAACGGCCGCGGCGGCCAGAAGATCACCGTCTGGCCCGATAAGGACATGATCGTCGTGATTACCGGGGCAGGTTATCCGGCCAGTGCGGTAGGTCCGGTGGTTGCCTCCGCTATTAAATCGGACGGCGCTCTGCCGGAAAACGCTGAAGGCGATCGGCTGCTGGGCGAGAAGATCGCAGAAGCGCAGAAACCGCCTGAGGCCCAGCCGGTCAGCGCCGTGCCCGATACAGCGAGCCGCGTTTCCGGAGTCTTCTACAATTTGCCGCGCAATCCTTCGCGACTCGATGGCATTTCGCTGGTTTTCGGGAAGCCGCGCTCATCAGAAGCTCAAGCGAAGATCCGCTACGTAGGTCAGGACCTGACCCTTCCTGTCGGTCTCGATGGAGTCTATCGCCTCGGCCCGAATGGTCCACTTCATCTTCTGGCGGGAGCACGCGGGCACTGGACCTCCGCTTCGGAGTTTCTGCTCGACCTGAACTTCATCTCCAACATCAATCACTACACTCTGGCCATGCGCTTCGCCGGCGATTCGGTCGAGGTCGCGATGAACGAATCGTCTGGACTGATTCGCGACGGACACGTAACAGGAAAACGACAATGAACGATATCTCGAGACGCACCGTGCTTGGCACTGCGACGCTCGCCGTGTCGTTCTCGGAAATTAGAGCAGCGAAGGGAAGAGCCCGCTAAGACCAGTCGCTCGGTTCAGTCGAGCCATTTGGAGCCTCGGGGAATGTGTTCGACCAGAGTGCACCTGGCGAAACCGTTGTGGGGACTTTTGTGGGAACTCTGCTTCAAAACAGTGCGCAATCCTGATCACTCGCGCCCGTCCTGTTTTGTGTTGTGCTGCCCGCAAGTGATTGATGGCGAGCAATCAAGCGCAAGCGCGAGCAACCCTGCAACGAATTGAAATCTAGCTGTTAACCGAAGGGTTGTAGGTTCGAATCCTACCTGAGGAGCCAAACTTCGTCGCAGGGAGGCTTGGCGAAGTTGCCCAATAATTCGTTCTCTGCCCGCGCGGCGGACGGCGCATGCTTCCAGAAAGTGAAAGTGATTGAAGGAGTGCATGAGTCCGGCTTATGGACAGTCGGGAGGAGTGGCATCTACCACCAGCGCCGGACCGTTTCGTAGCTGACCGCAACCCCGCGAGCCGCGTAGTGGGAGAGTAACTTATCCGCTTCACAGTGAATGGTTTGCCGGCAAAAGAATCTGGCTCCTCAGGTAGGATTCGAGAACCAGGGGGATCAAGTAATCATCAATCCGTTCCGCCGTCTTGTCATCGACGGCCTCTCGCAAAGCCGCCAAAATGACTGCTAGAGTTGTTAGATACGACTGGTGGACCGATCACCATCACGCTGCCAGATCCTTCTATGATGGTGGTCGTGGTTGACGACTGTATCACGAACGTCGCCACTGGCACACTTACCCTATCACCAATCTTGTTGAGTTCTCTCCGCACCCAATTAGGAAGCAAACTGATCGTCTTCACGGTTATGACGATCAATGGAGGCGCTGGCACTCCGCAGGCCGCAACATGGCCGGGACATCCCGCAACAGATTCCGATCTGCTGCAAGCGGCGGATCATGCAACAACTACAGTTTACGATGCCATCAACAACAGCACGCTCACGCTTCCGGTTGGCAGCCAGAGCACAACAGTCGCGAATGAAATCGCGCTGTTGTTTCAAAATCCGAATGGTTTTACCACTGCTCAAGCATCAGCAGTGGTGTTTCCTGCAAAGAGCCCATCGACTGGTGCCTCGGCCAGCGCACAAAAAATTATGCACGGACGATTCCATGTTTTTATGTCGGCTGATGATACGACGTGGGCGTGGTTCCCTTACTCAAGTTTTACTTCATACGCCGCGACACAGGCGGCAGCCGGGCGTCCTTTATTAGTCACTGCGTTGTACGGCGGCACACATCGTCCCGTGTATTTCTCGCCCTCACTTGCCTTAGACGGGAGCAATCACCCGACCGCACCTTCCTCCAACTGGCGGCGGCTTGTCAAAACGGACGATCCGCTGTTTATCAATTGGTGGGTCAATAATTATGTACGGCCGATCGTCTATCAACAGGTCGCGGGCCAGCAAAATTTATGGACTGGCCTCGATGAGTGCTATTTCATTTGGAATACTTTCGGGGTAATTGACGACTCTGGGGTTTTCCAAACCCTCTCTAACTTCGATAGCCCGTTCCCGCAGAACGAAAGCCAATTGCTAGCAATGTTGGGTTCGTTCTTCACGCAACTGAAGACAATTGCGCCCGATATCAAAGTCATGCCTAATCTCGCATCAGGGATCAGTGACGTTATGCTCGACGATCCATCGACTTTTGCCGCCTTGTACAAGGACGCGCATGGCGTTATGCTCGAGAACATTTACACGCCCACAGCCACCAGCGATTTTTCGCGCTCCCAGTTCTATGCCAATTTGACGAATATCTACAATTTCGGCTCTACTGGAAAAACTGCGCTATTGCGAGCCAACATGACAGCCGGAGACGCAACCGCATCGCGCACCGCCTTGGTCATCTACCTCCTGGTGCGGGGCCCAAACTTTTTTTATGCCCCAAATTTAGGGCTGAATCCGTCCACCGACATCACCGCCGAGAACCCCACCGACTGCAAACCGATGTGGAACTCTTTGGGAAATCCGACCGGCGCGTTGCAAAGCACGCAACTCGGCGGAACCGTTAACGACCGGCTTTACTCACGCACCACGCAGAACGGCGTCATTTATTTGAACTGGTCAGGTGCAACGCAAACGGTAACTCTTCCTGCGGGGGCGGGTTATGTGGACCGCACCGGCAGCGTCGTTACGCAATTGACGATTCCCGATCTAACGGGCGATTACGCGCTGCTGAAAAATGCACCGCGTGGCACATCGCCCAGAAGAACCAAAAGGAAGACTACGTCTTCCGTCTTTTCTGGGCTTGGAAGATTCGGCGGGCACGCCAGAGAGGCCGAGCGTTCCTCATGAAATTCGGGAATTGATCCGAACGATGAGTCGTGAAAATCCGATTATGGGCGCTCCGCGTATTCACGGCGAGCTCTTGAAGCTTGGAATCGCAATCGGAGAAACGAGCGTGAGCAATACATGGTGCGTAGGAGAAAATCGCCCTCGCAGACCTGGCGGACTTTTCTTGAGAACCATGTGAAGAGCACGGTTTCCGTCGACTTTTTTCACGGTGCCGACGATCCGGTTTCAGATCTTGTAGGTGTTTCTGGTGCTGGCACACGACCGTCGACGGATTTTCCACTTTGCCGTCACCGCGCATCCCACAGCGGAATGGAGCGTTCAGCAACGTCGGGAAGCCTTTCCCTGGGATACCGCGCCAAGCTACTTGCTGCGGGATCGCGATCGGATCTTCGGGAAAGAGTTTGTCGATCAAGTCCAGGCTATGGGGTCAAACAGGTCTTGTCTGCGCCACGCTCGCCCTGGCAACGTGCTTATGTCGAGCGGTCATCGGAACCATTCGCCCGCGAGTGCCTGGACCACGTCATCATATTCAATGAACGGAGCCTTTACCGGCATCTCCGAAATTTCTTCGATTACTATCATTGAGCCCGGGCACACTTGGGATTGCAGAAGGACACGCGCCGGAATCTCGGCCCATCTAGTCGGCAGAAGCTGGGCGTGTTATTTCGATTCCGGAGGTGGGCGGCCTCCATCATCGTTACGAGCGCCGAGCCGCCTAAGTCCCGGAGTCTTACGGCCACTGCGGTCACGATCATTGCAGCGAGCGCTGCCGGCAAGCGCGGGATCAGCCGAGGAGAGACGACCAGCACGACAAAGGCAGCCAAGCCGATTGCACAGAGTGGGCGGGTGTGTAAGACCAAGCTTGGAGACGAATTCTGTCAGGCGTGGGATGATTCCCTCTTTTGTTATCGAAAAGCCGAAGATCTTCCCAATCTGGCCTAGCCAATTGGCCGCCTTCACTATAACGACGAACGGCGCGAGCGAATTTCGACAATCCATCCCGAAATTTTAGGTTCCTTTGTTCTGAGCGAGGAGTTGCACTCTCGCCTGTCTCCTGCCCCTTAGCGTTTCCGCAACCCATCACAGCGCTCCCGATCCCGCCGCAACGCCACCCTAAATCTGGCGTGGTCAGCGCGAGAATCGCTAATAATAAGTCGGCATGTCATTTCTGAATTCTGCCAACAACTTGCTATCTCCGTGACAGACCCGAAGTCAGCGCTCACCTAAGTTTAGAGATTTCTGTTCTTTTGAGCGTCTGCGCGATCGCCAAACGACAAAATAGATTAGAGCGGCGAAGAGAACGACGGCGAGCACGATCGCCCATGGAGGCAGAAGAGGAATGGGCCGCGGTATGCGGTCGAATGTGATCGACTCACTCTCTTGCATGGCCACCAGCCTATCGCGTTTTTGAGCCATTCGGTTGTCATGAGCGGCAGTGTTATGTTTCCTCCTGTTCACGGATAACTTGGTCGGACGAATGGAGGTGCCAGATCAGCGCATCTGGTTTTGGCTAAGATCAGGCCGCTGGCAACTGCTCCTGGTGTTCGGCATTCTCAGTGTAGTGTGCCAGCTTCTGTTCTGGTCTGAGGCCGTCTGTCCAAGCCATCCCTCCACTCGAAGAGAGTAGGTGGCGGGACTGAGATTGAACTATGCCCAGCCGAAATTGCCTTCAGCATTATGGATTCGACGAGCTCTAACCAACAAAACAACTGAACTCCAGTTTTCGGACACTACGACATCCTAATGACGCTCTACCATCGCTTTATGTATCACTGGGACGGGCAACTAGTGGCCTGTCGCGAAGAAACAATTAGCATCAACTGGGTATCTCATCGGGTGAATGCCCTTCACTGCGGAGCCGCTTGTGTTGACTCACGCCGGCCTTGCAGGCGAAAGTACTGAGCGCCACCCGGAAGAAACCCAGCGACGGGTCGACGCACTGGTCTTGCCGCAAGCTGGCCAAGCACCTCCACATCAGCAAAGACGCATCGGCAGTACTGGATCCAGACGGTCCAGAGCTTGGATGGCCGACTTCTGGTTCACCGATGAACCCTTGAAGTGATTTCCACGTCGGACGTCTGAAAGGTCATCGCCAGACAAGAAGAAAAATAGACAAAGTCCCAATAGTCAGGCTCGCCTGTTTCCGGGAAGTGAAGGCCAGCGCTGTCCTTGCCTTCCGAACTTCGCGTGTAGAACAAATGGGCGTAGTGTAACGCGTACACCACGGTGCTGAACAGCCAGCAGACAATGTCAAGATTACCAAGAGAACGTCGGCGGGACGCGGGCGATCCTTCTGAGAAAGCTCGCTCGCGCTTGCGGTCATGATGACGCCAATCACTGCTGCAGCAATGAGCAGTAAGATGCCTCGATGTGCATCATTCATTTCAGCCAACCGGCGCATCTCCCGAGGGCCGTGTCGGAAAAGAGGCGCGCATGAAAGGAGAAAGGTGATGGCAGCAACGTCGAACGCTATCATTTCTCCGCGTCCGGCTCCGAGCGTGGGACAAGCAACTGCGCAGCCTACAATCATCAGTATCCCGAAGATTAGAAATGGCCATGGGGCGAGAACATGACCTATGCTGGACTTACTGATGAACATGCCCGGTGAGCGCGCTGAACACTGGTTTGTGTCGGCTTACGGTTGGCGCTCCTCCCTGCGAGTCGCTCCGAAGGCGCCGTCCTACGACCACACCTATGGTCGCGCCGATCTCCGGGGAGTGCTTTGTGACTCCAAAACGTAGGCCGCCATCAATTCCAAATGAATCGCTGAACCTATGATAGAAGCCACCGAAACAGTATTCAGGCAAGGGCTCTCGGGAGCAAGATGCGAGGTCTCCGAGGAGGCCTAGTGTCAACATAGGCAAGTAAATCACAATCCAGCGTCGATAGACCGCTGGAGCCGCCCAAAACGACTGTTCACCCAGTTGTGTATGGTTGACGCGCCTGGTGTATCCACTTTTCGTCGCTCGACTACGAGCCCTTCCAGTCAATTAATTCCATCCGTTTAGTACTGCCGTGTTCGCGTGCCGAACAAACGATGATCGGAATCCGGAAAAGGAAATCGGTTTAACGCATTTTTAGGAGCGGTCCGGAATCGGACATTGATAACCGTCAAGATAGGGCGAATTACGTCACATGGAATCTCAGACTTTCCCGACCAATTTGCGTCAGCGCGGTCGATTCAATCTGAAAAGTTTCTAGCTCGAGGCTCAAACGCAGCATCGTTGCCGTGTCGGCAGACTCTTCCAGGAGGGAGGATTATGCATGCGAGGCGCCCCGCTCTCGAACTGAATGCCAAGCTGAGGATTTTCGCCCGAACCGCTACCCTCGTTTTCGGCCTTGTTGTCCCTGCACCTCTAATCGCAAGAGAATCAACGGACGTCATCGTCATGCCAAACGGCGACCGGTTGACGGGCACGATTAAACGGCTCGAAGCCGGTGTGCTTTATTTCGGACTCGATTACGCTGACGGTGATTTGTCAATTGAGTGGGCAAAAGTAGCTCGTGTCGAGAGTAAGCAGCTATTCATTGTGAAGACGCAGGATGGTTCAGTACTTGTGGGTAAGCTCACAACCGCGGCCAAAACGCAAGTAAGCCAAGTTACGCAGCTTCAAATCGTAGAGACGGCAGAGGCGGAAAATGCAGTCAAGATAGACAAGATCAACAAGTCAGAAGTTGTCAACGTGCGTCAAACCTCGGAGGAATTCTGGAGGAGATTGAGCGGCGGTGTAAGCTTTGGCAGCAGCTATTCGAAAGGCAATAGCGCAGCCCAATACAATCTTGGTTTAGATACGGCGTATCAGAGAGATCGTTGGGGAGGCCAGGCGAACTTTGCTTCCAATTTGTCCTCGAGTAGCGGCGCAACGACTTCCAGCAGAAACATGCTTTCGACTAGCGCTTACCAACTCTTGCCATGGGAGAACTATTTTTACAAAGGCCTTGGTGACTTTCTGCAGAGCTCCGTTCAAGGAATTCGGCTGCAAACGTCCCTGGGCGCCGGGATTGGTCGATTCTTGAAGAACACGAACCGGTCGCGAATAACCCTGATGGGGGGCTTAGCCTGGCAGAGCACTGACTATCACCAGTCAGACGTTCCGCAACCGGCACAAAACGTCGTCAGCGGGCTGATTGCGCTGGACTTGAATCTCTTCAGATTCAGCAAAACGAATTTAAATGTCACCGCAAACCTTTTTCCTGCTCTCTCTGATCCGGGTCGGTTGCGCTTTAATACGAATGCGTCCTATTTCGTGAAGCTCTTCGGCGATCTATCCTGGACAATCACGTTCTACGGGAACTGGGACACAAAGCCGCCGCCACATTTCTCCGGGAGCGATTACGGCACCTCGTCTGGCCTTAGCTGGAGCTTTGGCAGGTAGATCGAGACCACGACCCGCTAAACCGAGCGGCTCGCGTGTTGATGGCCGGGTCTGGCCGGAAGAGTCTGTTTACTGGAGAGCGGTATTATGTGTTTCGCGGTGCCGCACCGCCGCTCGACACGGCCGCGGAGCTCACTGCGTGCCCGCACTAATCGAGACTTTGCTGCCGGCTGGCGCCCGGCATGTCCGGCAACACCACCGTTCACGATGTGGATGCCGATTTGAACGTGCCTTTAGCGACATCTGGCACAACCGGCAGTTCGGCGGAATGGCTCGTCCCATGATGACGGACATCCATGATAGGTCTAAGTCAAGGGGAGACGGAGAACTCCCCGCCTGAAGATCCCTACTTTCCTCTCAGGCAGGACCAACAGAGCGTTTTACCGTGTGATCGCCTACTCAGGTGAGCGCCCGATAACTTTGCACCGAAAAGTGGCGCGCTGGGACGCGCTATAACGCAACGGCGGCAGCCGGGTGATAGCCCAGCACGCCCTAAAATCAAAGCGAGAACGAAAAACGCTTGACGTCAGTCAAGGCCTCTTTTTCGAGGCGTGCTGATTCGCTTGCGCCAGTTGTTCGCGTCGGAGCCGCCCAACGCGGTCGTTAAATCGGAACCGAGCGGAGAGGGCAAGGGCGCGTTGTATGCGGCGTAGCGAACCCTTGCCCACGAGCACGGGTCTGGTATCAAACAAAAACGCGTGGGCGGATCTGCGGAACAACTGGCGTGTTCAAGTTCCTGTTGGTGAGCTCAAGGTTGCGTTCCAGTGTACGTAACATCGCTGTGGCCTCACGGCCTGGGTTCCTGCTGTAGCAGAACCAGACATCCATTTGCAGTCTCGGGTTTGTACCCTCACCGATGATTGAGTTGTGGTTCAACCGGCCGGCCCTGAAACAATTAAGGGAGGTCTTGGGAGCCAGCGCTCCGTGTGCCTAGTCCGTCGATCGGCAAGGCCCGGCCGGTGATGTTACGGTTGTGGAAATTTTCGGCTTACCAGCTCAGCACGCGCTGAGTTCTACTTGGCCCATAGACGGGGGCCGCGGCAGAAACAGGCGACCTCCTCGATCCACGGCTAGTAGATAGGAAACCAACTTCCGTGCGATGGCCAGCGTGGCTCGGTTGTGGTTGCCTTTTTGCTTTTGTTGGTCATACAGCAATGCGAACTCCGGATGCCAGCGCGGCGCCACTTTGGCTGCTTCAATCAGAGTGGTCTGCAAGTGTTTGTTCCGCTGCTTCGAGATCTCGGTGTTCTCTGCAATTTGCCGGCGGAACTCTGCTCGGCGCCGCACAAGCCGCAATAGCTGATGGCAGCCTTTTGAGAGGCGAACCGCCCCACGTCACCAATTTCCAAAGCCCATGTCAAAGCTAAAATGATGCCAACCCCCGGAATACTCATCAGGCGAGCGACGCGTCCGGCCAGGACGGAGTCCGTTTCCAGCATGCGCACGAGGTCGCGATTCATGCTGCGTAACACCTCGATCAGGTTTCGGCCTAGCCGAAGCAGCCCGGGAAGCCCCTCCGGCATAACGGCAGCTTTGGTATCGAGAAAGTCTTCGAAGTATTTCTTGCTGATGTGCAGTTTCTTCTTGTTGTAGGGAATACCCGTCTCCATGAGCATGGCGGCCATCTTGTTCTTCGTCTGAGTGCTCTGTCTCACCAGTACGTTTCGATATCGTAAAACCCGACGGCGGTCGCGGATCTCCCGGCTGGCCATGTGGCATTCGGGGAAGTAGTTGCACCGCAGAAGATCGGCGAGTTTCCGGGCATCGATCTCGTCATTCTTCCGCTTTCCCGCAAAGATCGCCCTTCAACATCGCCGGATGCGCCACCTTAACGGAGATACCTTTCGCCGTCAGATGGTCATACACCCATGCGGTAAACAGCGTCGATTCGAGGCCCACCACACAAGGTGCGGGTACTTCGGCCAGCAGCTCATCCAATTCTTCTCGCAGGGCAGTCACGGAACCTTCCTGCAAGATCGTTCCATCGGAACTGCGCACACAATAGCTGATCGTGCGTTTGTGAACATCAAGTCCCAGGTAGTTCATAGGTCTGATCATGCCTCCTATTTCTGATGTTCGTTGTTGTCGCCCGCGCAGCGGGACGAACGGACGAAAATCACAGACCTATACATTCAAACAATTGAAATTACGGCTGAATTATGATTGTCCGCGATCAGACTCCCGACTGTCGGGTGTGGATACCAGTGAAATCTACGTCATGTTTGGATCCTGTTTTTCGGTGGCCAAGTATTCGTTTGGGAGCAGCAGTTGCTGGTTGACCATTCCAGTCATGTACGTCGACGGCCATACAACTTGCGTGTCCTTCATGGAAAGGCACCATCTTAGCGTCCTATTTCTCAACTCGTTCGAATTCTTCGACCGTACGGCCATTCTTACCGAAGATGTGCGCCCGCTTCTTCTCCAGACCCCAGTTCGGGATCTCGTTCATCATCTCCTCGTTGGTCATTTGTTTTGCCGCGAACCTCCGATGTTTTCTGCAAACTCGCCGCATCAGAGCGCGGGCCAGGAGCAGATCCATACCACTTTGATGGTGGAACGACGACGCTGCCTTCCGGCTGCATCATGAAATGCGGCGACATGATCTGCACTCCAGCTTCGTTAAAAGCATCCTGAATATGTGCATGCAACTCCGAGAGCGTCTCAATGCGCAGCTTTTCGCTTTCGATGCGCGCAATCAGCGAGTAGGCCACGTAGAAGTCGGAGAGCTGCCGCTGCAACACATACGGTTTGGGCTGCTTGCGTACATTGGGTGTGCGGTCGGCGGCGAGGAGCAGGAGAGCATGCACCTGGCGCCACGGGGCATCATAACCGATCGATACCGTACTACTGACGATCATGCCGTCGGGATAGCCTAAACGTGTGTAGTTCTTGGTCGCCGTGCCGACCAATACAGAGTTGGGAATTGTTACCTCTTGCCCCTCGATGGTGCGGACCTTACCGGCGAGCAGCCCCACCTCCAACACCTCGCCCTCGATTTCGTTCACTTGCACCCACTCGCCGGTCCTGAGTGCCTTGGAGTATACGACGAAGAGGCCACTCATCACCTGGTTGATGATCCCCGTAGAGCCAAGAGAAACCATGAGGCCTACGAACACGCTAATGCCCTTGAAGGCGTCTGTACCTGATCCTGGTATGTAGGGATAGGCGACAACCACTGCAAGGATCCATGCGATGGCCGTGAAGATGCGCTGCGTGGCTGTTGCAACGTCAGGATCAATCCAGTAAATACGGATATTGTTAGCCGCCACCTGGTCAAAGAACGTTTTGGCAAAGTGGACTTACCTCTACCGAGCGGTGGATAAGCAGGGCCGTACGGTCGATTTTCTGTTAAGCGTAAACCGAGACGTTGCAGCTGCCAAACGCTTCTTCGGTAAGGCCATGAGTAATGAAACCCGACCACGGGTCATCACACTCGATGCTTACGCGGCTTCACATCGTGCCATCGCCGAACTAAAATCAGCGGGAGCCATGCCGCACCGGGTTCGGGTACGCTCCAGCAAGTACCTGAACAATGTTGTGGAGCAGGATCATCGCCGAATCAAACATCGGATACGACCGATGCTAGGATTCAAACGATTCGAGACAGCAGCGATCACGATCAGCGGCATCGAGCTTGCAGAGAAGATTCGGAAGCACCAGTTTAAGACGGGAAAGCTACCGGGCAGACCCAAAACTGCCCCAGATATTTGGGCGGCTATTCTAGCGGCCTGATACTCCTCTGGGATAATCTTCACGGCGACTGCACTCTTTGGCCGAGTTTGCACCAGAACCCCACGGATGCGGATGAATACTTCATCCACATGCCAGCACCGACCCACTCGCCGTCTGTTTTGCCGCAACCTTCTGGCGTAGTCGGGTCCGAATTTGGCGCACCACAAGCGAATCGCCTCTCATAACTAACCGTTACGCCCCTTGAGGCAAGCATTTCTTCGATGTCCCGGAATGAGAGCGCGAACCGGTAATACAGCCACACCGCGTGGGCGATGATCTCAGCTGGGAACCGGTGGCGTTTATAGGACGGAACCGACACCGATCCAGTATCCGACAACCACCTACTTAACTTGTCAATACCCATCGGGGCGCTCGCCGCGCGGGTATACGAGGAACCGCAGGGCCGGGCAGTGCGGGTCCTGGTAAACAATGCCGCCGTACAGGCCAACGTGCCGATCGAGGCTTTTGCAATCGACGAGTGGCGACGCATGTTCGAGGTGAACCTCTTCGGCCAGGTCGCCCTTATCCAGGCGCTGCTGCCGGCCCTGATCCGCAGCAAGGGTCGCGTGGTCAACATCAGCTCCGTCGGCGGCAAGGTCGCCATGCCCCCCTATGGTCCGTACGCAGGCACGAAGTTCGCGCTCGAAGCGGCTAGTGACTCATTGCGACGTGAGCTCGCTCCACTCGGGGTCCAGGTGGTCGTGATTGAACCGGGTGCCGTGCGTACGGAAATGCTCACCCGAGCGATTGCCAGTGCCCGCGAACTGGTGTCGACCATGACGCCTGAGCAACGCCAGTGCTACGGCGGGCTCATGAAAGCTGTCAACGCGCAGGCCGCGTCAGTTACCGAGAAGTGAGGCCTGTCCGCTGATGCCGCGGCCAAAGTGATCGTCAAGGCAGTGACGGCTCGCAAGCCGTGTACTCGTTACACCGTCGGCCGCGATGCCGCAGTGATCACATGCCTGGCGCGCATCCTCCCCGACCGAACGCTCGACCGTGTCTTGGCTGCTGCTCTGCCGCCCCACTTTCCCACCGGGTTGCCCAAAAACTAACACTGCTGAGGCACGGGAGCGCGCAGCGGTCACCCTCGTGGGCGGGTTCATCCAAAACGCGCCACCGAAGTTTTGAATCCACCTTGACTTACGGACCCGAAGTCGGCTGTGTGCAGCGATGGCTACTCACGTATTGTTTGAATGTAAGTCGAGCGAGGAGCGCGTGGTGTACAAAAGGCTGAACTCAACGGCATGTTGATTCAGAGAACAACCACGGAGGCTCCTCAACAGACATATCTATTACATCGGAGGCGACGTTCACAAGAAGACAATCAGCTATTGCGTAAAGGATGTCACTGGTCACACTCAACAACGAGGGACGATCGCAGCGACGCGTACTGAGCTGGATAGCTGGATGAAGACTCTTCCTCAGCCATGGACCGTCGCTATAGAAGCCAGTATCTTCACAGGTTGGGTTTATGATCATCTGCTTCCGCATGCAGCACAGGTAAAGGTGGCTCATCCACTGATGCTGCGTGCGATCGCGCTGGCAAAGAAGAAGAACGACAGAATCGATGCCAGCAAGATTGCAGACTGCTTGTGTTGTGACTTTCTGCCGGAGTGCCACATGGCACCGGCAGCGATCCGGGACCGGCGGCGCACGTTGCGCTATCGGCATCTGCTGGTTCGACAGATGGTGCAGATGAAGAATCGAGTTTCGGGATTGCTGTTGGAAACTGGCGTGACGTACAACAAACAGCGTTTACACCAGGTGAAGTATTTCCGTGAGCTGCTGACGGCCAAAGAGGTCAGCGAGAGTATCCGCCCATTCCTGCGGTTGAGCCACGAAATGATTACCCGGTTGCACAAGACGGAAACCGCGTTAATTCGTTTCCTCGAACGCGATCCAGTATCGGTGGAAAGGATCAAGAACTTGAAAACGATACCTGGGATTGGTGTGATCACGGCGCTCACCTGGGTGCTGGAGATGGACGATGTATCTCGATTCCACTTGGTGAAACAAGCGATTAGCTACCGCGGGCTTTGTGGCGACGAGAGGAGTTCAGCAGATAAAGTTCTTCGAACGCCCATCTCGAAACAGCGAAACAAGCATATTCAGAGCGTATTGGTAGAAGCGGCCAAGTTTGCGCCTCAAGTGAATCACGAATTGGCTTTGGTTTACGAAAAGGAAAAGCAGAAGGGCAACTCCAATCGCGCCACATTGGCTGTGGCGCAAGTTGGTGGCGTATTTGCTCGCTGTGGATTGCGAGCGGCGCCCATTCGGACCGGCGGAAGACTTCAGGAGTGCGGTAGCGTAACCGCTCACCGCAAGAGAAAAGACACAAGATCCACGGCGAGTAGGCTGCCAGGTCCTGCAGCTACGCGACTGAGCGAAGGCATCTCCTGAGGCTCACTGCGAGTCGTTTCGGGACTGGCAGCGAACACAAACTCAATCACCTGTGACGGCCGGCAACGGTCTGAGACAGCAAAGGATGTCTGGTTCTGCAAAAGGCAGGAACCACGGCCGCGAGGCCCACGTGCGAACTGCGGGTATTTGGCAAGGAGATCTTGCGCGCTCCTCGAAGCGCGTCAGCAGCAGTGTGTTTTCTCTTGACAATCGACTACATGGAAGTCTGGTGCGTTTGTCAACTTCATTTTCATTTGGGCCACTATGATACTTTCATTTGGCCCCCTGTAAGACCAAATGTTTTACTAGCTCTTTGCGGCTCTTGGTGGCGGTGGCCGAAGCGGAGCCCTGCGCCGCGTTTTGGCGGCGCGTCAAGGGCGAAGCGAAGGCCGCCGCCACCAAGAGTGCGGATCAGAATATTGACTGCGGCACCCCACTTTGTGGGGATACAACATCATTAGACGGCTCGTCAGAATTCGTTGTAGCGCGTCTGGCGAGGGCCCAACTGTGGAAAACTGACTTTTTGAGGATTTTGATTGTTTTATAGTTTCTGAGCTTCCTCCATCACGGCCACCTCGAGTGGGCTTGGCCACTGCTGTGGTTTCACATCTTTCATGCCTTTGCTCCCTTGCTTTTAGCCAGGGTTCTGCGGAATCGATAGCTCTCGGTTCCGGTTTCAATAATGTGCGCGCGATCCGTTAAGCGATCCACCATCGCCTTGCAGAGCCGCGCGTTGGGAATCATCGTTGTCCATTCGGAAAACGGTAAATTCGTCGTAATAATCACTGCCGCCCGTTCCGCCCGCCTGGCAATCACCTGAAACAGCAACTCGGCGGCTGCATCGGGCGTCGCTACGTAACACATCTCATCCAGCACGATCAGCTCGTAACGGCTCCAACGGTTAACCGCCCGACTAACCTCAGTCTTTTGTCGTGCTTCGTTGAGCTCGTTCACCAGTTCGGCGGTTGTGGCGAACCGCACGCGCCGGCGTTGCTGACAAGCTGCTACCCCTAGTGCGGTGGCTAGATGAGTCTTCCCGGTCCCAGTCTCACCGATGAAAATCACTGGTTCAGTCCGACTCACGTACTCGCCTTCAGCCAACTTGCGGAGCCGTGCCGAGGAGATATGCGAAGCGGCTTCAAAGTCGAATTCCTCCAGTGTCTTCACTTTTGAGAAGTGAGCTTCTTTCAATCGTCGTTTGACTACATTCCGCTCCCGTTTTTCCACTTCGGCTTCCAGCAATACATCCACGTAAGTAAGATGGCTCTATTTCTCCTTCGCCGCTTGCTCGGCCAACCGCGCATTGGCCGGCCATCGTCGGTAGATGCAGTCGTTTGCACCACTGCTTGATAGAAGCTTCTTCCAGCGCTGCTTTGGCGCTCATTGGATTCTCTCCGCTGTGCCCCGCGCCGCCAGCAGCCGGTCGTAGTCCTGCAGGTTCGGCAGTGGTCTCTCGTAGCGGTCGAGCCACCCGACCTCGAGCGCCAGCACTGGAGTGCGTTGCTCGATCCGCTCCATCTCCAGCAGGTAGCGAATCACCGCCACATCCGACCCGCCGAGTGTCAGAGCCTGTTCGATGGCCCGCCGCATCGCGTCGTAACCGTGTTGGCGGCCTAGCAGTAGGACCTCAATCATGGCTCGCGTGCCATCCTGTCGCCCACGCCGTTGCTGCAGCTTCTCCCAGAAGCTGTCGAAGCTTTCCGGCCAGCGACCTTGCGCGCGCGACTGTTCCAGCGGCATCGACCCCGCCAGTGCTCCCGGTTTCTTGGCCAGCACATCCAAAGTAATGCTCAAGGTTCAGTACCTTCTGCTGCCGGCTGAAACATCGCTCATGCCGAGCCACGCACCGGCCTTCGCGCCAAATCTCCACATAGGCTGCGTAAGCTTTTGCTTCCACTCTGGTTCCCGGCGTTAGCGGCGTCGAGTAGAAGTTCGTCAACACGTTGACAGTGCCGCTGCTGTTGACGATCGGAAACGATAACGCCGCCAGATCGAATCCTTCTTCGGCCAGCGGTCGCAGATGCTCACGTTCGATCGTCATGGCTGCGCCGATAGACTGGACACGGCCCGCAATCACGCGTTGCTCTTCTTCCGTACTGCCTTCGCGCAGCAGTTCGTTCAGCTGTTCCAGATCGCGCGCCTGCGGTAGCGGAACCGGATGGTTCCGCCGAAAGTAGCCCTGTTCGCCCTCCACACCGCCCTTTTCGTTGCCCCGTGCCGGATTGCAGAAATCGCTTTGGAATCCCCAGTGCGAGCGGAAAGCAATGAATCGTTCGTTCTCCTCCCGCCGCTGTCCGCGTAGGACCTTCTTCACGGCACTCGATAAGTTGTCATAGCGCAGCAGTTCGAATGTACCCCCGAAATAATGGAAGGCCACCTCATGCGCTTCTAAAAATGCTTGCTGCGTGGCATGCGGATAGATCCGGTGAAATGCGCCGCCGCTCAGAAACGTTCTAGAAAGAACGCGGCATGCGACTGGCCCTCGCTGTGTCGTCCGGGGGCCTCGGATCGAATCTAGGCCGCTACCGCTCAAGCAACGGGCCTTCGAGCCGGAACTTGCCGCGTGCTTCCTCGCACAACTCGACCAGCAGCACCGCTTGGAGGTGCCGGGGATTCCCAAATTCGAGCTTGCCGCCGACGATGCGGTGCGCCTCAGGGGTAAACTGGTTACCCCTCAGGTCTTCCTGTTACGCCGAAACCCATCTAAGCTGGGCTGAGTAAGGGGGAGAACAACGTGAAACGGAGCTCTAGAGACTTCTCGAAATTTGTTGGCACTTCACCTATTTTCTTGGCTTGCCCTACTAGGAGGCTTCAAAAACTACATATGAAGTGCAGAAATTTTGTATCGGCGGCGGTCTTGCTCGCGCTATTCGGGACCGGCCGCACGTTAACGGCTCAGGCTCAGTCAATGGTTGCGGCGGGTTCTGCCAGCAATCCCGCGAGCATCAAAGCTCTCGCGGCCGATGCCTATGTGTGGGGTCTCGGTCCGGAGTACATCGAGCGATTTTCGAACTACAATACGATCATCGGCGCGCCGTTCAACGCGTTCAAGTACAGCGTAGTTCCCGCGGCGTGGAACAATGACGCCACCAACGCGGGGGACGCATCGGTTCTTTACATCAGCGGATTCGTCAACTTCGATCGGAGCCCAGAACTAGTCCTCACGGTGCCGCCCTCGAGGAATCAGTACTACGTCGTCGGCTATTACGATGCGTACGCCAATAGCATCGGAAGCATCGGGACGCGAACTACCCCTTCCGACGAGACGACGTCGTATCTCCTGGTGGGACCCAAATCTCGGTATGCCAACAAGCAGACCGCGAAGATCCACGGGTACGAGTACCCGGTCATGGCTTCCGACACGAATGTCAACTGGTTCTTGATTCGCGTTCTCGCCAATACCTTGATCGGTGCTTCGGACCCGACTTCGGTGCCGAATGTCGTGAACAGCTCCGTGGAGAAATTTGTCTTGAATACGCTCGAGGAGTTCGAGCAGAACGGTAATCACCCGGTCTACCCGGCAAACTACGTCCTGCCGCCGCCGACTCAGGACCAAATTAACCAAGCCGCGTCCTACCAGAACGCGCCGACCGACGCGGTCTCTTTCTTCACTCAACTCGGCGATGCCCTGGCGACCAATCCGGTACCCAACCGCGGCACCGGATTATCCGGCACGGATTTGACCGATCTCCCCCCTTGGATGGTTCCGCAGTATGGGGCCACAACCACCTATCTCGTTCCGTCTTATGGCCAGAAGGCGAAACTCGATTCGTTCGCGCCGATCGGCCTCACCGACAAGGGTTTCCGTATTCCGGCCGACTGGGGCAGTGCGCAGCTCGATGCCCTGCAAGCCGGTTATGAATTGGGGCAGCAGATTCTGCAGCAATTCATCGCAAACGCCGCCGCGGCCCCGAGCACCAACTACTGGACAATCCTGAACGACCTCGTCGGGACGTATCCGAACAATGCCAAGGGATACCTTTATCGCTCGCTGATCGTCGTGGAGGGCGGCGTCGCCAATGTCGCGATGGACGCGGTTTATCCAACCTTGATCGGCAATCCTTTGCTCGATGGGAACCACACGTATAAGCTCACGTTCATGCCACCGGCACCCTCCAATCCGACACTGCCAGTCGACGGAATCTACCCGCCGATGGTCAGCGACAGCAGCGGCAACCCGAAAGGCTTCTGGTCGATCCACGTCTACGCAACGGATCCAACGCAAGGCGCGGCGCCGTTCATCGCCCAAACCAGTGTGCTGAACACTAGCTACTCGACCGCGGATACGGCCGTTCTCTCGGTCGAGACCGCGACGAATTCCATTACGGTGACGGCTCCGAACTGGGGAACGCTCGTCGCGAGCACCCCGATCCTGTTCGGCGGGAGCGCGGCCGCTTACGGCTTGACGCCCAACAAAGTCTATTACGTGGCAAGCATACCCACACCGAATACTAACAACACCACATACACCTTCCAGATCTCTACGCAGTGGCTCCAGACACTGTCGTCCGGCAATGTCCCGATCCAGGGCGTCGGCGGCCAGCCCGGCCCTATCGTGCACCTGCTATCGCCAGCTGCGGCCGGCGCGCTCAAGTACGGAATGGTCAAGCCGGTCACTCAGCTTGGATCGTCACAACTCGCCGCCGACCAATTGGTTAGGAACGGCGATGGGTCGCTGACGATGTGGTTCGGCCCAACGCTGCCTTGCGGTGCACCTGCGTCGAACTGGATTCCAACGCCATCCACGGCCTACTACAGCACGCTCTACCCCAACACCCAGGTGAGCCCGACCTTCCAGTTGACGCTTCGCATGTACTATCCGACGCCAGGAAACGAACCGCCGTCGATCCTACCGTGTACTACCCAAGCGTGTGGTGAGGCGTTGCCTGAGAGCTACATACCGCCCGCCCTGATCGAGGTGGTCCACTAAGCCACTTAAGTTCACCGCGACGAACCTGGCGGTCGTGGTTCAAATCCTGCCGGGCGCGCAGGTCATAAGGGGTCTTGCAGCGATGCAGGCCCCTTCTTTCATTTCCCGGGGTACGCAATACGATGGCATGCCTTTCTCGCCGACTCTGTTGGGAAACTTGGGCGCACCCGCATAGGAACGGCTCAGGCTCAGTCAACCGGGAGCGGAGGAGCACCCTCGCAGCAGAGGGGCTAATTGCGGAAGTTCGTCCTTGCGGCGATCGCTCAGGGGTAAACTTGTTACCCCTAAAGTCTTCCTGTTACGCCGAAACCCACCTAAGCTGGGCTGAGTAAGGGTGAACAGCATGAAACCTAGAGACTTCTTGAAAAATTATCGGCACAGTCACAAGTGCCCCTACCTCGAACCTCAAATAAAGATTGGGACCAAGCAAACTCGTTTTACCCGGATTGTGACGACGGCCATCGCCAGTGCAGCCGCACTGGTCTGTCTAGCGCTCTCGGTTCCCAACCTCAGCTCAATGACAACACCTTCTGACGTGGAGAGGGGCAGCAATCCCCCTTGGTTCCCGTCGCTCCAGGCCTTCGAACACTATGATTCGGGGCGCTCGCACGTGTTCTCACGGGCGCACTTCCGCGGCTCCTTCCACAAGCCGAACACGGTCGCGGTGGTCCGCTCCGCCCAGGGCGCGTACCCCTCCGGCTACAACATGTCGTACCTCAATCCGAACGCGGCGTTCATCCAGGGCGGCAGCTACGGCGATGTCGAGAACTCGATCGGCCCGTTCGTGGCGAAGGTCGACCCAGACACGCTCGCGACGCTCTGGTACACGCAGATGCTGAACACCGTCGAGACGGGGGAGTGGGATTACCCGGGCGCGATGGCGATCGAGAACGACGGCTACATCTACGTCGTCTCCGGTTACCGCATCTTCAAGGTCGATCCGGCCGACGGGCACGTCATCGCGACGCTCAAGCTGCCGACGCTGGTCCACATGCGCAACAACTACCCCAACACGCCGCCCACGTATGACCAGAATCTGACCGACGACGCGGTCAACACCTCGTACAACGGCCTCAACGCGCTGCCGGACGGGACGATCATCGTGAAGTCACTGTACCGAGTGGCTGGGTGTATCGAGAATGGGCCGTCGGCGGTCCTCAAATGCAAAGACGCCCAAAACGTTCCGGCGTCCAACCTGATCTCGGTCAATCCGAAGACCATGCAGGTCATCGACTACATCCCCCTGCCCGCATTCGCGGGTGCCCGGCCCACCATTAGTCGCTACCGTGGCGTGGACTACGTGTACCTGCTGGAGAACACCTCCAGTGCGGTGCGTTACTCCGTAAGGAACGGCGTGTTCACCCTCGACACATCATGGAACCCGCCGACGGTCACCCACACCGGCCAGACGCCCGGCGGTTCGCTGATCGTCATGAACGATTGGATCGTCGGCGCGACAAACACCGCCCCTGCGACCGGCTTCCTGACGGTGTTCGCCATCAACCAGGGCGACGCGTCGATGTACTTGTCAGCGCAGCCGTACATGGACGACCCGGTGGCTCCCGAACTGGCGGCGGTGTTTGCGCCGGCCGTCAGCTGGGCCGATATGTCGCTTGAGGCCGACCCCGAGAACGGCCTCTTCTACGGCGTGGAGACGCTCGCCCGGAAGGTGGCCGCATTCCGCATCACCGAGTCGGGCATCACGACCGTCTGGAAACAGACCCAGACCACGACCGAGTGGGCGACCCTCATCGGCGGAAAGGAGCACCGCGTCTGGGTGGGCACCGACATTCCCACTACCGAGATCCCCGGCGTCAACTCCACCGAAACGGTGGTCTGGCGCGATGCGCGCACGGGCCAGGAGCTCGCCCGCTCCGAGTCGGTCCCGAACATGACGCAGGGCAGCGCGGTCCAGCCCGGGTACCACGGCAGCATGTACTTGCCCGGCGCGGAGGGCATGCTCGTCAAGCTGACACCCGGTCCGGTGCGACCTCTTTTATTCCCTGAGAACGAATCCGAAGAATCTGACACAAAAGAGTAAGTAGGCTGAGAGCGCCTTCCTGAGCAGATTTCTAACTCCCGGGACGAGGGGGATCCGTCGCTATTATCGCGATCCTCCCTCTCGTCACTTGGGTGCTTATCAGCGAGTAAGGTTCGGCCTTCCTCACGCGTGCCGGGATTGCGAGTCGACGTCTGCGCCGCCCGTGCTTTCGATCGAACCACGAAGATGCTCAAGCAGTCGCATGCAGCGAGGATCTGATCGGACAGCGTCGAATGCTGGATCGACACCCAGGTAGAGTGCACGGAACGCTCGTTCCCGGAAAGCCTTCTCAATCCAGTCAATAGCCAACTCCCGCTCCCCGATCCGGATTAAGAGGTCCGCAACCATCGTGGACGGTGCGCTCGGGGAAGAATGCAATATCTTCGCGATCGCGAGCAGGATCGGTCTGACCCACTTACTTCGGCCTTTGTAGATTGCGGCTATCACCGCTGACCACCTCAAGGACCGCATAAACGGCAACAAGTCGTTGCATTTGCGGTAGCATTTCAGTGCTTCTTCTCGCTGCCCGAGTCGATCGTGACAAGTTGCAATGATGAGTGACGCCACTGCGCTTCCAGGTAAGATGTCCAACGCCGAATAGCCTACTTCTATGGCCGTTTGATATCGCCTCTGAAAATACAAAATCACTGTCATCATCTGTAACGCTTTGGGATTCAGCGGATCGCTCGACAGCACCGTTTCAAGCTCGTCTTCAGCCTCGTGTAGCTTTCCTAGAGGACCAAGACAGGCCATAGCGTGCATGAGCGGTAAAAGGATATCGGTCGAGTTCGCCTCTTGCGCCCGTCGAAAGTGCTTTTCCGCAGCGGCCGGCTCAAATCTTCTAAAGGCTAGGAAGAACCCCATTGCGATGTGGCACTCGGACACCATCGGGCCGAGAGCGAGAGCCTTCTTCGCCGCCTCTTCGGCCTTCTCCCACGCCAAATCGGCGGGTGCCAGATGGTACATCGCCGTCAGGCTGTAAGTAATGGACAGTGCTGCCCAAGCTTTAGCGGATTGCGGCTGCTTATCGAGCACAGCTGCAAAGCATTGCTGCGCTTTCTTAGTCGATTCGCTGTTGTTCCGAAGCAGATAATGCCGACCCTGAAGCATCAGGCGGTGAACTCCCGTATCCGGAAGCGGTTCGGCCAGTGGAGCCTGTTGACGCCCCTCCAGGGCCAGCGCTTGCTTCTCCAGATCGAAAGCTATGTCGTTTTGGACAGTCCAAATTTCCCGCGAAGCATCCTGCTCGTGATCACCGGACCACACAGACTCCTCCGTTTGAGGACAGAACAGCTCTGTGAACACCCGAATGGTCTCGGCGCCAGCAAAACAGGCGCCCCTAACTATGAAGCGAACTTGTAACTGCCGGGCAATGCTGGCGAGATCCGAACTCGCCCAGAATGATTGCGGCGTTTCATTTCCGATCAGCCGAAAAATCTTGTTCTCGGCCAATCGCGTAAGAAGTGCTTCCCGAAGAAGAACGCCACGGTTGTCCTGACCTGTACCTTCGTCCAGGCTGTCAAACGGCAATACTGCAATAGGCACTCGCTGTTGCTGCTCATGGCGGTGCGGCAGAAACCGAGGAATGTAACTACCCGGTTCTAGTGAGATCAGAACCGGATCCGTCTGGCCTTCGTAGGTGTAATACCTCTGCAGCCGGTCCCGCAATCGTCGCATAGCCATCCGCACAACTGGATCACGTTTGGGATCGAAATCGGTGGAGAGATCGAAGACGTCGACACCTATCGTCGTTTCTTTCAATGTGCTTGCGCGCCCATCGGTCGTCGCTTCGACGACGTACTGCAGCAGATGGCGAAGCTGCTCGGCGCGAGCGAAAGCTCGACTCCTTAATACCGAGTCGAGCGCTTTCCTCACGTCATCGCATGAGGGTAGAACCATACGAATGTCTACTTAGTTTAGCTTTGCGACCTCGGGTCTCCGTCCGGGCGAATCACCGAAATCAGCGATGCGAGGGGGGAGCTTTCGGGTTTCAGCGAGCGCGCGCTTGCAGCCCGCTTGCATGGGCGCGTTATTGTTCAGCGACACTAGGTCTGGCTTCAAGTGATGCGAACCTGGCTGGAAAGGATCGGGATCGCCCTCCCACCCTGAATCGCCACCAAGGCCCAGCCGATTCCGCCTTCAGGCGGATAAGCCAAGCGTTGCGCCCGGGCGTACGAGCAACGATGGAAAGCCTTCTCGGCAAAGCGAACAGAAATGATTCCGCGGCGATGCGTCGCGAGGTGTCGCGAGGGTAGATCTACCCTTCGCCGTTAGAACGAAGCCGACCGCGCGGCGGACTGTGCTTCCCGTAAATTCGGGCAAAGCATCTTTTTCAATGAGTTGGTTTTGGGTTGCTCTGAGCCGCCATGGATGTGTAAAACCGATGATCGCGAAAAACTGAAAATCGTTATCGTGTTTCGGTGTGTTTTGGGCGAGGCAAACTGTGCTGAAGAAACGTGACGACCAGTTTTCGCGGAGTCAGGTCGAACAACGAACGCACCACTGCCAAAGGGAACATGCAGAGTGCCTTCCAGGCACTCCTTTACGCGGCGCGACGTTCGTAGCGATGATGCAGTCCACCGACCTCGGGGATCGCCACAATCTTGCCTGCACTCGCTGGTTGGATCGGACGTTTGTCCGGCGTGTCCTTTTCGAGGCTCAAATGCGTGCGAGTCCGATGATAATAATCGCTGAACGCGGCTAGATGGCGGCGAAGGCTACTCTCGTTGATCACGATGACGTGATCCGGGCATTCGCGACGAATGGTGCCGATCAAGCGCTCTATGTAGGCACGCTGCCTGGGTGCATTCGGTGTGGATAATACTTGCCTGATGCTCATCGCCTTCAGCTGCTGCAAAACTCCTGTCCAAAAATACGGTCGCGATCGCGCAACAGAAAGCGCGGCGCTGTGTCCCAAGGAAAGGCTTCGCGTAGTTGGTGTGCAGTCCATTCGGCCGTCGGATGTTGCGTCACGGCAAAGTGCACAATGCGCCGGCGGTCATGCGCCATCACGAGAAAGACATAAAGGATTTGGAAGCGAATCGTGGGAACCATGAAGAAGTCCACGGATACTAAGCTCTTCACATGGTTCTCTAAAAACGCCCTCCACGATTGCGACGGTGGTCCTTTGCGGCGCACAAGATATTTACTCACGCTGGCTTCGCTGATGTCGAAGCCGAGTTTGAGCAACTCGCCGTGAATCTTTGGGGCTCCCCAGAGTGAATTCTCCCGGCTCATGCGGCGAATGAGTTGGCGAACTTCCAAGGAGACAGCCGGTCGTCCGGGCCGACCATGACGGCATTTCCAAGTCCAGAAGAGTCGGAAGCCTTGGTAATGCCAACCGATGACGGTGGCCGGTTTTAAAAGTTTGAGAGCCGCTCGCCACGCGGACCAGTTCCGAGATAAACGCACCCAAAGCCAGCGATCGACCGTGCTCAAGCGTGGGCGTTTGACGGATCGCTGAAGCACGTTGAGTTGATGACGGAGCGCGAGGATTTCGATTTGCAGGGCGGCTCGGCTGCGCAAGGAAGCGGCGAGAAATGCGCAGAACGCAGACAAAACCGCGGTTGGAGAGGACCTGCTCAAGTTTCCCATTTCTCAGCTACATGCGAGTTTACGGGATGCACACAGTAACTACTTTGGCTGCATCGAGTGTAGGTAACCTTCAGACGGTCTCCAATCGCAGCAGATTCGTCGGTCTAGATTCGAAAAGCTTTCCTTACCACGAACACTTAGCGTCACTGGTGGCCGCATCTGGAGCGTTTCCCGGGGCACTGCCCGCATTGACGTTCGAACATGAAAACCGACGGCTGAAACTCGCCGATGGAGGTATTTTTGACAACTCCGGTGTTAGCCTGCTGATCGAACGGCACCGATTGTCGCAGACGGCCCAAGACGGCGACCAGCGGAACTGGAAAGTCGATCTCATTCTTGCGTCTGATGCTGGCGCTCCGTTCCGCGAAGATTTTAGTGGCAGTTTCCTGGCTGAATTTGGCCGGGTGATCGATATTATTTATACCAACTCAGCGGCAGTTGCTGCAACGAAAGTTGCGGAAGGCGTGCCGATTATTCGCTTCAGTCCGAGCCAAATAGCCAAGCAGGTGCAATCTAGCAGTCGGACAATCCAGGACATGACTCGATACCGCGGTGCATCGGAGGAGGTAGTCCGGAATGAAATTACCGCTGGTTTAAACGCTTTCAACAAAACCGCCACACTCGACGATGATCTCGGAGCGAAGTCCCATGATCTGTATCAACTTGGACGATATCTGGTATGGAGTCGATGGCCCGAGATTCAAACCGCAATATTGGGGGTAGTTCGTCATTCGCATTGAAATAAGCTCATTCTCTAACAACAAATTTCGTTGTCCGACACTTGCGCGAGCGGCTTACCGCTCAGGTCGAACCTGTTGTTCGCCAATAATCGATCCGGACAAGAGTTGCCATGCTGCAGTACGTTCATATCGGTGATGAAGGCCGCCGAGTTGTGGAATTGCGACAATCTTTCCAACCTCCAACGCCGCTCGAGGAAACGGACACTGCTTGGCGAGGCTCCAGTGGGTTCTCGATTCGTGGTAGTAGCGGAAATAAGAAGACAATGTGCTCTTGAGATGGCGAGCGTTTAGGATGATGTCTGGTTCAGACACTCCCTTTGAATCGAGCCGATTAATCGCTCGGCGTATGGATTCTGCCAGGGGCTTTGCGGTGCTGTCAGAATCTCCTCGATGCCCAGCGACTTGATTCGCAGTCGAACCTCAGCACTGTACCTGCTGTCGCGATCGCGGATAAGATAACGGGCATCCTCTCGGTCTGCGAACGCCTCTACGATATGTTGCGCCGTCCAAGCCCCGGTCGGATGCTCAGTCACATTGAAATGCAGCACTTTGCGACGATCGTGTTCCAGGACGATCAATACGAACAGCACTCTCATGGTGATTGTCGGCACGGTAAATAAATCGATGGATACCATTTGGCCGACATGGTTGTGCAGGAAGGCGTATGGTCAAAGAACAATACCACTGGCTAAACATTCCCGGCGTCAACATTGGCTCGGCCGAGAAGCTGCCGGCAAACCAGGATTGAAGAGGCGTGGAGAGTAGGAAAAGAAAAAAAGCTGGGTGATGGATTCGGAATTAGAGCTTCAAAAGCAACATTGACCTTCGCGCCTACGCTGCGCATCAGGGTTATCAACTGGACCGGGAGGAAAGCTGGCGCGGCTCCAGTGTGATGCGCCACGCGGACGGCGACAAAATCAAATGCGTCGCAGAGATCCAGATCAGATAGGCAACGATAAATCGAAGAAGATTGCCGCTTAGCGTGTTGCTCACAAACCGGTTAACCCGTCTGAAAAACAGTGCACAAACGATATTGAACAGTAGACCTCCCGAAACGGCAAGTGCTATGCGGAGTCCCACGCCATCAGTGAGAGCACCACTCGGCAGCACTACCAAGGCACCGCTGAAGAGCAGCAGCGCCGTCGCGTAGTTGAACAGGCTCTCGCCTTTGAGGACAGCATCGGCGTCTCTCGGAATGGAGACAGCCTTGAGTACAGCCGTTGCTACTGCTGCATCCGGGGCGCCACAATCGCACCAAGAGCGACGGCAGCCGCGACTGGAAGCCCGATTAGTTTCCATCCGATCAAGGCCACCAGTGCCGTTGTCGCTACCACCGCAAAAACAGCAAATATAATCAACTGACGTCGCATGCGCCGCACAGCGCCAATCGGGCAATCATAGGCAGCATCGATGACAACGGGCGCCATGAACAGACCTAATGGCGTCTCAGGTTCGAATGAGATGGTCGGTGGTCCGGGAATCAGCGCCACAGCTACCCGGCCGTCACCAGCATCGCAGGATACGGAAGCAAAAGGGAGCGAAATCTGCAGCAACACAATTGCCGCGAGCAGGAGCACTAACAGACTTTCAAAGAAGGTCACAGAAGCACACTAGCACTGCTGGGATTTGCGGTTGAGGCCTGGTTGTCGGGGATCTTTGACTCCCCTCGTAAATACAGCTTCGTGAATGGGATCAGTCACTCCACGCAGAGGAAAGGTCATCTCTTCCTGGAATCGGAGAGAGCGGAGATCCACTTCCGCAACATCAATCTTAGAACTACCCCACGGGTAACGGGTAACCAACGATTTACTTGACCTCTGTGTAACTAACTCCTAACTTCGAGACAACTGATTCTGGGCAGCCGTTCCAATCCGGCACCATTCGATTGCCGACGTAACCGATGTCTTTGATACCGATTTTGCTCGAATAGAAGCTTCCAACTACAAGATCACGAAGCTCATTAAAGAACGCGACCGCCTGTGAGTCCTCCAGAGCCGCCTTTTTCGGATACGCAATTCGATCTAGAATCTCGTGTTGCTGATCGACGGCGCAGTCTATCAAATCGTGACCATAAAGTCGGTTGCACTGCATGTCCAACCAGCGCATACCACCGATTATTTCTGTTGCCGCCGACCCGCCCCGTACGTTCAGCCAGTCGTCGATTACTTCCGGAACGTTGGCTTGCGTGGCGCTCCCACTACGTTCATCCGCCGGAATTATCAGATCGCTCAACAGGCAAAGGGTTTTTTAATCGTGAGCGTTGAACAGCTTTGGCACGTAAACTTGCGATGTCGCCCCAGCGGCCTTCTCGATTGGAATCAAAGCCGCGGGGGCTACGCCCGCGACCCGTAGCAAGTCACGCCGATTTAGAGAACCTTCTGTTTCTTTGCTTCTCATTCCAGCCCTCTCAGACGTCATGTTTGTTCACCTGGTCAATCGCATACTCTGAGGTTCGCCAGGCTAACGCCAATATGCTTAGAGTCGGATTCTTGTCGGCATTGCTAACAAACGGCGCACCATCCGTGACAAAACAAATTTTTGCAATCCCACGCCTGGCAATGCGTATTCAACGCCGAACTCTTTGGATCGGACCCCATCCGAGCTGCGCCAACCTCATGAATGATTTTGCCGCCGATTGAGATACCCCAATTGTTTTCCGGCCCGTAATGTCCGAGAGGCTTTCCACCGGCGGCTTCGATAATCTCTCGAAACGTCTCTCTGGCGTGCTTCGCCATCAGGATCTCGTCTTCGCTCCATTTGAAATGGAATTTCAGAACTGGAATGCCCCATTCATCGACGACATTCTTGTCAATTTCGCAGTAACTCTGTGCGTTCGGAATCATTTCACCTCGACACGAGAAGCTCACAAACGCACCGTAAAGCTTTCGGCAACCCTGCTTTAAGTTCAAGCCATAACCACCGCCCAGAAACTCATGTGATCCACGCAGCACACCCATGGACGGCATGTGACGGCCGCCGCCCATCTCGATGTGATATCCACGCGCAAAGGGCATCTGGTTATTCGCCTGTTTCTGGTAGTTCCACCACGGCATGTAGAGATGGAATCCTCCCAGCCCGTCGTCATCGTGCGGGGGCAGGTCCATCATGCTTTCAAAGAACCCGGTCGAGCCATCAGCTCCCACGGTGTCCATCAAATACTTTTCCGACCAGTCCATTGGAATTTGCGATGCCATTCGGGTGCATGCGGCTCTTAGAATTCAGCAATAGACGCGTCGTCTCGCAATTGCTGGCCGCCAGAACTATGATCTTTCCAAAAACCTGGACCTCCTTGAGTGTGTTCTTGTCTATGTAGGAGACGCTCTTCGCCAGACCATCCGCTCCAACTAGTACCTCACGAGCCATTGCATTGCAACGTAATTCCAAGTTTCCGGTCGCCATCGCGGGCGGAATCAACACAGTGGGAGACGAAAAGTTCCATGAAGTGGCGCAACCGCGGCCGCATTGTCCGCAATGGTGGCAAGCCGGACGCCCATTCAAGGGTCTAGTCAAAACCGATCGCCGCGCTGGAATACACGGAATATTTAGTTTCTTGCAAGCCTGCTGGATGACAAGCTCATAACAGCGAGGCCGCGGCGACGGCTGAAATTTTCCATCCGGCGTATTCTCGAGATTTTCGATTGAGCCGTGAACGCCGATCAATTCCTCAGTCTTGTCGTAGTAAAGAGCGAGATCGTCGTAGGTGATTGGCCAATCAAAACTTTTACCGTCCCGGCTGTAGGGCTTAAAGTCATAAGGTCCCATGCGCAGCGAGATTCTGCCCCAGTGATTCGTACGGCCGCCGAGAGCACTAGTGCGCCACCAGCTCCACTCGCTACCCGCCGCATTAGTGTAAGGCTCTCCGGGAATATTCCAGCCGCCAAGTCCCGGATCGAAGAACCCATCGGTTTTTCCGGGGTCGCTGCACCTCTATGAGGAGCCTCATAGGGCCAGATAAACATTTTGGAGTCTTTTGCCGTATCGAAGTAATCTCCCGCTTCAAGCATGAGACACTTCGCACCCGCCTTGGTCAGGACATAGGCAGCCATCCCACCGCCTGCCCCCGAACCGACGATCACAGCGTCGTATGTCTTCGGACTTCGAACAACTTGAGCCATCGCTGACCATGAGTATATTCCGTCATCCCTGCAGAACGCTGCAAGCGATCGTGTTCCGGTTGAGCCGACGGCCTAAGCCCAAAAGCGGCGCCGCAGCGGCCGTTTGGGAGGCGGTGCGCTCTCATATCCATTTGCCAGTGTTGCAGTGATGCGATCTCTTCCCACATCGCAAGGTGGAGGTGTCGTGGCAATCCATTCGCTGATTGATGGCTCCGTGACGCCATTCGTTGGAAGCGACCCGTTGATCGTTAGCACTTCGTAGTTGAGAGAATACACGTTGCGCCAGTAGTCTACAGTTACTTTTGCCGCGTAAAATCCCGATGTGGTGCTAATCGGATTGGTACCACTTTGTTCCACATTATAAATGTCAAGACGATAGATAGACGCGCTGGACGACAGAACGTAAATAAATCCGCTGAACTCCACTGCAATATCCAAATAGAACGTCCCGGAGCCACCCGTGGCACTGAAATTTAGGAAGTAAGGTTGCGGCTGCTTATTGAATAATCTGACTGGATTGCCAACTGCGTCCACCGCATGGATTCGATTATTTCCTGCCTCGAGGATCAGAATCACACCTTCTGCAGTAATGGTTGTGACTGTAGGCGCATTGAATAGACCAGGCCGAGATCCCAGTCCGCCGTGAAGATTAGCCAAGGCATGGATTTCAGCGTCGCTATCACTCATCACCGATGTAGGGAGCTTTAGGGACTCCATTCGATTAGTAACTGCGGAGATCGTCACGATTGCACCTGAGGGGTGCAAAAGTAAGTCGTCGGGCGTCAAATTGAATTTGCCCCACGCATGATTGCCACGAGGGTCGGCAATGGATGGCGGATTTAGGTGGATCCGTCGAAGGATGTTGTTGCTGTCTATGTAGTAGTTAGAATTGGGCCGACCGAGCGGGTCATAGACTAATCTGGCTGCCGAGTTGAGAGCGCAGGGAATCGTTGCATATTTTCCCTGCGCATTGTTATTGGAGCCGTTCGATCCCGCGATGTTCGCAATTTGATCCAGTTGCCCCATTCCTGAAATGCAAGGAGCTGTGCTGTAGGATTGCCATGCATAGCCGATGTAGCCTAAGGTCGGGTTGTGCGTGATTTTTCTAAGAGCGCAGAGCTCACCCGGATTCGGGTCACAGGCGGGAGGTGCGGATGGAGCGGCCGGAGCGGGTGCGCACGTCCAGACGTGGTTGCCTTTATCATCAAGGGCCGTCTTTTGTTGGTGATGGTAAGTCACACCCGGTCCGATCGGTAGCTTATCTTTCATGACCGTTATTTTGGATACGCCGGATGGAGTGTTGAGACCGGTCGTGCTGCCGTGTGCGACTTGCGTTTTTTGGTCCTCCGCGTACAAGCCAACGGTCACCGTGATGCTGCCTCCTCCTAGCGGGAGCTGCGAGAACACGATTTTCAGCGGACTGCTTACACTGCCACTCTGAGTGCGCGGAGTTCCGTTATCGAGTATGGCAGTCGCCTTGTAATAAACGGCATCCGCCGGAAAGCCTTCAACGGAAACGCTCAAATCATAAGTTCCCATCAGATGGTACTCATAAGTCCACGGAGACAGTCCGACCTCAATCGAGGTTTCGTCAATCTGGGCAATCGTAACAAGAGCGCCAACCGCCTGCAGGATCGCACCGACAAGCGGTATGGCATCGAGAATAGCTTCTTCTGCTTCGCTTTCACCGATAAAAATGAGTAGGGCTTTGATGAACTGACCCAAAGCTCCAGTTCCGGTAATTCCCGAGACAATATCATGCCAGAACGTCGACACAATTTGGGCCTGAGTTCCATTCTGTAGGGCTCGTAGCACCGCATCTACGATCAGCTTTACGGAGGGAATCACGACAGTCTTGTAGAAGGCATCGATCTGGGCGCCGATGCCAATAGCGAGAAGCAAGGCCGGCAGGCTTAGATTAAAGATCGAAGTCATTACGACGCCAACGGTTTCGGTATCCGGAAATGTATGGGTACCGTAACCGAGCCCGCTACCGAGCACTCGGGCGCTACTGGCCACACTCGTCGGAAAATCGAACGGGACAACAGCGCTAGCTGCCGTAACAGGAATACCGAGAATGGTAAATTCCGGCGATACTGTGCCTAGAAACAATGCATTACTATCGGTGTCGTACGCAGGGTAAGTGCTGATGCCGGAAGGTAGCATCGACTTACGCACCACATGGCCTTTTGTATCGAGAAACTGAATAAATAGACCAAGCCAGCGGACATACCAGTTCTTGAAAGTAAGCGTTATCGAGCCAGAATCGGTAGCATCCAAAGAGACGCTGTACCCGTTGTAGTTGGGTGTGATGTTCGACAACGTGTAATTCACGTTACTCGAATCAGAAACGGCTGCCCCAGTTGGTTGCGCTTCGCTGGTGATGCCATCGTTCCTGTACCAAATCTTTCCCAGCAAATCTCCATTGTCCGGTCCTGCTGACCTTGACGTGACGTCCGCACCTAGAGTGGCATCGTTCTTGACAGTCTGAATGGGCTGCTTCATCGCGTCGGCGATCCATGGATTCTTCAGCTTGGGGTTCCACTGCGTGTCGTATAGGATCAAGCCGGTGAATTTATTTTTAATCGGGGAGCCGTTGCTATCTGTATAGGGAAGGAGGGTGCCCCAGTTCGTATCATCGACGGCGGTCGACTCAGCGGGCAAAGCCGGCCCAAGGGTTTGCAGGACATCAGACAAGTCGCTTATCCCGCCAGTGTTCTTAATGTGATTGGTCTGGATATGTGCGGCCGTTGGAGGATCTGCGCAAATCAGTTCGGCGTGCAAATTCACCAGAGTGCTTGCAAATTCCGTGGTGTCGACAACGTCTTGTTCGTCGAGCAGGTCTTGCAGGCTGGCAACCGGTGGCAAGCCATATTTCCTTCGTTTTGCGGATAGCATTAAAGGCGATCCCGGCGGCAGGATTTTGGTTGCTTGCTGATACGCAGAATCGAAGGAATTGCTCGGCAAGACAATCAACATCCCGGACATCTTCCATGTACCTGTAGAAGAATCCTGGTCGGTGGCGACGTAAGTGAGCTGCACTGCGGTGTTCGATACCTCCACGTTCTCAACCATGTGAGTCAGCACGCCGCTTGGCAGCATTTGGGCAAAGCGGTTCCGCTGGTACGCTGGCGAATGTACGGGAGCACGCCCGCGTAAAGGTTTCAGCCCGTACCTGCGCCTTCCCATGACCAGGGAGTAAGTATGACCTTCGTGCTGTTCGTGAGAGAGATTGAAGAAAAAAGTACGGAATTCCGCGGGAGATCGCGGGATGCCTGAGTCCAACTGCGAACCCAATGCCAGAGTGGCGCCCACTCCGGCGGAGGTCTTTATGAAACCACGTCGAGAACTATTCACCGTTTTTCCTCCTGATGATGTCTGTGTGAGCTTATTGAGCGGTCGCACCGACGTGCTGTTTGCCTGACAGTGTGGTGCTCAAACTGAAGGGCTTCCACTTGGGGTCGTCCGCGCAAAACGGTTGACCATTGGACGGTGCCTTTGTGTACGTCGCGTTTGCCTGGTAGGACGCGATGCTGGTGATGTCGGTAGGACTCTTCCAGGCCTTATTGCTGGCGTCAGGCGTTGCCGGGCCGCAACCGCTCGGTTGGATCTCGCCGTTTGGACAGGTATCGTTTGGTCCTGTGGGAGGCCCAATCGTCGGATTGTTGTAGGTCATCTTGACGCAAACCGGTTGGCCCGGGTTGTTCCAGTAACCGGGGAAGCTGGTGTGATCCCCGCTCAACCTCAAATAGATCTCGTTGCTGACCCCGCTGCTTCCGGGAGTGCCGAAGTCCACGAATGCACCCGCCAGTGATATGCCGTTTAGCAGTTCGACGCCACCAAAATTCGTCCCTTGTAGGAATGCGCCGGAAAAACCTACTTCCGTTCCCGAGCTGTCAGAGGACAATTTGGCTTGCGAGAAACTCGCTCCGGCCAGGAATGAATTTCCAAAGTGAGCACCCTGTATGGTCGACTTATGAAAGTCGGTTCCGTACAGATACGCCCCTCCGAACTCGGTGTCCTCAATTAGGGCACGGGCAGCAGTGGCGCATTTGTCGGTGAAACCGCTCGGCTGGATGGCACAGGTGAAGGTCCCAACAGGTTCCGTACTGTAAAAGCTGGCATTTTTGAATTTGGCACTGCTCAAATGCGAACTCGAAAGATTCACATTGCGAAGAAAGGCGCCCTCCAAATTGGCACCCTTGCCGTTCGGGGACGGCTTCGTCAAGTAAGCGCCCGTGAGGTTAGCGCCGTCGAGATTGGCATTCACCAGCGTTGCCCCGTTTAGCTGTGCGCTTGCGAGATTCGCTCTTTGCAAACTGCAGTTGCTCAGCAACGCGCCCGTAAGGTCCGCGTCCGTCATTACGGCGTAATCAAGAATTGCCCCTTGCAGCGAAACGCCGGCCAACTTTGAATTCTCGAGATGAAGTGGTTGTGTCTTGGACGACAATACCTGTCCTGCTGCGTCCACAAAGAAGGCGCCGGTCAAGTTCAATGCCGACCAGGTCGAAGGAGGGATTTGAGCTATCGAGAGCTTGGCGTATGACAAATTGTTAAGGCACTTATCACCCTTCTTCCATTGGGCATTCGTAAAGATCGCTTGCGTCAGATCGGCAAGGTGGTCTTGATCCGCTCCATGAAAGTCGACGCAGGTGAGCGTAGCGCCAGTAAAGGTAGTTCGCGTGAGTTGTGCATTCACGAAGGAGACATTCGATATAGTCGCGCCGTCAAAGTGGCCGGTGCTCAAAGTGGACAAAGACAGGTCGACATAAGAGAAGGTCGACTTCGAGAAGTCTGCGTCATAGAGAAACTTGTTCGCCAATTGCAGTGGAGCGTCAGCAGTTCCACTCAAGTTGACACCCCTCATCTGACAACCCGAACAGTCGAAGGGATACTGATCGCCCTTGAGAACATCGGTAGCCGGGATCGTCATGATGGGACCAGTCGGGAGTCCCCATTCCTTCAGCCGATGGTCGTCCCCTGTTGCCCCGCTTAACAAAGCCACACCGTTTTTCGATCCCGGTGGCGTCCAGACCAGGCCGGTATTGTTTCCAACGCGGATAGATACAGCGGATTTATCTATTGTTGTGGTGGGCGAATTCGTCGCCGTCAAATCGACCGGCTCGCTGCCCGGAGCAAATATAGCAGCTTTGCCTTTGAAATTCTGCTCTTGGAACAAGGCCACCTCGCCCTGCTGGAGTACTCCGATTTGAGTCCCGTCCGGGTAATAACGAAACAGCACGCGAAGTTTCAAGCCAAAGGGTTTCGTCGGGCAGCTGGGAGGGTTATCAAAATCAAAACACTCCAATGTAAAGTGATACCCTCCGAGGTCATCTATGAAGATCCAATATGTGGCACTCGATGGGCCCGAAGTGAGATAGTTGCTGCCAATGCCAAGAACACCGGTTTTTTTGGTGTTTCCTGTCCAGTCGAAGAAGGTGTTCTCGGGAGGACCCCAAATACCTCCCAGGCCTCCCGCACTATAGTTCACGTTATAGTTCGGGATCTTAAACAATGAAAGGCCGTCCATCTGCTGAGACGAGTAGTCAGCTACAATCGGGGCGGTGTTTGGCGCAATGTCACTGTAGTGCTTAAAAGGCAGTTCTAAGCGCAGTCGACCCAACCGATGCTGTGGATCTTGAGCTGGCTCGGGTTGAATTGCCCAATAGCCCTCTTTGGGTTCGTAGACGTTATAGACAATATTTTGGCTGAGCAGGCTCGGTGTTGCAGATGAGGGCGGAAGCGAACCACCGACGGACCGAATAATCGCACCTGTGAGATTCACGTCCGCTAACACTTTCGATGAAAGTGATCCAGGCCTGAGAACGGTGTACGAGAAATCGGAGCGGCAGGAATTACTATGTACAAGCCTGATGTTCGAGAAATCAGTGCTTGTCAGATCGTTGCGATGATTTACATCTGCACCCGAGAAATCGGTACACGAGAGAGTAGCGCCGCTGAGATTGGCCTTTTCAAGCTTGGCACTGTCTAAACGGGTGTTCGTTAGATTCGTAACTATCAAGCGCGCGCCAGTCAGGTCGAAACCCGTGAGATCCAGGCCGCTCAAGTCCACTCCGTCGAAGTTACAGTTCACGCAACTGCGGCTTGCAAGCAGCCGAACAACCAATGGGCTTAAACGAATGCTCGCTGTGTTCCCAACCTCCGTCAGCACGGGCGTGTCGCCGTAGATGCGAGTAGGAGTGCCAGAATAGTTCTCTCCGCTATACAGCGTGGCTTCGGTCCCTGGTCCCACTCGTATCGAGAACGCCTGATGGTCGAGTGTGGTCGTGCTGCTGCTGAGAGCCGCCAAGCTCCGTGTGCTCGTGGGAAAAACCACCGCTCTGTTGGTAACAAGTCAAGATGTCCGGTTTAATTAACAAATGAAATGTCCGGTATTGCCAGCACCAGATTTTAGGGATACGCTTTGAAGACCTGAGCGGAGGACAGAGCGCTGCTGGGAAGCAACTCGAGCGCCCACTCAGGGCCGGGATTGCGGGAGCGAGCTGATTCGTTCCCGATCCAGCAATCCTGGCCCAAAGCGATAAATCCCGGAGGTCTGGAGGCAGGCCTCCAGTTCAAAAAGAACTCCTTCCGATTTGTTTTAAGCGGCAGCACGTCCGGTTGACGGTCTCGGAGTACCGCGCCGTTTCGCCGCCTGCGGTGGCAGTTCACCGCTGGCATATTGTGCAATCACGTGCGGGCCGTAGCGATCGACATGCGGCCGTCCAGATGCTCGTGTACAACAACAGTCTGTCCTGCCAGCGTGTCGCGCCAGCGCGTTTTGTCCAGTTGGAATACGCGGTTTTCCAACGTGATCGTGTTGTCGTTATGGACCGTGCGCTCATGTTGCGCGCTGAAAATCCAATCCAAATCTTTACGCCGAGCCCGCACAAAGGCACTCCCTTTCTGCGCCGCCGCAACCGTAAACTTGCTGTTGAACTCGGCGATGTAATAACTCTTGAGAAACTCATTGGCCTGGTCCAGGTCCGTGATGCCACGCACCCGCAGTTCCTGCGGTAGTCGGCCCTGCCACGTCCCAAAGCTCCGCTCCGAGCGGCCTCGTGCTTGCGGCGAATACGCCGGAATCATCTTGACTCCGAGTTCCTGCAGAGCCCGGCCTACCTGCGTGGGGCGGCTCATATCCACTGGTTCTCCCCGTTTCGCAGTGACAAAGAAATGCCCTGCGCGATCGCTATACAGCGAGCAGAACAATCCTTTAGTCTCGATCACTTCGCGTAAAGCGGCCATCACAGTTCGCGTGCATTCAGCTTCCACCAATTGCGCGTAGTAGATCTCACTGGTCGCATCGTCCAAGATCACGATCAATTCGTAATAACGATCGTCGTTGAACCAGCGGTGCTCGCTGCCGTCAATGTGCAGCATCATACCGGGGAGCGACCGACGCGGTCTTCGCTTGCGGTGCGATCCCGGCTTCTTTCGCTTCCGCACCAGCCCCGCTGTTTGCAAAGCCGTCTTCACCCAACCGTAGCTCAGAGTAATGCCGTGCTTATCTCGCAGCTTCTCGTAGAAGTGTCGTACGTTGAAGTCGAAGTATTGCTCCTGATAGAGCCCCAGAACTTTTTCCACCATCGCCATCGGCACGCGTTTCGGCTCGGCTGTCGCTTCCGGTAGTCCCACAACCCCGAGTAGCCGTGCTCATTCAGCCGCTCGCGCCAGCGCCGCATCGTCCGGTCCGTCACTCCCATAACCTCGGCCGCTTCCCACCATTTCAGCTTGCCGGCTGCTGCCTTCAATATCACCTCTTGTGCCTTCATCATCCGCTCGATTTCTGCGGCCGAAATCTGCTGTTCGTCGGCTTCCACACCGCTCAGCTTTTCCCAGCCGCTCTTTCAAAGCGGACATTTCACTTGTCATTTGAGGCGGACAAATCACATGTTACTGACAGGAAAAACCACCGCTCTCCCTTGGTAGTCCGAATTTTGATATAAGGCAACTTCTCCTTCGGTAAGCGCGTCGAGATCGGTGGCATCAGAAAAGAACCGGAAGGCCAACGAGAACATCGCGGGCTTTTCGCCTTGCGGGAGACTCGGCACGACCGTTAATGTTTGGGGTCCGAACAGGGTTGGCGCGAAGGCCAGCTCACCAGGAGAGGAGCCATTGTTCTCAGGGTGAAGCTTAAATCGATCCGAGTTTCCCCTGGCTCGGAGTATTGCCGCCTCACCGTCTTGCCTTACAAAGACTGTTCTCTTGGCGCTTTCCCAAATGGCACTCGGATCGAAAGAGAAGATGCTCTTCGGATCGGCTAGCAAGACCGGCGCAGATTTCCCAAACTGCCAAAGCGAATACGAGTCCATTTGACTGGAGGTCAGATCCCCGATAACCGGCATGCGACCGCCTGAGGATGGAACGGCTCGGAGCCGGCCTATGGTTGCTTCGATTCCGCCGGTTGCGATCCAGGGAATGACAGCCCAATAGCCCTTTCGCATCTCATCGTTTGGAGTGGCGAGTGGCACTCCCTTTCGGTCGATCGATAACAGTGCGATCTCGGGGACGGTAGGCTCAGCAGCAGCGTGCGACAAGCGGACGCGGTAAAACTCGCTCGGTCCATTTACTGTCGTGCAGCCCTGTGAGTCGAGCATAGGAACTGAGTCATCCAGCTGAAGTCCCGTGAAGTAATCGCCGCTAGGAGTCAGGCAGAGTCGATGTTGCCCTTCGTGCAGTTCAACGCGGACGACATTATCAGCCGAACTCGACTCGACGACGATGGTCTGCCCGGTTACGGCCAGCAAGGAGTTGCTGAAGGCTTTTGCGTAGAGAAACGCCAGCTGCCGCGTTTTGGCCTGAGCGGCCGATACGTGATTCCAGAGCCCTGAGATCGCGACCGCCGCAACCGGCACGGCCATCACGACCCACTTCAGGTTTTTCGTTCTTGAGGCCTTCGCTCGAGTGAAGAATCGGCGTTTAGCTGGTAAACGGCTCGCTGACGGCGGCGGCTCGAAACCGGTATCGTTTGCATCAGCTGGGCTTCGTGTTTTCGTGGCTCGCATGGCTCAGATCCGTGCAGAAAAAGCCCTTAGCAAACCAGCCATCTCGAGCAAGTTGTCTTTGAGGACATACCCGCATGCGCCTGCATGCCGCGCGCTTTCACGCATGCCGGCATCGTCATAATCGGACACGAGGACAATTCTTGCCGCCGGGTCCATTGCTTTGATCTGCCTAGATAATGCGATTCCATCGAACTCTTTTATGCCGACGTCCATAATCACGAAATCCGGCCGGTTCGCCTCATAAGCTTTTATTGCCTCAGCGCTATCGACGCACTCTTGGATCGAACTCCCCAGTGACGCCACTAAATGGCGAATTACACGGCGTAACGAGCTGTTCTCTTCGACCAGCAATACATGCATCAGCCGGTAAAGTCACTCATTTGCTCTAACGTAAGCTCTCCCGGTGCAAAAGAACATAGCGGCTGACACACATTTTGGCTGTGCGCTACCACACAGGTGCCCTCAAGAACAAAATGTTCGGAGAGCTGCCTACAGCTCGGCTTTATGTTGCAGCCCAAACCGCGGAGGGCTATTGGTACGCGGAGACCGAGCTTCTGGCAAATGTTAACCCGATGGTTCTCGACTGTTCGATAGTGAATGCACAGCTCTATGCCGATCTCTCAGCTTTGTTACTAGAGATTCCCAGCAATCGGCGCAGATGTCATAGTGCTTGCTCTCGATTTGTCGTTCGAAGCACTTTGGGTTGACCCACAGGTCGCAAATGATCACAGAGTTTTCCAAGTATCGAACCGTAGCAAAGCGGCCTGAACCCTACGCCCCAGAGGGGGATTTGGGGAATTTGGCGGTCTTCGAGCCGTTTGGAAGCCTGAATCCGTCCATCTCCAGCATGTCCTTCAGCATTTGTAGATTCGAAGCCACCTTCGGGTCGAGAGCGCCTGCCAGGCACGCGGTGTTCGCGCCCAACATCTGTTCGCGCTCACGGGTTTGCTGCAATTCGCGCAGCTCGACGAGGTCTTTGTCGAAGCGGCGGTGAAGACGGGCTTCCTGCAGGTGGAGATTCTTCAGCGTCTTTTCGTACTTGAGCAAATTCTGAAGATTGCCCGGAGTGGGCGTTCCTTCTTCGGCATCTGCGGCGATTTGAGAGAACAGAGCGGCTTCGAGAGCAAAGCTGCGGTTCAGACGCCATCGGGTTTCCGCGAGCGATTGAACAAGCTCGCGCTCGCGCAGACGCTGCGGCTTGTATTCGTCAAAGTAGGCTTCGACGTGCTCTTTGAAGGCTGCAAGATCGTCAGACGGCAGCAGGACTGTACGGGCCTGTCAACCCCGTTTTGAGGGCATTCTTAGAAGAAATCGCTTTGCCTTCTTCGGTACGAGGACCGGTAGAGGACCTTGCATTGAGGCGATTGCGCTCGGTAGTTGTCATGATTGGGCGTTCTTCTCCTGGAAATAAAAATGGCCCAGACGCGCCGGGCTGACGCGAATGAGCCTGCGAGAGAGTAGCATGGCAAAATGACGAAAACGAACCATGCAAAATTTTTTTTGCGGTAACCGATTGTCAGAAATGAAGATTTAATTATTTGCAATCCGTGACCCAATTTGGGAGCGCGATGATCTCGGCACTTCTTAGCGCGGCGAAAGACTTAACTTATGCACGTCGATCCCGCGGCAACGGCAAAACTTTTCAGCAGCCTGCCAGGAAAAGAACCTCCGAACGCCGCCCTTACAGCTCGGATTTGTGCTCAAGCGCAAATCGGAGCAGGCTGTTCGTACCGTGAAGACTAAGCTTTTGGCAGATTTTTACCCGGTGATTTTCGACGGTCCGGTAATGAATGCAGAGTTCTTCGCCGATCTCTTTGCTGGACTTGTTTTCGGCGATCATATGCAGAATCCTTCGTTCGGAAGGGGTCAAATCTTGGAGTCCAGGTTTACTTTGCAGGAGGGCATGCGACTGGCTGCGGCGATGGAGGAGGTAACCTGTAAGCGGGCGACTCACATAAAACTGGCCGGCCGCAACGGTGCGAATCGCTTCAGTAATCTCGATCAGAGCACTATCTTTTAGGACGTAGCCCTTGATCCCGAGGTCCATCGCGGCATGGAAAACGTTCTCTTCGTTATGGATCGTCAAAAAGACGACGTCGACCGGCAATCCCCTCTTATTGATTTCTTTTGCTACCCCGAAGCCGTCTCGTTTCGGCATGTCGACATCGACGATCGCGATCTGCGGCCGGCTTTGCTCGATCTGCGAAAGCAAAATTTCCCCGTCGCCTGCCTCAGTCACCACTTTCATATTCGCGTTGGCTTCAACTACTTGGCGCAGCCCTTTGAGTAGAAGTGGATGATCGTCGGCAATCGCAACACGGATTTCATTAGCCATCGCGGAGTCCGTCAGCCTCGATATCGATGCTGATTGTAACCCCTTTCATGGGTGCCGACTGGATGTCTAGCTTGCCGGCGAACAATTGTACCCGCTCGGCAATATTAATCAGCCCAAAGCCGCCCTTGCGCGCTTCAGGATAAGCCGCCCCGGTTATGAAGCCCTTGCCGTTGTCGCTCACGGTGAGCTGCAGCCGCGTGCCGTCACGTCGCACGACCACCCTAGCCTCGCTGGCACCAGCGTGCTTGAGAATGTTGCTAAGACATTCCTGGGTGATCCTATAGAACCCGATCTGAAACTCGGGTGTAAAGAGATCATCGATGTTGTCGATCGAAGCTGAAAATGCTGTTGTCGAAGCCTTGCCAAAGCTGTCGATCATGGATTGCACAGCCTTTGTTAAGCCCAGCCGATCTAATTGATAAGGCCGTAAATCGTACGAGATTTCTCGTACTTCAGCAATAGCCGAAGATGCTTCCGCGCAAATCTCTTCGACCTGTTCCCGCGCTGCCAGATTTCCGTTTCGATCCTCCAGCCGAAGCAGAGCCAGGTTTCTGATCACCACTAGTCGTTGCCCGATGCTGTCGTGCAGTTCGGCCGCGATGCGTTTGCGCTCGCGTTCTTGAGAAGCCAGCAGCTCCCGCGAAAAGGCACGTTGTGCCGCTTGCCTCTGTTTCCACTGTGCCGTCCGGAGCTGCCATGCTAAGTAAATCAACCCAGCAATGCTCAAAGCGAGGAATAGGCGAAACCACCACGTTACGTAGAACGGGGGTAAGACCTGTAAGGCCAAGCGTGCTCCTTTCATATTCCAAACCCCGTCGCTATTCGCAGCGATTACTTGGAATGTATAAGCGCCCGCTGGGATGCGAGAATAATACGCCGCACGCCGACTGCCCGCATTGGTCCAGCCGACGTCTAAGCCTGCCAATCTATATCGAAAACGTATCTGTTGCGACTTGACCAAGCTCAGCGCCGTGTAATGAATCTCGAGATTCTCCTGTCCAGGATTGATCTTCACGCTAGCGTGAAGATCGATGGGGTGCCCATCGACTGTAAGGTCTTCAATAATGACCGGGGGTGCGACACGATTTAAGGTGACCGCTTTGGCATCAACCACCGCTAATCCCTGTGCCGTCGGAAACCAGAGTTTGCCGTCTCGGGCTCTGAAACCTGTGGGCTGGCCTCCACGGCTGCATTCGACACTAAGCAGACCATCCGCTTTTCCAAAATGCGAGGAGGTGACTAGTGAAATGCGGCCGGCCGCAAATTCATTGAGCTCATGCTTCTCGATGCGGTAAATGCCGAGATTACAGCTCAGCCACAAGAAACCCCTGTCGTCTTCCAAAATTTGAAATACTCCGTTGTTGAAGAGCCCATCCTTCTGGGTATAGCGCACGAATTTTTCGCCGTCCAGGCGCGCCAAGCCGGCATCGTAAGTGCCGATCCAGAGCACACCCGCGGCATCTTCGTACAGGGCCGTGATACTCAAACCGGCGGTAGCGGAGAGCATTGAAAAATGCCGGTGCTCAAAGCGTGCCAGGCCGTTAGTGGTACCAATCCAAAGTGTGCCTCTGCGGTCTTCGAAGGTTACCTGAGCGCGCAGACTATCGTTCGCTAAATCATCATCGCGTCTGAACACTGTACATTGGCTGCCGTGGATTCGATACAACCCCCTATCGCTGCCCACCCAGAGGTCGCCGGCTCGGTCTCGGAAAATCGAGCTTATACCGCCCTGGATCTCTTCACTCACGGGATCCGAAACGAGGTGTGAACCCTTTCGTTTGGAGAGGCCATTCCAGGTACCGGCCCAGATCGTGCCGTCCCGGTCCTCATAGAGCGCGGATACAATGTTGCGCCAATCCATGCGCTTGCTGGGCTCATCCGCGTGATAGAAATTCTCGTACTTACCGTTAATGAACCGAGAGAGTCCCATGCGGCTGCCGAACCAGACGTTCCCCGCCCGGTCTTGTAAGACGGGTTGCACGATGTTCCACTGCGAGCCATTTGGATGTTGGTAAAAAGTGAGCGCCTGCGGGTCCGCTCGATGCAACCCTTCCTTTGCGGTACCGATCCAGACCGTTCCTTCCCGGTCTTCCAGCACTCTGTACATAAACGGCGTCGAAAAATCGGGAAGAGCAATCGCGTGTCCGTTCTTCCAAACTATGCAGTGCCCGCCAGCGCTATACGCCCATAGGTATCCCCGGCGATCCTTATAAGTGACATGGTATTCGGGAGGAATGCCCGGATATCGAATCAGATTACCGCCGTCAACGCAGTAAACGTCGGGGGTGTCCGCGAGTCTGTACCAAAACCTGCGCCGAGAATCTTCGATGCAAGATACGATGCGTAGCTTTGATGGGTCTTTCAATGGGAAGGGCGTCGGGAAATGCGACCAGTGCCCGTAGGCAAAGCGCTGCCATCCATGCGCCTCCATACGCCAGAGGCCGAACAGCGAACCATCGACGCCAATATTATGCTTTGGCGCCGTGAGGTAGGGATTGAAAGGTGATCCAGCTTCGGGAGCGACGCGGATCAGATGGCCATGCTGCCATTTTGCGAGACCGGGATCGGTAAAGATCCATACGGCCCCTTCCTGATCTTCATCGATCCGTACCACCCTATTATTTGGCAGGCCATCCTTTACCGTGAGTGAAGAAAAGTTACCGTTGCAATAACGAACGACTCCCCCCGCCACTGTGCCAGCCCACAAACAGCCTTGGCGATCTTCCAGCAAAGCGAAAAATGTGAAGCTGTTGTCAGTGAGCGCGGGAGTATTTTGCCGATTAAAGACTTGAAAGTGCACGCCGTCGAAGCGAACCAAACCGTCTAACGTGGACAACCATAAATAGCCATCGCGAGTTTGCAGTAGTGCGGAAATAGAGTTTTGAGGAAGGCCGTTTTCCGTGGTCCAGGAGGAGAAGCGATACGGTGCCGCGGCCGGAGAAGCGCGAGCCAGAAGAAGGAATAGACACGCGAAGAAAGCTGCTTGGCGCGCGCACCTGTTAAAGGCGGCGCACTCGACATGCCCTTCGCTGTCTGTTTGAGGCATTGTGGGATTACACCCGGCACTGAGCCCAGACGAATTCTTCCGTTCAGCTAGGATTCGATTTTAGCTAAGCATTAGGAAGTATGCCCGGTAATGAGAGTCCGATAGCGCTCAAGCGCGCTGAGGTGATCCCGGGTCGGACCGCAGGCCGACATAGCCGTCAGGGCGCACCGCGAGCAGTGTGATTCCTTTGACGCCAAGCAGATCGGCCGCGGCGGGTTCAAGGTGCGCGATTCCGAGGGTAGGCTCGGCCGAGTACCGAGAGAAATAGCCGCTTCAAACAGAAGTGAATCGGTGGCGAGCTCTTACAATGCGGCGTGGAGGGCCACGAGCATCGGATCGTCGGCGATCGGACCAGCCAGCAACAAGAGAGTGTGGCCTGCACGGCGAGTCAGTTCGTGAAGCCAGCAACGCACCCTGCCCCGTGATTCTCGACGGTGCGGTAATGCCATTCGCAAAGATCGCTTGCGTGAGATCGGCAAAATGGTTTTGATCGCTCAATGAAGGTCGACGCAGGATAGCGTGGCCCCTGTAAAGCTGGTTCGCGGGAGTTGTGTATTTACAAAGGAGATGGAGAGGGTCGCATTGTCAAAGTGGCCCGTGCTCAACGTAGATAACGACGGGTCGACGTTGGACAGGGTGGCCTGTGAAAAATCCATGTCGTAGAAGTTAACTCAATACGGGCCGCGCTGTCAGCCGAACTCGATTCGAAGACGATGGTCAACTTTGATGGACGTCCCTATTGAAGCCGCGGGCGACGCCAAAAGGTCAAGTTCGGCTGACAGTAACAGCGCGTGGTAGGCCGCCAGAGCCTCGACGTGGTCGCGGTCGGCTCGGAGGCCGACGTGTCCGTCGGGCCGGATGACAAGAAGCGTGATCTCGCTGATTCCCAACTGGTCGGCTGCGGCCGCCGTAAGAAGTGGGTACGAATTCCGACCGTCGGATCGCGTGGTGAGCACGAAGGTCGCTTCGATGACGGATGCGTCGCTCTGGTCCCGAATGGAACTGTCGAGTCGCGAGAGACCTTCGACGGGCTCCGACAAGCCGCCAATGAGCAGAGCCGTGTGTCCGGCGCGGTTAGTTAGCTCGTGCAGCATGCAGGCCCCGCCGTTCGCGAGAGCAACCTCAATCGTGTTCGGGAGTCGTTGGCCCGGCGAGAGCGCATCGTGCTCGTCTCCCATTACGATCGGCGAGCCTCCATAGTCAATATTCAGCTCCGCCTCGGCGATCGTCTCATGGTGTCGCGACGCTGGGTCGGCAAAAACCGCTCGGAGCGTCTCGTCGCGGGTGCGCCGTTGGTCTGGGTCGGTCATGAATTCGACCTGCTCGATCGCGTCCCCCGAGGCAGTGATCGTTTCGGCCACCGGACGCCGTTCCGCTTCATAACTGTCCAAGAGGGCACTGGTGGAATGTCCATGGCAGGCGAGCGCCAGCTTCCAGGCGAGGTTGAATGCGTCCTGGATACCACTGTTCATTCCGTGGCCCTGGAAAGGAGAACAGACGTGGGCCGCATCCCCCGCGAGCAAGATACGACCCGCGCGGAACCGCTCCGCGATCTTTGTGTGGCAGTGGAAGCGCGCCCGATTGGCTACGTCCTCGAAGCCAATCTTGGGCAGGTAACGACGGATGGTGGACGCGGCGTCGGCGACCAAGTCGGAGTCCGGGGAGCTCGGCCGCAGGTAGACACGCCACCGCCGTTCCGGCAATGCCGTCAGGTTCACTGGAATCTCGTCCAGATAGGCGTAGATCACCTCATAGGAATCCGGCCAGCCCGCCAAGGTCGCATCGAAGACAGCCCATGGCTCCTCGATGTCGTGTCCGTTGAACTGGATTCCGGTCAGCTCCCGTGTGGTGCTGTGGATCCCACCGCACCCCACCACCCAGAGGGCCGAGACTTGCTCTGTTACCTCGTCACGCTGGATTGTCGCCAGAATGCCTTCGTCGTGAACCTCCAGCCCGATGAGATTGGATGAGCGAATAACTTTCCCACCCTGCTGATGAAGGTACTCGGTCAGAATCGACTCGGTTACTTCCTGGGAGATGCCGAGGTTGAACCCGTAACGGCTCCCGCAATCTGAAAGGTCGATCTGTCCGAGCACCTTGCCCCCCGAGTGAAGGCGGGCCACACGCTGCTTGACACCCGCCGCAACGAGACGCTCGACAATTCCCAGCGATTCGAAAACTTCCAGTGTGCGTGGTTTTACTACCGTCGCCCGGTCCCACTCCAGCGGCGCTGGATGTGCATCGATGAGACGGCACTCGACCCCACGGCGATGGAGCTCCGCAGCCAGGAGCAGCCCGGTCGGGCCTGCACCCACCACAAGAACAGTCACATCAGCAACCATGTCGAAGCTCCTTGTTTGAGCGAGACGGGTGGCTTTCCCTGAAAGTCGATCGACAGGTCCCAATTCACGAAATTACTTTCGCTCCCGCTGTTGCGCCGCACCAAGGTCAGTAGCACAAGTACACCTTTCGCCTGTGTGTCTCATCCACGCTGCCGCGACGGCAAATGCTCCCAGCACCATCGCCCACGTCGATGGCTCGGGAGTGGCCGCGACCGGCTCTCCCAGGGTTCCGGCAATAGTCGGGAGATTCCTGCCATCATTTGGAATCAGAAGGTGGCTTTCACGATTGGGATCGGCGAATAGGAACCGAGCACCTTCGAGTATTTCATAAGGACCGAAGTCTCCAAGACCACTCAGCTTTAGACGAAGACGCACAAGCCTGCCATCGGCGGCAGGTCCTTCAAAAGATATCACCGGCTGGACGTCATCGTAAAGGAAGGGATTGCTCGTATTGGTGTAGGTACCCGCTACCGCTGAGTCTCCCGTGAAGGTCACGTTGAAATTTGAGAAGGTGGTTGTTGCTGTGTCAAAAGTAAACCCGCCAGTCAGGGTAAGCAGTGCAGGGGCCTGAGAGTCGTACAAGCCGCCATTGCTGTGAATGACGTAGCTGATCGAGCTCGCCTGAGCCGTTGCACTCGCCGCTACTGTCAACAAACCTGCTACCCAGATGGCCCTGGCGCGAGAGATTGTACCAGCTGTTCTTCGTTTCATTCGAGTATTCCTTCTTTAAATGGAAATGGCGCCCGATTCATCCCGGCATCCGGAATACCGATCTCCTGAGTGATCTTCATGATTACCTTTCTGGCGATTGCAGCATCCATGGCCTTTTTTCCTTTCTTTAGCAGGCGAGCATCAGTGCGAGATGGCGAGAGTATTCGGCGCGAGAGCCTTACCGAGAATTCCCAAAATCGCAGCGCTCGCATTCTTGTAAGAGCCGGTCGTGTTGTCGAAGGCCTCGGGAGTGTAAGTGGTGACCACGGCGACGGTCAGCCGCCGTCCGGGGAGATAGCCAACACTCGACCTGAGCCGGCGAAATTACCAATCTGATCCTCCGCGCCGGCGAGCCCAGCGGCGCCGCCATAGAGTAAGAGGATCACCACTGCCGGGATCGCCTTGACGCCACGGTGTCGAAAGCGCGAAGTCATCGTATTCGCTCTTCCCGCCAGTTCGACAATCTGCGGGGATTCAGCCGTCTGACCCGCAGCCCAAAGGATGCTGCGGAGAGAGATCGAACGAGCAGTTCGTCGGTTCATGCCGTATTTTCCTCACTTTGGGCCGGAAAGTCTTTCAGCAAGTACAGTATGTCGAGTAAAGTGTCTTTGAGGACATACCCACATGCCCCCGCATTTCGTGCGCTTTCACGCATAGCGGAGTCATCATAGTCGGCAACGAGAACAATCCTCGCTGTCGGATCCATTGCCTCGATCTGCTTGGATACTGCTATTCCATCCAGGTTCTTCATGCCGATGTCCATAATTACGAAATCAGGCCGGCTGCCCGCATAAGCTGCAATTGCGCTCGCGCTATCGGCGCACTCTTGAATCCAAGTCTCTGGCGATTTCACTAACTGCCGGATTACACGACGCACAGCGCTATTCTCTTCGACTAGCAAGACCTTCATAGGCCTCGAGGTCACTCATGGTTCTAACGTAGACTTTCTGCGTGAAAAAGAACATAGCGGCTGACACACAATTTGGCTGTGCGCTAGCACACGAGTATTCTAGAGAACGGAATGGGCAAGATGAGAGTTGAGAATGCCGATTGGGGAGCGCCGAAGATACACGGTGAGCTGCTAAAGCTCGGCTTCAACATCTCCGAACGCACGGTCGCCAGGTATCTCCAACGCCTGCGGCCTCGAACCGGGAAGCCGGATCAGCGCTGGAAGGCATTTCTCGCCAACCATCGCGAGGTGATTGTCGCGTTCGACTTTTCACGGTACCGACATTGACCTTCAAGCTGCTGTACGCTTCCTGGTCATAGAGCATGGCGGGCGGAGGGTTCTACACTTCAACCTGACCGCCCATCCGACTTCGGAATGGGTTGCGCAGCAGTTGCGCGAAACGTTCTCCCAGGCGGATCCGTACCGCTACATTATTTTCGACCACGACTCGAAATTCAACCTCGATGTAATTCAGTTGCTCAAAGCAACTGGTTTACAACCGAAGCGCACGAGCATCCAGGCACCCTGTCAAAACGGAATTGCGGAACGCTGGATTGGAAGTTGCCGTCGAGAGATGTTGAACCATATCATTATTCTTTCTGGGGAAGGTCCGACCCTTCTGTACAGGTACGGAATAATTATCCTTTCATATATGACATAATTCCAATTACACGCTGTCACTCCTCCGAAGGCCGATCCTCGCTTCCACCAGAGAGCACAACTCCAGCAGGTCTATCGCGCGAAACAAGGAGCGTCTCTTTCCTATGACGACGACCGAATCGACCGGCCCTAGATCAGTAAAGTGTTTAGGAATCGACACCGCACGTCCGTCGCGATCCTCGAAATACACACGGTCTTCAGGCAAACCTTCTCTACTGCACAACTGTTCGAATTCCTGACCATCCAGAGGGTGGAACGGATGCACAACTCGAAACCGCTGCAATCGTCGACTGCAACCATCTGCAGTGCTCACCCCTCGCTTTCAAACTCAGTTACCGCGACATGGCCGAGATCGCTTGGGAACTGGGCGCGCAGGTGGCGCCGAGTACGATTCTGCGTTGGGTAGTGTGCTATTCGGAAGACTTCAGCAGGCTGTGGCGTCCGCTGACTTGGCGCGGATTGAAGACTTATTATGTCCTATTCTTCCTGCATCTCGAGACTCGACGCGTCACCATCGTGGCATCACCAGACATCCGACTGAGCAATGGATAACGCAGATGGCGCGCAATGCCGTCGATGAAATTGATGGCGTTCTTCGCCCGGTTCGTTTTGCGCTGCATGATCGCGACAGCAAATTCTGCGCTTCCTTTCGAGCGATGCTCCGCTCTGGAGGAGTTCAGCCGCTGTTACTGCCGGCACAGAGTCCGAATCTGAATGCTTTTGCCGAGAGGGGTGCGCTCCATTAAAAGCGAGTGCTTGTCCAAACTGATCCTGTTCGGCGAGGCTTCGCTGCGGCGCGCCACCACCGAATTCGCATGTCATTATCACTATGAACAAACCATCAGGCAAAGCTAATCTACTGCTCTTCTCCGCTCCGGGCTATCGCCGAGTCTGCGGTTCAACTCCGATTCGCTGCCATGAACGGTTAGGCGGATTGCTCAAGTACTATAGTCGTGCCGCATGATTATTTTGACCGCACGACCACGACCAGTCCTGCTAATTGGCCGAGCTGCGAGTGTGCGAGATAGACCGTGCCATCTCTTGTGACGACTCCGTTCCGAGCGCCCTCGCGGGTTGGCACAACCGCAACCAGGCTAAGCTTGCCGGTCGCGTCGACTCGGGCCACGGTGAGCCGCGCGTCTTTGGCAGCGCCTACATACAACGTTTGAGTGGCTGGCGAGTAGTTGAGATCATCGACGCCGTCGCCGGTGTTGATAGATGACAGCTTCTCCCCGTTATGACCCGCATCCAAGATCTCCGCCCGCGTGCTGCAGGCAACGAACAGATAGCCGGCGTCTTGATCCACTGACAGACCGTGCGGACCGTCTTCCCCACACGACGATTGCCACGTCGCCACGGTTTTGTGCGTTTTAAGATCAATCGCGGTCGTGAGGTCCTTGTCCTCGTAATTCATGTACAAGACGCCGCGCTTCGCATCGACTGCGTAGCCTTCGGGCCGGCCTTCGAATGTCAGTTTTTCCTTTTGACTCAGGGTCTGGCTGTCCAGAATACGGACAGAGTTGTCGCGCGGCGCGGTAACCCAGACTTCTCTTGTGGGAGCTACATAAACCACGCCGTCAGGGGTGGAATCGATGTGGCCACAGGTCTTACGCGCGAGGGTCCTTTCATCAATCGCGCACACACTGGAGTCGGCCCGGTCACCGATGTACACCAGGCCGTCGCCAATTGATACGCCGCTCGGCCCCTGAGCGCGTTTGCGACCTCGGACTTCCACTTCGTTTGTCGCAAATCCCGAGATCTCACGGATGCTGTTGTTGCTGGTGTCCACCACATCGACTGAGCCAATGTTTATCGCTGGGACCCAGACATATCCCGTCCTGGGATCATAGGCGATGTAATCCATTGTGATGTTTCCCTTGCCGTGGTCGGGAAGGGCCAGGGTGCGCGCCGTGTAATTCGTGTTTTGGTCGCCGGAAGCGTGCAATCCAACAGCTATTGCGCCGATGCCCATCATCACGACTACCAGTAGAGAATTTCGCCGTTCCATGCCGAGAATCGTAGCACCGCCTTGGGGTGCTGAAAATCTTCCATTTCGAAGGGAAGCCTCTTGGCAACCCGGTACTGCACGGAACCTGAATCGGCAGCCTTTGATGCGCCCGGCTCTTCTACAAGAACGCAATTTATATGTAATATATGACCCGTTAGTGCCCTGTCTTGGCGGCCCTAGAGCATCACTCTCAGGCAGCGGTTCTTTGGATTTTCCGGGCTCTCACAATATTTCAGCCGCGAACCCGTCTACATGGTTGGATGGAGGAAGTGCTTAGCGCCAGCGGAGCCACTGCTGATCAGAATCGGCGGCTCTCCGAAATTATTGCGCGGGAACAGGCACGGCTGCGCCAATTCATCCGCGCCCGCGTCTCGGACAGCGAAGACGCCGAAGACATTCTTCAGGAAGTCTTCTATGAACTGATTGCGGCTTACCGTCTGCTGAAGCCGGTGGAGCAAGTGGGCGCTTGGCTGTTTCGTGTGGCACGCAACAGAATTGTCGACCTGTTTCGAAGCAAACGCCCGGCCGTTTTGGGAAACGACTCCAAACTCATTCGCGAAGACGGCGAGGGGCACCGATGGGAAGATTTGCTTCCTTCACCGGATGCAGGGCCAGAAGCCGCTTATGCACGCAGCGTGTTGCTGGAACAACTGGATGCGGCCCTCGAAGACCTGCCGGAAGAGCAGCGCGACGTTTTTGTCGCGCATGAGATAGAGGGTCGAAGCTTCAAGGAATTGAGTGAAGCAACTGGCGTCAGTGTTAACACGTTACTGTCCCGAAAACGATACGCCGTGCTTCAATTGCGACGGCGATTGCAAGCCATCTATAACGAGTTTGGAAGAGATTGAGGAGTAGCAATGAAAAGGTACGGTTTGTTGAGAGCCTTGAAGATCGCGTTGTTTGCAGCCGTAGCTGTGACGGTCTTTAGTTTTCTGGTGATGGGCCTCTGGAATGTCTTGATGCCGGGGATCTTTGCCGTTCGAACTATCAGCTTCTGGCAGGCGCTGGGACTTTTGGTCCTATGCAAGATTTTGTTCGGGGGCTTTCGCCCATACGCCGGAGGCGGCCCGCGCTGGCGTCGGCGCATGATGGAACGTTGGGAACAAATGACACCGGAGGAGCGCGAGAAATTCAAACAAGGGATGCGTCGCGGTTGCGGTCGAGGCCAAAACGTCGAACCGCCAAACAGCGAAGCAGAGGCGCGGGCGTGAGTGCTATCCACTTCATCAAAACCGAGCTGGCCGCCGCGCTTGCCAGAGGCGTACGGCAGTGCGTAGTAGTAGGCTCCCGACCGTTGTTACAAGAAGCATTCAAGAGTTTCTTCGGACCAAACCTTCCAGGTGTTTGCACTGGATGAAAAGCAATCGTCACTTTCGCCGGCTACGTTTGTCCCAACGCAGTTCGCATCCGAAGCTCTCGCAACAACGCTTGAAAGGTCGGATTTCGACAAACAGAAAGCAAGCCTATTCATCTGGCTCGGTGGCCCAGGGTATCGCACGGTTGACGCCGTCATCGCCGGTCTTGCTTTCATCGCCTCTCTTCCCGGAGGAAGTGGAGTCGTGTTTGATTATGCAGGTGAGCGCACATCTCTTCGGACGGTGGCTCACACCACTCTGGACGCGCTGGCCAGCCGAATATCCTTGGCCGGCTCCAGCTTCTTTGCCACCCCGGCAATCGTTCCCACGCCGAACTCATACTCTCGACGGATCTGTTCGAACAACTCCACTTTGCCTCTCCAGTCCAACGAGTTCCTCCGCTTCGGGCTTCGCCTGAATCAGAGTACCCGTCCGTTCCCTGGGGTGGGCCAAAACAAATCTGCCGAACTGGGCCACTTCATTAGTGTCCCCATCGGGGATGGTGGAAACCCCTCGCCTTTAGGCGAAGCAAGATTTGGTGTAACGTGGTCGCGTGCGGCATTACCGGATGGGCGCGCACACGAAGAGCGACCTGAAGGTCCATCTAGTGTGGATACCGAAATATCGGAAAGCGGTATTGACAGGAGAAGTGGCTCTTCGTGTGCGTGACCTGCTGCGGCAAATTGCCGCAGAACATGAACTAGAGATCGTGTCCGGTAAGGTGGCACGCGACCACGTTCACCTGCTGCTCTCTTATCGAACCAACCAGGGCGTGAGCCAGATCGTGCAGTGGCTGAAAGGAATCAGCTCGCGGGTCCTACTGCAGGAGTTTCCGCACCTACGAAAGAAGTTCTGGGGAAGGCATCTATGGGCGCGAGGATATCTGACGGTCGGTTCCGGAACGATCACCGATGAAATGATCCGCGAATATATTGAAGAACAAGAAGGGGAACAGATAGCCGACGACAGTCGATTTCCAATCGACAGCAACCTAAACCCCTCGGCTTCAAGCCGAGGGTGGTTTAGTCTTGGTCCTTTCGGTAGTCGATTGAGAATTGAGTCGGAGTGGCCCGATTTAACCAAGCGATGCGAATCGCGGGGGATCGAATTTATTTTCTTTTCGCCTGATTGACGGAGGCACCGGAAATGGCCTTGTTAAATTCCTGGGATATAGCAGCCTGAAGGCGGCTGTTCATCTCGCAAACCTCATTTCCAAAAGGAATCAATTACTCAGCCTGAAGGCAAGTGATAACGTTACGCCCAGGTTACGCAGCTTACGCGAGGGCGAAAGGCATCACGTTCGAGTTTTCGGGCCATTCGACGAGAGATCCGCAACAGCGGATATAGACGGCCGTCTTCATTCCCACAACGTGAGTACCGGTCGGAGGTGATCACGAATGGCGGATATCGCGATTGGGCCGAAATATCGGCTATCAAAGCTTCGCGGGTGATAAGACGATGCGACCCATAGCGTGTCTGCTGTCACGAGGTAGTGGCCAAATGGCCAATGAACGAGCGGGCGGCCCTTTGTGTCCAGCGCAAGTGGAGCGGTATTGTGCAACAGCTTTCCGTTGACAGTAATACCGCTGGCCGAAAAATTCACCACATCGCCGGATCTGGCGGCAATCGGTTTCAGCAGAGGGCCTGCGCCATCGGGACACGTGCCGCGATCGCGATATCCTCGCAAAATTGAGAGGCGAGCAAAAGGCTCTGCAGGGCAAAATTCGACCAGGCTGGTATCGGTATCCGCCACCGCGTACAGACCGACCGGGAGCGAGGGTGATGTGTTGATCCGGACTCCAAGCCAGCCACAGAGCTGAAATGCCCCCGTGAAGACAGCCGCAAAAACAATTACAAGCCGGCCCAGAATTTTCAGAGGAACGTCTTCGACCTTAACCAACGGGCCAGGCATCATGGTCGTCAACTGATTGCGGGAACTCTGGTATCGAGGACTCACTCGGCACCAGCGCACCGTTGGTCGCGCCTACCTTTTCAGCGACTCGCGGCGGGGCTATCAGATGGCAGGTCCTAACAACGATCTCATTCACTGTGCGTTGCACCCCGTCATTCTTCGGCGTGAATTGGCGCTGTTCGATCGTTCCTTCGGCAAAAAGGTTTCGCCTTTATCGAACGTCATCGCTATGCTCGACAGATCGCCGTAGAAAGACAGGCTATGCCAGTTTGTATGCTTGTGTGATTTGCCATCAGCGTCCGTATACGTGTGGCTCTCACCAAGCCGGACGTTCGCGACAGGAGTTACTGATGGAAGATGCCGCAGAGTCGGCTTTGCCGACACGTATCCCGCCACTTCAATGCGATTCTTTTGCATCTTGATTTCTAAGCTCCTTTCTCAAGACGTAGTTCTTCAATAAATCCGCGTTCAGCATCCGTTAGCGCCTCCTGAGTTGGCACCGATTCCGCTTTGCTGATGGCGTTTCTCGTTCGCGCGAGCGGCTTTTGCCGAACAACTTTTCCCTCCTCCAATGCGAAGAATTCCTGGGGCGGCAGTATTTCGGCTCGCTGGGCAAGGACGGAATCAAGAAAATAAAGCATCTGGGTGCCGAGAATCGGATAATGACCGCTCACGAAAATGAGCATCTGGCCGGGCGACACGATGCGCTCCGCCGTGCGGCCGCTGCGTTTCAGAGGAGGTTGCAACCGCAGCACTTCATCCGGAGTCATCAAGGGCCGTTCGACGTGTTCTACGCTCGCATTCATGTGGCCCATGACCGGTGAAAGGCGAGAACCGCTGAAGTTGTAGCTCGCTTTCTGCACGGTAGTGGTGCCGGTCATTTTAGAAAGCAATTCAGCGGTCTCGAACTGATTGGGTGCAAACGCAATCCGCACATGGCAGTTGGAAACTATGCTCTCGTTATTGCCATACGCATCGACGATCTGCCTGATGTCCTGCGTGATCAAGTACGCCTTCAGTCCGTAACCCGCCATGTACGAAAGCGCATCCGCAAAAACTTCCATCCTCGCATCCGACACAATCCGACATAGGCCGGGGTATCGCCGGGCGCCATACCCGCATGAACTACCCTAAAAGCCTCAGATTTTTCTTGTCCTAAATCGTTTCCATCGGAAGCCATATTCCTGGACAACGCCGGCTCGTTCACCACTCTTGACGTGCCTGTCCCGGAGCGGACTTCGTCTACACTCGGGCATATGGCCTGAACAATGCCGGCCAGATTTGTGGGAGACGAGCAACGGAAGCTCAACCGACCTCATCGACCCTAGCCACGCCAGTTGCAATCGAGATATTCTCGCGGGTTCGATCATTGGCGGATTCGACATTGGTGTCACTTTGGTGTCACCTCAGGCGAGCTCCTGGTATTACGTAGCGTGACACAAGTGATGTAAATGCATGAAAAAGCACGACGGGCTCTCAGATCAAACGCAGCGAGATGAACCATCGTAGGTTCGAATCCTACCTGAGGAGCCAAAGTATCTCATGTCTAGCCCGGAGACATGGGTGACAGATTGTTCCTAAGACATAGGTAACACTTTTGGCCCGAAGGGATTTTCAAGGGGCTGCAAAGTTTTCTCCTCCAGATCGATATAACCGAGGTCGAAGTGCATGAAGCTGACGAGCCAGATACCGTCGTCAACTTCCTTGATGCCGACTGCTTGCCCAGCCAGGCAGGTACTGAGATTAATTTTCTTGCGATACAGACAAAGGCGTCCACAGTTGGTGACGACGACGGTCTTATCGTGGAACGGATAGTGCGGTTCGCCGATGCCACGATACGGCTTGGTGGAAGGCGTGTAGACTTCCGCTGGGCATTTCATGGCGAGTGCTTCATGCGGCCGTTCGTTGTTAAATTCTTCTAAGAAGGCATCAAACTTGGCCTGCTGCTGCAGTAGATTGGCACCAGCAGGCCGGGTGGCTTCTTTCTTGAGAGTTAAATGCATGCGCTCGTGCCGGCCATTCTGGGTCGGATGACCGGGCTTGATGCGTTCAATGCTGATACCCAGGCGCAGCCACCAGACCGAGAGCCGCGAGAGATTAAACAGACCATTGGGGGAAGCGAACGGAACGCCATTATCCGAGCGAATGGCTTGCGGTAAACCGCGCTCCTGGAACAGGCGCTCGAAAGCGGTGAAAGCAAACTGTTCCTGATTGGACTCCATGGCCTCACACAAGAGGAGAAAACGAGAGGCATGATCGGTAACTGTCAGTGGGTAGCAGTAGCGATGATTGCCGAGTTTGAACTCGCCCTTGTAATCCGTGCACCACAGCTCATTCGGGCTGAGGCCGGACGACAGCGGTGTACCTTCGGTATGTGTCCGCGATCGCTTTACCCGAGACACCAGCCCGTGCCGATCGAGGATCGCATGAATGGTGCTGCGGGCTGGCACCTTCACTTCCGAGGGCATGCGCCGCAGCAGACGTTCACGAATCTTGCGAGCACCCCAGCTCGGCTTCTCGCGCTTGGCGGCTACAATCGCCGCCTCTAACTGCTCCGGCAATTGATTCGCATACCGATGCGGCCGTCGTGCACGATCCGTCAAACCCTCCCATCCGCACTCCTCATAACGGTCCACAATCTTGTATCCTGTCTTGCGCGAGATCCCGAATTCTCTGCACAGGGAAGCCATACTTTCCCCGTCCTTCAACCGAATCACAAATCGTATGCGTTCGTCCATTACAGAACTTTCCTTCCATGGCATCCCCACTTCCGCCTTTCTTAAAAGGCAAAAGTGTAACCCATGTCTCCGGTACGTTCTGTTACCTATGTCTCAGGTCGGACATCATTGCAATAGATGTTCTTTAGGCCTCGCTGACGTTTGCTCTCCAGGGGGGAGTGTAACCATTTTTGTAACTAATTGAGACTGTTGCTCCATGAACGAATCACCGTCGGGAGAAACTGCCAAGCTTGAACTCAGCGGGGATTTGCACTTGCACAGCGGCAAAAACACTCGCTGGACAAAGCACGACCTGCCGGCAGATCTCATCGTGATCATGTGTACGGTGGAGAGCTCGCTTTGATACTGTGAGCCCAGGATGGATCAGTCGACCAGGATGGATCGGTCGAATGGATACGAGGCTGTGGCTGTGGAGTTTCTGGCCCGCCGTGGCAGTGGCCGCTTTACTGGGGTCGGGGTGCATGCGGTACGGGAGTGGGCGCGAGCATTGCCAAGCGCAGCCGCCGTCATTGATCTCGGCTGCGGGCCAGGTTTTCCCATCACCGAGGTTCTGGTCGCCGAAGGACTTGAGCTCTTTGCCATCGACGCAGCACCATCCTTCGTCCAGGCATTCCGGCGCAATCTCCCAAACACACCTGTCGTTTGTGAAGCTGTCCAGGATTCGACATTTTTCGGCCGAACTTTCGGTGGGGCCCTGGCATGGGGGCTCATGTTTTTGCTATGCCCCGACGACCAACGACGCCTGATCCAAAACATCGCCGGCACATTGGTGCCGGGCGGCCGGCTACTCTTTACATCCCCTGCGGAACCCTTGGTGTGGAACGATGCAATGACGGGATTGGAATCACGGTCCCTTGGAGCCGAAGAGTATCGGAGACAGCTCGCAGCCGTTGGCCTGTCGGTAACGAGTGAGTACGAAGACGAAGGCCAGAATCACTATTTTGATGCCTCTAAGCAGAAGCTGCCGATCGATACCGGCCAATAAGCACGAGGAATCCCAGCCTTGTTGCATGGTTTGTGCAGTCACACCGTTGATCCAGAAGGAATCAAGCTATCGGTCAGCTTTTTGAATGAAAAGTCGGCTTTCGCCAATCCGACTTCGAGGCATTCGCGACCTAATCTGATCCCCGAAGTTGACGGGCACCAGAAACCAAGTGAAGGCGCTATCGGGTAGGTATTCGCTCTGGAAGCATCGGTGATCGAAACACGGAAGTCATTTCCGGAGAGCTTCCTCGTTCTGGTTATTAGTTGACTACTACACCGACGCGGAGCCACCGTCCGAGGCGGCTCCCACTGGTGGTCCTCACGATCTGTACTTGTTAATTCCCGACCAGCAACAGGTCTTCCAAGCCCGGAGAACTTCTTTCTCAACAGGTTGAAATTCGGTGTTGACAACCTCGTCCTGCTTTACAATCCGTCCAACCCGGTCAAGTCGGATTGGCGGGACTACACGCACGCCGATCTACGACGTTGGTTTCGCATCGGTCGCTCTCGAATCCTTAACTCGCCTTGTGTCTATTGGCTTTGCAATTTTGTCCTAAGAGCGTCGACCATGATCTGCTGGCGCGTTGTGCGCCCCTCAAATGCAACTCGGCGCATTTCAAAGCAGCCCCTAGTGTACGGTAGGGTAAGCTGCGAGTTGCAACCGGAAAACCTTGCATGAGAAGGCATATGCCTGTCTCACGCCGACAGGCTGAATTATGTGGAGCGTTGAGAAGATCGAGATCAGCGGCGGGTTTTTACCCGGTCTGAGCGTGAATGTTCCCCAGGGCTTGACTTGCATCATCGGGGCACGAGGCAGTGGAAAGTCCACACTAGCTGAGGCCGTGCGGTTTGCGCTCTGCGGCATCTCGTCCGCACCCAAACAGTGTGCTGACCTGATTCAGGCAAATCTTGCAGGTGGTGCCCTTGTCACGATCACGGCTCTCGCCGACGGTTCCAACCACTACATAGTGAAGAGAGGACTCAAGCAGAACCCGGTTCTTCTTACATCGGACGGGAGGGCGATTAATACCGTTGATCTTGATCGAGGCACGTTTCTGCCTCTGGACGCCTACAGCAGCCTCGAGGTCGAGGCGATCGCGGACGAAGTTCTCGGTCAGAAACGCCGGAATCTGCTGGACGAACTCCGCAGCGAACAGATGCGGACAATTCACTTGTCTCTGGCTGAGAGCACGCGCGCGTTGGACACAAACGCGGACCGGATTAGGACCGCACAGCGAACGATCGCAGACCTAACCGAGCAGATTGAGGAACTTGGTGACGTCCGTGCCCGGCTGAGTGCTCTTGCGCCATCCGATCGTGAATCTGGGGCGGACTTCGGCAGGCTTTCTCGCCAGCAACAGCTGAATCAGCGCGAGATCGCGAAACTGGACTCCGCTGAGCGAGACCTGAAGATGCTGGGACAAACGCTCGATCAACTACGAAAAGAAGCCCAGACCGTGTTCGCCTCGCGCCTGACGGAGGAGCAGTCCGTGAATGCGGACACCCTGCGCCCGTACGATGACCGGCTTGCAGCGTCGCTGGGGCCAGTTGAGAAACAGCTTTCTGCGATCAATACCAGGATTCGCGAAGCTCAGGCCACACTGGCGGACGCACGCCGAAGCATCACTGAGATCCACACGAATCATGCTGGCGAGCTGACGAAGTTGACAGCATTCAATCAGGCAGCGAGCGAGCAAGCCCGGATGCGTGCGTCGTTTGAGCAACAAGTGGCCAGACTGGAAGCTCTGGAGCAACAACGGGCAGAACTGAATGCCGAGTTGAAAACACTGCTTGAGCGGCGAAAGGCTCTCAAAACCGATCACATTTTGATGCGGGATCAGATTTCGACGATGCGGGACGAAGTCGCTTCCGAACTCCAACACGAGGCCGGCGAGCGAATACGTATTCGTGTGATGCGAAACGCCGATCATTTAGCCTACCAGGAGATGCTTGTGGAGGGCCTAAGAGGCGCACGGGTTCGAAGTCAAAGCGAGATCATTGCGGCTCTCATGCAACTGAGGCCGGAGCAACTCGCGCAGCTGATTCAGTCCAATGATCTGGATTCCTTCGAAGAGCTAACGCATTTTGGATCGGAGCGCTCGCGGAAGATATTGGATTCGTTTCGCGAGAGTGTCGATCCGCTGGCTCTGGAGATAACTGCAATCGAAGACCGGATTGGCATTGAGTTAAATGTCTCAACTACAGGACGCCCACACTTCAAAGACGCGTCCGATCTTTCCCGTGGTCAGAAGTGCACAGCTTTACTGCCCATACTTCTCGCCAGGAGAGATAACCCGCTGATTATCGATCAGCCAGAAGACAACCTGGACAATCACTTTATTTTTGAAACAGTGGTGAATGCGGTGCAACGACTGAAGAAACGCCGCCAAATGATCTTCATAACACACAATGCGAATATTCCCGTTCTTGCCGAAGCGGAGCTTGTGCTGGTCATGAATTCGGATGGCCGAGTCGGAGCCATTGAGAAGTTCGGTACCGTCGATGAATGCCGCGAACAGATCATCGACTTGCTCGAAGGGGGAAGAGAGGCGTTCGAACTGCGGTCGAAGCGCTATGCAGCCACCTGATCTTCTTCAGGAGAATCTCCGACACCTCGCCGTGGAGGACCCGCGGGAGGCCCGTAAAGTATTTCTACGGATTCTTGATTCTGGCGGTTTCGCTCTCGAACAGTTTCTTGGGCAGATCTCTTCTCCGGCGGACGGCCGCTTACGCCACGTCGTCGCCAGTGCGTTACGTAACAATCGAGACAAGGAGCGTCTTGCTCCTTATCTGATTGCATGGCACGAAATTGAAACGGACGAGTTCGCAAGACGTGCCATCGCCGCGACTCTCGATGGTGTCAAGACAGAGTCGTCCGCCCAGACCGCACTGGCCCAGGAAGTTGCCCGTTTGACCACCGCGATCGCCCGGGAGATGGCGCAGCGGGAGCGATTGAACCGGGAGTTAGAGATCGCGCGCGAGGTGCAGGAGCATCTTTTCCCCCAGCGGCTTCCCAAGGTGCAGGGTCTCGAGTACTGCGGGCAGTGCCGGCCTGTGCGAGAGGTGGGCGGAGACTACTATGATTTCTTGGAGCTGCCCGACGGCAGGTTCGGAATCGCGATAGGAGACGTATCTGGAAAGGGCGTGGGCGCCGCGCTCATGATGGCAAGTCTCGAAGCTTCGTTGCGCGCCTTGGCTTCCGTCGTCGATGATCCTTTGGAGCTCATGGAGCGAGTCAACAGTTTGGTCTATCAGGCATCTTCCGCGAACCGCTATGCCACGCTTTTCTATGCCCAGTACGATCCTGCAAGCCGCCAATTGTGCTACGTCAACGCGGGCCATAATCCACCCGTGGTCCTGCGGAGTCGTGCCGGTTCATTCCAGGCATACCGCCTGGACACCGGCGGTCCAGTGATCGGGCTTCTACGACATGGCTATGAGCGAGGCATCTTTTCTCATGAAGCTGGAGACTTATTGTTGCTCTTTACGGACGGAGTTTCCGAATCCATGAACGTTCGCTTCGAAGAGTGGGGCGAAGAGAGATTGATCGAGTACGCCAAAACGTGTTATGGGCTTCCTGCTCTGGAAGGCATGAGGCGAATCTTTGCCGCCGCACAGGCATTCGCTGAGGGTGCTTCACAGCACGATGACATGACACTGGTGCTGCTTCGCCTTGCATGATTAGTGCAGTCCGCAGGGTTTCAATGCGAAGTTGCTGGGGCGGACATGAGGCTAGTTGAGTCGGGAAAGGGAGGAGAAGGATTAGGCAGCGATCGCAAACAGCATTGCGATGAACCGTGCTTCCGCAAAGGAAGGCTTTAGAGCGGAAGCCCGATTCGTTGGATTCATTTTTCAGTGGTGTCGCAGTGAGATCGATTTTTGACTTGGGCTCCTCCCGTCCACGCAATTGTTAGGAGAATTCTCGGGCCTTGCGTCGAGACCGACGAGACTTAGTCAAAACCACAACCAATTCGAGCCCGAGCGTGGAAGTAGATTTAAGAGTTTTGAAATCGAGACTGGACGCGAAAGTTCGCAGACCGTAGCGTAAAACGACCGTTTAGACGTAGGCTGCTAACAAAGGACCGAACTGGCCGCTGCATGGGCTTGCGCATTTTTCTGCCAGCAGCGTGGGAAGATTCGCCGGAATGTGATCACGCACGGCAGCGATGCATAATCTATAGAGCCCATTTGATCGGTCTTTCCGATTGCATGGCCTGTATCCCGGGGTTCGATGATGAAGAAAATACGCATACGCTGCCCGCTCGTGACGGCACTTCTGACGGGCTGTTTTTCCCTGTCTGCTCTTTACGGCGCGCCGGAAACGGAACTGAAAGACGACAGTGGCAAGGTCATAATCCGCTATGTTGTCGAGCCACCTGTTAAAGTGGCCGCGCCTGGAACAGCGGACCCGGCGAAGCAGTTAGGGTTAATTCTGTGCTTCCCCGAACACGACCGGCCGACCGGCGACGAGATCCTGCCGGTGCGTGAGGCTCTGGATCGCCTCGGTTTGCGCGACGGATACGTCCTACTGGCCGGTCACCCGCAAGCCAGGAAGTTTGGGCCGGCGGACCACGAACCGATCGCCAAGCTGATTGCTTGGGCGAAGAGGACCTATCCGATCAACCCGCGCCGCGTGTATATGTACGGAAAGGGCGAAGGCGGGAAAATTTCTGGTGAATTCGCCATGTTCAATCCGAAAGTCATAACGGCGAGTATCACCTATAGCTGGGGTTGGTGGAGAATGCCGCCGGAACTGACCGAGGCGATCGATCCGCTTGGCAGCGCACCGGAGTTTTACATGGTGCTTGGACTGAGAGATCTTTCTTACCACTTAACGACCGTTCGCGATGCATATGCACGTGTGAGCGCGAAGGGATATCACGTAATCTATCGTGAATTTCCAGAGCTCGGAGCGCGAACCTATCATCCGCCGAGCAACACGGAAGCGATTGCCTGGGCCACGCGGCTACGCAACAAGAATCTACCGCTCTCAGCAGGCGAAGCAGCTTTGTTGAAGAAATTCTCGCGTCGCTCGTCCCCCGCAGCCAACGCGCAAGGCTACTACTCGGATCTCGCATTGGTGGGCGGCAAACAGGGGGCGCCAGTCGTTCAGAAGCTGCTCTCTTCCGAAAATCCCGCAGTGCGAGCCGCAGCGGCGGAAACGTGCCGCCATGCCATTTTCAACGAAGAAACGATTTCGGTTTTGGCCACCAAGCTAAAGGACGACTCTCCCGACGTACGACGGTCGGTGATCCGCGCACTAGCGGCGAATGCCAACTGGCGCTCGGACATGGCGCAACGTGCCTTGGTCGAGCTTGCGCTGACTCCCGGTAAAGCAATCACGTCCGAGGACCGCGTTGGCGCGGTGGACGGCATTGTGGAGGCGGCGCGTCTGCAAATCAACGGATCGCGGCAGGACGCCCTTCTGTTCAAAGCCCTGGTCACTCTGCTTGACGATGAGGACGAGGAGCTACGTACGATGGCGGCGAACACGCTCGCACCCATTCGCGACGCCGAATTTCGGGGTGATCTGGGCCGACCCGAGCAGAAAGCCCCCGCAGGCGGATGGCAACACTGGCTGGAACAGACATCCGACAACGCGGCTGGCTATCGAAAAGATTACGATGCCTGCGCAAAGGCAACCGGAGGATCGGATGATCCCGTTGGTCTGTTCTGTAAAGGAGGCTCATATCTTCTTGGCGAAGACTTCACAACGAAGCAACCGGTCTCCAAGAACCCCAGCCTAGCGTTCAAGAATACATTGGAAGCGGCGGAGAAGGGGTACGCGCCCGCAGAAAACGCTATTGCATTTATGTACGCGGATGGCAAAGGCACCGAGCAGGACTACGCAAAGGCCGCACACTGGTGGGTGAAGGCGGCGGAGGCCGGTCATTTGCAGGCCGCTTTCGAGGCCTCGATGGTATACCGAGGAACACCCGGCGTTCCTTCCAGCAGCGAGCTATCGGAGAAGTGGGCAAAGTACTTCGACGAGAATTCGAGAAAACCTAGCCGCTAGTTTCGGCGCGTCGCTGTAATGGGCTTGGCGCGAAGATCTAAGCGAGCGAGCCCGCCAGTGGACCGGTGCTATCGGCGAAGCGTTCTACAGGCGTGCCGAACGACTTTGATCGGCTGGCATCGCGCGGCATTCCGCCGCTTTTGGCGCTGGAAATCGAGATCGGTCGGGAGGCCGCAGGTAACTACCGAAGTGAGGAACTTGATTCGGCGTCTAGCGGCCGAGGATCCAACCTGGGGAGAAAAACGCATCGCCGATGAACTGTTGTTGAAGCTCCACATTCGGCTTTCGCCGCGCACCGTCCCCAAGCACAGCAAGCAACTGACCGCAGCTGCGCGAAGCGCTGCCCGGAGAGCGCCGCGATCGGAATGATGCACCAGGCCCGCTTTCACAGTACGGAGCGACAAGGCCATTTTCTGCGCCGCTACCGTGAGCTTCGCCTCCAGCGTGCGGTTCAGAGCCCAGCCGATCAGATACCAGCGCACATGATCACATCATCAGCGAAACGACGGCGATGGAAGAGTGGATTCCGACAGGCTTGACGGCGCATGCGGCTATTTCGCTTCACCAAAGTTTCTTTAACGCAACAGCGTACGTATTCCTGCTCCGGCGATAGCATTGCTCCAGGTTTCGCGCTTCGAATCAGCACTCGATGACTCTGTCCCGATCGCTCTTGAGGGTTTGCGATCCAAACCTTGTCACGCGTATGACAGGAGACGCTGTGGGGACTTTTGTGGGAACTCTGCTTCAAAACAGTGCGCAATCGCCCGTCCTGTTTTGTGTTGTGCTGCCCGCAAGTGATTGATGGCGAGCAATCAAGCGCAAGCGCGAGCAACCCTGCAAAGAATTGAAATCTAGCTGTTAACTGAAGGGTTGTAGGTTCGAATCCCAACTGAGGAGCCAAAGTATCTCATTGCAATAGATGTTCTTTAGGCTGGCTGACGTTTGCTCTCCTAGGGGGAGCGTAACCATTTTGTAACTAATTGAGACTGCTGCTCCATGAACGAATCATACGAGAAAAAGCCAGAGAAGGCATCGTGTTTTGCACAGCGTCACTTTTGCCGGCGCGAAACGAACGCAGAGATACTGTAGAGTGTTTTCCATAAACATGTAGGACTTATTTTGTTTTGTTAGTCTGCGGCCGCGTCATGTCGCAGAAGAGGAAGGTTCGAAGATCACCGGCGAGAGGTAGTAAGAAGTAACGATCGCCAAGCCAGATCGTTGCACCGAACAGCTGTGGTGCTTCTAGGTTCCAATATCGGCCGGTGATTGCGACGACCGCGTTTTCCGGAAGCAACATCGTACAGATCGATCCAGTACCGCCCGCGGGGCGGCGAACCGAAACACAGGAAGTGTCACATGTTTTCTGTGCCGGACCAACTATGTACCGTTATAAACGTCTCCGTTGCCGACACACTGGTCGCGTCACGATCATTGAAAGGAAACCGGGGGCCACTCTTCACAAACGATCGGCCCGGCAAAGTCAATAGCGCGAACGGTTGTATCTGATTCCGGGTAGAACGCTCGAGCTGTTCTTGCGGCTCTCGCTGTAAACGGGCGAGGCGCTTGACTCGACCATTCGTCTTGTGTGATGGCCCGCAATTGAGGATGGGGGACCCATATCGATTCGTAATGCTTCTCGCCCGGCACGACAAACTTTTCCAGGTGACCCGAGTCTTGCGGAGATGCGCCTCTTGGATATTCATATCCGATGGAGACGTGACCAGCGATTTGGCGGAAGATGCATCTGCCGTGTTCCGGGGTTATCTTTATATCAGGTAAGTCAGGCACTCGGCAAGCCGTGTATTGTGTCGTTTCATGCCAGCATTGCGGAGTATGGAATACAGCGTACGCGCGCTTTCCAGCACCTATATGGACACTCGCATGCCCATTCGCAGATCGCTAGAGGTAGTCCTAATAGGGCCGCCGCGACTCGGCGTTTGCGCACAGCTGATGGGATCACTGGACTGGTTGCACCTGACGAATGATTGATAAGACGCATGCAGCAACGGTGGGATTGCCTAACGTTTAGCCGTACGAGCCACCATCTCCCGGAATGGGAGTGAATGGTTGGCCCCACGTTCCTCCGGAACTCGGACGCAAAGGATCGGCCATTGAGCGCTAAAAGCAGTTACAACAGTGTCATTCGGACGTGGATAGGAGGACGGTGATCGGCTGTAATCTGGAGGAGTAAAGAGCGTTCCGGGCTTACACAACGCATTCTCAGGATCAGGATAAACTACGCAAGCGGACACAGCATCTGTGTGCGCGAGAAGCTGAAACCGCAAGTTCGCAGTTAGCTGGTTTAGTAAGTTGCTGACGTCTTGTCCTTCAGTCCCACCAATTACCCAACTTCCATTCTTGTCGGCATTTGCCGCAACGGAGTAGCGGGGCTACCGGCGTGGGATTCTCAGAATAATCGAGCCGTCCGACTGAGAAAAATCAACGCTCATTTGGAGAGGCTGGCGGAGGCCAAGGGCACGAGGATCACTAGCGAACCCCTAAGCTATTGTAAATTGCCCTGCAGCAGCGTTAGGGATACTTACCGGCTAAGCTTAGGAGCGAATTCTCCGATTCCCGATGAAACTACCGCCAGATGTACTCGCATTTTTCACGCAGCAAGGCAGAAAAGGTAGGGGAAAGGCTGTGGCGTCTATGACCGCCACAGAGCGGCGGCAGCGTGCTCAGAAAGCCGCTGCAAAAAGCGCGGCAGTTCGAAGCAAGAATGCAAGCGCAAATAAAAAGCACTCGAACAACCAAAAGGCTGACGGAAACGGCCACACGCTTCATTTGCGTTCGACAATTGGCATTACTGAAGGTAAACGTGAAACGTCAACGCACGAGATTCGCGTTTCTCGCCAAATCTTTTGGAAGCAAAACGAGCGAAATATCATTAAATGAGTGTGAAAGTAGAAATGATGTGAAGAGACCGTGCGACAACAAAACTTCGCTCACTTCCCGACTTGTGTGTAGTTTTGGTTCCGCGCGCGTGTGACGTGACGATGGCAGCTGCAGAGGCAAAGGCGCAGTACTCGGCGATCGTGCTGGGAGCGACGGGGAACGTGGGCGGACGTATCGTGCAGCTTCTGATCAAGAACCCGCTTTGCAAGAAGGTGGTGGTGGTGACGCGCCGCAAGACGGACGCCTTTCCGACCCAAGGTCTACGAGGTGGTTGTCAACATGGACCGACTCGAGGAGGAGGTTAAGCCGCACGCCGAGGAAGTCGACGTCGCGCTCGCCGCGTTCGGCGTCGGCAAGGGCAGCGCGAAGGTGCCCGAGGAGGAAGTTCGCAAGATCGAAATCGCCTACCCGCAGGCCTTTTGCCGCTCCGCCAAGGCCGGAGGCGCTCGTGTGTGCGGGGTCATGACAGGAGCGGGCGCGGACCCCGGGGCCGGGATGAAATACGCGAAGATCATCGGCGAGAAGGAGAAGGCCGTCGAGTCCGTCAAGTTCGACTTCCTTGGAATGTACCGCCCGGCCGTCATTCTGGGCAACTCCAACACGCCGGGCGTCGTTGGCTACGTCATGCCCGTGCTGCATTGGGCCATGCCGTCCAAGTACCACTCGATCCATAAGAACGACCTCGCGCGCGCGATGGTGGCGCAGTCCGAGCAGGCGTTTCTCGCGATCGCGCAGGGCAACGCTCCCAAGGAGGCGACCGTGAAGATTCTGGAGTACAAGGAGATGGAACCCTTCTTCGTCAAGGGCGACAGTGACGAGCCTTGAGCGGCAGCAAGCTGCTTGGGTTGGATTGAAGCGCGGTGGTATTTGGGTCGTTTGGATAGAGTTTGCGTTTGTATTGTTCTACAGTGGTGCATGGTTACAGTGGGCCGAGAGACTTGCTGAGCAAGCTCTGGAGTCAACTCGTCGGGTCGCGAATCAGCTTCGCCTTCTCGTTCTACGCGGTCGCCTTCTCCTTCTGAGCGTGCTGCACAGCGCTGCGCTTCGCCTCCAACTCAAGCTCGCGTCAGCCCTCATATGGCCAGTCTTCACACGCTTCTCGGATTCGTGTGGACTGCTCCATGGTTTTGTCTTCTTGACTGCTGAACACACTCCATAGATGAGCCTCCAGGGGGAATTTCCATTGATAGGTCCCCATAAACGCTTGGTTCCGACAATCCACTTCGCCGAGAAGTCGGCGACGTCGCGGAGATTGAATCCTAGTGAGTTAGTCTGCCAAATACCATATACTTGGCGACGCGTCGATGCTACGCCGGCACCTCCACGGGCTCACTGCGCGCTGCCAACTGCCACGATTGGCAGGCTGAGATAGCTAGCTTCGCCGTTCGTATGCCAAATGCGCTGTGTAGCTTTTTGATAGTCCGCGGGTTTGGCATCAAAGATGTTAGGCACAAATCTTTGCGGATTGCGGTCGTAGAGCGGAAAGAGCGTGGACTGCACCTGAACCATGATTCGGTGACCGGCCGCAATGGTCCGGTCGACCATCGGGAGCCCGAATTTGTACTCGAGCGGCTTACTGGGTTCGATGGTAGAAGGGTGCTCGAAGCTGGTGCGGTAGCGGCCGCGGAAGATGTCAATCGCTACGGGCAGTTCGTAGCCGTTCATATCCCAAGGTTGCGCGATCAGACCGGGGAACGTGCCGCTAATGTCCATGGTGCCGAGTTCGCGATTAGGGTACACGTCGATCAGCTTGACGACCCAGTCGGAGTCGGTGCCGCTAGTGGAAGCGATAAGGTGGACGACCGGTTCGCCCAACAACTTTACCGGCGCCGAGAGCGGGTCACTCAGGAAGGTCAGCACGTCGGGGCGGCCATCAACAAAACGCTGGTCCGTCAGAAGCCACGTGCGCCAGCCAGTTTCGTCCATCTCCAAAATGGGCCGGGGCCGATACGGCACGGGTTTGGCAGGATCGGAAACAAATTCCGTGTACCGTTCGACTTTTGCGTCGTTTGCAGGCGCGCTGAATGACAGTTTGCCGCCCGAGCTGAAGTAAAGCGGCTTGGAAGGGACGCTGCAGCCTGACTCGCAACTAGCGGGAAAAGTGTTGAGGCGGTCCCAGTGGTCAGCACCTGTGTCATAGACCCACACTGGAGGCGTGTTGATTTTCGGCACATCGGACTTTAGATATTGATTGACGAAAGGCACCATCACCTCGCGACGCCATTCGTTCGCTGTGTCCGTCGCCCAGACGAATGGACCCAATGCGCGTCCCTGGCGATTGATCTGCGAATGGAACCAAGGTCCCATCACCAGGAAGTTCAGGCTGCTCGCCTTCGGGTCGGCCTTAAGCGCGCGATACGAGTGGATTGCACCCCACATGTCTTCCTGATCGTAGAGGCCTTGCTCCCACATGGTCGATACGGTAAGCGGAAGCTTTGCAATCAGCTTATCTAGCGCGCCGGCCTGCCAGAACTCGTCGTAGGACTGATGTTCTTCGAAGACGCGCATGAATGGCAGATCAGCGCCTCCTTCTTCTCGCGCCATGTCACCGGCGGAGCCTGCACTGAGATAGTTCGTGTAGTCGTCGCCGATGTGCGGCGCTCCCAGGCCTTTGCCGCGGGCAGTCATTTGTCCGATGACATAGTCAATGTTGGGCTGTCGAAACGCGCCATAATGAAACCAGTCATCGCCCATCCAGCCGTCGACCATCGGGCTCTGGGGCACGGCAACCTTCAGGGCCGGATGGGGACGCAATAAAGCCATCACAACGGTAAATCCTTCGTAGGAGGAGCCGATCATACCAACGCGGCCGTTGGTCTCGGGCACATTTTTGGTCAGCCACTCGATGGTGTCCCATGCATCGGTAGTGTCATCGGCTCCGGTCTTGTTGAATCCGGAGTTCACGGGCAGCGGCGTCATCACGTACGGTCCCTCGGAGCCGTACTTGCCGCGCACGTCCTGATAAACGCGGATGTAGCCGTTTTCTACGAACCCCTCATCGCCGAGCGGAAGCTCGTCGATCATCGTCCTGGCAGGTGATGCGGACGGGTTGCGCACGTGGCTGGCGGCGTCGTAAGGTGTGCGCGTCAGCATGATTGGCGCGTCGTGGGCACCTTTGGGAACAAAGATGACGGTAAAAAGTTTGACGCCATCGTGCATGGGCACCATAACCGCGCGGCGATCGTAGTTACGTGGCACCTCCGGTTGCTGGAATCCCTGCGCCATCTGGTCGCCGCCGGTCTTCGTCGGTGCAGTCTGCGTAGTTTGCGCGCTAACTATCGCTGCAATCCAGAGCGGAGTCAGAAGCGCAGAACGAGTGGCCGGTTTCATCGGTTCTCCGTGTTTGAATATGATCAGGTCTTATTACGAATTCGCAAGACGCGTTTCGCATCGTCATCAAGATTCTACCTAGCGCTTTTGCACTTGAACGGAATCCACGGCCCAACTCCCGCGGTTATCGAAGTGCGGGAATGACAGACCTCCAAGCCGACGCCGCAGAGATTTTGATTAACGCCTCACGATCGAGCTAATTGCCGATGGTCAACTACCGCGCAATCGATCGTTCACTTGAACCTGTTGTTCGCAGCTCGCTCACGATTAACTCATCGCCGGCGATTGCGACAATCGATGTCAGGGCACCGTCACTCGAACGATGAGAAGATTCAGGCTCTAATAAATCCAGTACCGAGCCACCTTTAGCTGCATCAGAAGGCCTAGTGACGGAGCAAGTACAGGGTTTTTTTCATCTCACACCGGGCGCATCGGGGAAATAGCCGTTTATTTCCGCTTTACAAGCGGCGTTTTGCAACACGGCATGGTGCAGCGCGTCCCAAGTTGACGTGAGTCGGTATGCTTCCTTGTGCTTGGGATCGAAGGGGGAAGATACAAGCACCGTTTTACCTTCGACAATTCACGGTTTAGTGAAGGCAAAAAACCGCGGCACGCTGAAGCATGGCCGGCTCTACGTCCAAATGAACCGTCGGAGGGCGAGAACAACGAAAAGTTGCTTCGCTCTTCGTCCTCCTTTTGCTGCGAAGTGTAGGCGACTTCCGAGTTACAACAAGCTGATGACAGACCAGGAGTGGGAGATTGGACGTGACCTGTTGGCCCTTTTTGTAAAGGTGAGGTTGAGATCGGCTGCCTGATGGGCAAAGATAGCCTGTTCGCCTTCCAATGGTACGAGGGCGACCCGAGCTTCTGGAAGAATTTGATCCCGCAAGGCTCCGTATGCGTTACTCGTGCGGTTCAGTTCATCTAACTTTGCGCAGGGCGGCGCCGGGCGAGATTGTTTGTGTCCACGCTGGGGACCCGGCGTGGACGAGCTTAGGCAATCCACGCCGATCACCCTGAGAGCACTCTAGGTGTTCTTAGGTTCGATCACAATGCCAGTCGGGCAGCCTAAGTTCGAAACGTGTCCAGCGTGGGGGAGCCCAAAATCCAAGATCTCCTCTGGCCCGCGGGGCCAGCGTGAGTTCAGCAGCGGAGGTTGTTGAAGCGCCTGATGGAAGAGAGTTTGGCCGACATTCGATACGCTCTCTGTCATCGAAAAGCCGTCTCTCCCAAACACGTGACGGCTTTTGCTAGACCTTTGTGAGATATCCGGGCTAGCCTCCCATCGAATCAAACGATTTTATAACTATCGACCCAAATCAAAATCAGGTTCGCAATAACGCAGGGAATTCAATTCAATGCCCCGACTTGTGGGACGCTCTCAATTGCTAGAGTAAGGCGAACGAGTATGGTCAATAAAATCTCCGGTGATGCCGCATGAAGCCGCGGCAAGCTAGGGTGATCTTGTGGGGAGCCGCAATCGCTCTCTTAGCGGCGGGATCGTACCTTGTATGGGGACATCTTTGGCGCGCTCAAGACAATCGAGTTTACGTGATCGGTTGGCAGAACTCTGCCCCATTTCAACAGAGGGGCGCGGGCGGTTTGCCCGCCGGATTGGTCGTCGATCTGGTGCGGGATGCGGCGCTACGACGCGGAATCCAGCTCAAGTGGGTGTGGCATCCGGAGGGTCCTGATGCTCCATTGCGGAACCGGCAGGTAGACCTTTGGCCGTTGATAACCATAACGCCGGAGCGGCAGGCGGTCATTCATATCAGCAAACCATATCTACAGCATCTTTACGGTTTGATGGTGCCCTCTACAAGTGCGTATTCGCAGCTTCAGGACTTGGCGACGGCTTCCATCGCTAATCTTGGGATAGCGATCGATCGGCGATCCTTGGGCCGTTTACTGCCTCACGCCCGCCTGGTTACTGCCGCCTCCGGGGAGGAAGCAATCCAGAACGTCTGCACGGGACGTACGGATGCGGCATTCCTGAACGAGTTCACCGCGAATGCCGCCTTGCTCAATGGTGGCGCTTGTTCTTCTCAGCCCTTGCGAGTGATTCCGGTGCAGGCGCTACGGACAGAGTTGGGCGTGGGCTCCACTCTAGAGGCGAGTGCTGTGGCGGACGAGATCCGCCGCGGAATTGGCGCTTCTGTCCTCGAAGGAGATTTGGCGAATATCCTCCAGAGCGGGGGATATTTTTCGTCGCGCGATATGCAGTATTTCACCGCGCTGCTCGATGCGCAGCAACGTGAGAACCGGCTGCGCCTTACTGTTATTGTCTTCGCCTGCCTGCTAGGTCTAACGGTATTCACGGCTGATCGCATCCGTCGCCAACGAAACCAGATGAGAGCGACTGAGTGGGCGCTCCGGCAATCGGAGCAAAGGTTCCGCGAACTCTTGGAGGGTGTAAAACTCGTTGCCATTATGACGGACCGCAGTGGCGCGATCAGTTTCTGGAACGACTACGCAGCAGACCTTACTGGCTGGAGCAAGGAAGAAGTGATAGGTCTGCCGGCTAAGGATTTCCTCGACCTTGAACCTCCCCGTCGGGAGACACATGAGATGGCCAGAGGGTCAGTGGTAGTGACGGACCCACTTTACGAAGGAAGCATTCTGCAGAAAAACGGAGATCGACGTTGGATTCAGTGGAGCAGCACCCGCTTACGCGATTCCGCTGGCCGCACGGCCGGTTTGGCCAGCTTGGGCGAAGATGTCACCGAACTACGTAGGCTTCGTGCTGAGGCTGCGCGGCTCGAAGGCGAAGAGCAATTTCGTAACATCGCTGATACCACGCCGCTGATGATTTGGACAGCGGGCCCAGATATGGGCTGCAGCTTCGTCAATAAAGCATGGTTAGACTTCACTGGCCATATCCCGGACCAGGAGTTGGGTAGTGGTTGGACAAACAATATCCACCCCGAGGATTTCGAGCATGTCCGCACGAACTACCTGACTGCTTTCGAGGCTCGCCGCAACGTCGAATTGGAATATCGTAAGCGCCGGGCCGATGGGGAATACCGGTGGGTTCTGGGCAGCGGCTTGCCGCGTTTCGGCACGGACGGTCAATTCGCGGGTTATTTCGGCGCGTGCATCGACATTACCGACCTAAAGCTCCGCCGGGATGAAGACATTGCGCGGCAAAAGCTGGAAGGTGTGGGAAGGCTCGCCGGGGGGATAGCGCACGACTTCAACAATCTGTTGGGCGCCATACTGGCCCAGGCGGACTTGGCGCTCGCAGAAGCTATCGCCGGTGAGCCTCCGCAAGAGGAGTTGAACAACATTTGTGCCATAGCAATTCGCGGCGCCGGAATCGTCCGTCAGTTGATGATCTACGCCGGGCACGAGAGCATAACGTCGGAGCCAGTAGATATTTCGTGGCTGGTCGACGACATGCGCGACCTGCTCAAAGTGCTCGTGTCGAAACGCGTTGTCTTGAAGACCGAACTCGACCGCAATCTGCCTCCTGTGCAGGCCAATCCCACCCAGATCCGGCAGGTGGTGATAAACCTTGCCACGAATGCTTCAGAGGCCATAGGAGGCCGTGATGGGACCATCGTGATCCGCACCGCCCGATCGGAGGTCCGTCAAAATGGGACACGAGCCCACGCTATCGACTGGATCGAGTTAGAGGTTTCAGATACCGGCCGCGGGATTGGCTCTTGCACCCAATCTAAGCTTTTCGATCCGACTTTCACCACCAAATCCGTGGGCCATGGCCTCGGACTAGCGGTGGTGCATACCATCATTGAGGCACTAGGTGGTTCTATCCATGTTGAATCTGAAGCGGGTCGCGGTAGTGCCTTCCGTGTTCTCCTGCCTTCTTCAACTGGAATCGCTCCGCTACCGCACCTGGCAAGGGCTCATCCAACACCAGAAGAATTGCATCACGAAACGACCGTTCTTGTTGTGGAGGATGAAGAGCCGCTTAGATTGGCTACAGTCAAGACGCTCCGCGCCAGAGGTTTTAGCGTGCTTGAGGCTGCGGACGGAAACGAAGCACTGGCCTCGGTCAGGGCCCATAAGGACACAATTGGCTCGATTCTGTTGGACGTAACGCTACCGGGCGCGCCTAGTAGCGAGGTGTTGGCCGAAGCCCGCCGGCTGCGGTCGAACATCAAGGTTATTGTGACCAGCGCCTACGGTGCGGACATGGTGGCCGAGTCTTTTCCAGGCATGGAGATCGATTCTTTCCTGCGCAAGCCATATAGGGCGGTGGAACTCGTAAACGTGATCGCACGCCTGACTTCAGTCGAAAACAGCCGTCCATAAATTCGGCGATATAGCCGACGACGTTGTCAGCTTTTTATGCTCATGACTTCCGACGGGGCAACGCGAACGGCTTTTTTAACGCATCTAAAGAAATTCAAATGTAGGAATAGCCGCGGGCCAATAACTTAGGGCGGGTGTTACAGGTTGGATATGATCAGCCAGTGGGCCGTCGCGTGATCATTCTCGTTTTGCGAATATCGTGATTGTCCGATCCCTTCAACCCCAGTCCACCCAAATCGAATTTTCGAGATAGATAGTCGATGTCGCCTCGTCCATCGCGACGGCTGCTTCTTTCTGAATGATCAGTTTCTTCTTGGCTTCTTCAGCGCGACCTGTCGGTCGCGCTCCTTCAGCGTCATCAGGAGTTGGTCCGTTTCCAACTTCCCAGCCAGCCCTTGTCAATAGGACATTTCTATCTGGCACCAGTAGGACATTGTCGTTTGGCGGCGACATGGTCCGGAACTCGTTGACGACTTTTTAGGCGTATGTTAGCTTTGAAAGCTCAGGTGCCCCGCGAGGGGATAACAGGGAAGTCCGGTACAAAACCGGCGCGGTCCCGCCACTGTGAATGAGGGTTGCCGTTTTCGAAGAGCCACTCGGTTGAGTTCGACCGGGGAAGGTGAGACGGCTGGCAGATTCGCCTGCCTCCCTCCTAGCCAGGAGACCTACCTGAGATAAGGACGGCTGACTTTCTGCGGAGAACGGAAAGAATGCGATTAACCCTCGCCACAATCCGACAACTCAGGTCAAGGACGATTCGATCCGCGTGGGAAGTCTGTCGCCATTTCAAAGGAGACAGACACAGTGCAAATCGTAATTCAGGACTTTAAACTCCGCCGACTGCGCCGCGAAGTATTAGCTCTTGCTTTCGGACTGTTTACTTTCACCTGCTTGCTGAAGGCACAGTCGAAATCCGGAGTGATCGGTTATGTGAAAGACGCCCAGGGTGCCTTGGTCAGCGGCACCCAATTGCGTCTTTTCCGTCAGGATACCGGATCATCGTTGACTGCGGTCAGCGATTCCACAGGCAGGTATCGCTTCGAAAATGTTGCCCCGGGCGAATTCGTTCTCGAAGCTCAGAAAGATGGATTCCGCAGCGCAACGATAAACGTCCAGCTCGGACGTGATGTTCAGCAGGCACTGGATATCAAGCTTCAGGTTGCCGGCGTCAACCAAACGGTTGTGGTAACCGCGGCCGACGAAGCGCAGACGCTGGACGAAGTATCGAAATCGGTCTCGAACATTTCCCACGAGGAAATTATCAATCGAAACGACTACTCGATTTCCAATCTGCTAACAACCGTTCCCGGAGTGCTGATTCGCAACGAGGGGGGGCCCGGCCAATACACCACGATGTCGATCCGCGGCCTGCCTGCATCCGCAGGCGCAATCCTTGTCGACGGATTGCGCTTCCGGGATGCCGCGACCACGCAGGCCGATGCAACGTCGTTCTTCGGCGGCCTGAACTTCGTCGATGCGGATCACATTGAGGTAATGCGAGGGTCGGGATCTTCGCTGTATGGAACGAACGCCGTCGGCGGCGTAGTGAATATCGTCAGCAATCAGGGCGGGGGCGATCTGCACGGACAGTTGCAAGTGGAAGGCGGTAACCTTGGACTGTTTCGCGGACGAGGTTCGCTTGCGGGTGGGGCGTTTGGCGACAAGCTTCAATACTCCCTCGGCTTCCTGCATTTGAATGTGACGAGCGGGGTTGACGGACAAGACGCGAATCGCAGCACCGGATTACAAGGCTTCGCGCGTTACGACTTCAGCTCGAAATTTAGCCTGACCGGACGTTTCTGGGGTTCCGATGATTTTGCTATGTTGAACAACAGCCCGACTTCGAGCGGCATCCCCTACGCCAATATTCCTTCGACGGTCATTGTCCCAGCAATGCCGTTGTCTCCCGCAGGTGTAAGGACTCTGCTAGCTGGAGGTACTCCAAATTTTGGCAATGCGACATACATTCCTGACGTGAATGACCCCGATGACCGCTTCTCTTCGCGATTCGAAAATATGGCTCTGATCTTTCGCGGTATCGTTTCGTCGACGTTCAATTGGCAGGGATACTACCAACTGGTGAACACAGGCCGTACTTATGAGAACGACCCCGGCGGAATCGGATACCAGCCTGAGGGACATGACTACGGGACTTACATGGGCACGATCAATACGGCTGGTGTCCGAGGTATGGCCCAGATCACACCCTGGCTGAGCATCACTGGCGGCTATGAGTTTGAGCACGAAAGCTACTTCGACCATCAGGACAACAATCTTCCCGAACCCGAACTAGTCACTGAACGCACCCACGCCAACCAGAGCTCAAATGCAGAATTCTTTGCCGCGCAGTTTGGGTTGTTGAACCGGCGATTGCAGATTTCGCTTTCAGCCCGTGCCCAGCAATTTGAGCTTTCGAGTCCTGATTTCGACTACAGCGGCACGACGAATCCATACACCAATATTTCGCTCTCTGTGCCTCACGCTCTGACGGGCGACGCCTCGATCGCGTACTTGTTGCCGAAGTCCAACACGAAATTGCGATCACATTTTGGTAACTCGTATCGTACACCTGCCTTGTACGAACGATTCGGCGCCGGGTTTTACAACAATCCGGCTGACGGCAGCGTGATCTTTACGCCGTACGGTGACCCGCGCCTGTCGCCGGATCGCTACAATTCTTTGGATGCCGGCATCGATCAATATTTGTTCGGCAACCGGGTGCGCGTTTCCGCGACGGCATTTTATATCCGAATCGCACAGCTCATCGGATTTAATTCGAACGGTGCTATCAATCCGGACACCGATCCTTTCGGCCGCAGTTCAGGATACATCAACGGCGCGGGAGGGATTTCGCGCGGAGCCGAGGTGAGCGTCGAAGCGCGTCCCACACCTACTCTGACATTTTCTGCGGCTTACACATACACCAACGCCGATACCGATCAGGACGTAAGCGTCCCTGGCTTCTATCGGGTCTTCGACACGCCGAAAAACATGGTGACCTTAGTCGCGACGAAGGACTGGACAAAGCGCTTCTTAACAACGCTCACACTGTTCCACTATTCGAGCTACTTCGATCCGTCCGTGGGCTATCTGCAGGCGTACGAATTTCCCGGTTACACAAAGACAAACTTGACCGCGAGCTATCAGGTTTGGGAGAGCGAGAAGAAATCGGTCAGACTTTACGGCAAAGTCGACAATCTGTTCAATCGGACCTATTACGTGGCGGGTTTCCTGGCACCTCGCGCGACGTTCGTAGCAGGAATTGGGTATGCGTTCTGAGTTAAGTTTGTGCCAAGGCTTGGAATTACCATTCGCAAGTGGACGATGCTCATCGGTCGATGGATGGGCGTCTTCTTTTTGCGTGCTGTTCTTCTCTTGGTTTGTATCGGCGTCGTGATGATGTATTGCCGCTTTCCGCGGGTTGAGGCGGGGGACCAGTTGGCCCGCGCGCCGAAGCTCGATCCGAGCCATTTCAAAGTCTCCCCCGATCGGGCACTTCGAGCCACGCATGCTACGGGCGCTCCCTCAGAGGTCTGGATTAATCTCCTCGATGGCCGTCCGGTGTATCGCTTTAGTTTTTGGCGACGCCCGCTTCTGGTCTACGCAGATACTGAGGAATCGGTGAGTTCGATCTCTCAAGAAATGGCATTGCGAATCGCCGCCGCACGCACAGGCGCGTCCAGCATCCCGTATACCGGCCAAAAACGATGCATGTTGTACTGGGCTTGACCTTCGGCTTAGTTGCCCTCTACCTGGGTCTTCAGCGGACTGATGTCCATGGGGTCATTCGCATGGGTGAGCGATGAGGGCCAGCCGAATCTCGATCGGGCGCTGCGCGGAAATCGCCTCGACGTCGTGAAGCCTGTCGTCAAAGACCCCAGCGCGGCAATCGCCGAAGCGTCATCACGATCGAAAGTGAAAGAGCTGGAGTTGGCGTCCTTCGGGGGAGAAGCTTTCTATATTGCCACAGACGAAGTTAATTCCATGTAAGCCATCAATCAAGGAGCAATTTCATGAGTAGCCACCCTACGGGGGCCTCGGTTGCAGTCGCGGGAGGGGTCGGATTCGTCCGTCTGGTTGTTCTGCACGCAGTTCGGCTTTTAGTTGGTCCGTCCAACCGAGCATTGGTTCCTGCAAGCGCTCTCAAAGGAGCCGCCTTCCCCATTCTGTGCGATCTTCTAGCCCGAACCATTCGTCCGCCGGTTGAAATCCGTCTCGGCGTCATGACCGCTCTGGTCGGCGGTCCTCTGTTCATCGCGCTGCTAATGCGGCGCTACCGGGAGGCGGGCGCCACATGAGCCGATTCGCCGGTACCCGATTGGCGCCGGTGGTGGTGAGAACCCGTTCCCTGTTCTCGCTTGGAGCGCTGGAAGTCCGCCGTATACTCCTATGGTCAAAGTATTCGGATGCACCGGGAAATGAGGGTGCACTTCGATGAAGAACACGCAAGTGGCGCGCCTGTTGGCGTATGTGACCGGGACGGTGAACCAGCAGATTCTGCCGTGCTCGTATGCTGAATCGCATTCTCGAAAAGTGAATCCCAACTTGCCGACCGGTTCAAGGCCGCGAACCGTTCCGGCATCATGCCAAGAGACCGACGAAGAAGGCGTTTGACGTTCGAAACTTGATGTAAGCGATAGACATCGTTTAGGCAGAATTCGCATTCTCCATATTCTCAGTGGATAATATTGCTAATACTCGAAGAGCTCAGCCATGAATTAACCCGGATCGCCGTCGCGATGAGTGCCTGCCGAAGCGGTGCGGATGTTCCGCTTCCAGTCTTCTGTCTGCGGCCCCTTAAATTGGGCGCCCTTCTCCCGAAGCTGCGCAAGTTGATCTTCACTGAGCGGTTTGAATTGCTGGGCAATGCGAACGTCGTCTTCGATCTGTCCGACAGTCGTGCACCCAAGAGCTAAGCAGTGGACGGGCAAGCTAAGCACGTAAGACATGCAATCTTTGAGGTGCATCCCTTGCAGGAGTTTCGCGTTCGCGGTGCTCTTCATGGCCTGGATTCCCATGCCGCGCGCCACGGCAACAGGAAGCACATTCTTCTCAAAGCTCAAATACCAGGGGTCCGCTGGATTGAGAGGCATCAAAATGCTGTCGTAATGGGCGTAGTTTTTGAGCATTGCCAGGTGGACGTCGGGATCATGGTGCCCGGTAAAACCAATGAAGCGGCACTTGCCGGCTTTCTTGGCAGCCTCGAATGCTTCTATTGCGCCGCCCGGTGCAAAGATCTGATGGACTTCCTCCATCTCGCTAACCTGGTGAATCTGCCAAAGGTCCACGTGATCGGTCTTCAGCGCGCGAAGAGATTTTTCCAGATCCATTTCCGCTCCCCGGCGCGAACGCTGCGGAGATTTCGTCGTAAGGAAAATGTTCTTTCTGAACGGCGGCAAGACGGCCCCGTAAACCTCTTCGGATCTGCCGTTCCAATAAATACGAGCTGTATCAAAGTAGTTGATACCGAGTTCGTAGGCACGTAAGGTAATTGCTTTCGCTTCTTCAAAGGTGCAGAGAGGGAAGCGTCCTCCCGCTTGCCCGATGATTGTCAGACGTTCACCGGTCTTTCCAAAAACACGCGTAGGAATATCGCCGTGTTTCACTTCACCCATGAGTGGGTTGCTCACATCGATAGTCAAACCCGCTGCCGCGGAACCGGCAAGAAACGTCCTGCGTAGCATATTCGCTCCTAAGTCATGATCGTGAATTTCAAATGATTTCCAAATCCCAACCGAAACCGGGCTCCTCGGACGGCCTCGTGTAGACACCTTCGGGACCGCGCGTGATGTGATTGTCTTCTTCCCAGCGTTGGTAGACTTCTTTGGGTCCGCCGGGAGGCGGCATGAAGAGTTCTGCCCAGGGTGCATTCGTCGTAGCCATGATGAAGTGCACGCAATCGGAGACGCCGCCAACGTGCGGAATGACCGGAGTGTCATAGGCAGCCGCCAGCGCGGCAATTTTCCGCAACTCAGTTAGACCGCCGCACCAATGAATGTCCGGCTGCCAAATATCGGCTCCGTTGTGCTCCCGCAGACGTCTGAATTCATAACGCCCATATACGTGTTCGCCGGTTGCGATGCGAGTTGACTTGATCTCTGCGCGTAAGCGGCCGAATCCCTCGAAATCATACGGCGGCAGGCACTCTTCCATCCAATAGACACGGTACGGTGCCAGCCGCTCGGCCATTTCGATCGTGTAGCGCTCAGTCCAGGACATCCAGCAATCGAGCATGATGTCGCCATCAGGGCCGAGAAGGTCTCGTGTTCGTTTCACGAGTGCTTCGTTCACCTTCATGCCCTCCTGTCCGTCGGCCGGACCTTTTGGAATAGCAAGTTTCAGCCGCTTGAACCCAAACTGAATATGTTGCTCGATGTCGTTCGCCGTGCAATACGCTGGAATCCGTTCCTTGGTAGCGCCGCCGATCAACTTGTAGACAGGCATGCCCAAAGCTACGCCAATCAGGTCCCATAGCGCGAGATCGACTCCACTAATTGCGTTCATGGTGACCCCCGTCCGGCCGTAGGATTCGGTGGAGCGCCATAAGATATCCCAGATTCGCTCCACATCGAATGGGTCGTGCCCGAGCAATAACTTCACCAGATGCTCTTGGACGATGTTGCCGCCTCCCGGCCCTCCGCTGCCGTAACCTTTGACGCCTTTGTCTGTTGCTACCTCGACCGTGAAGCCGGGCACCTTTCCGGGGTCCGGCAGGAAAAGAGACCTCTTAGCCTTGTACTCCGGATAGATCGACATTGGACTTGCCACTTCGACTCCGTCCACCGACCAAGCCGTTGCAGCCGGCGTGTAAGTGGGTAAGGGACGCTTCGGGCGTGTGTTCACCAGGCGCACGCTCGTGATTTTCAGCTTGCTCTTTTCAACCTGAAAGGCAAACGCCGGCATACCAGCCGCAGCTGTAGCGCCAGCTGAGGCGGAAAGAAAACTTCTGCGTCCGATGGTTCGACGACCGAAGGTCACTGGTTGAACCGTGACTCAATGGCAGGTGGAACGAAGATCGTCAGCCGAGTCTCGCCTTTCACAACTACTTTGCCACAGGCTTCTGGCTCAAGCTCTCCAGATATTTGACCTGTTCGAACTGTTCCCGGGCAAGCTCGGGCTTCCCGATCTTCTGATAAACCTTCGCGAGCTGATAGTAAGGCCCAGGATCGATCGCGTCCGATTGAGAAGCGAGTGCGATCGAACGTCGCAACGGTGCTACCGCATCTGCATATCGTCCCGCAGTCGCGTACATTTTGCCGCGGAGATAGAAAGCATCGGGGTCCGAGGGCGACTCCTTTTCCGCAAGCTCTAGTTCGCGGGTCGCGGCCGGAAAATCGAGCGGCTCCACGTTTAACAAAGCGCGCGCAATTAGAAGATGGATCATTGGGTAATCCGGTTTTCGGCTTGCAAGCGCCCGAAGGGCAGCTACCTCGCTTCTTGAATCACCCGTTTTGCGTGATGCGTCCGCCAAGCCCATGTAGGCTTCAAGTTCGTCGGGAGACTGCTGGAGCACCTGCTGCAAGGCGGCAATACCGTCGCGATAATTCTCAGTACGAACCAAGTCTCTACCGAGTGCAAGAACGATTGGTTCGGATCCTGGTATACGAGTGTTCGCCTCCTTAAGCACGTCTGTCGCTTCCGCGAATCTTTGTTTTTGATCCAGCAGATCAGCCAAGGCCAGATACGAGTTTTCGTGCGTCTGATCTAAGGCGATGGACTTTTTCAAGTACTCAACAGCTAGATCGACCTTCCCAAGGCTCTCATAACTAAGGCCCGCAATCCCCGCCGCCGCAGCTCGAATTGGATCCGGGGCCAGGTTGTCTTTCTCGACCAGCAGCGCGTTCTTAATTGCGTCGTCATATGCGCCGGCGGTGTTCTCAAGCCCGGCCAGTTGGAGTTTTGAAAGTGGATTATGGCTGCTCGCTTTTTCAGATCGTAACGCCTCAGCGAGCGCAAGTATCAGAAGCTCGTGTTCTCCAAGGAACTTCGCGAGTGTTCCGTGCGCTTCGGCGTCGCTTGGGAAGCGCAAAGCAGCGTCTCTTAGATTCGCTTTCAGTGCTTCCATATTGCCCCGCGAGAAATTCACCCGGACCTGCATGATGAGCGGCATCGGCGTGGCCGGTTGAAGACGATCCGCTTCCTGGAAGGATTGAATCGCTCGCGCGTAGTCGCCGCTTGCGGCTGCGGCCATGCCCAGACCATAAAATCCGCGTGCACTATCTGGAATCAGGCAGACGGCTTCTTGATAAAGGCCAAGAGCTTCCGTGAACCGGCGTTCGTGCATCGCGGCTTCGGCTCTCTGGTCCAGATTCTTGAATTGGCTGATCCGCTCGGCGCCGCTCAATCCGTGATTACAATCGGCCGCCCGGCAGATTAGACAGCACGCCAGTGCGAGCGCGGCAACCAGAATGCCGTTAGCGAACCTTGCAAGATAAAGGCGCGCACCAATTGAGTTCATACGAATCTTTCCGAGCACGATCTCTGTGCAGCGGTTGTTCGGTTCCATTTCCGTCCGCAGCACGAGTCATGAGCACGTAATCGCCCGGCATAGCATCCCATCGATAGCTCCAGCGAACCCATGCGAAGCGGTTGCTCGAAGGCTCGAACTCAGCCTTGTTCCAGACTTTTCCTCCGTCTACCGAGACGAACATCTTGCGCACCGGGCTGTTCCCTCCCCACGCGAATCCCCATATAGTGTGACGTCCGCTGGGTAATCGCGCGCCATCACCCGGCCACGCTATCGCCGACTTGATCTGGACCGCCGAAAGGCGGGTAACAGCATCAGAGCCGCCCACGTGCGCTACACGATTGTAGAGACGAGTCATCCCGCTCCGATGAAAGGTTGAGTCCTGTTCGTCTTGCCCGAGTACCACGATACGCCGGAGCCACTTCACAGAATTCATTCCATACCAGCCGGGAAGCAACGCTCGAGCCGGGAATCCGTTTCTTGCTGGTAACGCCAAGTTGTTCAACTTGAAGGCCACCATGCTTTCCGGTTCCCGACACTTCGCGAGCGGAACAAGCTGACAATATGGCAAAGCCTGTGCGTCCTCGAAAAGCCTCCCGGTATCGGCCCCTTCGAGCATCACAAACCGGGCGTCTGCCGCGATTTGAGCACGGTCGAGCAAACGGGACATGAGCACGCCTTCCCAGATTCCATTGCTCACGGCCGCACCTCCGGAAGTGTTACCGGCACATTCGAGCACGGATTCGAGTTGGCCCGTTGGCAGCTCAACCAGATCGCTAAAGCTTATTTCGTAGGGACGCTCGACACGACCCTCAATACGAAGACTCCAATCCTCGATCGAGATTTCAGGCGGTGAGAAGTGATCGCGGACAAAAAAGCGATTCGGCGGAGTGAGAGTTCGCTCCACGGACCGAAGTGGATACGAGATATTCTCCGGCTCGGAAGCGAATAGCTGTGATCCGCCGACTAGTCCGAAGCTTGACCAAAGAAGTTCCCGTCTCGTCACTAAAACACGAGTTTAAGCGCACCTTGAATAACGCGTGGATCACGGGCTGATGTAATCTGGCCAAACGTGCTGTCGGCAAGCGTGGTGTCCGGATTATAAAACTGGGCGTGATTTAAGAAGTTAAAGAATTCTGCTCTAAACTGCAGCTTAAATCTTTCGCCAAAAGAGAATATCTTGTGTGCGGCGAAATCGATGTTGAAGGTTCCTGGACCGATCAGAATGTTGCGGCCTGCATTTCCGAAACTGTTCGAAGCTGGTTCGCCGAAAGCGCTCGTGGTGAACCATTGCGCGAGTTTCTGATCGGTGGATCCGCTGGTGTAATGCGGTGTCGCAATGACCTGCGCCTGATCATTACCCAGTGAGGGATTGCTATACGAATAGTCTCCACCGGATCTAATATTCAGAGGAAATCCGCTTTGCCAATTCAGAATTGCGGAAGTTTGCCAACCTCCGAGCACCGCTTTCGCTATACGTTGCTTCGGCGAAGGCAGTTGCCACAAATAGTTGAGGACGAAACGGTGAGGGACATTAAAGTCAGAGACACCACGATATGCCCGGATATCGTATGGATTGATGATGTTAATGCCACAGAGGTCCGTCTGATACGAAACTTCGTCTATGCTCCTGCTCCACGTGTAGTTGGCGGTCAGCATGATGCCGTGCGAAAACCGTTTATCGACCTCGACTTGAAAGGAGTTGTAGCTCGAATTGCCGCCGGATTGATCTTGAGTGATTTGTTCGAACTGCTGAAATGGACGTCTATCCTGCTCATTGTCGCCGGTCGCCGTGGGACTGGGTAAAGGCGCGTTGACATCGGTGTTGTAAGCGAGATGCGTCCCCTTCGAAGCTACGTAGCCGGCGCGTAAAAGGATGTCCGTTGCAAGCTGATGCTCGATTGTCAGATTCCAGTTCATTACGCTCGACGGTTTCCAATTCGGCTGATACGAGACAGCTAACGAAAGCGGGTTAGCGAACGCCACGTCTGTCGGCGGTTTGAACGGCGCATACTGAGCCGGAAATGGATTTGTCATCCCTTGATACGGATTCATAAAGGGTGTAGGGATTATTTGGAATTGGGGACTCCATGGCGCGCTATCCACCATGTTGTTGAAAGCCTCGACGAATGGCGGTTGGTAGAAGATGCCCCATCCACCGCGTATGGTCGTCTTACCTCTGCCGCCGACGTTGTAGGCAAAGCCAACACGTGGGCTGAGCAACCCCCAGCTTGATTGGAATCCGCCCGCCGGGCATCCCGGATCGCCTGCAAAAAGGTAGCCGGTCGGAGAATTAGGAAATTTTTGCGACTGCACGCCTGGGCGAAAACACTCTGTGCGTCCAAGCGTGTCGCTATAAGGCACAAACGGATCCCAGCGCAGACCGAGGTTTAACACAAGATTGCGTCTGGTGCGGTAATTATCCTGAATGAACAGGCTGCCCAGATTCGCGCGGCGCTGCGCATATTCACCTCCGCCTTGAATGAATCGCCGGGCGTCACCAAGCAAGAAATCGGAGAGAGCATTTCCGCTGTAGCTCGTGGTGCTGAACGTGAATTGAGCGTTCTGGCGATAGGTGTTGATGAGATCCACACCTTCATGCAAGAAATCGCCGCCAAAAGCCAGTTCGTGCGAACCAACCACCCAGTGCACACTGTCGGAGACGTGGTAATCCTGACGGTTTACCTCGGTCGGATGGCCTGAGCTGACCGTGAAATAACCCGAAACGCTTAACGTGAGTTCCGGCGGTGTTGTACTTGCGACCGGAATTCCCAAATCTGTCCAACTGAAAGGGGCGCCCGAAACAACAGTCGAGAAGTTACGGTTGTAAGAGAAAATCAGACTGTTTAAAAGCCTGGGTGTGAAGGTGTACGTGTAAGTACCGGCCGCTCCTTGATCGAACAGATCCAGTCCGCGGTTGGACGTCAATATGTTCGTACTTCCAATGACCGGATCCTTGCCGTAGCGCGAGTAAAAGTATCGGCCGTAAAGGCGGCTCTTGCCCAAATCGTAATCGACGCGAGTCAGGAACTGGTTTTCGTGCTCACTATCCGGCAGCGCGTAATAAGCAATGCCGCTCGGCGATGCTGTCTGCGGAAGCAGGCTGAGTATCTTCACGCTCGCCGGTGCAAAGCTCGATGTTGGGATTTGATTATTAACGTACGGCTGACCGGTAAAAGGATTCACGAGTTGACGCGAGGTCGCGGAGAAGTCTCCATTGCGCTGTGCATCCGTTGGTACCGTAGCCGAATTGCCTTCCGACACGTTGCGCAATTGAGTTCCCTGATAAGAGCCGAAGAAGAATAGCTTATTTCGGATGATAGGACCGCCGATGCTGCCGCCAAACTGATTGCGTTTTAGCTGATCCGGTACGGCCGCGAAGAAATTTCGCGCATTCAGGTCTCCGTTACGAATGAAATCGAATGCCGACCCGTGGAACTGGTTTGTGCCGGCTTTGGTGACGACATTTACGATGGCTCCCGAGCCGCGCCCGTACTCGGCGCTGTAGCTGTTCGTCTGCACACTAAATTCCTCGAGTGCGTCGGGGTTGGGGAAGGGATTGTTGACGTTCGTGTAGGGATCCTGGTTGCTGCCTCCATCCAGGTTGTAATTCACCATATCGGTCCGAGCCCCATTCGCGCTGATCGATTGGGCTCCGGGATAAGAGGTGCTTTGAATCGTGTCCTGACAGCCTGAAAAATTACTTGTCGGACCGGTGTCTGCTGTGCCGGGCGTGAGGAGAATCAGCGCTGCCGCATTTCGACCGTTCAGCGGAAGTTCCACAATGCTCTGCCTGCTGACAACCTGGCTCAATGCACCGGACTGGGTTTGGACCATTTCTGCATTGGCCTGTACCGTCACGGATTGAGTGGAGCTTCCGAGTTTGAGAGTGACCGACACCCCCGACGACTGATCCGTTTTTACTTCGATGCCGCGCTGCTCATAGCGCTCGAATCCCTGGGCTTCCACGCTAATGCTGTAGGAGCCGACCGGTAAAAGGGGTAAAACGTAGCCCCCGTCGCCGCCGGTCGTCGTAGTGCGAGACAACCCGGTATTTAGGTCATTGGCGACAATCTTTGCACCGGCAATCGCTGCGCCGCTCGGGTCCGACACATTTCCGGCAATTGTTCCCGTCGGGTCTACACCCCACGAAGTGACACAGAAGAAGACGAGGCAGCAGACAAGCCTGACACGCATCGACAGAACTCCTCCCACGTATGAGGTCAGTTTGGGCGCAACAGGAAAAATTGTCAAGACAATTCAGAAACGATTCTCGCCAGCGAGAGAAATTTCTGTACCGGTCTTGTGAAGAGCGGACGAGCCTTTGTTTCTAAAAGTTCCATCTCAGGGCCAATTGTCCGACTCTTGGATTTACAGAGGTCCGGCTGATGAGGCCGAAAGTTGCTGAACTGAAGTTGTTGTCAGGATCGGCGAATTGTGGGTGATTGAAAGCGTTGAAGAACTCACTGCGAAATTGGAGGCTACCAGCTTCGTTAGGCCAATGCAGCGGGATGGTTTTTGTGAGCGAGATATCGAGATTCGCCTGGTCCGGTCCGTTCACAATGCCCGTTCCGCTATCGCCGAACGTTGTCCCGGTCCCATCGGCGCCGATGACCGGCGGCGGTGTGAAACAGGCAACCTCAAAGTAATCATTTAGCTTCTGCTGTACGGTGCCTGCAGCCAGGACCTGGCCTTTCGTGCAGGCACCGCTCAACTGTGCCCTATCCTGACTGATGCCGTAGACGTTCCTCGGGTTATTGAATATGACCGTAAGAGCGTCCCCCGATTGCACAGTTGCCACGGCCGACGCAGACCAGCCGCCCAACAGAACGCGCCCAAAGCCCTTCGAATAAGAACCGGGCAGCTCGTAGAGCACACTGAACACAAACCGGTTTGTGCGGTCAAAACTGGACCGTCCCCGCCTTTGATCTGGCGAATTCTGATCTCCGCGAGTGAACAAATTCCCGGCGCCTGTTCCGTTGATGTTTGCCCCGTCAGTATCGAGCGACTTTGAAAATGTGTAAGAGGCCAGGAACTGCAGTCCCCGGCTGAGTCGTTTGGTGAGGCTGATTTCCAAGCCGTTATACCAGGACTGTCCAGCCGATTCGACTTCCTGCAATCCGGTGGGAGGGATGCCAACGATCGGGACTCGCAGCGGAATGTTCGCCAATGTGTTTTCGGTTTGCCCCCGGACAGGATCACCTGGCGAGGCGTTGAGCGCCTGGTTCAGCAGGCGAGTCCGCAGTAAGTGCGTACCTGTAGTACCCACGTATCCCACTTCCAACAGCAAGTTGGGTCTGATTTCATCCTGGACGTTGAAACCGAACTGCTGAATCAGAGCCGGGCGGAAATCGGGAGCTACGGTAGTGACGGTGATCGCCTTTGTTGGCGAATATGCAGGAAACTGTTGGAAACGACGCTGGTGTTGGAAACGGCTCAGGAAAGGGAGCCTGGAACGTAGCATTCGCATTTGCCGAGCCGACATTGAAGCGCCGCGCCACGGAAAAGGGCGCTCCAAAAATATTCTGGAAGAACGCCTGGCCTGTTGGACGCGAGTAGTACATCCCGTACCCGCCGCGAAACACAAGCCGCGAAAGGCTTGGAGACGGCCGCCACGCAAAGCCAATTCGAGGAGCAAGCGTGTTCTGTCCCTCAGCATTGTTGCCAAAGGTGTTGCCTGCACGAATCACGCCCGGAGGAAGAGTACCCGAGAAATTCGAGGCGACCACATAGCCCGCGGTGCTGCCCTGCGAAGATGGGTTCGAGTCGGCTTTGCCGATATCGAAGCTCGAATTTCTGCCTAGCTGATCGCCGAATTGTCCAAGGCGCTCATATCGCAGACCGAAGCGCAGGGTGAGCGAGTCGCTGGCATGGTAAGTTTTCATGCCGAGCATGTTTTGACATTGCGCATGCTTCTGCTCCCGGTACGCGATGAACGGTTCCACGCAGAGGTTATCGGGAACATGCTGACGCGTATTCGCGCGTTGCCCGGCGTTGTCAGCGCCGGGTCTATCGGTATCTTGCCGATGCGAGGCACGAACTCAGACACGTGGTACTACAGGGCTGACCGGCCCGAACCGTCCCTGAATAAGCGGCCAGGCGGCGACATTTCGATCATTACGCCGGGTTATTTCCGAACCCTTAGAATCCCAATCCTCCACGGACGGGATTTCGATGAACACGATCGCGCCCGTGCGGTACAAGTGGCAATTTTGAATCAGACGGCTGCACGCTTCTTTTTTCCCGGCGAGGATGCAATTGGTAAGCCCATGAAGGTTTGGTGGAATCATTCCCCGCCTGTCGAGATCGTGGGCGTTGTCGGCGATATTCGGCACAGCCAGATGAGTTCTTCCCCGGATCCTTGCCTCTTCATGCCGAACAGTCAGAAACCGTTTCCGTTTACCGCACTCGTGGTTCGCACCGATGGTGATCCCCTCGCCTTGACAGCCGCGATAAAGCAACAGATTCGTGGATGCCGATCAGGGCGTAGCCAAAGTGGAGACCATGACGGAGCTCATCGCAGGTTCGATAGCTCGCCCGCGGATCGAAAGTTTCCTGCTTTCGGTATCTGGGTCCATTGCACTTCTACTGGCGTGCATTGGTCTTTATGGAGTCATCGCCCACTCGGTTGAGCAACGTTCGCGTGAGATCGGGATTCGCCTCGCGCTCGGAGCAACCGCACCGTCTGTATTTCGCAAGGTGCTTTTCGACGGATTGCGGCTGACATTGTTGGGCCTTCTTGTCGGGCTGACCGGCGCGCTGATGCTGACGCGCTATATTCGAACCCTCCTTTTCGAAATCCAGTCGAACGACCCAATTACGTTGTGCAACGTGACGACTCTTATGGTGGTGGTGAGCGTGCTTGCTTGTTACTGGCCGGCGCGCCGAGCCATGAGTGTCGATCCCGCAGCCATGCTCCGCGAAGAATAATGGGCCGCATCGGGAGTACCGCCGCCAGAATTCGTAAATGTCCCAATGCCCGCCCGTTGGAAGCGATGCTGAATACTGGGAGAAGTCTAAATGGACCGATCAGCGTGCCTGAAAAGATGGCGGGCGTTAAGCGCAGCAGGAAAACCGATCATTGGGGCCGGGGCCGGCACCGGAATTTCGGCGAAGTGCGCTGAGGCCGGGGGCGCGGACCTCATTATCATTTACAATTCGGGCCGCTACCGCATGGCCGGTCGAGGATCATTGGCTGGCATGATGCCATACGGCGATGCAAACGGGATCGTGATGGAGATGGCCGGCGAAGTGCTCCCTGTCGTAGCCATGACCCCCGTTCTCGCGGGCGTTTGCGGAACGGATCCGTTTCGACTGATGGACGTGTACCTTGCCGAGGTGAAACGGGTCGGCTTCTCCGGCGTGCAAAATTTCCCGACTGTCGGTCTTATCGATGGGATGTTTCGGATGAACCTGGAAGAGACGGGCATGGGATACGCGCAAGAAGTAGACATGATCGCCCGCGCCCACAAATTGGATCTGCTCACGTGCCCATATGTTTTCGACGAAGAGGGCGCGCGAGCCATGACAAAGGCCGGCGCCGATCTTGTCATCGCGCACCTGGGACTAACTACGAAAGGGACGATCGGCGCCACAACCTCGGTGACTCTTGAGGAATCGGTTTCCCGAATTCAGGTTATTCGAGACGCGGCCGTGGCCGTTAACCCCGAGATTTTGGTTCTCTGTCATGGCGGTCCCATCGCCGAGCCGGAGGACGTTCAGTACGTACTCAGCCGCGCCAACGGAATCGCCGGATTCTTTGGCGCTTCCAGCATGGAGCGCCTTCCCGTTGAACGTGCCATTACTGAGCAGGTGAGGAGCTTCAAGAATTTGTCGTTGACCAGTGAAAGGAGCAGTCATGCCTGAAGTTCCCGGCCGCCGATTCGTCGCACCGGCTGATGTGGAGACACAGGTATTTGATTGGGGAACCATCAAGTGGCTCTCCGAACCTCGCGTGACGAATACCGGGCGCTTCTCCATGGGGGTGGTGCTTCTTCAGCCCGGGAAAGGGCATGAGCGGCACAATCACCCCGGAACCGAGGAGATCCTGTACGTGGTGTCGGGAGAGGGCAAGCAGATGATCGACATCGACGGCGAGCAATGGCAACCGGTTATCGCCGGCGATATGGTCCACATTCCGCCAGACATCTTTCACGCAACCATCAACACCGGTTGGGAGCCTCTGAAATTGATCGCAGTGTATGCTCCTCCGGGGCCGGAGGCGCTGTTGCGTACGCTGCCGGGCTGCAGGATTCTTCCGCCAGGCGCGCTTTCAGGAACATAGGGCCATGAGTTCCAAGGCTGTTGCGCTCATTGGCACACTGGATACCAAAGGCGAGGAGTTCGCGTTCTTACGCGAATCGATCGAGGCTTGCGGTCTACGAACGTTGATGATCGATGTCGGGGTACTCGGCGATCCGCCGTTTACTCCTGATGTCTCCCGAGCCGAGGTGGCCGCGGCGGCCAATGAAAATCTCGACGCACTGGCAGTTCGAAGAGATCGAGGACGAAGCGTGCAAGTAATGGCCATGGGCGCTGCGGCGATCATCAGGCGTCTGTTCGAGCATGGCGCCATTGAGGGCCTTGTTTCTCTGGGCGGCTCGGCAGGTACTACGATCGCTACCGCCGGGATGCGTACGCTTCCAATAGGCTTTCCGAAGCTGATGGTTTCGACATTGGCGTCGGGTGACACAAAGCCCTATGTGGGCACAAGCGACATCTGCATGATGTATTCGGTCGTCGATATTGCCGGCTTGAACTCGGTGTCGCGTGGAATTCTGAACAACGCGGCCGCGGCGATCTGTGGGATGGTGACTCGCCGGAAAGTCGAGCCGAAGGGTGAAAGGCGGACCATAGCGGCGACCATGTTCGGGGTTACGACACCTTGCGTGACGGCCGCCCGCCGCCGCCTCGAAGAGAAAGGATACGAAGTCGTGGTCTTTCACGCGACTGGATCCGGCGGTCAGGCAATGGAACAGCTGATTCAAGATGGCGCCTTCGAAGGCGTGCTCGATATTACGACCACTGAGCTTGCGGACGAATTTGTCGGAGGCGTTTTGAGTGCGGGGCCTCACCGTCTGGAGGCAGCCGGCCGCAATAGCATCCCGCAGGTTGTCTGTCCCGGCGCGATTGATATGGTGAATTTCGGACCTATGGATTCGGTACCGAATCGTTTTCAGGGACGCACTTTGTACGTTCATAACCCTACTGTGACGCTCATGCGCACCACACCTGAAGAGTGTGCGGAAATCGGACGTATCACAGCCACCAAACTGAACTCAGCGGGTGGCCCGGTGACGGTGGTGATTCCGCTGCAGGGCGTTTCCGCTATTGACAAAGCAGGAGAGCCATTCTATTCACCGAAGGCCCTCGCCGCCTATCGCCGCGCTTTGAAGGAGACGCTCAGTTCGAGTGTCAAGCTTGTCGAACTCGATGCGCACATTAATGACGAAGACTTCTCACGCGCGACCAGCGATCTATTGCTCGAGTCGCTGCAATTAATACGAAATAGACCCGATGCTCTTTAAAACACGTTTCGGAAACCTCATCTCAGGACTTGGGATTTTGCCTATGTTCATATGTGCGCAGACCAGTCCTCCCGCTCCCGGATCGAACACCGGAACTCGACACTATGTCGGGTCGACAACCTGCAGGACATGTCATCCACAAATCTACGGACGATGGGAAAAGACTCGAATGGCCAATGTGGTCCGTGATCCCAAGGAGCATCCCGATTCAATTCTTCCCGACCTCTCGAAGCCCGACCCTCTGGTCACGTTCGGGAAAGATGACATCGCCCTTGTATACGGGAGCAAATGGAAGCAGCGATATTTCAAGAAAATTGGAGATGATTATTTCGTTCTGCCTGCCCAATGGGATGTAACGAACCAGGTCTGGCGACCCTACTTCGTCAAAAATGGAACTGACTGGTGGGCTTCGCTTTATCCTCCCGATAATTTAAAGCGCCCAACCGGGCCACTCTGTGACGGGTGTCATTCGGTGAACTACGACATCGAAAAAAAGACCGTCACGGAATGGAATGTCGGGTGCGAGAAGTGTCATGGGCCCGGGAGCGAGCATGTCGAGCATCCTTCCCGTTCCAACATCGTCAATCCTGCCCGTCTCGATTCCGTGCAAGCGAATGACACCTGCATCCAATGCCACTCACAGGGACAGCCGCTTACCAATCCGATTGAAGGGAAGTACTACGACTGGCCTGTCGGATTTCATGTCGGCGATAAGCTGCAGGATCATTGGAAGCTAGAAGAGCACAAGCTGGGTGAGACGACATTCACGCATTTTGCGGATAACACAGCCCACAAGAACCGGATGCAAGGCAACGATTTCGTTCAAAGTGTCATGTACACCCATGGCGTTAAGTGCTCCAGTTGCCACGATGTTCACGGAACCGAAAATGATGCCCTACTGATAAAACCTGCTAGTGTCATTTGCCTCGAATGCCATGGGCCAAGCTCCCCAAACGGTCCGCGCGTAAGCACCATCGAAGAGCATACGCATCACAAGGCAGGTAGTGAGGGCAGTGAATGTATCGCTTGCCACATGCCGAAAATCGAACAGACGATTGCGAATGTCAACGTTCGCAGCCACACCTTTCGATTCATAACGCCCGCAATGACGGACGCCTACAAGATTCCGAATGCGTGTAACACTTGCCATAAGGACAAATCGACTGCATGGGCAACGCAAGAGCTAAAGCATTGGCCGAATGTTTCTCCCTGGCGGGTTGAATATTAACTACAGGCTGTAAGTACGGCCTCGATGTGCTCCGATGAGGATCTGGAAGAGCCGATGTCCAATAAGTTCGTGGAGCGACAACAATTCGCGATTAGCCTCCACGAGTACCGTGACGTCCTTGCTGTCTGTTGGCGTGCCACCGGCTTTTAACGCATCGGTTGCTTCTTTGATTATCGGATCGGAGATGACTTCGCCAGCCATTTCCCAAAGAGTGATGAAACGATCGATCTGCGTTGGAAGGCTGACGGCGAAAACACCATGCTGACTGGTCGTGCGAGGCGGTTTGTAGTCGAGATTGAACGGCCCCTTGTAGTGATGCGAGCGCAGCAGGACGAGAACGTTCAGCCAGTCGAGCGGATTTACGAGCCCGATCGCAATATCAACATCATGCTTCAGACGGTAGCCGTCGTTGATATCGAAGTGGAATAGTTTTTTGCACAGGAGCGCGCGGGCAAGGGCCGCGCGAGGCGCGCCACCCCACATCAGTTCATGCAGATATTCGGGATTCAGCCCTACCATCTCGGGATGCTTGAGCAGGCCGGAAAAAATAAAGGCGAGCATGGCATCCGACGTAGGCAGCAGGATCTCGCCCTGCGGCTCAAACGGTTTCGCCTCCATGCAGTGCTTAAGCGTCGGACGCTTGTGCCGGGCTGCGAGTTTGATATCAGCTTCGCAAGCAGCGTTGATGGCATCCGCGAACCAGCGGAGGGTTTGAGTCTCGTCGATGATGCCTTGGATGTAATAGCCGAGCATTCCGGGCCAGTAGACACAGAACTGCGCGCCGAGTTCATGCCCAATCGCGACGGTATTCCCGAGACGCCGCTCCGCATACGCTCGCACATCCGGAGATTCAGCGGCAGGGCCGGCCGCCCAAACCGGATGGTGGAACGTTTCGGTCGTGACCATCGAGCATTTCAGGCCAAATTTGGCGAGCGTAGCCTTGATGCGTTCGACAGTCTCATCCTGCTTGGCGGTGAAGATATCTTCGGTGCGGATGACATCTGTATCGTGCGTGCACCAATATCCGACGCCGATTTTGCTGTATTCCTCGATAACTCTCTCGAAGGTGATCGGCGGTCGCACAGGTGCGTGAAAAACGGCTTGGCCTTCGTAGGCCGGAGCCCACTGCGGGCCAGTGATGAAGTACCGGCGACGAACCTCAGGAGAATAGCCGCCACCGCAGGCTTGGGTCAGGCGATCAACGAGTGCAGTCTGCTTGCTGTCTTGACGAATGGAACTCATGAGCGAGCACCATGATACCGCTCAACTCCAGACACGGCGCTGTACGGCGACGAAGCGCTCGATGATTTGTTCCTGGTCGTTGTGGCGGCCATCCGCCATCACTTCGCGGCCCGCTACGTAGACTTCACGGATGGCGCTTTTCTGTGTCGCAAAGATGATGTGGCTCAAGAGCGAATCGCTGTCGGCGCCTGCGATCGAGGGGTGGGCCAGATCGATGGTGAAAAAGTCTGCGGCGGCCTTTATCCGCAGGCTGCGAACGCCTCCTGCGGTGGCATAGTCAAACAAGCGCTGCTCTGGGAGTATGGAGCGCTCCAGCCGCTTGAGGCGCAGGTGATATTCGAGTTCCCGAGCGTCTTCGAGCAGATCGATTTGACTGTTACTGTCTGAACCGAAGCAAACGTTAACCCCTGCGTGATGCCAATGGTCGGCAGGGGCGATACCATCACCCAGATTGCGTTCGGTCGTCGGACAGACGCAAATGTTTGAATGGGCGAGAAAGTGGATCTCTTCCTCGGTGGTGTGAGTGGCATGAACTGCCGTGAAGTCGTCCCCCAGCACACCGTGCTGGCTAAGCAGCTCGACGGGGCGCAAACCGTATTCGGCCTGGCAGGCTGTTATCTCCGCCGGTTGTTCGGCAACATGCATATGGATCGCCATGTTGCGTGAGCGGGCATAGCGGATTATTTCCAGAAGATACGGGAGCGGAACCGCCCGGACACTGTGAGGTGCGACTCCGACCGACGCTTGATTTGAAGAAAAGCGTTGAAGGAGCGTTTCCGTATCTTTAAGAAACTTGTCAACGCTGGGTGTGAGGAAACGCGACTGGCCTGGATTCGGGTCCACTTGCCAGCCGGCGCGGGCATACGCGGTTCGCAGCAGGATAATACGGATGCCGACATCCTCCGCGGCACGAATCACTTGCTGAGCCAGCAGATTTGGATCGTCATATCGGGCGCCGCCGGGTGCATTGTGAAGATAGTGAAACTCGCCGACAGTGGTGATTCCAGAAGCCAGCATTTCGAGAAATACCATCCGTGAGACATCGAAAAGGTCGTCTGGCGAGAGTTTATTGGCGGCGCGATACATCGCTTCGCGCCAGGTCCAGAAACTATCGTGATGGGCGGAGGTCCGATGCTCGGTGCGCGCCCGGATGCAGCGTTGGAAGGCGTGAGAGTGTGCGTTTACAAGCCCGGGCAAGAGTGCCCGATTCGCCAGTCTGCGCGCTTTGGAGAGACCGGCCGGTTCGGAGGAGTATCGCGTGATGATGCCCGCGGAGTTAGCGAAGACAGCAACACCGGATTCGAACTTTCCCTCGCGGTAGAGGAAGTCGGGGAGCCAGCCTTGTTCCGAATCAGGCATGGCGTGAGTATTTCAGTTCGCCTCCGATGTACACAGCGGCCGCCGGCTCCACGCCGGCGAAATACGCGATTTCCCGATAGTCGCTGTGGTCGTGGATCACAAAATCGGCTTGCTTCCCGGCCTCGAGCGACCCGATAAGATCGCCGCGATCGAGGCTGTAGGCAGCGTTGATGGTGACCGCGGTCAAAGCCTCAGCCGGGATCAGCCGCATTTGAGTGGAAGCAAGGGAAAGCACAAATGGGATCGATGGTGTAGGCGATGAGCCCGGGTTGAAGTCGGTTGCAAGCACCAACCCGAGGCCGGCGTCGATCATCTTACGAGTCGGCGGAAAGCTTTTAGAACCCAAAGTGTATACCGAAGCGGGCAGCAGAACCGGTTGCACTTTGACTTCGGCTAGCGCTTCGATGCCGGCATCGTCGATTTGTTCCAAGTGATCCGCGGTGACGGCATGAAAGGTGGCAGCAAGCTGTGCCGCGCCGGACCGGGTGAGTTGATCGGCGTGCACTCGCAGGCCAAGGCCCGAATCCTGTGCTGCGCGTAGAATTCGGCTTGCCATCTCGAGGTTGAAGACCGTCGGTTCACAGAAAATATCGCAGTATTCGGCAAGGACGTCCCGGGCTACAGCAGGGATCATCTGGTTGATCAATAAATCAACGTAGCCGCCGGGGAACTCGCGGAACTCATCGGGAATCTCATGCGCACCAAGGAAAGTGGGAACAACTCGCAAGGCGCCGGTCTTACCGAGGCGTCGGATGACACGCAGCATTTTTAGCTCCGCATCGAGTGACAGACCGTAGCCGGATTTAGCTTCAATTGTGGTAGTGCCGTTGCGAAGGAACCACGGGACGCGGTGCTCTGCGGTGGCGAACAGCTCGTCCTCAGTTGCAATGCGCGTTTTGCGGACGGTGGAGCGGATACCCCCTCCAGAGGCCGCGATCTCTTCATAGCTGGCCCCACTCGCACGTTGCTCATACTCCTCAATGCGCGCTCCTGCAAATACCGGATGGGTATGCGCGTCAACAAACCCGGGCAGCACGGCCCGACCGCCGGCGTCCACGACTTCATATTCTGGTGTGATCAGACGCTCGATTTCAGAGTGCGCACCAACTCGTTCTATCAGACCGTCGCGGATCAGCATCGCTCCCTGATTAATGATCGATAGATCTCGCATCTCGTGGCGGATCCGGGGCCTTTTCGGTCCCGCAAGCGTGACGAGCTGACTGCAGCCCAGAACGGCGAGAGGCATTCAAGGATTCATCGGGAGCTTGATGCCGGACCGGTGGGCAATTTCTTCTGCTTTTTCGTATCCGGCGTCGGCGTGGCGAAGGATTCCCATGCCCGGATCCGTTGTCAGGACGCGCTGCAGCCGGCGGTCGCTCTCTTCCGATCCATCGGCTACCACAACCATTCCCGCATGCTGAGAATATCCGATGCCAACGCCGCCGCCGTTGTGGATGGAGACCCATGAGGCTCCGGCAGCGGTGTTTACCAAAGCGTTCAGCAGGGGCCAATCGGCAACCGCATCCGAACCATCGCGCATGCCTTCGGTCTCCCGGTATGGAGAAGCGACGGAGCCGGTATCGAGATGATCCCGACCGATCACGATCGGCGCTTTCAGTTCGCCTGATCGGACGAGAGCGTTCATGGCAAGGCCGAACTCGGCGCGCTCGCCATAGCCCAACCAACAGATTCGCGCGGGCAAGCCTTGAAAATGAATGCGTTCCTGCGCCAGCTCAATCCAGCGAAGCAGATCGCGATTACCTGGAAAGAGTTCGGCCACCAGGCGGTCTGTCCGATAAATGTCTTCCGGATCACCGGATAATGCTACCCAGCGAAATGGTCCTCTGCCTTCGCAAAACATTGGGCGAATGTATTCGGGAACGAATCCAGGAATGTTGAAGGCCTCGCGAGCCCCTGCATCGGCGGCGTACCTGCGGATATTATTCCCGTAGTCGAAGGCGATTGCGCCCGCTTTTTGAAGCGCCAGCATGCCTTCGATGTGACGAGCCATCGAGTCAAGAGAGCGGCGTACATATTCCTTTGGATCTTGCTCGCGAAGCGTCGCAGCCTGGGTGAGCGTCAAGCCTTGGGGAATGTAACCATTCAAAGGGTCGTGCGCACTAGTTTGATCGGTGACGATATCCGGGACAACGCCGCGCGCAGCGAGCTCCGGGATGACTTCAGCGCAGTTTCCTACCAGCCCGACCGATAGCGATTCTCCGGCTTTTTGAGCAGTTTCCAGCATCTGCAGCGCTTCGTCGAGCTTTGAAGCGATACGATCGCAATAGCCGGTGCGGATGCGCTTTTCGATTCGCGCCGCATCCACATCAATACCGAGGAAACACGCGCCATTCATAGTTGCGGCAAGCGGCTGCGCGCCACCCATGCCACCCATGCCTCCGGAGACGATGAGTTTGTGCTGCAGCGATCCTCCGAAGTGCTTTCGCCCGGCCGCAGCGAAAGTTTCGTACGTTCCCTGCACGATCCCTTGGCTGCCGATATAGATCCAGGAACCTGCCGTCATCTGGCCGTACATCATCAGGCCCAGTTTCTCGAGATCGCGGAAATGGTCCCAGTTCGACCAGTGTCCGACCAGATTGGAATTTGCGATGAGAACCCGGGGCGATTCGGTGTGAGTCCGAAAAATTCCAACAGGCTTGCCGGATTGGACGAGCAGAGTTTCATCGTTCTCCAGGCCTTCGAGCGAACGAACAATGGCGTCAAAGCAGCCCCAATTGCGTGCGGCCCGACCGGTGCCACCATAGACTACTAGGTCATCGGGATTTTCGGCAACCTCAGGGTCGAGGTTATTCATCAGCATGCGTAAGGCGGCCTCCTGGTGCCACCCTTTGCATGTGCGAACCGGACCGCGCGTGGCGCGGACTGTATTTGTGTTTGTGTCCATCACGGCGTCCTTGTAGGTGCTTTTACTCTACAAGGATCGCCGACCTTGACTCAGCTAGGGACGATTGGGTCTGATTTCAGGCGCTGGAGCCGGGGAAACCGGCCGGGCGACAAGCGCGTCACGGATTTGAGTCAGTAGCTTTTCCGATGCAGATGGCGGAGCCGCGAGCCGCTTTCCAAAGCGATTGAAAGGCATAACGATTAAGAAATAGAGACCCGCAGCCTTAATCAAAAAGCTAATCAGAGCATTGATAAAGCTGCCGATGCCAATACCGTACGGCTTAATGGCCGAGAAATCCGGTTGGCCGCCTAAAAGGCCGAGGATCGGCGTAAGGATATCTTTGGTCAACGAGTCGACGATCGCGCCAAAAGCGACTCCAATGATCACACCGACCGCAAGGTCGATCATGTTGCCGCGTGAAACGAAATCTTTAAAACCTTTTAGCATGCAATTCTCCTTACCTTGCGAATGTAGCTCTTAAACCTGTTGTAAACAGAATGTCGTTGCCTTTGCGGCCCGCGACTGGGTTACTGAGATAACTGTCGGTGACACCGAGTTGCCAGCTCAGCCATTTGTGGATGATCGTGGCGGCGCCTGCATTAAACAGTAAACGGTACTCGCCGTTGGAGGGCGCTACAAAAAAGCGCAAGGATTGCGTGATGGATGTGATACCAGTGACCTTATGACTAAAGTCATCCCCAAAATAGACTTCAGCAAGGTTTCGTATCTCGCCGTTTGTGAATGAAGAGTGAGCATAGTCACCGCCTCCAACAAGGTCTAGTCTCGTCCGATCGGTCTTAATCGCATGGTACCCAAGGCCGCCGCCAAGAACAAAGCGGAAGTTCAGATCCTGAAAATCATCGTACTCATCGGTGTTCAGAACGTTCCAGAACCAGCGCGAATTAATATTGTGATCGTATGAGATGCCGCCCCGGACCGCGTTGGCTGTGGGGCCCGTGATGCCGTTTACTGTGCCTGTCGAATAGACCTGTTGCAGGAATAACGTGGTCTTATCGTTGTTCGTAGCCCGTGTGGCATTGAAAGCCGTGGTTAGCGTGCTGGTATGAGAGTTACCGCTTACAATCGCATATCCTAGATCGGTATAACCTGCCCAAAGGTCCAACCAGCCGGGATGCAGGAGCCGTGCTTGGTCTGCAGCATTCTGGATCGTTACAACCTGACCAATGGGCGCACTCTGCGTCGCGGCAGGCGTGGCCACTTGCACATCTTGACCTTGCGTGGTCACCTTCCCGGTTGCCTCCTGGCCGGAGGAAAGCTTCACGTATAAGTTATCGGATTTAACAGCCGTTACCGCACTCCACTGAATCGTGATTTCGCCCATGAACTCGGTTTTGACGATGACCGTATCACCGTCCTTTTTTTCAATCTGGCCGCTGATGACGTCGCCATTCTTGAGCGTGAGCTGGTCGGCAGGCAGGAGGCCCGCCAGGATCGTGAAGAGGAGAAAAAGGTAAATGAAGTACTTCATCTGAATTCCTTGAGACTGATGTTAGGGTTTCAAACGGAGTGAAGATCGAGATTTTTGATCTACGCCGACGGCGCGAGATTTATTTTCTGGCAGTTGCCCCTTGAAATGCTCAGTCAGAAAGCCCTGAATGTAGATTAGAATATCGCATTAGGCAAAATAATGAGGTCATCCTTGTACTGCAGGTTACGAAACATTAGTCTGGCCTTCGCGGTCCTAGTACCATCCTTTAGCGGTCAATCGGCGAAGCAAACCGACGCGTCTGCTGCCTCAAACCAGGTGCAGCGAATGGCGGCGGCGATTTATAAGCAGATCGTTACCTTGCCTCAATATGGGGTCTTCGACGACATTCATTTCGGCATTAAGGGAGACGGCACGGTAATCCTGCGCGGCCAAGCTTCCCGGCCCACCTTGAAGTCGAGCGGCGAGAATGTAGTTAAGAAGATAGAGGGAGTTCGCCAAGTTGTCAATGAAATCGAGGTCCTCCCAGTTTCCCAGAACGATGACCGCATCCGAGCTCTGACGTACGCGGCGATATACGGGAATCAATGGCTCAGACGTTACACGAACAATCGGGGCGGCGGCCGCTACATGTCGCCAACGCGCGCCACGATCGGGATTACCAACGATCCGCCAGTGGGCTGGCATGCCATCCATATCATCGTCAAGAACGGCAACATTCGTTTGGTGGGAGCGGTCGACACTTCGGGGGATCTCGCAATGGCGGAAATGCAGGCGAGGCAAGTTCCGGGCGCGTTCGATGTGGAGAACGATTTGCAGGTTGCCAAGCCGGACAACGGCAAGTAGCAGCGAAGGAGCTGGTGTGTCCTTAAAAGAAAATGATAGTGTCGTCGAACAGGTCTTCGAGCTGTTTCAAGCAGCTGGCGCGAATGCTTATTTCGGAGAGCGTGTTTCGCAGGAGGAGCATGCTTTGCAGGCTGCACATCTGGCCGAACGGGCGGGAGCTCCGGACACCTTAATTGCGGCGGCTCTTTTGCATGACGTCGGTCACCTGCTGCATGGCCTGCCGGAGAACGTTGCCGAGAGTGATGTCGACACTGTTCATGAGAAGCTGGGCGGCGACTGGTTGGAACAGAATTTCCCACGCAAAGTATCGGAGCCGGCGCGCCTCCACGTGGCGGCAAAGCGATATTTATGCTGGTTTGACCCAGCTTACCTGGCAGATCTTTCAGATGCGTCTTTGCAAAGCCTGGAGTTGCAAGGCGGCCCGTTTAGCGATCAGGAAGCAGCCAATTTTGAGGACAGCCCCGGGTTTCGCGAGGCCGTAGCTTTGCGCAAATGGGATGACGCAGCCAAGGTCGAACATCTAAAAGTTCCGCGATTAGAACATTACCGGCAGATTCTTGAACGTGTTGCGCTGTCGCGCTAGTGTACACGCCATTCCGCTACGCCGGCGGAGTGGTTGGGTTGCAGTCGAACTTCAAGACGCAGGGACTCGGTTTCGACAGGCGTGAAAGTTATCTTGTTGAAGCGATCGAGCGCGACATCATAGTCGCCCGACACTGCAACAGGCTTCCATTCCACGCCATCCTTGTAGAGGATGCGCCAACTAGCGGGAGCGGCGATCAGGCCGGAATGTTTGTAGGCGAACCAATAAACCTCGGAGCTTGATATCCTTATTGGCTTCGCGAAGTCGTATTGGAGCCATTCTGCGGTGCCTTTAGCCGGAGCCCAATCGTAGTAGGAACTCTCATCGTGGGACGACTCGGGATCTTCGTCGTCAGCTGCGCGCTTGGGGTCTTTGATCCCGTTTTCTGTTACCGCTGAACCTGAGGCAGTCACAGCGGCACTCATAGCGACAGTCGGAAAGTGTGCCGGATGGAGAGCCTGTTCGGTTCGTGCGATCCAGACCTCCATTTGGCCTCGATCTCTGTTTGCCCAGGCGTAGTAGGGGATGGCGGTGAAGTTTTCTTCGGAGTGGTCGACGCGATGGTCGGCGTCGTAGCGGTATGAATCCGCTTTGCCCTCGATTACTTCGACACCGTTGAGCAATGTTGGCTTAAACTCAGCACGCAGTTTGTCGTCATCTTTGAGGAGAATGTTGCGGACGTGCTTGTCGGGGCTGTCTGCCCACTCGGCCGCGTACACGATGGGCCCGCGCTCAAGCGCCACCCGGCCTCGGTCGGCCTCGACCTTGTCATTCGCAACAATGCGGCGAACCGGCATGGGCAGGTCGAGATCGATGGAGTCGCCATCCTTCCAATCGCGCGTGATCGCGGCGTAGCCTTTGTCGAGATCGAGCTTCTGGGTGGCGCCATTCACCTTCAGTTCGACTTGCGAGGCACTGGGATGTTCATAGCGGTAGAGGTCACTCGGAACGGCCTCGTCGCGCGCCCAACCTGGAATGCGCACCTTGATTGTAAGAGGGCCTCCGGCCTGTTCCGGATGGATCGAAATGGCTACTTTACCGTCCCAAGGATAATTGGTCTGCTGAACCAGCTTCACCTTGCGCCTGGCGCTCAGCTCAATTTCAGCTGAGTTGCTCATGAACAAGTTGACGTAGATAGAGTCTCCCTGGTGCGCATAAACGTAACCGGGGATTGAGGGCATGAATCGCGTAATATTCCCTGGACAGCAAGCAACCCCGAACCACTGGCTGCGCTGATGCTGCCCATTTGATTCAAGCGGGTTGGGGTAGAAATAAGTTTTGCCGTCGAGCGAGACGCCGGACAGGAGACCGTTATACAGCGTGCGTTCAAAAATATCCAGGTACTTTGCATCACCGTGAAGCAGGAAGAGACGTTGATTCCAGTAGGCGCTGGCGACAGCGGCGCAGGTTTCGTTATACGCCGTCATGTTCGGAAGCTCGTAGTTGGCGCCGTAGGCTTCACCGGCTCCTAGCGCTCCGACACCTCCGGTGATATAGAGCTTCTTACCGACCACGTTATTCCAAATCTGATCGATTGCCTTGACGTACGCGGCGTCGCCGGTGAGTGCTGCGACATCGGCCATTCCGGAGTACATATATCCGGCCCGAACGGCGTGGCCTTCGGCCTCGCTCTGATCAATGACACGAAGATCGGCCTGATTGTATTTCTGCCCTCCCGGACCGCGGCTGTCGAGCATGAATTTCGCAAGATCCAAATATTGCTCGTTGCCGGTGACCCGGTAGAGCTTGGCCAAACCCATTTCGACGATCTGATGGCCAGGATAGATGGCGCGCTTTCCGGGACCGAATGTCTTAACCAGAAAGTTGGCGCTCTTGATGGCTATATCCAGAAGGCTGCGTTTACCGGTTGCCTCATAATGCGCAACGGCCGCTTCATAAAGGTGTCCGAGATTGTAGAGTTCATGGCTCAAAATTTCTTCGTTCTGCCACCGTTCGGTGCCCGCCCACTGGTGAGGATGCTGGGGATCAATCTCGCGAGTGGTGTAGATGTAACCGTCCGGTTCTTGAGCAGCGGCGATTTTTGCAATTAAGCCGTCTACGTACGCATCCAGCTTTGGATCGGGGTGAACGCTAAGGGTGTACGAAGCACCTTCGATCACTTTATAGATGTCTGTGTCGTCAAATGGGAAGCCCGGCGCGTGTTTGTCAGTCAGGCTCTCGCCCCGGATGGCCTCGGCGGCGCGTACGAAATTCTCTACGCGGCCTGTACGCTCGCAGTGATCGAATGCCGTGGGAATACTTACCTTGCGGTTTATTTCAATGCGCGGCGCCCAGAACTGATCATTCACTTGAACAGCGGTGAATGGGACTGGCTGAATCGGATAGTCGTGGCTAAGATCTGCCGCTTTGACCGGCGGTTGAGCGAACAGAAGGCTCGTCCCCGCAGCAAAAAGGAATGGTATTACTTTCACGTTTTGTTGTTGCTGCCTTTCCGAATCGTACCGTACAATCCTGGTTTACAACCGCCTACGCCGTCTTCTGAATATAGGCTCGTGGAGAACTCATCACCAGCCTTCCATGCTGCACGCCTTTTGTGCCAATCAGCAGATCGGCAACCTTTTGCAAGCGTCCCGATGGCCCCTTGACAACGATAACCTCGAGACAGGTGTCGTGATCGAGGTGTGCATGGGTCGTCGCGATGATCAGTTCGTGGTGATCATGCTGTAAGTTCGTTAACCTTTCCGGAAGGAGGCGCGAGTGGTGGTCGTAAATCAAAGTGATCGTGCCCACCGCCGGAGCGTCTGACGACTCGACGGCCGCCGTCACCAGTCGGTCCCGAATCAGATCTCGAAACGCTTCGGACCTGTTCGTGTAACCTTGCTTTGCAATAAATCGATCGAATCGCTTGAGCAGATCCTCATCGATTGCGACTCCGATCCGGCTTAACTCCGGCATAGGTCCAGTACCATCCCGTCGCATTTAGCATACTCGTTCGATGCGGCAGCAGGATTCTTAATTCCTGTTTGGAGCTGTTGCAAGCTGACCCTCCGTAAACTCAACTTATGGTGTCTGGAATTCACGGAGTGGAGCTTGTGTATCTCGTGCTGCTCGGCTTCGTCGTCATCTTTGCTGCGGCTGCCCGACGGCTCGACACACCTTATCCCATCGTTCTGGTCGTCGCCGGACTTGCTCTGAGTTTCGTTCCAGGCATGCCGCGGACGACGTTGAGCCCCGAAATCGTATTCCTGGTTGTTCTGCCGCCTTTGCTTTATTCCGCGGCGTGGCAAACATCGTGGCGAGATTTCAAATACAACCTGGTCAGCATCTCGATGCTCGCCTTCGGTCTTGTCGCCTTCACGGTAATCGGCGTTGGCCTGATCACACGATGGCTTGTCCCGGGGCCGCACTGGCGTTTGGGACTTGTTCTCGGGGCTGTGGTAGCACCGACGGACGCTATTGCGGCCGGGTCTATCGCCAGAAGCGTCGGCCTTCCGCGCAGAATTGTCGACATCCTGGAGGGGGAGAGTCTCTTAAATGATGCGAGCGGTCTCCTGGCGCTTGAATTTGCCATAGCCCTCTTAGTGAGCGGCCAGACACCAACCATCAGCGAAGGAATGTTCCGTTTCCTCGTCCTGACCCTTGGCGGCATAGCTATTGGCCTGGCGGTGGGTGTCGTCATTTACCTGGTAGAACGGTGGATCAACGATGGCCCGATTGAGATTACAATCAGCATTCTGGTGCCTTATGCGGCCTACCTTGCTGCCGATGCGGTTCACGCTTCTGGGGTTTTGGCCGTGGTCGCCTGCGGGCTTTACCTGAGCCGCCGGAGCGCGAGCTTCTTCTCTCCGCAGGTACGTCTGCAAGCCTGGAGCGTCTGGGAATCCCTGGAATTCATCCTGAATGGGCTCATCTTCGTGCTCATTGGCTTGCAGCTGCCTTTGATCATGCAGGGGCTGAGGAATTACAGCTTTTCCACTCTGGCTCTTTATGGGCTTTCATTTAGCGCCCTTCTAATTGCGCTTCGGGTCCTGTGGGTATTCCCGGGCGCCGCCCTCTCGACCGCGCTCAGACGGCGCGTCCTGGGACAATCCATCCAAAGACCTTCAGCCAGAGCCACGTTCATCGTAGGCTGGACCGGAATGCGCGGCGTAGTAGCGCTGGCGGCCGCCCAGTCACTCCCACTGACGCTTGCCGACGGCTCTCCGCTACCTCACAGAGACTTGATGATCTTCTTAACCTTCAGCGTGATTCTGGTGACTCTTGTGTTGCAAGGCCTCTCGCTTCCCCCGCTCATTCGTCTGCTGGGGCTATCCGGAGCGGTCGGTCCGGATTGCGAAGAAAAAGAAGCGCGACGCATTGTTATTGATGCCGGACTGCGTTATCTCGCGGAGTCTCGCGCGCAAGACAGAGCGGAATTAGCTCCGGTCTATGACGATCTTTCGCACCATTATCGCCAGCGGCTGCTGGAGCTCGAAAGCGACCGTGCGGCCGATCCACTCGTAGAGAATCACCTGGCTCTTAATCGCCGCTTGACTGCCGAGTTGCTAAGGACAGAACGACAGACCGCCGTGCTGCTACGCAATCAGGGACGGATCAACGACGAGGTTCTGCGCAAGCTGGAAAGAGATTTAGACCTGAATGAATCCCGCCTCGCACGCTGACAGGGATGATGTTCGGGCAATCTCGCTCTACAACTCTACTCCGATGCTGTCCAATATCCGGCGCGTGCGTGGACATGCAAATCTTCTTCAGACCTTCGGACACTAACGGACAACCGGTGATAACCCGCCGGCTGCGGCTCCGGCGGTACGAACGTCAACACGTAGCGGTTGTGAATTTCGGTTCCGATTACAGTCAGCCGTGTTTCGAGACCACGGAGCGTCGTGAATTTTTCGTGGCTGCCTCCAGTGGCTTGCGCCAAAGCTTCGGCGACGTTCACCTTGGCGAGCCGGGCCAATTCGAGCCCAATAGCTAACAGCGGTATCCCTCCATAAGCGCTCGAATCGTACAATCCCGGTTGATCGGCCGGCGATGGGCGCTCTGACGCCTTCTGAGTAAATGCGGTCGTGTAAGCCGAGTAGGAGATCGTATAGATCGCGACGTCGTTTTTCTGAGCTTTCAGGACAACGTCAGCGAAATGCGACTTACTCTGGCGGTCGCGTGATTCGCCGATCAGCACAATCATGCGACGCGCCGATTCGGTCTTCGCGGCAAGCATGTCGCACGCCAGACTGACACCGTCGAGGAGACGGCCCGAGCCGCCGCCGGCCGGGATGTTTGCGAAAACGTCACCCAGACGGCTGGGATCGGCCGTAAAGTCTTGAGCAATCTTCACTTCGTCCGAAACTGTAACCACCGCCGCAAGACTGGGCACTCCAATCTCCATGTCGTTCGTAATGTAGCCGCTGATGACAGAAGCCGTTTTCCTGATCTTGGCTAGGGCTGGTTCGCTCCCACCACTGGTTTGCAGAACGATCACGGCATGGATGGGAAGCGCGTCAGAATCGCGCGAGATCATCCGAACTACTTGTGGTTTTTCGTCACTCAGAACAAGAAAATCCTTCGCCGCCAAATCGTCCATCGGCTTGCCGGCCTTCGTTATCACCGATACCGGGACCTCAACCTCGTGCGCCCGTGTATGAAATCGCGGCTCTTGCGCGCATCCTGCAGCGGCGATGAAAAGAAGAATGCCGCATCTCATCGTGCAGGAAGACGTATCTGCACATCTCGCCGTTTCGAAGGAACGCCCGGTTAGTTTGCGTGGCCGTTCACTACACCTGCAGTGTCGCGATATCGACAGTGGAATGATGGCCTTCCACCACGACGATTCCACTCTCTGTTACATGATGAAGCTTGCGATCTTCGACGAGGTCGTAGCCGATGAGAGTCCCGGGGGCTACTTTGACGTTCTTATCGAGGATGGCCCGTCGTACTTTGGCATGACGTCCGACATCGCAGTTATCGAAGATGACCGACTCTTCCACTTGGGCACCGGTGTGAACACGCACGCCCCGTCCGAGTATGGAAGACTTGACAAAGCCGCCAGAGACGATCGAACTGCCAGCGATAATGGAATCGACCGCCATCCCGCGGCGACCCTCTTCGTCGAATACGAACTTCGCCGGTGCATCGAAATAGCCGGCCGTTCGCAAAGGCCATTGGCGATTGTAAAGATTGAGTTCCGGTGAGACCGATTTGAGGTCCATGCTCGCTTCGTAATAGGCATCCAGCGTTCCGACATCGCGCCAGTACTGCGGCGAGCCGATCGGATCCCCTGGTATTACGTTCGTATTGAAATCGTACGCGTACATATCTGCGCGGCCAATCAAGGACGGCAGAATATCTCTGCCAAAGTCGTGCGAGGTATTTTCTTTCTTGCTATCCGCATAGAGTTCGCGCAGCAATACTTCTGTCGAGAAGACGTAATTGCCCATAGAAGCGTAGACGCGGCCCGGGTCATCGGGCATCGTGGGCGCATCTGCTTTCTTTTCGTGAAACTCGATAATACCCCCTTCCGGCGTCGTCTCGATCACCCCGAAATCGGACGCAAATTCCCGACCGACAGGAATAGCGGCCACGGTGACGCCCGCATGTTTTTCCACGTGGTACTCGATCATTTGCCGGATGTTCATGCGATAGATATGATCGGCGCCGAAGATGACTACAACATGAGGATCGGCCTGCTGAATGAGATTGATGTTTTGATGGATCGCGTCAGCAGTGCCGCGATACCAGTCTTCCTGTGCCGAGCGCATTTGCGCGGGTACAGGAATGATGAAATTATTTTTTAAGAGACCGCTCACCTCCCATCCTTCGCGAAGGTGCTGCAGCAACGACTGGCTTTTGAACTGGATCAGAACGTATATCGAATAAATTCCTGAATTCACCAGGTTGCTGAGAACAAAATCGACGATCCGATAGCGGCCGCCAAAGGGGACTGCCGGTTTCGCCCGCTCCTGGGTAAGGGGGAAGAGGCGCGTTCCTTTTCCGCCAGCGAGCACAAACGCGAGAACACGAAGCTGCATCTTTAGAAATCTCCGAAGGGGAAATCTACTGCCTATGGAAGTATATATATTCCGAAGGCCGGCTGCGCTAGTTACAGACCTCTAAGCGACGCGGAGCTTGGGGAAAAGCTGAAGGGCGCGAGCCTCGATTTGCTTCTTTGAAAATTCGAAGCCAAATGCCTTCGGGTCGAAGGAATCGAGGCAATGGGTCTGCACAGCAACGATATAGATACGGGCGGCGACGTCGAGTTGTTCGTTGGACTCGCTATCAGACTCGCTGGATTGGCCTTTGCGGTTGTTCTGGAGCTCCTCGAGAGCGGCGGAGTCCTTCTCCCGCTGGCGGCGGGGACGGTTTTCCTGAATCCCGAGATTGTTGAGCTGGCGCTGATAGGTAATAAAGATTTTGGCATCGAGCAGATGCTTGCGGGTGGCTTCTTCTTCGTGGGCGAAGAGCTCGACAAATTCGAGCCGGCCGAGGGCGTAGATACCCATTTCGAGCGAGGGGATGCGCAGTAGACGCCACTGGGTATCGGCCAGCGATTGGACGAGGGTTTGCTCTTCGTCGCCTTCGCGCGCGTGCTGCTTGAAGAATTCGGCGACATGCGCTTCGTAGCGGGTGGCGTCTTCGGAGGGCAGCAAAACAGTGAGGCCCGTTAAACCTGTCTTAGCGGCGTTTAGAGAGGATTTGGCTTTTGCCGGCGGGAGACGTCGGGCCGGTCGAAAGCTGGGCGTTGGCCTGGTTGGGGGATAGGAGATAAGGAGGCTCAAAGCTGCCGCTTGCGTGTGATCGCAGAAAAATTCGGGGCAAATTTGTGCGCGGATTTTTTTGCTGATCGAAAACTTGCTTGGAATTTATCGCGTCAAGAATTTTTAGATGCTTACCGGATTTGCTTTTGCTTCGGAACGCTCGGTTGAAGATTGCAGCGCTAGAAATGATTGGGACGCTAGCGATGATTGGGTGGCTGTTGCGGAGTGAGGAAAAGAGAGTAAAGCGAAGTTGTAGATTGATTTTGGGTCAATTGTCGGTTCGCGCTGTGCATCATATTTGTGCATAATGCAAACACGAAATACAGCTATGCTCGCGTATCGACAGCCGTCCAGAGCGGTGTCGGCGCAAGTCACGGCGCTGACGACTGCCGGAGCCGACAAGGTATAAAAGGCTGAAACTTGACCGACAGACATCGCACGGAAAGTTCGAGTCCTCGGACATCTGATTCAAAGTCAGCGAGCGCCGTTCGTGATCTCACTTTCCGGTTTGCTGACCACCCGGACACTCACGCCGCTCCATGGGCCAGGAGTGGTGAGAGATAGAACTCACGGCTTTGCGCAGGCGAAGCTAGTGGCGTCGTCGGTGCTTCCGCTGCCTTTGAACTTTGCAACCTCGGGGTAGGGGCAGAGGGGACGGGTGCGGTCGGGCTTGGTGGGTGGAGCGTTTGCGGGGAAGTGGAGGGCGAGGATCGGGCCGGGAGCCTTATTGTCTTCGACCCAAGCGGCGAGGGGTGTGTCGAGATCGAATATGTTGGGGCCGTCACCGCCGTAGCAGTGCCCCATACCGGGGGCCAGGTAGAGGCGCATGGAGGCGGCAGCCGCCGGGCCAGTGGCCTTGAGGACGGCATTGTAGTAATTGATGGTGTTCTGCGGTGCGATGAGCCCGTCGGAGAGGCCGTGATAGAGGATGAGTTTGCCGCCGCGGGCGAAGAAGGGATTGAGGTTGGGATTGGTTGCGGTGAGGGTTCCGCTGTCGACCTTCTCCGCGATGGCGATATCGCTGTCGAAGTTGAGGGTGCTGGGGGCCCACTTGGGGTCTTTGAAGATGACGTATCTGAAGTGAGAGCCTCCAATCGGAAACCCTGGCGTGGCGAAGGCGTCCCATGTGATCTCGCTGCCGGGTTCGAGGCCGGGGAAGATCTTTTCGTGGGTGCGAGGGTTGGCAGGGCCGGCGTAGATTTTGCGCGCGGCTTCGACCTGTTCGGGAGAGAGACAGGCGGAGGTTTCGGTGCCTTTGCATTGGGTGACTGCGGGATCGAAGTGGCAGGAGAGGGTATCCCGGATGACGCCATCCTTGATGCCGTCGGATGCGTCGCAGGCATCGAGTGCGGCTTGATGGAGGATGGCGAGCTTCTCGTTCGGCAGATAGCTGGCGGGCGTGAGGTGGGTGGCCTGTTCAATCCAGACGGCGCTGGCGAGGAGATGCTCAAAGTTATTGGCGGGGGCTCCGGCGATGATGCCGTCGAAGTCGTCCGGGTAGCGCTGAGCTTCCATGAGGCCCTGCCTGCCTCCGGAGGAGCAGCCATCCCAGTAGGCGCGCTTTTGCGGTTCGCCATAGAAGGCGGCGACGATTGCTTTGGCTTTTACGGCCGTCTCGTGCTCGGAGCGATAACCGTGGTCGATGACCTTTTCAGGATGGCCGAGGGCGAAGCTTCCGTCGGCGTCGTCACCATGGTGACCGGTATCGGTGGCGGCGGTGGCGTATCCGTTGCGGACGGCGGCTGCCATGAAATGAATCCATGGTGCTCCGGAGAAGCCCCCGTTGCCAACCTCGAGAAACCTGTGGTTCCAGTTGGAGGCCGGCATCCAGACCTCGAAGCCGATGACGGAGTCGGGGACGGGCGAGATGGTTCCGGCGACGCGGCAGAAGAGCGGGAGCCCGTTGAGCGGAGGGCCGGGGGTCTGGTTGTCAAGGGAGGAGAGGTCGCCCTGCTCGGTGCGTGCGAGGGTGATGGTCGTGTTGGGGAGCTTGAGAGTGCTGAGGCTCTCGCATGTGGCTGCGAAGATGTGAGGAGAGGCGAGAAGAAGAATGGAGAGAGCAGTGTAGCGAGCAGTTCGCACACTTACAGGGGGTGACGTCGGCATGGAGTTCACCAGTGCAGAGCATTCTAGCACCGGGAGTATGTCGATGCGGAGCGGTAATGCAAAGAGGCTGCCGGGTGGAGAGCCTCTTGTATTTATGGACGTGCGCGAATCGTTACTTGTAGCTCTTGGCGGCGGCGAAGCGCTTGTTGACAGAACTCGGAGCAACGATCTGACAGGCGAGTTCGCTGAGTGCTATGCCTTGTGGCGGCTGAAAAAGTCGGTGCCGCTTTCGGGCGTTGCGGCTTGAACCGGGCATGCACCAACCGAGCGCTTAAAGCGATTGGATGATCGCGAATCTTCTGAGGCTCCGGGTGAATCACGCTAGCAGCGTGTGGTGAAAAGCCAAAACGGTTCCTCCAAACCGTGCGCGGATGGTTCATTCATCTCTGATCGCGGCAATCTGAGCGGGTGTGGACATAAGGGCGATCCTTCGATATGAAATGGGCAGCCTGAAGCTAGCACGGCGAAGGGCGAAAACGGATCGCCACAGATGTTCGAAATGAGGTTAAGCCAAATAGATAGAGAGGGATGGGAAAATTTGCAAGGGCTGTGACTAGCTTTGCGCAGGTTGGCACGGTCGGATCATTTCCTGTTCTAGCTTGTGTCTCCGACCCGTCGCGTTGACTGGCGCCCGGTCTGAATAGTGAGCGAAGTCTGCGCTGCGTTGCTACTGTACTCAGGAATCCCGCAGTGCGGAAGCTGTACCGGCACACACCTCCGGAAATATATGGGTAACTGAGAGACCCGAGATGCTGTAAAATTCGTTGACAATGCTGACGTACTCGCCAGGCCAGATTCGGGCGCAATTGCACAAACTCCTGGCCAGCAAGGCATTCGGCAACGCGGAGAGGATACGGCGGTTTCTCGAGTTCACAGTAGAGCACGCCATTAGCTCGCCGCAAGGGTCACTCAAAGAAATCGCCATCGGTAACGAGCTGTACGCATCCAGCGGTGATTTCGATCCGCGCCTCAGCGCGGTTGTTCGTGTCGACGCTACGCGGCTTCGGAACAAACTCCGCGAATACTACGACACGGAGGGTTTGAGTGATCCATTGTTGATCGACTTGCCGAAGGGCACTTATACGCCGGTGTTCCGGTCCGGCGGATCCCAACCAGTCCAGCCCGAGAGCGGGGTGGCCTCCCGCACCGAGCCGTCTATTGCAGTCCTCCCGTTTTCGAATCTCAGCCCGGAGCCAGGGCGACTATTTCAGCGACGGTCTCACGGAAGAGATCATCCACGCACTATCCTCGGTACGGGGCATGCGCGTGGTCGCCCGCACTTCCTGTTTCGCGTTGAAGCACAGAAACGCCGATGTGCGCGAGGTTGGCAGGACTTTAGACGTCGATTATGTGCTCGAAGGAAGCGTTCGCAAATCCGTCAATGCTTTGCGAGTGACGGCGCGTCTAGTGAGCACGAATGACGGGTATCAGCTCTGGTCGCGACGTTACGACAAGCAAATTGACGACTTGTTTGCGGTCCAGGACGACATTGCTCGTGAGATTGTGGGCATGCTGCGGACCCAGGCTGTGAGTTCTACATCTGCCGTCACGCCGCGGCCAACCAACTTTGACGCGTATACCTGGTATCTTCGGGGGCGGTTTCACCTGAACCGGCAAACCCGCGAATCGTTTCACAAAGCTATCGAGTGCTTCGAAGAAGCGCTGCTCCGAAGCCCCGATTATCCGGCGGCGCTCAGTGCCATGGGGGTTGCCTGGTTCTATCTCGGCCTGTTCTCGATGGACCGCCCTTTCCATGCTCTGCCTAAGGCGCGCGATGCTGTTGTGCGTGCACTCAGGGTCAGCGAGCGCGACGGAGAAGCACTGTCGATCTCTGCCTGCACCAAAGCTATGTTCGAGCATGAATGGTCTTCCGCTGAGAGGCTGTTCCGGCAGGCTCTTGATGCCGAACCGGGAAGCGAGCTTTCGAAGCACTTGTTTGCGCTATTCATGCTGCTGCCCATGACACGAATGGACGAAGCACTTGAAATGGTGGATGAGGCCGCCCGGATCGACCCGCTGTCACTGTTTGTGTCTGCCACGAAGACTGCCATCTTCCTGGTGTCACACCGCCTCCAAGAGGCTGAAGCGGAATGCCGGCGGGCTTTGGAACTCGATCCCGATTTCTGGCGTGCCCTCGTGGCCCTCGGCCGTTGTTATGAAGCGCAGGGCCGCTTTGAAACGGCGATCGAGTGTTTCGAGCGCGCAACCGTTCTATCCGACCGCGTGCCAAGCGCTATTGGAGCGCTGGGCCGTGCTTACGCGCTGGCGGGTCGTGGAAAGGAGGCGCAGCAATTGATAACCGAACTTGACCAACTCGCATATCAGCGCTATGTTTCGCCGTACGCTAAAGCCCTGATCTACCTCGGGCTGGGCGACGAACGTGTGTTTGACTGCCTTGAGCACAGCTATAGCGACCGGGCCGGCTGGCTCATGTACCTGGCGAGCGATCCACGATTCGATCCCTTACGGTCCGATGGCCGTTTTCGCTCCTTGCTCGAACGGATGCATTTGCCGATTGTCGATTATGCCGGTGTGCAGAGCAGTAACGCCGGTGTTTGAAACCGTTTCAAACTAGCCAAGCGGAACGCTGTCAGGCATACTCATCGCTGGGTTCAAGATGTCGCTTACATCCGCTTTCCAGCTTGCCGCCGATCGCAATTCCGGGAAGACGGCCATTGCGTTTGGCGCGGATGGCTGGACTTTTTCCGAGTTTCACCGGTTATCCGGAAATATCGCTTTCAATCTCATGGCAGCAGGCGCTGAGCCGGGCGACCGCATTGCTTTACACCTGCTGAACGGTCCGGAACTCGCACTCGCCGTCGCCGGCTGTTTAAAAGCCGGGTTTATCGTTGTTCCCCTCAACACGCTCCTGAAAGGCCGCGAAATCGACTATATTCTCCGGCATAGCGGATCTGCTTTCTACATCGGCGACCCGCAGCTCTATAACGAGATTGTGCATTCCTGCCCGGCCCTGGCGGCATTAAGCGGGCCTTGCCTCACTGGACCGGCCACTGAGACCGGGCGCGCATTTGAGGATCTGCTGCGGACACCTGCTCGCGATGGCTCGCTCCCCGGCATACCGGCTGAAGAAGCTGCCGCGATCCTGTACACCTCAGGCACAACCGCCCACCCCAAGGGCGTCGTGCACACGCACGGTACGCTGCTGGAAACTACCCGGGTCGTGCACGATATGCAACTCCATGAGGATCAGGTCGTGATTGTAATGTCGTCTATGGCTCATCTGGTCGGCTTCGGCATGTGCTTCCTGTCAGCACTGGTAAACGGAGCGACGACGGTGATCACGAGGCCCTTTGATTTCGAAGGCGCACTGAATGCGTTTGAGTGCTGGCACGGCACGTACACCATGTCTTTACCGGTTCTATTGCAGTGCTTCCTCGACAGCTGCAGACCCGGGCCCCGCGTAATCTCAGCTCAGCCCGATTCTTCTTTTGTGGCGGAGACAGCGTGACGCCGGCATTGCAGGAAGCGTTTGCGCGCTCAATCGCCCCTATTTGCGAAGCCTACGGCGCCACTGAAATTACACCCATATGCTGGAACCGCCCGGGCGAGGTCCGTGCCGGTTCCATCGGGAAGCCTGGAAAGGGCATTGAGTTCCGCCTGATAGATGCGCACGGCGTAGACGCAGCTACTGGGTCCGTGGGTGAAATCCTGATCCGCGGCCCGCATTTGATGAAAGGCTATTGGCAGGACCCAGAGGCGACGCGCTCAGCATGTCAAGAAGGCTGGTTTCGTTCCGGCGATCTTGCCACGCGCGATGCGGATGGCTTCTATTGGTTTGCCGGCCGGAAGAAGGAAATGATCATCCGAGGTGGCAGCAACATCTCCCCTCAGGAGGTTGAGGCTGCGATCTGTGAACATTCCGCCGTCGCCGAAGCAGGCGTCGTTGGCAGGAAAGATTCGTTGTGGGGCGAAACCGTTGTCGCGCACGTCGCATTACGGCCTGGCCAGCGGCTTGATGAACAGGAACTGATCGCATTTGCGCGCGAACGGCTCGCCGACTACAAGGTGCCCGCCAACATCATCTTTCACTCCGAACTCCCCAAAGGAGTATCGGGCAAGATTCAGCGGCGCGCACTTCGAGGTATAGAAGCGTTAACCGCAGTAAGTTAGATTTCACATTCGACCGAACAAGGAGTCCATTATGGCTGCTGTACTATCTCCATCTTTGAAAGCACGCTCCGTCTCAAGCCCGACGAAGCTTCTCATCAACAACGAGTGGGTTGGAAGCAAATCGGGCAAAACCTTCGCCACCGTCAACCCTGCCACTGGCGAGGAGATCGCCCGTGTTGCAGAAGCCGATGCCGCCGATGTTGACGCTGCGGTTGCCGTCGCGCGAAAAGCCTTCGAGAGTGGCCCGTGGCGCACTACGTCTGCGTCCGAGCGGGGCAGATTACTAAACCGGCTGGCGGATCTCCTGGAGAAGCATGCTGAGGAGCTTACACACCTAGAGGCTCTCGACAATGGTATGCCGCTGTCCATCGCCCAAAACGTCGCACTGCCGCTGACTATTGCCCATTTTCGCTACTTCGCCGGGTGGGCCGACAAGAACCACGGCAAAACCATCCCGGTGAATGGGAACTATTTCTGTTACACGCGGCATGAACCGGTGGGGGTGGTTGGTCAGATCACACCATGGAATTTTCCGCTTTTGATGTACGGAATGAAACTCGGGCCGGCGCTCTCAATGGGCAACACGGTAGTGCTCAAGCCCGCAGAGCAGACTCCGCTGACCGCGCTCCGAGTCGGAGAACTCATCGTCGAAGCCGGATTCCCGCCGGGAGTCGTGAATATCCTGCCAGGTTATGGGCCGACCGCCGGAGCGGCGATTGCGAATCATATGGGTATCGACAAAGTGGCATTCACGGGTTCGACCGAAGTCGGCCACTCCATTCTCGAGGCAGCGGGCCGCACAAACCTGAAACGTGTCAGTCTCGAACTCGGCGGCAAGAGCCCCAACATTGTGTTTGCAGACGCAGACATGGACGAAACAATTGAGGGGTGTCACTTCGCTCTGTTCTTCATTCAAGGCCAGGCCTGCTGCGCCGGATCGCGGCTGTTCGTGGAAGACAAGGTGTACGACGAGTTCGTCGAAAAGAGCGTTGCACGGGCGAAGCGCAGAACGGTGGGCGATCCGTTCGATCCGGCAACCGAGCAAGGCCCGCAGATCGATGATGTGCAATTCGACAAGATCATGTCTTACATCGATTCCGGTAAGCGGGAAGGCGCGGAACTTCTCACCGGCGGCAAGCGCGTAGGCGACAAAGGTCACTTCATTGAGCCCACGGTCTTCGCCGACGTGAAAGACGATATGAAGATCGCCCGGGAAGAGATCTTCGGTCCGGTGATGAGCATCATGAAATTTCACGACCTGGACGAAGTGATTGCGCGCTCCAACGACACGACATATGGCTTAGCCGCGGCCGTGTGGACTCGTGATATCGGCAAAGCGCTCGCGATCTCAAACAATGTGCGAGCCGGAACCGTATGGGTGAACTGCTATGACGTATTCGATGCGGCCGCGCCGTTCGGCGGCTTCAAGCAGTCGGGCATCGGACGCGAAATGGGCGAGTACGCTCTGCAACAGTACACGGAGGTCAAGACAGTTACCATGAAGGTCTGACAAGTAAGTGCCGGGCCCGCATCACGGACGATTGATCCGGGCCAGCGGCCAGTTACTACACCTCGCCTGCGCGGATCAGGAATGCAGGCGTGAGGCCGACTTGCGGGCCCAAAAGATTTATGGGCACGCGAGGAACGTGAATCGGGCGTTTCCCCGCAGTTGTCCCTAGAGAGCGCTCGTTAGTTGATCTAAGTCTTGCTTCAATAAATTGGGACCAAACACACTGCGCGTTGAATTGCGGAGCTTCCTTCAATCCACAAGCGCTTCGTAAGACATCCTTTTGAATTGGCCGGCAGCCACGGTGTCGATGCTAGGCAGCACGTTGATCAGGAAGACGCCGATTATGTGCTCTTTGGGATCAATCCAGAAACTGGTTCCCGCAGCTCCTCCCCAGTTGTACTCGCCCTCCGAGCCAACGTTCGCTGTCTTGCCGGGACCCGGATTCACAGCAAACGTCAAACCGAAACCATAGCCTTCCGGAAACCCCCCGACGCGCCGAAGATCGCCGAGATGGTCGCTCCTCATCAGTTCGACCGACTTGCGTCCGAGAATGCGTACGCCGTCAAGCTCCCCGTCGTGCAGCAGCATGGAGACGAACCGGGCATAATCGTCGAGGGTCGATACCAAACCCGCGCCGCCCAATAGCAGCGTCGGCTTCTTCTTGTAATTCTCTTGCGCTGGTGCTGTCGAGCGTTCGATGCCGCCGCCCTTCTTCGGTGTGTACAGCACCGCCAGGCGACTCCACTTTTCTTCCGGCACGAAGAACGCAGTATCAGTCATGCGGAGCGGACGGAAAATCTGCTCTTCGAAAAACTGGTCGAGCGGTTTGCCGGAGACGACCTCAACCAAACGGCCAAGTACGTCGATCGAGAAGCCGTAATGAAACGTCGTGCCAGGCTGGTGGTTGAGAGGAGCCGTGGCCAGACGCTTCACTGCTTCCGCCAGATCGAAGGAAACCCACCCGTTTCCGCCCTCCACATTCAGCTTCTTGTAGGCAGGCTCGCCGTTTTCATCTTTCGGTCCCGCGTAGTCGAGGCCGCTAGTGTGCCGGAACAGGTCGCGGACCGTGATGGGATGTTCTGCGGGAACGGTGTAGTATGTGCGCTTGCCGGTCGCGTCAAAAGATTCCTGAGCCACTCTCATCGTCGTGAACTCCGGAAGGTACTTCGACACCGGATCGCTGAGCGAAAACTTGCCGTCTTCGTAAAGAATCATAGCGGCGACGCCTGTGATGGCCTTCGTCATCGAGTACATACGCACGATCGTGTCGAGCTTATACGTACCCCAAGTCTCTCGGAAGATGACCTTACCGTTGCGCGCGATGAGCCCTGAAGCACCGTTCAGATCGCCGGCCGTGATGTGTTCCTGCATCACGGTGTTGATCCGGTTCAGTCGCTCGCGTGAGAAACCAGCCTGCTCAGGCGCGGCCGTCGGCAAACTGGCACCAAATGCTAGTGACGCTAACAAACACGAGAGAAATCGAATCCGCATCAGCGCAAATCTATCACACGCCGGTAGCCACGCCGTTGCAGAACCGGGTGATCCATCCGACGGGCTGCATACTCAATCGCGCGAGAATGTCTTCCCGCTCGAGCTAAGGCTAATCTTCGAGAATTTCATCGAAGCTGACCAAGTTTATCGATTTTTGATGACGGAACGGCCGGAACCACCGTGGCAGAACGCTCTTAGAACGCTGCGACTGGCAAAGTGGACACATACAGGCGCCGAAAAATTGATCTGAGCGCCGGCGACGAGGAAAAATGCCGATGTCATTCCAGCAAGCGACTACCGGCACGTTCGATGTCGTACGGGAACTGCATCGTGAAGCCTATGCCACTCGTGCTGATCAGGGGAGTGAAAGACGAGGGATCGGGAGGAGAAAATGATGTCTACAAGTGATGTTCTAGATCGTCATCTGAAGTGTTTCGGTGAGAACGACATCGACGGCATACTGGCCGATTATTCATCGGATGCCGTGTTGTTTACGCCTAGCGGACCGTTAAAGGGTCCGGGCGCGATAAGGCCTCTTTTTGAGGCCCTCGTTTGGGAGTTTGCAAAGCCGGGCTCCTCGTTTGCGATGCAGCAACGATACGTTGAGGGTGACTACGCTTATATTCTGTGGCATGCGGAAACAGCAGACAATTCGTACGAAATCGCTACCGACACTTTTGTCGTGCGAAATGGGGAAATAGTAGCGCAATCTTTCGCTGCCAAGGTTATACCGAAAGCCTAAAAAGGCATTTCCGGACCACATTCGGCTCCGCAAGCCCCGCCTTCGCGGTCTGCCGCGTCAGTTTTGATTGTTCCAGTCCGTTGCAAGCTGGACAAAAGAACGCACCGCGACGCCACTCGGGCATTTCGAGAGCCAAGCCTTTCCATCGTCCAGCCATGCCGCTGACGCGATGTCCAGATGAATTTAGGGCGTAGGTTCGGCGAATTCGCGAATGAAGCAGGCCGCCGCGATCGATCCGCCGTAGCGGCCGCATTTATGCACCCGGCGCAATCAGCGTGCAGGAAGTGCGACATAATTACGCGCATAGAGTGGAGGTCCGTTCTCGGACTTGGTGCTCTGCCGATGTGTTTCGGCCCTCACTCCAACTTACGAAGTCAATCAAAAGGAGACTGGACATGACACCAGCAGCTGCAAAACAGGCGGGCAGCGATAAGACTGCTATTCGTCCTTTTACTGTGAACGTTCCGGAAGCGGAACTGACCGAATTGCGGACGCGCATCAAAGCGACAAAATGGCCTGAACGAGAAACGGTTCCAGATGCATCCCAAGGAGTACAGCTCGCGACGATTCAGGCGCTGGCGCGCTATTGGGCGACAGATTATGACTGGCGCAAGATCGAGGCAAAGATGAACGCCCTGCCGCAGTTTATAACCGAGATCGACGGACTGGACATTCATTTCATTCACGTCCGTTCAAAACACGAAGATGCGTTGCCGCTGATCGTTACGCACGGATGGCCCGGCTCGGTCATCGAACAGATGAAGATCATCGATCCGCTGACCAATCCCACCGCACACGGCGGAAATGCATCCGATGCTTTCCACCTGGTGATCCCGTCAATACCGGGCTACGGATACTCGGGAAAACCGACAACCACCGGGTGGGATGGTCCCCACATCGCGCGTGCCTGGCTCGTACTGATGAAGCGCCTGGGGTACACGAAATTCGTGGCGCAAGGCGGCGACTGGGGCGCGGTCATCACCGAACAAATGGGTCTGCTTGCGCCTCCGGAGTTGCTCGGCATTCACACCAACATGCCTGGCGTGTTTCCGGACGACATTAACAACGCGGCTTTTTCCGGGGCGCCGGCGCCATCGGGTCTCTCAGCCGACGAGAAACTCGCTTACGAGCGTTTGCAGTTCGTATATCAAAAAGGTATCGGATACGGTTACCAGATGGGATTACGCCCGCAGACTTTGTACGGAATCGTGGATTCACCAGTCGGCCTGGCGGCTTATTTCCTTGATCACGACGCGCGCAGCTATGCGCTCATCGCGCGTGTCTTTGACGGACAGTCTGAGGGCCTTACGCGCGACGACATCCTCAATAACATCACGATCACCTGGTTGACGAACACGGCGCTTTCTGGCGCTCGTCTCTATTGGGAGAACAAACTCGGGTATTTCAACGCCAAAGGCGTCTCCATCCCGGTTGCCGTGAGCGTCTTCCCCGACGAACTCTATCCAGCCCCGCGAAGCTGGGCAGAGCAGGTGTATCCCAAACTGATCCATTACAACAAGGTGGAGAAAGGCGGCCACTTTGCCGCCTGGGAACAGCCGCAGCTCTTTTCAGAAGAGGTTCGCGCGGGCTTCAGAACACTGCGCTGATAGTGGAGCAGTGGATTCGTTGCCACTTCCGGGATTGCGGTCGAATCACATTCGGCTCCTCACGTTCCGCCTTCGCGGTTTGCCGCGTCAGTTTTGGTTTTTCCAGTCCAATGCGAGCTGGACAAAAGAACGCAGCGCTACACCGGTTGGGCCTTTCGAGAGCCAGGCTTTTCCATCATCCAGCCAGGCAGTCGAGGCGATATCGAGGTGAACCCAGGGGGTAGGATCGGCGAATTCACGTATGAACCAGGCCGCCGTGATCGATCCGCCGTAGCGGCCGCCAATATTGGGCAGGTCCGCGAACGCGGATTTCAAATACTCTTTGTAGTCATCATCCATCGGCATCTGCCACGCCTTTTCGCCGGCAACAAGCGTAGCATTCAGAAAACGATTCAGGAACCGCTGGTCGTTGGTAAACGCGCCCATGTTGTAGTGACCCAGTGCAACGCCGATCGCGCCGGTCAAAGTGGCCGCATCCACGATATGGGTGGCCCCGTTTCGGTTTGCGTAAGTGAGCGTATCGGCAAGAATGAGCCGGCCTTCGGCGTCGGTATTCAGGACCTCGACGGTTTTGCCGGCGAGTGTGGTAACGATGTCGCCGGGCCTCTGAGCTTCACCGTTAATCATGTTCTCTACCAGCGGTGCGTAACCTGTGATCGGGATCGGCGGCTTTAATTGTGCAATCGCGCGCATGGCGCCGATGACAGCGGCGGCACCGGCCATGTCGTACTTCATTTTCTCCATGCCATCGCTGGGCTTAATAGAGACGCCCCCGTTATCGAACGTCACGCCCTTTCCGACCAGAGCGAGATGATCCTTGCCCTCCGTGCGCGAGGGCCGGTATTCGATAGCAATCAGGAATGGAGGATTGCTGCTGCCTTGAGCAACTCCCAGGAGCGCTCCCATACCGAGCTTCGCCATGGCTTCCCGATCCAGCGCTTTGTATTGCAGCCCGAGCTCGGCTGCCGAGTTCTTCGCGGCATCCGCCAGCACCGCCGGCGTAAGCCGGTTGGCGGGCTCGTTCACCAAGTCACGAGCGAAGTTCTGCGCATCAGCGATGATCCGCGCGCGCTCCACCGCAGCGGCCAGCCGTTCGGCAGGTCCGCCCGGGACAACAATTGTGAATTCGTCGATCCGCTTCTGGTCCTTCTTCGAGTCCGATTTATATTTGTCGGCTTCCCAGCCGCCCAAGGTTGCACCCTCCGCAGCGGCGAGGACCTGGGCTTCATCGGCTTGCCCGTCAAGAAGAAACGCGATCGTTCGAACACCCTTTACCTTCAGCGACCGTACGAGCACGCCCGCAATCCGGCGAATTTCGGTGGTTGAGAATTTGGCGCGGTCGCCTCCGCCGATGACTACGAGCCGTTTCGCAGCAACGCCTTGAGGCCGGTGCAGGATCGCTGTCTCATAGAGCTTCCCGGTAAACTCACCGCTCGTTCGTAAATCGGCTAGCCATCCCGATTGTCCGGCGATCTCGGGATCAGGTACCGCAGGTACAGGCGCCGCCGGAGGCATACCTTCCGAGAGCTGCGATTCCGCAGCCTCCTCCGTTTCGAAGCAAATCACGGTCAGTGCGTCCGCACTCAGTTTTTCGGCTGAAGAGGTCTTAAGTGAAATGAGCATGTCGTCAGAATTAGATACTTTTGGTTTTTATTCGCTAACGGCGGGCGTTTCGGGCCATGGCCGCCTTGGCCTCCGCCTGCATTTCCTTAGCCCGAATCGCCTCGCGCTTGTCATGAAATTTCTTGCCCTTTCCGAGAGCAATTTCGATTTTTATGCGGCCGGATTTAAGATACAGTCGCGTAGGAATAATGGTCAACCCTTTTTCACGGGTTTCCGATTTAAGCTTTTCGATTTCGGAACGGTGCAACAGGAGCTTGCGCTTGCGGACCGGCGCGTGGTTCATGAGATTGCCGTGCGAGTATTCGCTGATATGGGCGTTTATCAGCCAGGCCTCGTCTTCAGTAATCTCGGCATAGCTTTCTTTGAGCTGAATCTTACCGGTTTTCGCGGCTTTCACTTCAGTCCCGGTCAGGACCAGGCCGGCCTCATACCGATTCAGCAGATGGTAATTATGGCCGGCCGACCGGTTGTCGCTCAGGATCTTGATTTCGCTTTCGGGCATTTAGACAGGCAGCGCCACCCGAGGCTTGGAGGGGCAAACTGCGACAATATGAAGATTGCGTTCAATACTAGTGTCGCCTAAGACCTCATAAGCCCTGCACGCCGGATTGAAGCGAAACGTCTTCCATGCGGAGAAGAGAGGAATAGGTAGCGGGGAATACACCTCTCTATGAGGTGTTCATAAGGCTTCCCCGAGGGGCTTGGCTGAGCTAGAAAGTCAACGCGTGAAGCGATGGCATGGCGAAAAGTATGGACTGGATTTCTCTAAGTGATGCATCTAAATAGGTTAATCGCCGTTGTGGCGGTCGCTTCGGCGGTTACCGCATGGGCTCCGCGAATGGAGGGTCGCACCAAAAAGGGCGACAAATTACTCAAACAAGCGCAGAAAGCGGAAGCGGATAAGAACTGGGATATGGCGCTCGACCTGTACGATCAGGCGCTGGCCACCGATCCTCAGGATTCAGATTATATGCTGTTCGACCAGCGCGCCCACAGCCGTGCCTCCATCCAGCGGATTGCAGACGGGCGTGAACTGGAAAAAGAGCAGAAACTTGACGCGGCGCTCGCTCAGTTCCAGAGAGCGTATCTGGCCGACCCAAGCTCCCAGATCGCAATGCAGGAAATCCGCGCCACGACCGCGATGCTAAAAGAGCGTGCCAAAGCGCCAGCCGGAACCCCGATCTACACTCCAGCAGAACGTGCACGCCAGGAAATCGAACGCCGGATCAATTCCTTACAAGGGCCACCCATGCTCAGGCCAATTAACGCCCAAATCAGTAGCCTGAAAGTTAACAACCAGCCGGCCCGCGTCCTTTACGAGAGCGTCTGTAAGCTGGCCGGCATCAATCTGCTAGTAGACCCTGCCGGCTTAGAATCCCCGGGCGTTGGAGGCTCTCATAACTTCAACCTGGATCTGACGAACGTAACCCTCGCGGAGGCCCTGAATTATGTCTCCCTTAGCACGCACACCTTCTGGAAGCCCATCAGCAACAATGCGATATTCGTCACACAGGAAGGCGAACAAAAGCGGCAAGAATACCAAGACGAAGTAGTAAAGGTCTTTTATATCCAGAACGCCAGTACCCCCAACGAATTCACTGAAATCTTTAACGGTGTCCGTACCGGGGCCAAGATGACGTCAAATGTTTTCCAGGTGGCGAGCCAAAGCGCCATTATCGCCCGTGGTTCGCCCGATACGATTTCATTAGTTGAGAAACTGGTGCACGACCTTGACCGCCCCAAGGCGGAAGTCACCTTGGACATCATCGTCATGGCGGTTAATAAGAGCCACAACACGACCATTGGCGCTGCTCTCCTGGGGCAGGCCGGCTTAAGTGTGCCGCTAAACTTCACGCCACGGAACCCGACCCCCCCTTCTCAAATACCCGGCGGCTCCAGTTCTGGTTCTAGTACAGGCACAGGCACGGGGACTGGAACAGGAACGGGAACGACGGGCACCTCAACTGGCCAGATCACGATTGCCCAATTAGGGCACCTGTCGAGTGCGGACTTTTCCACCACACTGCCCAGCACCGTGGTGCAGGCCCTTTTGAGCGATTCTTCGACGAAGGTCTTGCAGCGCCCTCAATTACGCGCTACAGACGGGGGCAAGGCGTCGCTGAAAATCGGACAAAAGATTCCTTACGTTTCTGGATCATTGAACTCTGCCGTTGCCACGCCAGGCTCGATTCCGTACGCTACCACGCAATTCCAACAAGTCGAAGTAGGTACGTTGATCGATCTTGAGCCACACGTAAACGGAGCGGAAGACATCAGCATGCATGTTCGGGTAGAGCTTTCGACCGTATTGGCCCAGATTCCGATTGCAGGCATCAATGAGCCTGAAATAGGACAACAGATAGATGAAGCGAATGTTCGGATGAGGGACGGTGAAGTCAGTATTCTGGGGGGGCTTTCGGAAAAGGACCGTGCCAATTCTCTGACCGGCGTTCCCGGATTTACCAATCTTCCCTTATTGAGCTACCTGTTCGGAACACATACACGGAACGATATTGATAACGAAACGCTGATTGCTGTGATCCCGCACATTACAAGAGCACCGGAATACGGAGACCTGGCAAACCAGGGCGTCTATGCAGGTACCGAACGGGTGCCGAGAGTCGATCGGCTGCCGCCGCAGCAGGTCCAATTCCAGTTGCCACCGGTATCAGCCCCTCCGGCTCCCGCGGGGGGCACTCCCGCACCGCTGTCTCCACCTCAGCCTCGACAAGGTGCTGCGACAGGTCCTTTGAACGATGCGCCGCCTTTAGTAGAACCCTCGACAGTGATTCCGGTTCAGATGCCACGGACGCCGGCAAGCACTCCGCCGAGTAGTCCTCCGCCACCGGCCGATCAACCGCATTGATCGACAGCTGTTTCCGATGTTACGAAGCACCACGCAGAACGTACTTGCTCGCCGGCACAAAACGCAATCAGGATTGACGCTGGTCGAACTGATTGTCGCGTTCAGTATTTTATTGATTCTGGCGAGCATGGCGGTTCCCATGGCCCGCTACCAGGTGCGGCGGCAGCGGGAGAGGGCGCTCATGCGTGATCTGGACGAGATGCGCAACGCGATCGACAAGTACAAAGATATGTGCGATACGGGCAAGATTCAGTCAACCGGGCCCGATGCCTATTGCTATCCGCCCTCACTTGAAGTCCTGGTAGAAGGGGTGAAACTGAATAATACGGTCAGTGGAAACAATCAATCGGGCAAGATGCGATTTCTCCGGCGCGTTCTGAAGGATCCGATGACGGGTGAAACGGATTGGGGTAAGCGCAGCATGCAAGATGAGCCAACGTCTGACTCCTGGGGTGGTCAGAATGTTTTCAACGTCTATTCCAAAACCTTAGACAAGGCGAGCGACGGGACGCCTTACTCGGAATGGTGAGATCGTCTATGGTGAAGAGCAAAGCCGTCAGTTTCTGGAAGCGTGCACAGACCGGCTTCACACTAATCGAGCTTATGGTTGTAATGGCAATCGTCTCAGTCTTGCTTGCCATCGCACTACCGATCTACCAAAAATCGATCATTCGGGCTAAGGAAAGTGTGCTGTTGAGCAACCTGTTCACCCTGCGATCGATGATCGACGAATACACAATCGACAAGCAGAAAGCGCCGGAATCTTTGCAGGATCTTGTGTCGGAGGGTTACTTGCGTCAAATCCCTCAAGACCCCATGACCGGCACTAACCAAACGTGGAAGACGATCATGGAAGATACGCCGATCGGAGGAAGCACCAGCCCTCCCGGCATTTTCGATGTTCGTAGCGGCTCCGAAAAGACCGGACTGGACGGGACAGCCTATTCAGACTGGTGACGGCCGCTGATCTGCGGTGCATGCTTGATAAACTGAAGTGCTGCTGCAGGTGGGCTTCCTGCGCTATTCCCCGATCGTCTAACGGTAGGACAGCGGCCTTTGGAGCCGTTAATCGTGGTTCGAATCCATGTCGGGGAGCCATCTATTTGGATTCAATAATTTACAAGACAATAGCCCTGCCTTTGTATGAATTTTGTACCGACGCTTCCGCGCTCTGCGAATCGAACTCATTGACGCTGCTATTGCAGCGCGTCGAGCATGGATTCGAAATTTAATTAGGAAGCCTACCCGCCGAGGGATCGCAACTCGGAGGCTCGGGGCGATGCTGAGAGTCCGATCCGGCGTGGCCCGCCCTACCACCTACCTACCTACCTACCTACCCGTATGTGGCTTCGAACTATCCAAATTGAAAAGCCGAGATAAAGTCCAGCCTTGCGGAGATTAGAGCGCTCTTTCTCCGCACGCTACGCGGAGAACATCTGGACAGATGCGGAGATTATTGAGTATAATCTCCGCATGGAGTGCGGAGAATGTATATTCACGAGCGCAAGGCTTGGCCTCACTTTCACTGGAACATGGAGAAGCTTGCGGAGCCTCTGGCCTCTGTTCGTTACCGGCAAGGTGGGCTCATCGGGCAGATGAAAGGCCTCGGCTTTAGCCTTCAGCAGGAAGCCGTCCTTGAAACGCTGACCAAAGATGTTTTAAAGACGAGCGAAATCGAAGGTGAGAAGCTCGATGCCGAACAAGTCCGCTCGTCGGTGGCGAGGCGACTGGGCATGGATATCGGCGGCCTCAAGCCCGCGGATCGCAACGTCGAAGGCGTCGTCGAGATGACGCTCGACGCCACGGGCCGCTATGATCGGCCTTTGACGGATGAGCGGCTGTTCTGCTGGCATGCCTCGCTGTTCGCGACGGGCCGCAGCGGCATGACAAAGATCAAAACCGGGGCCTGGCGCGACGAAAGCGCCGGGCCGATGCAGGTCGTCTCGGGTGCCGAGGGCAAGGAGAAAATGCATTTCGAGGCGCCGAAAGCGGAGCGCCTTGAAAGGGAGATGACCGCATTCCTCAAGTGGTTCGAGGCCGAAAACGCAATCGATCCCGTCCTGAAGGCCGGACTCGCGCATCTCTGGTTCGTCACCATCCACCCGTTTGAAGACGGCAACGGCCGCATCGCGCGCGCGATCGCCGACATGGCGCTCGCCCGCTCCGAGCGCAGCTCGCAGCGCTTCTACAGCATGTCGGCACAGATCAAGCAGGAGCACAAAGAGTATTACGACATCCTGGAAAGCACGCAGACAGGCATCATGGATGTGACTGCCTGGATGCTCTGGTTCCTGGACTGCCTGGGCCGCGCTATCGACGGCGCGCATGTCACGTTGAAGGCAGTGCTGGACAAAGCGCGATTCTGGGATCGCACCAAAGATGTGCCGCTCAACGACCGGCAGCGATCCGTGATCAACCGCCTGCTGGATGGGTTCGAGGGCAAGCTCACGAGCTCGAAGTACGCGAAGCTGACGAAGTGCTCGCAGGACACCGCCTCTCGCGATATTCAGGTGCTGGTCGAGCGTCATGTCCTCGATCAAAATCCCGAGGGGGGGCGCAGCACGAGCTATTCGCTCGCCTTATTGCAATAGTCACGAGGCTCAAACACCCAGCCATTCCAACCCGCCCGGAAGCTTGCCCACGGCATAGTCGATCTGTAGAACCCGGCGATGCAGCGGTTCGTTCGCTAGCGGCACCGCATCGAGGTGCACGCGAACCGTGACCATTCCGGCCAACAGCTCAAATGGCGGCTCGCGTGGATCATGCCGCTCTTGACACTCCAGCGGCCAAACCCGTCCACGTCGATGCGCTGCCTGACTGCGATGGTGCGGTCCTGGTGCCAACCTAAAGACCAGTTCTGCTCAGCGCTCTTGTCAAAGAGAATGGCGCGGACGGGAAGACATTCCGGGCCAAGGGCCCAAGCTGGAACCTGCCCCCGGACCAGCCGAACTGAGAAACGGTCGAAGCTTCGGGATGCCGAATAATCGCACGCCAGCGTGATCCCTCGGCTGCGCGGCGCGTGCGATCTCAAGCTCGCGCAATTGAGTTGTGGAAAGCGCGGCTTTGAAGAGTTTCGCGCCTTCCTTCTGAATGGTCATCTCTTCCGCTGACACAGCAAGTCAACTATAGGTCACGGCCCGGATCTTCTGCGATGCCGGTTGGGTAGCAAGAACTTTTTGTACACTTTTGTAGCATGGGCCTGCTTTCGAGGCTTTTGACGACTCCGGCGACTTTGCAGAATCAATAAGTTGTGGGACTTCAAAATCCTGTCAAGTTCCGTGGTTCGAATCCATGTCGGGGAGCCATAAGGGTAGGATCGTTTTGGTTAAGCCGATCAGGTGTTCGGGCTGCTCGATTGGGCTGCACACCATTGACGCCACATCCAGCGGTAGCCAGCTTCCATCTCGCGGGTGACAATTTCAGATTGGCAGATGGAAGACTCCGCCATACGCGGCCGCAACGAAGTGCGCAATCGGGCCAGGTTTCGAATATCCCGACTCTGGAAAATTGCGATCTGAACGTATTCTTGAATCGATGTCCCGACCCATTCGTCCATTCCGACTCGCGACAGCAAACCGCAACTAACCCGGCTCGCATGCGTTGCGCCGGCGAATGTCACTATGGGAACTCCCATCCACAATGAGTCACCGGTAGTCGTATGGCCGCTATAAGGGAATGTGTCGAGCGCGATGTCTGCTCGCGCGATTGTGCTGAGGTGATCACGAATATCCAGTCGCCCGGCGAAGTCCATCCGATCGCCGGCCACTCCGTGATTCTCCAGAATTCCCAGGATGTCTTTTCGGATACCGCTTCCCGGTTCGTCCAGATCACGGGTTCCGTGATGGACGAGCAATCGAGACCGGGCAGTCTCTTTTAGAATCTTCGCGATCGCGCACCATAGTTCTTCATTAAACTTTGCGGGTCGCTGGAAAAGCCCGAAGGTAACGAAACCGTTTTCGATGGCGGGGAGAGCGCTAATGTCGGGAACATTGCGCGGCGGAGCATATGCCACGTAGCCCGATTGAATCCTGTAAACCGCTTTCTCCGAATACTGCGATTCGAATTCTTTGTCAGGAGTGGTCCATCGATCACTGAAGATGAAATCGATTTCCTTGCAGCCTGTTGTGAACGGGTAACTAGGGAGTGCTACCTGCACGGGGGCCCCGCGACTTTGATATACGGGCAGCACTTGAGGAGCGAAATGTCCTGAAGTATCGACCAGAATGTCGATCTGATCTTCCAGAATCGTTTTCAGGATCTGCGGCGCCTTTGCGACCTTTAGTTGCCGCCAGCATTCAGCCGCCTTTTTATATTCTTCGGTAATTTCGTCGTCCTTGTCGGAAGCATGATAACAATAGACGGCAAAGTGCTCACGATCATGCGCTTGAAGAAGAGGAAGGAGGAAATGCTCGGCCGGTGAAGACTGAAACTCGCAGGAAATGTACCCGATGCGAAGCCGGCGGTTCGGGTCAGGTTGATTTAGAAACTCGTGTTTGGGAATGGAGAATTCAGAATGCAGGTGAAACCAATTCTCGTGCGAGCGTCTCAATTCCAGAGGCGTTTGTCTGCAATCGTGAAGACTGGCAAACAGGTATCCGGAATGAATTCCGCTCAATGAAGGCTCGAGTTTCATTGCGCGCCTATATGAACGGAGGCAGGAGTGAAGCTTTCCGACCTGAAACTGAGCATCAGCCACAAGTTGCAGGGAGCGCCCGTCGAATTGTCTTAGCCTCGCCGCACGCTTGAAATGTCTAAGGGCGCAGTCTTCCTGAGCCAGGTATTGGCAAGCTCTCGCCAGCCCCTCGTAGCCAAGGACGGCTTCGCGGTCGAGTTCAATGGTGCGCTCGAAAGACCTGGTTGCCTCAGGCCTTCTGCCCAGTAACTCCAGAGCTTCGCCATAGTGAACCAGAGCGCCAGATTCTTCTTCCAATGACAAAGCGTGTTCCAAGCTTTCGGCGGCTTGCTGCGTCGCTCCAGCTCCAAGGAGAGCCACGCCCATGTCGCGCCACCAGGCACCGTCGGGAGATTGGAAGTCCAGCGCGCGCTGAAATGCGGCACGCGCTTTATCCCATTCGTGATGCCAAGCGTGGAGGACGCCCGACGCACGCCAGTGCTCAGCGTTCTCCGGGTCGACGTCAAGCATGGTACATATCATGCTTGACGCCTGCTCGATCTGCCCCGCTCTTAGCAGCGGAACTATCCTGGCCGACATACCACTACATCCCACTCACTTATCCTTTGGAAACTTTCCCTTCAGATACTGGGTGAGGTGCTCCAGGAACTCAATTGCGTCTGGATGGTTGATCTCCTTTGCAGTTTGAATAGTGAATTTCATTTCATATTTGTGAGGGCTGCTGCCTTGGGGTGTTGCTGCCCCTCCTTTTACGTCGTCCATGGTTTTCTCCTTTTAGTTTTGGTGTTCGTCATTGATCGACAAGCCTGCTCTTAGAGGCCCGTCTGGGAAAGCAGAGCCTTGAATTCATCGGACTTGCGCAGGGGATCCAGAAACGGATCCACTCTGGTGTAAAGCAGAGCGGCGTCCTTAGCCTCCAATGCTCGCTTCAGCAGGTCGAGTGCGGCCCTATGCTCACCGAGCGCAACGTAGGCATAGACAAGATCGATTGGTTGGAGAGACCCGGACTTGTCGGCATCGAGCAGCGTGCGAATATAGCGCTCGGCCTTTGTTCTGTCTCCCCGCAGCGCGTAAATCAGTGCGAACATTGCAGTTCCCTGACCAGCCTGACCGCTTTTCAGCTTGCCACTTTCGGATTTAGAAACGATCTTCGCCTCCTGCAGTGCTTTGTTTAGCAGGGTTTTTCGCGGGTTGCCGGTTGAGCGCGCGCCCATTGCGGCATATGCATAGCCCAAGATCTGGTGTCCCATAGGAGCATCGTGCCCGTCCAGGACGGTTCGTACGACATTTACCTCTTCTTCCAGTTTCCCGGCATATAACAGGTAGGTACCGAGGCTGAATTGAATTGAATAATCATAAGGGTCCAGTTCGATGGCTCGTCTCGTCTCTTTCAACCCCTCATCGAATCTGGCGAACTGTATGAGAAACCCACCATACCAACGGTGTGCGCGGGCGAGGCCAGGATTTATTGTGAGCGCCTTACGATAATTTCGTTCAGCACCTGGCCAATCTAACTGCGCTTGACGAACCGCCGCCAGTGATGTGTAGGATTGCGCCCATTCCGGACCCTTCCGAACGGCGTTCTCAGCGTGTTTTTGCGCGGCCGTCAGCAGAGCAGCGCGCGGCGCGACGTTGCGTTGCAGAAGACTAAGATAGACACCCGCCAGTTCTGCCTCGGCCAAGACGAAGTTACTGTCTGCCATGAGTGCTTTCTGATATTGCTTAACAGCTTCTCGCTCAGAGGCGAGGCTGCGCTCGTCCCAAAGCGCCCGCCCGCGCGTGTAGGCTTCCATCGCTTCCTCGCTGGGAGTTGCCGGGACGCCAACCCTCCTTGGTTTAAAGGACTCTTGAACCCGGAGAAGAAACAAGGCGGGTTTCGACAGAAATCCCCACCCGTGGCTCGTCGGGGACACAAATAATACGCTCCTCATTGCGTTCACCGCGCCTGAAGCAATGTCGTCCTGCATCTGAAGTGAGTTCACGGTGGTCGTGTCGTATTTATTCATCCAAACGATGCGTCCCGTTGAATTCTCAGTCATTTCAACGAAAAGCCGCGTTATGTTCCTGTCCGCCTGCAAATAACCGTCGATGCTAAACCGGGTATTGGACTTAAACAAAGCATTCTTTGGACGCGGCTGGTGAAAGGACTTTACCGACACACCGGGAATATAGGAAACGAGTCGTTCCACTTCCGAAGTTGTACCTTTCGACAAATGGTTGTTCTCGGATTTACCGGTCAAATTTTCAAACTCGAAGATCAGTACCGAAGTATTTAGTGGGCGTGACTCAATGTAATCTGTTGCGACGCCTGCAGCACCCAGGACTGCCACCAGGGTCAGGATTGCGATGCAGAGTCGAACCAGCATAGGCCGGCGGCGTACGCTCCTGGTGGAAACCTTCAAGGCGTTCTGCAGGCGATACAGCAATGGGAGGGGTATTGTCTTCGAAAAAAGCGGATCCTCGGTCAATCCGCAGATGATTTCGTTCACTGCGGCTATTCTTCTTGCCGGGTCGCGATTGAGACAACGGCGAATTACCGCGCACCATGCCTGGGGTAAACCGGGTTTCCGCTCGGCGGGATCTTTCGGGTCGCTCCAAAGCTTTTGATACAGGAGGCCTTCTACGGTCTCTCCCGAAAACGCGCCGCCGCCCGTTACCATCTCGTCGATGATCAGGCCTAACGCATAGATATCGGATGCAATGCTGGGCTTCTCTCCGCGTACCAGCTCGGGCGCTAAGTAGAAGGGAGCCCCAGCCCGGAAGTCACTGCGCGACTGGAAAAGGTCATAGTCGGGCTTAAACGGTTTTGCCAGGCCGAAGTCCATCACCATCGCGCGAGGAACTTCGTCAGGTCCCGGCACAATCATGATGTTCGAAGGCTTGAGGTCGCGGTGAATGATGCCGTTTTCATGCAAGACTTCGATCGCTCCGGCCATCTGCCGGATCAAGGGCAAAGCGGCTTCCGGAGGGAGGGGGCCTGTTTTCACCAGATGCTGTTCGAGCGTCTCGCCGCACATCAATTGCATGGTTAGACAGGTGACTACGCGCTCGCCTGGGTGAGTTTCATCTGGCGGCAGCCGGTCCTCCACCAGTTCGTAGACACGGCACAGGTTGGGGTGTACGATCTCGCGAGTCACTCGAATTTCGCGGCGGAAACGCTCCAGGGCGTCGCGATCCGATGCATACTCAGGGCGCAATGTCTTTAGGGCCAGCCTGACTGACAGCCGCTCGTCGTAAGTGTCATAGACCTCGCCCATTCCGCCACGCGAGATCAGGCGAACAATACGAAAGCGTTCTGCCACCAGTTGGCCGGGCTTGAAAACGGGTGGAAGCGCGGAGAAGGATTCGTCCTCCAGGAAACCGGAGGCTTCTTCGTGCGCTATAAGGAGTTCATCTATTACCTGTCGCAAATCCGGACGGTCATGGCATGCAGCATCCAAAAACTTGGAACATTCCGTTTGGCTGAGCTTGAGCGCGGATTCAAATATCCGCTTGATTTCCTCCCATTGCTCAACCTGCATCACTTTTTCCTCTGTGGAGGTGAGCGTACAACCAGGCCCTGGCCACCTGCCAGTCTCGTTTGATGGTTCGTTCCGCCACGCCCAGCACTTCCGCTACTTCACCGTTCGATAAGCCCCCGAAATACCTCATCTCGACCACGTCGGCCATGCGCGGGTCTTGTGCGGCCAATTTCTCCAGAAGATCGTGGATCTCAAGGATACCGCGGAATTCGGACGGCTGCGCAATCTCAATTCCTGCCAACTGAATTTTGCAAATTTCCCCTCCGCGCTTAGCTGCGTTATGCGTCCGCGCATGATCTACGAGAATGCGGCGCATGGCCCGCGAGGCGATCGCCAGGAAATGCAACCGGCTTTGCCATGGATGCTGCGCCACGGTGCAGAGTTGAATAACAAACTCGTTCACCAGCGCGGTTGCTTGCAACGTGTGATCCGGCCTTTCATGCCGCATCCGGAATTCAGCAATCCGCCTCAGCTCCGGATATACCAACTCCAAGAGTTTTGCCTGGTCTTGGACATTCTTAGCGTCCCATTTAGTCAGTAACTGAGTAACTTCTCCAACCGTTGAAGGTGAGAGTTCCATTTCGGATATGGCCTGAGGTAAAAGAGGTTGCACGAGTTTGTCCATTCTGAATATTGTTAGAGCTAATTGTAGGGTCCGGCTGTTATATAGTTCACGGAATTATGCGCCGCCCACTACTAATTGCGGAATCGAGCTCCCAACAGGGCCATTAAGCCCTTCCTTGATTTCGCTTCATTGGGTTCGTCCTTACGATTAGGAGGCCGAAAGCAACGCGATGCCGGTCGTCGTCCCGGAGCCCAAGCTTACAGAAGACCTTCAAAATCCGGATTCCAGCAACGTACTATCCTTTTTAATCCGCCTGATTATCTCGACTGGTCAATGAGCGTACGGCGCCCGTGCCGATGGTTATATACTGGGCACCGTCGGGACGCAAATGGCAACATGTCCGTGGACCGGCGAAAGTTCTAAAAAGCGCTGCCACGGGAGCCGTGGCCCCTGCTCCCACTTCTTCTATGCACTCGCACGAACATGGGCACGATCACCCTCATCAGGTCGTTCCGTCCGACCTCACACTCCGAACCAAGTCATTGGAATCGTTGCTGGTGGAGAAAGGACTGGTGGACCCGGCGGCACTGGATGCTCTGGTAGATGCCTACGAAAACAGGATTGGACCGCGTAATGGTGCTCAAGTAGTGGCGCGTGCCTGGGTAGACCCCGAGTATAAGAAGCGCCTCCTTAACGACGGCGGAGAGGCGATCGCCGAGCTTGGTTATCTGGGGGCACAAGGCGAGCATATGGTTGTGCTTGAGAACAATGCGCAAGTGCACAACCTGGTGGTCTGCACGTTGTGCTCGTGTTATCCCTGGCCGGTCCTGGGTCTGCCGCCGGTTTGGTACAAGTCGGCGCCGTATCGATCGCGCGCTGTAATCGATCCGCGGGGAGTCCTCCGCGAATTTGGGCTAGACCTGCCTGCGGATGTTGAGGTTCGGGTGTGGGACAGCACGGCGGAGATCCGCTACCTGGTTTTGCCGGAACGGCCAGCCGGCACAGAAAAAATGACGGAAGAAGAACTTGCGGCTATAGTCACGAGGGACGCAATGATTGGCGTGGCTAAGGTCTCGCCGGCGCGGACAGAAAAGCAATGAACGGCATCCATGACATGGGCGGTATGCACGGCATGGGCCCGATTCAGCCTGAACAGAACGAGCCCGTTTTCCACGAGGCTTGGGAAGGCCGGGTGTACGCGATCAACCGTGCGATTGGAGCGTGGGGTAAATGGAACATCGATGCGAGCCGTCATGGTATCGAGCTAATTCCTCCAGCTGATTATTTGCGCATGAGTTATTACGAGAAGTGGCTAACGCGGAACATCGAATTGCTGTTGAAGCGCGGACTGGTAACGCGAGAGGAGATTGAAACAGGCAAACCGGCGCCCGGATCGCAGAAGGCAACGCCACCCCTTACGGCCCAAGCCGTACCCGCCATGGCGGCGCGACGCGGGAGTTATATGCGGCCGGACGCGGAGGCGAAAGCTCGTTTCCAAATAGGCGAGCATGTTCGCGCACGCAAAATTAATCCCGTGGGCCATACGCGTCTGCCTCGCTACGCCCGCGGTAGAGAGGGTGTTGTCGCTCGCCACCACGGAATATTCGTGTTTCCGGATACAAATGCGCATTTTCTGGGTGAGCAACCTCAGCACTTGTATTCTGTGCGCTTTGCGGCGCGCCAACTATGGGGCGATGACGCTTCGCAGCAAGATTCTGTTTACCTCGACTTATGGGACAGCTACCTTGAACGCGCCTGATTTACAAACTAATAGGGAGCGCATCGCATCTCTACCTACGCTTCCCCGTGATGAGGACGGTCCAATATTTGCCGAGCCTTGGCAAGCTCAAGCCTTCGCACTCGCGGTCCGGCTTTCAGCACAAGGTCACTTCACTTGGAAGGAGTGGACATCGGTTCTCGCCGATGAACTCCAATCTGCCGCGCAGCGCGGCGACCCTGACGACGGCACACATTATTACGAACATTGGCTGGCTGCCCTGGAGCGTATCGTCGAGGACAAAGGCTTAACAGATGCTTCGGCCCTACTGACCCGCAAGGAGGCGTGGGCAGACGCCTATCGCCACACCCCCCACGGCAAACCCGTTCTACTGAAGCGCTAACTTTCGCCTGGACCCCCTGGACCAACCGTGGCGCACCTTACTTTTCTGGAGCGATTTTCTTTGTTCCAGAATCACTCGGATGTCGATTTCGGGGCCCCAGGTTCGACGAATAGTCAGAGCAGGGATTATGACAAAGAACCTCGAAAAATACGTGAATTATCGGGCCAGCGTGACGTTGGCAATCATAGTGTTGTTCTTTGGCATAACTATGCGCACTGGTGAAAAAGCTCAGCCGGCGGCCGACTCTGATTCGAGTCCGAGCACCCTCTGGAGCCGAACCGAGATAGAAATTGGAAAAGCGAAAGAACGCGTACTTGCCAAGTATGAAAGTGTCCGGTTCGTATACCGGCTTGCTGTTCAACTCCAAGAACTGCACGCCCGGGAGACGGCGCTCGAGCGGCGGCAGAAGGCAATCCTGAGATCTGCGTGCGGGAAGATGAAGACGGCACCCAATCGGGTGGACGACAGAAGTTAGAGACGCAAGTTCTAAAACCTTAAAAACCCCGTTTGGCCTTTCCTATCTGCCCGGATCGGTGTACTATCTTTTAAATGAGTTGGGAGTGGGCGTCGCCCGGTTGGGCAAATTGCCGATCACAACGGCAGTTCCCGCTAGACCTTTCTCCAAGTTGACGGTCAGGATTCATTTCGCGTTGCCGGGTTGCAGCGCGGTGCACCGATTAGCGGATACATCCAGGTTTTAAGCATTGTCACGTTCGTTAGGGGGACTAGCAATGAAGAAGAGACTGTATACGCTGCTTACAGCGATCGTCTGTATCAGCACGAATATTTTCGGGCAAGCCACGGCCACGGGTACGATCCAGGGCACGGTATCGGACCCGACCCAGGCGGTAGTGGCTGGCGCCGGGGTAGATCTGACGCGCAAAGCGACAGGAGAGAAGCGCAAACACGACGACGGACGAGTCAGGAAATTTTCGATTCGATCTGCTTGCCGCCGACACTTACACGGTGAATGTGAAGAAGCCGGGGTTCTCCACACTGATTGAAGAGATCTCTGTGCAGGTGGGTAAGACGACCACCGCCAATGGAGTTTTGACCCCAGGGGCTACGAACCGAAGTGATTGAAGTGACCGACGCGGCTCCGCTGGTCGATATGACGAAGACTAGCGTCAGTCAGGACATCACACCGAGGGAGGTGCAGGAACTCCCAATGGTCGGACGCGACGTCGCGAACCTGGCGTATCTCGCGCCGGGAGTAAAGGCGGCCGATTCGTACGATCCCACGAAGAACCGCTACGCGATTCTTTCGGTGAACGGAGACGGCGGCCGCAATGTAAACGTCACGGTGAATGGTGTCGACAACAAAGACAATACGGTCGGCGGCCCAGTGATGCAGCTGCCGCTCGGAGCCGTGGAGGAGTTCAAAATCAGTACGCAGCGCTTTTCAGCTGAAAACGGACGGTCGGAAGGCGCAGCAATCAACATGATTACCAAGCAGGGCACGAATAGCTACCATGGTTCGCTGTTCGGCTTTTTCCGCGAGGCGGCCCTCAATACCGACGAACAGGTGCCTGACGGCACAGGCGGACAAACCCCTGAGCATCCCGACTATAGCCGGCAGCAGTTTGGCGGCTCAGTTGGCGGCCCGTTCATAAAAGACAAGTTATTCGGCTTTTTCGCGATTGAGCGTGAACGCGAGAATCAGGGATTAGCTGAGACGGGAACATCTTATTCGGAGCTGGTTCTGGCGAAAAACGCGGGCCTTGCTGCCGATCCTGCCGCTGTGATCCCGCGCCCGTTCTATGAGACCAGATACAACGGCCGGCTGGATTGGAATATTAATAGTAAGAACAGCGCTTACGTGAGTTATAATTCTCAGGCGAATAACAGCCTCAACGATCAGTCAGACGGCACGGGCGATCTTACGAACGGCAACTTCACGGTCAATCATCTGCAGCTCGCAAATTTCACGCTGAACTCGGCAATTTCGAACACGCTGATCAATCAGTTTACGGCCGGTTACCAGTACTGGAACAACGTGATCGCGAGTAACATCAGTGCGCCCCTCGTAACTTTTCCAAGCGCTTCGTTTGGCACCAACACGAACGTGCCGCAGCAATCGTTTCAGAAGAAATGGCAATTTAAGGACGATATTTCGAAGACCCTGGGCAGGCACACGCTGAAAGGCGGCGTGGATTACATGTACACGCCGGTGCAAGGTGGCTTCTTTGAATTCAGCTCGACGCTCGAGATGGATTTCGGCGCCGATCCAAGCGAGATGCTAGGAAATCAGGCGACGTATCCTCAGGGTTCGCGGCTCCCGGGGCGGTTACCGGAATGGCTATCGCAAACGGCGACCCGTATTTTCTCATTGCGAGCAAGCAGCTCGGTTTGTATTTTCAGGATGACTGGAAGATAACGCCTCGCCTCTCAGTGAACCTGGGTTTGCGCTGGGACAAAGATTTCAACCTGGCGTATTGCCTCAGTGACGGATGTTACCGCAGAGTAAATGTCCGTGGAAAGGCCCGCTATGCTGTTGAGAGCCAAGCGGAGGATAGACATCTGAGGTGTTCCGTCAAGCAATCGCCACCGTAATTGTGTTAAAGCCGGCGACCTTTTTCCACTGCAGTTCCACAGCCTGGGTATTGTTGGGGTTCTTCGGCCGACGGATCGCAAGAGCTCGCTGATAAGCAGTCTGGTCGTAGGGCGTACGATTTTTCCAGCATCGGAAGAGAATGCGGATCCACTTGAACGCGAGTGACCGAATCACGGTATTTCTGCGTTTACCTTTGCCGCGCTGCTCGTCGTAGTAGTCGCGAGCCCATTGAGAATAGGCTATCGAGTGCAGCGCCCACTCATGGAAGGTCTGGCGCAGAAATCTCGGACAACACCAGCGCCAGTGAACCCACCTCTGCTTGCCGCTGCTGGCGACGACAGGTGCTATCCCGCTATAGCATTGGATTTCGTGGGCTGTTTGGTATCTATCTCGCTGGCTCCCCATGGCTGCGATGAGTCGTGGCGCTAGCGCGGGGCCCGCACCCGGTAGTGATTTGATGAGTGCATAATCCGGATGTTCACGCGCAAGGACGTCGATTTTCTGGTCATAGCTTTCGATCGTTCGGATGAGCTGCTTCAGCAAGCCTGCCCAAGCTACGACTGCGGCAGCACAGGAAGCAATAACTGCCGGATCCGTCGTCGCCTGCGTGGCCTTCTGGATCTGGTCCAAGCGCCTAGCGATGGATTCGGCATTCCGGCTGTTGTGATCAATAAGGAACCGCTCGATCGTGGCCGGCCTAGCCCGTTGTAGCTTGTCGAGACTGGGCCAGCGCTCGAGGAACTCAGCTGCAATATTCGAGCCGATCTCGTCGAACCACGCCAGCACCTGCGGGTAGTACAGTTTCAGATGCGACGTAATTCGGTTGGAGCAGCGGGTCCTTTCGTGTACGAACTTACGGCGCTCTTCAACTAAGAACTGTAACGTTCTGGTTTCTGGCGTATCGGGTTGCAGCCGTCGAAGCTTGTCATGATGAAGAGTCAGCACATCCAGAAGTAACGCGGCATCATTAGGATCGTCCTTAGCGCCCGATGGCCGAAAGCTCTTCCGATAGTTGGCGAGCGTGGTCGGGTGCACCGGAAAAATGATCAGGTGTTCGTACTTGCTCAACATGAACACCAAAGGTCCGCGAGACTGCTCGATGGCGACTGCTATCGGCTGGCCATTGAAGCGCGAGCGAAGTTCACTCGCCCAGATCGCAACAGCTTCCGGCGTGTGGTCGATAGTCCCTGCCTGGCGTGCAGTCGAGCTGGCAGCCTGCAACATCCACGCGTGTTTCTGGTCCGCCCAATCAATGGCGACAAATGCAACAAAGTCCGACTTCATAGTCCTCCCAATCGCGATTGAGAACTTGGATTGTGTTTGCCCCCGCGAAGCCCTTATAGGAAAGTCCTTAAGCCGCCGGACATCATCTGAGTGTTCGTTCTAGAGGCAAAGGTGACTCACCGCTCGGACTTCTATCCTCGGACATCGAGTGTCTGGCAACCCCATTCGTAGCGGTGAGTTAGCGCTTGCAAGTCAGCGATGACGCCTCGTTGCAGGCAACTTTCCACAGCGGCGCGGCCGCGACGACTGTGGAAATCCCGATCTCAATCTCTCTCCTTCGGAGCCACTATAAAGGCAATCCGGGGACGGAACCTGAGCGCCGACATGGTTGCCGGAATGGCGGGGCAGTTTACCTGCCCCTGAAAGCATTCTGGCCTGAAAGCGTTAAATCCCGGGTTTGGGCGGAGCCCATCTCAAGATGGTTCTCTTTCCTCTGGCGGGCAGCCTCAATGTGGACAGGAGAGATCAGTTCTGATTGTGCATTGCTTGCACTGAGGATAAGGCGCTTCGCCAGGTCCGTTCTCCACTCCCTAACTCGGCGCCGCAAAGTCCGGATTTGATTCTCAGCGAACTGGCCAGGGTATTCTTTCCGAAGTTGCTGGAACAGTTCCTTCGCTCCCATATCCGGAGTGAGGCTGAGTTGTTCCTGGATGCGCGACCTCACGGTCTCGAATGGATCGGGTCGGGTGCGCCAGTGCCGTGCTGCTTGCCTTCGATGGGTAGGCCGGACTTCTCCCTCATGCCAAACCGTGCGTAGTTTCCGGAGGAAAGACTCGGCCGATTCTGACTTCAGTTGTTCCAGTTCGTTATTGTTCACCATAGCCAGTTCCTCTTGAACACAGCGAATGTTTCGGATGAGTTCGATGGGATCGAGCTGAGCAAAGGTCGCCTGGAGCCGCTCCTTCCCTAGATTCGGGAGATGGGGCCATGCCATGACCCGGTCATACGGTGTCAACGGTGCGTGATAACGCTTGGAGACTCGGGCCCCGGTACGAGTCTTGGACTTGAGCTTAAACGAAGGCTGAAAGCAGTTCACGTACGGCCGGGAGAACTCATAGAGCCTGGCCAGTTCCTCCGTACCCTTCACTCCAGAGAGCCGATCGTATCCGGCCAGCTTCCGAACCACCGCGCCATTCTTTTGTTCCACCCGCGCTTGGTCATTCTTTCGATAGGCCCGCGATCGTGTAAACTCCAGCCCTGTTCGCGGGCAGTAGTTGAGGACCGTTTGATTGATGAACGCACCGTCGTTATCCGTGTCGAACCCTCGCAAGGGGAACGGCAATGCTTTCCTGACTTGTTCGAGTGCTTCCACGATCAGGGCTTGGTCTCGCGCCATGAGGGGAACGCACTCGGTCCAGCCCGTGGCAACATCTGTCAGGACCAGCGTATGGACAACGCTACCCGCCATCCATCCACCGCAATGGGCGACCAGGTCGGCCTCCATGTATCCCGGCTCCGGATCCTTCCAATCTCCGAACGTGCGAATCGGAATACTTCGGCGGAGTAAGGTTGCGCCGACTCCTCTTCGGCGACGTGTACCCGTCACTCGCTCGCGTGGTTCAGCTAAGAGCCGGTCCATCGTGGCCGCACTCATCTGCAGCAATAAATCCCGCACACTGGTCTCCAGCTGCAAGTGGCCGTGTTTCTCCATGGATCCGAGCAACAGCGGGACAAGCGCCTTCAGGCGCTTGCCGCAGATCCGGTCAGCGGCTTCCCAAAGCAGAATCAGTGCTTCTTGAACCGCATCGCCATAGATGCGTTCCTTGGATCGTAGCTTCTTATCTCGCCGCTCTCCATTTGACCCAAGAAGCCGGACGGCATGTTTCCGGTGGTACCCCGTCACCTCTATGAATTCGTCCAGGATAGCTGTCTTTTTGGCCAGCCTTGCGTGCTGGTATCGCTTTTGGATTGCTTCGACTAACTCTCTTCGTGTCGCCATGCTCAATTGCCTCCTCATCCGCTACTCCGTTGTTCACGGGTAACATTTTCATGAGGCAACGACCCCTCACCGGTAACATTTTTGGTGAGTCAATGCGCCTGGTTGGCGGTTCCGATGTCAAAGACAGCCGTACCTACCAGGAGCTGGTTGCTCTTAACAGCCCCATTTCCGAATCCGTACGTCAGCCAGCTGCCGCATGACGACAACAAGAACTTCAGCCCGCGCATCGGCTTCGCCTACGATCTGACCGGAACCGGTAAGCACGTGGTACGCGGCGGCTTCGGGCTTTATTACGGAAACATTTTCCAGAACATCCCGCTGTTCATGGAGCAAATGGCCAACCCAACCGTATTTCAGACCGTACTCAGCCTTACTACACCAACCGACATTGTCACAGGGACCGGTATTCCGTTGGGAAGCTGGCGCTATGGCGTGGATCCGTTCCCGGTCGTTCCTCCGCCATCTTCGCAGCTTGCGCCAGGGAGCGTCGGGCGCTTAATGGACCCCGATTATCGCAACCCGATGACGGAAGAGTTCAATGCCGGCTATAGCTGGGCTCCTAATGCCGGATCGGTTGTCGAAGTGGAATATACACATGTCCTTGGTCTACACGAAAACAGGACCATAAACATAGATCAACGATACCGCTGAATGGAGTATGCTGCACACGCCCTCTTGACGAAGCCTTTGCCGCCTCCGGCCAGCCGGAACTCGCAAGCGTTCGCGATGAACGGTCGATTGGCCGCTCTCATTACGACGGCGTGAACTTCTCTTACCGCAAACGGCTGAGTAGTCGGTTCTCGTTGAATGCGAATTACACGCTAGCGTGGGCCAATGGTTACAACACGGGCGGCACTTCTTTCCGCGACTATCCGCGGCTCTCGACGAACCCGTTCGCGAGCTACGAGTGGGGTCCTTCACCGAACGATGAACGCCACCACGTTACTATTAGCGGAATTGTGGAACTGCCCTGGGGCTTGCAGCTGGCTCCCATTCTGCAGTTTGGCTCGGCGCGTCCTTACGACTCGTCGAACACGCTCAATACCGGCGGGGGCACCGCAAACGCCGTGGTCGTGCCGAAGAGCAACATCCAGGATTGGTTTGCGTTCGCGACCGATAATACCGCCGCGCAGAACTGCTTTTATGGCTTAAATGGTGTGGCGGCGGACTGCACGATAGCAAAGTACGATCCACTACGCGGCGACCCATTCTTTCAGCTCGACATGCGGTTAGCCAAGAACATCCGAATAGGCGAACGCTTCAACATTCAGCTCATTGCCCAGGCGTTTAATCTCACAAATCGAGCTAACTACGGCAACGATTACAACAACAGCATCGCGAACCAGGATAATTTCGGACATCCCGCCGGCTTTATCAAGCCGAGTTCTACTACTATCCCCAGGTCGCTGTGGGGAGAGTTTGGATTCCGATTCAGTTTCTAACTGAAATCTCAAAGTCAGTTTGACCGAGACCAAACCGGGCAGGTCGCATCGAGAGGCGCGACCTGCTTCGCTTGTCTAGTGACATGCTGAGAGATCGCCTTTGGGCAAGACATGCCACAAGAGTCGTTCTATCAAAAAGATCTGTTGGAAGCTTTGGTACAGCGGCTGAATGATTTCGTCATCGTGCTCCTCGATCGCGATGGCAATTTCATTTCGTGGCACCCCGGAGTGGAGGAGCAACTCGGATATGGAGCCGAGGAATTTATCGGCAAGAATGGCGAAATCCTGCTGCCCTTGGCCGATCGCCTGAAAGGCGCGTTTCACCAGGAGTTGAGGGATGCGGCTCTAAAGGGACGCACCTCGGATACGACCTGGCTCGTGACGAAAAGCGGCCGGCCGATTTTTGTGGAAGGAGTCAGCATTTCAATCCGTCACACCGAAACGCAGGAATTACTTGGTTTTGGCAAGGTACTGCACGACGTAACAGAGCGCAAAAACACCGAAGACGAACTGCGGGCGCTTACCGCTACGCTCGATCAGTCAGTAGTATTCATCACCGATTGGAAAGGGGTGATCGAGCACTGGACGCGAGGATGTCAACGGCTTTACGGATGGAGCGACACCGAGGCGCGCGGGCGGCGCGTTGACGAGCTTCTGGAGACAGCGTTCTCGACTTCGAGGGACAGCATAAAGGAGAGTCTCAAAGCCGAAGGGATGTGGCGAGGCGAGCTTCAGCAAAAGAGAAAAGATGGCACGCCGGTATTTGTTTCGGCTTACTGGACGATGTTGTCGCAAAATCCGGACGAGCAGGAAAGCATTATCGCGACGCACACCGACATTACCTCGCGACTGCAGATCCAGCGTGAGCTTGAGGATGCAAATGAACGCCTGAGAACCATGGCGGGCGAACTGGAGCGCTCGAACGCGGAGCTGGAGGAGTTTGCGCGGATCGCCTCGCATGACTTAAGTGCTCCCATCACCAGCACTCGCTGGCTTGTGGAACTGCTTACGAAGCGACACGGAAGCAAACTCCCGGACGACGGGCAGGACATGCTTAGGCAGGTTACGCTCGGTCTCCAGCGAATGAACGATTTGGTCGAAGGCATTCTTGCACACGCCCTCGCCGGAATAAATCCGATCGCGACCCTAACCCCCGTCAACGCCGACGAAGCTCTCGACATTGCGCTAGGCAATCTAGAAAAGGACCTTACTCTATCTGCGGCGACTGTTTCACGCGAACCACTTCCCAAGCCTCGTATCGAGGCTCAATCTTTAGCTCAACTCTTTCAAAACCTGCTTTCGAATGCAATCAAATATCGACGTCCGGGCATTCCACTCCAGATCGATGTGAACGCCGTCCCGGAGGATCACCTCTGGCGATTCGGCGTCCGAGACAATGGTGTTGGGATTGAGCAGGATTGGCTTGAGCGGATCTTTCTGCCATTGCAGCGGCGCAACCGGCCCGAAGTTGCAGGCAGCGGGATTGGACTTGCTACCTGCAAGAAGATTGTCGGGCGGGCAGGCGGACGGATCTGGGTCGAATCCGAATTAGGCGTCGGATCAACCTTCTATTTCACTCTTCCCAGTAGCCCCGAATGACCGCCTGGCGTTTCTCGCGCCGTCAAGGAACGAGACGATTGATGCCCTCCCCCAGGAATCACGGGTAGAATCAGGGCCGACGGATAGTTTTTCTCGTGAAAAACCGTTTGCTTTGCTTTGGCGATTTTTGTAACGTCCCCGTTTAACGCAGCGGAGTTGAGGTTGCGATCGAATCGCGGGAAGTTGCTGCTTGATACCTCCAATCGGATGCGGTGGCCCGCGGCGAACACGTAGCTGGTGACGCCCGCATCGATGGCGATTTGATACACAGCGTTGCGCTTGACAAAGACAGGCTTCTCAAGAGAGAGACGGTAGCGGAGGCGCTGGAGCCCATCGCACACGGCAAGAGCGTGGCCGTCGCGCTCGACGTCAACCAGCTTAGCGGTGAAATCGGAGTCATTGGCAGAGGTCGAGACATAAAGCAAAGCTTTCACTGGGCCGGTAACCTCTACATCCTCGCCAAGCGGGCCGGATGTATAGACCAGGACATCTTTGCGCTGTTCGACGTTAGACTGCTCGAGAGGGCCGGGCGGCAGAATTTTGGGCTCGCAGCAGATTGCGCCGCCAACGGTAGGAACGGGATCTTTCGGATCGTAAACGAAAGTGTCTGGTCGCGCTTTGGGAATGGGGTGGCGCGTAAGAATGCCATCGCCTCCGCGACTGTTAGCGTGGCCGTTACTATCCAAATAGAAGGGCGTATAGTGAGTCCTCGCGAGCGGCCACTCGTGTTCCTCGCGCCAGATATTCGGTCCCATGACAAAGATATGCAGCTCGGGTGCGTAATCGGACCGCGCCCGTGTTGTCGAGGGGGCCCAGCGGTCGAACCACGCTGCTTGTGTGCTGCGGATCGAAATAACGGCATCGCGTCCGAAGTCACGCGTGGGAAATTTGAGAAACGGATTGTGGGCCCAAGGCCCAATCCAGGTCTCGATTGGCTTACGGACCATTGAGAGGCGGGAGAACATGTCCAGATCGCTCTCGGCATAGTTGTCAAACCACCCGCCAATCGATAAAACAGGCACGTCGACCTGCTTTGTTCTTTCCCGGATGCTGTGGCTTCTCCAGAATGCGTCATAGGAGGGATGATCGAGAGCGGTTCTCCATACCGGCAGCTCGGTTCCAGTGGAGGCGACATCAGCGCTTCTGAGCGGGAGGTGGTTGATATAGCTGCTGAAGAGCGGCCGGACCTGGGAAGGAGGAGTTAGATTTTCGGCCAGCCAAAGAAGCCGGTGTCCGAGTTTCATCGCTCCGCCGGTGGAGTAAAAGCGATCGAGATACTCGTCGTCTCCAGAAAACATAGGGGCAATAGCACGGAGATGCCGATTCCCCTGGACGGCTGCCCACCACTGCACCATGCCGAGGTAGGAGCTGCCGGCCATTGTGACATGGGTATCGGACCAGGGTTGCGCAGCAATCCAGTTGATGGTGTCACTGCCGTCCGGGCCCTCCTGATCGATACTTCGAAATACGCCCTGCGACGCGTAACGGCCGCGAACATCTTCGATCACGACGGCATAACCACGCTGGAGAAAGCTGCGGTAATTACGGCTGGAAGGGCCTTTGCGATTGTAAGGCGTGCGGAAGAGCACGGTGGGCCAATGGCCGGTAGCGCGAGGAAGGAAGACGTCTGCGGAAAGACGAACACCATCGCGCATGGGGATGGAAATACCCAGCTGTTCCAGGCTGCCCTGAGTCGCGCCCGGCTTGACCACCTGTCCGACGAGCAGGCCGGAAAGGAGCAGGAACGAAGCCCAGGCTGCCGAGCCGCTCGGCTTCATGATGGGGACGAGGACGGTGCCGCCTTTACCGGTTTCGGCCGTGCGCCAAAAAGCGAAGTCCCGACGCGAATGATGGTTGCACCTTCTTCGATTGCCACCTCAAAATCTCCGGACATGCCCATGGATACATTCGGCAAGCCATTCTCCCTGGCTAGTTGGGCGAGTTTCCGGAAGTAGGGCCGGGAACTCTCCGGATCCTCCGACCAGGGAGGCATTGTCATGAGCCCGCTCACGTTGAGTCGCGGGTAATTGTGTGAAGCGGCGAGCAGCATTGGGATCTCTCCGGGAGAGGCGCCGGTTTTGGCCGTCTCCTCAGAAAGCTTGATTTCCAACAGAACCTCCAGTTTGCTTTCAGGGGCGCAGGCGTTGAGCCGCTCCAGGATCTTTACCGAGTCAGCGGTCTGGATCACATCAAAAAGATCACAGGCTTGACGCGCCTTATTTGATTGCAAATGGCCGATCAGGTGAAAGCGGGCCCCCGGCAAATCCTCGAGATCTCTTTTCTTTTCAGCGAATTCCTGGACGTAGTTTTCGCCGAAATCGCGCAAGCCGGCGGCATACGCCTGGCGAATGTGAGCTGCAGAAAATTTTTTGGAAACCGCTACTAATCTAATGTCGGAGCGGATCCGTCCCGCGCGGTGAACGGCGGACTGAATGCGGCCTTCTACAGTTTCCAGACGGGCTTCGACAGATAAAGGATCGAGTGGCAAAACTCCATCATAAAATTTCGAAGAAGAACGCCACGCGCCCGGACCGGCAGGCGGACCCGGAGAGCCTGGCCGCGACTATCGCGACCTTCGTGAAGACACGTATCCGACCGGCAGTGCTCGATTTCGGTGACAGGGCAATTCCGTTGCTCGAAGGCCGTTATGCGATCGAAGTGCGTTCGGGCGGGTTGTGGATAGAGGCCTGGGATGAGGAGCGGAGCCTCAAGCGCCGAATTTTCTCGATCGATCGCACTTCGAGCTGCGCCTTGGATTGTACGGTGCAGCGTTTTGCGGGAGCGACTGGTTCGCTGACGTTTCTGGATCTCGAGCGGCCGCAAGCGGCGGCACGGTCGATCAGGGGCGTACGCCAGAATTTCGCCGAACAATTCCGGCGTATTCTGCAACGCCAGTTTGCAGGGTGGACGATCGAAGCGCTTACGAGCTCGCTGGATTTGAGGCGCTCGTTTTCTGCAAGCAGCCCGCGCGCTCACCTTAGGCGAGGCAACCGGCACCTGGCAGCTCTCGCCTGCGCTTCACCTGAAGAAGAGCCGGAATTCCTGAGCTTTAGCCTGCTGTGGTTCGACTATCTGCGCGGCAGAATCGGCCCCGACGAGCGGATTTCGCTCTGCCTTTTCTTGCCGGAGGGCGCGGGCGCCCTGACGGCGCACCGATTGCACTGGCTCACGGGTGTTGCTCTCGATGCGCGACTGTTTCGCTTCAACGAGCACGGCATGGCGGGCGAAATCGATGTGGCGGACTTGGGAAATCTCGAGACTCGTCTCACCTCGCAATATCTACCTGCCGCGTCGGGTCAGGGAGTTAACGACCTCCTGGAGCGGTTGCGCCTGACGCCGGAAGTCGGGTGTTGTCCGGAATTGGGCGGAGCGATCAGCATTCGCTTTCGCGGTGTCGAGTTCGCGCGCATTGAGCGAGGGAAGATGTGGGTCGGAATCGAGGCGCGCGAAGAAGTACAAGCCGGGGATTTTCAACGCGTGGAAAGCTTCGCAGCGCATCTCAAATCTTTATTGGGTAATCACCCGCGCATGGCTGGACTCCCGACTTTCCCGGAGCGATGGTTCGAGAGCCAGGCGCGATCCAGTCTGCAGGTTCTCGATGCGACTCTTTTGCCTGCTCCTGTCCACGGTCAGGTACTTACCTTTGCGGGCGGCGAACGCGAGCTGATTGATCTGCTGGCCGTGTCCACGAGCGGGCGTTTAGCTGTTCTCGAACTAAAGACATCAGAGGATATCCACCTGCCACTGCAGGGCCTCGATTACTGGATGCGGATTCGCTGGCACGCTGAGAAGGGCGAACTCGGGAGTCTGTTTCCCGATGTCCGGTTGACCAGTCAGCCACCGAAGCTTCTGTTGATAGCACCTGCGCTTTCATTTCATCCGAGCAACGAAATTGTTCTCCGTTACTTCTCTCCTGAAATCGAAGTCGAACGTGTCGGCGTAAACTCTGAATGGGAGTCTACTTTGTCGGTTTCATTCCGGCTGAGCGGCTTTCAGGTACCGATATCGCATCGAGGAGCAGATGAATTTAGACGGATTGATCAACATAAAGAAGGCAATCAGTACACTGAACCCGCATGACGTTCGCAACTCGAGCGAACGTGCTCTGCGTGTCGTGCTGCATGCGGCTGACAACACAGGTTACAGCCGTATGGAGGACTTCTTTCTGCATGACCTGAGTCCAGCGCGGCGGCGGGAATCTGCACTGCTGTTGAGCCGTGCGCCGACATCCCCTAATTCGCCCATGCCCGATTTCCACGTCTATAGCGAAGAGCAATTGACGCTAGCCCCGGCGGATGCGCTGATCCTAAATCCAAATCGGCCTAAACCGTTCATCACGAAAACTCTATCCCGGCATACGGATCTCGGTGTGCCGCTGGCCAGATCTTTCGTTCCGTTCCGCCGTCCGTTCGTCGAGCGAGCAATCGCCAAGACATGCCGTGAGAACACGCTGTTTTCGGTGGCAACCGCCCTGCCGGATATTGTGCCGAACATCATCGAATTGCCGTGGGCAATCGCGGAATTCGCTTCGGATACGGCATTCCTCACCATGAACCAGGTGCGGCTTGCGTTCCTGATAGCGGCCGCAAGCGATCGCGAAATCGGATACGTGCATCAAAAATCGGAGATCGCGATGGTGATTGGAAGCGCCTTCGGCTGGCGCGCACTGGCGCGGCAACTGATCGGCAAAGTCCCGTTCGGGGGAGGCCTGATCGCGAAGGCGGCGGTCGCATACGCTGGAACGAAGGTGCTCGGCCTGTCGCTTGATCACTATTACAGCATCGGGTTCACTTATACGCGCGAGGAGCGGGACAAGTTATATTCGGAAGCGTTTCAGCAAGGCAAGAAGGTGGCGGCCAAGATGCTGCACTTCCTGCGACCAGATCTTGCAGCACGTTTCTCGAAGCAGACCCATCAAACGCGGCCGGTGATCATTACTCCGCCAGCGCGTACGGAATGGTCGAACTAATCGACGCCGAAGTACGCGTGCTGGGCACGTTGATGGAAAAAGAAGCGACGACACCGGAGTACTATCCGCTCAGCCTCAACGCGCTGATGAATGGCTGCAACCAAAAGTCGAATCGCGAGCCGGTGGTTACCTATGATGCAGAGACCATCGAGGGGGCGCTCGAAGGCTTGCGGCAAAAGGACTTCGCGCTGTTTGTAAAAGGAAGCGGGAGGGTCGACAAGTACGCTCAGCGGATTTCGGAAACGATGAATCTGGGCCGGCGGGAATGCGCCATTCTTTGCACGCTGTTTCTGCGAGGCCCCCAGACACTGGGAGAAATCAAAGATCGAAGCGAACGAATGTTCACTTTTGGCGATTTGTCCGAAGCAGAGCGGGTGCTCGAGAAGCTAGCGGAATGGGAAGACGGACCGCTAGTGAAGAAGCTTGCACGGCAACCCGGACAGAAGGAAGCTCGCTATGCGCACTTGTTTGCAGGCGAACCAGCCTACGATCCAGGCGCGGAAAGTGCGGGCGTGCCGCCTTTGACAAAAGTCGCGCAGCTGGAACAGGAGCTACAGGGGCTGCGCTCTGAGCTTGCGGACCTAAAGGCTCGCTTCGATGCCTTCGAAGCTCAATGGAAGTGAGTGATGCATGCGCCGATTGATAATCGGCTGCGGCTCGCCAAGCTGGCCTGCCTGGTTCTGATATCTACTGCTTCGATCAGCTGGATTGGGTTCGGCGGTCAGCCGAAGGGGATTCGATTCGAGGATGTAGCAGCGAAGGCCGGGCTGCGGTTTCTGACCGAAAACTCACCGACGGCGAATAAGAATCAGATCGAGACGATGGTCGCGGGCGTTGCGCTGCTCGATTACGACGGCGATGGCTTTCTGGATATCTATTTAGTGAATGGAGCGGCCATTCCATCGCTCAAGAAGGAATCAGCGCGTTATTGGAACCGGCTTTACCGTAACAACCGCGACGGCACTTTTACCGATGTCACGGAGACGGCGGGCGTGGCGGGTAACGGCTATGGGATGGGCGCAGCGGTCGGCGATTTTGACAACGACGGCCGCCCTGACTTGTATGTGGCGAACGTTACCGGAAACCAACTGTTTCGCAACAATGGCGACGGGACGTTCATCGATGTCACGCAAAAAGCCGGCGTCGGCGGTGGCCTCGACGGCGGAGTGAAAATGTGGTCCGCCGGAGCCGGGTGGTTCGACTACAACAATGACGGGCTGCTTGATCTGTTTGTAGTGAACTATTGCAAATGGACGGTGAATCAAGCTCCGTATTGCTCCATCAAAGCCGGCGTACGTGCCTATTGTCATCCACGTCAATACGCTCCCCTGCACAACACCCTGTATAGGAACAATGGCGACGGCACATTTACCGATGTATCGGAACCGGCCGGGATCGCCAGGCTCAAGGGTAAGGGGATGAGCGTCTCCTTTGCGGACTACGATGGAGACGGCTTCACGGATGCGTTTGTAGCAAACGATACGACTCCTAATTTTTTACTGCATAACATCGGCGGCAAACGTTTCGAAGAAGTGGGAGTGGAAGCGGGCGTAGCTTTCGCGCCGGACGGCAACGCGCTTTCCGGTATGGGATCTGATTTTCGCGACGTCAATAACGATGGATTACCGGATATCTGGCATACAGCCGTGGAGCACGAGACATTCCCGCTCTATCTGAACAAGGGCGCCGGAAATTTTGTGGATATGACAATTCCGGACGGCCTGGCAAAGCCGACCAGCGAGATGTCGGGTTGGGGAAACGGGATCTTCGATTTCGACAACGACGGCTGGAAGGATTTGTTTGTCGCGCGGTCGAATGTGATGGACAATATCAGCGAGTTTTCACAAGAGAGACGATACCCAGAGCCGAACTCAGTTTTTCGAAATATCGGGGGCGAGAAGTTCCTCGAGGAGAGCGAGGGGGATCTGCGGCTGGAAGCAACGCACAGGGGCGTGGCATTCGGCGACCTCGATAACGATGGACGCATCGACATGGTGGTTTCGACGCTGGGCTCGCCGGCCAGGCTACTGCACAACGTTTCCGATCGCGAGAATCACTGGATCGTCCTTAAGCTGGTAGGTACGAAAAGCAACCGCCTGGGCCTGGGCGCGAAGGTTCGCTTAACTGCGGCCGACGGCACCGTGCAATGGAATCACGCAACGACTGCAGTAGGGTATGCGTGCGCGAGCGACAGTCGCGTTCATTTTGGTTTAGGGACAAATAGGCGCGCGACGCAAATTGAGATTCGCTGGCCGAGCGGCGCTCGACAAATCCTCGGAGAAACGGCTGGTGACCGGATTGTTACGGTTGAGGAGCCGCGGAATTAGCAGCGCGCGAGGAATTGTTATAGCGCTGGAAGGCAGCGCGGGCGCGGGCGGCATCCTCGTGACGTCCCGCGCGTGAGTAAGCGGCGGCGAGAGCCGAATAGACTCCCGGCACACTTGGCATGCCTCTCTCGGCGCGTTCCAGTTCAGGTATGGCGCGGCGATAATCGTCGGTATCGAGCAACAACAATCCGTAAAGGTAGTGAGCGAACGGCAGGCGTGGATCGATTTTGATAGCTGCTTCGGCGTAGGAAAGACCACCGGCGGAATCGACTTTGTACTTGGCCGCCGCGATCCGCAAGCGGGCAAGTGCGTGGTCAGGTGACCGATTGATCTCTTGTTGTAATTCAGCAATGCCGCCTGCTGTGTCGTGAGCGTTGATCAAGAAACGGCCGAATGCGTAGTGAAGGTTTGGAAAATCGGGATAGTCATGTTCAATGGCTTGATAGGCGATGCGGGCCTCGTCGAATTTCTTCTGACTGGCGAGGCACTCGGCAGCGCCAGCTCGTTTAATTACGTCTGATGCAGGCGGAGCAGAAGGGGCAACAGGATCACGCATGAGAAGAACGGTCAAACCAAACGAACTATCGAGCTCCGGAGTTTTAGCGCCGGAAGCGCATAGCGAGTCAAAGGCCTGCTGGGCAGCTTCAAACTTGCCGGCGCGCTGCAATAGAACGCCTTCGTGAAAGAGAGCAACATTGCGGAGTTGCTGATTGTCGAGAACGCCGATGTTCTCACCCTCCTGGATGTCACGCAGAGCGGTTTGATCTTGATGCAGCTCGAACTCACAGAGCCCAAGCATCACACGCGCCGACCCGCTTTTAGAGTCAAGAGCGGCGAGCTTGCGAAATGCCTCTGCCGCTTGTGTGTACGCATTGCGATCATATTCGATTGTTCCCAGCGCCCACCAGCCCTCTTTCCACTGGGAGTTAAGCGCTAATGCTCTCTGATACAGGATTGCCGCATCGTCCAAGCGATTCGCATCACGCGCCGCGCCGGCTTGTGCTGCAAGCGCAGTAAAGTCTGCCTGGGCGTGCAATGCGGCAGCCACCAGCAGAGTAAAAATCGAAAGCCGCCAGGCAAGCCGCACAGTTCGAGTCTAGTTGAGCGGGGGCGTACCAGTCCCCCGTTTTAGAAACTAAACTTCGCCTGGAGTTCGATAATGCGGCCGGCTAAACCACTCGGCGCAAGTCCGAAGTTCGGGTTGCCTGAAATACCGTCATTACTGATGATCGTATTCGCCGCCCCCGCGTCTGATGTGAGGTTATTCGGATTCTGCAGATTCAGAACGTTGAAGAGGTTATAGAAGTTGGCCTGCAAGACAATTCGGGCGTTTTCACCGAGGATCTTGTTGCCCGGCAATCCAAAAGCCTTGGCCAGAGTGATGTCATTGCCAAAGTAACGGGGTCCCCGGAAGGTATTGCGCGAGAGGCCGGGTGTGCTGGGTACCTGGTTTTGATATGCGGGTATCGTGAAGTAGCTGAGCGCGCCCTTGGGAAAGTTACTCACATACTGGAAGGTGTTATTGCTGGTGTTGCTGAGTGCACCTCCGGCGTACGACGCTGGATAGAGACACTGGTAACTGCTGTTTGGATAGAGCGCGTTCCCGCCGGTATTACAGTACTCGGGTGTCCACGGGAAGCCCGAGTGAGCGGTGATAATACCGCTGATAGTCCAGCCGTCGGCTAACCGCTCGAGCCAGTTTCCATGCTTGAAGATTCTGGGTGACCAGATGCCCCACAACTTGAAGGAATTTGGAACATCAAAGTCCGAAGGGCCGTTTGCATATTTCAAGTTAAATGGGAAGTGATCGGTGTAGTAGTCAGATGAACCAGCATCCTGGCTGCGGCTCCTTGAGTACTGGGCGTCGATTTCGAAGGTGTCGGAGAAACGGTGTTTGATCTCCGCAAGAAATGCGTTGTAGTTGGCATTCGCATCGTTCGTGTACCAGCCCAACGAGCGCACCATAGGGTTCAAATTCGGAAAGAGAGTCAAATTGAGGTTGTTCTGTCGCGTGTAGTGCCGCGTTTGGCTGCCTTGATAGCCAAGGCTCGCCACCCAACTATGACCTAGATCGTATTGTGCGTCGACCGAGTAACGGTAGGTCACAGTCGTCGGATTGTTGCGAGGGAATCCCGTGAGGTCGATCGGCGCACCGCTGGTAGGTAGACCATTCAATCCGAAAGATTGGACAGCAGCCGGATTAGCCGGCCAGTTGTTGAATTGATTTACGTCGGCAGGAATGCCGCCGATGTAGAAGACGTTGGGATCGAACAGAGTCAGGCTGACATCTTGCGGTGGATTGTTGCGGCCGTTTGATAGTACGGCAAGCTGCTGCAGATTGTATCCGATTCCAAAGCCGGCGCGGATCACGCCCTGTTTGTTTTTGAAGATACCGGGCTGCCACGCCGCGCCGATCTGTGGTCCGAAATTCGTAATGTTGTTGCTAGTAAGACTGCCGCCTTGCTTAATTGTCAGGGCCGGCAGCTCGTAGCCCGGCACGCCGAGTATCGGATTGCTCAGGTGGCCATCACGCTCCCTTAGCGGGGTGAAGTCTTCCCATCGGAGTCCCAGGTTGAGAGTCAGGTTGGGTTTAACCTTCCAATCGTCCTGCACAAAAACTCCGATTATGTTGAAGCTGAGATTCTTGGCAGCAGAAGTAGGTTGGCCGGTGAGCGGGTCGAAGTTGCCTGACTCGCTGTAGGGCGCGTCGTTCGCAAAATCCCACAGGTTGCGGAAATTGAAACTGGGACGAGCGCTCCAGGGAGCTGTATCGAGGAAACGTGACCAGGAGACATCGGCTCCGAATTTGATGTTGTGGCTTCCAACGACCTTGGTCAGTGTGTCTTTTGCATTGTAGGTCTTCTGATTGAAGACGCTTGGACCAGGGGCTCCGAGAAATTGAGGGGAGACGGTTCCCATCGAGTCAAAGTTCGCGGGAGGAAGGCCCCAGGGCTCCTGAGGATTCGTGTCGATCTCATTCCAGTCCCAGCCGCTGGCGTTGAAACGTGCTTCGTTGAGTACGGTCGGGGCAAAGGTGTGGTTCCAGAGAGCGGCCCACGACTGATTCAGGCTCTGATGATTCCACAGATTGGCCGAGCGGATGGGTCCGTTGTAGTTTTGTGTGCTGATTGGTACCCAATAGATGCTGAACGTAGCGAGGTCCCGTTCGGTAATTTGGTAGTCCAGGCGCCCGTTGAATTGCTGGCTTGTGTTGATATTGGGGCTGACCGTTTGATAATAGGCGACATCGGGAATGCCATCGAACCCGTTGCCGATTCCATAGGGAGTACCTGGGCCTTGATATGTAGAATCCTGTTTGCCGATTCCTAGTGACGCCGGAAGAGGTGACCCAAGATCCAGACCTCCCGAAGTGTCATGGCACTGGGTGGAAGCCAGGCCAGCCTGAGCACAGGTATAGGGAATCAAGTTACTCGAAGAAACGCCTTCGCCAGGAAAGCCAAGAATTTTCGCGGCGATGCTGTTGGCCGCCGCGGCGTTCTGATCAAATTGGGGCGTCTCATACCAGTTAGTGCCCGTGGAAATTGAGTTATTCCGCAAGGTCTCGTACGAGAAGAAGAAAAAAACCTTGTTCTTCCAGATGGGGCCCCCGATACCGCCGCCAAACTGATTGAAGCGATTGTTATCTTTTTGGACCGGGCTCGGCGTACCGGGGCCATTCCAACGCTGGTAGGCGTCGAGGCCAGGCCGATGCCACTTAAAAAAACCATCGCCATGAAATTGATTCGTACCGTTTTGCGAAACCACCAAGACCTGCGCACCGCTGTTGCGGCCGTTCTCGGCGCTGTAGTTGTTCGCAATGACCTGCACCTCTTTTACTGACGACTCGTTGGGCGTGATCACGGCAGCTCCATTCCAGGACGTGCTGTTTACGCCGACGCCGTCGACCTGGAGATTGTTTGAATTCTGCCGCGCGCCATTCGCGTTGATCTGAACGCCGTTCTCGGTCTTAAAGATGCTGTCAGTTGCGCCTGCGCCCCCAATATTGCTCCCCGGAAGAGAATTGCCTCCACCTCCACTGGAGAGAGAACCATCGCCAAAGACCCCCGGTGCGAGTCGCACGAGCTGGAAAGGATCGCGGCCGAAGCTTGGTAGATTCTCGATTTGCTTCTGAGTGACAGTGCCGCTGATCATCGCAGTCTCGGTATCGATGGCCGGCGTTACTGCCGCCGATACAGTTACTGTTTGGTTGACTTGACCAACGTCCAGTTGAACGTTCACGCTCTGCATCTGCTCGGCGCCGACAAGGATGTTATCCAGAACCTTCTTCGAAAAGCCGGTCTTCTCGATCGTGAGTGTGTACTTGCCCGGAGCGAGTCCCGTAATGGAATAAACGCCGGAATTGTCGGTCTGAGCCGAACGAGAGATGTTAGTCTCGTTGCTTGTCAGAGTGACGGCCGCCTCAGGAACAATCGCTCCGTTAATGTCGGTCACCGCGCCCTGTACGCCGGCGCGGTATTGCGCAAACAACGGGAAAATTAAGATCAGCGCAGGCAGGACGAATGTCGCGGTGCGCAGCAACGACCTGGTTTTTGCCACCAGAACCCCCCAGGGTCGACGTGACCCAAATCTTACTTAAGAAATACACCAGAATGGATCGATAAACCCAGGAGAAAAGTACATTCCGAAATCAAAACCTAGAAATTCTACTTATTGCAGGGCGAAAGAAAAGAGTTGGTCACCAGCGGCTACTGTAATATATTGCCGATTATTCAATAAGTAAGTTTGCGGGCTGTTCGTGATCTGGGTGCCCACGCCCGAATGCCAAAGGTCTTTCCCGGTCGCGGGATCTCGGGCAACGAAGTCGCCCGTAGGGTTACCGCTAAACAATAATGTTCCGGCAGTGGTCAGGATTCCCGGATAGGTACTGGACCAGAATCCGGTGCCGGGATAGTCGTGACGCCACTTAATGAGTCCTGTCTGGTAATCCATTGCGAGCAGAGCGGAGTGGAACAAGCCGGTGTGCCACTCGTGGGTCGGCGCCGAGCCGTCGGGCGTTGAGGCGTCGGGATTCGCATAATAGATGCTAAATGATTGTGTGGAATTCACATAGAACAGCCCGGTTTCCGGGTCAAACGAAGGAGCAGGATAGTTAGCCGCTCCGTCGGAACTAGGAGAGACGAGTGTGCCGCCTAATTGCGGCTCCTTGGCAGGATTTGGAATAAGGACATTCTTTTCGTCCAGGGCGCGATATCCATTGACAGTCGGAATGAAGGATTTCACTAAAAGCGCGCGGCCTGTCTCGCGGTCGAGCAGGTAAAAATAACCGTTGCGATTAGCGCTCGCAAGCAATTTCCGCGGGAGACCCTCAAACGTCCCGTCGATGAGCACAGCGACTTCGGTTGCATCCCAATCGTGGGTGTCGTGTGGAGAACATTGGTAATACCAGACCAACTTCCCTGTGTCGGCGTTCAAAGCAACGATGGATGAAGTCCAGAGATTCTCGCCGCGCCGATCCTTGCCGACATACACAGGCGCCGGGTTCCCGGTAGGGACATAAATCAGATTCAGTTCAGGATCATAGGTGGGCGGCTGCCAGGGCCCGCCCGCGCCATGGCCGGAAGCGATGGCATCAGGCCAGGTTTCAATGCCTGGTTGTCCGGCTCGCGGAGTGGAATACCAGCGCCACTGAAGATCGCCCGTTTCGGGATCACGCGCTTCGAGCCAGCCGGAATTCTTCCCTGAATCGCCTGCCGTACCGGTGAGAATATGATTGCCAACCACAACGGGAGCGACTGTAGAGAAGTTCGATTGATCCGGCGCAACGATTGCCTTGTGCCATCGCTCTTTGCCGGTAGCGGCATCGAGTGAAACAAGGTTGTTGTCGGGAGTTTCAAAATATAGCCAGCGGCCCCACATCGCCATGCCGCGGTTGCCAATCGCGCCCCGCCCGCGCCAGATATAGTGCCAGATTTCACGGCCTGTCCCGGCGTCGACCGCGTAGGCGTGATTCGGGACGGAGAAGTAGAGGACACCATCGACCATGAGTGGAATGGATTTGATGGTTGGGCCTTGGGCTGACTCGTTTTCGAGGCTCTGACCGAAATCGCCGCCAAGGATAGCACGCTGGGCCGAGACATGCGTCCGATACACCCAGGCGAGAGAGAGATGTCTCGCGTTTTCCCTAGTGATCTCATGCAGCGGGCTGAAGTGCCGGCCAGAGTAGTCACCATGGTAGGTGGGCCATGAACTCGTGGGGGGCTTTGTCAGGGAATCCGGTGACAAGCCGATCTGTGCAGCCATGACTATAGCGCCTGTCAGAAATAGCGCAAGTCTGAGCATCGGGACGCTTTTTACATGGCGGCCATCAGGCGGATATCATGCCGGTGAGAATGCGGCTGACGCGCGGTCCGGGCAGAATGATGCCGTTCAGGTTAAGCGGATCGGCATTCGAAACCGGAACAGATTGAGCATGTTGGCTTTCCCGTCTTACCGTGCGCAGAAGATCGAGTGCTTCAGGTCTGGCGAACTGTTCACCTGTCAGACCGGCGACGAACCGTCCGCCACGGATCTCGCCCCGCGCCTCCATTCTTCGTAAGACCGGCAGCAGGTCACGCCACGGGGGAGAAAGTGTTTCACGCGCGAGCAGGTCGCGGACCAGGACCCCCCAGCGCAGCAGGAGCTGCCGGACGGAATGTTCAGTTCGCTCTTCGGCGGTCATCGTGCCATTTGCAGCAGTCAGCAACGCCCACCGGCCTGCAGCATGACGCGGACGTCTTTTGCTGCCTCGGCCGTCGCCGCGACGCCGTTTGGGATCAATCAGTGCGCGCAAATTGTCGAACCCATCCGCGGTAACGAACCCGCCGGCGAGTAATTCCCAGAGGCCGTCTTCGACTTCACTGGCCAAGCGATGGCTTTGGCGTGAGAGATCGATAAAAAAGCTCGCTCCGTTCCGTTCTAGCGCGATGAGAACATCTTTCGCGGCATCGGACAGAGCCGAAGTGTCTCGATACGCGTCCGCTGTCATCAACCAGCCGGCATCTTCACGAAGAAAGAGTGTCACTGGCGCAATGCGCGTCGGACGCACACGACGGTTCTCGGCTATTGCCGGATGCGGAGACACTCGGGCCCACATGACTTCGCCGGAAAGACACAACTCGTCGAGATAATCAGGGTCGTATTTCGCGATCCGCTTTCGAAGGATTTCAGACTCCCAGGCGACCGCCGCTATTTCATAGCCCTGAAGCTGGCGGATGATCTGCAGCGTGCCATCGGCTCCATGCAGCTGCGAGCCTGGCGATACATGCTGCCAGACTTGGAGAAAACGTTCGAAGTCGAGTGATGTGACTGGTTCGATCTCCCGGCGAAGGTGGCCGAGCGTGGCGCGATGGATGCGCGCGAGAATGCGCCGGTTGCACCACTCCAGTTCTCCCGAGCGAGAGCGGAAGTGCCCGCGTAAAACCTGACCGCTCGCTTCGAGCCGCAGTAATGCAGTTTCAACCTGCTCAGTATCGAAACCAACGCGAGTCACGAGTTCAGGCACTGTCACAGGGCCGAGACATTCCATCCAGCCGGCGACTACTGCGTTGGCATCATCCGCAAGGTCAACACGTTCGGCAGCAACCCAGTACGGCTTGCCGTCCCGTTCCAATATTGAGATACGATTGTCCGCTTCGAGCGCAGTGAAAAAATGGCCCCACTCCTCCACGGGGGGCAGACGCACTACTGTCAGCAACGCGTCATGAAGTTCATCTGCGTCCCGGACCTCGGGAAATGCTTCGGCTGAGATCTGCTGAATGATGGCCGGGTCAAGAATGCCTTCACCCGTAACATCTTTGCCAAGAGACTGACGGAGCTGCACGGCACGCGCCCGGCGTTCCTCCAGCGGAGCATCATCCAGGAACGCGTAGGGATTTGCGTTCAGAATTTCGTGGGAAAACTGAGAGGCCTGCGCAGTGTCAATCGCAACCGTGCGAATGCGACCGGCTTCGATGTCTTCCAGAATTTGCCGCAGGCCGTTAAGATCCATGCCTTCATGAAGACAGTTATCGATCGTTTCTTTCACAAGCGGGTGATCGGGTATTTGTATGGGCCCGGTGAGATTCTCCTGGCACGCAACCTGGTCGGGGAAGACAGATGCCAGAAGATCATCGGCCTGCATGCGCTGAATGGGAGCGGGCACGCGTGCCCCGCTGCGCGATCGAAGTACCGCAAGAGCCCGCGTCGTATTCCAGCGCCAGCGAGCCCCGAACAGCGGCGCTGTCAGCAATGCTTGTCGGAGCACATCCTCGACTGTTGCCGCTTTCAAGAAAGCAAATACGAGCTCGAGCGGGAAAGAATGCTGGTCGCTGAGAGAGAGTAGCAATCCGTTATCTGTGGCGGCAGCCTGCAACTCGAAATTGAACGTGCGACAGAATCGTTTGCGGAGTGCCAACCCCCAGGCACGTGTGATGCGCGATCCAAAAGGAGCGTGCAGCACGAACTGCATGCCGCCCGATTGATCGAAGAAACGTTCGGCGACAACAGTCTGGCGGGAAGGCAAGGCGCCCAGTTCGGCAGCTCCGATCCGCACATAGGCGGCAGCTTGTTTAGCGCCTCCTTCGTCGAGCCCGCAATCGGACAGCAGGAAGCGTGGCACAGAATCGGCGTTGGCGAGAATCCGCTCACGTAGGGTCGCCATTTCGTCTGAAAGCTCCCGCGACCGCCCTGGCCCTTCGCCCAGCCAAAATGGTATGGAGGGCGCGGCGCCATGGGCATCCTCCACGCGAACACGGCCCGCTCCCACACGTTTGATTCGCCAGGAGTGCGTGCCTAACAGAAACACATCACCCGCCATGCTCTCCACCGCGAAATCTTCGTCGAGGGTACCGACACTCTTCCCATCGGGCTCAGCGATGACAGCGTAGTTGGCGTTCTCCGGAATTGCTCCGCCGGAGGTAATAGCGGTCAGGCGCGCACCCCGGCGGCCCTTCACCCTGCCATTGACGCCGTCGCGATGAAGGAGTGTGCCGCTTCGGCCACGCGACGTAGCAATGCCCTCGGAAAGCATCTCGAGAATCGCATCGAAGTCTGTGCGAGGTAGATCGCGGTACGGGTAGGCGGTACGAAACAGCGTGTAGAGATCGTCTTCGCACCAGGTTCCTGTGGCACAGGTTGCGACGATTTGCTGCGCGAGAATATCCAGCGCATTCTGCGGAATGCTGGTTTCTTCCAGCACGCCCCGGCGAATGGCCGAGATTACCGCGGCGCATTCAATCAGCTCATCGCGCGTAGTGGCAAAGAGGCGGCCATGAGGTCTTGCCCCGACCACATGCCCGGAGCGTCCGATTCGCTGCAGGGCAACCGCCACGGAACGTGGGGATCCAATCTGGCACACAAGATCGACGGTTCCGATATCGATTCCAAGTTCGAGAGAAGCAGTGGCCACCACGGCGCGCAATTCACCGTTCTTCAGCCTCGACTCTGCATCCAGACGCAGTTGACGCGAGAGGCTGCCGTGATGCGGCAGTACTACGTCCGTGCCGAGACGTTCGCCCAATGCATGCGCCACGCGCTCGGAAAGGCGGCGCGTGTTCACGAAGATCAGCGTAGTGCGGTTCTCAAGGATCAATGCCGCGAGCCGGTCGTAAGTCTCGGCCCACATCTCATTGGTTGCAATCGAAGCGAGTTCGTCACCCGGCACCTCGACGGCCAAGTCCATATCGCGGCGGTGTCCGGCATTGATTATGCGGGTCGATGGTCCGAGAAAGCGCGCTACTTCTTCGATCGGCTTAACGGTCGCGGAAAGGCCGATGCGCTGAGGACGCGTACCGGTTAGAGCGTCGAGCCTCGCAAGTGAAAGCGCCAGATGCGAGCCACGCTTGTCATCGACCAGACCATGAATTTCGTCCACGATCGCCGTCGACACGGTACGGAGCATTTCCCGGGATTTCTCAGCGGTGAGCAGAATGTAAAACGATTCGGGAGTTGTGACGACGATGTGTGGCGGCTTGCGCAGCATCCTCGCCCGCTCGGTTACCGGCGTATCGCCTGTTCGTACCACTGCCCGAATCGGCTGCAGTGCGATTCCTTCTCGAGCGCCAAGAGCGGCGATCTCCGCCAGCGGCACCTCCAGATTGCGGTGAATGTCATTGCTAAGCGCCTTCAGGGGCGAGACATAAACAACCTGTGTGGCATCGGCAAGATTCCCGGTGCGCGCAGCTCGCACCAGCCGGTCGAGGCAGATCAGGAACGCGGCGAGTGTCTTACCGGAGCCAGTGGGCGCCGAAATAAGGGTGTCGGAGCCGGTCGCTATCGCCTCCCAGCCCTGTGCCTGGGGCGGCGTCGGCGATCCGAAGCGGTTTTGGAACCAACTTTCTACAAGCGGATCGAACATTGAGTCACGCCCTGCGTCGATTTATTCGAGAGTCGTCTGGACAACTACCGCGACGAGATGCCATAGTTCCATTTTTGCGCATAGCATGACACCATTGCGCGAACCGGGGTTCTTCCTTCCGGGTGAAGCGTCGGCGTTACCTCTGGGCGAGTTCCTTAGGATCTACCAGTACGTCTTTCGGATCGGTGTGTACCGGTATCGCCATTTCCATGAACCCGATCATCATTTCTTCCCAGCTCTGATCGCCCCAACGCACTGTTGCAGTCGGATTTGGATTCCACGGATTATTTGGCGAATTGTCGTAGGCGGCAAAGCATTGGATTTTCGATCCAGCATGCACTAAAACGGGTTGTGAGGGAAAGTACGATTGCTGCCAATGAAAATCGTAGCGTGGCACGTTCAGTAACTCGGTGCGTGAGCCATCCCTGTCGATTAGCTCGAAGCGCATGCTCTTTCCACGGACGTGCATATGTGGCCAAAAACTGATGAGTTTCGCTTCTCCATAGAATGGCCGGTCGGCATTGACGGGGTAGTTGGAATTACCGGGAGGAATCACGAAATCCCCGTTAATTGCCACGATCGTAAGCACCTTTTCGCGTGGCTGAGATTTCGCAAACGAAATCCCCAACCTGGTTTGATCGATTGCTTCTTTACCGTTCGGCGTATAGTGAACCTCAAAAACGAGATCGGATCCAGCCTGGATTTGTTTGCCCTGATCCAGGGCGAGACGCATGGGAACGGCGCCTGGCGCATAGCCTACAAGAAAGTCGCCCCATCCCTTGGGCTGCTTTAGCTGATCGAAAGGCTTCGTTGGTGTGTAGGGTATTCCGGGTTTAGCGTCCGCAAGCCAAGGACTGCCGGGAGCCCTTATATAGGCGATCACATGGTGAACGACCTGTGGCGCAGAAGGACGAATTTCCGCTGCCTGAATCCACTCGTCTTTGGCGAAATGCATGGGCATAACAATGTAGGTGTATTCGACGGTGCCGGTTTTCGGAACACTATAAGGCTGCGGCATCTCAAAGATCAGGTCGGGTTTTCCGATGTTCCAGCCTTCGGTGAACACTTTCGGCGCCGGAGCGTCCGCCACATTGCCCTCCAGAGCTTTATTCGCCACCCAACCGAGGATCGTCCGGCGCTCGTCATCCGTTAGAGAAGGGTTATTCGAGAATTTCAGTGTTGCGGATTCGGCGCCCCATGGCGGCATCTTGCGGGTTTGGATGGCCTCGCGAATCGCGGCCGCGTAGGGCCGCACTTCTTTATAGGAAGTCAACGGCATCGGCCCGATCTCTCCGGCACGATGACAGGACTGGCAGCGTTCCTGGAGGATGGGGAGGACGTCTTTGTAAAACTCCGGTCCCGCTGGTTCGGCCTTTAGGAGCAGACAAATCACCGGCAGGAGGAGAACTGCTCGCATCAGAGAAGTATAAAGGGAAAGTGGGGTGGACTACAAGACTGCCCTCGAGCTGCTATTCGAGCAACGCTCGCCCTCGGTTAAGGGCTAGCGCTGGCTTCGTCCATTCGCCTTGATGCTTTCGAGTTGCGCTGTCATCTCCTTAACGCGATCCGGATACTTTGTTGCCAGATTGTTCTTTTCTCCGGGGTCAGTCGCCAGATCATACAGTTGAGCTTTCGGATCGTTACCCAGTTCCGTGTTCGTGCTCCGATTCATTCGCGGGCCGTCGCTCGGCTCGATCAATTTCCAGTCGCCTGTCACGATTCCTAGTGTGCCTGCATGCTCGACCAGACTCTGCCGGCCTGTCTTCGCCTTTCCGAGCAACGCAGGCAAGACGTTTCGGCTGTCTGGCGCAGTTTCGATTGGAGTATCCTGTTGCGTCAAGCTCGCGAAAGACGCGAGCAGATCCACCTGGCTGATGAGCGCATCCGAAATGGAATCGGATTGGATGCGGCCCGGCCATCGCGCCATCATCGGTACGCGGGTGCCACCGTCAAAGATACTGTATTTGCCTCCGCGGAGCCTGCCTGCGGGTCTATGGCTGCCTAATCTCTCTGCTGCCTGATCGCGGTACCCATCGTCGACCACCGGACCGTTGTCGCTCGAGAAAATGACAAGCGTATTCTGCGCGAGTTCGTTCCGATCGAGGCACCCCAGAATCTCTCCCACAGACCAATCCAATTCGGCAATAGCGTCGCCCCGCGACCCCATGCTGGTCTTCCCCTGAAAGCGAGGATTAGGCAAGCGTGGCACATGTATGTCGTGTGTCGCGAAATAAAGAAAGAACGGATGACCTCGCTGTCGCTCAATAAAGGCGGTCGCTTTGCCAGTAATCGTGTCCGCGATGTCCTCGTCAACCCAGAGCGCCGATTTTCCGCCCGTCATGTATCCGATTCTGCTCACCCGGTTGACGATGGCCTGGTCGTGCCCGTGGCTGGGCAGCAACTTCAGCAGCTCGGGATGATCCTTGCCAGTGAGTTCTCCCGGAAACGGCTCCGCGTAACTGACGCGAATGGGGTCCGCTGGATTAAGGTTGGCTACACGCTGATCTTCAACGAAGACACACGGCACGCGGTCACCTGTTGCCGGAATGATAAAGGAATAATCGAAGCCAATCTCGTAAGGGCCGGGTCGTATTTCAGCGTTCCAATCGATATTGCCGCTTCCTAGTCCAAGATGCCATTTGCCGACCGCGCCGGTATTGTAGCCAGCCTTCTTCAATAACGCCGGGAGCGTTATGCGTCCGGGTTCGATGATGAGTGGACTGTCGCCTGGCAGGACGCCGGTTCCTTTCTTCCTCCATGCGTACTCGCCCGTGAGCAGTGAATAGCGCGAGGGCGTGCAGGTGGCCGAAGATGCATGGACGTTCGTAAAGCGAATGCCAGCGCCCGCGAGGCGGTCCAGGTTGGGTGTCCGGACTTGCGTCGCGCCATATGCACTAAGGTCCCCGTAGCCTACATCGTCTGCGTAGATAAGTACGATGTTGGGGTTGTGCTGGGTCGCGCTGAAAAGGTGTAGCGAGGGAAGCGCCGCGAGCAAAGTAATTAAGAATGGCCGGCCATCCATGCTGTTACTTTAATGCCGGGCGCGTTCAGATCACGGCCTGGTAAACACAGCGTTATGCTCCGGCGCCAAATTTTCGATCAGGACCTGTTTCTTGTCGGGATAGAACGTTGCACCGCGGCGGCCAAGTCCGGTGCTTTCGCTGGCGAAGTAGTAGCTGAAGATGTCGCCATCCCAATGTGTGAGCTCGTAGTACGCTCCGCGCGGCGGAAGACGCAAAATCAGGCGATTGTTCTCGACCGCGACTTCGAGGGTCCCAAAGTACTCGTTGGCATATTTGCCGGCATACGCAGCGAGCGGTTTGGCGCGCTTAGGACTCTTCGGAGCGGGCAACGCCGCATAGTTTTTGGATGCATCCTGCGTTTCTGCCACCATCTGCGCAAAAACCTTGGATACCAGCGATAGATAGTCGCGTTGCGGCTTGCCATAGTGCACCAGGTCCAGAAACTGGAGGCATATCGACTCGGGAAGGCCTATCGGCGTGCTGTTTGTGAGTGCGAGCACGCCAAGGTGCTCGTCGGGAATCAAGTAGACACTCGTCGCGGCGCCTAGAAAAAATGCGCCGCTGTGGCCGAGTTGCGTATGGCCCTGCGGGTCAGTATTGATGTCCCAGCCGAGACCATAATACTGGCCGCCACCGCAGGCGTTGGGTTTGGCAGGATCAGGAGCTGAGCGACAGATCTGCGGTTTGTGCGTTTCCGCGAGAGCGTTCGCATCAACGATCTGCTTGCCGTTCCATCTGCCCTGGTTGAGCTGAAGCCGGACCCACGTTGTGAGATCACGCGCGCTCGAGCTGACTCCACCGGCAGGCGCTTCGGCGTCGGCATCACGCACGAACCGGTTGACCGGCTGACCGTTGAGAAAAGCGTGCAGTGCAGCCTTATTCGCCCGGTCTTCGTAGTCCGAGAAGCGCGAACTGGTCGAGGTCATGCCGAGGCGGGAGTAGAGCTGCTCTTCGGCGATTGTCTCCCAGGGCTTACCTGTCTTGATGACGGCGGCGATGACCCCGGTTGTGTAACCGAAGTTGCTGTATGCGTATGTCTTGCGGAACTGGCCGGGGAGCGGCAAATAGCGCATGCGGTAGAGGATCTCCGCGCGCGAGTAGCCGAGGTCCTCGAGCAGATCCCCAGATTCGGTGGCGAGGCCGCTCCGATGCGAAAGGAAGTCGCGGATGGTGACTTCTTTTGTAGTTTCTGCACTCGACAGCCGGAAGTTATGATCGAGTTCGCCGATGGGGTCGTCCCAGCTGACTCTTCCTTCTCCAACCAACGAGGCAACGATAGTGGAGGCGATGGGCTTCGAGACCGACGCGATTTCAAAGACGGTGTCCGGATCGATTGGCGCCGGCTCTCCAATCTGCCGAACGCCGTAACCGCGAAGAAAAACGATTTTATCGTTATATACGACTGCGACCGCTACACCGGGAACCTTCGTTTTAGCCATGTTCGAGCGGATGTAAGGATCGAGCTGAATAAGCGCAGAGTTGACGCTATCGTTAGAGGCGGTACGTTTCTCTTGCGCCGACGACGAAAGGGCGAACGCACAGGCAAGCAACAGACACGGCTTCTTCCAAGCAAGAGTGATTGAGGATCCAAGCATTGCTCGAGACCTCACAATCATACAGATACAGATAAGGAGCCCCTCTGCCTCTGTGCCATTCGCAAGGAAAGTTCTAGAATGAAAAAACTATGACAAATCTACGAGGGGCGTTGATTGCCCTGATGATGAGCTTGGCTGCTTACGGCGCTAGCGATGTGGTGGGCGCCGTGCACGCAACGGTTACGAAGGTTGATGCCGCCGCCAAAACGGTCACCGTAAAGACCGCGGACGGTGCGGAACACACATATAAAATCGTCAAACATACGGTAATTCACGGTTCCGAGGCGACAGGCGCTGCGGCCAAAGGTTCGATGCAAGGCTTGGCGGAAGGCGGCAAGGTGGTCGTTCATTACTCAAAGAAAGGCACCGAGGAAACGGCTGAGGAGATCGACCGGATTGGAGAGGGTGGCATGAAAGAAACCAAAGGCACCATCTCTAAGGTGGACCGGACCGGCAAAAAGATAGTCGTGAAGGGTGATGACGGCGTCGAGCACACGTATGACCTGTCAAAGCACGCGACGAGCGATGCAGGTAAAGAGATTGCCGCTGGAACCGAGAAAGGTACGAAAGTGACTGTTTACTATACCGAGAAAGGAAGCAAGAAAATAGCGCACTTTTTCGAATCGGGATCGTGAGTCCTTGTTTCGTCTGTAATCTTCAAAGATGACGACAGACGAAAAGATCTCGCATCTACGCTCGCGTTTTCCAATCCTCAGCCATAAGACATACCTCTACAGCTGCTCGCAAGGCGCGCTCAGTGACGCCGCCGAGGCTGGCATGCTGGCGTACACAGAAAGTTGGCGCAATTCGAGCGCCCCGTGGAACGATTGGGTCGAAGTTTACGAGGCAATGCGAGGCGAATTCGCCCGCTTCATTCATGCCGATCCGGACGAGATTGCCGTGCTCACTAGCGTATCCTCCGGCATCAATGCCATCGCGAATGCGATCCAGTTTGACCACCGCCCTAAGGTGGTGATGGGTGAATATGAGTTTCCGACAATGGGCCATATCTGGCTTGCGCAGCGAGCACGTGGTGCGCAAATCGAATTCCTGGAGGGCCGGAACAACACTATTTCGCTGGAGTCCTACGAACGAGCGCTGGACGAGCGCACCGTCATCGTCCCGCTGACCCAGGTTTCATTTCTCAACGGTTTCCGTTCCGATGTCGGCGCTGTCACGCGCCTTGCTCATGACAACGGGGCCGTTGTCCTGCTCGATGGCTATCAAGATTGCGGCACTCGGCCGATCGACGTGAAAGCCGTAGATGTGGACTTCTATGTTGCCGGTACTCTTAAGTACTTGCTCGGGCCGCCCGGACTGGCATTTCTTTACGTTAAGCGATCGCTCATCGAGTCATTGACGCCAACTCTCACGAGTTGGATGGCGCAGCGCGATGTATTCGCTTTCGACACGAAAAAGCTGGATCCAGCCATGGAGGCGCGCCGGTTCGAAGGTGGCTCTCCGCCCATGCCGAATATCTATGCCGCTCGACCGGCACTCGATCTGCTCCTCAGCACTGGGATGGAGAACATCGCCGCTCAGATTGCGAGGTTGACTGGAGAGTTCCTGCAAGGCGCACGAGAGTTACGGATTGCTTCCAAAACGCCGCCCAATAGCGTCGGTCCTCTTGTGGTCCTTAGCTCGACAAATGCCACCCGCCTGGTTGACGAACTCAATTCGTGCGGCGTGATCGTCTCGGCTCGTCTCGATGGCGTGCGCTTTTCGTTTCACGCTTACAACAGTTTGGCCGACGTACACACCGCTCTGTCGGCTCTTGAGGCCAACCTCGATCTGCTAGTCCGCACATGACCGTCCCTAACCGGTCCGGCACGCTGATCGCGGATGAAGGCGAAAAGCTTTCGCGTCAGCTAACCGCGCCCCAGCTCGCCATGATCGCTATTGGCGGATCTATCGGAACCGGCCTTTTCCTCGGAAGCGCGTTAGCCGTGCGCACGGCCGGACCTGGTGTCATCCTTACTTACCTGGTGGGAGCAATGATTGCGGTGCTTCTGATGCGCGCATTGAGTGAGATGGCGGTAATGCATCCTACGGCGGGCTCGTTCGGAATCTATGCCGAGCTCTATCTCAACCGGTGGACCGGCTTCACGGTCCGTTACACCTATTGGGCGGCACAATGTATCGCGATCGGCGGCGAGGCAACAGCCATCGCCATTTACTGTCAGTGGTGGTTGCCGCAAACGCCGCAATGGCTTTGGATTCTGGCTTTCACTATCGCGTTGTTCTATGTCAACGCGCGCAGCGTCAGCAGTTTCGGCAGCTTCGAATATTGGTTCGCCATGATCAAGGTCGTTGCGATCGTGCTGTTTATCGCCCTTGGCGCCTGCCTCATTGCAGGATTCGGGCTGCGGCCCGGCGCCGGCTTTTCCAATCTGACCGCACACGGTGGATTCCTTCCGATGGGATTGCTTGGGGTGTGGAAAGCGATAGTCTTCGTCATATTCAGCTACATCGGCACTGAGGTCGTCGCGGTGACAGCAGGCGAAGCGAGAGATCCTCAGACAGCATTGCCGCGCGCCGTCCGCACACTCGCCGTGCGTTTGGTTATGTTTTATCTTGCCGCCATCCTCGTGCTGATCACAATCGTGCCTTGGACCAGAATTCAGCCTGGAGCCGGCGTTGTCGCAAGCCCTTTTGTTCGTGTTTTTGAGCTGATCGGAATTCCGGCGGCGGCCCACATCGTGAACTTTGTTGTAATTACCGCCGCTGCCTCGAGCATGAACTGTAATCTCTACTTAGTCAGCCGGATGATGTTCTCGCTCGCACGCAGTGGATACGCGCCCGCGTCCTGGGGAGGAGTCTCAGCCCGTGGAACACCCCTGCCTGCACTCTTCGTTTCGGCTGCTGGACTAGGTATTGCCATACTGACATCACTCTTCTATCCCAGGAGCGCCTTCGTCTATTTGCTCGGTATCTCGCTGTTTGGAGGTCTCTACGCGTGGCTTGTTATCTTCATTACCCACTTCTTTTTCCGCCGCCGTGCGGCCGTCCGGTCACAAATGAAAATGGCTGGTTCACTCCTCGGCGCGCTGTCGATTGTGGCGATTCTTACGACAACGTGGTGGGTCGAGGGAATGCGGATTACTCTAATAGCAGGTCTTTCCTGGCTGACTCTTCTCTCACTGGCATACGTGGTCTGGGGCCGCGGTCATGAACATCCCGCGCACAACCTTTAGAGTGCTCTCTTCGGGCTACATTGTCGCGAGGTCTGCGTGGAGTCTGAAGGATTCACAAGTAACAAGGATCGTTTTACGGCTTCTGATGTTGTGCGTGGCAGCCTTTGCTTCATCAGGCTGTACGATTGCCGCAGAATCAGGCCACTTCCTGTATGTAGCGAGTCCCGGCATTCGCAACTATACGGAATATGGGGGCATCGGCATCCTCGTTTTTGATGTCGAACACGACTATAAATTTGTCCGGCGTATTCCCACGTGGGACGTGCCTGAAGGGAAGAAGCCCGAGAACGTTAAAGGGATCGTGGCCAGCGCCAGGACCGGAATCGTATATGTCACATCGCTCGACAGCATGATTGCGATCGACGCGGTAACAGGCAAGCGGCTATGGAACAAGATCTATCCCGGCGGCAGCGATCGTATGGCAATCTCGCCCGACGGAAACGTTCTCTATGTCCCTGAACTTGAGGGACCGGCATGGCACGCAGTAAATGCAGCCACCGGTGACGTGATTGCGACCATTGAGACGAACTCTGGATCGCACAACACGATCTGGTCCGCCGGCGGCGGGGATGTCTATCTTGCGGGCCTGAAATCCCCTTTTCTCTTCGTAGCTGACGCGGATACAAATAGAGTCTCTGAAAAAGTGGGACCGTTCGACAACGTAATCCGGCCCTTCACAGTAAACGGAAGAAGCACTTTGGTTTTCGTCAACGTAAACGGTTTGCTGGGGTTCGAGGTCGGAGATCTTCGGACGAAAAAGAAGCTGTATCGCGTTGAGGTTCAGGGTTACAAACAAGGGCCTGTGAAGCGGCACGGATGTCCCAGCCACGGAATTGCCTTGACACCCGACGAAAAGGAACTCTGGCTCGCGGACTGTGCCAACAGTACGATTCATGTGTTCAACTCAACGGTGATGCCGCCGAAGCAACTTACCTCGATAAAGGCCAGCGACTGTGTAGGCTGGCTGAGCTTTAGTATGGACGGCAAATTCGCCTACAGCTCAACCGGAGAAATATTCGATTCGAAGACGAAGAAAGTGATCGCGTCGCTTCGCGATGAGAACGGACGCATGGTACAGAGCGAGAAGATGCTGGATCTGGTAATTAAAAACGGGAAAGTCAGTCGCGCAGGGAATCAGTTCGGTGTCGGCAAAAAGCACGGGTAGTGCAGTTCAGCTCTTAAAGGGCTACTTAGTAAAACTAGGGCCGCAGAATCCAATCGTTCAGACTGCCCTTCGCATTCGTGCGAAGCGTCACGGCTTCCGATTGAGCTTTTCTTCATCGGGCATCGAGATGCTGCGGGGAAATCGCAGCTTACTCTTGAATAATTTGCAGTTTATCCAAGTGCCCATCATGATGGACTGCTTCGACCTCTTTTTTACAACCATTCGTCCAACCTCCGCGAACGGTCGAGATTTTCTGGACTTCTCTAAACCAGGCCTGCACGAATATTCCAACAGAGCCGTAAGTTTTTACTTTCCTTCTGTGCCCGAAGACGATGTGATGGATGCCTACATCAAGGAGTACAAGCCTCGAGAGGGTGACATCGTCTGGGATGTAGGTGCACACGCCGGAGCAACCAGCTACTTCTTGTCTCAACTGGTCGGCCCGGCTGGACGCGTCTATGCCTTTGAGCCGGATGAGTACAACTATGCGTACTTGATGAAAAATCTTGAGATGCACAGTCTTTCGAATGTTGTCCCCGTAAGGAAGGCCCTCTCTTCTTCCACGGGCCAAACAATGTTCAATATGGATGGCACTATGTCCGCGGGAATCCACGAATTCCTGACCTATTCCGGGACTGGAAGATTGACGAAAGTCGACACGATCACGATTGCGGATGCCTGTAGCCAGTTCGATTGTGTTCCAAACTTCATAAAAATGGATATTGAGGGGGCAGAGGTGGCGGCGATCGAGGGATCGGCTGCGTTTATCGCGGAGCACGACGTCAGTTTTGCGGTCGAAAGTTTTCATCGTCTGGGCAACACCTACACGTATAGCCTTCTTGATCGGCTTTTCCCGCAACTTGGTTACGAAGTAAGGTCGTCAGAGTACTGCGGACAGATGTTCACTTGGGCAAAGAGGCGCAGTTAAATCAAGTCGATAAACTCGACGGTCCATGGCGAGTCAAGGAAGTTCAATCGGGCAACTGTAACCGGCAGGTGAAACCGGCGGGGCCCGGCACTTCCCGGATTCAGGTAGGCAACGTCAGAGCGGTCACTTCGGCCGGGCTTGTGTGAGTGGCCGCTTACGACAATCTTGAATCCGGCAGCCCCCGGATCAAGGTTCAGTTGCTGAACATCGTGCAAGACGTAGATTGCGGCGGAACGCGTCTCGACGACCGCTGTCATGGGCAGTTTGAACGCCCACGCGTCCTGGTCGACATTACCTCTGACGGCGACGACAGGTGCAACGGCGTTTAGCTCTTCAATGATTTCAGGTCTGCCAACATCACCGGCATGGATGATCAGATCGGATCCTTTCAGGGCAGCCAGCGCCCCCGGGCGCATCAGGCCGTGCGTGTCGGAGATCAGCCCGACGATTCCAAGATCGCTCATTGACCTGATCCTACAAGGTCCCGCTGGAATTTGCCTGGAACGGACCCTTGAAAGTTTTCGCGCTACCTAGCAAGGCTGGCCTCTGGTTCTTGGCACGCTGCAAGCGTATATCGAGACGCACGCCTCCGGTCACGCCAGATCGGGAATCAGATAAGGAGAGCGATATTTAGGGTGCGCTAGCGCATTTGCATGCGAATTCTCGAAGCGCTGGCGGTCGGGATCGAATTTCAGCAATTCGCCTCCCATACGATAGCTGATGTTTGCCAGGTGACATAGATCCGCGCTCTCGCGGCCAATGTCGATGTCCGCGTGCAGATCCTCATGCTTCCGATTTCTGATCGCGGCCAGAAAATTTGCGAGGTGCGGCGCGAAGGAATCTTCCTTTTCCTCTTCCGATTGGACAAGTTTTGCGGGATCGCCTTTGTAAACGCGATAACCTTTGCCGTCGACCGCCATCCAGCCGTCACTGCCGTAAAAGAGGTTGCCTATAGTGTTGCCGGAGGAATCCGCCTCTATGCCTCCTTCGCCGCCCGTCTGGATACCGCGCACTTCAAAGAGAAGTTCCTTGTCTCCATAATCGAAGCGCGCCGCGATTGTGTTCGGTGTCTCTTGATCGTCATCGTACAAATACTTACCGCCTGTCGCAACCACAGAACGTGGAAGTCCTACACCCAGACCCCATCGTGCGATGTCCATCTCATGAACGCCCTGATTTCCGATGTCGCCGTTGCCCGTGGCCCAAAACCAGTGCCAGTTGTAAAGAAAATGGTTTTTGCTGAACGGAATCATCGGAGCAGGACCGCGAAATTTGTCCCAATCCACGCCGGCCGGAACGGGTTCGTCAGGAGTGTGGCCAATTGATTTTCGGCGCTTGTAACACAATCCTTTGGCCATGTAGACCTTCCCGATAGCGCCATCCCGAAGCAGCTGCACGGCGCGGATTTTATGTGCGGCACTCCTGCCTTGCGAACCCACTTGCACCATGCGACCGTACTTGCGCGCTGCGGCAACCATCTGCGCACCTTCGTAGGGATCATGACACGCGGGCTTTTCGATATATACGTCTTTCCCAGCCTGGCAGGCCCAAATCGTAGCAAGTGCGTGCCAGTGATTCGGGAGCGGCATCGAGACTGCGTGAACCTCTTTGTCGGCGAATACATCGCGCATGTCCTTATAGCCCTTCGGAGTTTCGCCGGTGAGCTTTTTTACCGCGGCCTGACTGCGTTCCAGGTTCGCCTGATCCACATCACATAGCGCATAGATGCGGGCATCGGCCTGCGCGGCATAGCCCCGAATATGTGCCTGGCCGCGGCTGCCAACTCCGACGATCGCGATGTTGATGCGGTCGTTACTACCCCATCCACGCCTTGCAGCCAGGGCCGATATCGCGGATGCCTGAAGGAAAGTCCGGCGAGTTGCGGATGTCATCTGCTATTTAGATCTCCTCCTCGAATCACAAAAGCAATTTTATCCAGGCGTAAACTGATCATGCCGTCCGCTACTAGTCTGCTTCCCCGGAAAAATGCTTCGAATACTGCAATCACTCTACGCACTGGCATCCCGATGCCGGCTTGAAGTCACTTCCATCTCATGCAGAAATACGACAATCAAACACTTCGCACCTGGAGCCATCGTATTGCTTGCCCTCGTCGTCCGGGGCGCACCTCTCCAGCGTCACATGATCGTTCTTGACCCTGGTCACTCACACGCGGCCTCTGTTTTCGCGCGTGATTTTTCCGAGCTTTCCGACGAGGTCCATGTCTATGCTCCTCCGGGCCCGGAGGTTGACGCCTTTCTCCGCAGCATTTCGGCTTTCAACAAGCGTCTGCATAACCCGACTCACTGGAAGGTCAAGCCTTACATTGCCCCTGATTTTCTGGCGCATATGTTGCAGGAACCTCCGGGCAATATTGTCGTAATCTCGGGGCGGAACAACGAAAAAATCAAGCTCGTCTTGTCTAGCCTGCAGGCTGGCCAAAATGTTCTGGCCGACAAGCCGTGGATCATCGATAGCAAGGACTTCTCTCTGTTGGACGCTGCTCTGGCATCGGCGGATCAGCATCACATTGTTGCTTATGACTGCATGACGGAGCGTTTTAACGTCGTTTATCAAATTCAACGCGAGCTGATACGTGATCCGGATGTTTTCGGCGTTCCGCTGCCCGGAACAGCTTCAGATCCTGCCGTGGTGCTGCAAAATTTGCACTCGCTAGTGAAGTTCGATCAGGGACGAATCAATCTTCGACCGTCCTGGTTTTTGGATGTTCGGCAGCAGGGGGAAGCCATCGCCGATGTCGGCACACATCTGGTTGATCTGGAGATCTGGAGCCTCTTCCCCGATCAAGCGATTGACTATCGGCGCGACATCAAGATCCTCAAAGCTACTCGTTCGCCGATCTTCCTGACTCGACCGCAGTTCGAGCGCCTCACCGGCGAGAAGACGTGGCCGGTCTTCCTTCAGCCGTCCGTCCGGAACGATCGATTCGAATACGATTGCAACAACTCGGCCTTGTATACAATCCGCGGCGTTTACACAGCGATTAGCGATCGCTGGGAGTATGAGTCAGCCGGGGCACTGAACGACAGCTATCTCGTTCTTTACAGAGGCGCACGTTCCACCATTCGCGTTCGACAATCGAAGCTTGAGAATTATGTTCCGAAGCTTGATGTGATCCCTAATCTCGAGACAGACACTGCTTCTTTGAAGAGCGCTCTGGAACGACGGCTCGACCGCTTGGCGGCCACGTTTCCAAATCTAGCCGTGCAAGACAAAGGACGTGAAATACAAGTCCTCATTCCCAACGAGGACCGCGAGCGCGGCGGTTCTGCTTTCGGGCAGCTCGTGGAACGGTTTCTCGACTACGTCCGCGATCCCAAGGAACTTCGCCGCTGGGAGCGGCCGAACATGCTCGCCAAATATTACGTCACTACCGCCGCCGTCGACGCAGCGAGTAGCTCAACACGTTGATCCGGGGGCACGGATAAAGACGCTCCTATTCGGCCCGCATAGACGCCCGTAAGTAAGCGATTCGAGCAAACGCCCGGTCCTGTCATTCAGCCCGCAACGCCTGCATAGGGTCGACGGTGGCGGCGCGCCGGACGGGAAGGGCAGCGGCAAGCAATGCGACCAGGGTCACCATGGCAATGCCGGTGATGTAGGTAAGGGCGTCGCTACTCGAGACATTGAAGAGCTGGCTCCGCAAGAGGCGGCCCAGCAGGATCGACGCAGGAATGGCGAAGACGAGACTCACGACCGTAAGGAAAAGAACTTCGCGCAGGATGAGTCTCGCTACTGTCATTGGGCTCGCGCCGACGGCCATGCGGATGCCGATTTCCCGAGTGCGTTGCGCCGTAACATAAGCCAGAACTCCGTACAGGCCGATCGCCGCTAGGAAGGTCGCAATGATGCCGAAGCTTGAAGCCAGCATAGCGATAACGCGCTCGGTGGTGAGCGTCTCATCCACCTGCGAACTCATCGTGCGCAGATTGTCGACTACCAGTTTCGAGTCCACGTCATGCAGAGCGCGGCGCAGCAAACTTATGGTGGCATCGGGTGGCTGCAGCGTGCGCACATAGAAAGCGAAGTCCGAAGGAGCGCCCGCTCCGATCGCAATTTGCCGAGCTGGAACGTACATCGTCCTTATCGCGGGATCGCGTGGGGAGTTGTGCCGCGAATCCTTGACTACGCCCACGATAACGGCATCGGGTTTGCTGTGACGACCGAGATAGTGGCCCAGGGCATTTCGGGCGCTGCCAAAGAAATGGCGCGCCAGCGCCTCGTTAATAATGGCAACCCTCTGACTCGTCAGGGTGTCGCCGCGAGTAAATTCACGGCCGGCAATCAAGGGGATGCCGAGCGCGGAAAAATAGCCCGGTGAGACGGACGGAAGTTCGGCATCCATATCTTCGTCCTCTTTTTCGTGGTAACCGGCAATGCTGATGTTGCCTGAGGTATTGTCGTTGGCGAGTTCGGCGTCCGAAGTGGCTGCGGTGGAATGTATCCCCGGAAGAGCCGCCAGAGATTCGAGGATGCGCTCGCGTACCGCGGCACTCTGTGCGGCATCATAGCCGGCAAACTCCGGATTGATGGAAAACGTAATTAGATGGTCAATTTGTATTCCTGTGTCGACAAGACGAAGATTGCGAATTGTACGGACAAAAAGACCGGCGCCGATCAGGAGCAAAAGGCTCAACCCGATTTGCAGAACCACGCACGTGCGGCGGAAAGTGAGCGAGCCGCCCCCGCCCGTGGAACCATGCCGGCGGAGAGTTTCCATGAGATCGGGCTTCCACAGTTGCACTGCCGGGGCGAGACTGAAGAGAACGCTAATCAAGAAGGTAACTGACAGGGTAAAGGCGAGCACCGAGGAATCGAGCGACGTACTGAATGGCGTATTGGAGCCCGCTCCGGCGATCCAGGTTGTAAGCACCTTAAGAAGCTCCGGCGCCAGAACAAGGCCCAGTATTGCGCCCATAAAGCCTAGCAGCGAGCCTTCCACAAGCAACTGGCGGAGCACGCGGCCGCGACTCGCTCCGAGGGCGTAGCGCATGGAGAATTCGCGAACACGGGCAGCGGCTCGGACGAGCAGCAGGCTGGCGGTGTTCACGCAGGCCATCGCCAGAACCAGGAGGACCATCCCCATGATGACCAGCATCGGCGTGCGCATGTCGGAGCGCAAAGGCGAGAAACCTTTGGCGCCATCGAGCAGCGCCAAATGCGTCTTGCCGAGGAAAGATTCGCGAGCACGAGCGGACTGGCTGGGCAGCTTCTTGAACTCTTCCGAGCGGATGGAGTACCAGATGGGATTCACGGCCGCCTCCGCATGGCTGCGGGATTCGCCCGGAGTCAGGCGGCCAATGATGTTCAGCCATTGCGCGCGCCGATCCTCGAGATCGTCCCAATTCGGTGTGATCTCGTGCTTCATTGTCATTGGAACGAAGAGAGCGGGTGTCGTTCCCCATTTAACGCTCGAGAATCCGCTCGCCGCAACGCCGACGACTGTGAAGGGAGAGCCGTTGATGCTCACAGTTTTATTAAGAATGCCCGAATCGGCTCCGAGGTGACTGGACCAATACTTATAACTGAGTACCGCCACAGGGTTGCCGTCCTTGGCGGATTCATCGCTTGGCAGAATGACGCGCCCGAGAGCGGGTTTCACGCCCAGAACCGGGAAATAATTACCAGTTACCAGTTCGCAGGAGAGAAGTTCGGAGCGGTTGTTCCAGGTGAAACCAACGCCCGCTGTCGAGAAGGCAATGAGCCCGTTGAACGCTGCGGCTCGCTCGCGGAGATCGCGATAGATCGGATACGAGAAGTAGGCGCGGGCCCCCGGAGAATCGCCGCCGTCCGAGTGAGTGTGTCCTGGCGCGGCCCCTGAAAAGCGTAATTCTACAAGCTGCTGTGGATTTTGAACCGGGAGAGAACGCAGGAGCGCCTGGTATAGCAAGGAGAAGATGGCTGTGTTTGCGCCGATCCCAATGGCCAATGTGAAAATGGCCGCAAACGTAAAAATCGGCGCCATGCGGAACTGACGAACGGCGTAGCGGAAATCCTGTAATAAAGCCTGCATCGGAAACCAGTTCTAGACGGCAATCGACATGCCGCGAATATTCCGTGTGGACTCAACAGATGTCCGAAAGCGCTGGCCGGGCGGTTGTTCGCTTCCGCGCCTGTATGTCCGAAAACGGAAATTCAGATAAATTAACGTTCGACGGTCAATCCGATGCTCGCCGGACCGCGTCTCACTAATAGGCACCCTTCCCAAGCTCAAACCATGAAAACAATCCGGATTTTGCCTTTCGCTGCTGCCCTTACGTTTGTTGCGGCAAGTACTGTCCTGGCCGCCGCCGCAGGCCAACAGGGGACGCCTCCCGGAGTTCCCGTGAGCATTATTGTCACACTCGAACCGAAGCATGGCAAATCCATTCCAGCTGTCGAGCAGCAGGACATGATCGTTCGAGAGGGCAGAGACGTTCGACCCGTGACCGGTTTCGAGCCTTTGACGAATGCTGAGACACAACTCATGTTACTGATCGACGACTCTGCGCGCGGAACATTCGATACGGAAATCGGCACTCTCAAGAAGTTTCTTACTTCATTGCCCGCGAATTACTCAGTAGCCGTCGCATATATGCGTAACGGCATGGCGCAGGTTACTCAAGACTTTACTCGTGACCACGCAGCCGCGGCCGGAGGCATTCGTATCGCTTCGGGTACCGGAGGCGCCGACGTTAGCCCTTATGATTCGCTGAGCGACGCCATTAAGAAATGGCCGCAAGGCAACGCGCAGCGCCGGCAGGTGCTGATGATCAGCAGCGGCATCGAAGCTTTGGGCGGTGGCTTGACTTCCGACAACCCATACGTCAACGCCGCCATTCAAAACGCAATCAAAGCCGGTGTCGTCGTGTATTCGATTTACAGTCCGAGCGTCGGACACGCTGGCCACAGCATGTGGCGCAGTACCTGGGGACAAAATTTTCTTTCGCAGCTCTCGGATGAAACAGGTGGCGAGTCTTACTACCTCGGCTTCGGCTCGCCGGTGTCTTTTCAGCCGTTCCTTAATCAGTTCCTGGAGGCCCAGCGCCATCAATATCTGCTGACGTTCCTTGCTCGCCCTGAGAAAAAGTCGGGCCTGCAATCAATCCGCGTCTCTATTGAAACGAAAGACGCGAGCGTCGCCGCACCCGACAAGATCTTTGTGAAAGCGGGCCTTTAAGACTTGGCTTATGCAATTGCGCCGCGGGACAACGGCTTGGCAGTCTTCTGAAAATCGGCCGGCCCTTCACCCGCCGACGCGATGTCGTCGGCTCCAGTGTCTTTCAACAGTTGCTTTGCCTTGCTGATCCAGGTTGAGTTGTCGCAGTGGGCGGAGAGAAGAATGCCACCTTCTTTGATGCGACCTTCGTACCGTTTCGCTTCGTACTCCGGCATTCCCAGCCCTACGAGTGCGCCAATGATTCCGCCGACCACCCCGCCCGATCCGATACCCGATAGCGCTGCAATAATTGGTCCGGCGGCGATGAGCGGCCCAAGACCCGGATGCGCCAGAACGCCGATGCCTGCAAGCAGCCCGATTGTTCCACCAACGATCCCGCCGGCCACAACGCCAGTGGCGGTACCCTCTGGAGCCTTCGTATGCTTCTCGTGAGCAAAATCTTTCGTGCCCACGTTATCCTGCAGGAGGACCGAAATGTCCTCATTTCGGAATCCCTCGGCGAGCAATCTGTCTACCGCATTTTCAGCCATCTCGCGGCTCGCATAAATGCCGAAAACTGATATATTTTTTCCTGCCATAATTTCCTCCCGAAGGAACGTTTAATCAAGTGAGACTGCAATCTCGCCCAGACCGTTTCGTACGCGATGGCGAGATCTCTCGTGCAGTGTAATACACCCTAATTTTACCGCGCCAGGAATCTGTTCCTCTGGCGCTTCATAACGATTGAAGGTTGCGATACAACGCCCACCTGCGCTTTTCAAACGCGCCGGAAGACATCGTCGATACTTAGGGAAATTGGCCCAGCAGTAAGATTCTCCTCAATCTTTCGGGGCTCAAAATCGTCGCGAAAGTACTCCCAGGCTATCCTTCGCTCAGGATCGATGACCCAACAATAGGGGACACCCCACTTGTGATACTCCTCGCATTTTCCAAACAGCTTCCCCACTCGATCGGGAGGGGACACGATCTCCACGCATAGCAACACCGGATCCTCTGGACCTGGATAGCGGCCCCGGATGGGGTTCGCCAGATCCTCGATGGCCAGATCGGGAACATAAAATTGGGTGTCGCGAATCCGGGCCGTCAGCTCCGGCAAGGGGTTTAACGTTTCGTCATACCGGTTGCCAATGAGCTTGGTGATGTTCGCTTGCACCTGACTGTGTTTTTTGGTTCCCATCGACTTCGGAAGAAGGACGCCATCCATGTATTCATAAATGGGCTTCTCGCCGCCTTCCACAAAACGAGCGATGTACTCTTCAATCGGCACCAGCGACGTGCTTGTAATTGCGGCCATTCAGGCTGATTCCTTCTCTTATTATCGGTTCTCGACAGACCATTTCACAATGCTGTGGCCAAGTCATGCCGGCAATTCCTGCTGTCTTAGCGAGCACACCCGTGCGAACCATCCCGCTATTCTTTTCGAGCCGCCTTCTTAGCGGCTGGGCGACGCTTGACTGGCCTTACCTGCTTATCCGCCTGCTGTTGCGACCAGCGGCCCAAGCGATACGTTCGCGAATAGCCGGCCGAACAGTTGGCAATCGTCACGCTGACGGCGCCTCCTGCATCGCACTCATAGCGCTCCTCAATCCACTGCCCCTCGGCTGCCGGCGAAAGATTTACCCTGGTTTTCGTCAGATCCGGAGCTTCCTTGAGCGCTGGATCGAAAGGGAACCGAATCTCATCCCACAGCGCCACTTCGCCGGTCGGCACGCCGTCGTCGCCGCGATGCGAGCATTCGAGGAACCGGAAATGACCAACGTTATGGACCGGCAAATACCTTCGCAAGATGGAGAGTGTGGGAGACCCGGCCGGAGGCAGAGGCGTACCCTTCTCGAAAAGCGGATCAAAAACAATCCGGTAGCCAGCCTCGGCCTCCCTCCAGACGCCGAAGTAGCGCGAAAGGCGATCACTCAACCGGTACGTATCGGGCTGATCTGCCTGAATGGCAAGCCCGATTGCGGTCGCCGAGCGCGTGTAGGCAGAGCGCCGCACCCGCCGGCCGAAACGTTCCCGAAGCATCCGCGCGACCAGCGGTAGCTCACTTCCGCCGCCTGTGATGTAGAGAGCTTCGAATTCTTCATTCGTATCGCTGAGCAGATCTTCCGCCGCTGCGATGGTCTCTTCTACCAGAGGACGCGCCGCATCATAAAAATCCGGTACCGCGACTTGCACTGTCCCCCAGGCGGGATTGGCATGCTCCAAGTCGATCGCGACGCGCTTCGAATTCGGATTCAGAGTTTCCTTCTTCGTCCGGCATTCCTCTACCAGGTGGAACCAGGCCGCCGGAGGAATGTCGTCGCGTTCTTCGAGGCTGACAACTCCAGCCTCGAGCGCCAGGTCGGCCAGCAGATAGTCGAAATCGTCGCCGCCGATCGTCGGTATGCCTTCCGAGGCGATCACATGATGAACCTTTTCATCAAGGGTGACGAGCGACGCGTCGAAGGTTCCCCCGCCCAGGTCGTAAACCAGAATCGTCTCCTGATCCGTCTTTTCCTGGCGCTGGCGATGCCCGAACTCGATGCTGGCCGCGCTCGGCTCATTCAGCACTCCGAGAATGCGAAAGCCGGCCGCCCGGAACGCTTCGGTCGTCAAAAACCGCTGGTTGCTGTTGGCGTTCGCCGGGACGCCCAGCATGATTTCCAGGGGCTCGCCGGGCTTGAGTCGGAGATTGGAATGCTCGCGGAGACTGGTTGCGACCGCATTCGCGAAACCATGGAACAGATCAATCAGCTTGACTCGCTGTCCCCCCAGATCGAGCATTGTGTTGGGGCCCGCATCTTCGAGCAGCCGCTTGATGGACCGCACGACTGTCCAGGAGGAATCGGCCTGCAGATCCCAGGCTTGCCAACCGTACCGCTGCCCCCCTCCTTTCAGAGCCACCAGTGATGGATACCAGTCCGCCGTTGCGCCGTCCGGCGTTTCGAACGATACCAACGGATAATTGCCGCGATCCGCAGCCGCTATCACCGTGCGGCTCGTCCCGAAATCGACACCCAACTTCATAACTGTTCAGTGTAGCGGCGGTACTCTTTTAGATACCCCTCCGTCGCTGGTTACGTTAGAATGAAACGCTGACAAATAAACGAGGCGAAGGAGCTCTGCAATGGCACTCACTGCTAAAGTTCGAAAAGTTGGGGAAGTAGCGATAGTCGACCTGAGCGGAAAGATTACGCTCGGCGAGAATACAGGCATTTTGCGCGACGAATTGCGCTCTCTGCTGGCGCAGGGAACGCGAAACATCGTTCTGAATATGGGCGACGTGAGCTATGTGGATAGCGCCGGCCTCGGGGAACTGGTGGGAGCATACACCACCGCTACCAACCAGGGCGGGGCTCTTAAGCTGCTGCGTCTCCAAGGCAAGATGAAAGACCTTATGCAGATCACCAAGCTGCACACGATTTTCCCGGCGTTCGAGGACGAAAAGGCCGCTGTGGCGAGCTTTGGAACCGCCGCGAAGGTCTGACTTTTAGAGCGCGGCTTCGGCCTGCGCCCTATGTTCTGCGCCGGGGACGCTGCCGATAATCCGGCAGTCCCCAAAGGCTCACCACCGTACACATCTCGAAGAGCCGAGACCGCGCGCGTGCGCCGATTCGTTGCTCCAGTACTTCACGCACGTTGTACTTGGCGGCTGATCCCGGTTCCACCTTTGCCACAATAGTCCCACCCAGATCCGGATCGGGGAAATTCGTGGTGGCCAGGAACGGTTTTCGGTAGTTGCAACGATGGGTAATCAGCGACGTAATCGTGTCCTCCACCCAATCCGTCACCCGGTGCGCACCCAAATCATCCAGCAAAAGCACCTCGGCATCCAAGGCATTCTGATACGTTTCCCGGTGAGCGGTGCCCATTCGTTCATCAAAGCCTGACCGGATGCGCTCGAGGAGGTTCTGGTAATCGAAAAAAATACCTTGATGGCCGCGTCCGATCAATTGGCGCAGGGCAGCAATTGCCAGATGTGTCTTACCCACGCCCTGGGAACCTACCAGCAGTAGTCCCAATTTATCTTTCAACAGCGGAAAATTGTTGGCGTACGCTTTGACGGTAAGCATCGCAGCCGAAAACTGTCGGTAGGTTATCGGATTATCGTGCGGCAGATAGAAGTTATCGAACGAAGCATCTCGATAATTGGCCGGTATCTCAGCACGTGCTTCGAGCTCTCTTCCTTGATTCTCCACGACACAACTACACCGGTTCGCCGAAGAAATGCCGTCGCGCTGTTCCACCAGCCAGCCCGTTCCGCCGCACAATTTGCAATCCGGTTGTGCCATTATTCGACGACCATCAATTTCTCGCCCGCCGCCACTGTAGAACCCGTTACGACATAAATTGCCGAAACCACTCCATCCCCGGGCGATTTCATTTCATTCTGCATTTTCATAGCTTCTACGACAATCAATCCCTGCCCCGCCTGAACGCTGGCGCCCTTCTCGACCAGGATGTTCACGATCTTCCCAGGCATCAGGGCACGAACCTCCGCCGGACCGGAAGCTGCGTGTTTGTTGTGAGTGGCGGGTCGGTCGCGCAGGTCCCCGACTGAGACGACGTAGCGCCGCCCGCGCACCCAGATTTCCAGATTATCTGCATTCTGTTCGATCGAAACTGTCACGCTCTTGTGACCTATGAGAACCGACCAGACACCCGGCGCAATCGCGGCAATCGATGCCGTTCCCGATCCCGTCAGCGCCCCGTCAAGCGAGTAGGTGGCCTGAACCAAATCTTTCTGTACTTCGAGGAGAGCTTCCTCTCCATCGATCGCAACTCGCAATCTCATCGGAGGAGCGACAGCGATCCAGCACTGCGCCATCTGGTCGAAGAGCCATTGGGAGGCGCGCCGCTTGGCTGCGGGCGCTGCACCTCAGCCGCAGCGAGAATAGCGGCAATCCGGCTTTCCGGGTCAGGCGCCTCCTTTGTCTGCCGCGCAAAGAATTTCTCCAGGAATCCAGTGTCGAGGTCGCCTTTCTTCCATTCCTCGTCGTTCATCAGGCGCTCGAAAAGCGCGAGGTTGGTTGTCAGACCGAGAATCCGGTACTCAGACGTCGCTCTGCGCATTCGATTGGTTGCAGCCGGGCGCGTCCCTGCCCATGCGGAGAGTTTGGCAAGAAGTGGATCATATTCGATGGGAACCGTCCAGCCGGCATAAACGCCTGCATCCACCCGCACGCCGGGCCCCGACGGCTCGATGTACTGGCTGATGCGCCCGACGCTCGGAAAGAAATTATTCTCCGGATCTTCGGCGTAGATGCGACACTCGATTGCCGATCCGTTCCAGCGAATCTCTTCCTGTTGCAGGGTGAGACGCTCGCCTGCCGCGATGCGGATCTGCCACTCGACCAAATCGATTCCAGTAACCCACTCGGTCACCGGATGCTCGACCTGTAACCGCGTATTCATTTCGAGAAAGTAGAAATTGCCGGTCTGGTCGGCCAGGAACTCGAGCGTCCCTGCGTTCGAATAATGCGCGGCTCGAGCGATCCGCAAAGCAGCCTCGCCGATTTGGTCGCGAAGCTCAGGCCGTTCCAGCACGAGCGGCGAAGGAGACTCTTCCACGATTTTCTGGTGCCTCCGCTGTATGGAGCACTCGCGTTCACCCAGATGGATGAGATGGCCGTGTTCGTCTCCGAGAACCTGAATCTCGATATGCCGCGGACGTTCTATGAACTTCTCGAGGTAGATTTCGCCCGAACCGAAGGCTCGTTCCGCCTCGCTCGCCGCCAAACGCATCGCCTCAGCCAGGTCGCCTTCGCGATCGACGCGGCGCATGCCTTTTCCACCGCCCCCCGCCGATGCTTTGAAGAGTACCGGGTAGCCGATCGCCACCGCTGTGCGGAGAGCCTCTTCCGGATTCGTCAGCGCACCTGATCCCGGAACGACCGGAGCTCCAACTGAAACCGCTACTTCGCGGGCAGCGGTTTTTGACCCCATACGTTCGATCGAGCGCCAACCCGGGCCGATGAATTTGATGCCGGCATGTTCGCAGGCCCGCGCAAACCCGGCATTCTCACTGAGGAAACCATAGCCTGGATGAATCGCCTGCGCGCTGGTCAAGCGCGCGGCCTCCAGAATCCGCTCGGTCGAAAGATAGCTCTCGGCGGAGTTGGCGGGTCCGATGGGGACCGCTTCGTCTGCCATCTGCACGTGCAGCGCTGCCCGATCGGCTTCGGAGAATACCGCCACACTGGCGATGCCCAACTCCCGGCAGGCGCGGATGATCCGGACCGCGATCTCGCCCCGGTTGGCTATCAGAATCTTTCGGAACGAAGCCATGAATGTTCGTTCCTACAATTACCACCCGCTATTCGTAATCAACAGAAACCAGGAATAAGCCGCTCGCGGGAACTGCGGGCCCTGGCCGAATCCCGGAACCAGGTTCGAGGCGAGCCAACAGGTCCCCTTGGTCCAGATTTCCCTTTCCAACTTCCAGTAAGACCCCCACCATGTTCCGAACCATGTGTTTCAGAAATCCCGAGCCGGTCACGGAGTACACCAAAGTATTTTCCTTGCGGGCAAAAGCAGATACGAAGATACTTCGGCGCTTCGACGCTCCCCGTGCGTCAGTTTCATCGGTAGCGGTAAACGCTGTGAAATCATGTTCCCCTTCGAGTAGCGGAGCCGCAGCCAGCATGCTCGCTTCGTTCAGCGAATATGGATAGTGATAGACATAATGGCGCTCAAAAGGCGAACAGACTTCTTCGCGAAAGATGCGGTACTCGTAGGTTTTGCGCCGTGCCTCGAAGCGCGGATGGAAGTTTGGGTTCGTTTTTTCAACTCCGCTGATGCGGATTGAGCGCGGCAACAGACGGTTGACGGCGCGCCGGAAGTTGTTGGGAGGAATCGGGTTTTCTAGCTGTACGGCGGCGACCTGATGCAGGGCATGGACGCCTGCGTCGGTGCGCCCGGATCCCTCGACGTGCACGCGTTTCCCTTCGATCGAGCCAATAACCTCTTCTAAAGTGCCTTGAATGGTGGGCAAACCCGGCTGAACCTGCCAGCCGTGAAATTCGGTACCGTCGTAAGCGACCTGGAACCGCAGAGTTCTCACGCGCGGCGCGAGCCCGGCTTTACCACAGGGATGTCTTGTTTGCACAGAGGGCAGTCCGTCGGTGCATAGGCAATCGGATTCAGCATTTCGAGAGCTACCCGGGGCAAGCCCAGATCTACCTGGCCGTTACTTCGATCAATAATCGATCCCGCAGCCAGCACGCGCGCGCCGGCGGCCTGCAGAACTCGAATGACGTCACGTGTACTGCCGCCCGTGGTGATGACATCTTCGATCACTACGGTGGGTTCGTCTTTACAAATTTCGAAGCCTCGCCGGAGTGTCATTTCGTTCGAACTCGGATCCCTTTCAGTAAAGATCGCCTGGGTTTCCAGCGCGCGAGCCACTTCATGGCCGATCACAATGCCGCCGATCGCCGGGGAAACCACGGCCGAAATGCCAGAGCCGTCGAGCAGCGGGCGTAGCTTCTCAGCGAGTTCGCGTCCCAGCCGCTCGGCGTACACCGGATGCGCGAGAACCTTGGCGCACTGTAGGTATTCAGCGCTGTGCAGGCCGCTCGTCAGGCGGAAATGTCCCCGCAGATAAGCGCCCGTTTGTTCGAACAGATCCATGATCGAGGTCGGCATTTCAGCCGAAAGCATAGCAGGATAATAGGTGGGAAGTGGCGACACAATCGGTTCCGAAAATCACCGAAGACGACTATCTGCGTCTCGATCGGGCTGCCGAATACAGAAGCGAGTTCGTCGATGGCGAAATGTTCGCCATGTCCGGCGGTTCGGCGCGTCATGCGCTGATACCTACGAATTGGGGCGCCGAATTGACCGTTCAGCTGCGCGGCCGCAACTGCCGTCTATTTTCGTCCGATCTGCGCGTTCGTATTTCTGCTCGCGGCGCCTATGTCTATCCGGATCTCTCAGTGGTTTGCGGGGAGCCGCAGATTCACCAAGGCGAAACCGACATTCTGACGAATCCGAAAGTCATCGTCGAAGTGCTTTCTCCTTCGACAGCCGACTACGATCGCGGGAAGAAGTTCGAGCTTTATCGCGAGATTCCTTCACTCGACGAATACGTCCTTACTCATCAAGACACGCCGCACGTCGAGCATTACGCGCGCCAGCCGGATTCTAGCTGGATCTTTCGCGAATACCGCGGCCTCGAATCTTCCATCGAGCTTCGTTCAATCGGCTGCAAAGTGCAATTGGCCGAAATATACGCGGGCGTGCTCGACTTGCCGCAAGCCTGAAGGCCGGGCGCCTGTGTTGGTTGCGGGTAGCGGCGTCCCAAAAACGAACAGTCCGGCCGTCGCGCTCAGCTGCAGGCGGTCCTTTACCCCTTGCGAAATCAGCAGCTTAGGGCCAGCTGTCCTGTTGGGCACCGTTTTGCCATCCACTCTCGCGTGTCCAAGGTACCATGAGGATTCGCGATTTCTCTGGGAACCCGGCAAGTAGGCCCGTCGTTCTCATTAGCACCGGGCAAAATTGCGTGACTCCTAACGCTTAAGTGGGGGACGCCACTTATACCCGTGGCGCTTAGAACATGAGGTTTCTAGACGATATAGATGAGACGATTGAAGTGCTTTTTTTCTATCCTGTGCAGCTGCCTTTTGGCTGCAGGGTTGTTGCCGGCTCAAGAGGCGATTCGCGTGGAACGCCCGCAGGGCGGCTTGGGCTGGCTGACCCGTCCGTATCAGCGGACGACAATTCCCCCCATTAATCTCGCAAATTCCGACCGCCTAGAATCATTGGTGCGGGCAGGTAACCTGTACCTTTCGGCGCAGGATGTCATTGCGCTCGCGCTCGAGAACAATCTCGATATCGAGATCCAGCGTTACGGGCCTTTGCTTACCAAGGAAGTCACATTGCGCGCGACTGGCGGAGGACCACTGAGAGACGTCGGGGTGAGTGTGGCGCAAGGACCCACCAGCGTCAGTACCACCGGCGTGAGCCTTAATGCGAGCGGCGGAGCGACCACTGCGGCGTCGGCGGGAGTCAGCTCGAGCGGCGGTATTCTGACTCAGTTAGGACCGACGATTCCAAGTCTCGATCCATCGATCGGCGTATTTGCCAATTTCTACCACAACACCAGCCCTCAAAGTAATACGGCTCTCTCTGGGACGACGGCCCTCATCCAGTCTGGGAGAACATTCCAGGCCTCCTATAGTCAGTACACGGATTTCGGCCTATTTGGGCAGCTCACCTTCGGCAGTACTCACAACAACTACAACAGCTTCTTTTACAATCCGAACCCTTACAGCTCCGGCTTCATCGATCTTCAGTTTCAGCAAAATCTTCTGAACGGGTTCGGGCGGGCAGTTATCGGACGAAACATTCGCGTTTCGAAAAACAACGAAAAAGTTTCCACGCTGCAGTTCAAGCAGCAGGTCATTACGACGGTGTCGGCAGTTCTCAACCTGTACTGGGATTTGGTTAGTTTCAATCAGGATTTGAAAGCGCGGCGGGATGAACTGACAACGGCGCAGCAACTCTTCGAAGACAACAAAAAGCAGGTGCAAATTGGCACCCTCGCCCCCATTGAAGTAACGCGCGCCGAATCGCAAGTCTACACGAGTCAGCAGGACCTTCTCATTTCGCAAACCAACCTGCTGCAGCAGGAAACGGTTCTGAAAAATGCGCTGAGCCGCAATGGAGTAGCGAGCCCGCTTCTGGCGGAAGTGCATGTGGTGCCGCTCGATACGATTTCGGTGCCCGAGAAGGACGACGTCAACGCGATCCCGGCGCTGGTGAGTGAAGCCATGAGCCGGCGCGTCGAAATCGCCCAGGACCAGATCAACATTGACAGTCAGAAAATGAACCTGGTTGGAGTGAAGAACGGTTTGAAGCCGACCCTGCAAGCGTTTGTGGACCTTACGAATAGAGGCTTGTCAGGGGAAGAAGTGCTCGATTCGCCATTTACCGCCGATCCCTTCCTGATTGGAGGCTACGGCAACATGCTCGCACAGATATTCCGGCGTAACTACCCGAGCTACTCCGCCGGGCTTTCTCTCAACATTCCGTTACGAAACCGGGCGGCGCAGTCCGACTATGCGACCAGCGCGCTGCAAATCCGGCAGGCTGAGCTGCAACTGCAGAAAGCGACAAATCAGGTGCGAGTCGACGTACAAAACGCTGTGATCGGATTGCGCCAGGCCCGCGTCCGATACGATTCGGCTGTTAAGGCAAGGATCTTACAGCAGCAGACGCTCGATGCGGATAAGAAGAAATACACATTGGGTGCTTCAACAGTGTTTCAGGTGGTGACTGACCAGCAAGCTCTGGCCACGGCAGAGAGCGCGGAAACTACCGCGCTTGCGAACTACAGCCACGCGCGTATAGCCTTCGATCAATCGCTGGGGACCACTCTCGACGTGAATCACATTTCGATCGACGAAGCCCTCTCCGGTCGTGTGACGCGCAAGTCGGTGCTGCCCGCGAACTTGCCTGCGCCGACCCCGACAAACGCGGAGCCTAAACAATGAAGAAGTCGATTTCCATTCTGTTGTGCTGGTTGTGCGCTTTCCAGTACGTGTGGGCGCAGCAGCAGGAAATTGCGCCCGAAAAGCCGCACGGGTTCGTGTTCGTCAGGCCGTATTTAGCGGCTACCATCCCCCCGATACGCAAAGGGAATTCCCCGCGGCTCCGCGATCTTATTCGTGGAGGAAAGATCTACCTTACTGCCCAGGATGCCATTGCGCTGGCCCTCGAGAACAATATAGATCTCGAAATCGATCGCTACAATCCATTGCTCGGCGTCTGGAATATTCAGCGGGCGGAGGCGGGAGGTACGTTACCCGGCGTGCCGAGCGGTTCTTCACAATCGCAATCGGTAGCCAGCGGGCAAGGAGTGGCGGGAAGCCAGCAGGCAGCCGGCGTGAGCGGCGGCGCGAGCAGTTCCACCTCAACAAGCAGCAGCAATGCGTCGATTACCCAGGTCGGTTCGGTTACTCCGGTGCTGGATCCGGTCTTTCAGCACACCATGTCCTATGCTCACCTGTCACTGCCCCAGGCAAACACATCGCAAACGGGCACCGGAAATTACATCCAGAGCAAGCACAACTACACCGAATCGATTTCCCAAGGTTTGATCACAGGCGGAACTGTCAGTCTGACTTACAACGACTCTTATCTTCAGGAGAACGTTCTCTCGGACGTACTCAACCCCACAAACGGTGTCTATGCGACCTTGTCCATCCAGCACAACCTGTTGAGCGGGTTCGGCGTCGCGCTCAATAGCCGGACGATCAATATCAACAAAAATAGCCTTAAGATCGACTACCTGACATTTCAGACAGAGGTCATGGGCGCCGTGGCCAACGTGTTGAACCTGTATTACGGTCTGGCCGCAGACTACGAGGACGTGCGCGCCAAGAAGAGCGCCGTGAACGTCGCCCAGCAGTTTTACGACAACAACAGGAAGCAGGTCGAGATCGGCACGATGGCTCCTATCGATGTCACGACCGCCGAGGCACAGCTCGCGACCAGCCAGCAGGACTTCGTGGTTTCCGAGACTACTCTGTTGCAGCAACAAGTATCCCTAAAAAACGTCCTCAGCCGCGACGGCCTGGCGGACCCGCTCATTGCCGAAGCCGACATCATTCCCCTGGACCGCATTATTGTTCCCGACCAGGACGATTTGCCGCCGATGAAACAGATGATCGATGCAGCTTTGGCAAATCGAGTCGACTTGCAAGGCGAAAAAATGAACATGACCAACCTCCAGTTGAACGCGCTGAATACCTCGAATGCGGTTCTGCCCCTTCTGGTTGGCTTCGCTAACGCGCAAACTCAGGGCCTTTCAGGAACCTCGACCCCATACCCGATCGATCCAAGCCAGATTCCACAAGGGAGCGGTCAGAATGCCATTCCGCCCGGATTTGGACCTTGTCCGCCCGGAAGAGGAAGTCCGGGACAGATTTGCGAATTCGCCGACAAGTATTTCGTTGGTGGCATCGGCACCGCGCTCGGCCAAATGGTGCGACGCAACTTTCCGACTCAGAATGCCGGGGTCTTTTTCGGACCGACGCTACGCAACCGCTCTACTCAAGCCGATTACGCGATCGACCAGCTTTCGATGCGGCAGCAGGAGGTCTCCATGCGTAAGGACCTGAATAAGGTGGCGGTCGACGTATCGAATCAATCGATCGGCCTGCAGCAGGCAAGAGTGCGTTATCAGGCTGCCGTCAGAAGCCGCGTGCTGAACGAACAGCTCCTCGACGCGGAGCAGAAGAAATTCAAGCTGGGTGCCTCGACTACCTTTTTGGTGGTTCAGCAGCAGCGCGACTTGGCCACCGCCCAGTCATCTGAAGTCGCCGCGCTGGTTGCATACAGCAATGCACGCCTCGCGCTCGACCAGACCCTTGGCACCACGCTTCAGGTGAACCATGTTTCTCTCGGAGAAGCTCAAACCGGGCAAGTGACCCGCCCGTCGAAGCTTCCCGAAAAGTTACCGCAACAGCCCTAGTGGTGGGCTGGCTTACCCTCTCAGTTTTGGTAGCATTGCGTTCTCAGACTGAAGGTGTTCTTGCTGACAAACTTACCTGCCATGTAAAACCTGCGTGCCGCTGTTGAAGCAGACAATCGGGAAAAGCACGGAAAAAGGTGACTTCCTGTTTGGCAATGAGTGTGCATATCTTTAGCGCGTAATGAGAATTAGCGCTCAGGGAGGCCAAAGGTCGTTCCGCCTTCAATCCCGCAGCAGTAAGACCAACCTATAGCAAGACTCCAGAAAGCCCAACTTAAAGCCCACCCGACCTGCTTCCCTGAGCATTAAATTTTCAAAAAAGGCCCGTAAACCGGGCTTTTTTGATTTTCGGTCTACACTGGCCATGTGAACAACCTAAGGCTTCTGCCGCTGCTGTCGAGCGCAACCGAAATCGTACACGCGCTCGGCCTTGGCAAGTTCCAGATCGGCCGTTCTCATGAATGCGATTTTCCGCCGGAGGTGCTGAGTCTCCCGGTGTGCAGTCATCCCAGTTTCCCGGTAGATGGCAACAGCGAAGAGATCGACCAGCTCGTGAAAAAACGGCTATCCCACGCGCTCAGTGTTTACGAACTGAACTCGCAGCAAATTGCAGAACTCAAGCCGACGCACATCATCACGCAGACTCAGTGCAAGGTGTGCGCGGTGAGCCTCGACGATGTCGAAAAAGCGTTGCAGGCCGACCTGCGGACAGAAGCCCGTATCATTCCGCTCGAAGCTTTTTCCCTGGGCGACGTCTGGCAAGACATCCGGCGCGTCGGAAGAGAGTGCGGAGTCGCGGAGGCTGGCGAGGATCTTATCGCCACACTCAAGAGCCGGATGGAAGCGATTGAAATGAGATGCGGCAAGTCTTCCGGCCGTCCAACGGTAGCGGCAATCGAATGGCTGGATCCTCTGATGGCCGCGGGCAATTGGGTTCCGGAACTGATTCAGATGGCCAACGGCAAAAATTTATTCGGCTTAGCCGGGCAGCACTCGCCGTGGATGGAGTGGCGGGAGGTCCTGGATACTGATCCGGATGTCCTTATCGCGCTCCCCTGCGGGTTCGATTTGGCGCGAACCCGGCTGGAAGCCGAAGGGCTCCGGAAGCGGGTCGGCTGGAACGAATTGAAGGCGGTCCGATCAGGAAGGATCTTTCTCTGCGATGGCAATCAGTTCATGAACCGCCCGGGTCCGCGCCTGGTGGAATCCTTACAGATCTTCGCAGAGATCCTGCATCCAGAACTGTTCCTCCCAACGTTTGAGGGGACAGGCTGGGAACGATACTGAAATCTCGTCAGGCTGACGCGTTCTGCGTTTTGATGCCCAAAGCCTCCGAGAGCAAGCTAAGCGTCTGGCGTTCTCCTTCGCTCACGCGCTCGCCTCCGAAGCCTAGAAAACCGCCTTCTTTGGCCGAATTCGCGACATTTTGGGCGATATCCATCAGCCATTGCTTGTAAGCCGCTACTTCAGCAGGCGAATGACGCTCGACAATCGCAAGGGCTTGCTTCGCTTCATCCACGGCCATCGTATTCAGTTGCTGTTTGAACTGCTTCGGATCGAGCCCTGAAGTTTTGGCGCGCAATCCGGTCTGCGCAGCCATGATTTCGTCGCGGGCAGCAATTTCCTTAATCAGAGGGCTCGACGAATTCTCTCCTTGAGCGAGGGAGCTGGCGAAAGAGAGAGCTTCCTTAGTCGTTCCGCCGAGCCCGCTGAAGCCGGCCATCATGACAGCGGTGGCAACGGTCTGGGGAGCGGAAGTAACTGCGGACCACTCTTCCGGTGTGAACGATTCTTTAAGTGACAAGTTGATTACTCCTTATAGTGAGGGTTACGGCGGCAATTGTACAACGCCCGGAGCAGCGGCGCTATTGGGCCGCCAGCATAGGCCGGCGTCCCGCCTCGGCAAAGATTGCCTTGGGGCATAAAGCATGCACCCCTTTCTTGCCGTCCACAAGCTGAGTAATTTCGAAATCAATCGCAATGCTGGCCAGCATATAGGCATCGTCGCGGCTCAAGTGCTTCTCCTCGATCAGGAAATCTAGCATCTCATGAATCGCGAGATTGGTGGCTCTGTCGAGATCTTCATTAAAGCCCATGGTGATGTAGGCGGTCGGTGTCTCCGCGCGCGGCCAGCGCAGCGAGACGCCCTTGTGCACGACGAATTGAAAAGTCCCGGTAAGCGATGTTTCCATGGCCGTAACATCGATCTCGCCATTACCCATTCCGGCATGCCCATCGCCCGCTTCAAATAAAGCGCCTGCCTGGTGAACCGGAATGTAAAGAGTGGTGCCGGCTACCAGTTCCTTGTTGTCCATATTGCCGGCGTGAATCCATGGTGGGGCGCTGTTTAGCTTCGCGTCACCCGGAGGCGCAATGCCCATACTGCCAAAGAGAAGGATGGAGCGGAATCACGATTCCGGACCCGAAGTTCGCCACATTGCGCGAAGGATCGAGCTGGATGATTTTCGTGCGTTGATAAGGATAATCATCTTGCAGGACACCGGAAGTCGGGCCAAAACTGTTGTAAGCATATGGCATGTCGAGATCGATTTTGAGAATCCGCACCTCGAGAACGTCGCCTGGTTGCGCCTCTTCGATGTACACCGGGCCCGTGAGAAGGTGACCTCCGGGGCCCTTTTCGCTCGCTGGCACCTTTTCATATATCGCCTTGAGGGCAGGTTGGATGTCCTCCGGTTTCGCGCCCGCCGCTGCGAGGCGAGCGGGATTACCCGAAACGATCTGAATCTTGACCAGGTCGCCCGAGTGTATCTTTAACGCCGGGTTCGCTTTGGCCCAGTAATAGCCCCAACAGATGGTTTGCGGCGTGGCATCGAGGCTGTACGTCCTGGCCTCGCAGAGAAGACCGCCAGCGAGGAGCAGCAAAACGAATCGCATTTCTCATCGTACTTGGCGGGTAGGCTTTTATCGCTTATACTAAGGCTGCTACCCTAGCGGACTTATTATATGGCCCTTCCTCCCAGACACTCCGCACAAACCGCTTTGGACCTCCTGATTTTGACTGTGCTCGAAAAACGCGGTCCGATCCACGGTTACGGAATAGCAAACGCTATTCAGGAACTCTCTGACGAGGCCCTCCACGTGGAAGAAGGCTCGCTCTATCCGGCACTCCACCGGATGGAGGAAACGGGTTGGATCTCAGCCGAGTGGATGATGACGGAGAACAGGCGTCGCGCCCGCATGTACCACCTGACTCGAGCCGGCAGTAAACAGCTCGTTTCGGAGACAGAACGCTGGAAGAGCTTTTCGGGAGGTGTGGCCCGCGTTCTTCGTTACGCGTGAGATCAGAATAGGAGGAATTTCCATGTCCCGGTACTCCAGACTACGCAACGCTCTTCGCCCGGGAAGGCTCGACAAAGACCTTGCGGAGGAACTCGAGGATCATCTCGCCCGCCGAAGCGCCGACCTAGCCACCAAAGGAATGAATGCTGATCAGGCTCGTCGTCAGGCGTCTCTTCGTTTTGGCAACGCCACACTGATCCGCGAACGCAGCCGGGAGGCGCGTCTCTCTTCAACCCTCGAAGGCTTCTTCCAGGATGCTCGCTATGCGTGGCGCGGCATGCGAAAGAGCCCGGCCTTCACCCTCACAGCAATTCTGTCTCTAAGTGTCGCGATTGGGGCTAATACCGCGATTTTCTCGATTATTGACGCGGCGATACTCCGGAAACTGCCCCTGCCGCATCCTGAACAGCTCGTCACTTTTGCCCTGCCGGAGATTCAGGAGCCCGGGTCACAGTCCGCCGAAGAAAGCCCTGCCTTCAGTTATCCCGTCTATCAAGCCTTTCGAAGCGCAGCCGGCGAAACGGCGCGTCTTGCGCTCACTGGATTTGCAGGAGTCAGCGAGCTGCAGGAGGGCGGTCCCGATTCTCCAAGACGCAAAGTTGTGCAGCAATGGTTATCCGCGGATACGTTCGACATACTTGGAGTCACTCCTGCTCTCGGCAGGCTGTTCTCTCTCGAAAGCGACAACAAGGTAGGGGCCGCACCTTACGCGGTCCTCAGTTACGATTTCTGGCAGAGTCATTACTCCGGACAGGCGGACATCATTGGCAAAACCATTCGGTTTGGCGATCAGCAATTTCAAAATGACCGCCGCTTTCAGATCATCGGTGTCGCCCGCAAAGGCTTTTTCGGCGTGGAGCCCGGGCGGTTGGTGGATATCTGGACACCGGTCGCTATGTACAACCCGGAAGCGCTGGTTCAGGCTGGTTGGAGCTTTTTCAGCATCACCGGGCGTCTTGCTGCGGGTGCTAACCAACGGCTGCTTCAGCAACGTCTGCAACCGATCCTGCTCTCTTTCAGCATTGAGGCGATCAAGCGTCACCCGTCCATGTCTCCGGCGATCCGCCGGCAGTACGCCACAATGCAACTGCGTGTTCACTCGGCCTCGACAGGCACTTCTCAGTTTCGCGTCAGTTTCTCTCGCCCCCTCTGGATTGTGCTGGGCGTCGCTGCGGGAATCCTGCTTATAGCGTGTGCCAACATCGCGAGCCTGCTGCTTGCGCGTTCCGCCGCGCGAGCCCCTGAGATGGCCATGCGCATTTCGGTGGGCGCCGGTCGTTCACGCCTCGTACGTCAGCTGCTCACAGAGTGCATGGTGCTCTCGCTATTCACTGGGGTTTTCGGCTGGCTGATTGGCCGAGTTACCGCGCCCGCTCTGGTTGGCATTCTTTCGACGCGCGATAATCCCGTGCAGTTCTCGCTCATCAGTGATGCGCGGATCTTCTTTTTCTGCGCCGCTATAACAACGCTGGCCACTGTACTATTTGGCCTGCTGCCGGCATGGCAGGCTTCGCGTACGGAGCCGATGCTCGTGTTGCGTCGGGCAAGCGGCCAGTCGCACAAGCTCAATATGGGACGGTTCTTCGTCGGCGTGCAGGTCGCTTTTGCTTTTTGTCTCCTGATGGCCGGGACCAGTTTCCTGTTTAGCCTCCGAAACCTTCTCATGGTCAATCCTGGCTTTGATCCTCGCTCGGTAACCGTGTTTAGCATGGTCGACGAAGCGGGCCCTGAGGCAAAGCGCCGGGCGCTGATGGATCAAATTCAGCACCGCGCCGCGACTCTCCCAGGCGTTCGAGCCGCAGCTATTGCAGCCTGGTCGATCTTTGGCGGAACTGCCTGGACCGAGCAGATTCTGATTCCAGGCCACGCCCCATCGGAGCGTGAAGAACTCTTCTATAACGTTTCCCCCGGCTATTTCACGACCTTGCGAACGCCCTTGCTCGCGGGACGCGATTTCACACCTCAAGAGGCCGGCGGCATGAATCCGGTACCTGCAATCGTGAACCGCGCGTTCGAAAGAAAGTATCTTTCCACAGAAGGGGGACTCAACAGAGTATTTGAACGGCCCGAAAAGACGAATCGAATCCGGCATCGCATCGTCGGGATAGCGGCCGATTCTCGCTACGGCGATCTTCACACCGGCCCGCAGCCCCTTATATACGTGCCGCTCGAAGGCCGAAACGATTTCGCGCTGTACATCCGATCCGACCTACCTCTAAGCACCCTGGCTCAGTTCGTTGCTCGCGAAACCAAAAACCTCGGGTCCGGTATGCACGTCGCGACGGTAACGCCGCTTGAAACGGTCGTTGGACAAACCATCTTAAAGGAGAAAGTCCTGGCCGGCATCGGCGGCACATTTGCGCTGCTGGGTCTAGTGCTGGCCGCTATCGGCCTCTTCGGACTCCTGAGTTACTCGGTCGCTCGCCGTACGAAAGAGCTTGGCATTCGCGGCGCTGTGGGCGCGCGCCAGGGACAACTGGTCTCGCTTGTTTTTCGCGATGTCGTTGTTCTCCTGGGTGCCGGCTTGCTTGCCGGGCTGCTCGCTTCCGGAGTTCTGTTGGTAGGCCTGCGCTCGCTTTTCTTCGGGATCAAGACGCTCGATCCCGCAGTAGTGATTACCGCTGTCAGCATTTTCTGCTTTGCTGCGGCTCTAGCTGCCGGCATACCGGCGCGACGGGCCGCTGCCGTAGATCCAATGATTGCGCTCCGACAGGAATGAGAGCCGGGCTGCGGCCCGGTATTCGCCAGCAGGCGCGATGACGGGCTGTCCGCTTCTCGACCTGCCTTAAAGTTTACTGGTGGCCTGCTTTGACCTCGACCGCCCGCTAAGGAACTCTCGCGTTTACGTCAAGCTCTTGCGCCAGGTTCTTGACCGATCCGTTTACCGCTTCACCAAGTATGGTCTCGCCGAAGCCCGAACTCGACATGTCACTAGCGCGAGTAGCCGAAGCGGATGTTTTTGCGCCGACAAGATCGGTTCCCGAACGCGTAGACTCCCCGCGCCCGCTGGCAGAAGCAACGATTTCGCCCGTGTTCACATCGACTACGCGAGCAGTCACTTCAACGACGGCCTTCGATTTGCGGGCTCCGACACCACCTAAACCAAACCCGGACCATCCGTGTCCTAAACTACTCCGCTGGTCCTTTCCGAATTGCGTAACATCGCCGATGACGACTGCATCAACACCGAGCAGGCGGCCAATTTTCGCGGCTGCTGTCGGATCCACCCGCGCACTAGCGGAAAAGTTCTGTTCCTTCAGAATCTGCTGCAGCTTATCCCGATCTATAACCTGATATTTCCCGTCGCGGATCAGTTGGCTTGTCAGTAAATCTGAAATGCCGCGGCCAATGTCCTGATCCGTGCCAAAGACCGCGTCGACCTGGGTCTTGACCGACCCGTAACTGAACGCGAGGATGAGTACCTTCGGCTTGGGCCCCTTCGCTTCCAGGCCGGCGTCTCCCCCTGGTGTGTTCGACTTGATTCCGGAGGGTGTTCCGGTTGCGGGAGCCGGCGTCGTGACCTGTTTTGGTTTCACTGGCGTCGACGAGGTGGATGTTTCGGTCGCAGGATGTGCCGTCTGGTTGTTGGTCTGCGCATTCACTGCTAACTGGAGGCAGATCAGCCAAGCCGATATGATGCTGCTCAGTCGTGCCATAGCGCAGTCATTGGGAAAGACCGAGTTCCGAAGGTTCGGCGTGCGCCTCAGGGGTCTTCAAGGCGTCCTCCTTCTTCAGGAGATCATTCTTCTCATCCGGCTTGTCTTTGCGTTGCTTGCGCAGCCGCTCGAACCAATGATGCCAGAAGCGCAGCAATAAGGCGGCGACGCTGGGCGGTAACAGCGCCAGGTACAAGCCGAGGTTGACGACAGCAACGTAATAGATGACAAACGCAACCGTCAGCATGATCAAGGGGGCGGTAATCAAGGCTCGCTCGGGCCAGAACAAAAAAGTAATTTCGATCGAACCGAACCAGAGCAAACTGATTGCCACTTGCCACCAGTAGGAAATGGGTTTGAGGGCGCGCGAATCCAACAATGACTCGATAAAGTTTGCTTGCATCGCCACACCCGGTATGGCGCCGACCGGTGTTTTCCACATGTCCTTCGTGACCTTAGCCCAGCCGACAACTGCGATCTTCCCGCGAACCTGCTCACGTGCGTGCTCTTCGGCCCCGGCCCCGTTACACACAGGTTTGCCTTCCAGTTCGAAACCGGTGCCGCAAAGCAAGTCGGCTGCGCTGACAACAATCTGTTTGCGCATGGGTAACAAATGAGTAAACGGATGGAGCCCGCTGCTGACAAGTCGGTCCAGTTCCCTCGTACCTTCGGGAAAGGTCTGGCGGTATGTACGGGCCGCTTCGAGAGCCAGAGAAGGTTTCGGGCCCACGTCAACCGGTGACTGATTCTCCTCGACGTAGGCCGGCCACTCGAGAGGAATCTTCTGGACGTCTGCATTGATCTGAAGCAGTCCCACGTGAATTTTGGGCTTACTTGAATCCGACAACTCTACGAGAGGCCGCAGCAGAAGTCCGTTGGAAGGCATGCCACGTTTACGAAAGGCAACCGCCTCTTCTTCTTCAAGATCGTCGAGCCTCTTGGAGGCCTGGCCGATCACTATGGGGATTTGGTCTTCCGTCATTTCGAGAACACGAATCAATCCGGTTGACTCGGGCGAGCCTTCAGGGCAGGAGTCGCGGCCGAATGACAAGTCGATTACGACCACTGAAGCGCCGAAATCTGCCAGGCGGGGAAGAAGGTGCCGCACGAGATCACGCTGCTTGCAGGCATTGCCAATTATCGAAGGAAGGGACTCCTCAGTGAATGTCACTAACGCTGTATAGCGAGCCTCGAGCGGACGCGGACCCGCAGACCAATTTTGGTAACGGCTGCTCAGCGTTTCGAGCTTTGCCCGGAGAGATCCGGGAAGGTGTTCCGCAAACTCAGTGGCATTGTCGAGAGCGAACGGCAGGAGGATCGCTATCAGATACAACAGAGGCATCACTACCACTCGCGTGAGCCTTGCCACGTCGCCCTCCAATAAATGGAGCTTAGCCTACCATGGCGGTCGGTTCAAGGTACATTCCTGATATTGGCGGTATCGCGGTCCATCCGATTTGCGCCGTTCGCTACGATGAAATCATTCCATGAGTGCTACTTCCGTTGACCTGAAAAAGACGGTCAACCTGCCGAAGACCGACTTTTCGATGAAGGCAAATCTGCCCACTGCCGAGCCCAAAATGCTTGCGCACTGGGAAGAGACGAAGCTCTATCATCGGATTCGAGCAGCTCGCGCCGGACGCCCGCAATACGTTTTGCACGATGGCCCGCCTTACGCGAACGGCAACATTCATCTGGGCACGGCATTCAATAAAATCCTCAAGGATTTCATAGTCAAATCCAAATCGATGGCCGGTTTCGACTCGCCATATGTGCCTGGTTGGGACTGTCACGGTTTGCCGATTGAGATCAAGGTCGATGGCGAATTAGGCAAACGGAAAGCCTCCATGACGGGCGCACAGATTCGCGCCGCCTGCCGCGCCTACGCCGCTAAATTTGTCGATATTCATCGCGCTGAATTCAAGCGGCTCGGAGTTCTGGGGCGTTGGGAAGATCCATACCTCACGATGAGCGCAGAATACGAAGCGATCATCGCGCAGGCGTTCGTCGATTTTCTCCATGGCGGGTACGTCTACAAGGGTTTGAAGCCCGTGCACTGGTGTACGCACGACCGTACTGCACTTGCCGAGGCCGAAGTTGAATACGAGAACCACACCAGCTCGACGATTTACGTCCGGTTCAAGCTGACGTCCGATCCAGCCGCGCTCGATCCTTCTCTCGCCGGCCGCGATGTCTACGTACTAATCTGGACAACCACGCCCTGGACCATTCCGGCGAATCTCGCCATCAGTTTCAATCCGAAGTTTAAGTATGTAGCGGTCGACACTCCTGAAGGGGTCACGATTGTCGCCGAGGGGCTCCTCCCCCAGGTCGCGGAAGTACTTGGCTGGGACCAGACCGTAATCGCGCGTTTCCCTGGAACACAACTCGAACGGGCCGTATTTCGACATCCGTTTCTCGAGCGTGACTCGCCAGGCCTGCTCGGCGATCACGTCACCCTCGAACAGGGAACCGGTGCGGTACATACCGCGCCCGGACACGGGCAGGACGACTTCGTTATCTGCCAGCGGTATGGAATTCCCGTCTATTGTCCCGTCGATGCCGCTGGACGAATCTTCCAGGCCGAGGGTGCTCCTGGAAAACTGCCCGACCTGCTTCTCGGCAAAACGGTCTGGGAGAGTAATCCCCTGGTTATTAAGCTTCTCGAAGCTCACGGCGCACTCGCGTCGCAGGCGCGCTTTGAACATAGCTACCCGCACTGCTGGCGCTGCCACAACCCGGTCATTTTCCGCGCCACTGAGCAATGGTTTATCGGCATGGACCGCGAGACGCTGCGTTTCCGTACTCTCGAAGCGATCAAACAGGTGAAGTGGCACCCTTCGTGGGGCGAGGAGCGCATGTCGAACATGATCGCGATGCGTCCGGATTGGTGCATCTCGCGGCAGCGCGTCTGGGGCGTGCCCATTATCGTTTTTTATTGCGAGGCGTGCAGCGAACCATTCACCGACAAACAGGTTCTCGAGCATGTGGTCGCCGAATTTCGCCAGCACACAGCCGACGTCTGGTATTCAAAGAGCGCTATCGAACTCATGGGAGAAGGCCACACCTGTGGCAAGTGCGGCGGCAAGGAGTTTCGCAAAGAGACCGACATCCTCGATGTTTGGTTTGATTCCGGTTCGAGCCATCTCGCTGTTCTCACTCAGCAGAACGGCCTCCCCTGGCCTTCGGACATGTATCTGGAAGGCGGCGATCAATACCGAGGTTGGTTCCACAGTTCTCTTCTGATCGGCGTAGGGCTGAAGAATGAAGCGCCTTACCGCGAGTGTGCCACGCATGGTTGGACTCTTGACGCTCATGGCCGCGCCATGTCGAAATCGATTGGTAATGTCATCGAACCGGCAGAAATCGTAAGCAAGAAAGGCGCGGACATATTGCGCCTTTGGGTGGCGTCGGTCGATTTCACCGAGGACGTTCGAATGTCCGAAACGATTCTGGACCGGTTGTCCGAGGCTTACCGGAAGCTGCGCAATTCCTTCCGTTGGATGCTTGGGAACCTTGGCCCCTTCGACCCTGCCAGTGAAGGCGTAGCCGGCAATGCGCTGCTTGGTATCGATGCCTGGATTCTGACACGCGCCGAAGATCTCGTCGCCCGCTGCCTCGAGTTCTACAAGGAGTATGCGTTCCATAAGGTCTATCGGGCTGTTTACGATTTCGCGGCTACCGATCTCAGCGCAGTTTATTTCGACGTAGCGAAAGATCGACTCTATACTGCCGGACCGAACTCGGTCGCGCGCCGCAGTTCGCAGACGGCGCTCTATCGGATGAACTCGGCGCTGGTGCGGCTGCTGGCGCCGCTTATTTCTTTTACGTGTGAAGAAGTCTGGAAGCACATGAAAGCGGGCACAGAGGACATGGAGAGTGTTCACATTGCCAGTTTTCCCGCGGCTGCCGCATTAACAGACGGTCTGTCTCCCGAATTGCGCGCCCGCGCCGCTGATTGGGACAAACTCGTTCCGGTGCGCGATCAGGTCTTGAAGGCTCTCGATACGGCACGCGACGACAAGATCATCGGTTCTTCACTCGAAGCTGGCGTCTCACTTTCGGCGGGTGGCGAGCTGCAACCCCTACTCGAACGTCATGCCTCGGAACTGCCGGGATGGTTTATCGTTTCGCAGGTCGAGCTTGAATCGCAGCCTGGGGAAGGGCTCACCGTATCCGTCGATCGTGCTCGCGGGGACAAATGCGAGCGGTGCTGGAAATTCACCACCGACGTGGGTGCGAATCCGGAATTTCCAACGGTTTGTGCTGCGTGTGCCGCCGTGTTGACGGGGGTTGAAGATTAAATTGCCGCAGAGTTGCTCAGGATGTTGAACCGCCTGGCTCCATTTCTGCTTTCGCTGCTCATTGTAGTAGGCGATCGCTGGTCGAAAATCGCGGTACGCCACACCATGACCTCGCTTGACAATTACCCGGTCATTCCAGGCTGGCTCCGTATCATCCATACGGAAAATCCAGGAGCCGCGTTCGGCATTCTGGCCGAGGGCAACCGGTGGCTGCGCGGCGGCATCTTAATAGGTGTGTCGGCCTTTGTTCTGATATTCGTTGTATCTGCGCTCTGGGGCCGGCGGGCTACCTTTACCAGTCCGCTCGCCCGCGCGGCTTTGGCTCTTATTCTGGGTGGTGCGGCGGGAAACCTTTATGATCGATTGTTTCGCGGCACCGTAACTGATTTCATCGAAGTGTATCGCGGTAACTGGTCTTTTCCGGCCTTCAACGTGGCAGATAGCGCCATTACCGTCGGTGCGGCTCTTTTGCTGATCGAACTCATGTACTCTGGCCGCAAAACTGCTTCCAGGCCACCATCGCCTGGTCAACCGCCTAAAGCGGACTCACAAGTAAAAGCATGTTCCCCAAACTGATCAGCATCGGATCGTTTTATCTTCCGACCTATGGCGTTTTGGTGGCGCTTGGTTTTCTCGCTGGTCTTGCGAGCACGTTGCGTCTCGCTCGCCTGCGCGGTTTTCCGCCCGAAAAGATCACAAATCTGGCGATCTACTGCGCGATGGCGGGCATCGTCGGCGCGAAACTATTCATGTTTCTCTTCGATCTGGGCGACTACCTAAGGAACCCCGGGCAGATCTTCACGCTCGAAACTTTGCAGGCAGCGGGCGTCTTTCACGGGGGATTTCTTGTGGCGCTCCTGGTCGCGGCCCTCTATATACGCAAGCAGCAGTTACCTGTCCTCGGCACCATGGATATATTCGCTCCAGGAGTCGCTGTAGGACAGGCAATCGGACGCCTTGGCTGTTTTGCGGCCGGTTGTTGCTGGGGTAAGGAGTGCACTCTTCCGTGGGGCGTGCGGTTTCGCTCCGATTTTGCCGCCCCCGTGCCGCTTGATAAAGCGCTTCACCCGGTTCAACTCTATGAATCCGCGGCGGACCTCATCATTTTCGCTGTCCTCTATCGTCGCGCGACGCAGCGTCATCCGGCCGGGCAGGTCATCGGCCTCTATATGGTGCTCTATTCGGCGGCCCGCTTCATCATCGAATTCTTCCGCGAGCATGAGCAGTCCCTGGTAGGACCGTTTTCTTTGACCCAATGGATCGCACTCGCGGTTTTATTCGCGGGAGCAGCCATTCTCCTTATCGGTCGCCAGCACGCACCGCTTCCGTCTCCCAAAGCCAAATCGGCTCACGCCTGACATGGACGAGATTCGCTACTGGATCGACAAGCTTGGTCTCAAGCCCCATCCGGAAGGCGGTTTCTATCGCGAGACATATCGCGCCCCGCTGCGCATCCAAAAATCGGCGCTGCATGGTCCGTTCCGAGGGGACCGTAATGCTTCGACCGCGATCTACTTTCTGATCGATGGCGAAAACTTTTCCGCCTTTCACCGGATCGCTTCGGACGAGATGTGGCACTTTTATGCCGGCAGTACGCTGACAGTTGAGGTCATCGATCCCACAGGCGACCATTCGCAAATTCTCGTCGGCAATCATCCGGAAGCTGGTGAGGAATTCCAGGCCGTAGTGCCGGCCGGATGCTGGTTTGCTTCGCACGTCAAAAATCCGCACTCTTATTCGCTGGTCGGCTGCACGGTCGCACCCGGGTTCGATTTCGCCGACTTCGAAATCGCCCGGCGAACTTCGCTTGCTGCCGAATTTCCGCAACATCGCGCGCTTATCGAACGGCTCACGCGTGCCGGTTGAGCGGAGCCTCCCGAAAACCTGTAAACAAAATGTAAAAGAGTAGCCAAGGGACGGACAGCGCCTCACGCCGCGGTGCATAATGCCAAGCGAATGACCGTGCGCCGAGTCCCTTGGGGTTACAACCTTACTCTCTGGACGCGCACTGCGGCTGTGCTCGCCTGTCTCTTTTTCCTGGCGACCAGCTTCCGTTTCGGTTGGACGCGCGCCGCTTCCGATTTCCCGAATTACTACACCGCTGCCGCGCTCGTACGAAAGGCAGAGCCGCTCAGGAACTACTACGACTGGACTTGGTTTCAACGGGAAATGAATTACGCCGGCGTCGGCAATTTCCAACTCGGAGCCTATGTCCCGCAGACACCGTTGGCGATGCTTCCGCTGCTCCCGCTCAGCAGCCTGCCCATACAGAACGCCAAGCGCATCTGGTTGTGCTTTAACGCCGTGCTCCTGGCGGCTTCGCTCCTCATGCTCGCGCGCCTGACATCATTTGCGCTGTCTCAAATCGTTCTTCTGGCGTTTCTTGGCTTCGGCACTCTTCACGCCAATTTCCTCCTCGGCCAATACTACGTTCTGATTCTGTTTCTGATGACGGCGGCGCTCTATTTTCTGGAACGAGCGCCGGTGGCGAGCGGGCTCCTTCTCGCCATCACGTTTGCGCTAAAACTCTACGGCGCTCCTTACCTGATCTATCTCTGTGTCAGGCGGCGCTGGCGAGCGGCTGCGGCGATGGCGGCAGGGATTGTGTTGTCGATTGTCCTCGCCGTCGCGATATTCGGATTTGGCGACATCTATAACTTCGCCGCGCACATTTTGCCACGCTCGCTCGAAGGCGAAACGATCGATCCGTATAGCAGCCTTAACGGAACCTTATGTACATTGCTCAGGCGTCTGTTCGTCGGGGAGCCGGAGCTCAATCCTCATCCGCTTTGGAATGCTCCTGCAGTCTTTTTCTTTCTACGCCCGGCGCTCACCGCGCTCCTGCTTCTCGCACCACTTTTGGCGATTGCCAAATCGAAAGACGAGCATCGTTCTTTTGCGTGGTTTTCGCTGGCCGTTATTCTTGTCTCGCCGAACGCCGGCGTTTACACGTACCTCCTGCTGCTCCTTCCGGTCGCCTTGCTTCTAAAGGACGCCCGGCTGGAGCTCAGGATTCTTTTGATCGGCTGTTGGATCTTGCTGACAATTCCTCTGCGACCGGCATGGAGCTCATTCTTTCCAAAGGTATGGCTCTTGCTGGCTTTATTCCTGGTTGTCGGTTTCCCACTATGGAAGTCGATCCGACCTGCGCCGGGACTCGCGCTCGCGCTGGGCGTCATGCTTTTTGCAGCGATTTCGGCGCATCGACGGCTGACTGCTTACCTCGAAGAGCCCGCCGCACGCTGGGAGCAAATTGCGATCGAGCCTGGCCGAATCTATGCGTCTTCGCCTGCCGTTCTTCAAGCCGGCCTCGTGTACCAGGCGATGGATAAGGACCGTTACGTTCTGCGCTGGCTGCACAGCGGCCACACAGACGAGTTTCGTTTCAACGGACAAGCCTTTGGGCCCGTGGCAGAATCGTTCACCGGCCCCGTTCGATTTGAATTGGCCGCAAACCGGACCTCCACCTTTGCGGTGTTGGATCTTTCTTCGCGCCGGATTGTGAGTAAAGGCACTGCGCCTCCTCGCGACCTTTCGGCGCACCCTTCGAGCGATGGACGGTGGCTTGCTTCGACGATTTCTTCCAGCGGCAACAAGCAAATTTGGATAACGGATAGAATGACCCAAGCCCGAATTCGTCTTACAGGCGGGAATTGCGACAGTTGGGATCCCGCCTGGGAACCGGATTCAAAAGCCATTCTTTTTGCGAGCGATTGTAACCGGGGCATCGGCTGCCCGGCCCTCTTTCGCGCACGGCTGGCATCAGGGGCTGAAACACGAGGCCAGTTTAATTCGATACTGTACGGGAGAGACCCGATTGCGGTAACCGAACAGCCATGATGACCAGAACCTTTTTTCCCCTGATCTGCCTGCCCGCCCTCCTTTTGATGATTGGGGCCGAAGAACTGAATAAGGAGCGAGGAAACGGTCCGTATGGTCCCGAAGTTTCGTACTTTATTCATCAGCTAGGCAGCGATCACGCCGAGGGAATCAGCACGATCGACATGAACGGTGACGGAAAACCCGATCTTTTGAGCGGCGCCTTTTGGTATGAGAACCCAGGGCCGCAGGGCGGCGAGTGGAAGAGGCACCAGTATCGGACCGTTGAGATTGTCGGCGAGTTCGTCTCCGACTGTGGCGAGTGGGCAGTCGACGTTAACCATGACGGCGCTCCGGATGTTGTCACAACGGGCTGGATGACAGACGGCCTCTACTGGTATGAGAACCCGAAGAAGCCGGACGTCATGTGGCAAAAGCACCTCATCGTGCACACCCGTGAAACCGAAGGCGGCTGGATGGCTGATATCAATGGCGACGGCAAGCCGGATCTGGCGCTTGCGCACTATGGCCGCGCAGGCGTGCTTTGGATCGATTTTGCGGGGCCCGAGCCAAAGGTCCATCATCTAGGCGGCCACGACGAGGACGGTCATGGAATCGGCATGGCGGATATCGATCACGACGGGAAGACTGACGTCATGACGCCGCACGGATGGTTCAAAAATTTGGACGCCGATAACGACAAATGGGAATGGCACGGAGAATGGGATCTTGGCGAAACCGGATTTCCCATCATTGGCTATGACGTAAACGGCGACGGCAAATTAGATCTGATCTATGGCCGCGGTCACAGTTACGGAATCTATTGGATGGAGCAGCAGGGTGAGGCTTCGTCTCGGAAATGGGTCAGACACACCGTCGATGAATCGTTCTCGCAGGTGCATGTCCTGAAACTTGGCGATTTGGACGGCGATGGCCAGATGGAACTGCTCGCCGGAAAGCGTTACCGGGGACACAATGGGAAGGATCCCGGCTCCTACGATCCGCTGGTTATTTACTACTACAAAATAGACACCGGATCAGGGAAGTTTACCCGCTATTCGATATCAAAAAATGGCACCGCAGCCGCCGGCACCCAATTCCTGGTGCAGGACCTCGACGGGGATGGCGACGTGGATATTGCTACCGCCGGAAAGACCGGCGTACATTTTTTCGAGAACCTGAGTATTGACCGCGTTGCCAAAGAGCAGCGCGAAAAGGAACTGCTCATGAAGACGAATAACTGGCAGGTTGCGGGTGAAGGAGCTGAAGTCGAGTGGCAGCACTAAACCATTGGATGCGAGCACCTTTGATGAATACTTGCTTAGTACCGTTACGTTACCGGCGCTACTGAATATGCGGCAATTTTCTCGTTTCTCAAGTGGTACAGTAAGAAACCTAAGTTGGGGGATGAAACTCTTGACTCTCGTTGCTCAGAGAGTGCGCTCGACTTGCGGGCTCATGCTCTCGTCCGGGATTTTCTTATTGCTTTGGACTGCGCCGGCACGTGGAGCCAGCCCTGCCGGCCTGCGAGACGAAGTTTTGCAGAAAGAGGCAGTCGGCGATCTAGCTGGCGCTCAGGCTCTCCTCCAACAGCAAGCCGGAACCCCAGGCGGCAGCGAGGCGCTGGCAGAGTTTTTCGAAAGGCATCACAGCGCCGAATCGCGTCAGGCATACCTGCGCTGGGCCGGCGCGGAATCCGATCCGGCTCGAAAAAGGCTGGCATTACGGCAGATTTTATTCGATGACTTCAGCGCGGGTAAGACCGCGGACGTAAAAGCCGACCTCGAGCAGTATCGAGCGGCTGGTGGAAGCGAGTTTGGGGTTCCAGCCAGTCGCGCCAAACCGTCCCCTTACTCGGCAGTACTTATCCCCGGTCCTCTTTCCTCCTTCGCTCGAATGGCTGCGCTCGCTCCGGATCTTGCGCCCGAAGAGCTTCTGCCGGCCCTTGCGCGCAATGTCGTGACCAATGGCTTTGAAGCGTCTGGCAACGAACTCCTTCAACCGACCGAATACCTTCGGCTGCTGACGCGCTACATCGGGCAGGCCCGGGAGTTGCAGGCACTCGCAAACAAAGATCGAAAGATCGTGATTCCAAACTGCGACAGCAGCCAGACGGGTGACCTGCTGAAGATTCTTGGCTATCGCATGCGAGGAACCTGCGGAGCGGACATCGTGCTTGAAACCGTCAACGCGACCCGTGCCTTTTTGACGGTGGATTCGGCGTTTCCGCTCACTCAGCTCGAACAGGATCTACGCGCCAATCATCCCTTTGAACTGGCGTATGCGCCGACGTCGGTGCCCGTGCTTTATGATTCGCAGTACTGGCTTTCCGCAAGCGGACGCAATGGTTCCGATTTTCTCGACTCTTTTCTTTCCGATCCCTCACTTTGCCGGTTGTATCTAGGTCTTTCGCATCTCGACCGGCCAACGGCTGAAGCGCTTCGGAAACAGGCGCCTGCCGCAAGGCTCAGAGTCTTTGCTCACGTGCTTGATTTTTACGGTGGGATGTTTCAAATCCGGAACGGCGCTGCCGTTACTCCCGGTTCTCCCAAAGTCTGGGCTTCGCTTACCGGCGCTTCTCCCAGCAACCCTGGCGCGTTTTTTGAAAAACTTCTTTCTACCGATGATGGCTGGCTAGCCAGTTACTTCGATGCCCTTTCGCGGATTGACGGGCCGGCGGCCGCTTACCTGACCACTCCTGAGCATTTGAAGCGATTCTATGATGCCTTGCGAGGCAAGGTAACCAGCCCGGGTCCCGCCCGGCCGGTATTCCGCTCGAGCACCGAACTGATGCTGCTCACCTCATCGCTGCGCATCGATGCCAATGGCGAGCCGCACGTGCCGGGCAATCTCGACGTCTGGCGCACCCTCTTCATCAAGCATCCGCACGGCAAATACGACGGAAAGCTCACCCGCTCTGCGAACAACTGGAGGACAACCGACGACCTTCTCGAAGCGCTCTTTGGTTTGAGCAGGAAAACTGTCGAGAACGAACCGTTACGCATTTTCCTTGCGCTGAACGATATCGATCGCTACCGGGCGCGGCCTTTGTCAGCACCACTCGTCTCCCGTCTGGTAAACGGTTTTCGCTTGTACGGAGCGCAATACATTGTTTTTGCCGACGCCCCGACACTGAGCGAGGCGTCTATTTCGCACTACATGGATCTGTTTGGCCAGACCATGAACTCGCACAACATGCTCGTGAGAGCCGACACCCTCGGGATCTTGCAGTCGCTGGTTGAACTCTGGCGTATTCTGTGCCGCGAAGAAGCGATCCCGGTAGCCAGGCAGGATGCCACTTTTGCGCGGCTGATCGAACCTTTCGCTGCATCCCCGGGCGAATCGGAGCTTTTCGACGCTGGGCGGTCCGGTTTTGGTGTCTTGGTGAATGCGGCTCAAACAAGCGCGGAAGGCACCCAGCAAGCTCGGCTCATCGAGCTCCTGGTGGGCCACGTTGAGCATGAAGGCGACGGACTGACCTCTCCTGCTGAGAGGTTCCTTCGAATCTTTGACGCCCAGGCGCTGGTTCCGGTCGATAGTCTCTTCACGCTTGCCGACCATCTCTCCGGTAAATCCCCGGACACCAAGGCGCTGAAAACCGTGACTCAGCAGTTGAGCCGCCTGGAAGAGGCCCAATCCGTCAGAAGCTCGCTTTCTTCACAGGAAAAGAATTTTTATTCAGTTGGATATTGGAGTGAGCGCCACCTCGAGCAGGAGCACAAACTCGATTTCGACGCTCTTGCGAAGCCTGGGGAGAAAAAGGATCCGCGTGCTGCTCTCGCACCGCTTCTGCGCGACACTCTCGTAGGGCTGGTCTACTGCTACTACGCACCACCGGGCGCGCAGGTTCTAGTGACGAACGCCATCTTTGTGCGATCCCATGATTTCATAGGACCCGAAGGTCTCCCGGCAGAATGGCGTTCTACTGAAGTCGCGGGAAGCGGCTGGCCGGCGAGCTCCGGTGGCCGGCTCGTTGGCTCGCTTGTCTCTTTGCCCTATGCGCTGGCGGAGGCGGAACAGAATTTTCTCACTCCCAGGCGGGAGCAGGCGCTGATATGGGCTGACCTGGTGCCGCAGATGATTGTGGACGTCACAGTCAATCGCTGGCGAAATGTAACTCCTGGACAACTACGCTGGGTCGCGCTTCATCTGCAGAGAGGCCGGGATCTGCTCGCCGCAGCTGCATTGGATCCGGCCGTCGAACCGCAAATCCTCGAATCGATGCGCCGTTTTGAATCGCCTGGCCGCGTCGAGGCCACCGCCGACCGGCTGCTGAACGGCGATTGCCCGCGAGCTATCAACGAAGTGCCGACGTCTGTTCTGTATGCGCTAGCCGAGGACCCAGGTCTCAAATCGGTTGCTCCGGATGTCGCTTCCGAAGAAATCGCATCCCTTGCGTCGTCCGGTAATTCCGATCTCGGGCCGCAGGCGATCTCGCGCGTCTTCGGAACTCCGAAACCCACCCTGACTCACTCGTACAGGCCGGGACTGCTCTACCTGCGGCCATTTCCCACTCTGATGGGATATTCGAGCCGTATTCTCGCTGAGAGCTGGGAATCAAACAATCTCTACTTTGCCGGGCTGGCAGACGAGGCCGGCATCCCTGTACGCCAGCTCGATGCCTACATTCCGGAATGGAATCGCTCGGCTATCGAGAATATCTTTGCTACGCATCTGGAAGATTGGCCCGCGATTCTGCGTTCCTTGCAGACGGTCGGCAGGGAAGTGCGGGAACGACAGAATTTAAGTGCTCTAGTCACCAAATCGGAGAATCAATAGCTCGTGATTAAAACTTTTCTAGGCCTCCTGGTTGTACTTGTCGGCCTGGGCGGCACGGCTTTTTGGGTGCATGCTCAGGACAACAACGATCAGCCCACCTTTCACGTGAAAGTCGACATGGTGGTCCTCAGCTTTACGGTCACCGATTCCAAGAACAAATACGTGAACGGCCTTAAACCTAAAGAGTTTAAGATCTATGAGGACGAAATTCCGCAAAGACTGGCTACGTTCGCGGAAGGCAATCACCCTCCGCTCCAGGTCCTGGAAAATGGCGAGACCAGGCCTTTGCACGGTACAGCGACGGCCAGCAACTCCGCCGCACCCAGCCCGAATGCAGTAGACCTGCGGTCGGACTCGGCAGGCGCAAACGTGTTTGTTCTTTTTGACACGAGCAACTACATGTACCGCGGTTTTGTTTATGCGTCGGATGCAATTGCAGATTTCATCCGCGGACTTGACCGGGCTGATTCCGTTGCCGTCTATACCTACAGCCGGAATTTGAATCGCGCCGTTTCGCTGAACCGTGATCGGACCAGCGCGATCTCCGGATTGAGAAAAGCGGTGGCCGGTGACGATTCAGCACTTTACAACTGTCTCCTGCTGACGTTGCGCGATGCGGCGAAAGTGCCCGGACGCAAAGTCGTTATCGTCTTCTCTAATGGTCCCGACAATGCCAGCATGGTCGCGCCGGATGATGTAAGAGCCGTCGCCGAAGATGAAGGCATTCCGATTTACGTCATCTCCACCAACGAAATCAACAAAGACCCCATCTCCAGCACCATCTTCAAGAGAATTTCGGCGAATACCGGCGGTAAAAGCTACTTTGCAAAAACGTGGCAGAAGCAGGTTGAGGCGTTCGAATCGATTCGTGAAGATCTCGGCAATAGCTACGTCGTCACCTATTACCCGCAGGCCAACCCGAATGAGGGTTTTCGAAGGATCCGTGTCGAGTTGACCGAGGAGAGCATGAAGAAGTACAAGGTTCGCGCGCGCCCCGGATATCGCCCGCAACGCGGAATTTAGGCGTGTCTTTTCCTGGTTGGAGCTGCGGTAACGTTCGTTTGCTTTAGCCAGTCCACCAGCTGCGCTTCCGATAGTGTGCCGTTGGCTAAGGCGACCATCATCTGCACGACCTCACCCTGGTCCGCAATCACCGCAACTCCATTCAACTCGAGGAAGATCGCGCAAAGTACCCAGGCAGTTCGCTTGTTGCCATCGACGAACGGATGATTCCTTGCAATTCCGGCGGCATAGGCTGCCGCAAGTTCCGCAAGGTCTGGTTTGCCCGAATAGCTGTACAGATTTTTGGGACGCGCCAGAGCAGACTCGAGAAGCCCGTCATCGCGAATTCCGACCGCGCCTCCATTCTCAGCCAATTGTGCCTCGTGAATCGCCAGAACTACGTCCGGTTCGATCCACTCCGGTTCCCTCACTTAGCGAGCTGGCGGAGCGCGTCTTTGTAACGCCGCATGACAGACTCGGCAGTTTTCATCTGTCGCTCGAACGCCGGATTATAGGACGTCAGACGATATCCTTCCGGAGATTCCGTCAAGAATAAGGAATCGCCGTTATTGATCTTGAGCCTGTCGGCAACCTCCTTGGATAGGGTGACACCAAGAGAGTTTCCAACGGACCGCACCTTTAATACCGTCACGCAATCGATGTTATCACAATTGTTATAACCGATGGAGTGAGCGCGTTCACTGTCCTTTACGCTTTACGGTCGGCCCGGCGAATGCCTGCCGCACCGGCATCAACTGCAGGCTGTTGATGTTCACATGGGCGGGTCGTGTAACCACCCAATAGATTGCGTCAACGACATCCTCGGGTGTGAGCGCCTCGGCGCCCTCATAAACCGCTGCTGCCCGTTTCTTGTCACCCTTAAAACGAACCTCTGAAAACTCGGTGCCGCCCACCAGGCCCGGCTGAATATCCGTCACACGGATCGGCGTTCCGATCAGATCGGCTCGTAAATTGAGGCTGAACTGGTGAACGAACGCCTTTGCCGCGCCGTACACGTTCCCACCGGGATAGGGGAACTCAGCAGCCACCGAGCCGAGGTTGATAATCGTTCCTCGCCCCCGAGCGATCATGCCCGGCAAAATCAGTCGCGTGCAATAGACCAATCCCTTGACGTTGCTGTCGATCATGGCGTCCCAATCGTCAAGATTGGCCTCCTGCGCCGGATCGAGACCTATTGCGCCGCCCGCGTTGTTCACCAGCACATCAACTTCGGCCCAGCCTGAGGGCAGTTCGCTAATCGCCCGCTCTACGGCCTTCCGGTCGCCAACGTCAAATGCCAGCGGGCAAAAATTTTCGCCCAGCTCCTTCTTAAGTTCGGACAGGCGCTCCTTACGGCGTCCGGTTCCAATAACCTTCGAGCCTTCACTGACAAACTTCTTCGCTGCAACTTCGCCGAAACCGGCGCTCGCGCCTGTAATGAGAACGATCATCCCTTCCAGCATAGAAGCCGCGACTTCGAAAATAAGCTCTTTTACTTGCTGTGTTAGCCTGAGATCGTCGCTAAACACGCTCTGCTCGCACTTTGCGAGCCGCTACTACCTCTTTCGCCATGTCGCTGCAAGTATTCCTGCAAGCTCGATTGCTCGGTTCTGAAACGTTTCTGAGTTCTCTTCACGCTAAGCAGGACGACGCCAACGATTTGGTCGGCCGGTGCTCGTGGTTGACGCTAATGGGCGAGGTTGTACCCCGAGCTTTGCTGGCGGAGCTTAAGCTCTCCCGTATGCTGCTCGGTTCGAGTAGCGCAGAGCAGTTTCTGCTGGTGCTTGCGGAAGAGGATATACCGCGCGCAAACGAGTTTCTCAGCCGGGTGACAACCACCATTTCCCAGGTTTCCAGCGGCAGCCTTCGCTTAGTCTGGGCGAGCACTGAAAATCTTGGCGCGTGGCCCGTCGTACGCAAAAGGCTGGAGGATGCGCTCACGGCGAAGATAAGCTGCCCGCTGCCCGAAGATGGCGCAAACGATCTCTTTGCACCCTTCGTAGAGAGCGCCCCTGCCGAATCAGACTCGCATTTTGCGGATTTCGCCGTCGGGTTGGTGTCTGCCGATTCCGTTGGGTGGTCGGTGGAAAGCCCGCTCCTTCTGGTTTGGGATAGCGGAACTCATTCATGGCCCCTGCGCGAACAATCGAGTATTGAAGAGGACGGCATTCTATTCCCTCGCAGGTACGCCATGGACGACGATAGTGGTACGCCTGCAAGAGCAGCAGAACTCGCGGAGCGTGCGGAAGGTGCAGACAAATGGGGCATTCTCCGGGGCGACGTTGACCATTTCGGAGTACAGTTGCGGCGTGTCGCTTCAGTTGAAGAACACATTCACTTTTCCGCGTTGTTCAAAGAATTTTTTGCCGGAGAGCTTGCTCTTTTGTGTGCGATGCCCGACTTTTGGCGCAAAGTAACGGTTCTTTATCGAGGAGGGGACGACTTTGCTGTCCTGGGCAGCTGGGATGCTCTTATTCTGCTGGCCCGAGAGATCGCCCGCGTGTTTGAAAAGTTTGTCGAGCAGCATCTCGCCACTTTACCGGGAGTTGAAGCCAAAACTATCAGTGTCGCTATTGCGCTTGCACCACACCTTGAGAGTTTGGCTACCGCTGTTTTTGCCGAGGCTGGCAACGAATTGCGAATTACCAAGTCAACCGAACTCGGCTCCATCCACCTGTTCGGACGAAGCCTGGAATGGAAGCGCGTAAGCGAGGCCGAAGAGCTGAAGTCAAGTCTTGTTCGATTGGTGAGGGTGTGCCGCGCCCCGACAGCCTACCTGGACGATCTCGCTTCGGTGTATCGCGAATCTTTTGCAGCGCGAGCGGCACGGCGCGGTAAATCTGCGCGTGCGGAAAAGCCATGGCGGACATACATGCGACTCTCTCGCGTAATTCCGCAGGTCCGCGGCCGAGAGCAAAATAATTTGCGTAATGCCGTCATTACGAATCTCGTCGGCAAGGGAGCGGCCGGCGTAAAACTAAGGCCATCGGCGCGGATAGGTTTGGAATGGGCTCGACTCGAGGCCAACGCCTAGACTCGTTCGATTTTGAAAGGATTTGACAATGGCAGAGGTAGAAGAAAAGAAAGCAGAGGAACGCCGCGGCGAGAATCGACCGCCAAACCAAAACCGGGGCAGTGGGCCTCGGCCCAATGATCGAGGTGATCGCGGCGACCGGGGGCGCGAAGGGCGTGGCGGTCCCGGCGGCAGCCGCGGACCCGGCGACCGGCGCGGCGAGGGACCACCCGAAATCGATATTGAGAAGCTCGTTGCTGACAGCCTCTATCTCGACAATCAGGCGCACGTCGTAGTCAGCCGCATGCGCGATATGGATTCCGGCACCAAGAGCCAGCTCCGCCGACTGTACAACGCCGTGCGCCGCGCTACTCGTGCGCCGGAGAGCGAGCGGCAGCACGAATTCGTCATGGTGCGCGCGCGGCTGGCCTATACAATTGCCCGGCACTCGCTTCGAAGTTTGGACGCCCTCGAACGCCTGCTCCTCCAGGTCACCCGCAAAAATGACACCCGAGGCTATGAGCGTTTCCGCGATCTATTCGAAGCGATCATTGCCTACAACGAGTAGCGTCGCCCTTGGGCATTAAGAGAACGGAAAGATAAAAATGAGTTCCCATACCGCAGATACCGAATTGACATTTCTTGGCAAGCTGATCCTGGAAGGTGAGATCTCCTGCCATACCGGGCTTCATATTGGCGCCGGCAAAGGCTCACTCGAGATCGGCGGGGCTGATAACCCCGTCGTGAAGGACGCTTTCGGTATCCCATATATTCCCGGCAGTTCCCTGCGGGGCCGGCTTCGCTCTCTGCTGGAGCAAAGTCTGGGATTGGCCGTTCCTAGTGAGCTCGTTTTTCTCTCAAAACGGCGCGGGCAGGAAGTTCGAATTCATCAGAGCGATCGGCCCGATGACGAAATCTGTATCCTGTTCGGTCGCAACTCCGGACGCATGGAGAAGGCTGGGGGTGAGGCAATAGAGTCAGCTACGGCCACACCCGCCCGCCTGACGATTTACGATGCGCCATTGATCGTTGACAGCATCTCTCCGCAAATGCGTGAAAATTTGGACGATGAGTTGACGGAAGTCAAAAGTGAGAATGCCGTCGATCGGATCACATCGCAGGCTAATCCGCGGACACTCGAACGAGTGCCTGCTGGAGCGCGCTTTCGCTTTCGCATTATTCTCGATGTGCTGTGCCCGGAGGATAAGCCGCTGCTGGCTCGCGTCGCCGAAGGTCTGCGTCTCCTCGAAGACGACGCGCTCGGTGGCGGCGGAAGCCGAGGTAGCGGGCGCGTTTCGTTCACGGGTCTCAACCTGGTCTGGCGCAATAAGGACTATTACGCCAAAGGCGCGGCGGAAGCCAGTCTTCTCTCGGGCGCCGATCTCGCTGCGCTGCAACAATTAGCCGGCGCTGACGATCTCGCCGAGAAGCTTGCTTGAATGCAGCCGGCTTTGCTGATCCGCCTCCGCCCTACCGGCCCGTGGCGTTCCGGTCCGGGTGATGGTGCAGTCGATCGCGTCGACGAGCTATTCCGCAGCGATCGCCTGTTTTCCGCCGTTACAATCGCACTGCAGCAACTTGGCTTTCTCGATGAGTGGCTCGATGCGACTGTGGGCGCAACTGACGCCGCGGTGGTCTTTAGCTCGTTGTATCCATTTCAGAACGAAACTCTTTTTGCTATACCGCCAGCCAGCCTGTGGCCCCCGCCCGCCGGGCAGGTGGTTGCGCCGAATTCGATTTTCCTCGCCAAAATACGGTGGACAAGCGCCCGGTTCGTACCGATCGCGGTAATCGAATTACTCATCACAGGCGGGAGCCTTTTGGCAGAACAATGGCTGCCCGATCCTGAGAGTGGTTGTCTTCTGCGCCGGGATCGTCCGAGCGCGAGTCCGTTTCGCAGTATTACGCGGCGGACAGCGCCAGTCGATCGACCCTCCCGTGCGAGCGCTTTCGCAAGCGCGTCCGCCTGCATCGAATTCGAGCCAGGGGCGGGCCTCTGGACGATAGTCCGGTATCGTGATTCAGCCGCGCAGGACACCTGGGGTAGTCGCATACAGGCGGCTTTTCGCTTGCTCGCTGATACCGGCTTCGGAGGACGGCGTTCCAGTGGCTGGGGCCATGCGCAAGAACCTGAGTTTCGATCCGGCGTCTGGCCCGATCTGTTGCTTCCGAAAGTCGCCAGGGCAGGCTCTAAGGGTGCTTCCAGCGAGGGGTCGGACGCTACCGGGCGTTACTGGATGCTTTCGCTATACTCTCCGGCCTCCGGAGACAGCGTTGACTGGCGAAGCGGAGATTACACCCTAACCGTCCGCGGCGGCCGCGTCGAAAGTAAACGAAGCAACGGAGGTGGCAAGAAGTCGGTGCGGATGGTCGCCGAAGGATCCGTGCTCGTCGGTTCTTCAGAACCTGCTGGGCGCGCGGTCGACGTGGCGCCAGACAATTGCGATCACCCGGTATTCCGGTCGGGTTTGGCATTAGCGCTGAAACTGCCCGAATTGCGATCGGAGCCTGCAGAAGGGCTTGATGCAGAATCGCTCCAGATTGATGCAGAATCGCTCCAGGTGGAAGAGCCCCAGAACGAAGAGGCCGTCATTGAACCCTGTGAGCCTGCTCTTCGGCCCGAGTCTGCACAGGAGACAGAATCGGCGCCAGAGGCGGCGGTTATAGAGGAGCCGGTTCAGGAACTTCCGGCTCAGGACGAGATCGTGGCCGAGCAGCCTGCTGAACCGAGGCCAGATACCGGCGACCCGGCTTCCTCCGCCGAGCCGGATCCCGAAAAGTCACCTTTGATTTCCGAGGAGCCCAGCGATGCGCTATAAGGTGACCACCCTTACGCCGCTGCTCGTCGGCGACGGCCGAGAGCTTTCGCCAATCGACTACATGGTTTGGAAGGACCAGGTCAACGTTCTCGACCAGACACGCATCTTCAAGCTGCTGGCGCGTGGCCCGCGGCTCGATGGATACCTGGCTCAGCTCCGCAAGGCGACTAAGCTGGACTTTGCCTCCTGGGGCGGTTTCGCACAGAATTTTTCTCAGCGCCGAATCCCGTTCGAGCATGCTGAATCGGCGGCAATCTGGAACGTGGCTCCATCCGAGTCTCTTTTCATCCCGACCTTTGCATCCGGGACTGCTGGCGCCTATCTCCCGGCCTCGGCTTTGAAGGGCGCGCTGCGGACTGGGTTCGTTTTTTCGCGCTGGTCGAACGCTACGATAGAGCGCGTTGCATCGTCGCTCGAAGGAGATCGCGTGCCTCGGCGCGTAGGCGAGTCTGCTGAAGGCAGTGCTGGCGCATCTCAAGTGAAGATTCTCAGTCTGGCGGACAGCCAGACAATTCCAGCATCCGCCCTTAAGATTTATCTGACCAGGACTGCCTCCCTCGATACGCGACAACCCGACAAACCTCAGCTGGCTTGGAAGGTTGCCGGCCGGGGCAGCGTTCCCGGATCGAGACCCGGGGAATCTACTCCTGTCTTTGCAGAGATGGCTATTCCAGGCACGTCCTTTTCGGGCGGTTGGCAAGAGCGCACCTTCTTCGAAAATCCTGAACTCTCACGCGCGCTCGGCTGGCGATCGGTGCCGGAGGCGAAGACCATTGTGGAAGCGGCAAACAACTTCGCTGCTGCACAGCTCTCTTTGCACGCACGGTACGCAGAGCTGACGCGTCTCGATGATCTCCACCGCGCGGTGGAAAGTCTCAAGACCGAACTGGAGTCCGCTCAAAACGCCTCACTAACCTGCTTGCTTTCAATGGGTTGGGGCGGCGGTTTCTTGGCAAAGGCGGGGTCGCTTGAAACTGAGAATGCGGCGTACCGGAAGATTCTCCGCGCTGTACCGGCAATCGGCAAGTCGTTACGGGAGAATGTGCCGTTTCCGAAAACCAGGCGGATCGTGTTCCTGAAAGGCCAACCGTCGACAGTGCCGGGCTGGGTGCGCCTGCAGCTCGAAACCTAAACCGTTGGTACGACCGATTTGCCGGAATTTCATCAACATGGAACCGGAATTGCCGCTAGGAAACAGTATCATGGGATGACTGCGGCATTTGGGCTTTTGTCAATACCCGGTGAGAGCGGACAGAAAATAGTTGATGCAGAACGCGATTTACAACGCCTACTTTGGATTTGCGGAAAATCCATTTAATATTAGCCCGGATCCCGAATTTTTATATCGCAGTCCGCAGCATGAAGAGGCCCTTGCAAATCTCACCTATGGGGTTCGAAGCCGCCGGGGCTTTATTGTCCTGACCGGTGAAGTAGGCACGGGTAAGACCACGATGCTCGAGTGCCTGCGCGACGTGCTCGACGCTCAGCGTACCGAATTCGCTTTTATCTTCAACTCGCGGCTCACTCCCGATCAATTCTTCGAAATGATGGCCTACGACTTCGATCTGAAATGCGATCGCAAGTCGAAAACTGACGTTCTCTTCGCTCTCAATAACCTGCTGCTCGAGCAGGCCCATCGCAACCGCACGTGCGTTTTGATCGTCGATGAAGCGCACAACCTCGAATGGGACGTACTTGAAGAAATTCGCCTGCTTGGCAACCTCGAAAACCGGCAAGGTAAATTACTTCAGATCATTCTCGCCGGCCAGCCGGAGCTCGATCGCAAGCTCGATGCTCCAAACCTGAGGCAGCTCAAGCAGCGTATCGTTCTTCGCTGCTCGCTGAATCCGCTGAGTCCGGAGGAAACGGCCGCCTACATTGAAACCCGCATGGCGCGGGCCGGTATGCCGAACCAGAAAGTCTTCACCCTCGATCTTCTCGAAGAGATTTACCGGCGCGCTCGCGGCATTCCGCGCGTCATTAATCTGCTCTGTGACAATCTGCTTGTAACCACTTTCGCTATGGAACAGCGCGCGGCCACGGTCCCGATGCTAGACGAGGTTTGCCGCGATCTCCGCCTTGAATATCCGGGGTCGGTTCGTAACCGCCGCGGCCGGGGGCGCTATGAGAATTCCGAAGAGGAATACCAGCCCAGCCCGATTGCCAGCCATGGCGGCTAAACAGGTCTATGCATCACATTTGCGGCTTTTCGAATAAGCCGGCGGCCCCTTGGCCCCCTGCCACGCACATCGTCACTACTCCATAGCGCGATCCGGAACGCCGCGCCATTTCATTCCCTAGCGTGCCCACCATCCGCGAGCCGGTCATGCCGAATGGGTGACCGATCGATATGGAGCCGCCGTTTACATTGAGTCGCTCCATCGGAATGCCGAGCTTCTCCCGGCAGAACACGACCTGCGAGGCGAACGCCTCATTCAACTCCCACAAATCGATCTCATCCGGTGTCAGGCCAAATCGCGCAAGGAGCTTGGGAACCGCGAAAACCGGGGCGATGCCCATCTCGTCCGGCGCACAACCGGCTACGGCAAGTCCGCGAAAAATGAGTGTGTAAGGAATGCCGAGTTCATCGGCGCGTTTGCGCAGCATGACGAGCGTTGCAGAAGCTCCGTCGGAAAGCTGAGAGGAATTTCCGGCCGTCACGCTCCCAGTGCCGCTATTCGTATCGAACACCGGTTTCAAAGCGAGCAGTCCGTCAAGAGTCGTATCGGGACGGTTACACTCATCGCGGTCGCAGCAGACTTCCCTCGTGCCGACCGGCTCGCCCGATTGCTTATCCAAAATCGTCGCAGTCGCGCGAAGGGGGGCGATCTCTGCGGCGAAAAATCCTTCACGCTGTGCGCGAGCTGTTCGTTTTTGGCTTTCCAAGGCGTATTCGTCCTGTGCTTCTCGGCTCACTTTATAGCGCTTCGCCACGACCTCCGCAGTCTCGCCCATGGCAAGATGCAAATCTGGCAGGTTCTCCACCAGGGCCGGATGCGGGTTGACATCCCGCTTGACCATACTGATGCTCTCGACGCCTCCCGCGATGACCGCACTGACGCCTTCCTGCACAATTTGATGGGCCGCCATGGCGATGGCTTGCAGCCCGGAGGAACAGAAGCGGCTGACCGTGACACCCGGGATCGAACATGGCAGTCCCGCGAGCAGTGCCGAGCGCCTGGCGATATTCATGCCCTGCGCACCGTGAGGATGGGCGCAGCCCAGAATGACGTCAGCTATCTCTGAAATCTCCAGCTGCGGCGTCTTGCGCCGGACATCCTTTAGACAATTCGCAGCCAGATCCTCGGGTCGTGTTGCGTTAAACGAACCGCGATAAGACTTGGCCAGCGCCGTGCGCGAACTCGCGACAATGACAGCTTCTCTCATGCGGCTGCTCCCCAGTCTAGCCGCCTACAATGAATTGTCCATGCCCGACCTTGTCAAGCTCGCGATTCATGATGATGTTGCCGTAATTACGATCGACAACCCGCCTGTGAACGCTATTGGTCCACGCGTTCCCGAGGGCATTGAAGATGCGGTACGAACGTCAGTTGCTGATTCCAAGATACGGGCCATCATTTTGATCGGCGCTGGGAATACGTTTATTGCAGGAGCCGACATTCGCGAATTCGGCAAAATCGTTTCCGGCGAGCGGCCGCGTCTCAATCTTGAACCGTGTCTACGCGCCGTGGAGGACTCTCCAAAACCCGTGATCATGGCAATTCACGGAGCGGCTTTCGGCGGAGGCCTGGAAGTGGCGATGGCAGGTCACTACCGCCTTATCCAGGCCAACGCCCAAATCGGTCAGCCCGAAGTGAAGCTCGGATTAATTCCCGGTGCGGGTGGCACGCAGCGCCTTCCCCGTTTAGCCGGACTTGCGAAGGCCGTGGAGATGTGCGCCGCTGGAAATCCGGTTTCCGCGCAGGAGGCGTTCGAGCTGGGCATCGCTGACCGGATCGTAAAGTCTGATCTTCTTGCGGACGCGCTAACCTTCGCTCGCGATGCAGCCGGCCAGCCGTTTCGGAAGACCCGGGAGCGAAATGAAAAGCTGCAATCCGCGGATCCGAGTGTGTTTGCTGCAGCCCGCGACGAGGCGCGCAAACGCGCGCGCGGCATGATCGCCCCGATCGCTGCAATCGATGCGGTCGAGGCGGCCACCCATCTGGATTTCGACCAGGGCCTCCGCCGGGAAGCAGAGCTTTTCAATCAATGCCTCTTCTCGGACCAGTCGAAGGCGCTCATTCACGCTTTTTTTGGTGAGCGAACCGTCGCAAAGATCCCTGGCATTGCTAAAACCGTTCAGCCTTTCGACGTCAAACTCGCCGCCGTGATCGGAGCTGGAACCATGGGCGCGGCTATTGCCATGACCTATGCCAACGCTGGAATTCCAGTCATCGTCAAGGAGACGTCCCGTGATGCGCTCGATCGCGGCATGGCCACAATTCGCAGGAACTACGTCAACTCTATGGCCAAGGGCAAGCTTTCCCAACAGGCTATGGACGAGCGGCTGGCTTCGATCACTCCGCAACTCGACTATGACGGTTTCGAGTGCGTCGACATCATCACGGAAGCCGTGTTTGAAAGCATGGCTGTCAAGAAGCAAGTCTTCGCGGAGTTAGACAAAGTTGCCCGGTCGGGCTGCATTCTGGCATCGAACACCTCGAGTCTCGATATCGACGAGATTGCATCCGCCACTTCGCGTCCGGAATCGGTGATCGGGAATCACTTCTTCAGCCCCGCGCATGTCATGCGGCTACTTGAGGTGGTAAGGGGCAAAGGGACGAGCGAGCAGGTCATAGTCTCCTCCATGGCACTGGGCAAGAAGCTGGGTAAAGTTGCTGTGCTGGCCGGCAACTGCCGGGGTTTTATCGGAAATCGAATGGTCGGCCCGTATCTGCGCGAAGCCCACTTCCTGGTGGAAGAAGGGGCCTCCGTCGAGCAGGTGAATCAGGCGCTTTATGAGTTTGGAATGGCAATGGGTCCGCTTGCGATGGATGACTTGAGCGGGCTCGATGTCTCGCACGCCGTTCGCGAGGAGTTTAAACGTTTCGAAAAACCTGGCGTGCGTCAGCCGCTCGTTCCCGAACTGCTCTACCAGCAGGGCAGATATGGGCAGAAGACCGGCCGCGGCTGGTCACGATACGACGCAGATCGAAAGCCGACGCCCGATCCTGAAACTGCCGGGTTGATCGAACAGACCGCCCGCGCAGCTCGGATTCCGCGCAGAGCGATCCCCTCTGAAGAGATCGTCGATCGCTGCATCTATGCGCTGATCAACGAGGGTGCCCGCATTCTCGAAGAGGGCATTGCCCTGCGGTCAGTCGACATCGACGTTACCTACCTCAACGGCTACGGCTTCCCGGCATGGCGCGGCGGCCCGATGTTCTACGCCGACACGATAGGGCCACGCTACGTTGTGGCAAGGATCGAAGAATTCGAAAGAGCCCACGGCTCGGACTTCTGGGCACTGGCCCCGCTACTGCGCGCGCTCGCTGAAAGCGGCCGTGCCTTTAGCGCTTAAATGCCTTGCACGCGCCGGGTTTTCCCCGCCCAGAGGGTTTCGCGCAGCTCGCGTTTCAGAATCTTACCGGTTCCGGTTTTAGGCAGCGGGTTGGCCGAAAACTCGATCGATCTTGGAAGTTTGAACTTCGCCAGGCGTGTCTGGAGAAATGCGGTTAATTCGCCGCAAGTCAGCGCTGCTTCCGGCTTCAAAAGCACCGTCGCCACGGGGACTTCGCCCCATTTCTCGTCGGGACCCGCGAATACGGCACACTCGAGCACCGCCGGGTGCGCTGAGATCGCCTTCTCGATTTCGATCGACGAAATATTCTCGCCCCCGCTGATAATGATGTCCTTCTTCCGGTCGACAATATGGACGTAATTCTCCTCGTCCCAGACCGCCATATCGCCGGTGCGCAGCCAGCCGTCGACAATAGCGGCCGCTGTAGCTTCCGGCTCGCGATAATAGCCATCCATTACGTTGTCGCCACGCACTAAAACTTCGCCGATCGATTCCATATCGCGCGGTACGTCCCGCCCTTCCGCATCAGCCACACGCACTTCTGTGCTCAAAATCGGCCAACCGGCCATTGACAGATGGAAGAGCCGATCCTGATCGTCCTTATATCGGACTGTCGCCTTCGGTCGGGAAGTCGTCGCAATCGGACTCGTCTCGCTGAGCCCGTAGCCCACCATCACGTGACAGCAAAAGGCTTCTTCAAGGCGCGCTACAAGCTCGGGCGAGGCGGCCGCGCCGCCAAGATGAATATCTTCCAGACTCGACGTATCAAACTGGCCAAGCTCGGGACAATTGAGTAGCGCATTCGCCATCACCGGAACCAGCATCATGCCCGTTGCGCGCTCCGTCTCGATGAGCCTCAATACCTGAGCCGGCTCGAAGCGCCGCACCATGACGTGCTTCGCGCCGCTCATGGTCGCAGTCTGCGGTTTCCCCCAGCCATTCGCGTGGAAAAGGGGAATGGTATGCAACTCCACCTGCCGGTCGCTGCCCCCCACGGTTCCCAATGCCGCGAGAGCATGAAGATATAGATTTCGATGCGAGAGCATGACGCCTTTGGGTGTGCCGGTGCTGCCGCTGGTGTAGAAGAGTTCGGCCAGCGCGTTCTCATCGAACGAGAACAGATCGGGCCGATCAAGACGTCCTTTTGAAAGCAGATCGTCGTATGTCAGGTCTGCCTCCTCCGATTCCCCCTCAATGGAGACATACCGCATAATGCTCGGGCAATGCTTGCGAAAGGCCGGCACCAGCTGAGCAAAATCGCTCTCGAGAATCAGTACCTGCGGCTGCGCATGGTTCAGGATTTCGGTGAGTTCGAAAGGCGTCAGACGAACGTTGAGCGGCATCACCGTGGCCTTTACCAGGGCGGGTCCGAAGTAGCCTTCCAGCAGCTGGTGGTTATTGAAGCTCAGGTACGCTATGCGATCGCCGTGTTGTACGCCTTCCCGCAGGAGGCCTGCCGCAAGTTGCTCGCATCGCTCGCCGAATTGCGCGTAGGTTAAGCGTCGTGCTCCCGAAACAACCCCTTCCTTCTTGCCGTAGAGATCGACGGCACGGTACAGAAACCGTATAGGTGTAAGCGGAATATTCATCGTTCTCGCTTAAGCGACGCTGTCTACCAGTGCGCCCTCTAATGTCCTTCGCAGAGCTTGAGGAATCGGAATGGAACACTCTGTTCGTCTATCGATACAGGCCACTATGATCGCCCCGGACGCTGCCAGTTCCTCGCCTTTGTAGGTTTTAAAATCATAGCGGGCCGATGAAGCGCCCAGCCTGGTCAAGCATACTTCAATGTCGATCAGGTCGTCGAGGCGCAAAGCAAGCTTGAAATCGCACTCAACATGGACACGTGGGAACGCAAAGTCAGTTTCCAGGTAGGTCACACCGAGCGATCGCATGAACTCGATTTCCGCTGCTTCGAAGTGCCGGAACATCGCCGTGTAATGAATGCGCCCACTTGCATCAGTATCGACAAATCGGATCCGCGTGCGAAAACGAAAGGGTTTGGGACGTGACATTCTATCTGGAGGCTCGTCAGTGCTTCTCACAGCGTTTGTTCGATAAGTACCACGGCGCGAGAAAAACCGCAGGATATCATTGACTTCAGCCGAGCCCTTGTTTTATTGTGACGATTCGGTTTGCAACATCTGTTTGTATGCACCCTTAATCATGCCCCGGTTCAAACGTAGCCCCATGGAGAACATTCAGACGACGCTTGACTCGACATTGGAGACCGCGGATAAAGCAGAAGAGCTTGTCCTGAACGAAGCCGGGAAGCTGGGACTCAGCGAGGACGATAGTAGCCAGGTAGGCATGGCTGTCCGCGAGTGCACGGTAAACGCGGTGGTCCATGGCAACCGCTATAACCGGAATAAAAAGGTCCACCTGCAGATCGAACGTACAGAAAACGATCTGATCGTTGTGATCGGCGACGAAGGAGTGGGGTTCGATATTAATTCTTTGCCTGACCCGTTAGCCCCGGAGAATTTATTGCGGCAATCCGGGAGAGGGCTGATGCTCGCACGTGCGTTCATGGATGAGTTCGATCTCCACGCCCGTCCGGGCGGCGGAACGGAAGTCCGTTTGGTGAAATATTTAGCCAAACCGTAGATTTGAATATGCAATCGGTATTGGGAGGACGGAAGTGAGTGTAAAACTGACATCTCGTCAAGTGGGCGACGTTACGGTGATTGATGCGGCTGGGCGTGTAACGTTGGGCGAGGGCGCAAGCGCGTTTCGGGACGCTATCCGGAACTTTGCTGCGAAAGGCGATAAGAAGTTGCTGTTGAATCTGGGAGATGTCTCCTACATCGACAGCTCCGGTATAGGCGAAATGGTATCCGGGTTCACGACCGTGACCAACGGCGGTGGGCAGTTGAAGCTCGTCGGCCTTTCCAAACGAGTAAAAGACCTGCTCCAAATAACCAAGCTATATACGGTTTTTGAGGTCTTCGACGACGAAGCGGAAGCGGTTCGCAGCTTTCATTGATCGGTTTCCCCCCGGGTATCAGCCTTTTCCCGAGAGGGATAGCCCGCGGCTGGCACGATAAATCGGAGGCTACTGTAAATTCCGTCCTCAATCTCTCTCAAACGTGAGACAAGTAGAGGTGTGCAGGCACTCCATTAGCAGTAAAAGACTCTCTCAATGGATTACCTGCGATGACCGGTTCCGTCCTTCTTAACACTACTTCCCCAGTTCCTGAGCCTCAGCTCATTGACGTCCTGCTTGCGGACGAAATGACGCTGGTCCGGGAGGGTCTCGCAGCATTGTGCAATTCCATACGCGGCTTCCGCGTTGTGTCTCAGGTCGGAACGGCGGCGGCAGCCTTCACTGAAATTGAACGTCTGCGGCCGGCCATTGCGCTCCTCGATCTGGGGCTTTCCGATTTGGCTGCGACAGAAGTCATCCGGCGAGTCCGTGATCATGATCTGCCCACGCGTTGCGCGGTCTTCTCAGCCCGCAAGGATCGCAAGACCGTTCTGGAGGTTCTGAGAGCGGGGGCTTGCGGCTACCTTCTGAAGAGCTCCAGCTACGACGATATGGCAGACGCGCTTGGCCAATTTAGCCAGGGTGGCATTTACGTCTCTCCGCAGATTGAAGTGATGTCCCTATTCGGCGAAAGCAATCCGCGCCATGACAACGATCCGATCGAATCGCTGAGCAGCCGCGAATTTCAAGTCTTCTCGCTGCTGGTTGAGGGCGTTCGCGCGAAGGAGATCGCGGCACGCCTGTCTTTGAGTCCTAAGACCGTCGATACCTATCGCTCCAGCCTAATGCGGAAGCTCGATATCCACGATGTGGCCGGGCTGGTCAAGTTCGCGATCAAACGTGATCTGGCTGACTTGCGGGCATCCTAAGTCTCCTTCCAAACGCGCTCCGGACCACCCGCCAATATGTTACTTTAGGGGTGGTTTATCTAGTCTCCTGCCCAGCGCCTTCTGCGGTTGCGTAGCGCGCTGAAGGCCGCGACAGTCCTGTCGTGGAATATCCTTACAGGCGGGAATTGACTAGCCAGGAAAGGCAGTCGCACCGCTTTGACCCGTCACGAATTAAAGGAGCAGTTACAGCACGATCAGTTTACTGATTCGGTTTCCTACGCGCTCCACTACGCTTCATCACACAAGCAGCGTTTAACTCAAGCCGCCATCCTCGCAGTCATCGCAGCCGCGATCGCCGGATGTCTCTTTTGGTTCAATGCCCATCGAAGGACGCTTCGGCAGCAGGATCTGCAAAAGGCCCTCGTGACTGTTGACGCGCAGGTCGGCCCCCCCAACGAATACGCGAAGACCTTTGCGACGCAGGACGAGAAGACCAAGGCTTCCATAAAAGCCCTGGCTGCTGTCGTGGCAAAGGATGGGGGCACCCGCGAAGGCTTTTTCGCCCAGTATTATTTGGGAACACTGAAGGCACAGAATAACGATTCTAAAGGCGCTGAATCCGATCTGCGGGCCGTTGCAAACTCGGGAAGCGAGTCCGCCCCCTTAGCCAAAATCGCCCTCGCGCAGCTTTACATCGCATCGAAGAGAACAAGCGAAGCTCAGGAGTTGCTTCGTTCCCTGGTCAATAAGCCGACAGACCTTGTATCCAAGTCCCAGGCGCAGATTCTCCTCGCCCAGACCGATGCGACCGCGAATCCGGCAGAAGCAAAAAAGATTCTTCAGCAGCTCAAGGCATCCAAGGAAGATCCCGCCGTCACTCGTGCTGCAGAGCAGCTTGCGAGTCAACTGACCAAGTAGCTTTCTATCCATGCTGGGCCATCTGCGCCTCGGTACTCAGAGCCTGCGCGGGCGCAGATTTCCCGAATTACCCCACCCGTATCGCAACGATTTTCAGCGCGATCGGGATCGTATCATTCATTCGCGGGCCTTCCGGCGTCTGGAAGGCAAAACTCAGGTTTTCTCGATCGGCTCGGACGATCACACCCGCAACCGTCTGACGCATACCATCGAGGTTTCGCAGGTAGCACGCACGGTCGCCGTGGCTCTGGGGCTTAACGACGAGTACACCGAAACTCTGGCCTTAGCGCATGACTTGGGTCATCCGCCTTTCGGCCACGTCGGCGAAAAGGAACTCGACCGTCAAATGCGCGTGTTTGGAGGCTCGTTCGAGCACAACTTGCACGCCCTTCGCATTGTCGATCTGCTCGAAGAGCGATATCCCCGATTCAGCGGTTTGAACCTTACTTTTGAAGTGCGCGAGGGCATCGTCAAACACTCGCAGGAAATCGGGCCGGAAGCCGAATCGTCGCTTCAGGAATTTCTTCCGGGGCAACGTCCCGCCCTGGAGGCCCAATTGCTCGATATCGCGGATGAGATTGCCTACACTTCCGCAGATCTCGACGATTCATTTGCCGCCTCGCTGATCTCATTCGACGATCTTCGTGATTCGGTTCCCCTCGCCGAAGAGTTGATCGACAAAATTGAAACTCAGTACCCGGGCGCCTCTCCTCGCGTGCGGTTTTGGGAAGTGCAGCGGCAGCTGATGAATCTGCTCATTGGAGGGCTCATCGAAGGGACAGTGCAAGCCGCGGCAGATTCAAAAGTAGAAACCATAGCTGACGTGCGTGCTCTGGACCATAGAATCGCAAAGCTCGCACACGAGCCGGCAATCCTCCACTCACAGCTGAAACACCTGTTGGTATCGCGCGCATATTCCGCGCCTCATCTGGCAGCCGAGCGCCGCACTGCTGTCGAGAAAATCCGGCAGCTGTTTGCGTTTCTCATGGAAAATCCCCGGCTGGTCTCCGCCGGATATCGAGAGCATTTGGAAGAAGCTTCCTCTCATCGTGTCATCTGCGATTACATTGCCGGGATGACCGATGCATATTTGAATCGTGTGTACTTCGAGCTGCTGACCGATTCGTCCCAAGGATTAGTCCCTGGCGACGATACTCGATAGCTCCGCGGCACGCACAACGTAAATCTTCTCGACCTGACGGCAAATCTCCCCCGCGACGCGCTCCGGCTTCTCGTCTTCCTCCACATCCACCGTTACTTTGATATACAGATCCACTCTTTTCATTGCTGTTGATCCGATAATAACGAGTAGCTGAATGAAAGATCAGGCCTTATGCAAGATTTGCGGGAAACGCCGCGCCCGGCGCTCCTGCCCGGCAGTTCACGGAGATATTTGCAGGCTGTGTTGTGGCACCGAGCGCGAGGTCTCGCTATCCTGCCCGCTTGAATGCGAATATCTGCAAGAGGCGCATCGGCATGAGAAGCCGCTCCCTCTTGACGAAGAGAACCTCTCGAACCGGGATATCGAAGTAAGTGAAGACCTCGTGCGCGAACAGGAAGAACTGCTTCTCTTCTGTATTTACTCCTTGGTACAGGCTGCGGTGCGGACTGAGGGAGCGATCGATACCGACACGATGGCGGCGCTTGAAGCGCTCATTCAAACGCATCGCACCATGGAATCGGGTCTGGTCTACGAAACGCGCCCGGAAAATGCGCTGGCTCAGTCCATCCAGCGCTCCTTTTCCGCGTCTTTAGCCGAGTATGAGAAATTGCGAGCAGAACGCGAGTCATTGTCACCAGTCAGAAACTCTCACATCCTGGCGACGCTTGTGTTTCTTCATCGAATCGGACAACAGAACCAGAACGGACGTCCGCGAGGACGAATGTTCACCGACCTTCTCCGTCAGATGACTCCGGAAAAACCGGTGGAAGAAGATACAGGGCGCCTGATTATCTAGAAGGTCTTCACATCGCCGAGTTGATAGACTGCAGTCACTCTTGATTTCGTTTTTATGGCCGCCGAAAACCATGGGCGTCTCCATTATCGATTTGGGGCGTACCAGGTTACACCGGATTCGCGTGAGATCCGCAGTAACGGAATTCGAATAAAACTGCACGAACAGCCTTTCGAGGTTCTGTTGGCCATGCTGGAACGACCCGGCGAGCTCGTTACGCGCGATGACTTGCGCAGCCGCCTTTGGCCCGGCGAGACCTTTGTCGATTTTGATAAGGGCTTGAACACCGCGGTCAACAGAGTGCGACAGGCCCTGCGGGACTCGGCGGCCGATCCGCGTTACATCGAGACCGTCCCCCGACACGGATATCGTTTTCTCGCCGATGTGGAGAGAGTCGAGGACCTCACAGTGGGCACCAGCAACGTCGCAGAGACAGCGGAGCCGAGCTCCGCACAAGCTGTGGCCGAGGTTAGTAGGCGCTCCACGAGCATGTCGGTCCGTGCCGGCGTCGCCGCCGCGCTCACTCTTCTTTTAGCCCTTCTGTGGATCGGATACTCTCGGTGGTCTGTATCACCGGCTTCCGAACTGCTACATCTGACTCCTTTGACCAGTTATCCAGGAATTGAGCGCTCGCCGTCATTCTCCCCGGACGGATCGCAAGTGGCATTTGAACGGCGCCGGCCTGGATCCTCGCAATCCGACATTTGTGTCTTGGTGGTAGGAAGTCCGGATTCGGTGGACGTGGCCGCCACCGCAGCGAACGAGTTCAGTCCTGCCTGGTCTCCGGACGGTTCTGTAATCGCCTACCTGCGTTCGCTCTCGGAGAACCGCATGGATCTTATGCTCGTGCCGCCCACCGGAGGCGAACCCCGAAGGCTAACCAGCATCACATACCCACATACGAGTGAAATGCTCGATCGCTCTGATCTGCTGTCCTGGAGTCCCGATGGAAACTACCTTATCTTTCCGGACGCAGAAGCCGGTGAGCACGCCGCTTTGTGGAGAATCGACGCGCGCTCAGGCCGGCGCGAGCAAATGACCTATCCGGAATCGCGCACCTGGCACACCTTGCCCCGGATTAGTGAGGATGGGCGATGGCTTGCCTTCCGGCAGGATAACGGGCAGTTCCCTTCGCAAGTCTTGGCCGTCAGGCTCAATGGTGATGGTCTGCCTGCCGGACGTCCGATGCTTGTCATTCATGGGCTTAATGTCGGCCCCTTAGGGTGGGTCGGAAACCAGTTGCTTGTGTTGCCGCAAACGCCGGACTTTGCAGTTGACCGCTGGTCCCCTTCGGGGAATCTCCAGGTTATGAAGGTTGCGTCTGCCGGCGCCCCTGGAACTAGGCTGGGATCCGGCAACCTGGCACGACAGGGACGGCGGTTTGCGCTGTCTGTTGAGACGATTGAGGGCCATATTTGGCGGATGGATTTATCGGCGGAGGGCGAGGGCCTGAACGCTGTCCCGTTTATTGTGTCCACACATCTCGATGGAGGCGCCGACTACTCGCGCGAATGGTGAGCGCCCGATCGAGGGAGGTCTCAGCGGCAGGCCATTCCCGCAATTGCATATAGAGGCCGGCAAGATTCACGAGATGAGGCACGATCTCCGGATGACCGGCGAACCCAGCCCGTTCGAGGCCGGCTACAGCCTCTTGGACTTCGGCGATGGAGCCGTCAATGTCGCCCGAAGCCGCTTTCGCGAGTCCCAGAACATGCCGCGCAGATGCGATTTTGACCGGATTCGTGCCGCTTTCATCAGATAGGACTCGGATGGCTTTGCCGGCCCACTGTTCGGCATCGGCAGTATGTCCTCGCGCCAAATGGACAGTTGCAAGGTTGCTATAGAGCGTCCCGAGTGTGTCGTCAAGCGGATCGACGGCTGCTGTGTGAGCCCTGAGGACCTCCTCGAGAAGCTTTTGCGCCCGGGGAAAATCCCGCTGCATTATGTATACATCGGCCAGATTAATCAGAGCCTCTTGAGCCCCCTGACAGTCGGCGCCGAACTGCAGCTGGAATAGATCTACTGACCGGATCAGCGCTTTTCTGGCCTCCGAGGGCCTGCCCACATCCGTGTACAGCCGTCCCAATTCATTCAAGGCAATTGCAAGCGTGCGCGTGTCGCTGCTGCTTTCATACGTTTTTACGGTTTCTTCGAGCACTTGGATGGCAGCATTGTAATCGCCGGCGTCGGCTACTTGCTGCGCATGTCTGACAGCAGTGACGAAAGTGCTTTCCGCAACGACTGTGCCACAGCTGAACAGCAATGCGACGCACCACAGAACCTGCGAACGGAGCGCCATTCGCCTCCTTGTCACCGCGCGTCCGGCTCACCGGGACACGCTCGCGCCAAGTATTTGTGGACGAACCTCAGCGAGTCTATCGATTTCGTATCAAATTGACATCAAAATCAAATCAATGCGCAAGTGATTGAAGGGGCAATGAGTGCCGCCATTGGGTCCGTAAAGTGGAGTTGGTTCCTGCCTCACTGAAGGTGGGCGCGCTTCTATTGTGACCCCGCCGGGCCGTTACGTTACCACACGCGTAATCGTGGTTTTCCGGTGGATCTCTTTGGTCTGCTCCATGTTGGCCAACTCAATTCCCGGCAGTAGCGCGGACGCGGTTCCGGCACTCACACCCCAGCGCAGTGCCTCGCCCAGAGAATCGCCCTTTTCGAGCGACCACACGATCGCCGCGGACATTGCGTCCCCGGCTCCAATAGGACAAAGCGCATCCACTACCGGCGGCGTGATCTCGAGGATACCCTCGCTCGAGGTTGCCGCTACCGCTCCCCGGCTGCCCAAAGACAGCACTACGGATTTAGCACCCATAGACTTGATGCGCTGCACGGCATCGATCAATTGCGAGCGTGTAATGAGTGCTGTATTCAATAGGCGTTCTGCTTCCGACTGATTTGGTTTGACAATCGTCGGATGCGCCTCCAAGCCGTGCAGCAAAGCGTCCCCGTCTGTGTCGAGTAGCGTTTCCACTTTATTCTTTGCCGCCAGCTCAATCAACTGCGTGTAGAAGTGATTGTCCATCCCGGGCGGCAAACTCCCACAAATCATTAACCAAGACGCACCGGGAAGCAGCTTTTCCGTGGCCTTCAGCAACTTGTCCTGCTCGATTTTGGAAAGCTCGGGCCCGCGCTCGTTCAGTTTGATCGAAAGTCCCTTACGATCTGAAATCGTCAGGTTGATTCGAATTCCATTGCGGATCTTAACGATTTCTTTTCCGAAGCGATCCTCTTGAAGACGCTCCTCGAATTTACGTCCGACCTCGCGGCCCGAAGTCGTAATGGCGACGGCAGGTGTACCGAAACTGGTGAGAACTCGCGCCGCATTGATTCCCCGGCCGCCGGCCGCTTCGGTAGTTGATTCTATGTAAGCACGATCCTCGAAAACCAAGCGATCGACTGTGATTATGCGATCTAATGCAGGATTGACTGTAAGCGTGAGAACGGATCGATTCATTCAGTCTGCGGCTTTTAGCGTACCAGCCCCTCACGGCTGCGTGCGCCTCGCAGACATCCGAGCCGCCAACATGCCTCCCAAGGCCGATGAAATCGTAGCCAGGAAAAACATCGGGATCAGGCCTTCCATAAGATTGATCAGGAACTGGTGCGGATCATCCAGCAGCTTTGCCAGTTCTGGCATTTTGGGCATGGCTGCTTTCAGAATCTCCCGTCCCGCCGGGGATGCGACATAAATGCTCGTGATTGTGGCGCAAATCGCTACGACTAGAAATAACCACACGCCCGTCATGAGCCCGAGATATGCCCCGCCGCCGGGGGAAAGAGGCTCTGCCGTACGACGCCGGTAAAACCGGGCCGCGGCGAAACCTGCGCTGCAAAGAACCACCGGGCCCAAAACCGGTGAAATAGCCGCCGCTAGAAAAAGCGCTACAAGCGCGATGGCGGCGGAAGCCATGGTGATGGCAACGGCGCGCATGTTGCCAAAGCCGATGGGCTTTGTTTTAGCACCGCCGGAGCCGGGAACATCGAGGGGCCCCTGGACTGGCGTCGGCGCTTCGCTGGCAGAGAGTCGCGCTATATCCTCTTCAAACTGCGGCTTGCCGCATTTATGGCAAAAGCGGGCGTCGTCCGGAAGACTCGCACCGCACGTACAACGTAGATCCACTATTCTATTTTAGAGCCTGACGGGCTGCCTTTGCGCCCCCGGATACGATAGTGGTATCAGTTGCTTCTGCGCAAACGCAGACCAAACATCCCCATGCGCAAGCCGAATCTTCTTGTTGTGTGTCCTCCTGACCATTACGTCCTGCGGAATCTCGAGCCAATTCGCGAACAGGCCCACATCTGGATTGGCAACGATACGGCTGCGCTAAGCCGGCACGCACAGGAGGCAGAAATTATCCTCTACTCGAGCCTCACAGGCAAAACGGTGGACTTCGCCGAGGTCTGGAGGCACGCACGGAGTGTCAAATGGATTCAATCACTCTCTGCCGGTGTCGAAAAGTTGCTCGTTCCGGATCTGGTCGGCAGCAACATCCCCCTCACCAATGCTCGAGGGGTTTTCAAAAGGTCGCTAGCCGAGTTCGTGATCTTTGGTGTGTTGTTTCACTACAAACGGGGACGTCGCCTGATCGAAAGCCAGCGCGCGCATCGCTGGGACGATTTCTCGGTTGGCTGGATGCCCGACAAGATTCTAGGCATAGTCGGGTATGGCGAAATCGGCCGGGAATGTGCGCTGCTCGCGCATAGTCTCGGCATGAAAATCTACGCCATGCGCCGCCGCCCAGACCAGTCTGCAGGCGATCCGATTCTGGATCGCGTCTTCCCGACCGATGCTCTGCATGACATGCTGAGTCAATCCGATGTGGTCGTGGCGGCCGCTCCTCTTACAAATGAGACGCGGCACATTATCAGCGACCCTGAGTTCGAAGTGATGAAGCGTTCTGCCATTGTCATGAACGTCGGCCGCGGGCCGGTTATTGATGAAGCGGCTCTGGTTCGCGCGTTGCAGCAGAAGAAAATCGCCGGCGCCGCTCTGGATGTTTATGAAAAAGAGCCGCTGCCCCCCGATCATCCACTGTGGGACATGGACAATGTTCTTCTCTCACCGCACTGTACCGACAGAACAGACGATCCTGATTGGCTCGACCTCTCGATGAAGGTCTTTATCGATAATTTCGGCCGGTATATGCGCGGCGAACCGCTGGTCAACCTGGTTGACAAGAAAGCCGGTTACTGATGCCTGTCGCCGAAACGTCCGCCGCAGTTGCCTATCCCGATGTGGAAAAGGCTGCGGAGCGCGTCCGCGAACTGGCGCGCGAAACGCCCGTCGTTTCTTCCAGATTATTTAACGAGGCGAGCGCAGCGGAAGTTTTTTTTAAATGCGAAAACCTGCAGCGCGGAGGGGCCTTTAAAATACGTGGCGCAGCCAACTTTCTTCTTTCGCTAAGTGACGCGGAACGCGAGCGCGGCGTTGTCACCTTCTCCTCCGGCAATCACGCCCAAGCCGTCGCCATCGCGGCGTCGCATCTTGGAGTATCCGCAACCATCGTCATGCCGGAAGATGCGCCCAAGGCAAAGCTCGAATCCACTCAGGCGTACGGTCCCAAGATCGTATTCCATGACCGGCACACACAAGACCGCGAGGCGATTGCGCTCGGGATCGCCGAGAACACCGGGGCTGTCGTACTGCCTTCTTACGATCATCCGTGGATCATCGCCGGACAGGGAACCGCCTCCCTCGAATTCTTAAGGCAACTGCCTGAACTCGATGCGCTCGTCGTTCCACTCGGTGGCGGCGGTCTCCTTTCGGGCGCCCTTTTAGCCGCCCGGCAGTTATGTCCACGGATTCGCGTGTTCGGCATCGAACCGGCTCTGGCTGACGACTGGCACCAATCCCTCGCATCGGGCACCCGCGTCCGGATTTCCTCTCCTGCAACGCTTGCCGATGGGTTACGTACAACCATTCCTGGAGTCATTACATTTCCGATCATTCAACGTCTGGCCGATGCCGTCATCCTGGTGTCGGAAGAAGAGATTAAGGCAACAATGCGATTCCTGCTGAGCCGATTGAAGCTGCTGGTTGAGCCAAGCGGCATCGTGGCCGCGGCCGCCGTGCTTCATCGGAAGCTGCCGGGCCAGTTCAAGCGTATCGGTGTGATCCTTTCGGGCGGAAATATCGATCTTCCTGTTCTGGCCGATATCTGCAAAGAGGTTACATAAACAAGGGTGCTGCGGAATCCCTGGAAGACCAACTCCTCTCGAGTCGTCTATGAAAACCGTTGGATTCGTGTCCGCGAGGATGAGGTTACACGGCCCGACGGCGGCCCGGGCATTTACGGCGTCGTCGAAATCCGCCCCTCGGTAGCTGTGGTGGCTCTGAACGATCGAGACGAGGTTGGGCTTGTCGGGCAATGGCGCTATTCCTGCAATCGCTACTCTTGGGAAATTCCCCGAGGAGGTTCCCATCCTGGTGAAAACGACATGCTGGCGGTTGCGCAACGGGAGCTCGTGGAAGAGGCTGGTGTTATCGCGCAACACTGGAAGTATCTCGGCGCGGTCGACTGCTGTAATGGAGTCGTTGACGACGTCGAGAGCTTGTATCTCGCTACTGGCCTGACGTTCACCGAACGCAATCCAGATCCCGAAGAGGAAATAGCGCTTTGTTGGAAGCCCTTCCCGGAAGCAATCGCTATGTCGCTCGACGGCCGTATCACCGACGTCTCAAGCATTGCGGCCCTGCTGATGGCCGCTCAATTGCGGCAACAGGGAAGTTTGAGTTGAAACCTTCAGGCCCCGCTCTACGCCGCCTTTTTAGCCACTTTGCCTGGATTCTACTTGCCTACAACCTGCCGGTAATTCTTTGGGGCGCTTACGTGCGTGTCTCGTTCTCCGGAGACGGTTGCGGAAGCCACTGGCCGACTTGCAATGGCCAGTTCGTTCCACAAAAAATGGCCGTGCCTATGGCGATCGAGTTTACGCATCGCCTCATGACCGGTATCGATACCGTCGCGGTAATTATCCTGCTGATCTGGGCATTCTTTGCGTTTCCGAAGAACCACGCAGTCCGTAGTTACAGCGTGCTCTCGTTTATCTTCCTCTTTATAGAAGCGCTGCTCGGAGCAGGGCTTGTGCTTTTCCGCCTCGTAGCGCACGATCAGTCTGCCGGACGTATTTGGTATCTCTCCGCGCACCTGACGAATACCCTGCTGTTGCTTGCGGCACTAACGGCGACCGCGTGGTTGGCACAAAGCGAAACAACGAGCCTGCGTCTCTTCGATGCCCCTCGCCGTTTGTGGATTGCTCTCGGGGCAACAGCGTTTGTGAGCATCACTGGCGCCATTACAGCGTTGGGAGATACTCTTTTCCCGGCTTCTTCATTGGCCTCGGGCGTACAGCAGGATTTCGCCGGTACATCTACTCTACTTCTGCGACTGCGTATCATTCACCCGCTCCTGGCCGTGCTCGGTGCAACTTACATTATTTGGATTGCCTCGACTTTTCTTCACACAGCACGTTCTAAGGCTGTTTTCTTGATTTCGATCGTCGGTATTCAGATGATGGCGGGCATGCTGAATCTCGGCTTTCTCGCGCCGCTCCCGTTGCAGCTCCTACATCTGCTGATTGCGGACCTCCTCTGGATTGCCCTGGTTCTCTTGACACTGGAAAAGACGAGGGACCTCAGTCTCGTGCCTCAGGCCCGTTTCCGTGCGCCGAGCTATGCTGGATAATTCCCGACCAACATGCCCGCGACCTCGCTGAATAGTAACCAACGATTACTGTCTCTTGATGCATTTCGCGGTGCGACCATGCTGCTCATGGTCCTAGTCAATAATGGCGGTGGACCGCGGTCCTATGGACCTCTGAATCACGCCGCCTGGAACGGCTGGACTCTCACTGACACCGTCTTTCCTTCGTTCCTTTGGATCGTTGGTGTCGCGATTACTCTGTCACTGGGGAAGCGGCTACAGGCGGGCGACAGGCCCGGATCGCTGCTCCCGAAGATCTTCCGCCGCGCCGTGGTGATCTATGTTCTTGGCCTGCTTGTTTACGTGTACCCGACATTCAGCATTTCACACCAGCGTCTGCTGGGAGTTCTGCAGCGAATAGCTATCTGTTACCTGATCGCGTCAGTGATTTATCTGTATACCGGCGTGCGTACTCAACTGGCTTTGATGGTCGGGCTATTCGTCGCGTACTGGCTTCTCATGACTTTTATGAATGTGCCCGGTTACGGCGCCGGAAGGCTCGATGTCGATGGTAATTACGCCCATTATGTAGATCACATTGTTCTGGGCGCTCATAATTATGTGGGCACCAAGACCTGGGACCCGGAAGGCATCGTCAGCACTCTGCCGGCGATTGCGACTACTCTTCTGGGCGTCATGGCGGGCCACATCTTGCGCCTTAACATGTCTTTGTCTGGTCGCCGGAATCGGCTCTTCTTAACAGGTGCGCTTCTGCTGGTCCTGGCTCTGGCCTGGAATATCTGGCTGCCCATCAACAAAAAACTGTGGACGGATTCGTTTGCTTGCTTTATGGCTGGTCTCGATTTTGTGATCCTCGCGATTTTCATCTTTGTGATTGATGAACGGAAGCAGAGCCGCTTTTTCAAACCGTTCGTTGTGACCGGCATGAACGCGATCGTCGTCTACCTGGCGTCCGAGTTCCTGGCCGAAATCCTGGACGGCAGCGGTTTGCACAAATGGCTCTACAACCGGTTATTCGTTCCGCTTGCGTCACCCTTGAATGCGTCACTTCTTTGGGCGCTTGCTTTCACTGCCCTCATGTATGTAATCGCATGGCTGATGTACCGCCGTGGCCGGTTCGTCAGGATCTAGAGAATGCTACGCAGGATGAAGCCCCTCGAGCATCGAAGGCGAGGTATAGGTGAGCAGTAGTTCCGAACCGTGACCCGCGATTTCAACCGCTGACCCACCCGCCGGTACCAGCCAGCAGTCGCCGGGCTGAAAGGGCTCGCCACCGATGACTCCTGTTCCTCGTAAGCAGGCGAGCAGCAGATAAAACGGAAGATCGCCTTGAATCCGGACCGCCTCAGTGAGCTTCAGCCGCTCAATTCGGAAGTACGAGCTTTCCACAAGCTGATCGCGCCACGGGGCAAGCCGAAGCGTCTGGTGCCGGTGTTCGTGGCGGCCCAGACACGACACTTTCGCCCCATGTTCGAGATGCAGCTCGCGTGGCCTCCCGTAGTCGTATAACCGGTACGTGATATCGGAATTTTCCTGTATTTCACAAATCGTCAGGCCTGCTCCGATGGCATGAACTGTGCCCGCTGGAACATAGATCACATCACCGGCGGCCACACGGCGCCACTCGAGGAGCCGCTCGATCTCTCCGCTTTCTGCCGAATCTCTTAATCGTTGTGGCGAGATTTGCTCGCGAAAGCCTACAGCCACTTCCCCGGGCGGCTGGGCATCAATCACATACCAAGCCTCCGTTTTGCCGAGGCTTCCGTGGTGTTTCTCCGCATACTCATCATCAGGGTGAACCTGAACGGAGAGCCGCTCCGTTGTGAAAAGCATCTTAACCAGCAAAGGACATACGCCCGGATGCCCGGGATCGGCATTCACACCGAGAATTCCCCATTGTTTCTCGATCAGGCTGCCTAGGGAAATTCCGAGAGACGTCTGATTTTCTCTAAAGGTGTACCAAACTTCGCCGATAGGTCTTGTGTGAGCGATATTGCCGAAGTAGGGAGACAGATCGGTGCGCCCCCAGACGCGTTCCTGAAAAATGGGCAGAAGCCGGATCGGTTTGTCGACGGAAGGCATAGGGAACCAGTTCCTTGAGAACGAGAGGTCGCTTTCTCCACTCTCTCAGCAGAAGGGACTACGCGCTAGTTCGCACGGCCTATACATGACATTAGCAATCGTATTACTCGTGTTTTCAGCGTTTTCCGTTGTCGCTGTTATCAAGCTGCGGGAAACCCGGAACAATCTCGATCATCTCTTAGGTCAGCTTGATCAGACCGACTCGGTGGCCCAGACGCCAACGGGTGTACCGGCCGACGTGCAGTTCACTGAAAGTCTTCTCGCCCTAGGTAAAGTTCGTTTACAAGCTCACGATGATTTTCCAACGCCCGAGCCCGCCGCAGTTTCATCGTCGGTGTCAGCTCGCCCTGGTCGATCGAGAACTCGCGTTCAAGAACTCTGAATCGGCGGATCCGCTCAAATTCTGCGAGCTGTTTGTTCACGCGATTAACCGCAGCTTGAACAGCCTTGGTCACCAGCTCCGAGGACCCCGTTCCTCCTTTCGTAACCGCGGCGCTCACCTCCTTCACCTGCGGCGCGTTCAGAGTCAGGATTGCTGTAAGATAGGGCCTTTTGTCACCAACCAGAAGGATCTGGTTAACGATAGGTTCCACTTTGAAAAGATTTTCGATCCGGGCCGGATAGATCTTCTTCCCGCTCGATGAGATAATTACCTCTTTTTTGCGGCCCGTGATCGACCAATATCCATTGCTGTCGCATTCCGCAATATCGCCCGTAGAAAACCAGCCGTCCTGGCTCATGACAGATCGCGTGGCCTCCTCATCCTGGTAGTAGCCCTTGAAAGCGGCGGGAGTGCGAACCAGGAGTTCCCCGTCTTCCTTTACTCTTGCCTCAACTCCCGGAAGCAGCTTGCCGATGCTCCCGGGTTTCGGGCTTTCCACCGGGTTAAACGAAACCACTCCGGCTTCGGTCAATCCGTATCCCTCAATGAGAGGCATTCTGATCGCGGCAAAGAATTCAGCCAGATCCTTGCTTAACGGCGCTGCGCCGGAGGCCGCTATGCGAATTCGGCCGCCGAGCCGCTCTCGAATCTTGGCAAAAACAAGCCGGTCCGCCACCTTCAAGGCACGCGGCATCCAGCGAGGCAACGGCTTACCCTCCTGGCGCAGCTTAGCCGCCTCGAGACCGAGTCCTAAAGCGCCGTGAAAAAGCTTTCGGGCGACCGCTGGACGCTTCTTTAACTCGGTGAGAATGGTGGCATACATACGCTCCCAAACCCGTGGTGGAGCGAGAAAAATCGTCGGGTGTATGGAACGCAATTCGCCTGGCAGACGAGCCAGGCTTTGGGAAAAGTAGACCGGCATCCCCATCCGCATCGGCACTAACTCGAGTACGACCCTTTGCGCAATGTGAGCCGAGGGGAGGAAGACCAGCGTGCTGTCCGCCGGCCCTACCGGCAGGACGATCGGGCTGGTGTCAATGTTCGCGAGGATTGCCGCATGGGTGGTGATGCCCATCTTGGGCTCGCCAGTGGCGCCCGAAGTGAGATACAAAATCGCATCATCGTCGGGAGAAACCTCCTCTGCCACCTTGGCAAACGCATTGGCATCTGCCTCCAGAATGTCCCGGCCGCGGGCGCACAAAGACTCGAGCGGGATAGTTCCTTCCACCTCCCCGGTCATTAACACGACGTGCTCGGGCCAGGCGGTACCCGCGGCTTCCGAAGCTGCCTTGAGCGCCTCTTCGGTTTTCACATCTTCTACGAATAGGAAACGCGGTGCAACCGATTGAAGATTCCTCGCCAGCTCCGACACGGAATAAGCAGTGTAGAGCGCCGCAGAAACACCTCCAGCGCCCATAATCCCAAGATCGACCAGGTAGAACTCCGCGCGAGTTTCGGAAAGAATGCAGACAATTTCGCCTCTTTTCAGGCCGAGGGCGCGCAGCCCGAGAGCAATCTCGCGCGAAGCCCGCAACCATTCTTTCCAGGAATGTGTGCGGTAGCTCCCTCCGTCCTTGCTGCCTGTTGGTTGATAGAGTGCGATCGCGTTTCCGTACTGCTTTGCGGTCGCTTCAAGAACGGTGAAGACGGTACGGCCTGGCATTGCCGAAATTTTAACAGTCGCCTCATACAAGGAACAGGTAACTTCGCGGTGCGACAATCGAGGTTTGTCGGTTCCTGAGAGCGGCAGCTCGATGCTAATGCCTGACGAGCCCGGACAGCGGCGTCCGGTCGCTTACCGAGAGGAAGCTTTCCTCCAGAGTCCCGAATCTCGTCCTCTTCGCTTCTTGTCTGAATATCTGTGGCCGCTCGCCCACTTCAAAGAAGAGAAGATTCACGACACGATCGTCTTCTTCGGCTCTGCGCGAATTGAAGCGGAAGGCCCGCTCAGCCGCTATTACCGCGATGCACGTGAACTGGCTCGCCTGCTAACCCAATGGGCGGCCTCTGTTTCCCATTCAAGCGGGGAAGAGGAACCGGCGCATCGTTTCGTCGTCTGTTCCGGCGGGGGCCCCGGAATTATGGAGGCTGCCAACCAGGGAGCTGACGATGCGGGCGGAAAGAGCATCGGTTTAAACATAGGGCTGCCATTCGAACAGCGCCCGAACCCCTACATCACGCCGGAACTTTCGTTCGAATTCCATTACTTTTTCATGCGCAAATTCTGGTTTGCGTATTTGGCAAAAGCGCTGGTCGTTTTTCCGGGAGGGTTCGGTACCCTCGATGAACTCTTCGAGATTCTTACGCTGGCCCAGACAAAGAAGCTAGAAAGTAAAATTCTGATCGTCCTCTACGGCCCGGAATACTGGCACGAAATCTTGAACTTTAATGCGTTGGTGAAGCACGGCATGATTGCGGAAAGCGATTTGACCCTATTCCGGTTCGCCGATAGCCCGCAATCTGCCCTTCAGGTCCTGCAGGAAGGGTTGACGCGCTATTACCTGGAGCCGGAACGAGCCCTGAAGTATGCCGTAGAGGAAGCTCCCGAGATTGCGCGAACTCGCACTTCCTAGAGTCGAGACTGCTCTACCATCGTTTGCAGGCAGGCGCGGGCGTTGTTGCGGCGATATGGTCGTGCTCGGCCTTCCCTGGGCTGATGCGTGGCATCGGAAATTGTTCCGGCCGCCCCACCTTCGCCTCTAGCAGCGGTATCGAGCAGTTGGAACCAGTGATGACCGGTCGATTTGGCTGATTCGCCCGGTTTGCAAGCGATTCGGACAGTAGCCGCTGGAATTGGTCGGGGGTTAACTTTTGAAGACTGGGCGGCCGGAGTACTTCAGCACTTTGCAGAATGGCGCTGGCCAAGCAGAGAAAAAACGTGGTTCTGACGAGCATTAGGATTCTCCTCGCGCAAGCGCTTTTTAGACGCACTCCGTACCGCACGGTTAGCATAGCCGAAAATCTAGCGGTCATATTTTGTCCTGGCCTCACAATAGCTCGCACGAACGCAAAGCCCGTATGCCATATGCCTACCCTCGTTCCAGCGATCGTGAAGTACGCTCTTCCTGAGCTATGAACGGATTACGAATGTTAACCCCTCGCAGGACCTGGCCGTGATTCATGTCCTCAGTCCAAAGCACGCCACATCCCAGCTCCGCGGCAGCCTGGACGACCATCGCGTCCCAGAAGCTTAGTTGCGCTTGCTCATGTAACGCGATCGCGGCAAGGATATCGTTTGTTGTTGGAGTAAACACCTTCCAGGTGGCAAACTCGCGGATCCGATCAGCCGCTTCGTCAATGGTAAGAGGATAAGCAACCTTGCGGGTCGTTGTGACAAAAATTCCTGCAGTACCTGCACGCTGAGGCAGCCAGTTTCCGCGTCCCAAAGTCATGCAAGCAGTTGTTGTGCGATTATTTGTTTGCCCCGGCCGAGGCGTCGAAGGCATAAATCAGGATGTTGGTGTCGACGAATTCCCGCGCCGCCTCAGCGCTCATGGAGTTCGTCGCGCGACCAAATTCGACGTCCGCCCGTACCAAGTGATCCACTGGACTTTGAGGGCAGCTAAAGATCGCCTGCGCGCCGCCGAATACCGCCGGGCCTCGTTTGTCAGGCGAGTGAGCGCTTCAGTCATAAGCCACGAAACCGATGTATCGCGATCGGCGGCAAGACGCTTGACCCGCCTCAAGAGCTCGCGGGGCAAGCGTAGCGTGATATTTTGATTTTCGCTCACGAAAAAAGTGTAGCGCGTAAATTCGTGGACTGTAATCCTCCGCCGGCTGCGGCCCCATCGCAGGCCGATATCGTCGATTGAAGGCCGTGTTTTCTCATTTAGCTAGGCGCACGCCTAAGCTGGCGTCACTTGCACAGGATGCGGCAGCTTAAGATGCAAGCATGCGCTTTGTTACTTTCGAGATGGACGGGCAGGCTCGCCCAGGAGCCGTCATTGACAGTTCTGTAGTCGATCTGACCTCGGCAGGATTCTCGACCCTACTCGATTTGATCGAGCACTTCCCGGTTGGCTCTTCGCAAATCAAAAAGCTGATCGAAGATCCTCCCCGGAGGGCAAAACATCCGCTGGCCCAGGTCAAGCTCCTTGCGCCTATCGGCCGGCCGCGCAAGCTGATTTGTGTTGGCTTGAATTATCTCGATCACGCCAGGGAAACAGGGGCGGAAGTTCCTACGACTCCTACCATCTTCAACAAGTTTGCAACCGCTGTTATCGGACCTGGTGCAAACATCGTCTTGCCGGGAGTTTCGAAAGCACCAGATTATGAAGCTGAGATGGCATTCGTAGTCGGGCCGGGTGGGCGGAACATTCAGGCGAAGGACTGGCAGAAGCATGTATTCGGATACACGATCGTAAACGACGTCAGTGCGCGGGACTATCAACGAGCAACGTCTCAATGGCTGATGGGGAAGACATTCGATACGTTCGCTCCCACCGGGCCCTGGATCGTGACGGCCGATGAAATCAAGGACCCCCACGCGCTTAAGATTCAACTCGAGATCAATGGAGAAATATTGCAGGACTCGAACACGCGCGAATTGATCTTCAAGATTCCCGAGTTGATCGCGTTCCTTTCGAGCGTCTTCACGCTGGAGGCCGGTGATATTGTGTCGACCGGTACTCCCGCCGGAGTGGGATTCACGCGCAAGCCGCCCAGGTTTCTCCGCGCCGGCGAGGAAGTTGTGGTCAAAGTCGAAGGAATCGGGGAATTGCGCAACCCGGTCGTTGCCGAAACCTAGTCCACATGCCGTCGTTCCCGCTCGGGCAGATCGCCGAACGTCTCGGTTGCCAACTTTCGGGAGCCGCGGATGCCCAGATTACGGGAGTTTCCACTCTCGATAAGGCCAGCCCGACCGAAATCACGTTCCTGGCAAACCCCAAGTACGCCGGAAAGACTAGGGATACTCTCGCTGCGGCTGTGATTGCTTCCGAGGTGCTCAAGAACACTCGGGCTGCGACGCTTGTTTCAACGAATCCGTATCTCGACTTTGCGCGCGCGCTGGCTCTTTTCTATCAACCTCCGAAGCCGCCGCTTGGTATTCACCCAACGGCGATCATTGCCTCGGGTGCAACGATCGGCGCCAGGCCCTCGATCGGCGCTTACGCGGTTATTGGAACGGATGTAAAGATTGGCGCCAACGCGGTCCTGTATCCGCATGTAGTGATTTACGACGGCTGCGAGATAGGCGATGATTTCACGGCACACTCGCACGTCGCGGTGCGTGAATTCTCAATCGTCGGCAAACGGGTGACGCTGCATAACGGAGTAGTAATCGGCGGCGACGGTTTCGGATTCGCTAAAGACGGGGATGGCCGGCAGCGCAAAATTCCGCAGGCCGGACGCACCGTCCTCGAGGATGACGTTGAAGTACAGACGCTGACTTCGATTGACCGGGCTACCGTGGGCGAAACGCGCGTAAAACGAGGCGCGAAGATCGATAGTCTTTGCCAGATCGGACACTCCTGCGTGGTGGGCGAGGACAACATTATCTGTGGTCAGACGGGCTTGGCTGGCAGCACCACGCTCGAAGAAAACGTCATTATGGCAGGGCAAACCGGCTCGGCCGGACATCTGACGATTCATAAGAACGCGATTGTCTGGGCACAATCGGGACTGAATCGCGATGTCCCCGCCGGGACGATTGTCAGCGGATACCCGGCGTTCGACGCCACCGAATGGCTCCGTTCTTCGGCGGCGTATGCGAAGCTTCCCGAGCTCGTGAAGACTGTGCGCGCGCTCGAGCGAAGAATCGCGGAACTGGAAGCTCGAACTCAAAAATAGCCTAGGGACGCGTGGCGCGTGTGCTATATCTGGCAACGAATCGAATGCCCGTGCCCCTATCCGCGGGAGCTTGAACCTGGGAGTGCCTGGTGAAGAATGTCTGCCTTGCCCTGCTGCTTTCAACCGTTTCCATTTTTCCTGCCAATACGGGCGCCGGTGGCCTGGAGCCGGAGGATGAAGTAACAGTCACCGCGTCCAGGCTTACGAAGATGCCTATTCTCTCGCCGCGTCCCGGCTGGACGAGCGCAGGGATATTTAACCCGGCTTCCGTCAAGCTGCAAAGTAAGACGGTGCTTCTGTTTCGAGCGCAAGACGAGAAACACACCTCTCGGATTGGATACGCAGAGTCGAGCGACGGCGTGCATTTCACGCCTCGGACGGACCCGGTGCTTTCGCCCGACGCGGAGTACGAAAAAGACGGCGGAGTGGAGGATCCGCGGCTGCTCGCCATCGACGGAATGTACTATTTGACCTACACCGGATACGATGGGCACTCCGCTCAGTTGTGCCTCGCGACCTCTCGCGACTTGATCCATTGGGGTCGCAAGGGAGTGATTCTTCCGGCCTACAAAGGAACCTGGAACGAGCAGTGGACGAAGTCCGGTGCGATCGTTCCCGAAAAGATCGCGGGCAAGTGGTGGATGTATTACCTCGGCACTCGGAAAGACCCGGACGGAAAGATTCGCGACCACATGGGCCTGGCACAGTCCGACGACTTGCTGCACTGGAAAGATGCAACCCGTGAACCGGTCTTGTCACGTCGTCCGGACGCGTTTGACTCACGAGTGATGGAGCCTGGCCCTCCACCGTTTCTTACGCGCCGGGGCATTCTTCTCCTCTACAATGGCGCGGACGAGCGCCTGGTTTACGGACCTGGCTGGGCGCTGTTTGATCGCGAGCATCCCGACAGGCTAATCGCGCGCTCAACGGAGCCATTCCTTAAACCGGCTTTGGACTGGGAGAAGACCGGTCAAGTGCCTAACGTCATCTTTCTGGAAGGTGTCGTCGGAGAACTTCCAAACGTCACGGGCTATTATGGCGCGGCGGATGAATATGTCGGTGCGATGCGCATCAGCATCGTGATCCGGTGACCGCGCCCATATTTAGCGCCTGAGTAGCTTGTCAGGCGTCACATCATCCTTAACACGTGCTCAATACATGACGTTTACCGGCGGTTTTCACGTTCGATATCGCTCAGATCTTTGAGCTCCCGCTGTAGCTCCCGCTGCTGCCGAGCCCTGATGAATAAGTAAGCGGCTATCCAAAGGACCACGAGCGATACAAAGGGCATCGCCTTCGAGAAGACTGCAGGGCCAGCAACTACTGCGAGTGTCATAACAAACGTTCCTATGGCCAGAAGTATGGGCCCAAACAACCACAGCAGATCGCGACGAAAATAGTTACCTCGTCGTTCAATCTCTCGCCGGCAGAACTCCAGGCCGGTGTTGAAACCCGCGTCTGCCGGCAGCGTTTCTGACCGGTTTTCCCGGTTCAGGAAATATTGCCCGGCGACGCTCCAGGCGAGGGCGAACGCGAACAGCAAATTCAAAAGACGTCGCAGATCCGGGAACTGTTCTATTGAAAAACCGTAAAAGAAAGCAACAATCAGGGGCACCGCCAATGTCCCCAGCCGCTGCCGTCGTGTCTTTGCGTGAAGATCCCGCGCTCTTTGTCGAATGAATATCAAACTCATTGTTGATGCCTCCGTTGGTTGGTTTTGCCAGAGCATCATTGGATCGTCGGAATGGAGATCAGCCCGCATGACTACCTCTTTGACTAAACCGGTGCGCCAGAATACTCTTGATCCGGTTTATCCGGACAGCGACATTTCCCGGTGAGAGTCCGGTGATTTCACCGATGGAGTTAGCATCCATCCCTTCGAGCCAGGAAATAATGACTTGGCGATCAAGCGGCTTAAGCTGCTGAATCAGCATGTACAGCCGCGTCAGATTTATATGCTGTTCCGCAGCGAACTGCCCCTGGTCTTTGTCTGGAAGCAGTTCAAGCTCTTCCAGACTCACGAGAGTTGAAAAAATCCGTTTTTCGCGCATGACGTAGGATGCGGCAACATGGTGAGCTATGCGGTAAGTCCAGGTCCGCAGCGAACAGCGGGCATCGTATTGTTGGAAACTTCGCCACAACTGGAAATGGATGTCCTGCCTTAAGTCGCGGCGCTTTTCCGGGTCGGCCTCGTAGGCAGTCGTGAGTCGGTCGAGTGAAGGACCGTATTGTTCCGCCGCATGCTTATAGAGATCATCAGGGCTCGCTTGTGCGGTCGAGATGGATTCCACTCCTCTCACGCTCAAGCTAGTCGATAGAAACTGAGTTTTCTAACAGGTCTGAGCGCAAAATCCTTATGTGCTCGCCCGTTCATCATAATTACCAAGCTCCAAGGCGATGTATTTTCCGATGGCCGTCCGCTTGGCTAATGGGTCTACTGATGAGGGTTATATTTGCGGCGCAGGAGTTCCTCGAGAGCCGCGACCATTGTGTGTTTCGCGAGTTCCACTTTGAACTTGTTGTAAAGGCGGGGGCGAGCGCCAGCCAGCGCGGCGTTGGCCGCGGATTCGAAGGTTTCACGAGTGGCGCTCCTTCCCTGCAAAACCGCTTCCGCTTCATGGGAACGCCAGGGCTTCGTCGCAATACCGCCTAACCCGACTCTGGCGGCAACTATGGTCTCGTTGTCTATTTCGAGAGCAACCGCGGCGGAGGTCAATGCGAATTCGTAGCTGGCCCGGTCCCGAACTTTAAAGTAGTGAGAACGTCGCGCCATCGGCACGTTTGGCAAATGGATGTGCGTAATCAGTTCACCATGTGCAAGAATCGTTTCCCGGTGCGGAGTATCACCCGGAAGAAGATGGAAATCCTCAAAGCGGATCATGCGGCCTGACCCATCAGACTTGTGGGTACGAATCTGGGCGTCCAGCATTACCATGGCGACGCACATATCTGAGGGATTCGTGGCGATGCAATCGTCGCTCGTACCAAGAATCGCGTGCCCGCGATTAAATCCGTCCATCGCATCGCATCCCGATCCGGACGATCTTTTGTTGCACTTTGAATGGACATCGCGGAAGTAATTACAGCGAGTGCGTTGCATGATGTTGCCGGCGGTAGTAGCCATATTGCGGAGCTGAGCAGATGCTCCGGCCAGCAAGGCTTCAGACAAAACCGGAGCGCGCTCGCGGATGAGACGATGATGCGCCAGGTCGCTGTTTTTTACATTCGCGCCGATCGTGATGCCGTCTGAGCCTGCTTCGACGGATGAAAACGGAAGGCGATTGATATCGACCAGCGTGTCGGGTGTCATGACATCAAGTTTCATCAGATCGATAAGTGTCGTGCCGCCTGCAAAGAACTGTGCTTCCGGATCGGTAACGACCGCCTGAATGGCGGCTTCGGGTGTCGAGCTTTCAACGTAGGAAAACGGGTGCATGGCTAAAGCCCCTCCACGACAGAGGTTTGCACTTCACGAATGGCATCGACGATGTTAGGGTACGCCCCGCAGCGACACAAATTGCCGCTCATGCGTTCGCGAATCTCCTCGTCAGAGAGGTCAGCTGCGCCAGGCGCGGCCAGAACATCGGGTGTCACGTGGCTCGGAATCTGTTGCGCAGCCTCTTCAAGCATGCCAACAGCCGACATGATCTGCCCCGGTGTGCAGTAGCCGCACTGAAAAGCATCGCAATCGATGAAGGCTGATTGCATGGGGTGAAGATCGCCATTGATTGCGAGCCCTTCGATGGTCGTGATTTTGTCACACTGATGCGCGATGGCGAACGCCAGGCAGGAGAGTGTGCGGCGGCCGTTGATATGCACAGTGCAGGCGCCGCATTGGCCGTGGTCGCAACCTTTTTTGCTGCCCGTTAAGCCGAGATACTCGCGGAGAGCATCGAGAACGGTAGTTCGAGGGTCCGCCTCGAAAACGCGCTCCTCGCCGTTTAGGTCGAGATGTAACTGAACAGTAGTGTCTTCAGATGAAATCGAAACTGTGTTCTCGACGGAGGCTTCGCCCATGGCCGCAGTATGCAGTATAAGGAATACAGTTTTGAACGACTCGTGAACGAAGCAGGCTTATGATGCGAGGCCCGAATCGGAGTGTGCCTAGTAGTAATCCGAACAGCTCATGAAATAGCCGCAGCCTTCGCAGATCAGTTTGCAGTGGCTCGCGGTAAGACGCCTGCTGCAAACCGGGCAGTAGAGCATCGCGGGTTCTTCGATTTTGTTGTCTATGGAGACCAGCGCCTCATTTCGCTCCTGCTCGTCTTCCTGCATGGTTGATCCAGCATCATCGTATCCTGAGCAGCATGCCGGCGGTTCGAGATGCGTCGTCCACAGACCGCGACGCCATCTGGCGGATCCTCGAACCTGTGGTCCGGGCTGGTGAGACATACGCGCTTCCCCGCGACTTGACGAGAGAGCAAGCCCTCGCTTACTGGTTTGCAGCAGGCCATTCCGTATTTGTGGCCGTGAAAGAAATGAGTGTTGTAGGCACCTACTTTCTTTGCCCGAATTACGGAGGCGGCGGGGCACACGTTGCAAACTGCGGCTACGTGACCGCGAACGAAGCGGCCGGACGTGGTATCGCGACAGCGATGTGCGAACACTCCATGGAGCAGGCAAGAAAGGCAGGTTTTCGAGCAATGCAATTCAACTTCGTAGTGAGTACAAACGAACGGGCGATCCGGCTTTGGCTACGGCTGGACTTCGAGATTGTAGGGCGCCTTACGGAGGCTTTCTTGCACCCGACCCGTGGGTATGTCGATGCCCTGGTGATGTACCGGAAATTGTGAAACGTAGCCCAATGGCATTCTGACGATAAACTATCAATCGGAAGAGTCTTCTGAAGACTAAGATATTTCCGATACTTCTGCGCGTTGGGTTCGTTTTTTCATTTTGCTGCCAGGCTGGGTACGCGCGTTGGACAGAACTCAACATCGGCCCGTTCTACGTCACCACTGACGGCGATCCAGGTGTCGCTCGCGACCTCCTGAATCAGCTGGAGCAAGTCCGGTGGGTCTTGGGCAACCTACTGGAGGCAAAGGATCTTCCAAGCCTTTGGCCGATCCGTATCATGCTCACTGGAAAGCAGGGATCGAGCCGCGCTCCGGAGTTCGTTTGGCAAGGTTCCCAGTACCTGTTGGTCGCCCCGCCCGGCTACAAGGTCCCGCTTGGCGAAGTTGCCGCGCTGCTCCTCGTCGCGAATACTCCCCGCCTTCCGGCCGACGTGGAATCAGGTCTCCGGCAGCTGTTCTCAACACTCCAGGCACGCGGCAGCCGTGTGACTTGGGGAACAAGTCCCGATCACCCGGACCTCGCCTGGGCGCGAATGCAGCTTTTCGCCACGAAGTTCGAGTACGGAGCAAGTTTCCACATTTTCCTGACGGCTCTGCGAGGCGGAAGCACCATGGCTGCCGCGGAACGAAACGCACTAGGCAGATCGCCAGATGAGCTCGAGAAGGAAGCGCAGGCAAACCTGGCTGCCGGGAATTGGCCGGCGGTAGCGGTTTCGGGCCGTCCGCTCGACCCGAAGCGCGACTTCGGCGAACATTCAATCGACCCGGCTGTAGCAGCCGTCTATCTTGCGGATTGGACTGTTGCCTCGAATCCGAAATCCTCCGAACCTGCCTATAAAGCTGCCGTCGAAGCCGGTGGCCCTGCCGCCGCTTTAGGGTATGAAGGCTTGGGCGCCGTGGCGAAGTTGACCGGCGACGATCCAGCGCTGAGTTGGGACAACGCCATCCGAGCCGGAAGCCGGAGCCCTCCGGTCTACGTTGCTGCCGCGAACGACCTGCCTGCGGCCGAGGCTCTGCCGCTGTTGAAGCGCGCTTCGAAGCTCAATGAACGCTGGGGCGAGCCCGTCTTTCTCCAGGTCCAGTTTGCCGGAACACCTGCCGAAAAAGAGTCGCTGCTCAAAGAGGGCCTCAAACTCGATCCGCGCAACACCGGCCAGTGGATCGAGTTGGCTAAGCTTCAAACCGTCGAGGGCGAAGGAACCGCTGCTCAAGGCTCGTGGCTTCGCGCCGAGGATTCAGCCCCGACCGACACCGAGCGCGACCGGGTTCATCAGCTTCGTATGTCTTATGAACAACAGCGCCTCGATGCGGCTGAAGACGCTCGACGCCGGGAACGTGATGCCGTTCACGTCGCCGATCAACAGGCTCAGCAAGCCGAAGCCGAGCGCATCCACGCCGCTGAGAAGAAAGCGAACTCAGCCCTGGACCAGGCTTCAGGAACCGACCGCCCCAACGATGTAGTCGAATGGAACTCTCTTGTCCATGAGAAGAAACTCAACGGAAGTCTTACTCGCGTCGATTGCCTCAAGAGCGGCTGGCGTCTGTGGGTTACCGATCGCTCAGGCCACCAAACTGAATTGTTCCTGCCGAAATCAAGCAATGCTCAACTTAGTTGTGGTGCTTTGCCTCGCCCGCGCAAGATATCGCTCGCATATCGACCTTCTCCGGACGAAGACCTCCACACTGCAGGCGAAATCAGCAGCTTGCAGGTTCAGTGACGCCTCAGCTTCGCCGCGCTGCCAAAGCTGACATTCCCGCGCTGCTTGAAATCGAAAAGGGTTCCTTCCCGCGCCCGCATTGGCCCGCCAAAGACTTCTTCAGGTTTGAGACGGTGGTGGCTGTCGTCGAAAATAGCGTCGTCGGTTTCATAGTAGTGCACGAAATTTTCGCCGGTGACGTGAACGCGCGACGCGAACGTGAAATTCTCAACGTTGCAGTCGCCCCTGCATTCAGACGCCGCGGAATCGCCACTCTTCTGTTACGCGAGGAACTGCGCTCCGGCGCGATTTACTTCCTTGAGGTACGCGAATCGAATGTTGTGGCTCGAAAACTATATGCCCTGCTCGGCTTCAAGGAAGTGGGCCGCAGAAAAGGGTACTACGACAATCCGAGCGAAACAGCTATTGTCATGCAGGTGAAATAATGCTAATTATTGGACAAGTCAGGCAGCCTTGAAGCTGCCGATTAACGCAATGAATCCAGAGTGAATCAATGCACTCACACCCACCGGGCCAGATTCTTCCTACCAACCTCAAGCAGAACCAGACTCGGCGTGGCCTTTCGATCAAGGAGAAATGCCCCTTCATGGAGAATCACACGCAAGACGAAGAATTGAAAGCGCATCTGCTATCCACCAACGAGCAGTTCCGAACGCTTGCTGAGCAGCATGCGCAGTTGAAGCACCGAATCGAGGAGATTGAGTCCAAATCGCATGTCACCGAGGAGGATGAACTTGAGGAGCAGCGCCTCAAGAAGCTCAAACTTCACGCGAAGGATCAGATGTTAGGAATCCTCGAGGAGTACAAGCACCAAAGCGTTTAATAGAATTCACTGCCGGGACGTTCGCTTGAACTCCCGGCTACTCCACAAATCCCAATTTTTCTAAATCAGGCTTCGGCAATGGCTCGCTGAATTGGGCCTGTCCAAAACTCTCCTTTACTCTTCCATCTTCGAGCGCAACCCCAAATGGCGGGTCTACAAATGGAAATGCTTTCTTAAGCTTTTCGAGTTCCAGACTCGTACCCGCTTTCAGGCGAGTGTCCCGCAGAAAGCTCGCAGCCCATTGAGGGTTGATAGTAGGAATTGCCACGATCCGCGTCTTGCCCCAGTTCAGTTTCGACATAAACTTCGAGGCGGCATCGCAGTGCATGCAGGACGGGTCGTAAAAGAACAAAAAGACCTTCCCTTCCGCCAGATTTTGGGGCTTGCCGTCTACTATGACCGGTGTTGGCACCTGAACATTTTTGCGTTGTGCCGAATTGACAGCGAAGCTCGTACCCGCCAGCACAACCAATCCGGCTAACACAGCAGCAGGTACTCTAAAGGCCGTCACGCGCGGCGACCACGCGAATGCCGCCAGTCCCAGTAACAGCATCACGCCGTCGCCAATGAAAAAACCAGGACCGACCGTGCGCTTGATGATGGGGAAACAACTGCACTCATGCCCGACAAGCACGTTGTAGTAATAGCCGACCCAGGCGATGAAGAAGATCATCAACGCGGAACCGAGCAGCGCACCCCATTTCCTGAAGCGCGGCAGGAAGAGCAGAATGGCTGCCAGCACTTCCAGTGTTCCAAGGAGTGCCGCGCCGATCGGGCCCCAGCCGCCGGCAACCTGCGCCTGCTCCAGCAGTTCGCCGGTCTTGAATGGACTCAGAACTTTCCATCCACCCGAAACCAGAAACACGATTCCAAGCAGAATCGCCGCCACTGCGGCTACCGTTCTCTGCCACCCTGCCTTTTCCGCGCGAGACTCAAATTCATGCGCGTCTGCAATAGCTGCCTGCATAATCTACCCTAATTGTATTCTGATCTTTACCTCATGCCTGGATACCGCAGGGGTCGTCTCGCTATCGTTCTGCTCACCCTCACGCTGGATGCCGCGCCGCCGTCTGACGCCGGCAAAATAGAAAAAGAAGTAAAGTCGATCACAAAATCAGCGATTCTCATCGATACTCACAACGACATTCCAAGCTTCACAATTGACGGTATCGACATCGGTAACGCACCGAAAAACGAAACCGATATTCCACGCCTGAAACAGGGCGGGGTGGGTGCTATCTTCTTTTCCGTTTACGTCGCTGCGAAATATGTCGAGGGCAATCAATCTGCCAATCGAGCGCTTCAAATGATCGACACCGTAAAGCAGGACATCATTGCGAGGTATCCGGAAAGTTTTCAATTCGCCCTGACCGCAGACGATATCGTCAAAGCGCACAAGAAACATAAGATCGCTGCCCTAATGGGTCTCGAAGGAGGCCACGCAATCGAAGACAGCCCGCGTTTGCTGCGCGATTATTACCGGCTCGGCGTACGCTACGTGACGTTGACTCACACGAATACCAACAACTGGGCGGATTCTTCAGGCGACATTGAAAAGCAAGAGGTAGCGCATCATAACGGCCTTACACCGGTCGGAAAAGATATCGTGCGCGAGATGAACCGGCTCGGCATGATGGTGGACATTTCGCATGTCGCGGACAAAACGTTCTACGACGCTCTCGAGGTCAGCCAGGCGCCGCTCCTTGCATCTCACTCCTCCGCTCGCGCCGTAACGAACGCTCCGCGTAACATGACGGATGACATGCTGCGCGCCCTGTCGCAAAAAGGCGGAGTCATTCAAGTCAATTTCTACTGCAGCTTCATCAATCAGAAAGCGGCGGATGCTCCGAAGAACACCGCCACGCACGCGTATCTTGCCGACGTGGTTGCGCATATCGATCACATTCGCCAGGTCGCAGGCATCGATGCTATCGGTATTGGCAGTGACTTTGACGGTATCGAGTGCGCGCCTGAGGGCCTGGAGGATGTCTCCAAATTTCCGAGTCTCACTCGCGCGTTGCTCGAGAAAGGCTACAGCCCGTCAGATATCAAAAAGATCTACTGTGGGAACACGCTGCGCCTGATGCGGCAAGTGGAAAAGGTTGCGGCTGATCTCCAGCAGCGTCATTGAGACGTCACTGCGGATTTCTCCGCACGCTTCGCTTCCTGCCAGAGTTCCTCCATCCTTTCGAGCGAGGTTTCTTCCAGGTTCGATCCTGCGCTCCGAACCCGATCTTCGATATGTGCGAACCGCCTGCGGAAACGGGCATTGGTTTTTCTTAAAGCTTGTTCCGGATCCACGCCGAGGTAGCGCGCCAGATTCACCAGGTTGAAAAGCAGGTCGCCGATCTCATGCTCGATGTGAGCCTGATCCGACGCCGCCTGAGCTTCGGCCAGTTCGGCAGCCTCTTCCTGCAGTTTCTGAACGACGCCCGAAACATCCGGCCATTCAAAACCTTTTTTGCCGACTTTTTGGCCAATCTTGTCCGCTTCCGCCAGTGCGGGGAGGCTCCTGGGAACACCATCCAACAGCGGCACCGGCTTTTCTCGATCCGGCTTCTCCGTCTTCTTGATTTCATCCCACCGGGTTTTCACGTCTTCGGCAGTCTTCGCCGATCCGTCAGCAAATACGTGCGGATGCCGGCGAATCAGCTTTTCATTGATAGCGTCGAGCGAATCCGAGATGCTGAACAGGCCCGCTTCGCGCGCCATCTCGGCAAAGAAAACCGGCTGCAGGAGCAGGTCTCCCAATTCTTCCGTCAAGCCAGCCCAATCACGATCATCGATTGCGTCCATCACTTCATAAGTTTCTTCCAGCAGATACGGCTTAATGGTGTCGAAAGATTGCTTCCGATCCCATGGGCAGCCGCCAGGAGCCCGCAATCGCGCCATGATTCTCGCTAGCTCCGCAAACTTCTCGCCCGCGTCTTGAAATTCATCCGCCATGCCTGTTCCTCGCTAAGAATATAGCGATTGGAGAAAGCGGCGGCCTTGAAGCCGCCAGTACGGGCCGGCGCTTGCCGGATATCATAAATATGTTGTATGGCAGATAAACCCGTCATCCCGCCGGACTTCCCCGTGCCTCCGGCGAGCTTTGAATTTCTGATTGAGTCGATCCTCATGCAGACCCAGATGCAATTGGGCCTCTTTAAATTGCGCGACGAGGAAGAAGAGTCTGAACCCAATTTGCCCTTAGCGAAGCATTCGATCGATATGTTGGCCGTGCTGCAGGAGAAAACACGAGGCAACCTTTCGGTCGATGAGCAGCGGCTAATTGAAAACGGTTTGACTGAGCTTCGATTCCGGTATGTGCAGGTAGCGGATGAACAGAAACGCGGCGGCGCGCTGAAGTCGTCCGAGGATACAAAGAAAGAGGACAAAGGTCCGCTGATCATCACGGCGGATGGTGGCAAAGGAAGCAAAACCGAATAGATGCTCGCAGATTTCGAGCATGCTTCCATACTCGTGCTCGGATCAGGAACCAGCGTCGGCGTGCCGATGATTGGCTGTCATTGCAAGGCATGCATTTCGTCAGATCCTCGCGACAAACGTCTCAGGCCTTCAGTGCTCTTGAAGCTTGGCGACAAGAGGATCCTGATCGATACCTCCCCGGATTTTCGTTACCAGGCGCTGCGTTACAACATCGAGCGTCTCGATGCAATCCTGTATACGCACGGCCATGCCGATCACATCCTCGGTCTCGATGATGTCCGGCCTTTTAACTTCATGCAGAAGGAGGTGATCCCTTTTTACGCGTCGGCCGAGGCGTGGGAAGTGATCAGCCGCACCTTCTTGTACGTTTTTGATCCGGGGCCCTCGGAGTCAAGCCGGCCCAGGCTCGCCTTGCAACTTTTTGATGACCAGCCTTTCCTTGCAGCCGGCGCCTGCATTCGTCCGATTCGCATCAATCACGGCAAAGGCATCGCTCACGGCTTTCGGGTCGGCGACTGTGCGTACCTGACGGATCACAGCGCCATCCCTGCGGAAAGCCGCGCACTGCTTGAAGATCTCGATGTTCTGTTCCTGGACGCATTGCGTCACAATCCTCACCCTACACATTCGACGGTTGAAGAGTCGTTGCGAACTGTCGAGCAACTCCACCCGAAGCGAGCGTTTTTCACACACATTTCGCACGATCTGGTCCACGTTCCCACAGAGGCCCGTTTTCCGGACAATGTGCGTCTCGCTTACGACGGTCTTGAGGTCTTCATCGGGCGGTGCGACCCGATATGAGCGTAGAGATCTTTCGCACGTTCGACGAAGCGCGGGGGAACTTCGGACCTTGTGCGCTCGCCATAGGTAATTTCGACGGAGTCCATATTGGACACCAGGCTCTTATTGGGGAGGCGATCCGTCTCGCCCAGGATCAGGGTCTTGTGCCCGCAGTCCTGACCTTTGATCCGCATCCGACCGCCGTCGTCGCTCCGGATCGCGTTCCGCCCCTCATTTGCACAATGGGGGAGCGCTTCCGTCTCCTGGGCAAAGTGGGCGTCCAGCGGATCTTTGTGCTTCAATTCAGTGCCGAACTCGCCCGGCTCACACCCGAGGAATTTGTGTCGGCCATTCTGGTCGATCTTCTTCAGACGAAGGCTGTTTTTGTAGGCGACAACTTTCGTTTTGGCTATCGGCAGAGTGGAACCACCGACGTTTTCGCCGCTCTGGGCCGCGCCTATAGTTTTGCAACTTCCTTTCTCAAGCCCATCGAGTTCCGGGGACGGGTCGTCTCGAGCACTGAGATTCGCACAGATCTGGCAGCAGACAAGGTCGTGCAGGCGGCGCGCCTTCTCGGCCGATGCTATTCGGTAGAAGGCCCGGTCGTTCACGGGCGCGGAATCGGCTCACGCAAAACAGTCCCCACACTCAACCTGAAGCCTCAGACCGACCTTGTTGTCCCTCCCGGGATCTTCGTCACGGAAACCATCGAAAGGGAAACTGGGAGGAGATGGCCATCCGTCACCAGTTGCGGCTACAACCCTACTTTTGGCGCGACCGATCTCACGGTGGAAACATATCTCCTCGACGATCTGCTCGGCGCAACCCCTGCTTCGATCGAAGTTCGATTCCGTCATTTTCTAAGGCCCGAAGAAACCTATCCAACCGCGGAGGCGTTGCGGGCCCAGATCCTCCGGGACGTCAAGCGGGCGCAGGCGTATTGGCGGCATTCCGAGAACTTCGCAAAACTGGCTCCTTCGATATACTGAGCTTTTCTGGAACCGAATTTCTGTTCGGAGGATTTCGATGCCCCTGTCCGAAGCCAAAATTAAACATCTGAAGGCCCTGTCAAACAAAGACGGCGTAATCGCTGCGGCCGCAATGGATCAGCGCGGAAGTTTGCGCAAGATGATCGCCCAGGCCAAAAATGTTCCTCCGGATCAAGTCTCTGACGAACAGCTTGAAGAGTTCAAAGCTGCGGTAAGCAGAGTCCTGACTCCGCATGCCAGCGCAATATTGTTGGATACGGAATACGGTCTGCCGGCGGCGAAAGCCCGCTCAGCGAACGCAGGCTTGCTTCTGGCATACGAAGAAAGCGGGTACGACAACACCAAGCAAGGCCGTCTTCCCGATCTGTTGCCCGATCTTTCCGTACATAGGATTGGGGAATTTGGCGCAAACGCCGTCAAGATCCTTCTCTACTACACGCCGTTTGAAAAGCCCGAAATAAATGAGGTCAAGCACGCGTTTATCGAGCGCGTGGGCGCCGAATGCGTTGCTAACGAAATCCCATTCTTCTGTGAGTTTGTTGGCTACGATCCGCAGGGAACGGATGAAAAAGGTCTTGAGTACGCAAAAAAGAAGCCCGACGTAGTAATCGGCTCGATGAAAGAATTTGGCAAGCCGCAATACAACATCGACGTCCTCAAGGTTGAGGTTCCGGTCAACTCCAATTTCGTGGAAGGTAGCAGCAGCTTCAAGGGGCAGGCTGCCTATTCCCGCCAACAGGCTCTAGATCTGTTCCGCAAGGCTGCTGATATTGCCGCAAAGCCATTTATCTACCTGAGTGCAGGTGTCAGCAATGCAGAATTTGTAGAGTCGCTTGGTATGGCTGCGGAAGCGGGCACAGACTATTCGGGCGTACTCTGTGGCCGTGCGACTTGGAAAGATGGCGTCGGAGTTTACGGCAAAAAGGGCGCGGCAGCTTTAGAAGATTGGTTGTCGGACGAAGGCGTCAAGAATATCGAATCCGTAAATAATGCCATCAAGAGTGCTAAGCCTTGGAGCAAGAAGGCCGGAGTTGTTACGGCGGCAGCTTAACGGCGCCTCGCTGCTAACTCTTGCCCCAGCCATCCCGGCTGCCTGTCAATTAGCTAAATGCATTTTGCCTCCATCCCGGAAGCGATAGAAGACTTTCGCCAGGGCAAGGTCCTGATCGTCGTCGACGACGAGGATCGCGAAAACGAGGGCGACCTTACCATAGCGGCTGAAAAAATCACGCCGGAGGCCATCAATTTCATGGCAACTCGGGGCCGCGGATTGGTCTGCCTCGCCATGGACGCGGAGCTCTGCCGCCGGCTCGATCTTCAGCCGATGTCGGCTGTGAACACTGCACGCTTCTCAACAGCATTCTGTGAGGCGATCGATGCAGCCGAAGGCGTGACAACCGGTATTTCTGCGTATGACCGGGCCCAAACAATCCGAGTGGCCATGGATCCAAACACGCGTCCTCAGGACCTTGCTCGTCCCGGCCACGTTTTCCCTTTACGCGCTCGGCCCGGCGGTGTGCTGGTCCGCTCCGGCCAGACCGAAGCGGCAGTAGATCTGGCTCGCCTTGCCGGTCTATCGCCCGGTGGCGTCATCTGCGAAATCATGAACGAAGACGGAACCATGGCGCGCGTTCCGCAGCTCATAGAATTCTGTCGCACATATGGGCTTAAGATGATCTCGGTCGCAGATCTGATCCGGTACCGCTTGCAGACGGAGCGATTTATCGAGCTCGATGGATCGGGCCGCCTGCAAACGCCCTACGGCGAATTCAAATTGTTGCGTTTTACGAGCCGCATCGACAGTGAAACACACCTGGCCTTGGTTCACGGCGATGTAGCGGGCAAAAGCGACGTGCTGGTGCGTGTACACTCGCATTGCATCTATGGCGACGTCTTTCGTTCGCTCGAATGCGATTGCCACCAGCTCATCGGAGCGGCGCTCGAGACGATCTCCAAGGCAGAATGCGGCGTGTTTGTCTATCTGCATCAAACAGGCCTTGGAATGCGCGTCGGTTGGCACGAGGGCAATCGTGAGCTGGTTGGCCATAAGCGTGACCAGAGCAGTTTCATACCGTCCGAGGGCCACCAACCCCCCTTACAGCACGAAATAGGCCTGGGTGCACAGATTCTGTCGACTTTGGGACTTTCTACCATCCATCTTTTGACGAATCACCCGAGGAAGGTAGTCGGACTGGAAGGGTTCGGCATACAAATTACGCGCCAGATCGGCCTTCCGGTCGGTTCCGAAGAAGAAGTCGCCGTAACCACAGATTTGTCGTCCTGAGCGGGTCTCGCCATGTATCGATCGTTAGCTGCAATCCTTTCGACCTCGTTGCTCCTGGCAGCAGCGCCTCCAGGCGATCAGTTGCCTTATTGTCAGAACCGTGTGACCCCCGTAGCTTTCAACGCGCAGGGTGCATGGACGGTAGGCGAGGTCGTTGCTGAAGCCGACACGGACTCTCTCAGCCGCCGCCTCAGACGCAGTCTGATTGGTTGCCAGATAAACATTCAGGGAACTCGAGTCGAACTGCGGAACAAGAAGAATGAATCGTGGGGAAAAGTTTTCGAAACGCCTTTTCTTGGCCAGCAGACCTACGATACAAAATCCAAAGAGTTCTGGCTGGACTTTCGCACCGATCCCGAGAGTCTGAGCCTTCCTCGCTACGTCAACGCGGCGAACATCGAGATCGGAACTATTCTGGCTGCCAATGCGAACCAGGTATATTTCAATTATTCAGGCACCTGGTTCCAACTGATACGCGCAGGGGGCAGCAGCACTTCTTCCCTGTAATGCCTGTCCCCTTCCAACTTCCACGGCTCTATCCAATTCTTGATACGACCCTCCTTGCAGCGCGAAACTGCCCGGTCAAGACCGCCGCAGAGGGCTTGTTCGAAGCCCGCGTCCGAATCCTGCAGTACCGGCATAAAGACACCTGGACACAACCGCATTTTGATGAAGCAAAGAGGCTCGCTGAACGTTGTCAGGACCTCGGAGTGCTTTTTGTGCTAAACGATCGTGCCGACTTTGCGCGCCTGCTTCGCACGGCTTTACACGTCGGACAAGACGACATTCCGCCAATTGCGGCCCGTGGCATCATAAGCGACGAGGTGATGGGTTTCTCCACCCACAATCTGCCTCAGCTTCGATGCGCCAATGAGGAGCCTGTCGAGTATCTCTCGATTGGGCCCATATTCCCTACCAACTCGAAGCTTCAAGCTGATCCAGTGATTGGCTTAGACGGCATCGGCGAGCTTCGCGATGCTACGAGCAAGCCGCTCGTGGCGATTGGCGGAATCAATATAGAAAATGCGAAGGAGACATTGGCTACGAAGGTCGACTCGCTCGCCGTGATCTCCGGACTTTTGCCGGATCGCTGTGACAAGAAATCCATACGCCGCCGCGCCGAGGAGTGGCTTACGCTGCTGGCTTAGACCCGTATTCTCAATAGAATCGAATGCTTTTGTCCTTTCACAGTTTCTGCATTGTCTTATGTACGTTAGGTGCAGCCGGCCTTCTTGCGCGTGCAGACGGTCAACCTCCGCAGCTAAGACTTCACCGTGATGCTTCGCCCCTCAGTTATCGCGCATCGCTCGAAATCAATCCCGATAAGACATCCTTTGACGGTCACGTCAACATCGTGTTTGAAGCTGCGCGGCCGCTCGAAACGCTTTGGTTGAATGCTACTGAACTCTCGATTTCGCAAGCGAAGTTGATCGCGGGCGGAAAGACGACCGATGTTCACACAGTGTCCGGCGGCATTGACTTCGTCGGCTTGCATTTCGATTCTGCGTTGCCCCCGGGAAAGGCCGAAGTCGAGATTATCTACACCGGCCATTTCCGTCTACATGACAGTGCCGGCGTGTTTCGCATGGAGGAGGATGGCAATCCGTATGTCTTCACGCAGTTTGAGGAAACCGATGCACGGGCCGCCTTTCCATGCTTTGACGAGCCTTACTATAAGGTGCCGTGGCAGCTCACTCTCACGCTTCCAAAGAAATATGATGCGGTCAGCAACACACCGATCGAACGACAGGAACCGGCCGGCGATCGTAAGATTGTCCATTTCAAGCAGACCAAGCCGCTTCCCAGCTATCTGATTGCTTTCGCTGTAGGGCAGTTCGACTTCGTGCCGGCGGGCTTTGCCGGCCGCAATCGAGTTCCGGTTCGCATAGTTGCGCCCAAAGGACATGCAAGCGAAGCGAAGTACGCTGCGGAGGTGACAGCGACAATTCTGTCTCGCCTGGAAGAGTATTTCGGCATTTCATATCCTTATGAGAAATCCGACCAGGTTGCAATCCCTGTGACCTTCGGATTCGGTGCGATGGAAAACGCCGGTATGGTCACATACGCGCAAACCATCCTCCTCGCAACTCCGGACCGCGATACGCCACAGCGTCAACGTGAATACGCGTCGGTGGCGGCCCACGAACTTGCTCATCAGTGGTTTGGGGATCTGGTTACGACAGCATGGTGGAATGACATCTGGCTAAATGAAGCATTTGCCACCTGGATGGAGCAGAAACTTGTCGCCGAATGGAAGCCCGAGTGGCAAACCCGGGTTGGCGATGTCAACTCCAAGCTGGATGCGGAACAGGAAGATACCCTGACGTCCGCGCGCAAGATTCGCCAGGAAATCAAGACGAAAGATGACATCAGCAACGCCTTCGATGAAATTACCTATCAGAAGGGCGCGGCGGTAATCGGTATGTTTGAGAATTGGGTCGGAGCGGCGGACTTTCGCAAAGGCGTTCAGACTTATCTCAATAAGTTTGCCTTTCGCAATGCAGATGCCTCGGAGTTCTTGGAAGCGGTAAGCTCGGTGACAAAAAAATCCGTCACTGTGCCCTTTGCCAGCTTTCTGAATCAGGCAGGTGTGCCCCTGATTTCTGTCACGCTCGATTGCACGGGCAATTCGCCGGTTCTCCACTTGCAACAGCAGCGATCCGTTCCTCTCAACACGAAGCCTTCGGCCAATCAGCTATGGGAGATTCCGGTTTGTATTCGCTATGGGAGTCTCGGCGCAAGCGAGACCTCGTGCAGCCTTCTGTCGGATCCGAGAAGCGACCTCGTCCTCAATGGCCGAGGCTGTCCGGCGTGGGTCCAGGCAAACGATAACGCAGTCGGCTACTACCGCGTCGCGTATTCGAATACTCTGCTTTCCGCTCTGACTGCCGGGAATGTTCAGCAGCGCCTGAGTGCGGCCGAACGTGTCGATCTGATGGGCGACGCTCAAGCGCTTTCTCGAACGGGCAAGATGCCCGAAGCCGACATGCTCCGGCTGGTTCCTGGGTTTCACGACGACACGAATCGCTATGTTCTCGAACGGGCCATTGAGATGGCCAAGAGCCCGCTCGAACACCTCGTTCCAGACGAGTTGCTGCCCAATTATCAGCGTTTTGTCCTGCAGAACTTTGGGGGCCGAGCTCACGAGATAGGGTGGTTACCCAAAATTCTGACCTCGTCCGCAGGCAAGCCGGTGGTGACCTCTGTGGAAAATGACGACGTCCGTCTTTTGCGCCCGACGCTTCTTCAGTTCGTCTCGACAGCGGGCGGCGATCAAGAGCTTGCGAGGGAGGCACGCGAACTCACTGACGAGTGGTTTGCCGACCGAAGTGCGGTCCCCGCCGAAGAGACAGGCGCCGTGCTCGAAACGGCTGCCTATTACGGCGACAAGGCCTTGTTTAATCGTTTTCTGGCAGAGTTCAAAAGGGCCCGGGATCGGCAGGAGCGTGGTCGCATTTTGCACGCGATGACGTCGTTCCGCGATCCTGCGGCGATTCAGGCGGGCAGGCAGGCCGTTCTGCGCGGTGACGTTCCCTTCATTCAAGGCGAGCGCCTTCTGTATTCGGGTCAGCAGTGGCCACAGACGCGCAAACTCGCCTTCGAGTTCATGAAAGAGCATTTCGACGAACTCGCGGCTAAGCGTCCCAACGGAGCTGGATCTGATGCCGGCGCGCAATTCTCGCGCGCAGGGGCTTCCTTCTGTGATCTCGAATCAGCGGAAGAACTAAAGAACTTTTTCGAACCGCGCGTGAGTAAATTCGTTGGTGCTCCTCGCGTGTTAACCCAGACTCTTGAGGGAATCCACTCCTGCATCGCGAACAAGGCTGCGCAAGAACCAAGCATTGAACAATTTCTCAAGGAATATTAGTGTTCTCATCCAGTGGCTCCTGCAAAACCCTTTTGTCCTGCGTGGCCTTGTACGGTCTGCTGCTTGCGGCCGAAGACAATAAGCAGCCTTCCCTCGACGGCTACACCCCCGCCTCAAGCCGGTCTGAGACTGGCTGGGAGCAAAAATTTCGAGCTCTTCCCTCAGCCGATCGGCAACGCGAGTACATGCATCGTCTGGCTGCGCGCCCACATCACGTCGGGTCGCTCTACGACAAAGAGAACGCTGAATGGCTTCTCACCCGGTTCAAGGAATGGGGATTTGACGCTCATATCGAGCAGTTCGATGTGCTCTTTCCGACTCCCAAAGAGATTCGGCTCGAAATGCTCGAACCCAAGCACTTCGCGGCAAAGCTAACCGAGCCTCCTCTAAGCATCGATCCCACAAGCTCTCAAAAGGACGAGCAGCTGCCGGCCTACAACGCCTACTCGATCGACGGCGACGTGACCGGACCCCTCGTCTACGTCAATCACGGCATGCCGGACGACTACAAAGAGCTCGAGCGTTATGGCATTTCAGTCAAAGGAGCAATCGTCATTGCGCGCTATGGCGGCGGCTGGCGCGGCGTCAAACCGAAAGTGGCCGCGGAGCATGGCGCGATCGGCTGCATCATTTATTCAGACCCGCATGAGGACGGCTACGCGCACGGCGAAGTCTTTCCCAAAGGACCTTTTAGACCGCCTGACGGCGTACAGCGCGGATCGGTCATGGATACCGAATATCCAGGCGATCCGCTGACTCCCGGCGTAGCGGCCACACCCGGTGCTAAACGCGTGCCGCTCGCCGAAGCGGAAACCATTACGAAGATCCCGGTCACACCCATTTCCTATGGCGACGCCCAGCCGCTCCTGGCGGCATTGGGTGGTCGAGTTGTCCCACAGGCTTGGCGCGGAAGCCTCGGGCTCACGTATCGCTTCGGCCCCGGCCCGGCCCGAGTCCATCTGAAGGTTAAATCAAACTGGGATCAGAAGCCGCTCTACGACGTGATTGCCCGCATCACCGGTTCGGAGCTTCCCGATCAGTGGGTGATCCGCGGTAATCATCATGACGCCTGGGTCAATGGCGCCGAGGACCCCGTTTCGGGGCTCGTTACCGAACTCGAAGAAGCGCGCGCCTTTGGTGAACTTGCAAAGCAGGGTTGGAAGCCGAAGCGCACCATTATCTACTGCGCATGGGACGGCGAGGAGCCGGGATTGCTTGGCTCAACCGAGTGGGTAGAAGCTCATGCCGACGAGCTCCTCCAGCGTGGAGTAGCTTATTTTAATAGCGATTCGAATGGGCGCGGATATTTTAGTGCCGACGGCTCTCATGTGCTCCAGAAGTTCATCAACGATGTGGCGCGCGAAATACCGGACCCTGAAAAGAAAATGTCAGTTTTGGAACGGGCCAGGCTTCGCGAAGTAGAGGATGGGAAAACCCCCGAGGAGCGTGCGGAAGCTCGCAAGCGCAGCGAGTTTCGTATAGGGGCGCTCGGCGATGGGTCTGACTATACCGCGTTCATTAATCACATTGGCATCCCAGCCAGCGATATGGGCTTCGGCGGAGAAGGGGGTGGTGGAATTTATCACTCAATCTACGACGATTTTTACTGGTACACACACTTCGGAGATCCGGATTTCCTCTATGAGCGCGCGGAATCGCAGCTGATGGGGACGGCCGTTATGCGGCTCGCCGACGCCGAAGTTCTGCCTTTTGATTTCGCCGGGTTTGCGGAGAGTGTCAAAAAGTTTCTCTCGAACGTGCAGGAACTCCTGGAGACAAAGCAGGCCGAAATTAAGGAACAGAACGCCGAGATCGCCGATCACGTATTTGAGGCGACCAGCGATCCAACCAAGCCTCTCTTCCCGCCGCCCATTCAAAAAGTGCCACCGCATTTTAATTTCGCGCCGCTCGAGAATGCGCTAGACGGGCTAACCGACAGTTCGGAGAAGCTGTCGTCCGCGTGGGCAAAAGCGCAGGCGGCGGGTTGGGGTCTTCCGCCAGGCAGCATTGCCCGTATCAACCAGCTCATGATGCAGAGCGGCCCTGCGCTGCTCGATAAGGACGGTTTGCCGCATCGGCCTTGGTTTAAGAATATGATCTATGCTCCAGGCGCCTATACCGGTTATGAGGCAAAACCATTGCCAGGCGTGCTCGAAGCAATGGACCGAAAAGATTGGGCAGAAGCTGAATCGCAGATCCCGCGCGAGGCGCAGGCTCTACTACGCGAGACTAAGATTGTCGATGAAATCACCGCGGTCTTGAACGAAGAAGCGAAGCAATCGTCCGCGCCCTAGAGTTCTAAGGATTGACATGCCGATAACAATTACTATTCTCCGCTGGATCCTGCGAATCGCATTTCTTATCGCATTTATACTGGGCTGCGCGCTCTGGAGTGGACATGGTTATGCCTATCTTCAGTTCCACATGTGGCTTGGTTTCATCATCACATTCGCGCTGCTCGCAATCGTGATATTAAGCTTGATTGCCCGCATGAAACCGGCACTTCCCTTAATTGCATTTCTGTGGGCGGTCGCGCTTCCTGTTTTTGGCATCGCCCAATTGAAGATCATGCCCGGTCCGAATCATTGGATCCCTCGCGTCCTTCATCTAATCCTCGGATTGGGTGCAATCGGCCTCGGCGAGTCTCTCAGTAAGAAGGTTCGGGTGCGGTTTCCCGCTTGAATGCGCTCGTTTTCCGCTCTCTGCACGCGCTTTGAATTTACTGCGGGCGCGGGCCTTGGGCTGCGGATAGGCAACGAGACAAATTACTTCCGTGGTTCACTAGGTGCTGCTCTACGCAAGTCCTGTTCGCCCGAATGTACAAGCGCGCGAAGCTGCCCTTGCCGGCGTGCTTGCCCGTATGGCCGTTGGTTCGATCCGCGATGGCTTGACGGGCCGAGCGGTTATCGCGACGCACCACGGCCGTTCCTTTTACGATGGGCAGGCCTCACTCACAGCAATCGATGTTCGATCGATCTCGTACTCTTTCGCACTGAACTCAGTTCTGAAATAGAGGGCGCCCTGCTGGAAGCGATTGCTTGCCGGGGAGGAGAACAGATCGAAGCTCGTCCTGCGACGAAACTTTCATTCCCGATCAGTCTGTCGGATTCGGGCAATCTCGTCATTCACCGGCTACGACTCGTTTTTGCCACGCCTACCGAATTGAAGGCTGGTGATCAAGTTTTGTTAAAGCCGGAGTTCCTGCCGTTGATCAAGAGCGCTTCTGAACGAATCTGGATCCTGGGCCGGCTCTACCAGGGCTGGGCGGCCGAATCGCCGTTTCACGACTTGTGGAAAGAGGCTCGCGAAGTGCAATTACTGAATTGGAGCTGGCAGCGAAGTGAAGGATTGCGTCGCAGTGCGCGGTCTGGCGCACAGCATTCGATTGGCGGTTTTACCGGCTGGGCCGAATATGCGGGCCCTCTCACCCGATTCGTGCCTCTGCTCGAAATTGCCCGCTGGACGGGCTTGGGCCGCCAAACGGTTTGGGGGAAGGGCGAAATTCACGTGAAGGTGGGGACGAGTGACAGTAAACTTGCTGGCCGCTAATTAACCCATTCGCCGTTTCGCATCAGTGGCTCTGCCGTGTTGTCGTTGCGAACACCGTCCAGATCCATTGCACCTGACCCGATCATCCAATCGACGTGAATCAAGCTCTCATTCGCTCCTTTGTCCGCCAGCTGTGCTGAGTTCATGCGCTCGCCGCCGCGTATACATGTGCTGTACGCTTGGCCCAGAGCGATATGGCTCGCCGCATTCTCATCGAAGAGCGTGTTCCAGAAAAGAAGCCCGCTTTTGGCGATCGATGATGAGTGCGGCACCAACGCCACTTCACCCAAGCGTCCTGCGCCTTCGTCGGTCTCGATCATCTGGCGCAGAACCGTATCCCCCTTCGTCGCCGATGCCTCCACGATACGACCCTTTTCGAACTTCACGGTGATCCCTTCGATCAGGGTCCCTTGATAGGACAGGGGTTTGGAACTCTTGACGAAGCCCTCTACACGATCCCTGTGAGGTGTGGTGAAAACCTCTTCCGTAGGCATATTGGGAATGCAATAGAACCCATTCCCTGCTGTGATGCCGCCGCCCATCCACAGATGATCTTCTGCCAAGCCAACTCTGAGATCAGTCCCAGGTCCGCGGAAGTGCAGCGCGTGATACCTTTTCGCATTCAGAATATCTGCGCGTCTACGCAATTGAGTGTCATGAGCCCGCCATGCCGCAACTGGATCTGAAGCAGAGATTCGTGTGGTCGAGAAAATCGCATTCCAAAGAAGTTCGACCGCCCGATCTTCCGACTCGTTCGGAAAGACTGCTCGAGCCCAGGCGGGAGTGGCACACGGAATGATTGTCCAGTTAATCTCGTGTTTCGTGATCAGTTCAAGCGCCGGTCTCATCGCTTTAGAATTGGCGACGTTCAGGAGAGCCACTTTGTTCGGGTCTTCGTGGGCCAGCAAACCGGGATTTGAACCAGTAATCGCAAGGCGTGCTGCGCCACTTCGATAAGCGGCTGCAATTCCATTTTGAAGCCACTCAGGCGCTCTATTGAAGCTTTCCTCCGGTGCGTACGCAAACCGCAGGAGTGTCGCTTCGTCGTCTGTCAATAACGTGGTTACCAGCGCTGCGCCCACGCGGTACGCATGTTCGGTAATCTTTCGAACCAGAGGCAGCGCTTCGAGAGGCGCCGTCATAACGAGTTCCTGGCCGCGGCCCAGGCCAAGACCCACTTCTAATGCGACCGCCGCCAGGCGGTCCAACTTTTCAAGCTGAACTTGTGAAACAGTCTCATCGTTCAGAGCGCTGCCGGCATCGCCCTGAAGAATCGGAGTCCTACTCATCGTCGTCGAGTCCCCATTCGCTCATTATCCTGCCGCGCCGGGACGGAATTCACTTTGCCGCTTCGACGATGCCGTAAGCGCGGTGAACATCGTCAAGTGTCAGAGTGCCGAGGATCTCGTCCGGCTCTAAGCGGCTTACTACGCCAACTACAGGCTCAATTGAAAGGAGCCGCAGAGCCGCATCGAGCGGCTCGTCAGGATACAAAACAGCTCCCGAGAGAGTATAAGATTTCGTACGCGCAGGCTGCATCGCATCTTCAACACGCAGCGGCTGAAAACCGCGCTTTTCCTCGGCAGAAGGCAAATTTAAACCTTCCAGTTGCGCCAGCATTTTGAAAAATGGAGTCTCGTGTAATCTCCTCGAAATGAGGTAAGACGTTGTATTCGAGATCATTACCGGCAAGATGATCACGTAACTTGCGCTGAGCTCGAACACCATGAAGATCGAGGTAATGGGCGCTCTGAAAACGCCGGCAAAGAATGTCCCCATTCCCACCAGCAGGTAAGCTTCTGCTGGCGCAGCGCCCAGCGGCCAGAACCGGTGAGCCAGGCCGCCTAAGCCTCCCCCGAGCATCCCGCCAATAAAGAGAGCAGGCGCAAACATTCCGCCGGGCGTCTCGGCAGTAAATGCCAATAAAGTCACCAGAAGCTTTGCAAGGGCGAGATAAACCAGAACCTGCCAAACGAACTGCCCGTGCAGCGCACTGTTGATAGCGTCATATCCCGCCCCCATTACTTCCGGGAACCACAATCCGACAACCCCGGTTAGAAATCCTGCGACGATTGGCAAGACGTAAAAGCGCCAGTTGGGCAGGTGCTCCATGCGCTTCTTGACGTTCTCGATGAAACCGATGAAGAAGGCCGAGAGCGATCCTCCAATCAGTCCGATTGCGGCGTAAATCAACAGTTCTGAAGCATGAGTCAGTTCGAACGTAGGAACCTGGAACAGCGGTTGATTTCCCAAGAAAGCCCGCATCGTCACGACGGCGGAAACTGCCGCCAGCAGAATTGAGCCGACCGCCGTTGCGCTCCAGTCTGCCAGCACCTCTTCCATTACAAAAAGCACACCGGTGATCGGCGTATTGAATGCCGCGGCAATGCCCGCGGCCGCTCCCACCGGAGCGATCAGCCGCATGCTGTTTCGCGGCAGATGAAACATGCGTCCAAGCCAGGACGCAACTCCTGCTCCCATCTGAAGCGATGGATCTTCAGGCCCTAACGAATTACCCGTTCCGATCGAGATTGCGCAGGCAATAAATTTGCCGAAAATGGTGCTCGTCGACACATAGCCGTCAGAGCTATAGATGGCTATCTTAGTCTGGTTGACTCCGCTGCCTCGCGCACGCCGAAATACCTTGCGAACCACGAGCACTGCGACAATCGCCCCGAGCGCCGGAGTCAACAGACGTACTAAGTGGAATCGTCCGGCCAGTGCTCCGAGCGTGCTCCAGCTCATCACGTCGATCGAGATATGAAACAGCACCACCAGCAAGCCGGAAAACATGCCGATCAGCAATGACAGCAGAAGAAACCGCTGCGCCTCGCTCAATCCCAAATGGCCGAAAGCGCCATGCCAGAATTTGAGTTGCGAAAGGGGAACCCTGAACCGTCCGCCAACGGTCGCGCTCGACGAATAGTTACTCACGCCCGAGCCCTGTTAAGACGGTGTCCAGCGCCCGATCTTTCGGCACGTTGACCCCACAAAAACCCACCCGGTCTGTCCACAACTTCGCCGCCGTAGTTTGGAGCACGAAGGCCGGATCTTCATCCTTTGGTATCCGCGAGATCAGCTTTCGCGCACTTTCCAGTGTCGCCGATTCGCCAGCGCCCCGGCGACACTCTTCCAGATTATTAATCACTCTGCTCAGCAGATTCTTGTTTCGTCTCATCTGCTCAGCCGACGTTAAGTAAGGGAGAGCGGCGTCCATATCAATGACATCATTTGTAAGCGCCAGCCCCTTTGTGCTCTCCGCGTCGTGCGGAACAAGCTTCAGGGCCTTCTGAAACTCGTGCCTGGCCGTTATGTAGTCGCCAGACCCGAAGTTCACCTCCGCTAAGCCGCGGCGAACTTCGTTGTTTTGGGGTGCATCCTTTGCCAAATCCTGAAAGATTCGTGAAGCTTCGGAGGTCGCGCCGTTAGCCAGCAGCAGGAATCCAACCTTCAATTTTTGACTTACATCGTGCCGTGGAAGGTTTGCGTAAAGCTGCATCAGTTCGCCCACGAATCCAGTCCGGTCTCCGGCTTTACTCAGTAAACTCACCAATTCCCAACGCGCCTGTCTCCGTTGGGCGAATTCCGATTCCGGCCAGTATTCATAGACGCCGCGCTGGTAGTATTCCATCGCCTGCTTTGATTTGTGCTGGAGAACGGCCAGCCTTCCCAACAGAATATTGATCTTTCCATTCGTTGGATTCTCCTGCAGCAACTGCTCCAGGTGAGATTCGGCTTCGTCCAGGCGATTGGCTTCAAGAAGGGCAGTTGCCAGCGATAAGCGATACTGCGTATTGTCCGGGGCGAAGAGAAGCGCCTTTCGATATTCGTCAAGTCCGGCTTCGAGATCGCCATGCGTTTCAAGCGCATTACCCCGATCGTAGTGCTCTATTCCGAGCGCACCCCGCTTTCGGTGATAGGCCGCGCCTGCAAAGCCTGTCAGCGCAAACGCCACCACCAGCGTGATGCTCACGGTGAGAGTAGCCTGCAGCGTATTTTGGGCGAAGCGCAACCCGAGACCCTATTTCCAGCATAGGGGATTGAACACGCCTGCTCCGCGCCGGCTCAAGGCTTGGTTCGGCGCAATTCGAGAACCTCTACCGCGTGTTCGGAGGGGATGGCCACCTTCCAACCATCGCGCAATGTACTTGCCATGACTCTGCCGAGAGCCTTGCCTGTTATTTCCGACCGGACCTCATAGCGCGCGTCCGGGGGAGCAACCAAACGAATCTGTGCGCTTTCGGCATGGCTCTGATTTTTGAAGATCGCGATTATGCCGTCCGATTCACTGCTCAGCCTCGCGAAGCCATCCCAGGAGGAAGCTACTGGCTGTTGCCAGCTGCCGAGCGGGAAAAACGAGTCGGGCAGGGATGATCTGCGACGAAGATCCAGATACCAGCGAGTCCGTTCTGCATACCATTTCCGGTCGCTTTCAGACAGCTTGCGAAGATCTCCGAGGAAGAGCGGGGCCGAACCGATCGCTGTCCCGAAATGTTCCTCGATCGAGCCCGTAGCCGCTCGTAAATTTCCGATGAGCATGCTTTCGACCGGAATTGAAGGGGCGCGTTGGTACAGCAGCGTACGCGCTTGAAGCGGTCCACCGGAATCCGCGTCGCGATCATTGATATTGCTGAGCCAGTCAAGATCGGCTGCTTCAAGAAGCGCCGGGTCGATCAGGTGCTTTTCGCCCCATAACTCAAATGTGTAATCGACGAGTACTTCGGGATGAGTGCGATACAACTGTTGACCGATATAGATGAGGCCCTCATAAATACGCGTCAACGATTCCGTCCAATCGTGGTGGGCATGGCCGGACGCATAACATCCCGGCGCTTCCCCGTAAGCATTGAACACGGTCGTAAGGTCCACCTTGATATATGCCGGTTTGTACCGCGTAACCAGATCCTCCAGGCGCTTCAACGCTGCGTCCCGATATGCGCTCCCGAGGCACATCACTCCACTCGTTCCCGACGCAGTATTCGTAAATTTAGGAGCGCCATCCCGGTCGCGGCATACCCATTCCGGATGGCTCCGATAGTCGATGCTGTTGGTGCTGATCGCCGCTAGCGGAACCCAGAGACCTAGTTTTAAACCGTTTTGCTCCAGCACCGAGTGGATGCGGGCAAAGCCGCCTGGGAAGTTCTTCAGGTCTATGTCGTTCGATCCGTAGTCTGCCTGCCAGCCGTCATCGATGGTAAAAACCTCAACGCCAACCGCTTTCGCAATGGGAGCCAGATCGGTCAGTGTCTTTTCGTCGATGTTCCGAAGGAATGGTTCCCACGTATTGAAGATCCATGGCGGAGGTCCGCCCGGTTGTCGACGCATGATATGACGAGACACGTAAGTCGGCACGCTCCAATGTGAGTCGGCGAAGCCGCGGCCGTCGGCGAAGAAGACCAGGGAACACTTTGCCGTTTCAAATGTCTCCCCAGGCCGGATGCGGCGCTCGAACGGAAACAGGTCGGAGTCGTACATCACATGGAACACTTCGTTCCAACCTTCGCCCGCCTCGGTTCGTTTCAGATATCCAGGCGCCTCGTTCAGCACTGCGAATCCTTCACCGGTTGACGAATTCCGCACGAAAACCGCAGGATCGGAAGCTCGGCCAGTAAAAAAGATTTCGCGAGGGACCGCTCCGTATCCTCCCGTGACCGCTAACTCGGCGGGAGTTCCAGGTCCCGCCGCCAATGCTTCAAACATCAAGTTCTTGAGCACGACGTCTTGTTCGCTCTTATTGGTAATTTCGATCCATTTTCGAAGAGCGGGTCCGTCGTCATAAACCACATAGACAACTGACACCGCAAGAGCTTCTTCTCGTGTCCTGCAGTTTAGTCTCAAACCTTTTCCGCCGGGTACGTCGAGCAGATCCGCGCTCGTAAATAGCAGCGTCCGTCCCGTTACCGTGGTCTTGTTCGCTTTAAATTGAAGCTCGTCACCATATTCATGCCGGCTTCGGCTGAAACTCGTGAAGTCGCGGCCAGTGACTTTATACGTCAGTGCATCCGTCCGGAGACCATTTTCAGACGAGAACGATATGCTTCGCTCGACCGAATCATTTCCAACCGACCAGTGCCGGTTCGGCTCGATTGTCCGTACATAGGCCGCGCCGAAGCATGGGCGGACCGCGAACAGGGTGGCAAACAACAGGAGCGCTAACGTTCCCAGGGCGTGGTGTATCTTCATATGGCCGCTAACGTTAGAGCACTCTATCATGGCCACTAAAAAAACGGCTTTTGATACTGTAACAACTCTGTATGAGCCACGCCCTCGACGTAGATGGGGACCAAATCAACCTTCGTTACGTTGTCTCGCTCGCCGCTGCCGCTGCGCTTGGCGGATTGCTTTTCGGATTTGACATCGCAATCATCACTGGAGCGGGACCATTCCTCACCAGGCAGTTTCACCTGAACGATTTCAGCCTTGGTGTCGCATTCAGTTCGCTCTTATTCGGCTGCGTTCTGGGCGCGGCACTTGCTGGACGAATCACGGATAGACTAGGGCGGCGAAAGGTTCTGCTGTGGGTGGCGGTCGTATTTGCGATTACCTCAGCGGCTACCGCTTTGGCGTCCAGTTTCTTCTCTTTCACCGTCGCCCGATTCCTCGGGGGCATTGCGGTCGGAGGTGCGTCGATTCTTTCTCCGATGTACGTGGCTGAAGTGTCCCCTGCGCCAGTGCGCGGTCGGCTGGGGGCGCTCTATCAGTTCTCGATTATTCTCGGCATTCTGCTGTCGTACGCGATCAATTACCTGCTTCGCAACTCGGGACCGGCGAATTGGAGATGGATGTTTGCCACCGGCGCACTTCCAGCGTTACTCTTTTTCATCCTGCTCATGCGGGCGCCGGAAACGCCGCGTTTCTTGGTAAAAGCGGGAAGAGAGCCTGAGGCGCTTGCCGTTCTCAAAAAGATAGGCGGCGATGCGACAGCTGCCTTGCACGTTTCCGAGATTCGCGCCAGTCTTGCCGGCAGACGCGACCGCTGGCGGGATTTAAATCATCCGGCAATCAGGCGCGCGGTGATTGTGAGTTTCTTTCTGGCTATTTTAATCCACTTCTCCGGCATCAACACCGTCATCGACTACGCGCCCGCGATTTTTCAGGCAGCCGGATGGAAAATCGATGCGGCTCTCTTTTCCACATTGATTGTCGGAGTCACCAATTTCGCTTTTACTGTACTTTCCTTCTGGATGATTGACCGGTTTGGACGTAAACCCTTATACATCGTGGGCTCCTGCGGGATGGCGTTGGCTTTGCTCTGCCTTACAGCCGCGTCCTGGACCGGGTACTTTCGAGGAACGATCGTTCTGGTCCTTGTCTTAACCTATCTGGCTTGCTTCGCATCGTGCATTGGGCCCGTCTTCTGGACGCTCGTTCCGGAGATCTTTCCCAATCACGTGCGGGGCCTTGCCATGACGGTGCCGGTCTTGACTCAATGGATCGCAAACGCAGTGGTTGTTTTGCTTTTCCCAACGGCGTTCCACCAGGTCGGTAAGTCGGCAACGTTTGCGTTTCTGGCCGTAATGGCTCTCCTGCAGGCCGTATTCACCTGGCGCTTCCTCCCCGAGACTCGGGGCAAATCGCTCGAAGCGATAGAAGCGCATTGGGAGTCGGCGGCCCGACGCGTTTAACAGCGTTATCCCAAATCAAGCAAAGCGTTCAAGCCGCCAAGCACAATCGGGTGTTGGCTCACGAGTGCCTCGCCGTGTCTTCGTCCGATCAACGATCCGAAGAAGCGATCGCGCGATTCCAATCCGAATAGGTAATCGCCCAGTCCGTGGGAGACGATGCCGAACTGTTCAGCGGTCTTCGAGAACTGTGTCCGGTGGAGGCGCAGCAATTCCAGCTTGCGCTCGTAGACCTCTGAAACATCCACTACAAACGATGGCCGCGCATAGTGATGCAGCAGGAAATAAAGAAACGCCTTCGGTTTGAAAGGCGGATGTGGAGAGTCCAGTTTCTTCAGACCGCAGAGAAGCGCCGAATTCCGCACCATGCGGCCGGCAGCTACATGGTCCGGGTGACGGTCTTTCCAGAACGGCGCCAGCACGAGTTTAGGCCGGTATTTTCGGATTACGCAGGCGATTCGCCGGCGGCTCTCCGGGTTATCCGACAGCCCGCAATCCGGCATTTTAAGATTCTCGCGGGGTACGCCGCCCAAAAACTGCGCCGCCTCATCTGCCTCAAGCGCGCGTTCTTCGGGCGTTCCACGCGAGCCCATTTCACCGGCGGTAATATCCACGAGCGCGAAGCTTGTACCTTGCGCCTGCAGCAGCAGCGTGATTCCGCCTGCACCCCACTCGACGTCATCAGGGTGGGCTCCGAATAACAAGACATCAACTGGCATGCTTCAGGGTTTTGACGCGCCAGCGCGCTTGACGAAGGCCAGCGGAGGCAAGTCAGCGGTTTCAAGCCGCGTTCCCAAATAACTGGCAAGAGTCGGCGCGACTGAACGCATATCGATCTGCCCCAGATTCAACCCGGATGGAATTCCGGGGCCGGAGATGAAAAATGAGGCGAGCAGATCGGGATTGTCCGGCGAATAGCCGTGTGTTCCCGAGACCTTTGTCTCCGCAGCAAGCGGCTCCCGCAGCGCGCCATCGATGGCGTAATTCGACTTCATGTCGACCCAAAATTCGGCGACTTCGGCGCCTCCGTGGGTGGCAATCTCTTTTTTATTCATGATGCCTGCGATACCATTTGCCGGGTCTTCTGCGAGCTTGTGAAGCAGCCGCTCCACCTGGCTCCGTGTCGCCATGTCATTCGAATCTTTCAAAATGATCGCTGCCGACCCGCCGTCGATCCATGGGCTCGCTTTCCAGCTCAGCACTTTGGGGTCGGCCGTGGTTTCCGTCTTTGGATCGACTTCGATCAAGTGTTCGTCAACGAAAGCACGTATCAGATGGAAGTGGTGGTCGACGCGTGTGAAACCGTGGTCGGAGACGACGCACACAGCAGCGTTCCCGTGAGCTTCACGCATTGCGTCCGCAAGCGTTTTTACCATGCCGTCTAACGTTTCGAGCGTGGCATTCGCTTCATCGCTGAAAGGCCCGGTCCCATGTTCGATGTGGTCCAATGCCGCCAGATGAACTGTCATCAGATCCGGCTTATTTTCGTGGATGATGGCCGCGGCATAGCGTGTTCGCGCCTGATCGCCGTTCATCGCCTCGTTGAGGTTCGTGGTGTACGGCCCAGCAAGTTTTTCGAGATGGCTAAAGAGTCCCGGAGAAGACAAGGCGCTCACCAGCTTCAAGTCTTCCGGGGTTGCGGCGCGCCAATATTCAGGAATCAGGTATTTCACGCCGGGTGCGGTTACGCTTACCGGCCAGTTCAGGCTTGCTACCGTAAACCCCGCATTGGCAGCGACCTCCCAAAGCGTCGGTACGCGTATATCCTGGCTATACCAATACCAGCCGCCCATGTTCTTGTGCAATGGATCGAAAGTCGTGTTGGAATAGATTCCGTGGCGGGCGGGCCAGACTCCGGTAATTAAAGTTGTGTGGCTCGGGTAGGTGACTGTAGGCAAGACGCCGCGCACTCCCTCGGCGTAGGCCCCATTGCGCATAATGGCAAGCAGCGTTGGAACTTTGAGCCCGTGGGCTGAGGCTTTCGTGACGTAGTCCGGCCGCATGCCATCGATCGAAATCACTAAGAGCGCCGGACGAATTCTGTCCCGCCCCGAGGAGCCACTCGCCGCGATCGATGCGAGGCATGCGAAGGCGAGCACCAGGACTCGCTTTTTGAATCTCATCGGTTATGAGCGTAACAAGTAACAAGATATCCAGGTCAGGGAGCCCTGCTACAATCAGCGGCGTGTCCGCTAACGCAGGCCTAAGTCGCGCCGCACAAAATGATCTGAAAACCCTGATCCGCGAAGTCCCGGATTTCCCCAAGCCCGGAATCAACTTTTACGACATTACAACGCTCCTGAAAGATAAGCGGGGCTTTCACGAAACGGTAGAGGCCCTCGGCGCGCACTACAAAGGGCGTTCCATTGATTTGGTGGTGGGTATTGAAGCGCGCGGCTACTTCTTCGCGCCGGCCATGGCGCTGGCTCTCGGCGCCGGTTTTATACCCGTACGAAAACCCAAAAAACTGCCGCACACAGTGAGAAGCGTTGAATACATCCTGGAATATGGAACCGACATGCTCGAAGTCCACGCGGACGCGATTCAACCAGGCCAGAATGTTTTGATTATTGACGATGTTCTTGCCACGGGAGGCACGGCGTCAGCTGTGGCGCGCCTCGTATCGGAACTCGAAGGTAAAGTGGTCGGACTCGGATTTGTGATCGAGCTTACCTTTCTAAATGGCCGCCAGAAGCTCAATGCATACGACACCTTCTCGCTGCTTCAATACTGAGCGGTGAAGGTCACAGTACCGTCGCTCGCGAAGGTGAACCTTGACCTGCGAGTTCTCCACAAGCGGCCCGACTCGTTTCACGAGGTCCGAACAATCTACCAGACGATCAGTTTAGGAGACGAATTATCCATAGAGTTCAGGAAGCAAAAACGAACCCAGATTGACCTAAGCAGTTCTATCGACATTGCTGACAATCTGGTGATTCGTGCGGCAAAGCTGGTCTTGGAACACCTGAAACTCAACGCCTGGGTTCGTTTTTCGCTCGTGAAGCGCATACCGATGGGTGCCGGGCTGGGCGGAGGATCGAGCAACGCGGCCTCTGTTTTGATTGCGTTACCGGCATTGGCCGGACGATCGATCTCCTTTTCAGAATGGCTTCGTTTAGCAGAGAATTTGGGCAGCGACGTTCCGTTCTTCCTTCATGGGGGCGCCGCTCTCGGGTTCGGGCGGGGCATTGAGTTGTATCCGCTCCCGGACCTGCCCGCCCACTCCGCGCTGGTGGTGGCAAGCGGGATCCATGTCTCGACGCCCGAAGCATATGCGCTGCTCGGACGTACTGCCCTCACAGCGTTGACTTCGCAAACTGAGTCCCCTATCCTGAGAGAGTTTCAGACGGTTGCCTGTGGCTTGGGTATCCGGAATCTGGATCAACTTCCGCTGAAGAATGACTTCGAGAAAGCTGTCTTCGGGCAGCATCCTGAGCTAGCGCGGCTCGTTTCGAAACTGCGCCGCACAGGGGCAAAGTCAGCCTTGATGACGGGCAGCGGTTCAGCGGTATTCGGTGTGTTTTCGGACTTTTCAAAGGCCCGTTCGGCAGCTGCACAGTTTGCGGCCGGAGCGGCTTTTCCGGTGCGCTTTGTCTCCCGCCGACGCTATCGGCAGCTTTGGCGTCGTGCGCTTGGGACTGCAGCTGGAGCAAGCTGTTTTGCTGCGATCGATTGGAAAAGAGGAGAGTGAAACGTGTCAGCCCCGAAGCCAGCTCGAGCGCTATTCACTGATTTCAAAGTCTTCAGCGGAACTGCCAACCCCGCCCTCACCGAGGAGATTTGCCAAGCCCTCGACTGCCCTATGGCGAGCGCAATGATTAAGCGCTTTGCCGACGGTGAAACGCACCTGCAAATTCAGGAAAATGTGCGCGGGGCGGATGTGTTTGTAGTTCAGCCGACATCTACGCCGGTCGATCACCACCTGATGGAGCTGCTCTTGATGATCGACGCACTGAAGCGCGCCAGTGCGGAACGCATCACTCCGGTGTTACCCTATTATGGGTATGCAAGGCAGGACCGCAAGGACCGGCCGCGCATGCCGATTTCTGCAAAGCTTGTGGCCAGCCTGATTGAGAGGGCGGGAGCAAGCCGGGTTTTAGCACTTGATCTGCACGCCGCGCAGATTCAGGGCTTTTTCGATATTCCAGTCGATCACCTTTTTTCTGCTCCGGTAATGGTGAATTATTTTGCCGGCCAGTTTGAGCAGGGAAAACTGATAGTCGTGTCGCCGGATGCGGGCGGCGTGGAACGTGCGCGGTCGTTCGCGAAATATCTGAATGCACCGCTGGCCATCATCGATAAGCGCCGGACGGATGCGAACGTAGCCGAGGTCATGAACATCATCGGTGAGGTTCGCGGAAAGCACTGCCTGATGGTAGATGATCTGGTGGACACGGCCGGTACATTAGTAAAAGGCGTAGAGGCACTCCTTGAACAGGGTGCAAAGAGCGTGACCGGATGTGCAACCCATGCCGTGCTTTCGGGGCCTGCGGTGGAACGGATTAAGGGTTCGGAGCTGAAGGAACTGGTGGTCAGCAACTCGATTCCTCTCACCGAACAGGCTGCGGCGTGTTCGAAGATTCGGGCGCTCTCGGTTGGATCATTGTTAGCGCGGGCTATTCAGTCGATTCATGAAGGTGGGTCGGTGAGCACGCTGTTTATTTAGATTTAGTGAGGCCCGGTCAAAACGAGCGGGTACATCAAAGCTGGAGTCCGGAGCCTGCGGGCGCCGTTCCGGTGCGAGGTGAGGAATGAAAAAAGAGATAACGATCACTGCCGAGCCGCGAGGTTCGCGTGGAAAGAATGAAGCGCGGCGCTTGCGCGCAAAAGGATCAATGCCTGCCGTTGTGTACGGCGGCGCTTCGGATGCCACACCGGTCAGCGTCAATCCCAGAGAGCTGACGAAAATCCTTAACAGCAAAACCGGCCATAACACGATTTTTAACCTGGGCGTGAATGGCGACACAACGCCCGTGATGATCGTCGACTGGCAGTACGACCCTATCAAGGATTCGTTGCTTCATGTCGACCTCAAGCGCATCGATCTTACGAAGCGCATCACGGTCAAGGTTCCAGTGATCACGCATGGTGATCCGAAGGGCGTAAAGCTGCAAGGCGGCATTCAGGACGTGGTGACGCGCGAGATTGAAATCGAGTGTCTTCCGGACGAGATCCCCGAACAGTTCGTAGTGAACGTTGCCGAACTCATGATCGGTCAAAGCGTTCGCGCCGCAGATATCCCGATGGAGGGTTCGATGAAATTAATCAGCCTTCCCGATGCGGTCATCACACACGTTATTTCGGTGAAGGCGGAAGAAGCGCCCGCCGCGGAGACCGTTGCTGCAACTCCAGTCGCCGCGGAGCCGGAAGTGATCAAGAAAGGCAAGAAAGAAGAAGAGGGCGCGGCCCCCGAGGCTCCAAAGAAGAAGTAAGGCGCAGTTTCCCAATCTGTGGAGGAAAGCAAGTCTTCCGAGGATTCGCCTGGCCGCGGGCTTTGTGTCGTTGGCTTGGGCAATCCTGGAAGGCAGTATGAAGGAACGCCGCACAACATCGGGTTCCTGGTAATCGATGAAATCGCTCGACGAAATCATCTGCGGGTCTCGAAAGCCGAGAGCTCTGCTCTAACAGGACTCGGCCAGGTTCAGGGCAGAAATGTCATCCTGGTAAAGCCGCAGACTTTCATGAATTTGTCAGGCGGCGCGGTTGGTGAGATTCTGAAATACCGGAATCTGACGAACGGCGAGCTTGTTGTAATTTATGACGAACTGGACCTTCATTGGACCGCGCTGCGGATCAAGAAGGACGGTTCAGCGGCCGGACACAACGGTATCCGGTCGATTATCGCTGCCCTGAAGACGGATGTCTTCGTAAGGGTCCGGGTGGGTATACATCCGCGACATCCGGTGGATGCAGCGCAATATGTTCTCTCTCCCTGGGAGCGGGAACTCAGAAATGAGGTGGGTGAGATGGTGTCCTATACCGCAGACGCCGTTGAATCCATCCTTGCCGAAGGCGCCGATAAGGCCATGGCGACTTACAATCGCCGCGCTCGAGGCTTACAAAAAGAGGAAGAATGAGAATTTACGAAGAGTTGTTTGTCGTTCGGCCGGATGCCACCGATGAGGAGTTAGACCCGCTGATCGAACAGTTGCAAGGCATAATCACCAAATCCGGTGGTTCGATCGAAAAAACCGATAAGTGGGGTATCCGAAAGCTCGCGTATCGAGTTCTGAAATACGATGAAGGACAGTACGTTCTTCTGCAGTTCCATGCGGATCCCGGAGCCGTCAAGGAGATTGAGCGACGCTTGCGGGTGGCCGATCTGGTCATCAAATTTCTGACCGTGCGCATTGACGAAAAGCTGAAGCGGATCGAGAAGCGGCGAAAAGCAAGAGAGAAACGGGCAGCACGCAAACCTGCTCCCTCGCCGATGCCTGCGGCCGTCGCATCGCCTCTGCTTCCTCACGAAGCCCCGGCACCGGTCCCGGGCGCTCCTGGAAGCGGCAGCACTGAATCGCCGCGTCCGGCACCGGCTGAGACGACGGCAGAATAACGAGGAGATTCATCATGGCAGAACAAAGAGGCGGCCGCCCGATTGCGGCCTCACAACGTCCCACCGGCGGCGACAAGGCTATCGCAACTGGGAAGAAACAATATTTTCGCCGCAAGAAAGTTTGCCGGTTTTGTGTCGAGAAAGTCGACGATATTAACTACAAAGATGCGAAGGTGCTTATGGGCTTCATTTCCGAACGCGGCAAGATTACTCCGCGTCGGATCTCCGGGGTGTGTACGCCGCATCAAAAGCGTCTGAGCGAGGCGATCAAGCAGGCACGAAATATTGCCTTGGTGCCTTTTGCTTCGCGTGTCTGACGGGAGGAAATATGGAAGTCATTCTCAGAGAAGATGTCGACAAGGTAGGCACCCGTGGCTCGCTTGTGAAAGTGGCTGACGGTTACGCACGGAACTTCCTCCTGCCGAAACGTCTGGCTGTCTCGGCAACCGAAGCGAACAAGAAGATCGTCGATCAGGAACGAGAGGCGTACGTGCGCCGCGAAGCCAAAGTAAAGGGCGACGCTGAGAGCCTCGCCCAGCTCATGTCGAATGTTACGGTGACGATCCGCCACCGCGTAGGTGAAAATAATCATCTTTTCGGCTCCGTGACGGCTAAGGACATTGCCGACGCTCTGGAAGCACAGAAGTTCCATATCGAGCGTCGGAAGATCCAGCTCGACGAGCCCATTCGGACCGTGGGTGAACACAAAGTGCCTGTCCGGCTATATCGCGACGTTACGGTCGACGTGAACGTCGTCGTCGAGCCCGAGCAATAGCCCCTTTGTTTCCCGATCCCGAGAGGCTAAAACAGATAAAACCGGCCGAGGTTCTGGACGCGGCTTCGCGCGGCCACCTCGGCTTGGATCATCGCTTCCTGCACGCCCTCCTGGACAGGACTGAGGAATCGCTGCCCGCAGTTCGCGAATTCGCCAAGCGCGATCGAACCGGCGATGCGGTAGATCTTGCTCCGGAGCTGATCTCTCTTTTCCGCTACTGGAATACAGCGGACGCCATCCCGTTCCTGATTGACTATGTGCGCGAAGATCCGGAACATGTTCCCGACGAAGCCATAGAGGCGTTTGCGGCAATTGGAAGACCCGCCCTTGAGCCGCTGCTTTCACTGTATGAGGAACTCGACGAATCCGCCGCGGGCGAAGTGGCTTTTCTTCTGGTGAGTTTGCGCGTGCGGGATCCGCGAATTCTCAAAATACTGACGGATCGCCTCGAATACGACCTGTCCGATTCACTCATTCTGGTCGGCATCTATGGCGATCCTGCCGCTATCCCCGAGATTGAGCGGGCAGCTAAGAATCTTGGACCGTCCGATGTCGAACTGAAAAAGGAACTAGCCGAGACTCTACGGACTTTACAGTCCGAGCGGCCAACCGAAGCAGAATCGAGGGAAGAGGCTTTCGACATCTGGGCTCTATACCCCGAGAATGATGATTTACCGCTCGATTTACTAGATGACGATCAGCGCATCGAATTGCTTTCGCATCCCGCACCGTCCGCTCGGGCGGCTGTTGCGCATTCTTTTTTCAATCAGGATCTAACGCGTGAACAGGTTCAGAAAATCTTGCGCCTCGCGCAGACCGACCCAGCTCTGTCGGTACGCGCCCGAGCGTGGGAAGCGCTCATAAACTCGACTGGCGAGACCGAAGTGGTCGATGCCATGCTTTCCACCTTGCGAAACCCGCAAACCACCGTTGAAGAGCGTGCGGGACTGATTGTCGGTCTCGCGCCGGAGGCGGATCGAAATGAGGTCCGGAAAGCGATCCTTGAATTGTACGAAGCTCCTGAAGGTCGTGCCAAGGCGCTCGAGGCAATGTGGCGTTCCCTGCATCCTTCTTTCGGGGACAAGTTCGCCAGGCACCTCAAAGACTCCGATGTCGAAATCCAACGAGGTGCGATATGGGGAGTGGGCTACTACGGTGTCAAGAGTGAGATGGATACTCTTCGCACGTTCTTTTCGAAAGAAGAGCTGCGCTCGGACGCCCTCTTTGCTTACGCGCTTGTTCTTCCAGCTGAAGTATCAAAGGGAAGGATGAAAAGCATCCTGGCCCGTATCGAGAGAGATGCGCGCGGGCTCTCGGAAATGGAAGAGGAATTGGTTAAGGCAGCGCTCGACGAACGGCTCATGCTCGCCGGCAAAGAGCCCGTCTTTCGGGACGAAGAAGACTAGCGGAAAAGACTCGCCTCAACCGGCTTTCCAGATCAGCGTCCGCTTGGCTGGGGAAGACCTTTAGAATTCTGCAAAGCGCTCGTCTTTCGGCTATAGCCAAAATACACAATTAGCCCGATCGCCATCCAGATCAGAAAGGCTGCCCAGGTGATAGCGCCCAGGCCCGCCATCAGAGCTAGATTGACGATAACGCCCAGAATAGGCAACGCGGGAACAAATGGTGTACGAAATGGCCGACGGAGATCGGGTTCGTTTTTTCGTAGAATGATGATGCCGATACATACTACGACGAACGCGAACAACGTGCCGATACTTGTGAGGTTGCCGAGGCGTTCGATCGGCGTGAATGCGGCCCCAAGCGAAACGAAAATCATGAGAAGGAGATTCGATTTCCAAGGCGTCCGAAACCGCGGATGCACCTCAGAAAACAACTTCGGAAGCAGGCGATCCTTCGACATGGAATAGAATACCCGCGATTGCCCGAGCAACATGACGAGCATTACGGAGGTGAGTCCGCACAACGACCCGAGCTTCATCAGGAAACCGATCCACTCGACGCCCTGCATTCGGTCAACAGCGACTGCCAGAGGGGCAGCCACATTCAATTCTTTGTAGTTCACAACGCCGGTCAGGACGAGCGAATACAGGATGTAAAGCACTGTGCAGATCAACAACGAGCCGATGATCCCGATGGGCATATCGCGCTTCGGATTTTCGGCTTCCTGCGCGGCTGTAGACACAGCATCAAACCCTATATAAGCGAAAAAGATCTGGCCGGCCGCCGCCAGCACGCCCGACCACCCAAACGATCCGAATTGGCCGGTATTGGCTGGCAAAAACGGATGGTAATTCTGATGGTTGATGAAAAAGTAACCGACTCCAATAAAGCAGATTACGACCGCGACTTTGATGACGACAATAAAATCATTAAACTTTGCCGATTCGCTGATGCCGCGGATTAAGATACCCGAGATCAGGCAGACGATAATCACGGCAAGGAGGTTTGCACGCCCCGGCATCGCCGAAAACGGGGAGCCCACAATCGCTCGTGGAAGGTGAATACCGAAAGACAGCAAGATCGAATCGAAAGTTGATGCCCAACTCACCGCTACGGTAGCTGCGCCTACAGCGTACTCCAACACCAGCGCCCAGCCGATAATCCACGCAACGAGTTCGCCCAATGTGGCGTATGAGTAGGTGTACGCACTTCCCGCAATCGGGATCATGGTAGAGAACTCGCTATAACAGATCCCAGCGAAGGCGCAACCGAAGGCCGCGAGAATAAAGGAATATACCATCGCGGGACCAGCGTGGGTGGAGGCGGCCACACCGGTAAGGGTGAAGATGCCGGCCCCGATAATTGCTCCGATCCCAAGCGCTACCAGCGACCTGGCCTTGAGCGTCCTCTTCAACCCATGCTGTCCTTCGCCTTCAGCGAGGAGCGAGTCTATGGGCTTTTTGAGAAAGAGACTCATTTAATATTCCGTTAGCCTAGCATATAGAAGCGGTTAGAAGCGGTTAAGGACAATCGTTGAGAGCTGGTTTCCGTCGCACGGTCTTTGCGGAAATCAGGATTCGATCCAAGGAACTCAGGTGGGGATGTTTACGTAGCTACCTTTGGTGGAACTGTGCTGACCTTTTTACTTTGGTGTCTGCTCTTACTAGTGTGCTGGCCTTTGGCCTTGGCCGCCCTGGTCTTATATCCGCTGGTGTGGCTTTTGCTTCTGCCGTTTCGCCTGCTTGGAATCGCGGTTCACGGCGTCTTCGGGCTGCTCGAGGCGGTAATCCTGCTACCGGTGAGAGCCGTTCGGGCGGTAGGCGCGAGATAGAAAATCCGGTCTTCACGCGCAGCAGACCGAAGCAATCGTCCTACACTATGGGCATATGCCGCTGCCGCCTAGCGAAGAATTTTATCGTATCCAGAAGCTGCCGCTCTATGTCTTCGCGGTCATAAACGAGTTACGCGACAAGATGCGGGCGGACGGCATCGATGTCATCGACATGGGAATGGGGAATCCGGACGGCCCGACCCCATCAGCCGTGGTCGAGAAGCTCATTGAGGCTGCCCGCAATCCGTTAAATCATCGCTACTCCATGTCGCGCGGCATTGCGGGCCTGCGGAAGGCTATCGTAAACCGCTATCAGGAGCAATATGGTGTCTCGCTCGATCCGGATACTGAGGCGATCGTCACCATGGGGGCAAAAGACGCGCTTGCTCACCTGCTCTACGCGATGATACGGCCAGGCGATGCAGTGGTATCGGCTAATCCGGCTTATCCCTTACATCAATACGGCGTGGTGCTTGCTGAAGGCGAAGCGCAAATGCTGCCCATGCCTGATGCGAATACCTTTCTGGAAAAGCTTAAAGAGCATTATCGAACCGTAGCCAACAAGCCTAAAGTCATTCTCATATCCTTCCCGCACAATCCCACGACAGTGTCCGTGGATCTGGCTTTCATGCGCGAGGTCGTGGCCTTGGCGCGCGAATACGGCAGTTACATCATTCACGATTTTGCGTACGCAGAACTCGGATTCGATGGCTTTCGGCCGCCGAGCATTCTGGAAGTTCCTGGAGCGAAGGATCACGCTGTTGAGATCTATTCGATGACCAAGACCTACAACATGGCGGGATGGCGAGTAGGCTTCTGTTTGGGCAATCGCAAGCTTGTCAGCGCCCTCACCCGCATCAAGAGTTATCTCGATTACGGCATGTTCCAGCCGATCCAGCTAGCAGCGGCAACAGCCTTGCTGGAGTGCAAGGATGCTCCGGCCGAGATTCGGGCCGTCTATCAAGCACGGCGTGACTGGCTGGTGGATTCCCTTCACCAAGCCAGCTGGCCGATCGAGACGCCGAAAGCGACCATGTTTTTATGGGCGGGGATTCCGGAAGCTTACCGGCACCTGGGCTCCCTCGAATTCACCAAGCTGGTCATGGAGAAGGCGCATGTGGCGTTATCGCCAGGTATGGGATTCGGGCCGATGGGAGAAGGCTTTGTGCGCTTCAGCTTGATTGAAGATGAGCAGCGCACTCGGGAAGCTTCACGCCGCATCGGCGAATTATTCGCCCGAGAGGCGGCGCAGACTTCGGATCTGGCCGAAGTCCACGTATAATTCAGAGAATGTCGGCGCGCCCTGACGTCCGATTCTGCGAGATCGTAGAACTAGCGAACCTAACGACAAACGACCTCGACCCTCTTTTCGAAGACGAGATCCGGGTCTGGGAACGACGTTTTGATTGGGATTTTCGACCCTCCGCCGAGTTGCTTCGCCGTTTTGTGCAGGTGCGCTCGCTATACGGTTACGCGCTCATAGCCGGTAAGACCGTTATTGGCTATACGTATTACGTCTGTGAAGGCCGCAAAGGCTTGATTGGCGATTTCTTTCTGCGCCAGGAGCACGCGACGGCGGTTAATGAAATGACGCTGCTTGGGGCAACTGTACAGGGACTGATGTTGATCTCCGGGATCAAGCGCATTGAGTCACAGCTGATGATGCTTCACATGCCGCTGCGACAGCCATTGCCATTTATGAAATGCCTCACGCGCCATGACCGGTTGTTCATGGAAATCAACCGCAATGCCATTGCATCTCTGCCGCATCGCGAGCCTCAAACTGGCGTGACCTTCTGCTCATACAGCGACCGCCTCAACGAGGAATTGGCGCACCTGGTTTCCGCTTCCTATCGAGGGCACGTGGATAGTGAGATTAATGACCAGTACCGCACCATTCCGGGGGCACGGCACTTCCTGACAAACATTGTGCGGTTTCCCGGCTGCGGAAATTTCTCACCAGCCTCCTCTACTCTGGCGATCGATCAGAGGAGCGGTCGCGTCTGTGGCGCCTGCCTCGCTAGTTCCGTCTCGTCGCGGTCCGGGCACGTTACACAATTGTGCGTTCTTCCCGCGATACGCGGTGCGCGCCTCGGATATGAGCTGCTTCGCCGAACTCTCTTGAACATGGCGAATGCGGGTTGTTCGGGAGTAAGCCTGACGGTAACAGCCTCCAATGTAGCGGCAATCCGGCTTTACGAGTCCGTCGGTTTCAAGACGCATTCGACTTTTCCCGCGCTGGTCTGGGAAGACTTCTGACGACGTCCCGTCGGACATGTCAGTGGGGTTAACAGGAGCCCCACTGATTTCACACAGCTCGTCGTGTTAAAACTGTGTCCTGATACCAGAGTGCTTAGCGGACTGGGAGACACACTTATCATCGTCGGGACGATGGCCGCGTCCGTATTGCTTGTTCTGGCGCTGAAACGCATCTGGAGCGCTGAGCTTCGCCGTCAGCACAACGATTTAATTGGCTGGCACATCAGCGTCCTCGGAAGCACCTACGCGGTTATCCTCGGGTTCATGCTATATGCAGTCTGGACGAACTTTGAACTGGCAACAGCAAACGCAGAGGCTGAAGCCAATTCTCTGGTAAATCTGGTACGCACGTCGCGGGGCCTCGGGGGAGGTGAAAGCGAACAGATCCGTGCGCTTGCCCGCCGGTACGCCCAGATCATGCTTACCGAAGAATGGCCCGCCATGGATCGAGGTGCAGTGAGCCCTGCATCTCATACGATCGTCGAAGAGCTTTGGAAAATTGTGACAAATGCGCAGGCGAATGGCACGAGGGAGCAAACAGCTCTCGATCATACGATGACGGAACTCGCCAGCATGACTGAAAATCGCCGTCTCCGTCAATTACAAGCGAATTCGTATCTACCGGATATCCTTTGGCTCGTATTGACTATAGGGGCCGTGGTCACTATTTGTTCGGCCTGCCTGTTTGGCACAATCGATCTCAGGCTGCATTTGGTTCAGGTGGCGATGCTTGCTCTCTTGATTTCCTCAGTACTTGTGGCAATAGCCGATATCAACCGGCCTTTTCAAGGGGCGGTACGTGTGGACCCGGCAGGCTTCGAACGAGCCCTGCTCACACTCGGGGACTCAGCGGGCCCTGGTATCGCTAATCACTGAACTCTCAGCACGACGAGAGTCATGTCATCGTGCTGACGGGCTCCGGTGGTAAATCTATCGACATGCTCGAGGACTTCGGAGATCAGGTCAGCCGCAGTCCGCGCTTCATGCTCTTCCAGTACGGCAATCAGTCGCCTCTCTTCGAACTCCTCGTCGCGATCGTTCATAGCTTCGCTGATGCCATCGGTGAAGGCGACAAAAACGTCACCTCTTCGCAAAATGACGAACCCTTCCTCGAAGGCAGAGTCAGGGAAGAAGCCGATCACAAGGCCTCCTTTGTCGAGCCGGGTGACCTCCGGAGTATTGCGATCCTTGCGTAATACGATTGGGGAATTGTGCCCGGCATTGACGTAACGGAGCAGGCGGGTGTGCGGGTCATACTCGGCGTAGAAAAACGTGGCGTATCGATTGTCGGCCGATGCGTCGTACACCAGGCGGTTGATGTTGTGGATCATTTCGGCAAGTGTGTCGCACGGTTTGATAGTTTGACCGCGCAGCGAGGCCTGCAGGCTCGCCATAAGAAGGGCTGCCGCAATTCCCTTTCCGGAAACGTCTCCTATTGCAATCCCGAGCTTTTCGTCGGGAAGCCGAATAAAGTCGTAGTAATCCCCGCCAACTCCTTCCGCGGGCCTGCAATAACCAGCAAAATCGAGTCCTTCCACGCGCGGTAATCTCTGTGGGAAAAGATGTTGCTGAACGTCGCGCGCAATCTCGAGCTCGCGATCGAGTCGCTCCCGGGCCGCAATTTCTCTGCGAATTGTGTCGCTCAACGCCGCGTTCTCGAGCGCAAGCCCGGTTTGAGAAGCCACGGCGCTAAGCAAGTGCAGGTCGGCCTGGGAATACGGTAGTGCGGACTTTTTCGCACCCAGACTGATCACGCCGAGCAGACGGCTATTGAGTGAAACCGGGAGTAAAATCTGGGTTTCCAACGTGCGCAACATTTGTTGCTCGCGTTCCGGAGCACCATAAATCCAAGACTGAGGATCGTCGAAATAAATCTTGGACGGCGACCGCGCCTCTTTGAGAATGCGCACCGTAGTGGCGTCGCGACCAAGGATGAAATTAGATATCGAGTTTTCGACTCCGAGCGCATAAGCGGGCTCGTAACGCGATTCGCGCTCCAGAAGCACGGCGATTTTGTCCACATGCATGGTTGAGGAGATCCGCCGCGACACGGTCTGGAGAAGCGTCTTCACATCGCGAATGGAAGCCACCGAATTTCCAAGTTCCGTAAGGATGACCTCGGCATTATAGGCTTCCCGAAAGAACCGGCGATCCATCCAAAGGCCGAGCCAGCGCGCGAGTCTTCCGACCATTACAATCAGGGCCACGCCGGCCGCCGCGATCAGGATGCCTTCCCAACGATACGAGCTCTGTTGCTCCAATTGGATGGTGACGATAACCAGAGCAGTTATCAGGACGACTCTAAAGATTTTGATGCCGTTCGCCGCCAGCGCATAGCGTACGCCGCTTCGCACGACCATGCGGACATCCATGGCGCGCTGCACCACGATTACGTAGGCCATCGTGATAGGGAAGAAAACAACCATGAGCAGGCAAAGAGTGGTGAGCCACACCGGCAAATCCAGAAATACAACCGGAAGCAGTGGCGTCAGGGCAGCTGCGCACCCCCAAAGCATGACGTTCAGACGGCGCTTCGCGTCGGGGGTTTGCACTACTCCCTTCTTTGCACCGAGCAAGATGAAGAAAGCGAAAACATAGGCCGTGAAGATTACGTTCACGATGGGTTCGGTCTTGCGAACGAACTCGGCCAGCCAGCGGAGCTCGGCAAAATGGTTAGCTGCTCGAAGGTAGCCGTAGGTCCATAAGGCTCCGAGAATAACCGGAGGGAGCGCGAATACCCAATTTAGAAATTTGTATTTCCTCCAAGCCGGAAAAGGCACGGGAAAGTAGAGGGCAAAGAGGACGAGCCAAAGCGGCCAGGAATTGGCGAGGACCGCATGGTAAACAAACAACAGTTCCCGCCAGGGCGATGAGAGTGCCCATGAAACTCCACTTCCGGCAACTTGTCCGAAAGAAGCCAGCATCGCCATCGCGATCCAGGCGAGCGGATCACGCGGACGCGCAAATGCGATGTAGAAGCCAATGACCAGGCAACTAAGCGGCAGGAATACTGAGAGCACAAGCACTCTTGTCCACTGCGTATTCCTGGCTTTGAGTGCAACGGGAACGGTCACCAGCCGCTTGCCCACTTCGAGCGGTCTCTCTAGAAGGACATTCAGGGTCTCTCCCGGATGAGAGGTAAAACGGGCATGGTCGAGGCTCTCTTCGCCGTCAACCGGCACTCCGTTTAGGGCAAGGATCCGGTCGCCGGCACGCAAACTGCTTTTTCGATATTCGGAGGGAACTTCCGATATCTCGGGAGAAAAGATTTGAGTGTAAAACGGAGTCTGTGCGAAACGTCTTCCATTCATCTCCAAACGAATCAGAAATCCTGAGTACACTACCTGGGAGATCAAAGCCCAGATCAGCAACAACCCCAGCGTGATTTGCTGGAACGGCTGTTTCTCTACCATTTCGTCCGGTAAGCCAGCATCACCGGATTCGTTCTAACTTGTTTTCGGCAGGTTGAAACATGGGGCTTCGCTTGCGGCTATACGCGGCATAAATCACCAGCCCGATCAGGAGCCATACGACGAAGCGGATCCACGTCTCGAGCGGTAATCCGAGCATCAGCCCGAGGCAGCAAATGACCGCTATTGCCGGGGTAACTGGAGAGAAGGGAACCTTGAAGGCGCGCGGCCGTTCCGGTTGTTTTCGCCGGAGGATCACCACACCGAAAGAAACGATTATGAAGGCGAATAAGGTTCCGATATTTGAAAGATCCGCAAAAGTTCCAATATCCCAAATGCCAGCCGGGATGCCGACGGCCAAACCCGCCAGCCAGGTGCTGACGTGAGGCGTCCGAAACCGGGGATGGACCCGGGAAAACACATTGGGCAGCAGACGGTCGCGCGACATGGCAAACCAGATGCGTGCCTGGCCGTATTGGTAAACCAGGAGCGAGGAAAGCATTCCAAGTAGCGCTCCCACCGTAACCGTGAAACGCAGGCGGTTCATTCCAATCGCTTGCAGAGCGTTAGCCACAGGCGATGCGTTATTCAGCGTCTTCCAACTGACGATCCCGGTCAGGACCAGCGCGACTGACGTATACAGGACTCCGCAAACAATAAGCGTGCCGATGATACCGATCGGCATGTTTTTTTGCGGGCTCTTGCACTCCTCGGCAGCCGTCGATACCGAATCGAATCCGATAAACGTGAAAAAAACGATGGCTGCGCCGCTTAAGACGCCTCGGAAGCCGTTCGGCAGGAATGGATGCAGGTTTGAAGCCTGTACGGCGTGGGCGGCACCGAAGACGAACAACAGGATGGCAGCCAATTTGATCGCCACCATGACGTTGTTAGCGCCGGCACTCTCCTTCACACCCCGAACCAGGATCCAGCTCAGAACCATGACGATGATAAAGGAGGGTAAGTTGAAAACGCTGCCAGTAAAACGGCCATCGATAATGGCAGGCTGCGACAGATACTCCGGCAGGTGCGCGCCGAAAAGGTAATCGCACATGACGTTGAAATAGGCAGAGAAGCCGACTGCTACCGACATGTTGGAAACTGCGTATTCGAGAATCAGGTCCCAACCGATAATCCAGGCGAAAATCTCGCCAAGCGTCGTGTAGGCATATGTATAAGCACTCCCTGCGATGGGGATCATGGACGCCAGCTCCGCGTAGCAGAGTGCCGCGAATCCACAGGTGAGCGCCACCAGCAAAAAGGAAAGTGTGAGGCCTGGTCCTGCGCCGGGCCTCCCGATCATCGATGTAGCGGCCCGGCCATGCAACAGAAGATCGAGCAGCGGGGCGTTGAGAATAGAAGGAACTGCCATGCGCTGGCCGGCTGCTGCCGTGCCTGTAACGGTAAAGATGCCGCCGCCAATCACTGCGCCAATACCGAAAGCGATCAGGCTCCAGGGACCCAGGGAGCGCCGAAGGCTTTTCCCTTCAGCGTGCGCTTCTTCGACTAATTCGTCGATATTCTTCGTCCGCAGCAGCTGCATCATCGTGATGGCGTCAGTATACCGAGGATTTGCACCTCCTCGCTTTCAACGCCCTTCCTCCAGCAGCAGGCGGTATTTGCGCAGCAGTTCATACATGACGATGGCGCCGGCGCTCGCAACGTTCAGCGAGTGTTTGAGCCCGAGCATGGGGATCCGCACGTGTGTGTCGCAGGCGTCCAGCAGTTCGCCGGCAAGACCATCCACTTCGTGCCCGAAGAGCACACAGACCGGATAGCGAGGCTGCCAGTCGAACAGGTCAACCGAACCCGTGCTGGTTTCTATGGCGGCGATTTCGAACCCTGAAGCGCGGAACTCGCCTATCCTGGCCACCGCATCGTCAACCGCCTCCCATGCGACCCGTTCCTCGGCGCCTAATGCGGTCTTGCGGATTGCTGGCTTCGGAGGCCGCGCCGTAATCCCGCTCAACAGCAGGCGCTCAATACCCGCACCATCGGCCGTGCGGAAGAAAGCGCCCACGTTGTACATGCTGCGCACGTTATCGAGCAAGATCGAAACCGGCAATCGCAATCCGCTGTAAAGCGCACTCCCGATAGTCGCCCGAAACGGCACCCGGTCATTGCCTTTTTCCAAGATCACTATTTGGCCAATCCAGCGCCTTTCCACAAAGCATCGACCCGCTGCTTCACTTCCGATGACATCTCGATCACATTGGGCCAGCGGCGGTTAAACCCTTCCGATTTCCACTTAGTGGTGGCATCTATGCCCATTTTTGAGCCATAGTTCGGCAAGCGGCTTGCGTGGTCGAGCGAGTCGATCGGTCCTTTACTGAATTCGATGTCGCGCTCGGGGTCTATATTGTTAAGCGCCTTCCAGGCGACCTCGGAAACGTTCTGTACGTCGACATCCTCGTCTACCACCACGATGCACTTGCTGAACATGGCTTGGCCGAGACCCCAGATCGCGTGCATCACCTTTCGCGCATGGCCCGGATAAGATTTCCGGATCGAGATCAAAATCAAGTTGTGAAACACGCCTTCGGCCGGCATGCAAATATCGCGCACCTCCGGCAACTGCATTCGCATCAAGGGGAGGAAGATCCGTTCGATCGCCTTACCGATGAAAAAATCTTCCATCGGCGGAGGGCCGACAATTGTGGCCGCATAAATCGGTCGCTTGCGACGCGTGATGCATTCGATGTGAAATATCGGATAGTCGTCGTCGAGCGAATAAAATCCCGTGTGATCCCCGAATGGACCTTCGCGGCGCAATTCGCCAAGGTTAAGATAGCCTTCCAGGACGATTTCGGCATTGGCCGGAACCTCGAGATCGCAGGTCTCGCATTTAACCATTTCAACGGGCTTGCCGCGTATAAATCCCGCGAGCATCATTTCATCAATCGCCGGTGGCAGAGGGAAAACGGCCGACAGGAGAGTTGCGGGATCTGAGCCGATCGCTACGGCTACCGCCATGCGTTCCGCGTTCCCTTGAGCCGCGAGCCGCCGGTAGTGTTCTGCTCCCTGCTTATGCTTCTGCCAGTGCATGCCGGTTGTCTGTGCATCGAACACCTGCATACGGTACATGCCACAATTGCGCTTGCCGGTTTGCGGGTCCTTTGAGAAAACCATAGGCAGTGTAATGAATCGGCCGCCATCGCCGGGCCAGCAGTGCAGAATCGGAAAGTCATCAAGGGTGAAATCAGCGCTCTGGATGACTTCCTTGCATGGACCATCCTTTACGATCTTCGGGAAAACCGCGCCTAATTCATTCAGCTTGGGTAGCAGCTTCAACTTGTCAAGCAAGCCCTCGGGTCGTTGCATTTCCAGAAAGCCCGAGATGCGACCAGCGATTTCCTCGGTGCTCTTTACACCAAGCGCAATTTCCATACGGCGTGTGCTTGCGAAGGCATTGATCAGCAGCGGCACAGCGGACTTCGGGTTTTCGAAGAGCAACGCCGGTCCGCCATTTTTTACGGCTCGATCGGCAAATTCCGTGATCTCGAGATAGGGATTTACCTCGAGCCCGACGCGCTTAAGTTCTCCGGCGCGCTCGAGCGCCCGAATGAAGCCGGATAGATCTTCAAAGGCCATGGTGAGTAGTTAACCCATTATCATGAGAGTGAAATATGAACAGACGAACGGCTCTGGTTACCGGAGCGAGCCGCGGCATTGGCAAGGCATGTGCAAGTGCGCTCGCCGGTATCGGTCATCGGGTCGCGCTGGCAGCAAGATCACTGGAAAAACTGGCGGAAGTAGCCGAGACGATTCGCGCTGCCGGGGGCGAAAGCTTCGTGATCGAAATCGATCTTGCCAGTCGTGATTCAATCGCGGCCGCATTTGAAAAGACCGCGAAGGATTTTGGGCGAATCGACGTCCTGGTCAACAATGCCGGCATTACGAAAGATGGTCTCGCCGTGCGAATGAAACAATCCGACTGGGAAGTCGTTCTCAATACCAATCTGAGCGGTGCCTTTTTTGCCATTCAACAGGTTTTGCCCGCCATGATGCGCGAGCGATGGGGCCGGATCATAAACCTGTCTTCCGTTACCGGCGAGATGGGAAATCCCGGACAAGCAAATTACGTGGCGTCGAAGGCCGGATTGATCGGTCTCACTAAGGCGCTTGCACGAGAAGTCGGCAGCAGGAACATTACCATAAACGCCGTGGCGCCGGGCTTTGTGGAAACCGATATGACTAACGTGCTTCCGGCGCAGTTACGAGAAAAGATGATCGCAGAAACTGCGCTGAAGCGGATCGGCACTCCTGAGGATATCGCCGCCGCAGTCGCGTTTCTGGCTGGAGACGGCGCCTCGTTCATTACGGGTCATGTGCTCGATGTCAATGGTGGCATTTACATGTAGCGCGAGCGTCATATGAAACATCGAATCACCTGGATTTAGACGCAATCATGTCATCCATTACGATGAGACCGCAGGCCAATCGTGACAGCAAGTTTCAGATTGGTTTGGTGCAAATGACTTGCACGACCGATCCTGAGGCAAATCTCCAAAAAGCGATAAAAGGTATTCGCGAAGCGGCGGCAAAAGGAGCAGAGGTGATCTGCCTCCAGGAACTCTTCCGCAGCCAGTATTTCTGTCGTGAGGAAAATGCGGCGCTGTTCGATCTGGCCGAGACCATTCCCGGGCCGTCGACGGAGACGCTCGGTTCGATTGCAAAGGAGTTACAAGTATCAATCGTTGCGTCGCTTTTCGAGAAGCGCGCACAAGGCCTCTATCACAACACAGCAGCCATTCTTGATGCCGACGGATCGCTCATCGGCCTCTACCGAAAGATGCATATACCGGACGACCCACTCTATTACGAGAAGTTTTACTTCACGCCCGGCGATCTCGGGTTTCAGAATTTCGAGACGAGATTCTCGCGGATCGGCGTCCTCGTGTGTTGGGATCAGTGGTATCCCGAAGGCGCGCGAATTACCAGTTTGCAAGGTGCGAACGTTTTGTTTTATCCAACCGCCATCGGCTGGCATCCTTCCGAGAAGGCGCAGTACGGTGAGGCGCAACTCGATGCATGGCGCACCGTGCAGCGCGCACACGCAATCTCGAACGGCGTATTCGTTGCAGCCGTGAATCGAACGGGAATCGAAGGCCCACAGGATAATGGCCTGGAGTTTTGGGGGAACTCCTTCATAGCCGATCCCTTTGGACGCATATTATCTCAGGCGAGCGAAGACCTGGAAGAGGTTTTGGTGATGGAATGTGACCCGCGTCAGATGGACGAAGTACGACGAAACTGGCCTTTCCTGCGTGACCGCCGGATCGACGCTTACTCGCCCATCACGAATCGGTGGCTGGGGTAAGTGTCCTCCCGAGGCCGCATGCCGGCTGGGTCTGAGACTAGTACAACCCGGCCGTGCTGCTAACGGTCTTTGCCGCACTCTCGGTAGCGATCTGGCTTTACATCCTTGCCGGCCGAGGAGGGTTTTGGCGCGTTACGGCCACAGTGTCAGAACCAGACGACAGAACGTTGCCCACGCGCCGTGTCGTCGCGGTTATTCCGGCACGCAATGAAGCAACTTGCATCGGCGAGGCCGTCACATCTCTCCTGGTACAGGATTTCGACGTGCTGGTCGAGCTTATAGTCGTGGACGACGGAAGCGAGGATCAGACGATCGAATGCGCCGCGCAGGCGGCCGAGCGATTGCAGCAGCGGCACCGGCTCACCATACTTTCAGCGAAACCGCCTGCCGACGGCTGGACGGGCAAACTATGGGCCCTGTCGCAAGGTGTCGACCACGCAGTTCTTTCGAATCCCGATTACATTTTGCTTACCGACGCGGACATTCATCACGGCGCACAAAGCATTTGTCAGCTCGTCGGTATTGCCGAGTCGAAAGGCACCGACCTCGCTTCGTTCATGGTGAAACTGGAATGCCGTACATTTGCCGAAAAGGCGCTCATCCCGGCGTTCGTTTTCTTTTTTCTACAGCTATATCCTCCGGCTTGGATCGCTTCCACCAGGTTGAAGACGGCGGGCGCGGCCGGGGGATGCATTTTGATTCGTCCCAAGGCGCTCGATCGAATCGGGGGGTTGTCGACGATTCGCAGTGAGGTGATCGATGACTGTGCCCTGGCGCGAGCCGTGAAGCGCAGTAGGGGAAAGCTCTGGCTGGGACTCACGGCCGAAACGATAAGCATAAGGCCCTATGTTTCATTCGCAGAAATCGGTAGAATGATTTCCCGAACTGCTTTCAGCCAATTGCGTCATTCAGGCACGTTGCTTCTTTGCACGATAGCCGCCCTGCTACTAACTTACGTAGTACCGGTCGCCATCATGATCGCGGGGAATTACATCGCGCGACTGCTCGCTGTCACAGCTTTGTTATTGATGGCCGTCTCTTACTATCCGATAGTACACTTCTATGAACTTGCTGCGCTGCGTTCACTTACGCTACCTGGAGCTGCTCTGTTTTACTGTGCAGCCACCATTGAGTCGGCGCTGCAATACTGGCGCGGCTCCGGTGGGGAATGGAAAGGGCGGTCCCAGGACATCCGTTCCAGAGACCGCGGCGGGACAAGATAAGCTCTCGCGACAACACGGTGCCGCTTGCTCTATCCCGTCACGGGTTGTTACCAACGAGTCTTGCTGCCGCCAAAGTCGCGTTGGCCGCCACCGCCGCCGCCCTGCGAACGTTCACGACGCTCGGGCGGTCGCGCTTCGTTGACCACAAGCGCCCGGCCCATGAGGGCGCGCCCGTTGCATGCCTGCACTGCTTGATTGGCAAGCGCATCGTCGTTGATTTCGACGAAGCCAAACCCCCTGGCTTCACCGCTGAATCGATCGCGCAAAATGTTCACGCTGTCTACTTGTACACCGGCTTCCGCAAAAAAAGCCTGTATGTCCGCTTCCGTGGCTTTGTAGGGTAAATTCCCCACGAACAGCTTTGTCACTTAAGCTCTCTCCTGACTGTGGTTCGGAACTCGTACCTTGATGTTTGGGCGATCAACCGGGGAGTCATCCAAGGAGTGAATGCGAGAAATCCAAACTTTACTCTTTTATGGTCCCATAAGTGTGCGCGGAAGAAAAGAGCGAGTCATGTCTCGCATTTTTACCAATTTGTCACTTAGCGGGGCGTTATCAAGCCCCCGAGCTTATCCTGCTCGTTCGAAGCCGATCGGGCGAAACGAGTCGAATAAGCTTCGAGATATTTCAAACCACTTCCGGTGCTGAATATGACGACCCTTTCGTCGGGCTTCAGAAAGGAGCTTGCTAACAGCGACCGAAGTGCCGCAACGCACGCGCCTGTCTCAGGGGCGGCGAACAGCCCCTCCCGTTCGGCAAGTAGCAGACCGCCGTCAATGATCTCCTGGTCTGACACGGAAATGGCCGTTCCGCCGCTCTCTCGAATCGCGCGCAAGATCAGAAAATCTCCTAGCGGCTTCGGCACTCGCAGTCCGCTGGCGAGCGTCTGAGCTCCTTCCCAGGGCTGACTTACCTCGGATTGCTCGCCAAGCGCTCGCACGATGGGAGCACAACCCGCCGCCTGAACGGCTATCATCTTGGGGCGCTCGGGACCGATCCATCCCAGAGCCTCGAGTTCGGCGAACGCCTTCCACATCCCGATCATTCCCACGCCGCCGCCACACGGATAAAGGATCGCATCCGGGAGAGTCCAACCGAACTGCTCAGCAACCTCATACCCCATAGTCTTCTTGCCTTCGATACGGTAAGGTTCCTTGAGCGTGCTTACGTCGAACCACCCTTCTCGCGCTTTTCGTTCCTGAACGATACGGGCACAGTCGCTTATGAGGCCGTCGACCAGCGTCACATAGGCACCGAATGACCGGGACTCGACGAAATTGCTCTGTGGAACGTCCCTTGGCATGAAAATGTGGGCTTCGAGTCCAGCCAAAGCAGCGTATGCGGCCAATGCGCTCGCCGCATTACCCGCTGAGGGGATCGCGAGCTTTCGTGCCCCGAGTTTCCGAGCCATCGTGACTGCGGCCGAAAGACCGCGCGCTTTGAACGAATCGGTTGGATTCCGTGCCTCGTCCTTGACCCAGACTTGACAACCACCCAGCGCCAATCCAAGCCGCGAAGCCCTGTGCAGCGGCGTCCAGCCCTCGCTCAGGGTGACCGCCTCGTCAGCGCCGGCCGGCAAAACTGGCGCGTAGCGCCACATGGTCGGAATTGCGGTCGAGAGATCCTCCCGCCGCCATGACCTCTTGATTACGGCGATATCGTATTCGATCAGTAAGGGACCGCCGCAAGGACATAGGTTCCATAGTTGGTCAATCGAAAAGCTCCGGGCGCAGCGGCTGCAGGACAGCCATTTCGTTGTTGCCATCATCAGCATGGTAAACCCCAGCCGATTTAGTAAGCCAGATTGCCCATTTGGCACAGTAATGAAATTTTTATAGAAAAAATTGCCTCTTTTATGCCACAATCACAGGAAAGCGGTAAATTTTTCATAAGGAGTGTGCGTGCAGTATCCGTTGAGCCGCGACGAACATACCGCCATGGCGCGATACCTGTCAGGAGTCAGAAAGCAGTTACAGGATGTATCTGACCTGTTTAGTACCCGCTACGGCAAGAACAGTAATATAGCCGAGATAGCGGTCAAAACTCTCGTATCGGCAACTCTTTTGGAACACGAACTCCTCTTGATTGAAGGCGAAGGTGATCCTGCGCTCGAGCCGGAAGCCGACGAAGTATCCCAGGTGCAAGGATAACCGCGGGTGACGATCCGTCGCGTTCTCGGCAGCGTAGCTTTTTTGTTTGCTGCAGTTTGCTGCCCGGCGCGTGAGACGGTATGCCTCAAAACTGGGTTCTGCCTCGAGGCAGACTCGCATCTCAGCGACGGTGCGCGCCTTGCGTTTCAAGTCGGGGCTGGAACGATCGAATTTGGCTCCAGCGAAATTCGCTCCATTGAAGTTTTGGCGGGGAACCCGCCGGCGATCCCAAAACCGGTTCCCGCCGTCGACCCCGAAACCTCTGTCGTACGGGCCGCCGAGGCGACAGGCATTGACCGGGATTTTATGCGTAGCGTGGCTAAAATCGAGTCCGGCTTTCGACAGGCTGCCATTTCGAAAAAAGGGGCGATCGGCGTGATGCAGATAATGCCGAACACTGCGAAAGCAATGAAATTCGACCCTTCGAAGCCTGAGGAAAACATTCTCGGCGGTGCGCGTTATCTTCGTACTCTGCTGCTGCGGTATCACGGCAATTCCGCCTTAGCCTTGGCGGCATACAATGCGGGACCTGGAGCTGTCCAAAAGTTCGGGGGCGTTCCTCCCTTCCAGGAAACGAGGAATTATGTAATCCGGGTAACACGCGAATATGATCGCGCGAAGCTAACCTCTACGAAGGCGGCCGTCGCCGCCCGCCCCTAAAATGCCCAGCGCCAGAGGCTAGCCCCAGCCGTATAGCCTGCCCCGACTGCGGCGAATAGAACCAAATCCCCCTTCTTTAACCGCCCGTCGCGCCAGGCGTCTTCTGTCGCGAGTGGGATGGTTCCAGCCGTAGTGTTGCCGTATTTGTCGAGATTTATCACGACTTTCTCCGGCGGCAGCCCTAATCTTTCTGCAGTGGCGGTGATAATGCGTTTATTAGCTTGGTGTGGCACGAGCAGGTCAACATCCGATGGCCGAAGGCCGTGTTTCGCAAGTAGCTCCTGGCACATCTCGTGCATTTTCCGGACGGCGAATTTAAAGACTTGCCCGCCGTCCTGTTTGACATAATGGAGCCGCTCCGCGATGGTTTCGGCGGTTGCGGGCAGCCGGCTGCCGCCCGCGGGCATGCGCAGGTAAGGGGCGCCGGAACCGTCGATCTCGTTGTAATGTCCAACGTAACCGGCCCCCTCGTCCTCACCTGCCGCTTCGATCAGGAATGCTCCAGCGCCGTCTCCAAAGAGAATGCAGGTGGACCGATCCGTATAATCGATGATCCGAGACATGGTGTCCGAGCCGATCACCAAAACGTAGCGGTGCGTTCCCATTCCGACTAGATGGGCCGCGACCGTAATCCCATACAAGAACCCCGAACAGGCTGCTATGAGGTCGAATCCCCAGGCGTGATGTGAGCCAAGCTCATGCTGGACGAGACAAGCGGTGGAGGGAAACAACATATCCGGCGTGACCGTGCAGACGAGGAGGGCATCCACTTCAGATGCGTCGATTCCGCGCCGCTCGAGCGCCATTCGCGCCGCCGCTACGGCCATATCTGAGGTGGCCGCAGAAGGATCGGCGATCCGACGCTCGCGGATTCCCGTTCGTTCGACGATCCACGCGTCGTTTGTGTCGACCAGCTTCGATAAGTCGTCATTGGTCAGGGTTTTTGGTGGAGTGTGGGATCCCAAAGCACTGATCTTGGCTACCGGCAAGTGGTTCTGAACCTCCGATCACACGAACGCATCAGCTGCATCTCTATGTTACATTTAGGGGAAATGGGAGTTGAGACCGCCGACGATCCTGCGCCCCACACACTTGACCTGCTTCGGGATGCGGCGTCCGACGGCTTCGAAGGCTCTGACCGGGTATCGCGGGCGCGAGAGACGGTAGAGGAACTGTACGCACGAGTCTTTCGCAGACTGCGCCCGCGTACTTGTTTGCCCCGTATCGCAGTTCGTTTTCGCAAATATGCAAACGCAAACAGTCGCATCAGGCTTCACGACGGTTTCCTGGCAGTGGATATCAGCGATCTCCTGCAAGGCGCACCCGGCTCTGTGCAGGAGGCTTTGGCACACATTCTTCTGGCTAAGCTTTTCCGCCACAGAACGGACCCGCAGGCAGTAGCGCGCTATCGTCGCTACCTCAATCGCTCCGACGTACGCCGCTCCCTGCATCTGATCAGGCAAGCGCGGGGGCGGAAAATCGTCCTTGATCCCGAGGGCGAATTCTACGATCTTTGCCACGTCTTCGAGGAACTAAATGTCGCATATTTTGCTGGCCTGATGGCGAGACCGCGCCTGGGTTGGAGCGTCAGAACCTCGCGTACTGTCTTAGGGCATTACGACCCCTCACATCATGCGATTGTGTTGAACTCGGTGCTCGACTCGCCGCATGCTCCCGAACTCGCTGTGCGGTATGTCATGTTTCATGAAATGCTCCATTTACGCTTTCCCGCTGAGCACCGCGGAGCGCGACGCTGCGTACATACCGCGGCGTTTAAACAGGCCGAGAAGCAGTTTGAGAGCTTTCAGACGGCTAAGGCCGAGTTGAAATTATTCATCGAGCGTGCCGCCGGAACGCGGCATGCCAATCGTGGCTGCCCCTAGACTCGAAGTGATTTACAAAGGCGACTTCCCGCAGGAGTCAGTACCGGTATTCAGCTAGCCTGCGCTGCCGATACCAGGCTCAACTGCAAACTCATTTGTTCCAATTGAGAGATCAATGAGCGAACCGAGAGCGAACCAATCCCCAGCAAACAGAGCCAATAGCTCGCCTGGGCCTGCAACACGGCACCGGAAAACCGGAATTTTAACCAGATCAGACGCCCGACGATCTCCGAACCGTTGTCTGGAAGATGAGGAACAATCGCTCGTACTGCGGTATGCAGGCGGTTGAAGTCTACGATTGAGCGATTTAAGTACTGCTCGAAAATACGAAGCCGTTCGCGTCTCAGCTTCTTATATAAAGAGAGATCGAAGCCTGGCTCGCGGCTGAGGAATTTGAAGTCCTCGTCATTGAGCAGTCCCTCCATCGGATAATAGGACGATACCGAGAAGTTCTCCAGCCATTCAGAGGTGATTTCCTGAACCGAGCACCTCTTCAGTAACCTCGCCACGACGGGCACAAGAAGACTCAACAAAAGTGCTACCAGCAGCAAGGGAGTTAGTACTAGAGCGGAAGCCAATCAGTTCTCCGTACTCTTTAACGTACAGGATCGCGACTCGCGGTTCAAGCCCCCCTTCAAAAATGGGGGAGTAGTATCGTATTTTTCCGTAAAAACGTCAGGAAAGCGATCCGAATCTGTTCGGCAAACCTTGCTACGCCAGGGCCACCGTTTAGCGACGGCCGGCCCGCACGAGCACCGCATTAATATGCTCCAGGTCCCCTAAAAGCTTGGATTGCCGGCTGCTTCGCCAGCTGTGCCCGACTATCACCGGTGCCCGCTCGCCTTTTGTATTTAAGAAAGTGATCCAAAAGGCAAGGCAAATACAAAGAATTAATGCCACTCCATTATCCATGAATGCATTGTTTTTGTGTGGCAAGAAATGATGAGCCAGGATCAGCGCCGACTTCGCCGTGAAGTAGATGCTAATACCAATACTGAAGACCGCCAGATTGCGCGGCAGAACCACGGGAAACCAAAGAATAAAGGTCAGCATGAGCAACAGAACGAGCAGCGCGATTGTCGTCACGAGCCTTTCTAGAATAAGCGCCACCATAACCGCATAGTCTATTGGGGCAGGTTGCCTTGCCGCTCCCGAGGCCGTGTATTCAGGAGCTGCCGTAACAAGCGCCAGCAATAGCGCGAGCGGGAAAACAACATTCAGGACTGCGTGAGAAACGCGGAGAATGCCGGGGAGATTCCTCAGAATGTCGCGCAACAGAGCGTATACGATCCAAATCGTAAGCGACCACGACCCTAATCTCATCAGAAGCCATGTCACTCGATAATCCAATATTTGATCGAGCGCTGTAAACTTCTCGATAATCGCGACGGACTCGGAGACTATCTGAAATAGGAGGAAGGCGCAGAATACTCTGTAAGTTGTATGAAGCTTGAGCGCTATTAATTTAACGATCAAGCCTATACTCAAGAGGATACTGGCGCCTACCCAAATCCGAACCCAACTCATACTTTGCCTATCGGTTTATTGGATAGTAGAGCAAAATTGACAATCCAGCAACCCGTCGAAGACCAAAGAAGTACGAGTCAAGACCCGCGATTTTTCGCCGAGCCGGCGATCTGCGCGAAAAAAGGCTGCTGATTACGCCCTGGATGGATGCGCCATAGGCACGTGGGGATTGCCCGGCTCGGGCGTCGGCATGTCATGAATCATGGGCACATGACGGTTACCCGGCTCCGGCGTCGGCATATCGAAGGCCAACGGCGGGGAAACCCTCAGGGCATGTTCAGAAAAAGCACTAGTACCCATTACGAGGGTACACGCTGAAATTACGGAGATAGATAGAATTCGTTTCATAGGTGGTCGATAAGATTACGTTCGGCTTTACGCTGAACGTACTGTAACTCGAAGAAAAATTGGGGTTAAACAGCGGAAGGATGTTTTCCGACAACGGAACGAGAGGTTCTAAGAGTACTAGGCCGTGTTGTTTGACCTAGAGTAATGTGCCAGATTAAGAACTAAAGATTTGCATGCTCTCGAGGAATAAGATGAGTGCCGCTGACGGGTCACCTGATGCGATGGGCATGCGGGACCTCACTCAAATCGAAACATCTTATGGCCGTTTGGTTTACCTTGCCGGTCTTCTGAATCCGGATACCGGGAGGTACGAGCACTATGGGGCGTCGGATAGCGTATCGCGGGGCGAGACCAGCCGGGCGTTCAGGCGAATACACGAGCTCACGTTCACTCAATGGATAGGATTCCCGCTCAAGCGCAAGATGGCAGATATTCAACTGTACATCTCAAGTATCAGCCAAGTCGATAGAAGTGAATTGATCGATGCATGGCTCCGCTTAACGCCATACAAGAACCTGGTTCCAGCCTCTATTCAAGGTCCGGAGCGCGAGAGACACATGTCTGACTTTGAAGCGATCCTGGGGTTGCTCAAGAACGTGTACGGCGTCGCCTCCGCAGATCCAGGCGCTTAGCGACCGCGATTACCTGGCCTAGAATGTCGGCCTCACCAGGGTAGCGATATGTCTCGATTGCCAGGTGTGATGCCGGGTGCGGCTGAACGATGAGCAAGCCGTTGCGTACTGTACACCAGGCTGCGCGAAAGCCTGCTCTGTGCTCAAAAAAGTGGATCGGGCGTTCGTGCTCGCCGACCGAACTCTCTTGGCCTAAACGCCGCCGGCTCTGATCAATCTGCACAAACGAACCCGGTGGAAGAATCGGATACATAAACCAATCATCAGTTCCGATGAATGCGTATTGGTGCCTTTGCAGATCGAGCGAAGCAAGCATCGATAAAGGAAGCGACCCCCAGCTTCGAACGCAAGGGCTCAAATAGAAGGTTTTGGTTAGATCGACAGGGATGTCGGTTTCGAGTGGCAAGCTCCCCGCGGCCAGAGCGGGAGGCGCAAAGTAAAGTGCACGAGTTTCGCGCAAGGAAAGTCGTGCCGAGTCGACCGCCTGCTCGTCCAGGTTCACTCCATACCAGCTGAGTACAGTTTGGAAATTAAGTCCGTAAATCGCACAAAGGGAGTAAAGCCGATAGACAGAAGGAAGCGTGCCCTTATTTTCGATATCGGCCAGCCGGCTCAAGCCGACCGTGAACTCCTGGTTTGCATGGCTGCGGGCAATCTGCTGACTTGCTTCCTCGACGTCGCGATACTTCAGGCGCAAAAGTTCGCGGATGCGCCGCAGTTCTCTTCCGGGATCGCCCATCCGTACCTGACCGCAGCCTGCAGTGCGCCGAGTTGAAAACCACTCCCCGGCACTACGACTCCTCCATTTGTTCTGTTTTCGGAACAGAACCTGCCGAGTATAACATTGAGCTTGCTACTTATAACCGGGATAGGTTGTCTCCTGTCCGTCTCTTCGACGCCTCCCCCGGAATTTTCAGAGGAGTACGATCGAGACCAATGAAGAATCCCCAGCCTGGCGTTCGCAAACGTATCACTCGCGCCAAAAATCCGGATTCGAGCGTGCCCACGGATTTCCCCTATACCATTGCATTTCAAGGGGAACCAGGGGCTTTTAGTCACGCGGCTGCGTTAAAATTACTGGGGACAAAGATCCATCTGCTTCCCAGAAGCTCCTTTCAGGATGTTTTTCGCGCCGTTAAACGTGGCGCTGCTGACGCGGCGGTAATCCCTATCGAGAATACGCTTCACGGGAGCGTACACGAGAACTATGACCACCTCCTGGACTATAATTTCGTCATTGCGGGTGAAACAAGCATCAGAATTTCTCACCAGCTTATTGCCATGCCGGGGGTGCCGTTCCGTGCAATTCAACGGGTGCTCTCGCATCCGGTGGCCCTCAATCAGTGCAAGTACTTCTTTGAAAAACACAAGAACATAAAGCCGGAACCGTATTACGATACGGCTGGCAGCGTGAAATTATTGAAAGAGAAGGGGCTGAAGGATTGCGCAGCTATCGCGTCGGAAACAGCTGCGAAGACATACGGAGGCGTAATTCTCCGCAGTGGTGTTGAGGATATGCGCCAGAACTATACGCGATTTTTTCTGCTGACGAAACATCGATATAAATTAAAGGGCGCAGGTCAACGATTCAAGACGTCTGTAGTGTTCTCAACACCAAATCGTCCAGGCTCTCTTTTCAAAGCCATGGCCTGTTTTGCACTACGCGATCTCAATCTGACCAAGATTGAATCACGGCCTTTTCGCGGCAAACCCTGGGAATATTTGTTCTATGTAGATTTTCTTGGGAGTCTCGAAGACCCAAAAACTCAGAATGCTCTGTCGAACCTGTCCGAGGATACGCAATTCCTGAGGGTATTGGGTAGCTATACCCCGACTCCCTGATCGGGAAGCCAAGCGAGGCACCGCAACCGGCGGCCTTCAAAACCGGCGTTGCCCGCGCAGGCGTTTATATGTCGTAATAGAGCGCAAATTCGTACGGATGCGGTCGCAGGCGAACAGCCTCGGCCTCCGCTTTCCTTTTGTAAGAAACGAACGTTTCGATGAGTTCCTCAGAGAAAACATCGCCCTTGGTAAGGAACTCATGATCTTCTTCCAGGCAAGTCAGCGCCTCATCAAGCGACGCCGGCATCGACGGGACTTTCTTCATTTCCTCAGGCGAGAGATCGTAAATGTCTTTGTCAAGCGGCTCAGCCGGATCAATCTTCGTTATGATTCCATCGAGGCCTGCCATCATCATCGCAGCAAAACCCAGGTATGGATTGCATGCAGGGTCCGGCGGCCGAAATTCTACTCTTTTTGCCTTCGGACTATTGGAATACATTGGGATTCGTACGGCGGCCGATCTATTGCGGCGCGAATAGGCAAGATTGACCGGCGCTTCATAGCCAGGGACGAGGCGCTTGTAGCTATTGGTCGTAGGCGCGATGATGGCCGAAAGCGCGCGCGCATGCCGCAACAGACCACCGATATACCAAAGCGCAAGCTGACTCAATCCTGCGTAATTGTCGCCGGCGAAGAGCGGCTTTCCTTGTGACCAAAGACTCTGATGCGTATGCATACCGCTCCCGTTATCCCCAAACAGAGGTTTCGGCATAAAGGTAACGGTCTTTCCGTATTGATACGCCACATTACGGACAATGTACTTGTACAGCACCATATTGTCGGCGGATTTCACAAGTGTGTCGAATCGCTGATCAATTTCGCACTGGCCCCCCGTCGCAACCTCATGGTGGTGGCATTCAATGTTGAGACCACATTCGATCATGGTGGCCACCATTTCGCTCCGCAAATCCTGATAGTGATCGGTCGGAGGAACCGGGAAATATCCTTCCTTGTAACGTGGGCGGTAGCCCAGATTGTTATGTTCCCTACCAGAATTCCAGCGCCCCTCTTCGGCATCGATGAAATAAAAGCCGCTGTGCTGGTTCTGGTCGAACCGGATGTTGTCAAAAATGAAGAACTCTGCTTCCGCACCGAAGTAGGCCGTGTCCGCTATTCCACTGTTCCGCAGGTATAATTCGGCTTTCTTGGCGATCCATCGAGGGTCACGATCGTAGTGCTGTCGCGTGATCGGGTCGACGATATCGCCGAGCATAACTAAGGTGCGAGTCTCGGCAAACGGGTCTAAAAAGGCGGTCGCCGGGTCGGGAATAATCAGCATGTCGCTCTCGTTGATGGCCGCCCAGCCGCGAATGCTCGATCCGTCGATCCCGTAACCGTCTTCAAAAGAGCTCTCTTCGAGCATGGTGATTGGATACGAGATGTGTTGAGTCAGACCAGGCAGATCGGTGAAACGCAGGTCGATCTGGCGGGCATCGTTTTTCTTTGCAAAGTCGAGCGCTTCTTGTGGAGTCATGGTGTAGAGTTCAATTTCCTGACGAAGCCGCTAGAATACCGCATTTCACGGAAAGGTCCAAGCTTGCACGGACGATTATTTCGAAACGCAGAGAGCCCATATTCAGGCTTTGTTTTGCTCACGCCCCTGCGTAGCGCCCGCGATCGTCCACACTATAAGAAGGAATGTCATCTTGGCCGGATCTTCATGGCTCGCAGTTGTCCCTTTCGCTCGGACCGGAACGCCATATTTTTCAAGTACGAGAGCTGAACGCGGCCGTCCAGCGTCTCTTCGATGCGGAATTTCGTAGCGTTTCAGTTGCAGGTGAGATTTCAGGCTGCCATCAGGCGGCCAGCGGCCATTATTACTTTTCTCTCAAAGATGAAATAAGCCAAGTCAAATGTGTCCTTTTCAAGGGATCCGCCCGTTTCGTCCGTTTCAAACCGCAGAATGGTCTGGCCGTCATCGTCCGGGGGAACCTCGATGTGTACGAGGCGCGGGGCGAATATCAGCTGCTCATCGATTCCCTGGAGCCGCAAGGCGCAGGTGCGCTGCAGCTCGCTTTCGAACAGCTAAAACAAAAGCTTTCGGACGAAGGGCTCTTCGAGGCGTCGCGAAAACGCCCACTCCCTAAACTCCCCCGCCGCATCGGCCTGATCACGTCGCCTTCCGGTGCAGTCATCCGCGATATCCTGCACGTGCTGGAGCGACGGTTCCGTGGTCTCCATGTGCGCGTCTTTCCCGTTCAGGTGCAAGGCGAGGGCGCTGCCGACCAGGTCTGTGCGGGACTTCGCTTCTTTAGCCGTGAATCTTGGCCGGAAGTTGTCATTGTGGCTCGGGGCGGCGGTTCGATCGAGGACCTCTGGACCTTCAATGAAGAGTCGGTTGCCCGCGCAATCTCCGCATCCAAAATACCCGTGATTACTGCTATAGGGCATGAGACTGATTTCACTATTTCTGACTTTGTAGCCGACCATCGCGCCCCAACTCCATCCGCCGCTGCCGAGATCGTGGTGCGCACGAGTGAGAGCCTTCTCGAACAGCTCGATGTCTGCCGAGGGAAAGCATTGCAGGCCGTGCGGTATCGCATCGTTGTGAGCTCTCAGGATCTGCATAGGCGTGGAGTTGAACGATCGGCCACGCTGATCCATCGCCGCGTCGCCAACTGTGCCCAGCGTTTGGATAATCTTGACGAGCGCCTTCGCAGCGCTCAGCGACTCGCACTCGAAGGGTACCGGAAACAGTTTTTCGAATGGAATCGGCGCCTCGAGGCCAACAATCTTCGCCTGCGCTTTGCGAATATTCGGCACCGGTCGGAGCTTGGCTCAGAACGTCTGGCTAAAGTCATTCAAAGCATTCTGTGGACGGCGCGCAAGCGCTACGAGGCCTTCGTTCTGCACTTGAGTCAGTTGAGCCCGCTTGCCATCCTTGAGCGCGGCTATGCCATCGTCGAAAAACCGACGGGTGGGATCCTTCGATCCGCGGAGGAAACAACTTCCGGAGATCGGCTCAATGTCCGACTTCATCGCGGCGAACTCAGCGTTACCGTTGACGCGACATATAGCCGCCATGACCGTTAACGCTTCTATACTGAAAATGTGACCCAGAACCATCGGGCGCCCGCAGTCTGCCTGTTGAGCGGTGGTCTCGACTCCGCGACTTGTCTGGCAATCGCTCGCGAGGCCGGTTTCGATTGTTATTGCCTCTCGTTTGATTACGGACAACGCCACCGGGCTGAACTTAACGCGGCAGCGCGTGTGGCCAGAAGTCTCGGCGCAAAGGAACACCGGACTGCACTCATCGATTTGCGAGCTTTCGGCGGTTCTGCCTTAACTGCCGATGTGGAAGTGCCGAAGAATCGCGATGCGAGAACGATGAGCAACGGTATCCCTGTCACTTATGTCCCAGCCCGTAACACGATCTTCCTTTCCTATGCGCTCGCCTATGCAGAGGTTTTATCCGCCGCTCATATCTTCATCGGAGTCAATGCCATTGACTACTCCGGGTACCCGGACTGCCGCCCCGAGTTCATCCGCGCGTTCGAGCATTTGGCAAATCTTGCTACGAAGTCCGGAGTAGAGGGTCGCACTTCGATTCGGATTGAAGCTCCTCTATCGCATCTCACGAAAGGCGAGATTATCCGGAAGGCTCTTGAGCTCGGCATTGATCTCGCGCTCACCCACAGTTGCTACGATCCCGACGCTGAAGGCCGGCCTTGCCGCCGGTGCGATGCTTGCCTTCTCCGGCAAATGGGATTTAAGGAGGCGGATGCAGCCGATCCGCTTCTTGCTTGAACCTTGCAGCAGCGGTGTGCCTTGAAAGTTAGTGAGATCTTCTACTCCATTCAGGGTGAAGGCTCGCTCGTCGGCGTTCCTTCGGTCTTTGTGCGGACCTCCGGGTGTAATCTGCGCTGCACCTGGTGCGACACGCCCTATACTTCCTGGAACCCCGAGGGAGACGAACTCTCCCTCGATCAGATTGAATCAAAGGTTTCGGAGTTCCGGGCTTCGCACGTTGTCCTTACCGGTGGTGAACCCATGATTTGGCCTCAAATCGCGGAACTGGCGAAAAGGCTTCATGCGGCGAGCCTTCACATTACGATCGAGACCGCGGGAACCATCTACCTGCCGCTTCGCTGCGATCTGATGAGCATCAGTCCCAAACTAGCCAACTCAACGCCTCGGGAGCGCGATGGCGGAAGATGGGCAGCCCAACATGAGCGGATCCGTTTCCAACCGGATGTGATCCGGCATCTTACGTCAACTTATCCGTTTCAATTGAAATTTGTTGTGTCGTCACCCGGGGATCTGGATGAAATTGAGGTTATCCGTGAGACCTGTGCTGCACCGGCATCCAAAGTAATTCTCATGCCGGAAGGAGTCGATCGTGACACGCTGCGTGATCGCTCCTTGTGGTTAGCTGAGATCTGCAAAGACAAAGGGTATCGGCTGAGCCCCCGTTTGCATGTGGATATCTGGGGGGACCGCCGCGGCACATGACGAGTGGTTGTCAACGCAGTACACTTCGAAAGAGTCGTTATGCAGTGCTCCAAGTGCCGTGCTGAATGTCCGGACGATTTCAGCGAGTGCCCCAGATGCGGCGCTCCCGTGCTACACGGACAGCCGGGCTTCGATCCTCTTCTTGACCTCGTAGTCGTGCTCGAGACAAACGATCGTATTCAGCTCGCTATGGCCAAAGGCTTACTCGAGGATGCGGCGATACCTTTCTTCGTTCTCGGCCAAATTGCGACGCTGGTCCAGGACATCGACCCATTTCTCCAGAAGTGGGTCCGATTGCAGGTGCCGCGCGACCGTGAAGCGCAAGCAAGAGACCTGCTCGAAGCCTTTGTGCATGCCGAAGACAGCTCCGCACCGAACTGAAAGGTTTTCTCAGGGTTTCACTGCAGAGAGAGCAAACCTGGTTCCGTGCTGAGAGAACAAGAGCCGAGGAGCAAGTCGAAGGAAAATAAAGCATGGCGACCAAACCGGTCTCGACTCAAGATTCAGCTGCTCTCGAGGGACTGCGCAGGCGCGGGCAGTTTCTTATATCCGGTCTGCTATGGGCTGCAGCCGCCGGTTTGCTTATTGTCTTGTCTGGGTATTCGGTCATTCTTTATCATTATGCGATCGCTTTAGCGGAAAGAATTCGAACGAGCCTGGGTTACGCTGCACCCTATCATAGGCCGGACTGGTTCATGATCGGTGCGCTGTGCGCCGGCCCTCTGCTTGGTGGGGTTTGTGTTGCCCTGTTTGCTGCCTGGTACAGGCGTTTGTGGCTTAATAAGGTGCGAAATGTATGGGCTGATTCGCGAGAGCGGGCCAGATATTCACGGTGGCAAGCCGCCCCTGCTCGAGCGAATGCTGACGAACGCCGCAGGCGTGGTGACTACCTTGCAGCGCTTATTCGCGTCGATCATTGGGCAACTCAGAATCCGCCTGGATCCGAAGCTGAGCATGAAGCCACCGCTGAATGGTTACTTCTGAATCTGGAAAGAGACGTCGCGGAGCGTGCGCTGACGACCGGGCTCACGGTCGGCATCAGCCGCAATCGATTTATCGATCTGTTTACCATCTTTGTCGCGGCCCTGGAATTACAGTTGCATGTTTTGTCATGTCTGGGAAAGAGGCCATCCTGGCACACATGGAAACTATTAATTCAGCGCTGCGGAGCGAGTCTTTTCCTTAACAGCTATTTGAACCGGCAAGACGCACTCGCACTCAATTTGATGATCAAGAAGGCGGGCATGGGCCTATACGCTGCCGGGGATCTGATGGAAAGCGCGGCGCATCACTTTTCAGAAAGCGATTTCGACCTTGACGAGGCATTGAATCTTCAACACAGCGGACTATTCGGCATGGCGACGAAAAGCCTCGAGCTCGGGGCCACCATGGCGCTAACGGTCGGCCAGGTTGGTCTACATGTCCTCGGGACTCTCATCGAATCGGCAGGGGACGAACTGGCGCAAGGCGCGCTTGCAGCCGGTATCATTTACTACCACGGCATCAGGCTGGCATCGGACACGCTGGCGATCGATCAAGTTCACAGAGAGAGCCCCGCTATGAATCGTAATTTCCGCGACGGTGTCTGGAAGATGGGAGAGATTGCCGGATCGATTCTGCGCGACCTTGTGCGGGAACGCAGGAGCGCTTTTCGAGACCGCCGGCGGCAGATTGTACGTTCGCTTCCAAAAAATGCTTACGCCGGGATTCAATCATTGTTTGGAAGAAAGAGTGAAGCGCCGGTTTAGCTCTGGTGCGAAGCTGGAGATAGTCATGTGCAGAAGCATCAAAACGCTGAGAAGACCCGGCGAGCCCGCGACTAATGACGAGGTGAGTGCGGCCGCCTTACAATTCGTGCGGAAGATTAGCGGGTTTCACAAGCCTTCGCGTGCAAATCAGGAAGCATTTGAACGCGCGATTCTCGAAATCAGTGGCGCAAGCGAACGTCTATTGTCGGCTATTGAAACGCCAGCCAAGCCCGCGAAGGCCACCGCGGTCACGGCTGGGGAATAGAACCGGATGGCCCCCATCGCCAAGCGGCAATTCCTGATCTTCGATGCAGACGATACGCTTTGGGAAAACAACATCTATTTCGAGGCGGCGTTCGACCAATTTTGTGATTTTTTGGCGCACTCGTCGATGACTGGATCGGATGTACGTGCCGTTTTGGACGAGATCGAAGCCGTTAATTCCCGCATTCACGGGTATGGATCGCGAAACTTCGCACGTAACCTGGCGGAGTGTTATCGGCACCTGTCGGAACGCGAGATCTCGGAGCAGGATTTAAAGACGGTGCTGGACTTTGCACACGACATCCTCGAACGCCCGATTGAGTTAATCGACGGAGTAGCGGAGACGGTACGGGAACTGGCCAGCCGGCATGTCCTTACTCTCTTTACAAAGGGCGACCCCGAAGAGCAGCGCTTGAAAATTGATCGTTCCGGCCTGCGAGACTATTTCGATCATGCAGCAATCGTCAGGGAAAAAGACGAATCCGCTTATCGGAAATTAAGTTCTGAGCGGAACTTTATCGCTGAGGATACTTGGATGATAGGCAATTCGCCCAAATCCGATATCGCTCCCGCGCTAAACGTTGGATTGAACGCCGTCTTTGTCCCGCATTCTCGAACGTGGGGTCTCGAATTGGCGGCGCTCCCCGAGCGACATCCGCGGTTACACACTGTAAAGCAAATTCGCGAACTCACTGAAATTTTTTGAGCTTTCGCCTCAACGGAACATTGCCGCAGACGAAGAGGCAACCGAAAGAAGAGTTCCCGGAAAGATGCCAAGCACCAGAACTCCTATCGCGCTCGCCCAAATCGCCACTTGGAGGCTCAGGGATGGTGAAGGCAGACTTTGCGTGGCCTCACCGGGCTCTTGCATGTAGAGAGCCACGATTATTTTCAAGTAGTAGTACGCGGCGATCGCGCTATTAATTAGACCAAGAGCGGTCAGCCATAGCAGATGCGAATTCAAAGCGGCCTGGAACACGTAGAATTTTCCAAAGAAGCCCCCGGTTAACGGAACTCCGATCAGCGAGAAAACGAAGATCGAAAGGAGCGCAGCTGTCACTGGTTCCTTTTTGCCGAGGCCCGCGAGATCATCGATCTTTATGTAACGCTCGCGCCTGGAAGCAACGTGGCCGATTACTGCAAAAGCACCTATGTTCATCAATGCGTACGAAGCCAGATAGAACATGGCGGCGGCGATCCCGATCTGGGAACTCGCGGTTAGAGCGACCAGTACGTATCCCGCATGCGCGATCGAACTGTAGCCAAGCAGCCGCTTCACATTTGTCTGCAGTAGCGCAGCGAAATTTCCGACGACCATGGTGGCCAGAGTGCACGCCCACAACAGCCAGATCCAGCGCGCATTTAGCGGCCGGAACGAAGTCATGAATACGCGAAAAAAGACCGCGAAAGCGGCAGCTTTCGGCCCCGCGGACATAAAGGCGCTCACCGGGGCGGCAGCGCCCTGATAGACATCGGGCGCCCACATTTGAAAAGGAACAATAGAAACCTTGAATCCGAATCCGACAAACAGAAGTGCTGCAGCCAGGCCTGCGAGAGCAGAGGATTGCGAGCCCTCGCCGAGAGAGCTCTGGATCTGCGCCAGATTCGTAGAACCGGTTAGCCCATAGGTCCAGGCGATGCCATAGAGCAGGAACGCCGTGGCAAAAGATCCAAGCAGAAAGTACTTTAAGGCCGATTCATTATTACGGCGATCGTCGCGCAGGAAACCCGCAAGAATGTACGTGGCGATGGATGAAATCTCGAGGCCGATGAAGACCATGATCAGGTCCGCAGCCGTCACCAGGACACACTGCCCTACGATTGAGAACAAAATGAGCGAGTAATATTCGCCAGTTTGTGCATTTTCGCGCTGCAGATAGCTGAATGAGGCAAGGATGCACAGGAACCCGACGATCAGTACCAATCCCCGGAAGAAACTGCCGTATTGATCAACGACGATCATGTTCGAGAATGCAGGACCTCTATTCCCGGCAGCCCAAAGGTTCGCAAGAAAAGCAACAAATAAACCCACCAGCGCGAAGGCTCCCAGAGACGACCTCTTATCCCCTGGACGCATCATGGCTTCGAGCAGCATAATCACAATGCCAAAGACACTAAGCACAATTTCGGGTAAGAAGCGGAGATAGTCGACAGCGCCCGGCAGGTAACTAGCGGGCATCAGCAACCTCTGCAAGTGAGCCGGAAACCCGATACTGGTTATTCATGTTTGTCTGTTCCAGCACGTGAGAGGTCGCCGTATTGATCGCCGGCATAAACGATTGCGTATAGGTACCGAGCCAGACCATCAAGATGATGAGCGGAAGTAACGGAACCCAGTCGTGCGAGCCGAGGTCCAAAAAAGGACGGCTACTTTCGCCGCGTTGTCCAAAGAACGTCCGTTGGTACATCCACAACATATAGGCAGCCGACAGGATCACTCCTACCGCGGCCCAGGCGGCCCACGTAAATTTTGCGAGGGCCGCGCCTTGGAGAACGAGAAACTCGCCGACGAAATTTGAAAGCGTCGGCAAGCCAATGCTCGCCAGCATGGCGATCATGAAAACGGAGGAAAGCGCAGGGGCAACGGAAGCAATACCACCAAAGTCCACAATCTCGAGCGAGCCACGCCGCTGTTCAAGGTAGCCGGCCAGGATGAAGAGAGCACCGGTTGAAACGCCGTGGGCGATCATTTGGTAGACGGCTCCGTCAGCTCCTTGCTGCCGGAAGCAGAAGATGCCAAGTACGATAAGGCCGAGATGACTAACGGACGAATATGCGATCAACCGCTTAATGTTTGTCTGCACCAGCGCCAGCAGCGCTCCGTAGATGATGCCGATAATCGCAAGTACGATTATCCATCCGGCGCACTGATGGGCTGCACTTGAAGTTAGCGTCAGACAGTAGCGGATCAGGCCATAAGCCCCCATTTTTGACATGATGGCGGCCAGAAGGAAAGTAGCGGGAGTTGGGGCTTGCGTATACGCGTTCGGCAACCATGTGTGGAAGGGAAAGATCGGCACTTTGACAGCAAACGCGGCGAAGAATCCGATGAACAGAATCATTTGTTGCGGCGGCGAAATGATCACCGCTCCAGAATTCATTCCATTCATAATGTCCACATAGTCGAAGGTGCCGGTTATGCTGTGGAGATACAGAATCGAGCCAAGCATAAGCACCGAGCCGCCCATAGTGTAGACAAAAAATTTGACGGAGGCCGCTCCGCGCAATCCACTGCCCCAACTACCTACCATCAGGTACATGGGAACCAAAGCGATTTCCCAAAAGAAGTAAAAGACGAACAAGTCGAGAGCTGTGAAAACGCCGATTAGCCCAAACTCGAAGAGTAGAAGCAAAGCATAAAAGTTCTTTCGCCGCTCCTTGATCATAGATTCGGAAATCCACACAGCGATCGGGAGAAGAAGCGTGGTCAGCAGGACCAACCACAAATTCAGACCGTCAATGCCGAGGTGAAAACGAATCTGCATGCCAGGACTGTCAGTCCACATCGTGTTGATGACTGAAGTAAATTGGGCTCCGTGCTCAACCGCGGGTCCGACCATGCCAAGCGATGCCAGGAAAGTGGCGACTGTTACCAGAAGCGCAATGAAATAGGGCGCCTTCGACTCTCGAGGCGCGAACAGCAAGACAAAGAAACCAGCTAACGGCAGGAAGAGAACCAGAACGAGGAGACTCATCTCGCGCCTCCTAGCAGCCCCAATATGACAATTACCAGCAGCGAACCCGCCAGTACCAGCGTCGCGTAATTACGGACGCTGCCGGACTGGAGCCGCCGAAAGAGAGAACCCCAGCCTCGCACAATGCGCCCGAACCCATTCACCAGGGTGGAATCGATCAGGGTTTCATCCACTCCGCGCCACAGAATAATTCGCGAGATGGCTTCGATCGGCTTTACAATGAGGCCGGAATAAATCTCATCGACGTAATACTTGTTCAGAACCAACGTATAAAGCGGCCCGGCAGCGGTCTTCAGGGATTCCGACGAGCCCGGACGCAGCCAGTAGAGCACCATCGCGACTAGGATTCCCAAAATCCCGAACGAAGCAGAAATGATCATGGCAGTGGTGTTCTGCCGTTCCGCGGCCGGGTAAAGCGGTGAAAGCCATTTCGGGATATCGATAAGACCGCCACCCGCCGCCAGCAGAGCGAGCACTATCAACGGCAGTGTCATAGATGCAGGCGATTCATGTGGGTGATGATGCCCGCGATAATCACCGAAGAAGGCGAGGAAAAAAGCGCGGAAGACGTAAAACGCAGTCAAACCGGCCGTGATCGCACCCACCCAAAACATCCAGGGAGAATGTTCAAAAGCTGCTGCGAGAATTGCGTCTTTACTGAAGAACCCGGAAAAGCCGGGCACTCCTGAAATCGCCAAACTCGCGATGAAAAGGGTGAGGCAGGTAATCGGCATATATTTCCTCAGCCCTCCCATGTGACGGAGATCCTGTTCGCCGCTCAGGCCATGAATGATGCTGCCGGCGCCGAGGAAGAGGAGCGCTTTAAAGAAGGCGTGAGTCATGACATGGAAAATGCTTGCGGAGAATGCTCCTACTCCGGCGCCGAGAAACATGTAACCCAGCTGAGAGACCGTCGAGTACGCAAAGACCTTCTTGATATCGTTCTGCGCCATACCGATTGTGGCTGCGAAAACCGCGGTGATGAGGCCGATCACGCCGACAACATGCATGGCCGCCGGGGAATGAACATAAAGGAAAGACATGCGCGCGACCATGTACACTCCGGCGGTGACCATGGTTGCAGCGTGGATCAAGGCTGATACGGGGGTCGGACCAGCCATCGCATCGGGCAGCCAGACATATAACGGGATCTGAGCAGATTTTCCGGTTGCGCCAACAAACAACAGCAGTGCGATCGAGGTAACGGCCGCTGTTGTCGTACCGGACGGTGCATTGGCCAAAGCAGTGGCGAGTCTGTCGAAATCGAGCGTATGAAACGCCACAACAGTTAGCAGCATGCCGAGCATGAAGCCGAAATCTCCGATTCGGTTCACGATGAAAGCTTTGTTCGCTGCATTGGTGGCCCATGTTTCCCGAAAGTAAAATCCTACGAGGAGGTAGCTGCAAAGACCCACGCCCTCCCAACCCACAAACAGCAAAAGAAGATTGGAAGCCAGCACCAGGATCAACATGAAGAACATGAACAGGTTCAGATACGCAAAGAACCTGGCATAGCCTTCTTCATGTGCCATGTAGCCGATTGAGTAAATATGAATTAAGAGGCCGACGCCCGTGACGATCAGCAGCATGACGGCGGTGAGCCGATCGATCATCATGTCGAAACCGACCTGAAGAAATCCGCTTTGGATCCAGGTGAAGTAGTGTTCCGATAAGGGTGTGGCTAACGGCCAGACTCTCGAGAGAATAAAGACAACGTAAAAGAAGGAAAGCGCGACGGATCCGACGGCAATCAGGTGGACGATCGGTTTTGCCAAACGCCGGCCGAAAAGTCCATTTAGAAGAAATCCGATTAGCGGAAGAAGAGGTATAAGCCAGAGAGTCATTTGCAGGAATGGAAACGGTTAGAGCTTCATCGAGTCGACTTCATCAATCTGCAGAGTTCTGCGATTTTTGAAAACCGTCAGAATGATGGCCAGCCCTACGGCGGCTTCCGCGGCAGCGACCACCATCACGAAAAACGAGTAGATGTGCCCGTCGACTTTTTGCCGTTGATAGGAGAACGCGACAAAGCTCAGGTTAACCGCGTTGAGCATCAGCTCGATCGACATGAAAACCGTTATGATGCTTTTGCGATAGACGAAACCCGCAACGCCCAAGGCAAAAAGAACCGCGCTTAGCAGCAGATACCACGAAATCGGAACGTGGCCCATTTAGTCGACTTCCCCCTGGGCGAGAACAACCGCACCCAAAATTGCTATCAAGATCAGAATCGAAATGACCTCGAAGGGAAGCAGATAACGGGTAAAGAGAAGCTCTCCGACGTGCTGCGCTGAACCCCCCATCCAACTGCCGAACGAGACCTGTGCAGGTTTTTTATAACCTCGAATCAGCATCGTCATCACTGCAACGAAGATCAACAGGAGCGGCAGTCCGGCGATCTGTGCTAGCCATGACTTACTGCTGCTCTTTTCTGCGCCCGCGTTGAGAAGCATGATAACGAAGACGAACAGCACCATAACGGCCCCGCCGTATACGATCATCTGAGCCATCGCCATGAATTCCGCCCCGAGCAGAAGGTAAAGGACCGCGAGAGAGCCCATCACTCCGATGAGCGATAAGGCACTCGAAATCGGGTGCTTTTGAATCACCAGGTTTAGACCGCAACCAACAGCGATTATCGCGAAGATGACGAAGAGAATAGAGTCCATCGGCTGCCGATTCTAGAACACTGCCACGCAAAACGCCGTGACTAAAAGATTGATCAGAGCAACTGGAAACAGGAATGTCCAGGCGAAATGCATGAGCTGGTCGTAGCGGAACCGGGGAAGAGTCCCGCGAACCCAAATGTATGAGAAGAGTATGAAGCCTGCCTTGCTGGCGAACCAGAAGATCGGCACCAGGAACGTTTGCAAAAACGGAATCGCCCAAATTGCCGCGAGAAGAAGAGCCACCGCTCCGAAGATTGGCATGGTCAGACGGTCTCGTCTGCGTGCGGGCTGCGCTGCCTGCAAGAAAAACACCACTGCAGCGCCAAGAAACACAATTGTCGGAACCCAGTTTGAGTACGGAGCCGGAAAAAGGGGATGCCATCCGCCGAGAAAGAGCAATGTTGCAACGCAGGAAATCGTCACCATGTTGGCGTACTCCGACATGAAGAAGCAGGCAAACTTCATACTGCTATACTCGGTGTGAAATCCTGCCACAAGCTCGTTTTCGGCTTCTGGAAGATCGAACGGAACGCGATTTGTCTCGGCGAATCCCGCGATCATAAAGATGATGAAATCGAATATCTGCGGGAACGGCATCTGGAAAATACTCCATCGCGGAATAAAGCCAAGATAATAGCCGGCCTGACTATCGGCGATGGCTCGAAAGCTCAGCTGGTTGGCAAGCAGAAGAGGCGAAACGATTGCGAGCGTGAGCGGCAGCTCATAACTGATCATTTGAGCACTGCTTCGAAGGCCGCCAATCAAAGAATATTTGTTATTGGAAGACCAGCCTGCGAGAGCCACGCCGTAAACGCTAACCGAACTGATGGCAAGCACAAAGAGAACGCCAACACTCAGATCGCTGACCTGCATGAAGGTGTGAGTCCCGAACAGCGAGACCTCCGGACCGAAGGGAATGATCGAAATAGAAATAAGAGCGAGGGACACCGCAATGAAAGGAGCAAGAAGATAGAAGACTCGATTCACGTAGGGGGGGAGAAGGTCCTCCTTCGTGAGCAGTTTAAAGACGTCGGCAAGCGGCTGCATTAAACCGTGCGGTCCCACGCGGAGCGGGCCGGTCCGCGATTGAATGTGGCCCAGCACTTTTCGCTCGACCCACTGCAGGTAGGCGAGCGTCGTCATGAACGCGGCGAATACTACGGCAATTTTGATCAGACTTACCAGAACGAAGTTCATCAGTCGTGATTTACCGTGGTCTCCAGCTGAACGCTACCCGTCTTTACCACTGGAGCTTTATGGGGATCCTGATAAAGAGCACCGGGCGATTCAATCAATGCGCCAAGCATTTTAGAGTAGCGTCCAAGAGTTCCCGAAGTGTAAAGTGTGTTCCCGGCTGACCGGATTAATTCGGGCCGGGAATCGAAGGTAATCCTTCCATTAACCGGCGCGGTGTGTGCCGCACCTCCGGTTTCCAGAACCTCAACCGGCAGATCGTAACCCCGAACTGATCGTCGGATTTCTGCGAATATGGATTCCCGGGTAGTCAAGCCGAGATCAGCGCGCATTTCTTTGGCGAGTAAAGTAATGATTTCGAGGTCGGACTTGACCCCCATGGTCTTCGGGCCTTGTGTCAGTTTCTGCACTTCGCCACAGACATTAGTGACCGTACCATTCTTCTCGTAGACGGAGGCGGCGGGCAATACGACATCCGCGCGTTGTGCCGTTTCGGTCATGAACAGGTCCTGCACCACTATGAAGGCTTTTTCGGCCGCCAACGTTGCACGGGCAAGCGGATTGGCCCCCACGATCCACAGAGCGTCAAGATTGGGATCCGCAAGCATCTGATCATAGTTCAGGCCAGGTTGCATACCGCCCTCGCCACACGGTTTATAGCCAGGTAACAAGTCGGGAAGCAGGCCCATATCCGAAGCGCCTCGCGAATTCGAATAATCGACCAGACAGACATATTTGACCGGAATACCAAGCGAGTCGCCGAATCCAACGATCTTACGGATCTGCTCGCCTTTGATTGCCGCTCCAAAAAGAATCACCAGTTCGGGCTCTTTGGCTAGCTGCTCGCGCCAACCCTCCAACGACTCGAATTCTCTTCCCAACTCGGCGCGTTTGGTGATTCCATAGCTATCCTCTCGAACAGGACCAGGCGTTACCGCGTAGACACGAGCCTTGTTCAGACGCCAGTTGGAACGCAGTTGAAAGGCGAGGAAGGGATGTTCTTGCGCAAGGTCGCTGTCAACGACCAAAGCCGCTTTCATTCTAAGGAGATCCTCAATCGTTGCGAGCGCTTTCGGATGATCGTGTAAAGCGTCGAGCAAAGTCGCGACATCTCCGGTGCGGTGATGATCGATGTTCGACGTGCCAAGAGCGCCCCGCGCAAACTTTTGCAGCAGGTAGTTTTCTTCGTTTGTCGTGTGATTTGAGCCGATCACGCCAAATTTGCCATTGCGAACTCGCAGTTCGGCAAAACGCTTTGCAACCGTTGCCAACGCAACAGCCCATGAAACCGGCTTTAACATGCCGTGCATTCGGACCAGCGGAGAGGTTAGACGGCTCTCATTCTGATTGAAATCGAATGCGTATCGACCTTTCAAGCACAGGAATTCGCCATTCAAGCCTGACCGATCCCGGTTGTTAGCGCGAATGATTTCGCCGTTTCGCACGCCAAGTGTTGTTTTGCAGCCGTTCGAGCAATGGGTACAAATCGTCCCGACATGGTCCATCTCCCAGGGCCGGGTCTTATATCGATAGGGACCTGAGGTCAGCGCGCCGACGGGACAGATGTCGATGCATGCGCCGCATTCATCGCACTCGAGATGGTCGCCGCGGTTCGGCACGATCTCTGCCGCAGCCCCACGGTTCCCTATGCCCAACGCGCTAACGCCGAGCCCTTCACCACAGATCCGCACGCACCTGTAGCAGAGAATACAGCGAGGTGCGTCATAGAAGACGACTGGCGACCACTGCTTTTCATCAACGTGAATCTTGGTCTCACGGAAACGGCTCTCGCCGGCGCCGTACCGGAACACCATGTCCTGGAGCTCGCATTCTCCTCCCTTGTCACAGACCGGACAGTCTAAGGGGTGATTCGTCAAGAGGAATTCAAGCGTTCCCTTGCGGGCCTGACGAACTTGAAGCGAGTCGGTATGAACCACCATTCCTTCTGCAACGGGTAGTGTGCAGGCGACCTGTAGTTTCGGAGTTTTTTCCACCTCCACCAAGCACATACGGCAGGCCGCTTGTAAGGAAAGATTGTCGTAATAGCAGAAGGCGGGAATGGAGACGCCCGCCTCTTTTGCCGCATTAATCAACAGAGTGCCGGAGGGGGCCTGCACTGGTTGGCCATCGATCAATAAATTGATTGGGTCAGCCATAGAAATCGATTAAACGGAGACGAGTTCGCGCTCGGCGACTGCTTGCGCTTTTGATTTCTTCAAGTATTCCTCAAATTCGCCGCGAAATTTTGTGATGAAGCCCGTTGTCGGCATGGCAGCAGCATCTCCAAGCGCACAGAACGTCCGGCCCAGCATGTTATTGGAGAGTTCGCCGATCAGGTCGATATCGGACTCGAGTCCGCCGCCGTCATGAAATCGCGTCAGGATCTTCTTTAACCAGCTGGTCCCTTCGCGACACGGAATGCACCAGCCACAGCTCTCGTGAGCATAGAACTTTATCGTGCGCAGGGCCACCGCAACGATGTCGGTGTCTTCGTCGAGCACCACCAGCCCGCCCGAACCCGCCATCGTCTTGGCCTTAGCAAATGAATCAAAATCGCAAGCGATATCGCACTCATCGGCGCGAAGCACAGGCGACGACGAACCTCCCGGGATCACTGCCTTCAGCTTCTTGCCATTCCGCATTCCGCCGCAGACTTCGTTGATGAGTTGCATCAACGGGAAGCCCATCGGCATCTCGTAAACTCCTGGCTTGTTGACGTGGCCGGATACGCACATCAGGCGTGTGCCGCCGTTTCTCGGCGTTCCAAGCTCCGCGAACCAGGCGCCACCGTTTCGAAAGATAGCGGGCACCGCCGAAAACGTTTCACAGTTGTTCAGGATAGTCGGTGATTGAAAAGCGCCAACCACCGCCGGAAAGGGCGGCTTAAGCCTTGGAATGCCGCGTTTGCCCTCGAGCGATTCGAGCAGGGCCGATTCTTCACCGCATTCATATGCTCCCGCTCCGGTGTGAGTATAAACGTCGAAGTCCCAGCCGGAACCAAAGATGTTCTTCCCGAGATAGCCACGTTCGTAAGCCTCTGCGATAGCCTTATCGATGATCTCTATGAGGTACCGATATTCACCCCGAATGAAGACGTAGCCTTTGTTCGACTTGATCGTCCAGCCCGCGATCAGCATGCCTTCGATGAGTTGGTGAGGATCGTTCTCCATCAGCAGCCGATCTTTGCATGTGCCGGGCTCGCTCTCGTCGGAATTGCAAATGATGTAAGTTGGCTTACCGGTAGTGCGTGGCACAAAACTCCACTTCATTCCCGTCGGAAAGCCAGCACCGCCGCGGCCGCGGAGCGACGAAACCTTCAGCTCTTCGACAATCGCCTCCGGCGTCATTCCTAGGGCTTTCTTGACAGCCACGTAGCCATCATTTGCGAGATAGGTGCCGATTGACGCAGAGTTCGGAAGATCGAAGCGCTGTGAGACCACTCTCACTTCAAGGGGACTTGGTTCGTTATAACGCATGCTTATTCCCGCAAACCATAAATCGTCAAGAAGCGTTCCTGTAACTGCCCTCGCGCAGTGATTCCATCAGCCGATCGAAGCGCTCCGGCGTTACGTAATGATGGAAATCGTAGTTGATTTGAATAGCAGGCGCCCAGGAGCAAGCACCCATGCATTCAACCTCCTCAAGGGAAATCAGGCCGTCTTGAGAAATCTCCTTATTCTTGAGTCCAAGCTTCTTGCCGGCGTGCTCCATAAGCTGCTCGCCGCCAACCGCCTGGCAGGCAATGTTGGTGCAAACCTGAACGTGATACTTGCCGAGCGGCTTGCGATGCAACATTGAGTAATAGCCGATCACTTCGTCGACTTGTAGCGGCGTGACACCACACCGTCTCGCCACTTCTTGTATGAGCTCTTGCGTTACACTCCCCACTTCATCCTGTCCGTAAAGCAGCATCGGAACTACGGCCGAGCGCTGTCGCCCCGGCGGATAGCTCGCGAGTAACTTCGCGAATCTCGCTTCCAGTTCAGGAGAAAAGGTCATATTCTAACGGTCGACATCGCCGAGCACAAAGTCCATGCTGCCCATAGCTGCGATCGAATCTGAGATCATCAGACCTTCGAGCATCGCACCGAGGGCTTGAAGATTGCCAAAGCTTGGCGTTCGCATAAAAACGCGATGCGGATTGGCAGTCCCATCACTAACGATGTAATAACCCAATTCGCCACGCGGCGATTCAACGGTCTGGTACACAGATCCTGCCGGAACACGGAAGCCCTCCGTGACAATTTTGAAGTGGTAGATCAGTGACTCCATCTGAGTCTTCATCTTTTCCCGATCCGGCAGCACGACGTGCGGAGCATCCGCTCGCCAGTCACCTTCGGGCATGCCTTCGAGCGCTTGCCTTACGATGCCGACACTCTGGCGCATCTCTTCGACCCGCACCTCGAAACGGGCATAAACGTCATTGGCCGTACGCGTTGGGACGTCGAACTGAAACTTCTCATAGCTGGTATGAGGGTTATCTTTGCGTGCGTCGCGCTTGAGTCCCGCAGCCCTCAAGAACGGCCCGGTAACGCCTAAGTCCAGCATGATATCGATCGGGAGTCCGCCCACACCCTTTGTCCGGTTCAACCAGATCGGATTGGCTGCCAGAAGACTGTAGTACTCATCGATACCGCGTGCCAGCCTTTCGATCGCTTTCGCGACCGCCTTCTCCCAGCCGCGGGGCGGTTCAAGCGCCAAACCACCAATTCGGATGTAACTCGTCATCATCCGCTGCCCGGAGAACATTTCGAAGATCTTCAGGATCTCTTCGCGCTCGCGCATGCAGTAGAAGTAAACGCTCATTGCGCCGATGTCGAGGGCGTGCGTGCCCAGCCACACAAGATGGCTCGAGATGCGTTGCAACTCGCAAAGCAATACTCGCATCCACTGAGCCATCTCCGGGATTTCGAGCTGGAGCAGTTTCTCTACGGCGAGGGCGTAACACAGATTGTTGTTTAGATTTGATAAATAATCTACCCGGTCGGTAAGAGTGGTGCCCTGCGCATACTTCTTTACCTCGAATTCTTTTTCGATGCCGGTGTGCAGGTATCCAATTTCAGGACGCGCACTGACAATTGTCTCTCCCTCAAGCTCCAACACGATGCGCAATACTCCGTGCGTGGAAGGGTGCTGGGGGCCCATGTTCAAGATCATGCGACGGGCGGCCGTCTTCGGTGTGTTGCCGATATACTCCGTTTCCGACGGATCGTCTACCAGCAATTCGTGTTCTGGATCGAGCGAGGCAACTCGCACGTCATCTTCTTTCATGAATGATCCTCTACCGGGCGCTCCTCTAAAGCCGACTAAAGATTATTCATCCCGAATAGGAATACTTGTGACCGTGGACCGGGTAGTCTTTGCGAAGCGGAAATCCTTCCCAATCGGCGGGCATGAGTATCCGTTCGAGGTTCGGGTGATTCCGGAACCGAATCCCAAAAAGGTCGAACACCTCACGCTCGTACCAGTTTGCGCCGCGCCACACTCTGCAGATCGAATCTAATTCCTCGCTGTCACCAATGCGAACCACGAGCCGGGTCCGCAAGTTTCGGCTATAAGAATGCAGAAGATATACGACTTCGAATCGCGGCGCACGCGGCCACCAATCGACAGCGGTAACTCCCGCGAGCTGTTCATAGTCTTCGGTCTCTTTGAGATACTCGCAGACTGTAACGATATGACCTGGGTCTATGTAAAAAACAACCGCGTCAAGCTCTTTACGAGCATCAACAATTGCGTCTGGGAATTGCTGGTTGATGTAAACTGCGGTTGGGTCCTCAGCAAGCGCTTCAGGCAGCACGCTGATCCTCCCGTCCCTTTTCTTCTCGCTTCTCGTCAACTGACCAATTCAAGACCCCTTTTTTCAGGATGTAAAAGAAGCCGCAAAGCACCAGTGCAATAAAGAGGAGCATCTCGAAAAAGGCAAAGAGCTTGAATTGCCGATATACCACCGCCCACGGATAAAGAAAAATGGCTTCGATATCGAATACGATGAAAACCATTGCCACCAGGTAGAACTTTACTGAGAAACGTTCGCGCGCATTCCCTACTGGCGCCATGCCAGATTCATAAGGAGCCGATTTAATAGGATCGTGAACGCGCCTTCCAATCAGGGCGGAAAGGCCGATCATGGCGCCGGCCACCGCCATTGCAATGGCAATCTGAACCAGTACGGGAAACCAAGTCTCAGCGTAGGTGGTTGGCATGGCCGACTAAACTATCAGAGTACCAGTCGGCTGATCCTATACTTGAGTCATCCGAGCGCCTATGGAAGACCAATTCATTTCCGTGTCCATAAACGGCGAAATGCGTTCAGTTCCACCGGGCGGGTCAGTCGAGGATCTGCTGGCCTCGCTCCACATTTCATCTGATCGGGTGGCTGTTGAGCTCAACAGAATAATCGTCCGAAGACGTGATTGGGCCGCGGCCCTGGTGACGGGGGGAGCGCAAATTGAAATCGTCGAGTTCGTCGGCGGCGGCTAAGCGCGTTGATTAGCCGTGCGTGGGAAAAGGGACACGAAGGGACACCCCTTGACTCCTGGTTCAACTCTAGTACAATCTTTGGAGCCGTCAGACTTCAAAACGTAAACGGGGCGTCATGTTCAAAACACGAAAAGTTCGTCCTGATTTTCCTTCCTCCTCGCGGAGCTATACAAGTACCGATGTAGCAAAGATCGCCCAGGTAAGCCTGCGGCAGCTCCAATGGTGGGACGAGCGGAAAGTGGTTTCCCCGCGACACGAGGGCCACAAACGAATCTACCTGCCTGAAGAGGTGGTGGAGATCACAGTCATCGCGGAACTTCGTCGCAAGGGCTTCTCTCTGCAAAAAATTCGCCGGGTTCTGAGATTTCTGCAACGGGAAATGGGCAGGCGGCTGGCCGACGTCCTTTCAACCGATTCCCAGCTCCATCTCCTCACCGACGGTAAATCGATCTTTCTGGAAGACCAGCAGGATCGCATTATCGATCTGCTGAAAAACGCCCGCCAGCCCATGTTTCTGGTAAGCGTGAGTGACCAGGTCAAGCGCTTGGATGAGGTTCCGCGCAAGGCAAGCCGGAGCGAGGGGAATTTTTCTAAACGCGCTCGCGCTGCGGGGTAAACCAAGTCGAAAAACCCCGTTCCAGCCCCGGCAGGTCTCTAACAGCGTCTATACTGAAGAAAAGACCCTCTGGAGGTTTATTTGTCGTCTCAACGACGGTTCTTTGTCTTCATTCCCTTGTTTCTGGGGGCCTGCGCGGTTGCAGGAGGTCTTTTTGGACCGAGAGTGCAATCGGCGTCCGCAAGTTCCCAACGAACGTCTGGCGGGTCATCCGACGAGGATTTGAAAGCCAGCATCGAGTCGTTCACCAAGGTTTACGACCTGGTTGATCAAAACTACTCTGACAAGTTGACTCCGGACAAGAGCATTTACCGAGGTGCCATCCCCGGTATGCTTCGCACACTCGATCCCCACTCGAATTTCTTTGATCCGAAGGAATTTGCGGGTCTGCGGGAAGAACAACACGGAATGTATTACGGGATTGGCATGTTGATTGGAGCACAACCTCGAACCGGAAAGCCGATGGTGGTTCATCCGTTCGGAGGCACTCCCGCCTACCGCGCCGGGATTCGCCCGGGCGACATGCTTGTGGAAGTAGACGACAAACGGGTGGACACTCTCAGCACCAGCGAGATTGCGGAGATGTTGAAAGGCCGCAAAGGAACCAAGGTGCAGGTGAAGGTAACACGCGAGGGGTCGTCTCAGCCGTTGACCTTTAATCTCATCCGCGATGAAATACCTCGCAACAGCGTTTGGAAGGCCTTTTGGATCAAGCCTGGAATCGGCTACATGCGTGTCGAGCAGTTTACGGAAACGACCAGCAAAGAGGTCGAAGACAACCTGAAGATGCTAGGCGAGCGCAATATTAAGGGGTTAATCCTCGATTTGCGCGAGAATCCGGGCGGCTTGCTGCAGGAAGGAGTAGCCGTCGCCGGCCACTGGCTCGACCGCGGGCAGGTGGTGGTCTCCCATAAAGGGCGTGCTTACTCTGAAAAGCCCTACGTCGCGCGTGGCAGTGAGTACGGGGAAAATTACCCGATCGTCGTCCTGGTAAACCGCTATTCCGCATCTGCTGCCGAAATTGTTGCAGGTGCACTTCAGGATCACGACCGCGCGTGGATTCTGGGCGACACAACTTTTGGTAAAGGCCTAGTGCAAACCGTTTACACGCTAAGCGACAACACGGGTCTGGCGCTCACCACCCAGCACTACTACACGCCAAGCGGCCGCCTCATCCAGCGTGACTATTCACATATCTCCTTCCTTGACTACTATTACGGAAAAAGAGGCGAAGCGAAGGATCCGACCGATGTTAAGCAGACGGACCTCGGGCGCGTGGTTTATGGCGGCGGAGGCATCACACCGGATGAAAAGTTCAAAACTCCGGAACTGGATGCTCTCGAAGTAGCAGCGGTGCGAAAAGACGCTTTCTTTAACTTCACAGCTTCTTATTTCGCGTCGCATCCTACAAAATTGCCCCAGGGATGGACACCAGACGAAGAGGTCCTGAACGGCCTTCACGATTACCTGATCAAAAATGGCGTACAGTTTTCCGAGGCTGAGTGGACCCGCGACCATGCCTGGATGCGGGACCAACTTCGTTCACAAATGTACGTAACGGCGTTCAGTTTCGAAGATTCGCAGCGGGTCGGCGTGGAGCAGGATCCCGAGGTGCAGAAAGCAATTGACGCGATGCCTAAAGCATCGACACTGCTGGCGCAATCCAAAGCGCATTTCGTAGGAAAACAGAGGGCGAGCGTCCAATAGCCTCGCCCTGAACAAGATTGTCCGTAGAATACGCGCCTTCCGTTTTCTCAGCGGCCGTCTCGGAGCCGCAAATCACCGTCCTCGATACCGGGGGCCAATACACCCACTTGATTGCGCGACGTGTGCGCGAACTGGGCGTCTATGCGGATGTAAAGCCTAGCGAAACTCCGGCCTCGGAGCTGCGATCACGCAAAGGGATCATTATTTCGGGGGGCCCGGCCAGTGTTCTCGAGCCAAACTCCCCGGACATTGACAGTAAAATCCTTTCGGCGGGCTTGCCTGTACTGGGCATCTGCTATGGTCATCAGCTCCTGGCGAAGCACCTGGGAGGTGAAGTAAAGAAGGGTTTGCGTGGCGAGTATGGCTTGGCTCACTTAACAGTTACCGCGGACGATCCTCTGTGGTCCGGTGTTCAAACGACGCAGATCTGGATGAGCCACTTCGACTCTGTGGCTTCCCCTCCGGCCGGATTCCGCGTTACAGCTTGTACTGATATTTCTGGAGTGGCTGCCATGTCTCATAGGGCGCGGCGGCTTTTTGGCATTCAGTTTCACCCGGAGGTCGTTCACACTAGCGCCGGCCGGCGTGTGCTCGAAAATTTCGTGTTCGGTATCTGCGGCGCCACTAGGGATTGGGACATTTCGCAGCGCGTCCCGCTGGTGGAGGACCAGATTCGCTCTGCCGCGCGTGACCGCAATGTCTTCTTCTTTGTTAGTGGCGGGGTGGATTCGACCGTTGCCTACACACTGTGCCTTCGGGCACTGGGCCCTGACCGTGTTTTCGGCATCTACGTCGACACGGGTCTCATGCGCAAAGAGGAGACAGAGTTCGTGCGCGCCGTTTTCGCCGAACTCGGCGCAACACATTTTCTTGTCGACGAAGCGGAAGCTGAATTCCTCGAAGCTCTGCGTGGAGTTGTCGACCCCGAGGCGAAGCGAGCCGCCATAGGCGAGCAGTTCGTAAAGGTGCAGGAGCGGATCCTCGCGACGGAACGCTTCCTAGATGGCCACTGGATTCTTGGCCAGGGAACGATCTATCCGGACACAATCGAATCCGGCGGTAGCGCTAAAGCGGATCTCATAAAAACGCACCACAATCGTGTTGCGGGAATTCAAGCGTTGATTGAATCAGGGCGTATTGTCGAGCCGCTTACCTCCTTCTATAAAGACGAAGTCCGAGAAATAGGCGCTGAATTGCGTGTTCCGGCCAAATTCCTATCGCGCCACCCATTCCCCGGACCGGGTTTGGCAATTCGTTGCCTCTGCGCAGCGGAGGAGGCAGCCGTCGTCTCAAATCAGGACGGGGTTCTTTTACCAGTGCGCTCCGTCGGCGTGCAGGGTGATGCGCGCAGCTATCGCCAGGTTCTCGCGTTAGATCGAATCCCGGAAGCGAATGATATCGAGAAAATCGCGCCGGACCTGGCCAATCGCCGCTCGGATATCAATCGCGTTGTGGGGTTCTGCGGGGGAAATGCCGATCTTGTTAACTTGCGCGTCTTTTCCGCTTCAATCAACAAGGATCGCCTCAACGTCCTGCGCGAAGCAGATGCGATTGTGCGGGACTTTTGCCTCAAGACCGGTTTCGAAGACAGAGTTTGGCAATTTCCGGTGGTTCTGTTGCCGGTCGGAACGGAGACCGCGCGCGAGTCTGTTGTATTGCGCCCCATAAACTCCGTGGATGGCATGACCGCCGATGTCGTTCTTATGGAGCGCGAGCAGCTTCTTGCACTCACCCGGCAATTGCTCGCCAAAGTACCGGGGCTATCGGGCGTGTTTTACGATCTCACTCATAAGCCGCCTGGCACGATCGAGTGGGAGTAGTCTGCCGGCTTCTCGTTGCGCTTTGAATTTCCTTTTAGTTCAATAGAAATTCAACGTGCTCCAGAAAATCCTTCTTTTTCTCGCCATCCCGGCAATCTCCGCCGTCACGGCGCAAACAGTCGATTGGTCAATGTACGGAGGCGGACCCGATAACATCAGGTACTCGCGACTGCAGCAGATCACCCGGCATAACGTCCAGCGTCTTCGAGTTGCCTGGACCTTCGATAGCGAAGACGCATTCGCGGGTTCCGAGCTGCAATGCAATCCGATCACAATCGATGGAGTGCTTTATGCGACGACGCCCAAGCTGAATGTAATCGCACTCGACGGTGCGACGGGAAGGCTTATCTGGCGGTTTAATCCGAATCAAGAGACCGAACTGGTGGGCAAGGCTCGTAATCGCGGCGTGACCTACTGGTCAAATGGCTCGGAGAAACGCATCTTTGTGGCAAGCCACGCATTTCTCTATTCGCTTGACGCGAAAACCGGAACCCCGGATCCAAATTTCGGAGAGCACGGCCGTATTGACTTACGTGACAACCTGGGACGCGATCCCAAAGATGCTGTTTCGCTCAATACGCCCGGCGTAATCTACAAGAATCTCCTGATTGTCGGCAGCATTGTCGGCGAGACGCTTCCGACGTCTCCCGGCGACATTCGTGCATACGATGTCCTCTCCGGAAAGCTCCGCTGGTCGTTCCACACCATTCCTCATCCGGGCGAGTTTGGATATGACACGTGGCCTCCCAGTGCCTGGACCTATACTGGCGGCGCCAACAATTGGACCGGTATGACGCTGGATGAGAAGCGTGGCCTGATTTTTGCGCCAACCGGCTCAGCCGCATACGATTTTTACGGCGATAATCGTGCCGGCAACAATCTCTTCGCGAATTGCCTGCTTGCTCTTAAGGCCGAAACTGGCGAACGGGTCTGGCATTTCCAGACCGTGCATCATGACGTTTGGGATCGCGACCTGCCGTCACCGCCCTCGCTGGTGAGAGTAAAGCATGGTGGCCACATGGTGGATGCGGTCGCTCAGACAACAAAATCAGGATGGGTCTACCTTTTCGAGCGGGAGACCGGAAAGCCTCTTTTCCCGATTCGGGAACGCAGTTATCCACCATCGGAGCTGGATGGCGAGAAAACTGCGGCTACCCAACCGTTGCCGGAACTGCCGCCTCATTTCTCCCGCCAGATCCTGACCGCAGACATGTTGACTATGCGAACTCCCGCGGCGCATCAGGTGGTCCTCGAGATATTCAACAAGACTTTGAGTGCCGGCCAATTCGTTCCGCCTTCAAAGGAAGGAACGATCATCTTTCCGGGTTTCGACGGAGGCGCCGAATGGGGAGGTTCCGCGTTCGATCCCGCGACGGGTCATCTTTTCGTGAACGCAAACGAAATGGCTTGGATTCTTCGTATGTTCGAAAGACCTTCTGGCGCAGCGAGCAGTGGCAAAGGCATTTACCTGAAAGAATGTTCCGCCTGCCACCGGCCCGACCGGGCGGGATCCCCTCCCGAGTTTCCTTCGCTGCTCGATGTCAGCAAGCGCTACACCGATGCACAAATCGCGAGCCTTCTTTATTCGGGAAGCGGCCGCATGCCCGCTTTTGCGCGACTCGGCGATGATGGTGTGAAAGCCGTTATGCGTTATGCCGCACATGGCGAAGACTTGCCGGTAGCTCCCCGAAAGCCTCTGCCGACGGACGGCAAGTACATCAATAACGGCTACACGCGCTTTCTCGATCCGGGCGGGTATCCCGCGGTAAAGCCGCCGTGGGGCACGCTGTCTTCCATTGACCTGAACCGTGGCAAAATCAGCTGGCAGATTCCTCTTGGCGAATATCCAGAGCTGGCAGCACAGGGCTTGAAGAATACCGGATCTGAGAACTATGGAGGCCCCGTCGTCACGGCTGGCGGGCTCCTGTTCATCGGAGCCACAAGCTACGATCGCAAATTCCACGCCTTTGACGAGGACACAGGCAAGCTGCTTTGGGAGACCACCCTGCCTGCCTCAGGTAATGCTACCCCGGCGACCTATGAAGTCAATGGTAAACAGTTTGTGGTGATTGCGGCGGGCGGCGGGAAAGGCAAGCCGACCGATAAAACCAGCGCCAGCTTTGTGGCTTTCGCTCTGCCTGACTAGAGCTTTTTCAACTCGCCTGACTCAGAGCTTCTTCAAGGCCCGCCCGACGCGCGACAACAGCTTGCGTGGCCCCCCATCGCCAACTGCGGCTTCGTCCTGCGATCGCAACAGGCAAGTGCCCGAGTAAGGTTTAGTCTCCGAAGCCGAGAGATCGTGATATGCCAATGATCCCTTGACAAAGAAATGGCACACAACCGCCTTCCTCGAAAGCTGAATATTCTTGCGCATCGAGCCGCCGTGAATCAAGTTGGCGTGCCATATCAACACATCTCCCTTGCTCGCATGGAAGTGGTGCGGCTCAAGCCCATACTCGGAAATGAGCTGCTGAATCCGCGGTTCATATTTTTCGTGGTATGCCGCGTAACCCCGTGCTTCGAATTCATCTTCCGAAATACCGACTTGCTTGCTGAATAGGTAAGGCAGCCGATGACTACCCGGATAATAAACCAGCGGGCCGCAATCGGGATGAATGTCCTCAAACGCAATCCACCCAGCCGTCAGGTAGCCGAGCGGATAGGTCGTCATGTGGATCGAGTCCGAATGCGCGCCTTGCTGGGAGCCTTTATGGCAGGCAATGGTTTGAAAAGGCTTGGGCTCTCGTCCCATCAAGAGTCGAACCCAATGCAGCAGCTGCTCGTTCCGCAAGATCCGGCAGAAGGCGCCAACCCGCTCATGAGGATCAAGGAATCGGCCCGGAAACGGGTCATCATCGCCCATGGGCTCCGGTTTCAAAGCGATGATACCGTTCTCGATAGCTCTCTCGTAGGCCCTCCAGACATCGTCGAGAGTGGCGTCGGCAATAAGCCTGGGAAGAACGATATAGCCATTCTCCCGCCAAAAACGGCACTGTTCGGCTTCCTGCTCGTTGAGTTCCCTCCGCTTGAGCCTGGCCTCGATTTGTTCCAGCGCGTCGGGCCTGTCGAGCCATGGATACGGTCCGGAATAAGGGAAATTCTCCGCCCGCAGAGATGGAAGCTTTGCTACGTTTACACGCGTCTCGGCGAAAATTCCAGACCTCGAAAGCATACCTTTACCCAGCGTACCGATATTCTCCTCGCTAGATTCTATGAAAGCTCCTCAAAATGTCTCGAATGCTATATCGCAGCGCGATGGGTCTTCCGTGCGGGCATGTCATCGGATATTCGCAGGCCGCCAGCGCGCTGAGCAGCCATTCGATTTTCTTCGGCTCCAATTTCGTATTTACTTTGATGGCTGCCTGGCAAGCGATAGTAGCGCAAACGGTGCGGCGAATTTCATCGAGTGAAGCGGACCGCAGGTCGCTTTCAGACACCTCCAGAATTTCAATAATGACGCGCTCGATATCGGCTTGGCCGATGCCCGCCGGAGAGGCCTTGATGGCGATCGTACGCTGGCCGAAGGGTTCCGTCTCAAAGCCATAAAGGTTCAGCTCATCAGCAATCCGCACGTACTCAAATTGTTGAGCCGGGGTAAGCTGCAGCACTACCGGCATCAAAAGCTGCTGGATCTCCACCGTTCCGGCCGCACGCTGCCGCAGCACCTGTTCAAAAAGAATCCGTTCGTGGGCGACGTGCTGATCGACGATCCACAATCCATCGCGACCCGCCGCAATAATGAAGCTGTCGTGAAGCTGCCCTAAAGGACGCAAATCAGGCAGCGCCGCCAGGGTATCGTTGTGTTCCCAGGCTGTGGAGAGTCGGTCGAGCCCGAGATGCGTCTCGGGAATTTTTCGAACTTTGGAAACTTCTTCTTCTGGTGCCGGCGTAACCTCAGACTTGGGCCGTTCCACTCGGGGAAAAATGTTGGGGATCGTAATTTCCGGAAGTGCCGAATAATTGCCTTCATCGTAGGCGATCGCAGCGGTTGAGGCGACCGCCGAGAATTCAGAAACAGGCAAAGCAGCGGCCATTTGCCTCTCAGCTCTGGGCTCAACAATTCTTGGCGAAATCGGCAAGGGAATGCTGGAAACCGGGCGACTGGCGACCAAGATTTCGCGGATTGAATCTCTCACGAAATCGTGCACAGCCGAACCATGCCGAAAGCGTACTTCAGTTTTTGAGGGATGCACGTTTACGTCGACTTCGCGAGCATCGCAGTTCAGGAAAAGCAATGCGAACGGGTAGCATCCGGGCGGCATCAGGTTGTGATATGCCGCGGAAATTGCGTGGAGCAGAACCCTGTCCTTAATCAGCCGTCCGTTGACGAAAAGGTAAACGGAGTTCCTGTTGAGTTTCTGCACGTGCGGGCCGGAAATCAAACCTTCCAAGCAGAACTCCGCAAATCCCTCGTCAGGCTCCTCAGGTGCGTCAGAGCGATGAGCATTCGGGACATAGGCTGGCGGTAGGGGCAGCCTAAAACTCTTGACGCCGACATCCACCAGGTCTTCCAGGGCTTCACCTCCGAAGACTTGATAGGCCCTCTCGCGTAGGGTTGAAACGGGCGCGACCGAGAGCAATGAGCGGCCTTCATGGTACAGCTCGAATCGCTTATTGGCATGTCCGAGACTGTAGTGAGTCACCAGGGTACCGATGTGCGCCAGCTCGGTCTGATCCGACCGCAGAAACTTCTTGCGCGCCGGCACATTGTAAAACAGGTCGCGGACCGTAATGGTTGTGCCAGTGGGACGTGCGATTTCATCACATCGCAGCAGCTTGCCGCCTGCGAGTTCCACAGCCGTGCCAGTCTGCTCTTCTTCGGACCTTGTTTCGAGGAGGAGGCGGCTCACGGAGCCAATTGAGGGAAGGGCTTCGCCCCTAAACCCGAGAGTCGCAATCGCCAGCAGATCTCTGACTTCGCTTAACTTGCTTGTGGCATGCCTTTCAAAGGCGAGTAAGGCATCGTCACGCAGCATGCCGCAGCCGTTGTCTTGAATGCGCAGCAAACGTCTGCCTGCATTTTCGGCGTCTATGCGAACTTCAGTCGCACCTGCGTCGAGTGAGTTTTCGAGCAGCTCTTTAACGACGGAAGCGGGCCTCTCCACCACTTCTCCCGCCGCGATTTTGTTCGCGACGTTGTCAGAGAGGATTCTAATCCGGCCCATTCAAATGGACGAAAGAAATTATGTGCTCATCGCCGCGAGAAATTCGGCGTTGCTTCGAGTCTTGCCCAATTTGTCAATCAGAAGCTCCATCGATTCGACTGGCGACAGCGGATTGAGTACCTTGCGCAGCACCCAGACGCGGTTCAATTCCTCGCGCGGCATGAGGAGTTCTTCTTTGCGGGTGCCGCTCTTGTTGATGTCGATTGCCGGGAACACGCGTTTGTCCACCAGTTTCCGGTCCAGATGGATTTCCATGTTGCCGGTGCCCTTGAATTCTTCAAAAATCACATCATCCATGCGGCTTCCCGTATCGATGAGGGCCGTCGCCACAATGGTGAGCGAGCCGCCTTCTTCGATGTTTCGAGCTGCCCCGAAAAAGCGCTTCGGCCGTTGCAGCGCGTTCGAGTCAACGCCACCCGAGAGCACCTTGCCCGACGGCGGCACAACGGTATTGTAGGCACGCGCCAGGCGGGTGATCGAATCCAGCAGAATAACAACGTCGCGCTTGTGTTCGATCAGCCGCTTCGCCTTTTCGATTACCATTTCGGCCACCTGTACGTGGCGCGCCGCGGGTTCGTCGAATGTTGAGCTGATCACCTCGCCGCGCACGGAGCGCTGCATGTCCGTGACTTCTTCCGGACGTTCATCGATCAGCAGGACGATCAAATTGATTTCCGGGTGATTCGTCGTGATGGAATTTGCGATGCTCTGGAGCATCATCGTTTTACCCGTGCGCGGGGGGGCGACAATCAGGCCGCGTTGACCCTTGCCGAGCGGAGTCAGAAGATCCATCACGCGTCCGGAGAAATTATCCTTGCTTGTCTCCAGCTTCAACCTTTCGTCCGGGTAAAGCGGTGTCAGGTTGTCGAAAAAGATCTTATTGCGGGACTCTTCCGGCGGCTCAAAGTTGATGGCGTCCACTTTGATAAGCGCAAAGTACCGCTCACCCTCTTTGGGCGGCCGGATTTGCCCGGAGACAGTGTCGCCGGTCCGCAGATCGAAGCGTCTGATCTGGGAAGGCGATACATAAACGTCGTCCGGCCCCGGCAGATAGTTGTATTCAGGAGCGCGCAAAAAGCCGAAACCATCTGGCAGGCATTCGAGAACGCCCTCTGAGAAAATCAGACCGCTCTTTTCGGCCTGAGTCTGCAGGATTTTGAAGATGAGTTCCTGCTTCCGCAAGCCGGCGGCGCCTGGTACCCCAAGATCCTTGGCAATCTGATTCAGCGCCTGGATGCTCATGTCTTTCAACTCGACGAGATCGAGCGTTGTCGTCCCGTTCCGCTGCCCTTGTGCGCCTGTATTGCCGATCGAGTGACGTCCGCGGCGCTGAAACGGCGGCTGCTGAGTCGCCTGCTGCGATCCCTGCTTCTGCAGGTTCGGCTGCACCGGGTTGGCCTGAGCGGTAGCTGCTTGTGGCAGTGCCACAGGCTCCGTAGTCACCTCCTCGGCAGGAGGCGGCTGATCGGCGTTCGTGTGTGTTTCGGATACGGTTTTGTGTTCAGCCGGACCCTTGGGCTCGCCTGAAAGCTTTCGCGCGGTTTCGCCGCCCGGTTTTCCGTTTCCTCTGCCATCCGAGTGTGCTCTGCCGCGGCTCGCCGCGGACCGTTCCCCCCGTTGCTCAGACGGCTTCCCTTCGGGGGCGTCCGCAGGTTTTGTCTCTTCCGCCTGAGCAACAGCTTTGCTGCTCCCGTTTGCTTCCTGTGGCTTCTCGGTGGGCTTACCTTCGGTGGTAGCCGCGACGGTTACTGCTGGTTCTTGATCTTCGAGATTGTTTGCCAAATTTCCCTCACTCCCCGGCCATCAATGGCCGAGACCGGGATTAGTGGAACGTTCGGAGTCTCCCGTTGAATGCCCTCTAATCCGGTTTTTAATTGGTTGTTGCTTTTCAACTTGTCGATCTTGGTGACAATCACCTGATATCGACGGTTATGGAACTCCAGCCAAGCCTTGAGTTCCAGGTCCTTGTCCATCCATCCGCGCCTGGCGTCGATCAAGAGAAACGATAAGGCAAGTCCTTTTCGTTTCTCCAGATAATTTTCAATGAGCTGTTTCCATTTGCCGCGTTCTTCCACCGGAACTTGCGCATATCCGTAACCTGGCAAGTCCACGAAGGAGAGTCCGTCTTCTATTGCAAAAAAGTTGATTTGTTGCGTACAACCCGGGCGCGAACTGGTAAAGGCCAAGCTGGGTTGCTGCACGAGCCGATTTAACAGACTCGATTTTCCAACGTTACTCCTTCCCAGAAAGGCTATTTCGACCGATGTGCCCCCCTGGTTTTCGTGTGGGAACTGAGAGGGACTAGCTGCGCTTACGATCAGCCTGGCCACGTCTACAGTTTCAGCCACGTTCCACTCCAAATACCCGAAGGCCTACTACAAAGAAACCGATCCTCAGTGAGTAAGGTTATCCTCGGGCCTCGCTGCGATCTCGGCGGCTGTTGCCGCTGGTGCTAGCGGTAATGCTACGATCTCGCGTTCTAAAGCAAATCTCAGGACCTCGTCCATCGAGAACGTGAAATGTAATTTCATTTCCTTTCGAATGTTCTCTGGAATTTCCACCAGATCCCGCTCGTTTTCCTTCGGCAGAACTATTTCGCGGATTCCCTGCCGGTGCGCCGCGAGGAGCTTTTCCTTCAAGCCCCCGATTGGAAGTACCCGGCCTCGCACCGTGATTTCACCCGTCATAGCGATGTCACAGCGGACCGGAATCCCGGTAAGAGCGCTGCATATGCTCGTTGCAATGGTGATTCCTGCCGACGGGCCGTCCTTGGGAATCGCCCCTTCAGGAACGTGCACGTGAATGTCGAGATGCCGATAAAAGTCCTTCGGCAGGCCCAGGTATTGGGCGCGCGAGCGCACGTAGCTCATGGCAGCTTGCGCAGACTCCTGCATGACGTCGCCCAGCTTGCCGGTCGTCGTCAACTTGCCTCGGCCTTCCATTACCGTTGCTTCCGTCGTGAGAATAGAGCCGCCCACTTCCGTCCATGCCAGTCCGGTCGTTGCGCCCACCTCATTCTGCTTGTCCAAATCCATGTCGCGAAATTTCGCGGGCCCGAGCATCGTGGTGACTGTCGGCTGATTGACTGTAACCCGCTCGATTGCAACTAGCGGGAGCTCTTCTTTTTTCGCCTTTTTCTTGCCTTTCTTGGCCGGCACCGCTGCGCCTCCCTGCATGTCCGCGGCGTCTTCTGTAGCTGGCGCGGCGACTTCGTCCTCGATCACTTCCGATGGCTGAGCAATAATCTCCTCGCCAGAGGGAACCTGGGCTTCTACCACTTTGCGCGCCACTTTTCGGCACAGATTCCCGATCTCGCGTTCCAGATTTCTCACGCCCGCCTCACGCGTATATGAGCTGATCAGCGTTTGGAGACCCTCTTCTTGAAAAAGAACCTGGCTCTCGTTCACGCCGTTGTCCTTTAGCTGCTTCGGCACCAGGAACCGCTTAGCGATCTCGAGTTTCTCGAGTTCGGTATAGCCGGACAGACGGATCACTTCCATTCGATCCTGCAAAGCCGGGGGAATCGTATGCAGCACGTTCGCGGTCGCGATGAAAAAAACCTGACTCAGATCGTATTCGACATCCAGGTAATGATCCATGAACATGTAATTCTGCTCGGGATCCAACACTTCGAGGAGTGCCGCCGACGGATCTCCACGGAAATCCATCGACATCTTGTCGACCTCGTCCAGCATGACCACGGGGTTCTTTGTCCCCGCCTTCTTCATCATTTGAATGAGCTGTCCCGGAAGAGCTCCGATATAGGTTCTCCGGTGTCCACGAATCTCTGCTTCATCCCTGACGCCACCAAGTGAAAGACGCACAAATTTGCGGCCGGTGGCCTTTGCGATGGACATTCCAAGCGAGGTCTTACCTACGCCGGGAGGTCCGACGAAACAAAGAATAGATCCCTTGGGGTTTTGGACCAACCTTCGTACGGAAAGGAATTCTAGGATGCGCTCCTTGATTTTTTCGAGCCCATAATGATCGCTCTCGAGGATCTGCCGCGCATAGCGCAGATCGCGAATTTCCTTCGTTCTCTTCTTCCACGGCACTGCGAGAAGCCAGTCGAGATAATTGCGTGACACCGTCGATTCGGCGGACATCGGGGGCATCCCCTCGAGTCGTCGGAGCTCAGCCATTGCTTTCTCATGAGCGTCCTTCGTCATGCCGGCAGTGTCGATCTTGCGTTTGAGCTCGTCTAGCTCACTCTTTTCGCCGCGGCCCAGTTCCTTCTGGATCGCCTTGATCTTCTCGTTGAGGTAGTATTCCTTCTGAGCCCGCTCCATCTGCCGCTTCACGCGGCCTTGAATGGTGCGGTCGACGTTCAGTTTTTCAATCTCGATATCGAGCAGATCCGCTACTCGGGTTAAGCGGTCAATCGGGTCAAAGATTTCGAGAAGTTCCTGCTTCTCTTCGATCGTCAGCTGCAGATTCGCGCCAACCGTATCGGCCAGTTTGCCGGGATCATCCACCCGGATCGCCGCGATCATGGTCTCGTAATTAAGATTCTGGCTGAGCTTGACGTACTGTTCGAACAAATTCGTAACGCGGCCGGTAAGGGCTTCGAGTTGCGACCCTTGCTCTACTTTGTAAGTGGTTGTTCTCACCACAGCGCGGAAGTAGCCTTCTTCCTCGCTGACAGAAATAACCTTCCCGCGCTCTACGCCCTCGACAAGAACCTTGATATTTCCATCCGGCTGCTTGAGGCTTTGTACGATATTCGCCACGGTTCCGACGGAGTAGATCTCGTCGGGCCTGGGCTCATCCACCGAAGCGTCATGCTGGGTGGCCAGAAAAATCTTCTTATCACCCAAAAGAGCCTCTTCGAGAGCCCTAACGCTCGATTCGCGCCCTACTACGAACGGCGTCATCATGAACGGGAAGATCACCACATCCCGTATAGGCATCATTGGAAGCCGCTTTGAATCCGTTTTATCTTTTGACGTAACCATCGTTGCTTTCTAGGCGGATTGTCCCCGAAGCGAGCAGGACTTAAGAAGATGAATAGCTTTCACTCTCAGAAAGCCGCTCCGTGAAATGAGGTCGGTTCAGGTGTTTCTCAGATCTGATATGGCTAGCTAGCCCGCCTTTTCGAGCACGGCCATGTTGATCTTTTGCGAAAGAACCATCTCCTTGGTAACAACAAACTCTCGTACCTTCTTAAATGTCGGGAGGTAATACATCAGGTCCAGCATGAGATCTTCCAAAATCATGCGGAGACCACGAGCCCCAACTTTGCGCTCCATGGCGAGCTGGGCCACTGCATCCAAGGCGTCTTCGCTAAATTTGAGCTTAACATTCTCAAATTCAAATAGCTTCTGATACTGGCGAATGATTGCGTTCTTTGGTTTAGTCAGAATCTGGACAAGCGCCTCCTTGGAGAGGTCTTCCAGAACCGCCGAAACCGGCATTCGGCCTATGAACTCCGGAATGAAGCCATATTTGATCAGATCTACCGGCTGGCACTGCTGCAGCAGGTCCACATCGCGCCTAACGGCATTAGGCCGACGTACCGCATCCTTCTCATCTGGAGGAACGAAGCCAATTGATTTCGTGCCGACACGTCTTGCAATCACCTTTTCCAGCCCTACAAAGGCGCCACCGCAAATGAAAAGGATATTGGTGGTATCCACCGGTGTAAATTCCTGGTGCGGGTGTTTGCGGCCACCTTGCGGCGGGACGTTTGCGACAGTCCCTTCCAAAATCTTCAATAGCGCTTGCTGTACGCCCTCGCCTGATACATCCCGGGTAATAGAGGGGTTCTCGTCTTTGCGGCCGATCTTATCGATCTCGTCGATATAAATAATGCCAGTCTGGGCCCGCGGCACATCCCAATCGGCATTCTGCAAGAGCCGCAGAATAATGTTTTCAACGTCTTCGCCCACATAGCCGGCTTCAGTCAATGTTGTGGCGTCAACAATCGCAAAAGGCACGTCCAAAATCCGCGCCAAGGTCTGGGCCAGCAAGGTCTTACCGGTACCCGTCGGTCCGATGAGCAGAATGTTGGACTTGGACAGCTCTACCTCTCCGCCCCTCTGCTTGTTCATCTGGATCCGCTTGTAGTGGTTGTAAACCGCCACGGCCAATTTCTTCTTGGTCGCCTCTTGCCCGATTACGTATTGATCGAGATATTCTTTGAGCTCGAGCGGACGCGGTAATTTCCCCGGACTTCCATAGCTCTGCTCATGCCGGTCATCCTCAATTATGGAATTGCAGACCGCAATGCACTCGTCGCAGATATAGGCTCGCGGATATTCGCTTGGAGACGAAATCAACTTACCAACTACGTCCTGGCTTTTATGGCAAAAGGAACAGCGAAGGGAGTCGTCAGATCCGGCGCGCTTCAAGCTGTTCTCCTCTGGATAAGAAAGATCAAGAGATCCCCTGCCCTGATCGGAAGAATATTCATGCCCAGTATACCAGGAACATGTCAACTCGAAGGGGATCGAAATTCAAATTCATCGGCCAGAACGTACTGATCCGTTTAGCCTTACCCTTAGGCATGCTTTTGGGCCTGCTCGAGTAAGAACTGCAGAGTCTTTTCCGTTTGAATATGTCCGGCAATCCGTCCCATCGTGCCATCCTTCTCGAGGCGCGCACGTGTAACCGGTATGGCTTCGCGTTCTTGACGCGCAATACGCTGCACTTCCCGGTCCACTTCATCTTTGGTTGCGGCGACTCCCTCTCGCTCGGCGATCTTCTCGAGGAGTAGGGAGGCACGCACATTCCTCAGCGCCTTGTCGCGCTGAGTCTCCTTGATCTTCTTCCAATCAAGCTTCAAATTTGAAGGATCGAAGCTATCCCCGGCCAGACTTCGGAGTTGCATACGAACCTGGTTCTCGATTTGTCGGTCGACGTATGCTTCGGGAACGGCAAATTGATTATTCTCCACGAGATGATCGATCAATTCTTCCTTGGCTGCTTGCTGCGCCGCCAATTGCTTCTCTTGAAAAATGGACCGGCGAGCGGCCTCTCGTAACTCTTCGAGAGTCTGATAATCGCCCAGATCACGCGCGAATTCGTCGTCCAGATTCGGAAGCTCTTTTTTTCGAATAACCTTGGGGTTCAGCTCGAAAGTGACCGTTTTTCCGGCGAGCCTCTCCTGCCCGTAGTCATCCGGGTAGGTGATGCTTATTTCCTTAAGGTCTTCCGGCTGCGCCCCGACCAGGGCCTCGTTAAACGCCGGGAGTGTCTCTTCTCCGCCCACCTCGATTTGCACGTCCTGGTCGATAGGTTCCGCAAGACCCTGGAGGGACTTAAGATGCACAAGAACGAAATCCCCCGTTTCAATTGCCCGCGGATCCAGATTCGGATATTCTGCTTTACTTTCGCGCATCGATTCGAGCCGCTTGGCGATTTCTTCGTCGCTCACCGTGGGTTCTTCGTACTTTGCGGGCAGACCGCGATAATCGGAAATCTCGAACTCTGGTGCAATTTCAAAATCGGCCTTGAACCGGATCGGCTGGCCCGCTTCAAACTTGAGGTCTGTGATATCCGGCGTCCCGACAACCTTGAGCTCTTCCTTCTCGACCCGTTGGCGAAAAGCTTGAGGTAGAAGCATTTCGAGAACTTCGTTCCGAATTTCGCTTTCAAAGCGGGACTGGATCATACTGACGGGCGCCTTCCCTGGACGAAAGCCGGGCAGGCGAACACGTTCCTTCAAGGAGCTGGTCACGCGCTCCTTGGCGCGCTCCACCTCTTCGAGCGGTATTTCGATTTCTACTGACCGCTTGCAATCGGTTGCTTCAACTGTTGACACTGCTTGCTTCCCTCGACGATTTCCTACCCGGGGGAGTGCCCGGGCGATGATGTCCGATTGGGTGGTTCGCCATCTGGTCGAGGCGAACCGCCCAGCCAACAAATTAGACCGCGCTAGCCGTGAGCTGTGCCGCCTCGCGCAGGGCCTCTGCTTTGTCTGTCGCCTCCCAGCTAAAAGAGTCCTCGCTTCGGCCGAAATGACCGAAGGCCGCGGTTTTCTGATAAATCGGACGGCGTAAATTCAAGTGCTTGATCATTCCAGCGGGAGTCAACGAGAAGTTCTCACCGATAAGTTCGGCGAGCCGGGCATCTTCCACCTTACCGGTGCCGAAGGTGTCGACATAGATCGAAACTGGTTCGGCAACGCCAATGGCATACGCTAGTTGCACTTCGGCGCGCGAGGCGAGCCCTGCGGCAACAAGATTCTTCGCCACATATCTTGCCATGTAGCACGCGGATCGATCGACCTTCGTCGGATCCTTGCCCGAGAACGCTCCGCCGCCGTGGCGTCCCATGCCACCATAGGTGTCCACGATAATCTTACGGCCGGTCAGCCCCGTATCGCCATGCGGACCACCGATCACAAAGCGACCCGTTGGATTGATGTGGAACTTGGTCTGCGAATCGATCATGCCAGCGGGGATCACCGGAGCGATAATGAACTTGCGAATATCTTTTTCGATCTGTTGAGACGTTACGTCATCGTCGTGTTGAGTCGAAATCACCACCGCATCGATACGCTTCGGCTTTCCGTTTACATATTCGACGCTCACCTGGCTTTTGCCGTCAGGCCGCAGGTAGGGCACCGTACCGGAGCGCCGCGCTTCGCTTAGCTGCCGTACCAATTTATGGGCGAGCGTAATGGGCAGTGGCATGAGTTCCTTCGTCTCATCGCACGCAAAGCCGAACATCAAGCCTTGGTCGCCTGCGCCACCGGTGTCGACGCCCATCGCGATGTCGGGCGATTGCGACTGAATCATATTAACGACGGCGCACGTTTTGCAGTCAAATCCGAATGCCGCGTTGTTATAGCCGATATCGTTAATTACGGCCCTGACCAGATGGGGAACATCGACGTAGGTCTTTGTCGTGATTTCGCCCGCCACCACGCAGATGCCCGTTGTGACCAGCGTTTCACAAGCGACTCGACCGGTCGGATCGTCCTTCATGACGGCATCTAGAATTGCGTCTGATACCTGGTCTGCAATCTTGTCTGGATGGCCCTCAGTTACCGACTCAGACGTGAAGATGTATTTCATTTATGCAGGGCACTCCTTGGGAAAGTAAATTCACAGCATCGCGATCAGAATCACGATGACTGTGGAGAGGTCAAGCCGAAATGAGGCTCAAACTGCTAGTGTAACAAGCAGCCGGGCGTCAGCGACATACCCGAAAAACCTGGGCCTGTCGGAGGGCCTCCGCCTGACTGATGATGTAAGACGTATAACACGTATGGACAGCCTTGCGAGTGATCGATTATCTCGTCCGGCATGCATCTTGGACTTCTGGAAGTCCCTGGAACTATTCTCTCCGCAGCGAATACCCCGGATGAACCCGAAGAGCGGGAAAGAGCCCGTTTTCAGAACAAACGGAGAGATGCCGCTTCCTTGGGAAACGCCCGGCTGGATGGCGGCCGCGGATGAAGGGCTAAAGTGGCGATTCACAGCGTATTGCGGTATTTACAAGCTGGGACGGGTGCGATCGAGACTGGAGCGCCATTTCGGACGAGATCCGCGAAGCTTCGACGGCCGGCCTGGCGGAGAGAGCTGCCTGTTCGCGCTGCAGATTACCTCAGAAGGCCGGCCGCTGCTGGACACCTTCGTCCTCGCGTCTTGTGGCTGGGCGGTCGGGCGGCTGGAAAATCCCGGTCCGGCCGACAGCCGCTGGCTGAATGGATTTGAATCCGCAGCCCAGGAGGAAGCACTCCGCTTCGCCGAGCGCTTTGCCATCAGGGAGAACGACGAAATCGGCCGGCAGCTCCGCGAAAAGGGGATTCCGGTCGGCCGCCCGACCCAGCCAGGCGAACTGGAAGCCGAGGTCATGCGAATTGCCCAGTCGCTCGGTGTGAGGAAGGTTCTCCGGCCTGAGGGAGTCCGGCTTGCTGCGCGGCAGGTGGGGACAAAATTCGAGCATCTCGCAGATGGCACCGATTTCCTGAACAGTTTTTTCTTACACGACCTCGAGAGGATTGCCGACGAGGCAAGGGACGGCAATCTGGGTCCGGCTCTCACACGCTTTTTGGCCGGCGACGAGTCCGTCGACGAAGCAGCGCGGCAAGACACGCGCGGTGCCCAGGCCCAGGGTCTCTGGTGGAGCAATCTCGCGCCGCATCGGGTGCCCTCAGGCCGCTGGCCGGCGCCTTCGGATCAGTCACTCTATTTCAGTCAACAGTTCGCGCTTAATTCGGCACTCCGATGCTTTGCCGAAGAACAAGCTCCGTTGTTTTCCGTGAACGGCCCTCCCGGCACCGGAAAAACGACGCTCCTGCGCGAGTTGATCGCATCCGTGGTAGTCGAGCGCGCAAAGGTGCTGGCGTCGCTTAACGCACCTGGCATGGCATTTTCAAGACAGCACTCGCAATGGACTTGCGGCGATTTCCGCCGCACCATATCGAATTGGCGAGAGGACCTGCTCGGGTTTGAAATTGTGGTCGCCTCGTCTAATAATCGAGCAGTCGAAAATGTCTCGCTCGAAATCCCGACGGCCGGTGCTGTCGACGAGCGCTTATGTGAGAAGTCCGATTACTTTGCGGACTTCGCGACGCGATTGCTTTACGAAAAAAAAGGGTCCACTCTCTCGGCTTGGGGGTTAGTGGCGGCGCGGCTTGGCAACAAACGAAATCGGCGGAAGTTCATCAACCGCTTCTGGCTGGTCGATCAAGAAGAGCTGGAACCGGTTACGCGCGCCGGGCGAGGGTTCCTGCGATATCTGAAGGGCGTGAGAGCGCCTCACAAAGCTTGGGACAGAGCTGTGAACGGTTTCAAGATCGCACTCGCTCAGGAAGCAGTCATCCGGGAGGACCGTGTCGCCGCTTGGGAGGCGGCCGAAGCAGTTGACGCCGCGGTGAGCAGGCTTCAGACGACGGAATCGGAGTTCGGCGAAGGCTCGCAACGTCTGCGGCACGCTGAATGCGAGTGCGAACAGGCCGCGCAGAATCGAGAAAGGTCCAGGAGCGGGCTGCAGATAGCCATCCAGGCCCGTCACGACCATCTTGTCTTCAAACCCGGCATGGTGGACGCGGTTTTCTCGAGGGGCCAGGCCTACCGGGATTGGCGAGAAAAGGACTTGAGATTCGCCGCCTCCGTGTCGGCCTGCGAGGAGCAATGTACCCAAGCCGATCTCGCGTTCGAAACACGAATAGCCGCTAAGCAGGAGCTCGGCGGGAAAGCGTCACAGCTCTGCGCCGGTGTGGAGAATCGCCGCGCCGAGCTCGCGGATCAGGTAGCGGTCTTTCAGGCTGCTCGCGAAAAGCTCGGTAGCACCTTCGCGGACCCCGAGGATTGGCTTCGTTCCATCGAAAGACGTGAGCTCTCTTCGCCCTGGGCGGATGAAAACTGGAATCGGGCGCGAACGCGTGTGTTCCTCGAAGCGCTCCATCTGCATCGGACTTTCATTGAGTGCGAACCCATCCGAATCAAAAACAATCTGCTTGGGGCGATCGATCTTCTGACGGGGAAAGGGCCAACTACAAACGCGCAAGCCCTGCGATCGGCCTGGGCAACCCTATTTTTCGTCATCCCTGTTGTTTCCACCACCTTTGCATCCTTCAATCGGCTTTTTGCTTCACTTGGTCGCGAGTCGCTGGGATGGCTCCTGATCGATGAGGCCGGTCAGGCAGTCCCACAAGCTGCCGCCGGCGCGATCTGGCGGTCGCGGCGAACGCTGGTGGTGGGAGACCCGCTTCAACTTGAGCCAATTGTGCCGTTACCTTTCACTGCACAGCAGGCGTTACGAAAGCATTTCGGCGTGGAAGAGACCTGGCTACCTTCGCGAAATTCGGTGCAGACGCTTGCCGATCGAGTAAACACGCTCGGAACCCGGCTTCAATCCGACGATACCGATCAGCCCGTTTGGGTAGGCTCACCGCTTCGCGTTCACAGCCGCTGCGAAAATCCGATGTTTTCAATTTCAAACGCAATTGCCTATGACGGGCAGATGGTGTCCGCCACACTTGAGGCTCCAAATCCGGCAAAGCCGAGCTGCTGGCTCGACACGAACGGCGGTGAGGCCGACGATCATTGGATTCCCGAGCAGGGTGTGATCCTCAAACTGCTTCTGGCAGACCTGTTTCGGTGCGGTATCGCCCCGTCGGCTATTCTGCTGCTTTCGCCGTTTCGCGCCGTGGCACGGGAGTTGAGAGAAATAGCGACGCGATACGGCATTTCGCAATCCGGGACCATTCATGTTTCGCAAGGTAGGGAAGCCGATATTGTCATCCTGGTTCTCGGCGGTAATCCGCGCCTGCCTGGAGCGAAGGAATGGGCTTCACAGAAGCCGAACCTGCTGAATGTCGCCGTGAGCCGCGCGCGCCGGCGCCTGTACGTAATTGGAGATCGGGAAGATTGGAGCAGGTATCCGCATTTTGCAGATGCGGCCGCTCTGCTTTCTCAGCAGGAAACCAAGCTCAAAGTAATGCCGGCTGCGAGATGAGACCCGCAGAGCTTTTCCCGCGTCTCAGGGCAGCAATGCCCGAGTGCTTCCCCAATGGCGGAGGAAGGCCTCGGCCTGTGCATAGCCGCTTTGCGATCCGTGAAACTTTGTGATTTGAGTTTGTGCCGGATACCATTTGTCGGGTGACTGCGAGACGTGGGCGTAGCAGGCGGCGTGGCGACGCTCTTCCACTCCCGATATATCGACGAACTCGTCGGGCGAGAACATCATCGTGTCGTCGGCGACTTCGTAGTAATAAAGAGCAAATTTCTTTTTGCCCTTGAGCCAGGCATTTAATACGAAAGAGGAGACGGCGCGGTGATCAGCGTGCGTGTCGACGGGCCACTGGGTGAAAACCACATCGGGTCTTTGAGCTTCGAGCAACTGCCGGAACTCTTCATAATGCGCATCATCCACTACTGCGTGGCTGTCCACCTGGCGCGCAAAAACGGGGCTTGCCTTTAGAATGGCGCATGCTTTCTCAGCCTCGGCAGTTCGGATCGTCCCGCATTGACTCAGCGGCGAAGTGCCGCAATAGCCCTGACCGCGGTTCAGATAGAGAATGACGACTTCATGGCCAAGGTCCGTGTACCGGGCGATGGTGCCCGCGCAGCCACACTCGGGATCGCCGGGGTGTCCGCCGGTCACAACTACTCTCAGCTTCGATGGCTGCGCAAGGGCACGCGCTGCCGGGAGCATTGCGATAGCGGGTAGATCACGGCTGAAAAAATCTCGACGGGAGATTGGCATGTTCGATTTAATGATTCGAACGTAGCAAACCCCGAATACATGGTTGAACGGTGAAATGCGACAGAGTATCTTTGATAGACCGAGGGAGCGATGGTTGGGAAGGTTTTAGCGCAGTATCAAATCTGCGAAAAACTCGGCGAGGGTGGAATGGGTGTCGTGTGGAAAGCGCGGGACACTCACTTGGATCGGTTCGTTGCCTTGAAGACGCTCTCCGCGGAAAGGGTGGCCGATGCGGAAAAGAAGCGCCGCTCCGTGCAAGAGGCCAAAGCGGCTTCCGCTTTGAATCACCCCAACATCGTACACATCTACGACATCGCAGAAGCGGACGGCGTCCAATTCATCTCGATGGAATACGTGGCCGGCAAGACGCTGGACCAGTTGATCGGTCGCAAGGGAGTGCATCTTAACGAAGCGCTTAAATATGCGATACAGATCGCAGACGCCCTTGCGCAGGCGCATTCAGCCGGCATTATTCACCGCGATCTGAAGCCATCCAACATCATCGTGTCCGAGAACGGCCATGTGAAAGTGCTGGATTTCGGCTTGGCCAAGCTGACCGACGTCACCACGAGTGAGCTTGGAGAAACCTCGACCAGACAAACCGCAACTATGCGAGCGTCGAATCGTTCCAACAGCGAAGAAGGCATGATCTTTGGGACAGTCCCCTTCATGTCGCCTGAGCAAGCCGAAGGCAAGAAAGTAGACGCTCGCAGCGACATCTTTTCCTTCGGTTCCCTGCTGTACGAGATGGTAACTGGCAGGCAGGCCTTTCACGGCGATTCGAAGGTCGCGACGCTCTCCGCAATCCTTAAAGAAGAACCCAAGCCGGCAAGCGCGGTGGCGCCGGACGTTCCGCGTGATCTCGAAAAAGTCATCATGCGATGTCTGCGAAAGGATCCGGACCGCCGTTTCCAGTACATGGCTGACGTGAAGGTTGCGCTCGAAGAACTAAAGGAAGAGTCAGATTCAGGCAAACTCGCGAACGCCATCCGCCAGAGAGAGCTGGGTCTGGGGAAATCACACAGGATGCGGCGAATCGCTGCAGTGGCTGTCCCGCTAATACTGGCGGGAATTGTCGGACTTTGGTTTTTTCGTCCCAAATCGCATCCGGTAGCAAAAATCGTTCCTCTCACCAGTTTTCCGGGCCGTCAGGTTACTCCCGCTTTTTCGCCCGACGGTAAGCAGGTGGCGTTTGCCTGGGACGGCGAGAAAGGTGAAAATTTTGATATTTACGTCAAGCTCGTCGATGCCGGAGCCCCGCTCAGGCTAACGAGCAATACGGCGAATGAGTACGCACCCGCATGGTCGCCGGACGGCCGCTACATCGCATTCTGCCGGGATCTGGGAGAAAACTCTGAGATATCTCTGGGAGAACGCTCCGAGATATGGATAGTCCCCGCACTGGGAGGCACCGAGCGAAGGTTGGCGGAATCGGCAGGGTGCTATTCGGGTTTGTCGTGGTCTCCGAACGGGAAGTTTTTGGCTCTATTTGACAGGCCCACTGCTGGGGCGTCTTCAAGCCTTTACATGATCTCCGCCGAGACGAGTGAAAAAAGAAGAGTAACCTCGCCGCCAAAGGGATACGAAGGCGATCTTGCGCCGGCGTTCTCTCCGGATGGCAAGACACTCGCGTTTGTCAGGGAGCACTCCACGATGACTGACGGAATCTACTTACTGTCCCTGACCCACAGCGGAGAGCCTCGAGGTGAACCGCGGAGGCTGACACCCGATCAACCATGGATCGACGGGTATGACTGGAGTCAAGACGGCCGGAGCATCATATTCTCATTGGGCGAACCTGGCAGCACAAATCTGTGGACGATCCCGGCCTCAGGAGGAACCCCTGAGCTCGTGGTCGGCGGCGAGAACGCAACCGATATCTCCGTTTCGCGCACAGGCAATCGCCTGGTTTATGCGCGAAGTGCATTCGACTCGAATATCTGGCGAATTCCTGGCCCAATGTCCTCAGAGAGAACGGGCGCGTCCACCCGGTTTATCGCTTCCACCCAATGGGATCTCGAGCCGCAATTCGCGCCCGACGGCAAGAAGATTGTCTTCACCTCGCTTCGCTCAGGCACGGTCGCAGTTTGGGTATGCGACCGCGACGGCCTCAACCAGGTCGAGTTGGTTTCTTTCGATAAGAGCATCGTCGGAAGTCCGCGCTGGTCACCGGATAGCGCCTGGATTGCATTCGACAGCGCCACGGCCGGCAATTCGGATATTTGCGTGATCAGCGCCGAGGGAGGCCCGGTTCGCCATCTGACCACGGGTCCCTCAAACAACATTCGTCCGAGCTGGTCCAGAGATGGCCGGTGGATTTTTTTCGGTTCCAACCGGAACGGAGATTGGCAAATCTGGAAAGCGCCAGTGCTCGGCGGTGCGGCTATTCAGGTGACAAAAAAGGGAGGAACGGAAGCGTTTGAATCCTACGACGGCAAGTTTGTTTATTACGCCAAACATGGCTCTCCTGGTATCTGGAAGGTGCCCGTGCGAGGCGGCGAGGAAACCCAGTTTCTCGACCGTGGTTTAGAAAGCCTCTGGGCTTTGACCGATTACGGCATCTACTTCGCCGAGATGAACAGTTCCGCTCTGCCGGTGATCAAGTTCTATCGTTTCTCGACGCATCAAGCGGAGATTTTCAAGGAATTTCCCAGAGCCACGCAATTCGATTCGACCTCAACCGCAATTTCCGTTTCTCCCGACGGCCAATGGATCATCTACACCCAGCTGGATCAGGCGAGTAGTGATCTGATGCTGATGGAAAACTATCGCTGAACGGTTAAGGCGCTATCGCTGCTCTATTCCTCTTCGTTTTCAAAAGCCAACGCTTTTTCCAGAGTTGGGAAAGCCGGTCACAAAAAGTTCATAGCTCAATCTTCTCCAACAGAAACCACTTAGCACCCAAAAAAAATTTCATGGTTCGTTTTGGCCTTTCTCCGTGCTACTTTCCGGCAGGCTCATTCGCGTCTGCCCGGCGCGCATGAGCCATTTTAATTTTTCAGAGGAAACGCATCATGAGCCCACGATCCATTCGCCGTGCCGCCGAGCGCCGCGCACAAAAAGAAGCGCGCAAAGCCGCCAGCCACGCTAATGCTATGAATGAGCCCGCCCTTCTCAGCGCGCCGAAGACTCAAGTAAGGTCCGGCCGCACCGTCCCGCTGCCCTCCGATGACGCCACCAGCTTCGAACTGCATGTGCGGGCCTACCACGAAGAATACAAGCCCCAGGGCTTACGCGAAAGCGAGCTCGTGCAATCCCTCGCCGAGACCCGCTGGCGCCTCAAGCACATCGTCTCGCTCGAAACCGCTCTCTTCGCCCAACCGGCAGCCGAAGAAGACGCACCTGCTCCCTCTGGTCTCGACAATTACCTCAAGCACGAAAAGACTCTGCGCAATCTGCACATCCAGGAATCGCGCTTGAACCGGCGCTTCGATCAGGACCTGGCCGAGCTCCGCCAGCTCCAGACAGATCGCATGGCCACCGGGCTTGTGAGCTCCGGGAATGACCCGAAAGCCATAGAGGGCATGGCGAATCTGCCCGTTGGGTTCGATTTTTCAACTTTCGAAAACAAGCTCACCCATTTCGCCTCGCCGTTTCAAAACGCTCCCCCGATTACCCTTTGAATCTCGATTCAGACGGGTCGGCTCGATCTCGATTCGGAGCCCTGAGAGAAGCAACGGGTCATCGATTTCCCCGTAAATTCTGGCGCGCCCGGAGAGGCTCGAACTCCCGACCTAATGATTCGAAGTCATCAACCGGGCAAAAAGCTAAGAAGTAGCTGCATTTGCTAGAAGCTGTCTATTGGAAGCAATTCGCATTATTTTGTTGAGCTTAATGGCTAGAGCGGCGGTAACCGTGCGCAAACCTGATACTGGCTAGGATGCAGCGAGTGGGCATACTATTGGGCATACCTGAAGCTATGCCCCAGCTGGGTTCGAAAACGGCATGAACGGACTTGGAGCAGGCATCATTTGCGGAAGAGTTCGTTTAGACCTGCTGCGGAGATCGGTTCGGGCTTGGTTCGCGATACGCCGATCATTCGTTTCAGCTTCCGGATGACCGACGGCTCGGACACAATTCGTAAACACATGGCCGTCACAGGTGAGCTCTCGTCAAAACCGATTCTAAGTGGGTAGCGTGAAATGGAAAGTGGAGCCTTGGCCCGGAACAGAATCGGCCCAGATCATGCCTCCGAGACGTTCAATGGTGCGCCTGCAAGTCGCAAGCCCAATTCCGCTGCCGGGCACATCATGACCATGTAGACGTTTGAACGGCTCAAAAATACTCGACGCGTATTGGGCCTTGAATCCCTGGCCATTGTCACTAACAGAGAACCGCCAAGTCGTTCCTTGATGAACCGCGGCGACCCTGACGTGCGGATTTTCTTCCCGCCTGTATTTGAGGGCGTTCCCGATTAGATTTTGGAACACCATTGCGAGCTGGGTGCGGTCCGCAAGGAGCGTTGGCATTTCAGAGACGGCGATGGTTGCACCGGCCTCCATTACGTGTTGCTGCAGGTTTTCAAGTGCAATTTGAAGCGGTTCTTCGATGGGAACGAGTTTGCGCTGCTGTGGCGCACTACCCGCATCAGTCCACTTCAGGAGATCGTGTGTCAGAGCACTCAGCCGCCTGATGCTTTCCACAGAATCGGCCAGCATGCTGGCTTCTTCTTCGTTCAGCTTCTCTTTTGTCCGGAGCGTCAGCAGTTGTAAATGTCGCAGGGAGGCATTTACGGGCGTACGTAGGTCGTGAGCCAGGACGTACGTGAACCGTTGGAGATCCTCGTTTGACCGTATAAGATTGTCCTGAATCCGTTTGCGTTCGGTGACGTCTTCAATGGCCAGTAACACACGGTGCGTATTGTTTGTCTGAGACCATAGCGTCCGGCCGTTAAGCAGCATCACTCGGCGACCCAGCGAGGGAAAGTCGTGTTCGACTTCAAAGTCGCGGAACTCGGTGCGCTCTGGAAGGACATGTTCAATCAACCGCCGCAACGCTGGTATGTCCCACTCACCGTTTCCAAGATCGTATAGAAACTGGCCTACCGTTGCTTCTGAGCTGACGCCAAAAGTCTCGTAGAACGCACGGCTGGCACTCGTGACCCTCAAATCGCCAGCGAGTACAAGCATTGGCTCACGTACCGTATTGACGATGTTTTCCGCGTAGTCGCGCTGGGTCCGGAGTTTGTCTTCTGCAGTAACGTCTGGTGCCTTGGGGCTGGCCGAATCCTCGCGTTCTTTTTCCACGTTCGTGATTCATCCTGCCATTCGGTGCCAACAAGCACCCGATTTCGCAGCTTGTTCCGTAACAGCTCATCATACCTTGCACTTTGCCGATCAAACGCGTCGCTCTCTAATGCCAAGCGGACGCTCCCGCTGCGGTCAGTGGGCATCAACGTCCCGCAAACTGGAGATGCTGGCACGGGCTGGTTCTGGATGATTGTCCGGCGAGACGGGAATAGGATTCGGCGAGCGATACTCCGCAGTAGTCGCGAAGCGTTTAGCAATAGTCTTGTGCGATTGTTTCCGGATTGATTCTGTATGACGAACCATCCGGAAACAACCTTCCTTTAGTTACGTAATGTTGGGTGATCGGAAATGGCTGTTATAACGCTCGCAGCAACACACTGTTCTTACCCTCTTCTCTCGTTCACCACTTCGGACAGTAACGCCAGAAGCCTCGTCCAAGCCTTGCCCAAGTCATGCCCCTGCCTCGCCACCAGCTTTCCCGCTCGTTTTAGCCGTGAAAAAACTTGCTCGAACCCCGCGCAGGTTTCCACAACGATTGGACGCCATACCATGATCCGGTCTGAGCCTAGCTCCAGCCGCCTCGTGTTGGGTTGCTGGGGCTTGGTGCCTTCAACGTCAACTTTTTGAGGTGTTCCGTGGCACCGCAACGTTCGCAGGCCAGCACAGGACGTTTTACTAAAGCGTTACAGGTTCTCTACCACTTAGCCAACGTTTTGCATCACACTCGGCATAGGTCGGCTCATATAGCGAGCCAGGAAAGACGAACAACGCCATGTCATTTGTAACTGGATTTATCGTGTACGACATACTCTTCTGGTCCTTCATCGGCATCTTGGCCCTCGTCGCGATGCGAGATCGCTTCACCCGGCATCGCTAAAGCGCACTTGTGCCACTGCGCCTCGTTTAGCTCCGCTCAGCGCACTCAAATATTCGCCGCCCCACCTTGATCGTATCGGGGCATCGCTCCAGCCCAGCCTGCACACTGTGAACTGAACATGGACCTCGCTCCAGCGCCGCCCGAGGATCTGGCCGAAGCAATCTTGGAATATCAGGCACACCCTGCAAAAGAAACCTTCGTCACGCGATCAAAACGAAAGCTGCTTAAACGGAAGTGAATCGCAAGCGCTCTATTCGTCGAGTAGCCGCAGAGATTTAAGATTGAGAAACGCCCTACCGCCCCTACCGACCCGGGGTCAGATCATTTTAGATGCTAACGAGACTCGATGGTAAAATTCACGTCCTCAGCGTGCGCCAGCCTTGGGCATGGCTCATCGCTACCGGACAGAGGACAACTCACAACGACTCTTTAAATACGGACCAGAGAGGCACGTTTCTTATTCATGCCGCCAAGCGCGCTCAATCAAAGGGGGCAACACGAAGCGCCTGCCTCAGACCGATACGGCCAAGCTTCTCGCCACAGTTGAGAGGCTGAGCTTCGTCTTAGCTGCGATCTGACGCAGTGAGTAGCCGTGCTCCCGCAGCGCCCGAAGTCGCTTCAGATCCACTTCTACACCGAGGCCGTCTAAAGTGCGTACTGAGCGTTGCAGGGTATTGCAGAACCTGCTTCACCGCCATCCTTCATTGCAGAACTCGTATCTCCCGAATTGCCCGACGTTGTCGGCTGGGGCAAACTGTCCACGTATGGGAAGAGGGAAAAGAGAAGAGCATTTTTGTGTTTCTGTTCCCTTTCTCGATTCCCTTCGAGCGTGGGCCTACCTTCTCCCAAAGGTTCCCAACTTTGTCGGAGTGAAAGGGCTTGCCCCAGAAGGGCTATTGCACGCGGGCCGGACATACAGCTCACCCTCTCAGATGCCAATCCAATCGAGCCCTCCCGACCAGTAACCAAAAGGTGGTGCCGCCGGCATGCTTGACTTGCCTGTAGTGCCGGTCCGTCTAGTTCGCTTCCTACCCATTCTGCATAGTGGTTCGGTTCTCAGTCTGCACAACGTTTCGCCTGCGACGAACACGCAAGACGAGGTACACAACAATTGCGACGTTAACAGCCAAGACGATCACTTTGACTGCGGTGAGGTGCCTGGTGATCTCGTAAATCTCCAACGGAATCAACCCTGCGGTCGTGACGATGGTGAAGTATTCGGCCCACGTCTTTCGGAGCAGCAGACCCGTTCCCTCGGTCAAGAGCAGACCCGCGTAGATAAACGTTCCTATGCTCAACGCTTTGAGCTGATTCGGGCTGACCTGAAGGACGCGGCTCAAGAACGCATGCATAAGTCGGTTGTCAGGATCAACACGGAGGATGTTAATCCAATGCGTGATGGTCTCCGCCACATCCCGATGCAGAAGTTTGATCGCCCCAATTGCCACGGCGATCAGTAGAAAGCCCTTGATTAGTTTGAAGAGAGCAATCAGGAGAAGGGTCGTCGTGCCCTCATGTACGCCGTTCGTATGTGCGTCAGACTGCCCGGTCGCCATCGCTCTAGATTATCGGTCGTAGGAAACTGGTGTTCTGCGCAGCGATTCCGTACGGTGCGTCAGTCCTTTCGGCCCGTCTCGTTCAAGCCGAAGCCGCTGCCTTTAAGGGCTAGACTGTGGAGCGTGGAAACAACCATCAACGAATACGGCGACGAACTGCGGGATAAGTTCGCGGCGGCGGCGCTTACAGCATTGCTAAGCCATATCCCGCCTTATGCTGCCTTCGCGGCGCGGCCAGACAAACACGCTGAGGACGTAGCGTATGACAAGTTAGCCAATTCAGCGTACCGCTGGGCAGACGCGATGCTGAAGGCGCGGAATCAACCCTCTGACGAATCCGTTTCGGATTGAACTGTTGGTTCGTGGAGGATGACGAGTCTTCAATCTCCTTTCTCCAGCTCGCTTGCGCTGCCACGAGCTATGCGCTATCGGTGAGTTCGCCTGTTCCATGGTCTACTGACGTCTACCCTGGTCTGCAGGGGGGAATTTTCGTCGCGACCGTGTTACGTCTGGTTAAATAAGGCACCTCTTTATGCCCACAGCAGTCAACCGTCAAACCGTAGATCTTTCCTCGTATCCGAACCTGGTCGTAATCTATCTCGGCATGCGCGTCAATCGCCTGACCGGCGTAAAGACTCTGCTCGGCTTTGGGCCTAAAATCTCCAGCTCGGTTGCGGCATACCCGGACGGCTTGCTTCTACACGAGAACCTGATTTACTCTCTGTTCCCGATGCACATTGGGATGCGACAGTACTGGCGGGATATGGATTCTCTTCTAACTTGGTCCCGCTCGGAACCCCACCGCGAGTGGTGGAAAGGCTTTCTTCGGGATTCGGCAGGCACCGGTTTTTGGCATGAGACCTACCTGATGCAAGGCGGAATGGAAGCGATCTACGACGATATTGCAGAGCCTATCGGATTCATGAAGTTCGCTCCCGTGAAGCCTGCGCGTGGCAGCATGTTCGGCGCTGCCCATCGAGCTGGCAAACAACACGATGCAGAGCCAGTCGTCGGCGAGAAAGAGTTGTACGGCTGAATTGACGGGCAATAAGCCGAATGGAACCGGTGGAGATTCACAACCAACTCAGTACTGAGGATCGCTTTCGGAAGCATTTCAGGCACATACTAAGCTCCCACCCAGTGGGCTTCTGCTTTTCTCGCTTTATATATTTGCGGAAGGAAGCGGCGGCTCTCTGTTATCCGCGCCGGTCATTGTGTCTCCGCCGGGTCGTACCGTGGCCGGTTTTGGGCGGTGGCCTCCTTTTAAAATTCCCTTCGGCGTCTGCGCACGCTCCCTGTGGCCCACACTCTGAGTCTGTCCTGGCGAACGTGCCAGCAATCACCGCCTCTGCGCACTTCGATCACCGCATCGGGCGGCAACCACCAAAACATGGCCCACTGCTGCTTAGCTTTGTAAGCAGCATCGAATAAGCTCGTTGCATCCGTTTCGAAACTGTGGCGCTCGCCGTCTTTTCCAGTGACGGAAACGAGGCAACGCCGCACCATCGGAGAAGATCATATTCGCCTTGTATTCGCCAGAAAGTTATTGCGACCCGGCGAACTTTGCTTGGGCGGCTTCAGGTATCCACCCTTTAGGATGTAAGCTCTGCACAGCGAAATGACCAAACGCGCCAGTCCGAAAATTACGGCCTCCTTCGTTGATCCGATGCTTGCGCTGTCTGCCAGCTCGTTTCCGGAAGGACCGGAATGGGAATACGAATTGAAGCTGGATGGCTATCGGGCGCTGGCAATCAAGACGGGAGGGCAAGTTCAGCTCCGGTCCCGAAATGACAAAGACTTCGGTGGTCGCTTCCCTCGGCATTGTCGCGGGTTTAGCAGCGATGCCCAGCGAAACTGTTATCGACGGCGAAGTAGTAGCCCTGGACGATTCCGGCAGACCGTCGTTCAATACGCTCCAGAACTATGCCGCTGGTCACCCAATCTTCTATTACGCTTTCGATTTGCTGATTCTCCGAGGCCGCGATCTGCGTTTAAAGCCATTAACGAACGCCGCGAACTGCTCCGTTTTGAGGTCCTGTCGAAGCTGGATGAACCGATTCGTTACTCGCCAACCTTGAACGGCAGCCTGGCGATCTGATCCAATCGGTTCGGCAGCAGAAGTTCGAAGGGCTAATCGCTAAGCGGACCGGTAGCGCGTATGAATCTGGCGAACGCTCCGGGGCGTGGCTGAAGATGCGCGTTAACCGGGGACAGGAGTTCGTCATTGGCGGATACACGCCTACGCCCAAGAACTTCGATGCGCTGGTCCTCGGCTATTACGAAAAGGGCAAGCTGCTCTATGCGTCCCGGACGCGCAACGGATTCACCCCAGCGATCCGGCAGGCGCTATTCAAGAAAATGAAGTCACTTGAGATCACGGGGTGTCCATTCGCTAACCTTCCTGAACTGCGCAGCGGGCGCTGGGGCGTGGGCCTAACAGCGGCGAAGATGAAGGAGTGCCGCTGGCTCAAGCCCGAGCTGGTCGGGCAATTCGAGTTTGTGGAGTGGACCCGCGACAGTCATCTGCGGCATACGCGCTTCGTGGCGCTGAGAGAAGACAAGGACGCCAAAGATGTGAAGCGGGAATAGTTGAGATGATCGCATCCAGCACCGAGCAGTGTTGGTCCACTTTCCAATCATGGACCAACAAAGAGGGAATCGCTCGTGGATGATTTTGAGGCTAAGTGACAGCTTAGTAATCCGAGAACAGTCGTGCTGGCTTGTGGAACATAGCGCCTTGTACCACTGTTAAGTTCCAGAGGAACGCTCAGCACGATGTTCGTCTTAGCTCTCCGTCTTAAGCTGCCAAATGGAAACGGCGAACCGAACGCGGATTCGTCAACGATTACTCAACTTTTCCCGCCAACGCAACTCAGCGGCTCTGCCGCCGCGCTTTTGTACTTCATGGAGAACGGCATCGAAGAATTCTGGATGGACTTCCAGAGGATACAAATTAAACCACCGGTATCTGTCGAGGAGCTTCAGCGCTTCTTCAAACGAGCGGACGTATCCGGTTTGCGAAGAAAATTCTATGCCCTTTCGGTCCTCATTCCGAAAGCATGTCGTAGAGCGTCGGTTTCGTCCCTTTCGGCCCGGTACCGCCAATCCTCACCCTGCAGTTCGACTACGTACAAGCGCGAGCGTGCCGCCTTCGGCCCCGACTTCGATTACGACTTCCGACGTATAGTCGAAGTCCTACTGTCACGCATATTCGACATGAACAACCCCTGCTATAGCAGGATCGTCCTTTTAAGTGGACCTGTTCCGTTGGTGACACCAAATGGCGTAGTCCAAAATTTGCCGCTGTGAGCTCGGCGACTCGGATCTCAGCACTTTGTGCGCAGACAGAACCAGCTCTTCAAAATTCGAGGGTCCTTCTCTCTACCGAGCGCATCCGCAACGAAACGTGCCACCATGCGGTCGGGTTTGATGATGCCCTCGTATCCAGCCAGCATCAGGAAGTACTTGAAGGATATGCCACTAGGCTGTCCAGGAATTTCCGCGATCTCGGAAAAAGGCTGTTTATCGAATCGACTTTCTCGGGATATCGGCAAGGGTGTTGATATCACAACACCACAATTTTCGGGCGAAACGGTAAACAGCTTCCGCCTTCAGGATGCCCGATCTGGAGGAGGTTCGTTGCCGATTATGAAACACCTCCGTAGCAACCCTTTCCCAGTCACCGTTAAACGGATCCAAAAGATCGATGAATCTCTTTGTCGTGTACTCATGATTATTATTCCAGCCAGACCACTTGCAGAAATTATCAACGGTTGTTCAGGGTCGATTCACCTCGGTTATCACTTCAAATCCGGCCATACATTATCACTTCAAAAGCGGCCAACGGAAGTGACCCAGAACAAGACTTATTTATAGCCCGCCAACGACCGAGTTGGCAATGGTCAAGCTTCTAACTGGTGGGCGGCGCGTCGAAGCCGCCTTGGGAATGATTCTGGCGGGAAAGCGTTAAATCCCGGGTGCGCGAGGGCCGCGCCCTCGCTTCAAGCGAAGCTTTTTTCCTTAAGCTCGTGGTGGAAGCAACTAGTTATCAAAACGGTAGCGGGTGGGAAAATCAACCTGCATAAACGCGCTACAACGGTCTCCTAACAGCTGGTTGATGGTTTAGTACCTTCCCAAACGGCACAAAATCGCCTGCCGTGTTGATGAGTTGCTAGAACCATGGGCTATCAAGGGGGTGTGGGGACGGTCTTGGTGCGCCAGCTTCTGGGGCCCACTTCAAGATGTGTCCGTGATGCAAAAGGCGGTCGAGCATGGCGCTGACGGCAGCCACGTGCAAGCAGTTTGCCCCAGTCTTCGACTGGACGATTGGACGTCAGCAGCGTGCTAAACGCTTGTAGCGGCGCATGACGATCTCGAGCAGATCCTCAGCCGCCGTGTTGGCAGCTTGCGCATTCCGAAATCGTCGATGATGAGCAGCGGAACTGTAGCGACCGTTTCCATGTACTCTTTGCGTGTGCCGTTGGCGTCGGCATCGGACAGCTCGTCGAGTAGGACATGGGTTTCGCGATACAGCACTTTATACCCCTGCAGAATGGCGGCTTGGCCAATGGCTTGGGCCAAGTGGCTTTTACCTGTGCCGCCCGGACCCAAAAACAAAGAATCTTCGCGTTTGCCGATGAACGCACCGGTCGCCAGGTCGAACACCAGGCTGCGGTTCATCTTAGGGTTGAAGGCGAAGTCGAAGTTATCGAGACTCTTGTCGGGATCACGAAAGGCAGCCTGTTTGCGGCGACGCTCCAGCAACCGATCCGATCGACGAGTGAGTTCGTCTGAAACCAGGCAAGCAATCAGATCAATGGGCGCCATTGGTTCGGCTTGAGCCTGGCGCAGGCGAGTTTCGAGCACAGCAGCCATGCCGCCGAGCCGCAGTTGGCGCAGCGCACTTTGGAGTTCTATAAGGTGCATGAGTCGTTCTCCTGACGGGTTCGGTTTTCGATGAGATCGCGGTATTGCGTCAACTGCCGGATCAGCGGATCGATCTGGCGCAGACTTAACGGCAGCTGAGGGTGATGTTCGAGATAGCGCCGCACGAAATGATAAGTGCAGGCGCCGGTCTCCAGTCCGATGGCGCAAGCCTCATTGGTAGAAGCGATGCCGTACTTCTTGGCCAGAGCGAGTACGCCCAGAATGCGGCGGACCGCAGTCTGTCCTTCCGCTCTGTGCATGGCCTGGCACAACGCGCCAATATGCGGTCCGGCTAATTCGGCTCTAAGCAGCAACTGTTCGGTGGAGAGCGGTGTGCGCGAGGGCCGACCTGCTCTTGGATGCGGTGCCGAGCGCGCTGCTGCCGCAGATGTTCGCGCAACAGTTGCCGGTGCGCGGATCCATCAGTCGCACATGTGCGTTATTCCATTGCGCCTGAACGCGGCGGCCGATCCAGCCCGGCGGAGCGCTGTAATACGCCGCTTCGACTTCCACGCAGCCATCCAGATGGACTGTACGTTCGCCGTACTGGTAGTAGCGAAAAGGTTCCAGCGGCAAGGGCAGCAACAATGGTCGTTCTTCGGCAAACATGGCCGCGACCTGCCGTTTGGTGGTGCCGTGAATGCGGGTATCAGCCCAGCGCTCCTCCCACTGATCCAGATAGGCTTGCGCTTCTTCCAGACTCTCGAAGCGCTGCCCTTTTAACGGCGTCTTCTTGGCATGAGCGACACCGGACTCGACCTTTCCCTTCCGATCCGGATCTCTCACCCGGCAAGGCAGTGCTTCCGAGCCATAGTGCTGCAGCAGGTCGCGGTACAGCGGATTGAGAGAAGGATCGTAAAAGTCAGGCGCGAGCACGCCTTCGCGCAGGTTGTCGAGGACCACGATACGTGTCGATCCTCCCAGGCGACGAAATGCCTTCTCGTGTAACTCGGCCCAGATCTGTACGCTGGAGCGGAACACCAGGAACCGGACGCACTTCCTGCTGTATCCGAGCGTCATCACGAACAACCGGGTCCGGCGGTACTTGCCGGTTTGCGGATCCCGGACCATAGGGCCGGAGCCGTAATCAACTTGCCCTTCCTCACCAGGGGCGGTTTCAATCACCACTCGGGCTTCGGGTGAGATGGCGATCTGCAACTTGCGTACGAAGCGCTGGACACTTTGATAACTGGCGCTAAAACCCTGCTTATCGACCAGGTCCTGCCAGATCGCCATGGCATTGCGGCCTTGTGAGAGTCCCGACTCGATGGCTTCGCGGTAGCTAGCGGAAATGCTGGCCGAAGAATGGACAATCAGCTTCGGTTCGGGGACCGTTATCAGCGGCAATTCCGCGCCAAAGTCGGTAATCACCTCGGTGGCCGGTTTTGCCGCATCGAGTTTTCCCCACCCGCCGGGTGGCCGCACCGGAATGCCCATGGCGCGTAGATAGCCGGCCACCGTCTCCCGGCGAATGTGAACGGCTGCTTCAATGCGTCGCAGCGACCATCCCAACCGCCCCAGCGCGATTACTTGCTGCTTCTTGTCGTCACTCAAAACATTGCTCACGTTGACGCAGGGTAATTCCCGCGTCAGGATCAATGTCCTGGATCAGACCCTTCGTTGGACGCTTTTCAGGTGATAACCATTGGCCGCTTTTGAGTGATTACCGAGGCCAAGCGTCAAACCATGCGGATGACCGATGTATTTTCGGCCCTCGGGGGTTAAATAATAGCGCGTGCCGGGCACCTGTTTCGGGCCCTCAGGTAAAGACAAATCCGGGTTCGCAATCATCATCTGCTGCTTATTGGCTAAGCCAGCCGATACTAAGGCTTCGCTTCGCGATCTGAATCAGGGGCGACGCGGGCTGATCCAGGTGAGTCGCGAACCGTTCGAACGGCTAGTGCAGTCCATGAACAGCGACGCTGGAAACTCGGGTACCGGCAGGACACAGGTGCGGCCAATTGCCCGGTAACCTGGTCTCGAAACTCATTGATCGCGATCTGTTCACGAATGAATGAGTATTGTGCCGGGCGTTCCTCAGTGTGGGGATCTGATAGATGTTCACAAAACCGTACACGCCTCATTGAACTCCAAGCGCGGCGCTCGCGTGTATGGCTTCGACGTGTCACCGTAACCGAGATTGCACAGGAAGTTCGATTTTACGTGACCTGCTGGGAAGAACTCCTGCTCACAGCCTTCGCATTCCGTGCCCGCGCCAAAAAACTCTTCGTCCAGCCTTGCGTTGTCAAACCCCGACATCGGGCCACAGTCGAGCCCGAGTGCCCGCGCCGCGATCATCAGGTACGCGCCCTGAAGCGAGGAGTTGCGCTTGGCCGTAACTTCGACAAGTTGTGGGTTCTCCGCGAACCGGTTGCGCATCCCAGGGCTGTGGGGGAAAAGCTTAGGCAGTTTCTCATAAAAGAGAAGATCATACGCAACGATGACAGTAACAGGCGCAGTCATCGTCTTTTCGACATTCCCCGGTGCGAGGATTGGGCGCAGTCTCTCTTTCGCCTCCCGCGAGTGGAGAAAAACGAACCGGGCCGGGTTTCCGTTCCCACTGGTAGGACCCCACTTCATCACGTTATATAGTTGCCGCAGAAGATCATTGGTGACCGGCTTGTCGAGCCAGGCGTTGTGCGTTCGCGCCTCGCGAAATAGTTGATCGAGAGCTTCGTCTGGGAGTACGTCTTTCATTGGTATTTATCTTCCCTTCATCATGAAACAGTGCTCGAAGCATGGATCTCCTCGGTAATCTCTGACGCACCACTCGGAAGCGTAAATTCCGAGCCTTGCCGCCGAACCTGCGGCGAAACTCAGTGGTCGATTTCGAATATCGTCCTAATTCTGCACCCTGGGCTGAAGCGTGGTTCTCTTGTGCAAAAAACTTATGAGCACCTTGCGCTATGTGCGGGGTCACTTACATCCCCTACCATGATGCTAGTAACGGGTAGCATTACTCACCGGTACTTACTTGCACTGAGTAACTTCCCAGTTATTGTTGACTAACTCAACGCAAAGCCTCACAATGCCGTTAGTTCTGATGTTCGATTAGTAAAGCGAATCGAACACTAGGACAGAACGGAACCGCACCAGGGTGCAACTCTGGCACGGTCCCTAAACACCAAAGTTGAAGAGGCAACTTCAATGTCTAACCGCGAGAATATCGCAACCAAACCGGACGTTTACGCCCGCGTAACGTCCCAGATCATCACCGCAATCGAGCAGGGCGTCAGCAATTGGCGCATGCCCTGGCATACGTCAGGCGAATACGCCTTCTCGCCGATCAACACAACGAGCAGAAAGCCGTACCGAGGAATCAATACTCTGTGCCTTTGGGCAGCTGCTCAAGCGAAAGGCTACGAGCAGGGCGAGTGGGGAACGTATCAGCAATGGCAGGAGAAAGGGGCGCAGGTTCGGAAAGGCGAGAAATCGACTACGGTTGTGTTCTGGAAATTCGCCAACAGCTCAGCCGAGAATCAGGACGGCGAAGTCGAGCAGCAATGCAACTTCTCGCCTGCTGTTCACTCGTGGCTATTGCGTTTTCAATGCTGCGCAGGTGGACGGCTACACACCGAAGGCCGAAACGGAACCAGCATTAGAGCAGCGCATCGAATCGGCTGAAGCCTTTTTCGGGCGTATTCCTGCCCGCGTTGTGCACCAGGGGAACCGGGCATTCTACTCGCCTGTCGAGGATGTGATCACGCTGCCACCATTCGGGGCGTTCTTCAGCCCATTGGATTACTACGGCACCCGTGCGCACGAAACCGGGCATTGGACCGCTAAGAACGGAGCGCTGCAATCGCGAACTGGGCAAGCGCTTCGGCGATAACGCCTACAGCGTTGAAGAGTTGATAGCGGAGCTGACGGCTGCCTTCGTATGCGCCCATCTTGGGCTGAGTACTGAACCGCGTCCTGACCATGCGCAGTACATAGCGTCATGGCTGCGCGTTCTCAAGGCAGACTCAAAGGCAGTATTCACGGCTGCGAGCAAAGCACAACAAGCAGCGGATTACATCATTCGGCAGTCAGAAGCCGACGCGGAGAGAGTCGCATGAACGCGGAGGAAACGGCTGTCGAGTTGGTACGGAACGAGGGAGCGGATATTACGCCGCTCCCCGGCATCGAGAAAGTCAAAGAGTATATCCGGGCATCGAAGGCTGAGAACACGGTACGGGGATACCGGGCAGACTGGAAGCATTTCTGCGACTGGTCAGCTTCGCATAATCTCTGCCCTTTGCCTGCTACAGCTGAAGGAGTTGCCCTGTTCATCGCCGAATGCGCCGAATACTTGAAGACTGGCAGCATACAGCGGCGACTGAATGCCATTGCGGAAGCACACAAAGCGGTAGGACTCGAATCACCCACAAGGCATTCAATCGTAGTCAACACACTGAAGGGCATTCGCCGTACTCTCGGCAGTGCGCCCATGCAGAAAGCACCTGCAGTAACTGACGATATTCGAGCGATGGTCGATGCGACGAGTACGGGCATCATCGGCGTGCGTGACCGGGCATTGATCCTGCTCGGCTTTGCTGGAGCGTTTCGCCGCTCAGAGTTAGTCAGTCTGGACGTGGCAGATTGCGAATTTGGCAGAGATGGCCTGACGATCATCCTGCGGCGATCAAAGACGGATCAGGAGGGCATCGGACGCAAGATCGGCATTCCTTACGGAGCGAATCCTGAGACCTGCCCGGTACGCAATGTTCAAGCTTGGATCGAAGCGGCAGGACTTAGCGACGGACCGCTGTTCCGCTCAATCAGTCGCCATGGTCAGATCAAGTCCAGTCGCCTGTCCGATCTGGATGTGGCACGCATCGTAAAGAAACTGGCCCAACGCGCTGGACTGGATGCAGCCAAGTATGCGGGGCATTCGCTTCGTGCCGGACATGCTACGAGCGCGGCTATCGCTGGAGCTTCAGAGCGGTCCATTATGAATCAGACTGGGCACCGCTCGGTTCAGATGGTCCGACGGTATATCAGGGAGGCGAGCCTGTTCCGAGAGAATAGCGCAGGGAAATTGGGGCTTTAGGCAAGCCTGGATCGGCAGCATCTTCGAAAACGTTGGGAAATTATCAGCTTGGCCGTGATCGTGCTGCTAGCGATAGCGGTTTGGCCGGTACCGCAGTGGATGGTACGCCACGAATATTGGGATTGGGCATCGAACTCCAACGAATATGCGAAGCGTGTTGATGATTAACGCAAAACGTTAGTTCAAATCCTCGGGGGTGCCTTTTTCCTCTACACCCTATACTTAACGCTTCGACGGACGAAAGCCGCTGAAGAGACACTTCTGCTGACACAAAATAGGTCGGTAACTTTATTGCTGCGGCGGAAAATCCTTTCTTGCCGCCACAACTAGGGGAAGAAGCATGTAATCAACATTGCCTCCGGCTGTGGTGCCGGGAAGTATGTATGCTCTTCCTTGAAATTGTATAGGAGTGTTTATTGGAAGGAGAGAGGTTCCTTTCAGATCGATGGTGTATTGATCTGCAGGTGCAATGGTAGGATTGTTGATTTCCCTTGCCACAGCCGCTACATATAGGTTCGGTAAATTAGCCATCAGGCTTGTGTATTCAGGCGGTATGGAGATCCCAAGCGCTCGTAATACTCCTTCAGCGGAACCGGTGAGAGAGCCGCTGTCGAAGCCAACGGCTTGCGGATTCGTTTGGGAGGCGCTGGCCACGCCGGCTTCGATGTCAGCATTGGAAACTGCAATTGAAACATATCGAGCGTTGTTTAGGTTGGGGACAGTGTGGTTCACACCCACAACAAAGGCGGTTTCCTCCAGGCCTAGCGTTCTAAGGTTTAGAATAGAATACGTACTCGTATCCTGAGAATCGCCCAGGCAGTTTAGTCCGTATTGAATGCAGTAGGATCCTACAAGACCTGCGTTTGGAACGCCTTCGGCATCTACTGTTTCGGTCTTTATAAACGACTGATACGCTGCCTCCAAAGGGGATTGCTTTGCGGCAAGATAGTTTTGGAGCAAGGTCGCAAGCTGTTGCAATGCGGTGCTGAGGGAGGGTACATAGGTCGTCTCGGCAGTGTTTACCATATGAGGTGTATAGCCGATCTCACCATATCTTTGTACTGCAAGGGTGGAGTTTGAGACCTTATAGACAAGGACATTCCGGTTCAGAGAAGACATCCAATTTTCCGCGGCGGTAATGGATTCTGGAATGGCATATCGCATCAATGTGACCATGTCGTCGGCTGCAGAACCATTTCCCGTAATCATATTGGAACCGACTGGTTCAATGAAAATCGATTTTGGATCGATTCGATGCTTTTGCGCTTTTTCGACTAGCGCTGCTGCGAGATTTGTGTTGGATGTGGTGATATAGACGACGATGGCGTTACTCCACGGAGAAACGCTTAATTGGTTTTGCACGCTCACATTATTTACGCCATTCCCTATACTCCCAAAAATTTCATAGCGATTGGGATCTGGCGAAACCGTGCGCGGCGGCTGTGGAGGAGGAGTGATACCCACGTAATCGCTTGATTCTCGTGTGAATGCATAGGTTACATAGCCTAAGTAAGCTGCTTTGGGGGGATAGGAAACAATCGTGACCAAGGCATCCTGGTCGCTAAGTCTATAGGTGATGTTCGTCGTTTGACCGTGCGGTCCTGGGGTATTCAAAGCGGTTGCATAATAAGGATCAACGTAGGAATCTTCTATGGGTGGTTGGGGAATAATGTACGGAGCTGCCGGATTATTTCCGAAGCAGCTGTCGAATATCGAGACGAATGTCGGACACTTGTCGTTGGTAAACAGGAAAACGTTTCCCTGAACGACCTCGTAGTCAGGCCCCAGGCTTTTGAGCCATGATGAATAACGAGCCAAATCTGTCCGTCCAGCGGCGTTGGTGCTCAGCATGAGGGTCAGGAACACCAAGCCCAGCAGGAACCCGAGCGCGGGGCGCACTGCCGCCGTCTCGGTGATTTCTGCCGCCGTTGTCGGTTCACCCGTGCTCCGGGTCCGCTCATAATGAGTCATAGTATCCTCCTTCTGCATATCCGTTTCTTCTCTCGATCCGCTTGTCATAGACCATATGACCCCACGCAGGGATGCGCCGCCATGAGGCCGAAGTGATTCGCTGCGAAATTTCTTGGCGGATCGGCTTCGCCGTCTACATCGGCATTCAATTTTCGTTTCTGGCTTAGTCAATCCCAGTAACCCAGCGCCAACGCCTCAGGGGGTGCTGCATTCCGAATCGGTTGGAGACTGCTCTTCGGAGAGGCAACTTTTGGAAGTTATATCCTGCGCCGACTTGTAACAGCTGTCAAGGGGAAAAATGGGGATGTCATAACACATGAGAAATGTCCCCACAGTCCTCACAAGCGGCGGTTCCGATTGCTGAAATGGTCGCCATCAACTCAAAAGCGGCATTGGACACCACTAGTGGCCTGTCGCTTTGAATTGATTAGCATGAAAGGCGTCGTTGGACATCGCTGTATTTCCACTTGAAGGGGTGCGCAGTTTTCGAGTAGGCACGGATGTAGCGGATCAATTTGCGGGCGAGGTCACGAACCGAATTGAAAACTCCACGCGCAATCACATCGCGTTCGATTTTGGAAAACCAGATCTCGACCTGATTAAGCCAGGAAGAGTAAGTCGGAGTGAAGTGCAGACGGACACGCGGGTGCTGTTCGAGGAAGCCCAGCACTTTAGCCGTCTTATGCGCCGAGAGGTTGTCCAGAATGATATGGATTTCTTGTTGCGGCTTGCAGTCGCCGACCACGTCGCCAAGAAAAGAAACGAATTCGTCGCTGGTATGCCGTGCCGCCGTTTTGCCGTGGACTTTGCCGGTGCGCACATCGAGTGCAGCATACAGGGAGAGCGTGCCATGCCGATAATACTCAAAGCCGTGCCGCTCGGCACGTCCTGGAGACATCGGCAGTACTGGATCCAGACGGTCCAGAGCTTGGATGGCCGACTTCTCGTCCACGCAGAATATGGCGGCGTGTTGCGGCGGCTGCAAGTACAGCCCGATGATGTCGGTAGCTTTGCGTTCAAAGTCCGGATCGTCACTGGCCATATACCGTTCCAAGCGGTGCGGCTTCAGTCCCGCTTTGTGCCAGATACGCTGTACAGCGTCTTTGCTGATGTGGAGGTGCTTGGCCAGCTTGCGGCAAGACCAGTGCGTCGACCCGTCGCTGGGTTTCTTCCGGGTGGCGCTCAGTACTTTCGCCTGCAAGGCCGGCGTGATCACGGTCGGCTGCTGCCCGGGATGCCTCACCTCCAAAAGCCCGGCCACGCGCCCTTCCTCAAAACGCGCCCGCCAGCGTGCGATAGTCGGCGCTGTGGTGGCCAGTTTTTCTTCGATCGTGCGATAAGGCAAGCCTTCTGCCAACAGCAGAATCAGGCGCGCGCGGAAGACATCCCCCGCCGGAAGCGTGCGCGACCTGCTCATCTCCTCCAACTCCCCTCGTTCCTCCAAGGTCAACACAAGCGGCTCCGCAGTGAAGGGCATTCACCCGATTAGATACCCAGTTGATGCTAATTGTTTCTTCGCGACAGGCCACTAGCCTGGAAAAACGCCTTAGCTGCAGATTGCCAAACGGAACGTTGGCATAAACAACTTTGCGTTTCCAGGTAATCGTGTTGATTATAGTTTTTTTACGTGTTGACGGGAACCTTCATCTTTCTCGATTTGAGCTGCCAAACGTTCTCAGAGGTCAAAACCCCAGGGCCGAGGTCTTGGCTGCGCTGTACATATCTAGTCACAGCCATTTCTATCAAAAGCTGCGCTCCGGCGGTTGAACGTGGATGTGAAGTGGCTTCGGACGCTGCAGGAGAAGGGTTTGTCACTGCGTAAGATCGCGGCGAAGACGAAACTGAGCCTCTCGGTCCTCCAAGCGATTCATTGAACTTCTCGGCGCTGACTCGATGCGTAACTTCCCGCTCCGTTACGGTTACATCAACGTGGTCCACCTGGAACGCACCCGGCTCGCTCCATTGCTTGCTCTGTAGAGCTTTCATTCCCTCGCTACAGCCCTTATCCAAGCTGTTAACCATTACTTCGGTCTAATGCATCGTCCCTTCTAAGTCGTGGAAGCTGACTCGACAATGCTTATGCGCTACGGGCGATGTCTCATCATCTGCAGGCTTTAATCGCGCTCGACCATGAAACGCCTTGGGTGATCTTAGTCTGAAAACATCCTGGCGAAGCGCTGGTGTGAAGCTGTTGCGGGTCCGGGCCACATATATGAGCTGGTCGCGTTCCTAATGTCCGAGTACCAGCGCATCGAAGTTCTTGGGTGTGGGCCTGTACCCGCCAATGGCGAACTCTTGGCCCCGATTGACACGCATCTTGAACCATGCTTCGCGATCTAGCGCCTCGAACTCCTGCTGCCGTACCGATTGGACCAAGGTGCGTGACGATACTCTTAAGCCCGCTTCGCTTTGGCGACGCCTGAAAGGCGTTCCGAACTCACTGGGTATTTCGAAGGACTAAGCGGAATGGCTTCGCCGGTCACGACGCACTCGGCGTGAGCGCATTGGCAGAAATCCCGCTCTGTTCCATGCGCAGCGGCCTGTTGGCAATAGTCACTGCAATAAGCATCTGTGGCCCACGTTGCGCATTTACAAACGGTAAGCGCGCACTTACGTTGTGTTTCCATTGTGCGGGTTCGAAACGCTCAGTATTCGGACGGGAACAAGTCTACCGTGACCAAACCCTAGCCTCCTCATCTTAATGGATCTTTAATCGGTAATTCAAGGCTGATTGGCGAATTGTTTCCGATTATCGAACTAATTTTCTGAATATTATTCTAAAATTGATTCTCGCGAGTAGCGAATTGGTTCATCCAGCTTCGAAAGGACCTCGGAACGGAGCAGTTCGCGGTGCTCAGTTACCCACTTAGAGCGGAGATCGCGGCCTTTGAGAATCAGTAGATCGAAAGCGTAATGAAGATTGGATGACCGGCACCATAGTTCTGGAGTGTATTGAACGACGGGCTGCCGGAATCATCCAGCGCTACCACTTCCCCATCGATCACGGTGTCGCTGGGCAACGCGGCCAGCCGGCGACAACGCTGGGGAAGCGACCACTCAGGTCTTTATCATTGCGATATCCGAGCTGAAGCGGCCTGTCCGCTTTGATCGCAAGCGCCCGGAATCCGTCCAGTTTAAATAAGAAAACGCCAATCAGCGCAAATCGCCATAAGCCGTGACGTGCGGGTGGTTCTCTACATGGCGATGCCGCATACCCACTCAACCGTGCGATATGGGCACTTCCGTCCCGACCTTTTCATTTGTGCTGCGCTGCCCGGGCCTGAGCAGCATTACTTCGTCTCTCCGCTGTGCATCGCCAAAATTCTTTCCAGTGAGCCATCGGATGCGTCCCTGTTCCAGGGATAGAGCGTCACGGGCTTTTCGTTCGACGAGGATTGTTGCTGCTGTGACTGTGCAAGGCAGGTGGTACAGACGAACGTAACAATCGACAATAACTAACTCCTTGTAAGGGCGTTGCAACCGGGCTTGACGCGCCGCTCTGAAATCACACATGCCCGGACATAACGCCGTCCGTACTTTTCAAGCCTTATCTAAAATACGATTTTTACGACTTCGCGAGCCGAGTCCCTTGCGTAGCCACCATCTGCCATTGGCCCTTGCGCTTCACAAATACGTCGGTCCACCGATATTGGCCGCTGATATCTTTGCCCTTGTAATTGCCCTTGTCCATGGTGCTGTAGGTCGCTACTGCGGTGTTTCCATAAACCTGAACTTTCAAATCATCGAGCTTGGATGATTCGAACTTCAGATCACCGGACTTTATGTCGCTTACCAAACGCGTTTTGTCAGTCACGCCTCCGTCGGAATCGGTGAAGACAAAGGTATCAGCGACGTAGCGTTCAAATGGGGACGCATCGCCCTTTTGAATCGCGGCACCCATGTCCTGCTCAATCTGCATGACGAGCTGTTCATCATGTCCGTGCTTATCCTTACCTTTATCGTTTGTCTGTCCGAAAGAGATTGCGGTGATTGCCAGGGCCATAATCGCGAGATTGGGTCGCATATGACACTCCTTTCGTTTAGAAAGCCACGTGTTGTTTAGCCCAGAGGAACTGGGACCGTGGTATCTAATCTATTCATATTATCGTCGCAGAGAATTCCTGACCAGCGCCGGGCATGGGGATCAACCGTGGCGAACAAAAGGAGAATATGCTATTCTTCGTTGGTGCGGCGGTGCCTCGTTTCCGTCATAGGAAAGGACGGGGAGCGCCACAGCATTGAAACCGACGGAATCAGCCTGTTCGACGCTGCTTACAAGGCCAAACAGCAATGGGCCATGTTCTGGTGGTTCCCTCCCGATGCGGTGATCGAAGTGCGCAGCGGCAACGATTGCTGGCAGGTACGTCAGCATCGGCTCAGGGTCTGGGCTACCGGGAGCATGCGCAGACGGCGAAGGGAATTCTAGAGTTTGGCTTGAAACGCCGCCTCAGTCAACGGGCAGTGATCGCCCGATTCCTCGACCCTGCCTACTAGTTTCACTTTCCATATCCGGTGTATGCAGAGCTTCGTCCTCCTTTTACGTTTAGGAAACGGCAAAAGCTCGTCAGACCGGCGACGAGCGCAACTCTGAATTCCCGTTGTTTCAGGACGATGCGCCCGTTTCCTAGTTGCTTCGTGTAGGATCTCCGCAGCGGTGTGCATGGCGACCTCTTTCGGTTCTCCATGAGAATTTTCCTATGCGGACTGTACCAAAGGTATATGAATCCGGCTCTGATGGTGTTCGCCAATAGATCTCAAGTCTTCAGCCTTTATGATTTCAACCTCGCTGGAGTGTCCGCAAAGCAACTCGCTGCTGCTTATGAAATTCCTGTCCACAGGGTTGAGGAGCAGATCGAAGCCGTTCGAGTGTGCTTGAAATATCAGGTGAAGGTATACCTCGAATCTGCGGTGGAAGTGAAAACGCTGGCCGCATGAGCGCGGACATGCTCTCCACGCTTTTGCAGTCTGCATTTCTTTTCATTTGCAATAAATTCGCTGCCGATCTGATCTACCTTAGCCAGCGGTAGAAGTTAGCTTTTAAGTCGTACTGGTCCCGCCACTGCGCCGAAACTGTCGCCGGGCAATCTTCCGCCCGAAAACAGCGTCCGGTAGTAAATAGAAATAAAGTGCCTTGCACGTAAAGCCCTTACACCTATCCTGTTTCGCAATCCAATGCTCTCACAGGATTGAACCGAGATCGGCGCGTCGAATAGTCTTTGGAAACACTGCAAGTCTCAACGTCAGAACGCGGCCAGGAATGAGCTGGAGGGTCTGCAACATTGCATTCCTGACGAAACAGAAGAGGCTTTTTCGGTATCCGAGTTGCACGAAGGCGGCCTTACAGCGCGCCAGACGCGCAGGAAAGGTACTCGGACGGCCTCGGGTGGATGTCGATCTGAAGCGGCTTCAAACATTGCAGGAGCACGGTTATTCGCTGCGTCAGATCGCGGGGAAAACGAAGCTCAGCTTTTCCACAGTACCGAGGAACTTAGGCACAGCGGCTTGATTCGTCGCCTTCCGTGTCTTTCCATCCCGCTGATAGGCACTGATTGACGCGCAAATCGCAGGGCGTCGCCATGCTGAAACAGAAACTCCCATTAGACTCCCATTAACCGTTCCCAAGGGTTCCTAAGGCTTTTTTCGAGCGCCACTCGTGCCTTTTGTTTTCTGTTGATTACCAGGCTGTACTGGGCTCACAACCCAAAGGTCGCAGGTTGCCCCGCAACCAACACTTACAATGATTGCTACCGGGCCGGGGGAGTATCGGAAGACTGTGAGTGGCCAGGAGCCGTTTTGGATACGCCTAAATCCCGGTAATGCTAGACAGCCCGTGCCGATGTGATTGACTTAGCCCTAAATGTGGCCGGGAACGGCACGGCGCAAGAGTCAATTTCGACGCCGATGACGTAGCCTGCGACCGCGACGGACTGGTGCTCTACCATACCTATCAGAATTCGCTTACGGAACGAGATGCTGACCAGCGAACCGACAGGGACCGCGAGCTTGACGAGCAGACCCAGGCCGCCTGGCGATGCATTGACGACCTTAGCGGCTTGCTTGATGGACGCACCGGCCTCTCGCCAAGAAACTTCGACGGATAGAGATCTTGGCTTTCGGACGTGCGAGCGGCGTTCCATATACGACTCCATAGAGATTGTTGTTAGTAAACCCGCTTTTCTCTTACAGAAAAAGCCCGAAGAAGCAGAGAAGCGGCTGCGCGAATCGAAAGTGGTCGCGGCAAGAGTAGGCGGATGAAGTAGAACGGCGTGGCGGAGCTAGACGCGAGCCTTCCGCCAGCCGAGCCCTGTGCCTGTCGTACAGAGCAGCAGAGGTGCTGAACAGTTGCCTTGTTTTTGTGTTTTGTCAACGTAAATGTGGCGGCGGCAATGGTTCAGCTTGAGCACTGAACTTCTCTAACTCAACGCGGACAGTCTGGATCGAATTAGGCCGGACGATACTGATCCCGCTCGAATTGATAAAACCGATGGTCCGCCTGCCGCCGTTCGCTAACGCGCCGCTCTTCAGGACGCCGCTCTTGTTCTCTCGATTGCCGAGTTTGGTGACGATCCCCGTTCCGATCTGAATGGTAGTAGTTGTCGCGAGAATCACGGTAGCGGTCCTGCGCAAAAGCTGTGGTCGGCAGAACTGCCGCTCCGGTTGCCGCGAGCATTAATGCAAGTGTTCCAAGTCTTCTTAACATTGTGATCTCCCCTTCTGAAAGCGTTCATCTGCTTCCTAATCATTGGACGGCCCCACGTATTGCCCAGTTCTTACGAAAGACGGTGATCCCTGATTAAGCCGATTTTAGATAGGTGGTCAGGGGTGCCATCAAAGGAACAACGCCATGTGCTCCTCATCTATGTACTTCCCATTCACGTTGAGAGCTTGCCGCTCGATTCCGAAGCTGTGGAATCCGTAGCCGGAGTAAAGATTCCGAGCTTTGTGTCCGATTAGTGGAGACTGCTAGTTGCCCCTGAATGACATCTGGCAGATTTCGGGCACGATCCAAAATATCTCCGATCAAGGCGCGGCCAACTCCTCTACCACGGTGCGAGGACGAGACGAAAACACCCCAAATGTGTCCCTTGTGGCGCTCCTTCCGGTTCTGATCGCGCCAGAAACCCGCCATTCCGACTAACTCCGAGCCGTCCACTGCTCCAACAACAAAGTTGTCCTCAGAGCTAGACCGTAGGCGCGAAGCGTATTTGTCGATTGAAGTCTGAAGATGTTCCTCTGGAGATTCGCCGAACGCTTCCGGTTCCGATTGCAGAGCGTACAATCGCAAGTGCCACAAACGTTCTCCGTCGCTCTCGTTCAGCTTCACAATCTGAACTGCCCGGAACATGA
>CAVWRP010000003.1:0-188716 GCA_963757345.1 Terriglobia bacterium | reverse complement strand
GCTGGGTGCACAGGAGAAACGAAAGTGGAACTATTCGAAGAGATCCTGCGGGAAAAATGAACGGGGTACCCGTTCGATGAAGGGTGTGACGAAGGCGCAGTAGTCGGCGATCGTACCGGGCGCGGCGGGAACGTGGGCGGACGCATCGTGCAGCTTCTGACCAGGAAACCACTGTGCAAGAAGGTGGTGATGGTGACGTGCCGTAAGACGGACGCCTTCGCCGACCCCAAGGTCCACGAGGTGGTTGTCAACATGGACCGACTCGAGGGGTTGCGTCGCACGCCCAGGGAGTCGACATCGCGCTCGCCGCGTTCGGCGTCGGCCAAGGGCAGCGCGAAAATTACCGAGGAGGGGTGCGCTAGATCGAAATCGCTTACCGCAAGCCTTTTGCCGCGCCGGCAGGCCTGGAGGCGCTCGTGTGTGCGGAGTCATGACCCCAATGGGTACGGCCCAGAGGCCCGGCGAAGGACGCGAAGATCTTCGGCGAGAAGGAGAAGGCTGTCGAGTCCGTCAGGTTCGGCTTCCGGCTTCAGTCATTATGAGCAAACGGGCTAAGATGCCACAGCTCCGGAACCTCGAAGCAACGTTGGATCCCTTGCTCCCGTAAATGTAACCAGTTCTGTAATCGCTTTTTTATCAGTGTTGGTTAATAAGCCGTGACCTAAGCGCGGTCGCGCTCTCCTTATTCTGAGCGCTCTACTCGGAGCAATCAATCTTTCTCGCGCTGTTTCCGATCCGGACTTGTCACGAGAGATTGTCTACGGGGTTCGGGATCAGCTAATCAGTTTGGTGAACTCCGGCTAGGCCGGCGGTTGGGGCCAGGTGATCTCTCCACTCAGTCCAACGATGCCTTTGGGCAAACGGGACAAACCACCATTTACGAGAAGCCTCATAGCGACCGCTGCGGTGTGCCAAGCGCACAGTCCTCTCCGGCACGCAACTGGACATTCTGCAAGAAAACTCTCCTCGTGTCCAAGATCTCCTTCATGTCGCAGGTTGCTCTGCGATTTCATCTACTCGCTCCGGATAGAACGCAACATGTCCCTTAATCTGCGAAACGGCAGGGAACGGATCGTCGTATGACCACACCGCATTCACGGATTTCTTCCCTCCTGCGGACACACTAGTAATTGCAATCGCCTTTATAAGGGCAGTAGGTAACGTGATCCGCCCGTTCCAGTTGGGAAAAATCAACATCCTCGCCTGGAATGTATTGAACCGGCGGATACGCGGCTTCGCGGAGCGTGAGCGCGCTGCGCGTATCAGCTATCACACGGCCCGCGACGGACACGACGACGCGAGCGAGGTTGCGTTCGATGGAAATCGGATGATCTGGACCTGGAAGCTTGACATGCTTTTCGTTCATGTTTTAACCTCCTCTTGAATGCGACTTCAACGGCGGCGAATGGGGGGACGCCACGACCTAGGGCCGTCGTTCTGCCCAAAAGGTCATCTTGCCGTCTTACCGCCGTCGACGAGGTTCGACGCACCCGTGATAAATGACGCCTTGTCCGACGCAAGAAATACGATGGTCTGGGCGATCTCTTCAGGTCGTCCTACTCGACTGAGTGGCACCGTCGCGGCCAGACCCGCCTTTTTTTCCGGGGTTCCGATGAAGCGATCCAGCATCCCCGTATCGATGGGGCCCGGGGCGACCAGGTTAATCCGTACTCCCGATGCCGCGGCTTCGAGCGCAGCCGACTTGGTCAGGCCCTCAACAGCGTGCTTGCTCGCCGCGTATACAGAGGCACCGGCAGCGCCGGTACGGCCGTAGGTTGACGATACGTTAACGATGTTCCCGCTTCCCTGGTTGAGCATCACGCGCATCTCATGCTTCATGCTGAGCAACGTACCCAGCACGTTTGTGTCGAACATCGCAGCGTAGGTTTCTGCGGTCTGTTTCGTCACCGAGCCTCGCCTGCCCTCAGTTCTGGCGCAATTGACAGCCACGTCCAGATGACCAAAGCGTGCGATAGCCTGATCCACCAAGTCCCGCACATCATTCTCGTTGCGGACGTTGGTATGAACAAAAATGGCCTCCGCTCCGAGCCCTTGCAACTCGGCAGCTAACTCTTGTCCTTCCTTATCTCGACGACCTGACACAACAAGACGTGCTCCTTCCTGCGCAAAGGCGAGTGCGGCAGCGCGGCCGATGCCTGTCAGTGCCCCTGTGATCAAAACAACGGGTGAACTCATCATTATTCCCTCCTTAATTTGATTTGGAAGCCCTTCCCGTCAGGCATTCATTCCGCCATCCACGGTCAGGTTTGACCCGGTAATGTAGGAGGACTCCGGGCCGGCGACGAATGCCACCATCGCGGCGATCTCGTCAACACGCCCATAGCGGTCGAGAGCTGTGGCGGCCTTCTGAGGCACTGCCCAATCGCCTGCCGCGGGATTCAAATCCGTGTCGATCGGACCCGGCTGGACGTTGTTGACCGTGATGCCTCGGCTCCCAATCTCTCGAGCCAGAGCCTGAGTGAACATCTTCACGGCTCCCTTCGTGCCCGCGTAGGGAACAAGCCCGGGCGCCGCGACACGCTCGCCGACGGCGGAACCGATCGAGATGATGCGGCCGCCGCTCTTCATGTGCTTCAGCGCGGCCTGTGTCGCGATGAACACGCCACGGACGTTGATGTCAATCACGCGATCCACCTCCTCCAGCGTGGTCTCTTCGAACGGCTTGGGAATGGCGGTGCCGGCATTGTTCACCAGCACATCAAGCCGGCCGAAGGTCGCAACGGTCTTCTCGACCGCAGCCTTCACAGCTTCAGCGTCGGCGGCGTCTGCCTGAATCGCGACAGCCTTTCCGGCCATTGCCTTCAATCGCTTTGACCACTGCAGACGCCGCGCTGGCGTCCTTCGCGTATGTGATGGCCACACTTGCGCCATCTTTAGCCAGCCGTTTTGCGATCGCTGCGCCGATGCCACGCGACCCGCCGGTAACAAGTGCAACTTTTTCCGTTAAAGCCAACATGTGATCTCCTATTCTTTCTCCTGAGCGATTCAGCCCTTTGCCGACCTCAACCGCCTGGTATGTTGATGTGCCGCCACTGCAAACAGATTTGGCGCAATTGGAATACCGGCTATTCCTGATAGGAATGCACGATGGAGAAGAGAGCGTTTGTTATATCCCGGTCCCTTAATTGGCCAAACAAGCCATAGAATCGTTATTACTGGCGTAGCATCCATTCCATAGAAGAATAGGGAGGTTCATGTGGACAAATTCGATGCGATGCAGATATTCGTCCGCGTAGTTGAAAAAGGGAGCTTCTCCGCTGTCGCAAAGGAACGCGGAATCGGTCAGCCTGCCGTGAGCAAGCAGATCTCCGCCCTTGAGAATGAGCTCGGTACCGAACTCATTCACCGCACCTCTCGGTCGATTGCGCTAACTGAACCGGGTCGCGACTTTTACGAGTCTGCTTTGCACATTCTGGACGATTTTGAGAACGCGACTTCACGAATCGGCAGAGGTCAAACTGCACCGAAAGGTCTCATTCGCTTGACCGTTCCTCCCACGTTCGCCCGTCTCCACATGGTGTCAAAGCTGGCTGCATTTTTTGCCGCCTACCAAGACTTAGCAGTTGAGATGTCGGCGTCGGAGGGTCCCTCAACCATAATCGAAGACGGCTTCGACTTGGCGATCCCCTCAGGTGAGCTTCCAGACTCCACCTTGGTTGCCCGAAGAATCGCGCAGACGATGATCATTCTTGTCGCCACTCCTCAGTACCTTTCACGGCACGGCGCACCGGAATCACTGGACGAACTCAGGCGTTTTCGATCTGTCGTTTTTGTCGAGAGAGGCTCAGTACAGCAGGCTCAGTACAGCCGTGGAGCTTTGGTTCTGGACGAGACGCGAAGCGCGTTATCCCCACAGGAGTCTTTCGTACGAACGATATTGAACAGATGCGGATGGGTGTCCTTGAGCATCTGGGGATCGCCCAAACGCCGGCATGGCTCTTCGCCGCAGAACTCAGGGAAGGTACTGTTGTACGGCTTCTAATTCCGTACGAACGGACTGTGCCAATCCTTGCGGTTCGACCCGCAAGCCGCCGGCTGTCGACCAAAGTACGCATCTTCATCGAACACCTGGAGAAGACTTTCGCGCTCTGCACCCAGTTCAATCCGCGGTCGGGCTAAAACGGCAGGATTCGCGACTGCCGGAAGTGCGAAGCCTCCGTCTGCTCGAATGACCTTAAGCCGTTCGTCTACTTTGCGGCCAGTTTGCCTTTTACGGTTTTTCCTTCGCTGTCGCCAAGGCGCCCGTTGCGGCCTGTTCGATCAGATGAGCGACGACCTGAGGATGTGACACGTACACGGCGTGGCTGCTTTTGACCTCGACAACGGTCGAGCCTGCGCGTTTGGACATGGCCCGCTGGGCGTCAGGCGGGATCATCTTGTCTTCGGTCGTGACGAGGTACCAGCTTGGCTTTGTTCTCCACGACGGCTGGGTGATCGCACCACTGAGCGCCTCGACGCCCCACGGGACCTGGGAATCGGCCATGAACGAAGCCACATCTGGACTCACATCCGCGGCGAATGCGGCCGGGAACTTGGCCTTATCGAGGAACAGGTATCCATCCTGAGGTGGCAGAATCGGCGGAACGGACGCGCCTTGCGGTGCATTCTTAATGAGCGACGCCGCCGATTCGCCTTTGTCCGGTGCGAACGCCGTGACGTAGACGAGGCCAGCGACCTTTGAATCGTTGCCCGCTTCTGTGATCACTACTCCGCCGTACGAGTGACCGACGAGGATCACCGGGCCGTTCAGCGTTGCAATCGCGCGCTTCGTTACCGCCACGTCATCTGCCAGCGAGATGGTGGGAATCTGAACAATCGAAACCGTGTGGCCGCCCTTCTTGAGGGCTTTGTAAACGTCCTTCCAACCGGACCCATCCACCAAACCGCCGTGGCCGAGTACGATGTTCTTTGCAACTGCCGAAGTGTTCGTTTGTGCCATAAGCCCATTTCCCATGATGAACATTGTCATGATCGCCAGCGCACTAATTCGTGTTCTGACGTGAATTGATATCGCGTTGTGCTTCATCGAATTATCCTTTCTTGAATCTGTCTAAACACTTTCACTCACACGGCTTTGTCAAATTCCACCGATCCGTTTCGGTTGCAACCGTTGCGTCTTTTACACATCTCCTCGCCTATGCTTGTAACTTCGCGAGGTCTGTCTGACGCGCCCAAGATTACCCTGCTCCGCACGGACCCGACGGAAGTCTCGAACTTGCTGCTTCACACTGGTCGACTTAGGCGTAGTGGTCGGGAAGGTAGTTAGCGACCCTGTTGCGATACTCGTCGGTCTGAAAATCTCTCGCCTGCTGTTCAGCGTTCTGTTTGAGTTCGGAGATGAGATCCGTTGTCTTGATCCCAAGGTTTCTCTTGAGCAATCTCACTATGGACGGAGCTGAGGCACCTATTGCTCGCGCGGTCTTCAGGGCTTCTTCATAGGCGGCCCCAACGGGAACGCAGCGCTCGACCAGTCCTATTCGCTCTGCCTCCCTACCGGCGACGATTTCATTGGCCATTGTTAGCAACGATGCCCGAGAGTGCCCCACCTTCCGCGTCAGAAGAGTCGGCAGCGCCATACCCGGATAGAGACCGAGCCCCGCAAACGTGATCTGCAACTTGAGCGTTTCGTCCGCGAACGCGATATCCGCCGCGCAGGCAAATACCGGCGCCGCACCGATGCAATCTCCCTGAAGCACTGCTAGCACTGGCACGGGGAGATCGAGAACTGGAAGCCAACGGTTATAGAAGGCCAGCATGAAATCGTGAAGTTCCTTCTCGCTGCGCCCGGGCTTTCCCAGGCCGATCAGCATGTCGCGATGACCGCCGATCGAGAAGTTCTTTCCTGCTCCCCGAATGATCACTGCCCTTACCGCGGCGTCTTTCTGGAGGAGAGCGATATGCCGGCTAAAGACATCTCCCATCTCCTGGCTCATTACGTTGGTTCCTTTGAAATCGTCCAGGGTCAGGACTGCGATTGTGCCCTCATCGAGAACTTCCAAATGGACCGTCGGCCCCAAACTAGAACCAGACACTTCTATTGACTTCGGCATGTGTCCTCCCATTACTGCTGCGCGAAATATAGCGACCTAAGATGAACTCGAACGGAATTATGCACGTCTACGAGGGCTGCAAGTCGGTCCCGAGTATATTCAGCGCGCTCTCGTAGTCGCGAAGCCAATCCGTGTGCCCTCCGATGCCCCAGTCTTCGTTTTGGAGTTCGACGATGTGCACCCATACTCTGTTGGCGTCTTCCGAGAAATGGGTCTTGCCTCCGGCGAGCATAATGATCTTCGTGAAATCCCGGATGAGATGTTGCTTGGTGAGCGTATCGAAACGACCGGCGAGCAAGCGTACTTCAATGAAATAAAAAGGATCGTCGTGGTAAGGAGTGCCGCTGTTGTAGTCAGAGTCTTCAGCGACTTCATTAATCCACCCCATAGTCTTCTTGCGCGCCTCGGAATTGTCGGGGATCTTTTCCCAAAACATGAGTGCATCGGTAAGCTTCGCCATCACGGCATGCTGAACCGCTTTTGTAAGCGCGCCGCGTCGCAGTGTCAGATTAATCCAGGGCAAGGATTCTCCTCGTAGCAGCGACTATGAGTGGTCTGCTGCTGCACGTGTCTTTCCCGAGACGTTCGCAGCCTCCTGGAAATCGCGGACGGGGCTCCCGATGAGACCGCGACCTTGGCTTTGAGACTATTCGACACTTTCTCCTCTTTTCAAATACACTTGCTGCTCGACAATGCAGCGCGTCACGCCACTTTTCTCCTGAGAGCTGTCATATCTTTAAGACGGTCCTGCCAAATGGTCTTCCTTCCATTTGGTACCGCAGCGCTTCGGCTGCATCCTCAAGCGCGAAAGTCTGGGCCACGATCGGCTTGACCGCTCCAGATTCCAGTGCGGCGTAAATTGCTTTCCATGCACTCTTCCACATCTCGGGCGGCTGTGCAAAAAGCGAGAAACTCTTTATGCTGGCGCGCTTCCAGATGAGGTCGGTAACGTCAATGGTCGATTTACGGCCGGCCGCATAGCCGAGCGTCGTCAGGCTTCCGCCCATCGCAAGCGTGCCAAGAGCGTCGCTCAAGATATCGCCGCCGATGGCATCGATCACAATATCGGAACCATAGCCCTGTGTAGTGCGATAAACGCCCTCGTCGAGTTTGTCCGTGGACAGATCGATTACCTCATCAAAGCCCAGGGTTCTGGCGTGTTCAGCCTTGGCATGGCTCGTCGTCGCTGATATCGCGTGCCTGGCGCCGAGGGCCCTTGCCAGCTGTGTGACGGCATTACCTACCGAACCTCCGATGCCAGGCGAAAGAACCGTCTTGCCCGCCTGAAATCCGGCGAGGCTCAGCGCCATATGAGCGGTCAGGTAGGCCACCGGTAGTCCCGCCGCCGAAACGTCGTCAATATTCGCCGGAATCAGACTGAGATTGTCTTTCCGCACAGCAAGATACTCGCTATAGGCTCCGTCTTCGGATACGCCGTACGGGCCTGTGAACATTACGCGCGCGCCGAACGAAAAATCGGAGCCGTTCGCGTCTTCAACCACACCGGCTCCTTCTGACCCGAGGACCAGAGGCGCTTTTGCTCGTGGATATCCTCCGGACAGAATCGTGTGATCGAGTGGCGTGACTCCCGCCGCGGTGATCCTTATCAGTACCCGTCCCTCCGACACGCTCGGCTTGGGAATGTCCGTCAGCTTCAAATCTTCGTGACCCCTAAATCCTTCTGCTCGCATTGCGCGCATACCAGTTCTCCTTTCCTTCCTTATGGCATTACGGTTTGGCCGCCCGCGCCGATCCCCACAGCGAGCCCGGATTGGCTCGATTCGGATAAAGCTGCAGCATCTCGTCGTAAAGTTCTCGGGCTGTCGTGGTCATCCGAGCCAAACGTTCGAAATCGCGGATATACTGTCGGGTCTCTTCGATAATTCTGAGGCTCATTCTTTTCAGGTTTTTTGTGTCCGGCGATCACGGTCCGCGGCTTCAGCGATTCGATGGCGTCCAGTGCAGCGATCCACTCGCGGCGAGTGTTGGCGTTTGACTCCGCAAGATAAAGATGGACGTCGTTGTAAGCAACATCCCCTGCGACCAGCAAACCGGCTGAGGGGACATGCAGACACGTCGTGTGGTCAGTGTCTGTATGACCGACTTCGACCACGACAAGCTCATGCCCTTCGAGCTGGATTACATTTCCCGTGAGTTCCTCGGCGATCACCAGACGTTCCGGAATTTGGCCGGGATAGCGCGCGTTCCAGAAACTCGAAACGTACTCTGGCGAGGCCTGCCGCCGCATGGATTCCACCACATCGGGCGTTGCCACCGCTCTCGCTTTGGGAAATCGATTCAGGAGTGTTCCTATGCCAAAACAGTGGTCGCCATGGCCGTGAGTGACATAGATTGTGGTTAGGTTCTTGCCGCTCGCCGTGACCCACTCCACCAGCGCCGCAGCCTGCTCGGCCGTCAAAAAGGCATCGACGAGGACGGCATCCCGCTGGCCGAAGATTAGGGTCGCCGATGTGGGCACCCAAGTCCACTGCTCCTTGCCAGGGGGCAGGTCGCGGACGAGGCCCTGGCGGGTTGTTACTAAAACGTCCCACTGCAGGGTGGCACTAATAGTGGTGGTTGGCATTAAGCTTCTTTTCATGTCCGGTACTGATCTTGCGACAAAGACAAGTGTTGGCCCGGCTAAGATGGCCGTTGATCGGCCAAACTTGCTGGTGAAAGACTCAGACGAAGATCGTCACCGGTTAGAGGACCACCGGTTTGCTGGTGGTCGTAATGGCGTTCGTATACGACGCGCGAATCAGCCCATCGTCGAAGAGTGCACCAGGAAATGTGGCACGTCCTGCCTGACACCCCGGTCAGATCCACTGACCAGGCCGAATGTGTCTCATCTGCGGTGTCTCCGTGAACCTGGCTTTCTCGAATCTTTACCGACAGGCCGCCAATCTCAGCCATTACATGAATCGGGACAAGGAATTTGAAAAGGAGTGCGCGCGCCGGCTCCTTGCCAAATACCGCGCCGCTGCCCGTCCCGTCGGTGACCTCGACATGATCTGCGTAGAAGGCGTCAAAAATCTCAAGATACTCTTCCCAACCGCTGCTGATGTCGGCGGAAATGATGGCAGAATTCAGGACCTTCTCCCGTGCGTATATATCGCGATCCGCGTGCTTGAAAGAAGCCAAATGCTGTTGAGTAATCATTGACATTTCTCCTAACCGGGGGAGCCGCTTAGACCTGCGCTCTGCCCCCATCAACGAAAAGTTCAATACCTGTGACAAAACTTGAGTCGTCGGACGCCAGATACAGAGCGGCCTTGGCAACTTCATCGGGTTCGCCCATGCGTCCCATCGGAATAGTGGACACAATCCGCGCAATGACGTCCGGGGCTTGCCGGTTCACCAACGGCGTCTTGATCGGACCTGGGCTAACAACATTTGACCGGATATGACGATCTTTGAGATCCGTAGTCCAGGTGCGCACGAAAGAACGGATCGCCGCTTTGCTGGCTGCGTAAACGCCAAAGGCCGCGGTGCCTTTCATACTCGCGACGGAACCCGTAAGAATGATGGAGCCGCCATCGTTCAGGAGCGGTAATCCTTTTTGAACCGTGAAGAATGCGCCCTTTATGTTGATATTGAGCAGCTTGTCAAAATGTTCTTCGGAGACGTCGCCGAACGGGACGAATTCACCGACGCCGGCGTTGGCGAAGATAATATCGATTCGTCCCTTCACTTTGCCGACTGTCTCGTAGAGAAGATCAAGATCGGTCATTTTGGCAACGTCTCCCCGGACACCGACCGCATTGGAACCGATGGCCTTCACGGCCTCATCGAGCTCCTTCTGGCGGCGCCCCGTGATGAACACATGGGCGCCTTCTTGAACGAACAGTTTTGCAGTTGCCAGCCCAATACCTTCTGTTCCGCCGGTGATGACGGCGGTCTTGCCTTCAAGCTTTTTGGTCATCGTCTTTCTCCGTTGTTGTTGAGCCGGACCAACACCAAGGCGTCGCTTCTGTCAACGCTGGTTTGCAGAATTCGCGATAGGTGATTGGGATCGGGTGAACTCTGCCCGCGTGTAATCGCGTGTACCATCTCTACGATTGCGGCATTTACCGGCGTACTAACACCGAACTGCCGACCAGTGTCTACGACATACCCATTGATGAAGGCAATCTCGGTTGTACGTCTCCGTTCGAAGTCCTGCAGCATGGACGCCTTCGCATCGCCATAGCTAGTCAGGATTTCACAAAGCCACAGACTATACGCTTCTCCCGAACTGTTTTGTGCGTCCCATCCCGGTGGGATTGGATCGACAAGCATCATCTCTGGCCGGACTCCGCTTGCCAGGGCTACCGAGAGAGCTTCGTCGTACGTTCGGGAGAACAACTCTCGTCCCTCAGGTCGATCGATGTACGCACGCATTGTCAGGCCCGCGATCGCCCCAATCGTGGTAACCGAGCAGTTGAGCAGGAGCTTGGACCAGACGGCTCCTTGAAAATTCGGAGTTAGTTTTACATTTACTGCGCGATTAAGCCACTGAGACACTCGTTCGCTTCGATCGCTTTCGCCCCCGGCAAGCTCTCCTATCAAAAGGTAGCCGGCATTGGTTTGCTCATATAGCCCGGGCCTCAGCATTGTGGCTGTGAGGTTCGAGAGCGCACCGAGTACGTATCGCTCCCCGAGCCGACTGGCAAGCGTTAGCGGTACTCCCCCGTTCTGGATCGGAAGCAGAGTGCCCCCGGGCGCAAGTAGCCGCACGAGGCTCGGCGCCACGTCAAATCGCGTCTTGCGCTTTCGTCGCCAAAACAATTAGATCGAATGTCCCCGGAACGGAATATTCAGCCAATGCAGCAACTTCTCCGGCTTCGGTAGACAAATCGCCTCCGATGCCCGTGAGGCGAAGGCCGGAGGCTTTGATCTCTTCTGCTGCGGTAGCACTTCGGGTTGCAAGTGATACAGAAGCACCTGCTGCTAGGAGATGCGCTCCGATGACTCCACCCAATGCTCCTGTGCCAACAATCAGTGTTTTCATCAATTCTCCAAACGATCTGCCTACCTGGCCATAGGATTATGGTAATACGCCACAAATCGCAAAAAACCTTGCAGTTTCGCAATCTTATTTTCTTTGCGTCAACTGCAGGAGATGCAGCACATTACGTTGGCCGCATCTATGTCTAGCTTGCCCTTGCAACCGCCGGTTGAGTCCCCGCGAATCCACTTGTAGATGATGCTTATCATATACACGAGGCTTAGAACCAGTATTGGATACGGGCGATTCAAGGAGAGAAAAACAAGCGACGCACGCGCGGATTGTGAGCGTGGCCCGCCAAGCGGTTTCGCGAGCGCGGTCTCGAGGCATCGGCGTCGCCGACGTGATGAAGAGAGGGTGGAATTTATCACGGTGACCGCCGCAAGACCAGAAGCCTGGCTGTCAGCAGGTAAACTGCCTCGCCACCTTGATTGAGCATCGTACTTCGAACCGTCACAATCCCCTGGTGCGGCTTCGAGCGCGAAGGCCTGATTTCCACAATTTCACTCTCAACTCGCAAGGTATCGCCGGGACGTGTCGGCCGGGGCCAGGCTATCTCTCCGCCCAGACCAACAAGCCCGTGCGCAAAAGGCAGACCGCCATCGACGAGAAGCCTCATAGCGACTGCAGCCGTGTGCCAGCCGCTGGCCGCCAGTCCCTTGAAGATGCTGGCCTGAGCAGCGCTTTCGTCGAGATGGAACGGCTGCGGGTCGAATTCCGCGGCGAACGCTTTGATCTGAGCTTCTTCAATTACATAAGTTCCGGACGTGAATCGTTGGCCGACTTGCAGATCGTCCAGATAGACCTCTGCGTCGTTCTTATAGTTCTGAAGCTTTTCACTCATCACGCGACGTTAACCTCGGTTTCCAGATAGACGCGATTGAACCGATTGAACGGTCCCTGCGGCTCGTCGTTCCGCTGCGGGCGGTTCATCATCATCAGGGCCCTCTCAAGCGATGCCATGTTCACTGTTGCGACAGCCTTCGGATCAACCCCGGTCAACATTGTCGAACTCGGCACGACGAGCTTGCCACGGGTTCTGGCGATCATCCATTTAAGACAGCTTCGTCAACGGTCCCCGCTCTGACGTCTTCAATCTCTTTCATCCACCAAGGCTTCAGACCGGTTGCTAGAGGTTCCCGGCGCTCGCCGCCCGTAACGACCTAACGCGTCCTGTTCAAAACAAGCCCGCGCTATCTTGTACGTTGGCCCGGGCCACTTCGAAAGTATTCAGAGCTTCTCTAAACAACTTGATCTTTCCGTTCTCGGCAACCAGCCGCGAAAAGAAGAGTTGATGAACGGTTCGTCCGGTTTTGCTTGATACCGCGGTGGCCTCGAATTCTGCAAAGACCTGGTCGGGAGTATCGATCAGCACCTTGGTATTCTCGAATTGGAAACCGGGATAGATGTCGAGCACGGATCGGAAAAAGCCGGCGATCGCGTCTCGGCCCCTGTACTCTGTAAGAAGTCCGAACGTTGCAAGATACGGCAGTTCAAAGGCGCCATCTTCGGCAAACATCTCCGCCGCCTTCTTCGGATCTCTGAACGAGAGGGCGGTGTATTCAAGCATGAGTTCCTTGGCGTTTTTCATAGATATTTCTCCTGTTCCTGACCATCAGCGAGTCCGAACTGTTTACAAGGTTCCCGGAACTCTCGCCTACAAACAGGCGAAACCGGTGTCACCCCAGGGACTGAGCCTATCCGCGCTTGGTTTGCGGGGTGATCCGCACGGATTTTTGAAGCAGATACACCACGAAGAATTGGAGGACAGCGATAAAGAGCGGGCCAGCGCATTTCCCAAGATCATGCTCATACAGACCGATACCGGCATCCAACAATTGCAGAGCGCCGGCGAGCGAGCCCAGGAGCAGCAATGCAGGCGTCGCGTGCTTGAAGATCGCCCCCAGTACCAACAAAGCAAGAGGAATTCTGGGCGCCGCTGCATACAATGCCAATAGCAACGACGTCTCGTTCGGAACGGCGGCAGGGACCAGGTATTGCGGACGGAAGATTGCCGCGATGGAAAAGCCGCTCGCGACCAGGACATTGAATGCCGTGACCAGCGAAGCCATCCGAATCGCCTTTGTTGTTGTCACCGATTCCTCCTTCTGAGTAAGCTCGTCCGGGCCTAGGCGGCGGAAGCCTGCCTGTGATACGCAGGCGCAAAAACATCCGGCACAAATTGTTCAATCGAAGTAGGTGTAGTGTTCTCTTGCGAACGCGGCTCTAACGGAACGAGGACTCCTGCGTTGATGGCTTTGTACATCTCGATGTACATGGCAGCTCCCTTCGGCGGAACACCTAATTGCGTCAACGCCTGCTGCACCTGGTCATACGGGAACTGCTCATAGCGCAGATCCGGTTTGCCGATGCCGCGCGCAATCACTGCCGTAACTTCCGTCATCGAGAGATCGCGCTCCCCAAGGAGCTCGCGCGTTTGTTTGCCGGAGAAATCCAGGTGCAGGAGGCGTTGCCCGGCGTATTCACCAACATCGCGCGTCGCGGCCATGGGGATCTTCAGGTCGGGTAGCAGCGCATTTCCGAAGATCCCGATGTGATGGATCGTGCCGATCGCGGCCAAATTGTTCTCCATGAAATACGCGGCGCACAGGTGAAGAACGTTTAAACCGCTGATCGCGTTCAGTTTTTGTTCCGAAGAATGCAGTCCCGAGACTGGGCCGGCGCCTTCCGCAACCTGTGCGCCGTAGCTGCTCAAATGCACCGCGTAGCGAATCCCAGATTCCTTCACGGCCTTGGCGATCGCATCGCTATCTCGCTCCTGCTCTTCCGGGGATTTCGCCGGTGGCAACAGCAGGTATGCCGCCCGCACTCCGCTGAAGGCTTTGGTGAGCGCAGCGGCATCGCTCATATCAGCCGTGAACGCCTCCGCGCCCCTGTCCACAAAGCGCTGTAGTCGCCCCGGGTCGCGCCCAATGACGCGCGCCTTCTGACCCTTCGAGAGCAGGAAATTGGAGACGATCGAGCCTGTGTGCCCGCTCGCCCCTAAAATCACATATATTTCATTCGAAACAGCGGATGAAGTCACAGTTACTATCTCCTTGGTCTTGTAAAAACGGTGTCGAACGGCTTCAGGGTGATGCCCTGTCTTCGGCTGTCACCTAGGGAATGTGTCGCCGAACATGGGAAGGCCGCTCACAGATTCGGCCTTGGTCACCTCGTCCTGCAAAACGTCCCAATGCTCTTTGAGAAGGCCGTCTTCGAACCGGATAATATCGGCTGCGATCCAGGCTGCGGGCCTTCCCATTCCCGTGAAGCGGCCATGCGCTATGACGTAATCGCCTTCTGCGATGATGAGCTGGTTCTCGTAACGCAACGTCTCCGGCACCGAGCGGACGAGATTGAACAGTCCTTCGCGGCCTGGTGCTATGTGTGCGCTGTGCTGAATGTATTTCGGTGACCAGAAGCGTTCCGCCGCAACGTAGTCACGATTGTTAAACAATGTCTCGAATGCTTCGAGCACGATTGCCTTATTTCGTTCTGGGGACAGGTTGCTCATTGCCTCTCCTGTGCTCGCGAGGGACTTGCTCTGCCCTGTCGCAATTGTAGAGTATGGCAATACTCCAGAAGTTGCAAGATATTTTATGAAACTTTTTGGAGCGCTCTGCCGTTCCACAGTTGTTCGAAACATGTTGACGGCTTGCAGTCAGGCACTGTAGAGTACGACAATACTCTTTTAGCTATCTCTGTCTGGAGCGATCCATGCGGACTCGGGAAGAAATGGTGATGGCAGATGGGTTATTCAAAAAGCGATAAGGCAGAGACACACACTCGGATCGTGAGGGTGGCCGCCAAGCGGTTTCGGGAACGCGGTCTCGAAGGCATCGGCGTCGCTGACGTGATGAAGGAAGCAGGCGTTACGGTTGGCGGCTTCTACAAGCACTTTGGTTCGCGCGATGAACTGGTCGTGGAGGCCCTCGCGACGGCATTCAAGGGTCTTGACGTTTGGGAAGAGCATACGCCAGACATGGCGCACCTTCTCCAGAACTACCTGACGGAGGCACACCGTGATGCGCCGGGAACCGGCTGTGCCATGGGAGCGTTACTAGGCGACATGACCCGGGGGAGCAAATCCGCGCGGGCCCTGTACACCGAACGGGTGAAGCGGACCCTCGCATTCTTGAGCGCCCTACTTCCATCGAGCCAGCGCCCGGATAAGCGCGGGCGTGCCTTGCTTATTCTCAGCGCTCTCCTCGGAGCGCTCAATCTCTCCCGTGCTGTGTCCGATCCGAACTTGTCGCGAGAGATCCTCCATCGGGTCCGCGAGGAGCTGATTGGTTTGGTGAAATCGGGACCTCATGCGGACTAACCGCGGCGCTGGCAAGTGAATTATCGACTGACATAGGGACTTGATCGCTCAACGGCCGGCATTACGCAAGGTGCCATGTTTACGCACGGGTGGTGGATTCCCGAAAACCTCATGGCCGGGAACTACCGGCACTGCGCGACGAGCTACGACTCTCAAGAGATTTCGAGTTCCCGAAGGCGCGCCGGTAGGCGAGCGGCGTCGTTCCCACGATTCCGCCGAAATGTTCCCGCAACACGGATGCGGATCTGAATCCCACCGCAGTGGCGACCTGCTCGATCGACAGGCTGGTTGTTTCCAACAATTGCTGTGCGCGGCGGACACGCGCGCCCGCAATCCACCGGACGGGCGTCGTGCCCACTTGTTCAAGAAACCGTCTGCTCAACGTTCGCGTGCTCATGGCCGCATGCCTCGCGATAGCGGATAGCGAGAGCTGTTTGTCGACATTCTGCCCAAGCCACAGCAACAGGGATTCCAACGACTCGACGACAGCAGGTTGCTCGTAAACAATAAACTGAGCCTGTCCGCCCGCACGCTCCAACGGCATCACCACGGCGCGAGCGGCACGGGCCGCAATTTCGGCACCCAGATCGCGTCGCACCAGGTGGAGACACAGATCGAAACCCGCGGCGGCGCCTGCCGACGTCAATACGTTTCCGTTGTCGACGTAGAGCACGTCTGGGTCAACTTTGATTGCCGGATGACGCCGGGCCAATTCCTGAGCCGCGAGCCAATGCGTCGTCGCCTTGAGTCCGTCAAGCGCGCCGGTCCGCGCAAGAATGAAAGCCCCGGTACAAATTGAAGCGACACGGGCACGACGGCTAACGGCGGCTCGCAGCGCGCGAAGGAGTTCCTCTGGAATGGGCCGGTCGAGGTTATCGATTCCGGGGACAATTACGGTGTCGGCGCGTTTCAGCGACGACAGGCGCCAAGGCACCTGGAGCGTTAGATGCCCGGACTCGATCTGTGGCTGCTGACTACATGTCCGCACCTCATAACAGGGCCGCCCTTCGGCGTGCCGGGCGAGCGCGAACACCTCCAAAGGCGTGGCGAGATCACCAAGGACCACGCCGTCAAACGCCACAACCGCCACCCGGTGCGGTCCAGTCGGGAACCGTCGGCGGGTTGGCTTAAATCCTGCGAAGACTGTCTTTTTAGCCACTGGCCGAATTATCTCGCATTTCCTACGATTGAGGCGAAAGGAAGAACCCGTGTCTGTGGCAGCTCACCCAGCCTTACTTGCGATGGATTACGTCGGCCCGGCGATTAGCGCCGTTCTCTTCGTACTCATCATGTCGTTCGTGCCTGAGCCGACTCGGCTCAGATTCAATGCGATCTTCGCTGCCGGCGCGCTCGGCGTGTACTTGAACGGTGGATTTGGGATCTGGGAGTTGCTCTATCCCGCGCTGGCGACTCCTGTTGTCTATCGCGGTCTGCGCTCACATCGGTATATCGGCCTCGCCTGGCTGATGCATGCCGCCTGGGACTTTCCTCACCATCTTTGGGGTAATCCGATCTGGCCTTTCATGCGGACATCGTCGTTCGGCTGCATGATCTTTGATGCCCTGATCGCCGTCTGGTTCCTCGCCGGAGCACCGTCGCTCATAGCCGGCAGTTCTTTAGCTTCGCGAAAACATGTGGAAGAGCCGATCCACGTGGAGCCAACCGCTCAATACCCGCAATGAGGCGCGTTCGCCAGTGTCTGTTGAACGATTGTCCCTGGTCCGTTCCCTTTGCAGCCTCGCGGGAACCATGCCATGACATTTGAACGATCAGCAGGTTCCATCAACGTCCATGTCTTTGGTGTTCGCGGTAGTGTGCATAGTTTGAGAAGGGATCGATCTTGCCAAATGGCAGAAAGTGCAAAGGAGAACATCATGTCGGGAATCAAAGATAAGGTCGTCGCGATCACAGGAGCCAGCAGCGGCATCGGGGAGGCGACCGCGCTCCTCCTCGCAGAGCGCGGCGCGAAGCTCGCGCTCGGCGCGCGCCGAGCGGATCGCCTTGAGGCCCTCGCTGACCGTATCGCTAAAGCGGGCGGGGAGGCAGTTTATGCGCCCACAGACGTAAAACGGCGCGACGATTTAGCAAACCTCATAAAGTTGGCCTGCGAGCGCTTTGGCAAGCTCGACGTGCTGGTCAACAACGCCGGCATTGCCCCAATCTCTCTTCTCGACGAGCTCCGGGTTGACGACTGGGAGGAGATGATCGACATCAACCTGAGAGGCGTTCTATACGGCATCGCCGCCGCGCTGCCCGTGTTCCGCCGCCAGGGTTTCGGGCATTTCGTCAATATGATTTCCACAGCTGGAATTCAAATCACACCGACCATGGCGGTCTATGCCGCCACGAAGAACGCGGTGCGCACGATCACGGAGGCCTTGCGGCAGGAAGCCGGCGATAAGCTGCGCGTGACCGGTATTTCGCCGGGATTTGTCCAGACGAACCTCGCGGATTCCATGACGAATCCTGGGGTTAAGGCCCAAATTGTCGAGCGGTCGGAAAAGATGGGGATTCCACCGGCGGCGATCGCGCGCGCGATTGCGTTCGCAATCGAGCAGCCGCCTGAGGTTGATGTCAACGAAATCGTCATCCGTCCCACGGCACAGGTCTGAAGCCCCCGCTTGAACGGCGGTTGTGAATGGAAAGGGAAAGAACATGTGCAAATTACTCGAAGGTAAGGTTTGCGTTATCACCGGCGGCGGGCAGGGTGTCGGATTGGGCATCGCCCAGGAGTTCATCGAACACGGAGCCAGCGTCGTGGTAACGGGCCGCCGTCAATCGACACTTCACGAAGCGACCGCGACACTAGGGCCAAGGAGCTCAGGAATCGTCGCCGACGTTTCGAAGCTTGTAGAGATGGAGGCGATGTTCAAAGCCGTGATGGCCAGGCACGGACGCCTTGATACCGTCGTTGCCAATGCGATAACCAATGCCAACAGTCCCCTTGGCTCGATCTCGGAAGAACAGTTTGATCGGACTTTCAATACCAATGCGAAGGGCATCTTGTTTCCATTCGGCCGGCTTTGGCGCTGCTGCCTCGCGGTGGAACGATCGTTATTATTGGTTCGACGGCTTCCATTAGTCCTCCGCCTGGCATGAGTCTTTATGGCGGCGCGAAGGCTGCCGTACGCTGCATGGTTCGGAGCTGGATCCAGGACATCAAGGGTTCGGGCGTCCGGATCAACATACTGAGTGCTGGGGCGGTCGATACTCCTTCTTTGAGGAGCGCTCTGGAATCAGCTTCAGGAGCCGACAAGGTCGACGCTGCGGTTCAGTCAATGGGCGAGGGAAACCCCCTGGGGCGGCTGGCGGACCCTCGCGAGATCGGGAAAGCCGCAGTGTTTCTCGCGAGTGACGCGTCAAGCTATATCACCGGGGTAGGGCTCTTCGCGGACGGCGGTATGGCGCAGGTTTGAGGAGCGATCTACGCGTTACCCCTTCGCGAGGATTGATGGAAGGAGCACTTTTCCAGATGAACCCTCGAGATGGCAGAGGAAACCTTTCGTCAAAGGGGTGAGCCCCTGTCCGCGTTTGCGACAGCCGCTTTACAGCGACGGGTCGGCCTCGTCTCGCAGAGCCGAAACTTCGTCTTGCTTGTCGACGACCGGCGACGAAGCACCATTGGGGTGGGGCAGGAACCAGACGACGGGGCGAAGTACAGTTCCTGAGATGAGTGGAAATACGCGAGTTTGCAAACCTCGAAATGGCACGAATTGTTCGCCAGGTCTGGCCGATTTGTGGTCGAGTGAATATGATCTTGGCTCTACGAGAAGCCGTTTCCGATGGCCTCCGGACGATGCCAAGCGTGGGCACTGTCACGGCGAGCAGATATGATTCTGGGGGAGTGCCAGCCAATCCGTACCGCGGTTATCGATTTCCGGAGGAGATTATCTCTCAATGCGTATGGCTGTATTTTAATCTTTCGGTGAGTCTGCGAGAAGTGGAACTGATGATGGCTTATGGAGAATCCATCTGAGCTATGAGACGATCCGGCATTGGTGCGATACGTTTGTCTCTTCCTATGCGGCCAAACTGAAGCGGAGACGGCCCAGGTTGGGCGACAAATGGTTTCTGGATTAAGTCTTCCTGAAGATCAACGGGGTGCAGCATTATTTGTGGCGGGCTGTCGATCAGAATGGCGCCATGATTGACATTCTGGTTCAGTCGAAGCGAGACCGTTTTGCTGCGATGCGGTTCTTCCGAAGGCTCTTGGCAACCAGTCGTTGCCGCCCTCGCGTGATCATTACCGACAAGCTTCGAAGCTATGGCGCTGCCAAGAGAGTAATCCTGCCTCGAGTGACCCACCGACAAAGCCGGTACTTAAACAATAGAGCCGAGAATTCACATCAGCCGACGCGACAACGAGAGCGCCGTATGAAACGCTTCAAGTCGCCGGAGCATGCGCAACGTTTTCTGGAGATACACGATATTGTGTCTGCCCACTTTCGACCGAAACGACATCTGCTCCCTGCCGCATGCTACCAAGCGGAAAGGCAGCGCCGATTTCAGACATGGAAGCAGATCATCGCTGCCTAAGTTCACTTTGGAAATGCATTTTGGCGCGGCGCCCTCGCAGGCAGTACGGCTCCAGATCTACATAACCTCTTCCCCACCGCAACGTGAACCTGGTATATCGGTGTCAAGTAGAAAATTGGTTATTTGGAAGCACATAAGAGGTGCACCTGGGAGGCGGCGCATTATTGCACCCTGGCCTCAGCTCTATCTGAACCTCTGAACGGGCGACCAAAAAACATAAGGGTAGCCGCTGCGCGGCTGTCTTCGCGTTGACTTCCCATGGCCTCGCTCCGGAGCTTCACCAAATCAATACATTTATGAAGAGCCCTACAGTTTCCCGGAGGGCTTAGTTAGCCGATTGCTTCGGAGCCAGTCCGTCGCGTCAGCCATGGGCACGTACCAGGCGCGACCCTGATACGCAGCCCCAGTTTAGCCGATAGGATGCGCTTCAGCTGGTAGCGAATGAAGCTGTCTCGTGGAGAGAACTCGAAATAGTTCACGAGCGATGTAGGTTTTAAGAAGTCGCAAGGCAGATCGCTTCGTCTTTCCACGAAGCTGCGCTTGCTCCAAGAACCTCTTCGATCGGCCCCCATCTATCCGGAGCCGGACCATGGCCACAATATGGAGAGCCCAGTTAAGACGACGATTGCCGCCAGGATTGATCTGCATGCGACGATTTTGCCCGCTACCTCTTTCTACTGGCGCTGCTCCACAGTAACTCGCAAAATGGTGCGGACCGGCAAAGCGCTTAGGATCTCCTGTTTCGGCCAACAAGACACCAGCCACAATAGGACCCACGCCTGAAAGCTTCAACAATGATGGCATTACAGCGTGGATTGTCGCCTGAATCTGCTTTTCCAGGGCTGTTAGCTGTTTCAGCAAAACAGCAATGACTTGCTCGATGATTTTACGCACCGCTGATTCTGCCATGAGTTCTTGCAAGGCGCCGCGATTGGCCCTGAGTTGTTCAGATAGGCGTCGCTGCGCGCGCGTCAGCTCCTGCAAACTCCCGTTGTTGTTCGGTGTTGTGAAGAGGCGTCAATTGGGGGTTGGCCAGCAAAGCCCGGCCAACGTTTTCTGCGTCGACGACATCGTTTTTCTTTCGACCTCGGCGAGCTCGGTATTGGCTGGTCAGGCTCGGGGGGATCGAGTAAACAATCTCGCTTCGCTCCAACAGTTGACCCACGAGCACAGCAACAAAATGATTGCCCGCTCCTTCGATTGCCCAACGACGACGAGCAAACGGAACTGCAAACTGGTGCAGTTGGGAAAGGCCTTCCGCTGTATTGGAAACTGTGATGCTGGCCAATGTGGCCCCATTGGGGTCCAAAGCCGCTACCGTGTGACTGCCCGGATGTGGGTCGACACTGAGAGTGATCATAAGCGCATCTCCTTCCAAGAGGGAGTGCGCCCTCGTGACGCATGTCTGTCGAGATCGCGCTACAAAGCACCCTGGTATCCGGCGATCACTCCTGCGCACTCCCGAATGTGGCGAGCTGTGCAATTCACGTTAAAGCCACCTTCGGCAGACAATGCCCGAGCAACCACTCGCCGCATTCTTGTTATACAGACAGTGCCCCTGACCGTGCTGGAAGTATGTTACAAGCGCATTTCGGTGGAACCGTTCCGTGAACCACCGGGAGCCGAGTCCTCGGCAAAGGGACTCCCTCACCGACGCCAATCCACCTGAGGAAGGTTAGCGAAGCGGCACATGAACATGCCAGGCCACGAGTAAGGACAATTGTGAGCCGACTCTAGGGCAATTCGTTCTGCTATTGTTCGATCCCAGTCAGGATCGGTCGCGCAAAACGGCGTAGTAGCGATCAGGAGTGCTCGCATCGCGATCCGCTCGCACGACCAAACGCAGAGACTCTACGATTAGTTCATCCGGCGAAGCAGAGAGCGTTCCCGTCCGGGTCCGAGACGATGAACGAGGATTGGCCCCACGGCTCTTTCTTTAGTCGTTGAATGACGGGGACTTTGCGGGTTTGATATTCCGTGTAAAGTCCCTTCACGTTGGCGACCGACAGAAAAGAAGCAATCACCTGCTCCTTTTCGCGAAGGCCCGCGACGTACATAGGCTGATGTACGAATCGCAGATGGATGCAGGCTTCGTCACGGCTGACGGAGGCGTAGAACGCAGGCTGGCCGTGGAGGAAGTCGATTGTAAATCCGAGCTTGTCGCGATAGAAATCGGCTGCTGCATGCACATCCGACACATAAAGCACCGGCATTGCCTTCGTCAGCTTTAACGCGCCGGGGGCTCGCCGAAAAGTCTTCGGTGCTTTCTTCAAGCCTTGCTTGAGTTCCGCCCAACTGTTGCAGCCTTGCTCCAGCGCAATGATTTCCTGGGCCTCATTCAGTGGGAAGGAAAGAGCCAAGGCCTCAGTATCTGTCAGATCTTCATAACGGGAAAGTTGGCGGATTCGGCTGCCCACAGAGTAGTTCCGTTCTCGGTGCCAACGAACCAGGAGCTTGGCTTGTTTTTTGAAGTTTTCGAGACTCATTGCACGCACCTCCAGTTTGGTTTCTGCAGGCGGGCATTGCCCTTTCGGCAAAATGTATGCCGAGGCGTCCTTAGCGCGACTTTCCCAGATTACCCGATTCCGTTTTGGATTGGCAATGGAAGCAGGCCTTTGCAGATGGCGACTAGCTCAGGACCCGAACCCTGAGTTGGGACAGCCCGACTCGTCCCGACAACTCGCCGCTGACGGCGCAACGTAGAGACCGATCATTTGCGTGCCCCGACGGCCAGTCGCACGACTGGATTACCCGCCACATGCCGACCAGGGAGGAGTAGCGTGAGCTGAAAGCGGGGACGCCCGATCGACGTGCCACCCCACCGGCGACGCGAGGAGAGACGCGAACTAATTCGTCACCCATGTCGTATTTCCCTGTATGCCAGGTACTGAATTTCGTCCCGGTCGGTGTCTCTGCCATGGAACGCGAAGATTGATCCAAGTCCTCTTGCAGGCGCGCCGCGGCTCACCACTGACCAGGAATCGCAGCTTGGCGTTGATTGCGTCGCTGACACTTTCAGTGGGTAACGTTACTCCTCAGGACTCAGGTTCCGGTCCGCCCGCCGAGCCCGCGCGGGAACTCGCAGGCCTCTGGGAGACTAAACGCCGCTTCGGTCCTGACATTGGGGGGACTTTGCTGATCACAAGGCGCAGCGGCCGATGGCAGGCAGAGATCGCGGGCCAGACCGTACCCGCGAAGCTAGCCGAGGACTCCATAACTTTCGAACTGCCCGACGGTGAGGGTAAATTTCAAGGAAAGCCGGGTGGGGAGGGGGCTACGATTCGTGGCCACTGGACGCAAGCCACACACTTTAGTTGCCCCGTCCACCTGACTAAGTATGGTCACGAAACGTGGCGTGGAATTGTCTCGCCGCTCGACGACACGCTCACCTTCTATATGATGGTCAAGGTTTCTCGCGATGGTTCGGTCAGCGCCTTTATTCGAAATCCCGAACGTAATGCCGGGGCCACCCAATACCCGGTTGCTCGCCTGGAACGTCACGGCGAATCAGTAAGGCTGTTCGCCGCCAACAAAGGGCCTGAAAAGGGAGGTGAGTTGGCTGTGGGCCGGTACGACACTCGCCAAAAACTCCTGTCGCTTTCCTTTCGCGATAGCCGCAACCAATTCGATTTCAGGCCAGTGAAGGCACACGCGGTGAGCGACTTTTACCCGCGCGGACGGGCCAACGTACCGTATGTCTACAGGTCACCACACCGATTCGAGGACGGATGGCGAACCGCATCACTCGAAGACGTGGGCATCTCGCGGGCAGGCATAGAGAAGTTCGTCCAGATGATTATTGACACTCCGATGGATTCCGCCGCTTCTCCAGAAGTCCATGGCGTGTTGATTGCACGTCACGGCAAACTGGTTCTGGAAGAATACTTTCATGGCGAAAGCCGCGAGAAGCCACATGATATGCGTTCTGCAGCAAAGAGTTTAACCTCGACGTTGATAGGCGCTGCGATCACGGCTGGACTTCCACTGCAAGTATCCAGCCCGGTTTACGAGATCATGAATGGCGGCAACTTTCCTCCTGACCTTGATCCCCGCAAACGCACGCTAACGCTTGAGCATCTGCTCACAATGTCTTCTGGACTGGACTGTAACGATGGAGATCCCAACTCACCCCGTCGCGAGGACGCCATGGTGGACGAGAACGGGGAACCCGACTATTACATGTTCACGATGGCCTTGAACCTGATCCGCAACCCTGGCGAAAAAGTGGCTTATTGCACAGGTGGCGCGAATCTAGCCGGCGGCGTTCTCCAACGCGCTTCAGGACGGTCCCTGCCAGAACTGATGCAAGATCTATTGGCCCAGCCGCTCGAAATCAAGCGTTATTACTTCGGCATCACACCGGCGGGCGACACTTAAATGGGAGGGGGAGCGCGATTCCTGCCGCGTGACTTCATGAAACTCGCTCAGTTGTACGTGAATGAGGGGACATGGAAAGGCCGCCGCATCCTTTCGCCGGAGTGGTGCCGGATGGCAACATCGCCGCACAAATCGTCCGCAGCCGCGCGAACGAAGTATGGATATCTTTGGTGGATACTGGACTATCCATACAAAGGGCGAACCGTCCACGGTTACTTCGCGAGTGGCAACGGTGGGCAGCATGCGATTGGAATTCCTGCACTCGACTTGGTTATTGGCTTTTACGGCGGCAACTACAACGACAATTCCAAAATTCCGGTAAACGAAGACTATGTGTCCAAGTGGATTTTGCCAGCTGTCGAAGACCGGTAGACAGAAGCGTCGAAACACACCTACAACCGGTGTGCCAGTGAGCGGCTCCTTGCAAGAGTATTCCTGGGTTCACATCGGGGGCTGAACATCAGGTGACTGCGGTCACACAGTACTTGTTCGGGAGCCATTTACCGATGCGTCGACCGCTGCTGATCCGATACATCCTCACGGCGTACTGTTTGTTAATCCGTCTCGAGCCTGGAACCTATTTATTCCTCTACGCTGGCTGACTACACACGACCCAGCTTTATGAGTCGCGATGAAGGTCCCAGCGCGTTGCAGACGCGAGACGGCGTTTATCGGTATTCGGCTGCAGCCGAATACATACATCGCGCTCGATCCCGAGGAGCTAGACGAAAAGCATGTCGCGTGCCGCCCCATCTGTGGTATGCAACCGATCTACACTCTTTGCGAACGATCGTCTCTGATTGCAGTCGTTTTCGATTTCGAGATCACAGGCTCAAGATAGCGGCAGACGGCGTCGCGCATCGCTGTAGTCCGCAAAAACCAATTGGGAAGCCGAAAGGGCAAGTTGGCCGACGACTCTTAACTGTTAAAAAAGGGTGGATTAACTGATTTCGTCCGGCCCGCAAATTATTGAGCTATCAGAAAATACACTCACATCCAATTTTTGCGGACCACAGGTCGAAAGCTGGGGTATCCACGTACTGCGATCGCCCGTTCGTACGCCCACTGCTAATGCTCATTGCGAACGGCTGATTGGAAGCATACGACGCGAATGCCTGGACAATGTCATTCCGCTGAACGCATTTCATTTGCGGAGAACCCTTCGTGAGTGGGCCTGTCACTACAATGCTGGCCGCCCGCATCGGTCCTTGGGACCCAGCATTCCTGATCAAGTCCAACAGGCTCCAGCTGCTTTCAAGCAAGCGGCTCAACTATCCTCGACTTTCCGTGTGATCGCCAAACCGATCCTCGGCGGCCTGCATCACGAGTATGATTGGGCAGAGGCAGCGTGAGCCTCTCGATGACATTATTGCGGAGGACAATCGTTGAGCAAGATCATCGAGCGATCAAACGACGGGTTCGAGCCATGCAGGGCTTCCGGTCATTTCACTCGGACTGGCGGACGATTCAGGGTATCGAAACTGCGAACATGATTCGCAAGGGACAGATTCGATGGTTACCGAAGGACGACATTCTAGGCCAGGCCGCATTCATCACCGGTCTCTTCGAGGTCGCGCTCGCTGCCTGATGGTCCGTCCCTTGCCGGGTTATTGCCGTATTCACTTTCAATTTCGCAACACTTCCCGCCGCGTTACTTGCTGCGCGACCGCGATCGGATCTTCGGCGAGGAGTTTATCAGCCAAGTAAACGCCATGGGAATCAAACAGGTACTTTCGGCGCCCCGTTCTCCTTGGCAGCGGGCTCAGGTTTCATACTGCACTCCTTTAGCAGGTGCAACCGTACTTGCTTTTGCAAGCAGGTAAGGCTGCTTCCTTTTGAACTTGCCAGGCAAATCATCTGCGGGCACCTCATAGAGGCATTGGTCCTTATCGTTGTACCGATGCGCCCGCAACAGGCCTTTGTCGCGCCAAGTCTTAACCAGGCGTAGCGCGATATTAAATAGCGCAGCCATTTCCCCAGTCGTCAGCATGCCCTGGTTGCGCAAACGTGTGAACCGGGGCTGCAGGTGATAATTTCGGCGAACATTGGTGACGATCATCGGATTGAATGGCTGCCCCGTGCCTGATAGAAAGCCTTTCTGATTCAGAATAGTGGCAATCTCCATCTCGGTGTGATGATCCAATAATCGGTCGATTTCAGCGACGACGGCGGCATCCGTCTTTCGTAACATCGGCGCAGAAAGCGGCAGCGGCAACGTGAGGCTTTTGCTAGCGCCACCTTTGAAGCGGACATTCGCGATAATTTCGTCGCTCTTGATTAAGGTCACGTCTTCGATCAGCAATCGGATCATGCGTTTCTTTTCGCGATCTGGAGTTTGAGGATCTTGCCACAAACGCGGGAAATCGCCGATTAGAGTTCCAATGCGCGCTCGCTTTGCAGGGTCAATACTGAGATGGTCAGCTTGCCGTAATCGCTCATATTCTTCCTGCTCCGCGTTTAATGCGCGAAGCTTTTCATTCCATTCGGCCTCCAAGGTATCAGCAACCAGCCGGTTCGCCGGATCCACGTGCATGTAACGGCGCTGCGCGAGATCTGCTTCATATCGCGCGCGTTCCACTTGCTTGCGCCGTAGACGGTCCACCTCCTCGATGCGAGATTGGATTTCCCGCTGCACTCCCAGGGCGATATCGAGAGCCGTAGGCGTCAGTGTCTGAAGCAGCAGGTCGCTAATCGTGTTATCGATTTGCTCCCCCTTGATCGTCTGACAATTTGCTTTACCATGCTCAATTCCATTCTTCTGACAAACGTAGTCGGGAATGGGACGCAGGCCGCGACTGTGATAGCGCACGGTCATACGGTGACCACACACTCCGCAAAGAACCAATCCTTGCAGCAAAGCCGGTCCCTCACGGGGCGGGCTGTGGCGCCGATCGTGTCCGCACGCTTGTGCATTCTCTCGCAGCCGGCGCTGATTTTGTTCATATTGCTCCCACGAGATGTATCCGGCATGCACGCCAGGCACGAGAATCCACTGTTCCCTGGGACATTTTAGAGACGTTTCGCTACCGTCCGCTTTCTTGCGTGTGCGCGTGCGCCCGTAAACGAACGCCCCTGCATACCGTGGATTATGCAGAACCTGTAGCGCCCGGCTATGGGTCAACTCAGCCCAAAACAGGTCGCCTTTGTGCGGTCCCTTCTTAAGCCGGCGCGGAAAGCAAAGCCCTTGTTGCGTAAAAGCTTTGATCGTAGCCATTGCCGAGCCCACACGCTGGAAGGTATCGAACAAGAAACGTATGCTCTCGTGTACTTGCTTGTCAGGATCGAGAATAGGCGCACTTACAGCGTTATAGACGAAACCAACAGGGAGAGAGGACGGTAACTCACCACGGCGTGCTTTGTTGAGAATGCCACCTTGTAAGCGGGCTTTAATAATATGCAGCTCTGCCTCACTCATGGTTCCTTTTAAGCCCAGCAGAAGACGATCGTTGAAATGCGCCGGATCGTAGACGCCGTCTTCATCAAGGATCAGCGTATCGGTCAGCGCGCAGATCTCGAGTAATCGATGCCAGTCGGTGGAATTACGCGCAAGGCGCGATACCTCGAGTCCGAGTACGATCCCGGCCTTCCCCATACCTACGTCAGCTACCAGTCGCTGAAAGCCTACGCGATCCACGGCCGAGGCGCCAGATTGCCCCAGATCACTATCGATGACGATGATCTGTTCGGTGCGCCAGCCCAGAGCCATAGCGTGTTGGCGGAGAGCATATTGCCGCTTCGTGCTTTCCGTGTTCTCGAAGACCTGGCGAATCGTAGACTGCCGAACGTACAAGTAGGCGTCGCGTTTCAAGTGACCCGCATTTACTTTTTGGTGAGCATCTGACCTCACTGGTTAGCCTCCCATCGTTGATTGAGAAGTATGCCTGCCAAGATGATTGCAATTTGTGATCGGATCTCAAGCGGGTAACCCAGCATGGTATGTGTCGCCAGGAAACGCTGAGCCGGTTCCCTGTCAGGTCCTTGCATACACGAAGACCAAGCCCGCATCCAGGCAATCATTCCGTCCCTGAGGAACAGCGCCAAACCGGCACTCTTGGCGGGTTCAGAAGGCAATGAAAGAGCGTCCTTGCGGAGTTGCTCATAGTGCGCAGCCAGTTGATGATTGCTTTCGGCAGGAGCAGGGCCCTCAGTTTGGCATTTGGAGTTTTTTTTGATGACGGGCCAGCCCGCGCTCGATGCTCCGCGGATGAACGGCGAAGTCGAACTGTTCCCTGACCCGAACCGCCAAGTCCGCGCTGCGCAATGAGGCGTCTTGTTGTAAAGCTTGCTGAATAAACTCGATCACTTCGGCAGTAAGCTTGTTGGCCTTCTTGGGACCGCGTTTGCGAGGGATAAGACCCACCAACCCATTGGCTTGAAAGGCAGCCTGCGCCTGATAAAACGAAGGGCGGGAGAAGCCGAACTTGCCGCTGGCCTCGGTAATGGCGTGGCCATCCTCCTGCACGCGGCGTAGCATCTCGTACTTGACCTGCACCAAGTCGCGGGGATCGAAGAAATCGCTGCCGATAAACAGCTCGTCGGTGACATCCTGCGGACGCCGGTTGAGCGAACCATGCCGATGCAGGCTTTCCCGTTTCGGATCCGCTGGCTTTTTTTTGAGCATGGTGGAAGGCCACAGCACCACGAACAGGGCTGTCAATATAATTACGCCGTTTCTGTGCACATTGTCAAGTGTTTTCTGCCATGGCGACCTGCATTGGCGAGGCTCTGTGTTGCTGTATAGCCTGTTTTGAGCCGCGGCTGCGTGGCGGACAACGGCGCATTCCACTTTACACATGCGGCATTATTAGCTTTACAGACTATCGTCGCAACAGCCCTTCGATCAGGTCCGCCAATCGGATCAGATCCTCATAGCGGAACCACGACCTTCCAGCGGAGATCGCAATGAACGGATCGACACTTCGGACGTCCGTGCAGTTTGCCAGTATCGCCTCCAGTAGGCCCTCGGCGTTGTGGAAGTACACACGATCCTCTCCCCAGTTGTTGCGATATTCGATCAGGTCGAACTCCTGCCCAAATAGCGGATGGTACGGGTGGGTTACGCGAAAACGTTTGTGCGCACCGTCATAATGCGGCGCAGTCGGTGACTTTCTCCCGGGCGTATGTGGAGCGGCTCATTGGCTCCATTCGCCGCGAATGTCTGGATCATGTTGTTGTGTTCAGCGAGAGCTCTCTACGTCGCACACTCATGGCTTATTGCGCCTATTACCATAATTGGAGAACTCATCTATCACTGGCCAAAGATGCACCAGAACCACGAAGAGCACAACCGATCGTAGCCGGCCTGAATTATAAACCGCGGAAAATATCCGTTATTGAGATGCTGCCTCCGACGATATCGCTAGGGATCGCTGTCGGCTGAGCATACCGTCTGGTGATATCACCTTCAGTCACATTGACCTCTTTGCGCTTCGCATCGACCACCCAAAAACTCGAACAGCCATGTTCGAGACTTACCGCCCTTTTCTCATTGATCTCATCAGCTGTATTGCTGGGGGATAACACTTCAACTACTATGTCCGGCGCGCCTTGCAGATATTCGTCCGCCTTGATCTGGTCAGCCCGTTGTTTCCGTACGACGCCGACATCGGCTCTCCAGAATTCATAGTCAGAACTCGGTTGGAAGCCAAGCTCCACCAGAACGACACCGCGATCTTCGATCAGCTTCTCGAATAGCTGTCGAATTCGTTCTTGAATTTGTGTATGGCCCCACTTAGGCGGCGCCATTAACACGACCTCCCCATGATGCAGCTCGTAGTGTCCTGCCTTCGGCTCGGGCAGCTTGAGGAATTCTGCAACTGTGGTCGATGTTGCTGCCGCGCTCATTTCATGTCCATTGTCCTATATGTGTTCCAGCGCTGGGAGCGATGGATCTGTTGCAAATAGCTGTATGGGAAATGAAGCGCCTTACGGCTTCTTGCTGTAGTCACGCCGCGATGCCGAAAGTGACGTTGATGAAGCGGACTTGCTCGGCAATAGCGCCTTTTACCAGCCATCGAACTTACCCTTTGCGAATCATGTGCATCGCTTCATATCCTTGAATCGTGCGTTGGGCGCCGTCGAGGGAACGAAAGCCGAGACTAGCGTTGACCCGTCGTTTTATCGAGCGGTGATCCTGCTCCACGATGTTATTGAGATAAGGAACAATGCGACAGCGGCATCTTCTACCCAGCACGCGCTGCTGTTTAAGCTCCGCGATAACGGTGGGGTAAGAAGGATTTCCATCCACATTGATGACACGCGGGCGAGGATGTCCAGGAGCGGCAAGGGCCTTCTGGAAGAAGCGCCGGGCACTAATCAGATCGCGAGTCTCTGAAAGCAAGAAATCAATCGTTGCGCCGGTCGAGTCCACCGCTCTATATAGATAGGTCCAGCGCCCCGCGACGCGTACATAGATGGGATGAGATGCCAGGTTTTCTGAAACAACCGAACTACCTGTCAGGCTTTGCTGATAAGGAGACCAGGAATGAGCAAAACAATCCCATTTCCCATAAGGAATTCTGCTGGCGACAAGAGCGTGACTGACTTAGTTACGATCGGCATTGATTTGGGTGACCGCTGGAGTCAGATCTGCGTGTTGAATGCCAATGGCGAGATCCTCGATCAAAGTCGCTTAAAGAGCAGTCCACATAACTTCACGCAGCGTTTCGCGGCGTTAGCTCCAGCCCGAATCGCGATGGAAGCTGGCACTCATTCCCTTTGGGCGAAGGAGCTGCTCACTGAGTTAGGCCATGAAGTTCTGGTGGCCAACGCTCGGGAACTGCAGGCCATCTCGACAAGCGATCGCAAGACGGACAAAGCGGATGCTGAGAAGCTTGCCCGTTACGCCCGCGTGGACCCGACAATTCTCCGGCCGATTGTTCATCGGGATAGTCGGACACAGGCGAATTTATTGGTAATTCGTACTCGTGCGGTTCTTATCCGCATGCGATCACTGGCCATCAACGCTGTCCGCGGCCTGATCAAGCCTTTTGGCTATCGCCTTTCTGCTTGCTCGACCGATAGCTTTGTCACCCGATGCCGCATGGAGTTGCCGACCGAGTATCATACGTTGCTTGCGCCCTTGCTCGAGCAGATTGCTTCCCTTACCCAACAGATTCGATCGGCCGACCGAGGCGTGGAGCATCTGGCCGAAACGCAATACCCAGAAGTCACCTTGCTGCGCAAGGTGCCGGGTGTAGGGCCGGTCACGGCTCTTACCTTTGTGCTGACTATCGGCGATGCAAAACGATTTGCCAGAAGCCGCGATGTGGGCTGCTATCTGGGACTGCGACCACGTCAACAGCAGTCCGGTGAACGAGACCCGCAGTTAGGAATCACCAAAGCCGGAAACCGCTATCTGCGCACGCTCCTGGTTGAATGTGCGCAACACGTGTTAGGTGTCTTTGGCGCGGATACAGCGTTGCGCCGTTGGGGTCTGAGCTTAGCAGAACGTGGAGGAAAAAATGCGAAGAAACGAGCGATCGTGGCTGTCGCTCGTAAGCTAGCCGTGCTCCTCCATCGGCTCTGGGTGACCCAGGAGCCCTATGAACCGTTTTACGGTGTTCCCGCAGCCACAGTTTAGGAATAGGAGAGAAAAGAGAGGTATACACAGGAAAGTGACGGAAACGCTTTGAGAGCGTGGGCCGAAGCCGCGTTCCGGTGACTGCGGGATGAAACCAGGCCCGAGAGGCCGCTATATAGATCGCAGCACCGACTTCGGAACGAACCCCAACGAGCACAACTCACCCAAGCGTGGGCACAAAGCCAGTGCGGATGGAAGCGGGGACGGAGTAAGAGAAGAAACGGCCGACGAAGAAAAGCCTCCGGACCAGAAATACGACAAGCATTACAAGAAGTCCGAACAGTACAAAACAGAACGGCAGAAGCAAAGAACATTTGTTACCGCGCAGGAGAGAATTGTTTGACAATCACCAGGCATCTCATGGAAGGTCTCATCTGTTCGCCAAGAACCGTTGGTCGGCTTCAGCTCTCGGCGAATTCGCTCATTCAATTCGGGTGCGTAACACTGCACCCATCTCCAGATCGTAGATGGATCTATGGCGAGGTTCCGCTCGCACATTATCTCCGTCAAATCGCGATAGCTGAGGGAGTAGCGCAAGTACCAGCGAACACAGAGCACGATAATCTCATCCGTAAAATGTCGCCCTCGGAATAGTGCTGCTCGCTTGCAAACCATCGAGCTCACGCTAACAGATCATCCGCGGCGATTTGCAACACAGGCCTTCCTCAACCTCCACACTCCACTGCTGTGAAGTAGAAGCGGCGGACCATACCATTAGTTGGGCTTGGAAAACGGCCACCGGAATGTGGCCAGCCGGAACCCGATAAAAGGACGCGCACCCCTGGACGGGAGGGCAGCAACCGGTCAGTTGCCGCGTAACGCGCATTGCGCCATTTTAAAATTGGCGGCGATATCACAGTAGTCACAGGGACGGAACGGCGACTCCTCGGCCGCTTGTTCTGACTGCGCCGTGAACCTGTGTTCACAGATCAGGAGCGTTCAAGAACGGAACAGCTTCGCAACGCGCTTCTCAACCTTTCCACATGCTGATCGTGGTCGCCTTGCCAGTCATGCTCAAGGCGCAAGAGCGCAGGAAATAGCCTTGGGTCGCCAAGAGCCTCGGCCGCTTCCAACACCAGCAGGCCAACGTGTTCCGAGTCCAGCTCCAGGATGATTGGCTCGAGCACCCTTGGATCTTTTCGCCGTGCCAACCCGACCAGTGCTTCGCCTCTGGTCTCGTCATGTGAGTCAGTCACCCGCTCCAAAAGAGCGGCTCTAATTTCAGTCGTATCGGTGTTTACTGCGTGCCCAAGGCCAAACGTGGCCCAGTTGCGAACTTCCTCATCCTCATCCTTTGTCAACTCGATGAGCGTAACTATGGCGGTCGTGTCAGGATGCCTCAAGAGCCCCTGAACCACGCCGAAACGTACGTCCTTGTCCTGGTGCTTACTCAAGGGCACGAGCAGGGGAATCGCTCGTTTGTCGTCTAGATGGCCGAACGCCACTCCTATTGCTTCGAGCACGTTCGCATCGCGCTCCACGCCCGACCTCTCGGCAAGGACACGGAAGCACTCCTCAGGAAAGGCTCTGTCTGGTACGCCCAGCTGACCAAGTATGTTTGCGCCTAAGACTCGCTCCTTACAGACGGAGCTGAAGCACAGATGTTCAGCTTCCGCCAAAACTTCCGGCGTACCTCTGCAATGAAGAACCACGACCGGTTCCCAAGCTGCATGTTCATCGTCCTGGTTCAGGGCAAGTCGGATCAACTCCCCCGGTGGAACGAGGATCGGGGTGCCGTTGCTGCACAAAGTCACCTGAAGAAGGCATGCCTCAGGGTAATCCGGCTTGAACCTAGGTTGCCGTATAACGCGCAAGTGGCGTTATCGAAAGGTGGTCCCGTGAGAAGGCGGCTCATGCTTCAGTCTCGGCTCACCGGCTCCATCGCGCCTGCGCACTCTTTCTCGCCCGTTCGCGCCTCTCTTCCGCACTGACCATCGCCCAATAATTCCGCGAGACTTGTCCCATGGTCCTGCGAAATACTTCTGATTGGGCCGGACTCCTGATATTCCTGTTCAGCGCAGAGATCGAATTCTATGCGCCCTACTCCAAGAGTAATCTAATCTTTAATGAAGAATTGATTGCGATCAAAGAAGCCCTGCGAACGGCGGAGGCGCGGACGAGCCTCGACGGCTTACCAATCTCCAGCGGCGTGAGGGCGACCCTCGAACGGCTCATGCCAATCTACCGCAAATATTGGTGGCCCGCTCACGACGGGCGAACCGGGAATGGATCGCGGCCGTCCGGCCACTGGCTCGACCGCCACGGAGCGGCGCTCAACGAGGCCATCGCGCGTGTCTACGACGTATCGAAGCCGGATAACCCGGTCTGGGTGGATGTTTCGGTGTGCGCGCACCCGAACGGCGCATACGAGGCGGGCCCGGTGACACACATCGTGATTTCCTCGACAAGCGAGGCTTATCGCGGATACGCGGCCCTAGAGATGCTGTTTCATGAACGATCGCACGCGTGGGGCAGCGTTCTTGCCCGACCCATCTTTGACGCGGCGCGAGAGCAGGGTATCAATGTGCCGCCACAGTTACCGCACGCTGTTCTGTTGTACACGGCCGGCGAGCTCACCGCGCGCGAATTGAAGGCAAGCGGGATCGCATACAAGCACTTCGCAGAACCGAGAATTTACACGATCAGTGCGGGGCCACGTGCCAGGAGAGGATGGCTATTCATTGGGCGCCCCATCTGGACGGCAAGCGCTCAATCGCGGAAGCACTTTCAGCGCTGGTTGCCACATTTAAGTAGCCGCCGCTGGACCGAAAGGACCTATCCCCGTGAATACGCTCAGCATCGACCATCGTGGTCTGCAGAGACCTGAGAAGCAGTTACGGCGTGGTCCTCACAACATCGTCTTCGCGCAACCAATACGCCATCGTACATTCATCGCTTCTGACGCTTGAGTTCGCGGCACAGCGCTTCGAGCACTGAGAAACGCGGCGGGCACCTTCGCCGTTAGGTGGATCGATCTGAAAATTGCTAAGGGCCAACGCTTCGGTTCACGTAACCTACAAACGAGTTCTGCTGCTCAAACTCTGACAATGGGCACTGGGAACGCCACGGGGCATCACTTGACAGAAGGCCACCGAAGTAAGATCCTATGTTTAACTCTTAGCGCCCGCCTTAAGCATTCCAGCTATCTCGCTCCTATGAAAGAAATCCGCCCAGCCGAGCGCATCGCTGTGGTGTTTACTATCCCGGATAGTACGATCGGCGCCCGCACCAAGCAGCAGTCGCACTATCGCTGGATGATCGGCGAAGACGGCCAAATGAAGTGGTGTAACCTCCGAGTCCCAATGGGGCCAGCGGGCATTCGGATCGGCACCATGGTTGAGCAACCACTTTGCAGCCTGACCGTCATTCCGTTTTGCCATCAGGTGCAGCGCGCCTCGATTTACCAGGTCGGGACTCTCACGGACGAGTCGTGCAGCCAATTCCCAGTCTCCCAGTGCGAGTGCCGCAACCAGGTCCATCATCTGGAGGCGTAAGTCGCGATGCCCGCGTACGGCGCTATCAAGTTCCGCCACGAGCATTGTACGGATTCTCTCCATGACCGGGCGATCGATGTCGGGCGCAGTGGCATATACAGCGGCCGGGAAACCGGAACCATCAACAGCCAGTGGGTCCGCTCCGAGCTCTAGTAACAGCGCGACGATCTCTGCGCGTTTCCGCTGCACAGCATAGTGAAGTGGAGTCTGATGATTTTCGTTGCGGCTCATGCGGCGGCTGAGCATGGGTGGATCCTCAGTCACAAGGCGGCGAACTTCATCCGGAAGGTTCGCCGCAATCGCGGAGAAGGTGTGGTGCCGCGCACCGCGACTGATCAAAAACTCGGCAACGGCACGGTGCGGCGCGTCGTCGCACCCATCCCAGCCAATAGCCCAACCAATGACCTCGAGGTCATGGTCGTCACCATGGCCGACAATGTCACCGCCAGCATCGGCCAGACGCTTCACGACATCCAAATGACCGGCCGTCGCAGCCCAATGCATCGCATAAGTGTTGTCACCTTTTTCGCGAGTGTTCACATCAAGGCCACGCCTCAGCAGCAGATCCACTGCGGCTAACTGTCCGTTGTGCGCGGCTGCATGTAATAGCGTCCATTCATACGGAGGGATGCGGAGATAGAGCTTTTCCGGATTTTGGTCGAGCACCGAGGTGAGCGTGGCAATATCGCCTGTCCGCGCGGCTTCGATTAGCTTCCCGTCGACAGTCAAAGAATCGACATGCGCCTTGAGCGCGCGCCAATTGGAAAAACCGTATTGCCTGGCTATCTCACAATGCGCTTCCGCCAGTTTGGCCTCCGGATTCGTTTTGCGCAGTTGTTCGAGTCGACGCTTGGCCTGCTTGCGAAGCCAGTCAAGGTCAGGATTTCCGGGCAGTGAGAACGGAGCGGGAAACTCGTTCGTCTGTTCAGGCATCTAACACCTTCCTTTCCTTTAGAAAGACCAAAGCCTTTCATGCCGCCCGTCGTCTGCAGGAGGAGCGAGGAGTAGAAGGTTGAATTAGGAAATCACAGAGGTGGGTTGAACCCTTTACGCGGACCGTGGGCCACCCTCGTGGCACTGCTACGGATGCTAGCACAACTTGAATAGCAAACGAGGAGCGAATTTTGCCTAGCATCGCTTGCGTCGGTTTTGACGCCGGCAACTCCAGACAAAGCCTATGGTCTCTCGATGTCAGTTCGAATAGTAAACGTGCACGCCCGGCCGGAAGACCTTCGTTCCTTCCAGCGTGACGCCGGGCAGGCCGTCGAGATGTACTTCGCGTAGCCTGGGCAGCCGGGCAAGAAATGGCAGACCGGCGTCTGTGATCTTCAGACACTCGTACAAATCGACTTCCCCCAGCGATTCCATGCCGCCGAGAATCTCCAGGCTTCGGTCGGTGATCTGCGTGAGCCCGGCATAGTAATACTTGAGCGTGAGTCCCTTAATGTGCTCGGTGGCCGCGTCGCCGGTCTCGCGGCAGTACATGCACGTTAAACGCTCCAGATTCCGGCAGCGGCCGATGTAGCGGAAGCCGTCGTCCCGCAAGTCTATTGGGGTTAGTTCCCGTAATGCGGGAAACTCGGGAAGCGTGACAAGTGCCGCGTCTTCTACGTTCCTGCATCCAATCCCCTGACTCTTGAGCGACGGCATCTTCGAGAACGCGAGGAAGGCGCGGCTTCCGAAGTTCTGGCAGACGCGACCCCAGATGCTCTCAATACTCTTGGATCTGGCGAGAGTTATAAAGCCCGCCTCGGTTGCAACGGACTCTTGGATTCTCAACTTTTTCAGACGCGGCATCGCCGCGATATGTCTCATGGCTACGTCGTCGCTCAGCGCGCCATCACAACCGAGCGCCGTCAGGTTGGGGAGGTGCAACAAATGAGCGAACCCGTCTGTCGTAATGTGATCTACGTGCCAGAACAGGTCCAACTCGAAGACACCGTCGAGGCCGGCGAGGGCTGCGAGCCCCGCATTGGTGAACGGGCCGTCAATCAGCAACTGTGCACCTTCGCCGTCAGCCGTCTTCAGCAGCGGGAAATTGTGGAGCAGCGGAATGCCCGCGTCAGTGACGAGCCTCCCGGCGCTGAAGCGGCGGACCTTGGGTTTGTGCTGGAGCGCCTCAATCGCGCCGTCCCCGGTCGGCGAGCCCATCAGGTTTACTTCCTCCAGCCGGTCGCAGAAGCGCAGATTGGCGATGCCACGATCAGTGATCGCCGACTGCCACTGCATCTCGAACCTCCGCAGGTTGGGCAAATACCGGAGCACTTCGAGACCGCGATCGGTCAGCTTGCCGCCGGGATACTCGCCGATCTCAAGATGCTCGACTTGTGGCATGCGCGCGACGTACAGGAGACCCTCGTCGGTGAGTTCGCGTGACCCTCCCAAGTTCAGGCTCGTCACGAAATCGAGTTTTGCGACCCGCATCAGCGCTTCATCGGTCATTAGCCCGTTAGCATCGAGCGCAGGAATCCGCTGCTCTCTCATGATGCCGATCAGCTCGTCCCAATCGGCGGCAGTCATGCGGCGGCGCGGTCCAATTCGGTTGTCCTTGGATTCCAGCGCAAGGGTGCACCCTGGGGAGGCGAGCCAGCCGCGACGGCTTGCATCAGCTTCTCCCAACTTCCGAGCCCGGCGTCCTGCGCGATGATGACCTTCGCTTCTTCGATTGGGAAGTAGTTCTCCGGAACTCTGGACGATCGCTGGCGGTAAGCATAATCTCGCCGCCAGATTTCTGCCTTCACATCGGCGAAGGTGAAGGAACGGTTGTAATAGCGGTTCAGCCGTTCAAGCGCGGTGGCGTCACCTTTGTAGGCTTCGACGAAATCGCGCGCGACTTGCTCATACGCCTCACTCGTTCGCAACGTCGCCGTTTGCTGAACGGCCAGCTTCAGTTCCTTCCAGTTTTCAAACCCGTACTTGCGGGCGAGCGCGTATTGCAGATCGCGCAGCACGGGAATCCCGATGTGCTTCGGATAAGCGCGTTCGAACCGTTCACGCGCGTCCGGTTCGCCTTTGCGCAGAGCCTTGAGCCAGCGCTTGGCTTCCATTCTCAAGTTGTCGAGGGTAGTGTTAGGTGTGAGCTTTCGCTGCATGTACCTTCCTTCCGTCATTGCCCAGGTCCGCTGAGCTCAGGGCCGGATGAAAGGTCCGTACAGACGCGAACTTAACGATTGGGTGGGAGCAAGCTCCCTTGCCGCGGACAGGAGGCGCCCCAAAGCGCGCTGGAGATAGATTCTCATACGAGTCTTGTGGGTGTCAAATGCAATATCGTTGGGCGCTGACCAGAAATCCATGAAACAATACCTACGCTGACGGCGGACGTTGTTCATGACTAACCTTAAGTCCAAGCCAAGGCCGATTCGAATCTGTGTGCTAACAATCGCGCTGAGTATAGCGTCCGAACCCATTGGCACCTCATTAGAGCGCTTTTCAACCCAAGAAGCGCAAGATCAGAGAACTTCCTCCGCGATGTATTCCTTCAAGCGGATGGCGGACGGTAAGGAGTGGACGACACGCAATCTGAACGTCGATACTGTTCCGTCCTATTGCTTCGACGATGCGGAACCGAATTGCCAGCGGTATGGACGCTTGTACAGTTGGGAAGCAGCGCGGCGAGGATGTCAATCGTTGGGACGTCGATGGCGATTGCCGACGAATGAGCAATGGCGGCAAATGGCGAAACACTACGGTGGAGTGCGTGACGATTCGAATGATGGCGGCAAAGGCGCGTACAATTCGCTCGTGATTGGAGGCAGCTCGGGATTCGATGCCGTGGCCGGTGGCGGCCGCTCTGCCGATGGCCAATATGCACGCTTGAACGCCCATGGATTCTACTGGACGGCATCAGAAAGCAACCCAGGCACTGCATGGCTCTACAACTTCGGTCAGGCGCACATTCTCAATCGCCATAACGATGGCGAAAAGCAGAGAGCCTTTTCCGTTCGGTGTGTCCGGGACTGAGGACCTAAGATTCTTTCGCCTCGGCTGAAGTGGACCATGAGCTTGGGACCGATTCGCGGACATGCCTTGGCTCACCCGAGCGGTCCCCGATGCTGTGCCGAGTATCCGGGAACTAGGATGGGGCCGTAAACGTCCCGTTCGAGTAGCTTTCGTCGGTATCACGATGGGTGCCGTTATTCGTTCCTAAGAACAACGACGGGATCGAGCCGTGACGCGCGCCGCGAGGGCAGATGTCCCGCAATTAGCGCCATCAATAACAGAAACATCGCGCTTGCACAAATGATGCCCGGATCCGTGGGCCTCAAACCGTACAGGAACGTTTCAACAAGCCGGGAAACAGCAATCGCTATGGGCGTTCCAATGAGTATGCCCAAACCCGCCAATCCGATGGTTTCGCGTAACACGAGGTAACGCACAGCATGAACTGAGGCGCCCAAAGCCATACGCACTCCAATCTCCTTTGACCGGCGGTTGGCGGCATAAGAAATCACTCCGTAGAGGCCGATCACCGCAAGCAAAACTGCCAACGCTCCAAAGAGACCCGATAAAACAGCGAGCAGGCGATCGCGAATGAGCGCGGCGTCGACTTCGGCCGCAAGGGTTCGAATCTCGAAGGCCGGCATGTTGGGATCGAGACCCGCAACATATTTGCGCACGTGTGGAAGGACGGAATTGGCATTGCCGTTAAACCTAACGTGCAGGACCATCTGCCCGCGGCCGGTAGGAGCCTGTAAGAACGGTTAGTGCATCGCGCTCGGTGTTTGCTCTCTGAGGCTCGAGTATTTGATATCCTTCACGACCCCGACCACATCGCACACTTGCTCTCCGTTACACACGATCTTTTTCCCAATTGGATTTTCGTTCGGAAACGCAAGTCTTGCAAATGCCTCGCTGATTACTGCAACGTAAGGCGCCCCCGGGGCGAGGTCAAAGCGGCCGAGGTCGCGACCTTGGAGAACGGGTACACCGAGCGACTCGAAGTACCCTGGGTACACTTGCGTCGATGAAATTCGGAACTGCTGCTGATCCGGGGTATGCAGGATTCGAGGCTGCAGGGGACTGGTCGGGCTGGTTCCTGCAAGACCGGCTGCTATCACGCCAGGAATAGCCTGCACCTTCTCCTGAAGATCAAGATAGAGACGCTGGAGCCGTATAGCGTTCGGCCGCTTCTGATCACTTCCCTTCGGCTCAAGCCGCACCACCAAAACATGGTCGCGTTGAAACCCCGAATCGATGCCGTTCAGCTTGCGCAAGCTGGAAACGAACAAGGCAGCGGCGATCACGAGCACGAGTGTGAGCGCCACCTCGATGACGACAATTGACTTTCCAAAGCGTTGACGTGAGCCGAAGCCACCACTTCCGTCCTTCAGGGCTGGAGTTAAGTCCACTCTGCTCGATCGAAGCGCCGGTGCGACGCCGAACAGAATTCCCGTGAGCAATGACAGGAGCGCAGTGAAGCCGAACACACGACCGTCAGGCCTGAGGTCTAGCGAGATCGAAGTGCGCCCAATCGAAAGGAAATGGACTAGTACCTGACTACCGGCGTATGCGACGAGAGCACCGAAGGCTCCGCCCAAACAAGCTAGTCTCCTGTCCCAATGGTTCGTGCGATAAGTCGAGCGGGGTGCGCATTGAGAGTGCGTTGGGCATAGCGAGCGATACTGGCTAGGATCTGGTCTGCAGTTCTGGTCCAGACGAATGGCGCGGGATCTTCGTTGTGGATGTCGATGTATTCGCGGATGGCGGTTTCTAATTCCTTCACGGTGCGAAACACGCCACGGCGAATGCGTTTGTTGGTGAGTTCGGCGAACCAGCGCTCGACCAGGTTGATCCACGAACCGTAAGTGGGCGTGAAGTGAACGTGGAAGCGTGGTCGTTTGGCGAACCACTTCCGGATGATCGCCGTTTTGTGAGTAGCGTAGTTGTCGACGATGAGATGGACATCCAGTCCAGTCGGTACCTGCGATTCGATCGTGTCGAGGAACTTGCGGAACTCCAGCGAGCGATGGCGGCGATGCAGTTGGCCGATAACCTAGTTGGTCTTCAACTCCAGCGCGGCAAACAGCGAGGTGGTCCCATTGCGTTTGTAATCATGCGTGCCGCGCTCCACCTGCCCGGGCTGCAGAGGCAGCATTGGCTGCGTACGGTCCAGCGCTTGGATCTGGCTTTTCTCGTCTACGCACAACACCAGCGCGTGTTCTGGAGGGTTCATATATAAACCCACAATGTCCCTTACCTTGTCGATCAGTTGCGGGTCCGGCGACAGCTTGAAAGTGTCGCTAACAGCACGCTCTCGGTTAGCAGTTGACGAATGAGCCGAGACCGGCCAGCGCCAATTGCCAGCCGCACGGCCATTTCTCGCTGACGCGCGGATGCGCGTGCCAGCAGCAAATTCGCTACGTTGGCGCACACGATCAGAAGGACCACCCCGACCAGCGCAAATAAAACGAACAGGGGTGCTGAAAACTGACTGCGGATTCTGATAATCCAGTTCGGCCCGGCTCCAGTACAAGTTTCGCGTCAGCCCAACCTTTAAGCCACGTTCTCTGCCATTCGGGATCAATTTCTACCGCCAACTGCTTTTGGACACGGTCGAAGACGATACTCATGCCAGTAGACGCCCGCCGCAAAGTAAGGCCGGGTTTGAGCCTTCCCACGATCCTCAACCAATCGACCGTATTCACGGGCCTTCGAAGCCAATCCTCCGCATCTGGCATCACTTGCGGCTGCATCATCAACGAAACGATCACATCCGGTGCACGGCCAACCTCTAACCCAAAAAAATTGGCAGGTGTAATTCCGATGATTGTGAAGGGATATCCATCAATCAGAACTCTTCTCCCGACAATGTCGCGGGAACCGCCAAAACGCCTTTGCCAGTAGGCATAGCTGATCATGGCCACCGGATGAGCGCCTGGCGGTCGATCATCGTCCGGTGTAAGCACCCGGCCAAGAGCCGGTGTGATGCCTAGCAGACTCATGTAATTTCCCGAAACGAGTTGTCCTTCAATAGATGGTTCAGACTCGCCGTCCGCGCTTACGTTCAGCTGCACCGGAGAAAAAGCAGCTAATCCGGTAAAGAAGGATTGCTTGCGTTGAATTCGCTGATAGGTCTCGAAATAGAAGGTATGTTCGGTGCCGCGCGGAGGTTCAGTGCCTAGAAAAACCATCTCCTGTGGATTGGTTACCGGCAACAATTTTAGAAGCAAAGCGTCGACCAGACTGAATATTGCGGTGTTCGCTCCGATGAAAATGGCGAGCGATAATGCAGCCGTCAACGCAAACCACGGATTCTTGCCCATCGTCCGTAGGGCGAAGCGCACATCCTGTATCAGTTTGTTCGACCCTAGTGCATCCCCACGTCGCGCGCGCCTCTTCGGCTGCTCTTGTCAGGTTCCCCAATTCGCCCGGCTCCGCGATCGCGGCCAGGGACTGCAGTTCCTCGCTCATCTCCTTTTCCTGAGCCCGCCGCCAAGAGGGAAGCATGGTCTTGAGTCGTTGCCAGAGGCTCATGACTTGTCCTCCTCGAGGACCGGACCCATGATCTGCCCCACCGCGGACACAAAACGCGCCCATTGCGAATGTTCCTGTAGAAGTTGCTTGCGTCCTTTTGGCGTCAGACGATACATCTTGACTCGCCGATCGTGTTCCGAGATCTCCCACTTAGTTGCAACCCAGCCTTTGAGCTCAAGGCGTTTCAGAGCGGGGTAAAGCGATCCGAATTCGACATCAAGAGTATCGCTCGAATTGCTTCGAATCGCCTTGGCGATTCCGTAGCCATGCAGCGGCGTCAGAAGCAAGGTTCGAAGGACGAGCATGTCGAGGGTGCCTTGCAAAAGATCCATATAAAGGCATTCTATATTAAGACAATCATAATAGTGGTGCCCACGCGTCCCCTTTCTAAAGGTCTGTCGGAAACTGGCTCCCAACGGCGCGCCCTTTTAGGGTTAGGGACTGTCGGAGTCGTTAGGTAACTCGTTGCGAGTCCAGTGCTCTTCGGCGAATTCCGCCGACCCCAGAACCGCAAAGCAGAAAAGTTCCCACGACAAGCAGACCTAGAGATCCCGCCGCGAGAATTGCTATATCTGCATCAGGCGTGACGGATTCATTCATGTACTTAAACGCGTACTGTCCCCAATTGTTTAACGCACCATGAGCGATGGCGACCAGCCAAATGCTTTTTGTCCGTAGCCACAGCCAGCCGAGAATCAACCGTGCCGCCGCGGTGCCGAACGGAATGGTTAGAGCAAGCTTCACCGGCGACACCCCGTCAATGTGCAGAATGCCAGAGAGCTCGAACGGCACATGCCAAAGTGCCCAAACAATTGCAGTGACCACCACCGCACGTCGCACATCCATGCGATCGAGGAGTCGTGGAAGCAGCCAGGCTCGCCAGCCGACTTCCTCGAAAAACGCCAGGAAGGAAATCACTGCTAGCCCAAGTACCGCATTGAGCACAATGTGTCCCGCAAGTCCCTGAATAGTCAGAGTGCCCCATCCTCGAGAGACGGGCGTATGGTATAGACCATCCGGCTGGGACGTCAACCAGTCCTCCCAAGGCAATCGGCCGTGGACGGCAACCATCAAAGGCATCATCACTGCATGCAAGACGGCGGGAATCAGGAAGAGCGCCACCGGAAGATGTCTCAGCGGGAAGTGATCCCAACGAATCCGCGGCGGTCGCTTCATCCCTAAGGTCACGAATAGCACCGAAATAGAGGGCAGGAACATGGACAGATACGACAGGCCAATGACCGTGCTCTCGTGCCCGCCGGTGAGGCCGATAACAAGGCTCAGCATGATCGAAAGTCCGTACGCGGTTGCGAGGAACGCGATGATTGCCTTCATGGCTTATGGAAACAGGTATGTTTAATTGTGAACCGGGAGCCGTGGTGGATCGCCACTTCGTGTTGTCAATGGAGGACAACCCGACGTTTTGGACCAGTCAGCCGTAGAAAAGAGAAGTGCACTGCGAACCTTTCAACAGCATAGGGAATGTGTGAGAGGAGTTCGCTGTCGAGTGGATTGCCGCTATTCGTATCTCAACGATCTCATCGGATCGGACTTTGACGCACGGTGTGCGGGAATGAAGCTAGCACTGAGAGCTACGATCGCGAGTACCACCGCGACAGTACCAAGGCGAAAAGAACCCTAAGAACAACAATGCTGAAGACGCGCGTTTATGATAAGATTGCTATGCCTAGTGATCGGAGTATCATTGACTAAGCCGAATTCCGCGCAGACTGCGCTCGATTTGTTGGTCTTAACCGTCCTCGATAGGCGAGGACCTTTACACGGTTATGGAATCGCAAGCTCTATCGAAGAGCTATCCGAAGAGGCCCTGCGCGTCGAGGAGGGTTCCCTTTACCCTGCCTTGCACCGTATGGAAGAACTCGGCTGGATCTCTGCCGAATGGAAGATGAGCGACACTAAACGGCGGGCACGTTTTTATCACATCACCAAGGCCGGAAACAAACAATTAACCGCCGAATCACAGCGCTGGGCAAGTTTTTCCGCCGGTGTTGCGCGAGTCCTCCGCCACGCATAGATAGAGCCCATGGTTGAAAGGAGTGTCCGATGTCCTTGTTCTCGCGATTGAGGAATTCCTTAAGCCCGCAACGTCTGGATGAGGAGTTGGCAGAAGAAATCGCTGATCACATCGCGCGCCGTGCCGCCGCTTTGAACGGGAAAGGGCTGTCTGAGGAGGAGGCTCAACATCAGGCGCGCCTTCGTTTGGGCAATTCGATCCGCCTGCGCGAAGAAAGCCGCGAGTGGCGCCTTTGGTCCGCGCTTGAGGGCACCCTCCAAGATGCACGGTACGCCTGGCGCGGCATGCATAAAAGTCCTGGGTTTGCCGTCACGGCCGTGCTGTCTCTTGCGCTCGCCATCGGGGTCAATACGGCGATTTATTCGATCATCGATGCGGCTATTTTGCGGACTCTGCCGGTCCTCGCACCCGATGGGTTGTTTCTGCTCTCCTGGCCGGCGATATCGGACTCTAGCAGTCCGTCAGAGCCCGAGCGAGAGTCGTTCAGCTACCCGGCATTTTTGCAATTCATTAACGCCACGCGTCAAGCCGCGCGTCTGGAGCTCTTCAGTTCGCCGGGCTTGGCAGACGCACGCGTCTCGAACCCAAACGCGCCGATCGAAAAAGTTAAGCGGGCTTTTATCTCGGGAGAAGGCTTCGACATGCTCGGTATCCGTCCGGCACTTGGGCGCCTGTTCTCGGCAGAGGAAGATCGGCTCCCTCCAGGTCCCGGGTTTGCTGTGCTGAGCTACGACTACTGGCAGCGGCGGTTCCAGGGTGATTCCAAAGTGATTGGCCGAGAGTTCCTTCTAAACGGACAAGCTTACGAGGTTATCGGTGTCGCACGTCAAGGATTCTACGGAGTGGAGCCCGGCAAGTTTGTCGAAATTTGGCTGCCCGCCACACACTACGAATCGAAAGCGCTCACCGATGATGGGTGGCACTGGTTCCAGATCCTCGGTCGACTCGCGCCCGGCATCTCTCGCGAGGAAGTACAAGCCCGCTTGCAACCGTCATTCCACGATTTTCAGGTGCGATTGATTAAGCAGATTCCGACCATGCCGCAGGCTATCAAAAGGCAGTTTCTCGAAAGCCAAATTCGGGTGCATCCTGCCGCAAACGGCGTCTCTCAGTTTCGCAAAGCATTTTCCCGGCCGCTATGGATCATTTTTGGCGTGGCTGCGGCCATTTTGTTAATTGCTTGCGCCAACGTAGCTAGCTTGTTGCTTGCGCGCGCCACCGCCCGTGCGACGGAAATGGGAATGCGAATCTCCTTAGGAGCCGCGCGGATGCGGCTGGTACGCCAGATGTTGACCGAAGGTCTGCTGCTTTCTCTGACTGCCGGCGCCTTGGGTTGGCTGCTGGCCCGCATCATAGCTCCTGTGCTGGTTAGTTTGCTTTCAAAAGCAGATGATCCGATTCAATTCGCTCTGGCTCTTAATACACGTGTCTTGTTTTTCTGCATCGGAGTCTCTGCGGTTTCCGCGCTGCTCTTCGGCTTAGCTCCCGCATGGCAAGCCTCTGGTCAGCAGCCGATGAATTCCGTGCGCACTTCCATCGGGCGGGCAGGCAAACTGCGGCTCGGGAAATTCTTCGTAAGTATTCAGGTCGCATGCGCATTCTGCCTGGTTCTAGTCGGCGCCGCCTTCTTTTTTAGCCTGCTTCGCCTGTTCCGTGTGAATCCGGGATTCGACGCTCGAAATGTGGCTGTGCTGAACCTTACTACGGACAGCAAAACAACCGACGATCCGGTCGCAGCGAGCGAAGGCGGTCGCGCTGAGGAAACGCGTCTTCGCCGGCTAATGTCTCAGCTTCAAACGCAGGTATCCAGTCAAGCTAGTGTTCAGGCAGCATCACTTGCCTGGTGGCCAATTTTTAGCGGGGGCGGCTGGTCAGAGCAGGTCCTCATACCGGGTAAGGGGCCATCGGAACGGGAGGAAATTTTCTACCCCGTCTTCCCCGGCTATTTCGCGGCCCTTCGTACCCCATTCGTATCCGGACGCGATTTCGAAGCTGTCGATAACAATGGTCGTGCGCCTGTGCCGGCAATCGTGAACGAAGGGTTCGCGCGAAAATACTTCAAGACGGTGAATGTACTGGGCCGTGAATTCAGCTATATCTTCACCCGGTCACCCATACGCGTAACCGTAGTGGGCGTTGTTTCCGATGCCCATTACTATGACTTGCGCAACGCTGCCGATCCCATGGTTTACCTCCCTCTACGCGGGAATCGTTCCTTCACACTGTATGTCAAGTCGCCGCTGCAGTTAGGGCAAATTGTTCGCCTGGTAGACCGCGAGGCAAGCTCCGTAGGTTCCGGGATGCGAATTCGCGAAATCACCACCCTCGAAGAGGTTGTGGGAAACACGCTGCTGCGGGAGAAACTACTCGCCGGCGTCGGCGGCACATGCGCCTTCTTTGGCCTTCTGCTTGCTGCGATCGGTCTCTTCGGGCTTCTTAATTACTCGGTCGGACGCCGCAGAAAAGAGATCGGCATTCGGGCAGCTTTAGGCGCGCAGCGCAGTGAGATCGTTCATCTCGTTTTAAAGGACGTGGTCAGCCTCCTAAGCGGTGGCCTGATCGTTGGACTGGCGTCTGCCCTTGCTGTCATAACGATGTTTCGATCGTTGCTTTTCGGAATTGAGAAGACGGACCCATTCGTTATAGGGACATCCGTCGGCCTCTTTGTCGCGACCGGCACCCTGGCCGCATGGCTGCCTGCTCATCGTGCAGCCACGATAGATCCGGTGTGTGCTCTACGCGAGGAATAAACCAAAGCAGAGCCGAACGATCCGGCGTTATCCCAGCACATCGCGAAGTGCGGGCGAAGGCATCATCGCTATGATTGTTACCGTCGCACTCGCACGCACTTGGGTTTAGAGAAAGATCCGCCTGACCCTTGGCCGATCCAGTCACCCAATGCCGGACTGATCATCACCATTCCGGAAGTCGGCGGCTCGCATCACCGTTGCGAACGTCGCGCCGCACAAGTAGCAGTTGCCATCACTTCAAGTGACATTTGCTACTCAGCCTCGAGCTCCTCGGCGCGAGAAGCAGTTCAGCGAGTATTCGGAGACCCCACTCCACGCGTGCAGATTGAAGGACGCCAAGCAACCCAAAGAATTCCGCTCTGTTTGGGCGACTTCACCATTCTGGTAAGCCAGCTGCTTTCCCTCGGATGTAATTCTCGGGATACAGCACCGACCCAATTCGGATCTATTGATCCCCGATTACGAGGCGAGAAACGGTCGCGGCATCGACGTAGATTCCGCACACGCGGACCGAATCGATAGCTGCTGAAACGGACGGGATGAACCCCATCTTCACGGCTGCAACCAGCAGGCCCAACGTTCCCGTCAGCGGGATCTGAAGTGCGTGTGCGGCCCTTCCAGCCGCCTTGTCATCAAGTACGGCGATGGTACCGAAATTTAGTCGGGCGTACTCCAGCACCTCACTTCGCCCTGTCCAAGACGCCAAGTCGCGAGGGGAGAAAGTCCGGGTACCAAGTCGACCGCAGAAAGCCATGAACGTCGAGCGAGAAATTGAACGGCGGGATCGTCTGCCGGTCCGCTGCTGATCTCCGTAGCTACGGCGCGTGGAATTACGACCGGAGAAAGTAACTTCGGAACGAGGTCGAGATAGCCCGCTTTCGCCAATATGATCAGGGGCGATGCGTTGAGCACCGCTGGCTTCACGATTCGAGCAACGACCGGGCGCTGGCAAGAGCTTCCTCAGCACTCTCTTGCATTGGGGAAACGCGGAGCTGCGAAAGAATTGTTAGAAACTCGCTGCGGCTGACGCCCGCGATCTGCGACGCGGCCTCCTGGCTCACACGCCCGACTTCGTACCACTTCGCAGCTGCGGCCGCGCGAAATTCTGCTGCAAGTTCAGATACTTCGCGGCCTAAGCCGGCGAACGTCGGGTCTGGAAGATCGATTTCCACGCGCTTCATAAAATTAGCCTAGTATCTAACTGCTGAAGTTGAGCGCGAACGTTTATCTGGTGGGGCAAGGTGCTGAACACGGCGCGTGCCGAACTTAATGGCCGGCTTGCACGTAACGAGCGATCTGCTCGCACGTGGCAAACCAGACGCCCGGTTTGGACTTCATGTAGGAGATGAACTGATCGAGGTGCTTGACCGGAGCGCGATGGCCACTTAAATAAGGATGAAGCGTCAGGACGAACATGGTGCCCTCCTGATAGGCACCATCGAACTCATCCTTATAGACCTGGTAAAGAAGCTCAGGGGACGGCATGTGGCCCTCACGCCCGAGATATGGGGTTTCGGTTAGGGTCCAGTCGATGGCGAGTTCTATCAAGCCGGTGTTTTTTCCGTCCGACATCACCTCGTAGGGTTCGTCCAGGGCTTGCAAGCTACTGTCGTACAGAAATCCTTTCTTGCGGATGATATCGAGCGTGTAGGGACTGAACGCCCACGAGGGCGCTCGATAGCCTACGGGGCGCTTCCCGGTAACTTTCGTGAGGTATGCCATTGCCTGTTCTAGGAGACGGTCTTCTTCGGCTTCGCTCCCCAAACCCGGTGGGAATTCATGAATCCAGCCATGGACCCCGATCTCGTTTCTGCCGCTTTTCAAAATGGCCGTGACCATGTCCGGGTGCAGCATGGCATCCACCCCAGTAAGGAAGAAAGTGGCAGGAACGTGATGACGATCGAGCATCTTCAGAATACGAGGAGTACCGCTTTCGGCCCCGTAGTCACCAGATGAGAGTGTAGTTGGAGAAGTATCTCCGTCGCGCAGGAGCCAACTCTCGTTATCGTCGTCGAAGCTCAGCCCAACCGCAACATGCGCACCCTTCGGCCATGACTTCGGAGTCAGCTTACGGCCGACACGAGCACTAGCAACAGCTTTGCGCAACTGATCTTCAGTCCACTTAGTGCCCGGCTGTCCGGACCCTTGCTCCTGATTTGCACGATTCTGCTGCGCCTGCGTGTGACCCACCACTAGGAAAGTGACGGCGAGGATGCAACCTGCCGCTCCCATTGCGACGAGCCTTCGTTTCAAGAATCCTCCTAAATGGCAATACTATTCTGTTCGCACGGGTGCATTGCAGACCTTATACACAACTCGCTGCCGAACTCAGGGCGGCGATACATCCGCGTTCTGGATCGCTTCGCTAATTCTGAGCCGTCCGAAGCAATTCGACAACCGAAGATGACGACGTTCCCGTGTAGGCGGGATTCCCCTATTTCGTGGCCAAAGCTTTGCTCTACCGGCTGTTGCTAGGTGTCGCTCGCAACTGAATGCGACTCCAGCGCGCTTGAACGTTCTTTCTTCCACGTTCGCGTTTCTCGTCCGCGCTGATCGTCGCCCAATAATTTCGCGACACCTGTCCCATGGTTCGTCGAAACACCTCCGATTGCGCGGGGCTCTGATATTACGATTCAAGGGTGAATCACGAAGTTCCGCCTCTCGCCTCAAAGCGTCGAGGCCGCGACGAAGTGCTTCATAGCGCGACATTTCGCATTGCTTCGCAATCCGTGTGGGCCGCAAAAATCAGGTGAGCCCGCGAAATCAATCAGGTAGCTGTGAGACCATTTCGAAGTGCTCAGCGTATTCGAGCGGCTCTCGAAGCTGACAATTGCCGTACAGATCGTCTCTGCTGACTCTCTCGATTTCTGTGCTACTCTGTCTCGGAGCCGGATGGCGCTGGCCGCCGAAAATCTGTTCCTGCGTAAGCAATTGGCTCTGTTCCAAGAACGTGAGAAGAAGGCAACAAGGACCACAGCCGCGGATCGCTTCGTCCTGGCTAAGCTGGCTCATTTCTTCGACTGGCGTAGCGCATTACTAATCGTCCAAGCCGGCCACTCTGGTCGGCTGGCATCGAACTGCCTTCCGCCGCTTCTGGCGTTGGAAGTCGAGAGCGGTTGGGCGTCCACAAATCTCAGCCGAGATCAGACGCTTGATCCGCCGCATGGCGGCAGAAAACCCGACCTGGGGCGAAGAGCGAATTGCAGATGAACTCTTGCTGAAACTGCATGTTCGGCTCTCACCGCGCACAGTCGGCAAGTACATCCAGCAACAGCCGCGCCCACGCGCATCGAGGGACCAACGGTGGTCGACCTTCGTCCGGAATCATTCGCACGGTGTTGTAGCTTGCGACTTCTTTGTCTCGGTGACGGCCAGCTTCCGTATCCTTTATGTATTCGTTGCTCTCGAGGTCGGATCCAGGCGTCTCGTACATTTCGATGTCACCGAACATCCGACTGCGGAATGGACGCTACAGCAATTACGAGAAGCACTTCCTGGCGATAGCGATTGCAAATTTCTCCTGCATGATCGGCATAAGACCTTCGCGGCCAGTCTGGATGAAGAGGTGGAGAGTTGGGGCATCCACATATTGAGATCGCCTGTTCGTAGGCCGACGGCCAATGCACATTGCGAACGACTGATCGGAACGATACGTCGCGAATGTCTGGACTATGTCATCCCACTCAATTCCGGTCACTTGCGTCGAATCCTCCGTGAGTGGGTCAGCCATTACAATACTGGCCGCCCACACCGGTCGTTAGGTCCAGGTATTCCCGACCGTCCTCAACCTAAGTTGCCCACTGGCAGCTGCTCTTCCCGGTTCCGTTCACCATCACTCGTCATTGCCGAACCGATTCTCCGCGGCTTGCATCACGAGTACCGATGGGCAGATGCCGCATGAGTCCACGATTGGACTTTTTGCGGAGGACAACGGTTATTCAACGCGATTCCATAGTCCTCGAACTCGTTTAGACCAACTCTGCGAACCTGCCCACGTAACGTGCTGCGGCTCTTTCCTTCAGAACTGCAGAACTGCAGAACTGCTGATTTCACTTAGCGTATTTTGTACTCCACAGCAGGATGGCTCCGGAAACCGGGATCTATCGCCCGAGCTCTTCTCCGTTTGAATTTGCGAGAGCGACAATAGGCCAACGTCGAGTTCGGATCAAATGGCTCCACAGATTGGGCTTGTCAGTTGCAGTGTGATGCTGACGCTCGAAGTTCCGTTGGCATTGGTGGCATAAAGCTTTACCACAATCGGCACGCACGGAAACGGCACCTCCTTCGATGGATTCCAATCACGGCTGGGTCCTGAGCCGATATCCGCTTCCTTGGGCGGCGACCCCTGGGCCGCCGAAATCACGGTCCATCGGTAGGTTACGGCACCAGCTTCGGAATTCACGGCACCCTGGAGGGGAATGGTGCTGCCGATAAAGCCCACATCGAATATGTCATTGTTGTGTGGCGCGAGTATGGTCACGACGGGCGGCGAGCCCTGTGGCACCGCCTGTACCATAAGGCCTTGGCTCACGGTATTGACCGTGCCATCCTTGTCCGTCGCCTTCAAGGTGAGGACATGCAGGCCTAGCTTAGAAAAAGACACCACCTTCTCACAAGCGTTGAACGGGAAAGAGCTGTCACCCGCGGTTGTGCTGGTCCACGACAGTTTGTCGCAGGGCACTCCGAAGCCGAGGTCGTTCGAATCAAAGCCGTGTCCCTTCAGCACAACGGGCGTGTTCTGAGACACGACCTTGAACGGAGGCGGCCCGAGCGGCGGGAAATCCATGGTCACAGACGGCGGATCGTTCTTTGCATTGACACCCATGCTCTGAGTGGCGATGCGGCCATCTTTGTCAGTCGCGACCACGGTGATGGTGCGTGGTCCCGGCTTTAGATACGAGTACAAAAAATTCTTTTCGATGCTGAGGAAGCCGTCTATGTCGGAGCTCCAGGTCAGCTTGCAACAGTTCGGGCCGTCCTCCGGATCGGTGACCATAACCTTGTGTTCAATGTTGTTCTGGCCGTAGCTTACCTGGCTACCGGGCGCGACAAGCGTGAGCGCTGGGGCGTGCCCCTTGCCCTGAACATCTCCGCAGCCGGAGCTGCCTTGGCTGTCCAATAACGCCTGGACCAGGTTGGGGCTTGTGGTCTTCCAGAGGCGCAACATCGGGCTCATCGCGTTCGGCATCATGCCGGAACAGACGTAGCTCGCAGCGTATTGGATGAAGACATCCTTGGGACTGTCGAAATCGAAGTTTTCGCTTTGCCACATGTGGCAGGTGCGGCACGAGGGCTTGATGATTTTGTTAAAGACGAAAGCCTTGCTCTGCCAGGCCACTGGAACTGGAGCCGGTATAGCTTTGGCACCCTTGGTATGGACGCCGCCCGGATAGAGGCTATTCAAGAAATCCCAATACTTGCCCGTGTGTACGTGGGCGTAAGCCACCGTTTCATTCAGCACCCGAAACTTCTCCTGCTGCTGGGCCAAACTAAACGGCGAATCGTCGTTCACGCCTGGGTACTGGTAGCTTTGGGGATCGAGCACCACGAACTCACCCCCGCCATGGCAGTGAACGCATGAGGCATTGACGTATTTAGGGCCGCTCGTGTCGAAGTGAGTGGTGAGACGAAGTTTCCCGTCGGGCCCGTAGATGTAGAATTTGCCCAAGGGCGGCTTGCTGGTATCCGGGCGGTCCGCCTCCATTGCGACGGTATCGCCAGGGTTGAAGCCATGAATCGTGTCGTCGAAGGCTTCAAAGGGTGAGCCCCCGACCGTGCCGTACTTAGTGACATAACAAGCTTGGTGGAACGGCCTTCTGGCACAGTTAACCTTGCGTCCAAGGCCCAGTTCGTTGGGGTTGAAGAAGACCACCTCCCCACTGCCGCTCGTGAAGCCATTCAGACTGAGCCATTTGGCAAAAGTGTTCTTGGCCGGTGTTGCTCCGATGCTTTTGTAATAAGCGGTAGCTTCCTCGTCATTCGATTCGTAGCGATTCAGCCAGTCCTTGACCGGGAGCTTCGCGGCGAGCTTGATAAAGCCGGTAAGGCCGTCGGGACCGCCGGTGCAGGCGCTGTATGGGAAGGGTGGAATCGCTGGCGAAATGTTCGGTCCGGTGATGCCTTGCTCTGTCTGAATGATGCTACTGGGTCCATCGACCGGGCCTACATCGAGGCGGACGGACACAAACGCAGGGAGCCGCTCGATCAGATTGACAGTCTGCGTAATGGTGTAGTCACGAACTTCCGAGGAACCATTGTGCGGGATCGTCACGCGTAAGTTAAAGGGGCGATCGAGTTGGAAAGAATCTACCTTGACCTGCAGGCACGCTGTATCCGAGGCGAGTTGTCCAAAGCTCCAAATGGAAAGATGATTGATGGAACCACGGAAGCTGCCCTGCGCGGCAAGGCTTGGGGAGTTGCCGAGCATCCAGACGCCTTTGCCTTCTTCGTAACTCGCGAGAGTGACCGGTGTAGCGGAAAAGCTGGATACTAGGCTGGCGGCCGGCGCAAAGCTGAGTTGAGCCGCGCTGCCTCGGGCGATGTTGTACTTCTTGCCGTCGTTGTCCGTAATCTCGATGGCAACGGCGGCGCGACTGACAAATGTCGTTTCACTTCCATCGGCTGCTAAGACGGCGGCGTCACCAGGCAGTTCTCCTTGCGTGGGGTCATAGCGGTAGATATCGAGGTTCAAAGGACCTTGCGCTCGCTTCCCGTCCGGGTCAACCAGGACGTTTGCCGACAGTTCAAGATTGATGTCTTGCTCGCTTATACGGACTTTTTGCAAGGGGTTGATTTGGGTTCGCGTGGCTGGCTTGAGCGTCATCTTGAGGCCCAGAGCGGCGTCACGGTAGATATGCGAAACAGGCGCGTGACCGGGCTGCTTGACCGTCAACACATGCCGTTCGCTAACTGGCACCGAAACGCGAAAGTTGCCCGCGGCGTCAACGATGGAAGGGGTTCCATCGACAGATACTATTGCGTTGGCGAGAGGCTTTCCGTTTGGGTCTGCCAGAGTGCCGATGAAACGCGCTCCGGTGTCACTGGTACCAACCGCCAGTTGGTCGATGGCAAAACCGCCTTTGCCGTCGCTTACCTCTACGTTCAGGAAATTTTGAGCTGCTGCATTCGGGAGCGTCCAGGAGATGGTGCGGGAATTCACCGATCTGAATCCAGGGTTGCCGTCTGTCCACTTGAATGTCAGCGCGTCGCCCCGATCGGGATCCACTACCTCGGCATCGACCTGTATCGTTTGTCCAGCGGAGAAAGCGCGCAACACGTTGCCTGTTGAATCCTTTGGCACCAGGACTCGGAGGATAGGCGGCGAGTTGGGCATCTTAACGTGGAGAAATTCCTTGGCAGCGAGATGATCTGCTGTGACGGTGACGCGTTGTGTGAGTTGACCGCCATCGCACGTGGCAGTGAGCGAGTAGGCGCCGGGTCCAGAAAGGCCCGTCAACAAGAATTCCCCGCGGTTGTTTCCCTTAGCCGTACTGCCGGCGCGTGGGCCAGTCAAGGTTACGGTTGCCAATGTCAACGTTCGGAAAGCAGCCGTCAGGTGATAGCATGGCGATCCGTCGGCGAGAAGCACGCGGCCGCGAAGGGCCCCGCCATCCGGATGAAGGGCGAGGTTGAAGTTAAGGTACTGTGTCCCGGCTTTGATGACGGCCGGCTCGGGAGCGCAGGTTGAGACAAAGCCCGGAGCATCCGCGCAGAGCCGATAGGTTCCCGGAGGGTGGGGCGGGATTTCATAATGCCCCTCAGCATCGCTGCGTGCAGTTTCTCCTGTGACATGGTTCTGCGGATCTTTGAGAGAAACAATGGCGCCGGACAGCGACATCGGGGCGTCACCATATGCTGCATCCACTTGGCCCAGCACGCGCCCCGGACGGTTCGCGATCGTGCTCTGGGTGGGTACGGGTCGAGAAACACCAGGCTGAGCGCCAACCGATATGGCAACGGCTGCGGACCCCAACACGATCCCACATCCAACAGCGATCAGAATGGCACGACTCGCGTGCTTTGTAGTGTGCAGATGCATCAATAGGCCTCCCTCGCAATTCAATTTGTGAATAAGAGCAGGATTTACTTTAGCCTTCGATCGCCCTGCAAATCGTCAGGGCGATGTAAGGTTACGGTCTGTTTTAAGCGCCTTCTAGTTGCAGTTTTCGCGTTTTGGGTTTGTTGTCTCTTGGATTGCCGAAAATCCGCCATCCAGCTGTGCCTGGTCTCTTAGAGAATTCGAGACAAAATACAGGAATTCCTGTAATGTTGTGAAATGAATTGCTTCCCCGGATTGGACGTGTTCCGCTTTTCCCATGAAGTTCTCGCCGGAAACCGACTCAGACGAAAAGCAAACAACAAAGGCGTGCTTCATATTTGTGTTCAGTGTGTCCAGAATAGATCCGGGAGCCGCCGGGAGTCGTAAGGAAACCGTCATGAAATCATCTGTTGGAAGAAGTACACTAGTTACGCTCGGCAGGTCGAAGGGCCAAGCCAATGCTCAAGCAGTTCTCGACTTTTTCACTGGATAGCGCGAACCAGTGCGTCTTGCGGGGTGAAGGTCAACAAAGCATTCAGCTCGCGCCAAAAGCTTATGGTGTATTCTCGTACCTCGTTGAGCATGCAGAGCGGCTGGTAAGCAAGGAAGAACTGCTGGATGCCGTGTGGCCAGGCGTCTTTGTTCAAGAAGCGGTATTAAAAAACTGTATTCTTGAAATCCGCAAAGCTCTCGGCGAGAATTCCAAAAATCCGGGCCACATCGCGACGTTACACCGGCGCGGATATCGATTTGTGGCCTCCCCAGAAAACGTCGCGGCGCGGGCCCGCATCCAACCGTCCTGTGCCGTTCATTCAGCTCTGGTCGGCCGTGAAACAGACTTGATCCGTTTGCAAGATTGCTTTGAGCGTACGTCGCGGGGCGAGCGGCAAATCGCGTTCATCACGGGCGAACCGGGCATCGGGAAATCGACCCTGGTCTCGTACTTCTTAAAACACGTTGCAACTCAAAAGGCTCGAGTCTTGAGCGGACGATCTATCGAGCACTATGGAACTCCCGAGCCCTATTATTCCGTTCTTTATGCACTCGCGAGCGCGGCGAAAATGGAGACCATCCCCGATCTCGTTTCGATTCTACGGAGGTACGCACCGACTTGGCTGGATGAGATGCCCGGCCTGGTGCCGTCTGCGGAAGTGGAGGGACTAAAACGAGAGACTATCGGCGCCACCCGAGATCGAATGGTCCGCGAAATGATCGAAGCACTTCAGGCTCTTGCCGCAGATCATCCGTTAATTCTCGTTCTGGAAGATTTGCATTGGAGTGATGTTTCGACGCTGGACCTGATCTCATCAATCGCGAACCGCGTCGACACGGGTCATTTGCTGCTGATCGCCACCTACCGCCCGATCGATGCGATTCTCAGTAACCATCCTGTAAAGGCCTTGAAGCAAGGCCTATTGGCGCGCCGTCAATGTGAAGAGTTCCCATTAGAACCGCTTAGTAAAGAACATGTGAGCCAGTTAGTCCAGCTCCGATTTCCGGACCATGACCTGCCGCCACAGTTCCTGAACGCAATCCACGCGCGCACCGATGGTAACCCATTGTTTGTGACCAACGTGCTCGACTATGCAGCGGAGCATTCATTGATCGCCGAGATGAGTGGCCGCTGGCGGCTGAAATCGGGAGCCCCTATTGAGATCGGAATCCCGGAGAGCCTCTCAAAGATGATTGAGGCGCAAGTTGACCAGCTCACACTCCCTGAGCGGAATGCATTAGAGATGGCCAGTGTGATCGGATTCAGATTCGCACTTGCGCTTATGCCGGCTGAGCCGGGAGAAACCGGCGAGTTGGAGGAAGCTTGCGAGGGAATGGCGAGGCGAGAGCTTATCATCCAGTCGGCAGGTATTTCGGAGATTGCCGGCGGAGACCTTAGTCCCGTATATCAATTCACGCATGAGCTGTATCGGGATGTAATTTATAAGCGCTCCTCTCCCGCCAAGCGCATTCGTCTTCACCGCTCCGTTGGCGAACGTCTAGAGTCTGCCTATGCAACCGAGGTCAAGAACGTAGCGTCAGAGTTGGCACTCCATTTTGAGGAGTGTCACGAATATGACCGCGCCGTTCGCTACTTGTGTCTGGCAGCGCAAAGAAGCGCCCGGCGGCATGCGCTCTCGGAGGCGATGGAAACATTCAGCCGCGCGCTCAGTCTGTCTGGGCGGCTCGCCCCCACGAAGAGAATCGAAGCCGAGTTAGAGGTCATGGAGCAGATCGGACTGCTCTATCGATTGATGGGCCGATTGGGCGATTCGGCGGCTCAGTTCGAAGGAATGCTCGACAAGGCTAGTCGGGAGAACGTCTTGCCGGCTAAGCTTCGGGCCCAGCTCTCGCTAGCCAGCGTTACGTCCTGGCTGGACCGGTCGCGATGCTTGAAAGCTGTTGATGCAGCTTTGGCGCTGTGCCGCTCACCAATCGATTCGTACCTCCGGGTTAACGCGGAGGGACAAGCCGCCTACTGGAATCTCTTATTCAGAGGATGGGATGCGCGAGATGCTCAGGTCGGTCTGGCAGCTCTCGACGCTGCCCGTCAAGCGCAAGACCACGTTCACATGGCGCTGCATGGGAATCGACAGGCTTTCTTTCTAGCACTCTCGTCCCGGTATCGGGATGCCTGTGAGACCGCCGAACAGGGCGTCCAGATTGCGATTCAAATTGACAGTCTGGTTGACTATTCAGTGGGTCAATTCTTCGAGGCGTGGGCGTTGCTGCATTTGGGCCACTGGGGACGGATGCATCGGCTGCTTAACTCGGCGTTAGAGACTGCAGCTAAGAATGGCCACAGTTTTTGGGCCGTCTTGTTCGGTCTCTTAAAGGCTTTTCTGCATTTGGAAATCTTATCTTTTGACGCCGCACGACGAATGAGCGAAGAATACTTGAGTCGTGCTCGCGATATCGGGCATGAACTGAGCATTCAGATGGGCCTTGTGTTGCTTGGTTTAGCGGAGCTTGGCCTCGGAAATTTGGGCAGCGCCGAGCAGCGTTTTGAAGAGATTCGCCGCTGGCATTGTCGACAACGCATCCTTATGGATTGGATCTGGCAAATGCCGCTTCAGTTAGGGCTGACCGAATTATGTCTGGCCCGAGGCGATGTGGCCGGAGCGAAGGCAGAGGCGGCAATCTTCCAATCGCTGACTTCAACAACGGCTGAGCGCACCTGGACTGCGCTTAGCCACTATGAACGCGCTTCGGTTGCGATCTTAGAGCTGGACGACCCAATGGCTCAGGAAGAGGTTTCGCGAGGGTTGGCATGTATCGAGAACTGTGAAGCGCCCTTGGCAGCGTGGCGTCTCCATGCCCTCGCAGCAAAACTCGACCGCGGGACAAAACATCAGGCGCTTGCAAAAACCGTGATCCTCGAGTTGGCCGATTCTTTGTCCGATGAAAAACATCTCCAGGAGACGTTTTTGTCATCTGCCTCGGCGCGTGTTTTCGGTATGGCCCGCCGAACTGCAGGCTGCTGAGAGCTTTCGTTCAGAATCGTCTACTAATCCTGAATTCCGAGCGTAGAGCCCATCGGCTGTAGTGTTGGCGAGTGGGATCAGGTGGTGATGACGGATTCCAACTTCGACGAGGCTGGAAATTGCCAAGCGAAGATGCTCGTTCAGTCAAAAAACTCGGACGTGCTGAAGATAAAGAACGTATGATAGTGCGTTCGCATGAAAAAGGCCCCAAGCGGCGCGCCTGTTAGCGTACGTGACCAGGGAGGTGAATCAGCAGCTTCTGCTGCAGAATGAATACCTGCTGGCAGAGAATAGAATCCTTCGAGGCCATCTGCCGACCCGTCTTCTGTTGGCCGATCCGGAACGTTCCACGCTAGCGGTGCTCGGCAAACGGCTCGGACGTCAAGGACTCGGGCCAGTGGCCTCGGCCGCCAAGCCAGCCACAATCCTAGCCTGGTTTCGCAAGCTGGTCGCTCACAAGTTCGACGGCTCTCAGCACCGCCGCTATCCGGGTCGACCGCCCATCGGACCTAAGATCGCTGAACTTGTTGTCCGCCTGGCGCGTGAGAATAGCGGATGGGGATACGATCGCATCTCCGCGGCACTCGAGAATCTCGGTCACCATGTCTCCGATCAAACCGTGGGCAACATCCTACGCCGCTTTGGTATTGCTCCTGCTCCCAAGCGTCGCCAGCAGATGAGCTGGGCTGACTTCATCCGTTCCCACATGGCGGTGCTGGCAGGCGTCGATTTTTTCACCGTGGAAGTGCTCACTTGGCGCGGGCTGGCAACCTATTATGTGCTGTTCTTTCTGCACTTGGAGACGCGCCGCGTCACTCCGGCTGGAATCACCCAGCATCCGACCGAGGAATGGATGGTGCAGATGGCTCGCCGGGCCGTCGATGACATCGACGGGGCCTTGCTTCCGGTCCGCTTTGTTTTGCATGATCGCGACAGCAAGTTCTGCGCTTCCTTCCGCGACACGCTTCGTTCGGCCGGCGTTCAACCTCTCAGCTTGCCAGCCCGCAGTCCGAATCTGAATGCGTTCGCGGAACGCTGGATACGCTCCATCGAAAGCGAATGTCTATCGAAGCTGACCCTCTTTGGTGAAGCCTCTTTGCGCCGAGCAGTAACTCAATTCATCGAGCATTATCATCTCGAACGCCCGCATCAAGGCAAGCGTAATCAGCTGCTCTTCCCTTCCCCCGTTTCGCCACCATCGCCACGTGCTGGTCGTATCCAATGTCTGGAGCTCCTCGGCGGACTGCTCAAGTTCTATCAACGCGCCGCATGAATATTTTGACCCTACAGGTAATGGCCGCCACTCCCGGATTGTTCATCAATCTGGCCGCGTCCCTAAATTTGCGGACCACAGCCTCACGCGACTTTGTTTGGACGCGGTCGCACGTCTTGGGCAATCTTTTTCCCTTCTGCCTGCCGTGCAGTCTGTAAGTCGAAATCCTTTTGCAAAGCAAGCCAGAAATCTGCGCTCATTCCGAAATAGCGCTCCAGACGCAGCGCGGTATCGGCAGTTATAGCTCGCCGGCCATTCGCAATCTCGCTGATGCGGGTAACGGGCACGCGAAGCTCGGTCGCCAGTCGATTTGCGGAGAGTCCCAGAGGAATTAAGAACTCCTCGCGGAGCATCTCGCCGGGATGAACGGGCGGGCGCCGAATCTTCCAGCCATTTTCAGGTCGTTGAATACTCATCGGGATGGACTCTTTTTCACTAGTGGTAATCCACAACTTCTACGTCGTGCGCTCCATCCGCGTCCCATCGGAAACAGATACGAAATTGATCATTGATTCTCACGCTATACTGCCCTTTCCGATCTGCCGCCAGGGCCTCCAGGTGGTTGCCAGGAGGAACCCTCAAATCTTCAAGCTTCTCCACCAGATCGAGCTGAGTCAGCTTGCGGATAGCGATTCGCGAAAGAGTAGAAAATTTTCGGCTCCGGCCTGTTTCGAACAATCGCTGCGTCTCTTTGTCGGCGAAAGACCGAATCAAGTTCCTATAGTATAACGCAGCGCGTTAAACGGCAAGCAGAAAGATCGCGAGTTGCCGTAAACTCTAGCTTTGCGTTCGAGCGGCTTAGCAGTACTTTGCCCTTCATGGGCCATCACCAGGATTCGAAGCTTCGCTGATTAGTGGATGTCTGGTTTTGCCTCTGCTTCCTGCCGCAGCGTTCGCTTTTCAATGTAAGCACAGACCCGTGCAGCGATCACCTCGGCGAAATTCTCCAGATCTGCTTGACTCCGACCAGATTGTCATTCTCGGAAATGCAATCAGAGAGAACGGTCAAGGCAGATTAGTGTTCATTCACTTGAATCGGAGGTTTGACACGGACGTTGACGTGTACTCTCGGTAGGGTCGAGGACTGGCGCCGATGCTCCGTAGGTTCGGCCTAGACTGTTTGCTCTCCGTTTCCGTTGAGAGTGCCTCAGTATCCGAACCGTGAGTGGTTTCCAACCCCCGCCACATCGCACGTAGCGTGCGGATTTCCCGCACTACGCGCTCCTGCACATTTCACAACAAGGGTTATGGGGCCTATCAAACTGGTACGACTGCAGGGTCCGAGCCGCGATATGCTACGCGGTACTCCTTGAAGAGGCCCAATGTGCCATACAGCCATTCCCTGCTCCATCGTTTCCAGCCGAAGCCTTGACGTTGACACGCTCGGGCCAGATGGCGCCGAATCTTCTGTTCTACCCAGTTTTGAATGAACGAGAAACACCGACTCGAGTGTCCCACCGCGAAGTATTGCACCCAACCGCGCAAGATCGGATTGATCTTTTCAATCACCCCGCTCACCGGCTGAGACTGAGAGGCACCGAATATGGCCTTGAGTTTGCGTAGCAATGCCGTTCGCTTCTTGCTTTTCGGCAATAGCAACGGCATCCATCGTCCCCGGTGACTCCGGATCCGACGGAACTCAAAACCCAGAAATCCGAAGCTTTCGTCTCGCTGTAGATCCACCTTACGGCTCTTGTCTTCGTTCACTTCCACTTGTAGCTTGGCCAATTCCTCGCGTAGCCGTCGCTCCACTGCTTCTCGAAGCCATTGCTGGCGCGGACGTGCGTCTACCAGAATCACCAGATCATCGGCAAAACGGGCATACTCCACGGCTGTCCACCGCTTATACCGAGTGACCTCTTTCGCCCGCTCCAGCATCTTATCTACCTCATTGAGATAGACGTTACTGATCAACGGTGAAATCACTCCGCCTTGCGGAACCCCCTGCTTCCCCGACGCATCCAGTAGCAGTTTCAGGAGCCACAACACCGCATCATCATCAATCCGCCGGGCCATCTTCTCCAACACGATATGATGTTTCACCGTGTCAAAGTAGGACCTCAAATCAAAATCGATGACGTGAGTCTTGCCTTCCAGAATCGCTTCCTTTACTCGTTGGATGGCAGCGTGCGCTGACTTCTTCGGCCGGTAGCCATACGACCCCGGTTGAAACTCAGCCTCGAAGATCGGTTCCAGGATCAGCTTCAGTGCTCCCTGGACCACCCGGTCCCGAATGGATGGAATCGAAAGCACGCGGACTTTGTTCCCGTCCTTCGGTATTTCCACCTTGCGCGCCCTCTGTGGTCGATATGTCCGCTCCACCAACTCCTTGCGGAGCTGGTCCAGAAACACCGTTACGCCTTCAGCCTCCACTGCCGCAAACGTCACACCATCAATTCCCGGTGCTCCATCGTTGGCTTTGGCTAACCGATAGGCTTCGCGCAAAGTTTCCTGCTTACAAACGTGCACATACAAACCCCAGAACCGCCAAGTCGGTTCGGTCTTCGCCTTGATGTATAGTCTTCGTCTCAGGTCTTGCAAACTGATGGGTGCCTTTCTCATCTCACCCTTGCCTCCCGTGTTGAATTAGACTTTGTTGTGCAGCAAGGCCCCTTCGCTCTGCAGGCATTACCCTGCCTCTTCGCTACTGCAGGCCTGGCCGCCACCGTCTCGCCTTCGACCGCTTTCCCGGTTGCGCCGGTTATACGATCTACCTTGCTCCAACGATTTCTCGCTGGAACGAGGACGGTTTCTCCAGTTGCTCGGCATGTCCTTGTCATCGTGCTGCCCCTACCACCCCGCCGAAGTGATATTCCGCATCAGTCAGCTTGCGAAACATCATGCTGCCTTCACCCGACCATAGTGGGCTCGGCCTTCGGGGCAATTTCCTGTCGAGGCCACCTATGGGTTCACTTTCGTTGCGGCCCGATGACTCGCTCACCGTCCCAAGGACGGCTTTGTCGGCTGGCTTCATCCGCTTCGTTTCCTCCACGAATGCAACCCAAGCTACGGGGTTCCGACTTTTTCCCCGGTGGGACTTACCTCCCACTGAACATGCCAGCCTTTCGCTGGTCGCACTATGGCCCGAAAACTCGAATCAGGAGGGTGAGAGCGTTGGATTGAAATTTAGGATGAGACAATCACCAGACGGTGAAGGAAACCGTGAATCCCTTTCAGTTTCTTATGATCGTGCTGGCCGGTTGGATGAGTCAGCGGCAACAGAATGTGATCGAGTATTTACGTGAAGAGAACCGAGTACTGCGCGAGCAACTCGGAGAGCGCCGCTTGCGCTTCACTGATGATCAACGTCGCCGTTTAGCCGTTCGTGCGAAGGGCTTGGGCCGCAAGCTTCTGATGGAAATCGCCACGCTCGTCACACCAGGGACGCTGTTAGCATGGCACCGCAAACTGATTGCGCAGAAGTACGACGGCAGTGCGAGGCGGAAACCGGGTCGACCTGTTACCAAGAAGGAGCTAGCGGCCCTGGTGGTTCGCATGGCAGAAGAGAATCACGACTGGGGTTACCGCAGGATTCAGGGTGCACTGGCCAATTTGGACATGAATTTGCCCGCAGCACGATCGCCGATATTCTGCGGCGGCACGGCATCGAACCTGCGCCCGAACGGAACCGGAAAACAACTTGGAAAGAGTTCCTCAAGCGGCATTGGGAACTGATCGTAGCGGCGGACTTCTTCACCACCGAGGTCTGGACAAGCAAAGGACTAACGCGCTATCTGGTCCTCTTCTTCATCGACTTGTCGACCCGAAAGGTAGCCATTGCGGGAATTGCGTCGCGCGCGAATGGTCTGTGGATGAGTCAAGTGGGCCGTCAGGTCACGGATGCGGTAGACGGGATCCTAAACGGAAAGCGCTTTCTGATCCATGATCGCGATCCGCTCTTCACTGCGGAGTTCCAAAGCATTCTGACGAGTGTGGGCGTCGACTGCGTCAAGTTGCCGCCACGATCACCGAATCTAAATGCCCATGCCGAACGGTTTGTTAGATCCATCAAGGAATCGTGTTTGAACCGCTTGATACTGTTTGGCGACCATTCGCTCCGCCGAGCCATTCGAGAGTTCGTAACGCATTATCACCAAGAGAGAAATCATCAGGGGCTTGGCAATCGGCTGATTGTTCCTAACTTAGACCCACGAGCCACAGGATCCGTTTGTCGCCGTCAAAGGCTCGGTGGCATGTTGAACTACTACTATCGTTCGGCAGCCTGATCGCTATGCTATTTGAGTTTCCGGGCCATACGGGAATTGAAAATCTTGCAAGTTTTTGAAAAGATGGAGCGGGAGACGAGAATCGAACTCGCAACCAACAGCTTGGAAGATTGTGGCTCGATTGAAAACAAAGACAATCTGCGACCATGGCGTAGCATTCTGACAATCAAAAACGCTGCAATTTCACGCCTTCCGTTCTTTGTCCATGTTAACGGAGTAAACGGAGTAACGAGAGTTAACCGCAAACTCCCGCCAGTTTTTCGTTCTTTGCCCGTCGAGGAGCGCCTCGAACCTCGCCGCAATAATGCCGGCGGTTCCAGGTACACCAAATGGCGGCACCGCATCTTGAACACCTAGCTCCTAGTGGAAAGCAGAACATTTGTGATCTGGTTATTTTGGGGCGCAGGCTTCGACGAGCTCAGGTCGTCGAAATGGTTCGCCTGAAAGACGACAGCTTCAACCAGAATCTCGGCATCGCGTCGCGACAGTTTTTGCGGTGCGGGTTGCCGGCCAAGCGCCCAGAAAAGGGCAAACTGCAAAATGAGCGCCACAACGATCATTTTCAACTTCAAGTGACGGGGCATCCTGCGCATGCTAGCTCCGTACTCAACCAGCAAAACACCTGGAAAACAAAGCGAGGTTCGACCCTCGTTTTGCCTATCTCTGACAGTCTTGTGAAACACCTTCGCGCCTTCCAAATGCAGCCGAAGACGGCCCCAAGCCCGCACGAATGCAGAGGGGGAAGGAAATAAATGAACAAACTCAAACAACAACAAGTGCTCTTCACGCTCAAAAACCGGCAGCTGCTGACGCTTGCGTTCTTCGGGCTTGTGCTCTGTTTGGGAGCACCCAACCACGCGAACGCGATGGCCATCGACTTCAGCGACATCACGGGTCAATGGGCGTCCATCAAAAACATTCGCGATTTTCGCGGCCTCGGCCATCGCCTGCTTCATGATCATCATGACAATCGTCAAGCTCATCGGGCGCGACTGGGGCGAAGCGATTATGTACGCGGCGGGAGCAGCCATTTGCGGCTTTGTCGCCACCCACGCGGCAGGCAGGATCAGCTCGGAAACAGGGGCGACTCTCTAGTCATGTTGCGACCCACGCCGCTGAACGATAGCCTGAACCACTCGAAAGAACGTTGGGGCATGCCCGTGCCGGTCATCCTCACGGTATTCGCCGTGGCAGGATTCTTCGCCTGGTGGAAAAGTGCACTCGTTGGCATCGCCCTCGCCGTGGGCATTCCGATGGACATCCGGACGGCGGAGATTCGCACGGCACTCTGGAACTGGTGCATCTGGCGCTATCGAATCCTGAAGTCCAGCGCTAAGCAGGATTTCGGTCAAAGCTACTATTTCCTGGCGGCTGACGTCAGCGCGAAGTACCGCGACAGCGACGCAAGAAAAGTAGCAGCTGTAGTCGCCGGTACCGATCCCGAGCAGACGGTGGATGTACGGACGATTGCCATTCCGCCCCTGAAAAGGGTGGAAGCGGGCTCAAAGCGCATGCTGACAGGACAAGCGCAGGTTGAACTCGTGACAAGTGAAAACCTGAATACTCCAGCGGACCCGCAGGACCCGACGCGCAAGAGATGGAAGATCAACTTGGAGTTCGCGGTGGGTCCGATCGACTCCGCCAAGCGCGGACTGGATGATCCCCAATATCAAATTATGAACCCGCTGGGCGTCACGACCACCAACTATTACGAAACCCGCGAGCCGGGAGACGGGCGCTGATGGAGCCGCTTAATCTCGAGACGATGCTGGCGTTCTTTCAGCCGCCCGAGTTGCGTCAGGTCATTCAATCACCCTGTTACAGCGACGTGATGATCAATCCAGACGGCTCTGTCTTTGTCGATCAGGCGGGCTTCGTCCGGAGGACGGATATTCAGGCTGGGCCGGTCAAGGTGGCGATGCAGAACCTGGCTCGCTCCCTTGGCAATCCGACAGTTCTGCCATCAGGTTGGACACGCAGGCCTGCAACTCACGCAGCATCTTGTGCGACTCGGCTGCGAAGGAAGACTTCGGACGTTTCGCTGGCGGATGAGCATACAAGGTCCAATGGAGCGAAATCTCGAAGCAGGGACGGGAAGCAACAAATGTGTTCCGCTCGGTTTCGGTCTCGCGTACCACTTCGTTTTCGGAATCCTGAGCAAAGCGGCTTCCTGCGATGGCAGTAGCAACGCGTTTGATGAACGTTTGAAAGAGCGAGAGGCGCTCCCCCATCAGGCGTTGCGCCTGCAGAATCGAGGCTCCGCAAGCGGCCAGCTTCTCTGGGCTTGCGCATTCAGGATCTAGCCCCTTGAGCTGCAGCACTAGGCCATAGCCGCCCTCATCGGTCGCAAAGATACCGTCCGCGACGAAGCGCGAGATGTGGATCAAGTCGCTGGAATCGCCGGCAGACGAAAACCAGTTAATACGATTCATGCCTGGCGGTGTCGGGTTTGACAACGGAACATACCCCCTTTCGTTCAAAGAAATCTGCGGCTACGCAGATAGCCGCGGCAGCCGAGAGAGTGAAGGCCACCCCAACGGGAAAGCAGAAAAACATTCCGGCTGCAAAGGTGCGGAGATCCGGTCGATCGACCCCGCGTGGCTGTACCGCACGCAAAGCTACGGCAATGCGGTTTACATGACGGAAATGGCCAACGACCTTCGAAGATTTGGGTACACACTCGAGCGCGGCAAACAGTTCGCATTTGAGATCAAGGGCTACTCTGCGGAATACCTCAAGGCGATGAGTCTCCGCGCCGGTGAAATCGAAGCGGAAAAGGAGAGGCGCGGGCTCGTCGGGGCGGAAGCGGGTGAGATGGTGGCGATCGACCTGCGAACGCCCAAGCAGAAATGGTCGTCGGAGAACTTGCGAGCGGAGCATCGCCGGCAGGCAAGTGAGATGGGCCAGAACCCGGCTGCCGTCGAGGCATCCGCCCGCGACCGCGGCGGTCATTGGCTGTCTGCTGAGAAGCGTGCGGCACTAGCGAGCGAAGCGCTCGATTTTGCGAAGGAGCACCGAGCTTTCGCAAGTTTGCTCAGTCCGTGCGTCCTCAGGATCGCGTCATCATCGCCTACGATCGGAGGCAACATCACTCGGTGGAGGCGGGGCGAATCGTCGAGGAACTCGAGGATGCTGGTGTCGAAACCATCCGGCTGGAAAAGATCGTGCGGCAGCGTGACAACCCCGAGTTGCTGGCCGTCGTCGAGAAATTCCGCGATTCGTTTGGTCCGCAGGGCAGCAACGCCAACATGATCGAAGGGTTACAGATGCTGGACGACCAAAACCGCATCTGGCAGGCGCCGAACCGTGCCAACCGCTTCGACGCAATCGCCAGCTGGTACGCGCACGATCCGGAGGATGCTCTGGTTGTGAGCCCGGACAATCAGTCACTCGAAGAAATCAATGCGGCCATTCGCAACAAGCTCCAGCATCTTGCCAAAGTACAAACGGACGGTTACCAGGCCATGGTCCTGAAGGGACTGCGCGGATCGACGGATGCGGATAAGCGGATCGCCGCCAACTATGAGCCCGGCAATGTCATTCGGTGGGGAAAACCGGGAACGCTTGGCGGCCGCGGTCGAGTGTGTGCGGGGCAATACACGGCGGTTGTCGCGCTAGATGCAGACCGGAATGAAGTAACGATTCGCCTGGCCGACGCCCTTGGCACGCGCGACGTGACGTTTGATCCAAGAACGGGACAGGGTGAAATCTATGAATCGGTAGTGCGGCAGTTTGCAGTCGGAGATCGCATTCAGATCACGCGGCCCTGGCCGGTCAAGCGCAGCAACGTAATAGCGAACCGGGCAATTGGCACTATCACAGCGTTAGAAGAGAACGGCGAAGCGGAATTGCAAATAGACGGTCAACGGCTGAAGTGGAGCATTCGAGACATGCCTCATGCGGACTATGGGTATGCGATGACCAGCTACAGCGCGCAAAGCCTGACAGTCTCGCGCGTCGCCGTCCATATCGACACAGGCGACAGCCGCATCCGGCCTTTGCTGGAAAAAGCCTTGCTGTACGTTGGCACGTCCCGCGGGGTTGACGACGTGAAATGGTCTTCACCGACGATCGGGAGACACTGCTCTCTCCTTCCGAATCCCCGATGCTGCGCCAGCACGATAAACCAACGGCATTGTCCAGCGATGAGGTGGCAGAGATGCGGGTGGCGTGATGACTTCGTTTATTGCCGAGCCGAACCCTTGCCACAGAATGCCAGCTTGGGAAACCGTACTTGGTTTATGAATAGAGGACTTATGCGCCCATGGACGACCATCCTGATCATTTGTACCCATGGAAATCACAGGTTTTGGCCGAAAACCCGGCTTAATCGCAACCATAGTCGCGTTGACGGCTTGGTTGTTTTATGCCCAGAAGGATCTATTCACCGCTTCGGTCGGCTACATCGTTACTATCGGCGGAGCCATCACCGCCATCACTAACGCCTTGCTAAATATCAAGGGCCGTGCTCCGTCTGTAACAAAGCCTGCTGAAACTAGTGGACTGTCGCAGTGAGTTCTTTAGTATGGATTCGGCGGTTAACATCGCGGTACTTCCAGGCAAACGGTTTCGCGGCTGCCGAGTATGCGTGGATGTAGCGCATGAGCTTACGAGCCAGATCTTTGACCGAAGTGAAGATTCCGCGTGCGATCACCTCCCGTTCAATGCGGGCGAACCAGAGTTCGACTTGATTGAGCCAGGACGAATAGGTTGGTGTGAAATGCAATCTTACGTTCGGATGCTGTTGCAGAAAGTCTTCCACCTTGGCGGTCTTGTGCGCGGATAGGTTGTCCAGAATAATATGGATCTCCTGCTTGCGCTTGCATTGCTGGACGACCTGATGGAGGAAGGCCACGAATTCATCACTGGTGTGGCGAGCGGCGGTTCTGCCGTGCACCTGGTCCCGTTTTCACATCCAAGGCCGCATACAACGAAAGAGTTCCATGCCGGTAATACTCAAATCCATGGCGTTCGGCACGACCTGGAGACATCGGCAAGACCGGATCGAGACGGTCCAGAGCCTGGATGGCTGACTTCTCGTCCACACAGAATACCGCCGCATGCTGTGGAGGATGCAAGTACAAGCCAATGATATCGGCTGCCTTGCGCTCGAAATCGGGATCGTTGCTGGCCATGTATCGCTCCAAACGGTGAGGCTGCAGACCGGCTGTGCGCCAGATACGATGCACCACGTCTTTGCTGATACCCAATTGCTTGGCCAGCTTGCGGCAGGACCAGTGGCTCGAACCATCCCTAGGCTTGCGACGGGTTGCCGCCAAAACCTTGGCCTGCAGTTGCGGTGTGATCACACTCGGCTTCTGACCAGGATGGCGTTCCTGCAGCAAGCCATCCATGCGCTGTTGCAGGAAACGCTTTCTCCATTTGGAGATGGTCGGAGCCGTGGTGTTCAATCTTTTCTGAACTTCCGCATAGCTCCGGCCCTCAGCCAACATGAGAATCACCCGAGCGCGAAACACATCTCCTGCTGGCAATAACCTGGACAGCGACATGCGCTGTAACTCCTGCTGTTCATCCTCGTTCAGGCTTAACGGCTCGGCACGAAACGGCATGTCATAAGGACGGCGCCACCGTGCTAAATGTTTCTCACAGACAAGCTACTAGTGGCCCTGAGTGAACGCCTGGGCGCCGGTGGTGGCTCCGCAAATTTGTTGAGCGTGCGAGATGAGCCGGATAGCTGTGAGAGGATCGCGAGGTGCGGTGCCTCCCCAAGCAGTTTGCGAAGCTGTTTATCATCGGAATCTCTACTTATCGGCTGTCTCATTTTCCGGGTCAGGTCAGCCTGGCAGATTATCACTTCAGACTGTGTCAGGTTCTGCGGCGCTTTCTTCCACAGTCGTAGAGCGCTGGCCGCTGAGAGTCTCTTCCCGCGTAAGCAGACGGCCCTATTCCAAACGCAAACCACCACCACGGTGGATCGCTTCGTGATGTCCCAGCTAGCGCTTTCTGTCGCAGGGCATACTGACGCTCCGTGCTCTCTTGATGGTGGCGGACTTGCGCCAGCGTCGATTGACGCAACACGAAAGAAAAAATACTTGACCGCAATCACATTTTCAGCTACATCCGAGTTTACGGGAAGCACAATCTGCCGAGGAAGATCACGGATTTCCCATTTGATGTGGCGCTGCTGACTTGCATGAACCGCACGCAGTTGGTCGAGCTTTCGGATTTCCGTGTCAACCTTGATCTTCTCCACCACCGCTGGATTCCCGGATGCGATAGCTTTGATCTCAGCGTATTGTGAGAGCGCCGCTCTCCAGATCTTCAGCGGAGCGCACTGACGTCTGGCCCGCATAACTCGATGAATAAACCGGGCCTTTGCCAAGAGCAGCTGCGCTCCGCAATTTCGGCTTCCAATGACAAGCACATGCTGACCAAAATAGGCGTGCGCTCTCGTAGTAGCGCATCGTCTTTGGTAGGTTCTCGCCAGGTACTCCTAAAAGGACCGGCTGGCGAAAGATCCCGTCGCCGGAATAACGGTGCGGGCACGCCACTCGCTGCGCAATGTCTTGACTAGGAATTCTGGTTCGCGGTGATCAATGCGCAACACTCTTCGTACTGTTGAACTCGCAGCCGCGCGGAGGACACCAAACGCTGGTAGTACTTGACGGCTTCGGTACCCCCGGGCCTGTCCTCAACAGAAGCTATACCGAAAAACTGAATCCCTCAGCTACAAGCCGTTCGCGCTACCCAGCAGTGCCGAGTACGTGACGATCAGTTCCAGACCAACCTGGCACGTCGCCGCGCCTTGAACTCTCGTTCTTTCAGAAGCCGCATCCATATGGGATAAGGCGAAAATAGGTAAGGCTGACGGAAGAGGTCGGGACCGACAAAGCCATTTCACCCAGGTGGAGGTTTGTCTTGATCTAAAGTCCGGGGACTGACTTCAGGCGCGCCTTGACCCTTCCAGATCGGACAAATACCAATCCACCATGCACAAAATTGTCCTAGGGGCTAAGAGGCTGATTCGGCTGGCGATTGCCAACCGACTAGCCTTCAGGGACGCGGCGTAGATCCTAGTGGCTAAAGTTCCGCCTCTCAGGAATCTGAGGTTTAGCGATGGAGCTTTGTGTGCGATTGCAAGTGCTTCATGCAGCCGTCCCCCGAGCACGACATCTGCAGAGGGCCCAACTGGACGCGCGTTCTCGCCGAGATGGCGATTCTGGACATTGTCCTGGAGCACGCCATCCGCGGCAAAGCGGCTGATCCTCAGAAGCAGTCCGTGAATCCGCTTCAGAGCGTTGTTCTCGAGTCGGAGGATCTGCTCGCGCGGCTCACGAGCCGAAAGCAACTGCCCGGAATAGATGTGGACCTTGCGAAGAAGATTCGTGAGAACGAAGAAATCATTGAGCAGGAGCTCTTAGGAAGTTCCCGACTCGGATATCTGACAGCGACCCTGGGCCTGCAACGATTTGAAGAACGCACGATCGTATTGGCGCTCGCTCCGGAGCTGGACGCGAAGTATGCCGAGATCTACGCGTATCTGCAAGACAGCTTGATGCGTGTCCGGCCAACGATCGACCTGGCTCTTCAACTCTTCTCGACCCATCCCGATGATCGCGTAGCGTTCAGCACGGCATCACCGTTGATGCGCAGCCGACTTCTCTTGGAGCACAACCGTCAAGACAGCCGATTGCCGATGTCGCAGCGAACTCTGAGTCTCGATGATCGCGTGCTCGGTTTTCTGCTCGAGTCTCCGAATATCGACTACGAGATCGAAACGTGGGTGACCCTTGTTCCGCTCCCAAAAGATCCGCCGCGAGCCCCCATCCCTCGAGAGGTTCTCGAAAAGACTACAAGGATGGCGCGCGAATGTTATGGGGGAGGCGAAGCAAAGCAGCGGCCCATTTTCCATTTGCTAGGACGGACAGGCTCAGGGCGCAGAGCGTTGGCCGAAATTGCTTGCCGCGAAGCAGGAGTCCCTCTCCTGGTGGCGGATATGGCCGCCGGGGGCAGTGCGCGCGATAAGGCCGAATCGATGTGGCGCCTCGGACGGGAGAGCTTGCTTCAGAATGCAGCCATTCTGGTCGAGAATTTCGACCAACTTCTGGAAGAGGAATCCAAGCCGGCCATGACGGCATTCTTGGAAACCATCGACGACTTTGGATCTCCGATGGTGTTCCTTTCCGGAACGCAGGAATGGCGGCCGTCCGCGCTGTCTCCGGAGCGCCCCTTTGTGAGCATTTCTGTACCGGTCCCTTCTCCTCGCGAACGAATCGTTCTCTGGAATGAGCATCTCGGTCCGCAACACCGTCTCAAGCCGGCAGAGGTTGCAGCCTTAGCAGGGAATTTCGACTTTACAGATGGGCAGATTCGGTATGCCATCCGCGCAGTCTCTTACCATTCAGGCACGCGTCGTGTTGCGGTCGAGCTACAGGATGGGAGCCGCTTCGAATATTCCTTGCCGGTTCCAGTTCGTCCCGGTGTGCGCCGGAGAGAAGAAAAGAGTCAGTCGCGGGGCCGCACGCCTCGCATCAGCCAACTGATGGCTCTGGCCATTCACTTCGAAGGTTTGGTGTCGAGCGGCGCGGTTCGAAATTACCGGGAACTGGCCGAGGCCGGACAGGTGAGCCGGGCGCGGCTTAGCCAGATACTGCAACTGACTCATCTCGCCCCGGAGATTCAGGAACAGCTGCTCTTCCTTCCGCCGACGCGCCAGGGTTTCGACCGCGTGCTCGAGAAGCACGTGCGCTCGTTGACCCGCGTCGTCGATTGGCAGAAGCAGAAACAGCTGTTCCGCGCCATCGAGGACCAACTCAACTCTTAAGCCGGTAAACGCGTTCCCCCACACGTGTGAACGAGCGCACCTTCCGGCCTTGTTTGCGGATGCTCGCCGAGAGGAACCCGCGCACGCTGTGCCGCTGCCAGCCCGTCAGTTCCCCGATCTGGCGAGCCGTTGCTCCTTCCGGACGGCACAGCAGGGCATACACCTGGGCCGCTTTCGAGCCTTCCCGAAACGCGACCCTACTCTGCTCTCTTTCTCTTTCCGCTGAGTCGTTTGCTCTGGAGCGTACATAAACCGCCAGATTCTCTGCAATGCAATCTCGCGGCTGGTGAACTTCTGGACGGGGGTGACGCCCGGCAGGTCTTCCACATCGCCACCAGCCGCTTCAGCGGCCAAGCCCCTGCGGTCTGCTTCCATTCTTCAAAGCTCGTGACGCGCTCTGTCTCCCCCTCTTCCCCTGACAAAGGATGAATGAAGCCTTCTTTCATGACATGAACTGACATCCGGCATCTCTCTTTCTGGCCCAAATGGTTCTGCGGCCACTTCATCCATCACTCTTGGCCTGCTGGATTGCAAGTCAGAACAGCGCAGGCAGGAAGATTCAGCTGTCAAGAAAAATGCTTCGGCATGACTGTACTTCCCCCGCTCAGATCAGCCTAGAATCTGGCATGCGCAAATCACGCAAAGTCGTCCCCATCACTCGCCGAGAATGCAAAAATGCTCGGTCCCCCCTGAACGTCCCGGTCAAAGAAGAAATCCGCCTCCTGACTTGACGGCAGACCTCCGCCAGCATGACCTTTCACTTGGGGCCTCCTCTGTTACTTCGTCATGCAGCTTCCAATCCGCGACACGCCCAGCCAGGTAAGCTCCTGCCGTTCCCCGTACCTGCCACCGATCCTGCCAAAGAATAACCCGCCAACGCCTGCGTTTCTCAGAGGACTCTGTGCGCTGTTAACTAACATCTGAGCTGGTCAGTCAAGAGGTAGCGGCCTCGATTTTCCTAAAGCCGCCGGAGGTTTTCCACCGGAGTTTCACAGGGGAGACTTGGGGAGCAAATCGGCGGCGACGTTCCAGGCTTTGCAGATAACTGGCTTCACAGTACGGCGTGCGATCCTGCCAACAACGAAAGAGGATGCGAATCCATTTATAGGCAAGAGCTCGTACGACGGTGTTTCCGGGTTTGCCTTTCGCGCGTTGCTGCTCGTAGTACTCTTTCGCCCAAGCGCAAGAAGCGAGCGAATGCACGGCCCATTCCTGAAACGTTTGCCGCAGAAACTTCGGACAAGCCCAGCGCCAATGCACCCAACGTTGTTTGCCGCTGCTGACGAGCACGGGTGCAATCCCGCTGTAGCATTGCAGTTCACTGGCGCTTTGATAACGATCGCGCCGCGTGCCTAGCGCAGCGATCAATCGTGGCGCTAGCGCCGGGCCCACTCCGGGTAGTGAATCGATGAGGGCGAAATCGGGATGTTCTCGAGTCAGCAATTCCAGATCTTGGTCATAAGACCGAATCGCAGCCCGCACCTCTCGTAACATCCGAGCGAAGCTCAGAGCCGCTTGGGAACAGGAACGGATCACTGCCCTATCGCGAGTTGCGGGCACAGCATCTCTAATTTCCTGAACACGACGCTCAATGCTGTCCGACTGGCAACTGTTATGTTCCCGGAAGAATTTGCGCAGAGTGTCGGGCCGCGCCTTCTGCAACTTCTCCAAAGTGGGCCAGCGCAGTAGGAAATCCCCGACGATGGGCGAGCCCACGGCAGAGAACCAGTCCAGTACCTGCGGGAAGTACATCTTTAAATAAGCAGTGAGTCGATTCGAATAGCGGACCTTCTCGTGGACGAACTTCCGTCGGCCTTCCACCAGGAACTGAAGAGTACGTGTCTGCTCTGAATCTGGACGGAGCTGGCGCAGCCTTTCTCGATGATGGATCAATAGGTCGACCAACAAAATCGCATCGGAAGGATCGCTCTTCGCTCCCGAAGGGCGAAAACCCTTACGATAGTTGACGAGCGTAGAGGGATTCACCGGAAACAGCACCAGGTGCTCATACTTGAGAAGCATGAACAGGAGTGATCCACGCGATTGCTCGAGTGCGATGGCAATCGGGCGTCCGCCGAATCGTCGATACAGTTCGGTGGCCCAAGCTTCCACCGCTTCCGGTTTGTGTAGCAGTTCGCTCTCCTCCACGCCCGACGCCGTCGAACTTTGCAGCGCGCAGGCGTGCTTTTGCTCCGCCCAATCGATTCCGATATAGGCAGCAAACTCGATCTCGCTCTCGTTTGCGTCTCTCATTCTTCTCCGCTCTGTTCCTTCCTGCAAGCAGCCTTTGCTCCCGCGAAATCCATATAGAAAAGTCGGCCTTGATCGGTCCGACAACATCTGAGTATTCGTTTTGGAAGCAAAGGGCATCCCGCTGCTCGAAAGTTAGTTAAAAGACGTCGGAACGTCGATGGGTTGTGTTCGTAGCAGCGAAACGCCTGCACTTGCTTACCCTGACACGCCCTGTCGGAGCACACAAGTGCGAATTCCACAATGCCTTGGCGCGACGACTGTGGAAATCTGAATGCCTGCAACCTGTCTGTTGCAGCAACTATATGAGCGGGTTGTAAGTTCGAATACCGATCGGGGAGCCAATTCTTTCCTTCGAACTTCGCTCTCCAGTAAACAGTCATCCGATGCTGACATGCTCACGTGATAAGTCATGACACGTTTCCTGCATGAACGCTGACCCACCTCTTCGGGGGCAAACGTGTTTCCTAACACGCGCTCAGGCGCGTCATTTCGGCAGCACGCCTTCTGATGGCCACTGCTCGGTCACTTAAGGCCATCCTTTCCAAAGTCCGTAGACTCTAAGACCATCACTATTCGGGAATGGCGCTAGATTGACCATCCCGATAACGAGATTCACCCATCCAAAATCCCCTAGGTGCCACCACACCAGGGCTAGCAGTAGGTTAACCATAGGCCCTGCTAGGCTTATCGCCGCATTAGCGGCGGGAGACCCCTGTTCCCGTACAGTGTAGATCCCCTTGAGACCCACACCGATGCGCTTCACTCTGACCCCTAGCGTCAGCGCCGCCGCCACATGGCCACACTCATGGAGCACCATCCCAGCCGCCGCCCCGATCCAGTATCCGGTCATTCAGGCCCTCTCTACCCAGACACCGCGACGCATGATCTCATCCATGCCGATACAAAATGCAGAAATCTGGAATCGCCAATCGAGGCCGGACGGCTTAGCATCAACTACCGTTGACACCTTGCGCGCTATTTGTTCGCCTGCCGTTTCGCGTCGCGCGCGTCCACTGCCGTCTTCGCCCGAGCTGAGCGCTCCTCGGCTGTCATGTTCGCGGCTGCCTGCTTTCCGCCCTTGCTGCCGATCTTCCTCAAGTATTCCCGCACCGGATCTGGTTTCGCCACACATGTGTCCATCGTTGCCGCTAGATCGCGGGAAGGATATTGCCCTCTGGCCTTTCTGAGGAATAGGGAGTACCAAATCCCTGCGCAGTGCGTTATTACTGGAGCGTGATCGACCTGCGGGCCGGCCCATGATGTCGCGACAATGCTCGACCAAGCTCAAAAGGTCCTGGTCGCGTTTGGCCCGGATTCGTGATGGTTGGCGTCGGCGGCTTGCTGATCGCCGCGACAACGTGCGGGCTTTTGGAAATCCCGATCCTGCGACATTCTGCACCTCCTTGCTACATCATTGAAAATACGAGATGTTCTGCCTGTCGGTTAAGAGCCGACGGACCTTGGTTCCCCCGACTCTCGTAAAACGAAAGCCACTCAGAGTTGCACAAACATCGGCAATAGCCTCTCTGAGGTAGAGGAAGTGCCACGTACCCGCCGCTTTGCATTTTGTACGGCCTGTAAGACTTCCTCAGATTCGACAGCTTCCGCCGAGATCTCCCAAGGCGCCCATGGCACCACTTGAGTTGCTGATATCTTGCCGGAGTCAATCAGCCTCCGCACTACTTTATGGCTTACTGCCAGGCATTCTGACGCCTCTTCCAATGTGAGGCTTTGGCGCCTTGCTGTTTTCGCGTCATAAGTGGGCCACTCGTGGTAACTGCGAAGCGAACGGATGCGACCTTCCGTCCAGGTGTTCCCCGTGCCGGTTCGAAACGTGAGCCGGTTTAGAGCGGCGGCGATCTGCTCATCGGGGAACTTGCCCGCCATCTGGCGAATAATCTCGATTGCCTCGAGACTCGTACAACGACTGTGTTTGCCCGTTAAGTTCTTCTTTACTCGAAGTTCTGAATGCCGTCCGCCCGTCCAATGAATCATCAAAACGATCTCAGTCGTTGACTCATCCACATCGGCAATGATCTCCTCCATCAGAATGCGAATGATGCGCTGTTTTAGGCGCATCTCCGTGGTGGTCGAGTTCCAAACGGTGGGAAGATCTTGCGCCAGATTGGCGAGCGTTTCTTTGTCCGGTATCCGTGTGGCATTGTCAGGAAGTTCATTTTGACGCAATCGCTGTTCGACCTCTCCAGCAGATTGCAAGGCGGAGTTCCATCGCGCCTCCAGCTCAGCCGCTACCAGACGATTGTCCGGATCAAATGTCATCGATAACATTTGATCCGTTATGTGTTCTTCGCAGTTATGTGACCCCGGGCGTGAGATGCTCCGCTGGCGGTCCTCTTCCACGATTCCAAGAGCACATAATTACAGCGATTTAAGGAAGGCCATCAGGCCGGCGTCCTGACGCCAACGCTTGCCTGGTTTAGAGCCGCCCTTCACTTCGCAATGCGCAAGCGCGGCCGCTTCATCTCCAGATCCGCTTCGGCGTAGACATTGGTAGTATCGAGCGAAACATGACCGAGCCAGGCGCGGATCGTGTTGATATCGACGCCGGCGCGAAGGAGGTGGCTGGCGCAGGTGTGGCGAATCGAATGGGGCTGACGCGTTTTGCCGCCATTCCTGGCATGCTTGCGGCGACCTTCCCGGCATAGCGTTTCACCATAGTGTGAATGCCAAACCGGGTGAGCGGCCGCCCGCACCGATTGATGAAGACATTCTCGGTCGGAGCCTTCTCACCAACCAGCGCCGCTAGCTCCCGCACTGTATGAGTCCACAGCGGACAGAACCGCAGCTTGTTGCCCTTACCGCGAATCTGCACCGAAGAATAGTCTCGGCGTGGTGGGCCCGCAAGACGGAGGTCGCTGATGCTGAGTTGCGCCGCTTCATCGGCTCGAGCTCCCGTGTTGTAAAGGAATAGAATAAGCGCGTAATCGCGTCGCCCCTGGGCGGAATTGCGATCCGGCGCCGCAAGGAGTGCATCCATCTCTGGTTTTTCCAGATACGTGATCGAGGCCCTGGCAGCCCGCTTGAACGGAATGGCCTGAATCTGGCCACACCATTCGATATGTTCGGGCCCCCATTCTCCGATGAAGTGCGCCAGCGCATGGAGTGCCGCGAGGCGTTGGTTGCGGGTCGGTACGCTGCATCCGCGGGCCTCCTCCAAGTGCTGCAAAAACTGCCGGACCCGCTCGGCCGTGAGATGATCTACCTCAAGTTGATCTACGCCCTTACGCACCTTTTCAGCGATGAACGGGATGAGCAGCGCCAGGGAATCGCGATAACTACGCTGCGTATTCCGAGCCAGATTGCGCTCGCCAACCAAATGCTCGAGGAGAAAACGGCGCACCCATGGTCCGAGTTTAGTTTCAGTCACGGTATGCCTCCTGGAAGGCATACCGCTCAAAGCGTACCGATGCGGCGTGTAGCCGTTCTGGCGTCATCGTCAGGTAAACTTGCGTTGCAGCGACACTCACATGCCCAAGATAGGTTGCCAGTTGGGGCAGCAGTTTCTGTACATCGGCTCCCTGCTCATACCAGGAGGTCAGTCTCCGGACAGCAAAGCTGTGACGCATGTCATGGAGACGGGGTTGATAACGTGCTCCGTCGGAACGCCCGACGCCCGCGTATTCGCGTAGACGGATGAATGCTCCTCGCACGATGTGAGTGGACAGGGACGCCCCCCGGCGCAAAACAAAGAACGGTGACTCGGCAGTCTGGGAATGACCGGCGGCATTTCGTTCTGCCGCGTATTGTGCCATCGCCTGATTCAACTTCAGCCCGACGGGCACTAAGCGCGGCTTGTGGAATTTCGTGTCGCGAATCGTGATCACGGCGGCGCCCAGATCGACGTCTTCTATGGTGAGAGCCACAGCCTCGCCGATCCGCAAGCCGGCGCCATATAGAAGCAGCAGAACTGCTCGCAGGGTATGCGGTTGAAGCTTTCGGAATCCGATCTGCTTGGGAGAGGTGGGGTTGATTAGCCGTTGCAGCTCGTCTGCGTTGTAAATATACGGCACGAAGCGCTCAGGCATTTTCGGAACAGTCGCTGGCAGCGGCACATGATCGACGAAACCGCGGCTGGTTGCGTACCGGTATAAACCGCGTAGCGTGTCATACTTCCGGTGCCAGTACCGATTCACCGGACCGGTTCCAGCCAGGAACATAGTCACGTGCTCGGCTCGGATCTCGCGGACGTCAATCTCCACGCCTATACACCGACAAAAAGTGTTCAGCAAGCTCTCTGCGCTTTCAAAGTCAGCTCCCATCGACTTCCGGAACTCGACGTATTGGGTGATCAGCTCTTTCAGCTTCATAGCAGACCTCCCAAATCGAAATCGGCCACTTGCCTAAGCCCGAGCATGTCGACTTTGGGGTAAACGCGGGTGGTATCGGCTTTTCTATGTCCGAGATGATCACCGATCACTTTCATCGATAAGCCTTCCGCCAGGAGCCGAGTGGCGCAGGCATGCCGTAAGGAGTGCGGCCCATAATGCGGAAGAGAGACGCCCAGGGCTCGCAGCCGATCGCTGACGAGATCGTAGAGCGAGCCGCTGCTGAGCGCTCGAAAAGGTGCTTTCACTGTCAGAAAGACCTCCCTCCGGGACGTGCGCGGCCGTTCTTTCAGGTACCGGAGGATGGTCTCCCCCACAGTGTGCGAGAGCGGGTAAGACTGTCGCCGTCGCAGTTTGGGCCGGGTCAGATAGATCACCTCTTTCTCCCAGTCCAAGTCCTCTAGTTTCAGGCCGCGGACTTCGCCAACCCGCATCCCGTAGACGGCGAATGCATGATGATGGCACGATCTCGGACATCCTTTTGGGTGATCGCTTTTGATTTTGGCGAGCAGAAGTTGCACGTCACTCCAAGCTGGCCCTTTTGGTAAACCTTCGTCAGCGAATAAATGCACTGACATGATGGCCGTCGCCAAGCCTGGTTGGCACCAGCCGCGTTGCTCAGCGTACCGAAAGAATGCCCGCAGTGAGCTGATGCAGTTTGGAATTGAGGTCCTCGCGTGGCCATCCTCGTTGCCTTTGCGCGCAACTGCAGCATCGATATCGGCGATGGATACTTCGTCGAGGGAACGATGTCGCTCCCAGAAGCGCTGCAGAAACTGCTCCACGTGCCAGCAACGAATACGGACCGTGTGTTGGGACAAGCCTTTCTCCCGCAACATGTGGTCTGTGAATCCCTCGATCAGGTGCGTGTAGGGACGGCGTAGGATCTCATCTGGGCGAAGGCGGCCAAGGAAACTGAGCCATTGCCTAGCCTCTGAGATGAATCGTAGGCGCGCCCACCGGTAGTCGATCGCGTTGTACGTATGAGGTTGAGGCTGCCGGCATATCCATAGACCCGCAGCCGCTTCGATCTGCTTGCCAGTAACTGATTCGGTCTCTTGCAGGTGTAGGTAATCAATGAAAACCAATTGTTGTTGTGCGGTCAGCCGGAGAGAACTCCGGGTGCTGCCTTGCGCGGCGCAGTGTGCAAGGTAGCCAATCCGCTCTGCGAGAAGCGGACCACCGGAATAGCGAGCTACCCCTTTCGACGACGTGAACAGCTCATCGAACATAATCGGACCTCCAGTGGAGTGAATATCAGCCCGATCGTCGAGGAATTTATGTGTTGTAAAACGCGGCCAAAGCCACAAGTCCACGGGCCGGCAACTGTCTACACAACATTTCTGTTGACATCACATAATGGATCGACAGCCTCGTAGCGACGAGCTGCCAAGCGCACTTCGTATTGGGCTTGTTCCAGTTCAAGGGAGAGCACACGATGACGTTGTCGTTGCTGTTCGGCAACACGTGCCGCCACTTGCAAAGCTGCCTCGATGGCGTTGCCTTCCACAGCTTTCAAGATCTCAGTAGCAATCGCGCGGTCCGGCCGCAAGCCACCAAACGAGATGCACCAGTGCCCACCATGATTGATATGCGCGCCGCGGCAATGGTAACGAGGCACCTCGCCGTGCGAGCCGCTGTAGGCAACGTGGAGCATTCTTCCGCATCGTCGGCAACGCAACAATCCCGCTAACAAGCTGCGCCCTCCTCGGGCCGCCTTCGGTTCCATGCGTGATTTCATGTGCGCGTTATCGGTCAGCATCACTTGGTTCCGTTCGAACTGCTCCCAAGCAATGTAACCGGAATGGTGGTCACGAATCAAGACCATCCAGGTTTCGACTGGCTTCGAGTGCCCTTCGCTCTTTCTGGCCCGGCCGTCAACCACTTTGGTTCTCGATTCTGTTTTGCCGAATGCATAAGCGCCGGCATACATCGGATTTCGAACCATGTGCCAGATCGTGTTGTATACCGGCAGCTTCCAAACTACGCCGTTTCCCGGTGCCTCAATAACGAGTGCAGGTAAGTTCGTCTTCTCTGCACGGAACCACAACAACACTTGCCGGGCGCTTCCCAATTCCGCCATCTTTGCAAATACCAGATGCACAGCTTCCTGCACGCGCCGGTCTGGATCCATCTCTACTTTGCCGTTCTGCGTCCATCGGAACCCCACGGGCAATCGGAACTGCAGTTCGCCGCGGCGCGCTTTCTGACGAATCGCCTCCAGCGAACGTTGCCGGAGTAGGTTCAACTCAAACTCACTCATCGTTCCCTTGAGTCCAAGCAAGAGCCGATCGTTGAGGATGCATGGATCGTACACGCCATCTGGATCAATCACGATGGTGCGGACCAGGCCGCATAGCTCGATGAGATGGTGCCAATCGCGGCCATTGCGGGCCAGTCGCGATGCCTCGATGCACAGCACTGCTCCGACTTGTCCCGTGCAGACTTCCGCCACCAGATGTTCGAATCCGGGCCGTTCTACTTGGCCTGAACCGGAACGGCCAAGGTCCTCATCGATCACTTCGACCTGTTGGAAACCGAGCTGCCGTGCATGATCCGCAAGTCCATACTGCCGCCGTTGACTTTCCTGGTTGTGAACCACTTGGCCGGGTGAGGATTGCCGAATGTACACGACGGCGCGCCGCTTCAAGTGATCGGGAGATATTTTCGGATTCCTCGCCGATCTCCTTTGTCCGACTCAGTTGACTCAACGACCGCTGCGTTCAACAGCAGGTCGGCAAGGGCTATGGCGAGTTCCCGTTGTTTATCCTGCGGCAATAGCATCGGCTCGCTTCTAAGAAACTGCAGGTTCATCTGCATCGTCGCTGGCGTTTCCTTTGGTGTCATTTGTGCGCTCCTGTAGCACTGGTTTCAGTGATGCTTTATCGCGTTTGGGGCCCGAATGCAATCTGCCCAGCAATGCGCATAGCTCGGCGAGTGCTGCGGCCGAAACTAGCGGTGTGCCCACAGTGACGTCAGAAGCTTTTGCGGAGTCGGCGATCCATGATGGGAACCCGCCGATGGTTCCATCCGGTAACTCGCAGAACAGATACTCTCCGTGCGGAAACTTCACCCTTCTCTGAACGACGAGACTTTGTCCATACAGCGGATGAAACTGATAGTGGACCTTGAGGATCTCCGGCCCATGGGCATTATGTTTCTGGCTCGACAGGCATCGGAAAGACGCACTTACTCTGTGCCATCGGTCAGGAGTTTGATCGCTCGTGGCCGGCGCATGTACTTTACTACCTCAGCGTTGCTCGTGCAGGATCTGCTGGTCGCCAAGCGCGATCTCAAGCTGAGCCGCTTCATTAAGAAGCTGGCGCACTTTGAAGGGTTGATCATCGACGATCTCGGTTACGTGCAGCAAAGCCGGAAAGAGATGGAAGTTCTTTTCACACTGTTGGCAGAGCGTTACGAGCGCGGCAGTGTATTCATCTCCAGCAACCTGCCTTTCTCCAAGTGGGAAGGGATCTTCAAGGACCCGATGACCACGGCGGCCGCGATCGACCGGCTGGTCCATCACTGGCGTGATTCTCGAGCTCAACATCCCGAGCTACCGAGTTGAGCAGGCAAAGAAAGCCAAACAAGAAGCCTAAGTAACCCAAGACAGCCGTGGAAATGACGGACTGATGGAAAGCAAACACCGCTTTCCACAGTCCTTGGAAAAGGCTGCCGCATTTCCACACATTTCCACCGCACGACTACGGCTATACTCACTCAAAAAAGGGAATTTTATTTGTCCCCGAAACACGCATTGACTCACCAAAAATGTTACCGGTGAGGGGTCGTTGCCTCATGAAAATGTTACCCGTGAACAACGGAGTAGCGGATGAGGAGGCAATTGAGCATGGCGACACGAAGAGAGTTAGTCGAAGCAATCCAAAAGCGATACCAGCACGCAAGGCTGGCCAAAAAGACAGCTATCCTGGACGAATTCATAGAGGTGACGGGGTACCACCGGAAACATGCCGTCCGGCTTCTTGGGTCAAATGGAGAGCGGCGAGATAAGAAGCTACGATCCAAGGAACGCATCTATGGCGATGCGGTTCAAGAAGCACTGATTCTGCTTTGGGAAGCCGCTGACCGGATCTGCGGCAAGCGCCTGAAGGCGCTTGTCCCGCTGTTGCTCGGATCCATGGAGAAACACACGGCCACTTGCAGCTGGAGACCAGTGTGCGGGATTTATTGCTGCAGATGAGTGCGGCCACGATGGACCGGCTCTTAGCTGAACCACGCGAGCGAGTGACGGGTACACGTCGCCGAAGAGGAGTCGGCGCAACCTTACTCCGCCGAAGTATTCCGATTCGCACGTTCGGAGATTGGAAGGATCCGGAGCCGGGATACATGGAGGCCGACCTGGTCGCCCATTGCGGTGGATGGATGGCGGGTAGCGTTGTCCATACGCTGGTCCTGACAGATGTTGCCACGGGCTGGACCGAGTGCGTTCCCCTCATGGCGCGAGACCAAGCCCTGATCGTGGAAGCACTCGAACAAGTCAGGAAAGCATTGCCGTTCCCCTTGCGAGGGTTCGACACGGATAACGACGGTGCGTTCATCAATCAAACGGTCCTCAACTACTGCCCGCGAACAGGGCTGGAGTTTACACGATCGCGGGCCTATCGAAAGAAATGACCAAGCGCGGGTGGAACAAAAGAATGGCGCGGTGGTTCGGAAGCTGGCCGGATACGATCGGCTCTCTGGAGTGAAGGGTACGGAGAAACTGGCCAGGCTCTATGAGTTCTCCCGGCCGTACGTGAACTGCTTTCAGCCTTCGTTTAAGCTCAAGTCCAAGACTCGTACCGGGGCCCGAGTCTCCAAGCGTTATCACGCACCGTTGACACCGTATGACCGGGTCATGGCATGGCCCCATCTCCCGAATCTAGGGAAGGAGCGGCTCCAGGCGACCTTTGCTCAGCTCGATCCCATCGAACTCATCCGAAACATTCGCTGTGTTCAAGAGGAACTGGCTATGGTGAACAATAACGAACTGGAACAACTGAAGTCAGAATCGGCCGAGTCTTTCCTCCGGAAACTACGCACGGTTTGGCATGAGGGAGAAGTCCGGCCTACCCATCGAAGGCAAGCAGCACGGCACTGGCGCACCCGACCCGATCCATTCGAGACCGTGAGGTCGCGCATCCAGGAACAACTCAGCCTCACTCCGGATATGGGAGCGAAGGAACTGTTCCAGCAACTTCGGAAAGAATACCCTGGCCAGTTCGCTGAGAATCAAATCCGGACTTTGCGGCGCCGAGTTAGGGAGTGGAGAACGGACCTGGCGAAGCGCCTTATCCTCAGTGCAAGCAATGCACAATCAGAACTGATCTCTCCTGTCCACATTGAGGCTGCCCGCCAGAGGAAAGAGAACCATCTTGAGATGGGCTCCGCCCAAACCCGGGATTTAACGCTTTCAGGCCAGAATGCTTTCAGGGGCAGGTAAACTGCCCCGCCATTCCGGCAACCATGTCGGCGCTCAGGTTCCGTCCCCGGATTGCCTTTATAGTGGCTCCGAAGGAGAGAGATTGAGATCGGGATTTCCACAGTCGTCGCGGCCGCGCCGCTGTGGAAAGTTGCCTGCAACGAGGCGTCATCGCTGACTTGCAAGCGCTAACTCACCGCTACGAATGGGGTTGCCAGACACTCGATGTCCGAGGATAGAAGTCCGAGCGGTGAGTCACCTTTGCCTCTAGAACGAACACTCAGATGATGTCCGGCGGCTTAAGGACTTTCCTATAAGGGCTTCGCGGGGGCAAACACAATCCAAGTTCTCAATCGCGATTGGGAGGACTATGAAGTCGGACTTTGTTGCATTTGTCGCCATTGATTGGGCGGACCAGAAACACGCGTGGATGTTGCAGGCTGCCAGCTCGACTGCACGCCAGGCAGGGACTATCGACCACACGCCGGAAGCTGTTGCGATCTGGGCGAGTGAACTTCGCTCGCGCTTCAATGGCCAGCCGATAGCAGTCGCCATCGAGCAGTCTCGCGGACCTTTGGTGTTCATGTTGAGCAAGTACGAACACCTGATCATTTTTCCGGTGCACCCGACCACGCTCGCCAACTATCGGAAGAGCTTTCGGCCATCGGGCGCTAAGGACGATCCTAATGATGCCGCGTTACTTCTGGATGTGCTGACTCTTCATCATGACAAGCTTCGACGGCTGCAACCCGATACGCCAGAAACCAGAACGTTACAGTTCTTAGTTGAAGAGCGCCGTAAGTTCGTACACGAAAGGACCCGCTGCTCCAACCGAATTACGTCGCATCTGAAACTGTACTACCCGCAGGTGCTGGCGTGGTTCGACGAGATCGGCTCGAATATTGCAGCTGAGTTCCTCGAGCGCTGGCCCAGTCTCGACAAGCTACAACGGGCTAGGCCGGCCACGATCGAGCGGTTCCTTATTGATCACAACAGCCGGAATGCCGAATCCATCGCTAGGCGCTTGGACCAGATCCAGAAGGCCACGCAGGCGACGACGGATCCGGCAGTTATTGCTTCCTGTGCTGCCGCAGTCGTAGCTTGGGCAGGCTTGCTGAAGCAGCTCATCCGAACGATCGAAAGCTATGACCAGAAAATCGACGTCCTTGCGCGTGAACATCCGGATTATGCACTCATCAAATCACTACCGGGTGCGGGCCCCGCGCTAGCGCCACGACTCATCGCAGCCATGGGGAGCCAGCGAGATAGATACCAAACAGCCCACGAAATCCAATGCTATAGCGGGATAGCACCTGTCGTCGCCAGCAGCGGCAAGCAGAGGTGGGTTCACTGGCGCTGGTGTTGTCCGAGATTTCTGCGCCAGACCTTCCATGAGTGGGCGCTGCACTCGATAGCCTATTCTCAATGGGCTCGCGACTACTACGACGAGCAGCGCGGCAAAGGTAAACGCAGAAATACCGTGATTCGGTCACTCGCGTTCAAGTGGATCCGCATTCTCTTCCGATGCTGGAAAAATCGTACGCCCTACGACCAGACTGCTTATCAGCGAGCTCTTGCGATCCGTCGGCCGAAGAACCCCAACAATACCCAGGCTGTGGAACTGCAGTGGAAAAAGGTCGCCGGCTTTAACACAATTACGGTGGCGATTGCTTGACGGAACACCTCAGATGTCTATCCTCCGCTTGGCTCTCAACAGCATAGCGGGCCTTTCCACGGACATTTACTCTGCGGTAACATCCGTCACTGAGGCAATACGAAACGAAAAATACTTGACCGCCATCACTTTTCGCGCAAGTACTCTTGTACTTTCGGTAACGACCATGTGGTGAACTTGAGCCCCAAGTCTTTGGGGCGCGCTGCTGCCGCCTTAATCACTTCAGTTGTCGCCTCTAGGTCGTGGCTTCGCGGGCGCCCCGATTTCAGCCGGTCCGAAAATCCCGCTATGCCGGTTTCCAAAAACCGCTTCAGCCATATATGCGCATTCGTATAGTGCAGACCAACCCACTCACTGGCTTCCACCAAGGACGCGCCACCGGCGATAGCCAGATGAGCTCACCCCGTTGCCGAAGACTGCTCGGTGTTGTTGGAGAAGCGCGACCTGTCGTGCTCGAACTTGAGGGGATCGACCGGATGTACCTCAACGTCCACGCCCGTTTTGCGAGCGGCGGAATGGGTTCTGAAGTTCATCCGCATCCACCGCGGGCATCCGGTGGCCTCGACAGCAATGGTTGAACCGATCACTCGCCGCTTTGTTGAATCGATTGAACGCTGCGTTCGGGATAACAACATCCCCATGATCACGTTCGAGAAAGGTCAGCGTAAAGACGATATCGCAAACCAACGCCTCGCCGCCTTTACTCAGATGCAAGGCGTGGTCTTCGTGGGCAAAGCACAGGAGAAGTGCACTGTCTTATCGCACCGAGAAACGGCATAACCCACGAACCGCAAACCTTACGCCTGGATCGTGAAGTCGACGGCGATGGTGAATCATTACTACTTCTACTGCCTGGACCGCGACTTCGGACCGTTCTTTCTAAAATTCTGTTCGTATTTCCCTTACAACGGCAAGCTCTGTCTGAACGGGGATGGGTATGTAAAACGGCAACTCGAGCTTAGACAAATCGAGTATCAGGCTTTGGACAACGGGATTCTCTCTTGTGCAGATCCAAAACGGGTCCAGGCTCTGTGCAACGGACTTTCCGCAGAAAAGATCGAATCGCTACTCCGTAAAGTGGCTGCGGCTGCTGCCTTATCCTTTCGATACCAAGGACCGCCAAGCTGAGTATTGTTATTAGCTCTCCATCCTACTCGAACTCTCGCTAACCTAGGTGCTCGAATCGCCACGCCAACATTCCGTGTACGGATATACTCCTGAGCTTTTGCGCTCTCAACGTATGTACTCCCAGGAGCTAGCTGTCTTACGGCGGAGAACAATAGCTCGACCGCCGTGGTTGCGGATGTTTTGTCTAAATCTGAAAATCAGCACGTTGTGTACCCGCCGTTAGCTTTTTACATTGTCAGAATACGCCGTTGATTTCGTCAATTATTGCGCCAGGGTCTTTCATGGTTTGAAAGTTATCGTCTCCCGTTCACATTTTGCGAAAAGATCGCCTTCCCGATTAACTCCGGGCGTCCGCACTTTGACTAACCGCCAAGGCAAGCCTAAGCGCTTCCTCAGGAAAATCCTGTTGCGAGAATCACGGCGGTGTCGTCACTCCCAAAATGGTAAATGATGGTTCCTGCCCTACTCATCCTTGTTGCTTAGGCGGGTTCGTATTTCCCAGTTTCCCGTGGCACACCGGAATGCTTCAAAATGCTCCCGGAAGCTGAAAGCTGCCGCGAATCATCCCGGTAACCAACCGACCTGCGGAAAGCAGAAAATATCCGCGAGAGCGCGATATACCTAACCCAATCGGCGGTTTACGAAGTCTCCGGCGTCATGGTGAAGAGAATTGGCAGGCTTTTCACTGTCGCTCGCGGTATGCGTGCCGATCAGTAACTAAAAGGATTGTTACCGACAGAATGAGATGAGCGAGTATTCGCTACATCGACACACATATATTATGTCTCGTTCCGCGAGCAAGCAGGGGGCTTTGCGCCCGTTCTTTAGATGGTGTACCTAGTTTGATCAATCAAGCACTGGAATTTCCGACAATTACAGCGCCGGAGCGCGGCAACAAACTGCAATCCACCAAGCCTCTTCGCGCCTTTACAACTGGCGTCGCGGAAAGCGGGGGCGGAGAGTGCCGTCCGGCTAACCATGGGGCCATCGGAATGTTGGGAGGGCTTAGAAAAACTAAATCGCTTCACCTGATTTTTTGTTCGCAGGATCTGAAGTTGCAAGCGCTGCTCGCGCCCGCGCTCGGGCAAGAGTTCCGCGTCGTTGTTGAACCAGATCGCGAGAAAATCCTTGAACAAATTGGGAAAAAAGCCTGTGATGTTGTCATTCTTGATCTGGATTCGGATTCGGCTCAATGCTCGATTGGGCAGCAGGTCAACCTTTTTGAGGATATTCACAACTCAGTCGCGATCGTCGCGATGACTGATGACGATTCTCGCTCGACAGCTATCGAACTGGTTGAGCGTGGCGCGTACGGCTACTTCCGCAAACCACCCGCGTTACGGGAGTTGAAGGCCATCGTATGCCAAGCGTACGAACATGCGACATTGAAAAGCCGATTGGAACCCTTCCCCCACTCCCCCGAAGTCCTCGCCAGTTGTGATCGCTTGATCGGAACCAGCGCGCCAATGCAAGCCGTCTATGATCTGGTACGTCGGGTCGCGGACCTGAGTGTCTCGGTGCTACTTACGGGGCCGAGCGGAACCGGAAAAGAGTTGGTTGCTCGCGCCATTCACAATCTCGGACAGCGTGCGACCCGACCATTTATTGCGGTTTCCTGCGGCGCGATTCCCGAAACCCTGATCGAATCGGAACTGTTCGGCAATGAAAAAGGCGCATTCACGGGCGCCAACAGCGTCCGGCAGGGTTATTTAGAACAGGCCGGGGATGGAACCTTATTTCTCGATGAAATCGGCGAGCTCAGCTTATACACACAAGTGAAGCTACTTCGAGTCCTGCAGCAAAAAGAGTTCAGCCGTCTCGGCAGTAATCGCCTAATCCCTTTAAATGCCCGAGTTCTGTTCGCGACCCACCGAGACCTAGCGCAGATGATCGAGGCAAGAACGTTTCGTCGAGACCTTTATTATCGACTCAATGTGGCTAGAATCCGTTGTCCGGCGCTGGCCGAACGGACCGAAGATATTGCTGATTTGGCGCATCATTTCTTAAATCAATATTCAGCCCAATATCAGAAGCTCATTCGTCGGATCAAGCCCACTACTCGCGCACTTTTAGAGGAATACAGCTGGCCGGGAAACGTTCGCGAATTGGAAAATGTAATTCAACAAGCGCTGATCGTGGCAAAAGGTGACAGCATCGGCCCAGAAGACTTGCCGGAGGAGCTACAGCAGTTCGGGCCTGGAATGGATACGCTGGACGCGCAAGGTACGTCGTTTGTAAAACGCCTACAGCAGTTTAAGTTCCGGTTGGCCATGCAGGCTATTGAGGAATGCAATGGAAATAAGACGTTGGCAGCGCGTAGGCTCAATATTTCCCGCAGGTATTTACATCATTTGGTTAAGGGAACTGAAGATAGTGATCCGATTGAGGAGGGCGTGACGCCGATTGACTCCGCTGTCGGGAGTCTGCAATCCGGGGTCTATCGGTCACGACCGGATCGGCGCTAATTACTTTAGCGCGTACGTTCGATTGCAATTGGCAAACACGAGCGCCTGGGCTTCACATAAATGTTTCTCATCGAATGTGGATTGACGCTGCTGGCACTGGTTGTCACGATTGTCTTCGCCCCGGCAGAATTGCAATATTTTAAGACGATTGAGGTAGGCTTCGGAAGACTGGCACGGCGGCGCACGCTTTCTGTGGTTGTGGTCGGAGTGTCAGCACTCGCGTTGCGTGCGGCATTGCTTCCTATCCTGCCAATGCCCGAGCCGATTGTTCATGACGAGTTTAGTCATCTGCTCCTCGCCGACACGCTCGCTCACGGCCGTCTGGCTAATCCTACGCACCCGATGTGGATTCACTTCGAAACTTTTCACGTTAATCAGAAACCGACGTACGCCTCGATGTACTACCCTGCGCAGGCATTGTTTCTAGCTGCTGGTCAGGTGGTATTCGGGTACCCCTTCTGGGGAGTTTGGCTCAGTATCGGGTTGATGTGCGCAGCTATTTGTTGGATGTTGCAGGGTTGGTTGCCGCCAATTTGGGCTCTTCTGGGTGGTATGGTAGCCGTCATCCGCATCGGTAGTTTCAGCTACTGGGCAAACAGCTATTGGGGAGGAGCAGTGCCAGCGTTAGGAGGCGCGCTTGTCTTAGGAGCGTTGCCGCGGATTAAGCGGCGTCCTCAAACCGGCTATGCTCTGCTCATGGGGCTTGGGTTCAGTCTTCTGGCAAGCAGCCGGCCTTTTGAAAGTCTATTCTTTTGCCTGCCTATCGGAATCGCGGGTACGATTCACTTGCTCGAGAAAAAAGGTTCGGCATTTCAACTTTCGCTTCGCCGCACCGTGTTGCCAGCTGCCGCGGTCACAGCCGTTGCAGCCGGAGCTATGGGTTATTATTTCTGGCGGGTGACAGGCAACCCATTCCGCGTTCCGTATCAAGTCAATATCGACACTAACCGGTTGCTCTATTTCCCCTGGCAGAGCCTCACGCCTGCGGCGAAGTACCACCACCTTGTAATCCAAAAGTTTTACCTTGGCGACGCAGTGTTAGGCCAATATGAAAGGGCCCGCGCTCATCCTGTTGAGTTGCTCCTGGTCAAATTCGTAACTTTGTGGCCGTTTTTTCTTGGTCCCGTATTGACGCTATCACTGCTGATATTGCCATCCGTCCTGCCTTATGGGACAACAATTAAGGACATTCCACCTAAAGCACAGTTCATGCTTCTAATCTGCGGAGCAACAGGCATCGCGCTGGCCTTGCCAGTATACATCCCTGAGGCTCACTACGCCGCGGCGTGTACGAGCGCCATATACGTGCTTGTATTGATGGCGATGCAACGTGTGAGGCGCTGGCGCCGGAAAAAGGAAACTGGCCTGACACTGGTACGTGCAGTTCCGTGCATTTGCGTGCTGCTCTTGGTCGTTCGCGTAACCACATCGCTCGTGCATGCTGCGCTTCCCGAGCCCTTCCCGCACAGTTGGTGCTGGCCGCCTACGCCGCTTCAAGGCCGCTCCGCGGTTCTGAAAACACTGACCGAATATCCCGGGCGGCATCTTATCATCGTACGCTACAAGCCCGACCATGATCCAACTTTGGAATGGGTATACAACGGCGCGGATATCGACAAATCGAAGGTGGTTTGGGCGCGGGACATGGGCAAAGAACGAAACCAGGAACTCACCAAATATTTCAGTAATCGGCAGGTGTGGCTGGTGGAACCGGACGAGACACCGCTGAAGCTGGCGACGTATTAAGAAAAACGATAATAGATGGCCCGAGCGTTTCAGACGAGGTGTCAGGCTCTGAATGCTTGGGCTCGTCTATTGCGTACGCTCTAGGATTCGAAATCCGCTCATGAAGCCGATCTGCCTGTAGTGAGATTCGAGATACGGCTCCACAATGAGCTGCTCTCGCGGCAGTTGCCGGTAGGCAGGGAATACCGCCCTCATGCCATCACCAGAGAAAACGCTGTCCCAGAGGACGTACCGTACCTTCTTATCCTCTAGGTCCCGGACGGCCTCTCGAAACTGAGCATCGGTATTGAAGTGATACTGCAAATAGCTGAAGCGGGTTGGATTCCGGACGTCTGCCAGGAAATAAGATGGGCTGGTACGGGGTAAACAAAAACATTTTCGCCGCGCCGCGTGTGCGAGCAGAAAATCCAATGCTTCGTTGTGCCGCTCGGCAAAGGGTGTTCCGTGTCGGCTGTACAAGTGCGGCATGTCATTGCGGAAAGTGCGTTGGGGATTGCGCTCATTTCGAGGCATGCAATGATCCCGAAAGCCGTCCGCTTGAGAAAGGCATTCCCCTTCCGTTCGCAGAGTGCGAAGAAGAGAATTACCAAAATAATGCAGCCATTCCGGAGATGGGCAATATCGACGCGTTGCAGCTCGGAAACCCACGCGCGTACCCCGTCGGCCAATAGGAAAAGAGTTCGCGACTGAAGGCCGACCGGCCCCGCACCAAGCTACGAGCGGAAGTACCAGCGGAACCACCAACACCAACAGATAGGGCACGCAGAGCAAAAATGTGACCGACGAAGCCAGCGGATTAACAAATTGAGCGCGCAGCGCATTGCAGCATTTTGGCTACTGGATCTCGAACAGCGTATACCCGTACGGCGCCGCGTTTATGGCGTTGTAGCTCGTGAGCGGCCAGATGAAGTTGGCATAAATCAGATTCGGAACTGCCTTCGCCACCATGAACAAGCACAGTTCGATCAGCACGATTGAGAAATAACCGGCCAGGAATGACGGTGCAGAGCCGGAGTGATCGCCTGCGATATCGGAATAAATACAGCAAGCGCGAAGGAAATGACCAGCCAGAAGCCCTTCTGCTGAATGAAGCAACTCGTTATCCCCGATAGAAGACCGGCAAGAAACGCAGAGAGCCGCTTCCACAGATACCCTTCGACTTCGATGAGATCCGATCGACCGCGCATAAGAACACTGCAAATGAGAGCAACCCGAACAAGTTGCTGTCGTAATAGGGGCTGTTCATCACCATTGGCGGGATTGATGTCGCCAAGACGAAAAACGCAGAGAAGAAACCGTTTTGCTCAATGCGGCGAGCCAGGTGTAAGACAACTGGGACTGTTATGACTCCTGTTCCCATGAGCAGGGCTCGTGCGGTGAAGAGGCTAGTGCCGAAGAGTTTGAAGAATGCAGCCAGCCAGTAGAAGGAACCGGGTCCTTGAGGTTCCACAAAGTCGCGGGATGGGATCCTCCCCTGCAACACCATGTGCGCTCCGTAAAGAAATACGCCTTCATCGGGGGTTCCGGTGAGAGTCCGCACAAAAGGATAGAGATAGATTCCCGAAATCAGGGTGAGCAGCAAAAACGGAACGTATCGCTGCACATTTGCGTATAGTCCCGGCCATTTCGTTGCTCGAACCACGCTGTTTGATTGTGTCGAGACCACTAAGAGCAGAGTGACTAACGACCAGAGCGAATCCCAGATCGGGTTTTGTGCAAGTGCCATAATTTTCAGCGGTTAAGTCTGCGCCGAAGTGAAGGCTCGCTCGAGTTTGATAATACGGTCGTATGGGAGCTTCTCCGCGACGAATTCACAGCCTCCGGTTTAAGTTAGTCCTGCGTGCACAATAGCGCCCTCCTGTAGCCCTCAAGTTATGATTTCGTGGCCTGTACTCTTCGGTAAATGACGGCTTGCTTATCGTGGTAAATTCGTTCCCACTGTGAACTCTTGGAAATGAAATAAGGCAGCGAGGTCTCGGAAGGATAGAGAATGTATTGCACTTGGTAGCGGTCCAGGATCTCTTGAGAGTTGCTCAGCGTAATTATGTCTAGATAATCCTTCAGGACACCCTTATATTCGAAAATGTCAGTTCGGCTATCGATGAAAGTCTTCGTTTGCGGTAATTTCCACTCCAGGTATCCCCCCCATTGGTAGACGTTAAAGATATGCCCTGATTGAGGATGCATACGCAAATACTCGACGGCGCGAACAGGAAAAAACTCAGCAACCTCTGTGTCCAGGATGCGCGCCGATGGCATACAGCAGATACAGACCGCGACCATAGTGGTCAGCAGGGCGGAGTTCAGAAATCGTCGCTCATACCCCGGCTTGTACGTACTAAGGCGTCCTAAATACGGTGACAGAATGGGCGGCAAGACAATGCCTGTTAACAATAGAAAGCGAATGTGCGTGAGCCCGCAGTACAAAACAAAAGCGGTCAGGATCGCGTCTCCAATTCGCCACCTCTTTCTGCTGTTGAGGGCGATCAGGAGCACTGCGCCCAGAATGAAGGCGACGAGCTTGCCACGGGGATCGTTGAAATTAACCGACGCCCACTCCTCCACGTTTGCAATGTTCAACTTCTGATGAAACATCATGTCGAACGGATAAGTCACCAGGCGATAGCCAAACGGATTTATGAATAGAGCGAAAACGGAAGCAATGCCGGTGAGAAACAGTTTCTTCAATTGACTGTTCGTCCAGGGAGCGGCGGTCAATCGCCCAATATCCCTGCGTATCAGTCCGGCGCTCAGGAAGATGCCGTAGATGATCAGGCCGATTAGCCAGCTCCCATGACAGTTGATCCATAGGCAGAACAGAAGCGGAACCAGCCAGAGCTTGGATTCCTTTCCCGATCGAAAACGCAGCAGAATCGTGTAGATGCCTATGAAGCACAACCAGCCAAAGTGCTGTGTTCGGGGCCCGAAGCCGACAATGGCCAGTAGACTGCCGAACGTTGTAGTGATAGCAGCTGCGAACGGATCCTTCGATTCCAGCATGGCCAGTACAAACACAGCCAGGATGAGAATAGCCGCAACCGTTGAGTACAGCAGGAAGACTCCGCGCAGCCCCAATGCGCGGAATACAACGTGGTAAAAGATCTCGGAGAGCCATTCATGATTGAGCCACGCCGAACCGGCGGCCGAAAACGAGTAAGTGTCAAAATTTGGGAAGTGCGACGTGGCTAACAGGTGCTGTGCGTTTCGCAAGTGCCACCAGATATCTGGATCTGCAATGTCCTTCCCGCATTTCCAATACACGCCTGCGAGGATTAGAGCGACTACCAGCGCTGGGAAAGACGATACTTTGTGCCAAAGCCATAGAATGGGAGCCGGAATCTGTCGAGTTGTTGATCCAACATGGACGTCCACTACCTCGAGCTGTGCCGGTCCGTCAAGAACTTCCATAGTTTAAGCTTGTGAGACCTGCCTGAGTCTCGAAGAGTATCTGTTGCTTAGGTCCTGATAGTAGCCGACGGTCACCTTTCTTCCATTTGTCTTAAACACTCTTACATTCATCAGGCGCAGCTTATGCGCTACAAACTTGGCTGTGGTTGCCACGACCCCGACTCCGTACTTGGTGGACCGGCGAAAACTGATCGAGGAGGCTTCCTTGAAATACTTTGTTGGACAGGAAATCTCCCCAATTCGGAACCCAAACATAACCGTCTGAGCAAGCATCTCGTTGTCGAATACAAAGTCGTCGGAGTTCTCGAGCAGAGGAAGGGTTTCGAGAACTTGCCGGTTAAACGCGCGGAAACCTGTGTGATATTCCGACAACTTGACGCCCAGAAACAGGTTCTGGAAGGCTGTCAGAAACCGGTTGGCAACATACTTATACAGAGGCATCCCACCGGCGAGCGCGCCCCCACCGAGAATTCTGGATCCAAGGACGGCATCATAGACGTCGTATGCAAGCATGCTCGCCATGGCTGCAACCAGTTTTGGGGTGTATTGGTAGTCCGGGTGGACCATCACGACGATGTCGGCGCCGGCGGCGAGAGCCTCGCGATAGCAAGTCTGCTGATTACGACCGTAACCATAGTTTCGGTCGTGAACGAACGTCTGCATTCCAAGACGGCTAGCGAGGTCCGTCGTGTGATCTTTGCTGGAATCGTCAACCAGAATCTTTAAATCCACGCAGTCTGGAAGTTCGCGAACCGTCTGCTCCAGTGTCTTCTCGGCGTTGTATGCGGGCATGACGACCGCAATCCGCTTTCCATTGATCATCAGTTAGCCTTTTGTCTGCCTTCCGCCGATATCGGCACAGGCATTAATATGGAATTCTTGTCGTGTAGGAGGGATAGTTGTTCGGCCCGATACGGTGAAACACGCGGTGGCTTGCTGTCCGGTTCCACGAGCCAGGCGGTCCGGCCGTTGTAATAGTTAAGCAGGTTCTGGTTATCAGCCGGATTCATTTCACGCGCCCAGACCACCTTCGAACGATCGATATCTGCCGCGTTGTAGACCCACTCGATTAGAGAATCATGTTGGGGAGAGTATCTGACAATCGCAAGCTGGGGTCCCGGATGGCTCTCCAACTCCGCCACCACATGCGCCCGCTCGAGACCCAGTGGCCTGGTGCCGTACCAGGCCTGGGTTGACCCCCTGTCGGGAGAACGCTGAATGTGAAGCTGCTGCGCGAAGGCGCACAGAATGGCCAGAACGAGACAGAGTGCGGGGATCGCGCGCACCAGAAACAATCCTGACGGTCGGCCGCCCGGGCGCCAGACCCGCAAATGACGTAAGCATTGCAGCAGAATCGCATAAAACGCTGCCGTAAAGGGCGCGACATAGTGTGGAATAAGCCACGTTTCTGCCGCGAGTCCAATGGCAAAAATCGCCCCAGAAACGAGCAGGAATCGGATTCGGCCGTCGCGCAGAACCCACGGCAGCATACCTACTGCTGGGAGCAATGCAAAACCCAAGAAGAACATCGCCATCCATAGCGCCTTAACTGCGCCCGTCTTAAAAAAACCAGTTGGTGTCCTCGACTCGAGAAAGGACCTCAGCTCCTCTCCGTGGTAGAAATCCCGCAGGACTTTATGTCGATATTTCGGCTCTGGTCGCGGTGATTGCCAAATGAAATGAGGCGCCGAAGCGTAAGTTGCTCGGTTTACAGCATAAGGTGGAGTAAAAACGCTTCCAAAAAGACGATAGTTATAATACGCCATAAAGGCGACGGTTGCTAACAGCAGAAGTGCTGCTGGAACCACCCGACGAACCATCAGGGACGGTGAGATGCAGCTTTTCTTGGCGAGCTGCCAGATCAAAAACAGAACAGATGGGACGCATACCAGCAAGCCTTCGTAAGGTCTGCTGTTTGCGAGGATAGCCATGCCCAACGCCATCCAGAAGAAGTCGCGAGTGCGAGACATGCGCCAGATACGAGGCAGCGCGCCCAGTACGAGGGCACCTCCAATCGCGGCCACTGAACCGCCGGTATATGTATCAATCCAATAACTGAACAGTGCTAGACGCAATGTGGCAAGCACTCCACCGAGGAATGCCCACCCAGGCGGTAGCCAACCCTGTAACATCCAGCAGATCGCAGCGCACATTAGCGCGCAACTTGCCCAGACACCGAACCACGGATGTCCGAAGATCAGTTTCCCCGCTGCGAGCATCATTCCCTGCGCTGGAAAATACATCGACATGTACGTAGGAAAGTGGGTGATATGAAAACTCTCGAAATGAACCCACAACGGGTCAGTGGGATTAGTCAATCGTCCGGATGCGAAGGTCTCCGCCGCCAGCAGGTAGCTAAAGTCGTCCTGAATCACGGGCATTGGGATGGGAGCGACCGGCAGAATTAGCAAACGCAATATACCAGCTCCAAGCCCTGTTACAAGCACGGCGAGAGATCGCCGGCGGGCCATCTTACGGAACAGGTTTTCCAGTCTCGAAGAGAGGCTGCTGTGACGTGCTCGGGGATGACAGCCCATGGCCAGCGCGACTATCACAAGAGTCAGCGCCGCCTCCAGAAGTAGAAGTGGAATTCCCGGAGACATCGACATCGATCGATGAACGAGCATTTTTGATTTCTAGATTAGTGATCGGTGACGACTAGCGGATTAGTATCCATATTTGAGGTGGGATGGTGGCCGGATTACTATCAAACTTCGCCCGTTCTTGTTTAGCTCCTTAGGCAGCATTGATAGTGCTTGTAAGATTGCTGAAGGCGGTACTAATCGCAGTCTGAACCGGACCAGCGATCGCCACGATTGCGGCTGCGACAACACAACCGAGTAAGGCGTACTCGATCAGATCCTGACCTTCCTCTTTCTTAACGGCCTCCAACAAAGCGTACGAGCTAATACAAAGCTTCAAAAGAAAATTTTGCATTCTAGTGTCCTCAGTTAGATGAATTCACGTACATCGCGCCTCAGGCGAGCGGAACAGCGTGACGCCATGGCCACTCGCCGGTTGTTGGCGGATTACGCCGCGTTAATTGAGCTCGTAAGCTTGCTAAAGGCGGTACTGATCGAGGTCTGCAACGGACCAGCGATCGCCACGATCGCGGCAGCCACGACGCAGCCGAGTAACGCGTACTCGATCAAGTCCTGACCCTCCTCATTCTTAACGGCCTCGCATAGCGCCTGGGCCTTGACGTAAAGCTTCAAAAGTGAATCTCGCATTAGATTTATCTCCGACAGTTATGATTTGCGTGCTCGCTTTTTCGCAAGACACGCTTTCGTTGGAGCAAACGATCTACCAAACGAAAACCAGCGCAAATCGTGGAAAAGGAACGATCAAAGGTCACCGCCTCAGCAGGACGTGTGAACGAGCATGTTGAAACTGTCCATTAAGGTGTGACTCCGTATTCACACCTTATGTCACAAACGCAGAGGGTAATATGGCAGTTACCATCCGCAGCACGCTTAGTAATTGAGGCCAACAGTCCCACTCTCGAACAATAAGTGGGCCTTATCCGTGTTGATGAATATCGGCTCACCAACCGCAGCCATAACTCTTGCGGCATCGGCCGCGTGGCCCTGCTTTTGAACAATTAGTGAGCGTCGGGCGAGGTGATGTGCATGTTGACGGCTCAAATATCCGGACCTCTCGCTTTAGAATCAGTCGGACCTGTACACAGTCGTTAAGCTCCACTGTTTCAACGATTGAGACAACTCCGGTCCCGACCGCACTCTTTCAGTGGTACGACCCCTGTGTTTTCTCATCATTACTCAATGGCTTTATGCCCGACCCTGGTCGCTCTCTGTCTCGCGACGTTCACTGACCTGCGTAGCCGACGCATACCGAACTGGGTCGTTCTTCCGTTTTTTTTCGCCGGCCCGCTGACGTGCCTTATCTCTTATGGATGGCCTGGACTACGGCAAAGCCTTCTCGGAATCCTGCTCGCAATCGGTGTGCTCGGTATCTTGTATTGGCTCGGTGGAATGGGAATGGGCGATGTCAAACTATGCGCTGCGATAGGGGGGTGGATCGGGCCGAGTCAGCTCACTTTAGCTCTGGTGCTGACAGGTCTAGCCGGAGGCCTAATGGCATTTATTTGGGCGATCTCAAATGGTTGCCTCAAGAAATCGTTGAGGGGCACCGGCAACCTGATCTTCGGATTTGGAAAGCCCGCAACACTCCGCGATCCAACTCTCCATTTAAAACACCCCGCTGCACGGAAAATGCCCTATGCCCCGGCTATCGCGATGGGCACCGTGCTTTCGTTTTTAGCGAGATCCAGCGCATGATGTCACTTGTTGTCAGCGGCACAGAATTCCTAAGCACGAGCGCGCTCTCGCTCGTCTTGATTTCGCCGGACAAGGGGCACCGGCAGAAAATTAGCGAGGCCTTCGCGGCCACGCAGATGGGAAGCTTGAAAGAGCTCTCTAGTTACCCAGCCATCGACGATATTCGCGAGGTTGCGGTGGATGGCGATGTCATTATTGTCGATCTCGACCCCGATCCGGAACGTGCTCTAGACGTTGTAGAAAACATTTGCAGCGACCACTCATCAGTTACCGTCATGGTGTATTCGGCTTGTGCAGAGTCCGATCTGCTTGTCCGCTGTATGCGCTCCGGAGCAAGGGAGTTTCTTTCCGAACCTATTCTTGCCGAAAAGTTGGCGGAAGCTCTGGTCCGAGCGTCCGCCCGTCAGGATGAACTGCGACGCCAAAAGAAGACCGCGGGCAAGTTACTGGTGTTTGTAAGTGCAAAGGGCGGTTCCGGAGTAACGACTATTGCTACGAATTTTGCTGTGAGTCTGGCGAAACAGTCCGAAAGGAAAGTAGCACTCGTAGATCTCGATCTTTACCTTGGCGACGCAGCCTTGACACTCGGTCTGACTCCGAAGTTTTCAACACTGGATGCTCTCGATCAGCAGGAGCGCCTCGATTCGGAACTGATATCAGTTCTGCTAGCCCAACATCCGAGTGGTCTCTCTGTGCTTGCGGCACCGGATGCGATCCCATCTGTGCTGCCCTCGAAAGGTAGTGTCGAGAAATTGATGCGCGTTGTCCGGGAAGGCTTCGACTATGTTGTGGTCGATGCCGGATCGAATCCGGCGGACATCTGTGGCGTGCTGTTCGATACGGCAGCGACGGTGTACTTAGTGGTCCAAGCCAGTGTTTGCGAGTTGCGCAACTCAAATCGCTTTGTATCGCGATACTTCAGTGGTCCCCAGAGCAATAAGCTGCAAGTCGTGTTGAACCGGTTTGGGTCGGGGACGCTCTCGATCGACGAAGCCACTATCACCAAAGCGGTAACTCAGCCGGTCAGGTGGAAAATTCCCAACGATTTTCCGTCCGCTCAGAATGCACAGAATACCGGCGTACCGATGACGTTGGAAGCCACGGCTATCTCCCGCGTATTCGCGCAAATGGCCCGCGACGCCGCCGGCCAGGCGTCTCCCCCACCGAGAAAGAAGAAGTTTGGCTTGTTCTAGCCACGAAGCCCGAAAAGAGCGGCACTATGGAAATATCTAATTTCGAAGAATTCAAAATAGAAGTTCATCGCACGCTGATCTCAAAGCTGGATCTCGAGCGGCTGGCGACGGTACAAACCGATAAGGCCCGACAGGCGGTGTCTGGTCTGGTGAAAGAGATCATAGCCGATAAAAAGCTGCCCGTGACGGCCGCGGAGAGAGAAAAGATCCAATCCGACCTGCTGGATGAGGTCTTCGGCCTTGGTCCACTTGAGGCGCTGCTGCGCGACCCGAGGGTCTCCGACATTCTGGTGAACAAAAAGGACGTTGTTTTTGTGGAACGAGGCGGCATGTTGCAAAAGGTCGATGTCGCATTTCGCGACGATAATCACCTGAAGCAGATCATCGATCGCATCGTCTCGAAGGTCGGCAGGAGAGTGGACGAGTCCTCGCCGATGGTGGACGCGCGTCTGCCTGATGGATCGCGTGTAAACGCAATCATCCCACCGCTGGCATTGGACGGTCCAGCAGTATCAATTCGCCGCTTCGGAAATGGTCCTCTTACAGTGGACAGGCTGGTGGAATTGAAAAGTGCTTCGCCCGAGATGCTCCAGCTTCTGTCCGCGGCTGTACGGGCTCGCATCAGCATCCTGATTTCAGGCGGCACAGGAGCGGGTAAGACCACGTTTCTCAACATGCTGTCGCAGTACATACCGAAAACCGAGAGGATGATAACAATCGAAGACGCCGCTGAACTGCAATTACAGCAGGAAAACGTCGTGCGGCTCGAAACGCGCCCACCCAATGTGGAAGGTCAGGGAGCAATTCGGCAGCGACAGTTGCTCATTAACAGCCTGCGTATGCGACCCGACCGGATTATTGTCGGCGAGGTTCGAGGCGAAGAGGCGTTCGACATGCTACAGGCGATGAATACCGGTCACGAGGGTTCGATGACCACTATCCATGCCAATACGCCGCGCGATGCGCTTTCCAGGCTCGAATCAATGGTCGCTATGAGCGCCATGAATCTGCCGGAACGAACGGTTCGTCAGCAAATCGCTTCGGCCATCACGGTAGTGGTGCAGTGTTCACGCCTGAGCGACGGTACCCGCAAAGTAATGAATATCTCCGAGATCACCGGGATGGATGAAAACGTGATCAGCATGCAGGAGATCTTCACGTTTGCTCGGAAAGGCATTGGCCCGAACGGAAAGATAGTGGGAGTTTTCAAGCCCAGCGGTATTCGGCCGAAATTTCTCGAGCGGTTGCGTGTTTCGGGTGTAGTTTTGCCGTCGGCGATGTTCGAGACCGTCATGGAAGTCGCCTAGAACCCCCGGAAGGCTTATTGTATGTTTCTACTCCTACTAATTTTCATCGGCGTGTTCGTTACGACGGCGCTGCTCTTTGTGGCAACCGGAGCGGGCGCGGCCGAACAGCTCAAAAAAGCCATGGCCAGGCTGGATTCGGTGCTCCTCACGGAAAGAGCCGGGGCAGAGGAACTGGTCGATCTTCGAAAACAGGAGCTTTTGAGTGCGATTCCGTGGCTGAATCGTTTCCTTATCAAGCTGGAGGTCGCGCCGAAACTGCGTAGGCTACTGTATCAGGCAGACTCGAAATGGACCCCCGCGACCTTCTTTCTCAGTACCCTGGCTTGCTGGCTTATTGGTGCCTTCCTGATTCACCTCAGGATCGGCAACTCCCTGGTAGCCCTGCTACTCGGATTAGTTCCAGGAGTAATTCCCTTTCTTTACGTCCTCAACCGGAAATCGAAACGATTTCGCCAGTTCGAGCTCGGGCTGCCGGCGGCGCTTGATCTTATGGTCAGTGGTCTGAGGGCAGGACAGAGTATGGTCCCAACTCTAGGACTGGTGGGGCGCGAAGCGCCTGACCCGATCGGGCGCGAGTTCAACATCTGTTTCGAAGAGCAGAATTACGGTCTGGAATTGCGAACGGCACTCGGCAATCTTGTGACCCGCTTTCCGTTGCAGGATTTGCGCATGATTGCCTCGGCAATCATGATCCAGCGGGAAACGGGCGGAAACCTTGCCGAAATCTTGGACAAATGCGCGCATATTATCCGTGCGCGGGCGCAACTCCAACAGGAGATACGGGTTCGTACAGCGCAAGGGCGTCTGACCGGATGGATTCTCTCTTTCCTGCCGGTGATTCTTGGAGTGATCCTCTACTTTATGAATCCGGCACAAATGAGCGTTCTTTGGAAGCGACCGCTGGGCGTTAAGTTGCTCTACACGTCGGCGGCCATGACAACAATTGGAGCGCTAATCATTCGGAAAATTGTCCGGATCAGAGTCTGAAAGCTGAATATGGGCCTTGCTGTTTTTTCATTTCTTGCGATTTTCGTTCTGATTACCAGCGCCGGACTGCTAGTGTTCTGGCGTTCGACTATCATGCGTCATCTCTCTACCGCCCTTTCCGGCGGCTCGTCCGAGAAATCATCTCGCCTTACGTTAGACCGTGCGGCAAGCTCGTTCAAGGCGGTCGTTCAACCGTTCGAAAAGGTTCTTCCAAAGAATCCGAAGGAAGTATCGTTGCTTCAGGGACGCCTGATTCGGGCAGGTTATCGCGACGATTCTGCTGTGCGCCTTTACTACGGCATGAAGGTTCTGCTTCCCGTCTTGTTGTTGATTCTCGCGTTCGCCACGGGCGCGGGTCACTTTGCTGGGAGCTTTGTCTACGTGATAGCTGTCGGGATGGGTTTTGTGGTCCCGGATTTCAGGTTGAGCAGGCGCATCAGGGCTCGCGAGCTCAACGTCCGGCTCGGTCTTCCGGAACTGCTCGATTTGCTGGTGATCTGTATGGAAGCCGGGCTCGGGCTTGACCAGGCACTGGCCCGTGCGGCTGACGAACTAGGCGGAAGCCAGCCTGAGATAAGCGACGAGCTGCGCTTGGTCATTCTGGAGCAGCGCGCAGGGCAGTCGCGTGCCGATGTATGGAAGCATCTCGCGGAACGCGTGAATATCGATGTGATTCGGACCTTGGTTTCTGCGTTGATCCAAGCCGATCAGTTTGGCACGAGTCTGACGAAGACGCTCCGCGTGCATTCGGATAGCTTACGCGTTCAACGGCGCCAGAAGCTCGAGGAAAAGGCAGCCAAAACGACCGTAAAGCTTGTATTTCCTCTGGTGATTTTTATCTTTCCGTCACTTTTCGTCGTCACCCTCGGGCCCGCGATGATTTCAATGTCCGAATCAATGGCAAAGATCTTTAACTAGTTTGGAGACAAAGAAAGGAGAATGAGATGGACAATATAACTCTGATCCGCCTGATCGCCGGTGTGGTCGTTGTAGTCCTGTTGACTGTTCTGGTCCAGCGCCGTCGCACTAAGGCGAACTAGGCGACGAAGCGGCTTCTCGAGGCATCCAGAGCCCGACCGATCGGATTGGGGGATGCCTCAGAATTGGACTCGTGAGCTATCGAGCCATCAGCTCAAAGCTAACAGATGATGGCCATGAAAGAAAAGGAGGACCCGCTCCAGCGGGTGCCTTGTAACCAGGAAATTACGAATATGCCGTTGTTGAATCAAAAATCGCGTCGGGCGCACTGTGTCTTTAACCAGACTCGGGAGTCGTTCTTGAGCCTGAATGTGGCGATAGCCGATACGCACTTTGCCCGGCTGCGAGGCCTGGCCGGGAGACTCCGGTTCAAGACGGACGAAGGATTGTGGGTAAAACCTTCCCGAGGAATTCATACGATTGGGGTCCTGTTTGCGATCGATCTGATCTACCTGGACGCTGACTATCGGGTCCTCCATGTAATCGAGTCATTCCCCACCTTTCGCATCGGGCCAATCCGGAGAAACTGCGCAAGCGTTTTGGAATTACCGACTCGCACGATTTACTCATCACATACCCGGGTGGGCGATGTGCTGGTGATCTGCCGGGCAGAAGAGATGGAGCAGGGTTTGACGCGAGCTTCTGTCACCGGATCAATTGGTAGAGTCGCAGTAACATCTCCCGATGCGCGATTAGGGCGGGCGGGCAGCGAGCAAACATCAATCTGCCGCTCAGGAGCCGCGAGGTGATGCCATTCTCGAACTTGCTCAATTTGGTTTGGAAGGAGCAGGGGCGTTTATCGAAGCGGGAACCGAGATACCCGGACCCCGGTATCAGCGTGTGTTACTGGGATGGCGGTGTGCCTGTAGCTCGGCAATTAAAAAACATTAGTGTGAAAGGGGCGTATTTGTATACGCCAGATCGCTGGTATATCGGGACCATTATGAAGCTTGCGCTTCAGAAGAAATCCGAATCTGCTGAAAGCTATAACGAGTCGGCTCTACAGGTGTCGGGCAAAGTGATCCGGCATGGACCCGATGGTCTTGGCGTCAGGTTTATATTGCAAAGCGACGCAGATCGAAAGAGCATCGAGCGATTCATTAAGCGTGCTACAGATGATCGCAACTCACGTCGTGAGACACGACACGCCGACTCTGGTACGCATGGGCAGGCGCTCATCGAATTCGCGCTGGTGCTTCCAATTCTTTTTCTACTGGTTTTCAACACGGTAAATTTCTGCGCATTCTTGTATGCGTTCATTACCGTCACGGACGCCGCGCGAGCGGGAGCACAGTATGCGGCGCTCGGTGCTCAGTCGGCAAACAATCCTCCCGAGGCATCGGTCAGTAATGTGACAAACCTCGTTCTAACAGCAACGTCGCTCCTTCCGAATTCGGGCAGCGTGACGGTTGCAGTCTGTCAGAACGATAACGGGACGCTCACTCAGCTTCGAAGCACAAGCGCCTGCCTCAGCGGCTTCACGCAACCACCGGCAGACACCGAACCAGTGGCCGGAACGATCAATTTCGCAAATGTATCAGTGGACGTTAAGTACACGTACCTGCCGCTGGTAAATCTGCCGACGATAGCTGGCTGGCCGCTCACTCTGCCGCCGTCGACGATCCACAAATCGTGCGTTATGAGGATACTGAATTGACTTCAAGCCTTACGGGCGTAACTACCTGTCACGGGCAGGGGGCTAAACCGCGGGTGGTCCTCGATACTTGCGGTCAGACGCTAGTCGAGTTTGCGCTTGTCGGCTTCATGTTGATTGCCGTGATTCTTAGCGTAGTCGAGGTCAGCCGCCTAATGCTGGTGTACACGACCGTTGCCGATGCTGCACGAGAGGGTGCACGGTATGCGATCGTCCATGGAAGTGATTCTTCATCTCCAGCTGCTGCCAGTGATGTGATACAAGCCGTTAGAAGCTTTGCGGGAGGTGGCCTTGTTACGAGCTCGCTTCTCAACATTACGGTTAGTCCAGACCCGGTTGGGACCGCCGGAACAAGTGTGACCGTACAGGTAACCTACCCATACGATCCGTTTACAACTTATTTCCCCTGGGGCGTCACCCTCGGGAGCAAAAGTCAGGGGGTAGTTACATTTTGAAGATACCTGTTCGAAAACGCAAAGGAGAAGCGGGTCAGGCAACAATCCTTGTCGTTCTGGCCCTCAGTTTCTTTCTCGTAGCGGTAGCAGGCCTAGCTGTTGATGGATCTCATTTGTATGCGGAGCAGCAGATGGCACAAGCGGCCGCTGATGCGGCCGCGCAAGCCGGTATTATAAGCATCTTTCACGGCACAAACACCAGCGGCACATATCAATTCCCGACGGGCCCATCACCATTCTACTGCGGTACAAGCGATGCTCAGACTCCCTGCTACTACGCGGAGGCCATGAACGGATTCAATAGTTTGGCTGGATGCAGTGTACCAGGCACTTCTGATTGTATTAAGGTCGACTTTCCGGCGGCATCTGGCGCCGCGTTGTCCGAAATCCGCGTCACGGTCCAAAAGTCGGTAGGAACGATTCTGATGCAACTGCTCGGTCCCTCTGCTTCCACCATTCGAGCTTCCGGGACAGCGGCCATTCTCAATCAACGGTCACCGGTTCCAATCCTCGTTACTCACCCCTCCAACTCCGGATCGTTCAATGCAGGAGGCAGTGGAGGTACCGCTAAGATTCAAATTTGCGGAGGCGGTCAAGTTAGTATTCAGGTCAATTCAACAAGTTCTAGTGCAGTGACGTGGAATGGTAATCCGATGTTAGATTTAAGGTATGCGGGCCCGAAAGGTCTAGGCAATTGCAGTGTGTTGGCGGGTGGAGATTTCGGGTTTCTCGGAGGCCCGGATCCATCTAGTATCGTCGAGTATGGGACGTACGGGCATCCTGATCACCCCTCGCTCTTTGACGACCCGTTGGCAACGGTAACGGACCCTGTGCCGACGAATTTTCCAACACCCACAAATCCGCCCACCGCTACAGTTACTAGCGGCAGCAATGGATGCCCTGCCAGCGTTTCCAGCTGTCTTGTCTATTCTCCCGGTATATATGCAAGTGACATTTCCGTCGGAACTGGTTCGATTAAGGGGGCGATATTCAAACCCGGGATCTATTATCTGGAGAACGCGAACTTCTCGATACAGGCAAATGGAGCGGTGTCCATGGCAACGGGCTGGATCGCTCCGGCTGATCCGGCTACGCCGACCGGGACCGGCACGGGTTGGACTGGCCAGATGATGGTTTACATGACAGGCACTTCGCGAGGCACCGCCGCCGCTCCTGCCAGCATAGGTCAGATCAGCTTCGCAGGTGGTTCATCTGCCAACCTTTCCGGTCCAGTCGGTGACGCGAATTATCAGGGTATTCTGTTTTTTGTCGATCGCTATGCAGCCGCTCAAAGTCATTCTTTCGATGGAGGGGGCGGCCTGGCACTCACAGGTAGTGTTTATACGAACAATTGGAAGACTTTTATGACGAGCGCGCCCACGCAATATCAAACGCTCACGTTTTCAGGCAACGCGGGCAGCTCGACAACATTAACCGGAGAGATTATCACTGGCGCTCTTAATCTGCAAGGCACTCCGGGCATCAGGATGAACCTCACCAGCCCACTGAGTAACGTGCGTAAGGTAGCTCTGATCAACTGATTAGTGCGAGACGTAGACTAGAGGTCTTGAAGGGAAGAACTTGTGGCAAATGAGTCAAGTTTTCAAGCTGCGAATTTTGCTTCTGTAACCCAAGACTTCACTTCTTGATCGAGTTTATCGAAGCAGCGGCGGAGTGGGACGTTGGGAGCTGAAAGCTCGGGTAATATCCTGCCCAGGCCTGGCCGGAGGATGCGCGAGTAGATACGTGTGAAGAACCATGCAGTGCGCAGGCCGAGGTCCGTCAAGCAGTAGCGGTGACTGTGAGGAATCCGTTCGATCATTCCGTGCAGACGCAGGCGACGAAGATGGTAAGTCATGCGACCTTGGGTCAGTTCAGCCGATGATTGGCCGAGTAGAGGCGCCAGATTCTCGCGGAGGTTGCGATTCGAGAAGCCGGTGGGGACTAGCTGAAACAACAACAATGCGCTCCATAAGGCCTGCACTTCCGGATCGGCGAAGCGGAGAGCGGAAGCCCGTTGCGACTCGATCTGAATGGGGCAATTCACTTTCTGGAAGGCCTCCTCGGAGAGCAGGCAATCATGGCTGATTTGTTCGACCTGGAGCAAGCGGCGGTTGGCCTGAAAGCCAATTTGCCGCAATGCGGGCAAGTCGCGCAAGCTCTTGCCGATATAAAAATCGCGGGTGTTGTTGATAGTGGTTTCGGTCCGCAAAGCGCGGCCTTCTTTGTGATACTGCTTAATGCGCGTTCCTTTGTAGTCCACGCGGAATAATCAGCAGCGCTTCCACCGCTACGGGTTGTCCGGAATGGCTGGCCGGGCGAAATACCATTGCCGGACCATTAGGACAAAAACATCTCTAAATCGGAGTAATCCTATGTGTGGAGTTTGGTAACGAGGAGTACATCTCCCATTTTTTTTTGCCCCAGGGAAACGAGAACTCCGCATTCCTGAATGCACCAGTTAGGTGGTGGGGGATTAAGATACTTGAACCGTAGACTATGGAGCATCCTTTTCTTGGCTTTTGTGATAGCGAGCGGGTGCAGCTATCTGGTGTATCGCATTGCCGGACGACATCCAGTGGCTCAGTCGGTGACCACGAAGATTATCGTGCCGGCCCGGGATCTCCAAATCGGAACCATCGTCAAGGAATCCGATTTGTCGGCCGGTGAGTGGGTCGGGACGCGGACGCTTCCGAAAGGGATGCTTGTGGCGAAGGATGCCGTGGTGGGCCGCGGCGTCGTATCGTACCTATACCAAGGCGAACCGATCGTTGATAGCAGACTGGCACCAGCAGGTTCCGGCGGCGGTCTGGCCGCAACGATCAAGCCCGGAATGCGCGCGTGCGCCATACGGGTAGATGACGTGGTAGGCGTAGCCGGATTTGTTTTACCCGGTATGCGTGTCGATGTTCTAGTATCGGGAAATGGCCCGGGTGTCGCTTCGAATGATGGCCCGAAGGTGAAGACGCTCCTGCAGAATATCGAGGTTCTATCTGCCGGAACGAATATTCAGAAAGATAACGAGGGGAAGCCCGTTTCGGTGCAAGTGGTGAATCTCCTCGTTACACCTGAGCAGGCCGAGTTGCTCAGCCTGGCAAGTGCTCAGACAAAGCTTCAGCTTGTTCTGCGCAATCCGCTGGATATCGAAACCCCGAAGACTCAAGGCATCGGCATGGCGAGTATCTTCTCAGACGGGACTTCAGCGGCCAAGTCGTCAGCAAAGGCTGAGTTCAAGAAGCCCACTCCGGTAATGACGCCTCCACGCGTTCTCCTGGTTGAGGTGATTAACGGCAGCAAACGCATCGAAGAGAAGTTCGCTGAGTCGCACCAGTAGTACAAGAAAAATCAAAATAACAACAACTTGAGTTTGGGCATAGGAGCCGTTTCAAATAGGACGGGAGATCCGTGAGACATCTGAGTGGTTCAGTCAAGAGGACACGGCTGATATTTTCAAAAAGCCAGCCACTTTTTTCCACTGCAGATCCACAGTTGGAGACTGCGTCGATGGAGTGGACGCGGCTCGTCTCGTGAGGGCGGCCAGATGAAATGCTTCCACATAAGGAACGCGATCCTTCCAACAGCGAAACAGAATCCGAATCCATTTATAAGCAAGGGATCGCACGGCAGCGTGATGCCTTTTCCCTCGCGAGAGAAGCTCGTCATAGTAACTCCGAGCCCATTCAGATGTTTGGATGGAGTGGCCGGCCCACTCATGGAATGTTTGGCGTAGAAACCGAGGATAAGCCTGCCGACAACGGATCGATCGCATGTCGCCACTTTGTTTCACAACGGGAGCGACACCGGTGTATGACTGAATCTCGCTTGCGTTCGCGAAACGTTCGCGCTGCGTTCCCAGCGCGGCGATCAATCGAGGTATCAGAGCATTGCCCGCACCTGGCAGAGAGTCGAAAATCGTAAAGTCAGGATGGGATTTTGTGAGTTCCTCGATGCGTTCGTCGCAGAGTTCGATGTCCCGCTTGAGAGCTTGGATTAGCCGTACAGTGGCTTGCACCATGAGAACGCTGGCCCGAATAACGGCTTGGTCATGGGTGGCCGGCACCGCTTGCCGGATCTGCTGGAGTCGGTCCTCTTCCTCACGGCAATTATGTCGACGGTAAAAGTTGCATATGGCCCGCGGCGGTGCTTTCTGCAGGGTCTGCAAAGTAGGCCACCGCATCAGGAAGTCACAGGTCACAGGCGATGTCACCTTGTAGAACCAAGTCAAGACTTGGGGATAATACAGCTTCAATTGCGCGGTCAGACGGTTGCTGAAGCAGGTTCTGTCATCCACCAGTTTGCGCCGCACCTCCACCAGAAATTGCAACTCGCGTGTATGCTCGGTATCAGGTTTCAATCGGCGGAGCCGAGACCGGTGATGCAGCAGCAACTCCAACAGCAAGCCGGTGTCGCCGGGATCGTTCTTCGAGCCAGAAGGGACCATAGCTTGCCGAAAATGGGCGAGCGCGGATGGATGCACTGGATATAAGTGCAGATGGCAATACTTGGTGAGCGCGAACACAACAGCGCCACGAGACTGCTCCAGAGCTACGGCGATTGGTCGCCCACCGAAGCGCGTCGCCAGCTGGCTGGCCCACGTTTCGATGGCTTCCGGAGTCTGCTCCAGTTTCCCCTGCTCGTAAGCTCCGGATTCGGCTTCCTGTAATTTCCAGATATGTTCCCGATCCGCCCAATCGATAGCGATGAAGGCGGCCCACTGAGGTTCCTCATCCGATATCACTTGTTCCTGTGTCATCACCTCTATCCTTCTAATTTGTATGCAATCGTGCAGGCAGCTTGTTTCGGCGAAAAACTTATAGCGGAGTCGCAATCATTGGACAACATCTGAGTATTCGTTTTAGGAAACAAGGCGCCTCCCGCCGCTCGCAAGTCTCACGAAAGACATCGCATGTCACTTTCGGCTATTCGTAGCGGCGGGGGCCTGCTCGTTCTTACAAGATGCCAAAAGGCACCTACGAACGAAGTCTTTTTCCACAGGTTGTGTGCTCCGATGACTGTGAAAAACATGTTCCGATCAAAAATCCTCTGCGACAACTATAAGTTTCGGCAGGCGTGCGTAATTAAAGATAGTAGCCCTGTGCGACCCAGTAGGTCCAGTCTCCGACGGCTTGGTCAGTCGATTCGTCGGGACTAATCGCAGTCAGTTGAGAGAGAGGAATGGCCATCTTCCGACCCCGCCAACGGATTTGTACAAGCATGTCATGCTCACAGGCATCCTCATCGGCCATGCGTAATACCTCGACGGTTTCACCTTTCCGGAGTGGCGAGACCGTGTTGGCGTCTACACACCTCACGCGGAAGGGGAAACTCAGCTTGCTTTCCAGATAGTAGTACCAGCTCATTGCCTGCTCTTCCGGGGCGGGCATCGACGATAGCTTCGTTGTGAATCCGGTCCTCCCGGACTGGGTCTCGCTTGAGCCGTTTCATGACTTCGCTCTCAAGATTCGGCGAACCGAGGTTCGGCCGATGTGTATCCGGCGCGCTATTTCGGATTTGCTGACGCCGGCGCGATATAGTTTGTGAACCTCGCGAGCATGAAGGGCCGCAGTGATTGGCCTTCCCAACTGTTTGCCGTTCTGCCGAGCATGGGCTAAACCGGGCTAAACCGGCGCGCGTTCGTTCCCGCAATATCTCGCGTTCGAACTTAGCGACCGCGCCGGAGCCAACCTCACGCACTTGCATCGCAATGGCCCAGCCGCGGCGGACTGCGTATTCGCGAAGGGCGCGATTCTGCATCGGAAGAGTCTGTTGATCGTTGGTAGAGACGCGGGCGTAGAGCCCGGCGCGAAACATTTCCGCTGGTTTTCGTGCGTGGCCAAAAACGTCCTTGGACTTTCGTTTGCCGGAGGCCCCTTTTGCAGCCATTTGAAGAGATCCGATTCGCCTGGCCGCAGAGGATCCATTTCGGCCAGACAGACCGATCGTACTACGCGGCGGTTGACATTAGGACCACAGCCTCACGATAGTTCCAAGGCATCCAGGCCGACGCCCTCTGCTTCATCTCCTCCGGATGCCGCAGCAATGCAGTCAAGTACTCGAAGGGGTTGACGCCGTTCAGCTCGCAGGTGTGAATCAGGCTCATAAATAGGTCGCCGACCGCGGCGCCGTTCAAGGTCTTGTAGAAGAGCGCATTGCGCCGATTCAGAATCGCCTTCTTGAGTGCCCTCTCGACGATATTGTTGTCCAGCGGGGCGCCTGGCTGTGAGAGGAAGAGCGTTAGCTTTGACCAGTGATTCAGCAAGTAGGAAAAGGCTTTGCCCAGGCCGGAGTTCGGTTCTACTCGGTGCTGCGCAAACTGAGCCTTCATCCACCCCTGTAACTTGTCGAGCACCGGCCCGCTGCGTTCTTGGTCGAAGCGCAGCCGTTCTTCCGCAGATAGCTTTTGTTCACGTGCCAGCCCGTCATTGTGATAAACACTGCCGAACGTCTCGAGCACATAGCGGCATTGTTCCGGAAAGTTTCGGCCACCTCGACGATCTGCCTTCTTCCATGGGCACGACAGTTCGCCAGCAAAGTGTTAACTCCAGCCAGTCTCGGTAAGTTTCGCTTAATATTCCTCAGGAATTCCGGACACAAAACAGGGGCGACTCTCAACCTGCGCTGCCTCGCAATCAACGCGAACGGCAAGGCCTACGAGGTAGATCGGATCCTAAAGCTGAATCCGTGATCATTCTGAGCGTGGACACGACCTCGAATTTTGCGAGCGTCGTGATTCGTGCGGATGGAAGAGTAGTCAGCGAGGTCACGCTCGAATCGACCGAAGGTTTTGCGCACCTGATCTTTCCGGCCATCGAAAGATGCAAAAACCAAGCCAATATCGAATTGGAACAGATCGACTGTTTCGCCGGAGCGGCTGGACCTGGCTCGTTTACCGGGCTTCGTATCGGGTTATCAGCCATAAAGGGACTCCCGACGCGACCGGGAAACCGGCCATCGGAGTTTCGAACCTGAGAGCCTTGAGTTCGTTTGGTAAAAGGCCGGATTCCCTGCGAGCCGTGGTTCTCGATGCGCGGCGCGGAGAGGTATATGCGGCAGTTTACGACAGCGAGCTTCGAGCCGTTGTTCCAGAAAGCGTAATGCCCCTCGAATCCTGGCTCTCGAAGCTCGATCCGGCGGCCAATTACGAACTGATTTCCGCCATGCCGATCCAATTTGAGCCAGCGGCGCTGATCAAACCACCAAATTTCCTGGCTTCTGCCGTGGCGCTCTGCGCGGAGCGCGACGGAAGAGAAGGGAAGTGGATGGACGCTGCTGCAGTCGATGCCAACTACGTCCGGCGATCGGATGCCGAGTTGTTTTGGAAGGACGGATAGAACGTAATGGCCACCGCGGCGCGCACTCGTTTGGGCGAGTTCAAATGAACTGAAAATCGAGCTGGTCGCCGGCTCTGGTGTGTGTTTGGGCGATTGTGCCAGCGGGCAGTTCGAGAACTGAATGAGCGAGCGGACATAGCGACAGTTGCCAGGGCCGCATTGCTGGCCGCACTTTCCGCACTTTGTGCCTGCGATCCAGGTACACGAGATCGATGCTGAATTTCATACCCCAACTGTGTACTGCGTTGCATGGCACGATCCAGAGCCCATGTCCGGGTGAAAGGCTGGATCGTCCCAGCAACCCTTTTCTTCTTGTCGGACCGTGGTCGGCGATCTCCGCCGATTCTGCCAGGACACTCGCTCTTGTTCTGTTAGCGACGAAAACTGATTCAGGCGTCGGAGGTCGGGATTCCCAGAAACGCCATGACATTCTATTGGGGCGCGGGCGACGGATTAGCTGCAGGTGCGGGAGCAGTAGTTTGGGCGGCGCCCGTTTGTCCAGAGCCCGCAGCCGTAGTCGAGGTCACTACCAGCGGCTTTTCCTGGAAGCTCTTGAGTAACGTTTCGATCGGTATGGTCGGGGTCGGCGGTTTTGTCGTTGCCGTGCCGGTGACGTTTACGCCAGGTGTAGCCATTAGCTTCCCTGTGTTTGGCGGCAGAAAGGGCTGTGGGTATTTCAGTTCTGGAAGGGGCTGTCCAGCCGGAATCGGGTGTACCAACTGCGGCGTAACAATCACCATGAGTTCCGTATTGTTTTTAGTTCGTGCCTTTGATTGGAAGAACTTGCCCAGAATCGGAATATCGCCGATCCACGGAATCTTTTGGAGTGTTTCCGTTTCACGGTTGTCAAGCAGCCCCGCGAGCGCGAAGCTTTGCCCTTCTGCCAGCTCCACTTCCGTATTGACGTTTCGTACGGAAATGCCAGGCACCGTAAAACCCGAAATAGTAACGCCGTTTGTATAATCGAGCGCACTCACCTCCGGTGCAACCTGCAACCGGATCGTGCCCCTCGGCGTGATTGTCGGGAGGAAGTTCAGGCGGACACCAAACTGTTGAAACTGTATGGTAACCGCATTTGTTCCGCCCGCGCCGGCTCCCTGTACGACAGGATAAGGAAATTGGCCGCCCGCCAGGAAGCTGGCCTGTTTACCATTCTGGGTCAATACGTTAGGCTCAGCCAGAACTTGTAACAAACCGTTCGTTTCGAGCGCCGTGATTGCCGCTCCTAAATCCAAATCGGGACGGAAAAGAAATATATTGAGTGCACTTTGGAGGGCATAACTTTGGATCGTAGAAGGAACGTTCAGGTTGCCCTTGGTCGAGAGCCCTTGAAAATTGAAGCCAGGTAGCGTCGAGTATTGCCCGGTCGTGATCGATCCGATCGTGTTGGTAGCCCCCAGACTGAAAAGGTTAAAACCGAGCTGATTGCTCGTACTGCGATCCACGCTAGCGAAGCGGACTTTCAGAAGAATTTGCGCCTCCGCCGGCGGCACTTCGACATACAGTAGATTCACGGGCTTACCCACAGAAGAGGCGATCGCAACGGCGCGGTTTACGCTTATCAGATCCTTTGCCGTTCCGCGCAGGTAAACCTGATCATTCTCAACATTTGCGTCGATCTTTTGTCCCGGTAACTCCTGGTGAAGCTGATGTCGCAGCTGTTCGAGACGAGCGTTCGCAGTGTAACGACTTGGCTGCACGGTCACGTCAAAAAACAGCTTGTGATTTCCTTGCTGCCAGATGATCAGACTCGTCTCTCCGGGAGCTTTGCCGTTTACCAGGACTTCCTGAGGTCCCACCGCAGTGGCCTCTGCGACGTCACCGAAGCCGACGGACACGCGTTGTATTGGGATCGCGCTATCGACGATCAACGACTTCCCGACACTTACGAAAAGATCGTTTGGCGATCCGGTCTCGCCCTGCCCTTGAGCTTGAGTGCCCGCGTCTGTCTGAGCTTGTTTCGCATTTCCCGGGCCTGCGGCTAAACAAACGGAAATCCAAAGAATCAGCCCAATTCGGCCTGCACATTGCAAGTGCTTCATGGCATTGTCGATGGCGACGGAGCCGGAGGTAATGACCTCCACCGGAACCGAGGCACGCGAGCCAAGCATGATGACCTGGCCCTTGTCGAACTGCTTATCCATTTGAGCAAGCGCAGCGAGAATCTGTTGACGGCGATCGTCCATAAACATGAACTGGGTAGCCGTCGAACCTGTTTTTTCTCCTCGGGATACCCCTGAGGTGATTCTTGGAGGAATAGGCAGGAGCGAAAGCGATCGGCTTGCGGTCTAAACCAGCAGCCCGTTCACTACGTTCCCAGCAACGTCCGTGAGACGGAAATCGCGTCCCTGGAAGCGATATGTCAGCTCTGTATGATCCATGCCCATCAAATGCAGAATGGTCGCATACAAATCAATGCTAAATCCCCATGCCGAATCGCCCACTGCTGGTGGAGCATGTGGATGGACACCGGAAGCTCGATGCAAGAGGATATCCTGTTCCATCGGAGGCATTGGTAATGGAATATGAATACTTATGCCAAATCGAGAAAGCAAAAGCAAGAGAAGCAGGAGCTACTTAGTAAGTCAGAGTAAGTCTTCGAGCGACAAAAGGCGGGTGATCCGGTTCAGGACCCCGCCTTTTGCATCATTCATGCGGTTATGCGGCGACCCGCTGGTAAACCCCATTGCCCCCGTTCTAGCCAGCACCGAGCCGGTGTAGGCAGCGCTTTGAATGGCGGCACTCAGCCGGTCCGGCTCGATGGTGTCGGGCCAACCTCAAAGCGGAGCCGTCCCTTTGGCTGGCCGTCGCCGCCAAGAACGAACTGTCCATATCGAAAATCTCATCTCTGAAAAAAATCAATGACTTGGCTGAAGTGAAGTAACGTGTGGGAGCCGACGTTACAAACGTTACATGAGCAGCAAACGCAAGGCGCTTTTAGGTTTTTTGACCTCACGGGATCAAGCAACAATCTATTGGGATTGAAACGATGGCCTTCTTCCGGAGCGTAGGGACCAGGGACGCGATAGCCATAGATTGTTCCAGGCGTGACATCTCTAAATAACCGTGCCAGACTTGATCTCTGTATTCGGGAAGAATAATAATGCGTTCCGCCTCACCCGAACCCCCAGCGTCGAAAATGCAGACTTCTACCTTCGTGGCATGGGCAGAAAAGACATTTCTCCATTTCTCCCGGTCCGATCGTCTTTTGCGGACATCAAGAGTGCCTACCTACTTGCTACCGAGGATATTGATCGAGAAGGCGATTACGATGATATTGAAGACAAACGCGCCGAACGTCTGAAAAATACTGGTTCGCCGATGAACCCTAGAAGTGATTTCCACGTCGGACGTCTGAAAGGTCATCGCCAGACAAGAAGAAAAATAGACAAAGTCCCAATAGTCAGGCTCACCTGTTTCGGGGAAGTGAAGGCCAGCGTTGTCCTTGCCTTCCGAACTTCGCGTGTAGAACAAATGGGCGTAGTGTAGCGCGTACACCACGGTACTAAACCACCCTCGGCTTGAAGCCGAGGGGTTTAGGTGCTGTCGATTGGAAATCGACTGTCGTCGGCTATCTGTTCCCCTTCTTGTTCTTCAATATATTCGCGGATCATTTCATCGGTGATCGTTCCGGAACTGACCGTCAGATATCCTCGCGCCCATAGATGCCTTCCCCAGAACTTCTTTCGTAGGTGCGGAAACTCCTGCAGTAGGACCCGCGAGCTGATTCCTTTCAGCCACTGCACGATCTGGCTCACGCCCTGGTTGGTTCGATAAGAGAGCAGCAGGTGAACGTGGTCGCGTGCCACCTTACCGGACACGATCTCTAGTTCATGTTCTGCGGCAATTTGCCGCAGCAGGTCACGCACACGAAGAGCCACTTCTCCTGTCAATACCGCTTTCCGATATTTCGGTATCCACACTAGATGGACCTTCAGGTCGCTCTTCGTGTGCGCGCCCATCCGGTAATGCCGCACGCGACCACGTTACACCAAATCTTGCTTCGCCTAAAGCCGAGGGGTTTCCACCATCCCCGATGGGGACACTAAGAAAGGTGTAAATGTCCTTGAGCGCGCGAGCCAGGTGCACTTCATGGCGGAATTCGAAGAGCTGCTTGACTTTCCGCCGGCGCCCAAGCCTGAATTGGGACGGAAAGCTCGACCCGTCGAAGGCCACGCGGGCGGAACTACATGGACAGGAGGTCCTCTTCGGGAAAGGGCAGTGCGCAGTGTGCCACTCCGGACAATATTTCACCGATAATTCCATGCACGATTTGCACGCCGAACGCTTCTATAAGCAGCATACGGTGAACGGCATGGTGATGGCCCATGACGGCGCTATCAAGACTTTTCCGCTTCGGGGCATTAAAGATACGCCACCGTACATGCATGAAGGGCGACTCCTGACACTAGATGATACCGTCGAGTACTTCAACCTGTCTTGGGCACGAAGCTGGGAGACCAGGAAAAGAGGGACCTCGTCGCATTTATGCGTGCTCTTTGAAAGACCACGTTGTCGCTGATGTCTTGAGCGTGAGTACATCTGATCTCTGCGTCAGGAGAACCGTGTTCTGCGGGAGCAGTTGGGCGACAGGCGGCTGCGATTCAACGATGATCAACGGCGGCGCTTGGCCCTCAAGGCCAAGCCTTGGGACACCGACTGCTAGAGGAAATGACTCTCATTGTCACGTGGGAGACTCTGTTGACCTGGCCTATGGTCAAAGAATTCGAATGCGTTGAGAGATAAGCAGGCTATGATGATGCCTTTGCATGAACAACACGCACGTGGCGCGCCTGGTAGCGTACGTGACTGGAATGGTGAACCAGCAACTGCTGCTACAAAACGAATATTTGGCCGCTGAAAACAAAATCCTTCGGGCACATCTGCCCGCTCGGCTCCGGTTGAGCGACGCCCAGCGTTCGACGCTGGCTGAAATCGGAAAGCGTCTCGGCCGGCAAGCTCTCCAGCAGGTGGCTCGCGTCGCCAAGCCGGACACCATCCTGGCTTGGTATCGAAAACTCATCGCTCAGAAGTTCGACGGTTCGAAACACCGGCGCTATCCGGGGCGTCCTTCAGTGAATCGCGAGATCATCAAACTGGTGCTGCGCATGGCGCGTGAGAATACCGGCTGGGGATATGACCGCGTCACCGGTGCATTGGATAACCTCGGTACTGCATTTCGGACCAAACCGTAGGCAATATCCTACGGCGATTCGGCATCGAGCCCGCTCCCAGGCGTCGCCAACAAATGAACTGGGCCGAGTTCATTCGATCGCACATGGCTGTCCTAGCCGGCATCGATTTCTTTACTGTCGAAGTTCTGACTTGGAGCGGATTGAAGACTTATTATGTCCTGTTCTTCCTGCATCTCGAGACTCGACGCGTCACCATCGCTGGCATCACCAGACATCCGACTGAGCAATGGATGACGCAGATGGCGCGCAATGCCGTCGATGATATTGATGGCGTTCTTCGCCCGATTCGCTTTGCGCTGCATGATCGCGACAGCAAATTCTGCGCTTCCTTTCGAGCGATGCTCCGCTCTGGAGGAGTGCAGCCGCTGATACTGCCGGCACAGAGTCCGAATCTGAATGCTTTTGCCGAGAGAGGGGTGCGCTCCATTAAAAGCGAGTGGTTGTCCAAACTGATCCTGTTCGGCGAGGCTTCGCTGAGGCGCGCCACCACCGAATTCGCATGCCATTATCACTATGAACGAAACCATCAAGGCAAAGCTAATTTACTGCTCTTCCCCGCTCCGGGCTATCGCCGAGCCTGCGGTTCAACTCCGATTCGCTGCCATGAACGGTTAGGCGGATTGCTCAAGTACTATAGCCGTGCCGCATGATTATTTTGACCGCACGGGCAGGCAAATCGGGCATTTCGCAGGCGCGCAGCCGGGTGGGCGTGGAGCCAGTGAAGGCGCTGTATGAATCGGTGGTCGCTCCAATGGCCGAACGCCGGACGAAGGGGGCTTGGTATCGCGACTGGCGGCTGGTCAGTTTGGACGGCAGCACGCTGGATGTGGCCGATAGCGTGGAGAACGAAGCGGTTTTTGGCAGGCCTGGCGCCAGTCGCGGATCGAGTGCCTTCCCCAAACTGCGCTTTGTCGGCCTGTTGGAGAATGGAACGCACGTGTTGTGGGCCGCGCAGATGGCGCCGTATGCCACCGATGAGATCACGCTGGCTCAGCAGGTGATACCGGCTTTGCGAAAGGGTATGCTGTGTCTGGCCGACCGCTTCTTTCCGGGCTACCAACTCTGGCGGGCGGCGGCCCAGACCGGAGCGGATTTATTGTGGCGCATGCGCCAGAATGCGCGACTGGAGATCGATCGGCGCTTGCCGGATGGTTCCTATCTCAGCCGTCTCTATCTTTGTATTTCCAATCGCCGGAATCGGCGCAAGGCGATCGTAGTGCGAGTGATCGAGTACCGCCTGAAAGAGGTGCCGGATGCCGAGCCGGTCTATCGACTGATCACCACCATTCTGGATCCCAAACAGGCTCCGGCCAAAGAACTGGCCGCCTTGTATCACGAGCGCTGGGAAATAGAAACTGCCTTGGACGAATTGAAAGCCCACTTGCGCGGCGCCCAGATTGTGTTACGGAGCAAGACGCCCGAACTGGTGAAACAAGAATTTTACGGCTTGCTGATGGCGCATTTCGCGATTCGTGGCTTGATGCACGAAGCCGCACTAAAAGCCGACGAGGACCCCGACCGGCTCTCTTTTGTTCATGCCGTCCGGGTGGTCCAACGGCGCATGCCCCGCTTCGCCGCTATTCCCCCCTCGGCAAAGAAAGGCCTTCCATGAAGCCATACTCCAGGAGATCCTGCCAGAGCGGGTTAATTCCAGTCGCAATCGCCTCAACCCTCGCGGGGTAAAGCGAAAAATGAGCAGCTATCCGCTGCGTCCACGTAAGCCGCAGCGCACTCACCGAATCGACTGCTCCAAGCAGATCAGGATGCTTAAGTGAACAGTATTGCGGCTAGGACCGGACTTCACAGCCGATTATTTACGGCCGGCTGCTACGGCTGTGGCGAGTTCATACGGAGGCAGTGATGGGGCGAGGGCACGCACTGCCGCGGAATTCAAGACAAACCGGTTCGATAGGGCCAGCGATATGCTTACTTTCACACGTGCGCAAACCGACGCTTACCGGCAGTTACTCCCCTATTATCGCCCGCCGCAGTTCTTCCGAACCGCTTTCCGCACGCCTCAAAACTGGTACTGCAGACTAATGCGCAGAACGCGTGGCGTCTGAATGGCCAAAGGTAAGCGCTTGTTGAACGCTTTGCTGCTGACGTAGCTTTCCTGAATTCTGTTGGCGACGTTTGTGACGTTCAGCAGATCGAAACCGGTAATGAGTTGGCCAAAAGGCAAATGAAACCGGCGCCCCAGTCGCAGATTCCAGTTCATGACGAACTCGGCGCGGTTGCCGCCTTCCGGGCTTCCTCGAACAGTCGTGTCCACCAGAAAGGGCCCTTGCGGCAGACCGGTAACGAGCAGGCGCCGGGCAAAGACCAGCCCGTCAAGATAGTCGACAATGTCAGCCACGTCAAGGTTTCCGAGCCAGGCAGGGAGGTGCGAGATTGTCTCCACCTTCCCGATATAGGCCCGGTCGAAAAAATCGCGTCCCGCCGCGTTGATAGATGTATTCGGATCCTGATAGAGCGCGCCGATCACACCAGGGTCGTTCTCTAGCACGCCGTCGCCAGGGTTAGTAGGGCCAAAGGATTTTTCAGCAGTGAAAGAGGCGTGAAAGTCAATAAAGCGATGTTGAGTCGCAACCTGGGCGGTGAAGCCCTCGTACTGCATGTGCAGACCGCGAGGATTGGAGAGGAAAAACATGTCTTGGCCTAGAGTGGATGGATTTTGTTGGTAGATGGTGAGGTGCTGGTCGTCCGCCGTCCCCGGTATTCCGTCTGGGCCAGGATCAAGAATGGTCACGGGCGTGAAGCTCGAAGGTGGAATGCCTGTGTTGACGAGGGCGACTCGAACCTTGTCGTCGCGCCGGTACAACTGCAGACTCGCGAAAGAGTGAAAAGGCAAGGAAGCGGTTGCGCCCACATTAAATTCGTCCGCGTAGGGGCGATGAAGCGAGGGGGAGATGCTCGAGTAGGGTCCACCGAACCGGCTTAGCAGAACGCCTTGTTCGCCCGGTTCGAAGCGGCTGTCTCCATTCAGATCGTTCCATTGATACTCGAGTCCCCCGAGGCTGTTCGGATTGCCGTAATCGAGATATCGACCTGCGAGGATCTGATACGAGCGGCGATAACCAGCCCGAAGGACAATACGACGAGGTCGCGGAATCGCTACCGCGAGACCGGCTGAAGGCGCTGCGCTATTCCACGAGATCAGACCACCGCGAGAAAGAAACGTTCTTGCCGGCACGAATGACCCCTGGGCACTGGATTGGTTCGGAAGTGAACCGCGCGAAAAGTCTGACAGAAGTCCAGCATTGACCGCTAGCCAGGAAGTGAGCTTCACTTCATCTTGTGCGAAGAAGGTTCCGTCAAGGATTTGCTCACGGCTATCGAGCGGCGTATTTAATTCCAGAACATAAGCGGGTGCGCCTGCAGAGGTGATCAGATTCAGGCCCGAAGGAGCGTCAACCCGGTTGCGCACTTTGGAGTAGGTCCAACCGCCGCCGAATGAAAAGCGATGTATAGAAGAGCCCAGGTGAACGGCGCCTGGCTCGAACACCGTTTCGATCGCTTGCCGTGCACGAACAGCAAGATTGTTGAGTGGCGCCGGGCCTGTCACGCCCCCCCCGAGAAGATCAGTACCGCTCTGCGCGCCAGCCACCCTCCCGGACCCAGTATCAAAGTGGGCTGTCGAAAACTGGTAACGCACTTGGATCGCTCCGCAACGCGAATCATCGCCGGTTAGCCTGGTCCATCCGACCTGTAGAAAATCGAGATGGTTCGTTTCGCCAAGACCGCTGAATCCGAACGAAGTATCGAACGAGGGTGCCGCGCGCCGTGCAAGCAGACCTTCTATACCTGCGGGCTCTCCCCAATCTGAAAGATTGATCCGCGAGCCGGTATATTGAAAATCCATTCGGTCTTTCCCCGTCGGTTGAATACGGCTGCGCACGTTGCCGAACAGCAGACGGCTCTTTTGGTCCTGGCCAAGGCGAGCGACCGGAATAGTTTGAGAGGACCACTGTCCTGTACCGGAGGCATAAATATCCGCGCGTTTACCGATAGGGCCTCCGACCTGGAGATTGTCGCGCGTGAACCAAAGGAATCGCTGCGCTTGTTGAAGATCGTTTCGGGTTGCTGAATTAGGGAGATTGTCAGACGCAAATGGCGAGCCGGTGCCGGCCGTGAATAGGGACCCGTGCCAGCTTGCGCCCGCCTGTGCAGAGAACGTGTTGACTGTGGAGCCGAACGCAATTGATGTGCCTGCGGCTACACCGTTATAGACCGCAATCTCGTCGATCGAGCTAAGATCCTGAAAAAGCAGAGAGCGCCCGGGTTGGTACGGATCGGTAGCATTCATCCCCTGCAGCTGGTAGAGCGTCCCAGTCCAGGTGAAAGCGCGAGGCGCCTCGAGAGCCGATCTCATGTTATTCAGGCCCATGAAGTCGATGGCTTGGTTAACGGCAGCGGGCTCGCGGCTTAGCAGCAGACCAGACAAGCTGTAAGAGTCCGGATAGATAGCAGCCGACGAGCCCGTGACGTGCCACGATTCGAACGGATCAGGTGCGTCGCTGCTGCCAGGGTCTGTGGCGGCCGACACCGCGGAAGCCGGGCCCACCATCAGGCTCGAATAAGTGACGTGAAGAGCGTAGACGTGCAGTGCGACCGCGGGCGTGGAGTCTGCCCTGATTTCGTAGTCGCCGTAAGGCAAAACGAATTGAAACTCCCCGCGAGCGTTGGTCGCCACCTGAGCCCGAAAAGCGGCCGGGTGACCCGTGAGGCGAACTGTTACACCGGAAAGGGGCAGCCCATTGCCGTTCACGACTGTTCCCGCCAGGGTCCCTGTCATCGATTGGGAGTGAACGCAAACCGCGAAGGAAATCACAACCACAGTCAATCTGCATACAGCGGTGACACAAAAACCCTGGAGAGCAACCTCTGTCATTTGCGCCTCCACTTTCCGACCTTGAGCCTAATACAAGACCGCGTACCTGGCGATTGAGTAGCCGAGCGCGGCACCCATAAACACATCCGACGGAAAGTGAGACGAAAGCGTGATACGAGAGAAGCCGATGACCCCAGCCATGCCGTAGGCGACCCACGGTACCCACTTGTGGTCTCGTCCGTAGCGGCGCGCGAAGACCGTGGCAACAGAGATCGCAGCGATCTCGTGTCCCGAAGGAAAACTGCCATTGCCGCGCCACCATGATCCGTTCGACTTAAACCACGTGTCCGCGAAGTTGCCGTGCGGTGCAATATCGACCGGCCGTAGCCTGCGGTCCACATCCTTCATCACGGTAGCTACAATCTCAGAGTCGGCTACGGCTTCACCGACAAGCAGTGCAGTCCGCTCGCCGTAAGAGTCATGGCGCAAAAAGCTGAAACCGTAGAACGAAACCGGCAGGAGCGCAATGACCAGGCTGGTGTTGGAGCTGCTCAACACCTGATTGAAGCTATGGAAAGAATTCGTGCGCCGGAAGTAGGGTGTGGTGCTCGGATCAAGCAGAACCAGCCCCGTAGTCGCCCCGACAACCCCCGCGGCCGGAAGAACGTTGCGCCCTTGGGCAAGATGCCACGGAAACGTCCAGATGCGCTTTTGATCGCACAGCATGTTGGGAAGCAGCATCTTCCAGGAGACGGGTCGCTGATCTCCGACGAAGGTTGCAGGACAGACGCCTTTAGAAGATGTCGCAGGTGCGTCCTCGGGAGGATGTGAAAAAGGCGAAGCGCCAGACGGCCCAGTCACAGTGGAGACTTGAGAAATGTTCTGCGCCGAGTCGTCACGGGTCAGGGCAAGTGAGAAACACAACGTAATGGTTAGCTTGTATCTGGTGGGTGTCCTCATTGGGAAGGCTAAGAAATGACGTTTCGCACTGGAAAGACGTTGCAAGGTATGTTGGAGAGCGTCTAGCGAGTATTCTCCTCTTGCTTTCAGCTTGGCCCCGAAGTAGAAAATATTCGTTTGAGCGCAGATGACAAACAACGGCCAACTACTCGCGAGCCAAGGTGAATGTGAGTTTCCGAATGGCCGACCAACAAGGCAGAACCTGCATGCCACATCTAAAGGTAGCGCGCTCTACCGGCATCCGGGCTTACGATTTTTTTTTTGTAGCTGCCGCAGCTCGGGTAAAGCGACTCCTGGTTTTGGGCAAATCAGTTGTGTTGCTGATTGTAAACGTAGGGAGTGCCGAGCCGCCGACGGTGTTACGTAGGGATGTTTCAGGCGCTCTCCCAGACTGGTCTCCGACCGGCGAGTGGATCTCGTTTCAGGATGAAGGGGGTTGGAACGTGATCTCTCCCGACGGCAAAACGATCAAAGCACTCGGTAAGATTTCGACACAGCACCTCGCGTTTTCGAAGGATAGCAAGCAACTCTTCGGTGTGCGCGAAGAGCATACGAATGCGACTCTCTTCTCTCTCGATCTGGTGACGAGCCAAATTAAGGATCTCCGGGACCTCGGACACGAATTGTCCCAGCATCGGACTATGGCCCAGGCATCCGGTTTAGCTTAGCTCCTGACGGCAAGAGCATCGCGTACAGCGTCGCTGACTGCCGCTCCACCATATGGCTGCTGGAAGGCTTCCAGCAGCCGAGCTTACTGCAGCGAGTTTTCGCGTCACGAAGTCTCGATCACAACGCGTCGCAATAGCGGTCCCTCTGGCACTGTCGCGTTGCGGTGGGGAAGAGGTTATGTAGACCTGGAGCCGTACTGCCCGCGAGGGCGTCGCGCCAAAATACTTTTCCAAAGTGAACTTATGCAGCGATGATCTGCTTCCATGTCTGAAATCGGCGCTGCCTTTCCGCTTGGTAGCATGCGGCAGGGAGCAGATGTCGTTTCGGTCGAAAGTGGGCAGACACAATATCGTGTATCTCCAGAAAACGTTGCGCATGCTCCGGCGACTTGAAGCGTTTTATACGGCGCTCTCGTTGTCGCGTCGGCTGATGTGAATTCTCGGCTCGATTGTTTAAGTACCGGCTTTGTCGGTGGGTCACTCGAGGCAGGATTACTCTCCTGGCAGCGCCATAGCTTCGAAGCTTGTCGGTAATGATCACGCGAGGGCGGCAACGACTGGTTTCCAAGAGCCTTCGGAAGAACCGCATCGCAGCAAAACGGTCTCGCTTTGACTGAACCAGAATGTCAATCATGGCGCCATTCTGATCGACAGCCCGCCACAAATAATGCTGCACCCCGTTGATCTTGAGGAAGACTTCATCCAGAAACCATTTGTCGCCCAACCGGGGCCGTCTCCGCTTCAGTTTGGCCGCATAGCAAGAGCCAAACGTATCGCACCAACGCCGGATCGTCTCATAGCTCAGATGGATTCCTCGATAAGCCATCATCAGTTCCACTTCTCGCAGACTCACGGAAAGCGCTTAGAGGCGCTTGGTGAACCGAAAGGGATGGAGCTCATCTACAGTGCTCAGAGGAAGGACCAGGATGCCGAGTAGGTTTGTGCCGACACAAGAGCAGCGACGACAAGTCAAGACGCTGGCGGGACTGGGGATGAAACAAGCGCAGATCGCGAATCTGGTGGGAATCCACTCGGCGGCCACGTTACGAAAGTACTTTCGAACGGAACTACTGGAAGGGCCGGTGGCCACGGCGGTAAAGGTGCGCAGGACGATGTATGAAATGGCCACATCGGGGCGGAATCAAGCAGCGACAATGTTTTGGCTGAAGACGCGGGCCGGGTGGAGTGAGAAGGGAAGAGAACCCGAGCTGTTCGAAGAGCGCGAGAAACCCATGAAAATGGTGATTCGGTTCGTCGCGGCGAACCGCTGTCGGGAAACGGAGTTAGAGCCGGTCAGAGGAGAGGAAGAGGACTGGGAATACTGGACGAGAGGCGAGAACGGCGAGCGGATCCCGGCGGCGAGCCACGGTCGCGTAGGGTTTCGAAAAAACCCAGGAGTCTGATAACCAGTCCACCGCCTGTCGAAGACGAAGAAACGGACGCGTAATCAACCCAAGCGAGCGGATCGGCATCGCCGCTGCGCATCATCCGAGCAGCCAGAGACTTGCTTCATGCAGCGAAGAGAGCGTTCATGGATTGTGAGAGCGGGGCTCTCGCGGAGGAAGCAAAGCTGGTGGACGAAGCAGTCGCGATGGAAACCGAACGCTTACGCGAGCGAACGACAAAAGAGTTACAAGCCCGGTATCGGGAGTTATTTGGAGAAGAGACACGCTCGTCGAATTAGGCGCATCTATTTCGCCGGATCGCCTGGCGCTTGCAGGCGAACGCCGAAGGTGGGCGGAGCGAACGAGCGCGAAAGCGAGCACGAGAGTTGGCGGACGAAGCAGCGCTGCGTCTGCGCGCGCCCCGCGAGTTCTGGCTCAGGGACGGTGCGGTGGGACTCAAAGCTCCGCCGGCTCGCGATGCGCGGTTTCGCGTACTTTGTGAGAAGAAACAGCGGGCGGCTGGACCTGCCAACCGAGCACGACACTTCTTCGGCCGGGGCCTCAGAGGAGCATCGTTGCTGCCGATCGGAAGGTTTCTTCAGGTGCTTGCTTTGGCGGGCTCGGAGAGCGTTCATGGACGTGAGGGAGCCACTGCTCTCGGAGGAAGACGCCCAGGTGGAGGAAGCACTCGCGATCGAGATTGAGAGCTTACGCAAGCTGAAGACGAAGGCTCTGCAAGCCCGCTACGGGGAGCTGTTTGGGGAAGCGACGCGCTCTTCGAATCAAGCGCACCTGTTCCGGCGGATCGCCTGGCGCCTGCAGACGAAAGCGCACGGAGATCTGAGCGAGCGGGCGCGGAAGCGGGCGGAAGAACTAGCCGATGAAGCGGCTCTGCGGCTGCGTGCGCCGCGCCGGTTCTGGCAGGAAGACGGAGCATCGTCTCACCTCCTGCGGCTCGCGATCCCCGCTTGCCGCCGGTGGGAACGGTTCTGAAACGCGAGCACGGCGGACGCACGATCGAAGTCACGGTGCGGGCTACGGGCTTCGAGTATCGGCACAAAGTCTATTCTTCTTTAAGCCAGCTGGCGCAGCAGGTGACCGGCACACGCTGGAACGGCTATCACTTCTTCGGCTTGCGAAAGGAGTGGCCGGGCGTGAGCGAGCGCGAGCGATCGATACGGTGTGCGATCTATACGCGCAAGTCGACCGAAGAGGGAGCTTTCGCGAAGAGACCACTTGCGTTTTCCGTATCTCCGAATTCGATCGTTTGGACCTTCTGCGGGAGCTCCGCGAGGCCGAGCATTGCGTTGAGCAATTCGAGTCCATTGACCTTCTTGGTCGAGGCCACGCGCACAAAGAACTCTCGCAGCACAAGCTCAAACGGAAGTGTTGCGAAGCGGCGGAACGAGTCTGATAGGCTTGGCCGTTCATGCGACGGGACCGGCCAGCACTGTTTAAGGGGCGCCATTTTGAACCCGAGATCATCATCTTGTGCGTTCGCCGGTATCTTCGATATGCGCTGAGCTTGCGCAATCTCGAGGAGATCATGGCAGAGCGGAATGTGGATGTAGATCACGTTACAATTTGGCGCTGGATCCAGTATTATGCTCCGGAACTCAGTCGGCGTTGTCGACGCGAACTGCGGAACACGAACGGATCGTGGCGGGTGGATGAAACCTACCTTCGCGTTGCTGGCAAGTGGACCTATTTATATAGAGCGGTGGACTCGACTGACACGATTGATTTCCTGCTCTCTCCGAAGCGCGATGCCGCTGCTGCCAAGCGCTTCTTCCAGAAAGCGTTACGGTCACCAAACCATCCTCGTCCACGAGTCGTCAACGTAGATGGGAATCCGGCGTATCCGAGAGTGATCGAGGAGCTCAAGGGCGCTCGAGAACTCGGCCGGCGCTGCCGTTGTCGACCTGTTCGCTATCTCAACAACATCGTTGAACAAGATCATCGAGCGATCAAACGACGGGTTCGAGCCATGCAGGGCTTCCGGTCGTTTCACTCGGCCTGCCGGACGATTCAGGGTATCGAAACGGTAAACATGATCCGCAAGGGACAGATTCGCTGGTTGCCAAAGAACGACATTCTCAGGCAGGCTGCATTCATATCAGAACTGTTCGCGGTTGCAATCGCCGCCTGATGCTCGCATCTCACGGCCTCTTGCCGTGGCCAGTTACGAGTTTGCAACACTCCCTTCTTTCTTCATAGCCGCGTCGCCGCACCCACCAGCGGCCTCCTTCTAGTCTGCTTATCGAAAATCCCTCGGTCAGGGAGCATTCGGCTCGGATCAAATATGTCCGCCTCGGGATCTCCGATCAAGCCTAGCGACTATCCGTCAAAGTGGATTCCTCAGCCCGACCGTTACAGCGTTGTCGGGTCAACCCTTCCCGCAGTAGCAACTCTTGATCGTCTATTCGTCGCGCAGCGTCGAGGCCGGGTCGATTCGTACTGCGCGGTTTACTGCGGGCAACGCTGCCAGAAAGGCCGCCACCAGAATGGTCAGCGCCGGGAATGCCAGCACTCCCGGGTTGGTCGGTTTCACCTGGTAGAGCAGTGCCTGGATGTATCGCACCGAGGCCATGCCGAATCCAAGGCCAGCGAGTGCTCCCATGAGCACCATAGATAGAACGTCCCCGGTCACGTGACGGACGACCCCCGATGCGTGCGCGCCTATTGCCATACGAATGCCGATTTCCTTCCGTTGACGAAGCACAGAATAGTCGAGCACCCCATATAGGCCCACACCCGCGAGCAAAAGCGCAACCACCCCAAAGAACATCGCTAACTTTGCCAGCATACGTTCTTTTACCGTGTGCGATTGGTCGATCTCGGTCTGGGTGCGGATGTTGCTGACGCGGAATTCAGGTCGTGCGCGCGCTACTTCGCGACGCAATATTGACGCCAGCGCTAATGGATTTGCGCTGGACGTGCGCACAATAAAAGTCCCCTGGCCGATCGGGAGCATTGTCCCCTTGGGATCGATCGAGTGAAACGGAAAATAAGCTTGGGGCAAGTTAGGTTCGCGAATGTTGCGGTAGGTCACATCGCCCACCAGGCCCACCACTGTAAAGCGAGGATGGTTGCCGTCAGGGAACGCCACCTCGAACGGCTTTCCGACTGGATCCTCCCATTTGAAATAGGTCCTGGCGAAGGTGCGGTTTACGATCGCGACACCAGGATACGTGTCACCAGGGTGGAAGTCCCGGCCGTCGATCAGGGGAATTCGCATCGCTTCCGTCCAGCCAGGCGAAGCCTGTAGCAAGTAAGCCAGAACCCCATTGGGAGACGTGCCGTTGACCGAAATGAAATTGTTCCAACTCCACCCGGCAAGCAACGCCGAACTGGCGAGTGCCACACGCTCTACGCCCGGTGCCGTGCGCAGGTGTTCCTCAACCTGATCCCAGAAGGCAGGCGGCTGCGGGCTCACAGTGACCGTGTCGAGAGTGAGAATCCGCTCCGCGGAGAAGCCGGTGGGCCGATTCGATAACCGCTCAAAAGTAGTAACGAATAGGCCGGCCACAAAAAGTACCAGAAAGCAGAAGGAGGTTTGTAGCGCGATTAGGACGTGCATCAGGCGACGACGCGAGTGTGGATTTTCTCCACCTTTCAGAGCACCCGCCAGTTTTACGGCCGAAGCGCGCAGTGCCGGGGAGAGGCCAAACAGCAACATTACGGCAACGGTCAGCACCAGCCCGAACGCCAACGCGCGCCAGTCAGCTGGAAGGTAAAGGCGCACCGGGTTGTCGGGTCGGTTAATCATGTTGAGCACGAGCGGGGCGGACCACCAGGCGAACGTCCCACCGAGCACGGCGGCTAGGAAGGCGAGCCATGCGCTCTCGAGCAGTACGAGTTGCACCAGGCGTCCGCGCCGCGCGCCAATTGAGAGGCGTAGCGCCATCTCGCGCGCTCGTGAGGCAGCTTGTGCAGTCATCAGGTTGGCGACGTTCGCGCAGGCAATCAGCAGCACCAGCGCCACGAGTACACCGAGAGCAACGAGCGAACTCCGATACTCGTTCTGTAGATCGGATGCGCCGGCGGCGGCGGGTTCCAGCAGAAGGCGAAGGTTGAGGAACTCATCAGTTTCTTGTTTGGGCAATCCCCTGAGGCCCTTTAATCTCTCTGCTTCAAAGGCTCGCGAAATTGCACTCAGCTTGGCGCGAAGAGGTTCCATCGCAACTCCGGGCTTCACCCGGGCTAACGTTCGCATCCAGCTACAGTCTGCACGCAGGACGCAGGGATGCATCATGGTGGGGATGAAGATGTCGACTACAGTGCCGGGCTCGATCCCGGTGAAGCGTTGCGGACCGACGCCGATAATCTGGTAACCGTCCTTGCCGATACGGAAGGTGCGCCCAATCACCTTAGGATCTCGCCCGAACCGGCTTGTCCAATAGTCGTAGGAAATCACCGCATACGGATGCCCGCCGGGCTTCAAATCGTCGCTTTCGAAGAACAAGCGCCCCGCGGCGGGCCGAAGTCCAAAGGAATTGAACATCTCCCCGGAAACGTATTGCCGGTACGCCTTTTCCATCTCGGCGTCCGACGCGTATGTCAGATCCGTCCGGTCGGAATACGAAACTGCAATCAGCTCGGCTTGATCCTTCACCGCATCGCGCATTAAGCGAAATGACGGATACGCCCAGGAGTCGAAGGTTTGATGTTTGGCGCCCTCTCCGATGCCCTGACGGGCGAGAGCGTATAGCTGCTCAGGCTCCGACACTGGCAAGGGCCGTAGCAGCAGGGCGTCGATGAGCCGGAAAGCCGAGGTGCACGCTCCGATCCCCAGAGCCAGCGATAGGATGGCAGCGGCCGAGATCACCTTCCTCTTCATTAGCTGCCGCCAGCCAAAGACGGCGTCGGCGCGTAGCGAGTCGAGCCAAATGAAGACCCGAACATCTCGACTCTTCTCGCGGAGCCTCAGCGCGGAGCCGAGCGCTCGTCGCGCCTCGGCTGGGTCGCGGCCTTCGGCGATTGCTTCTTGAATGTGACACTGGAGCTCTTCGTCGATCTCACGGCTCAATCGATCGGGTCGAAAGATATTGGCAATACGCGACCACCAGGACATATCAAGCCATCCTCAGTACGTGATTTACGGCCGCAGTTACCAACTCCCAGCGGGATTCTTCCGTGGCAAGCTGCTGCTTGCCCGAGGCCGTCAATTCATACAGCCGGGTTCGTCGCCCGGTGTCGTTAATACTCCATTTCCCACGAATCCACCCGGCTTCCTCCATCCGGTGCAGCGCCGGGTAGAGCGAACCTTCCTCGGCACGAAGCACATCGTCTGACATTCGCTGAATCGCGGTCATCAGAGCGTAACCGTGCAGACGGGGCTGGCGCGACAGGATTTTTAACACCAGCAGATCCAGCGAACCTTGGAGGGAATCGGGTTTTGGCATATTAGGACGTCTTAGTATTAAGACGTCTAAGGATTGTACAACGTTCGCGGAAATCTCTACAGTGGTTTTCTCCACCCCTGTCGCCGTTCACCAGCCAGCAATCCCCTCGGCGTCGTAGCCGGCCTACATCATTATTCTTATCTGGCGATAGTTCGTAGTGATCAGGTTCGATTGTGTCCGCGTTGGCCATGTTCTGCGCTTACTTCCGGGCTGAGCGGCGTCGTGCAAGGCTGGCCGTACCGGAAGCTCGCGATTGAGGAGAAATTGGCGACGCACCGACAAAGATCAGAATTAGGCCTAAACACAATGAACCACTCAAGTTGACGGAAAACGCGCCTTCCGCCAAATGAGCGGCGCCGCCAGTAAGCTGGCTTTTCTCCAGGCGCTTGTCGAGACGGAAAGCGCCGCACGAAGAGAAATGATCATCCGCGTAGCGTGTTAGCTGGCTGTCGATGTTTTCGACCGCAACGCCTTTCGCAGACGCTTCCCACGTGGTTTGGACTTCTCCAGCATCTCGCCTGCCGCCTTGCCGGCGCGCTTTGGCTTCTTCGGCTGCCGCTCGGCCACCGTTCGGTCAGGGCTAGCGCTCTGAGCCATGTCCAGACCAAAAATCTCGGAGAGATTGTCGCCATCGAGAAGCCTCGCGGTTGCTGGCGCCTGCTTCACAAGCGGAGTCGCCGCGCCCACATTGGCGATCAATTCCATCTCGTCCACCGCGCGCAAGCGAAACAGAAGTTCGGGTTGATGATCGAAGCGCGTGCCGACGCCATACAGCACCGCTGCGACGTGCTTGCACATATCGGCCCAATCCGGGCAAGTGCACGAAAGCTGGATCTCCCCGGGCGTTGGAAACAGTCCTTGACTCTCGCGGCAGATCCGCTCCATCACGCCTTGCGACAGCCGCCCTTGCAGCAACTCAACCAGCGAATCGATCGCACCTGCGCAGTCGTTGCATATGGATTTCCAACGAGCTCTCCCGACCGGCGCGACCTTCAGCTCCACATCGTATAAATTCGAGCCACAAACGCAGGCATGAATCGCGCCAGGTGTAATTCGTAGATCGACCACTGAGCCGTTGCGGACATACGTCCGCCCGCGCGGAAGCCGGTTGGCATAATCGCTGTATCGCTCGAGGTTCTCGCACCAGGCTTTTCCCCAGAACGTTTTGGTAAGCGTGCGGCCTTCGATGCGCACAGGCGAGACAACGTGCCCTTGCTTCTTGCGTTTCGCTATTTCGCGTTCCGCTTTGCGCCGCCGCTCGGCTGCAGAAACATAAGGCCGCCAATCGTATTCGTAGAACGCTATCAATCAGGACTCCTCGAGCGCTTTGTTGATGTCCAGCGCAACCAGCTTGAGCAATTCCTCGTCTTTCATCTCCGTCAGCAGCAAATCGGCGCCGCCCTCAAGCAGCTCCTGCGAGAGTTGCTGCTTCGACTCGATGAGCTGATCGATTTTCTCTTCTACACTACCGCGGCAAATAAACTTGTGCACAAGCACGTTTTTGGTTTGGCCGATGCGGAACGCGCGATCGGTGGCTTGATTCTCCACCGCCGGGTTCCACCATCGATCGAAGTGCACCACGTGCGAAGCCGCTGTCAGGTTCAGACCGGAGCCTCCGGTCTTGAGCGAAAGCACGAAGAAGCCCACCGATTCATCTTCCTGAAAGCGCTGTACGAGATCTTTCCGCTTCTTCACCTCGGTCTCTCCGTGCAGGACGAGCCCGGGCCGTTCAAAGACCGACCCAAGAAAAGCGGCCAGCGGTGCCGCCACTTCGCGGAATTGCGTAAAGACGAGCATCTTCTCTTGCTTTGCGGTCACCACTTCGGCAATCTCGCGTAAACGCGCCCATTTGCCGCTATCGCCTTCCCTCCAAGCGCCGTCTCCCAGCCATTGTGAGGGATGATTGCAGATCTGTTTGAACCGCATCAGGAACGACAGCACAAGTCCCTTGCGCTGGATCCCCGTAACATCCGCGAGTTGCCCAGCCAATTCCTTCACCGCCTGCTCATAAAGTGCAGCTTGTAGACGGCTCAACGGGCAGAACGCCTTGATTTCGGTTTTATCCGGCAGATCGGAGATCACCGTTTTATCTGTCTTGAGGCGCCGGAGAATATATGGTCGCACCAACTCGCGTAACGGGCCGTAGGAGCCATGAGCCCGGTCGCCGAGACGCCTGGCGAAACCCGCAAATTCTTTTGACGTCCCCAGCAATCCCGGATTGACGAAATCGAAAATCGACCATAGATCGGCCAACCGATTCTCCACCGGCGTGCCAGTAAGCGCCAGTCTCGCATTCGCCTTGAGCTTCTTGACCGCGCGAGTTTGTTTGGCGCCGGGGTTCTTGATGGCCTGCGCTTCATCCAGCACCGCCAGCCGCCACGGCACTTCTATCATCCACGGACCGCGAAGCAACGCGCCGTAACTGGTGATGACCAGGTCGACGTCGCGAATTTGTGTAGCATCCATAGCCTTGAACTCGACTGACGGCAAAGCGGACGGATGAGCGATGAGAGCCTTCAGGCCCGGTGCGAACCGTTCGATTTCCGCCGCCCAGTTAGCGAGCAGCGATGCCGGTGCGACTAGCACGCTCGGCTGCGATTTGTTTCCGTTTTGACGTTTGAGAATCAGCAGCAGCGAAAGCACCTGAATGGTTTTGCCGAGCCCCATGTCATCGGCAAGGCACGCTCCGAGGCCGAGCTTCGTGAGCAGATATAGCCACTGCACACCCGCCTGCTGGTAAGGTCGCAGCACGCCTCGGAGCGCATCGCCAGGCTCGACCTGCGCCAGCCCTTGTGGACTGCGCAGCCGTTCTAAGGTCTCGGCTAGCCAAGGGCCCGCGACCACTTGCGCCCACTCAGCGTGATCAGCGGCGGCGGCATCCTCGGCCGCGATGTCTGCGCCCGCGAGCAGTCGCGAAGCTTCCGCGAAGCTCAGACCGTTGTCCTGCGCCGTGCGCTCTACCGCGCGAAAGCGCTCAATCATCCCTTCGAGGTGCTCGCTGTTGAGTTCGATCCAGCGGCCTCGTACCCACGCAAGCCCATTCGTCTTAGCCAGCAGATCGCGGATTTCATCGGGTGTGAGCGTTTCACCGTCGAGCGTAACTTCCATGCGGAAATCAAGCAGCGCGTCCTGTCCCAATCCCGCTGGCGCTTTCGTCCCCACGGTGCCCGTCACGCGCGGCCGAGGCGGACGATTGCCCCTCCACGCCGCCGGCATTCGTACCACAACGCCCGCCGTCTCCAGGTGTGGAACGTCTCTTAGAAGCTGCAAGGCCTCCTGCGGAGTCCAGCGCAAGGGATGAAAGACCTCACCCGCATCGACCATGGCCTTCAGCCACGGACACTTTTCCGACGCTCGCTGCACTGGAACGAGCAATGACAAAAGACGCTGCTTGTTGGCCGCGCCCGCGTACTCGCGTAATGCTTCCCCAAGTGGCAAATGCTGCGCTTTGGCATGCGCCGATAATCGCGTCGTGTAGGTCGCGAGAAAGGCGAACGGAGCGTCCGAGTCCTTGCGGTTCTCGGCAAGGTTGAAGTGCACTCGGCCCACCAGGTTCCATGCCGGATTCCGGCGCCGCAGAAAATCCTGCACACTGCATTTGGATTCGGACAGCTCCATGCCAAATGCCGCGTCGATCTCTCTCCATAAAGCCTCGAGTACAGCGGCGGATAAGTATTCCGCGCCCATCATAGGCGGCGCGGCACGCGCGATGCGATCCAATTCATCGCTCGCCGGCGCTGTGATCGGCGCTGCCTGTTGCGTGCAAAGAGCCGTCACGTAGCGACCGCCGAATTCACGCCAATAAGAATGGACCGGCGGTAGCACCGTCCCCACCTCATCGGCTCCCAGCAGCAAAAGCCCATGACCCGGTCCGCGTTCGAACGCTCTCCGCAAGCGGTCGTGGAGCCGCTCGTCCAAACGTGGCGCGTCAGCGTCATGAGTCAGGAAAAGATGGCCCTGCGGACTGAGGCCTATGCCGAGCGAGGCAACATCCATGCCGTGAACCGTTCAGCTTAACAAGACGCTTGTTCATCTCAGCTTGCCATGCTGAGCGGGCTCTTGCCTCCATTGCCCGCGCAGGGAGATCTGCCGATGTCATCGCGGCAACGCGAAGCCGGAAACGGTACCGCAGTAGTGAATGGCTGGGGAGGTAACCATCGCGGTTTGTACTGGAACTGTTGATGGACTCAACAAAGTGGGCACGATATGCAGCGCACGATTTTGTTTGTGGAAAACCATGTTCGGATCGCTGCCGTGAAACGCGCTAGCGTTCAATGTCAGCAACGCCGACTTATAGTCGAGCCAAGGAGTTGGCTCAAGAGGGTTGGTTATCAACAGCCGTGGGGCGCGGCGGTTGTGGAAAAGTTCTCTGAAGCTTATCGCAATCCGTTCCGTTATTTCATCGGAGCGGAGAATCAGGAATAAGCATGAAGAGAGCAAGCATCCCGCTGCTACGAGTAATGCCGACTAACACTTGATGTTTTCGTAAAGACCCTCGAGTAGCGGGATGTGCTTCGCTAAGACGAATTCTCAGAAGCTGTCGCTGGACCACAGCACGACATCTATAAGTCCTTTGGAGAGGCGAAGCCCGCTTGCCGAAAGAAGCGTGGAGCGAAAGGGAGAGGAAGCAAGAAAATAACGCGCATTGCGATGAAGGCTACGCAGCTTGGGTGGGATTCGATTGGGGAGACCAGGAGCACGTTTGGTCACTGCAATGGACTGATACCGGAGAGCGGGAGCGCGGGCGTCTGGAGCAAACGCCAGAAGCTTTGGATGTGTGGATCGGTCAGTTGATGAGCCGCCTAGATGGTCGCCGAATCGGGATCGCCATCGAGCAGAAACACGGGGCCGTCGTCTGGATGCTTTTGAAATACGAATGCGTCGAGATCTATCCGATCCATCCCCAAGCCGCCGGGCAGTTTCGCCAAGCTCTGTACCCATCTGGAAGTAAGAGTGATCCTGCCGATGGTGAATTACGGCTGGAGTTGCTGGTGCACCATCGAAATCGCCTCCGGCCTTTGGAGCAGGATGACGAACCGACTCGTCGGCTGCTGATGTTGGTGGAACAACGCCGGCATTGGGTGGAAGAGAAGAAGCGACATGGCAACCGGCTTTCCGCACGCCTCAAGGTCTACTTCCCACAAGTGCTGAACTGGTTTGACGATATCGGAGCGGCACCGGTACTCGATCTGCTGGCCAGGTGGCCCAAACTGGAGCAGTTACAAAAGGCGCAACGCAAGACATTGGAAGCATTTCTTCGTCAGCATCGGCGCACTTCGGAAGAAGCCGCGGCCTGGGATTCGAGATGGCAACGCGATGGGTGTAGCGAGCCAAGTATTGCAGCACGTGCTCAGGTCCACCAAAGGGAGGCTTGGCATACACCACCCACTCTTGCCGGAACAATGTACGCAAGAAGGCGGCGAAGGCCTTCTTCTGCGCCAGTGGCAGACATGTTCCGTAAAACACGAGCTTGTTTCGTTGAAAAGCCTCCCGCAATCCAGCGATAAACTTCCCCCGGAACACACGACTCAATACTCTTACGGGCAGGAAGAAATGGGCGCGTGAAGAAATCCAGCGCGTGCGATCTGGCGACAACCCGCCGCCGGGTACGACGCAGTGAATATGGGGATGCCTTTGTAACGCCTGGCCCCACGTATGCAGGATGCTGAGAAAGCCGATACCAGCGCCCCAGATGCTTCGGGTCAGCGGCAACCTCAAGCAGTGTGGTGGCACTAGCCTCGAACAAGAGAGCAAACAGCACCCTCTTGTTCTGCCAGATCAACGGCACCAGAGTATGGGGAACGCTGAAGACCAGGTGATAATAGCCGACCGGAAGCAATTCGCGTTGACGGGCGCGGAGCCACCTCTCGCGGGCGTTGGTTTGACACTTGGGACAGTGACGATTCCGGCAAGAACAGTACGAGGTGGCTTCGTAGCCGCAGCGAATGCATCGATCGCGATGTCCGCCGAGCGCTGCGGTTCGGCAGCGCTCGATAGCGGTGAGTACTTTCAACTGAGTCCAGGTCAATGATTCGCGATAGCGTTCGATAAATCGGGTTCCTGCCTTGCGGATAATGTCGGCCAGCTCGAAGGGTGGCTGTGTCATGACTCCTCGTCCTCTGATTTCCGCGTTTTCGCCATAGTTCGTGATCGTGATCTGATCGAGTGGATGATGGCGGCATGCAGATGGCGATGCGAGAGATGCAGATAAACAGTGGTCTGCTCCAAGTGCGCGTGCCCCATCAGAAGCTGGATGGTTCGCAAATCCGTTCCTGCTTCCATTAAGTGGGTGGCGAAGGAGTGCCGCAAGGTGTGAGGTCCTATCCTCTTCTTTATGCCGGCTCTCACGGCCGCTTCCTTGCAGGCGTACCAGACGGTCTTATCTGAAATCGGCGACTCCTCGCCGCGGTGACCGCCGGTGCTGGGAAAGAGATAGACCTTCGGCTTTTTCCAGCGCCAGTACTCTCGCAGCGCTTCAAGTAACTTGGCCGTCATCGGCACGTCGCGATCTCGCGAGCCTTTGCCTTGATGCACATGGATGATCATTCGTTCGCTATCGATGTCACTCACTTTGAGAAGTGAGGCTTCGGTACGGCGAATGCCCGTTCCGTATAGGACCATCAGGATCGTCCGATGCATCCGGTTCCGGGCCGCCTCGATCATGCGGGTTACCTCTTCCGGGCTCAGCACAACGGGCAACTTCTGTGGAGTCTTCGGGAAGATCAAGTCATCGAGTCCGATGTCCCGGCGCTTCAATGTTTTTTTGTAGAGAAAACGCAACGCCGACATCCGCATCTCGACGGTGCCGGGTGCCAACTTCTTCTCATTGAGCAGGTGAAGTTGGAAGCGGCGTACATCCTCTGCTCCTAAGTGCTCGGGGGAAACGTGAAAGTATTCGGCGAACTGCCTCACGGCCAGAATGTAGCCGCGAGTCGTAGATGGTGAGTAGTTACGACGCCGGAGTTCTTCCAGCATTCGTTGTCGAAGTGGAGTCACAGAATCTCCTTTCTGTGACTCGAAGCTACCGCTGTTCTGACTTCTCAAAACACCCACGCAACTGCGTCCGCCGCGCCAGCGGCTTAGTGCTAACGCGCATCCCGTCACTGTGATTGCGGCGCGGACAGTTAAGCCAAGCGGGCGACATGGCGACTACACGGACAAGTGGGATTTCTCGCTCTAGCCTGCACCGTCAGACGGATCTGGGCATTTGGAGATTACCGCAACCCGTACAGGCGGTTAGTACCGATCTTGACACCGCCAGACGTTTCTCCTAAGCTAGGCCTAGCTAGATATGTACTAGCTAGCTATGCCTAAAAGCCCCAACGACAAATTACAAGGAACTCTCACGCTGTTGGTCTTAAAAACGCTGAACGCGCGTGGCCCTCTGCACGGCTATGGATTATGCGAACACATCCGGTCGGTCTCGGATGAATTGCTGCAGGTGGAAGAAGGATCGCTCTACCCGGCGCTCCATCGCATGGAACAAGATCAGTGGATTTCTGCGAAGTGGGAGATCACGAACAAGGGCCGCCGCGCAAAGTTCTACTCGATAACAACAAGGGGCAAGAAACAGTTGGCCGAAGAAAACGAGAACTGGGCGCGCCTAACTGAGGGCGTGATGAGCGTGTTGAAGTACTCGTAAGAACGGGACCAGATATGCCGTGGTACCGACGATGGCGGAACGTGTTTCGTGAAGATGCACTCAGCACGGAACTCAATGCCGAACTCGCGTACCATCTGGCCGAAACCGCAGACCGGCTCATGGAACAGGGCATGCCGGAAGCGGAAGCGCTGATCGCGGCCCGGCGGCAATTGGGCAACTACACCGTACAAAAGGAGCGAACTCGGGATATGGACCTCGTTACGTGGCTGGATCAATTGCGTGCCGACGCGATGTATGGAATCCGGCAGCTAAAACAGAGTCCCGGATTCGCAGCTGTGGCAATGCTTTCCCTGGCGTTGGGCATTGGCGCGAACACGGCTATTTTTCAGTTGGTGAACGCGGTGCGGTTGAAGCTGCTGCCCGTGAAGGATCCTGAGCGACTGGCGGTGGTGGATTGGAACAAAGATTCGTCACGCTCCGGATCGTGGTCAACACGGAGCGCGAATTTCACTTACACGCAATGGGATGTGCTGCGCGGGCAACAGAAGGCGTTTTCAGGCATGATTGCCTGGAGCGCGTCTCCCTTCGATCTAGCAAGCGGTGGTGAGCCGCGCTTTGCACAAGGGCTATTTGTGAGCGGCAGCTTCTTTCCAGAGCTGGGCGCTGGTGCAGAATTGGGCCGTACGCTTAGCGCTTCCGATGATAACGATTCCTGCAATACGGCGGCAGTGATCAGCCATGCCTTCTGGCAGCGCGAATTTGGCGGTGACCCGGACGTACTGAGGCGACGGCTGAGTCTGAACGGGTATCCATTTTCAGTGATCGGCGTGACGACACAATCGTTTTACGGGGTGGAGGTTGGACATCGCTATGACGTGGCAGTTCCGCTCTGCGTAGACCGCTTGATGGCGGACGACCACAAAGGGCGGATACCCAGCCGCTCCGCTTGGTGGCTCTCGATCATGGGGCGATTGAAGCCCGGGTGGACGGTAAAGAGCGCCAGCGCCTACCTGGCAGCCTTTTCGCCCACCTTCATGCAAATGACGCTGCCAGAGGATTACAAACCCGATCAGGGGAAGAGGTTTCTGGCAAACAAGCTGAATGCAAAGGAAGCCGATAACGGAGTTTCCGATATCCGCGAAGGCTCAGAAGGGTCGTTGAACCTGCTGCTGGCGATCACCGGACTTGTGCTGCTGATCGCATGCGCCAATCTGGCCAATCTGCTACTTGCGCGCGCTACCGTGCGAGAACCCGAAATTGCCGTACGTCTGGCGATGGGAGCTTCGCGCGGGAGAGTGGTGCGGCAACTGTTAGCGGAAAGCCTCAGTCTGGCGGTAGGCGGAGCAATGCTGGGCGCGTTCGTGGCGTACGCAGTAAGCCGCGGCTTGATTGCGCTGCTCGAATCACCAGACACTCCTACGTTTCTCTCTCTTTCCTGGGATTGGCGTGTCTTGGGGTTCACGGCTGCACTGGCCGCAGGGACGTGTTTACTGTTTGGTCTGGTGCCGGCGATACGGTCGACACTTCTATCGCCGGCTGCGGCGATGCGTGCAAGCGGGCGCACAGTTACCGCCGGTAGGGAACGGTTTGGCCTGCGACGCGCTCTGGTGGCGGCGCAAGTGGCATTGTCGCTCCTGCTGCTGGTGGGCGCTCTTCTGTTTGTTCGCAGCTTTCACAAATTGCTGACAACGGATCCGGGCTTCAAGCGCGAAGATGTTCTCGCGGTGCAAATCGATTTCGGCAAGGCATCGTACCCTGAAGCGCAACGGCTCGCTGTTTGCCGAACTTTGAGCGAGCGTTTGGCAGCGATACCAGGAGTGATTTCGGCGGCACAAGTAGGGTTCACTCCTGTGAGCGGAAGCGGTTGGGACAACAGCATCGGCCCGGAAACCGCACCGGCTGCCGGTAGCAATAAACAGGCTTGGTTTAATCGTGCAAGTCCTGGCTATTTCAAGACCATGGGTATTGGTCTTCTGTCAGGGCGGGAATTTGATGACGGGGACAGAGCGACTTCGGCGAAAGTGGCTATCGTCAATGAAGAATTCGCCCGCAAGTATTTTCATGGAAGCGATCCAGTGGGCCACACGTTTCATCTGGAACAGGGCGCTGGTAAGCGCGAGCCGCTTTTTCAGATTGTCGGCTTCGTTCGAAACACGAAGTACTATGACCTAAAAGAGGATTTCAAGCCCCTTGGGTTCTTTCCTGTAGCGCAAGATGAGCACCCGGGATCCGGCATGAATGTCGTGCTGCGGATTGCAGGATCGCCAGCGCCGATCATCAGAAGTGCGAAAACGGTCATAGCAGGAGTCAGTCCATCCCTCAGCGTGCAACTCAAACCCTTTTCGGAGCAATTGAACGATTCGGTGCGTGGTGAGCGAGCCATGGCGATCCTGTCGGGTGCATTTGGATCGCTTGCCGCGTTGCTGGCGACGCTTGGGCTATACGGTGTGATGTCGTACATGATTGCGCGGCGAAGAAAAGAGATCGGCATTCGCATGGCGCTCGGTGCCGATCGGGGTAGAGTGATCCAGCTTGTTCTGAAAGAAACTCTTTTGCTGCTTGCGGTCGGGCTGGCGATAGGTGTGGCGCTTTCGCTATGGGTGGGCCAAGTGGCGGAGAAGCTCTTATTCGGCGTGCGGCCTCGCGATGCGGTATCGCTTGGGGGCGCGGTCGTGCTTTTGAGCGCGATTGCAATGCTGGCGGGTTATATCCCCGCACGACGCGCGGCGGCGGACGACCCGATGTCGGCCGTGCGGCTTGAGTAGGCGTAGCGACACTGCGATAGAGCGGAAGACAGAACTCTCCGGACGAGTCTTAGGTATGGTTCGGCCAGAAAAGACGACAGGAGATGCCGCAGTGTAGAGCCGGCCGGCCCCGATTGACTCGCCAGCGCTGAATCATTCCGAAAAACGAGTTACATCTTGCCCATTGCGTTTGATAGTGCAGTTTAGGGAACTGTATTCGAACCCGTCGGCGAAACGGACCAAAGTCATCTTGCGATCCTCTGTCGCCCTCTGTAGAGCAGCGGTCCGTCACTTGGACGTATAACGCGCTATGCTTCCCTGTGCAGTAGCAAGTCTCCTCGGAATCTGGAACAAAGAAGCCGCTCTCACTTTTGGATCGCTCTGAAAACCTGGACGGCGACTACTCTGTTCGCAACGCTCTCATCGGATCTATACTCGCCGCCCGGCGCCCCGGAAGGTAAGCCGCCAACAACGCTGTCGACAGTAAGAGGACGCTGACGGACGCAAATACCGAAAAATCGAAGGCTCGCACGGCGTAGAGCGTGCTCTGCATTAAATGCCCCAGCCACATCGATCCTAAGACGCCCAGCCCGAGACCAATGAACGCAAGAACGCACGCCTCCCAGACAATCAATCGTGCAATCGTTCCCGTCTGCGCGCCCAAAGCCATCCGCAAACCGATCTCCTGGTTTCGCTGAGAAACGCCGAATGAAATCACACCGTAGACACCAATTGCCGCTAGCATCAGAGCCACCAACGCAAAACCGCCGTAGAGCATCATTGTAAATTTGTCACCAATGAACAATTGGTTTCTCACCTCATCCATAGTGCTCAGATGAGACAAGCCGACATCTGGATCGAGTGAAAACATGGCCCTGCCGACTGCCGCACTCAACGTGGTCGGTTCACTTGTAGTGCGCAAGCCAATTGTTGCGCTCGGCAGAGGTGATTGGGAGAACGGCACATCAATTTCAGGCGCATCTCCTCGCAGCCCGAAGGAGCGAACATTGTGAAAAACACCGACTATCTGCCACTCAACGGCGGCCCCCAATTTCTGTACGGTGGGGTCAATCTGCTCGATGGATAATTGCGTGCTCAGCGGATCACGTCCCTTCAGGTGTTGCTGGACGAACTGTTCGTTCACCATCGCCACTCGCGGACTAGATGATGTGTCACTAGATGTAAACACCCGTCCTTTAATTAGCCGAATTCCGAACGTTTTGAAATATTCAGGAGTTACGGACTGGAAAGGAGATCCGGGCCGTTGTGAAGGATCGGGAACGGACTTGCCCACAATTGTGAAGGGCATTCCATCGCTCGTTCCCAGCAAGGGCGCACCCGTGACGACCGCCACAGAACTAACGCCTGGTAATGCGTGAATTCGTTCAAGGATCTGCCGATAGTAAGGCTCTATACGAGCGGCAGTTCGAAAGCGCCCATCCGGTTGCTGAAGAGTAAACATCAGCACATGATCAGTGCGCACGCCGAGGTCGACCTGTGTCAAATTCCAAAAGCTATGCAGCGCCAGGCCGGCGCCCGAAAGCAGCGTCAAGGCAAGCGCGAGTTCTCCGATCACCAAACTCCGGCGCAAGCGGTGATGACTCTTTCCCGCGCCAGCGCGCCCGCCCTCTTTCAAGGAAGCTGCGGGATCAACCCGCGAGGCGTACCAGGCGGGTGCACAGCCCGACAGCACTCCTGCAAAAATGGTGGCCACCAAGGTTACCGCAAGTACCGGTGCATTCAGGTGGAGCGAAACCTCAGAAGGCAGCGTGTCGGCGGGCATGGCCGCAACAATCACGCGCAGCAAAAGCACGCCCAGGCCCACACCGAGCGCTCCGCCGCCGACCGCCAAGACCACGCTTTCCGTTAAAAACTGTTCAAATACCTGACGCCGCGATGCTCCAATCGAAGTGCGAACGGCTACTTCCCGCCAGCGCGAAACGCCCTTCGCCAACAATAGATTTGCCACGTTCACGCAAGCAATCAGCAGCACAAATCCAACAGCTCCCAGCAGAATCCATAGAGTCTGAATGCGGTCCTTCGGCATGAAATCGTTTTGCAAAGGTTCCACCAACGCGCCCCAGCCCTTGTCACTGTGCGGATTCTCCGCCGCAATGCGTGCCGTCACCGCACTCATATCCGCCTGAGCCTGTTGTATGCTCACGCCCGGCTTCAGACGCGCCATCGCTAGCAACCAGTGGTAATCGTGGTTGATTTGCTCGGGGCGAAAGGCAAGCGGCGCCGTCAACTGCGCTTCGTAACGGTCCGGGATACCCTCGGCCAACACGCCGACAACGGTGTAGGAGGTACTATTGATTCTCAATTGAGTGCCGACTATATTCCGGTCCGAACCTAACTTGGTCCAGAGTTTATGGGTCAGGATTACGACCTTTTCGTTGCCGGGAACGCTCTCTTGCGCCAGAAAGTCGCGCCCAAGCATGAACGAAAAACCCTGCATTCGGAGGAACCCGGGCGATGCAAGCCTGCCCTGGACCTGCTCCGGTTTGTCTTTCGTTCCTAGATTGAAGTTGCCACCGGTAAACGCGCAGAGAGTCTGGAACGACTTGCTGTAACGCTGCCAATCCAGAAAGTCACCCGCTGCAATACCGTTCCGGTTTCCCTGAATCTTAGACCAGACCATGACCAGTTGCTCGGGGTGCGGCAAAGGTAGCGGGGACAGCAGAGTCGCATAGATAACTGTATAGATAGCCGTCGTCGCACCGATGCCCAACGCGAGTGTTGCAACCACGGCACCCGTTACACCCGCATTCCGCCGCAGCATGCGAACGCTGTAGTGCAAGTTTCTAAAGAGATTGTGCACGGAGTTCCTTCCTGACCATCTCGACGGGCAACAAGGTCAACACTGGTACTTGCATTTGTCGGGCCGCGGAACGCTGCTGTTATGCCACGATTCGCGAGCAAATCCAGACGGACATTGTTCCGAAGTCGGGAAAGGGCGTGCGTTCTGGGGATGTAAATGTGCACGGCTCTGTGATCAGGCGGGAGGCAACCTCGACGAGATTCAATTTCCTCGGCTATGTGAGTGTCCAGACGAGAGAGCGTTACTTGAGTTGCAAACACAGACTTCGAAACGCTGTAAACGATCACATCGGCTCGAGCCCCAGTGTGTAAGAAGCCAGGCCGACAACTCGGGACTAATCTCCGTCCACAAGCTCATTCTCCGACTCGCCGACTATCCGTCCAAGTGGATCTCTTATCGCCGACAAGACGTGCTGGACGGAGGCGTTCACTTCTGAGCCGTAGCCGATCAGATCATCGCAGGTGTGTGCTATGTGCTTGCGATTTGAACTTCGGCGGAGTTCGCGCATCCGAATCCTGTCCCAATCATTTCCTTGCGCAGCCAGGCCTCGGCAACTCGGAGTTGGCTGCGCACCACATGCACGGGCATGGACAACGCCATCGCGGATTCCTCGGCAGTCATGCCAGCGAAATACCGCATTTGAATCAGTTGTCCCTTCCGTGGATCTGTTTTTTCGAGCTGTTGAAGCGCAGCATCGATTGCCAGAAGGGATCGATCTGCTTGGGCTACGCTATCAGGTAGCTCGGCAAGCCCCATTTCGCGCGACGCGTCACGTTTTCGGGTGGCCCTGGAGCGGGCTGTCTGGACAAGAACTTGTCGCATGAGCCGCGAAGCGATCCCATAGAAGTGTGTTCGATTCTCATAGGAGGGATGCCGGCCCCTGGCCAGCTTCAAAAAAGCCTCATGGACCAGAGCAGTCGTTTCAAAAGGGACAACCGCTTCGCGCCGCAAATGTGCCCTCGCCAATTTTTTTAGCTCTTCGTACACCAACGGGATCACGTCGTGCATAGCACCCCGATCCCCAGCCTCTAAGCGTTGCAATAGTTTCGTAATCTGCATAGACTAAAACTCCGCCGTCGAAACACCGATCTCTCGGGCGAGCTTCAGCTTGTCCGCATATTCACCGATATAGCTTCTGGCGGACGGATCTCGCTTGATCATTCCTCTTATGACCTCCAGGCATCCCTGCATCCAGCGCCGGGCGTCGCGTACGTTACGGGAAGCCCAGGCTACTCTAGCCAAGCCTTCAAACTGACTGGCCTGGCATTCCAACAAAACGCTATCAGTGGCATCCATCGCGAGCGCCCGCGAGAAGCCTTCGTCTGATGCCAAAAGAGCCGACCGCGCTTTCGAAGGCTTGTTGTTCTCGAGGTACGTCCATCCCAAATCCAGTTGAGTCTTCCCGAGCAAAAACCAATTGCGGCGACTTTTTGGATCAATCACAGCCAACTCGCGTGCCACTTCATAGGCTTCCGTGTATGCATGAAGCGCGGCATCGAATTTTTTCAAGCTGACGAATAAAAGTCCAAGCCGAGTGGAATGGACGATAAAATTGTCTTTGCTTTGGGCGTTCCTCGGATCAGCGCGCATGGTCTCCTCGGCTAAGGCAAAAGCGCGTCGGAGAAAGGGAACTGCAAGTTGAAGATGAGCCGGGTCGGTTTCACCGAGCCTGCGCTCGGCTATGCCAACAGCGCTATTGGCGTTCAAGAACATTACGCGGAACCGCGAATTATCCGGATGATGAATGCACAGCGGTTCCATCAATTGCAAACTGCGGCGCGCGTGAATAAGCGCCTCCGAATAACGCCTGACGTCAACGAGGAGATCGCAAAAGATGACATTTGCCTCGGCGAGCAGAAAGGAGATGGCCTCTTCTTTCGGCGCGACGTCAATAGCCCGTTCGCCATAAATAACAGCCTTTTTCAGGCTCGTAATGGCGTTTTCGATCTGGCCGCCAACCTCCTTCGTCGTGGCGCCGCGCATGAACGCGGCTGTTGCCGCCGCAAGTGCATCCTCGTTGTGCGGCTCAGCCGTGATCCATCTCTCACTGAGGTCCATGGCCTCATCAGCCCACCGGGCAGCTTCCGTTGCGTTGTGCTCGTCCTGATACCTGTAGCCCAACACGGATGCCACCTCTATGTACTTGCGCCGGAGTACCGGATTCTTCGAGCGATCATCACCCAGGCGACGACGAATCTCAAGTGATTGAAGCAGGTTGTCTGTATCGCCCGGAGACTTGCCTCCGCCTGATTGAATGGACTGCTGAATCTCAGCCAAACGCTCATAACTTTCAGCGATCTCCCGATCGAGTGTGGGATCACTTTGCGACTCGGCGGCCAGTTGTTTCAGGTAGCGTTGACTTGTCGAAGCGATAAGACTCCGAGCGTCGAGTGTTCCTGGCGTATAGCGTATCGAACGTTCAAAATCGAACAGGAAAACATTCGCCAGTTGTCGTACATCGCTGAATCGCTGTTGAGCGATGGCACGCTCCTGATTCGCCACAAGGATTCCGGCCAAAAGGCCCGTAACGGTGACAGTCGCCGCCACAACCGGCAACCAGTGGCGACGGAGGAATTTTCGCGCTCGATACCATGCATCGCCTTTGCGCGCACGAATCGGGCGTGATTGAAGATGATTCTCCAGATCCTCGGAAAACTGTTCGATGGCAACGTATCGTTCCTGCGGCTCACGGCGTAGTGCCTTCATGAGGATCATCTCAAGGTCGTCACCCAAGCCGGGTGCCAGCTTGGATGGTGGGGTGATCCGTCCACTGGAAATCGCGAATGCGATCGCGCTCGGCGAAACACCTTCAAATTGGTGCGGGGATGCGCCCGTCAGAAGTTTATAGAGCACCGCGCCTAGCGAATAGATATCCGACGCCGTCGTTATCGGGCCGCCCACCACTTGCTCTGGGCTTGCATAATCTGGAGTAAGCACCCGTGTGCTCGTCGCAATTGAATTGGTGGTCAGGCCCAACATCTTGGCGATGCCAAAGTCCAGCAGCTTCGGCTCCCCTTCGGTCGTAACAAGAATATTGGCCGGCTTCAGATCGCGATGGACCACCAGGTTCCGGTGCATGTACGCGACAGCGGCACAAACCTTGAGAAACAGAGTGATCTTCTGCCGCGTACTAATTTCGCTTACGTATAAATCTATAGGTTGTCCTTCGACGTACTCCATCGCCAGATACGGCTGATCATCCTCCCGATGCCCGGCGTCCAGCAGCCTCGCAATATTCGGATGGCACAGATTTGCGAGGATTTGCCGCTCTATCAGAAAGCGCTGCCGAGCTACGGGCTCGTCAGAACCTGGCCGCAGGAGCTTTATGGCCACTCGCTGCGCCACTTCTCCATCCACCCGTTCGGCCGAGTAAACGGCGCCCATGCCACCGCGCCCCAAAAGATCTCCCAGCCGATACGGTCCACAGTTCGTGCCTTCGGGCTGGAGCTGCTCCAGGGCTCGTTGCGCGACCAGGTTGATGTTCCCTTCAAGTGAAAAGCCTGAACCCGAATCGAGGGCCAACAGTGCTTCTACTTCTCTCTGGATTGTTGGCTCCACATCGTGGTGGGCGAAGTACCGGCTTTGGGCTTCCACGGGCAAGTCCGCGAGCTGAGCGAAGATCTCTTCAACGCAAACTCTCCATTCGATATCGCATTTCTCAGGCTGCCCCGTGCAAGCTGAAGTTCCGTCGGACCGCTCGGAATCGGTTGAGAAACAAACTGGGGAGTTGTTCTCCGAAACTGCTCGAGCAAAGCGCATTTCTCTCATTTGCGATGGGATAGAGATGCGGGCCGCCCTTTAAAGGTTGTGACAGGCGATGTAAAAGATTTGTAGAGTTTCTTACTTATTCGATTTTTCGTCAGCGAATATCACAGGTCCTAAGTAGAGAGCTGCGTATTATGACTGCCGGCCTCCAAGGAGATGCGTGCCATGTCCTTAGCGGACCCTGGCCGTGATCTGCACAATCTAAGTCGAAAAATAAGGAGAAAGAATTGAAAAACACTTTTAGTAAGAAATTCATGGGTGGCGCCACCGCTCACGGGATCATTCGTTGTGGGTTGCTCGCGTCGCTCGCAGTGACTGCTTCGGGCATCGCCTGCGCTCAAGATAAGGATCAAGACAAAAAGGACGAGATGACGTTCAGTGTCTCACCGAAGACAAACACTTCTGGCCTGCTTACGCCGGAGCAGGGGAACTCTGAATTTTTGGTAACTCACGCTTTGGGCACACAAGGCTATGTTTGCCTGCCCTCAGGCTCAGGAGTCTCCTTTACCGTCAATAATGCTCGACCCGAAGCTACCCTTTTTGGAAATGTCTTCGGGGAGGCGTTCCAGGTCATTACTCACTTTCTGAGCCCCGTTCAAAACCCTAACGACGTCGGTCCGAAGCCTCCGCGTTTCGGCGATGCCACGTGGCAGAGTTCTTTCGATAGCAGCAAAGTGTGGGCACAAAAGACAAATTTCATTACAGCCGGGACTGACGACAGTTGCCCAAATTCTGGCGCGATTGACTGCCTTTTGCTGCAGACGATCGGGACGGCACAGGGGCCAACCGGCGGCGGGACGTTGACTAGAACGACGTTCATTCAACGCTTGAACACGAAGGGGGGATCCGCTCCAGTTACCGGGTGCTCCACCCTCGCCGATGTCGGTAAACAGACCCTGGTGCCGTACTCTGCCGACTATCATTTCTTCCGGGCGGACCAATAGTCCTCGCCTTTTTCCTTCCCGAAAAGTCGGGCTTGCACGCGGAGTCGCACCAAAGTTGGTGCTCTCCGCGTGCGTTCTTTGAATAGTCCATAGGAGAACTAATACGTGTTTCGAGTTATTCTTTTCGCAGTCATTTCGAGTGCTGCGTTGGTGCTTGCGGCTCCTCAACCGCAACCCTTTCGTCGGCCTCTGGCATTTGAACCCAACCGCAGCCAAGCGTCGGCGCAAGTGAAATGGCCGGCGAAGGCATCACGATGATGATGCATGAGGGCGCTGCTGAGCCCTCCGCAAGTGAGGCCAGCTCGCAGCAGCCGCCCGAACGCAAACTCTCGAAACTGAAATACAGGGTCGTGAGATGAAATCAACTGGCACCCAGCCGTGGAACAAGATCACGGGCCGGGAGCCCACAGGCGAAGTCAGCGACTATATTCGCGGAAGGAACGGGAAGGACTCGCTCAACGGGATGCCAAACTATGCCCGAGCAACCGTCTCGGGCGTGTACGACGGCATCGATTTAGCCTTCTACCGCCATGAGGGGATCTCGAGTATGATTTTGTGGTCAAGCCTGCCGCCGATCCGGACTTTTCGGGATTATCGGCAACTCGTCATGTAAACGTTACAGAACGTCGGCTTGTCTTCCGTGATTTGGGTCCACCTGACCGTATAACGCGCATCGCGCTGATCTGGCACCCGTTTTGCGACCAGCCGACGGATTAGTACCGAAAAACGCGGTTGTCGTCGTTAACGGGTGTCTCGGCCGGGTTCTCCCGCCGGCCTGGCACGTTGCAGCGATTTGTCATAGCCCGGGCGGTTCGTCGCCTTCGAAATACGAATCATATCCGGCGAACAATAGGCACTCCACGCGATCCGCTTCGGCCAGAACCTCGCCTGGAACTTGCTTGCGAGTTGCTTTGAGGCCATCTGTAAGGCCGTTTACGACGTTCACAACTTTTCGATGTATCAGCGGTTCTTTCTCGGTTTTAGCAATGTAGTTCCGAACTGCTTGGACGAAGGTCTTAAACTCCCGCATCGGGTAGCGTCTGCCGCTATCAGAAAGTGAGCTTTGAAAATCAAGCCACCGTTCTTCGATAACAGCAGCCAAATGGTCCTTGTCGGCATCTGGAATCGGCATCCGTAAAAGTCTATCCCGGAATTGCACGGAGCCGTTACGTTATCCCAAAAGCTTCGTAGCGGTCCAGGAGTAGTATCGGTGGGCTCAGGAAAGAGGAAAGAATAGGTAAATACTTCGCCGCCACCGGCGATCTATGCCGTCCTCGCGGCGCTAAAATTCCGGTTTGCCCTTTGCGAATGAGCGGCCCGTCGAGAACCTTCCTTAGAATCAGACCTTGGGAAACTAGAGCAGAATGGTGGGCAAGATTGTAGACTTTCTCGGCTGGTTCTTCGGACGATGCCAGAGAATGGATTGGAAATCCTGGCGTTCACTGGTCATCGTTTTTCCGTTCATGATCGGAGTGCTCCTTACCCTTCCTCAAGCAATTAGGGAGAAGCGATCGGCAACTCGGCAGCAAACGACTCAAGGTACAGTGACTTCTTATGAACGGTCCAACCACAATCTCTGTGGATATACATTTTCAGTCCACGAAAAGCCCTATAACGGAACATCGTCAGCACCGAGAACCGACATGAAGATTGGTGATCAAGTGCTGGTGTACTTCGATTCACAAGATCCCAACGTGAATGCCGTTGAAGACTTCACCGCTATGAGCGGACGTGACGTGGGATTCGTAGCAATGTTACTTGCATTAATCGCTATCCTCGTGGCGTTTATTTCCATTTCCAGGTTTACTTGTACACGAGCGGGATTAAGTTCAAAGGGTACCTGAAGCGCTGTTCGTCGGCGATCCGCACCTTTACATCCGCCGTTGTCGCCAAGTATCGAGTAATCCGCCCGAGCGGAGCGACGTCTCAGATCGCCACTTGGCCGTCACCGGCGATCTAAGCGGCGGTTGCGTTCAGTTTCCGGATTACGCGTGATCCTAGTCCAATTCGGAAACTTTCCTTTAGGCATAAGGATCTCTGCGCTTTGCGTATGCACCAGCCATCAAGTACACTCACTTGAAGCTATTCTTTCGGACCGCAGCCGCAGGCTGATTGACCAGTAAAGAAGCGCTCATCTCTCCAGCCTGCGACCGACTGTCCGTTTCGGAAATGAGAGATTCTCGCTTACAGATAGCCAGCCACTCACAGTATTGGTGGTGGAGGGACCCAAAAGCTGACAGATGGTTCCGTACGAGCAGGGATCTGTCCATTTGGAAGCTTCAGTACTTCGTAATTCAGTACATAGACGTTGCGCCAGAGATCGACGCACAGCTTTGCCGCATTGATACCTTTCGTTGTGCAAATCGGATGGGTATCAGATTGGGCCGGGTGGTAAATGTCCATCCGGAAATCAGGTGAACTCGGATTCCGCGACAACACGTATAGATAGCCAGTAAACTCAATCGCCAAATCCAGGTAGGTGGCGCCTTCTGTAACGGGCAATTGCAAGAAATAGGGGCTTTTCTGTTTTTTGAAATAGGAGACGGGATTTCCGCCGAGATCGAATGCCTGAATTCGATTGTTCACCGTGCTGTTTTCCAGAACCAGGATCACGCCTTCAGCAGAAATGCAAGCCGCAACCGGCGAAGTAATCAAGCCCGGACGAGAACCTTGCCCGGCGTACGTGCGCGCGAGAAAATGTGCCCCGGCTGCTGCATCCTTCATCGCAGCGGATGGTAATCTTCAGCGCTTCAAGTTTATGGTTTGCGTTATTGAGGCTCACTATGTAACCCGCCGGGTGCAGCAGAAGCTCAGTCGAATCCAGGTTCAGCTTGCCAAAAGACCTGTCTTCGACCGGGCTGGCGAATTCAGGCACCGGATCAAGTTGTATCTCGCGCAGAAACAACGAAGAGGTATCCAGATAGCAATTCGCACGACTATCGGTCAGTAAGTTGTAGGCCAGCTTAACGCCGCTAGTTGCTCCGCCGCGAAGTCCGCAGGAAATTGTGGTGTAACCGTTTTGGGCATTCGCTCCGCCATCGCCCATGTCCGTATTGAGATTGGCCGCCTTGATCCAATTGGCCGCGCGCGCCGGCTTGACAATCCAGCACGCCAATGCTGTAGCTCTGCCAAGCATAGCCAATATAGCCTGCTTGTGCAGCGGTTGCCTGACGAACGGTGATAGCGCGCAAGGCGGCGAGGTCCCCCGGCTGTTGCCCACCGGATGGCGGAACGTAGCGCGGAGGTATACTTGTCCGGTCCAAACATGGCGTCCAGCTGCGTCCAACGTGATCTTTCTTGTGTGAAGGTAGATTGTTTCTTTTTGGATCGGAATCTTGACCTGCTGAATAACGATGTCAGGCGCCCGATCGACCATGTTGGAGACCAAGCCCGTCGTTCCGTGGCCGGCGCACCAGTCGTTCTCCGAGCTAGGTGTGGACTCCTTTCGCATGTAAAAACCCACCGACACGTTCACTTGACCACCCCACGGAATTCCTGTGAGCTTTACTTCAATCGGCTTAACACTGGGGTCCTCCACATCCACCGCATCGATGTAATGAGGAGAACCGTTATCGAAGAGGTAATTCACTTTGTAGTAAAGGAGGTAACCATCGGGAGGTTGTGGAAAACTACCGTTTTGATTGTCTGGAAGAAGATTGACGCTCAGATCGTGGGTGAAAGTTAAGTCGAATTGATATACCGGCGGCGAAATACCGATCTCAATACTGGTAACTGCAAGCTGCAAAGCGCCGACAACTCCCGCAGCGGCACGCGCAATCTGACCCGCAACCGGGATGGAGTTAAGGATGGTTGCGGCAGCAAGCCGGCCCGCTATGTAACCAAGAAGAGTGGTGAGCCCTGGCTTTTGTACCGTAGCCTGGAGCAGACCGCGCATGATGCCAAGTGCATTGTTGACGGTAGGGACTGGAGAATTCAAGCTGCCATGGAACAAGGTAGCGACTTCAAACGCGATTGCTTGGGCTAAGGGAGCGAGGGCTTTAATGTCGGCCCCTAAGGTGGAGACTCCCGCCGCCATGAAGAAAGCAACCAAACCGTAATTGATCGCTATCGTCAGCCCAAGACCAACATCTGTGATCTTGGCCGGACCAATTGCCGAGCCGGAGCCACCGGCACCAGCGTAGAAGACATTGATTGTTGCTGCCCGATCAGGGAGGTTCACTACGACGGAGAGGCCGCCAGGGGGATAAACCGGTATTCCGGCAATGCTGTACACCGGCGGGATAATCCCCCCAAAGAGCGCGTTTTCTCTGTCTACAGGGAAACGGACGTCTCTGTCCGGTATGGTATCTCCAGGCAGTTCTTCTTTCGGAATGACGTCCCCATTGCGGTCGACAAACTGTACGTACATTCCCAAGTAACGTAGAAACCAATTCGCGACATTATTGAGAGTGACCTGGACTCTCCCGTCAGGCCCAGAGCTCACTGCGGGCTGGCTGACCACCAAACCGGTCTGTCCGCTTATGTGCCGATATGCCCATGCGGGACCGGAAGCGGCGGAGCCGGAGTCATGCTCAACAGCCGTGAGACCGTCGTGGCGGAACCAGACCTTACCTGTGAGCTGCTGTTCAATGGAGAGATCGAGCGGGCCCGGCTTGGCGTTCGGAACCAGACCGGTGATATCTGCGCCCAAAGCCGGGTCGTTCTTTACTTTACGATGAACAGCGTCAATAGCCGTCGCGACTTGCTCGTCCACCAGCGAGTCCCAGTCTGGGAAGTACTGGTTCAGATGGTTCAGTTCGTCCGCCATTTTGAATGGCGTGCCGTCGTCCTGAATCAGCGGCACCAAGGTGGCCCACCCCTGCGCGTTCGGTTGATTGGGGATCATCTGCGGCGTTGCTGGACCGGCCTGTTGCAGAACTTGCGACAGAAATCCCGTTACTTTTTTCGAAGTGACGTAATCGGTCGCGATGATTTGAGCACCGACGGGATTGGCGCACAGGATGTCGGGCTGAAGGGCAATCAGTGTCCGGGCAAAATCGGTTGGATCAACGAGTTCGAGTTCCTCTTCTAGGTCTTGCTCGCTGAAAGCAGCAGCGATTCCATAAAAATCCCGCTTGGCAGAGAGGGGCAACGGTCCGTTGGGGGTCAATTTGCGAGCGCTTGCATACGCTGCTGGAAGTGCAGATGCTGGAAGGAACTGCAGGACCATCGACATCGCCCATGTGCCCGCTTGTAGGTCAATGGGCTCTCCGACATAACCGAGCGGCGTGATGTCGCCCGAAAGATTCGAGTTCCTCAGATAATGAGTGATCTGAGAATCCGGCACGGCACGCAGAAATGAATTCAGCTGGCGTGCTCTCTCCAATACTTCTGGATTGTCATCGACTGAGCTCAGCTCATACGTGTGGCCGCCGATGTGGAAGAACGGGCGGTGCCGCCGGCGCGATCTTTCGCCCGACGTACTCACTAGATTCGCAAGGTTGAAAAACAGCGGCCCGCGCTTGGCGGTCTCAGGTTGAGCGGAGTCCGAGTTCGATGGAAGGCCAAGAATGACGCCGGAAGCCGCCGATTGCGCTAGAAATCTGCGACGCGTGAAACGCGAATACATTCGCAAGGCTTGGGTTGCTGAAATTGGCTTCCTGCGGCGCCGCGCCTGAACTCGCGGAGAGGACACTGTCGTCCTCCGCCGTTGCCGTGTCGTGGTCATAATAGCTCCTTCGAACTTTTTCTGATGCGTCCATTCGGCAGTGCGCGAGCACTTACCAGAAAAGAATTGCCGAATCTGGCCCCGTACCTTTGCAGATCGAGCCGGGATTGTCAGGGGTTGGTGTGTAAGTCGCGTTGTGTTCGTACCAGGCAGGCGGTACGCCAGAAGGAGGCGTCCCAATATTCAAGCCGCTTTTCCAAAAGAGGTTGCCACCGGTGGGATCCTCCCGACCGCAATCGCCTACCTCGCCGTTCGGGCAGGTGAGAATCGTGCTGCCCTCGACCGGCACCCTAGTGGGCTGGGGATAGTTCACTATTACGCAGACATCACTTCCGCTTTCCGGACGGCAATTCCGGCACGTGAATTGGTTGTGGTTCAAGCCATCCAGGAAGATGTAGATGTTATTCCCATCCAAGCCGAAATCCACGAAGGCATCCATCAAATTCGGCTTGTCATTCAGCTGCGCGCCTTCAAGATTTACCCCTTGAAGGAAGGCTCGGGAAAACGAAGCGGCGACGCCCTGAGCGTTCGCGGAAAACACGGCGCCACTGAAATTCGATCCGGTCAGTACCGCTTGATGAAAATCAACGGCCTGACCTCTTGCTTAGGTGAAATCTACACCGTAGAGATAAGCGTTATCGAACTTAGTTTCGGTCATGATCGCCCCGTGAGCGGCAGCGCAGTGGCACGTAAAGCCTTGGTGGTTTTCGGAAGCAGCTTGGTTGCATTGGTTGCGTGACAACACAGTCTTGCAGGCTCCGTTTGTGCCGGATTGTCACCATAGAAATTCGAGTAAGTGAAATCGACACCGCTGAATGAGCCCCGACAGATTAACGTTTTTTAGATGCGCCTGTCGAACAGCCGCGGCATTGGTTATGTGGCCACCATGATCATTGGCGAGATAAGCTGCATATAGACTTGCCCCAGTCAGGTTTGTCTTATTTAGCTGCGCACCAAATAGTTTGGCATAAGAGAGATCAGCGTTTTGCAAGCTGGCGCGATTGAGAATCGCCCTGGTTAGATCTGCCCTGACAAACTTGGCATTATCAAGCAGGACACCGGACAAATCGACATCGGGCATCTTGGCATTGGAAAATCGCGTCCAGCAAGTTCATTGAGCGCATGCCCTTATGTTCGCACTGCTAAGATCCAGAAGCGGCCAGTCGCTAAGAAACTCACAAGCTCATAATGCTCGATCGGAAATGCCGTCCGGCACTCTGTTCTGCTGCGATCGAACTCCAAAGGACTCTCGCCGAAGATAGCGTTGCCATTGCTTAGATCAATTCGCGAGAAATCCGCGCACGTAAGATTCGCATTCGTCAGATAGGTGGGTCCGTTGAACTGTGTACCCATGAAGCATGCATCCTGCAAGTTGGCGAAGCTGAAGTCGGCGACTAGTGACGAATTGGAGCCGTCATTCACAAAAACTGCGTTCTGAAAATTGGCACCCGTCAGATTGGCAAAACAAAAAACGGCGCCACCAGGATTGCGCCGGAAAAATTCGCATTCGTCAGATCCTGATAGGCGAAATTGGCATGCTCGATCGTCTGTGCATGAAAATCTTTTCCCGGCGACCTTGACGGACACGTCAAGGTCAGGGCGCCTGCCACCCCGGTGTATAACAACGAGACTGCAAAAATCCGCATCGTCTGCTTCAAGGAACTCATTGTTGGCCTTCCTCGCTCTCGCGTCTCCAAGTAGAAGCGAACCGGACGATCGAGTTCTGGTTGTCGAAGAATCCAAGCGTACCGTTTTGGCCATCTGCGCCCTTGCACTGATTGGATGCATTCTGTCCGCCGGAGCCTGCTGACGCCACCGGCGCCCGGCTGCGCCGCATATATTGTTGTCGCGCTCCCAAGAGTTAGCTGGGAATTGACCAGTGCGACTGCGAAAGAGGGCCCGCCATTTCCCCCCGCTCCACCACCACCAGCTCCGCCCTGCCCACCTCGGCCGCCGCGACCACCCAGGCCAGGCACATATCCGGTACATGCAGCATTGCTGAGATACCATTGCCTGCCTGCTTTCCCGTTTGCTCCGGGACCGCCAGCACCGCCTTTCCCACCGCCTGCCCCGTCGCCACCCCGCCCGCCCGGACCCGGAATGATCACGGTCTGATTAGTGAATCCATCAATGGAAGAGTTGACAAGGACCAAAGGTACGGAGGCGCCGCCCTGCTGACCTCCCGTACCGCCCCCACCCCCGCAACCGCCGCCACCTCCTCCACCGCCCGGATATCCGTGATAGTCCGTAGTCGGCGGAAAATTGACTCCAAAACCGCCAGATCCGCCACCGCCAGCACCACTTCCAATTCGCCAGCCGCACCGTTTCCAGCGCGATTCGGGTGCCAGACTGTTCCGGCAAAGCTTCCTTTCCTATCCGGGTTGGCCAACCCACCCTGTTCGCTGCACGCGCCTGACCGGCCATCCTGCCCCGCCGGTCCGTTGCCCGCGGTACGACCACCATCGCAGAAGCAGCCGGGACCCGCCCTTGGTCCACCCGTGCCACCAAGTACATTCCCGCTGTTCTCGCCATTCTTGCCGACGCTGGCCGGGTAGTTGTTGTTATCACATTTGCAACGAATAAAGCATCCAGAGCTGTATAACTGCTGAAAATCAGCTCCGTAACCGCCTTTCCCAATCGGACCCGGAGGAGGATTCGCAGGACAAGCCGCACCTCCAGCACCTCCTGCGTTCGCGACGGGGGGCTTGCCGCTTCCACCGGTGTCCCCAGCTACAGCACTGCCTTGCTCGCCTGCTCCCCCAGTACCGCTCGCCAAGACGTCATCAGACAGACGTAACCCGGGGCTGTCGGCGACGGTCACAGCAACACTCGCTTCGCCGGGGTTGGCTCCAGACCCGCCGAATATTACGAACCCATGGACAGTCGTCGGCTTGTGGATTTCGTTTGCCGTTATCGCGGGGCGGCCCAGTACGCGTCGATCGATACCTTCCGGTCCGATCCATCAAAAACTGCAGCTTCCGTATAGACTGACCCCATCAGCGAGTTGAACGGTTTCGGCAACCGAACCATACACCCCATAGCGGACTAATACGTTGCAACCATTCGTTTTACAATTCTTGATTCCCTGCGAAATCGTCTTGCATGCTGAGGCGGGATTTTTGCCACAGCTGTCGGAGTCGGGGTCCCCTCCGGTCACGGATACATAGATAAAGGTATTGAGGTTTGAGAGGTCGGCACCCGCGCAGCTTACGGAAGCAGGAGGCCGTGCGCCCACCGGATGAACCACGAATGAGAGCAGCAGGATTGCGCACCGCACTAGGTCTCTCCTTCCATGTAACATCCGCCTCGCGGCCGTGTCCGGCGGGGCAATGTCCGCCTTCGGAATGAAATTCTGAGTCATGTGAGCTCCCGTGTGCCTGTAAGTACCTCCGAGTAGGGTACTCCAATTCGGCGAAATCAGCCAGTGCCGCTCTCTAAGGAAGATCGTTTCCTGAAGGCCGAACTAGACAAGGCGATCTCGCGACGGTATCACGGTTCCACTTATAGACAGCTTCAGCTTGCTCATACTTCAGGGAAACATTCAACTGCAACCATTCTTGCTGGCAGGCTCCCAGTGCGGCGCGCGTACGCGTAGACCCTGTAAGCGCGCTCAAGTACGAATTAAAGATCCCGTACGTATCCCGCTGTCACGCAAACGCGCCAACTTGGGACCAGTTATTGGGGAGCTTCTGCTTGAGCATCGATCTGAGCGCCGGATCTGTTGTGGGGAACGTCGGGCAGACGGAAACTAGGAATCCGAACGAGTAGTTCGGAAGGGACGGGTAATCCGCCCCTTGGTGTCACGGTTCGATGCCGATCTTGTCGTTCACAGCGAATCGAAGCTTCTGCTTACAGCCGAGGTAATGTTCGGTCGTCTGGATGGACACATGACCGAGCAGGAACTGGATCTGGTCGAGCTCACCGCCGGCTATATGACAAAGACGCGCACATGTGCGCCGCAGGTCGTGCGGGGCCAGCTTATCGATTCCGGCAGCCTCGGCCGCTTTCTTGACGATCTCCCAGAGCACTTTCGGAGTCATGCCATGACCCCAGATCTGTCCTGACTTGTTGATCGCTCTAAAGAGGCAGCCTTCCTTGATTCCACTTGCTTCAGTCCAGCGATCGATCGCCTTCTTCACCCAGAGTGGAATCGGTACCGTCCGAATATGCCCGGCCTTGCCGTGGAGGTCGGCAATTACCCAATGCTCTTCCCGGAGTTGAATGGAATCGACCGTAAGGGCAAGAAGTTCGCCGCGCCTCAATCCACAACCAATCAGAAGAGCCAGGATGGCATGGTTCCGCTTGCTTCTGAGACTATCGCCCTGGGACTTCAGCAGCAGCGAACGGCCCTGCTCGGCAGTGAGCCAGTGGCCCAGTCGCACGCCGATCCGGCGCACGCCTTTGACCCGGCGAATGCCCGCGGCAAGCTCTGGACTGAGCAAGCCGGAATCAGCGGCTTCGTACGCCACACGCCTGACCGCCGCCAAGCGGAGGTTAATGGTTGTTGGAGCCAGGTGCCTCTGTTCCAAGTGGATTCGGTATCGAAGAACAACGGTGCGATTGAAAGCAAGTCGTGGTTCCGAGCAGTACCAGTCGACGAACTCATTTATCGCATGATCATACGTTCGCTGGCCACTCTTTGAGGTCAGGCTGTTCAGTACGGCGGACTTCGTCTGTTCGAGATCGGGTAGGGCAAGAGATCGCTTCGGCGGTTTCCTCCTTCTCCGGTGTTTGGGCATATTCTGGGCGGCCTCCTGCGCCGCCTTCAGTCAGAATGCCCACATGCTCCACCCTTCGCCGTTAGATCGGCATAGGGGCGGCGGTCACCCACCGACCCCTGCCACACCACCGTGCGTACGGGTCCGTACACGGCGGTTCGAGAGTTGATACCATTCCTCGTCAACAAACGAAGGAAGACCAAGCGATTCGAAGTAGGCGTTGGAAAGCCCAACAGAGAGGGCCTTGGCGCGTGCGAGGTACCAGGGGCCAAGTCCGCTGCCAGCGGTGTTACTCGCCAGCCGTGGGCGGACCCCGAGTGCTAACAGAGCTGCTCGACGACGGCGTTGGGTTTTCCATTGCCGCCACAAAGCAGCCCGAAGTCGCAGACGCACCCAGCGGATGAGACCAAGCAGCACTTCCGGCGTTTCGCAAAAGCCGAAGTAACCGCGCCAACCCCGCAGATACGGAACCAGCTCGGTCATGGTGGCTTCAATGCTCACGCTCTTGGCCCGGCGTGTGATTTCCCGAATGCGCTTCTTAAAACGTTCCAGGGCTTTGGGCGCGATTGCGCGTTTGACCTCTGGGCGGTCTGTAAAGCTGAAACCGAGAAACTTCCGTTCCTGCGGTCGCGCTACCGCACTTTTTGACTCATTCACCTTGAGCCTGAGCTTTTGTGCGATGAATTGCGTAATGCTCGCCATCACTCGTTGACCCGCCCGTTCGCTGCGAACGTAGATATTACAGTCGTCCGCATACCGCACGAAACGAAGTCCTCGGCGCTCTAACTCTCGGTCGAGTTCATCAAGTACGAGATTGCTGAGCAGTGGCGAAAGTGGACCTCCTTGTGGAGTGCCTTCCACGCTCGGGCTGACCAGTCCGTTCTCCATAACTCCAACGTTCAAGAACGCTCGAATGAGTTTCAGCAGCCGCTTGTCCTCGATCCGTTTCGCGATGCTGCCCATCAGTTTGTCGTGATTGACTCGATCGAAAAATTTCTCCAAGTCAAGATCGACACACCAGCCGTAACCTTCGGCGATATACTGCTGCGCCTGTGCTACTGCTTGATGAGCGGATCGCCCCGGTCGAAAACCGTAGCTGCTTTCAGAGAAGGTCCGATCCCAACTTCGCTGCAGAACCTGCATAACAGACTGCTGGATCAATCGATCCAGCACGGTCGGGATGCCAAGCTTTCGCACCCCACCATCCGGCTTGGGGATTTCCACCCGCCTCACCGGCTTCGGTTCGTAGGTCCCGCTTAGCAGCTGTTCACGGATTTCTGGCCAGTGCTGTGTCAGATAGTCACTCAGTTGACCAACAGTCATTCTGTCGATTCCGGCGCTACCTTTATTGGCCTTCACCTGCCGCAACGCTTCCTTCAGGTTTTCTCGCTCACATACTTCCTCCATTAATCGATCCGGATTGGCGGGGCGTTCGATACCATGGGCCGCCAATGGCGATTCAGTCTCTCTCCCCTGCGTTCCGCGGGCTTCACCCGCCAGTGCGGAAGGAAAGTCCAGTTCTGTCTGGATATGCTGCTGCTTGTCGCTCTTGAGATCCATGTTGTACTTGCCACTCCTCTCGTTCGGGCCTTCAATCACCGTTCCCGGCTTGGCCTATCTGTTGACTCCGCCTTTCGGCCTTGGAGTGCCTCACTAGCCTTGCCGACAGCGTGACCTACTATGCCCTCTGCTGACTTCTGCCCTGCGGTCGGGTTGCCTTTCGGCCACCTCAGTCGCCAAAGCGACACAGAGCAGATCTCCTGAGGTAAGTTCAGCCGCCTTCTGTGCACAGTCGCCGAATCTACGTTTCGCATCCTTGATGAATATGGACTTCGCGGTAAGTTGCCCGCTCGTCCGGCGCTAACGCCTTGTATCCGGTTCTTGTCCATCGACTCGCACGTTTGTTCCATGCTTCTTTCAGACTCCGCCTCGCGGCGATAGCCCTTGCATCATCACTAGTCCTTCACCTCCATCAGGTTGGACAGGGACTTTCACCCTTAAGCTGCTGAACATGCTCAGCACACAACGAAGCCGACCGCGCGGCGGACGCTACGCGTGGCCGGTGAACAGTAGATAAAGGTCGATAGAGTATCGGGTCACAAGCCGGGATGGCGTCGGGACGACATCGCTGGGACCCAGAAACTTGTTTCAGGCTACCGGCTCTGCGACGCTGATTGAGGGATTCGATTCGGCAAGCTATGCGCACCTGCTGCGCCACACAGCGGCCACGGAGATGTTACGGAATGGCGTGCCGTTAGATCAGGCAGGCCTCATCCTCCGTCACCGCAGCATCGACATGACTGCCTATTACGCCAAGGCGGATGTGGCGCTACTCAAACAAGTCGCCCAGCCGTGGCCGGAGGTGAAGAGATGATTGCTGCTGTCGAATCCTATCTTGCCGTGCGGCGGGTCGCAGGCTTCACTCTCAGCAACACAGAATATCTCCTACGCAGCTTTGCAGGCTTTGCCATCGAACTAAAGCAGCCGCATGTCCGCACAGCAACCGCCATCGACTGGGCTAGTCAGGCGAAATCGGTCGCGCAACGACACACGCGCTACCAGACCATCTGCCGCTTTGCTCAGTACCTTCGCGTAGAAGACCCGCGCCACGAATCGCCGCCGGCGAATCATTTTGCTTATCGGCTGACGCGTCGCGTCCCACACATTTATTCGCGGGATGAGATCGCGGACCTTGTTCTTGCCGCCACCAAGCTTTCATCGTGCGACCCGTTGCAGCCCAAGACATATGCCTCGCTGATCAGTCTGTTGGCAGCGACCGGCCTGCGAATTTCGGAGGCGTTGAATCTGTTAGTCTCCGACATCACACCCAGCAGTTTGCTGATCCGCAAAACCAAGTTTCAGAAAACCCGATTGGTGCCTTTGCACGAAACTGCAGTGGCAGGCCTCGGCCGCTACCTGACCCATCGTCAGGAGATACGTCGGGGCGGCGGCCACGTCTTCGTTTCGGAAGAAGGGCAACCTCTTATCTACTGGAAAGTTCACAGCCTGTTCCGAACCCTTCTGAAATCGGCCGGGCTGAAGCCATCTCGCGGTCGATGGCCACGTATTCATGACCTCCGGCATCGTGCCGACTTTTTGATCATGCCGACTGTCGTCAATTAGCTTTGTTTTCTCCGGATTTGGCGGAGAGTTCCGCCCTTTGGTCGCCAGTTGAATTCGGCATAATCCGGGTGATCTTCTCGAAACTGGCATGAAGCCAGAAAGAGAGAAGACGAATGCTGGAAGAGTTTTTCGAACGGCTCGCGGGCAGACAAACGGGCGCGAGGCAATCCACTGGTTGTGCACCTCTCGCCATTTGCAGCCTCGCTGATGGAGGAGGGCTATACAGATGCGACGATGCAGTCAAAGCTGCGGTTGCTTGCCGACTTCGGACAGTGGTTGGGACGAAGCGGACTTGCAGTCACGGAACTCGATGAACGGCTCGTCGAGACGTTCTTTGCTGAGAAACGGCGAAAAGGCCGAGTCCATAGAGGTAATCGGGAAACGGTCAGGCAGTTTCTGGGTCATCTTCGAGAATGTAAGGTTGTCGCCGGCGTGAAGGCCGCCTGTGATGAATCACCGTTGGCCGGCATTTTGAATCGGTACGAAAAGCACTTACGATCCGAACGCGGTCTAGCTACTGCAACGATCATCAATTACCTGCCGTTCGCCCGTAAGTTTCTCGTCGATCATTTCGGAGAGCGACCCTTCCTTGTGAGAGAAGTGCAGTCGTCTGACATTTCGGCTTTCATTTTGTGGCACGCCAAGACCATGAGTTGCCGAAGGGCACAGCTCATGACAACGGCCTTCCGCTCCTTCTTCCGCTTTCTCTTCCGAAACGGGGAACTCGAATCCGACTTGGCTGCCTCTGTTCCCGCTGTCGCCGATTGGCGCTTATCCACCGTGCCGAAGTACCTCACTCCGGATGAAGTCGGCCGTGTGCTTGGTAGCTGCGACCAGCAAACGGCAATTGGCCGCCGCGACTACGCAATCCTTCTTCTGCTCGCCCGCCTCTCGGAAGGAGATGCGCTTATGATCACTCTCAGTGTCGACCCACATCCGGGCAGTCACACGGTAGCGGCTTTGGACCCCAATGGGGCCACATTGGCCAGCATCACAGTTTCCAATACAGCGGAAGGCCTTTCCCAACTGCACCAGTTTGCAGTTCCGTTTGCTCGTCGTCGTTGGGCAATCGAAGGAGCGGGCAATCATTTTGTTGCTGTGCTCGTGGGTCAACTGTTGGAGCGAAGCGAGATTGTTTACTCGATCCCCCCGAGCCTGACCAGCCAATACCGAGCTCGCCGAGGTCGAAAGAAAAACGATGTCGTCGACGCAGAAAACGTTGGCCGGGCTTTGCTGGCCAACCCCCAATTGACGCCTCTTCACAACACCGAACAACAACGGGAGTTGCAGGAGCTGACGCGCGCGCAGCGACGCCTATCTGAACAACTCAGGGCCAATCGTGGCGCCTTGCAAGAACTCATGGCAGAATCAGCGGTGCGTAAAATCATCGAGCAAGTCATTGCTGTTTTGCTGAAACAGCTAACAGCCCTGGAAAAGCAGATTCAGGCGACAATCCACGCTGTAATGCCATCATTGTTGAAGCTTCCAGGCGTGGGTCCTATTGTGGCTGGTGTCTTGTTGGCCGAAACAGGAGATCCTAAGCGCTTTGCCGGTCCGCACCATTTTGCGAGTTACTGTGGAGCAGCGCCAGTAGAAAGAGGTAGCGGGCAAAATCGTCGCATGCAGATCAATCCTGGCGGCAATCGTCGTCTTAACTGGGCTCTCCATATTGTGGCCATGGTCCGGCTCCGGATAGATGGGGGCCGATCGAAGAGGTTCTTGGAGCAAGCGCAGCTTCGTGGAAAGACGAAGCGATCTGCGAAGCGCGGCGTCTTGTACATGAATTACGAGGACAAGGACCTCACGACCGCGATTGATCTTAAAACGCACAAAACCGTGGCGACGTGGCAATCGTCGTGTGGGGAAGACGGTCCGCACGGTCTGTCAGTGGATCAAGACGCCGGCTACCTGTTCGTTGCCTGCAGCACGCGGGCGGAGATCTTGGATGCGGGTCATAACGGGGAGAAGCTGTCATCTATCAACACCGGCGACGGCGTCGATGATCTCAACTACTCGCCAGCCACTCAAACGTTGTATGTAGGCGCTGCCAAAGACGCGCGGCTCACCGTGGCCCGAGTCGACGCGACCGGCAAGCTTAGCCTGGTTGCGGTTGTGCCAACCCGCGAGGGCGCTCGGAACGGAGTCGTCACAAGAGATGGCACGGTCTATCTCGCACACTCGCAGCTCGGCCAATTAGCAGGACTGGTCGTGGTGTCACCGAGCCGGAAGTAAACCGCACGACGCAAACGCCGGCTCTGTGGAAGCGCTCCAGGTCGTTCCAGTCTGCACGGGCGCAACACGGTGCCAGCAGAATGCCGACTGTGAGGGATGGTGAGGCGGAGGGAAGCGAACCTTCAACCTAGCGATTCCCAGCAGCAGCAGCGGTCGTTTCAGGACCTTTCCGCCTTGACAGCGCGATTGCAAACTGTCTGGGAACTTCAAAGACAAGATTCGCGGATAATATCCGTACCACGCGCCACCCGAAAGTGCCCTGTCGCAAGCCGACATATCAGTAGTAATCCAGGAAGCGATTTTGGCTTTTGGGTTAGAGCCAGTCATGGGTTTATTTCCATGATGATCGACCCCATCCCTTTGCTGCTTGCATATTCCCGGTGCGCGTTCTGGACGTCTTGAAGCTTGAACGTAGCCTTCATGGAAACGGCTATCTTTCCGGATTTAAGCCAGTCGAAGAGCAGCTCCAGGTCCGGCGCGAAGTCCTTCGATGTGCGCCTCACACCGTAGAAAGTCGCTCTTTTCCCAGACCAGAAGAGCAGGTTCCTGGCGAACAATTTGAGGATCACCAAAAAGACGGAACGCCGTGGAGTCCCCGCGAAGCCGCGAAGATTCATGCCGTACGCGACCAAGACGCCTCCATTTCTAAGAATTGAATAGGATTCATCAAAGCTTTCGAAGCCGAGTGGGTCGAAGACGGCATCCACTCCGCCCAGTTCCTTCATCGCGCTGATCCAGTTCTTATTCGAATAGTCGAACGGAACAGCGCCCAGCTGTCGTAACTGTTCGTGTTTCCCTGGTGAGGCCGTCCCGAACACCTGGGCTTCCTGAATTTTGCCGAGAGCTAGCAAGGCTTGACCAACTGCGCCACTGAGACCATGAACAAAGATCCTCTGACCGGACTTGACGTGAGCGGCATGGTGCAGCATCTGGTAAGCCGTCACCCAGTCAAGGACTAGAGCGACAGCAAGCTTTGGATCTGCTCCTTCAGGAACCCGTATCAGGAAACGCTCCGGAAGGTTGACCAGCTCTGCCTGCCCCTCATATTTGGAAAGGCAAGCGACCCGATCGCCCACATCAAATTTGGAGCAGCCTTTGCCGTTGAGTCGCACTTTCCCAACGACGCTATAACCAGGGGTGAGCGGCGCCTTCTTTTGAAAGGGGTATGTACCACGGCGCATGTTGACGTCGGAACCCGCGACTACGGAGTATTCGACCGCAATCTGAACTTCTCCCGCTGCTGGTTCTGCGATGTCATCTTCAACGATTGCGAGCTTGCTTTCGTCCCCAAATTCTGTAATCAGGACTTTCTTTATCCTGGGCATGAAGTCACCGTCTGAGATTTTACAGGTGTTTGATGCAAACACGAGGGGCGTACTCGAAGAAGGTCAATCAATCGAGCCGTGCGAGCTACTTGAACCTACATTTAGAAAGGTCAGCAGTTACGTCTCGATAAACGCCGTTCCATCCGCGAATCCACTTGATTTGGGGAGTCGGCATCGATTCCGCCGACCTTTGTTTCGATCCAGGCCCAAGCTTGCCCAATTCACAAACACGCAAAAGAGCTGACAATTGTAATCAGTGGAAAGGGCAACAAATGAAAACCTTGCGCGAAATTTTAACGGCGACGGATTTCCTCGAGTCCGTTAAAGATTGGCTTCCAATAGGCGCCCGTGCTTTTCATAACGACATGGGTGCACCCACGGCTGCTTAGCCAATCTCGCAACCGCTGAAGACTTGCTGTGTTCGTGCCATATTTACGGGCCTCCTCTCGCGCTTCCCCGTCAGCAGGGCCCGTCAGTATGCACGCCACTACAATTTTCTTCCCGACATCGATACCGGCACAACACTCTAATACTGCTCGAATCATATGGCGAAGGCGGCGAGGGCGAAAGTGGACCCCTTTGTCAAGACCATTTTTTGGTCGCAATAAGCTAATGCTCGCCGGGGTCTTGGGTTTGAGTTTGGGGCAGCTGTCGAAAGCCGCCCCTTGCCATTTCGGCCCTTGAATCGGCGCTCGGGTCGCATCCCCGGCGGAGCCCTTATAGTAGCTCCGAAGGAGATAGATTGAGATTAGGATTTTCACAGTTGTCGCGGCCGCGAAGCTGTGGAAAAGTGCTGCAGCGACGCAGAAACTGCCGAGTTGCAGGCGCGGCGAACTCTACGGCAACCAGGCGCAGCGAGCCTATGCGGAGGCCTTGGAACGCGGTCCGGTTCAGCCGCGTCACGTCACTTCTGCTGCCAAAGCCGTCGATTTTGCCGAGCGGCGGTTGTCCGCACGCCATGCCGTGTTCGAGCACTATGAGCTGGTACGCGATGCTTTGCGCAATGGCCGCGGAACGGTGCGCGTGGATGCGATCGAGGCGGAGGTGCGGCAGCGAGTGCGGGAAGAGCGGCTGATCCCGATCTATCATTACCGGGAGTCGGTGCCGGGGGCGCGCTATACCACTCCCGAGATGATCCGGCTCGAGCGCGAAGTGATCGAACAAGTAAGGGCGGGGGCTGACATGGTTGCGCCGATCGCTCAACATGCCGACCTGAGGGGTCATGCGCAACTGGCAGAGAACCCGAAGCGCCGGGAGATTCTCGAAGAGATTCTCGCGACGCGCGATCAGGTGGTTGCGCTCCAAGGTACGGCCGGTAGTGCGAAGTCGACCACGGCCGGCATCTTGCGCCAGATCTCTGAACAGCATGGCTTCCGTGTAAAAGGTCTCGCTCCGACAGGCAAAGCGCGCGATGCCTGCGGGAGAAAGGCATCCCCTCCGAGACCCTGCAACTGCATCTGATTCGTGCCCGCAGCGAGGATCGCTCCGTATACCCGAACACTCTTTATTTTCTCGACGAAGCCAGTCTCGCTTCGACCCGGCAGATGCGCGCGTTTCTCGACACACTTGAAGCGCAGGATCACGTGCTGCTGATTGGAGATGACGATCCCAATCCGCGCAAAGTGGGCCAGCACTTGAGTATCGAAGCCGGACGCATCTTCCAGGAACTGCAGGAAGCCGGTCTCAAAACCGCCCACCTGAACCGCCTCTACCGGCAGAAGGATCCGGAACTGAAACAGGTTGTCCTGACCTTCCGGAACGGCCGGACACACGAGGCGCTTCAGTTGCTGGCCGCCCAACACCGCATTCGGGAATACGCTAACATCCGCGACCGTTACGCCGCAATCGCGTGTGCGTATCTTCGAACACCCGAAGGGCACACTTGTGATCTCGCCCCGACAATCGGTCGCGCGAGGAGCTGAATGCTGCCATTCGCAACCGCATGCGCGAGACCGGCATGCTGAAGCAGCACTTCGAGGAACTCGTCACGCTCGTGCCGCGCGATGTGTCCGGCGTAGATCGTACGCAGGCCGATTCCTATCGAACCGGCGATACCATCCGTTTTCTGCGCGCCAACCGGCAGCTGGGTGTCGAAAGCAAATCTTATGCCCAGGTGTTAGAGGTAGACACGACGGGGAATCGGCTCATCGTGCGAACTAACGATGGCCGCATCCTGAGCTACGATCCCGAGCGTGTTTTGGGCGTCTCTGTGTATGAGAGTAAGCTGCAGCCGTTCGCGGTAGGCGACCGCATCCAGTTCACCGCGAATTCGGCAAATCTTGGCGTCAGCACACGCGATCTCACCACCGTTACCAAGCTCGATGCCCACGGTAATGTTGAGACCAAACTCGACAGCGGCCGAAAGCTGCGTTGGAGTCTGGCTGAGGTCCGGCACCTCGATTACGCCTACGCCATGACGAGCTACTCCGCCCAGGGAACGACCGTCGATCGCGTGCTGCTCCAGATCGACACGTCCGATTACCGCCTGAGCAGCTTGATTGACAAAACCCTCGCTTACGTGGGCGCTTCCCGCGCGCAGTACGACGTCAGGATCTTCACGGATGATGCAGCCAGGCTCGAGCGGTCACTTGCCCGCGAGAACGAACGCGCCAAAGCCCTTTCTTCTGAGCAGATCCGCGCGTATCGGCCGGAAGAGAGGTCCATCGCTTATGTTTGAACTCATTCTTCCCCATCTCCCGCCGGGACTTCAGCAGGCGATTCTTTCGCCTGACTACAGCGAAGTCTGCGTGCAAGTTCCTGCCGAACTGGTTCACGCTCGAAGAGCTGGTCGCGAACGGCACCGTGTCGCATGCGTTTCGCGACCAACTGATCAAAGCCGTTGCGCGGCGGGAAAACATTCTCATCAGCGGACCCACCGGCTGCGGCAAGACCACCCTCGTCAAAGCCTTGCTTGACTTGATTCCGAAGCAAGAGCGTGTTTTGCTGATCGAAGATACTGCCGAACTACCGCTCGACCGTCCCAATCGTGTCCGCTTTACCGCTCGTGAAGGCGTCTCGATCCGCGATCTGCTCAAGGCATCCTTGCGGCACAGGCCCGACCGCATCGTCGTGGGGGGAGGTGCGCGACGGCGCGGCCTACGATCTGCTGCAAGCCCTCAACACGGGGCACGCAGGCTCGATCTCCACCCTCCATGCCAGTTCCGCCGCCCACGCGCTGAATCGCCTGGCGCGGCTCGCGCTCCAAGCTGACACCGGCCTGCCGTTCGACTCCATTCAAAGTGAGATCGGGGATGCGATCCAATTTGTGGCCCATATCGAACGCCGCGGTTGCTGCCGTGAACTGATTGAGCTTCTTCGCATCGATGGCTTCCATTCGAGAGAGAAGGAAACTGGCAGTTAATAAGGATTTCAAAGGTTCAGCTTGTAGAGCTTCAATGGCGCTGGATCGAATGACTGCGGAAATAGAGAGCAGCCGTGAAAAGGCTGGCGCCGTTCTCAACCAGCACTTGGATAGGCTCTTCCGCTTGTCCAGGGGTTGCCCGCTACAAAGTCCAATTTGCACCCATAGACATAAAACTTTTTTGGGCCGATAATTTTTCGTTACCAGCCGCTTGGATCACGTCCGGTTAGGGTTCGGCCAGGTGCACTTTCCAGCCCGCGACGCTCGGCGGTCCGGCTCTCAGCCCGACCCTCAAAGTTTTGCCTGTGGCGAACACGCACAACCAAGTTGACGACGATTGCGACGTTCACAGCCAACACCAGGACTTTGACAGCGGTGAAGTGCTTTGGAATCTCGTACAGCTTCGGTGATGATGGTGAAGTATTCGGCCCTTCTCTTCCGCATCAACAGCCCTGTGCCTTCTGTCAAAAGCAAACCGGCATAGACGAACGTTCCCGCGCTGAGCAACATCGGATGCCGAGTCACGATAACTCAGTTGCAAAACATTATTAGGAGTCTGCACTCATGAATTCTATTGATCCTAGTCAGCGACACAGCTCCCTTTTGGAAGAGCTGGTCGATCTCGAATCTCGTAACGCGACACCGATGTCCTCGGATTCTGCAACTAACAGAGGCATTCACGACACGTCGGAACTCGCAAGGACCTTTCAACAATTTCAAGTGAATCAGCGCTCGCTGACTCGCACCTTTCTGGTCGAAAACAGCGACACAGTTTCCAGTGATCTACGCGTCCAGGACCCAAGCAACGGCGATACCGGACAGAGTGCCCCTCCCGCGCCCGTTCAAGATAGCGGCGGCGGGGGCGGGTTCCTCGACGGTATTTTCGGCGGAATCAGTAAAGCCTTCCACTCTGCTGTGGATTGGATCGGCGGAGCTGCCAAGAGCGCCGGACATGCCATCGGTTCTGCCGCCGGCTCGGTCTGGGACGGCATTAAATCAGTGGGCCACGGCATCGCGGACGCGGCGAAGTGGGTCGGCCATGGTGTCGTAGATGCTGCAAAATGGTTTGCACCCAGAGCATGGGACGCTATCCGCGGCCTGGGCACAGGAATCTGGGGCGCAGCCAAAGGCGTTGTCCAGGATGTAATTCAAGGCGCCGGTCAATTCTTTGGTGGCATTGGCAAAATCTTCAAGGGCGATTTTCTGGGCGGCCTGAAGGACATGGGTCTTGGCCTCCTGCATACGTTTGTGCAGACCCCGGTTGACGCCATTATGATGGTGGGCGCCCGCGCAATCAGCGCTGTTCAGACGATGGTCGGGCTTGAACCTCCGGGGCGAGAGCTGACTTCGGACGAGATTGCAACATTACGGTCGGTGTATGGCGATTCCATCGATTACTCCCAAATTCGAATCAAAGAAGGCAACTCCGGTCTGTTCAGTGTTGCCGGGCGCGCCTTGACGCAAGGCAACACGATCTATGTGCCGAAAGGCGAACTGCCCTTGAGTAAAGACACTCTGGTTCACGAAGCAGCCCATGTCTGGCAATACCAGCACGGCGGAACCGACTACATGGCAGACGCGCTGTGGGGACAAAACTTCGGAGAGGGCTACGACTTCTCGAAGGGAATCGACGAAGGGAAATCTTTCAGCGAACTGAATCCGGAGCAGCAGGCCGAACTGGTCCAACAGGCTTATTTGTCGGGCTTCTTCGACCTTACGAGCCCGAGTTTTGGGACGTTTAAATATACCCGCAGCGATGGCACGACGGTCGACTACACGGACTACCTCAAGAAGGCCATGGATCAGATTCATTCAGGCGAAGGTGCTCCGTAATTGCATGCACAACGGCGGGAAGATGGAGCAAGGTACATCCGAGCTCCTCTTCCCGCAATTTTTGTTTGCACATGAGGTGAAATGCAAATGTCCGGAACGCACGAAACGAATCGTAGAAAACTTCTGGCTCCAGTGAAAGTGACCGCTGTGGTGCTTGCCGTGGCCAGCTGGTTCATGGGCTGCCAGCCTCTATTGCAGGTTTCGCTTGCTTCTCAGCAAGAGAGTCTGCCCGCCCCGGCGTTCGAAGTGAAAGATCCGGGGTCCGCGCGTGCGCGCTTCAATACGGTCGAGGTCATGGAAAAAAGTGGCAAAGTAATTTGGCGGGTGAGATCTCAGCCTTTATCCGCCCAGACCGATATTATGAGAGTTGCCTACGGCGAGCAACCCGCGGGATTGATCACCGTGGTTCCGCCCGTGCCGCTGGAACGTGGCGGCGAGTACACGATCCATATACTGGGACTCGCGCAGGGCGGCTTACGCTTTCGGGTGGACGACGCCGGACGGGTTCATCCGCTTTGATTCCTATCCTCCGGATTGAGCCTCTTCCTTGAATCGGGGCGGAACTGCATGTTCAGTCGTGACTCCGCGTATCTGATCACGTAATGTCTCACCGCCGTCAGGATCTACCGGCCCGGCAACTTCGGTCCTTCAACGGGGGCGGGAAGGCGGGTCTGCTTTGCTCGGTGCGCTCATACATAGAGTTTCCTGGAAGTGACAACCCCTTGCATCCGTCCACTGCTGCAACGGCCACGAGGATACGCATCTGAGACAACCTGTTGAGCAACTCTTATCCGCTAATCGCGATAACAACATCAGCAGGAAAGGATGATGCAGGGGTTATGCCAGCCTCACGAATAAACACGATGTCTAAGTTGAGATCGGATCTTGCGAAATGCCTGGCGCGCAAGGCGCAGCACCTTACTGATGCCGAGCATGCAACGGCTCCCGAGGTCAAAGCATTTCACCTGGCAAGCGCGAGTCAAGTCGACGACGAGATTGAAGGGATCCAAGAAGTGTGTCGTTAGTATGTCAATCTGTCCGCTTTCAACTGATTTGTCCTGTCGTTCCCCTTCGGCTTGCCGAAGGGGGTTTGCGTGTTTTTCGTTTAGTAAATGTAGTGGTCGTCGAAGCGGTGGGAAAGATTGTATGGTCCGCCGCCCGTTTGCAAGCAGATTCTTGAGATTGGAAGAGACGGTCTGCGCAAATGTATCCGGCCTGTTTGTGAAGTGTAAGCTTCTGGCCACAATGAAATCCGCGCATAGCTGCCCTAAAAAGTGGGTCGAACTTCAACGTCCTCATTCCCACACAGGTTTCAGTAATGCCGGATGGGACCGTTAACCAATTCATCGATCTGTTTAGCAAACCTGGCAAGTAAATTCCCAACTGTGTCGTCTAAATCAAACGTTCGCTGCCGATCACGGCTTAGCTATTCCGGCTTCGCCCTGATCATTGATTCCGAAGCCAGACGGAGGTGTCGGTCAAGGCCGAGCGCAGCGAGTTCATTCGCAGAGCCTGGACGGACGCCTTCGTCTGGCTTATAAACGATCAGAAAGGGCGAAGGCAGTGTCTTCTGATCGATATTAGCCACCTTGCGTTACGTTGCAGCGGCAGGGCCGAGTGATATCGGGGTTAAAGCTGCCGGACGATAGCGTTCACTTTTATTCAAAATGACCCATGCGATTCGCGCCATTTTGTTCGCTAGAGCCACAACCGCAACATTACGGTGAGTCCGCGCGCTGAGTTGCTCTACCCAAGCCCCGAGCGCGGATTTCTTTCGCGCCATATGCATAACAACCGATCGCGCACCATGGAGCATCATGCGTCTGAGATACTCACTGCCGCATTTGCTAATGCCCAGAAGCCTTGTTTTACCGCCGGTGGAATGTTGCCGTGGAACCAATCCGAGCCAGGCAGCTAAATCTCGGCCTTTATGGAACGTTGCAGCGTTGCCGACTGCTGCGGTGAGCGCAGTGGAAACCAGGGGTCCGAAGCCTGGAATCTCCATCAATCGCTGACATTCTTCATTCTCTTTAGCAATGGCCTCGATCTGGCCAGTCACCTCCTCGATGCGCGCCCCTAACTCGTTCCACTCGGCCTGGAGCTCCCTGAGCAGCCAGCGAATTCGCCCTGAGAAAAGTGCATTGGAATCGTCCAGAACTGGAACAAGCACCTCGCGAAGATAATTGGGACCTCTCCGTACCGTGAGACCGCGATCCATCAAGAAACCACGAATCTGATTCATGACAGCAGTGCGCCTGGCGACCCAGCGATCGCGCACTCGATGCAAGGCCTGCAGGTCTAACTGCTCATCGCTTTTGATCGGCACAAACCGCATAGTCGGACGTTGCACCGCCTCCGCAATCGCCTCTGCATCCAAATAATCGTTCTTGTTGGTTTTAACGAACGGCTTCACATACTGCGCCGGCATCAGACGAACTTGATGACCCTGAGCTTCTAATGCTCGACCAAGATAATGCGCTCCCCCGCAGGCCTCCATTCCGATCAACGCGGATGGCAGGTTAGCCGTATAGATCAAAAGCTGTTTCCGCGATTGCTTCCTTCGAAGCACCACGGCTCCCTTTTCGTCTAAGCCGACGACATGAAATGTCGTCTTACTCAAATCAATACCGATTGTGTGGATCTTCACGATGACCTCCCAAATTACAATAATCCGTCGGCCGGATGATGACGAGCGGCGGACCATTCCATTAGTGGGAATCCCGCCGGTTTTGCGGGATTTCCAAGGGGCGGTGGGAGCGGTGGGAAACCGGTTTGTGGTTTTCCACCGCTTCCACCGCCCCGCCTTTTCCACGGCTTGTCCTAGCTTTCGGCACGGCGCCGAGGGGATTCCCATCGGTCTGGTAGCGGCCCACCACATGTGGCCCATAGCGAATCGAGATCTTTCCGTTCAGATGCTCGTGGATCGTCACCGTGCATCCGGCCAGCGAACTGCGAAACCGGCTCTTCTGCAGTTGCCACATCCGATCCGCAATCGCCACCGTGTTGTCCTTGTTCACCACTCGTTCGGTCTGCACGGTGAAGATCCAATCCAAATCGCTGCGCGCCGTGCGCCGGAATGCCGTCCCCTTCTCCATCGCGGCCACCTTGAACTTTTCGTTGAACACCGCGATATAGCGCTCGCGTAGGAACCGGTTTGCCTCCTCCAGTTCCGTGATCCGGCCAGACGCAACTCCTGCGGTAAGCGCCCTTGCCAGGTTCGGAGATTCTCAGGAATTACCCCTGGACGAAATCGCTGGTGAGCTTCGTGGTAAGAATGGCTCGGGAGCCGATACGCGGCGCTCCCCGTTCCATCGCGAACCTCGAATTTCATCGTGCGGGCCACGAAGTGGACCACATCGCCGCGGCGATCGTTGCCGAGCTCGAAGAACGTGGAATCCGCGCCGTGAATCCGTCCATGGGCTTTCCCATCGAGATGTACCAAGCCAATGCCGGCGCCATCTGGGTTGTGTCGCACAAACCCGTCGCGGTCGCGGCGGGACTCGGCCACATGGGAATTCACCGCAATCTCATTCATCCGAAATTTGGCAATTTCGTGCTGCTCGGCACTGTGCTGATGGAATGTGAAGCGAACCGGTACGATCAACCGATCGACTTCAATCCGTGTCTCGAATGCAAGCTCTGTGTATCGGCCTGTCCCGTTGGCGCAATTGGACCAGAGGGTTCATTCAATTTCGCATCCTGTTATACACACAATTACCGCGAATTCCTTGACGGTTTCTCCGATTGGGTCGAGCAGGTGGCGGATGCAAGGGATGCGTTGGATTATCGTCGCCGCGTTCATGAAATCGAAACGGCATCGATGTGGCAGAGTCTGAGTCACGGCCAATTACAAGTCCGCATATTGTCTTGCGGTGTGCCCGGCCGGCGAGGAAGTTATCGGCCCATACCTCGAGGACAAACACCAGCATCTGCGCGAGGTGGTTAAGCCGTTGCAAGAACGTCCGGAACCGGTCTATGTCGTGCCAGGCTCAGACGCGGAATCGATAGCGAGTCGAAGGTTCAAGAACAAGACAGTGAAGCAAGTTGCAGGCGGGCTCAGAGTCCGATCCGTTTCCGGCTCGATCACTTACATGCCGCACACCTTCCAGCCGAATCAGTCCCGCGGCCTGGATGCGACATTCCAATTCACGTTCACGGGCGACGAGCCCCGCGAAGTCACGGTCAGGATCCGAAATCGGACGATCGAGGTTGAGGATGGCCTGATAGGGCGGCCTGATGTCCATGTCACCGCAGATGCTAAAACATGGCTGGGATTCCTGGCGAAGGAGAAGAGCCTGATCCGCGCGATCCTCACGCGAAAGATCCGCCTCAAAGGAAATCCGAAGCTTCTTCTGGCTTTCGGAAAGTGTTTTCCCAGTGCCGGCCCCCGACGTAAGCACGTCGAGATACAGCCGGCGTCGTCACTGCTTCGAGCGGAACTGCCGCGCTACCAGAAAAACGACCCCGCGACGGGCAAGATCCGCTGGATTGGCAAACTCAAGCTTTTCGAAGTCGTATTGTGCGGAAATCCGAATGTGCTGCAGGCGCGACAAATCCGATCGATTACTGCTGCCACAAATCCTCGAATGCCTGTGGGCCTGTTGAATCGAGAAGCAATAACTGTCGAGCGGGCAAGCGCGTTGGCCTCTGAGAATGTTCGGCGGCGTCAGTAACCGTTCCAGTTTGGAGGAGGGTCTGCTGTCCAGTCTGGATAACCGACGCCAGGCTCACAGACAGAGTACAGCGGGTCTCGATCATGAATGAGATACCGCTTACCTGCGAGAATGCCATCGAAGGGATCCATCACATTCCTGGCCATCTGGGTCATCCACAGTCCATTGGCAACAGAGGCGATGCCGGCAATCTCTACCATACGACATGGATGTCGGCAAGCCGGAGGTGATCCAGTTGGACGAGAAGTTGGCATTGCGCTGATTGAGCAGGTCCGCGTCCGCATGTCGGCCGCATGCGCGTTAGATGTAAAGGTGACCGCCGGCATCGGATATGTCGGTGTGGACCGGCTCTGTATTTGAATAGCAATAGATGGCCGCGTTCAATTAGTGCTTAGCGTGGACAACATGAACACCAGCGTGTCCGGGCGCGAGTCCTTGAACGGCGCGGCCGAACCTGGACGCGATCTCCTGGAAATTGATGTCTTCGATGGCACAAAATCCGTGCGAGCGAAGAATCGCTACAATGCCAGCCGGCTCGAAACGGCTGACCGAACGTTCATCAATTTTCTTAAGCTGTTCGGTCCGCTTCGTTTCTAATTGCCTTAGCTCTTCGGAGAATGCCTCGGGAGGTTCCATGTAGTCGAACACCACCTCCGAGTTCTGGATTGACGACATGTAGTCCAGAGTGCGGCCGATAGCGTCCTGTGTCAGATATGGCACAACCCCGAGCCAAGTGAAAAACGCGGGCGAGTTCTGCTGAAAGCCTGCGGCGACGAGCTTCTCTCCCACATCGTCCCGCTCGAAATCGACTGGCACGAGAATAAGCCATGGCGGAAGTGCGATTTGAGCTTCAGCCAAGCGCTGGCGTTTCCATGCCTGCGTCGCGGGATGGTCCACCTCATAGATACGGATCTGTCGTGCGCCATGGGGATTGCGGAGAGCGAAAGTGTCGAGTCCGGCGCCAAGGATGACGATCTGCCGAATCCCTCTTTCGACAGCTCTTGACAAAGCGTCTTCCGCAATCCGGCTTCGTGCGGTGGTGAACAGACGTCCGATGCTGGCCAAGGGGTGTCCGTTCGCAAATTGAAGCAATTCCTTTTCGTCTTCACGCAGAATATTCATGGCAAATGGGTCATAGAGGATTGAGCCGTGATCGAGCACCTGATGAGCAGCTCGTTGTCGGGCGATTATAAGGGCTGTGCGGCTGGGTTCGTCAGGCTTCATGTTTGAGGTCTCCGTTCTCATCAATAGCTGATCGCACGAGAGCTGAGCGCACGAGTTGTCGCGTGCGCGACTGACGCCGTGCAGGCCGTAAAGTCGGCTACGAGTGCAGTAGCTAGCCGCTCTCGCTACGGCTCGATACCGATTTTGTCGTTCACAGCTCCGCGAAGCTGGCCGGATACGATCGGCTCTCTGGAGTGAAGGGTACGGAGGAACTGGCCAGGCTCTATGAGTTCTCCCGGCCGTACGTGAACTGCTTTCAGCCTTCGTTTAAGCTCAAGTCCAAGACTCGTACCGGGGCCCGAGTCTCCAAGCGTTATCACGCACCGTTGACACCGTATGACCGGGTCATGGCATGGCCCCATCTCCCGAATCTAGGGAAGGAGCGGCTCCAGGCGACCTTTGCTCAGCTCGATCCCATCGAACTCATCCGAAACATTCGCTGTGTTCAAGAGGAACTGGCTATGGTGAACAATAACGAACTGGAACAACTGAAGTCAGAATCGGCCGAGTCTTTCCTCCGGAAACTACGCACGGTTTGGCATGAGGGAGAAGTCCGGCCTACCCATCGAAGGCAAGCAGCACGGCACTGGCGCACCCGACCCGATCCATTCGAGACCGTGAGGTCGCGCATCCAGGAACAACTCAGCCTCACTCCGGATATGGGAGCGAAGGAACTGTTCCAGCAACTTCGGAAAGAATACCCTGGCCAGTTCGCTGAGAATCAAATCCGGACTTTGCGGCGCCGAGTTAGGGAGTGGAGAACGGACCTGGCGAAGCGCCTTATCCTCAGTGCAAGCAATGCACAATCAGAACTGATCTCTCCTGTCCACATTGAGGCTGCCCGCCAGAGGAAAGAGAACCATCTTGAGATGGGCTCCGCCCAAACCCGGATTTAACGCTTTCAGGCCAGAATGCTTTCAGGGGCAGGTAAACTGCCCCGCCATTCCGGCAACCATGTCGGCGCTCAGGTTCCGTCCCCGGATTGCCTTTATAGTGGCTCCGAAGGAGAGAGATTGAGATCGGGATTTCCACAGTCGTCGCGGCCGCGCCGCTGGTAGACGATCGAAAGCTATGACCAGAAAATCGACGTCCTTGCGCGTGAACATCCGGATTATGCACTCATCAAATCACTACCGGGTGCGGGCCCCGCGCTAGCGCCACGACTCATCGCAGCCATGGGGAGCCAGCGAGATAGATACCAAACAGCCCACGAAATCCAATGCTATAGCGGGATAGCACCTGTCGTCGCCAGCAGCGGCAAGCAGAGGTGGGTTCACTGGCGCTGGTGTTGTCCGAGATTTCTGCGTCAGACCTTCCATGAGTGGGCGCTGCACTCGATAGCCTATTCTCAATGGGCTCGCGACTACTACGACGAGCAGCGCGGCAAAGGTAAACGCAGAAATACCGTGATTCGGTCACTCGCGTTCAAGTGGATCCGCATTCTCTTCCGATGCTGGAAAAATCGTACGCCCTACGACCAGACTGCTTATCAGCGAGCTCTTGCGATCCGTCGGCCGAAGAACCCCAACAATACCCAGGCTGTGGAACTGCAGTGGAAAAAGGTCGCCGGCTTTAACACAATTACGGTGGCGATTGCTTGACGGAACACCTCAGATGTCTATCCTCCGCTTGGCTCTCAACAGCATAGCGGGCCTTTCCACGGACATTTACTCTGCGGTAACATCCGTCACTGAGGCAATACGCCCGAATTTCAATTGTTTGAATGTATAGGTCTGTGATTTTCGTCCGTTCGTCCCGCTGCGCGGGCGACAACAACGAACATCAGAAATAGGAGGCATGATCAGACCTATGAACTACCTGGGACTTGATGTTCACAAACGCACGATCAGCTATTGTGTGCGCAGTTCCGATGGAACGATCTTGCAGGAAGGTTCCGTGACTGCCCTGCGAGAAGAATTGGATGAGCTGCTGGCCGAAGTACCCGCACCTTGTGTGGTGGGCCTCGAATCGACGCTGTTTACCGCATGGGTGTATGACCATCTGACGGCGAAAGGTATCTCCGTTAAGGTGGCGCATCCGGCGATGTTGAAGGGCGATCTTTGCGGGAAAGCGGAAGAATGACGAGATCGATGCCCGGAAACTCGCCGATCTTCTGCGGTGCAACTACTTCCCCGAATGCCACATGGCCAGCCGGGAGATCCGCGACCGCCGTCGGGTTTTACGATATCGAAACGTACTGGTGAGACAGAGCACTCAGACGAAGAACAAGATGGCCGCCATGCTCATGGAGACGGGTATTCCCTACAACAAGAAGAAACTGCACATCAGCAAGAAATACTTCGAAGACTTTCTCGATACCAAAGCTGCCGTTATGCCGGAGGGGCTTCCCGGGCTGCTTCGGCTAGGCCGAAACCTGATCGAGGTGTTACGCAGCATGAATCGCGACCTCGTGCGCATGCTGGAAACGGACTCCGTCCTGGCCGGACGCGTCGCTCGCCTGATGAGTATTCCGGGGGTTGGCATCATTTTAGCTTTGACATGGGCTTTGGAAATTGGTGACGTGGGGCGGTTCGCCTCTCAAAAGGCTGCCATCAGCTATTGCGGCTTGTGCGGCGCCGAGCAGAGTTCCGCCGGCAAATTGCAGAGAACACCGATCTCGAAGCAGCGGAACAAACACTTGCAGACCACTCTGATTGAAGCAGCCAAAGTGGCGCCGCGCTGGCATCCGGAGTTCGCATTGCTGTATGACCAACAAAAGCAAAAAGGCAACCACAACGGCTGCTGCGGCTGAACTGAAGCCCAGTGTAAGCGATCATCAGAAAACGTAGTTTTTTGGACTGCGGCCGGTTGGGCGTCAGCGGCCTTGCGGAGTTTGAGCCGGAGAGAGTCCACGTATCCGGTCGGTAGAGGCTGCTGCAGCAGTTCAGAGAAGCTGACGCAAGCGGAAAGCGCCGCGAGCCTTGGCGACATTCGATTGCGAAGTCCAAGCGGAACTATAGGAGGTCTTTGGAGAACCCATTCAAAACGTTGCGGAATATGAAGATAAGAACTGCCCGCTATATGTTCATGAAGCAAAAGCAGCCCTCCGCGCGGCAGGCATCAGATTCACGGAGGAATAAATGGCTGGTTTCACTTTCTATCCTGGCTTGGAGATTGCTAAAAAAGCAGACGAGCGCTGGCGCGAGGCTGGCTCAAATACCGAAAGAGAAACATCAATCCCATCAGCAACACGAGCAAGCCAGCGAATCGACTGCGTTTCTTCATTTCCCCTCCCAAAACCCGCAGACCAGTCTATCTGGCACTGTCACGGCGAGCAGATGTGATTCTGGGTGAGGCCATCCAATCCGTACCGCGGTTATCGATTTCCGGCGGAGATTATTTCTCAATGCGTATGGCTGTACTTTAATCTTTCCGTGAGTCTGCGAGAAGTGGAACTGATGATGGCCTATCGAGGAATCCATCTGAGCTATGAGACGATCCGGCGTTGGTGCGATACGTTTGGCTCTTCCTATGCGGCCAAACTGAAGCGGAGACGGCCCAGGTTGGGCGACAAATGGTTTCTGGATGAAGTCTTCCTCAAGGTCAACGGGGTGCAGCATTATTTGTGGCGGGCTGTCGATCAGAATGGCCTATGATTGACATTCTGGTTCAGTCGAAGCGAGACCGCTTTGCTGCGATGCGGTTCTTCCGAAGGCTCTTGGAAACCAGTCGTTGCCGCCCTCGCGTGATCATTACCGACAAGCTTCGAAGCTATGGCGCTGCCAGGAGAGTAATCCTGCCTCGAGTGATTCACCGACAAAGCCGGTACTTAAACAATCGAGCCGAGAATTCACATCAGCCGACGCGACAACGAGAGCGCCATATGAAACGCTTCAAGTCGCCGGAGCATGCGCAACGTTTTCTGGAGATACACGATATTGTGTCTGCCCACTTTCGACCGAAACGACATCTGCTCCCTGCCGCATGCTACCAAGCGGAAAGGCAGCGCCGATTTCAGACATGGAAGCAGATCATCGCTGCCTAAGTTCACTTTGGAAATGCATTTTGGCGCGGCGCCCTCGCAGGCAGTACGGCTCCAGATCTACATAACCTCTTCCCCACCGCAACGTGACAGTGCCATTTTTCTCTATTGTCAACATTTATGTGAGACAGGACACTAGCAAGCCCCCTCGATGCGTCCTTGTCAACGAAAATCGGTTGAAGGCGCCGCAGTCGAAAGCCACGCGATAAGCGTACGATTGAAAAACGCTTGGGCCTCTAGGTAAGCCACCGCGGCCGCAGCCAAGTCGCCAGATAGCTCCGCCGAGACGGGCTCGCTGGCTCGAACCACCTATGTATGGATCAGGCGGCTTTACTCTTGATTTGAACTTTCCCTCGATTATAGCTTCCGATTCCCTATCACGCTGATTCGAATGCGCTGCATCTGACCTGAGTCTGATACGTGGACATATAAGGATTTGAGGCTGATTCGTCAGCGGGTTCATTCACCTTTGGCTGAAGCCTCAAGCTCCTTTTTTATCCTCGCCAGATACTTCTCAAGTGCCGACTGTGCTTTGTCTGACACAGTCTTCCTGATAAGGCGGCCTTTGACGCCGGTTAGTCCGTCCTGTTCTGACTCTTTGAGAGTAATTAGATAGAATCCTCTTGGAGAACGCCGAATGCAGAAGTACAGGTCGAGTGCAGTTTGAAAATAATGATTTGCGTAGAGCTGCTTGATCGCGACGATATCTATGGGCCCATGCTCTGCGACCATGTGAGCGGTGACTTCCTGGCTAACGCGAAGCGTTGGTCTAAGTCCGAAATTGATCTTTTCCCAATAGAAGATCGAAGAGCTATCCGGAAGAGACTGTTTCGGGTAGTTAAGAAGATATGAATCCAGCGTCGGAAGTTTCTCAGGCAAAACCCTCGAATACGCTAAAAGAGATCGGAGCTGTTTACTAGCCTGAAAGGGAATGTCCTTGTCCACGTATGTGGCCAGCGCCGGATCTCCTACTCGCTGATACGCGGCTAGTGTCTCTAAAACCATCTCCTTCGACAGACGATTCACCTGAGCGCCTGTGTCTGAGCTGGACCAGTTGATTCTGCTTCTGAATTTTTCTATATTCTCCGCTGGCAATTGCATGTCACAATCGGTGGGCTCGCAGCTCTTTAGATCATGAACTTCATCGGCGTCCATTTCAAACCCGGACAGATCGGAGAGAGCTGGTGGGCTTGAGAAAGGCTGAATCGCCAGATAGCTGGGCAGAGATTTGAGCCTGTCGAGGTTTGTTGCTAAACGCACGTACGCAGTGGGCTGCGCGTTTATGGAGATAGCGCCGAATAGGAACATTTGCGAGGCCTGGGGTGAGTCGAGTATCTTTGCGACCGCTTGACCTTGCTCAATGCTCGCGATCTCCGAGTCAGTCAAACCGATTTTCTGCTTGAAAAATGCAGACAGATATTCTGTCGTTTGACAGTCGCATTTAACTGCGACGGATAGTACGAGCACTAACAACACTGCACAATTTTTCATAACCTGACTCCCCTAAGAGATGCACTATGGCCGCTGGCGTGAAGGGCTAAACATACAATAACTCGAAAAGCCGCAGTCGCGTACAGTGCAGGTATGGGTGGACAAGCCGGACGCTAAGTCCGGATCAAAATTTACTATCGCGATCAGCTCGTCGAGTGGGAGGAGATCCAGCAACGGCTTCGTGTCGTCAAAGCAGTAGCCGCGAAGAGATCACTTCCTCATCGGCCAAAGAAACCAACAATCGAACACGCTTGGAAAACAGAAGAGCTTTCAAGGCATGCTCGCGCGCAAGCAAGCCGCGGCACAACGCATGCCATGTCAGTAAGGAAAGCCGGGCAAAAGCGGCCCGGCACGTTCGCGCTTGATAACCCAAGGCCTCCGCTCGGGAGCTTCACCCAAGCAATGCTGAAAGAACAAAACCCTCCGCACCTGATCGGAGGGTCTCATTCAGCCGATTGCCTCGGAGCCAGTCCGTCGCCTCGGTCTTGGGTACGCGTCGGGCGCGACCCCGATGCGCGTTCTTACTTTATCAGCCTTGCTAACTCGCCGGGCCACCAGGGGACACTTTCAACGTGGTAAAACTGGGGACATTTTCAAAGAGGCTTGGCACCGGAGTTCAACCGCCTGTCAACGCCAAGTAGAAATGTCCTATTCTCTGCCAGATAGAAATGTCCGGTTTTGGTAAGGCGGATGGGAGGTTCGTGTTAGTTTGTGGTCGATGTTTCGGGGAAGTCGCGCTCCCCGGATCAAGAAAGCGCGAAGACCGACGGGCGTTAGCCCGGCGCACCTTGCTTGGTTGGCGCGTTATCAGCCAGGGAGTGCCGTCGCTTGCCAGACCTTCATACTTTCGTTTAACTCGAAGTCTTTCATCCAACGGCTGCGCGCCGGACGGGCAGGCTTGGGCTTGACGAAAGGCGTTTTGACCGACGGGGCTTTCGGTTGCGCCGCGCACTCGTGAACGGCTAGATGCTGGCCGTGAAAGCTCACGGCCACGCTGCCGTCTAAGCGCAGTTCGACGCGTACTGAACTGCCGCGCAGTCCCGCTCGGATCTGCCACCGTTCGATCTGGTACAGCCGCCCTTGATACCGGATTGTTTAGTCGCTGGTTACTTGCCTGCTTTCCACATGGCTCAGGCTGGCGGCTAAGCAGTGTTCTTTGCCGAGCGAACGCTGCGCCTCGCTGATGTTTGCCCGCGCGACCGTCAGCGTCTGATTCCACCACGGCAGAAATTCGCTTTCCAGATAGGCGTTGGCTTCTTCGATCGCCTTGACTCCTGCTACGCGTAAGCCCTTCACCAGCCGGTCCTGGGCGGTGCCAAATCCGCGCTCGATCCGCCCTTTCGCTTGTGGAGAATGAGCCGCAATCCACTCGATATTCAGCTCCTGCAATGCTCGTCCGATCTGCGTCGGAGGTAGTTCCGAGCGATCTTTGCTCGCTATTTCTCCGCGCCTGGTTTCCGGCAGATTGGTAAACAGCGTGGCCTTGTCGGTATAGAAACTGAGCGGTCTTCCGTTTAGTTCCAGATAATTCTTCAGCACTCGCATGTTCTCTGCGGTGGAGTCGTGGTCCACAAAGCGGGCCAGCAACCGGCTGGTCGCATCGTCAATCATGCTGATCAGATATAACTTCGGACCGCGACCCTCCAGCCAATCGTGTTCGCTGGTGTCCCATTGCACCAGTTCTCCGCAACGGCTGCGGCGCGCTCGCCAGGTGTGTACCTTCTCCACTCGCTTCGCTTGGGCACGCCACAACCTGGCCTCGATCATCCAGCCGCGCAGCGACTCCCGCCCTACCCGCAGCTTGTGTCTCTTCGCTAGATACTCGGCCGCCAGCGTCGGCCCAAATCCGTGATACACCTCTTGACTGAGAATCCTGATCGCCTCTTGCTCCACTCTGTCGGCAATCTTCCGGTTCGACTTCCGACCTCGCGCTCCGTGAAACACTGCCTTGTCGCCGCGCTCTCTTAAGCTCCGGAGCATACGTCGCACTTGTCGTTCGCTGACACCGATTTCGACGGCTGCGTGTTTCTGAGTGATCAGTTTCTTCTTGGCTTTCTTCAGCGCGACCAGCCGGTCGCGCTCCTTCTGCGTCATCAGGAGTTGGTTCGTTTCCAACTTCCCAGCCTGCCCTTGTCAATACGACATTTCTATCTGGCACCAGTAGGACATTATCATTTGGCGCCGAGAGGAGTTCAACCGGCCTTGACACGGTCAATCGGTTGCGTGTATGCTTTCGGACGGCTATCTGGCGCCACGCGCGGCGACGGAGAAAGGATCATCCAATCCAATCATGGAGCGCCTAACCGTTGTCTGCGACCGATGCGGCACCGAGAAGAAAGAGACGAACCACCGGTTTGTAGCTCGACCCACATTTACACTGTACAGGACGTGTTCCTGATCGACGATATCGCAAGAATGCCGAAGGCCGTCACATCTGCGGTCTCGAATGTCCACAAAAGGAGGTTTCGGAGTGGACGGAGATGTGGATTCACTCAACGGGTTGCAAGGCGGAAAGCGCCCCGAAGATGGGCAATGACGAATTTGCAGTGCCGCGAGCCAAAGACGAATTCTCTAACTCAGTGCAGAACAGCGCGTGCTGGTCATTGTGCAGGCAGTCAAATCAAAGCTCAGGAGATAACAAGATGATGTTAATGAAACTCAGACACTCACTGCTAGCAGCGGGCGCCGCCGCTATAGTCCTCGTCACTGCAGCCTACGCCCAAGTTCAGACAGCCACGAGCGTAGAACACGGCGTAGGGACTTCGAAGGTGACAATCGAGCGTGGCAAAGTCGTTTACGTTTCCGGCAATGACGTGATGATCAAAATGGAAGACGGCTCACTTCGCCATTTCCCGGCCGTTCCCGAAAGTGCCAGGATCGAGGTGGACGGGAAGATGCTCGGTGTTCATGACATGAAACCGGGTATGAAAGTGCAGCGGACCACCATCACCACCACCACTCCAAAGACTGTGACTACCGTACAAACGGTGACCGGCAAGGTCTGGTTTATTCAGGCTCCGAATACAGTGATTCTGACCTTGGCCAACGGCACCAACCAGCAGTTCCGTATTCCGAAAGACCAGAAGTTCGACGTTGACGGTCAAATGGTGGATGCATTCGCCCTGAAGAAGGGCATGAACATCACTGCCACCAAGATCGTGGAAGTGCCCACAGTTCAAGTCACGCAAACGAAGACCGTGACGGGCGAGGCTGCGCCAAAAGTTGCTGTAGAGGTACAACCAACGCCGCCCGCGGGTGTACCGATCCTGATCGCGGAGTCGACTCCAGCACCAGTAACAACACCACAGCCGGCACCAGCGCCGGCACCAGCGGCGGCACCAGAGCCGGCACCAGCGGCGGCACCAGAGCCGGCACCAGCGGCGGCACCAGCGGCACCAGCGGCGACACCAGCGCCGGAAGCCGCAAGCCCCGCGTCGATGACGTGGAAGATCGTGTTGCTGGTTCTCTTGGTGTTGGCAGCGATCGGCTGGATTGCGCTCCGCAAGCGCAGCTCGCGCACTTGACCGAGGTAAGCGGGGGCACTGTCACGTTGCGGTGGGGAAGAGGTTATGTAGACCTGGAGCCGTACTGCCTGCGAGGGCGCCGCGCCAAAATGCATTTCCAAAGTGAACTTAGGCAGCGATGATCTGCTTCCATGTCTGAAATCGGCGCTGCCTTTCCGCTTGGTAGCATGCGGCAGGGAGCAGATGTCGTTTCGGTCGAAAGTGGGCAGACACAATATCGTGTATCTCCAGAAAACGTTGCGCATGCTCCGGCGACTTGAAGCGTTTCATACGGCGCTCTCGTTGTCGCGTCGGCTGATGTGAATTCTCGGCTCGATTGTTTAGTACCGGCTTTTGTCGGTGGGTCACTCGAGGCAGGATTACTTTCTTGGCAGCGCCATAGCTTCGAAGCTTGTCGGTAATGATCACGCGAGGACGGCAACGACTGGTTTCCAAGAGCCTTCGGAAGAACCATCGCAGCAAAACGGTCTCGCTTCGACTGAACCAGAATGTCAATCATGGCGCCATTCTGATCGACAGCCCGCCACAAATAATGCTGCACCCTGTTGATCTTGAGGAAGACTTCATCCAGAAACCATTTGTCGCCCAACGTGGGCCGTCTCCGCTTCAGTTTGGCCGCATAGGAAGAGCCAAACGTATCGCACCAACGCCGGATAGTCTCATAGCTCAGATGGATTCCTCGATAAGCCATCATCAGTTCCCTGAGGTGGACCCCAAAAATTGGACACGGTGCTAAGGATGATTCGGCGTGTCGAAAATGAAAGGAAACGACTATGCCGAATACGCGCAAGAGCTATCCGCCGAATCTGAAAGCAAGGATCTCGGTCGAGGCGATCAAGGCGCAGAAGACGATCACAGAACTGGCGCAGTTGTACCAGGTGAATCCGAATTTGATCGCGAAATGGAAGAAATAAGCCTTAGCCGGTCTTCCGGAGATCTTTCGCCAGCCACGTAACGGGAACAATTCTGCAGCCGAGGCCGAGAAGGACGAACTGTTCAAGCAGATTGGCCAGCTCAAGGTCGAACTGGAGTGGCTCAAAAAAAGATCTGGGTTTGCCGATTGAGGAGAAGCGACGATGCATTGCTCTTCATCCGCATCTAAGGCTGGCACGACAATGCGAACTGCTCGGGTTGCCGCGCTCTACTTTCTACCATCAGCCTGCCG
>CAVWRP010000002.1:0-541645 GCA_963757345.1 Terriglobia bacterium | reverse complement strand
TAGTCGGCTTTCTGGGCTACTTATGGGAGCCACTATGCCAAGTCTGACCCGAAAATGCAGTTTAGTAACCGAGAACCTGTAATGGTTTAGTAAACATTCCCGGACCGAGCGGCGGCCGAAGAAGCTCCCAGGCCCTCTAGCACAAGGAAATCGCGGCTTAGCACCAGGCTGCTCGAAATTTCGCCCGCGACCAAAACCACCGTGAAGATGGCAGTTTACAAGGTGGGACATGGCAACCTCCCGGTTTGTTGCGGTGGCTAAGAGAGGGACCCTGATGACTGGCTTAGTTCAGAAATCAGAAGAGTGGGCGGGATTGCTCAGGCATTAACTATAATAAGTCAAGTGAATTAACTTGTCAAGCTTCAGTTACTTTAATCTCTAGCTTTGGCACTGTCACATTGGCCCCGAGAAATAAGGTTACGGCCTGGCTTGACCTACTCTGCTAGTAGAAAAGGCGGCTGAGGGCGATTGGCTACCGAACTCAGGCTGCAGTGATCTGCTGCCAGGTTTCAAATCGATTCCTTCTTTCGGCTTGGTATTGCGTACCAGAAAGAAGATGTCGTTGCAGTCGGAAGCACGCTCGGGAACCGATGGACCAATGACGACCCTCAATTTATCAGTCACTTGAGGTTTACGAACCACAATGGACTGGCGGTACCAAGCATGAATGGTCTTGAGGCGGCGCGGCGGATCCGGGAACTTGGCGGCGGCCCGACACCAAGATCGTTATCGTCTCTGCGTTCGCTTTCACCGAATACCGCAACGGAGCGTTGGCCGCTGGTGTAGGAACCATCCTGGGGCCAGTCATTAATTCAGAGGCCAAGTAAATGGCTGACTTTCTCGAATGTTTCTTTGTTCGCCGAACAACCATGGCCCCGATCTTCGCTGCGTCTCCGATACTTAACTCATGCCAGTCCCAAACCACTGAAGGCGCAACCCATCGCCTATAACCCCATAATAATCGTCAATCGAACTCGCGCATATCGTCGCTATAAATGTCTTCATCCTCCTCGTCGTCTTGCTTCTCCTGGCGGAGTAATTCTTCGTCTTCGTCTTCTTCTTCGTTCATGCGGTCTTCCTCTTCCTGCTCGTGTTCCGTACGCAAATTGGACTCGGGCGCGTGTTCGTAGTTCATTTGGCTGAAAATGGCACGCTCAGGGACGGGAATCCGTCCCCTGCACCCCTTCATTGACGATGGTTCGGGGCCAAGCTTGTCATTTTGCAAAGCGGAGTTTTTGTTTGCAACCCAGATATAGCGTTTTAGTCGTCTCGCGGTGCATGTGTCCGCCCGACTCTGGCCAGATGGACGATCCGCTCATTTGGCCTACAGGGGCGATTGCAGAGCACACAACAGAATTTTTTAACAGCATCCTGGTTTGCGCATAACCCATTCGTTTAAGCGGCCAGCTTCGGAAACCGCTATTCTGGGCCGTTACTCGTGAGCTGTCCCGACCAAGCTTCACGATTCGCGCATTAGTTTAGGCTTCAATCTCCGGAACTCCGAGAACGTTAGTCATAGGATTTGTGGCCATGATTTGTGGCCATTGATACGTGGTTTACTTCCAAAACGCAAAGCATTACTGTCGAGCATGCGCAATTTCTCTTTCGGACGGCTCCACGACTGTGCGGAATCGCATTCAATGTCCGCGCGGATGGCCACCTTCTCTGGCTTCGGTTGATGAAAGGGTTGTAGCATGTTTATCCAATCGGAAAGTTCGGACATCAACAGAGAATCTTGAAATGTCGGCATAGAGAACCTCTAGAACGCGATATCCTTAGTTCGGTCCGTCAGCCCGCGACGTGGTCACCCAGTGGACTCTCGGCTCGTTGATTGCGTCTGCAACGCGGCTTGGATCACTGGACATAACGTTTCTTTCACCGGTACGACGCTCTTGAAGTCAACGCGGATCGTGGACAAGATCGTCCAGGTTGAAGAAGCGGGCGAAGATTGCTGAGCCCTTCGGCGCCGGGAGCGTTAGCGGCTAAAATGAAGGAGGTTGCGCAAGTTTTGTGGTGATACTCCTGACAACAAGGTACGCGAGTTGTAGCTATTTTGTCGGTGCGCTGCCGCACGAACCCGATCAACGTCCCCACGTATGCAGACTAATGCCTGGGACCTCGGAAGTGACTATCTGTAGTTAGGTGTTCATGACAGCAACCCCCGACCCTCGACAAAATTTGCTGCTTGCCGCCTTACCGGCCTCCGAGTGGGCGCGTTGGCTGCCGCATCTCGAGGCTGTCGACATGCCGTTGGGCAAAACGCTCTACGAATCGGGTGGCGCATTACTTCATGTGTACTTTCCGACCACTTCGATCGTCTCGCTGCTCTACGTTATGGAAGACGGAGCGTCCGCTGAGATCGCCGTAGTCGGCAACGAGGGCCTTGTCGGGATTTCACTGTTCATGGGAGGCCAGACGACGCCGAGCCGAGCGGTTGTGCAGAGTGCCGGCCGAGGATTTCGTCTGAAAGCTGACTTACTGATGGTCGAGTTCAACCGAGCTGGGCCGGTGCTTCACCTGCTGCTGCGTTATACGCAAGCGTTGATCACGCAGATGGCGCAAACGGCGGTGTGCAATCGTCACCATTCGCTTGATCAGCAGCTGTGTCGTTGGCTGCTGTTGAGTCTGGACCGCCTGACTTCTAAGCACCTTGTCATGACACAGGAACTCATTGCCAATATGCTGGGGGTGCGCCGCGAAGGAGTTACGGAAGCGGCCGGTCACCTGCAAAAAGCCGGGCTCATTCGTTATCGACGGGGTCAGATCACGGTGCTTGATCGAGAGAGACTTGAAAAGCGCACTTGCGAGTGCTATGCCGTTGTCAAGAAGGAATATGATCGTCTGCTTCCGACAACTCCAGCGACCTAAGAACTAGACGCCTGCAACGGCCGGCCGCGGCTTCCCATCGCCGTGCCGCGAATGGATCGACCGTAGTGACTTTCGCAACATCGTTCCTCGCTTCACGCCGGAAGCGCGCAAGGCTAATCAGGCTCTCGTCGACTTGCTCGGACAAATTACCGGCCGCAAGCAAGCCACACCTGCTCAGATCGCGCTCGCATGGCTATTGGCGCAGCAGCCGTGGACCGTCCCAATTCCGGGAACCACGAAGCTCCATCAGTTGGAGGAGAACATCGGTGCCTCGGTGTCCTGCGCAAAAATTCGACAATACCCTAAGTCACGCGGCATCAGCCCATCGATATTCGTGATGCAGACCGCTGAGAATCGACTTGACGGTTACCCGTCTTCGGCAAACCTGCACCTCAGGACCCCACACGTCCACAGACCTCCATTAAAACTGCTTGGCGCAACACGCGGAGGAAGGCCGGAGGTCAAAGGACGTTTCCATGATGCTAGACACACCTTCGTCACGGATCTAGCGGAAAGCGGAGCCGGGGATCAATAGCAATTGGCTTTCGTTCTGCGGGAACGGGCTATCGAAGTTAGAGAGGGTTTGGAAAACCCCAGAGTCGTCAATTACCCCGAAAATATCCAAATGAAGTAGCACTCATCGAGGCCAGTCCATATATTTTGCTGGCCCGCGACCTTTTGATAGACGATCGGCCGTCGGTAGGGTCGAGCACTGGCGCGGCGGCCCGTAGGCACCTCCTTGGCTTGTATCCGAGGTTTCCCTCTTCGTGCCCGTTTAGGAGGTGCCGTGGCCCCGTTTCCAGCGCCCGCCACATCGCACGTAGCGTGCGGCTTTCCCGCACTACGCGCTCCTGCACATTTCACAACAAGGGTTATGGGACCTATCAAACCGGTGCAACTGCAGAGGCCGAGCCACGATACGCTACGCGGTACTCCGTGAAGAGGCCCAACGTGCCATATAGCCATTCCCTGCTCCATCGCTTCCAGCCGAAACCTCGACGTTGACACGCGCGGGCCAGATGGCGCCGAATCTTCTTTTCTACCCACTGGCGAATGAACGAGAAAGACCGACTCGAGTGGCCGATCGCGAAATATTGCACCCAACCGCGTAAGATCGGATTGATCTTTTCAATCACCCCCCTTACCGGCTGAGACCGAGAGACGTCGAATATTGCTTTGAGCTTGTGTAGCAATGCTGTTCGCTTCTTGCTTTTCGGCAATAGCAACGGCATCCATCGTCCCCGGTGACTCCGGATCCACGGAACTCAAAGCCTAAGAATCCGAAACTCTCGTCCCGCTGTAAGTCCACCTTACGGCTCTTGTCCTCGTTCACTTCCACTTGTAGCTTGGCCAATTCCTCCCGCAACCGCCGCTCCACTGCCTGTCGAAGCCATTGCTGGCGCGGCCGCGAATCTACCAGGATCACCATATCATCGGCAAAACGGGCATACTCCACAGCCGTCCACCGCTCATGCCGAGTGACTTGTCGCGCGCGTTCCAGCATCTTGTCTACCTCATTAAGATAGAGATTACTGAGCAGCGGCGAGATCACTCCACCCTGAGGAACGCCTTGCTTCCCTGACGCCTGCAACAGCACTTTCAGGAGCCACAACACCGCACTGTCATCGACTCGTCGTGCCACCTTCTCCAGCACAATATAATGTTTCACTGTGTCAAAGTAGGACCGCAAATCAAAATCGATGACATAGGTCTTGCCTTCCAGAATCGCTTGCTTCACGCGTTGAATCGCAGCGTGCGCTGACTTCTTGGGCCGGTAGCCATACGACCCGGTTGAAACTCAGCCTCGAAGATCGGTTCCAGGATCAGCTTCAATGCTCCCTGGACCACCCGGTCCCGAATAGATGGAATCGAAAGCACGCGAACTTTGTTCCCGTCCTTCGGTATCTCCACCTTGCGTGCCCTCTGTGGTCGATATGTCCGCTCCATCAACTCCTTGCGAAGTTGATCTAGAAACGCCGCTGCGCCTTCGGCCTCCACTGCCGCGAACGTCACACCATCAATTCCTGGTGCTCCATTGTTGGCCTTGGTTAACCGATAAGCTTCGCGCAGCGTTTCCTGCTTACAAACGTGCACATACAAACCCCAGAACCGCCAAGTCGGTTCGGTCTTCGCCTTGATGTATAGTCTTCGTCTCAGGTCTTGCAAACTGATGGGTGCCTTTCTCATCTCACCCTTGCCTCCCGTGTTGAATTAGACTTTGTTGTGCAGCAAGGCCCCTTCGCTCCGCAGGCATTACCCTGCTTCTTTCGCTACTGCGGGCCTGGCCGCCACCGTCTCGCCTTCGACTGCTTTCCCGGTTGCGCCGGTTATACGATCTACCTTGCTCCAACGATTTCTCGTTGGGACGAGGACGGTTTCACCAGTTGCCCGGCATGTCCTTGTCACCGTGCTGCCCCTACCACCCCGCCGAAGCGACGTCTCGCATCAGTCAGTTTGCGAAACTCATCCAGCCTTCGCCCGACCATAGTGGGCTCGGCCTTCGGAGTGAATTTTATCGAGGCCACCTATGGGTTCACTTTCGTTGCGGCCCGGTGACTCGCTCACCGCCCCAAGGGCGGCTTTGTCGATTGGCTTCATCCGCTTCGTTTCCTCCACGAATGCAACCCAAGCTACGGGGTTCCGACTCTTTCCCCGGTGGGACTCACCTCCCACTGAACATGCCAGCCTTTCGCTGGTCGCACTAGGGTCAAAATACTCAAGCGTGTTGAGAATGGAAGGAGGCTATGATGGTCGCTTTCGATGAAGAACACACAAGTGGCGCGGCTATTAGCCTTCGTTACCGGAATGGTGAATCAGCAAATCCTGCTGCAGAACGAGTTGTGCTTCGCCAATATTCGATCCGCGCGTAACCGGTTGACGGGAAGCGGGATGCAGGAAAGAATCGGAGACATGGCGGTCCTTTTCCTGTTCGTGTTTTCGATTCGTCCGGTTGCTCCTCAGGATTGTGTGCGAAAAACTCGGCTGGGACAATTAGGCTGTGGAGGATGCGCGCAGTTAGTGGTTCTCTACTACTTCGCAATTCCGAATAGTTTGTCAATGAACTTGGCTTGCCCCGCGATATCCGATTTCCCACCCACCTGACTCTTCCCTTGCGAATCATGTGTACGGCTTCGATACCCTGCAAGGTACGCCAGGCACTGCGAAATGAGCCATAGCCCATCGCTAATCGGGTGCGTTGCTTTACGGTTCGATGATCTTGTTCAAGGATGTTGTTTAAGTACTTACATTGCCGGACCTGGCACCGGCGGCGCACCGCTCCCTCGGCCTTCAGCTGGGCGATGGCCGCCGGATAAGCAGGGTTCTTGTCCACGTTGATCACTCGCGGTTGAAGGTTCGCTGATTCCACCAACGCCTTGCGAAAGAATCGTTTGGCTGAAGCGGCATCGCGTTTGGCAGCGAGCAGAAAATCGATCGTCTGTCCGTTCGACTCTACCGCCCGGTACAGGTATCGGTCTCGGCCTTTCACTTTAATATATGTTTCGTCGACCCGGTAGGATTTGTTGGTTGGTTTCAGATGCGGGCGACAGCGCTTATCCAGTTCCGGTGCGTAGACCTGCACCCACCGCCAGACACAAGAAGCGTGCAGGGGGAGACCGCGCTCGGCCATCATGCTCGCCAGATGCCGATAGCTGAGCGGCAGACGGAGATACCAACGAACACAAAGCAGGATGATTTCGCCTTCGTAGTGTCGCCAAAAAAACGGATCGGAGGCCGTGATCGGCATCGACCTACCCTACCGCACGTCAGTCCGGCGTTTTTCGCAACACAACCTACAGAATGTATTCCTTCCGGCGTATCGTCAGAAATGGAAGGAGTCCACCAGAAGCACCTCCGAGCCGGACATCGTTCGATATCTCATCCCTGCATTTGGCAATCAGCTATTTTCTGCAATCGGCCGGAATGACATGCAGCGATTCCTGAACCAGAAGGCTGTGAGCCTTTCCTCAAGCATCGTTGGGCATCTTCGCTGGCATCTGAACGCGATCTTCAAGATGGCGGCGAGCGACGGTATTGTGGACTTCAACCCGGCGGAAGCGCTATTCATACCGGCTTGTAAAGCAGCGCCGACGAGACGTGCGATGTCGAAGGATGAGGTCCTATTAGCTCTCAGTGTTTTGGATGTTCGCGAGCGGCTCGTCTTTCGGATGGCCGTTTTTGATGGCATGCGGCCGGGCGAAATCTTTGCCATTCAATTTGGGAAGATTCGAGAAAGTTCGGTTGTTATCGACCAACGGCTCTATGGCAGCACCAACATCGACACACCGAAAGGGCGAAAAGGCAAGAACACGTCTCGAACCGTCGGCCTTGCACCGGGAACGATTGCTGATATGAACGTCTGGAGAACCTTTCTTGGTGAGCAGCGGGAAACCGCTTATCTGTTCAGTTCTGAAAGCGGCGTCACGCCTCTTCGGCCCAACAATCATTGGAAACGGAAGATTCGACCCCGCCTTAAGCAACTCGGGTTGGGTTGGGTAAATTTCCAAGTGTTGCGGCGGACGAACGCAAGCCTTTCGCGGAAGGCGAAAGTGGACGACAAAGTATCAGCAGACCAGCGTGGGCATGGGCTAGGCGTCAGCCTCAGCGTCTACGCTATTAGCGACCTCGATCAGAAAATCGAGGCCGTAACGAAGCTCGAATCAGCGGTCATCGACGCTCCAAAAGACGATGACTTCGAGTTCGTGGCTTCCGGAAAAAGGCAGTCCAAAACGGGCTCAAAAACGAAAACGGAGTAAACGGAGTAAAGGCGTGAAGTTGGAGGTCTTGCAAGTTGTTGAAACTATGGAGCGGGAGACGAGAATCGAACTCGCAACCAACAGCTTGGAAGGCTGTGACTCTACCATTGAGTTACTCCCGCTCGTGGCCGCTTTCGTTAGTTTACAATGCCGAGGTTGCAACGGTTAGACTCATTCACTTTCGACGGCGAATGTGAGCCATGAAGGCTCTTGCCGATTGCGGGCGGAGCGAAACGGATACTCTACGGCCGAGTTCTTTTCAAACCTCACCTCCCTGCCACGCGCAATCCGATGGCTGAGGGTAGTTCAAACTCTATTGAAGGTGAACCGAAGTTGCCTCCGCACGATGAAACATCTTCACCGGGCTGTCGTCTCAGTCGGTTGTATAGTTAATTTCGAGTCGCCGGACCTGTTTCATGGAAAGGAAAAGCACCACTGCGGAAAGCGCGAGCAAACCAAAAACTGCAAGGTAAGCAGAAACGGGCTCCGCGTTCGAGACGAGAAGCGCTATGAGCGGCGGCATACCCGGATCGAGAGGAATATTGACCGGGCAAAGCGATTTCAAGTAATAAATCACGCTGAATTTCTTGAGCAGCGAAGGCAGAACCGGGTTGGCAGCCTCCCAGATCAGCACAAAAGCCGCGGGGATAATCGGATTTTTGAACAATAAACCGGCGCCGAGGAAGACACCCCCGTAGCCAATACAAGCCAGCGCGGTAACGAGCAGATATGCGAGCAGGTGCGAAGCCCCGTGACTCTGGTAAAGATAATGCGAGATGGTGTGGGCGTCGAATTCCCAGAAAAGCGCTACTATCTGAAGAGCCGCGCTACTTGTAAAAATGACGATTGCGGCCACCAGGCCAGCTAGATACTTGCCAACCAGCAGCACCTCGCGCCTCACCGGCGAAAGCAAATAGAAATGGAGGCTCTTATCGAGCATTTCGCCCCGGAAGAGATTCATGAAGATTCCGAGACAACCGAAGAACACTGCCAGCCGGATGAAGAAAAACTGAAAAACGCCTGCGAAGATGTAATTGCCCTGGCTCAAACTGATCGTCTGACGGCCCATGGCTCTGAAGCGCATGTCTACAATCGATTTCAGCAAAAACAAAGCTACCGGAGCGAGCGCCAGAAAGTAAATCCACAACCCGCGGCGAGCCAGAAATGTTTTCCGCAGCTCGAGCCGAATCACAGCGAGTATCTGTGTGGTCCACAGCGGGTTCATCGTGTCGCCTCCTCCGTCCCGACGAGGTACTCATAGACAGAGTTCACATCATCGTCAACCGGAGCGACCGATTCGATACCTGCATGGTCAAGCGCGAGATTGTTCATAGCGAGATAGAAACGTTCAGGGTCACTGGTTTTGACGAGAAGCCCCTGGCGGTCCGCGTGCAAACGCACTTCAACGACATGATCTTCTTCAAAAAAATGCGCGGCAAGGTCAGACGGGTAGCTGCAGCGAATCAGAATCTGCATAGGCTGGTCGCGAATCTCGCCGCGAACATCTCGAATATTGCCTTCGGCAACGACGTAGCCGCCGCTCATGAGGATGACCTGATCTGAAATGATGTCCACTTCATGAAGAACGTGACTGGAAAGCAAAACGTGGAAGCCCTGCTGAGCGAACGTGCGGAAAAGCGCAATGGTTTCCGAACGCACTAAGGGGTCCAGACCGTTCAGGGGCTCATCAAGTATGAGTACCCGCGGGTTGTGGGCGATGGCCTGGGCGAGACGGATCCGTTGTCGCATGCCCTTGCTGTACCCGCCAATCTTCCGGTGAGCAGCTTCGCGCATTGAAACGTGATCGATAGCACGCCACGTGAGTTCATCGCACATCGCCTGGTCATATCCAAACAACTTCAAATACGAATAGATGAATTCGTACCCTGTGAAACCCTTCGGAAAAGAATCAAACTGCGAGCAGTAGCCAACCAGACGAAAAAGTTCCTCGGGATGATCCGTCGAAATGCCGAGTATGCTGATAGTCCCGCGCGAAGGGCGAATCAGGCCGGTCATGAGATTCATGAGCGTAGTCTTTCCCGAACCGTTCGGGCCGACAAGACTCGTAATACCTGAAGGGATCGACAAATTGACCCGGTTCACGCCCAGAACTTCGCCGTAAAACTTCGATACATCGGTAAAAACGATTTCGCCGCTCATCGCACGACCTCATTCGGCTTGATCTTGCGCGACAGAAGAAGGAGAAAGAAACCGCAAATTATCAGCAGCGCGATCCACGCTTCAGTGAGGGAGAACGGCTGCCCGGTTCGATCGCGCAGCAATCCGTGTTCGATGATCGAGTGCAGGCTCCCGATATCGAGCAGGTAGCCCTGGTTGGTCCCGAGAACGCGATTAACGGCTTGAGCGAAACCCGCTCCGATGAAGAAAATCGCCAAGAGAAGAGCTCCTGCGACAAAGCGCCATTTCACCCAGGCCGAAAGTGCCATGGAGATAAGCGACAAAAGCAGAATCCAGATCAGCGAACTCCAAAAAATTCCACTGGCGATCCAGGCATTGGAACGAAGCCAGGTTCCCCCTGCCAATCCGGCCTGAACGAAAAATATGATCAGCCCGGGCACCCACGTAATCCAGGAAAGCGTGATCACGAGAACAGCCATCTTCCCGAGAATATATTCAGTACGTGTGAGGGGCCTGCATAGATAGAGCGTGAGCGCTCCATTTGCGAGATCCGGAGAGACGAGTCCCGGTCCGATAAAGGCCGTGAGCAGGAACGCGAGACCGCTCTGGACGCTTAAGAAAACGAAGAAAAAAGTGTTGTCGATACTTAGAAAAGGTCCACTGTGCCGACCCAAAAAGGAAAAGGCATCGAGGTGCGCGTTGGCGTAGACGCCAAGCAAGCAGAGCAGCGGAAAGAAGAATGAGAGAACAAAGAGCGTGGTAGAGAACTTCGAACGAAACACTGTCCGGCGGGAAGCGCGGTAAAGGACCAGGAAACGAGACCACGCGGGAGTGAGCGGTCCCGTGTAGCCGCGATAGGTTCGTTTATATACGGCCATTCTCGTTCTCCATGGCTTTAAGGAAAATGTCCTCCAGGGTGTCGCGACGGAAGTTTACGCGTCGAAGCTGAACCTGCTGTTCTCCTGCGATGCGGTAAATGTCTCGAACCTCCACGTTTTCGGCAAGGACCAGCTTGATTCTGTTAAAGACGCCCGGAGCAGATTCACAGCCGAGTGCCTCGACGGCCGCCACAAAGGGATCGGCCTCGCCACGCAGTTCGAGTTCCAGAAATCGCCGATTCGAGCGGCGTTCATCTTCCAGATTCGAATAATGAACGACGCGGCCCCGCTTCAGAATCACGACCTCCTCACATGTCTCTTCTACGTCGCGCAGCAGATGAGAACAGAGAATGATGTGCATTTCCCGGCTATCTCGCATCTCTTTGACGAGACGGATCATGCGCTGGCGCGCCGGCGGGTCGAGTCCATTAGTCGGCTCGTCAAGAATGAGGAGCTTCGGCCCGTGAGCAATAGCCTGGGCGAGCTTAGCGAGCTGCTTCATTCCAAGCGAGTAGGTGCCTAGCTTGCGATAGCGAGCTTCTCCAAGGCCCACGTAAAACAGTGCCTCATGAGCGCGCTCCAATGCCATCCCGGTGGGCAAACCGGATAACTCGGCCATCATCCGGATAAACGCGACAGCCGTCATGTTGCTGATGAATGCGTCATTTTCGGGCATGTACCCGATCAGCGCGCGAACTTTTGCGGCTTGGGAACTGATATCGGCGCCAAAAACGCGGGCCGATCCCGAAGCGATCGGCCAGAAACCAAGCAGAGTGTTGATGAGGGTCGATTTACCGGCTCCGTTTGGACCAAGCATACCGATGGTGCGGCCGGTAAATGAGCAGGTGATCTCGCGCAAAATGTCGCGATCGGCCAGACGGACGGAAAGCTTGTCTAATTCAATAACAGGCGGCGCGCCGCTAGAGCTTTCACGCGCGGCCGCCGCTTGAGGTCCGAGGGAAATGGCGGATGTATCCATCACTGGCGAAGAGAGTTTCGGGCGCTGGAAGCGATCAGCGGCAAAACCGGGCGCCCCTGTTCGATGCCGGCCAGCGTGCCGATGTTAAAGCCGAGGAATGACCCTTTGGTCGCGGCCACGAGGCGATCCGGCTCGCCATACACGCAAACCAGGCCGGGTCCAGATGCAGCAATCAGTGCCGCGAGGGTCTGCCGCTGCTTCTGCGGTACATTTGCCGACGATTTCAACTGGTTGGCGGCCTCGGTCAGCGACTTACCTGCGTTATGGTAGATGATCGCCGAGAAGTTCGTATAACTGTCGTTCGGAAGCTGCTGCCGGAAAGCGGACGAAGACGCGAGCGTGAAGCCTGCCTCTCGATTGCTAATAGCCTGCACAAGATTGGCCGCGCTCGGACCCGCCAGCAAATACCCATCAACGAACGTGTAAACAGCTTGCATGGCCGGTGTTTTTGTATTCCGCAAAGAGTAGAAAATCCGCGAGTTCATTTCGCTCGAAGAAAGCTCGAGCTTTCCAGTATTCTCACTGGCATGCTGATTGAAATGATCCACCAGGGTGGCAATCGTCTGTTGCAGACGATTTGCATCATATACCTCTATCACCAGTTTCCAGGAAGGAATGGGCACCAGCGGACCATCGATCGCGAAAGTAATATCCCCGCCGATTGGCGCCGCGATATCGTCCGCCAGCCGGACTCCCAATTGGTTTTCGAGACCCCCCATTTTTTGAGTAGCGTTTGCATCATTCTGCGCAGCGTAGTTGATCAGCTCCTGCACGATCTTCAGAGGAGTTTTCATAACTGCAGAAAACGCAAAATTTGCTTCCGGAGTCACGAAATCAAGCGAACCCATCGCTCCTGGAGCGCCCAACCACGAGGCCACACCCTGCCGTGCGCCCATAAACGAAAGTGTTGCACGATTCTCCGTATCGCCGGATACGTCGCGCCGTTCGAGCACCAGATATTGCATATTGTCGAACCCGGGCGGAACTCCCTTGGCTGTAGGAACGGATTTGGGAATGATTTGTTCCATGTCTATCGCCAGAAGATATCCTGCACCGATGCTGTAGGAATGCGCTATCCGCTGGTAGAACGGAGTCTGTATAAAATCACCACCGGCCGGATTCGCGACTCCTTGCATCACGGCTCGAACCGCAGTCAAATCTGGCGAGGCAATGACCAGATTATCGCTGAGCGAAATGAACAGAGAATTCTGTCCCGCGGCAGCAGGTGTCGACGCAGCGTCCACGAAACGTACATCCGCCCCCTGCGGGATGTTTTGCTGCACGTACTCTCGCAGGCCCGATTGACGAACCGCCGCCAGGAACAGAGGCTTCGTGTTCTGCCCCGCTCGAGATGCCATCGAGATCACGATCTCATCTCCGAGATATTGGCTGATAGCGCCAATTTGATCCAACGCACGATCCAGGTCGCCATTGCGCGAAGCCGGTTGCCGCTGCCACCAGTCACGAAGCACTTCGCTTTCCGCCACGCGCTGATCAAAGAGCCGCTTTGCTTCTGTAAGCGTTCCACCCAAGTTTGGGATTGCGGCATAGACTTTCGTGTTCGCAGGCAAATACTTTGCTAAAGCCGGAGAATAGCGGAGCGGCTGAGAAGGAATGGCTTGAATCTGCTTCTGCAAAGTCGAGATGTCTTTGAGGAGGCTTGTGTAGTAGTCGGCGTTCTGGCTCCAGGCGAACTCGGAATTCAGTGAGGCATTCACTAGCCGATAGCCTGCATTCTCCTGTTCACCGGCTTCGAGCTGCATCGCTCTTTCGCCATTCTGAATTTTTGCCGAGCCCTTAGCCATTGCGACCCGCGTGCCTTTAACACCACGGTTCACAGCAAAAACGGAGTTTTGCGCAGGAACGCGCAGGTCTCCGGCGGCTACGAGAAATGGCCGGCTTCCGTTTTGGATTGCCTGCACAATGATTTGGCCTCGTTCGACATCCAGCGAAGTTCCGCGCCAGCTCCGCGAAACCGACACATCCGAACGTTCGCCCATTTCCACCTGGGCGCCATTTACCAATCGAAAGATCGCCCGCGACCCTTTCGCCGTACGCAGTTCTTCAGCATTCCTGATCACCGCGCCTGCCTCAAGCAGAGAAGACCCGACATCCGAGACTTTGTACAACGTGCCTTGCACGCTCACGACTGTCGCACGTACTGCGTGTTGCCCCGGAAGCAGCCCGTTGAAGGCTCCGGTGACACCAATCGCCGTCCCTGCGGCTAATGATGCCGCGAGGGCCCACGGCAGGATAGGGTGCCGCTTCTGGCTCTTAGCAGATGCAACAGGAATCACCTGCTCCGCTCGATTCCCTTCCCTTTCCTGTCGCAAGACTCTGCGGCACTCTACACACTGACTAATGTGGTCTTCGAGCAGTGAAACGCGCGCCGCCGCGAGACTACGGTCCAAGTACGAGGGAATCAGCTTCCGAAAATCGGCACAGCCTTTAATCCGCTCGACGCGTTCCGACAGATAGGCCGTATCGAAGACATTCCGGAATACGCGTTTCCCAGCGCTGTGAATGGCACCTTCCGGCGGCTCCTGAGCGCGCATATCGGCGAGAATCTGATCCAAATCTTGTTGTTTCATGGCTTGCCTCCTGTGTAGGAACGGATTTCTTTCTGTAGGCGACGCCGTGTACGGTGGAGAGTGACCGCCACAAGGACTTGAGACATATCGAGCATGCGCGCAATTTCCTGATTGGAAAAGCCTTCGAGGTAGCGCAGCACAAAAATCTCGGCGGACCTCGGGCTTAACTGGGCAAAGGCACGGCGCAGGCAGTCGCGCGTTTCGTTTCCTTCCGCCGTACCGGGACCAGAAAGGCCAGCATCCTCGAGCGCGACCTGAGCATCCGACTTGCGCCCCCGCAAAATATCGAGTGAAGCATTGACCGCGGCCCGACGGAAGTAACTTTCCTCGCTCGCGAGGTCGTCCTTGGCATCGCGGCGCACCAGACGCAGAAAAATGGTCTGCAGTACATCCTCGGCATCGGCTGCACTCCCGGTAATTCGGTATGCCGTGCGAAAGATCAGGCCGTTATATTCTTCGAAGAGCCTGCTGAACTGTGTTGGATTGGTTAGAACGGTGCTCTCTCCCGTCGCCAGTTGTAGCATGTCCCCCATTCCTTTTTCAGTCCTAAAGACGGAGGAGGAGGCTAATTATTACAGCTGCCTGAAGAATTTTGCCGGCTCGGCCTCAGCTCGAAGCGCGCCGCTTGACTTCTATGTTGAGCCGTTTGATCTTCTGATTTAGCGTGGAAAGGGGTATCTTCAGCATCTCGGCGGCTTCTGTCTGGCTGTTGTTCACCTCTTCGAGCGCCTCGATTATTTTCCGGCGTTCGAAATCGGCGACGATCTCAAACAGAGAGGCGTCCGGGGATAGCGCGCCGTTCACGTCGCGAGAGATACGCATCCCGCTTGCCTGTTGCAAATAGTCGGGAAGCACGTGAGCGGGAACTGATGATGAGGTGGCAAGGACCACAGCCCGTTCCACGACATTCTCGAGTTCCCGGACATTGCCGGGCCAATTGTGTTCCAAAAGAACCTGCATAGCCTCCGGTTCGAAGCTGAGCACCGAGCGGCCTTCATTATTCAGGAATTTTTCGTTTTCGCGGCAAAAGCGCGTGAAGAAGAAGTCGATGAGAAGAGGGATATCGTCTTTGCGGTCGCGTAATGCAGGAAGATTCAGATTGATGACATTCAACCGATAATAAAGATCCTCGCGAAACTTGCCCTCTTCCACCAGTTTGCGGAGATCCACGTTCGTTGCCGCGATTATGCGCACATCCACGCGTACCGTGTCGTTCGAGCCGAGCGGCATAAATTCACGGTCCTGCAAGACGCGGAGCAACTTCACCTGAATCTCAGGCCCAACCGTTCCGACCTCATCAAAGAAGATTGTGCCCCGGTTGGCAGACTCAAAATAGCCCTTACGATTAGCGATCGCGCCGGTGAACGAACCCTTGATGTGCCCGAACAGCAGGGATTCCAGCATCTCCGAGGGAAGCGAGCCGCTATTGACGGGGATGAATGCCTGATCGGACCGCGCGGAGTTAGCGTGAATTGCTTTGGCAATCAGTTCCTTGCCGGTTCCTGTCTCGCCCGTGATGAGGATCGTGGCCCGGCTAGGCGAGACTTGAGCAACCTGATCGAGAAGCCGCACCATGCGCTCGCTCTTGCCGACGATATTTGGGAAGGCATAGCGCTGCTTGAGCGCGCGTTTCAGTTGCGTGTTCTCGCGTTCGAGCCGGCCTTTCGAAATCATGCGGTCGATTTCGATCAGCAACTTTTCGTTGTCCCAAGGCTTGGCGAAATAATCGTTGGCGTGAGCCTTGAGCGCTCGAACCGCTACCTCGACCGAGCCGTAGGCGGTCAGCATGAAGATCGGTGTTTCCGAGTCGCGCTGGCGGATGTCGGCGAGAACTTCCATGCCCGAGCGATCCGGAAGCATGAGATCGAGCAACACGAGATCGTAGGCGCCGGCTTCGAATTTCTGAAGACCGATGGTGGCGGTTTCCGCCAGGTCAACTTGATAGTTTTCGCCGGTCAGGAGCAACTCCAGACTCTCCCGGATGTCGACCTCGTCGTCAATGACGAGGATTCGCCGTTTCTCGGGCGCGCTCAGGCGATCGACCGGCAAGTCTTGGGTAACAATGGGCACTACTGTCGTTGTATCAGACGGAAAGGTGTTTGCCACGCGTTTCAGGGAGGGCCCAGGCGGATGCGGCCATCAGGACATACGCAGACAAGGCGAATATGGCGATGGCATGCCCGAGCGGCATGTCTGCAGCGAGGAAACCAACGAGCGCGGGAAAGAGTGCTCCTATTCCCCGGCCGACGTTATAAACAAAGCCTTGGGCGGAAGCGCGTACTGAGGTCGGATAGAGCTCCGTGAAAAACGAACCCAACGGGCTGAAACCTCCTGAGGCGAAGAAGCCCAGTGGGAAGCCAAGCAGAAGCATGAGCAGACCGTCGAGCGGTAGAACTGTATACCCCCAAACAGTCAAGAATGAACAAACGGCGAAAAGGATGAGCGTCGGGCGGCGGCCGAACCGATCCGTCATATCTGCGCTGGCCAGATATCCTAAAAACGAACCCAAGATGACAACCCCGAGGTGCCAGCCAGTGGAAAGCACAGAGAGGTTGTGCGTGGATTTAAGAAATAAGGGTAACCAGATCATGATGGCGTAGTATCCGCCCTGGGCACCGAGCGCAAGCAACGAAGCCAGAACTGTCGTGGAAAGGAGCGGAGAGGCGAACATCTGGCGAACTCTGCCGGGGGAAAGCTGCCGGCTTCGAAGGTAGACTTCGGGCTCCTCGATCCGTCCCCGAATATAGAAGATCAACAGGGCCGGCAGGATTCCAATCCAGAACATGGCTCGCCAGGCACGTGCCACCGACAGGGTCGAATAGAAAATGACGAAGAAGACTGCCGCGATTCCCCATCCCGGAGCCCAGCCCGATTGAACCGCGCCAACGACTTTGCCGCGATGCTCGGCGCGAATCGTTTCGCCCATCAGGACCGACCCCACCGCCCACTCTCCGCCGAAGCCGATACCCTGTAGTCCGCGAACGACGAGAAGCTGTCCAAACGATTGAGTAAATCCGCTAAGAAAGGTGAACACTGCAAACCAGGCGATGGTCACTTGCAGAATCTTGACACGGCCGTAGCGATCGGCCAACAACCCTGCGAGCCATCCTCCAACGGACGAGATTACGAGAGTTGAGGATCCGAGTAGGCCAGCTTGCCCAGTCGTGATGTGCCAGAGGGCGATCAGGCTTGGGAGCACGAACGTAAAAATCGTGACGTCCATACCGTCGAGCATCCATCCGAAAAATGTGGCAACAAAAACAGACCGCTCAGTCCGAGTGAGCTCGAGGGGTGTGAACAAACCTCATTAGAACAAGGCTTAGGATAAGAACTCGTGCAGATTGCGATCGATACCGGCGGCACGTTCACCGATTGCGTATATCTCCAGGATCATACGGTCCGGGCGTTAAAAGTGTTTTCGACCCCGCAAGATCCTGGCATGGCATTACTTGAGGCGGTACGAACGATTGCCAGCGACCGGTCACCGCAAGTCCGCCATGGAACGACGGTGGCGACCAACACGGTGCTCGAGCGTACGGGCGCCAAAGTCGCATTCGTGACCACGGCCGGGTTTGAAGATACGATCGCGATCGGGCGGCAGGCTCGAACCGATCTTTACAACTGGCTCGCGCCCGAACCACCGGCGCTGGTCCCTGCGGGGCTTCGTTTCGGCGTCCGCGAGCGGACGAGTGCGGAAGGAAGAATTCTTCTCCATCCTTCACAAGAGGAACTTGCAACACTGCGCGAAAGCATTCGATTGAGCGGGGCTGAAGCGATTGCCATCTCACTGCTGTTCTCGTTCGCCAATCCGACAAATGAAGCTAGGGTCGCTGAGGCGCTTGCTCCTTTACAATTGCCGGTCTCGGTTTCGCACGTCATCCTGCCCGAGTTTCGCGAGTATGAGAGGGCCGCGACGGTATGCATGAATGCCTATCTGGCGCCGCGAACAGGCGCTTATCTGCGGTCTGTCGAAGAGCGTCTGGGTTCGGCATCGCGGTTCGAGGTGATGCAATCCTCCGGGGGCATCATCGATGCAAGGTTCGCTTCTGAACAGCCGGTGCGTACGGTGCTATCGGGTCCGGCCGGAGGCGTGATCGGGGCATACCACGTCGCAGGCCTGGCAGGCTTCGACAAGATCATCACCTTCGACATGGGCGGCACCTCGACCGACGTTGCTCTGATCGATTCCGGTGAAGGCGGCCCGCGCATTACGAGCGAGACAAGAATTGACAATATCCCGATCAGTGTTCCCATGCTCGACATTCATACAGTTGGAGCCGGGGGCGGTTCGATCGCGCGCTTTGACAATGCCGGATTGCTGCACGTTGGACCCGAATCCGCGGGCGCGATTCCCGGTCCAATCTGCTATGGGCGTGGTACCGAGCCAACGGTCACGGACGCCAATCTGATACTCGGCCGAGTTCAAGCGGACCAGTTTCTCGACGGCAAGATGAAACTCGCTGAGCAGCGCACACGTGAGCTTATGGGTAGGGCGCGACACGACCTGTCGTCGGCCGAGCTCTTTGCCTCCGGGATCGTTTCGCTCGCCGAGACGGCTATCCAGCAGGCAATTCGGCTGATCTCGGTGGAACGGGGCCATGATCCACGCGAGTTCACGCTGGTCGCGTTTGGCGGCGCGGGACCGCTGCACGCCTGTTCGATCGCCAAGTCGCTGGGCATCCGCCGCGTGCTGGTGCCGGCACTGCCCGGAGCGCTCTCGGCAGTGGGCATCTTGTTAGCCGATACCGTGCGTGACTATTCGAAGACGGTGATGCTTACGCCGAACGACGATCTCGAAAGGCATTTTCGCGAGCTCGAACGGCGAGCGGAGCAGGACCTGTCTGCCGGAGGAATTGCGAACCGATCACTGGATCTGCGGTATCGCGGACAGGGTTATGAACTCAACGTGCCTGCGAGTCTGGATGCGATCGCACATTTTCATCGGGCGCACCGGCAACGTTACGGCTATGCGGATGAAAAAAGAATTGTGGAGGTAGTCAACATACGGCTGCGCATGACGGTCGAGCATGCGCGCGTGCCTTTCCACAAACGCGCCGTAACATCCGGGGATGGCGCGCAGGCGTTATTGAAATCGCGCCCGGTGATCTTCGGTGAACAATCGATCGAAAGTGGCGTTTATGAGCGACACAAGCTGCATTGCGGCGACCGGATTCACGGACCCGCAGTCGTGGTTGAATACAGCGCAACAACCGCTCTGCCTCCAGGTTGCTTTCTCACCATTGACGGGTACGAGAACTTCTTGATCGAGGTTGGCCAGTGAGGTCGAATCCTGTCGAGCTCGCCATCTTCAAAAGTGTCGTGCATTCGGTTGCGGAGGAAATGGGCGCGGCCTTACGGCGCACATCCTTTTCGCCCAATATCAAAGAACGGCGCGATTATTCCTGCGCAGTATTCGATGCGTCCGGGCGCGCTATCGCAATGGGCGATCATATGCCTGTCCATCTTGGCTCGATGCCCATGTCGGTACGGACAGCGATCGACCGGGTTGAATTCAGGCCCGGCGACATCGCCATTCTGAACGATCCGTATGCCGGCGGAACCCATCTGCCGGACATCACCATGGTGCTTCCCGTCTTTGAGGACGAGAGTAAAGCGCCGCTGCTGTATGTGGCGGCAAGGGCTCACCATGCCGACGTCGGCGGCCAATACCCAGGGTCCATGGGTCCGTGCCGCGAAATTTATCAGGAGGGCATTCGCATCCCACCCATCAAGATCGTGAGCGAGGGAGAGGTAGTTCAGGATGTGCTGGACCTGCTGCTTTACAACGTCCGCACACCAGTGGAACGCGAGGGTGATCTCACAGCACAGATCGGCGCCTGCCGAGTGGGTCAAGTCAGACTTCACGAAATCGTCTCGAAATACGGATCCGACGCCATTCCGAAGCTCACGCAGGACCTCCTCGATTATTCGGAACTTCTCGTGGGGAACGAACTTGCGCGTGCGCCGGCAGGCACGTTTTCGGCGGAAGACTTCATGGACGACGACGGCGTCGAAGAGACTCCGATTCGACTCGCTGTCGCGATTACATTCGATCCGGAATCGCAACGCGCCCGCATCGATTTCACAGGTACCAGCCCTCAAGTTGAAAGCAGCATCAATGCGGTGTTCGCCATTACCTATTCGGCGGTTTTTTATGTTTTTCGATGCCTGCTTCCGCCTCAAACACCAGCTACTGCGGGCATCATGAATCGGATTGAAGTATTTGCCCCGCCAGGCACGATCGTTAATGCACTTCCCCCAGCGCCGGTCGCGGGAGGCAATGTCGAAACGTCGCAACGAACTGTAGATGTTCTCATGCGTGCGTTGGCGCAAGCACTGCCGGAGCGTGTGCCCGCCGCGAGTTCAGGCACCATGAACAATCTGACGATTGGCGGAATCGATCCCCGATCCGGTGCACCGTTCGCATATTACGAAACAGTGGCGGGCGGCATGGGCGCGCGCCCTACTTCCGATGGGCTTTCGGGCGTTCACACTCACATGACGAACTCGCTCAACACGCCCGCGGAGGCTCTGGAATATGCCTATGCTCTTCGCGTGAAGCGCTACAGCTACCGTCCAGGCTCAGGCGGGGACGGAATGTATCGCGGAGGCGATGGCCTGATCCGTGAAATCGAGCTACTGAGCGACGCACAAGTTACGCTGCTGGCGGACCGGCGCAAGATTCCGCCATACGGGCTGGCTGGCGGAGCGCCGGGGAAACGAGGCGTGACCACGCTTATCCAGGGACAGACGGAGTCGGAACTTCCGAGCAAGTGCAGCCTGTCGGCTTCGTCCGGGAGTGTCATCCGTATTGAAACTCCAGGAGGCGGCGGTTGGGGAGTGAAAGAAAGGTTTGGGCAGCAAAAGGCGATAGACGCCAAAGAAGACCAGCGGAAGCGTTCCAGCCAATCGGCTCCAAGCAAGTAATCTGGAACGTGTTTAGAAAAGAGGACGCTGCTAAAGGGCCAAGCCCATCCGACTTGAAGCCTTTTCCGACGGAGTGATTGCAGTCATCATTACCGTCATGGTGCTGGAGATCAAGGTTCCGCATGAGGACGGTCTGCCGGGACTGCGTGCGCTTCTTCCCGGGCTCCTAATCTATTGCTCTCGTTTTCGTTCACTGGCATCTACTGGCTGAACCATCAGCAGCTCATAAAGCGTGTTGAAACGGCCGAACATGTGATGCAATGCGCGAACCTCGGCTTTCTTTTTTGTCTTTCTCTTCTGCCACTCAGCACGGCATACGTCGTTGACAAGCAATTCTCCGATTTCGCGGTCGAGGTGTATGCGGCGTCGCTCCTCGTAGTCGCGCTGTCGTTCATGTGTCTTCGACTCAGTGTTCACGGTCATTTGAGAAGCCGAGACGCGCTTCTGGCGGAAGATAGAAAATTATTTATAGCTCATCTGCTGAGCATTGGTGTGTATTCAGGAAGCATTGCGGCTGCCTTTGTCTCGGTGTCATTGCCGCGCTTACGTTTGTCTGGACACTTCCAAACTTCTCGCGGCGAAACATACGGTCTCGCTAGTAAGACGAAAGTTAGCAACACAAAACGCTTGCCTTCGCTCCCCTTTCTGGACTATACATAGTTTAGACAAGGGAGCAATCATGGTCGACCAACCGTTGGAATTACTGCCCGGGACTCTGTACATGCTCATACTGCGGATCCTGGTGCGGGGACCAATGCACGGCTATGCGATCGCGCGGCGCATTAAAGAGTCGTCGAGCGAGGCGCTCAGTATCGAAGAAGGTTCTCTCTATCCGGCGCTGAACCGGATGCTCGTGAAAGGTTGGGTCACGGCCGAGTGGGGGACTTCAGAGAACAATCGTAAGGCACGCTTCTATCAACTTACGCCGGAAGGCCGATCGGTCCTCCGTCAGGAAGAGAAGCAATTCCAAAGCCTGGTAAATGCCATTTTTCAGGTCATGCATTCTGCTTGAGGTCGTTATGTGGAGATGGAAAGAAGTAAAACGGCGATTAGGTTATTTGGGCCGGCGTAAGACATTCCAGTTGGAACTCGACGAAGAAATCCGGTTCCACCTGGATACGCGGGTGGAAGAACTGGTGCGGTCCGGCCTCCCAGAAAGTGCTGCGCGCGCGCAGGCGCGCCGGGAATTTGGAGCTCAGAGCCGCCTTCGGGAGGATAGCCGTAGCTCGTGGCAGTTCTTTTTGCTGGAAGATCTTCTAGCAGATCTCAGATACGGCGGTCGTGCTGTGCGCAGAAATCCGGCATTCGCAGGAGCCGCGGTTCTTTCGCTTGCTCTCGGAATCGGCGCGAACCTCGCCATCTTCAGCCTGACCATGGAGTTTCTCTTCAGCCGCCCGTCTGTTCGCGATTCACCGAGCCTCGCTTATGTCATCCTCGGCGGAAACAGCAACGCCGATCCTGCACAATACCGGTTTTTGAAGGACGCCCATCTCTTTGAAGGCCTGGCCGGCGTCAATCCCGAAACCGAAGCAAACTGGCGTCGCGGCGATAATACTCATCGCGTCTGGGGGGCCCGGATAACAGATAACTTTTTCGATGTTACCGGTGCATCCGTCGCGCAGGGCCGGCCCATTCATTCGGGCGACCAGCGGGAAGCCGTCTTGAGCTACGGTTTCTGGAGGGGGCGACTCGGGGGCAATCCAAATATTCTCGGGCGGAGCCTGATTTTCGATGGAGTGCTCTACACGGTTGTCGGTATCTTGCCCTCCGATCATCGGACACTAATTGGTTTCGGTTTTTCGCCCGACCTTTACTTGACAATCGATCCGAGAACCGGCGGCAGTGAAACATCGGTGATGCTCTATGCACGGCTGCCCGCTGAGATTACCCGGCAGGCGGTCTACCCACGGCTGCTGCTCACCTGCAAGGAACTTGATAAGGTATTTCCCCGGCAAGAAGTCAAATGGTCGCAAAACACCGAAATAAGAGGAGTAGCGGGATTAGAGCGATTAAAGCTCTTAAACGGCATGCCCCTCGCCGCATTTTTCGGACTGCTTATGACGGTTGTCGGCATGGTTTTGTTGATCGCTTGCGCCAACGTCGCGAGCCTGCTGCTTGCGCGTGCCGCAAGCCGCCAGCATGAACTCGCGATTCGCCAGTCAATCGGAGCAAGCCGAGGTCGCATTGTGCGCCAACTCCTCGCCGAAAGCCTCCTCCTGGCTACGCTGGGGACGCTTGCGGGATTCCTGCTAAATCTTGCTACCGCCGCGGCCGCCAATAGAATCCACCTGCCGTTGCCCATACCTTTGCGTTTACACATTCAACCGGACTGGCGACTGCTGGCGTATGCGAGCGGACTGGCGATGGGCAGCGCTCTCCTATGCGGTTTGATGCCGGCATTAAAGGCAACAAAACGAGACGTACAGATGGCATTGAAGTTAGGAGAACGAAGTGTAACCGCGCGCCTGGGTTTCAGACGCACTTTGGTGATCGCGCAGCTCGCGAGCTCAGTCGTGCTCCTTTTCACAGCATTCCTATTTTTGCGCAATCTGTTGCTTTCGAATTCCTTGAGTCCGGGATTCGATATTCATCACACGGTTTGGGCCTACATGCGGCTCGTGCCGGAGCGCTACCAGGCGAAGGATCCCGCAGCATCGAAAAGTAAAATTGACTCTGTTTCCCATCGAGCATTGGAGCGACTTCGGGCTTTGCCCAGCGTTGAGAGTGCAGCCGAAGCCGCTATCGTGCCATTGAACGACAACGTCAAGATTGGCGGGGATGTTCTCGTGGATGGGCAAACTCAACCACGACGGCTGGTCTATACAGGGAACTGGATCGGCCCCAATTATTTCAAGACGATGGGTATTCCTGTGCTTTCCGGCCGCGATTTCAGCACGATCGACCGGGAAGGCGCACCGCGTGTCCTGATTCTAAACCAAAGCATGGCGCGCGCCCTCTTCGGAGCACAAAACCCCGTTGGTCACACTCTGCGGTTTCACGGAGACCCGATGTCTGTCGTTGTCGGCATGGTGAAAGACAGCAAATACTTTTCTCTTGGTGAAAGGGATACGCCGGCGGTGTTCTGGTCAACCACTCAATCTCCTCGTGCCGCCGTGAATCTGAATTTTCTGCTACGGACCAGCCGGCCAGAGAGCATCCTCAAGGAAGTGAACAGCGCGCTCGAAAACATCGACGGCTCGGCAGCCATTGAAGTGAAGCCAATGAACCGGGCGCTGGGACTGGCTTTGTTTCCAAGCCGTGTCGGCGCTGCGCTGTTGGGCAGCATGGGTCTCCTCGGGTTGTTGCTTGCTGCCGTTGGCCTATATGGCGTTCTGACATATTCCGTCGCGAGGCGGATCCGCGAGATCGGGATTCGCGTAGCGTTAGGCGCGAAGCCGGCGGCAGTCGGATACCTGGTGTTCCGGAGCAGCCTCCTGATTTTCGGGGCGGGGCTAGGGGTGGGAGGGGCCCTCAGCTATTTCGCCGCAAGGCCGCTGGCAATGTTTTTGGTTCCGGAACTGAACCCACACGATCCAGTCTCTCTTCTGGCACTCTTCGCAACTCTCCTGCTGGTTGCCATTGCCGCCACGTCCTCACCCACCATTCGCGCTTTACGGGTTGACCCGCTGGTGGCACTGCGCTATGAGTGATTCCAGGTTCCAGGCCGCAACGCAGGTTAATTGCTGATGTCGCTTGTCCGGCTTTCTTCCCGAATGGGCATGTACGACTCGTAGAATTTCTTCTGCGCAGGACTATCGACGTACTTCTTTAAGGCGTTCTCACTTGCAAATTCCATCACGATGACATTGCTGTAGCCTTCCGGAAGCTGCTTCTTGATCGGCTTGATCCAGACATGGAGAATTCCAGAATCTTGTGAAGGCATGGAGGCTACCGTTTCGAGCGCCTTGTTAATTTGTGCCGATGTCGCGTCAGATTTCCATTTGACTGTGATTACGTGGATAACCGTTTTGGGTGTTGGGTCCGCGGCAAACGCGGCAGTCGCCGTAATCATGGTCATGGCAAACAGGATCAGAAAACATTTCTTCATTTTTACCTCTTTCCCCGAATTCGTCCCGGGGATTGCAGATGCGAGATTCGCATTGAGCTTGCCCCGAATGATAAGCGCGTCCCTATTTTACTTGGAGGTTGGAAACTGCGTGTGATTCGGTCTGCAGGCAGCCATTACGAACAGATAAAGGCCGCCCAGCTGTCGATTTTTGTCAAGCAGGGAGCGCTTCACGCTGCAGGGCGGAATGGGTGCGCCCCGCCGCGCCGGGAAATTCCAGATGAAAACGGGTACCGCGCCCCAGCTCGCTATTGACTTCAATGATGGCGTTGTGTTCCTGAACAATTCCGTAGGTGATTGAGAGCCCCAGCCCCGTCCCTTTCTTGGGACCTTTGGTGCTGAAGAAAGGATCATAGATTCGCGTCACATTTTCGGCCGGGATCCCCTGCCCTGTGTCGGCTACTTCGATGTGGGCAAAACCGCCCTCGGCCCAAGTTCGAACGGTAAGCGTTCCGCCCGACGGCATCGCGTCACGCGCATTGATGAAGAGGTTGAGAAATACCTGCTGCAGTTTTCCCGAGTTGCCCCGTACGGCAGGCAGATCGTCTGAGAAATTCAGGATCACTTCGACGCCCGTCTTCTGGAACTGATGATCGATGAGCGAGGCAGTTTCGCGAATGATCCGGTTCAAGTCGACCTCCACGTACTCAGTCGGCGAGATGCGTGAGAAGTTCAGCAGCGAATTCACGATTTCGCTGGCGCGGAAGGTTTGCTTTGCGATTTTCTCCAGCAATTTCGATTTCTGATCGTCGTCAGAAACCTGCTTGGAGAGCATTTGGGCGTATGTAGAAATCACTGCCAACGGCGTGTTCACTTCGTGCGCGACGCCGGCCGCAAGCAAGCCGATCGAGCTGAGCTTGTCGGCCTGAACCAGTTTGCGCTCGAGCTCGTCGCGGTCCGTGATGTCGTCAAAGATAATCAAACGGCCAATCCGCTTGCCTTCCCGTGACACAAGCGGCGCGATGGCCAGGTTGACAACGGATTCCCTGGCCGAGGCAGCCGGCCGCGTAAGCTCCAAGCCGTGCCGGCCGCCCCCACCATTACCGTTTTCAGAAATTGCCTCAACCGGCTGGACAGTGCGCCGCAATGGCGTTTTGTAGACGTTGTGCACTTCATCGCTGTCCCGGAATTCATCAAACCGCTCACACAGATCAGAGGGGAACAGATCACTGAGACATTTGCCGAGCGCCTCCTCACGAGAGATGCCGGTAAGCCGCTCGATTTCGGCGTTCCAACTTTCAACGCGGTCATCGAGCCCCACGGCGAGAATTCCGACGTTGATCGATTCGACAATATTCTCGCTGAATTCCTTTAGCCGCTCGTATTCATCGGCTTTCCGCTGCAGCGAACTATAAAGCCGCGAGTTCTCGATAGCGATGGCGACGTAATTCGAGAGCGTCACCATTAGCTCGACATCGTCTTTGGAGAGGAAGTCACCTTCCGTGGTTCGGCTTACGCCAAAAAAGGCAATTGTCCGACCGCGCGACTTGCAGGCTACGTAATAGGTGAAATCGAGGTCGCTGATCGTTTCGCGAATGGATTGGGGCCACTCACGAGAAAGGAAATCGCGCAGGTGTTTCGGTTGCTCAAAGAAGAGATACGGCGTATCGGATGAGCTTTCGAGGAAGCGCAGATCGAGCGCATGAATGGGATTCTTTGCACTGCGCCCGCTTCTCTGCGTGAGCGAATGAAGACGGAACACACCGCTCCCTTCGTCGAGCAGGAAGAAGGCGATCTGCTGAATAGCGAGGGTGCGCCGTAGCCGGTCGGAGACCTTGGCAAGCATCGCATTCTGGTCGGTCTCCGAACTCAGTTCGCGGGCAAATTCGATCAATGTGACGCGCGCATCGTAGCGGTCGCGATAAAAGACCCAACGGTCAAGTTGTTCCTGGATCCACTGGCGGATGGGTTGAAAAACAAATGTTGCGAACGCTATTAAAACTACGAAGGCGGGCGGCGTGATCGTTCGGGTATTGAAGATAAGGAAAATGAGACCGTAAAACGTCCCGATGACTGCCAGCGTCGCCAGCGTGTAAACGTAGCCTTGCTGGAAGATGATATCGACGTCCATGAGGCGGTAGCGGGTAATCGCGTAAGCCCAAGTAAGGGGTATCAGTCCCATGGACAGAACGCTGAGGTTCATCAGATGGCCCGGGAGGAAGCCGAGCGCGTAGGGCAAGGCGTAGAGGAGAGCGAACGGAACGACGCCGAGGAAAGCTCCGTTTCGGAGATATTTAAGCTGGCGGCGCGTCATGAAATCCTCGGCTTTGGAGAAATCGAGGGCCAGAGCGAAAGCGCCTAGCAGATACAGCAGGACCGAAAAGCTTACCGTCACACGATCCAGTAACCAGCGCGCCTCGAATAAAGGGGCATGGAACTGGAGAATACCCTGGGCAGCCGCGACAATCAACACGAGCAGCAGGGCCGACGGCGCATAGAGCAAAAGCCACGCGAAGCGTCCTTCCAGCCAGCGCGGTTTATTCCGAAAGGTCAGGCAAAAGTGCAGAAAAATGGCTGGCGCAAGAAGGTTTGCCGCCAGATTGCCCCAGTAAATGGACTCGTCGAAGGTGTTCAGCTTTCCCGAATAGTGGAAGCAGCTTGCAGCGAACGACGCCAGGCAGAGCAGGTAAAAGTGGAGAGACTTCGCCGCGCTCGTCCGCCGGAAGTAGACAAAAAGACCGATGAAAAGGTAAAAGGCGCCTACCAAGTATTGGTAGTAGATCGAAGTGTCGCGCGGCGCCGCCTGCACGTAAATCGGTCCTTTTTTGAACTCGATACCGTCGCGGCGCAAGGTATAAGTGGTCTGTCCCAGAATCGAGATTTTCCACAGCGCTTGCGGGACCTCGATGGCCTGATGGATGGGAGTGTCGCCGATCGCCACCAATGTGTCGCCGACCCGGATGCCCGCTTTATCGCCAGACCCACCTGGAGCAATGTAGGCCGCATCGACTCCCCCGGCATTCTCTCCGGTGTCGCGATCGAGCCAAGTAACCCCGTCATCGTGCAAGGGGAAAGTGCGTAGCTGGCGGAAACTCAAAACGGCGGCAACAGCAGCCGCCACGGTTATAAAAAGAAGCAACGTTCCGGCGAGTTGGTTGCGGAAGTCCTTCAAAGCACTCCTAAGCGCAATGGGCGCAACCCCGCCGGGAGCAGGTAACTCGAAAAACGCAAAACTTTGCCGTTTGCCAGGCGCATTCTACACCGGAGACTCACTGCAAGCACGCCAAAGACCACTTCGTATCTTAGCCTTATTTATACTATTTGTTCACATCTGCCGACGAATACCACCCCGGTCTGGTGAGCGGAATTCCTCAATCGGAAGGCCGGATACCAATTCTCGTAGCGGGAGATTCGCCCGGGTGCCACTACGACCCAGTGTATTGGGGCTTTCAGGCGGACGAAACCGGGCAGCGTGACGGTGCGTCACAGGCGTTGACCCTAGATCAAAAGACACTTAGACTGAAATCTGTAGCCCTCAACAGCCTACAAAGGTGGTTTCCTCTTTATGAAGTCTGCTTCTGCCTACCTGCATTTTCTGGTTGGCACTTTGGCCGTTTGTTTTTTTGCCGCTTTCGTGACCGCCCAGAATCAGGGTTCTTCCAGCTCGAGTGACCGGCCCAATGAGACCGTTGCCAAGCCACTGACCAAGAAGCAAATCGCCAAGAAGCAGAAGGATCTCGAAAAAGAAATTCAGGGTCCCTGGAAGAAGTGGCTTAACGAAGACGTGATTTACATCATCACGGACGAAGAGAGGCGCGCCTTCAGGCAGCTCAAGACCGATGAGGAGCGGCAGTCCTTCGTCGAAAGTTTCTGGCTCAGGCGCGACCCTACGCCCGATACCGAAGAGAACGAGTACAAGGAAGAACACTATCGACGCATCGCTTACGCCAACGATCACTATGCGTCGGGCATACCCGGGTGGAAGGCAGATCGAGGAATGATCTACATCAAATATGGCCCGGCGGACGAAATCGACTCACATCCCTCCGGAGGCAGTTATCAACGGCCTATGGAGGAAGGCGGCGGCGAAACGTCGACTTATCCGTTTGAAGATTGGCGCTATCGCTACATCGACGGCGTAGGCACCAACGTGATCATCGAGTTTGTCGATACGACTATGTCGGGCGAGTATAAGATCAGCCTCGATCCTGGGGAGAAGGACGCATTGTTATACGTTCCCGGAGCAGGCCTCACGATGTCCGAGCAGATGGGAATGGCGGACAAGACCCAGCGCTTCATGCGCACGGATGGGACGCACCTTGGCACAGGAAACCAGCCGCTGCCGGAAAGCATGAACGAGTTCACGCGGCTCGAGCAATACGCCAATTTGATGAAGGCGCCGAGCATCAAGTTCAAAGACCTGGATGCGGTGGTGAAGTCGAACATCCGGTACAACTCGCTTCCGATGCAGGTTCGAGTGGATTACATCCGTGTGACAGATTCCACCGTATACGTTAATATCTCAATTCAATTTAAGAACAGCGACCTGAACTTCGCGACCAAGGACAAAATCGCCAAAGCCACGGTAAACCTTTACGGACGTCTGACCACGCTGACCAGGCGTTCAGTCAACTGGTTCGAGGATACCGTGAATGCCGAGGTCCCCGCCGAGATGCTGCAACAGGCGATGAACGGTTCGCAGATTTACTCGAAACGTGTTCCGCTGGCACCGGGAACTTACCGGTTGAATGTAGTTGCCAAGGACACGGTTGCAAACACGGTCAATAATTTCGAGCAGGCTGTAGTGGTTCCGCACTATGACGAAGACCAGCTCGGCTCGAGCAGCGTCATTCTCGCGGATGAACTCGAGCGCGTTCCGACCAATAGCATTGGTACGGGCCAGTTCGTGATCCGCAGCTCGAAGGTTCGTCCGCGGATCGGAGACACATTTAAGCAAACCGAGACTATGGGCATCTACACGGAGTTTTACAACTTTGGCATGGACGAAAAGACGAAGAAGCCCGATGGAACATTAAAGCTAGACGTCGTGAACGCAGACAACAAGGTTGTACTTTCTCAGACGGAGGATCTGGCAAAGTTCCAGAATGCTTCGGCGTTTCTAGTCACCGTCGAGAAGAAGCTTTCCCTTAAGACGCTTACTCCCGGGAAATATACATTGAAAATGACTGTCACCGACAAGCTGAAAAACCAGAGCCTGAGTCCGTCAGCACCGTTTACGGTAACATCTTAGGTAGGGTACCAGGCGCGAAAGGCAGATTTGAAGCGCGTTTTCGCAAGCACACAATTCGCGGCATCTATTGCGACATTTGGCGCCTTGCTGTCAATCTGCAACCTGAAAGCGGCTGAGCTGGCCTTTCCCGTCAGCGGCGAAATTCTAGGCACCGTGATGGATGGGGCGGGCATTCCCCAAATGGGCGCCTCGGTTCAGCTCTTCAATAAGTATCAACAGTTCGTATCCCGCACTCTGACCAATGTAGATGGCCGCTTCGCCTTTGGCGCTTTGCCCGCCGACAACTATTCGGTCAGAGTTTCACTAGCAAGTTTTCTACCCGCCGCGCGCGACAAAGTGACCGTGAAGGTGGGTCTCGATAGTGTCCTCGAGATTCATCTGGCCACCTTGTTGAGCAGCATAGAAGTGAGCTACCGGGTGCCGAGCGGAGCCATGTCGGAAGACTGGAAGTGGGTTCTGCGATCATCGCCGGCAACGCGGCCGGTAAATCGTATTTTGCCGGTCGATTCGACACAGGCGGGCCTGAAACCGCACGTGTTCTCGGGCACTCACGCAATGATTTCAGTAACAGGCGGCGATGGCGGCCTAATCGATTCGAACGACGTTTCTGCGGACTTGGGCACATCTTTCGCCCTTTCGACAAGGGTACTGGGCAATAACCAGGTTCAATTTGCGGGAACGGTAGGCCAGAATCCGCAGTTTGGTCCCGCCGCTGTAGCCCTGAGCGCGGTCTATAGCAGGACAGACGATTCCCCATTCGCATCACCTCCGGAGGTGACACTCGGCATGCTGCAATTGGGCGGTGTCGGAACGGCCGCCAATGCGGTGGGCGGAGGCAACGGAAGCATAGCCGGAACGCCACAGATTCCCGTGATGCGCGCCATGTCTTTGAGCCTTTATCAAGTTGCAGACCCACTCGATACTGTTCATATCGAATACGGCGCAAAAGGGGAGACTGTCGAATACGGGCAACACATCAACCGGGTGAGTCCCTTTGCGCGGATGACAGTAAACATCTCGCCTGGGATAGCGGTGATCGCAGCCTTCAGCGATGGCGGGACTCCTGACGCATTAACCGCTCACCAGCAATATCAGCGAGCAGAACTCGACGGACATCCCGATGATCTTTCAGAATCGCTCCAGAGCATCTCGCGACTGCCTCAGATTGCGAATAGCAACAACCACCTGGAACTCGAACGAACACAAAACTACGAGCTAGGTGTCAGCAAAACCGCCGGCTTCACAACTTTCTCGGCCAGCGGATTCTATGAGAAGGTCAACAACGGCCGGCTCAATGTGAGCGGCGACCTTTCCATGCTGAACAGTGGAGACCTCTTTTCCGACGGCATTTCGACAACGTCGCTTTATAATTTCGGACGATATTCCCGGCCCGGATTCCTTGCCTCGGTTAACCAGCGTCTCAATGATTCGCTCGATCTGGAGCTGGCATATGGCCGGATGAGCGGTTTTACCGAGAACCAAAATAGTATAGCGGGCGGCGATTGGAACGGGTCCCACTTCCTGGATCAAAGGCAGTCCAGCCTGGCAAGCCTCAATGTGAAAGCCAAGGTGCCCCGCGCAGGCACGTTGATCTCTGCCGGCTACGGCTGGATTGATCCTCGAACAGCAGTTCCTCTCCACACTTTCACGACGCAAACCGTATCGGCGATGCCGGGCTTCAACATCCTCGTCCGGCAACCTCTGCCCTCGCCTTTCGGTGTACCGGGACACTTCGAATTAACCGCTGATTTGCGCAATTTGCTGGCAGAAGGTTATATGCCGATGAACACTACCGACGGGCGTACGCTGCTCGTGGTGGAAGTGCCGCGGGCGATCCGCGGAGGTCTCAGAATCACTTTCTAAATCTCAACGTGCGTTTTCTTCTGCTACTGGCATTATGGGCACTTCCGTTGAGCGCGGCTTCGGCAGTGGTCAACCTGGCAAGACAGCCCGTAAACCCCCTTGCTCAGGACGGTAAGGTTCGAGTACTCGTGTTTGCGAGAACCGACTGCCCTATAACCCAACGCTACGCTCCCGAATTGAACAGAATTTCGCGCGAGTTTGCTCAACAAGCGGTAGAGTTTTGGATGGTATTTCCGGACAGGACAGAGACTCCTGAAAACGTTCGGAGCGTGGTGTCCGAGTATCGGTTTCCCGGCACACCTCTTCTGGATCCTAAGCAAGAGCTGGTAAGAGAGGCACACGCCACAGTTGCCCCCGAAGCGGCAGTCTTCGATAGCAACGGCGCGTTGCTGTACCACGGCCGAATCGACGACCTTTACGTGGACATCGGCAAATCCCGTGCTGCCGCGCAGAAGCACGATCTCGAAGACGCGATTCACGCGGCGCTGGACCACAAACCCATTCGGGAAGCGGAGACGCGTGCAGTGGGATGCTCTCTCGCCGACATAGAATAGCCCGAACTGCTGCGCTGTGGATTTTCGCCGTACCATGGCGGCCGGCTTACGCGGCGCTCTCGCCGACTTTCAATCAGGACATCGCGCCGATCCTCTTTCAAAACTGTGTTAGCTGCCACAGGGCCGGTGGCGCAGGACCATTTCCACTAGCCAATTATGAAGACGCTCGAAGGCATGAGCGGCAGCTTGCGCAGGTCACTGGCAGCCGTTACATGCCGCCCTGGCTTCCACAGCTTGGTTTCGGGGACTTTCAGGATGAGCGAAGGCTTACGGAAGCGCAGATTCGAACGATCGCTTCATGGGTGAGGGCGGGAGCGCCGGAGGGCACAGGAGAAGGCCCGATACCGCCTCCTATCTCACAAGGCGGCTGGCCGCTTGGCAAACCCGACCTGATTGTGCCGGCGCAATCATCATTTACCGTCCCCGCATCCGGCTCGGATGTTTTCTGGAACTTCACATTCGATTGCGACCTCCCGGCCATACGGTATCTGCGCGCCATAGACATAGAGCCGGGTGTTGCCGCGGGGATCGTCCACCATGCGAACTTGCTCGTGGACCGAAACAACTCCGCCGGGCGGCTGGACTCTTCCAAGGGCAGCGGCTTCCCCGGGATGGAGATCGCCCTCAGCCGTAATCCTCTCGATCCCGCAAGTCATTTCGCATTTTGGAAACCAGGTGGCACAGCGTATGAGGAGCCCGACGGACTCTCCTGGCGTCTCGACCCTGGGAACCGCCTCATTTTGAATACGCATCTGCAGCCCCGCGGGAAAACGGAGACTATTCGGCCAGTGATCGGCCTGTATTTCACCCCCAAACCGCCAACACGCTTTCCGTTGCTTTTGGAACTCGAAAATGACAATGCACTCGAAATACCGGCGGGCGCCAGGCATTTCGCGGTCTCAGACGACTTCGAGCTGCCGCTGGACGTGGATGTACTTGCGGTTTACCCTCACGCTCACTATCTGGGCAAAGTGTTGGAGGCGTATGCTACGCTGCCGGATAAAACACGCACCTGGCTGATCCGCATCCTGGACTGGGACCTCAACTGGCAGGCCATCTATCGCTACCGCTCGCCAGTCTTCCTGCCAAAAGGATCCATCATCTCGATGCGTTTTCTCTACGATAATTCCGGATTGAACCCACGCAACCCGAACCATCCGCCCATAAGAGTGGAAGGCGGCAATCGAGCCACGGACGAAATGGGGCACCTCTGGCTTCAGGTGCTTCCGCGAGGATCGGGCGACCGGCGCCGTCCCTTGCAGGAAGCTCTGCTCCGGCATCGTCTGCAGAAGGTTCCCGAGGATGCGACGGCGCATCTCAATCTGGGAGCGATTCTGATGTCTCGCCTCGAAACGAATGGCGCGATTACCGAACTTCAAAGCGCAATCCGTCTCAATCCGGACCAACCCGAAGCGCACGATATGCTCGGCTCGGCGTATCGAAGCATTGGACGCTCCATGGATGCGCTCGTCCAGTATCGAACGGCTCTCCGGATCGATCCGAGATATGTCAATGCGCGCTATAACCTTGCAACTACGCTGGCACGTGCTGGAAAATTTCAGGAAGCGATTCCGGACTTCCGGGCGGTCGTAGAGGCGTTCCCCAAAAGCGGCAGGTTGCATAACGAATTCGGTGAGGTACTTGCGGCGAGCGGCGACTTACACGGCGCGCTCGTTCAATTCGACAGGGCGCTCGAACTTTCACCCTCCGATTCGTACGCCCTCAAAAATCGCGACGTGATAACCCATAGACTCAACGCTGCGCGGTAGGTGAGCTCTCACTCGTAACGGAGACACTGAAGCGGATCCACCCGCAAAGCGCGGCGCACCGGTCCAAGTGTCGCCAGCAATCCGGTGAACCCAAGTACTGCTATGACACCCGCGAAGCTGGCCGGAGCGGACGAACTCAATCCCGGCACGAAGAACATCGATAAGGGGCGGGTTACAAACAGCGCGACTACCAGCCTGATACTGATGCCCATAAGAAGCAATCGAGTGAACTCGCGAAGCACCATGCCCGATACATCTCGCGAGGATGCTCCGACTGCCATTCTGATGCCGATCTCGCGCGTACGGCGCGCGACCGCGTGAGCCAGAACTCCATAGAGCCCAATGATTGCGAGCAGCAAACCGAGCGCTCCGATGCTACCCATGAGCGCGGCTCCGATCTGCGATGGCAAAAAGGCGAAGCCGATAGCAGAGAAAATTGTTTCCACTTCGAGACCGGCGGCCGGCTCAGCGCTTCTAAGCGCCTGATGTACGGCTTTGAGCAACGCCGCCGAACGGGCCACAAACTGGATGCGAGACCGGTCATTTTTGATCTGTGCGAGCGGTTCGTAGAGTTGGGCGCGCGCATCTTCGCCGATCGTCATGTTCTTCGTTGCCCTTACCACGCCCACAATGAGATAGGCCGGTTCATCATCCAGCCAGCGGAAGGCTGCTCCGATTGGTTCACGCGTACCGAGATAACGCCGGACAAACTCGTTGTTTACGATGACGACCTTCGAACCACCATTGTCTTGGTTCGTAAACGTGTGGCCCCGGAGAAGCGGGATATTCATAACATGAAAGAAATCGGCAGTTACAGCGTTCCAGTTGAATCTCGCCCGTTGCTTTTGCCCCGTATCGGCGAAGGTTAGGGATACATCAAAGTTTGTGGCGTCTGTGAACGGAATGATGCGCGCAGCGGCAGCGCTCTCGATGCCGGGAATCGCCCGCAACCCCTCGACGGCACGCTTCACGTAAGGATCAATTGTGCGGTTGTCCTTGTATATCCTGGGCGGCAAGTAGACCTCTGCCCGAAGAGTGTGGCGGGTATCGAACCCTGGGCCAAGTGAGTTTGTGCGAGCCAAATTTTGCAGGAACAAAGCGGCTGTTGTCAAAACAACGAAAGAGACTGCGATTTGAGCAACGACGAGCGACCGCCTCATGCCTAATTTACGCTCTCGCTGCATGCCTGCCGATAACGACTCTTTGAGGGACTGCCGGGCAGGCATGAGTCCACTGGCAAATGCGGAAACCACCGCCAGGATCGCCGCATACGAGATTACCCGCCAGTCTGGTTCAATGTGCAATCGAATCGGTATGGGAAAAGGCAACGGAATGGCCGCTACACCTTTGGCCGCACCGAGAGCGAACACAAAGCCTAAGACGGCTCCCGCGATCGACAGTAAAAGGCTTTCCGCGAGAAGTTGCTGCAGCAATCTGGAACGGCTCGCGCCAAGCGCCAGGCGGATTGCGATTTCCTGACGCCGAACCGACGCGCGCGCCAGGAGCAAGCCCGCAACGTTCACGCAGGCGATGATCAAGACCAACCCGACAACGACCATAAGAATCGCGAAGAAGAGAGCCACCACCAGGGCTTCTCTTTCTTTCTGGAGGCGCGCGATAGGGCTGAGGGGTGTCGCTCTCAGATGTTTCGCCGACTCGTCTTGGATGGGGAATTCGTGGTCTAATCGCTCAGACAGCGCGGGCAGGGCTGCATTGAGCTGGCCGAATGTCATTTTCGGTTTGAGCCTCGCGTAAATGGCCAAAATCGTGCCCTCGATGTACTGCGGAACAAAGACGTCCGGCGAGTAACCGTAGCCGATCAAGCTCCGAAAGTTTTCAGGCAGAATGCCCAGTACGGTGTAAAGGCGACCGTCCAGCCGGATTGCTTTGCCCAAGATGGCCGGATCGCCACCCAAGCGCGTACGCCAGAAGTGGGGATTCAGGACCACCACTTCGTTCGGATCATCTTTGTTCCAGCCGCGACCCTGCCACAAGGGCACGCCGAGAGTAGTGAAAAAGTTCTTAGTCGCTTGCACCGCAAAGATGCGACGCGTCTCTAAGCCGTTGTTGAAGTTAATAAAGGTTTCTTCGTTTTCACCCACAACGTCTGCGAAAACTCCGGAGCGGCGGATCTCGTCACAACGGGCGGCAGAACATGGCTATTGCCCCCCTGCTGGACATAGACGAGCGAGCTGACGTCGCGCACGGATGGCTCACTCAGGAGAAACTCAGTGGCCAGCGAAAACATGGTCGTGTTCACGCCGATTCCCAAGCCGAGACAAGAGGACTGTCAATACGAAGCCAGGGCTTTTGCGATGTGCGCGGATCGAATACCGGATGTCGCACCCAAAATTCTCAATGCCGTTAAAGCGCCATAAATCGAATGCCTGCTCTTTGAGGAGACCGGTATTGCCAAGTGGAATCGGGTTTCCCCCCGCCGTCGACATCTCCCGGTGAAACGCCAGTTCGGCATCCAATTCGCGCTCGAGCCGACGCCGATGGGAAAGCTTCAGAAAGAGCCGCCGGATCATCGAGAATGCCTCGCAAGTACGCGGTCGACAGCGGTCGAAAGCCGTTCCCACGTTTGCTGTTCGGGCGGTCAGCTTCCGCCCACGCCTGGTAATCTCGTAATACTTTGCTTTGCGGTTGTTCTCTGAAAGTCCCCAATTAGAGGAAATCGCACCATCCAATTCCAGACGGTAGAGCGCCGGGTAGAGGGAACCCTCTTCGACTTTCAGCACCTCGTCAGAGAGAAGATGGATGGTCTGAGCGATGGCGTAGCCGTGCAACGGACCACGTCCAAGGGAATGAAGAATCAGGAGATCTAGAGTGCCCTGGAGCAGTGCAGGGGTAGGAGATTTAGCCATTCGAACGCTTTCCGATGACGATCCACGGGAACGAGCGTTGGGATTCCGTGAAATCGAGCAAAAAATCCGAGGGGCCCGAGTCAAAACAGCATCAGTGATATGATTCTCGGGTTTTTGAAATTCCCTTGGGGAGTGCGGCATGACCTGGACACGCAGAAAGTTCATCGCATCGAGCGCCGGAGCAACACTCGTAACTCAAATTGGGCCGGCGGCGACGCCGGGCTCTCCGGCTATCGACGAAGAGACACAGCGCCGGCTGCGCGTGATGATGGACGAAATCATTCCGAAACGGGGGAACATGCCGTCGGCTAGCGAAGCAGGCGGACTGACATACTTTTCCGCTCTGAAACAAAGCGAGCCTGCGGTAGCTGCCGAGATTCTCGCGGCGCTCGGCAAAGTCAGCAATTTCTCTTCGCCGCTCGAAGCCTTGAAACAGCTTGAAAAGGAAAACCCGGCCGAATTTGCGGTCCTTCGGAACTTCGTCTATGAGGCCTACTACATTCAGCCACAAATCTGGAAACTGATTGACTACCAGTTTTACGCAACCGATCACAAAGGACCGCACATGAAGCCATTCGATGAAGCGGTGATCGCGAAAGTGCGGGCGAAACCAAAGTTCTATCGGGAGGCCTGAGCATGCAGCGGGAACTCGCAGACGTCTTAGTCATTGGATCAGGAGCCGCGGGTGCGGCAGCTACCAAGCGCCTTACGGACCTGGGCGCGAATGTTGTCTGCCTCGAGCAAGGCGGTTGGATTCACCCCAATGACTATCCTTCAACAAAGCCAAATTGGGAGATTCAACTCCACCGCGGACGGTTTAATTTCAGCCCGAATGTTCGGAAACGATGGGAGGATTATCCAGTAAAAGAAACTGGCGTGAACCCGCCCGACGTGCTCATGTTCAATGCAGTCGGGGGGAGCACGCACCACTGGACGGGCCACTTCCCGCGTTTTCATCCGTCTGACTTTCGCGTGAAAACATTGGATGGCGTCGCGGCGGATTGGCCCATCACCTATAAAGACCTCGAGCCGTACTATGACATGAACGACGGCGAAATGGGCGTTTCGGGAATAGCTGGAGATCCTGCGAATCCACCGCGCAAGAAGCGGCCAACGCCTTGCCTGCCGCTGGGCACTCTGGGCGAAATGATCGCTCGAGGTTTCGACAAACTGGGCTGGTACTGGTGGCCGTCAGACAATGCCATCATTTCGGAAAATTTTGATGGGCGAGCGGCCTGCGAGCTGCACGGCAAATGCATGTTCGGATGTCCGATCGCGGCTAAGGCTTCAACCGATGTGACCTACTGGCGCAAAGCCATTCGAAAGGGGGCTGTCATAAAACCGTGGTCTCGGGTGCGCGAGGTCACGATCGACAAGCAGGGTCGAGCGAGCGGCGCTGTCTACTACGATCGCGAAGGTAAGATACACGAACAAATGGCCAAGGTTGTGGTCATCTGCTGCAACGGCATTGGCACCCCACGACTGTTGTTGAATTCGAAATCCAACCTGTTTCCGAACGGCCTCGCCAACTCCTCGGGGTTAGTAGGCCGCAACTTCATGCTGCACCCCTTTCGGTTTGCGGAAGGAATTTTCGAAGAGCGCATCGACAGCTACGATGGGCCGTTCGGCATTCCAGCGTTGAGCCAGCAGTTTTATGAGACCGATTCCAGCCGGGGCTTTCTACGTGGATATTCGTTTCTGCTCGAACGTTCTTTTGGTCCGCTCCACCATGCCTGGGGCAGCTTTTCCGCCCATCCGGTTCCCTGGGGCGCCGATCATCATAAGGTCATGCGAGAGCGTTTTCCGCACCTCGTGCGGGTTACAGTTCTCGGCGAAGATCTGCCCGAAGAAGCGAATCGCGTCGAGATCGATCCGGAGCTAAAAGATTCGAGCGGCATCCCAGCGCCGCGTGTAGTTTACAGTTACAGCGAAAACAGCCTTAAGATGCTGGAGCACAGCGGGCGCATGGCGCATCAGGTCTTGGAGGCGGCTGGGGCGAAGCAAGTTCTCGACAGCGGCGTGATCGCTCCGGCTTTTCATTTGCTCGGTACCGCGCGCATGGGCACGGATCCGAAGACATCCGTAGTGGACGCCTGGCACCGCGCCCACGACGTCCGGAATTTGTACATCGTCGACGGCAGCTCATTTCCGACCAGCGCCGCTGTGAATCCGACATCGACGATCGGTGCACTGGCGCTCAGAGCAGCGGACGGAATCTGGAAGCAACGCAACGGGTGATGAGAAGTTTCGCTGTTTACGCCAGAATTGGCTTCACAATATTTCCGGCCACATCTGTCAGGCGGAAATGCCGTCCCTGGAATTGATAGGTCAGCTTCGTGTGATCGATTCCAAGGCAATGAAGAATGGTGGCCTGGAGGTCGTGCACGTGGACCGGATCTTTCGTAATGTTGTAGCAGTAGTCATCGGTCTCCCCCAATGTGACGCCCGGCTTCAGGCCGCCGCCCGCCATCCACATCGTGAAACATCGCCCATGGTGATCACGGCCGTAGTCGTCAGCAGTTAACCTGCCCTGACAATACACGGTTCTTCCGAATTCCCCGCCCCAAAGCACGAGCGTATCGTCAAGCATGCCCCGTTGCTTCAAATCCTGAATCAAGGCAGCCGACGCCTGGTCGACGTCTTTGCAGCGCTTCGGCAGTTCTACCGGAAGATTGCCATGATGATCCCAATCGCGATGATAAAGCTGGATAAACCGCACGCCCCTTTCAGCCAATCGCCGCGCCAGCAGGCAATTGGAAGCAAAGGTTCCAGGCTTCTTCGCATCCTCGCCATATAACTCGAATGTGCTCGCCGGCTCTCCAGTCAGGTCGGTCAACTCCGGCACTGAACTCTGCATCCGGAATGCCATCTCATACTGCGAGATCCGTGCGTTAGTCTCAGGATCGCCGTAGGTGTCGTACTCTACTTTGTTCAACTCACCAAGCACATCGAGAAACTGCCGCCGACCCGCTTTCGTCATGCCCTTTGGATCCGAAAGGTATAACACGGGATCGCCTACCGAGCGAAACTTCACTCCCTGGTAGCGGCTCGGCAAAAATCCGTTGCCCCAGAGCCGGTCGTACAAAGGCTGTCCGCCGCCCGCCGACGAGATCATCACTACGAAGGCGGGCAAGTCTTCGGTTTCGCATCCGATGCCGTAAGAGATCCAGGAGCCCATACTTGGTCTACCACCCAGACGAAATCCGGTTTGTGCCATGGTGACTGCCGGGTCGTGGTTGATCTCTTCCGTATTTACGGATTTGATAAAGGTCAGTTGGTCGGCAATCTTAGCCGTGTGCGGCATCAGCTCGCTCACCCACGCGCCGGAATTGCCGCGCTGCGCAAACGCAAACTTGGAAGGAACCACCGGAAAGCTCGATTGCGTTGCCGACATGCCCGTCAGTCTCTGCCCGCCGCGAATGGACTCCGGCAGGTCGGTGCCCTGAAAGTCCTTCAGCCGCGGTTTGTAGTCAAACAGCTCCATCTGAGAAGGGCCGCCCGATTGAAACAGATAAATTACGCGTTTCGCCTTAGGTGTGAAGTTTGGGAAACCATCCAATCCGCCATGCGCCGCCCCGTTCGGCGTTCCGGCCCTCAACTCTCGATTCAGCAAGCCCGAGAGCGCCGCCAGTCCGACACCCGTGGAGTTCACTCCAAAAAAGCACCGCCGGGTCATTCCTACAGGGTGGTCATCACAGCAACCCATTCCTACTCCTTCGTTATCGTCGCGTCCATATTAAGAATTAAACTCGCGATCGTGGCGTAGGACGCCACCTCGCGCACATCCAGGCCGGCCCGTATCGGGGATTCGCCGGAGCTCAAAAGCTCGCTGGCCGATTTCGCATCGTTTTCATACTTCGCTTCTTCACTCGCAAGCACCGTCAGGAGGATGCGCTTCTCTGTTTGGCGAGGCGGACGCCCCAGGACTAATTGAAAACCATGATCCAGCCGTTCCGCCGGTGTTGCACCGCCTTCTACCATCATGCGCTCAGCCAACTTGCGAGAGGCTTCCAGAAACGCGACATCATTCATCAAATCTAAAGCTTGAAGCGGCGTATTGGTCCGATTCTCGTAAACTGTACAGACTTCCCTATTTGGCGCGTCAAAGTTCGCCATGAAAGGCGGTGTCACGGTGCGCTTCCAATAGGTATAGAGACTTCGCCGGTAGAGTGCGTCGCCTTTATCCTGCACGTAACCTCCGCCCCCTGCAAGTTCCTGCCACAATCCCGGAGGCTGATATGGTTTCACGGAAGGACCACCTACCTTCTCAACCAGCAAGCCGGAGACAGCGAGCGCCTGATCGCGAATCTCTTCCGGTCCAAGACGGTAGCGCGGTCCTCTCGCCAGCAAACGATTGTCCGGGTCTTTCTGCAATTGTTCCGGCGTCACCTTGGACGATTGCTGGTAGGTTGCGCTCATCACAATCAGCTTCTGCATGGCCTTCACGTTCCAGCCGTTATCCATGAACTCGACGGCCAGCCAATCCAGCAGTTCCGGATGGACTGGCCACTCTCCCTGCGAACCAAAATCATCGACGGTTTTCACGATGCCAAAGCCGAAGTATGACTGCCAGTACCTGTTTACCGTGACGCGTGCCGTCAACGGATTTCCTCTGTCTACGATCCACTTCGCCAAACCCAAACGATTGTTTGGCCATTCCGGGCGCGGCTGGGGCAGGATGCTCGGAATTCCTGGTTCCACCTTCTCGCCGTGAGCGTCGTAAGCGCCGCGTTTCAACAGAAACGTATCGCGCGCTTTAGGATCGTCAACCATCACCATCACAGTGGGCACCGCGTCCCAGTAACGCGTTCGGGCCTCGGTGGCTGAATCCAGCTTTGCTCGGGCCTGTTTGATGTTTTCTGGCGCTGCCTGGTCGAGAAACGCGAGTGCCATCTTCTGCGACTGCGGCATACTGCGCTGCTCGGGCGCGATAGCTGCAATATCGGTCACGGACTCACGAACTGAAATCGCCGCCGCCTCCTGGGCGATTAGCACGGCCTTATAAACCCGCACATCACTAATCGAGCCTTCAAATCGCAAACCGCCCGCCGCCCCGATCCGAAATGGTACTTTTTCATCCACATGAAATGGCTCATTCAATTGATCGAATAAGACCTTCGTTTTCTGCTCTTCACCATTCAGGTAGATATGGACCCCGGCCGCTTTCCGCTTGCCGTCGTAGGTAACGGTAACCTGCTGCCATTCACTCAACTTGATGGGTGAGAGCGTTTCCAAACGCAAGGCCAAGTCTGTCCATCGGTGAACAATGTGCAGGCGAACCTTACCGTCAATTAAATAGACGCTGTGGCCCGTTCCCTCGAAATAGTCTTCCGCTTGGGAAAGGATCGCTCCCTTGCCTGTTGCTGGTTTAATCCAGGCGGAAAACGTGAATGGGTCCAGATATCCGAATCTGGCGATGTCGCGCTGAATTTCGAGAAAATGCTTTCCGTCAAAGCGCCAGGCGGGTCCCGCAGGACCCGTCTCGGTGGCCACGTCCGGGCTGCCGATTTTCGCATCCGATCGGAAGACGAGGCCTTTGGTTACGGTCCAATCCAATGGCTTTGATCCGGCCAAACCGTGATCCCACTTAGCCTGCGCTTTGTGTAACGCTGGCTGCAAGGCGGCGTAATGCTTTTCGAGCGACGCGATTTCGGTATCAAACTCGCTCAACTTTTGTTTTTGCTCCGGAAGCGGTGCTTTTAGGAAAGGTTCTTCATTTCCGTAGTTATACGCAAAGCCCTTTTCGTTAGGGACACGGTTGAAATAGGCGAACAGTCTGTAAAAATCCTTCTGGAAAATCGGATCGTACTTGTGGTCGTGACAGCGCGCGCAACCCATAGTGATTCCCATCCAGACGTTGGCCGTCGTTTGCGCGCGATCGGCGACGTACTCTACGCGATACTCTTCCGGGATGATGCCGCCTTCGCCGCTTGTGCGATGGTTCCGATTGAACCCGGTGGCGATTTCCTGGTCCAATGTGGGATTCGCAAGCAAATCACCCGCAAGCTGCTCTGTTGTGAACTCGTCATACGGCATGTTGCGTCGAAAGGCGTCAATCACCCAGTCGCGCCAGCGCCACATCTCACGAGGCCCATCCGTCTGGTAGCCATTTGTATCGCCGTAACGCGCCGCCTCCATCCATCGATAGGCCATGTGCTCGGCATATTCGGGCGAAGCCAGCAGCCGGTCGACAACCTTCTCGTAGGCGCTGGCCGAATGATCAGCCAGAAAGGAAGCTACCTGTTCGGGAGTCGGCGGCAAGCCTGTCAGGTCGAGGCTTACGCGCCGAATCAGTGTAGCCTTGTCCGCTTCCGGCGAGGGGTGCAATACTTCCCGCTCCAGCCTGTTCAATATGAAAGCGTCTATCGGAGTCTTCACCCAGCCGGGTGTTTGCACCGTCGGTAAAGGAGGTCGCTTGGGAGGAGCGAACGACCAGAATGGGCTCCAGGGCGCGCCTTGTGCAATCCAGTCGCGTATCAGTTGGATCTCGCGATCGGTAAGCCGCTCATGACCCATGTACGCCGGCGGCATCCGACGGTTCTTATCCGTCGAACTGATGCGCAGGTACATTTCGCTCTTGTCCGGATCTCCCGGGACAATCGCGTGCTTTCCGCCCGGCAGCTCAATCAATGCACCAGATTCGATATCGAATCGAAGCTTCGTCTTTCGATGCGCCGCATCCGGACCATGACAAGTAAAGCACTTATCTGAAACAATTGGCCGAATGTCTCGATTAAATTCGATTTTCTGCGCCGGGGTCGCGGCGGAGCCCAGGAGCGCCATGGCTCCGACAGTGCGAAGAATCAGCCGCACTACCCTAAGTTAACATTTGGCGTCTTGACTGCGCGTTGGCTTATGGATCGAAAAACGCTGGAGCAAGCCCCGAGCTCGGTAGTTTGAACCCTAGATTTTAAGGCGTTCGACCGTCCCCTCCCGGACTAAAAGGCCGTACGACAGTAATCCCACAAGAAGGACGCCAAGAATTGCCCACCCGGCAGCTTCGTAGCCGCCCGTCTTGTATTTCAGCCATCCTGTGATGATGGGAGCGACGATACCTGAGAGGTTCGACGCAAGATTCTGAAGGCCGACTATGCGGCCAATCGCGCCGGGCGGAAAAATTGTTTGTGTTAACGCCCAATAGTTGGCTGTCGCCAAACCCAAGCCGGCCAAAGAGAAGATCGCGAAAAACAGCGCCACTTTGTCCGATGACGACAGCATGCCGACCACTTCGGTTGAGGCAGCGACGAACCCGGCAAGCGTGAAGAGCCGGCGAATCCTTACGGGCTTTCCCTTGCGAGAGATGATGCGATCGGCAGCCCAGCCGGCCAGGATCCCTACCGTTGCCATGCCGCCGAAGCTGAACATCGTGTAAAGGCTCATAGCTGAGGGGGATAAGTGCCGTGCCTCGGTGAAGTAAGCCGGCAGCCATGTCAGGCAGAAATAAATGAAGTAGTTGTAGGCGAAAGTCCCCAGGAGGATACCCCACAGAGTTGGTGTTCGAAACAACTCGCCAATTCCCACTTTTTCTAGCGCCGACGCGGGTTCGTTTCTGGAAAGTGCGACTCCTGCGTCATCTCTAACGGTGATAATCCAGGCGGCGAGCCAAAACAGGCCGACGAGGCCGGACAAGATAAACATCCATCGCCAGTTGAAGCGAATCGCAAGCGCAACAGTGACGGGTGCGCCGATAGCAGCGCCGATTTTCGTTCCAGCGAAGAGAATACCGGTCGCGAGCCCCCTCTCCTTTTCCGCGCAGTTGAGTCGAATCCAGCGTAAGCTCGCCGCGGTGCTCACCGACTCGCCGACACCCAATATCAAACGTGCAGATGCGAGTTGCCCTAAGGTTTGCACCATGCCAGCTGCGGCAGACGCCAGACTCCAGATCGCAAACCCTACAGCGTACGGCCGTTTCGACCCGTACCGATCGACGAGCCAACCTACAGGTATCTGCATGAGCGCATATGACCAGAAGAAGACCGAGTTCAGAAGCCCGCGCCCCCTGTCGTCAACTCCGATCCATTCGCGAAATGACGGAAGAGCGAGTACTGAGGAAAGGTTTGCGCGATCCACATAGGCGATCACCATGCCCAGGGCCAGTAAGAACACCACGAGCCACTTGCGTTCGGTTTGCTCGGCAACGTGCTCGGCAAACTTGCGCTTCATCCGGCCGCTTTGTCCATTTGGGTCTACCGACTATCCTAAATAACTGCATGAAGATTTCCGGGTTGAAGCTTCACTCAATCGCGGTGGCGGACCCGCCGCTGCGCAGTTCCTATGGCCTCCATTCACCTTGGGCTCTTCGAACCATTGTCGAGCTAGAAACGGATGACGGAATTCGGGGTATAAGCGAAACCTACGGGGGTGAAGCGCCGCGAGCCGCGCTCGAGGCAATGCGTACTCGTTTATTGGGGATGGACCCGTTCCGCCTCGCCAGCTTGTTCGAACAAATGAACCACGAAGGCGGGGCTCCCGCGAACAGCTCCACGGCCATCGCGGGTGACCGGTCGCAAACCTGGTTGGTACCCGGCGAAAATCCGCTCGACCAAGTGAATCGCACATTTGCGGCGATCGAAATTGCCTGTCTGGACATTGTCGGCAAGGCGGTGAATCGACCCGTCTGCGACGTCATCGGTGGACGCGTGCGTGATCAGGTCCCGTTTTCGGCATATCTTTTCTATAAGCACGCCGGAGGCGGCGGTGATGATTATCCAGACAAGTACGGCGAGGTGTTGACTCCCGAAGCTCTTGTGCGGGAGTGCCGTCAATTCTTGGATGAGTATGGATTCCGAGAAATCAAGCTGAAGGGCGGAGTGTTAGAGCCTGCTGATGAAATCGAATCGGTCAAAGCACTGCGGTGCGAGTTTGGTGCCGATATCCCGCTTCGTATAGATCCCAATTGCACGTGGTCCGTGGCAACCTCCGTGCAAGTCGGCGAAGGCCTCGCTGAAGAGCTTTCGGGCGGTGGCTATCTGGAAGACCCTTGTCCCGGTCTGGGAGCCATGGCCGAAGTGCGCAGACGCTTGCTGGAGCGCGGAATAGTAACTTCCTTTGGGAGCAATGTCGCTGTAACCTCCTTCCCCGACGTGCTGAAGGCAAAAGAGCTCGATGCCGTACAGGTTGTGCTTTCGGACCCACATTACTGGGGCGGTCTTCGTAATGTGCAGTCTCTTGCCCATCTGTGCTCGGTTCTGGGCATGGGCGTCTCAATGCATTCGAACAGCCATCTTGGCGTGAGCCTGATGGCAATGACACATGTCGCCGCCGCTTGTCCGAATCTTACGTTTGCATGTGACACTCACTACCCCTGGCAGAGCGCGCGGGACGAAGTGATAAGCGGTGGCCGCATTAAATTCGAGAACGGGTGCGTTTGCATACCTGATCGCCCAGGGTTAGGTGTGGAACTCGATTACGACCAAGTAGCGCGGGCCAAGGAACGTTACGAGAAAATTCCCTTTCGCAGGCGCGATGATGAAGCAGAGATGCGCGAGCATGTAGACCCAAGTTGGAGACGCATCCTTCCGCGTTGGTAAAGCTCATGACTGCGCTGTTCCTGAGCGTTCATCCGAATGACAACGTCGCCGTCGTTCTTCCGTCAGAGGGGACTGCCGAAGGCGCCACGTTCGCTGGCATTACAGCGCGGGAGTTTATCCCACAAGCGCACAAGATAGTCACGCGCCGGATACAAGCAGGCCAACCGATAATCCGATACGGTCACGTCATCGGCTTCGCCAATCGTGAGCTGTCGCCAGGCGATCGCGCTCGCGAGGAGTATATCGATCTGCCTGTGCCGCCTTCGCTAGAAAGTCTCCCGCTCGCCAATGCTCTTCCGGCTTCTCTGCCACCGCTTGAAGGCTACACATTTCAGGGCTATCGCAACCCTGATGGGAGTGTGGGCACGCGCAACGTATTAGCCATCAGCACGACCGTGCAATGTGTTGCACCAACAGTGGACTATGCCGTCCGGCGACTGAAGAACGAGGTTCTGCACCGGTTCCCGAAAGTCGATGACGTGATTGCCATCACCCACAGCTATGGATGTGGCGTCGCGATTGATGCGCCGGGCGCGTCGATTCCGATCCGCACCATCCGCAACATAAGTTTGCATGCCAATGCCGCACGGTGGCCTTTGATCGTAAGTCTCGGTTGCGAGAAATTACAGCCGGAACGGCTCTTTCCCGCAGAGTCGGTTTCGCAACTGCCGGTTCTCGAAAGCGACAACATCGTCCGTCTCCAATCTGAGTCCGGCTTTGCGGCCACCGTCTCCGCGATCATGGATGCAGCCGAAAAACGATTGGTTCATCTCGACCAGCGCCACCGGGTGACATGCGCGGCTTCTGAACTCGTAGTCGGACTGCAATGCGGAGGAAGCGATGCGTTTTCCGGAATCACCTGTAATCCTGCCGTAGGATACGCCGCGGATCTTTTTGTTCGCGCCGGTGCTACCGTGCTCTTCTCCGAGGTCACTGAGGTTCGTGACGCCGTCCACCTGTTGACTCCGCGCGCCGTTACAGTTGAAGTCGCTCAAGACCTTATCAGAGAAATGCGTTGGTATGACGAATATCTCTCGAACGGGGGGGCCGACCGCAGCGCAAATCCGACGCCTGGAAACAAACGAGGAGGACTCGCGAACGTCGTTGAAAAGGCGCTCGGCTCTGTTGCAAAGGCAGGCAGCACAGCTATTCGCTCCGTCGCGAGTCATGGGGAGAGGCCTTCGACTCGCGGCTTAGTGTTCGCCGCTACCCCTGCGAGTGACTTTATCTGCGGCACTCAGCAACTAGCCTCAATGAACCTGCACATTTTCACGACGGGTGAAGGAAGTCCCTACGGACTCGCCATGGTGCCGGTGATCAAGGTGTCCTCGCGCACTGCCCTGGCGGACCGCTGGCCGGACCTGATCGATCTCGATGCCGGGCGTATCGCGACCGGGACTTCCACCGTTAAAGATATCGGCTGGGAACTCTTCCGCTACTCACTCGAGGTCGCAAGCGGATTGAAAAAGACATGGGCGGAGCATTGGCATCTTGCGAACGCGCTAGCACCCTTCAACCCCGGGCCGGTGACGTAGTCTATCGGGACGGCGCATTCGACAAAGAATCGGTAGCTCGTAAAAACTGACTCCGAAAGCTCTCCATTTCCTGGTCGACCTGCTCGGTTTGAAGCGCATGATACCGACGGAGAGCTTCGGCCCGGTCATCCGGCTGACCATTTTTTTTGTAGAGCACGGAAAGACGGTACCAGGCTGGAGCAGATCGGGGTTCCAGGCTCACAACGCGCTTGAGGTCCGCAATGGCAGCTTCATCGTTTCGCATGTCTTCGAAAACACGGCTGCGCAATTGAACACAGACACCGCAATTCGGAAGCTTCAGAACAGCAGCGTTGAGATCGGCAAGCAAGGCTTCGTGATCCTGGGGCGATAGATTCCACAAGGCTGTGGCGTGCAGGTAACTGAGGTATGGATGAGCGTGTGGGGCTCTCATCCCGAGCTCAGCCTCATTTCGACAGGCTTGGTAATTGTTCGTCGTACAGAGCGCAAATGTTGTGATCAAGACTGGGAGCGAAGCATCAATTTCTGTCGCCTGAAGCTTTCGACAAAGCGCGATCGCAGCCGAGGAGCGCCCGGCCAGGACGTCCGCCAAAGCCAGCTCAAGCTCGATTTCAGCCGATTCCGGATGATGGACGCTTGCGGTCTGAAGGACATCCATAGCGGGCACGTACGCCGCCGATCGGATGTAGAGGAGAGCAAGGTCGAGAGCGTAGTTCTCTTCGTCGGGCCGGCTTCGGTATGCATGTTCGAGGTGGGTTCGCGCCTTCTGAAGATCTCCATTGGCTGCTTCAATCTTGCCCTGTAGATATTCGGTCGCGATTTGGTCGGCGTCTGATGAAGGGTGCGCTTGGCTGAGTGCTACCAAAGCACCTTCGTTGTCGCCCAGGGCAAGTCGCGCGAGAGCAAGGTTATAACGCGCTTCGAAGGAAACCGGATACAGTTCAGTGCAACGCTCAAACAAGGCGGCCGAATCCCGGAGGAGGCTACGCTGAGCGAACAGCGCGCCGGCAGCCAGAAGGACATTCAGACTCGGCGATCCCGACAGCAATTGGTGCTCGATCGCGCCAATCTGCCGTGCATCAGCGGCTGCGAGGGCGCGCTCGAGTTCTTCGATCGACGGTACATTCGATTGGCGCGCGCTTAGACTAATCGCCGCACTAGCTACGAGGAACGTGATTGGGAGAAGTCTTACCACGAGTGGTGTCTACTCTACGGCAGGATATTCACTTTGAGTTGTGAAGCCGTGCTTCCCGAACGATAAATGTGTTCGGTAGCGGGTTTGAATTGCGAGCGCTCCGCCTTGTAGATATTGGTAAAGGTCTGGGGATTTATGTCTACAAGCGGGAACCACGAACTCTGCACTTGCACCATGATCCTATGACCACGCCGGAACGTGTGGAAGACGTCGGGCATGCGGTATTCGATTTTGCTGACTTTACCGGGAGTAAATGGCTTGGGCTTGTCAAAGCCGTCCCGAAACTTTCCGCGGAACGGCTCTCCGCGCACCAATTGCTGATAACCTCCCATGTGGATCTTAGCCGGGTTAGGATCCAGGTCTGGAGTATCGTCCGGATAAACATCGATCAACTTCACGACGAAATCCGAGTCCGTTCCAGTGGTCGAAACGTACAGCGTTGCGTCAATCGGGCCAGCGAGACTTATGTCCGTTGTGAGCGGCGGAGTCTGGTAAACCAGCACGTCGGGTCTCGTGGAGGCGAAGCGTTGATCATCGGCCATGTATTCGCGCGTCATGGTATTGGCTATGTAGCCGACCGATGGTACGGGTCGCGCCGGATCACTGGTGTACTCGTCAAAGCTGGAGCCTTCCCCAGGAGCCGCATCGAATTGAAGGTTGCCGTTTTCACGAAGATAGATGTTGCTGCTACGAACACCAGACGGAGGCCACGCATCAAAGGTGCGCCAGCGGTTCGTTCCCGTTTCGAATACCCAGGCCTTGGGAGACGCGCCCGCGGCCGTTCCCTTCAAGAAATGCTGGAAAAAAGGGAATTCGATCTGCTGCCTGTAGTATTCGGCTGTCTTGGCGCCAAACGTCACCGCACCCAGGGCTTCGCCATCGGAGGAAGCCCACCCCCCGTGATACCAGGGACCCATTACAAGACCGCTGAATGGTGCGTGATGATCGCTTTCTACAGCCCGAAATGTCGCCAACGCGCCATACAGGTCCTCGGCGTCGAACCACCCGCTGACCGTGAGTACGGCCGGCTTGATGTTCTTCAGATATTGGGGGACGTTGCGCTCCTTCCAAAATGCGTCGTAGTCAGGATGGTCCCGAAAAATACCCCAGTATTCGACAGATCCCTTAAGCAGCTGATCGTTGATATTTGCAAGCGTGCCCTGGTCGAGAAAGAGACGGTAACCATCGGGGCTCGGGTAATCGAAGTTGTGCTGCATGGTGCGGCCGGTTCGATCATTGCCGGCGCGATCATTGGCCGAAAACCAGCGGAAGGCATGCGCAAGGAAAAGCGTGCCGTTGTGATGCCAGTCGTCACCAAGGAACCAATCACCGACGGGAGCTTGCGGCGAGGCGGCTACCAGTGCCGGATGCGAGTCGACCAGAGCTTCAGAGACATAAAAGCCCGGATATGAAATACCCCACATTCCCACCTTGCCGTTGTTGTTCGGCACGTGTTTCACCAGCCACTCGATCGTGTCCCACGTGTCCGTGCTTTCGTCGAAATCTGTGGGACCGCTCTTCTGCTCTTTGATCGGCCGAACTTCTTCAAATTTTCCTTCTGAGTGAAAGCGCCCGCGAACGTCCTGGTAGGCGAAAATGTAACCCTCCTTTGCGAATTCTTCTGAAGGGCCAAGGCTTTTTGGATATTCGTCTTCGCCATAGGGCCGGATGCTGTATGGCGTGCGCTCCAACATGATCGGCAGCGGCGCTGTCTGATGTTGGGGAATGTACACACTGGTGAAGAGATGAGTGCCGTCGCGCATGGCAATCTCGTAATCGAACTTACTGTAATGCTCGCGAATGTACGCGGGACCCTGACCGAGCAGGACCGCCGGAAAGAGAGACAGGGCGGAAAACGCAAAAACGAACCCAGAACGGAATGTCATGGTACAAATACAAAATACAAAATACAAGCAAGATCCCCAAGTTCGAGCTTGCTCAGGCGCACTTTTCCTCGATTTCCTGCTTACCTGATCTGGCGCCGCTTGAAGCATTCCGTTTTGCCCTTGAATGAACCCTGGAGGCTGTCGCTTGAGAACCAAGCTTTTAATTGGAGCTTTTTGCTGCACTCTGTGCGGTGCGAGTGAATTGCTCTCGCAAGCGAACGTAGCCGCCGGACAGAAGTATGCCGACGTCGCGGCGGAACTTGAGGGAATGATCCAGAGGGAGATGGCTAACCAGTCGTTGCCGGCTGTTTCAATCGCGCTGGTGGACGGGCAACAAATTGTATGGGCAGTTGGAATGGGCCTGGCAGATCCGAGGCAGAAGACTCCCGCCAGCGCCGAGACCATTTACCGTGTCGGATCGGTCTCAAAGCTGTTCACGGATACGGCTGTTATGCAGCTTGTGGAGAGCGGGAAAATCGACCTCGACGCGCCCGTGGCGCATTATCTGGGTGATTTTCACCCAAAGAACTCCTTCAGCACTCCGATCACACTACGCGAACTGATGTCGCACCGCTCCGGGCTGGTGCGCGAACCTCCGCTCGGTCACTACTTCGATTCCACGGGGCCTTCTCTTCAAGCGACGGTTGAGAGTTTGAATTCGACCTCACTTGTCTATCCGCCAGGTACTCATACCAAGTATTCGAATGCGGCAATTGCAGTCGTCGGCTATCTTCTTCAGCAACAATCCAGCCAGCCTTTCACAGACTACGTGCAAAAGACCGTCCTCGAGCCTCTTGGAATGACAGACAGTTCCTTTGTTCCGACGCAGCAGATTCGAAAGCACCTTGCACACGCCGTTATTCGTACGTATGACGGGAGGACAATCGATGCGCCCACCTTTGAACTGGGTATGACGCCGGCTGGGTGCATGTATTCTTCGGTACTCGATCTTTCGAAGTTTCTGAACATGCTGTTTGCGGACGGAAAAGGGAAGGAAGGCCGTGTGCTGAAGCCGGAAACTCTGCACGCGATGTGGCGCTCACAGTTTTCTGAACCTGGCGCCGCAGGCGGCTTCGGTATAGGATTTCGTCTGTCGGAATTGGACGGGCACTTTCTTATTGGGCATGGCGGAGCCATATACGGTTTCGCGACCGAGCTGGAAGCGCTGCCGGAGGAAAAACTCGGAGTTGTCGCGATCACCACATCGGATAGCGCCAACGCATCGATGAGCAAGATCGCGAACCAGGCGTTGCGACTGATGTTGGCCGTTCGCGCTGGATCCGCTTTGCCCAAAACAGAAGTCACTCAGCCTGTGGCCGCAAGCCTCGCGCGTATAGCGGCGGGCCGCTACGGATCGGGCGACGATGGACTGGACCTTTACGAGGAGAGTGGAAGATTGTCCATGCTGCCCGTCAAGGGCGGCAACCATGTCGCGCTCCGCCAGCGCGGAAACGACCTTGTGGTAGACGACCGGCTTGCTTATGGGAAGCAGGTTCAGCTCTTTCACCAAGCGGCCAAATGGGAATCCCAGATACTGCCGCGGCTTCCTGAAAAGAAACCGGAGCTTCCTCCGAAAGCCTTTGATGGTCTGATCGGTGAGTACGGTTGGGATTACGACACACTCTACATTCTGGAAAAAGACGGTAAGCTGACTTCGCTCATCGAGTGGTACGAGTACGAACCACTCGAGCCGATTTCGGAAAACCGGTTTCGGTATCCGAAGCGCGGGCTGTATGACGCCGAAACGGTGACATTCAAGCGCGATGCTTCCGGACGAGTAACCCAGGTGCAAGTCGGCGCCGTGGTGTTTCCGCGCAGGGCGGTTGGTCCGGCGGATGGCAAGGTATTCCGAATTCAGCCGCAGCAGCCGGTTGATGAGCTTCGAAAGGAAGCGCGCGTGGCCCAGCCTCCAACGGAGAACGGTCCCTTCAAGCAGCCCGACCTGGTGGAACTCCACACGCTCGATCCCTCGATCAAGCTGGATATCCGCTATGCCACAACAAATAACTTCTTAAGCACACCAATGTACAGGCAAGCGCGGGCCTTCATGCAACGACCGGCAGCTGAAGCCGTAGTGCGTACGAATCAGGAACTTCATAAGCAAGGCTACGGGTTACTCATTCACGATTCTTATCGACCCTGGTATGTGACCAAGATGTTTTGGGAAGGAACTCCTGAAGCTGGGCGGATTTTTGTGGCCGATCCTTCGCAAGGCTCCAGACACAACCGCGGGTGCGCCGTCGATCTTACGATGTACGAACTAGCGACGGGTCGGCCGGTCGAAATGGTAGGCGTCTATGACGAGATGTCGCCGCGCTCGTACCCGTTCTATCCGGGCGGGACGTCGCGCCAGCGCTGGTTGCGAGCAGTGCTGCGACGCGCCATGGAAGAGCAAGGCTTCACGGTATACGAAACGGAATGGTGGCACTTCGACTTCTATGACTGGCAGAGTTATCCGATCCTTAACGATACGTTCGAAAAGCTGGACGCTCAACGCGCTAACCGCTAAATTCGCTATGAGTCAATTTCGGGTTCTACTCCTTCCGCCAGTTTGTACCTTCTGGCTGCTGCTAGGAGCAGACAAAAAATCTGCACCGACAAAGAGCTCGGATGCCGCTTTTCCTGCAGCGCTTAACGAGATTACCTCACGAAACGTCTATCTGCATGCCAATTGGGGATTGGCCATTGCGGATCTGGCATCCGGAAAGACACTCTACGAACGGAATGCAGAGAAGCTGTTTGCGCCGGCCTCCACCACCAAGCTTTTTTCAACAGCGGCCGCCCTGGCAGCTTTCGGACCCGACCACCGGTTTGTGACCCCGATTTTCAGGACGGGAACGCTCGAGACAGACGGTACGCTTAAGGGCGATCTCATTCTTCGTGCGTCTGGCGATCCAAGTCTGAGCGGGCGATTGGATGCTCAAGGGCATCTTGCCTGGACGAATCACGATCATACCTATGCGGGTTTTGAGACGGACGCAAGTCTGACCGATACGGACGTGCTGTCGGGATTGAAAGACCTGGCGGCTCAAGTCTATCAAGCAGGCGTCCGACGGGCGCATGATGTGGTCATCGACGATCGGCTATTCGAGAAAGCCGAAGGAAGCGGAAGCGGGCCATCGCAGCTTGTTCCCATCGTGGTGAACGACAACGTCATCGATGTGTTAACAACGCCCGCAAGTGCCGTGGGGCAAACCGCTTCCGTCGCGGTCCGACCGGTGTCCCGGTTTCTCCAGTTTGACACCCAGGTGATGACCGTGAACGCCGGAGAGGAATCGCGAATCACGGTTGAGGAAGTCAGTCCGCAACGCTATGCGGTTCGCGGAAAAATTGCGTTGGGTCACGCGCCCTTCCTGCAGATAGCAGCTGTTTCGAATCCGGCCGCTTTTGCGCGCGCAATGCTAATCGAGGTGTTAAGAGCCAAGGGCGTTGTCATAGACCAGAGCGAATTCGCTCCGCAAGACACGCAAGCGCTCTCCTCTGATTACTCGAAAATGCCGGTGGTGGCCAGTCACTCGTCACCCCCGTTTGCCGAGCAGATCAAAGTCATTCTGAAGGTAAGTCACAATCTGGCGGCTAGCATGCTGCCTCTGCTGCTCTCTACCCAAAGGCAGGAGCACACCCTCGAAGCAGGCATGCAGCGCGAGGGCGAAATGCTGAACCAGATAGGCGTCGATGTCGGAGCCATCTCGTTCGCCGGCGGAGCAGGTGGTACTCGCGCAGACTTTGTGACACCAAAAGCAGTTATCGGCCTGCTCGGCGCGATGTCCAAGCGGGCGGATTTCGCGGCCTATTATGACGCCCTGGCGGTTTTGGGCGTAGACGGGACTCTGGTGGATGCAGTGGGGCCGGGTAGTATCGCGCGCGGCAAGATTTTCGCGAAGACGGGTACCCTTGTCTGGGAAGATACCCTCAACGATCGTCTGCTTTTGCTGAGTAAAGCGATGTCCGGCTATGTCGCATCAGCAACCGGGCGCAAGCTGGCAATCGGCATTTATTTGAATAACGTGAGCGTCAAGGACGCCAAGGAAATTGAGGATCAGGGAAAGGTGCTCGGCGAAATCGCCGATCTCATTTATCGCTCGTTTTGAGAGGCGCGGCGACTGCAACCCTCAAAACCCAGGCGTGTGCGCCCGGCAAAGGGTCGGGTAGAGAAACGGCCAGATCGGCTCCACGGTTGGTCCAGGCGATCCGGTCTTTTGCCCCTAAAAGATGAACCTGGCTGGCAGGCGCGGCGTGAAGGCCGCGGATCGTAACTTCGCCTCCGGTCGGCCGCTTCAGCAGAATTGCGTAGACGAAATCAGCCTTAGTCGTAAAGCGCACAGGGACATTGTTGTCCGTTGTGCCGGCCGCGCGCATCCAGGGTTCTGTGTCAAAAATAGCTTCACCGTTAACTGAAAGCCAATTGCCTAACCCCTTCAAGCGCTCCAACTGGAGCGGTGAGATTGTGCCGTCCGCCTCCGGACCTATGTCCAGCAACAGGTTTCCGTTCTTACTGACTATATCGGCAAGGCTGGTTACGAGTTCATCGACAGTCAGCATATCCTTTGGGCCTTCTGCGCGGTTGTATCCGAACGAATGACCGATCCCTCGATTCGCCTCCCATTTCTTCGGTGTGATCTGGTCGTAAGAACTGTACTCCGGTGTGGTGAAATCGGCCCATTCCGTTGTGAACCGGTCGTTGATGACGCCGTCCGGAAGCCGGTTATAGTAGTCAGCGAAGATTTCTGGCAGCTTTCCCTTTTTTGAATAGGGAATGTCATCCCACAGAATGGAAGGTCCGTAAAAGGCAATTAGCTCACGCAAGTGAGCATCGGTAAAGTGCGCGTATTCCTCGGTGTCGACGTATTCGCGCGGCTCATGATGCGCCTGGCCATACGGTTCCTGTGTAAAGCTCCAATCGCGGCCGCCCGAATAGTAAAGACCCATGCGCATTCCTCTGGCGGTCACGGCATGCGTTAGTTCACCGACCAGGTCCCGACGTGATGCCTGGCGATCCGTCGGCAGATGCGGATTGTGAACCTTGGTCGGCCAAAGCGTATATCCGTCATGGTGTTTCGTTGTAAGCACCACGTACCTTGCACCCACACTTTTGAAGAGATCGGCCCAATCGTCCGGCTTCCATTTCGCGCTTTCGCTTTCGAAAATAGGCACGAAGTTGTAATACGAAAAGTCTTTGCCGTACTTCGTCCGATGGTAGGACCAAGTGGGCGTACCGACCAGGCGCAGGCTGTTCAGATACCATTCGGCATATGGATTTCGGTGGAGAAAATCTGTGAAGTCCATCTGCCCGTACGTCCCCTCAGGAGGCGCCCAACCTGGAACCGAGTAGGGCCCCCAGTGGATGAAGATTCCGAGCTTGGCATTGTTAAACCAGGCGGGCACCTGGTGCTTCCGCAGTGACTGCCAACTCGCTTCGAAATGCTGCGGCGAGGCGGCATAGAAATTCAGCGCCAGGGCTGCGAGGCAAGACACAGCACGGCGAAAAGAACGATACATGTCTGGCTTCATGAATCCTCGCCGAGATTAGCCGCAGAGACAGCGGCCACAATGCGCATCTCCGCCCGGCGGATCTGTTCAGCCGCCAAATTTCGCGAGCGATCCGCGTCGCGGGCGCCTATTGCAGCCACGAGTTCGTAGTGCTCCGCAGTGGCGTTGTCAGCCTGGAGGCCGATATCGAGCGCCAGGTAGAGAGGCCGCTGAATTTGATCGAGGACGGAAGCGGCAACAGACGCGAGGCGTTCATTGTGCGTGCAGCGTACCAGGGCCTGATGAAATGCACTATTCGCGCGCAGGTAGCGGACGTATGTCGCACGATCTCCCGGCGTATAGTCGAGCGGCGCGAGGATACGTAATTGGTCAATTTCCTCCTCGGTAGCGCGGTCTGCCGCAAGAGCGGACGCCTCGGCCTCAACGATCAGCCGCAGTTCACTCAAGTTTCGAATGTCGCGCATATGAATCGGGCTGACAGCATAGCCGCGGTAAGGCGTGAGGGAAACGAGACTTTCGAGCGCCAGGCGGTTGAGGGCTTCACGGAGAGGCGTACGAGATACACCGAGCTCGACGGAAAGCTCCTTCTCGATCAAGCGCTGCCCGGGTGTCAGCGAACACGTGAGAATTCGATGTTTAAGTGCCGAGTAAATTCGATCCGGGAGCCCCTGCGACACCGGCATATCCGGTTCGAGATCGATCAACGATCGATTCACAGGGGTTCTCTCATTTTGCAGGTCAACTGCGGCCGCCAAGGAAGTCCTTAACGCGATACACACCTGGACCCGGTCCGGCAAGCACTTGAGACGGCGAAAGTAAGTCTTGACACATCATTTTGTATTTTGTATTTTAGTCATTCGAAGCATAGGAATCCAGCGGGGCTCGCGCATTCCGCCTGGGTTCTGGTTAGGGTCTTCGCGGCTTACGAACCTGATCCCCGTCGAGCAGTTCGCCTCGTCGATTGCCTCGCAATATCGGCCTGCCGCAGATACGCAAAAGAACCCTTGTTGGGGATTCAGAATCTCAGAAGCCTCGTCGCTCCTTGTCGTCAGATTTCTACCGAGAGCTCAGCTTTCGTTGGATGGTCAAAAGGAGGGGTCATGTTCGGTAACAACCAACTGCGAAGCACATTTCTAATTTTTGCGCTGGCGACCTGTTCCTGGGGTCAATTGGAGCGTAGCTCCGTGGAAGGGACGATCACCGATGCATCGGGCGCGGCAGTCGTGGGAGCCTCGGTCACCGTCACAGCTCAAAGCACCAACGTCTCGTCTCCCACGGTGACTAACCAGTCGGGGTACTTCCAGGTCATCGGCCTCTTACCCGGCAAATACTCAATTCGTGTGCAGAGTGCCGGTTTCGCAGCGGTTGAAAGCCAGAATGTGGAGGCGACCGCTGGTCAATTAGTACGTTTCGATGCGGTTTTGCAAGTGGGGACCACACAGCAGAGTGTAGAGGTCAATGCCAGTTCGCCGCTGCTCGAGACTTCGGCCTCAAACTTCTCGACCACGGTGTCTCAAAAAACGATCGATGATACACCGCTACAGGGACGCGATCTGCAGCAGTTGGTTTATCTCATGCCGGGGGTTGCCAACGTGGCGGGGCCTCCAGGAAGCAACTTCGGATTCAACAGCCAGTACGGTTCGTTTCCCGATCCCAGCAATGCGCAAGGCTCTGACATCTCGGTCAACGGCGGCCAAGGCGGGGCGAATGTATGGTACATCGACGGCAGCCTCAACACCTCCGGTCTCACCGAGAACACAAATGTTAACCCATCCCCTGACGCCGTTTCTGAATTCCAGGCGGTAACCAACGGATTCTCTTCGCAGTATGGCCGAACTGGCGGCGGAGTGTTTAATGTGGTTCTTAAGTCCGGGACCAACCAGCCACACGGCGATTTCTACGAATACTTCCGGAATAGCGCGACGAGCGCTCGCAATCCATTTACTTCTCTTAGCACGACGGGTCAGAACATCAGTGATCGCGTCATGAACTACAACGATTTCGGCGGGACGTTTGGAGGGCCAGTGTATCTGCCGAAAATCTATAACGGTAAGAATCGTACATTCTTCTTCGCCTCAGTCGACAAAACCTTCCTCCACCTCAAAGGCCACAGCGTGTTCAGCGTGCCGACACAGGCTATGCGGAACGGTAATTTTGGCGAAGATCCGTCCACTGTTGCGAACGGAATGTACGATCCGTACAGCACCGTCGGACCGACTGCTGAAGGACTTTTTCAGCGCACAGCATTTGGTACCCCGCTGGTGCCTAACGGCTGCCTCAATACTGTGATCGCTGCATCTGGCACGCCCACTTGCCGCTTCGCCACGCAGCTTCCGCCCAGCCGCCTCGATCCGACTGCGATGTTCTTTCTGAAGTCCTATCCCATGCCAAACTATGTCTCTCCAACGAGTAATTGCCCGATGGGACAGAACGGTTATGCTATCTGCGATAACTATCTTGGCCGGCATAGGCAGCAGTCAGGATCCTTATAACATTTCTGTCAAGTTCGACCACCAGGCGAACGAAAAAAGCCGCCTCTTCGTCGAGTACGCCAGCAACTTCGGAAGCTACAACAACTACCTCACGCCATGGACGGGACCGACTGTTCCCTATACCGGGTACGGAGCCAACACGCCTTTCGATTTCAAAAGCCTAGTTGGCTCGGTTGGTCACACCTACATGGCGAATCCAACTCTATTCAATGAATTCCGGATTAGTTTCAGCCGGCAGGTCTTTGATGCGCATCCGGAACAGGCTGGCCTTCCAAACAGCGTGACCGACTTGTCCGAAGTGCAGAAGGTGCTCGCTCCGTCGCAGATCTTCCTCAGCGCTTTTACGCCTTCGCCCACCTTCTCGATCAATATGCCAGGCGGCGGCGGCAATTCTGCTTTCGGTTCCGCAGGCTGGGCCAGTCAGCGCCAGGCCAATGATTCTTTCACCGTCATCGATGACATCACGAAGATCATCGGCAAACACACAATCAAGACGGGCTTCATGTGGCGACTGGACCGGCAGGGGCGTGAGATCAGCGATCCCTCAACCCTGGCTTTCAATGGATCACTGACCCAAGATCCAAATTCCGGTCTGGGCGGTAACGGCCTGGAGCAGTTCATGCTCGGGGCAGTCGCAAACTCAGCCACCGGTCTGACGGCCCAGCCTTATTCGAGCTATCCGTACTGGGGTCTTTATCTGCAAGACGATTTTCGAATTACTTCAAACTTCACTCTGAATATTGGGCTGCGCGACGACATGGTGTTCTTCTGGAATGCCCGAAATTACCCGGAATCGAACTTTTGTCTGGGTTGCATAAATCCGCAGACCGGCATGCCCGGCGAAATGGTGTATGAAGGTTTGTCAGCGCAAATTCCAAATAACAACGCCATTTCTCCGCCTAAGTACGCTAACCTGGCGCCGCGGGTGAACTTCGCATGGGACCCTTTCAAAGACAAGAAGACCGTCATACGCGGCGGCTATGACATCTTCTACACGAATGCGAGCAACAGTATCAATAATGTGGGGCAAGGTATTCAACCGGGCGCCCAGTGGCAATCCTTCAGCAACTGGTCAGGCAGCTTCTACCCTTCACAATGCGGCGAGCACTCGGGCAAGTGCGTCGCATTTCCTCTAAGCGACACCACTACTAATAAAGCGGATCTAACGATACCTCCCATACCGGCGAATGGTCAGCCACCGGCAGCTAACCTGGATCCTTCTTACGGGGCTTCCATGCAGATCTACTATCCGCCGTCCAAGCTGCCGCGCGAACAAAGTTACACGTTCAGCGTTCAGCGCGAACTCCCTTGGAGCATGGTTCTCGAGGTCGGCTACGCGGGCACCCACGGCACGCACCTGGCGGGTGAGGCCTGGCGGAACTTCAACTTGGTTTCGACGGCGAACAAAATCAAATATGGGACAGGCATCAACGCAGATGTACCGATCACAGACTACTACTCCGGCTCACAGGCCGCGCTGCTGCAGCAGATCTGGGGCAGCAGCTCAATTCCGCGTTCAATCTTGCTGAGTCCCTATCCCTTCTACGGCAGTTTGTTCACGCAAACGATGTATGACGGTACTTCCGTATACAACGGCCTGAATGTGCGCTTGCAGAAACGTATGACGCACGGATTGACATTCCTGCTTGCCTATACTTTCTCGAAGAAAATTTACAATGCCTCAACCGATCAGCTCGCTTCCCAGCTATTTAATACGATTGCCCTCTCGCGCAGCGGCATCATCGGCGGCCGTTCCAGTACAACCAGCAGCGTTGGCGGCACCTGTGGTATCAACGGGGGCTGCTATCAGGATCCCGACAACCGAAATCTGGACCGCTCGATCGCATACGACGATATACCGAACATGTTCAATATTGCTTTCAGCTACGATCTGCCTTTTGGCAAAGGCCGCCAGTGGATGCAGCGAGGCGGGGTCGTAGGTGCCGTCCTCGGCGGCTGGAAAGTTGCGGGTAACTTCAACGTGCAGAGCGGAGTTCCTCTTTCAGTCAGCGGTCCTTGTAACCAGCTCACTTGCAGGCCCAACCTGGTAGGTGATCCCACGGCGGTTGCGGGCGGCCAAAACGCTTCGCATTGGATCAATCCGAACGCTTTTCAACCCGTTTTCGGAAATGACAAAAACTTCTGGGCTAATCCGGATCTGAACGACCCGCGCGAATACGTGTTCGGTACTGCCGGCGCGTATCTACCGGGGCTGCGAGCGCCCGGGTTCCTGGGTCTCGATGCCACGCTAATGAAGGAATTTCACTTTACGGAACAACGCTTCCTTCAGTTCCGTTGGGAAGTGTTCAATGCGCTAAATCATCAAAATCTCGGCTATCCGAACACCAGCTTCTGCCTGCCTGAAGGACCAAACGGAGAGACGGACCTCGTACAGCAAGCCGGATGCTCTTTCGGTCGGATCACGAATGTTCAGACTGATCCACGTTCACTGCAATTCGCGCTGAAGCTCTACTTCTGATATGGAGAGCCGATTAGCCGCATGTCGGATGATTTTCATTTGTAGCTAAGCCGTTGCAGTATTCAAACGGGTATTGCTTGAACCAAATGGTTAACGCCGAGGGACAGGCTCAATTCATATTTGCCATGACTTAGAAGGAATTTCCGCGGCTGGACTTGCTGGGGTGAAAATTGCTCTACCCGGATCGAAAGGGAATGGCAATAACAACATGTTCAGAGCCTTCTTGTTCGCCCTAGCTTTGATAGGCGGATTCGCGCCGCATCATCTTAATATTGACTTTTCGTGCCGCTGAAAAGCGCGCGTTCAGGGGGCACCTTCGCTGGTGCCTGATCTCAATGCCTAACCGGTTTTCGATACTCTTGAGTCGTATCGAGGGAGGGCCGCGAAGACGGCCGAGGCGGCGATCACCATGATAAGTGCGACCACCAGCATCACGCGATAGGAGCCGGTACAATCGAATACGGCGCCCATGGCTACCGGGCCAGTGGCTCCTGCCACTGCATAGACACACCAGGTGTATCCGTATAGCTCGCTGAAACGGCCCAGCCCAAAATAGCGGGTAAGCAGGTACGGTACTGCGTCAGACTCGGCGCCCATGCCTGCCCCTACCAGCACAGCGCTAAATACTGAAAGCCACTGCGCGTGTGTGAACAGAATGAGCACAAAACCAACTGCTGAAAAAGTGACCAGTACGGCGGCTACACGGCCTGCGCGATAGCGATCGAGCAGGTAACCTGTCGATAGTTTGCTCACTAGTGCAGCTAATCCGGCAACCGATAGAACGAGTGCCGCCTGAGCGGCCGGGCGGCCCGCGTCTGTCAGGAGCGCTGCCCAATGGGCGTTCAATCCGTTCGTAGCGAACGAAAACAGCAGCAATGACAGAGCGATTCCCAGAAACGCAGGGGACCATAAGCTTTTGCCAACTTTCTCCGTCGTGATTTCCTGCGCGTGAGACGTAGTGTCCTCTGGCTCATATAAGAAAATGGCAGCCATTGGAACGCCGATGGCCAGAATCAAAATCCCAAGCACCGCATAAGCAACCCGCCAGCCATAGGCGGAGATCAAAGCTTGTGCAAATGGCGGGAATACCATCGAACCGAGGCCGGAACCGGCCATTACGGCAGCAAGAGCTCGCCCTCGCTGTTTGTCAAACCAGGCGCTAACCACGCGGGCGTAGCCGAGCTGCGTCGTCCCGTTCCCGACAATGCCGAGGACTATGAATACGGCATACAGATGCCAGAGGTGAGGGGTTAGGAAAGCAAGTGAGCCGAGCGCCGCAGCATAAACGATCGTGCAGGGAAGCACCACGCGCCGCGCCGGGAATCGGTCCAATAATCTTCCAATGAATGGCGAACATGCCGCCACAGTCAAGGCAGCGAGTGTGAAGGCCAGCGATACTTGCGTCCGCGACCAGTGGAAGGAATTCGCGAGGGGCTTGAGAAAGACGCCGAACGTGTAGACAAGGATTGACGCAAAACTGACGAACACACCGCAGCAAGCGGTTAGAAGAACGGCGGCGCGATTACTTGGTTGGAGTTTTGAAGCCGGATCGAGAACTGCTTCAGTAGCCATGGATTATGAATCACTGGGCGCAGGCGTAGCGATTCTCATCATCAAAAGATGAACTTTAGCGCAAGCTGCAATAGCCTCGGCGGAGCCGCCTGCAGGATCTGTCCGAACGCGGGAGAGGCCAAATCGTTTTGCGGAAGCATGAAATTGGGGTGATTGAACAAATTGAACGCCTCGGCACGGAACTGGACCCGGCTCGACTCCGTAATGGTGAAGTTCTTAAATAACGACAGGTCGACGGTGTTAAGACCTGGACCAATAACGGCATTACGTCCTTCATTGCCAAACTGACCGGGATTCAACTCTGGCGTTAGATTCTGAAACGCGTTTCGGTTCACCCACTGATTCGGCGTATGAGGACCTTGATTCGGATCAGACAGCAAATTCGGCCGGCTCGAGTAGAAGCCGGTAATCTCGGGTGCGCTTCCTTGCAGCGGGGCATTGTTGCTGTCGTACACAGTAAACGGAGTGCCCGATGCGAGGCTGATTATTGTATTGAGCTGCCAGCCATTGACCACCAGGCGCATTGCAGCAGGAGCACGCTGCCAAGCCGGAAGCGCGTAGGTTCCACTGAAGACGAAGCGATGCGCAGCATTAAAGAGCGATGGACCATGTTCTGCACGGAGATCGAACGGATTCTGCGCTAGGTCGTTTTCACCGGCAACGAGTGTTGGCGCGGATCCGGCCATGTTCAAGGATGAGACATAGTCGAGGCTCTTGGACCACCAGTAAGAAACCTGGAATGACAGATTGTGCGACAATTGCCGCGATAGCGAGATCTGGAGGGCGTGATAAGTCGAGCTGTTGTTATCAGCTATGAGGCCCACCGACGCAAACGTGCAGGATCCGGAAGGATCGCAACCGGCATATAGACGCCGCTGGTCGGCATTGCCTGTCGTGGCGCCCGGTCCATAAATAGCGGGATTCGCCTCAATGAAGCGCGGCAAGTGCGTCCCCTTATTCCCCACATAACGGACGTCGAATAAATAGGAATGTGCGAAGACGTGTTCTATCGAGAAGTCCCAGTTCTGCGAATACGGCGGAAGCATTCCTGACTGAACAGTAAGGATAGTGGCGGGTCTTACAAACTGCTGTGAGACAAAGGGCGGCGTGTTCCCGTTATAAGGATTGGCGAAATTCATGCCCGGCCCTGGCAATTGGTAAGCCTCAGTCCACGGAAGAGCGCTCACACCGGCTTGCAAAGGACCGCCGGTGCCGTTGGTGTAGCCGTCGTAGAAGATACCGTAACCGGCGCGGATTGTTGTCTTCGCGGTACCCGTCGGATCCCACGCAAAACCTACTCTCGGCATGAACCCCTTATAATTGACTGCTGCGATGCCGGCCGGAACGCCGGAATCGCCTGGAAAAAGCAGTCCTTCAGGAGCGCTCGAATTTATAGTCGATTGCCTGCCGGGCGCCCAGGCATTCAGACGATTGCGAATTTCCGTGTAGGGAGTGTTTACTTCATAACGCAATCCATAGGTGAGCGTGAGGCGTCGAGTAATCCGCCACTCGTCTTGTGCGTATCCGGCAACGATCCATTTGCGCAGACCCCGGTTGAAATCCCCTCCACCTTGAAAGAACTGCACCGGTTGGCCAACTAAGAAACTGGCGAAAGAATCATTCACCGGGAAGGGCGCGAAAACGAAGAAGCCGTTCGTGGCAATCCCGAGAAGTACATTGATCTGCTGGCGATCGATATCTCCACCAAATTTCAGGTTGTGCGAACCGCGCGTCCAGGCGAGCGAATAGTAACCCTGATAGTCGTTCTGATAAGTATTCTGTGGCCCGGTGATCGGGTTTCCCACATCTGTGTAGCCGCTCACAATCAGATAGGGAACACCAACCGCAGAAGCTAATGTCGGCTGGTAAGTGAAGCCAAGATCGCTGGCAGGCGTGTGGTTGACTGCGGCCCCTTCAAGGAAGACGTTACGGAAAAATGCCACTCGAGCTGTCTGCACTAGCTTGGGCGAAAACAGGTGAACATACGAAATAGTCGCTGAGTTGGTTGTGATGTCGTTCGTGACGGGAAAACCGGGTACTCCTGAACCATTGATGGGCAGCGGATCGAGTTCATGCACTGAGGATGTCGCATACCGGGCAAACAACTGGTCGCTGTTACCGAAGTAGTGATCGAGCCGGAAGCCGCCCTGGTCGTAGTTGTTGGTGAGCAGTTGCGTGGAGGAATATAAAGACGGCCCAATATTCGGAAGGGGAATCAGCGACTCCGCTTTGAGCGAAATGGGGTTCAGTAAGAAGGGCGGAATCTGACCGAGGACGCCATTGTAGCTAATGGGTTGACCCGTAAACTCGTTGATGAGAGGTTGAGGGTTACCATTGCTGTCGGTCAATCCGGAGAAGTTGCCGGAGCGCTGCTCAGCATTCGGGACGATCGCAGTACGGGTTTCACCCTGCCGGTCCCGTTGCCCTTCGTAGTAGGCAAAGAAGAAATCCTTGTCACGGCGAATTGGGCCGCCGAAAGTCGCGCCGAACTGATTCTGATGCAGCGGTTCAGTTGAAGCTGCAAAGAAATTGCGCGCATCGAAGGCGTTGTTGCGCAGAAAGTCATAGAGGACGCCGTGGAACTGATTCGTGCCGGATCGGGTAATCACGGTAGTCGTGGCACCGCTCGTCTCGCCATATTCGGCTGGCGCGTTGGACGTCAGAATACGAAACTCCGTCACGGCGTCGGGCGGCGTACGCAGTGCAAACCCGCCATTCACACTGTCGACATTACTGACGCCGTCCAGCAAATAGTTGTTGGATTCAGGCGGCTGACCGTTCACGGCGTAGGCCTGATTGGCGCGTGCAATACCTCCCGCCTGTTGCAGACCGAACGTTAAAGGCGCAACGCCGGGCTGCAGGAGACCAAGCTGCGTTAAGTTCCGCCCATTTAGAGGCAGATCCACAGCATCCTGGCCTGAGACTACGTTGCCAAGAGTCGAGCTTACGTCGGTGGTCGCGCCCATGGCGCTGATCTCGACGGTAGCCACACTCCCTGCAAGCGCCAGCGTAACCGGAAAATCCACCACACGATTGACGTCAACTCGGATATTACGTGCTTCAAAGCGGGAGAAGTCCTTTGCGGACGCCTGCAGGCTGTAGGTGCCCACAGGCAGATAGGAGAAGCGATAGTCGCCCGTCGCAGATGTTTGTTGAGTGGCAGTAAAGCCGGTGGAAGGATTTGTAACGGTTACCGCTGCTGTCGGAATCAGTGCACCGGAAGGGTCGGTGATCTGGCCCTCGAGCACTCCAGTGGGGTCCTGACCAAACAAAAGCGGCGCAAAGAGAAGGAAACCCGGCAAAGTGATGAGGATGTGCTTACGATGCTCAGACATGAAGGTTCAAGGCAGCGTAATCGAAAACATCACGTCTTGTCGTGGACCTGGGGATAGAATCTATTCCCCCGCTTTCGATGGAGATTTTTCTAACGCAGAATCCCGGAGACCCCTTGTCAATCGGTTCATTTTGGATTTCCTACACCTGCGCCGTTGCTTTTCAGTAAAATGCTGAGTTTGTGCACATGAATCGAAGACTCCTGCTCCTCACATCATTTTTGGCTGCAGCACCGGTGTTTGCTCAAAAGCCAAATGCCGACGATCTAGTCTGGCAGAAATCTGTTCAAAAGTATGATGCGCGCCGCGCCGCTATCCTTCAGCAGGTAGACCAGGAAGTACATGCAGGACCCTTCAACCCAACTTGGGAATCGCTCGAAACCTACAAAATCCCGGACTGGTATCAGGATGCGAAGTTTGGAATTTTCCTCCATTGGGGCCTCTATGCAGTCCCGGCGTTCGACAGCGAATGGTATCCGCGCAACATGTACTTGCAAGGGACAGAGGATTTCAAGCATCACGCAGCGACTTACGGGCCGCAGTCGAAGTTCGGATACAAGGACTTCATTTCAAGCCTTAAGGCGGAGAAATTTGATGCTTCTGCCTGGGCGGATCTCTTTCGAAAGGCGGGCGCTAAATACGTAGTTCCCGTCGCGGAACACCACGACGGCTTTCCCATGTACGATTCTGGCCTCACCGACTGGTCTGCGGCCAAGATGGGACCAAAACGCGATCTCGTTGGAGAACTGGCCAAGGCGGTGCGGGCACGCGGTCTTCATTTCGGCGCGTCCAGCCATCGCGCGGAACATTATTTCTTCTTTAATGGAGGGCGCGAGTTCGATTCCGATGTGCGCGATCCTCGGTACGCTGCTTTCTACGGTCCTGCGCATGCAGGTGTGACTGACAAGAATCACCAGGAGTGGGCCGGCCACCCCGACACGGCATATCTGAACGACTGGCTGGCGCGAAGCAGTGAAATCGTTCAGAAGTACCATCCAGAAGTGGTCTGGTTCGACTGGTGGATCAACACAAAGGAATTCGAACCGTACCTGCAGCGCTTCGCTTCGTTCTATTACAATGACGCGGCGAAGAATCACTATTCGGCTGCGATCAACTACAAATACAAGGCTTACCCCGATAAGGCGGCGGTGCTCGACATCGAGCGAGGCCAACTAGATTCTTCACGGCACCTTCTCTGGCAAACCGACACCTCGATCAGTATCAAATCCTGGGGATACATCAAGGGCGATACTTTCCGTTCGGCTGAATCACTGATCCAGGAACTTGTCGACATCGTGAGCAAGAATGGCTGCTTCCTGCTCAATGTCGGTCCCAAGCCTGATGGGACGATTCCGGACGAAGCGCAAAAAATTCTGCTTGATATGGGCGGCTGGCTCTCTGTCAACGGGGAGGCGATTTACGGCACGCGTCCTTGGAGAGTCTACGGCGAAGGGCCCACTAAAGTTGAGGGCGGCGCATTTCACGATACGAACACCGGCGCGTACTCGAGCAAGGACATTCGCTTCACGACGAAGGGGAACGCAATTTACGCAATTGCGCTCGGCTGGCCCGGGGACGGTAAGCTGACGATCACATCACTTGGGACGAGTTCGCCGGCCGGAGCGGTAAATGTTCGCAACGTTCAGCTTCTTGGCTCAAATACCAAGGTAAAGTGGAGTCGCGAAAGTAGCGGCCTCATTTTGAATCTGCCTTCACAAAAGACAGGCCAGTATGCGTTTGTGTTTAAGATCGGGCAGTAGCGCTCGAGATGAACCCCTGAGCTACTTTGGTTCTGTCACGGTCAGGATTTGATCGGCTGGAATATTCTCCAGTCGCTGCACCTTTCCGCTCGGCCATTGAACCTCAAGTAGCTTTACGGTTCGATCGTGACTTAGACCAAAGTGAACTCTTTTATCGCTTGCGGAAAGATAGCTGCCGCCGGTGGTCACCACAGCATACTGTTTAGGGCCGGAACCCGCCGTGAGCGCGAGAGTAGCCCCAATTCCGTCCCGATTGCTTGTGCTCCCTACCGTATTTACGACGAGCCAATGATCGCCGCCCACGCGCAGGTTCTTAAGGATAACGGGCGAATCGTTGTTGCAGTTCATCACTGCGTCTATCCAGCCATCATTATCCAGATCGCCGAAAGCAACCCCCCGAGCCGCTCTCCTCCTGAGGAAGGCTTCTCCTGCCATCGCCGAAACATCAGTGAATTTGCCCCTGAGATTGTGCAGTAAAAGAGGTGCTTCGCGGTAGCGCAAGTTAGGATGGGTAAGCTCAATGTTATCCATAACGTGACCCTGGCCTACAAAAAGGTCTTTCCAACCGTCATTGTCATAATCGATGAACTTTGCTCCCCATCCGGAATGAGAGATGGTGGCCGTTCCAACGCCTGACGAGTCGGAAACGTATTCAAATGTGCCCTTCAGGTTGTGAAAGAGAGCGTAACGCTCCGCGGCAAGCGCATTCGCAAATAAATCGGCCCAGCCGTCGTTGTCATAGTCTGCGAAATCCGTGCCCATGCCCGAGAAACTACGCCCGTCCAAGTCGTACGCTGCGCCTTTTTCGAGGGCGACGTCTTCGAACGTGCCGTCGCCCCGGTTACGAAACAACTGTTGCGGCACGGAGTCGTTCGCCACGAATATGTCTGGCCAGCCGTCATGATCAAAATCATTCATGGCGACACCCAGGCCTTTGCCCGGATATTTCAAGAGATTTGCTTTCCCGGTAACATCCGTAAATTTTCGGGGGCCATCGTTATGGAACAAAAGGTACGTGGTGGGTTGAAATTGGTCCGGGTGACAGTAGGCTCGGCTTTCGGGCTTCGTGCCGCCGCACCAGATATCCATCGAGAAATTCCAGGTCAAATAGCGGGCGACAAAGAGATCAAGTTTGCCGTCGCGATCATAGTCCACAAAGAGGGCCCCAGTGGACCAGCCCGAACCGGCAGTATTGGTCTCCGCCGTGGCGTCGCTGAATGTCCCGTTGCCATTGTTGTGATACAGCGTGTTCCTGCCGAGATTGGTGACGTAAAGATCCGGGTATCCGTCATTGTCGTAATCGCCGACAGCGACTCCCATCCCGTAGCCCGTGCCACGCAACCCTGCCGCGAGCGTAGTGTCCGTGAAAGTGCCGTCGCCGTTATTGCGGTAAAGACGATTCCAAAAAGCAAGGTCCTGCTTATCCGGCTGCGATCCTGGCGGCATCGGGTCGGCCAGCTTCGCGCCGTTAACAAAAAAGATGTCGAGCAGACCGTCGTGATTGTAATCAAAGAGCGCAACTCCGCCCGTCATGCTCTCTATCAGGTACTTGCGCGACGTCGGGCTGGACTGGCTTTTGAAGTGAATGCCGCCTCGGGAGGTGACATCGGCGAATAGAGCTTGCTCGCTGGCGTCGCTGGCGGCGAGACTCAGTACGAAGCCGAGCAGAACCAATACAGATCCGGCGGCTTCTGCCGCCACCTTCGCCATCTATCTCACGTTACTGCACCGTGACGTAAAGCATCCCGATCCAGGCGATAACGCGCGATCTTCAGTTAAAGATCGAGATTCCGTCGGTTAGATCTGGAGCCGCCCCTCAGCGATGGAATCAAGGCTTACCGGAGCCAACACCTTATGATGTCTTGTTTAGTATTCGCCAAAGAGTACCGCCAAAAATGTTGCTCTGAGCGGCAGCAGGAACACCGCAGAAGTCCAACATCTTGTGGTAACGCTCGAGCTGACGATCGAACTCGTCCAGTTCGCCATCGAAAACATCGGATCCAAAGACTAGCTTCTCGAATGCGTGCGCACTCGATTTCGGCGTATGCGGACTAGCCACGCTCGACCACCAGAAGATCGATTTGAAAAATCCGTAGTCGTCCTGCTTCTTGATCAACGTCGAGCCGGATACGTCAAAGTAGAGGTTCGGGTTCCAGCGCCCAATCTCGCCGGCCCAGGCGTAATCCGGATTCCCAAGATGCGCTCCGATGACGGTCAGTTTTGGAAAGCGACGAGCTACCAAGTCTAGCCTCGACACACGCATACGATCGGAATCGACATCGCTCGCGACTTCCGGGTTGGTACGGTTCACAATCCCTGTATGAAACAAAAGAATCATGCCGTACTTTTCCGCCTGTTCGTAGATCGGCCAATAGCGGCGGTCGTCGTAGCCATACTCTGGCTGAGTAATTTCGCCGAGGCCTCGAAATCCCGCCTGATGAAAACGATCGACCTGAGCGATAGCGTCCGGAGCATCCAGCGAGATATCTCCCAGGCCCACCAGTTTCCCTGGATGAGCGCTCATGAACGCTCGTGCCGACTCTAAGTACTGCGGCTTCGTGATCAGCATGGCGATGCCTTGCACAGAATCGAGTTTTGTAATGAGTTGCTGGAGGAATGCCTCCCTTCCATTGTGGTGCACGTGGCAATCCACCAGCTTCGGTGGAAGATTCTGACTCCACACTAACGCGCTAGTCAGCGAGCAGAGCAACAGGCGAAGGAGATGCGCACGGGCGCGCGACAGGTTACTTCTCTGAAGCATATCGTTTGTACGCTTCTCCAATCTGCTCGGCATTCATGACGCCGTCGTAGATCAAAACGCGGTATCGGAAGTTCAGTGAGCTGCCTTCGATGATGGTCCAGCTTCCGTCCTTCTGCGGGTCCTTTGTGAATTCCCGTTGACCGAAAGGATTTGCGGCAAGTAGTCCATAGCCCCGCGCGTGCCAGGTAGTCGGGTGGTGGAAGCTCGCAGGATGATCAAATACGACGATGCCCACCGGGTGACCGGAGATTGTTCCGAAGTAATTCACCCAGTCGGCTGATTTACCCCAAATCGCTGGTTCCCCGTGTCCCCCCTGTGAATTGGTCATTCGGCCCTGCGGCGCGCTCAACTCCTTTCCCAATCGGATGCCGAAGGTTCCTTCTTTGGTATCCCCGATCGCGATCGGTCCGTGGCTGGCCTTCAGAATAAACTCGCAATCGATGACACGAGTTTGAGTGTCTCCACGAAAGACAAATTTCTGATCTTCATCGCCGATGCTCCGGCCATTCGGGTCTTCGAGTGAAAAGCTAGCTTGCACGGTTCCCGTATCAGTTCCCTTCTTCGCCTCCTTGAGACTTGCTTTCGCCATGTGGCCGTATGGCTGGCTGGAATGTTCTCCGTAGTACTTCTGAAATGCCGCCTCGGCCCAAAAGTTCAGCCCGTCAATATCTCCGTGTGCAAAGTAGAGCGGGCGCTGGTGAGGCTCGAAGGAGGATGCTTTGGGATCTCCCTTCGAGGCATCATTTCCCACCGGAAAGGGCCGGCTAATTACAATACCGCTCGCGGTGCGAAGGGGCATGAGATACGCCTTCGCGACATCTGAGCCGTAATAGTATGTTGTGAACGGCCGCCCGTCGATAACCACCTCTACCTGGTTCGCGCCCTGCTTCAGATCGACCTTAGCCGCGAACAGACAGTAACTAAGCAGGCCCGCCGCGATCAGTTGCACGGCAGGCCTAAACTTTGACGCCGATGAAAGACGCATTCCTAAAACATTAGCTTTAACGCAAATTGAATGATTCGCGGGCCGCCCGGGAGGCCAGGTGTGGCCCCGTTGAGAACCGAAGTGATTTGCCCAAAGCCAGTCGTGCCTAAGTAATGGTTGGGTATGGCGAAGTTTACGTTGTTGAACAAGTTGAAAAACTCAGAGCGGAATTGAACTGACGTTCGTTCGGTGATGACGAAGTTCTTCAACACTGCCATATCCATGTTGAAGTAACGCGGTCCCCGTAGGATATTCTTGCCCGAACTGCCAAACGTCCCGATGGCGTTCGGGACAAATGCCGCCGTGTTGAAGTATTCCTGCACCAGCTGACCGTGTGACCGGTCGGGATCGAGAGCGGCCGGGCCGCCGATATGATCCGCCCGATCCGAACTGACGCCGCTCAATGAGTTATCGACGTTGCTGAAGATCGAATACGGGAAACCTGATCTCCAGGAGATGATGTTACTGACCTGCCATCCGTTAATCAACTTCCCGGTGAGCCCATGTACCGGCAGAGCGGGGATTTGCCAGGCCGAAGTGAAGTTGAATATGTTCGGCACGTCATCGTTCGAGTTGCCATAATCCAATCGCCTGTCAAAGGGATCGGTACGGCCGTTAGCGCCGTTGGCGCTTTCATCATCGAGCATGTGGGACCATGCGTAATTGGCCGTGATCGTGAAGCCGTGATTCAATCGCTTCTCGATGTTCAGGCGCAGCGACTGATAGTTCGAGTTATTATCTGACGAAAACAGTCCTACAGTTCCGAAAACTGGGTTGAGACGCCGCTGTTGCGTGTTTGCCTCTGTCGATTGCCCAGGTATGTAGACCGCCGGGTTCTGCTCATTGAAACCTAAGACGCCGCTCGACTGATAGGTGCCCTTGTTTCCAGCGTAGGAAATCCTCCCGACCCATGAACCAGCGAAAGTATGCTCCAGGTTGATGTTCCAGGTGGCGAGCATGGGCATGTGCCAGTTGTGTTGTAAGGTCCCATAGATAGAAACGGGAAGAGTGAATTGAGCGTTAGATTGCGGCTGGGTGCTCGCGTACTGGGCCGGGAATGGGTTCGGAATGCCGATTGTGGAGTACGGATTGGCAAAGTTTATAACACCTGTGTAATTGAACAGCGGACTGAAAGGCGCTGTGTCCACCATCCCGTTTGTTTCATTGTTTCCGATCGGCGTGTAATATATGCCGCCGCCGCCGCGTAAGACAGTATTCGCATCAATCTTATAGGCAAAACCGAGGCGAGGCGCTATGTTTAAGAGATTTTTCTCTGAACCACCGTTAGGGCAGTTTGGATCGTCGGGAAAGAGCATCCCCAAAGGTGCGTTCGGAAAACGGGCCGATGGGGTTTGTGTTCCAGGAAGATAGCAAACAGTGCGACCGTGCTCTTCGGTGTATGGGAAATAAGGATCCCACCGCAAACCAAAGTCAACTTTCAGCTTGCTGTTAACCCGGAAATTGTCCTGCCCATAAAGACTCCAAAGAACACCTTCCAGATTTTTGTATTCGCCGCCGCCTTGCTGAAATTGGGAAGCATCGCCGAGGATGAAATCCGAAAGATTGTTACCCGATAATGAACCACCGAATTGAAAATAGCCGGACATATTGTAGGTGTTGATCAATTCGTTCGAGACCCGAACTGCCTGACCACCGAAGTGAAACTCGTTCCGGCCATGCTGGTACGTGACGTCTTCGCGAATCGTGTAATCGCCGCGATTGAAGGTCCCGTCGTGATTAGTGTTCACGCCGAAATATCCGTTAACGCCCATGGCGATCTCCGGTGGCGTCGGTGCAGCGATATCAACACCCAGGCTGGAATATGAAAAAGGCGCACCCGAGATCGAGCCGCCGGTCTGCGAGTTCCAACCGAACCACGTGTTGAACACAACGTTCGGGGTCATCGTGTATGTATCATTCAGGGCGAGTTCTTTCACGGTAACCTGATTGCCGTTTCCGTCGGCGGCAAGGAGGTTCTGCTTGGCAATGGCTATATCCGGCGGTTCGTCGAACCGGGTCCAAAACCAGCTTCCGCTGATCTGATGCTTACCCTGGATGTAATTGATCTTGATCAGGTATTGATCGTCGTTCTGAACGACATTCGCTCCGGCGAAGGTAAGTTTTCCATCTGGCCCGTTCGGCAATGGCATGTAGCCCAGAAAATTTTGAGCAGGAGTGCTCAGCCGGTTTGAGGGGATCTTGTCTCCTGCGAAAGGAAGGCCAGTATTCGGATCGGTGACCGTTATGCCGGAACCGGAAAAATCGCCGGTGCGTTGGGCTGCCGTTGGGACGAACGCCACGTTGCCTTGGGCGGCGCTGCGGATCTTTGTGCCCTGGTAGGTACCGAAATAGAACAGCTTGTCCTTAATGATGGGTCCGCCGACAGCTCCACCATACTGATTTCGCTTCAGCGTGTCCTGAGTCGGTGCGAAAAAATTCCTCGCGTTCAGATCACCGTTACGAAGAAATTCGAAGGCATCGCCGTGAATCTGGTTGGTACCGGATTTCGTAATGATGTTCACGACTGCACCGGCTCCAATTCCGTATTGAGCGGACAGATTGTCGGTATCCACGCTGAACTGCTGCACGGCGTCGGGGTTGGGAAAGGGGAGATTGGTGTTCAGATAGGTGTCATTGTGGCCTGCACCATCCATCTGAAAGTTCACAGACCGCGGTCCTCCGCCGTTGACGCTTCCGTCTTGTTCGCCAGGATAAACACCACCCTGGCAATTTACAAGGCAGTAATTCCCGGTTTCATTCACTGCGCCGGCAGTGAGGAAGAGAAGGGCCTGGGGCTGGCGTCCATCGAGCGGCAGATCCAGGATTTTCTTCTGGTTGACGAGCTGTCCGACCGTTCCTGACTCCGTATTGATGAGCTCCGTGTCCGCGGATACCGAAACCTCTTGAGACAAGTTTCCGATCTGAAGCTTGACCTGCACGCTGGCGGGCTGTCCGATTGCCAGATTGAGACCGGTCTGAATATACTTCGCGAAGCCGGGCTTTTGTACTTGTATCTGATAACGTCCAACCTGTAAGGCAGGGAACGAAAACGTGCCTGCGTCTCCAGACGTTCCGGCTAGATGCAAACCGTTGTCCATCCCCTCCACAGTGATATCTGCGCCGGTGACGGGGGCTCCAGATGGATCTAGGACTGTTCCGCTGAGACTCGTGGTGGTGTACTGCGCAAAACTTAACCTGGCAAGCCACAAGACGCATAGCCCAGCTAATGCCAAAAGACGGGTATATTTAGCGAACATAACCTTAACTCCTTCACCTGATGGTTACCGGAGTATAAGAAAAATTCAAGAAATCGTCAAACGGTTTTCAATTTCAATCTCAAGATTGGGAAATTGCCAGGCCTTCGTAAGAAACATTTCCTATGTCCGGCCCACACGTGGTAAACTTCGCCAAACGAATGAGGCGACGCTTATGAACTCCAGACGCGGCTTCCTACGCAAGGGAGCAGCGGGACTGTCCTTGTCCCTTTCGGCCGGGGCGGCATTAGGCATCCGGAATGACCAGCTTAAAGCCGAGTCGGGACCTTCGCCGATATCGCGTGATTACTGGAATGACTTTCCGCACTACGTTGCGGCGAAGGTCAACGATGTTCGGGCGAAGCGCAAATCCCAACTCGCGACACTCAACAATGCTGACGCGATTAAACAGCACAGTGCATTCGTTACGGAAAAGGTATGGGAGCTAATCGGCGGGAGATTGGAGAAAACCGCACTGAACCCGACCATAACAGGAACCGTGGAAAGACCAGCCTACCGGATTGAAAAGCTCATTTTCGAAAGCCAGCCCAAATTTTACGTTCCTGCACATCTATACCTGCCCAAAGCCGGAAAGGCGCCGTTTCCCGCGGTGCTCGCCCCGCTGGGACATGCGCCCGACGGAAAAAACTACCGGAGTTACCAGACGCTCTTTCAGAATCTCGCCCGCCAGGGATTTGCAGTCTTTACGTGGGACCCTCCCGGCCAGGGGGAACGATTCCAGTACCTCAACAGGCACAGCGGACAGTCTCTTTACGGCCCAACCGGTGAACATGATCAGTTTGGATGGCCTGCTCTGCTGATCGGATCGACAACAACTCAATTCGAAGTGATCGACGGTATCGGGGCAGTCGATTACCTTGTCAGCCGTTCAGAGATTGACTCCACAAAGATAGGATGTTGCGGCCACTCGGGCGGCGGTACGCAAACCATGTACCTGTGTGCTCTCGAACCGCGCATTACCGCAGCGGTCGTTGTAGAAGGGCATACCGAGAATCTGGCGGGCGCGAATTATCAGCCTCCAGGCGCGTTCGCCGATTCGGAGCAAAACATCATCGGCGGACTGAAGGCAGGAATCGATCGAGGCGACCTGCTCGGCGCTTTCGCCCCCAAGCCTCTGCTCATTTGTTACACGGTCAATGACGCCGGTACCACGTATTCACCGCACTACATCGAAGGAAATCAAGAGATCTTTGATGAGCTCAAAAGCCTGTACAAAGTTTTCGAAGCAGAAGGTAAAGTGGGTCTCTTCAGCTCCACGCTTCCTCACGATTATGATTTTTTTCACCGGCGAGCGACATACGAATGGTTCGGGAAATGGCTGCAGGACGGGAAGCAGGGATCTGACGAAGCCGATTTCGATGAAGCGAGCGATTCCAGCCTGTGGTGCACATCAACCGGCCAGGTTTTAACGTCGCTCGGCGGACGAACTGCCTATCAATTGAATTGGGAACGTCTCCGGTTCATTCAGAGTACACGGGCTTCAACGCCGGCAAAAACACAGCAGCTCCAATCAGACCTCCGCGAACTTCTGGCGATTCCGGAACCTGGCTCGTTTAAGCCGGGAGTGACTCTCTCATCCAAAGCACAACGAGACGTGCTTATCGAGAGAATTGAATTCGAATCGGAACCTTCGATCCGAGTACCAGGATGGTTTGTTAAGCCGGCGGCAACCAACAACCAACTCCCGGTCGCACTGCTCATCCAGGATCAGGGCTGCGATGTCCTCTTCGACCAATTCGCCTTTGTGGAGCATCTCGTTCGGCAGGGCAAGGCCGTGTGTTCTATCGATCTTCGCACCACCGGCATCACCACACCGAATTTTCCCTCCTCGGGCCCTCTGTTCTACAGAGGCGAAGAGCCGATTGCGTATCCGCTGGTGAATCTTTGGAACGGAACTCCCATCGTTGGACAACAGACGACTGACCTTCTGGCGTGCCTGCGGTATCTGGAACACCGGCCAGACGTCAATCCCGACCGGATCGCGTTATATACGACGGGCAATTCCGGGCTGGCCGGCATATTTGCGACTGCCCTCGAGAATCGCATCCGCGGCCTTTTGCTCGAGCGCAGTCCGCTCGATCTGGAATCGATTGTGGCCGCCGAGAGGTACAAGCTTCCGCTCTCTTTTTTTGTGTTCGGGCTGCTTAAGAAATTCGATCTGCCAGAAATTTGCTCCAGCATCGCTCCACGTCCTCTACTAGTGGCGAATCCGGTTGATTCGCTTGGCGAAGCCGTCACCATCAGCGACATAAATGTGAAGTATTCGATCGTACAGCGGGCTTATACACAGAGCGATCAGGCGGGAAAACTAAGTTTCGTTGTGCAGCCCGAGCCTATTGATCACCTCACCAGTGAATGGTTCCAGAAAATGCTCCAATAGGCTAGCCGTTGTCGCGTCTTCGGCAAAGCAGTCCGACGCCATGTCAAACGGGGTGGTGTGGGTCGGAGCAGATCCCTCTCTATTCATGGCATCGGAAACCGTACATTGAATTGCAAAAAAAACGCTGTTTTAGCGCGAGTTGCAATCTCTCGGCGTTGCCATGCATGCTGTTAAGAGTGCCCGAGTTACCGGATATCGCTGCCTACATGAGCGCTCTCGAACCGCGCATAGTGGGCCAGCCGCTTCGGCAAGTGCGATTGGCGAGTGCTTTTCTGCTCAGGACTGCGGACCCCCCGCTTGTGCGCGTGGAAGGTTGTATTGTCCGAGAGGTGCGCCGCGTTGGCAAGCGCATCGCCTTTGGACTAGAAAACGATCTCTGGCTCGTGCTTCACCTGATGATCGCGGGCCGGCTCCATTGGCGACCGCGAGACGCCAAATTGGCTGGTCGGAATCAATTAGCAGCTTTCGATTTCCCCAACGGTTCGCTCGTCCTCACCGAAGCTGGTACGAAGCGCCGCGCCTCGCTGCATATCGTCAGAGGCGAGGAGGGCCTGCGTTCCGTCGATCCCGGGGGTATCGACGTCTTCACCAGCGATCTCGAAACCTTTCGCCAGACACTTACGATTGAAAATAGGACGCTCAAAAGGGCGCTAACCGATCCGCGCCTGATAAGTGGCGTTGGTAACGCGTATTCGGATGAAATTCTGCACGCGGCGCAACTATCTCCTATCGCGCTCACTCAAAAGCTCGAGCGACAGGAATGGGAGAGACTGTTCCACACGGCGCGTCAGAAGCTGAAATGGTGGGTCGAGCGCCTCGAGGCGGAAGCGAAGATTGCCTTTCCGGAGAAGGTGACGGCTTTTCGCGACGACATGGCCGTTCATGGACGTTACGGCAAACCCTGCCCAAGATGTGGAGAAGCTATTCAGCGGATTCGGTACGCCGACAATGAGACCAATTACTGTCCTCGATGCCAGACGGGCGGGAAAATACTTGCAGACCGGAGTTTGTCTCGACTCTTAGGATCCGATTGGCCGCGTACTTTGGAAGAACTCGAAACCCTCAGGCGTCGATAAAAGGAAGGTGCGGCGCTCCTGGAACGCTCGTTTCTCTGTCACCGCAAGGCACCCATAGATGTGTCCGACCGATATCCAATCCGGCACACGATCTCTGTGGCAGAATGCATGGGTGCTCCAACGGTTGACCGAGCGCAAAGAATGGAAGTTTTTCAGCGTCCTGCCGAAGGCGAGTCCTGGCCTCGCTACTGCATGGTGGACAACGCTCCTGTTGCGGGGAATCCTGCCGGCGGCCTTTGCGGTCGCGATGGGATTACTCATCGGTGCAATTCGAGCAGGCCATTCACTATCCAGCCCGCTGGCGCTGGTCGGCACGATCTTTGTTTTGCTGCAAGTGCTCAGCCCGCTACATCAGGTAATCAGCTCTAATCTCGGAGACCGCACCGCAGCCTGGCTCTACGATCGGCTCACGGAGGCCTGTGTACGGCCTCCTGGTATCGGGCATCTTGAGGATCCGACGCTCACTAGCGATCTCACCGTGGCTCGGGACTTCGATCTCGGGATGACTGGGCCGCCGCTATCGATCTCCATGGATTTCATCGCGAATGGCATGGTCGAGATGATCGGCGGTCTCGCATCCGCACTGATCCTGGCAGGATACAGATGGTGGGCCCCCCTCGTGCTCGCGGGCGCATGGCTGGCGACCCATTGGCTGCTACGCGAGAGCGCGGTTTGGCGCGACCGCAATACAGAGGAAGTACGCAGTGCTCAACGCGACGCCGAGTACGCCTATCGGCTCGCCGTGGATCCGCCGGCCGGCAAGGAACTGCGACTGTTCGGCCTGGGCAACTGGGCCGTCAACCGTTTTGTAGCCAGACGCACCCGTCTCCATGAGTTACAGTACGCCGCAACGCGTTTGAGAGAGCGTCCGGTCATCTGGAGCTTGCTCCTCGTTATCTCGGCGAACGTTTTGGTGTTTTGGTCCATGGCAAACGCCGCAGCGGCCAATCACATCACCCTCGGTGAAGTCGTAACCTTCGTGCAAAGCGCAGTGGGCGTGTCCATGATCGCGTTTGGTGGATTCAGCTGGGCGCTCGATGGAGCGTCGGCTCCTGTCGCCGCGGTCCTTAGGCTTGACGATGCGATGCGTCGCGCGGGAGAGTTGTCCCCCGGTGATCGCCCGGCGAAACAAAGCCCCACGCACGAGATTCACCTGCGCGACGTCACCTTTGCCTATCCGGGCGGACCCTCCAATCCTTCCGGGCAGCCTGTCCTCGAGCATTTCGATCTCACCATTCCCGCCGGTTCGTCCCTGGCTATCGTGGGCCAGAATGGCGCAGGGAAAACGACAATCGCGAAACTATTGTGCCGGTTGTATGACCCCCAGTCGGGTGCAATCGAAATCGACGGCGTGGACCTTCGTGATTTCAATTTGGAGTCGTGGCGCTCACGCATTACAGCCGTGTTCCAGGATTTCATTCGTCTCGAACTGCCGGTGCGTGATAACGTGGCCCCGGCGGGTGCCCCGGACGACATCGTACGCGACGCGCTTGAAACGGCAGGAGCGACAAATCTGGCTGGACTCGACACGGTGCTTGCCCGCGGGTACACGGGCGGCACAGATCTGTCGGGCGGGCAGTGGCAACGTATCGCGCTCGCCCGCGCCCTGGCAGCCGTCAAGCTGGGCGCTGGCGTCGTTTTGCTTGACGAGCCAACCGCGCAACTGGATGTGCGTGGCGAAGCCGAGATTTTCGACCGCCTCCTCGCGGCTACCAAGCATTGCACTACTATTCTGATCTCGCACAGGTTCTCCACTGTGCGGCAAGCCGATCGGATTTGCGTGCTCGAGCACGGCCGGGTCATCGAGCTTGGCACGCATAGCGAACTAATGGCCTTGGGCGGGCGCTACCGGACGATGTTTGATCTCCAGGCCCAGCGCTTCAACGTCGCGGACGAGGAGGGCACGATGTATGACGTCCTCGCCTGATCGGGATCGCGTAATCGAGCCGCTTCCGCCGACCCTTTCATCCATGTGGCGGCTGTGCAAACTGGGCTACAAGAATGAGCCACGGTTAATGCTGGGAGCGTTTCTGTTGTCGCAGCTGGCCGCCCTACCAGATGCGCTCCTTGCCTTGTGGCTCATGCTGCTCGGTGAGGGCATCGTTCGGCATAGACCCGGGATGCTAAAAGGCGCGGCGATCGGACTCGGCGTGTCGACTGCCGCAACTTGGTTTCTTCGCACGGTCAGCACGCGCTTGCAGCGCCGCTTTCGCGACAAAGTGACAATCGTGCTCGAGTCCCATGTGGCGCAGCTCCAGGCCTCTATCGGAACTATTGCGCATCAGGAGCGTCCCGAATATCTTGACCGGCTTTCGATGCTCCGCAATCAGGTGTTTGTACTGGACCACATGTATATGTCGCTGTTTTCCACACTAGGGTGGCTGCTGCGGCTGGCGATAACAATGGCACTCCTGGCATCGATTCACCCTGCTCTGCTCCTGCTCGCCGTGCTCGCTGTGCCGACGGTGATAACTTCTTCGTGGCGACCGGTAATCGAGAGGACTGCCCAGGATCGCGGAGCCCAAGCCAACCGGCTGTCGCGTCACCTGTTCAACCTCGCCACGACTGCATCGCCGGGCAAAGACGTGCGCGTCACAGGCATTGGAGACCGCCTTATACGTGAGCGCCGGGCGGCCTGGCAGAAGTGGTATTCGCCGGTTGCATCTGCCCGCTGGGGCTCGGCATGGTGGCACGGTCTGGCGTGGGCCATCTTCGGTTGCGGCTATGTCGGTGCGGTCGTGTTCGTATCGTCCGGACTCCACGCGTCTGCGGCTCAGGTGATCCTGGTGCTCGCCGCCGGCGCAAGGCTCTCCGCATACGTCGGTGCGACGGTCGGCGAGATTGGATTTCTACGCGGATTCTGGGCAGACGGCTCGCGGCGGCTGGCGTGGCTCGAGGACTATGCTGCGTCGGTCGCGGCGTCGGGAGCTTTGCCAGTGCCTCCGATGCTGCGTCGCGGTATTCGACTCGAGCATGTGTCGTTTGCATATCCGGGCACATCGCTCCTGGTTCTGGAGGATGTCTCTTTAATGCTGCCTGCGGGAGCCGTAGTGGCGATTGTTGGGGAGAATGGAGCCGGCAAAACAACGCTGGTGAAGCTCCTCGCCAAGCTGTATGAGCCATCTTCCGGCTCGATCTTCGTGGATGACACGCCTCTAGCTCACCTGCGTGCCATCGAATGGCGAGTCCGTCTGGCTGGGGCATTCCAGGACTTTTTCCGCTTCGAGTTTAAGGCCAGACGCACGGTCGGTTTGGGCGACGTGTCGCGGCTGGATGACGGGCCTGCGGTCGTCGCAGCTATCGACCGCGCCGGCGCCGCCGACGTGATCGCCCGCCTCACCTCCGGGCTTGACACGCAACTTGGTCCCACCTGGCCGGACGGCATGGATCTGTCGTTTGGGCAATGGCAGAAGCTCGCGCTGGCGCGTGGATTTATGCGCGATGAGCCGCTGCTCCTGATCCTTGACGAGCCGACTGCCGCGCTCGATGCGGAAACCGAACATGCGCTCTTCGACCGTTATGCTGCAGTCTCTAGGGGTGAGAAGAGCGCTACCGGCCGTATCACGATACTTGTGTCTCATCGCTTCTCAACGGTCCGGATGGCTGATCTGATCGTCGTTCTGGACGGGGCTCATTTGGTCGAGATTGGTACCCATGATGAGCTGATGGCTAAGGGTGGTCAATACTCCGAGCTCTATTCCATCCAAGCCGCCGCCTACCGCTGACCACGTAAAAAACCCCGGCCATCCGGCCGGGGTGAAGAGTGCTTTTGCGTTAAAGCTTATGAGCTGTATTTATTCTGGGTCTAGTTAGCCGCCGGGATTGTCAGGTTGACGGTGGCAGAAGCGCGGCCGTTCACTTTGCTTGTCGCCTGAATGATCACCGTTTCCGGGCTCGATGGCGCAATCGCGGGTGCGGTGTAAACGCCGTTCTGATCGATGCTCCCCTCGCCCAACACCATGTTCCACTCCACTGTGTTGCTCATATACCAGCCCACCGCATAGAGTTGCAGGCTCGTGCCGGCTGCTATGCTCGTCTGCTGTTGCGTATCGATCGTCAGATGCGGCAGTGCATTGTCCGGCAGAATTTCGATGCCTTCGAGTACCGGCAGGATCTGCCCATAACCTGGCATGGAGTCGGGACGGTACCCTCGCACCGATATGGTCAATTGATTGTTGGTCACCCAGGCCGGGATATACGTGTCAGTCGGGGAGGCTACTATGTGCGAAGTGGATACGCCGAAATCGTAATTGTGAGCTGCTACCTGGCCGTTCGCTATCAGATTGTAGGGTCCCCAGCTGGTTGGATACTGCAAGACATTGTAGCTGCAAGGAGCAGTACACTTTAGTGAGTTGTAGGGAGCACCTAACAGGAGCCGAACTCGATAGTTCCCGTTGGGCACACCAAGCGAATAGGTCAGATCATCGCCGCTTGTGTAATGGAAGGTCTGATAGATATTGATATCCGGATCGCTCTGATTCAGCCACTTCGGATAGTCGCTAATTTGTCTGTCGACCGCGCCCTCAAACGCTGTATCAGCCAGCCAGACCTTTGTTCCGCCGGCGCTCGTCGTGCTCGTCGTGCTTCCCACGTCAATACGAATGCTGCCCACCGGATTCGTTCCCGCGGGCAGAACAGTCACGTTGACCTTTGCGGTCAGTGTAGGGCTTGCACTCGGCGCCACCTGCAGGATTGCGCTCGTCGGAACCGATACGGAAGCTGGCGGTGTGTAGAATCCGTTGGCTGTGACGCTGCCTACGCCGCTCCCCACCCTCCATGTCAAGCTCTGGTTCGGCGACCCGCCAACCCAGCTTTGTAAACCATAGGAGGGCGTGCCGGCGATGATGAACAGCATGGGCGATGAAACTCCCGGCGCTTGGCTGCCGAGTGCGATCGGGATTGCCGCCGGAGATCCTGTAGCGGGTGTCGCGTTCACTACGGCAAAGTTTACCGGCGTCTGAAATCCGTTCGCAGGGTTTACCTGCATCGATTTTGTATTAACGATGAAGCTGGATTCATCCACTGCATCAAACGATGTCATTGCAATGTTCGCGTTGGCAATTTCGGTAAACGCCTTTATGACTGCGGGATCTTGGCTCACGTCGCTATCGGCATACAGTACCGCTCCGCCGATAGAGGCATCGCTCAAGAACATGCCATAGGTCTGCAGGGCTTGCAAAATCAGCTGTGCATTGGCGCTGAAGGTGCTGATGTCGAAACTCGATTTTAAGCGGAAGCGAGCGCCGTAAGGAGGTCCGACAGAGCCTTGTCCAAGAGTACTGTTGGCCGGCCAATAGGAAAGTGGTTTGATCGAATATTTATTTTCGGTGAAGGACAAAGCGTGATTGATAGCGCCTGCCTTCATTTCCGCAAGACGGATCATCAGTGGGTGATACAGCAGGTTGGAGGCCTGGGTAGTTAAACTCGGGAGGGCGTAAGAACTCCATGCGTAAGAGACACCGCTCGTTGCCGTGCATGATTTTGCCCCACAAGCTCGTGGGCTGAAGTAGTTCTTATACATTTCATAAAAGGTGCAGGACCTGGGGTCGATTGACATGAGATGGCGATCCGTGCTCGACGAACTCAGGTCCGTTTGATAAGCCCCTGCCTGGCGTTTCTCGATCTCCTGCGCCGGCTGGGGAAAATTGCCGTTATTCTGCGGCGTATACAAGAAGCTTTCGTTCACTACGGGCGTCGTCGCGTCCACGATATTGGTGCCAAAATCAGGTTGAATACTGAGGCCCTTTGCGTTCATGGCAGCAATCCATGAGGCAGATCGAGACTCGACAGGGAGATTGTTGATAGGCGTATTGAAAACCGAATCGCTTGGCGTCGTCTGGCAGCCCTTTGATACTCCTTGCGGCACGATCACATTCGGTGCCGTGTAAGTGGCCATCGTACTCGAATTGGCCACGAGGCTGCCGCTGCTTCCGTTCGTGAGTGACCATGTTACTGGCTGGTTTGACGTGAACGTCAGTGATTTTCCTTGGAGTACAGCGGCAGGATTAGGTGTTACGACTAGCCCTTGCCCGAAACAAGCGATCCCGCTCATCAGAGAAAAGCAAACAAAAAGCCCGCCACGTGCGGTTGTTCTAAAAGCGCAGTAGCGGGAGAGTAGAAAGGCCCTAAGGCCTGGGAAGGGACAAGACAGTCTCTTCTTCATCGCAATAAATTCCTTTCGCGAGACCGGTGTTTTGCGGAGCTTCTAACCGTCGGCTTGCTTTTCTAGTGGTCTGCGAAAGATTGAGATCTCGCGTGGGCCCCTACTCGGTGAGTTAGGTTTTCCTTGGTAGCCCGTAGCAAAATCCGGTTTGAGCGCAAATGCCGATGGTCAAGCAACGCGGCGATATCGTTGCGTTCGTCATACTGCGGGCTTCACAAAACAGTCCCTCGCGGCACTGATGATGCGAGTCACGAAGGATAATTGCAAATCGTCAGTCACCTGCATGCATGGACTCGCGACGACACCGCACAATTCATAAAGAAAACGTCTATGTCGGAATCCGATAGATGCTCAGCGAATTATCTGAAACGAATTATCTGATAAGAGAAGCCATCTATTTTCGGGACTGTGTTTACGAACTCACATATGCCCGAACGGCGCTCCCAACCCCGGTTACTTGATTCTGAACTCGTCATGATCGGCTGGGTGGAGAGGCAGATGACTCTGAAGCAACTCGGGAACGTAAATGACATCTCCCTCGGCGGGATGGGCATCCGGGTCGATCATCCACTTCCGGTTGGCACGTCCGTGACAATCTGCTATGACTCCCCAAATGGCATGTTGACCGGCACGGTAAGGCACCACTCGAAGGGGCTCGACGGTCATTTTCTCGGCATTGAGCTCGACGGACTGAGCAAGGATTCAATGCTGCACTTTCAGCCCGAGCTGCTAGTCGGCTTTTGAGATTCAACTCGTTGAATCTCACGATTCCGGTGTTGTGTCATCGGGATCTTCCTGCCAGAACCTCGCATTCCTTAAATCACGGTCGCAAAAGAGGGACGAGTTTCAAGTTGCGCGAAAGCTCACACTCGCAGAGCTCGGCGCGCAGAGCCGACGCAGCCGAACCAAGGAAGGCGATCTCGAAATCCACTAAATAGGGTCGTCCGCTATGGCGCCCGACGATGATGTTTGCCGGGTGGCGATCGCGTGGGATAACTCCTAATGCGTGGATTTGTTGGTAGGCCGCGAGTACATCGCGCCTGAGTGTTTCAGGAAGAACTGAAGCACACAAAACAAACTCACGTTCCGTTCTCTCGTCGGGCGATAAACGACTGAGTGACGCGTTTGCGCACACGTCAAGATCAAGCACCGGATAGCGCGCTCCGATGACTTGACGGAGATTCAGGCCGGCGATGAACTCCATATCGATCGTACGTCGAAAGACGTTGGCCTGGACCAGACGCGGCACAGACACGCATGATCGAAGCCGCTTTAACGCCGCCAGTTCGGTGAAGAAGTGCACACCAAGCAGGTCGATGGCGAAGGCCCTTGGTTCGCCCTTGAGGCGGGCATGGAACCGTTTTCGCAGACAGACTTTTCTTTGTAACAAAATCACCTGCAAGGTAGCCCTCTTGCGCGGCAGAAAATTCTCGCGGGTGTTGAAAAGTCGCCTGTCCTGAGGATCTCTTGCAAAGAGCAGTCCATCCTGGTCCACATCCGCCAGCACACGGTCACGGTAACCTTCAGACCGAACCGAAGGTATCTCTGAGGCATTCAGAGCGTCTTGGCGGACCGGCACATCCATGGGACTGCGCGAGGCGGCCAGCCGTAGCGCAGTCAGGTAGGAAACGCCGGTTTCAATCTTCACTTAGTCACCACCGCGGATGCAATGTTCTGGCGCTTTCTCCTGAAAAACTCGAAGAATTGTCGATTCACCTCGCGTAGCGCACAAGGCTCGGAAGATGCTTGGCAATGCGAGTCGAACGTTCGCAGTGGCAGTTCGGGCAATTCAGCTTGAAGCAATCCTGCGCCGCTGTTTTGTGAGCGCGAGTGTACAACAAGTCCCGCAAGCGCATCTGGTGCAAGTTGCCCAAGGGAAATGTTACGTAGCAGAGCTGAACCGTCCCATCTGCTCCGACCCAGATCATGTTATACGCGTCACAAGGAACTCGCATCGCCGGTCCCTTAAGCAGCCAGTCTGGTATTGATCTGATCGACGCTTCCGATTCGGGTATTCGCGCGGGCTGAGAGGCCTTGAGTTGCAATAGCCTGTCCGTGAACGTTCTGATGGCGGGTTCATCTTCCGGAGTGAATTGCAAGATTCGATCCGGGCCTTCGGTAAAATAGGGCAGAGAGTAATGCACCAGGTCTACTTGCAGAGTCATATTGTGAGTGCATACAAGCTCCCAGGCGCGGAGTAATTCCTCGATTGAGCAGCTCCTGCGCATGAGCAGGAAGTTCAGTTGTAACCTGAAATCGCTGCCGCAGCGGCTCCGCACAGCCGCCAGACTTCTGCAGAAGTGTTCGAATGCGCCTGCTCTGGACGTGTACTCGTCATAGGCGGAACCCCAACCGTAATATCCGAGCGTGGCAACCCTCAGGCCGGCTTCGTACAATTTGTCGATTTTTCGATCCAAAAGAAAGCCATTCGTCGTGACGTAAGGAAGGATCCCCACGATCCTGGCATGTCGGATCATCTCCGGGAGGTCGGGATGAATGAGTGGCTCACCTCCATAAAGCCGGACCGTCGTCATTCCGGCAGCTGCCGCGTCGTCGAGAAGAGTGCGTATCGTGTCCAGCTTCAGATGTTCACCGAGCATGAAGTCGCGGCCGTATCTGCACCCGGCACAGGCATAGTTGCACGCCGCCGTGATGGCAACCGTCAGTACCCGTGGAGTGGGCCGGATAACGAACGGGACCACAGTACCGACACCGTGCTTGACGAGATTCGCATTCTGATCCAACCGAATAGCAGCGCGTTTCAAGAAGGGACTTTTGTCTAGATAGGGACGACTGTGCCTCAGGAGCCAACTACGAACCATGTGACGTAACCTCCCCGCGTGGGGAGTCCAACATGAGAACCGCTGGCATCGCCATTGTTCCCTCCCCGACGAAGCACGTTGAGCTTATCACGCCCTCCGTTCCGTTTTGGCAAGTCCCTCTTCGTAGATTTCGCTCATCCGATTCACTGCGACTTTCATGTTCAGACTTTCGGATGCAAAAGCGGCAGCATTGCGCGACAGTCTTAAACGCAGATCCTGATTCGCTATCAGAAGGACAAGTTTTTGGGTAAGCTCCTCGACATTGCCACTCTCGAAGAGCAGGCCGCGCTGACCGTCTTCGATCAATTCCGGTGTACCGCCAACGCGGGAACCGACGGGACAACAGCCGCAGGCCATCGCTTCCAATATTGCGTTCGAGAAAGCTTCGGAAGAGGAGCAGGAAACAAATACGTCCATTGCACGCAGGAAAGGAGCGACGCTGGCGACGGCAGACAGAAAGGTGCAGTCGCCTTCAATCTTTAGCTCTGCCGCTTGGCTTTGGAGTCTGCATAGCTCAGGTCCGCTCCCGACAATCAGTAGCTTGAGTCCGGTGATCTGACCCCTAACCCGGGAAAAAGCTTCCACGAGCATCTCCATTCGCTTCTCGGGCCTCAAGACACACACCGACCCGATTACGAGAGAAGCATCGGCGACGGGATCTGGTTTCGGAAGGGATAGTGGATAAAACTCCGAGGTTTCGACACCGTTGTAACAAAGAAGAACCCGGTCAGGAGCCACGCCGTAGTCATCGATGATGTGGTGGCGCATTGCTTCACAGTTGACAAGGATCCCGTCAACCAGGCGGTCTGTGTAAGGAACTTGCTTACGGGTTCTTGGATCGAACAGATTGCGGTGGCCAAGCGCGCTCGACAGCACAAGAGGGACGCGCATCAAGCGCGCCAACGGCGTCGCAAAAATAGCGGTTGGGTCAAAGGCGTGTACGATGCGAATACGATTCCGCCGGATGCAACGGCAGAATCTCACAATTGATCTCACAATACCTGGCGAGATCAGGCTTGCTATGTCAAGATTTAGAATTGGTACGCCCGCGCGCTCCACTTCATCGCTTCGCAGTCCGCCTCTTTGATATACAGCGACGAAGGGGATGAATCGAGTACGATTGAATCCCACGAGAAACTTCGTGACATCGCGCTCAATGCCACCCCAGTCCAGCTTTCTCACTACCAGAAGAACCGGCACCGGTGAAGACGTGGGGGTTGGGTGACTCGCGTTCACTGGGACCACCGTCTTTAGCGGGGTACGCCCTAATGCGCTCCCGCGGCGGCGCCCGCCCTCGCCCGCACCTTCTTTAATCCCCAAACCAGCGGCACGCAGCAAAAACAGGCGAACCCCATATACCGCAAATCATCAATGTAAGACCACAGCTGAGCCTGCTGCCCAACCATCCGCCCCAACTGGCCGATCGCCTGCGTATGAGCCGTGGCCGAACTGGCGTATTGCGAAAAGGTCTGTGTGTAGTGCTGCAAAGCTTGCTGATAGGGTTGTGACGTCGGCGTCACATGGCGGCCGATCTCATTCTGATGAAGCTGTTCGTGCCGCGAAAGAATCGTCTGCACGACAGAGATTCCAATACTCCCGCCGATGTTGCGCATCAGGTTGTAGAGTCCGCTTCCGTTGCCGACCGATTGCGGCGGCAATCCTGCCAAAGTGCTTACCGAGAGCGGCACAAAGACCAGGCCAAGTGAAAACCCGCTGATGACGATAGGAATCGTCATCGACCACGGCGACATTTGCAGGGTGAGGGTACCCCAGATCAGGCTGCACATTCCGAATACGGCGAAGCCGGTCGAGACGAGGATACGCGTATCTATCCTCGAGACCATCAGTCCGACGATCGGCATCGCGATGATCGATCCGATGCCGCGCGGCGCAACTGCCAATCCAGCCCACCACGCAGAGTAGTCCATCATCGATTGAAAATATAGAGGTAGCAGCGTGACCGCCGCGTACACCGATCCACCAAACATAAAGATCAGCAGACAACCCATGGTGAAATTGCGGTTCTTGAAAATGGTCAGGTCGACCAGTGGCTTCTCCCGCGTAAACTCTGTAATCACGAACGCGGCCAGGCAGCCCACCATGATCAGGAAGGCCCAGCGAATCCAGGTTGCTCCGAACCAGTCGTCTATCTGCCCGCGATCGAGTATGATTTGCATCGCTCCCAGACCGATGGCCAGAAAACCGAACCCGATCCCATCCAACCTTCCCGGATCGGCATTTGTAATGTATGGCGGGTCTTTCACATACCGCATGATCAGCAGGATCGCCAGGACACCAATTGGAATGTTGATGTAGAAAGCCCAGCGCCAGGAATACTGATCGGTCAACCATCCGCCGAGCGTCGGCCCCAGCACTGGCGCGACGACGACGCCGAGGCCAAACATGCCCATCGCCAAGCCGCGTTTCTCTGGAGGAAAACTCTCCGTAAGAATGGCCTGCGAGAGCGGTTGCAGACCACCCCCACCCGCCCCTTGTACAAGCCGCGCAATCAGAATCACAACCAAGCTGTTGGCCGCGCCGCAAAAAAAAGAAGAAATCGTAAAAATGATAATGGACGAAATGAGAAAGCGCCGTCGTCCAAAGCGCAGTGAAAACCAGGCACTCGCAGGCAAAACGACCGCATTCGAAAGTAAGTAAAACGTCAACACCCAGGTCGCTTCGTCGTTCGAAGCTGAGAGACTCCCGGCGATGTACGGAATGCAAACGGAAGCGATCGAAGTATCGATCACTTCCATGAACGCGGGTAAGATCACGGCCACCGCGATCAGCCACGGATTCACTCCCGGCTGCATAGTTTGCTGCGATGTGTCTTGTCCGGCCATTACTTTGAATAGAACATTTCAATACTATGAATCAAAATTTTTACGACCCATCAAGATGCCCGGAATTGCTACTCTGTAAGCCTTAGCAAAACTCTGCTCACTCAACTACTCTATGATTCATCTAAACCGGATTTTAATTCTCCTCGGTGCGCTGAGCGGCTCCCAGATGCTCGCGCAAACCGCCCAGACAGCTGACGCCCGGCTCGACGCGGTCGAGGCGGCGGCCAAGTCTGCGCAGATGTCAGGCGACAACGCATGGATGTTGACGAGTGCGGCGCTAGTTTTAATGATGACGGGTCCCGGACTCGCACTCTTTTACGGCGGCCTTGTGCGGCGCAAGAACGTGCTTGGCACCATGATGCACAGCTTCGCGTTGATGGGCGTAATCACTGTTTTGTGGGCAGTTTATGGATACAGCCTCGCGTTCGCGCCCGGTAACGCGTTTGTCGGCAACTTAAGCTACATGTTCTTGCATGGCGTAGGCACAGCTCCTAACGCCGATTACGCCCCAACGATTCCGCATGAGACGTACATGATCTATCAGCTCATGTTCGCGATCATTACGCCGGCCTTGATCTCAGGCGCTTTCGCCGAACGGATGAAATTTAGTGCGATGCTCCTCTTCACGTGCCTGTGGTCAACCTTCGTTTATTTCCCGATGGCCCATATGGTTTGGGGCAAGGGTGGGTTGCTGAACGCTTTCCTTGGCGGTAGCATTCCGTGTTTCGATTTCGCAGGCGGCACCGTGGTGCACATCACGTCGGGAGTCAGCGCACTGGTGTGCGCGCTTTACTTAGGTAAGCGCGTCGGCTTCCCGCGGGAGCCCATGAAGCCGCACAACCTCGTCTTGAGCGTCATCGGCGCATGCCTGCTCTGGGTAGGCTGGTTCGGGTTCAATGCCGGAAGCGCCGTCAGCGCGTCTGGCTTGGCAACCAGCGCCTTCGTGGCGACTCATTTCGGCGCGGCTGCGGCAGCACTCGGCTGGATGTTGGCCGAATGGGTTAAGCACGGCAAGCCGAGTATGCTCGGAGGAATCTCCGGATGCGTGGCCGGCCTGGTAGCTATTACGCCCGCCTCCGGTTTCGTACAGCCGTTCCCCGCCCTGCTGATCGGATTCCTGGCGGGCATCTTCTGCTTCTTTATGGTCACTACAATCAAGAGCAAGTTCGGGTATGACGATACACTCGATGCTTTTGGAGTGCACGGTGCCGGTGGCACCCTCGGTGCCATCCTGACCGGTGTCTTCGCAACAAATCTGATTAACGACGGGTTGAAGGATACTTCAGGCAAAGCGCTTCCGCTCGGTTGGATCGATGGAAATCCGCACCAGGTTTTGAATCAATCGATCGCCGTGCTTATTTCCTGGGTCCTCGCGGGCGTGGCGACGCTCATCATTTTGAAAATCGTGGATGCTACCGTTGGGGTTCGCGCATCCGCTGAACAGGAGCGCGACGGTCTCGATCTCGCCATGCACGGCGAAGAGGGTTATAATTTCGAAGCCTGATTTCTTCGCTTACCATATACCCGAAAGAACACTCTACTGCGATGAAAAAAATCGAAGCAATAATTCAGCCCTTCAAACTCGAAGAAGTGAAGGAAGCCTTGAAGGCTATCGGCGTCGACGGTTTGACGATCACCGAGGCTCGTGGCCACGGCAGGCAAAAAGGTCATAAAGAGATTTACCGCGGAATGGAGTACGATGTGGACTTGCTGCCGAAAATCAAGCTGGAAACGGTCGTTCCCGATGCGCGTCTGGACGAAATCGCGCGAGCCATCAGTGCGGCGGCGCGCACTGGCAAACTCGGCGACGGGAAAATCTTCGTATCCGAGGTGCTCGACGCGATTCGTATTCGTAATGACGATACCGGCGACGCTGCGTTATAAGAGGACGGTTGTCTTTACCCGCTTTCCCGCGAACTGAAGAAGTGGACCGGGCGGTCAAGACGGCCGCTGCCGAATTTCTTGACGGCGGGATCTCGAGTGCCTTCGCGCTGCTCGCTGTCGGCGGATACGGCCGCCGCGAACTCTTTCCGTTCTCCGATGTCGATTTACTGCTGCTGGTCGAGCAGGAACCGGATCTCGCGAAGCTCAAAGAGCCGCTAAGCCAGCTTTTACGGTTCCTTTGGGACTCGTCGGTGTCGGCCAGTCACTCGGTCCGAACGGTAGACGAGTGCTGCCGCATTCAGGAAAATAACGTTCATCTTTCCGTGAGTCTGCTCGACGTGCGATTCCTTTGCGGAAGCATGGAGCTCTTTGAAAAACTTGAGCAGCGCCTGGCGAATTTCTTCCGCCGTCAAGCGAAGCCGCTGCTCCAAAGTCTTGCAGATCTCACTAGCGGCCGGCACACCAAGTTCGGGAATACGGTCTACCATCTCGAGCCGAATATCAAGGAGACACCAGGAGGGATACGGGACGTTCATTTTCTTCATTGGGCCGCTTTGTTAGCCCCCAATAAGGAGCCTTTGCGACACGCCGTCTCCGAAGTTCAAGGTGCGCGCGATTTCCTGTATCGGCTGCGCTTCTTCTTGCATGAGCGTCACGGCCGGGATAACAATCTCCTGTCCTACGAATTGCAGGACGAGGCAGCTCGCCGCCTTCCCCCGCAACCGCAGGCGCCCGAAGAGTGGATGCGGGGTTATTACCGCCACGCGCGATCGTGTTTTCAGCCGGCCCTCCAGGCTCTGGATTTCATCGGCCGCGGAGAATCAGGTCTGTTCCGCCAGTTCATGGACCGGCGCGACAGGTTTTCGACCGCGGACTTCACGGTCTCCCACAATCGCGCCTTTATGCGCAATCCGGCCGGGACCCTGCGCTCGCCGCTCGCCGCTTTCGAGCTGTTTCTCTTCATCGGACGGCACGGCGTTCGGCTCTCCTGGGACTCCGAGCGCCGCCTCATGCAGCGATTGCCGGCATTCGAGGGTGCTTCCAGCAACGAACAACCGACCTGGAAGGAGTGGCGCATGTTACTCTCGCAGCCTCATGCAGCGCTCGCTCTGCGAGATATGCAGGGTTGCGGAATGCTCACCTTTCTGTTCCCCGAATGGTCGGCCGTAGAGAGCCTGGTCGTGCGGGATTTCTATCACCGTTACACGGTGGATGAACACTCCGTTGTGGCCATTGAAGCGATAGACAATCTTTTAGTCGAGGATGCTGGTGGATCGGCGCGCTTTCGGCAGCTCGCCCTCGAAGAAGATAATCTCGCGATCCTTCGCATGGCTCTTCTGTTGCATGACGTCGGGAAAGGAACGACACCCGGCGACCATGTACGCGGATCGCTCGAAATGGCCGAGGTCTTCCTGACAAGGATTGAAATGCCGCAGCTCGAGAAACTCACCGTCGAGTTTCTCGTTCGGCATCATCTCGATCTATCGTCGGTGATGACCTCTCGCGACTTGGACGATCCGGCCACGTCGCGCTATCTCAGCTCGCAAATTGGCACCTACGAAGACCTACGGAAACTCACGCTCCTCACTTACGCGGACGTCTCGGCCGTGAACCCGACAGCCATGACTCCCTGGCGTCTCGAGCAGCTCTGGCGTGTTTATTCGGTAACCGCCGCGCAGCTTACCAAAGAGCTCGACTCGCAGCGGATTTCTCATTCTCCCGAGTCTCCCGTGATTCCGCTCGCCCGACCCGAGCTGGCGCGCTTCCTGGAAGGTTTTCCGACACGCTATCTGCGCATTCACTCGCCCGAACAGATTGAGGAGCACTATCGGCTCGAGCAACTCAGGCTTCGGGAAGGCCTGGCGCTCGATATTCGACACGAACCGGGCGCCTATTCGATGACGGTACTTGCCGCGGACCGCTCCGGCCTTTTCGCCTCGCTCTGCGGCGCGCTAGCAAGCTTTGGAATGAACATTGTCAAGGCGGAAGCCGCATCAAACGCCGCCGGCTGCGCACTTGACGAGTTTCATTTCACCGATCCGTCGCGGACCCTCGAACTGAACCCGGATGAGGTAGAGCGCTTAAGATGGACTGTCGAATGCGTCATCAGGGGCGTAATCGAAGTACGCGACTTGTTGAAGCGCCGTCGAGCCCCACACCGCCCATATGCTGCCGCGCGAGTTCCGGCTGCGGCCCGCTTCGATCCTCTCGCGTCGAACTCGGCGACCTTGCTTCAGTTCACTGGAGAAGATCGACCCGGGCTCCTGTTTGATTTGGCCTCCATCCTGACCGAAGCCGGCTGCGATATCGAGCTGGTTCTCGTGCATACCGAGGCCAACCGCGCGATCGACGTCTTTTATCTCACCAAGAGCGGCGGCAAATTGGCTGAGTCGGCCGAAGAGGCGCTTCGACAGCAACTCGAAAATCAGGTGTAAGCGGTGCGAACATAAACAACATGTCAGAACTCTTCCGGCTCGATGGTAAAGCGGCCCTGATTACGGGAGGGGCAAGCGGGATCGGCCACTCTGTCGCCACGAAATTTGTCGCTGCGGGAGCGTCCGTGGTGATCATCGACGTCGATGAAAAACGAACCCAGGAGATCGCCTCTACATCTCGGAACGTCCAAGCTTATGTGTGTGACATTACAAATGAGGAGCAGCTTCAGGGCACCATCCGGAAGATTCCCCGTCTCGATATTCTGGTGAATTGCGCCGGCATCGGCCTGGTAGGAAATGTCCTGGAGACGGAAGCTGCTGATTTTGAAAGGCTTTTTCGGGTAAATGTCGAGGGAACGTACCTTGCCATTAAGCATGCCCTGCCGCTGCTGCTTACCTCCGGGGGTTCGATCCTTAATATTGGCTCCGTTGCCGGAATGGTTGGCGTGAAGCGTCGCTTTGCCTACTGTGCCACCAAGGGGGCGATCCACGCCCTGACTCGTCAGCTGGCTGTGGACTATCCAACAGAAATCCGGGTCAACTGCATTGCCCCGGGGACGGTGGATACGCCGTTCGTGGAAAACTACCTCGAGAAGTACCACCGCCATGAGAAAGAGAGGGTCCGCGCGGAACTGAATCAGCGGCAGCCGATAGGCCGTTTAGGGAGACCGGATGAGATTGCGGATCTGGCCGTATACGTGAGTTCTCCCGCCGCCGCTTTTATGACCGGTTCGATCTTAACAATCGACGGTGGCTGGACCGCCGCTTGAGGGAATTTAACCCGTGCAAAATGTTTTAGTTGACGGCAATAGCCTAAGAATTTTAGGATATAGGTAACCTCCCTTGCACAGGCAGTCCGGGTTTGTTCCAAAACTTTGCACGTGGCGGAGTGGATTTGGCGGATAATTTGCTTAGACAAATGCTCCCCGGAATCCACGGTTCAGTAGGCTTTGTTTGATGAGTTGTTTACGTTATTTCGACGGGATGGCGGAATGATCCTGCACCCTCAGAGGTGTTGCCGAAGGTTCGTGTGGCCGGTATTAATATCCCTGGCGGCTTTCGCGGGCGCGACGCCCGCGGCGACGACGACTCCGTCGGTTCCTGCCCGGCCGGCCGTCCGGCGACATCGGCCCACCCGTCATCGTGCGGTGACTGCGGCAACCGTGACGGCGAACTCCGGAAAGACCACTGCCACGGCCCCAACCAGCCCCACGCGGGCTGCGGTGATTCACACCACCAAGAAGGCTACGCTTCGCGCTTCCACCGCCAAACGCCGCTATCGTGGTCGGCGGGTTTACTTCAATCCGTGGACGGAGCCGACTTATGCCGATTCCACGGTAGGCGACAACGTGGATGGAGAAGACCTGGTAGTGCGAAAGGCAGCGGTTGATGCCCTGGGCCCATTCAATGGAACTGTCGTAGTCGCTGATTCGCAAAATGGCCGGGTTCTGAGCATGGTTAACCAGAAGTTGGCGCTCACAGGCGCGTACCAGCCCTGCTCCACCGTAAAGATCATGGTTTCGCTCGCCTCGCTCAAAGAACAGATCATCGACTCCTCAGCCACCATCCGCATCTCGCGCCGTTCGTCGATGGATATGACGCGTGCTCTTGCCATGTCGAACAATTTGTATTTTGCGCGCCTCGGTCAGGAGCTTGGCTTCGATCGGGTTCAAAAGTATGGCCAGTTATTCGGTTTGGGTGAGCGGGCCGGCCTGGATATTGAGGGTGAGGAAGCCGGTACACTCGCTGCCCAAACGCCCGCAAGCGGCGTAGGCATGATGACCAGTTTCGGAGATGGCATCCGCCTAACGCCCCTCGAACTGACGAGCATTGTCTCTTCGGTTGCCAACGGCGGCACGATGTATTACTTGCAGTACCCGAAGAATCAGGAAGACGTTCAGAAACTCGTTCCGCGCATTAAGCGTGACCTCGAGATCGCCGATCTGATTCCTCCCGTGAAAGCGGGCATGATGGGTGCGACCGAATACGGCACGGCGCGCCGTGTAAGTTACCTCAACTCGGACTCCCCGATTCTCGGTAAAACCGGAACCTGCACCGATACTGTCCGGCCTGGCGTACATTTGGGTTGGTTTGGATCGTTTAACGATATTGGTCAAAAGAGGCTTGTGGTGGTAGTGCTGCTCACTGGCGGCCGCGGTGTGAGTGGACCGATAGCTTCCGGCGTCGCAGCTAACGTGTATCACAATCTTGCGCTGCAGAATTATTTCGGCGCCGGCCAGCAACCGCAGCTTCCAACTGCCCTGATCTCATTCCAGAACGGCGAAACCCCTCAATAGTCCGGGTTCCGTCGCTGCCGCAGTAGACGTCCTCAGTGGTACTTCCTACAACCCATCCATCTGCCCTTGCCCTGCTCGTCCTGGCGCTGCTCTGCTTCAGCAGTTGGCCGCAGCTCTATAAACGTTCCGAGGCACATTGGCGGTTCGAGTTTTTCGCTCTCGACTTTGCCGTAGGAGCGCTGGTCTTCGGTCTCGTCGCGGCGTATACCTTGGGCACTTTCGGCCCGGAGATGCCTTTCACGGACCGCGTCCTGGTGGCGGGCCCAATCACGGTCTTCTGGGTCATCGGGACCGGCGCGCTTTTCGCGCTAGCGAACACCCTGCTGCTTTCGAGTATCACCCTGTTGGGACTGTCGGTGGCTTTTCTAGTTTTTCTCGGGCTCACTGCGGCCCTGACCGCGCTCGGACATTACAGGACAGCTCAAAACACGCTGCTGCTTTACTCCGGCGCGTCCGTTCTGATTCTTGGTGCGGTGCTGGCCTCCCTAGTTCCAGCGCCGGTCCACGGACCGGCAAACCCGCTCGAATCACGACTCTCCCGGAACCGGAGACCGAAAGGAGTCGCCCTGGCCGCTTTTGGCGGTCTTCTCTTTGGCTTTATTCAGTGGCTGCTCAAACTGACATCCGATCCCGACTTCGGCCTCGGTCCATACGCAACAGTGCTCCTGCTGTCAATCGGCATGGTTCTCGCAACGCCGCTTCTAAACGTCTTCTTTCTGAATATCAAGATCGTGGGTAATCCCGTTCCGCTCTCGGGATATTGGCGCGGTCGTGGGCGGCAGCATGCAACGGGCATAATAGCTGGCGTCGTTTTTGCAATCGGGGCGATTTCGGTAATGCTTGCACTTAGCTTGACCGGCGTTGACGCTCTCCGTCAGGTGACTATCTACCTGCTTCCGTTCCTGTCGGTAATCGTCTGCGTGGTAGCCGGTTTTCGCTATTGGAGAGAATTTGCCGCACGCCCGCCGCTGGCGAAGCGTCTTGCCGCAGCCAGCCTCATTTGCTTCCAGCTCGGGATTTTGATAGCCGGCCACGGTCTGGCGCCTTAAGGAGAATCTCTTCTCATCGGGCTCGCATCTTAAGCTAAGAGACAATAGGCATCAGTGTCGCTGAAGGAACATATTGCAGCAATCAAACGGGAAGATCCCGCCGCCAAGAGCAGTCTGGAAATCCTGCTGTGTTATCCGGGCCTGCACGCGGTTCTGTTTCACCGCGTCTCTAATTGGCTTTACCGCCATAAGTGGTATATTCCTGCACGCCTTGTGTCTCAATTCGCACGCTTTGCGACAGGCATCGAAATTCACCCCGGAGCGACCATCGGCAAGCGTCTTTTCATCGATCACGGTCTGGGCGTAGTAATCGGGGAAACTGCCGAAATAGGCGACGATGTTCTGCTCTATCAGGGCGTGACGCTCGGCGGCACCGGCAACATGCGGGGAAAGCGCCACCCTACGGTGGGAAATCGGGTTGTGGTGGGCACGGGAGCCTCCGTATTGGGCAATATCCGGCTGGCGGACGATGTCAAAGTGGGGGCAGGTTCCGTGGTTGTCCATTCCGTTCCCGAAGGTGCGACGGTGATTGGAATTCCGGGCCGGGTGGTCAAGGCTCGCGGTGAAACCATGGGCGTTCTCGAACATGGCCGGGTCGCAGCCTGCGGCGAGTCCGAAGCGGCAGATCTCGAACAGCTTACTGATCGGATCCGCGAGCTTGAGGCGCTGCTGAGTCTTTTGCTTGACGATCGGATCGGCCAGACCCGCGGCTGACACCGTCTACAAACCGGTATTTGAAACCGTTTCCCGCCAATTTCTGAACTTCCTCGCGCGAAAAACCAAAGATCTCGACCGCCATAGTGTATTCGTGAAGCAGATCCGTAAAAAACAGCGCGGGATCATCAGTCCCCAGAACAATAGGGACGCCTGCATCCCAGAGTCGCCGGATCGGGTGCTGCAGGAGCGTCGCGACTGCCCCTGTACAGACATTACTCGAAGGACACACTTCGAGCGGTATATCTCGCAGCCTCAACGCTGCTAACAGCTCTTCGTCTTCGATCGCCCGGATCCCATGACCGATACGCTGTGCGCCGATTTCGATGGCCTGCCAGACGCTCGCTGCCCCAGAGACCTCGCCTGCGTGGCACGTGAGACCAAGGCCCGTTCGCTGCGCGTCTCGATACAACTGCCCAAACCACTCGGCGGGCCCGCGTTCTTCATCGCCTCCGATACCTATCGCGACCACTCCTTCTGACTGACACTCCCTGGCGATCGCGAAAACCCGCGCTGCCTGCTCCGTTCCGAACTGCCTTATCGCGTCAAAGATCCAGCGGACTTCGACTCCCGGGCAACGACGTGCCTCAGTCTGAATGCGCTCGAAGATCGCCTCCACATCCTGCTGCTTCCACAGGATGACTCCCACCGAAAGCGTAATTTCGACGTAAGTAACGTTCTGCGCCGCCAGTTTTTCCAGAAGCCGCTGCGTCGCGAGCGCGTAAGCTTCGGGTGAGTTCAGCTTCTGTGATACCCAAACATAGGTTTTCAGAAAGCCCGCGAAGCCCGAATAATGCAGTGCCGTGTTGATCTCTTCTAACGACAGCTTAGGATCCAGTTCCTTGATCGTTTCTGGTTCGACGCTTCCTTCCAGGTGAAGGTGAAGTTCCGCCTTGGGCAAGGAACGGATGAATTCCTGCAGCGCCAAGCCCTGGTTTTCAATTGGATTCAATAGCCGTGCCGCTCTACCTTGCCATAATAAACGTCGATGACTGAGCAAGAATTGGAAGCTATCGCAGGCGGCTATCACGGGGACGCTTTTGGCATTCTCGGCCCACATTTTACGACCGCGGCAGCTAAGACACCTTGGGAAATCCGAGCATTCTACCCGCAGGCGAAATCGGTCGAAGTCCTGAGCGGTGGCACCAGCATCCCGATGGATCGCGTTCATCCGACCGGCATTTTTGTGGCGGCCCTCTCGGAAAAGCCGGCAGCTTACACCTTCCGGATCACCGGACACGACGGCCACGTCGGCGAAGCGGAAGATGTCTATCGTTTCCCGCCGATCATTTCCGATTTCGATCTTCACCTCCACTCGGAAGGGACGAATTTCGAAGAGTACAACATGTTGGGCAGTCACGTGGCGACGGTCGAGGACGTCGCGGGCGTTCGGTTCGCGGTTTGGGCGCCAAACGCGATCGTGGTTAGCGTGATCGGTGAGTTCAACGGCTGGGACACCCGCCAGAATCCGATGCGCTCAAGAACAGGCGGCGCGTGGGAGATCTTCATACCGGGCTTGCAACCCGGGGCATGCTACAAATTCGCGATCCAGTCTCGCTTTCGCGGTTATAGCCAGCAAAAGGCGGATCCTTTCGGCTTCTGGATGGAGACTCCACCGAGATCAGCCTCTCTGGTCGCCGACCTCGGCAAGCATCAATGGGAGGACCAATTCTGGATGGAACGCCGGGCCGAGACAAATCTGCTCGAAAATCCGGTCGCGGTGTATGAGGTCCATCTCGGGTCCTGGATGAGGGACGCGAACAACCTACCGCTCTCCTATCGCGACTTGGCCGCTAAACTGGTGCCTTACGTTAAGGAAATGGGCTACACCCATATCGAGATGTTGCCCATCGCGGAGCATCCGTATTCACCTTCCTGGGGCTATCAAGTGACGGGTTACTTTGCGCCGACTTCCCGTTTTGGACCACCGGAAGACTTCATGTACTTCGTAGATAGCTGCCACCAGGCGGGTATCGGAGTCATCATAGACTGGGTACCTGCGCACTTCCCGAAAGATGCCCACGGACTCGCCTATTTTGACGGCACGGCCCTCTATGAACACCAGGATCCAAGGCTCGGCGAGCATCGCGATTGGGGCACCCTGATCTTCAACTTCGGCCGCAACGAAGTGCGTTCATTTCTTATTTCGAACGCGATGTTCTGGCTGAAAAAGTACCACATCGATGGGCTGCGGGTGGACGCGGTCGCTTCCATGCTCTATCTCGATTACTCCCGGAAGGCTGGCGAATGGATACCGAACGTTTACGGGGGCAATGAAAATCTTGATGCCATTAGTTTCTTACGCAAAACCAATGAGCTTGTGCACCAGGTTCCCGGCGCAATCACCATCGCGGAAGAGTCGACTGCCTTCACCGGCGTTTCGCGGCCCGTTTATCTGAACGGCCTGGGCTTCACCATGAAGTGGAACATGGGTTGGATGCACGACATGCTCCATTACTTCGAGCACGATCCTGTCTACCGGCGTTATCACCAGAACGAGATCACCTTCAGCATGGTGTATGCGTTCACGGAAAATTTTCTGCTGCCAATTTCGCATGACGAAGTGGTATACGGCAAACGAGCGCTGCTCGACAAAATGCCGGGTGACGAATGGCAGCGCTTCGCCAACTGCCGAGCGTTCCTGAGCTATATGTACGGACACCCCGGAAAGAAACTGCTGTTCATGGGTTGCGAGCTCGGCCAGACGGCGGAATGGAATTCCGAGGGGCAGATCGAATGGTGGCTCTTGCAGTTCCCGATCCATCAGAAGCTCAAGGCCTTTTGTGCCGCTATCAACCGGCTGTATCTCAGCGAGCCCGCTATGTACGAGGTCGATTTCACTTACAAAGGATTCGAGTGGATCGATTTTCATGACGCAGATCACTCGATTGTGGTTTTCGTGCGTCGGGCAAAACGGCCGCAAGACTTCCTGATTTTTGCGTGCAACTTTACGCCCACACCTCATATGGGTTACCGTATCGGCTTCCCAGAGGCGGGTGCGTATCGGGAGATTTTCAATTCCGACGCGGGGATCTTCGGAGGCAGCAACCTCGGGAACGGAGGATCTGTGCTCGCCATTGAAGTTCCGTCCCATGGGCGTCCGGCGTCGGCCGAGATCGTGCTTCCCCCGCTTGGCGTAGTGGTGTTCAAACCCGAGCGCCCCTTATCTGCAAATCCTTATCACGGCTGACCCTCGCAGAAAACGCCTCACGCTGCCTGAATTTCTTTTTTTGAGCTCTTTGCGCCACGCCTCGCGCGTATCTGGATGAAACGGAGGCGCAATGCACACCAATTGCTCGATGATGTTCCTGTCGCTGCTGAGACAGGCCTATTTCTGGTTCGGGTACATGCTCTAGCGCTGCCGTCCTAATGTAAAATACCGGACGAGCCCTGCAAGCAACTGCTTTCTGGGAGGGAAGCAGCATGAATAGCGACGCTCGTCCGAGCTCACCTGAAGAACGGGCTGACGACAGCGACATTTCCTGGCCAGAAGTTAAGGCCCTGTTCGAAGCCGCTTCAGAGCTCGCCGGTGAAGATCGCGCGCTGTTTCTGGAGCGGAGTTGCGGACAAAATCAACGGTTACGGATGGAGGTCGAGAGCCTTCTTCAGAACCATGAGAGCGTCGGCGACTTCCTGGACCAGCCGATCGTTTCTGTAAACTCCATTCTTCAGAGTGAGCAGCCTCCCCTCACAGACAACGAAAAGCAGATTGGCGCGCGTATTGGTGCGTACCGGCTAGAAAAGGAAATTGGCCGGGGTGGCATGGGCGAAGTTTACCTGGCCACACGCGCAGATAGTGAATTCGACAAACGCGTTGCCATAAAGCTGATTCGCGATGGCTCGGAGAGCGCGGTCGCGATTGGCAGATTTCGCCAGGAGAGGCAGATTCTGGCTCGCCTGGAGAACGCCTACATCGCGAGGCTTCTCGACGGCGGTACAACTTCGAGCGGCTATCCATACTTCGTGATGGAGCATGTGGAAGGGCAAGCCATCACCCAGTATTGCGAGGCACATTCGCTAACAACCCGGGACCGTCTCAACTTATTCATGAAGGTCTGCTCTGCCGTTCAGTATGCGCATGAACGGAACATCATTCATCGGGATTTGAAGCCGCAAAACATTTTGGTCAAGACAGACGGTACTCCAAAACTGTTGGACTTTGGCATCGCCAAGATCATGGGCGCTGAGAGTTCCGGGGCCGATCAGGAGGCAACGCATCTTACCTTCCGGATGCTTACGCCCGCATACGCGAGCCCGGAACAGCTACACGGCGGAACCGCAACGATTAAGAGCGATATCTACTCCCTCGGCGTCATTCTCTACGAGCTTCTGTGCGGCAAAAGGCCTGACCAGGTTTATTTCCTTAGGAGCAACACCGACTCAATAAGCACTCACGAAAGTTACTTATCGGCGCACCTTAGAGCGATTGTGCTTCGGTCCATTCACCCGGACCCACAGGAACGCTATGCTTCGGTCGAGAATTTCACGGCTGATATTCGGCGCTACCTGAGCGGAGCACCGCCGATTGCGAGAACGCCCGAATCGATAACCGAATCCGCCCCAAAGGTCTCCCTGGCAATTCTGCCCTTTCGTATCCTCGGAGATCAAAGCAGCAGTAATGCTTTTCTGGCTCCGGGTATAACCGAAGCCCTGATCACAAGGCTTAGCAGAATTGACCGGCTTTCCATTCCACCGCCGAGCGCGATTCTGAAATATGCGGACGGAATAGAAGCTGTTCGTGCAGCCAGAGATTTACACGTCGAGTACGTCCTCGAAGGATCGGTTCAGATCTTTGGCGAAAGTGTTCGGGCCAGCGTTCAACTCGTGTTCGCCGAAGCGGGCATTGCAGTTTGGGCAGGCCAGCTTGAGGCTACCGATACGACGCTACTGAGACTGGAAGATGGCATAGCCGAGCAGGTCGCGAACGCTGTTTTGCCTCACCTGACCGGAGAGGAACGAGCCGAGATCAGCAGATCGGGAACGAGCAGCGGCGCCGCCCATTCAGCTTATCTTCGCGGACGCTGGCATTGGAACAATGCTTTCGGAGATCAGGAACGGCTCTTGAAAGCGTTGCTTTGTTTCACGGAGGCGATCCAAATCGATCCGACGTTCGGGCGGGCGCACGCTGGTATTGCTGATTATTATCTGCGGATGGGTCTCTGGGGTGGCGTACCCCCTTCGGAGAGTTTTGCGGCCGCAATCCAGTCGGCCCAGACAGCCGTCAAACTGGAGCCGAGCCTGGGCGAGGCACATGCATCGCTTGCCTTTGCTATTTGGGCTAACCATCGTGACGAAGAAACGGCCGAAAGGCACTTCAACCTGGCCACCGTTCGTAATCCCAATTATGCGAGTGCGCATCACTGGTTCGGGCTGCTCAATTCCGCGCGGAACCGCCCCGAGCTTGCCATTGCGAATCTTGAGCGCGCGCAGAAAGTAGACCCTAACTCGGTCCTGATCGCAGCGGCTGTCGGTTTTGTTTATTACAACGCCCGGCAATTCGAAAAGGCCCTACACCTGTTACTCGATGCAGCACGGGAATTGCCCAAGTCGGCCGTACTTCAGGAGATGCTGACCTGGTGTTATTTGCAAACTGGAGGTGTCGCACAAGCTCTTGAATGCGGGCAACGATCCGTGCAACTCGGTAATCGCGCAACTGCATCCTTGAGTGCGTTGGCGCACGCCGAAGCTGCTGCCGGCAATAAGGAGGCGGCGCTAAAGCTCCGGGACGAAATCGAAGAACTTACGAAGACAAGGTATGTCTCCAGTTGTGATCGCGCGTCCGCTGCTCTCGCTGTCGGACAGGTTCAGCGTACCCTCCATCACCTGGAACAAGCCCGCACCGATCGGGATTGGTGGTTATGCTGGATCGAAGTTGATCCACGTTGGGATCCGCTGCGGCGTGAGTCTCGGTTTAAGAAGCTGTTGCCAAAACGGCAGGCAAAAAACCGCGGTCGACCTGTCCTTGCATATGCGGCGGGAATGTGTGCCGCAATCGCGGTTTTCCTCGCTTTGGCGTGGTGGATGACCAGACGGGCGCCTGTTCCCTTCGCGAACGTAAAGGTCACAAAACTGACCTCGAATGGCATCGCCGAAAACGCTGTCGTCTCTCCGGATGCTGAAGCAGTGGTTTTTACGGCCCATGACGCGGGCGGCTCGGCTTTATTCCGACGCGACATGCAAAGCGGGCGGGTAGTCAGGCTGGTGCAGCGTCTCAGCGACAAAGTAACTGATCTCGGCTTTACGGACGGCGGCTCGGCGGTGGCGTTCATCACCTATCCATTGAAGGATCCGTCGAACCGCAGCTTGTTTAAAGTGCCTCTTGCGGGAGGTCCGATCCGACAGATCGATGGCCGGTTTGGTGGTCCTGTGAGCGTTTCAATGGACGGACGTCAGGCGGCGTTCTACGTGTCCGACCTGGATCAGGGCGCAGATGAACTGTTTGTTTCCGACATCAAATCGGGTAGCCGTCATCTGCTTTCTTCTTACAAGTACCCGTTGCGTTTGGCATGGAACTCCAGACCGGCATGGTCTCTGGACGGCAAACAAATCGCTTACGCTGCAGAGGAACGAGACGAGAAAGGCTTCCTCATTCGCTTATATGTGATCGACATCGCGACGGGTGCTCGCCACAGAGTGGTTTCGCCAAGATGGCAATGGGTTCAAACCATTGAGTGGACAGGTAATAAATCCGCGATGGCGGTGGTCGGGCAGGAGCACGAATCGTCCTTTCAGCAGATTTGGTACGTTCCATATCCAGGGTCCGAGGACGGGGCGCGCCGCATCGGCGGTGATCTTGATGATTACTACGGCGCCAGTCTCACTGCAAGCGGTTCAGAAATTGTTTCGGTTCAATCTCAGACGCTATCGAATATATTTGTTGCCAGGCAAGGCGATTTGGCGCACCCGGTGCAAATGACTGCGGGGAGCGGTCGCTACTTCGATCTCTGCTGGCTTCCAGATGGGCGTGTTTTGTACGCTTCCGATGCGACGGGCTCAGCAGATCTGTGGATTCTGAACGAAGACGGAAACGGACGGCAGATCACTTCCGGACTCGGAAGGAACTACGCTCCCGCTTCGTCCCCGAACTCGGATGTGATTGCATTCCATTCCAATCAAAGCGGAAATTGGCAGATATGGCGGGCGGATCTGGATGGAAGTCAGCCGAAGCAACTCAGCAACAGTGCGGGAGATGGGAACTGGCCGCAGTTTAGTTTGGATGGAAAAGCTGTACTATTCCACCGAACCAGCACTAACGGCGTCTTTAATTTATGGCGGGTTCCCGTAACAGGCGGTAAAGCGGAGCAGATCACTGTAGCCTATACTATGCACCCGGCAGTCTCGCGCACCGATGGCCGAATCGCTGCCTGGTATAGCCGTACAACCGACAACCCTCAATGGAAGATCGCGATTTTTCCGCCGGAAGGCGGCGATCCGTTACAGGTCTTGAACCCGACGCCCAACGCAAAGCCGGACACACCAATTCGATGGACGCCGAAAGGAGATGCAATCTCCTTTTTGGATTACGCGCACTCCGCCTCCAACATCTGGGTCCTGCCGCTAAACGGCGCCCCGGCCCGCGCTCTGACCTCATTCGAATCGGGTGAGATTTATTCCTTCGACTGGTCACGTGACGGCTCGTTGATTTATTCGCGGGGACTCACGACAGCAGACGTTGTGCTCATTCGCGATGTACGCTCGCTGAAAAGGACGAAATGACCGAACCCCCAAAAGACATCACGGTGCTGCTGGGACAGTGGCGGGGTGGTAATCAGGAAGCGCTGAGTGCTTTGACACCCTTGGTCTATAACGAACTCAGGCGTCTTGCCCAGTCTTACATCAACCGGGAACGCCCTAACCACACTTTGCAGGGAACGGCCCTGGTTCACGAAGCCTACATGCGGCTGGTGGACCAGCGGCAAGTGGAATGGCGCAATCGAAATCACTTCTTTGCACTTTCGGCCGAACTGATTCATCGCATTCTGGTGGATCACGCCCGAGCGAAGATGGCCGGAAAGCGTGGAGGAGATCAGATCAAGCTATCGCTGGAACAGGGTATGGAACCGGCGGCGGGAGGAGATGTAGACCTCGTCGCTCTTGATGATGCACTGCAGTTGCTGGCGAGCACAGATCCTCAGCAGAGCCGGATTGTGGAACTGCGGTATTTTGCGGGCCTGAAGATCGAAGAAACGGCGGAAGTGCTGAACATTTCCCCCGCAACCGTCAAGCGCGATTGGGCTATGGCGAGGGCATTCTTGAAACGTGAGATGCTGCGCGGGTCAAACCGTTGAATTTCAATAGCCTTTGAGCCGAATTGTTTCCTCATCTCGCGTATTGAGGTGAGGAGATATAAAAATGGGCTCTGCCCTACTTTCTTTCGGCAATGAGTTTATTGATGAGAGGCCTGCCCGGTCAGTTCTGTTCCAGGGAGCCCTGGTCACCTTCCATGCCGATTCCACTGACACCTCAGGGCGGTTTGCGCTTGTAGAAGTACAGAGTGGACCCGGCTGCGAGCCTCCGCCGCATATCCATCGAAACGAAGACGAGCTGTTCTACGTGTTGGAAGGAACTTTGAAAGTGCTGCGCGGGAACCAGGAACTCACGTTGGGTCCGGGCGAATCAGGGTTTCTTCCCCGAGATGTCATCCACACATTCAAGATCACGTCGAGCCAGGCCCGCTTTCTCGTGTACATCACACCTGGGGGTTTTGAATCGTATTTCCGAGACCTGGGGCAGGCTCTTGACGGGTGCGGCCCGAAACAAACGCGTGAAGAGCCCCTTGCAATCGCAGAAATGATCCGAGTGGCAGGTCGCTACTCAATCACGTTCATGCCATGAGTACGCAGCCACTGCCTCCACTCTAGAACTCGCAAATCTCGGCATTCAGAAGCAAACCCATTTGGCCGCATTCTTCTTAATTGAAGGCATCATGGGGCACGGCGAATCAGCATGATTCGCCGCGGTCATGCTTGAGACATCAAATCTTTCAGATAGGCAAGATTGCGGGTCGTGTCGGCCTCTACACTCCCCGAGGGCGAGGTGGTTTCCAGGTTGGCGTAGCCGTTGAACTCTATGTCTTGAATGGCTTTGAGGATAGGCCGATACTTGACTGAGCCTTGGCCCAAATAGCCCTTATCTTTGAAGTGAAATAAACAAATTCGTTCGCGTCCGAGCATCCTGATTTCTTTTGGTACGTTGTAACCGTTGTAAGTGGAATTGCCCACGTCGTACCAGACCTTAAAGAAGGGTGAGGCTATGCGGTCGACTGCGTAGCGATTCTCTTCTCCGCTAAGCGTGTTTTCAAAGCCCAGAATGACGCCCGCCTTCTGTGCCTGTGCCGTGAGGTCCCGAAAGGCGTCGATCACGTAATCGAGTTCGGTTCTATTCAGGACGGCGCACTTCCCAAAAAACACAGTCATTAAAATTGGCGCCCCCAGATTCCTGGTGACTTCTATACCCTTCAACACCCATTTCGGCGCTTCGGGGTCCGACTTCAGACAGCTCACATGCAGCATGTCGATGTATGTTGAGTTGATGGGAATGTTCTGCTGCTGGGAAGCGCCTAGATATCGTTCCTGCAGTTGTTTATCTTCCAAGGGAAGAGTCGTTCCGTCCCTTGATACGCCAAGCGTTACTTGCACTGCCGCCAGCCCCAGTCGCTTTGCTATCAGGATCGCCTCGGGCTTGCCTGCCAGCTTGAGCACCGTGTCCATCGTGGCAATTTGAAGATGGCTTCTAGCGGCTGCGCGTATGGGCAGGGTCGCCGCGCCTAATGCACTGGCGATAAAACCTCGGCGCGACGGTCTCGCACTCGCTAGATCACCCGAAGTCATCGTCCCTCGCCATGGACAACGGTTGTTTCACCTGGCTTTCCAGGCGGGACGCCGAAGCAATAGACGTTCGAATCATGGTCTACCGGATACACTTTCCCGCCCGCAACCGCCAGACTGCGAAATCCGCAGCTTAGCAAACCTTAGTCATAAGGAAGCGCGCTGGCGTTTACCGCATTAAGGCTACCCATCCAGACTTCAGATTCCCCCGATGGCACTCCCAACAATTGTCAAATGAAGTTTATGCCGCCTGCCGGCGCTCACGGGGGCGCTGCCGGCGCCCCGTTTGAGCGTACGGCCCGATCATTTGCTCCCAGCAGCCGACGCGGTATCCTGATGCTGGAGAGTCCAAGACATGTCCACGATATCGTTCGACGTGCCGGCAATCAAGACTTCGGCATTCGAGACGATCGACGGTGGCGAGAAGTGGGGCACGCTGACGGCGATCGACCTCAAGGCAAAGGGCAAGATCCTGTGGCAGCAGAAGACGGAAGATCCGCTGATCCTGTGAGCTATGCCGCGGACGGCAAGCAGTACATAGCGGTGGCCTCCGGCGGCAACTCGCTCTTGGGGCTTCCGCCAGGCGGGCGCGGTGGTTTTCGGACTGGCGGACTAATGGCGTGTGCAATCGGTCGCTTCTTTGCCGGTTGTCATGGCGTGCAAAGAACACGGGACTTGACGAAATTCGAGCGTGGCGAATAAGTGCCGCAGGCGGACTTTCGCCTAGAAACAATTACCGCTCGCCCTAATCGTGACGGCCTCGAACACGGAAAATGACATGAGTTATGGCTCCAGCGCAGCGGAGGCTCGGCTTTGAGCGGGCTCGGCACAGTTCGGGACAAGGCAGCGTGGCGCGACACCTTGCTGAGTGTGCTAACGGCATGGAACCGCCACCAAGTCTGGAAAATCCTGACCGCTATCGTGGTGATTTGGATCGTCAGCGGCATCGCACTCCACTTCGCGGAGCGTGGCACGAATCCAGCGTTCGAGACGTTGGGCGAGTCCCTCTGGAACGTCTGGATCACCCTCTTCAGCGGACTCAACAACGCGCCCAACTCTCCTGTTGGGCGGCTCGTGGTTTCCGCCGTGCTTGTCGTCGGTGTCGCCTTGGCCAGTTTGTTCACGGCCAGCGTGGCGTCGATCCTGGTCGAACGCTCATTAAGGAGTCGTGAGATGTCTAATCTTGAAATGTCTGACCATCTGGTACTGTGCAACTGGTCGCCGCGAGCACTGGAGTGGATACGCGAAGTGCACAGCGGTATCGTCACCGAGAAGCGGCCAGTCGTGATCGTTCACGACACACCCGACGAAGTCGTGCTGCCTGACAAACAGGATGAAGCCGCCTTCAACGACGTCTATATCGTCAAAGGTGATCCAGCCAACGAAGTGATCCTGCGCCGCGCCAAGGTTGCGCAGGCGCATTCCGTGGTCATCTTGTCGGATGACCGCCAGGACCAGCACGCCGACGGAAAAACCATCGTGTGCTGCATTGCCGTCAAGAGCGTTTGCGTGCAAGAGCGCCAGCCAAACATCGTGGCCGAGTGCCTGGATCCGAAATACCGGCCGCACATGCGCAAGGCGGGTGCCGATGAAGTCATCTCGGCCGCCGACTTCGGATTGCGGCTGATGGCACGTGCCTCGCTCTTTCATGGCATGACGCGCGTTTATCAAGAGCTGCTCTCGGTCCGGCGCGACGCCAACGAGATGTACCTGGTTCCGGTACCTGCCCAACTTGTCGGGATGGATTTCGTCGCAGCGGCAAACGTGTTCCTGCCCGATCGCACGAATATGAAGGCGTGCCTTCTCATTGGGCTCTATCGCGATGAAACAATGATGCTCAACCCGGTTGGTGGGGAAGCGGGACCGTTGTGCGAAGGCGATGCGCTGATCTTGCTGAGCCAGACTCTGCCGGATCTTTCGCGGCTGCAGCCGCCCGACGCCGCATAGCTTCTGCAGCGTCGCCCCCATTTGGGCAGCCTTTTTGAGCTTGTGGGGAGAGCCCCAACGCGGTTCGCTTGGCACCGCAAAAAATTAGCCGTGCTTAAACCTGGAGCCCACTACCCCGTTGATGCCACTCTTACAGCCCTGACCGGCGCGTGAACAACTTCTGAAGAAAGCCGCATCTGCACGCCGTGAACACGATGAATTGAACCGCAAGGCTGGCATGGTAATCGACACTGCGGAATATCACGCTCTCAACGAAAGTGCGCGTGCAGCCCTACACACAGCGGAAGTGCCAGGCCTACTGAAGTAGCGACTTGGATCGAGCTGTGTCGTACCAGGTAGGCGAAATCACTTTCCACGGGAAGCGTTCGAAGGCGACTTCTCTGTCAGCGTCGAAAGCAAGAGTTCTGCCGATGCAGGTGGCTTTTCGCCAGAAAGGATCTGTTCGCCAGTCACCTTCTTTCCGTAAAGCTTCTCGTTAGCGCCCGAGTCAGGGCCAAGCGTCATGCCAGAGAGCGACACACCGGCAAACACGCCTTGCGCACGGGAGTAGGAAAGCATCTCAGCGCTCATGGCGGCGTTCGTAGAAGCTTCTGCCTCGCGACCCACAGGACCTGCAGCGATGCTGGCGTCAGCACCTAGTTTGGCTTTTCCCTTAAGAATTGCACGTGAGCCCTTGTCATTCATCGAAAGGATGACAAGGTCGGTAGACTGCCCACCCGCCTGAAATCCAACACTGCCGCCGCTGGACTGCATCATGATCGGTGCGCCCCAGGGCCCATCGAAGTTCTGACCACTTCGGCAGCTCATCGCTCCGCGACCATAATGTCCGGCAACGATGAATCCACCCTTCTTTGCCGAAGGGATGACTATGACGCATTCCGCCTTATTCAACATATTGGTAGGAATTCCGGGTTGCGAATTGACTAATTCTTTGAACGTTTCACCCGAGGCTTTCAATCTAGCTTCCGCGTCATCCGCCGCCCTGGCCAAGGCAGGCATCAGGCACAGAATGGCAGCGGCAAGGCCACCCATCCACTTCATCTTGGTGAATCGACTACAATTCCTGTGTTGCATGACAGCAATCTCCTTTTCATTGGGTACGATACTTTTCCATTGGTCCGCGTGAGCCAGACCTTGGCTGTTTTGACGATTTTCCAGCTTTCCGATCCCGCTGGCATTGAATTACCCTAACCTTAAGAATTGTACTCAAAATACAAAATAAGAATTGCAACTCAAATCTCATGGATGCCCTCCCTATCCTCGTAGAGCTGATTCCAGAGCGCGTCACAACGGCGCAAAAAATTTTATTCATAGTCGTCTGAAATGCGAATCTCAGGGCCGGCTGTCCGACGCGACGCTTACAGAGGTGCTGCTGATAACACCGAATATGGGCAACGCGAAAGTTGCTTCGGGATTCGCGAACTGCGTCCGAGAACGCAAAGCTTCGGTGCGATGTCCTTCAGGTCAACTTCAATCTAATTACAAATGATTCGCCGAGGGGCGCGAGCAGCGTGACTATTTGCGCGTACGTCGCATATCAGGTCATTGCTGGACAATTGCTATGTGCTAGCGTGCCAGTCAAACGTGACCTGACCGCTGCGGTCGCCCGTTTAGGGTCTCTCTCAGCGAGTTTTCGAGCTGCTTCTGTTCGAAGATGAAGACGCACTTCGCGTTATCGTGAGCTATGGGTATATGTAGACTGCTCCGCGCAGAGAAGCTAACGGGACCAGCGCGTTCTGCGTTGATCGTGTGCTTCATGAGTCTGGTGCCGGTATATGGACAGAGCTACGAGATCACTCCCATAGTAGGCGCCCGATTCGGCGGAACAATGGAACTCGAACAGACGGGCGCGCCGAACGTTAACGCGCATATCGCGGATAGCGTCAGTTTTGGAGTAGCCGGAGGTTACCGCTTCGATACGGTAGACCCTGAAGGTCATGATCTGATCGAGTTCCGGTGGATGAGGCAGAATCTCACCTGAGTGTCAAGCAGGATCCATTGAGTGTCAATCCGTTGGCAACACCCTTCCGGCAATCAATCAGCCTCGATCACTTCCTCGCCGATTTTACCCACGAGTTCATTGTCCGGGAAGCTCCGCACATTCAACCATTCCTCACCGGCACCTTGGGTGCCTCCCTTTTGTCAGCTCCCGCGTCCGGCGGTACAAGGGTTGCATTTGGAATCGGAGCAGGGGTAAAAATATTTCCAACTGCGCGTTGGGGACTCCGTTTGAAAGCGGAGTATCTGCCGACGTTGATGCACACCGAACTTCAAACATTGGTCTGTGCGGGAGGATGTGTCGTCGTCTTAAATGGCGGAGTAATGAATCAGTTTGAGGTGAGCATCGGACCGAGCTTCCGGTTCTAAGTGTCCCTCAAAAATATTGCGAGAGTTCTCTAATGATTGAGGTTGATCAAGTGTTACTTGCTTCTGTGGTCGGCCCGTCAATGAGTGCTTGCGCTGTTGCGGCGCGCGCGGCTTTTGAGATGGTTGACAGAAGTGAAATGCTTAGAACCGCGCTTAGACGACTCGAACGTAAAGAAAGAGAAAAGTACCGCTCAGGGTTTTTTCGGCAACCAGATAGCTTATCGCGGCACGCGCTGCGACCGCTCGCAAGCGGCTGTCTTAACTGCGACAATAACGGTTTCTGGAGATCGCAGCAACGTTGTGATTTCTGAAGAATCGAGGTCCGCGAAATGAACACTGCTTATCTGGTGATAACTCTGCTGTTCGCGCTGATGGTGACTTACTCTGGCATTGGCAAGATCCGGCACCATCCACTTCAGGTGAAAGTGATCCACGAAACAGTTGGTGTCCCTTTAAAATATTTCCCGCTGCTGGCCGCGTGCGAGTTTGCCGGGTCGCTGGGGCTGGTGGTTGGAATCTGGTGGCCGCTGATCGGAATTGCAGCGGCAATCGGTCTCGTTCTCTACTTCGTGGGAGCGAACGTTTCGCACCTGCGTGTCGGTGATGTCAAAGGCATCGGATCTGCCGCATTCATGTTGCTGCTGGCCGCAGGAGCGCTTGCCCTTCGTGTTTTCACAAAGTAATTTGAGCTCAATCGTTCGATCGCTCCGTCGGCGGGATTTGCTGCTCACTCTCGGCGTTGCTCTCGCTCACCCCTTGTATGCAACGACGCGCATTCGCCTTGGCGGCCCGATATTTCTTCATTCGGCCGATATGCGGGCGCTGGCTCGTGAGCACAGGCGATTGGGATACAGTGCGGCATATTGTCCGGCTGGGTTGACGGCGGGTGACTCGGCTGCGATTATCGAGACGAAGAAGGCATTCGCAGCGGAGGATGTTGTGATTGCGGAGGTCGGTGCCTGGAAGAATCTTCTGGAACCGGACTCAGACAGGCGACGAGCCAACATACAGTATGTACAAGAGCGCCTCGCGCTTGCAGATGAGATTGGAGCGCGCTGCTGCGTAGATATTGGTGGCTCATACAACGCCAGCCTGTGGGATGGACCCGACCCGCGAAACCTCACTCGGGAGTACTTCGATGCCACTGTCGAGAACTGCCGCCAGCTGATTGACGCGATCAAGCCAACCCAAACTCATTTCAGCATCGAGATGATGGGATGGAGTCTGCCGAACACGGCCGATGCATACCTGCAACTCATCAAGGCTGTGGATCGCAAAGCCTTCGGAGTGCATGTGGATGTTTGCAACATTGTCGATAGCCCGGAGCGCTACTATTACAACGGCCGCATTATCGACGAGGTGTTTCAGAAGCTTGGTCCATGGATCCTGTCCTGTCATGCGAAGGATGTGGGGCCGCATGCGACGCATTTCACCGAAGTTATTCCGGGACACGGTGGCATCGACTATAAACGCTATCTGCTTAATTTAGCCGCCATGAAGACTGAGACACCACTGATGCTGGAACATCTGCAAACGGAGGCAGAGTACGATGAAGGCCGCCGATTCATTTTGAGGACAGGAGCCGATTGCGGCGTCACCTTCGCTTAGGCAAAGCGAGGGTCTGACCGCAGATTGTCCACTCTGGATCGGCTCTATTGATCGCGATCATCGTCATCGTCGTCTCGATCGAGCCGTTTCAGAGCGTGGGTGAACGCAAAGCGCCGGTGTCATGGTCGTGCTTCTTAGGGCGGCCGACATCATTGGGCAGTCTCTGAGGCCGCCACAGCATGCAGCCGTGTTCAGCGTAGACGAGAAGACCGCTATGCACTACATCCGCCTTACTGCAAGCACTGTTTCGCGATCTCGTCTTACTGAATCGCCTCGTATAAGGTTATGACGCCAAGCAGGCTGTACGATGCCGTAGCGATCGTTCTCATCCACCGTTCGGACACCCATTCGCGCAGCTTCCACCCGACGGCGATCGCAACTACCGCCTTGGTCACCAGCGCGATGCTGCCTCCCAGCAAAATGGCAATGGGGTGATGCAGGTTAGCGGCCAGAGCCGCAGCAGAGAATTGCCCTGGATCGCCCCATTCTGTGAAGAATAGCGAAACGAATGCGGCCGTTGCCCCTTCGGATGAGCGTGGGGCAAGCAGCTTCTCCTCATGCCCTTGCGGCGCCCGTTTGCAAAAGATGAATACGGCCATCGAAAAGAAGACGCCTGCGCTCAGCAACATGGTCCAACGAGATGCGATACGCAACAGAGCGCTACCGAACAGCACCGCAACCGTCATCTTTGCGGTGAAAGCCAGGCTCGCGCCGATGAGCACACGTATAGGCCGGAAACGGCTGGCGAGCGAGCTTATGCTGTACAGCATTTTGTCGCCTACCAACTCGGCCACCAGCACCGTCCAATAGGCAGCGAAAAAAGCCGAAGCGGCGGAAGCGAACACCCCAAACATGTGCATCGGACCACTTAGAGAAACATAGGGAGTCATCTACGTCGCCGAATGGCTTCTGATCCGAGGTGCCGGCCCAGCCAGTCCGATTACTCCGCAGTCTTTTTCTTTTTCCAGATTTGTTCGCCGGCCCACCAGAGACTTCTGCCGTAAGTTGCTGCAGTAAGCGAGTTAGTCCTGTGGTGATACACCAGGTCCGTAACGAGAGTGCTGGGGAGACCGGCTGAGATATCCTTCCAGTCATAATATTTCTCCGTTTTCTTAACCTCGCCGCCGGGAATCTGCAAGGCCCAGACACCCACATCATTGCCTACGAAAAGGTAATCTCCCTTTTCGTCCCAGGTGACTACGTTGTAATGCACGTTGGGGAGCGGGTTGGGAGGCGAGGGGGGGAGCAGGGGGTGTTTGTCCCCACCGGAGCGAGTCAAGTCGTCGGAGCCACTCAAGTCGCTCCAGTCGTTCCCGTCAAACCACAGCACGTTGGGTAACGGCTGGTTTTCCGCTATAAAACCCATTAGCGTCACGGCGATTTTGGATTTATCCTTCGGATGCGCTTCGATGCGAGTGATCGTTCGCGCGACCCCGATGGTCAGCCGTTCCCGCAGGGCTGTTCGCCATTCCATCGGCTTAGGCCGGTCCTCGCCCGGCTCGTCGGTCCAGCGATTTCCTCCGTCCGTGCTTTTGAAAATGTTACCGCCTGCGGTCCCGACATAGATGAAATTCGTATCGTCATCCGCAATCTCAATAGCCGTAATCGGAGTACCGTCCAATTCAGGGGAGACCGGTGTCCAATCCACACCGTCGTTTTTTGTTCTCCAAACCCGAGTGGAGCCGGTAAAGATGATATTAGGATCTGTCGGATGCATGGCGATGATAGCCATCCAGGTCTTGTTTCGTTCCTCGTCGCTGGCATTCGCGGGAGTCACTTCCTGCCAGCCGTTGTCTCTTCGGTGCCGATAGATCGTCATGTTTTGGCTGGAGCCGTATACGTGCAGAGCGTCCTTGGGATCAAAGACGGTCCAGCCGCCGTCGCCATCAAGGATGTCAACGAAGTTGCCGGCGAGTTTGGCCGTGCTCGGCACGACTTTCAACGGCAACAAGAGTTTAAGCTCGGATTCGTGTGCGATGTTCGAGATACCCGATGCATCGAAATTGCAGATTAGGTCTGGCTTGCGGCTCAGCTCAGTGAGTTCCTTGGCCATATCATGAGTAACCCCGACCTGCAATCCCGAACAGGTTGGCACGTAGCCAATTCCGGACGCTCTGAAATCGGTCATCACGGAGGCATTGTCCTGGGTTCCTCCGGCAATAATCAGGTTCGGAATCCCCTTCGGATCGGGCGCGCGCGGTGGGAACGAAGCGGCTACATCGATGTCGTAAAACATAGCGATTTCCAAACCATTGGTAAGGTTTCTCCAGGTGACCCCACCGTCATGGCTGACGTCCACACCGCCGTCGTTAGCGCTGTACAAGCGTTCTTTATGCGGCCAGAGAAGTGCATGGTGATCTGCGTGGGAATAGCCAGTGGAGTCGGGCGCGGCGAACCACTCCGTCACCTGAGTCCAAGTCTGCCCGCCATCGGTGGAACGGTGCAGGTCGCGAGCGCCGCAGATTACGAGATCCGGGTCCGTCGGGCTTACCGCCAGGCAGTTGACGTAGTTGAGACTGCCGCAGGCGGCAAAATGTTCGACGTTGTGCGAGACCCAATGCTTCCCGCCATCGCGGCTCCGGAACACACCGAGGCAACGCCCATCGGTGGCGCCGACGAAGGCATACACGGTCTTGTCGTCTGTTTTTGCAACTGCCAGGCTGGTGCGGCCAAACTCGCGGGGGGATGGTAATCCGCGTTTCAGTTGCTCCCAGGTATCGCCTCTGTTCGTCGACAGCCAGATGCCTCCCCAGTCCAAAGGGGCAGTGATGGCGGCCAACATGACTTCTTCTCCTTCGGAGTTCTTCAGGAAAACAATCGAGTGGCATTGATAGTCACGGTCTTTAAAAATCCCACCCTCGAAAGTCCCTTCGTCACAAACAGCCATCCTTTCGGCGAATTTAGGGGCCAGCTTGAAGCTTACGCGCTCCCATCCGTTTGGGTCGCTTGGATTTTTCGAATGGAAAATTCCGTCGCGCTTAGCCTCACTCGACTCCTCTTCTTGTTCTTCCGGGAGATCCACTCCTCCGATCCAGACGTCACTACCATCGACGGCTATGGTGCTAATGCGGTGCGGAAACTTCTCACCAGCTTTCGCGATTTGCTCACAGTTCGTGATCGTGCAGTCTTTCAATTCCAATCGGAACAGCCCGACCCCCGGAAAGCTGTCGCCGGCAGCATACGCGTGGCCGGTTCCGCAATAGATGGTTTTTCCCGTGATGGCCAGCGCACCGATATTGTGCAGAAGGGGGAAACTTTCGCTGCCCTGATTTGGTTTCCACTCGCACTGCAAGTTGGGGGCGGACGGGCTTTCCTTCTGTTTCCCCTGTTGGCGACAATCCTCAACCGTTCCGCCCCATAAGCCGCCGCAGGCGGCGCCCGCTAGGAGGCTGTTGCGTTTAGGTGCGGGTTCGGTAGGTTCGGTAGGGTCGGTGGCTATCAGGCAAGTGACCCGACCCCCAAGATTGTCGGGGCCGAGGGGTTCCCATTTGGGTTCCCCTTTCTTCGCGAGCCGTTCTGGCTGTTTCCACAGCTTCTCTAACTGGTCATTTCGGGCTGCGCTGTATCCTGACTTCAGCCGCTCGGCGAAAACCAACGGTCGTGCCTCGCCCTCATCTTCCTCCCCGCCGATTGCTTCCAGCGGCTGATCCACATCGGCGGACTGAGGACTAAGTTTGCCGCCGGGCTTTGGCGTTCCGCCGACCTGGCGACTAAGTTTGCCGCCGGGCTTTGGTGTTCCGCCGGGCCGAGGTGTCCCCCGAAGAGATTGGATCGTGCGGGGATTGAGTAGCCGGCGACTATCATCATTGGCCATATGTTCCGTCCTTTCCGAGGGGCTTTGCCCACTCACCAATTCAGGCCGAATCTCTGGAAAAACCAATCGTCGTCATGCTTGCGTCGGGATGCCAACTCAGATCGCTGCACTACGGTGTCGCTTTTGCTTACCAGTGCCAGAGCGGTTGTAAAATCCGGGTATTCGTTAAGAGCATCCAGCACGCGCCTGCGGCGAGAATTCGAAAAGTGAAGAAATGCCATCCGCAGGCGATTGTGCAGCACCGTTCGCCAGTCAACCTTGTATGGGATCCGGTCGTGGAACTCATGCTCCACGTCCACCTCCGGGATCAGCCAAAGCTCGTAACCAAGCAGCCACAGTCGCAGGCTCAACTCGCAGTCCTCCACGCCGTAGCGGATCAGCATCCGGTCGAAACCGCCTGCGGTCCGGAAGACATCGCGACGCATTGCCATACACGCACCCGGGAGCAGTGGAACAGGATACGGGTTATTTCCCCTGCGACTCAACCATTCCGCATTTAACTCCGGGCCGCTTGGCTTAAGACCGAAGCCCTTGTGGTGCCTCGCCTGGCGATCAGAAATACAAGGTGCCACGGCGCCGATGAGCGGGTCCTCGAGCAGGCCCAATATGGGACGGCACCAGGCCCTGGGAAAACTGAGGTGAGCGTCACAGAATACGATTACGTCTCCATCGGTCCGGTTTGCGCCGTAATTTCTCGCTCGGGCCACGCCCAGGCGTCTTACGGGCCGGAGGAGCTTTACGGAGCCACTTGTGTGGCGAAGAAAATCGGTGGATCCATCTGACGAGCGATCGTCAACCACGAGAATTTCGTGGTCGGTGGGGAGAGTAGCCTGGAGATTCTCCACCGTGAGGTGGAGATTCATGCCTTCGTTGTGAGTGATCACTACGACGCTGACTTTGCTACACGGCTTGATGCCGAGACGCATGGACTCCTCCCAGTATTTGTCGGCTGTCAACTTACGCGTAAAAGCTCCCGGGAAGGGGCCAACGTTTTTCTGGCGTAATACAGACCGAAAAGAGAAAGGTCCGGGGCCGCGCTTCAACCGAAGTTCAAAATTTTATGTTTGCGTCTAGTTTCCACGTTGTGGTAATCATGTCAAGGCCTGTTCTGAGATGGCTAGTACTTCCTCTCGCTTGGTTTCCTGCGTTATGGCGACGCGAGATCGCCGCGAGTTTATTCCGGAGGCAATACGCTGCTTTTCGCGACAGACTTACTTGCAATCGGAGCTAATTATCGTCGACGACGGCAGGGATTCTGTCGTGGACTTATGCCGGGACGTACCACGTGTTCGTTATGTCCGGCTCCATCGGCCGGCGACGACCGGGACCAAACTCAACATCGGGATCGAACGCGCCCGAGGCGAGATACTGCAAAAACTCGATGATGATGACTACTACCATGCTGATTTTTTAAAGTTGGCCGTGGCTCGGCTGCCATCACGGACCTCGGCGCGAACCCTGGTCGCGTGGGATTGCTTCCTGATTCTGACGGCCGGAGAAACGCAGATTCACCACTCCGGACACGGGTGGGCAGCGGGCGGCACGTTCTGCTTTTATCGCGAGCTTTGGGAGCGTAGGCCGTTTCGCGACATCGCAAAAGACGAAGATTACTGGTTCATGTACGATCATTGTCCGCGAATCCGGCGGGTGTGTGCCGCCGAGTGCTACATCGTGGTACGGCACGGCAGAAACACGTGGCAATTCTATGCCACCGAGCGCGTTGATCGATATTTTCAATCGCTGCCGCTGTACCCAAAGGCTTTGGAGGCTTTAGTTCCTCCCGAGGACTTTACGTTTTATCGTTCGCTGCAGGGTCGCGGGCGGGATGCGACGTGAACTTAGGGATGAGGGTAGATTTGGTCGAAGCTGGTTACACTCTCTCCGGTCGTGCCTCAACGTGCGGCCACTAAGGGCTCAGAGCGGCTGAGAGCCACCGGGAGAACAAGCCTGCGGGCGGGACCGTTTTGCGTTCCTCCATCCAGATATTCCCAGTCAGCTCGCTCATCGCAAAGACAAGCCTGTCGCGGGCCACAGACAATCCGACCAAATCAAAGCGATCGACGCGGGAAAGCGATTCGCGTGCGTTATGAAAGTGCCGGACCGGAAACGCGACCCCATCGGGCTGCTTGGTGGCAGGCGCGAGGCGCTGGGCCCAAATGCAGCGGAAGCCGTCTCGTTCAGAAAGAAAATAAAGCAAGTTGCCGTCTGGAGACCAGGCCACGTAGGTATCTACGTGCGAGCCATCGGTTACAGGAATCCAGTCCGCCTCTCCAACCCCGTGTCCGTCTCGGATGGGAGAGATGAACACTTTCTTATTAAGAGACTTATCCATAGCCGCATCGAATGCAACCCAGTGAGCATCGGGCGAGAACCGCCCCCGGTAGAGAATGCGGTCTGCCCGGTTCGAATGGACCAGGGGGCCGATTTTTCTGCCTGGCACGTCGATCATCATCACATCTTCCGGCGGACTCAACGGCTCAAATAGGACCTTTTGGCCATCGTGCGAGACGTCGGTGGGAGGTCCACACTCCTTGCAAATTGTCTCGGTCGTGCCGGTCAGCCTGTTGACCAGGTACATCTGGTCGCTATTATCGACGTATGCTACAGCGCTCCCATCCGGGCTGATTCTTGGACGCAGCCACCTCGCGCCCGGCGTGGTCGCGGAATCTTTAGCGCTGAGAGTGGCTTCCTGACCGGTCGCGAGATCACGCGTCCTTACGGACCAAACCTTGGATTGAGCTGCGATGTAGGCCAGTTGGGTACCCGCGGCGGAGATTGACGGAGCTGCGGCATAGGAGATGCCCGGCGTGAGGTTCAACAGCGCGCCGGCGACTCGTCCGGTACTGGCTTCAATCGGAAGGCTCCAGATGTTTACTCTGCCGACCGAGCTCGAAAAGAACATGCACTTTGACGTACCGTTCCCTTCCTCGATTGCGGAAGCGTGCAAATCGAGGGAAGTCGTGAAGGTCCGGCGAGTGGCGGGGCCGATCACCGTTCCTTTAGCCGAAACTGGAACCTCCCAAAGATTTGTAGTGTCACCCTGCGCAGCCGAAAATAGTATGCGGTTCGGGCCGGAGAACCAGGCGACGGGGGTGATCCAGTCAACTCCCAAGGGCGGCATCAGGTTCTGGGAGCGGAATGGCCCCAACGCAGACATCTTGACAACGGGCCCTCCGTCAAGAGGCACGACCCACCAATCCACGCTGACACTCGGGGGCTCCTTGGTGTCCGGCTTACCGACGAGAAGCAGGTGTTTGGAATCGGGCGCCCAGGTGGGCCAGCAGGTCGCAACCAAATTGGTCCGTACCGGTTTTGCCGGGCCGCCGCTTGCAGGCTTCACAAAGACTCGGGATGTGCCAGGAAGAAAACCGCTCCCCGGCAAACCCACCCAGTAGGCGATCCACTTTCCGTCCGGTGAGAAGGAAGGGCCGAATCCACCCTGCGCGAGAAGCTGGGCTTTGCCGCCGAGCGTCGAAATCTCGTAGACACCGCCGCCATTGCGGTCGGACCGGAAAACGATCCGTGTATTGTCGGCTGAAAAGGACGGAGAGTAGTCGTCTGCTTCATGGTGCGTCAGACGCATAGGGCTCCCGTCGCCATCGACCTGGCGAAGATACAAATTGAGATTTCCCGTGCCTTCGCGGTCTGATGCGTAGACGAGCAACTTACCATCGTGCGACACAACAGGAAAATCGCTGTACCCGAAATCGTTGGTGATCTGCCTGAACTCGGTGAGTGTCTGAGGCTGGAAAAGCGAACGCGTGATTTTCGGGGTTGCCAATAGCGCTGCAAGCAACAATAGACCCGCGGTCGCAAACAAGGGATGCCTCTGCGGCCAGGCGCGAAGGCGAGCCGGGAGCGTTTCCGGGCGGAGGGCATTCACAACGTCGTGGGCGCTCCTGAAACGCCTCTCGGGATCGGATTCGAGGCAACGTCTGATCGCGTTTTCCCATGCCATGTCCAGCGACATAGAAGATCGCGGAGGCGAATCGCCTTTGGTAGTGCGGTGTCCGACTACCATCTCTCGAATCACCACGCCGAATGAGTAGATATCGGAGCCAACCGTTGCGACCGCTCCTGCGCGGTACAGCTCGGGCGCGATATACCCGATTGTGCCTGGAGGGCTCCCGCCCCCTAACCTCGTATTCAAGGTTTGTGTCGCGTCCCCGCTGCGGGCAAGGCCGAAATCGGTCACCACCACTCGGATGACTCCCTTTTCGGCAACGAGCATGATATTGGCAGGCTTGAAGTCGCGGTGAATGATGTTCTCTTCGTGGGCGGCCTGAAGCGCTTCTGCCATCTGTTCTACAAGCGGGAAAGCTTCCTCGCTGGACATGCGGTGGCAACGGCGGAGGTGCGCGGCCAGAGTTTCACCGTCGAGCAGCTCCATAGTGAAAAAGCAAATCCGTCCCGACGGTGCATCGTGGTGGCCGACATCGTGGACACGGCACACATGCCTGTTCGCTACTTTCCGAGCCAGCTTGACTTCCCGCAGCATGCGCACTACAAAGCGCTCGTCCAGTGCGGCATGTGGAATGATCGTTTTCAGGGCGAGCCGTTCTCCGAGCTCCTTATCGTACGCCTCATAAACCTCGCCCATTCCACCACTGCCGATAAAGCGTGCCAGCTGATAACGGCCCGCTACGAGTTCGCCGTCCTCGAAGCGCGGGGCGTCCTGAACGGTCAGCGCTTCCGTCAGGAAATCGCCAGCCTGCTCATCGTTCGCCACCAACTCTTCCACTTCTGCGCATAAGTCCGGGTCCCTGCGCTGTAACTGGACGAGAGCTTCGGCACGGCTTTCAGCGTCGAGATGCACGATGGCATCGAATTGCTCTTTAACTTGCTCCCATTGCTCGGGGGCCATGGGACTCCTTACGCAACGTGCCGTAAAGCCAGGCACGGGCTACTCTCCAGTCGCGCTTCACGGTCCGCACGCTCACGCCGAGGGCGCACGCAATCTCCTCTTCTGAGAGGCCCGCGATGAAGCGCATTTCCACAATGCGGACCTGACGGGGATCGATCGTTTCCAGATGCTCAAGGGCTTCGTCCAGAGCCAGGAGCTCCAAGGTTCGAACTTCGACTCCGACCGGCAGGTCGGTGAGAGCAACCCTCAGACCGGGTTGGGGCCGTTTGTCCGCCTTCCGGGCTCGAGCGTGATCGACAAGGATACGCCGCATCAGTTGTGCAGCTATCGCGAAAAAATGGGATCGGCTTTCCCAATCAACCCGGCTCTGGTTAACCAAACGAAGGTAAACCTCATGAACCAGATCGGTGGTCTGAAGGCTGTGTTCGCCGAGTTCCCACACCATGCGGCGGGATGCCAACCGGTGCAGCTCGCCGTAAATGACACCGAATAGCCGGTCTTGAACAGCCTGATTTCCTTTGCTCCATTCGAGCAAAAGCTCAGTAACTTGCGCAGCAGAGGACAAGATAATACCTCCTTCTCTGCGTGGTGATGAGGCACATAAGGCTGACTCACACCCCTTGCTGCAACCGCATTGAAGCGGCGTAACCGGCCCAGGCGTTCCCGATACCTGCAGATTCTACCGCAATTCTGTCCCCTCTTCGCGGTTTTTTCCGCGCCAGTTATCAGAGCCTGCTCGGAAAGCGATCAGGCAGCGTGGTGAAGCAGTTGGTCTAAAACCAAATTCCACCAAAAACTCGTGGCGGGTATCACGCTTCTGGACTCGCCTCAACTGATTTGAAAGGACAATTCCATGAAGAAATTCATGTTACACATGGCAAAAGCATTAAGCGTTTGCGCCATACTTGGTGTGGCGAGTGTTTCCGCACAGGTCGATCACAAGATAATCGTGAATGTACCTTTTGACTTCACTGTGCTCGACAAGCACCTAAGTGCCGGCACATATACGCTTACGAGTGAAACACCCCAAAGCGCAATACTCATGCGGAGCGAGCAAGCCGGCACGGCGATGTTCATTCTCGCACTCACGGCTCAGACAAACAAAGTCCAGGAATGCGCAAAGCTGGTTTTCCATCAGTATGGGGATCGATACTTCCTCAGCAAGATTTGGTATCCAGGGACGGACCGAGGGCGTGAACTGATTGTTTCGAAGGTCGAACAAGAGATCGCGCGAAACATGCCAAAGCCCGGAGAAACCGCCGTGCTGGTTGCCGGCTCCAAGCAGCTCAAACCGGTTCGGTGATCGTGCTCGTCCGCAAGACAACCGGTGAGCGTGCGTATGATTGCAGAGCGGCAAATGAACTCGCCAGTTCGACTTGCCGCTCTGCCGCGCAGAGAATATAGAGCGGCTGGCTGTCGCGAGCTATTCCGAAATCACTGTTCTGCGCTTCTCTGCTTCCGGCCGGCGTCCTAGCGGCATTCGCAGCCGCAATATCCGCTCACGAGTACGCTCCTCTTCGAGATTCCGGCCTCTGGCCCGCAGTAAGTCATCGAGCGAAACCATGCCCTCGAGCCGTCGCTGATCGCCACGATCCACCACCGGCAGACGCGTAAAACCGGATTCGACCATTCTGTAAACAACCACCCGCAGCGGCTCATCCGGGAAAGCGACAGTGACATCGTTGGACACGATCTCCCTGAGCTGCTTTTTCGAAGCCTGTGTCCGCGTTTCTTCGAACAGGTGCGAAAGGCGATTCCGGCTCACTACTCCCAAGAGTCGCTTTCCCTGATCGATAATCGGGAAAACATGCTGGCCATGGGAGCGCTGACCCGGACGAATCAACTCGCTCGCTTCTTCTACCGTAGCGTCTCCGGGCAATGCCACTACGTTCGTGCGCATCACCTCGCGAACAAAAAGAATCTCCAGTGGGTCGACCGCATACTCGCGGCTCAGGTGGTAGCCGCGCCGCGAAATCTTCTCAGTTAGAATCGAACGCTTCAGGGTCAGCACAGTAAACCCGTGCGCCAAGAAGCTGGCTACCAATAGCGGTAGCAGCATGTTCAAATCGTGCGTCAATTCGATTGCGAACACGATCCCGGTGAACGGTGATCGCATCGTGCCGCCGAGTATGGCTCCCATGCTCACCAGCGGCCAGAAGCCAGCTCCAAAGTGAGGCAGAAACATACCCCCAATCCCGCCGAGCGCAGCGCCCATCATCAGCAATGGAGCGAGAACGCCGCCTGAGGTGCCCGATCCAAGTGAAATTATCCAGATGGCCGATTTCACCAGCAGCACCCCCATTATGAATTTGAATGCCACGTCCCCTTGCAGCAGCGAACCGATCGTGCTATAACCAACTCCCAGTGCCTGAGGAAATATCAGGCCGCCGATTCCGACGAATACGCCTCCAATGGCCGGCCACCACATCCAGTGAATTGGCAGCTTGTGAAAAGCATCTTCGGCAGCGTAGACGCCTACTGTTAAAAGTGCCGATAGCGCACCCGCCGCAATGCCGATCAGCACGCAACCGAATAAGCCTATCGGCCCGATAAAGACCGGGTGGGTCGGCACGGAAAACAACGGTCCAATCCCGAGGACGTAACGTCGTGCGGCTCCAGCCGTAGCGCTCGCCAGTGCCACGGGAATCGCACTTCGCGGTTTCCATTCGAACAACAAGAGTTCCACCGCCAGCAAGACGGCAGAGAGGGGAGCTGCGAAGGTTGCTGCCATGCCCGCGGCTGCCCCTGCCACCAGCAAAGTTTTACGTTCCGCGCTGGTCAGGTGAAAAAACTGCGCAATCATCGATCCGATTGCGCCGCCCGTCATGATGATTGGACCTTCCGCTCCAAAGGGACCGCCCGAGCCGATCGAGACCGCTGCCGAAATGGGCTTCAGGACCGCAAGCTTCGGATGAACCCGGCTTCCGTTCATGAGGATCGATTCGATTGCCTCGGGAATGCCGTGCCCGCGAATGCGCTCCGATCCGTAACGCGCCATCAGGCCCACTATCAGCGAACCGATCACCGGAACTGCTATGGCAAAAACGCCCAGATGATTACCCGCTGGCGAAGAAAGCGCCGTGTCCCAACGCTGGTAGTAAAAGATGTTTGTAAATAGTCCGATCAGCCTAAGCAGAAACCAGGCAACAAACGTAGCCACAATGCCGATACCGATCGCGATCAGCGATATCGGGATCACGCGAGCAGCGGTGGTGAAATCGCCCAGCTCTTCGGCTCGGTTCGGCTTTTTATGCTTCATCTCTTGTGGACGGCTTGCTCATACTTCGCTCTCGGAATGCTGCGTTGTATGCTTTACGATCGCGTTCAGCGACTCGGAGAGAGAAGGCCCGGAACTCTGCAGTTCCCGCCAATGCAGCACGTGAAGTTCGCGCAAAATCTCCTCTCCTTGTGGCGTCAGTTCCAGCAAAACCTCGCGAGCGTCATCGTCACTTTGCCGTCTGGTTATGGCCCCGCGGGCAACCAGTCGATTCGCCAATTCGACCGTACTGTGATGCCGAAGACAAAGCCGTGACGAGACTTCCTTGATCGTCGGACGGGCCCCCCTGGGCAGGCCCTTGATCGCGAGCAGTAGTTGATGCTGCTGGGGCTCGATTGCGTGCGCGCGTGCGGCTTCCTCACTGAAATGCAGAAACTGGCGAATTCGATATCGGAATTCTGATATTTGTCGGTACTCCTCGTGGGAAATAGTCCTTTTCAAAGATTCAGCAGCAGGCACTATCTATCGTAACACGATATTATTGACAGCCAGTGCCGACAGGAGGGGAATTATGGTTCAACAAGGATCTCCAGCTATTGGAGCTTTTGGCGCACCGAAGTTTCCCGTTCGTACCAGCGACGTAAGACGCCTCCCAGGCGCAGAAAATCGTCGACCTGGCACGATTTTGTGAAATGTACGTCCGCAAGAACACCCGCGGCAGTCAGCTTCTCTTGTATGACATCCTCGGGCGATGAGCTAAGAATGGCCACCAGCAAATGCCGCAATGCGGGTGTGCCGCGGATGGTTTGAAGTACCTCTGTGCCATCTCGGCGGGGCAAATTTAGATCCAGGATCACAAGGTCGGGCTTACCTTCGGCTGTATCCAGCAGTCTCGAAATCGCTCGCTCGCCATCCTCGACGACAGTCATTTCAACCCGCCAGGTCGGTTCTTGCTCCAGAGCGAGACGCAGCATGGTTACATCCACTGGATTATCCTCAACCACGAAGGCCCGCACGGCCTGGCCGCCCTGTTCCACCGTCATGCTGTCTCGACCTGCGCGGCGATCGTGAGGCGGACGATGGCGACTTGCAGATGAGCTTCACTTTTCAGAAAGTTTGTCAAGAACCTCAAGCCGACAGGTAAGGGGGTCTGAGCGAGGAAGGCATTTAGATTTGTCGGCGCCGTGGGCAATGAATATTCAGCATAAGATCGGTCAAAAGCAGGCTTCGACAAAAGTCCCATTAGCGCCTTTCCTATTCTCATTTCTTGCGGGCCAAACCCTCACATGATGAAAAAGTGTTGGCGTGAAATATAGAAGAATCCAATCCTATTTCTATTTGGCATTCTCGCGCGAAGAAACCACTCTACCAAATGAATTCGCCAAAGGTAATGCAACTAAGGAGTTAAATCTTGATTCACAGCAATTAATGCGCCTTTTAAAATGAGCACACGGCAATCGAACCGTCCAATTAAGATGCCCGGAGAAAGACAGCCGCCTGCTAGGCGATTACCTTCATCCTGTCGAGGCTGCTCCTCAAGACCCTGCCAACGGCGAGAAAGTCGTCGGCGTTTGCGGGTTTCATAATATAGCAATTCGCTTCCAGATTGGCTCGTCGCACAATCCCTTCACTCACATCCTCGGGTGAGGACGTGAAAACAATAACCGGGAGGCTTTGTAATCCGGCCGTCGTTCGGATTACTTGCAGAACTTCTATCCCATCCCGCTTCGGCAAATTGAGATCCAGAATCACCAGATCAAGACCCGCGCCATAGGCAGAAGAATTTTGCTCGATAAGGTGGCGAATTGCCTTCTCACCATCTTCAGCGACCACCAACTCGGTTGACCACGTTTGCTCCTCTTGTAACGCATAGAGAAGCAAACGCGCATCGACGGGATTGTCTTCTACTAATAGGATTCTTGTTGGACGCTCAGAAGCTGATTGTTCCATTCCCTCACCCTCGAAGCTGGCAGCATGAACTTAAAGTTGGATCCAAGGCCCGCCTGCGATTCGGCCCAAATTCGGCCTCCATACAAAGCCACAATGCGGGAACATAGTGCCAGCCCGATTCCGGTACCCGGGTATTGGTCCCTCAAATGAAGACGCTTGAATACGCCGAAGATCCGTTCAGCGTATACAGGATCGAAGCCAATTCCGTTGTCTGCGACCGTAAAAAGCCACTCGGATCCGTGACGTATGGCTGATACTTCGATAAAGGGCCTCTCTTCCGTTCTTCGATACTTCAGCGCGTTGCCAACCAGATTTTGGAATAGTTGAAGCAGATGGGCATTTTCCATTTCTACGAACGGCAGGGGACCGACCTTGACTTGTGCGCCGGCATCGGAAATGGCGGCGCTCAGATCCTTAAGAACCTGCCGCATTACGTCGTTGGCATCAATACTTTCACTGGCTCGACCCGCCTCCCCGACCACCTTGGAGAAAGCCAGTAAGTCTTTCACCATTTGGATCAGCCGCTGGGCACTGTCGATGCTCTCCTGCACTAGCTCCGTCACTTCGGCTTGTAGAGGCTGTTGCTGTACACGACGGATCAGTCCAAGCGAATTGGCAATATTGCGGAGCGGCTCCTGCAGATCATGCGCGGCCGCATAGGCAAACTGGCGAAGGTCATCATTTGCGCGACGGAGCGCCTCTTCATTCTGTTTGGAAGACGATAAGGCCGCCATCGCACGAGTGTGGAGAACGGCCATTTCTTCAGAATGCAGGCGTTGCTCTTCTGCCCGATGCCGTTCATCTTCGGCACGCTGGCGCTCAGTTTGCAGTTGATTGAGATAAAGAAGGTACGAACGATATATGACGTACACTACCGGCACGACTAAGAGGCCGGCTTGCCAATCGAGCATACGATTCGCATAAGTGAAGGCACTGACGATTGCCGCTCCTACCAGGTAGTAAGGAAAGCACCACAGGTAGCAACCGCTCCAGACCTGACGGAGCGACTTCTTTTCGGTCAGAGAAATCACCATCGCGATGGGGAAGGTGTTTACCAGGAAGTAGGCTGATGCGGCGATGGCCAGGCGAAAGGCATTGGAACGAACTGGGATCGCATGATAGACGAAATGAGTCGCTGTAATGGCGAGAGCAAGCGTAGCTATGCTGAACAGAACGTGGATCGCGCGGACGCGCGATCTGGAATGCCAGAAACTCTGGACAATTACGCAGATCGCGCCGATCACTAACGTCTCCGCCAGGCCGAGTTCTACAATCCCGGCAAGCAGGAATATAAAGAGGACCGACATCGTGCCGGTGATCTTTGGCAGAGTCACCTTGAGGCACGATGCAGGTATCGCCAGCGCGAGGTAGCAGAAAAAGCGCAGGAGATCGTTCGGAACCCAGAGGTACAAGCCGTGCGCGAGCGCAGCTGCTCCAAGAACGACAATAACCCCGATGTACAGTCTGGCAGTCAGTGACATGTTACATGTTGTAGCGTTCATCGCCTACGCTTTATCCTCTCTCATTGCAGGCCTATTCGTCTCCGTAAATAGAAACGTTCTGTGGAAACGGATTGCTCGTGCCCCAGACCACTGCAGTGCCCCAGACGACGGCGAAGGCATCGCTTGTATTGGTGCCCCAAACCAGCGATGTACCCCAAACGACTGCGTCATTATTTACGATTACGTTGGTACCCCAGACGAGGCTGGTGCCCCACACCAGGGAGTTCTGCCAAACAGAATCCGATGCAGCCGTCACTATAGTGTTGCCGGAAGCTGAATCGAAAGTGGCCGTCGGAGATACCGCAGACCCTGTTGCCACATCGGTGTTGTTTAGCGCAGCCCACACATCCAGATAACCTGATCCAATGGTGAAAAGGTCATAGGTGCTCGTGTAGTTGATCCCGGTAGTCGGATCGGTGGAATCACTAGTGGACGGAAAGTTCTTGCTGGCTGTTTTCATCAGCCGCGCTTTGACTTGGTCAGGTGTCAGCGACGGCTGTCGCTGCAAAAGAAGCGCTGCCGCGCCGGCAACCATCGGAGTAGCCATGCTTGTGCCGCTCAGCCGGAAATATTTGTAGGAAGGGCTTGAGCTCGTGTTTTTTGCGTAGTAATTCATCGGTACGCTTCCGATATTTTGTTGCGCGAGGGAGGAGGTCGGCGCGAGCGCAGACACAATGCTGTTGCCAGGCGCAACCAGGTCAGGCTTCACCACTTGATCCAGCAGGGTGGGTCCTTTTGAGCTGTAGCTTGCGATCAGATCGTCCGTTCGCGTGATAGTGGTCATGTCTTTCATTGCTCCTACGGTGATGACATACGGATCGTTGCCCGGCGCGGCGATCGTTCCATAACCGCTGGTTCCCATCGAGTTGTCACGCCCGTTGTTTCCAGCGGCCACCACGACGACTATTCCAGCCTGCCACGCCTTTTCCACTTCTTGGCAAAGGGGATCCAGCGTGTAGCTCTCGAAAACCTGCCTGCCCAAAGACAAATTGATGATGCGGATGTTCCAGACGTCTTTCAACTGAATCGCCCGATCGATGGCATTGATGACCGACGAATCCGTACCCTGACCGTTACTATCCAGCGCCCGTAAATTTATGAGAGTTGCCTGTGGCGCAATTCCGCGGAAGGTATATATGTAACTACCTCCTGTCGAACTGTAACCGTTCCCGGCTACAATGCCCGCCACATGAGTTCCGTGGCCGTAGGCATCGTTGGTAGTGGCATCGCCTGGCACAAAACTTTCGGAGTGAACAATGCGCGACCTCAAATCTGGATGATTGTAAATTCCGCTATCGATGACCGCAACTCCAACACCGGCCCCCGTCCACCCGTATTGGAAAGCAATGTTGGCGTTAACGGTAGGCTCCGCAAACTCCAGGCTGCCGGAGACGCTGCGATCACGTGAGACATACGCAATGTTCGGGTTCGCAGCGATGGTCTTCAGTTGAGCCGCTTTAAGAGTGAACAGGGCACCGTTAAGGCTTTGAAACCGCGTTCTGAGAACGCCCCCAAGCCGACCCAAACTTGACATATCGTCTGCAGATGGCGGATGGGTGAACTGGACAATTGCGTCTACCGAAGCCGTTGGCGACAACGCCTGCAGATCCGCGCTCATCTTGGGACGCGCTATCAGACTTGAGACCGACAACAGTCCAAGTGCTACGACAGACTTCAGAAGTGGTTGTAAGTGTAGCTGGCCGCGCGGGGTCCAGCGATTGTTAGGATTTTTGTTCATTTCGATCTCGATTCTCCCCATTGATGTCTCAATTCTCCCCATTGATCTGAAGGCTCATCGCTTCCGAAGTGTCGCTGCTACCCGTTCCCCAAACAGCATGCGCACCCCACACCGTTGTATTTCCCTGAGTGCCGCCAGTCCCCCAAACTGCCGTGCTACCCCAAACAGCGCTTGCTCCCCAAATAGCTGCTTGGCCGTCTACAAAAGTGCTGGTGCCCCAAACCGCGGCCGTGCCCCAGATGGCCGCTGACCCCCATACTGCATGCGCGCCCCATACGGTGGTCTTATCGTTGACAACGGTTACTGCGGCGGTTACCGGGTTAAAACTCGATATTGGCGAGGACGCTGTACTGTTCGCAGGAACTGAATCGTTGCTGTTAAGCGCGCCCCAGACATCCAGGTAGCCGGCGCCAATTGTAAAAATGTCGTACTGGCTCGTATAGATCAGCCCGGTTACCGGGTCAATCGCTGTGCTGGAGGCAGGAAAACTCTTCGTTGCAGTCTTCATCAAACGGGCTTTGACCGTATCTGGCGTCAGGCTTGGATCCTTGTTCAGCATCAGTGCAACGGCTCCGCTAACCATCGGAGTAGCCATGCTTGTCCCGCTTAGCTTGTAGTAATCAACCGAATATGCATTGTTGAAGGGGTTCTGGTAGTAGGAGTAAGGAATCTCATCGGCCCCGGAGACTAAGGCCGCGTTTTTTGACGCTTCGAGTGAGATAATCCGATTCCCCGGGGCTACGATATCGGGTTTCACCACATGGTCCAGCAGGGTAGGCCCTTTAGAGCTATAGCTAGCGACGAGATCGTCGGACCGGCTGAGAGTTCCCATGGTCTTCATGGCCCCGACCGTGATTACCCGGGGATCGTTTCCTGGCGCGGTAATCGTCGCATAACCGTTGGTTCCCTGAGTCTGGTTGCGCCCATCGTTCCCTGCCGCAACAACGACAACGATTCCTGCGTTCCAGGCTTTTTCGACCGCCTGACAAAGTGGGTCGAGCAAATAGCTCTCATAAACAGGCCTGCCTAGTGACAGATTGATCACCCGGATGTTGTATTTGCTTTTCAGTTGTATGGCAGTGTTGATCGCCGATATCACGGCACTATCCGTACCGGAGCCGTTACTGTCCAGAACACGCAAATTGATTAGATTTACGCCTGGCGCCACGCCACGAAATGTCTTGCTGTATATAGGCCCGGTCGATGCCGCCCCATTCCCCGCGAGGATGCCGGCAACGTGCGTCCCGTGACCGTATTGATCGACCGCACTGGTAACTTTCGGAACAAAACTCTGGCTGTATACAATTCGGTCTGTGCCGTTCTTGTTTTGTAGATCGCTCTTCGAAGCGATGCCGCTGTCAATAACGGCCACCCCGACGCCAGCGCCGGCCCAGCCATTGGATAGCGCCACCTGCGCCCCGATCGTGGCATTCGCGTAATCGAGCGTTGGATACAGTTCGCGATCTGGCGAGACATAGAGCACGTTCGGATTGTCGGTAAGAACTTTGAGCACCTTGGCCGGGATAGAGTACGCCGCGCCCCGGATGAAACCCAGATCAACTTGTCGTGGGTTGCCACCAAGTTGACTGATCCCGCGAATGTCTTCGCTGCTCGGTGTCGCATTAAATTGAACAATTACATTCACGACGGAGCGTAGATCGGCTTTGGCAAGATCTGCAGCGATCTTGGATGAGCCCCCAAAACAAATAAATGGGAATAAAAACACCGCAGATCGAACGGACCAACGGAATAGATTAATCATTTTGAAGTTAAAAACTCCCGTAGCATTTTTCGGCAGGGATCTCCCCCAAAGCGGAAAATGAAAAACCGCCGAATGAGCTTCAAACGAGCTCAAATGCCTTCTTAACAGATTCGTGCTAAACGGAGAGAGTCCAAGCCAGCCAGAATTGTTTTTTCACGCAAAGGCACTTTTTCCAGCACTTCGCTTTTAATTCCGGCAATTAGCCCGGTTACTTGACAGACGCGTATGTCTTGGGCGCTACTATTACTGAGAAATACTCCAGAGCAGTAGCAGGTAGTACAGTTTTAATACACCATCGAGGATCAAGTCAATAGATACTCGTAAAAAATACCTGTAAATATTCCGTAAGATAGGCAATATTTTCCAGGCTTGAGGTCTCGGGGTGGCCGTTCATGATTAGATCTCGCAGTAATAAAACGCATTTGTCCCGAATTTGTGTCTTGAGGAGGGCTTTCTGACTCAAGTTTCGGAATTCAAGTACGGAACGAAGCGGTCGGCGATCTGGATTCTCTGCCGCGGGATCGCAGTCCTCTTGATTTCGGGGTTGGCGGGGGCGACGCTAATTCGTCTTGCACCTGGGTTTGGCCTAGATGAACGATTACTTGACGCGCGTTTCTCGGCGGACAGCCTGAAAGTTATTAAAGGCGAGTATTCAGCAGAACGCGCTCCGCTGGCTTTCTATGTTCGCTTTCTCAGTGGCATATTGCGTGGTGAGGCCGGACGCTCGGTGGTTTTTGCCCAGCCTGTAGGTTCGCTGATTCGTGAACGTGCGCCGCAGACCCTTCGCACTGTCTTGGCGGGATTAGGGTACGGCTGGTGCGCCGCCCTCTTTCTTGCGACTGCAGCTACGTTGAACCGCCGCGTGGCCACGGTTATGGCAGCCATGACATTGAGCGGGGTGTTCTTGAGCATACCGTCGGCGGTGCTGGCTACGATCTGTCTGCTTTGGGGGCTTTCGCCTTCCATTGCTATCGCTGCGGTAGTCTTCCCACGCATCTTCCCGGACGCTTATGAACAGCTCCGCGCCGGGTTGCGCGCACCTCACACCTTGACGGCACGCGCAAGAGGGTTGCCGGCCGTACGGCTCTTTGTTTTTCACGTAGTTCCGCCCGCTTTGATGCCGCTCGTGGCACTGGCGGGTGTCTCGATAACGCTTGCGTTCGGTGCATCGATTCCTGTTGAGGCCCTCGCCGATTCACCTGGCCTTGGACAACTGGCATGGCAGGCGGCCCTCGGTCGCGATCTCGCGCTTCTGGTCACCATCACGCTGCTGTTGACGGCGATCACCGTTGTTACAAATGTAGTGGCTGATCTTGTTCTGACACGGCTCGAACGGCGCATTGCATGAGGGTCATTCGCGTAATCGCGCGCGTCATTCTCGTGCTGGTCGCCGGTTTGTCTCTGGGAGCCGATTTCCTTGCGCCCCACGATTACTCAGAGCAATTCCGGCAACATGCGAATGAACCGCCATCACGAACCTTTCTTTTAGGCACGGATGCGGTGGGTCGCGACCGATTGTCGCGCTTGCTCGGAGGCACGCGAACCTCACTGCTCTGCGCCACGGCGGCGGCGTTCCTCGCAACCGGCACGGCAACGGCAATCGGGCTCCTGGCCGGCTATTTCGGCGGCTGGGTAAACGAGCTGGCCGGCACGGTGGTCGATCTGTTCCTTTCCTTGCCGTGGCTTCTTGCCCTGTTAAGTCTGCGGGCCCTCCTTCCTTTGAATACGTCTCCGGTTGCATCGGTAGCTGCTACATTTCTTCTTCTTGCAGCCGTCGGATGGGCGCCAAGCGCTCGAGTGATCCGGGCGGGTGTCGCGAACTTGAGAAACTCGGGCTCGATCCTCCATGCGCGGGCTTACGGGTGTAGTGGTACCCGATTGTTGTGGTTTCACATGTTGCCGAATCTCAGACCGATTCTGTCGGCGCAGTTTTGGGTATTAGTTCCCGCTTTCGTCCTTACGGAAGCAAATCTGGGTGTTCTCGGTCTTGGAATTAATGAACCTATGCCGTCTTGGGGTAACATGCTTTCCGAACTGCAAAACTATCAAAAAGTTCCGGCCGAACCGTGGCTTTTTGTGCCGGCCGTCGTTCTCGTCCTGGTCGTTGGTAGCCTTCAGTTCGTGGTTTCTGGCCGGAATATATGGGAATAAGAGTTCGAAACGGTCTTCTCGCCCTGGCCGTAGTGACTTGCTCCCATGCACGCTCAACGGCGGAACTCCGCTTCAGGGTGGGGACGGATCCAAAGACCTTTGATCCACTCCTCACGGCAGAAGAGGCTTCAGAAACCGTTCGGTACCTGACAGCAGGCGTGCTGATTCGATTCAATAGGCAAACACAGCAGCTTGAGCCGGAACTGGCGACGTCTTGGAGAGTCCTTGATCAAGGCAAACGAATTGATTTCTCCTTGCGAAAAAATGTTAGTTTTTCAGATGGAACGCCGTTTAGCGCTGCCGACGTGATTGCGACGCTTCGCCGACTCATAACACCCGAACTGCCCTCGGGCATCGCCGACGAGTTCCGTTCCGCCGGCGGAGAGATGAGATGTCATGCAAATGGTGTCAACCAAGTATCGATTTTCTTTTCGAGGCCGGTTGCGGGGCTCGAAATGCTCTTCGATCAGCTCGCAATTTCGTCCAGCAGAGGAGTTCCACCGGAAACGGCCGTTCTCGGTCCGTTTGTTGTCCAGGAACATAAAAGCGGCCAGTATATCCTGCTGAAGCGAAACTCGCGTTATTGGAAGAACGGCATCGGCGGCGAAGTACTTCCGCGCCTTGACTCGATACGCCTGGATATTCTCGCGAATCGCGAAACCGAATTACTCCGATTCCGTAGAGGCGAACTCGATTTCTTGGACAAGTTGGAGCCTGAAGCATTCGAAGGGCTGAAAAAGGATGTGCACTCGGGTGCTCTCAACGTGGGCCCATCGCTCGATAGTGAGTTTCTTTGGTTTAATCAAAAGCCGAACGCGCCCCTTCCTGACTTTAAGAAAAAATGGTTTCAGTCGACACTCTTCCGGCGGGCCATCTCCACTGCGGTGAGTCGCGACGACATCGTTCGACTGGTCTACCACGGGTACGCCCATTCGGCGGCCGGTTTTGTTTCACCAGCGAACAAATTTTGGTGCAATTCCAAACTCAGCACGCCCGCGAACGAACCGAAAGTCGCGCTGAAGCTTTTGCTGCAGGATGGCTTTCAGTTCGATGGCCGCACCTTGCATGATCGCGCGGGAAACCCGGTTGAGTTCTCACTCATAACAAATGCTGGATCCAAGACACGTGCTCAAATGGGAGTGCTTCTGCAACAAGACCTGATGAAGATCGGAATCCGGCTGAATTTTCTTCCGATCGAGTTCCAGTCGCTCATAGAGAGAATCACGCAAACTGCGGAATACGAGGCTTGTCTTTTGGGTTTGACAAATGTTGAGATCGACCCCAACAGTCAGATGAATCTCTGGTTAAGTTCGGGCACGCATCACGCCTGGAATCCTGAGGAACTGAAACCAGCCACGCCCTGGGAGGCTGAAATCGACCGGCTCGCGCTACTGCAACACACCACCAGCGATCGAGTAGCCAGAAGAAGGGCTTTTGACCGCTTGCAGGAAATAGTGGCGGAGGACCAGCCGATTGTGGTTCTTGTTCATCCAGACGTATTGGTTGCGGTGTCGCCCTCGGTGCGAAACGCGATGCCCTCGGTACTGCCGCCGCATTTGTACTGGAACGCGGAATTTCTTTCCGTTGGCGCCTCGGAGCTGAGGAGGTAAAATCAGTCCACCCAGTCCTGTCCTTTCGGCCGATATATCTGTCGATTACCCAGAACGGAAAGGAGTGTTACGAGCCGCCCGTATCGAAGTTTTCCCCAGCGAAATTGTGGGCCTCGTGGGCCAAAGCGGATCAGGTAAAAGCACTCTAGCTCTGGCTCTGCTCCGCCTGCTCGATCGCACCGGAGCCAGCGTTAGCGGCCGTATCGAGCTTATTGGTCAAGACCTGACACGGTGCAGCGAACGCCAGCTTAGGGATATTCGCGGCCGGCTCGTGAGCCTGATACCCCAAAGCCCTGTATCGGCCCTGAACCCCGCCTTGCGCATCGGAACCCAGTTGCGCGAAGCATGGCGAGCACACTCCTCAGAGCCCTGGTCCAATCAAGAAGGATTCATCGGGCAGTTGCTTGCAATCGCGGGCCTTACGCCACAAGAAGCCTTTCTGAAAAGGTTTCCGCGTGAGATTAGCGTCGGGCAGGCGCAACGAGCGCTAATCATCATGGCGCTTCTGCATTCGCCGCCTCTGCTAATTGCGGACGAGCCTACAAGCGCGCTCGATGTAATCACGCAACGCGAGGTGCTCGATTTACTGGTCAGACTCGGCAAGGAGCACAACATAGGCATCTTGTTCATCTCTCACGATCTTTTAACGATTGCCGCACTTTGCGATCGTCTGGCAATCCTTCATCAGGGCGAGATTGTGGAGTGCGGCCCCGCGAAAAAGGTACTTGCCGACCCCCAACATGCCTACACCAAACAACTCATCGAGGCAGCGCCGAAGTGGGTGCTATAGCGTACTCCGAAGTGCGTGCTGGAGCCGATAGTGGGACTTGAGTCCCCGACCCGCAGTTTACAAAACGGAAAACGGCATTCAGCCGGATACGGCGAAAATTGTAAGTGTTTAAAAATTCGAGACGGGCATGATGACAATTGAATGTCGCGCGCTATAGCTTGGTGGAAAGTTCGTACAGTTCGTACAGGTAATGGTTCGACCCGACTTGCCTATTAACGAGAAGGTTAATCACTGGGCTCGCCCCCGAAATCGACGATGAACGACCCGTGGTTCGCCGATATTCTGTCGGCGCGTAACCGGTTGACCGGCATGGGGATGGATGGAAATATCATTCTGGGCCCGGCTGTCGAAGCTGCAGCGCCGGGGTAGAGGTCGCCCAGCGCCGCCCCCGGAACTCGCCAATTAATTGAACAAATGGTAGGTGCCAATCCGCTGCGGCGCGCGCCGAGGATTCATGGCGAACTCCCGATGCTTGGCATCGCCATCTCGGAGCTCACTGTCTCGCGCATCCTGGGCAAGCTCCGCCGCCCGCTGACCAGACATGGACCTTCCTGCGCAACCACATCCCCCAAAGGTATCGGCTGATTTCTTTACCGTGCCGACAATCACGATGAGGGCGCTGTTCTTATTGATCGTCCTGGAACACGATCGTCGCAAGCTGCTGCATTTCAATGTGACCGAGCATCCAACCGGAGCTTGGACTGCGCAACAGATCGTAGAGGCATTCGCAGACCGAGAGGCTGCCCGTTATCTCATCCGCGATCGGGACAACAGGCACAGGGCAGAGGTTCGACTGCGAATCAGATTGCTGGGTATACAGAAGATTCTGATCGCATCGCAAAGTCCAGGCACCATCCATATGCCGATCGACTAACCCCAGATCGATTCGAACCATCCGCCAGGTTTCAGATCAAAGCGTCGCAAGAGAGACCGCTACAACTTCCCCGGGTCATTGGAGTGAGTGGTTATCTTTTTGAACAAAAATTCTTGTAATAGTGCAGTCACGCCCTGCGAGGCTAAGTTCAGCATGCTGTACTTTACGGTCTCTCCTGCGCTGTTGCTAATCGCCTTCGGATAATACAGGTTCGAAATGCTGGCTGAAGCAACGTCGCCTAAGAGCGACGAGTAGTTAAACTGCCACTTTCCGTTGTCACCTTTGCAGCGGAAGGACCAGGAGAGTGCGTAAAGAACACGATAGCCAACGCTGCCGGTCCCTTTGTAGTAGTAACGCGGGTCCTGTCGCAACAGCATAGGAAACAGCCCCGATCCGACTATCGTGCCAATGAAGCCGTCGGCATATGCTGCGGCATATCGTTTACCGAAACCCTCTGCTCCCATTCCGTACTCTGCGTAATTCTTACTATTTGTCTCAACCGCGCCCTGGGCAGCCGCGATTCCAAAATTGACCGGATCGATGGCGAGGCGAAGCGACAAGCGCATCTTTTGCCCCGCATTGAGTGGAACCGGATCTTTATAGTAAACAACGTAATAGTTCGGAAGAAAGCCAAGTAATCGCTGCTTTATCTCTGATTGCATCTGCGCTTCCGCAACGTCCCGTTTCGAAGCAGTCACCTCCACTTTGGAAGAATTAGCCGCAACGTGTAATGTTGTGTCAGCGAGCCTTAAACCCCGATCGGGGGCTAAGAGGATTCGCGGATTTGTGAACGAGGCAAACCCTGGCGCCGTGATAGTCAACGTCAACTGACCGGCAGGCAATGCCGAAAAGGAATAACTTCCTTCAGAGTCGGTGTTTGTGCTGTGCGACTCACCCGTTTCATATTTAAGATTGACCGGAGCAGCCGCAACTGCAGCCCCAGCTTCATCTAGCACCCTGCCTTGGAGAATACCTGTTGTGGGTGTGGCACTGCTTTGTCCGACGGATTCCGTCCCTACCAGTTGTGGCCAAGCAACTAGTCGAGAGATCGAAAAAAGAAGCGCCGCGGCGAACCGCGTCCGAAGCCAGGGTTGAACAGAACGCATCGCCTGATGCAGATGATGACGAAGGTAACAAATCGGTTCCTTTTTTCCAATACTCATGCAGGATGGCAGTCCGATTTCTTGTGCTAGACGATTTCACTGCCCGCAAGGTGGAGCGTAAGCCGTACGAATCGAAAGACTTGGATGGTGGGCTTCGCCGCTGTTCGGGGTCAGGGCGCGAGGAGTCGTCAAACTCAGCAAGCACTCGCCTGCGAGAAGACCTTTCCGGAGATCTGGCTGCGGTGGATTCGAATGCGGCTCAGCTCGCATGCCCAACCTCCGAACCTTGCGCAACTTTGATCGCGGGCACGATTTTCGCAACTTCTTTGATGAAGCGCGTGGCGATGCGGCGCATTTCGAACTGTTCCACGTCGCGCAAGCCGGCTGCGCCGAGAGACTTGCGCTGTTCGGGATCATGATAGAGGGAAAGGATGGCTTCGGCGAGCGCCTCGGGATGGCCGGGCTCTACCAGAATGCCACTGCGAACTACTTCAGGGACCGCAGCCGCGCGCGCGGCGACAATCGGTTTCCCAGCAGCCATGGCCTCGAGAAATACGATACCGAAGCCTTCCTGGGCGCTCGGCAGACAAAAAAGATCGCACCGATTGTATTCCGACGCCAACGTATTAGCGCTGGCATCGCCGAGCCAGTGAATGACCGGTTCGATACGCAGCTCCGAAGACAGCCGCGAGAGGCGTCCGTACTCGGGGCCGTGGCCGACAATTCGAATCTCGAGTTGCGGAAGACGATCACGCAATAGAGCGGTGGCATGGAGCAGCACGTCCAGGCGTTTGCGGGGATAGAACCGGCATACGGATAAAACCGTGAACTTGTGGGGGTCGGGAACAGCAGGATTTGCCCGGAATAACCGCAACCACCTCTGGAGGTCAATCAATTCCGGCACGACTAGCGCGTTTTTTACGCCATAGAGTTCTTCGAGACGGTGCGCGCAGTACTGGCTGACGGTGATCACCCGATCGGCGCGACGGGCATGTTTTGCCTCAAGGCGGGCCTGAAATGCCATAGTTGCGCGCGTGATGCCCCGCTCAAAGCGAACAGCGTCGCCCAAAACTCCTTTGATGCAGGCGATGTGTGGGAGCGCACCCGGCCTGCCGGCGATGGCATACCCATCGGCATCAATGCCGACGGTGGCGTCACCGCTGAAGCGACGCCACCGCAATGTCTCGTTGAACAGCAGGCGCCTGGCCGTGTACACTGGCGCGATGATTCCCGGAGTAACCAACACGACGTCGATCCCGAGCTGACGAAGCGCTTCGACCAAGGTGCTGGTTCCGACATAGCATCCGCTTCCGCGCCGTACGTCCCATGGAACAGCCGTTATGAACTGAAGCAGGCTCATGGACATCCGGAGCGTGCCGGCAGATGATTCGGTTGCATGCGTGTTGGTTCCCCCGAGCTGTTCTCGGTGAACGATTTTACCGTTCCCGGAGTCGCCAATAAGCAGGGGAGACGGCAAGAACCCTGCTCCACGCCAAATCATCTGCCTGCGGCTGCCAAGCGCCCTCGCTTTCCTGCCGCCGTCCTCCTTCGGTCCGCGATTCAGAAACGATACACAGCAAAAGTCGTCCTTGGGCTATTCGAACGGACGATGCGGCCGTGTATTTTGTTTCCGGGCAATTGTTCGCAGGCACCGATCGAGCACCAGAACGCGTTCGATGGAAGGAACTGGCGCAAATCGTTTTCACTCGGCGTAGGCAGATCCAGAATTCTGCTTCGCTTATTTGGGCGGCTGCTCTCTCGAGTTAGCCCCAGAATTCCATCCGCGATGTGCGAAACTGCCGTTAGAATATAGAATCTGCTGTAAGAAGGGCTTTCAGCCATTCGCCGCCAACACAAAAAGAGCAAGCCTTCTTCGGCTCCTCCTGCAAGCCTCGGTCGGACGAGTCGACGAGCGTGTATTCTGTGTTTCGTTTGGATGGCACACGCCCAGGCGGCCGGTCCCTTGATCATATTTATCGGTCCTCCGGGTGCCGGCAAAACCACCCAAGCCACGATTCTCCAGAAGGATCGTGGGATGGCTCTCATATCCTCCGACAACTTAATTGAACAGAATCATCAGGCGTTTGAGAAGTTTCGGCACCCCGCAATTCACGGCGTGGAACCGCGTCTCGACCCCGCTCTGAACAAGCTCGTGGAAGAGAAACTCGGCTCCTCGGATCTTTCGAAAGGGGTGATTCTGGACGGTTACCCTGCATCCAAAGAGCAGGGCGATTATCTCGCTGACCTGGTACCGAAACTCAACTTGCCGAAGCCTGTTATTATTCAGCTCCGTTTGTCGGACAACGCAGTGCGAAAGAGGCTCAAAAACCAGAGCCCCGCGGATGTCGAGCAAGGACTAAAGGACTATCATCGCGAGGTAGATTTTGCTCATGTTTATTTCCCACAAGCCGACATCCACGAGATAGACGCCTCGAAGTCCCCCGAAGCTGTGGCCGAACAGATTCGGAAAGTGCTCCCCAAATGACGATCGTCATCAAAGAGAGCGATGCACGCATGTGCTTCTGCAGGGCCATCGCTGTGAAGCCTAAATTACGAGGAGCAGCGGCGACGCCGAAAGCAAAACGTTAAGACAGGGCCTTGTTGCTAGACAAGCTGTTGGGATTGTGCGGCTCCTGTTGGTAAGTCACGAACGAGGGCGGCGCCGCTTGAAAGCGGCTGACCCCGGACTCGCTGCCTACCCAAATATTTCCTTCGGAATCTTCAAGCATCGACCAGATGCGGCCCGCTGTCGCGCCCGGCAGCGTAACGGATCAAATTCTTCCGCTCCCGGTCGAATTTGAGTAGCCCTTCGCCATGCCACAGCACGCCATTGTAATCTTCATAGACGCCGCTCACTGTCGCCGAATGCTGGCCCCGGGTCCCCTCCGGACCAAAAGAGTAGTAGCTGGTTCCTCCGGTCTTCGTGTTGAGAGCGCCCAAGAGGCTGCCCGATGACGTGAACCAAACGGTGCCCGAGTGGTCCCGTGCAAACCATTCGAGATCCTGATCCTCACGTCTGCCGGGAACGGTCGGGCTGTTCGGGGAAGGCGTAAAACCACCGCTCGACCTCTCCAGCCGATATAGACCCTGAGGACAACCCACAAGAAGATTGCGCTGGCCGTCTTCGCAGAGTCCCCAGACGCTGTGGCTGCGCTCGGAAGGGCGAGGGTAGTGGAGGAAGCGCCCAGTCGCCACATCGAGGCGATCGAGCCCGTCGATGGTATCGAGCCACAAGTAGCCGGCGAGGTCCTGGTAAATATTCAAGACGTGCGCGTCCCTTAAGCTCCGGCTGTCGTTTGGGTCATGCCGGTAATGCGTGAAAACGTCTTGCGCCGGGTCGAATCGCTCAAGCCCTCCGTACAGGGTGCCGATCCACAGGATTCCCGCACGATCTTTGTAGATGGTTAATACGGTGTTGTCGCTCAGACTACGTGGGTTGTTGGGATCGTGCCGGTAAGTCCTTAGATTGTACCCATCGTATCGGTACAAGCCGGCGTCAGTGCCAGCCAGATGAATCCATAATTGTCCTGAGCCATCGAGAGGACTCGCTTCTCAAAAAGCTGGCCGCCTACTGAGAGCCGGACGAAGCGGACATCTTGTTTCTCGATTATGGGAAGTCTTTGAACGCACCCGACCGGCGGGGCTGCGGCAGCAGTTCGCACGCTAATACAAGACAGATGTTGCAACGGACAAGACACGGGTTCGCGATGTAGCCGCCCAAATGCCGTTCAACTCGACGGCCGGCCAGAATAAATGGGTCAAGCAGTGCGCCACAAGGTTGTTGCGAATTCGAATTTATGTTCTATCCGCGTTCATTAATTGTATGTGCCGCCCTCGTTGCACGCCCTTACTGAGCGGTCGGCCCTGAAGAAATCGTCCTGGAATTTCGTTTGCCGGAAGTGTTGCAACATCGCTAATGTAGACTTTCTCCGGTCTTCTGCGGTTAGTTACTGGATACCGAGAAGAGCGCCAAACACCCAAGCGTGTCGGTTGCGTAAGCTGAGTGAGAACCGAAGATAACACCGCACGCAGGCGACGATGTCGCGGCGGCGAACTGACGCTTGCGGAATAGACCGGCCCGGCCAAAACCCATCCGCTCACCCTACCAAATATTCACTCCACATATTCACTCCACAACTTGCAACACTTCCGTTGGGCTATTTCGTGGTGATCTTGCCCGAGTTCGATTCGACGCTGATGCTAACTTCCGAGCTTCCCTTATACGCTTCGATTTCCCAAGCCGTAGGACCTTCACTACCTCCAGCGCCACGTTCGACATCGAGAATAGGACCGTACCCCTGATCCTCCAGACCCTTAACGATTACCGAAAGCGGCCGTTCGAGCGTGGGTGGTGGGTTGGGAAGGATATCGCCCGCAAGCAAACCGACCTTAAGCTGTAAAAGCTGCGCATTGCGGTAGGCTTTGACCTCCCAATGATCCTTTTCGAATTCCACTTCTGCTACGGGCGTATAGCCGGCACTCTCCACAGCCTTCAACACAGACGAGAGCGACATCGCCCCAGGCGGCGGTTTGACGGCGGTTCCTTTGACTGACTCTTTCGCACTGCTTTCGGGCGTCTTCTTCCCACCCGAGCACGAGAGCGAAATCACCAGCCCCAGAGAAACCACGAGAAATGGTAAACCACGGCGCAGCAGGAACACATGATCCAGAATTCCCAGCTTACGGGGGGTCACGATCTTGTTATTAACCTCACAGCCATGCCCATCTCGTCTCCGGCGGGAGTCAAAGAAGCCTCTCGACCGATCGAAAACGAGGAACGGGAGGATCTATTACTCAATCAAGATGTTCATTTAATGCTTGAGGATTTTATTTTTTGGCTCTCCCTTGCAATCCGAGCTGGAGTCGATGCCTCGAGAGTGTGTTCGGGTAACACAGCTGGGTGCATCACTAAACGCGATGCATGGCCCCGAAGCTTGGCAACGGTCTGCCCGGTTCCGGCCGGAATCGAGGCGGTAGAGAAGATTCGTAAAAGACAAGCGCTCGGGCTTGGGTGTTTGGCGCTTTTCTTGGTATTCAGTAACTAACCCGTAGAAGACCGGGGAAAGGACGTCTACATTGGCGATGCTGCAACACTTCCAGCCCACCTGTGTGGCGCATCTCTGCGTAGGCGCCAGACAAACGGTTTTGGAAAAAAAACATCCTTAGCTCAGCAGCGGCCATCTACCCCCAGAGACACCGTGCGTGATCGAAAGCATCTGGTGACTGCTGGAATCGGATTTTACTTGGGTAGGCGAGCAACGCTGCTAGGAACTGTCACAGATGACCACGCGCCACATTTTACTTGCAGCTTTAGAGCCCGACAATCCGGCTGTGCAACGAATTGTCGTCATTTTTTATGGCACAGGAGTGGGGACAGCCTATCCGAGCTTCCCCGGCGGCCATGTTCGGCCTTTCTCGCCCTTGTACACCACGAACCTGCCGACAAACGCCAGCATCGGCGGGGTCTCAGCTCCCGTATTGTTCGCCCGTCTTGCTCGCCGCTTACCCGGTGGCATACCAGTTGAACCAGGAGCGTTCCAACCTATCCGTCACAAACTTCTGTCCCGGGGCGGTCATTACCGGCATCTCGCTGAGCTAGGTTCGTATTGCGACGCGCAGCAACGCCCAGGTGAGTTGTATCTCAACTCGCATGGCTGGGCGAGCAAGGCCATTCTGAACATCGCATCATCGAGGAGATTTTCGAGCGATCGAACAATCAGGGAATATGCTAGGAAGACCTGGAAAACCACATCATGCGACGTCGCTTGAGTCGCGGGGCGACTCTCGACGCACGTTTAAACCGGCGTTCAGGGCAAGGATCGTATTAAGGATCGTATGAGGAAAAGATTGCAAGACTTCCAATTCGCGGACGGACGAAACAATAGAAACCGCCACTGGCCACTGCTGGTGCTAGCTCTCTTCGTCATTGGTTGCGAGCACGGAAAAGAGGCAACAAAGACGGATGCTACAGCAGCAGGGGCGGGCGTGCCAGTGGTAGTCGCGCCCGTGCAGCAGAAGACTGTCCCAATCTATACCGAACTGACGGCGCGCACCGACGCGCACGATACGATCGATATCCGAGCGCGGGTCAAGGCCTTTCTGCAGGCGCAGAATTACCGGGAAGGCACGATGGTGAAGAAGGGGCAGGTACTCTTCACCCTCGACAAACGGGAATATGAGGCGCAAATGCAACAGGCTAGGGCTCAACTTGCCAAGGCAGAAGCGGATCTTGCGCAGGCCCGTGAGAAGTCCGTCGTCGACACGGCAAACGCGAATCTGGACATTGCATTAGCACGATTGAACAAGGAGAATCAAGATGTTAAAAGACTGAAACCGCTTGCCGAGGCACGCGCCGTTCCGCAGCAGGATTACGATAACGCGCTGGCGGGACAGCAGGGTGCTCGGGCAGACGTCGAGGGCCGAAAAGCCTCACTGAGCACGGCCCAAGTTAATCAGGCAGCATCGATCCAGCAGGCCGAGGCAGCCGTGTTGTCGGCCAAAGCGGCGATCGCGCAAGCCGAGCTTAACGTGGAGTATTGCACCATCACGTCGCCCGTTGATGGCATCGCCGGTACCCGGCTGGTGGCGCCAGGAAATCTCGTCGGCAGCGGTGAACCCACGCTGCTAACCACGGTGTCGAATGTGAATCCGATGCGCGTGTATGTCAGCATCCCTGAGCGGGACTACCTGATCTATCAGCGGATGAGGAGCGAAGGCAAGATGAAAGGCGGAGCGGAACTGGATCTGGTACTCGCAGACGGCACCACTTTCCCGCACAAGGGCCGGATCATCATCGCAGACCGCGCGGTCGATCTAAAGACCGGGACGCTCAACCTGGTGGCGGAATTTCCAAATCCCAACGCGCTGCTTCGACCAGGCCAGTTCGGCCGCGTTCGGCTGGCGGCGACCACGGCCGAGAACGCTCTGCTGGTCCCGCAGAAGGCCGTCTCGGAACTCCAGAGCGCCAAGGTGGTTTACCTGGTCGGCCCGGATAACAAGGTGCAGATCCGGAGCGTGACGCTGGGCGATCGTGTGGGGCAGGATTACATCATCACGGAGGGATTGAAGGCCGGCGATCGCATCATTACTGAAGGGATTCAGAAGGTACGTCCGGGTGCGGTGGTCCAACCCACTGAAGAACCGGCCAGTCGGGAATCCGGGGATGCGAAGAAGGGAGGCTGACGCATGGCGAAGTTCTTTATTCATCGACCGGTTTTCGCAATCGTTATTTCGCTGATCATTCTGATCGCCGGCACCATCAGCATCGGCACCCTGCCCACCGCGCAGTATCCGCAGATTTCGCCGCCGACGATTGAGGTGGAGATCAACTACCCGGGCGCAAATGCAGAAACCGTCGAACAGTCCATTGCGACCAACGTCGAGGCGGAAGTGAACGGCGCCGAGAACATGATTTACATGTCCTCCAAGTCTTCGAGCGACGGCCGCTACGTGTTGACCTGCACATTCAAAGTAGGTTCGAATCTCGACTTAGCGAATGTGGATATCAACAACCGCGTGAACAAGTCCCAGGCGAAGCTGCCGAAGGAAGCGGTCGCGGCCGGAATTTCTGTTAAGAAAAAGTCGCCGGACATGCTGCTGGTGGTCTCGTTGTATTCTCCGGACAACACCTTCGACGAGACCTTCCTCTCCAATTACGCGTCGATCAACCTCGTGGACGCCATCGCCCGCACGCCCGGCGTTGGGTCGACGATGATCGTCGGACAACGCGACTATGCCATGCGTTTCTGGGTTCGGCCGGACAAACTGGCCAAGCTCGGTTTGACCGGCGGTGATCTCGCCAATGTGGTCAACGAGCAGAATCTGGTGGCCGCGGCAGGTCAGGTCGGACAGCCGCCGGCCAAGGCAGGCACCCAATTCCAATACTCGGTGAACGTGAAGGGACGCTTGACCGATCCCGCCGAGTTCGGGAACATGGTCGTCCGCACCCTTCCGGACGGTTCCGTCCTCCGCATGAGCGATGTCTCCCGGGCAGAGCTATCCGGGAAAAGCTACACGAGCTTCGGGCGTAAGGACGGCATTCCTTCAACCCTCATCATCATTTACCAGTTGCCGGGCGCGAATGCGATCCAGACCGTCGACAGTCTGCGCGTACTACTCGCAGAAGGCGAAAAGAACTATCCGCCTGGGTTGAAGTATCGAATCTCGCTGGACACCACGGAGTTTGTGCGGGTTGCTATTCACGAGGTGGTCCTTGCACTGAGGGACGCGATCATCCTGGTGCTGATCGTGGTGTTCATCTTCCTCGGGAATCTCCGGGCGACTTTCATCCCCATGCTTGCGGTACCGGTTTCGTTGGTCGGAACGTTCGCCGCTTTTGTGGTGCTGGGCTTTTCGATCAACACGCTCACTATGCTTGCCGTGGTGCTCGCTGTCGGAATCGTTGTCGATGACGCGATCGTGGTGGTCGAGGCTGTGGAGCATCACATCGAACATGGACTAACACCACTCGAGGCGACGGAAAAGGCGATGGATGAGGTCAGTGGACCAGTGATCGCCATCGCACTGGTTCTCTGTGCCGTGTTCGTGCCCGTCTCCTTCATGGGCGGCTTGGTCGGTCAACTCTATAAACAGTTTGCTATCACGATTTCGATTTCCGTGATGTTTTCGGCGTTGGTGGCATTGACCCTGACACCCGCGCTCTGCCGTATGCTGCTGCGGCCCCGCAAGGAAATCCGCGGACCTGTGGGCGCGTTCCTCCGCGGTTTCAACAGGTTCTTTGACAAGGTAACCGGCGGCTATCTTGGCGGCGTAAGGTTTTTCCTCCGCCGAACGGCGATCGCGCTCGCCTGCGTCGCGGGGCTGTGGCTGGGTGCGGGTTCACTGATCAAGTCTCTGCCGACCGGATTTGTACCGAATGAGGACCAGGGGTATCTGTTCACGATCTTTACCCTGCCCGACGGGTCTTCGATGGAGCGAACCGATGCCCTGGTGAAGCGTGCCGAAGCAGACTTGAAATCCATACCGGGTGTTGCCGAAGTGCTTTCCATGGGAGGGCTAAACCTGCTGACCAACGCCTACACTTCCAACAACGCATCGATCATCGTGATGCTGAAGCCCTGGGAAGAACGGAAGGCGAAGGAGGAGCAACTGAAGGCGATCCTGACGGCGATCACTCGAAAAATATCAGCCTACCCCGAGGCCGTGACCCTTGCTTTCCCGCCGCCACCCATCAACGGTTTGGGCAACGCCGGCGGCTTTGTCTTTGAATTGCAGGACCGCGTCGGTAAGCGTCCCCAAGATCTTTCCGAGGCCGCGCAGAGGTTCATGCAGGGGATGCGGCAAAGACCTGAACTAACGGGAATCTATTCGGGCTACGGGACCTCGATCCCGCAGGTGAAGCTGGACATCGATCGTGAAAAGGCCCGTACGTTGGGGATTCAGATCGATTCGGTATTCCAGGGTCTGCAGATCTATCTCGGCGGCTTGCAGGTAAATGACTTCAACCTATTCGGCCGCACCTATAAGGTCATGATCCAGGCAGAGCAGGACTTCCGCAGGACGCCCGAGAGCATCAATGACATCTATCTCCGTTCTGGGGATGGCACGATGGTCCCGATGTCTACCATCAGCAAGGTGGAAATGGTGACCGGGCCGGACATCCTGCAACGCTACAACATGTTCCGGACGGCGGAGATCAGCGGATCGAATGCTCCCGGAATCTCGACCGGCCAGGCGCTGGAGATTGTGGAAGGCCTCGCTGCCAAGGACCTGCCGCAGGGATACGCCTACGAATGGACCGGCGTTGCGTATCAGGAAAAGGCAGCTGGGGGAACCCAGGGACCGATCTTCACCATGGCGATGGTGTTCGTATTCCTCGTTTTGGCAGCTCAATACGAGAGCTGGGCCATTCCGTTCTCCGTGCTTTTCGGCCTGCCGATTTGTATTTTCGGCGCTTTCCTTACGGTCTGGATGGTTGGTCTCGACAACAATGTTTATGTTCAGATCGGTATCGTGGCGTTGATGGGTCTGGCAGCGAAGAATGCCATCCTGATCGTCGAATTCGCCAAGGAGTATCACGAGACGAAAGGCATGGGCCTCATGGACGCTGCTATGCACGGAGCGAAGCTCCGCTTCCGCCCGATCATGATGACGGCGCTCGCCTTTATTCTTGGCGTCGTGCCGCTGGTCTTGGCCAGCGGTGCTGGCGCTGCGGCACGGTTCAGCATCGGCATTGCGGTGTTCGGCGGGATGATTGTCGCTTCGACAGTGGGCCTTTTCTTTATCCCGATGCTTTATGTGCTGGTGCAAAGTCTCGCATACCGCGTGGGTAGGAATAAGAAAGCGATACAGGGCAATCCCGACATAGCCGGGGCGGCCACTGCCGTCACTGGAGCGCACGATTGATGCGCCGCACGCTCGCACTGCTCACACTGGTCGTTTTCGCCACCAGTTGTACGGTGGGGCCGAAGTATAAACGGCCCGCAACGCCAGCCCCGCCGCAGTTTCGTGATGCCGAAACACCTCCGACGGTGCCCTCGCTGGGTGATTTGAAGTGGTTTGAGCTATTCCAGGACGAGGAGTTGCGCAAACTGATACACGAAGCGCTGGAGGCAAACTACAACGTTTTAACCGCCGCACAGCGAGTTGTGGAGGCGCAAGGTCAGTTGCAGGCAACTCGTGCTGCGCTGTTTCCACAACTCAATGCCGGGGGAATCGCCTCCCGGCAGGGCTTGTCTTCGCCGATTCAAAGCAGCGTGGGGGCCTTAGCGAGCGCATCCTGGGAAATCGATTTATTCGGTAAGATCAGACGCGCCACAGAGGCGGCCCGCGCCGACCTACTCGCAACGAAAGACAACCAGGCGGCCGTCACCATCGCGCTGGTCGCGCAGATGGCTACCGCCTACTTCCAATTGCTCGAATATGACTTAGAACTTCGTTATGTGCGCGAATCGCTGATTCAACGCCGGGCTTCTGTCAGTCTCGTCAAGGCGCGGATGGACGGTGGCGTGGGTACCCAGCTCGACTACGATCAGGCACTAAGTCTTGTCTACTCGGCCGAGGCCGACGAGGCACTGCTGGAAAAAGGTGTCACTCAAACCGAGAACGTGATCAACTTCCTCCTCGCCAAGCCACCCGGACAAGTCGCGCGCGGCAAAATCCTGACCGAACAGTATCAGCCGCCGGGAGTCCCGGCTGGGCTTCCCTCCGCGCTACTCGACCGTCGGCCCGATGTTCGGGCTTCTGAACAGCAACTCATTGCGTCGAACGCACGTGTAGGCGTTGCGAAGGCCGCTTTCTTCCCATCCATCACTTTGACCGGTGCGGGTGGCTATCAGTCCGCCGACCTGTTGGGCGTAGTCAACCGCGCGGGACCGGCATATGGCATGGCGGCAACCGTGGATCTGCCAATCTTCGACGCCGGCAGACGGCAAGGCAACTACAATACAGCGAAAGCATACTATCAGGAGATTCTAGTCAGCTATCGGGAGACGGTCAACGGTGCATTTCACGATGTTTCCGATTCGCTGATCGGGTACCAAAAAGCGAAACAATTCCGCGTGGCTGCGCAACGGTTCACGGAAACGTTGCGAAATCAGAGCCACCTGGCCAACCTGCGATATAGCGGCGGCGTATCCAGTTATCTGGAGGTGCTCGATACGGAACGGCAACGGCTTGCCGGAGAACAGCAGCTGGCTCAGGCCGAACGCGACGAATTAATCGCATTGGTGCAGCTGTATAAGTCTTTGGGTGGCGGCTGGCAGACTTAGGTCGAGCGCGCGGGAGACGTCACGACCGCTCAGGGAGTTTGATCGTTTCCCCGTTTAGCTTTTTATATGGGATTTGGCCGAGTATATGTAGATGGAAAACGAGGGCCTTGTTTGACCGGTACAACATCATCGTTAAGCGTGACGTGCATGAGGCCGCTGCCAAGCTGGATCGCTATGCGGCTGAGCAGGACAGCAAACTTCGTACAAAAGTTCGAACATTGCCGGAAGCGATGACTCGGTCGAAACGGCCAAGCCTCTCATTTTGCGTGTCCGACCTGAGACATAGGTAACAGAACGTACCGGAGACATGGGTTACACTTTTGCCTTTTAAGAAAGGCGGAAGTGGGGATGCCATGGAAGGAAAGTTCTGTAATGGACGAACGCATACGATTTGTGATTCGGTTGAAGGACGGGGAAAGTATGGCTTCCCTGTGCAGAGAATTCGGGATCTCGCGCAAGACAGGATACAAGATTGTGGACCGTTATGAGGAGTGCGGATGGGAGGGTTTGACGGATCGTGCACGACGGCCGCATCGGTATGCGAATCAATTGCCGGAGCAGTTAGAGGCGGCGATTGTAGCCGCCAAGCGCGAGAAGCCGAGCTGGGGTGCTCGCAAGATTCGTGAACGTCTGCTGCGGCGCATGCCCTCGGAAGTGAAGGTGCCAGCCCGCAGCACCATTCATGCGATCCTCGATCGGCACGGGCTGGTGTCTCGGGTAAAGCGATCGCGGACACATACCGAAGGTACACCGCTGTCGTCCGGCCTCAGCCCGAATGAGCTGTGGTGCACGGATTACAAGGGCGAGTTCAAACTCGGCAATCATCGCTACTGCTACCCACTGACAGTTACCGATCATGCCTCTCGTTTTCTCCTCTTGTGTGAGGCCATGGAGTCCAATCAGGAACAGTTTGCTTTCACCGCTTTCGAGCGCCTGTTCCAGGAGCGCGGTTTACCGCAAGCCATTCGCTCGGATAATGGCGTTCCGTTCGCTTCCCCCAATGGTCTGTTTAATCTCTCGCGGCTCTCGGTCTGGTGGCTGCGCCTGGGTATCAGCATTGAACGCATCAAGCCCGGTCATCCGACCCAGAATGGCCGGCACGAGCGCATGCATTTAACTCTCAAGAAAGAAGCCACCCGGCCTGCTGGTGCCAATCTACTGCAGCAGCAGGCCAAGTTTGATGCCTTCTTAGAAGAATTTAACAACGAACGGCCGCATGAAGCACTCGCCATGAAATGCCCAGCGGAAGTCTACACGCCTTCCACCAAGCCGTATCGTGGCATCGGCGAACCGCACTATCCGTTCCACGATAAGACCGTCGTCGTCACCAACTGTGGACGCCTTTGTCTGTATCGCAAGAAAATTAATCTCAGTACCTGCCTGGCTGGGCAAGCAGTCGGCATCAAGGAAGTTGACGACGGTATCTGGCTCGTCAGCTTCATGCACTTCGACCTCGGTTATATCGATCTGGAGGAGAAAACTTTGCAGCCCCTTGAAAATCCCTTCGGGCCAAAAGTGTTACCTATGTCTTAGGAACAATCTGTCACCCATGTCTCCGGGCTAGACAGCGTTAGCTTGGAGCCGACAGAGGGACTTGAACCCCCGACCCGCAGTTTACAAAACTGCCGCTCTACCAACTGAGCTATGTCGGCCCTAGTCATCAGTCTACAATGCAAACCGAAGGTCTTCAGTTGCTGCCAACCAACTGCTGCAGAAGCAAGTCCCGCAGTTCGGCATCAAGCTTTTGGGTGTTGGTGGCAGGATCGCTGCTGTCTGTATTGAAAGCGACAAGATAAGCATTTTTCTGCGGCGGGTCAACGTAAAAGTGACTGATGAAACCGCCCTGTTGACCACCGTGCCCGATGTAAAGGCGCACTCCCTGTTCGTGAATGAAAAAGCTCAATCCTACCCAATCTTTGCTTTCGCCCGAGATTGTCTGCGAGGCGTCCGTCTTCACGATCGGCATTTGTTTTTGAAACATCTCTTCTAAAGAACTCCGTTTGAGGACCTGCGAATAAAGTTCATCCGCACTGGGCGAGCCGAGCAGAAAATGCAAGTATCGTTCCATATCGGGGAAAGGCGAATTGAGTCCGCTGTTCGAAACGGTGATTCCGGAATCAAAATTGAAAGGAGCGGCTTCCAGTCTGTCTTTTGACCGGAAATACCCGGCGGCCCGTTGATTGAGCAAAAAATAAGGTGAGCGGTCGAAATAGCTCGCATACATTTTGAGTGGCTTCAAAATATTTTTGTCTATGTAGACTTCGTAATCGTCACCGGATAGGCGCTCGATCACCTGGCCCAGGAACACGACACCCAGATTGGAATAGCTGTGGCGGCTGCCTGGAGCGAAGAGAAGCTCGGTGTAGGGGAGCATCGCAACGATTTGCGACCACTTCGTCGGTTCAAATGGCGCCCAATCCTTGTCCTCAGCCCAAGGCCAGGTGGCACTGCGGAAGCCAGCCGTGTGACTCATGAGTTGCCGGATTGTGACAGCTTCAATCGGACCGTAAGAGTCATGAATGGCGCGAAGTTCCGGGATATATTTCACGACAGAATCGTCTAACTTCAGAAGGCCGTGATCGCGCAGTTGCATGATCGCGATCCCAGTCAATGTTTTGGTGATCGACGCCCAGTGGAACGTCGTATTTTCGTCGACTTTCCGGCGCATGTCACGATTTGCATACCCGTAGTTGTCGAAGAAGATGCGCCGATCATGACGGATCACAAGAAGACTGCTGCCGACAACTCCAAAACGCTCCAAGGACGAGCGGTATGTTTCCTGCAAAGATGAGAACTTGTCTGCTGTCTGAGAACTGACCTCGGGCACGATTGAGCCAACAGCTAAGATGGCCACCATGATCCGGCTGGAAATCTGCACGCTCCTCAGAGTAGCGGGCAGGGCTTAAGCGTGTGTGATGTAGCAGAGGGCAACCACGCCCGTGCTGAGTACGATTTCCGATTCAAGCGAAAGCCATTTGTGTCGCAGAGCCTCATCACGAAAACGGATGGTCGAAACCGTGCCGCAGAAAATAAGGCGAATTTCCCGGCGTGAGCTAACGAACGACTCGCCGACTCGTTCAAGGACGTCCGAGAGTACTGACCCGCTAAACGGATTGAATAGGAAAATCACCGATGCATCACGTGGTACCTGGAGTTCGCGAGCGTCGGCGTTGACAATTTCTACATGGCTGCACCGAAATTTGGATTGAGCGAGCTGTATATTTGTCCGGGCAATTTGGCAGAGATCACCCGAAATTTCAATTCCCCAAACGGTACGGAAGGCGTACGTCGCGGCGACGCAAACGACCCTGCCCATTCCGCATCCGTAGTCCATGAACACATCATTGGGGTGAATCGTCAGGCGATTAAACAGATCGCGCAGATCTATATAACTCAGCGCCTGGTAAGGCTCCAGATCGGAAGAATTTAAAGCCAGTTCTTGTCTTCCGCGGCGTTGGGAAGAGACGATTCCGAAATGTTTGTCACGAGCCGCATCGACAAATCGATCAACCACCCACGTAAGAGTTCTGCGCGGCCCCTGACGCAACCGGAATAGGATTTCGTCCTTCCAACCTCCCGTGGATGTAGCGGCAGAATTCAGCACTCAGTCCTTCCAACATACCTGCTGGAAAGAAATCTTGCGCGCGACCAAGATGCATGCTACGCTCTGTAACATGACGGCGAGTAGCAGATCCGCTGCACACGATCCTGCCGACCTTGGGGATCTCGAACGCGAAATCATGGGGATTGTCTGGAGAGGAAAAATTACCGCTGAGGGCGTGCGAGAAAAGCTCACGCGTCCCCTGAAGGAATCTACCGTACGGACCGTTTTACGAAGGTTAGAAGAGAAGGGGTACCTCCGGCACACTCTGGAAAACCGTACATTTATTTACCAGGCGGCCGAGCCAAAACTGAGAGTCGCCGCACGCGCTGTGAAAAGGATCGCGGAGCGCTTTTGTGACGGATCGATGGAGGCGCTCTTAGTCGGATTGGTGGATTCCGCGGTGGTGGACAGAAAAGATCTTCGGGATCTGGCAGACAAGATTGCTTTGGCTAAGCGAGGTGACAAATGATTGTTGAAATGATCGATAGTGCGTGGCGTTCGCTCGCCATAGGATCTGCTGCCTGGATTGCCCTAAAAACGCTGCGCTTCGAAGATCCACGGACGCGGAAAATGATTTGGACCGCGGTGTTAGTCTCAGCGTGCTTGATGCCTCTTTGGAGAACAGCCAGGATCGGAGCAGTACGCTGGCAGGCGCCGGCACTTCTGTCGCACACGATCGGAAAGAACCTGCCATCCGTTGTCGAGGGACCACGAGGCCCGGCACGTTTGGGTCTCCTACCATCGGACCACGAGAAACAGCCGCCCCTTTCCCCGATTCGCTACATCGTGTTTCTTTATTGGACAGTCACCGCGACCTTACTGGCAAGACTGCTCGTCGGACTCTTGGCCGCGCTTCGCGTCTGGCGACGGGCGAAAAACGCGGAGCTATCCAAGGGCTTGCCGCCTTCCGTACGGGTTAGCAAAACGCTGGAGATACCGGTCACAATCGCCTCGGGAGTTGTGCTGCCGGCTTCGTTCGAAGACTGGGATAGCAGCAAGCTGAATGCGGTTTTGACACACGAACTCTCGCATGTGCGCGAAGGGGATTTTTTCTGGCAGCTTGTCGCGAAGCTGTATGCCTGTTTCTTCTGGTTCAGTCCGCTGGGCTGGTTTTTGTGTAAAGAGCTAACAATACTCGCGGAAATGGTGAGCGATGAGTGCGCGCTTTGCGTCTGTAACGACCGCTTCCACTATGCAGAACTCCTGTTGGAATTTGCGGCCCGCGCACACGGACGGCTGCCAGGAGCGGCAATCGCGCGTCCGAACCAACTAAGGACCCGAATTGAGCGGATCCTCGATCAGCGTGGACAATACGTAGTCGACCTGCAGCGAAGACTGGCGCTTGCAGCTGTGCTGGCGCCGGTACTTTTCATGGCCGCCACACTCTCGATCAATGTGAAAGCCGCCACAAATGATTCTGTCGCAACGATCACGGCGTCGAAGGCTCAAGACGGTTCGTATGTGATCGTAAGCGGAGATTCGGTATCCATGAGTGGGTCAAGCCAAGATGCCGAAAGGGCCAAAGGTCTCAAGAACCGGATGCGAGGCGATTACATTTGGTTCAGGAGCAACGGCAAAGAATACGTAATCGATGATCCGAAGCTTGTCGGGGAGGCGAGGAAGCTCTTTCATCCCCAAGAGGAATTGGGACGAATGCAAGCGAGTTTTGGAGCAAAACAGGCTAAGTTGGGCGAGGTACAAGCGGAACTCGGAAAGTTACAAGCAGGAGTAAGTGTCGATGCTCCGGACGTCGACAAAAAACTGGCGGAAGTGGAAAAGTCCATCAAGAGTTTAAACCAAAAGACCAAGCAACAGGATGTGACCGAAGTGCAGGCAAAACTGGCCGAGCTACAGGCGAGCCTCGCGACAGCTCAAGCTTTGGCCGGTGACAAACAAGCGGCTCTGGGGGATAGGCAGGCCAAGCTGGCGGAAGAGCAAGCCCGCCTTGGTGAACAGCAGGCGCAACTTGGCGATCAGCAAGCAAAACTGGCCGAGGAAGCTTCACGAAAGATGAAGTCCATTCTGGATAACGCGGTTCGATCTGGCGTTGCACGGCCAGCGCCATAGACCGGCGCGACGCTTACCTGGACCTGAGGCGCGGGGGGGTCAGGTCAGGTTCGAGATAGAGGATCTTTCGTTGAGGATAGTAGCGGATTAGTGCCTGGTTTGCTTCTGCTCCGAGATCGCGAGCGAACACGGTCCGAGAACCATCAATATCTGCCGCGTTCCACACCCATTCTTCCTGGAAAATGTGACGCGGTTCGTAGTGTACAAAGATGACCAGGTTCCCAGGAATTTGTTCCAGTTGGCTGGCCACTTCGACTCGGCGGTCCGCACTGCCGCGATGATTGATAAAGTCCCACGTTTCGTATTGCAGAAGCCCAAGCGGTGCGCCGGTTGCTTCTAAGAGGTGCAGCGTGTACCACAGAGAAAACTGTGCGCAGCAGAGTAACACCAACACGCGTGCAATCTGACGGCCTACCGCGAGACCCTGTATCCGAACTAGCGCCAGCCGCCGAAGTCCCGCAACACTGACCAGCACAAACAGGCAGGTAGCTGCGCCGAGGTAGTGTACGAGCAGATAGGGAAAAAGATTCGTCCCGAAACCGAAGATGGCAAGCGCTGCAGCGACCTCTAACCAAATCGCACGATTCAACAAAAAGAGGAATACGACCGCCGCGAGGTAAAGCGGCGGAAGCAAGAAGAAGCGGTAACTGCGAACGCGATATTCCAGGCGAAGCAGGAAGCGTTCGAACGAATCGCTATCCGGCCCGTGCATCAGCCGTTGCGCTTTGTATTCGAGCGCCTGTTGAGGAGTAAGTTCATTGTGAGGAACAGCAGGCCGCTGTATTGTCAGGGTAGTCGGGACACCATATTGATATTGGCTAAGCTGTTCCGGAAGAGTAGTCCAGCGCCCCGTAACCTCTTTGTTTTGCACGAGTATCAACACCAGGGCAGGACATAGAAACAGTGGCGCAATACTCATCGGTGAGCGCACGTGCTGCCAAGATTGTCGATGACGCAGGCAGGGCAAGAGAAACACCGCTACACAGATGGCGAGGAGCAGCGATTCAAATTGCCGAGTCAACAGATGCAAAGCAAGTCCGATACCGAGAAAGGCCGCATCTCGTTTACGAGCTGGAACATGATCTCGCCATGCAGCCTGAATTCGAGGCAGCGAACCGAAGACGAGACAACCGGCAAGGGCTGGCAGCGAACCTCCCCAGTAGCAGTTCATCCAGAGATTCAGCGGACCGAACTCGATAACCGCCAGGCACCCGCCCAACAATGCCCAGGCTGGCCGAAGATAGCCACGCAAGGCCCAATAACACAACGCACAGAAGGCTCCTGTCGTGATCAGAACTCCTGTCCATGGGACTCCCGAGATAACTCGTCCAAACGCGAGTATCAAACCTTGGCCGAGTGGATAGATTGAACCGTATGACGGGTGCTGCAGAACAAAGAACGTTTCGAAGAACTGCGACAGGGGATGCGCCGGATTGGCGAGCCTGAAATGAAGCAACGTATCCGCCACCAAAAGATGGCTAAACTCGTCATAAATATTCGGAACCGGCACAGGATGGCGAGGCAATAGCAGCAGGCGCAGTGCGATTGGTGAGACGAAGAGCGTGATCATAGCCGCCCGGGTGGAAGCCGCCAAACGCTCTATCCACAGCTGAAGCCGGAGATTCCAGAGAAGAGCAGCGACAACGAGAATTACGGCAAGGTAAAACTCGAGCCAATCTCCGCCGCCGAAGCCAATCGCGCTATCGGGCATGAACTCCCGAAGGCGGAGCTTGCAATGGTCTACGTCCGACAGCAATGAGCGAAGTCGGCGGCCAGGGAAGAACGGGATCGAGTAAACGCCAGAGCGGAACCAGCGTGTCGAAAAAACGAAGCTGCGTTTTGCTCAAAGTTCGGCGTTTGAGCACACGCGAATTGAGAAACCAGCCGGGAAAGGTTGCCCGGTTAAAAGTTAGAATTCTTTCCAGCCCGAAGCCGGCCGTTTTCATCTTGCTCTCGAGCTCGCTTCGGGAATAACGGCGATAGTGCCCCAAAACGTGATCGAGGGTACCGAAAGCAGCGCGGCCTTGCGGGACCAAAACCAGCGCCTGGCCTCCAGGTTTCAAAGCACAGAAGAGATTTGCAAGCGCGGATTCGTCGTCCATAATATGCTCGAGTACGTTGAGACAAAAAACCGTATCGAAGCTCTCGCGAAAAGCGACAAAGTCGCGCGGCTCAGAAGCGTCACAAGCAAGAATCTCTAGATCAGGAAATCGAGAGCGAAGTTCAGCGAGGTGTTCCTCTTCGGTATCGCTGGCCACATAACGACGTCGTCCAGCTGACAGGAACTCCGTGAGATTACCGATCCCCGAGCCCACTTCGAGAACGTCGGCCCCAATGAAGGGGAGCAACGTTTCGGCCATCCACCGATTAAAGCGACGTGCACGCTGCATCTGCCGGAGCATCGTCGTGCCTGGCTTCGTTTTTTCGTTTGGGAGGACCAAGAATGACAAAAGTTCAGTGTACTGACTCGAACGTGGTCGCTTGCTCCGGGTACGGACTCAGCTTCGGAGGACGGATGTCAGGTTCGAGTAGCCAACACTTACGTGCCGGAAAGTAACGAATCAACTTCTGATTTTCCTCGCTCCCAAGGTCAAGGGCCCACACAATATGCGCCGAGTCAATTGCGGCGGAATTCGTGATCCACTCCTGGAAACGATGAATCGGTGAATAGTGGACGAACACCAGTTGCTGCCCGGGCGCACGCGAGAGCTGTTGCCCGACCGCAATCCGGCCATCCGGATCACCGGAGTTTATGTAATCCCAAGTTTCGTAGCGCGTAGCGGGCAGAAGCTGTTCGCTGCCTGAAAAATGAATGTAATACCAAAATGCAAAATGCGCGACGCAGAGTGTGAGAAGCAGTTGAGAAGCAACAGCGCCGTTCTTCGAAAAACGGGCGCAATTCTCGAGGCCTTTCAAAACCATCAGAATAAGCAGCGGCGCGATAGCCGCAACGTAGTGAGGAAAGAAGTAAGGATAAAAGTTCGTGCCGGCCAGAAAAAGGACGGCCGTTCCAGTCACCCAAATCCATTTCGGCCGGCGTAGGCTTGGGGAAAAGAAGATGAGCGCCAGGTAAAGCGGAGCCACCAGAAAAAAGCGCAAATACCGGAGGCGGAACAGAAGGCGCGTGAACCATGCTTTAGGAGAATCACTACCCGGGCCGTGAATCGCAGCCTGAGCCCGGTAATCGAGATCCTGCTCCGGAGTCAATAGCCGATGCGGCTGCGGGTTCGGTTGAAACGTAAAGGAGGTCGGCACTCCGTATTGGTAGCGGCTCAGCATGTACGGAAGAGTGAGATAGCTGCCCGTAACGCTGCGATTTTGTGCAGCGGTCAGGAGAAGACCGCCGAAAATCATCGCCAGCGGAACAACCCAGGCGCGTGAGACGAGTTTGGATCGTGACAGGCCTGAGAATACGGGCAAAAAGTATGCGAAAACACAGACAAGTAGCAAAATGAATTCAAACGGCCGGGTGAACATTTGCACTGCTAGTCCAGCTCCGAGTAGTGCGCCATCTCGTGGGAGGCTTTTTAGGTTGTTTACCTGGAGCGACTGTCGCATTCTGGGCAACGCTCCGAACGTCAGGCAACCCGCGCAAGCGGAAACTGCGCCACCCCAATAGGAATTTGTCCATGGGTTCAGAGCGCCGAATTGCATGACTGCGAGCAAACTGCCCACAAATGCCCACTTAGGAGAGAGCCAGCCGCGTAACATCCAAAAGCTTAGGGCGCAGAAAACGGCTGTAGAAAGTAATACGCCTGCCCAAGAGCTTCCGAAAAACAGATGCCCGATTGCGAGCGCGAAGCCTTGGCCCATCGGGAAGATGGAGCTGTATGTGGGCTGCTGCAAAACAAAGACGGATTCAAAAAACTGATAGAGCTGGTGGGTAGGATTAGCCATGCGGAAATGGCCTAACGTATCGGCAAGCAGCAAATAGCTAAAGTCGTCGGCACCGGATGGTTGTGGGACAGGCGAACTGGCGAAAAGGCCCAATCTCAAGACAACTGCCAACGCGCCCAAAGAGACCATCGCGGGAATGGTTCGTTCGCTGAGTTTGACAACGTAAGGCCAAATGAGGGGTCTCAAGATCAGAACGGTAGAGAATAACAGGGCAAGCGCCAGGAGAACGAAATCAGCCGCGCCGAAACCGACTGGATTATGCAGCGGGCGGAAAGACCGGAATAGTTGCGACAAATACACTACTTACGATTCTTCTACACGTTTTGCGACCTGCTCACGTATATGGAATGTCGGGTGACTTGGCGATCGTCATTAAGCGCTTAAGCTTTCGTATGGAATCTCTTTGTGCCAGCTCCTTCATGTATCGGGAGAACGACGCGGATTGGGACCAGCGAGTGCTGCGAGACTGGATTTCCAAAGCCCGCAACGGGGACGCGTCGGCTTTCGAATACATTGTCCGCCGGCACGAGCGCCTGGTTCTGCGCACCGCTCAGAAGATGCTGGGAAATGGCGAGGATGCCAAAGATGCCGCGCAGGAATTGTTTCTGCGGTTGCACAGAAATTTACATGAGTTCCAGGAACACCGCGAGTTGATGCCTTGGCTCTACCGGATGACCGTAAATGTCTGCCTGGACATCCTGCGGAAGCGAAAGACTGAGGGGCTTAGCAAAGATCAGGTCAAACACGCAATCGATGAGCGTTCAAATCCCGAAGAGGAATTAGAAATAGCACGGAGACGAGAACTGTTGGTGACCGCCCTCCTGCAGCTTTCATCGAAGGAAAGAGCCGCCATCGTGTTGCGGGACATCGAAGGTTGTACAACGGCGGAAGTCGCCACAATTCTGCGCTCCTCCGAAGCCACGGTGCGCTCCCAGATCTCAACTGGACGAACAAAGATCAAGGCATTTCTGGAAGCGCGCCTCAGGAGAAATACATGAATCAGCACCCGGACGAAAGGCAACTCGCACTTTATGCTGGGGGAGATCTCTCCGAAAAGGACACAGAGAGTGTGAAGGAGCATGTAGCATTTTGCTCGGAATGCGCTGCAACTACCAGCGACCTGCGGAGCGCTACGGAGTGGCTACGGGCGGCTCAGATCAACCCGGCACCCGGGGATCTGGACGAAGTTCGCGCGCGGGTCATGAAGGTCGTGTCATCAGCTCAATCAGGCGGGCACTGGTGGAGGTGGGTGTCCGCTGTTGTCGTGGCTGGGGTCCTCGCTGTTGTCTTGCGGCCGGTGAAACAGCCTGCCACGCCTCGTCGAGTCGAGCGGGTGCAAGTTTCGGCTCCGGCAGCTGTTGCAGTTCCTGAGAAACAACCCCTTCTACGCACTGGTGCGAGAACTGTACGGAGACGAGAAGCTGGAGTGCGAAACGTCGAACTGATCACGCGGCGGGGCGTACCGGAAAGCCTGCGTATGACGACGGAGGATCCGAATGTGGTGATCCTTCTGCAAGTCGGAGAGAGGGAGGCAAAGGATGAATAGAAAGATTCCAGGGCTTTTATTGGTAATTTCCGCACTCGGTTGTGCCCAGTCGGAAAAGCAAGATCGCACGCAGCCGGCTGCCATGATGGTTGGGACGCAGCCGCCCGAAACAACAAAGCTTTATCGTCTGCAATACGCTTTCGCAGGTCACGTAGCCGATCTTCTCGGTTCAATGGGATTTGTCATTAGAGGAGACAACGGAATGCATGCTGTAGTCGTAAGAGGAACAGCGGAAAGGCAGGCCGAGGCACAGCGCCTCATTAATGAACTCGACCAACCCCGCGCCGGTGCCGGAGAGCAAGATATCGAGACTACTGTGTACGTAGTAGCCGCCTCAGATGGGCCTGGATCAGGAGCACAGCTGCCATCGCCTATGGAACCCGTTGTTAAACAACTCAGGGCCCTCTTTACTTATTCCAGTTATCAGGTGCTCGGGACAATTCTGATGCGATCACGCGATGAGCAGCACGCTGGGACGACGGGGTTGCTAAAGAATCAGCAAACGGGCTCGGATCATAAGGCACTGCGATGCTACTTGAACTATCGTGCCAGCGTCGACCAGAGACGCCAGATCGTCCATCTGGATGACTTTCAGTTTAAAGTTGACTCTAGCGGTGCATGGACAGCAGATTTCGTCACGAGCCTCGATCTGCGCGAGGGACAGAAAGTGGTGGTAGGGAAGAACAACATTGACGACGGGTCGTCAGCCATTTTTGCCATTGTGATGGCGCGGATTCCTGATGAGAGCCCGAATGCATCCCGCAACTAAAAAGCACCGACTTGTCGATTAATCAGGCGATGCGCCAGGAAGACAGCGTGGCAAGGGCTGGCTTCCCACTTATGTCAGGCCGGATGGTTAGCTCGAGAGCGGAGACCGAGGTTAAATTGAGCTTGTAATCCTCCAGCTCAGTAGTCGAACCACTCGGGCTGAAGTTCCACTGCTGCCGCAGAATCTCTAAGGCTGGTCCGTCTGTTGACTGCAGCCACCGCAGCGCGAACTCGTGCGTCCGTTCAATCTCGGTGTCGTCGAAGCGCAGTTGAGTTCGATGGATGGCGATGGGTTCATCGAAAACGACACGGATTTGTTGATCGCCCTTCTCAGCAGCACGCCAGCCGGTTGCTTCAGCAGAACGGAGCGCTTGTTCGATCGGAAATTGTGGGTCCTCTGAAGTGACTTCTACTGTGGCGATGTCCTCCAGATCCAGCCATTCACGTTCCGTCTGGGAAATGCTCTTAGCATGAGCGGGCTGAACAATCTTCTTCCGCATGCCCCATTGTCACAAAAAGCATGAATTGCAAAAGCATGCTGTCAGGTACGATGCAACATAAGTGGCCGAGATCAGGACTTTTGAGAAAGATTCTGTAAAGGGATTTCTACATGTCCCGGACAATCCCACTGGCGATGGTTTGGTGCTGACGCATGGCGCCGGGGCCGATTGTCAGGCAGCGATTGTAGTCAGTGTTGCTACCGCCTTTGCAAATCACGGATGTCTGGTCCTGCGGATCGATCTTCCGTTCCGCCAGCGAAGGAAGTTCGGACCACCGTTTCCTGCGCAGTCCGTGGAGGACCGAAAAGGGTTGGCTCTGGCCTCCTCTCTATTGCGGCAGATGATTTCCACGAAACTGTTCCTCGGGGGCCATTCCTATGGCGGACGTCAGGCGAGTATTTTGGCGGCCGAAGATGACAATTCGGCGGATGCCCTGCTCTTGCTATCGTATCCGCTGCACCCGCCGAAACGCCCCGATCAGATAAGGACGGCGCATTTTCCAAACCTACGCATTCCCGCACTGTTCGTCCACGGGACCCGCGACCCGTTTGGTTCAATCGACGAGGTTCGCGAAGCGCTTCCCCTGATTCCGGCTCGGACCGAGCTTTCCATCGTGGACGGAGCGGCGCATGACCTGGCACGGGGCAAGTTCGACGGCCTGAACACAATTGCCGGTGCTCTTCAAGAACTCGCCCATAAGAGAAAATAGGAATCCTATGACACTCAAGAAGAAGGATCGTCAACCGATTCCGGACCGGCGAGGATTTCTCAAGAGCGCCAGCTCAACCTTAGCCGGAGGGCTGCTTGCGATCGAGGCGTCGGGCGCCGAGCAGCAGACCACGGCGGAGCCCATTTCTCGCGCAGGCGCCGCTCGCCCGCTGAATGAGAAGGAAAAATTGGACCGGATCGCCTCCAATAGCTGGCCGATTCGATACATCTTCAAGAGTCGCAATAACTACCTCGCGGAAAAGCAAACGATCGAAGACATGAAACGCAAATATGGCGAGATCACGATGCTCGACTTCCCTGACTTCACGAAGAAAACCTTTCCAGGTGTCCATCAGATGGATCTTTTTTCCGGTTTGTTCGGCGATATGGAGGACGACAGTATGTATGTGAAAACTGTTGTGACCAACAATGGCACAAACCACACGATGACTGAGTTTGATCCCTCCAGCAAATCCGGAAAGGTGTGGCTTGAAAAGATGGCCAACAAGCAGATCACTACGGGAACGAAGTGTCATCACATTTCAAACAACGCGCCTCGGGATATTTGTGATCTGGACGTCGAGAAACGGAAGGCGGGAATCGAAGTCGCCAAGAAATGGCTGGATGGTGGCGCGATGCTTGGCGCCAAATCGATGCGTGTAAACAGCGGGGGCCCGAGGCTGGCTCCGGTCCCGGTAGCAGATCCCAGTTCCTATCCTAAAAATCCAGAGATCGCGCAATATTTGACCAACTGTATTGAATCGTTCAAGGAAATGGCCGACTACGGGGGCAAGGTCGGAGTCAAAGTGACGCTCGAGAACCATTGGGGTCTGACAGCCAACCCGATCAATATCCGGATCATCATCGAAGAAGTGAACAATCCGTTCTGCGAAGCCTCACCGGATTTCTGCAACTGGGAACACGAGTATCTGATGTATCACGGATTACAAGACCTCGCCCCTTACGCTCACACAAATGTTCACGCCAAGTATTGGAACCGTTGGGAGAATCCCGATGTGCAACGCAATGTCCGAATCATGTTGAACGCGAACTATACAGGCTTGTTCGCACTCGAATATGAAGAAGGCCCCTGGGAGGGAGTGCAGGGCGCACAGTATCTGTACCACGAAGTGTTGGCGGCGCTATAGATAATTCTGGAGCTGGAATCGTTGTGCGGGAGTCCTTAGGCAGTAGACGCGGCCAGGTATCTCTTCATCCAATCGATAATTAAACGCCTCATCTCCGGCGTTTCTTCGTGAGCGCAATCGAATAGCTCGATCCGGCAATCCTGCTCCCGGCCATGCTTGCGATACAGCGGCATTAATTTCTCGCGAATTTTTTCTACGCCTTTAGGAGGTGTGAGCGAGTCTTTCCGACCGTTCACGCTCAGATGCGGACGCGGGACGATCAGAGCGTTTATCCCGGCCGTGTCGAACTGTTTGAGCAAAGATGGCACAAAGTAGTAAACGCCATGGCCGCTCAGTCCGTGAGATTCGATCAGCGACTCGAAATCGGTGAGGCAGCAGACATCGATTGTCGTTCTAACTCGCGGATCCAGAGCTCCCAGCCACCATGCCTTGGTCGAGCCCATCGACATGCCGAACGCCCCCAACCTTTTCGCATCGATTTCGGAGCGGCTGGTGAGATAAGAGAGAGCCCTATATTCATCGAACATCATCATGCCCCACAGCACTTTGCCTTGCCAGAGCATCAATTTGAAAGCGTCTTCTTCTCCCCTGCGGCCATTGCTGTCATGCTTGCGTTCGCCAAAACACCAGCTGTCGATTGCAAGTGTCACGATTCCCAACTCCGCGCACACCGGCGCGTACGCGGGCTGCACGTCGGTTCCGCGGACTAACTGTTCTTTGCCGAGATCATACATACCTCCATGCCAATGGATGTACAGAAGCCCGGGAGCAGGGTTTTGAAGCCGCTTCGGAATGACCAGCATCGCCGGAACCGGCTCAATTCCGTTCAAGTCGAGTGTGAGCCTCTCCAGAGTGTAAGTCCCATGGTCCTCGGTTCGGATCAGTTTTGCGGGACGAGGCTCGTGTTGCCACGGCAAATCTCCTAACATGCCCCAGAGATCCTGACGCCGGATGTCCTGATTCGAAGAAAACGAATGCGTAATGTCAGGCGCCTGTTTCGATTCGCCGCTGGTATTTGTCATTGTCAAGGGAACTGCCATTAGAGACGAGCGTGAAACGAAATTCCGCCGTGTAATCTGATATCTCCCGGGTTCGATACGCCTCAATGTTAAATCCTGTCCAACGCACGCCTGGATGGCACTTCAGTTCTTGTTGGTTGAACTCGAACCATGCCGAGTGGTTCACACGTTATAGGCTTCCCGACAGGTGCGCGATCGTCCGCAGTGCCATGACAGTGCTTCTCTAAAAACCTTACCGTAAGACGTTCGGGATCGCCGCACGCTGGCGGCCCCGTCAATGACTGGTCTCCAAGAGCTTGCCCGTAAGACGCACCGGCGGCTCACACCATCTCTTACTGATGCTTTGCCTGTGTCCCGCCCCATTCTGCTCGTAGGTCGAACACCGAGAAAAGAGGCAGCAATGGCAATAGGGTCCAGACAAACCGTTCGGGTCATGACGTTTCTCGCAGGAGTCGCACTGTCATGGAGGATTCCTTTGAAGGGCAACGAATCGCCGGCGATGGACCTAGAACAAGGTAAGCAACTTATTAGCGCTGGCAAATACGACCAGGCCGAGAAAGCTCTGCGCTCCGCCTTGTCCGGGCTCGATGACACCCGGGGTGTTGAATTCTTCACAGCCACTGCGAATCTCGGTGCAACTTTTTATTACCGCGGGCGATTTCAAGAATCGGAAAAAACCTTTCACCGCGCACTTGAGGTCTGGTCTCGGCTCACTGTTGATTCGAAGCCGGATCCATCCGCCGTTCTCAATAACCTCGCTCTTGTTTACCTCCGAACGGGACAGTTCTATGCCGCCGAGCAGACTGCCATTGAACTGCTGGCGTCTCGCGAAAGAAGGGATGGAACAGAAGCACCCTCGGTAGCCAACGCGCTTAACAGCCTGGCCGGGATTTACGTGGAGACGGGCCGATATGAAAAGGCAGAGGAGGCATCACGCCATGCGGTGCGCATCCTCTCGGAGGCCGGTGACTCCGAGCGCCTGCGGTTGACAGTGAGCCTCGAACAGCTTGCGGTGATCCGGCAAAAGCAGGGAAAGCTTGACGAGGCAGAGGCTTTGTTGTCAAGAACGAAAGAGATTTGCGAGGCCGTGTTAGATCCCGCACATCCGAGACTCGCGGAAGTGTATGCTGCGTTCGGTGCGCTCCGTGTGGGCCAGCAGCGTTATGAGGATGCAAAACCTCTGCTTGAGCGCTCGATCAGAATATGGCGGGAATCCGGCCTCTCCCTGGCACCCCAACTCGCGCCGGCGTTAAATAATCTTGCGCAGGCCCACAAGTTGACTGGAAACTATCAAATGGCTGATGCGCTCTACCGGGAAGCCCTTTCTCTGTGCGCGGATACTTTAGGCAACCAGCATCCCACCTACGCACTGTTCCTCGAAAACTTCGCGGACCTACTCTGGCGCGAGGGCAGGCTGCAGGCTGCGGTGAAAACCTTTGAGAAAGCGATCGTGATTCTAGAGGCCCGGGTTGCTCCCGACCATCCGGATTTGATGGAGCTTCGCAATCGGTTAGGCTCTGCCAGAAGGATGCTCGGCCGCAACGCAGGCTGGACCATCGATGTCAGGCAGTTGGCCGGCGCACCTACACCTTGACGTCCCGGCCGGCCTTTTCAAGCCGTCGATTAAGCCCCCAACCTGAGACGGTCTGCCAGCAGGTTTTTAAAGCGCCGCTCACCTCGCAGGCCGTCGTACGCGGGGTGAACTCCGATCAGAACTACATTAGCTTCGCGATGCTGCACTGCCGTTTCCAACCAGGTAAGCGCGGTGTCGATCTCTCCGATACTAAGGCACGTAAGAGCCAAGCTCGTTGCCGGAGCATGGCTATGACGGCGCATGGTCTCAAGCTCAGTCAGGATCTGGCGCGCTTGCGACTCTTGCCCACTGAACCCATAGGCCTGCCCCATCGCGGCCAAGATGGTAGGCAGATCACCTGCCAGGACCTTTGCGCGCTCGAGCTCTTGGATCGCCTCCTCGTAACGCTTCAGCTGGATCAGGGTTCGACCGAGCGTGGCATGGGCTCTGAAGAAGGAAGGATTCGCATCAATTATGCCTCGCAGCCGAAGCTCCGCTTGCTCGTACTGTCTTTGCAAAATCGAAAGGAAAGCCCTTCCCTCTGCGATGATTGAGGACAGAGGGTCGAGCGCCATCGCGATTTCTATCTCGCGCATTGCCTCATCCAACCGGCCAAAAATCGGCAGAAAGTCGCAGGCAAGCCAGTGATGTGTAGTGGCGTATCCAGGGTTGAGATCCAGGGCTCGTCGGAAATGCCCTTCCGCCTCGGCCCATTTCCATTCGTAGAGCGCAATGAGCAATCCCAGCGAGCAATGAGCTTCGGCGAGCGACGGATCAAGCTCGAGAGCGCGCCCGGCTGCAGCCCGGGCCTGTGCCATCACTTGGGCAGGTTGTTCAATGCCGTACTCCGCCAGCAGCGCATATGCGTCCGCTATCCCTGCGTAAGCGGCCGCGAATTGCGCGTCGAGTGCCACCGCCTGCTGGAAGCTTTCGAGCGCTTCGCGCATACCAGACTCGGTGCGTTGATTCCACTGGCCCCGCCCCTTCAGATAGAGCTGGTAGGCCGCCGGATTATAGACGGCTGGCGTTCGGCCGTCGGATTTCGCGCTCCCTAGCCGAATACGAAGCGTAGCGATAATCGACGCTGAGATCTCCTGCTGGATGTCAGCAGCATCGTCTATCTGACGCTCATACGTCTCCGACCACAAATAGACACCGGAAGCAGTGTCGATCATCTGTGCCACGACCCGCAGCCGGTCCCCAAACCGGCGGATACTCCCCGCGAGGACGGCCTGCGCCTGAAGCTTTTCCCGAATCACGGCGATCTCAGGAATTCCATCGCTTCGGAGTTGCGCGGCAGAGTTCCACGCGACCACTGAGAGGCTCTCAATTCGCGTGAGTCCGTGAATGAGCTCCCAGGTGAGGCCATCCCCCAGGCACGTTCCACTCGAAGCTCCAGAGAGATCCACGAACGGGAGCACCGCAAGCCGCTTTGTCGCGGATGCATTGATGTAAGAATTCCGAGGCGCGCCTATCTGGAACGTCGGCACATACCCACCCTTCGGAAGTTCAATCACAACGTCGTCGTGACGACCTTCGCTCTCGTAATACTTCGCGAGCTTCGCGCGGACGCGTCGCGCTTCTACGCGAACAATGGGGTCCGCTCCAGGATCAAACGACTCCGGCCGATCGAATACCGCCAGACCCAGTCGGTACTCCTTCAGATCATTCGATCTGCCTTCCAACGTTTCGACCACGACGAGTCGGAGAAACCGGCACATCCTCTCTGAAGCGGCAAACTCGCGGCTTGCTAGGATACGCCTAAGTTGCGCCCGAACAACTGCCGGGTTGAGCGGCTCGCGCGACGCTTCGTGTTGAAAAGGGTTCGACAAGGACCTCGCCCTATTTTGACTCGGCAAGGTTTCGAGGCGTGGGCGTGGCGGTCTTCGTACACTCTTGCGCCCGCGCCAACGTTACTCGGACCGCAAAGCTTGCATTACATCCACGCGTGCAGCGCGGGCGGCAGGCACGACTGAGGCGATGACGGCCGCCGCCAGCAGCAAAACCATAGAGCCGAAGATCGGCCACACGCCTGGCAGCTGCACTTGCAGGAAATAGCTGCCGGCTATGCGTGCTAACAAGAATCCGAAGATGGCGCCCGCCACTACCCCACAAGCCGCGATGACAACACCATCTTTGATCACTCCGGCGAGCAAGTTCCGTGGCTGCGATCCGATGGCCAGCCGAACGCCAAACTCGCGCGTCCGCCCGCTGACCGAAAAGGCTAGCACGCCCGCAACACCCACCAGCGCGATCAAAAGCGCCACAACCGCGAAGCCACCAAACACTAAAGCGTTCAGACGGTTCGGCGCGAGCACCTCAGCCCGCACGTCTTCGAGAGTCGCCGCGTGTTCTACCGGTTGATCGGTGGCAAGGTCGTGAACAATGTGCGTGATCTTCGGGACTAGCGAATACGGATTACTGCGAACATGAACGAAAAGACGGCCTCCCCAAGGTTGCTGTTCGAGCGGCGAATAGATAGTAATCGGAGTTCCCGGCACCACGTTTTCATCGTCGATATCGGCCGTGACGCCAATAATCCGTCTTGGCCCCATGCTGATATCGATGAACTTCATGACCGGATCGGTCCATTCCACATGGTGGTTGACCGCATCCTGATTCGGAAACATTGCGCGCGCCAGGCTCCGGCTCACGATCACGACCGGCTCGCTCGAACTTCGATCGGACTGGTCGAAATCCCGGCCCGCAAGAAGCGGAACTCCAAGTGCCGCGAAGTAACCCGGCGAAACAATGCGCATCTGGGCCCGCGGGTCTTCGTCGCCCGCGGGATGCGGGTGGCCATCCGCTGAAAAGTTAAACCCGGGTCCAAGACTGCCTGCATCCCGCCAGGGGACCTGCGAGCCGGCAGCGACACCATCCACGCCTGGCAGTTCTTTGATGCGGCGAATCACTTCGTTGTAAAATCCCGTGATTTGTTCGGGTTTCCGCCCGTACGACACGATGGGGACGTTTACGGCAAGCACCCTCTTCATTTCGAAGCCGGTTTGTGTTGTCTCGAGGGAAATTAAGGTCTTGAGCAACATGCTCGCCCCCGCGAGGAGGACGAAAGAAGCCGCAATCTGCGTAATTGCGAAAATGCGCAAACGCCGGTTCGCGCCACCGGCAACACGCAGACTGCTTCCAGCGAGCGCGGTTCCGGAAGAGGCACTGCTCGAAGGAAGGCGTGGAACAAAGGCCAGGAGCACCGCCGCAATGATTGCCAACAGCGCACTCACCCAGAGCATACTGGAATCGACGGTAAGATCAAGCGCCCGAATGGAAAAGCGTGAGGCGTAGCGAGCGAGGATAGCCACCATAGGACGCGCAATCAGAACGCCCAGTACCGATCCCGTGACGCACAATAGAAGGCTTTCGGCCAGTAGATTACGGCGGAGCACAAGGGTACTGGCGCCGAGCGCGGCCCGAATTGCCAATTCGCCCTCTCGTCGCATGGTTCGCGCAAGAATCAGATTCGCGACATTCGAACAGGCAATGATGAAGACAAGAAGCGATGCTACTTGCAAAACCCAAAGCACTGTCTTCGCACGCGACGTAATCTGATCGCGAAGGCGAAGGACGCTGATCCGAAAATCGGCCTTGGCTGGGTACGCTTCCGGGTGATCCTTGAGTATTGTGGCATACACCGAGCGCAGCTCTGAACGCGCTTGCTCGAGAGTAGCCCCCGGAGCCAGCCGCCCAAATAGCTCCGTCATGCGGTGAACCCGCCCGGTAACCATGGTGGCGGATAAGTGATGCGGACTTGTGACGATGTTGGCAATAATCTCGGTCTCCGATGGATATGGAACGCAAGGTTCAAGAACACCCACCACGGTCGCCATGCGATCGCCGAGCCGGAGCTTTTTGCCGAGTACGTCCGGGTCCCCCTTCAGCACCGTCTTCCAGAAGCGGTATGTCAATACGACGGCGCCGGCGGCGTTCGGACCATCATCACGCTGGTTCAGCAATCGGCCCAGAACCGGGTGCAGGCCCATGACGTCAAAATAGGTTCCGCTCACAACCCCCGAACGAACTTCGCGGGGCTCGCCCAACCCTACCATCGTGAAGCCGATTACGGAAAAATCACCAAACTTGTTGATGGTTTTGACTCGCTCTTGAAGATCGCGTATCTCGGGAACGGAAAAGGCTGCGTTCTCCATATTGCGCGCCGCTTGCCGTATATACAGCAACCGCGCTTCATCGCGATTTACAAGCGGCCGTAGAAGCACGCCACGAACAAGAGCGAAGATTGCGGCATTGGCCCCAATCCCCAACGCCAACGTGAACACAATTGTTGCAGTTAGCCCCTTGGCGCGAGCCAGTGAGCGAAAGGCGGATTTCAGATCGCTCCAAATGTTCATAATTATCAAACTCTACGAACTTCCCGCAGTCTTTGCAGCTTCGGGTTCACTCAAATCAGGTCGGACTATATCCAGGAACAGGTCGTCGAAGGCTTTCACAAATTCATCCGCGATCAACCAGGCTAGTTCACCCACGGCATCGGCAGCGTGCGGATCGAAGGGGCCAAATTTCTCTTGGGACATCTCTAGAGATTATGCTCATAAAACAGCCTGAAGGCTTCTTTTTCGATGGCCCCTCGGTTAATTAACTATAAGGTTAAATATACTCGGACGGCAAACACATGTCAATCGCCGCCGGGTCAATTTCTTGTCATATTCCGATTCCCTGGACTTGCTAAACAACCGCGGCCCGTGCGCTAATCCCGCCGGGAAGTCATACACTACGTAATCAGCCTAGATGCGGATCAGCTTGTTCGGCAATCTGCGCATTTGTATCGCGGAACGGCCGGTAACTGCCGTCAACACGACCCGCCTTCATTCACTCATCGCATACCTGATCCTGCACGGAGACACCCCGCATCCGCGGGAGCGGCTGGCCTTCTTGCTATGGCCGGCATCGCGGGAATCGCAGGCGCGGACAAATCTACGTCAACTTCTTCACAATCTGAAACGAGCATTGCCTCCAGAATGCAATTCGCTGGTGACGGATCAATTTGCAGTTCAGTGGCGGCTGGATACATCTTGTTCGGTTGATGTTGTCGAATTCCAGACCGCGATAGCAGCGGCCACTGCTGCACAAACAGAGAATGATCGCGCTCAGGAGATCAAACTTCTGACAACCGCCGCTGAGCTTTATCAAGACGACCTGCTTCCGGCCCTTTACGACGACTGGCTCATACCGCTGCGCGAGGAGTACCGGAGACGGCTTGCGAATGTATTGCAACGCCTTGCAACTCTCTTCGAGGAGCAGGGGGAATACGCGGCCGCGATTCCGTGGGCCGACCGGCTCATCGCACAAGATCCGCTCTCGGAACCGCATCACCAGTTATTAATCCGGCTTCACGCAGCCAACCACGATCGCGCTGGTGCGTTACGCGCTTATCACCAGTGCATGCGCATACTACGGCGCGAAATGGGAGTGGAGCCCGGTCCGGAAACGCAAGCGCTGTTCAAGCGAATTCTGAAAGCCGAGCCCGGGACTTCACGCGAGCCGGCATCCGGATCCGGAGTACTCGTGTCTTCTATTGCGAAGCCCTTACTGGAAACGCAGAAGGGGCGGGTACTGGTTGGTCGCACAACTGAACGGCATCGGTTGGTGTCGGTCTGGGAATCGGTGATCGACCGTGGTCCACGAGTGGCTGTGATTTCGGGTGAGCCTGGAATCGGCAAAACTAGGCTCGCCGACGAGTTGTTTGAATCGTGTATTCGGCAAGGACATGCGGCGGCGCGCAGCCGTTGTTACATGGGACAAGGGCAAGTCGCGTACGCGCCCGTAGCGGAGTGGCTGCGTTCCGATGCCGTGCGCGCGGGCTGGGCAAAACTCGGACGGATGCAATTGGCGGAACTGGCAAGACTTGTTCCCGAAATCCGCGAACAGTTTCTGGAGCCCGAAACGCTCGGTCCGGGACAGTCGGGTACGCTGCCGGAGAGCTGGCAGCGTCTTCATTTCTACGAATCGCTGAATGCTGCTTTCAGAAAGGATCGAAGACCGCTTCTGTTGTATGTCGACGACATGCAATGGTGCGATTCCGACACATTCGAATGGCTCAACTCGCTGTTGACCTCCGCGGCCGCCTCGGGCGTCCTCGTCCTCGGGACGGTGCGAGCAGAGGAGACGGGCCGTGAGCATCCATTTACTCGGTTCATAGCAGGGCTTCGCCCTTTGGGAATGGTTACGGAAATTCCACTTGAGCCACTCGATGCGCGGGATACGGCGGAACTGGCGCGCCTCGAAGCGGCGAAACCGCTCGAAAAAGCGAGCGTGGAAGAGATCTTTCAGGCCACTCGCGGCAATCCGTTGTTCGTAGTAGAGAGCGTACGGGCGGGCCTTCAGAGCACGCGTGTGCACGCCGTCATCGCCGGGCGTCTGGCACAGCTCACGACAGCGTCCTATGAACTCGCGGGTTTGGCTGGCGTGGTGGGCCGGCCCTTCTCGTTTGATTTGTTGGCGAATGCGACGGACTGGGACGAAGCGAGTGTTTCACACGCACTTGACGAATTGTGGCGTCGGCGCATAGTCGAAAGCCGTGGAAGCACGGAGTACGACTTCACCCACGATCGTTTGCGCGAAGTTGCTTGCGCGGAACTGACTTTGGTGCGCCGGCGCTACCTGCACCGGCGCGTTGCGCGAGCTCTGGTTGAGGTTTACGGTGCCGACATTGACAGCTGGAACGGGCAAATTGCTTCGCACTTCGAACAGGCCGGAATGGCCGAAGAAGCCATCGACCATTACTCGCGAGCCGCAGCTCATGCGCGGCAACGCTATGCGGAGAAGGAAGCGGCGGACCTTCTGAAACGGGCACTCGAATTATGCCGCGGATTGCCCGATTCTGAGCGAAGAATGAAACAGGAGTTGGATCTGCTGGTCGGCTTGGGCCTGGCTCTGGTGACGACGGAGGGGTATTCTGCACCGGAAGTGGGCGAGACTTACCGGCGTGCGCTCGAACTTTCAAGGCGGCTTGACGATCGGAACATTTTCGTGATTCTCAGTGGTGTCTGGGTTTTTCATATTGTGAGCGGGGATCTCGAAAGAGCGCGCCAGGTTGGCTTAGAGCTTCTGCGGGTAGCGGAGCGGGAGCCTACGCCGGGGCTGATGCTGGCGGGGAACTTCTTCCTCGGAAGCAGCCTGTTTCATTTGGGCGAACTGCAGGCGTCACTCGAGCATTTGACCGCTGCCATGCGTTATCACAGCGGGGCCACGGAGTCTGTACTGGCGCTCTTTGCGGGTCCCGATATTTGGTTTTTTTGCCGTTCTTACCTTTCGCATACTGGATGGCATCGCCAGGAGGAGAATCAGGGCGATGATCATGCTGCAAAAGCAATTGCCAAGGCGCGGCAGATGGGCCATCCGTTCAGCGAGGCGATTGCGCTCAATTATGCTGCGATGCTGCACGTTTTTCGAGGCGAGAGCGCTCCGGCATTCGACCTTGGGCGGCAGGCAGTGGAACTGTGCGTTCGCCATGGCTTTGCCTATTACCTGGCAATGGCGAACGTACTGACGGGTTGGGCATCCGCAGCGGAGGGTGATGTCGGAGCCGGGCTGGCCCAACTTCGCGAAGGGCTCGAAAGGCTATGCACATTGGGTGCCGAAGTCCGCTTGCCTTACTATTTCACGCTGCTGGCAGAAACCTTCGGACGCGCCGGTCTGATTGGTGAGGCGCTGGCGAGTCTCTCCACCGGGTTCGCGTTTGCGAACAAGAATGGAGAAAGATGGACCCTCGCGGAGTTGCATCGCGTGCAGGGCGATCTGCTGGCGGCGGAAGGAAAGCCTGAAGCGGCGCAAGCCAGCTTCCGGCGAGGGCTGGAAGCGGCTCGCCAGTGTGGCTCTCTGGCGTTAGAGAGAAAATTATCCCTTCGTGCAAGCGGAACGGCTTAAATCTCCTCCACAGAACGCTCTTAGAACGCTCAAAAGCGCAAAGTAGATTAGTCGGACGCAATGGAGTCCCCGGACGTCGGACGTAAGGAGAAGGTCAATGTCGTTACAGCAGGCAATTACGGATTTTCGTGGACAGTTTCGCGGTGCAGTGATCGAGCCCGAAGATGCCGCCTATGAGCAGGCGCGGAAAGTCTATAACGGGATGATCGATCGCAAACCAAGGTTGATCGCTAAGTGCACCGATGTCGCCGATGTAATGGCCGCCTTGCGAATGGCAAAAAGTAACGGATTGGGGGTTTCGATCCGTGGTGGCGGCCACAATGCGGCCGGGTTGGGAGTCTGCGATAACGGTCTCGTCATTGATTTGGCTCAGATCAACTATGTGAGGGTGGACCCTTCCTCGCGCACGGTTCTCGTTGGCGCCGGCTGCAAATGGAGCGATGTGGATCATGCAACGCACGCATTCGGATTGGCAGTGCCTTCGGGCATCGTCGCGTCCACGGGTGTAGCCGGGCTCACATTGGGCGGGGGAATGGGACATCTGAGCCGCAAGTATGGACTGACGATCGACAACCTCCTCTCCGTCGATATGGTGCTCGCGGACGGCAGTTTTGTGGTCGCAAGCGCGGAGGAGAACGCAGACCTGTTCTGGGCTGTGCGGGGCGGAGGGGGGAACTTCGGCATTGCGACCTCATTCCTGTTTGAGGCGCATCCGGTTGACACCGTTTGTGCCGGGCCAATGCTTTGGAATATGGACGATGCGGCAGACGTCATGAAGTGGTACCGGGAGTTCATCACGCGGGCGCCTGAAGAAATGAATGGCTTCTTCGCCGTGATGAGCGTGCCGCCGGGGCCGCCTTTCCCCGAGGAATTGCATCTACGCAAAATGTGTGGAATCGTGTGGTGCTATCAGGGTTCGATGGAACAGGCGAATGCGATATTGGAACCAATTCGCAGCTACCGGCCGCCGGTTTTCGAATTCTTTGTGCCGATGCCGTTTCCGATGTTACAGGGGCTGTTCGATGGCATTTATCCTACGGGGCTGCAATGGTACTGGAAAGCCGATTTCTTCCGGGAGCTCAGCGATGCGGCGATCGAAAAACATCTCGAGCACGCGGCCCTTATGCCAACCTGGCAGTCGACCATGCACCTGTATCCGGTGAATGGAAAAGTGAACCGGGTGGCAGAAGCCGACACCGCGTTCAGCTATCGCGATGCCGTTTGGAGTGAGGTGATTGTGGGAGTGGACCCCGATCCAGCGAACAGCGGGAAGATCACCGATTGGGCCAGAAGCTATTACGAGGCGCTGCATCCATTCGGAGCCGGCGGGGCTTATTTGAATTTCATGATGGAAGAAGGTGAAGACCGGATCCGGGCAACCTACCGAGGAAATTACGATCGCCTCGCGGCGATCAAGGCCAAATACGATCCCCAGAACTTCTTTCGCGTGAATCAGAACATCCGGCCAGCCGCTTAGCCCGGTAAACCTTCAAGCAGCGAGTAAATCGTTTGGAGGGCACGTCGGCCGTGGATCATCATCTAGCAGGAGTTGTTTTCGAAATTCGTCGAGCGTGGCGAGAAAATGGATCGTTCCGAAGCAATCCGGCAGGTTGATTGGCGAGCCCAACCAGATCACTTTTAAGTTGCGAGCGACTGCGAATCCCACTGTAAAGCCCACCTCGAGAGGCAGTTCTTTCTCCTGTCCTCGAACAACGACGAGCGTGTCACATAGCTTCATCTCTTCAAGCCGTTGCCGAGCCCAATGGCTCTGATGACCGCTCGAAGAAAGTATCGATTCCTCGTGCCACGTTGATGCGATCGCACAGCCGTAGCTGCGCAGCATCCACTTTGTGGTGAGGAGATCCTGCGTTCTAGCCGCTGCTTCGAGATATACAGTGCGAGGCAATCGGGTGCCTCTTCACTGCTTGGGGCCAAGTGGGAATCTGGGTTTCCTGACGAGAACAGGAACAAACGCTGCGTCTGGTCCGACTTCCAGAGGCCTGGTGACTTCTTCAGGGCCCCTCCCGTCCTCACGCGCCGCATCCTGCCAGGCAACCCACTGCTCGTCAGCCCATTGAACGACTTGGCAGCAAGTGTAGATGCCGGCCAGGAACTCGTCCTGAAAACCAACTGCCCTGGCGTCTGCCAATGCAAGAGCTTCGTTGCACCCGCAACGTCTACATACGCCGTTCAACCTTGTCTGATCGTTTTCCATTTTCAAGTCCTTTTCCACTGCTCCACAACAATCCAATCATCTTTGCCGCTAAATGTGATGCATGTTCGTTGCCACACTCTGAAGTCCTCCTTTTCGCAGCCGAGGCCGAGGCAAAAGCGCATCGTTCCTAATGTCACGGTCTCGAACTGATCTCCTTTGTGCTATTGAATTAGCTCAAAGCTGAAAGGCCGCCCGACTTACCTTTTCGGCCCCCTTGTTCGCTTCAGCGTTCTCCCAAAAGCCGTCCCCACTCGCTTGGACGTTCACGGCTGTATACAGATTCGGTACTTCTGTAAAGCAGTTGACAACAAGATGTAAATTCGGCGAGTTACAACTGTGATCTCCCGCGTTCGCTCGCCACTCGACCCGGTGTTTAATTGAGACTAGAGCTGCCGCGTGGCGCGTTGCGCCTGCCGAACCCCGAGATCTTCAAACAGGCGGCGTTCCCCATCCGCCTCGAACAAATCAATTGCATTCCAAGGAGAGAGGATGGGTGGAATCGGACACTTTTCAAGTCTCACCGGAATAAGGAACTTCTTTCGCTTGAAGCGGTCGTTCGCGATCGCACGGGCCAGACCCAACTCGACCAAAAAAAACCCGCCGTCGTTGAGCGAATGGGAAAGGAAGACTACGACGCGACGGCACTTTAGCATCTCGCGCCGAATGCGTTCCTCCCAATCGACGCCGCCTCGAAGCTGCTCACTATCAATCCATACCTGAAGATCCGCTTGCTTCAGGCGCTCATATATCGGCATGACTTGATCTCGATCTGTCCAGGAGTAACTTATGAAGATTGTCTTTTTTAGCATGAAGACTGCGATAGCGCAGGCCAACAGAGGCAAATCGAGCACCGCGAGAATCGGCCATTTTGTCCAGCCGAGGAACTCCGGAATCGAGATACCTGCTTTCCCGGTGAGTTCCAGATCGAAGAAATTGTTACCCAGACGAAGATCGGTAACCGTCAGTGGCGGAGTGCCGGCGCGAGTACGCGATTGTATAACGCGAGTGAGGCCGAAAGGTCTGATGGAGAGCCGCTCTGGCAACAAATGTTCGATCTCGAGTGATTCGACTTCGTCTTTGCCCGATTGAAAGGACGACGATGACAGCGTCAGGTTGATGAGCGAGGCGGGATCAGCTATAAAAGCAAGCTCGGCATCTTTGCCAATTACCTGTTGCCAGCTTCCGATGGATAACAGATTGTGGCATCCGGGGCCATTTGCGCCGTCGGGCGAATTGGCGCTTAGCCGGACGGCCAAGGGCAACGAACTGACGACATGAACCAGTCGTGTGGTGGGAGGGTCGAACACATCGTCTCGCGTGGGAGGAGCAAGCTCGACCGACCACCGATCCATTTTCGTGTCCGGATTCGTATCGCCTGGGAACTCGACCCTGAAGGTGGCAAGGCAGGCAGCCCCTCCGCTTGTCTTTTCCGAAGGATCGGGGGCGTAGATGAGCCGACCCGACGTCTTTGGCGGATCGAGCATGGCAATCAGCCGCAGACTTTCTTCGGAAAGACGGGCGCTCCGCATATCGAGAGTCAGCCGATGATTGTGTCGCGGCGTGGCATTGTAAGAAAGAATCGGCTGGGCACTTTTACTTGGCGGTTCTTCGAGCAACAGTTCATAGCCTGAGCGAATCTGCAATGTGCGGAGCTTCGAGTCGGTCTGCGTGTCAATTTTCCAGGTAGCACGCAGGCCGAGTAGCTCAACCAAAAGCGCTATCGCGAATATGGCTGGGAAGAACCAGCGTCGGCTGGTGATCGAGTACATGCGATAGCCCGGGTCCTGAACCGAGACTATTGCTTAAAGACAAGATCGGGCGAGAAGGCTGATACCCAGTCGCCGCCCGTGTTATCGCCGCGCACGGTCATCCATCCCCGCACCCGGAACTGAATTGGCCCCGTCTTCGCTTTCTTGGCACTCCATTGATCGTTGATACTCTCACCCTCGGCCACTCGACGATCGATCTTCTTATTGTCGAAGAGTTGGCCCTCGATCGAATGATCGACCATCGCAATCTGCATGAATTCCGCCTTCATTTTGTCGAACATCGTATGAGTGTGAAAGCCGAAATGAGTTTTCGGGTCAGATACCGTTACGGCTCCCGGGCCAAAGCGCAACTCATCAATCGCGACCGAGCCAACCGCTTTAGCTCCGCAGCCAAAGCCATAAATCCGGAGGTAGCGCGGCGCCTGATCTATAGCACTCGCGGCGGCGTCGATCGAAAATGTGGCGCTCTTCAATGTCGTTCCGAATTCGGCCGGCAAACGCAGCAGTTGCAGACGCCGGCCGGTTTGCGGGACCGCGAGTACCGCCTGAGCGGGGGGCGAGTTTTGCGTCACGATCGTCAGCAAGACATAGGTTCCTTGTTCAGCCTCATAGTCCACTACCACCGGCCAGCCACCCTTAGCGAATCCTGTCACGCGAAAGTCGCTCATACGGAGGGATTCAGGAAACTGAGGACCATTGCGATTGAGTTGTTCGCTAACCTGGCGCGCCGCCGGTTCGGGGAGGGACCCAATCGAAAGTCCGTCGAATAAGCCTACGCCAAATCCCAGAGGCCAGGCTGTAAGCGCGGCGGTCCTGTGGCACCGGTTGTGGTTGGTTGCCGTCTCGTTGAGAACCACCCGGTTGTGTCCTTCCAGGCTGGCCCCGGCTGTGCCTGTGACCCGGCGCAACCCTTATAGGCGGCGTACCGCGTATAGCCGCACGGCGAGGTCCCAGTGCGATTGTCCGGAGGATGGCTGTGAGCGTCGGACTTCGGCGGCGGTAAGGCGTTAATCGGAACGCGCTGGCTCGGAACATCGATCTGCGGGTTTTTCGATCCCGGTGGCTTCTGAGCCGACGTTAACGCTGGGGCCAGGCACAAGAACGCAGCGAGGCAGGCTGAATAAAACGTTCGCATGCAAGCCCACCTCCTATCGCCTCTACTATAAAGCAATTACGTTGCCGTTATACAGAGCGGCGGTTCGGTTCGCGAACCGGTAAAGGCTCCGTGGCGGAGCCAGGCTTCCGATCTCCGCTTCACGCAAATTATGTATACAATTGGAGAAATTTGGGGGTTCAATGAAACGCTTCATGGGCTCGCCTTGCCGACTCGGCGACCTCTCAGTAACACCTTGGAATCGCGTTATCGGGGCACTGGTCTTGCTGTTGTTCCTACCGGCGATCATGCTGGCCCAGGCCGGTTACGAAGCGCAGATACGGGGAACGGTGACAGATCCCGCGGGCGCTATTGTAGTGGGCGCAACCGTTACCCTTACGGATATTGCCACTAACATTCCCGTCGTGCAAAGAACCGGTGCCCATGGCGGTTACACGTTCAACGGTCTGAGGCCGGGCACATTCAATCTGTCCGTGGAGAGTAGCGGCTTCCGACGCTACGAATCAAGGAATATGGTGCTTGCGGTCAGCCAGCAAACGGTGATCAACGTGAGGCTCGAGATCGGCACCGTGACTTCTTCGGTCGACGTAACCGAAGCAGCTCCATTGCTCGACACAGGGGGCGCGACCATCGGCACCACTGTCTCCGGTGCGTCTACTCGCGACATTCCCCTCTATGGGCGCAGCTACTTCGGCCTCGTTTTCCTCGCAGGAGGAGTAACCGAGTCGCCGGGCTCGGGAATCGCAGACAACTACCCATCCGGAACCAATTTCATCTCGAACGGGCAGCGCAATGCAACGGCTGAAGTACGGCTGGATGGAGCCCTCACCAGCGCCCCCGAGCAGGGAGAAGGCGCCAACACCAACGTGTATTACCAGCCTTCAGTAGAGGTGATTCAGGAGTTCAAGGTCGAAAACAACAGCTTTTCCTCGGAGTTCGGAAACAACGGGGGCACCGTAATCAATGTCCTCATGAAGCAGGGCGGCAACAAATTTCACGGAAGCGGTTGGTGGTTTGGCCAGCGTTCGGGCCTGGATGCCAACGATTTCTTCAGCAATTCGGCGGGCCTGCCTCGCCCTGCCCATCGCCACAACCAATATGGCGGTATGATCAGCGGTCCTATCAAAAAAGAGAAGACGTTTTTCCTTTTTGACCTCGAGAGGCAGACCGATTCCTCACCGGTCCAGATCGCGACCACCGTGCCGACGCTGGCCGAGCGCAATGGAGATTTCTCGCAAGCTTACTATGCAGACGAAAATGGAAATCCGGTACCCAATATCATCTACGATCCCCTTTCCGGAGATCCGGGCTCACGCGCGGGTTACAACGGTAACGTAATTCCTGCATCACAGCTCAGTCCCATAGGTATGGCTGTCGCCGCGCTTTATCCAGCGCCGAACCAGCAGGGCGACCCGCTGCTGCAAACCAACAATTTCCGCACGAACGTGCTGAGCACTTTTCACCAGTATCAGCTGGACGCCAAGATAGACCACCAGTTCACTTCGAACCAGCGTTTTTCCGTGCGCTACAGCCATCTCGGCAATGACTCGACCGTGCCGACGGTTCTTGGAAGCGGTAACTTTGGCGATGGAACGAATTACGCAGCGCGGGTTCACAACGCCACGCTCGATTACGTCTGGATGGCCAGACCAAACGTACTGTTGGATCTGCGCGCGGGACTCGATCGGGTGGACGCCCCCGGGTTCACCACCTATCCGAGTCTGCAATCTGTCGGTTTCCCGTCCGTCCTCGACGCCAATGGCCTCACCCGCATGCCGACAATCAATATGGACGATGGGCCCTATACCGGTCTGTTCACTCAATGCTGCGTAGACACGGCTTTTGCTCATACCCTGTACACGTACGGCGGTTCCCTTAACTGGGTTCGCGGCGCGCATTCCATTAAGGCGGGCGCCGAGCAGCGCCTTTTCTATAACAACTTCTGGCAACCGGATTCCTCTACCGGTACATTCGGTTTTTCGCAAATCACGACAGCTAATGATCCCCTGGCAGGCGACATCACGCAGGGTAACCCCATTGCAGGGCTGTTGGTCGGCTATGGCGACAACAACTCCTACATCACCATACGGCCGAGGGTTGCCGACAAATCCACGGAAACGGCGTTCTATCTCCAGGACGACTGGAAGGTGAACCCGAGATTGACGCTGAATCTCGGCATCCGCTACGAGTGGAGCGGTCCCTACACAGAGCGCTACAACCGTGTCCAGTTTGCGGATTTCACGGGCAACAGCGGCATCACGGTTCCAGGCCTGCCATTGACTTCCGGGCCGCTTCAGGGCACCACGATCTTTCCGGGTCCGATCGGGCGTAACATTCCAGCAGATCGTAACAACTTCGCCCCTCGGCTCGGGGTGGCGTTTGCTCTCACGCCCAAGACGGTGATTCGTGCCGGGGGCGGGATCTACTACGGCAACAACATCGCGACCAACTTTCAATACGCGGGACCGGCATTCTCGAAGTCGGAGCCGATTCGTTTTTCTCTAGACGGCTACCAGAGCCAATACGCGACCCTCGCCGATCCGTTTCCCACGGGTCTGCCCGGCCCGCAAGGGACAAAATACGGTCCGGTCGCGCTCTGGGGTTTTTCGAATCCTAGCGACTTGAGTTATGAGACCGACCGCAACGCCGACATCTACCAGTGGAGCGTTGGTATCCAGCGCTCACTTCCCCATAGCATCGTCGTTGCAGCAGACTATTCGGCCAATCGAAGTACGCACCTGCCCTGGGGAAGCTGGGGATTTACACGAAATCGCAACTTCATTTCGACCGATGTTCGAAGCCAGTACACAAGCGATGATCTCTCGAATCTGGTGGCGAATCCGTTTCAACCCCTGTTTACGGGGCCCAAGGCGATCTTCAATGAGCCCGACTCGATTTATAACAACGCGACGATTCCCCTGCTGAACCTGCTGCGCCCGTACCCGCAGTTCGACGGCGAGTACGATGGCTTGCCAAAGCTGGCCGCCAACTCACGCTATGACTCCCTGCAGTTGCGCTTTGAGAAAACCAACGGTAAATACTACACTTTTCAGGGCAACTACACTTTTTCGCGCTACACCGACGACAGCTCCTCTGGCGCCAATAGCTGGATTGGCTATTACACGTATGGAGCGCCCCAGGCGCTGGACCGGCTGAAGAGCGAATATGGCGTAAGCGCCAATGACACGCCAAACCGGCTCTCGGGCATCTTCACATTGACGATACCGGTGGGGAGGGGGCTGCCTGTCGGAAGCCACATGAGTCCCTGGCTTGACGCGGTTATTGGCGGATGGTCGGTTTCTTCGACCTTCACTTTCCAATCGGGTAACCCGATTCCAATCGGCATGAGCCTTCCACGCCTTGCGGACGGAACCCAACGGCCTGACGTGACCTGTCCGAATCCTGCGAGCGGAATCAGCTATCACACGGCGGCTGCCACCGGGGCACCCTACTTTAACGTGAATTGTTTTGCCGACCCTGGTGACCAGCAGTTGGGGAACGCTCCCCGCTACTTTTCGAATCTCCGCACCGATAGGATCTGGAATATGGACGCTGCCATGCGAAAGGAATTCGCGATCCGGGAGTCGCTTAAGCTGCAGGTGCGTTTTGAGGCATTTAATGCGCTCAACTATACGCGCTTCGGGCTGCCCAATATCTCTTATGGAGACCCACTTTTCGGTAACGTCGCGACGCTCGCGAGCGGATTCAAGCCCCGGCAGATTCAGTTGGTCGCACGGGTCGAGTTTTAGAGTGCGGTTCTGTTTCGCTCTGATCCTGGTTGGGAGATCTGTGTTCGCCGGCCAGGATTGGAGTCATTACGTCCGAATCGCAGGCCATAGCCTGCACGCCGATAACGCCGCTGCAATCGTTGCCGAGTCGCAGGCCAGCAACGTATTCGGCATCGAAGTGGACAATGACATTCCGGGCCGGTACGAAAGCTTTCTCGACCCTGTACCGAAGCTGAAGGCGATCCGCGAGGCGGCCGATCAAGCGCATCGGGCAGGCAACAAAGCGTTTGTCTATATAGCGGGTCTCGAATGCATAACGGCAAACGCTGCGAGCACCCCACACTCGCTCTTTAAAGATCATCCCAATTGGGTCCAGCGGAACATCAAAGGGAAGCCTGCCGTTTTCGGCGGAGGGACCGCTTTCTGGATCAAGCATGGTGACGAAGATGTCTGGCTTTCACCATTTCCTCCAACATGGCGCACGCGTTACATGGGCATCGTTCGCCAGATTGCGGCCACCGGCATCGATGGCGTTTATGTCGACATCCCTTACTGGATGACGCACTTCAACGGCTGGGAGGACACTTGGGCGAGCTTCGATGAGAACACGGTTGCCGCATTCCGGCGCGAAACGGGTCTCGATGCGCTTCACGATATCGACATTGGGAATGTCTCGGACCCGCACTTCCGGAGCTGGATCGATTTCCGTATTCGCACTATCACCGAATTTATGAAGGAGATCGATACGAATGTGAAAGGGGCGAATCCTCACTGCCTTACCATCGCTGAGATCTATCCGGGAATCGAGGAGCCAGCACCGCTCGTGGGAGCCGATGTCTATCAGCTTTATACAGTCGTTGATGCTATCGCGCACGAATACCAGGGCATGGGCGACTCGATGGCTGCTTCAAAATCAGTCCCCGACTGGATCGATCAAATGATCGGCATGTTCACCTTTCGAGCTATTGCTGGCGAGAAGCCGAGCTGGATGTTGAACTATTCCTGGGACGGTGAAAAGGGAGTGAGCATTTCTGACTCTATGAAGACGCTTTTTGCAGCCCAATTGACGGCCGGCGCAAACTCGTGGGACGCAAAGGGACACGTCATGTCGGAGTCGAACGACTTCGCCACGCGAACTGAGGTATTTGGCTGGATCCGACAGCATGAGCACGTATTTTACGACCTTCGCCGACCGGTCGACCCTATTGGCGTTTACTTCTCGCCTCAGACAAGGAACTATTACCCGGAAGAGTTTACGAAGTCGTATAAGCAAGTCATGAAGCTGCTACTGGCGTCCCATCGGGAAGTTCAGATCGTCACTCCCCGAACCCTTTCCGACTTTCGTGGTCGAGTACTAATCGCTCCTGGGGCACGATATATCGCGGCTGAGGAAATGGGGCTTCTGCGGTCACAGGCCGCGCACGGTTACCGGTTGTACATACCCATACCGAGCGCGCCTCTTCCGGAAGTGTCTGCACAAAAGGTGACAGTAACGGCTTCTCCTTTCACCGTCTCGCAAATTGCCGAGGTCGATGGGAAACCGCATGTATTCCTCGACAATTTCAGCGGCATCCGTGCCAAGCGCAATCCGCGTCCGACAGCGGTGAGCGATGTGGTTGTGAGCTTCCCGGCAAGCGCCGGCTCTCGCGTGCGCATTCTTCCATTCCTTGGGGCAGTTTCCGAAATCCCTGCTGAGCGGACATCCGACAAACTGATCGCGAAGATTCCCGCCTTTGAGCGCGCGGTAGCGGTTTGGTGTGAGTAGTTGATGTTGCTCTGTGTTCGGGGTCCTGCGGGCCGTTATTCGAGCCCGCTGCTTCGGGCGAACTTTAACGCTTCGATCGCCACACCGCGGGCGCCGGCGGAGTCGCCATTGGGCATCACGTGAATGGGAATATCCGCTTGCTCCGCGCGTTGTTTCGGCATACCCGCACGAATATTCTCGACGAACCATTGCTGAAACTCTTGCTTCGTCTCGAGCGCTCCTCCACCCACAATTAAAGCGTCCGGGTCGAAGGTATTGATCATGCCGTCGAAGAACAGGCCCAGTGCCTGGGCCTGTACCCGGAAGATTTCCTGGCACATCGGATCGCCCTGCTCTGCCAGACCTCGCACGAGTTTTGCGCCCTGACGAGCATCGACGCCGGCCAGAGCGTGAGCGGGATACCGGGTCAGGAAAAACGGCAGTAAACACCCCTCAATTGCGGTCAGCGAGCAGAGCGATTCCAGGTCTCCCAAGCGGTTACAGTTACACTCGGGCCTGAGTTCGTCTATTTCGGAAATGCTCCGGTAGGGAATGAGGACATGGCCCAGTTCTCCCCCGAATCCTCTTCTGCCTTTCAGGACGTTTCCGTCTATGACAATACCCCCGCCGAGACCCGTCCCGATGATGGCCGAAACAGAAGTCGCCTGCGTCCCTGCCCCGAAAAGTACGAAGTGGCCCCACAGCGCGCCTGCATTCCCGTCATTGAGATAGGTAACTGGTTTTGCCAGCTTCTTCCCGAGGTGCAGCGGGATGTCAAATCCCGCCCAGTTCGGATGAACGAAATTGGTTGAGCCTCTGGCGCTCAACACACCGGTGGCGCTCGCCGGCCCGGGTGTGTCGAGGCCAACAGCCGAGAGATCCATTACCCGAACGCCGGCTTTTGCGGCGGCGATGTTGAGTCCCTCTGCGATTTGTTGAAGGCAAATCTCAGGTCCCTCTTTGGATCGCGAGGGGTACTCATGCAACTCCCGGATCAGGAACTGCTCCTGCTCGTTCAGAAAGGTATAGTTGATAGCCGTTCCGCCGAGATCCACTCCGGCCACTAGCCGCAAGCTGCTACCTCGTTTTGCATCATATCCGTCCTCGAACCTGTCGTACCAGGATAAGTAATCGTAAGATTTCTGGAAATAGTAGGGGTCGCTTGAATGCTCCTGAACTTGGGCGTATACTGCTTCCAGATGGTACGACTAGCTGGTTCGTTGTATCACAATTGGTGAATCAATGTAGCGTCTGTTGCATGAAACTAAGTCCCGTGCCGATGTCACAGGGCGTAAGCTCTTTTAACCGTGGATGTGGCTCCGGTGGGCCTATTAATTGGCTATCTGGAGGATACATGAAAGTTTTGGATCGCGTTTCGATGGTGCTTCGCCAAAAAGGAAGCACTATCTTCTCTGTACCTTGCGGCGCGTCCGTTTATTCCGCGATCGAGATGATGGCGGATAGACACGTGGGCGCCCTGCTTGTCATTGACGACGGCCATCTGGTCGGAATCGTTTCCGAGCGGGACTACGCGCGTAAGATTATTTTGCAAGGAAAATCATCGAAGGATACCTTCGTGCGGGAGATCATGACTCCTTCTCCCATCACAATTCAATGCGATACGTCTGTCGAGGATGCCATGCGCGCAATGACAGAAAATCATATCCGGCATTTACCCGTCATCGACTCCGCCGGGCACGTTGCCGGCGTTCTGTCAATCGGCGATCTCGTGAACTGGATCGTTACGTCTCAGGACGAGGCCATTGCACATCTCGAACGCTACATCGCGGGAGATCTCTGCCACTGACCTGATTGGGCCAGAATGGCGCGGTATTGCCGACTCTATTGAGCCGCTGATCTAATTGTGTCCCATAAAGGTCCCGGGTAAACGCCTAGTATCAAAAGAATTGAACTCAAAGCCGTCAGGATCACACCAAGAGTAACGCTCAGCCTCGGAGTAGGGTAGGTTTCGGAACGCTCAGGCAATGAGAGCATGGCGACAATAACGCGCAAATAGTAAACCAGGCCAATGGTACTGCTCACGATCAATACCATGACGAGCGTCCACGCTCCCGCCGACGCTCCTGCTGTGAGTACATAGAATTTCCCCAGAAAACCGGCTGTCAGAGGTATCCCCGCAAGGGAAAGGATCATCGCTGCAAATACTGCGCCGAGCAGGGGCCGCCGCCAGAATACCCCACGAATGTCGTCGAAGGTTTCAGCATCCCGGTTGTCGCCACTGAGCGCGAGTAGTGAAGCGAACGCTCCTAAGATGGTCACCATATAAGCTGCCAGATAGTATGTTGCGGCCGCTCTTCCCAGGCTGCCCCCAGCTACGACTGCGACCAAGAAATAGCCCATGTGCGCGATAGACGAATACGCCAGCAGCCTTTTAACGTTTGTTTGACGCAGTGCAAGAAGATTACCTGCCAGCATGGAAGCGATCGCGATGATACCCAGGACAAGAGGAAGTGCGCGGTTCGCCTGGCCTCCCATCCATAACCAGCGCAGCAGAAATGCGAAAACTCCGCCTTTGGACACCGTTGCGATGAAGGCAGCTACCGGCAGGGGCGCGCCTTGATAGACATCGGGTGTCCAAAGGTGAAACGGCACCACGGCCAGTTTGAATCCGATACCAGTAATCACCAGTACCATTCCTGCTAACGGTACAATTCCGCCGCTGAGATTCGATGTCTGTTCGGCGATTCGGCCCAAGTCCATGCTTCCATCGGCGACATACAGAAGGGCTAGTCCAAACAGCAAAAAGGCGGATGAAGAAGCGGCCAGAATCAGATATTTGATCCCTGCCTCTACCGGCAGAGTCTCGGTGCGCGGATAAGAGATCAGGGCGTAGAGCGAAATGCTCAATAACTCGAGGCCCAGGAACAGGGAGGCCATATGGTTGCTCGCCGCCAGCACCATCGAGCCCACGGTCGCCAGAATGAGCAAAAGATAGAACTCCTCCTTATGTTCGGAGCGGCAGGCGAGGTAGGGATAGGAGAGCACAACAACCGTGACGCTCGCAGCCAGAATTAGCGCCATATACACCAGCGCGTAATGGTCGACGATCAGGAGTGCGGTTATTCGCACAGGGGCGGCAGCGAATGCCGGCCACAGGCTGGCAAAAGAGGCAGTAAGTCCTGCAAGCGAGAGGACAGCCGCCAGGAGGTGGCTCCGGCGCACGGCAATTCCGACCATGACGGCGACCGAGGTAAAAGCGAGTATGAGCAGGGGCATTAAGGCAGGTAGCATGGAGCTGGTCATTGGTTTATCTCCGGTGGCTCTCCCCTCGGCTTCATCGCCGTAGTAGCGCAATGCTTGGTGCGGACTTTTCAGGGGCGGGTTGAAAGACACGAATGAAGGACTGGGGATAAAGCCCCAGCCAAACGAGGCATGGCATCATGCATCCGACGATCACCCATTCGCGAGGGAGCAGATCAGGGATGCTCCAATCGTGACGATTCGGTCCCTGAAAGACCTGGCTGCTGATCTTCAGCCCGTAGAGCGTTGCTGCAATGATTCCGAGCGTTGCAACCGCGGTAAGCCCGACGTTCGCCCGATAAGCGCCGAGGAGAACCAGAAACTCACCGATGAAATCTCCCAGTCCAGGCAGTCCAAGAGAAGCCATGACGAAAAAGAGACCGGCTCCGCTTAGCGCAGGCATCGTAGTCCACAGGCCACCCATTCGCGAGATCTCGCGCGTGTGCATCCGTTGCTGTAAAGCGCCCGCCAGTATGAATAGGCCGCCTGTGCTGATGCCGTGGCTCACCATCTGGATAAACGCGCCGGTTAGTGCCGTTTGGTTTCCGGCAAAGATCCCGATCAGAACGAAGCCCATGTGGCTGACACTCGTGTAAGCCACCAGGCGCTTCAGATCGCGCTGCGAAACGGCCAGCAATGCTCCATAGAGCACGCCGACGACTCCGAGCGTCATCATCACAGGAGCAAAATCCTTGACCGGCCCGGGAAAGAGCGGCAGAACGAAGCGAATCAGTCCGTATGCACCAGTTTTCAGCAGTAATCCGGCCAGGATTACACTACCGGCAGTGGGCGCTTCTGTGTGGGCGTCGGGAAGCCAGGTATGTACCGGAAATGCCGGCAGCTTGACGGCAAACGCTGCGAAGAAGCCGAGCATCAGGATGCGCGCAATACCCGGTGTAAGCGGGAGATTCTGCAGCGATTGATAATCGAAGCTGTACGAACCAGTGTTCCTCTGATAGAGAATCGCCAAGGTGACAATTGCCGCCAACATTAAAAGGCCGCTTAGCTGGGTAAACAGAAAGAACTTGATTGCGGCATAGATTCTTCGCTCGTGTCCCCAGATTCCAATCAGAAAATACATCGGAACGAGCATCAGTTCCCAAAATAGATAGAACAGGAACAGGTCTACCGCGAGAAAAACCCCGGTGATGCCGGCCAGCACCCATAGAACATTGAAGTGGAAAAAGCCGACGCGGTCCTCGATCTCCGACCAGGACGCGATCACCGACATCAGGCCCAGGAAGAAGGTCAGAGCAAGCAGTATGAGACTCATGCCATCCATCGCCAGATGGAAGCGAATGCCAAACTGCGGGATCCAGGTCTGATCGTATTCATAGAGCCAGTGCGAACTGGAAGCCGGAGCATTCATCCATAAACCTGCGGTGAGCGCCAACTCGAAAGCGGTTGTCACGAGCGCAACCCAGCGCGCAGCCTGTGGGTTCCGGCGCCCGGTCACTAAAGAAACAATTCCCCCAGCCAGCAGAATGACGATCAGCCACAACAGAATCATGTGTGCTCCACGATCACCGTACGAGTAGTACAAGCGCGAACAAGGCGACAAAACCGGCCGCAATACCCATCGCGTACCAGCGCGTACGGCCGTTCTGGCTGAGTCGCAGCGTGCTGTTGCCGATTTCCGCCAGTTTCGCTATCCCCGTGTAAATGTAGTCGACCATGTCGGTGGTGCTCTTGCGCACCAGAAACTGAACAGGGGCCACGAACAGCTTGCCGTACAACCAATCGACGCCCCAGCCTGCATGCCAGAGTCGAAGCAGCGGGTCCTCGCGCGGGACCCTCGACCGCCACGGCGCATATAAAAAATAGGCGAAGCCCAGCCCGATTCCAAAGGAGATGCTGGCACAGAGCGCGGTGCTCAGCTCGGTGATCGGCCCGACGCGTTCCTGTTCGAGCGAGGGTAAAACAGCACTTAGAAAGTTCGAGAATCTCGGTGTTCCTCCGAAATCCGGCGGCGTGTTTACATAGCCCCCGATTATCGATAGCACACATAATGTGACCAGCGGGATTGCAACCAGAGCGCCTGGCTTGTAGGAGAGCTTTAGCTTCTCAGGACCATAAAAAACGAGAAGGATGAGCCGGTACGTATAAAACGACGTCAACGTGGCGCCCAACATGCCCGCGATCCAAAACCCGCCATTCCCGTTGGGACCGGCCCACGCCTGCCAAAGGATCAAATCCTTGCTGAAGAAGCCGGCCGTGATCAAAGGCAAGCCTGCCAATGCCGAACCACCGATTACGAACGACCAGAAAGCCAGTGGCAGCTTGAACCGCAACCCTCCCATGCGAAACATGTCCTGCTCGTGATGCATGGCCTGAATCACCACGCCGGCTGCGAGAAAGAGAAGCGCTTTAAAGAACGCATGCGTCATGAAATGGAAGATGGCGGCTGACCATGCTCCGAGTCCGAGCGCCATGAACATGTACCCGATCTGGCTCATGGTGGAGTATGCCAGCACACGCTTAATATCATGCTGTGCGATCGCACTGAACGCCGACATCAGCATGGTGGCCGCACCGATAAGGGCAACCGCGAATTCGACGGGTGGCGCCAGGGTGAACAATGCGTTTGTCCGCGCGATCAGGTAGACGCCTGCGGTGACCATGGTCGCCGCATGGATAAGTGCGCTGGTGGGCGTGGGACCGGCCATCGCATCGGGTAACCAGGTCTGTAAGGGAAGCTGTGCGGATTTGCCCACAGCCCCTCCCAGCAGCAGTGCGGCCGCCGCAATCCCGATCGCGCTGCCCACGGGCCATTGGGCGGTTGCTCGCCGCATCAATTCCTGGATGTCCAAGGTCCCCAAATGGGTCGCAAGCAAAAAAAGGCCGATGGCCATCGCCGTGTCGCCAACTCGCGTTACCAGGAACGCTTTATTGGCAGCGCGCACATTCGCCGGATCCTTATACCAGAAACCGATCAGTAGGAAACTACATAATCCGACGCCTTCCCAACCTAAATAGAGGAGCAATAGATTGTTCGCCAGCACCAGCGTGAGCATGGCCGCCACGAAAAGGTTCATATAGGCGAAGAATCTTGAAAATCCTTCGTCGGCGCGCATGTATTCGACTGAATAGAGGTGAATCAGAAAGCCGACGAATGTGATCACCAGGACCATGACCAGGGTTAGCGGATCGAAGTAGAAAGCTATCTCCGGCCGGAAATTACCGATGCTGATCCAGGTCCACAGATGCTGGTCCCACGCATTCTCAGCTGGTGTGGAGGAAAGAAAACTTGCTGCAACAAGAATTGATACAAGGGCCGATAAGCCGATGAAGGCCGTCCCCAGGAAGGCAATGACTTTGTGCGAAAGCTTCGAGCCGAACACAGCGAGCACGGCTGCGCTGGCGAATGGAAGCGCCGGGATCAACCACAGCAGCGATCGCATATCAGCCCCGCATCTCGCTCGCCCTATCCGAATCCAGGTTAGGTTCGCGCCTGTGGAACTGCAGCAGAAGCGCTAAACCCACTGATACTTCAGCGGCCGCCATCGCCAGGATAAAGATGAACATGACCTGTCCGTCCGGCTGTCCCCACTGGTAGCTTCCGGCCACGAAGGCAAGTCCGCTTGCGTTCAGCATGATCTCGACCGACATGAGCGTGAAGATCAGATTACGCCGCGTGAGAAGTCCGATCAGGCCCAGCGCGAACAACGTCACTGCCAGATACAGCACGTCTTCGATCGGTATCGGCACCATATCGCTCCTCCTCTCTGTAAGCGCGTCTTCCAAGATGGTAGGCGCCCACCAGCCCCGACATCAAAAGCAGCGAGGTGAGTTCCACCCCGATCATGTAAGGCCCGAATAGCGAGATGCCAATCTCTTTCGGCGTTACAACGTGCATCGGTCCAGCGGGGCGTCCGGCCTCGACCGCCACATAGATCAACTCGACGATCAATATCGTGGCAAGGGCCGATGGCCACGCCCAGACGACCGGCTGCAGCCATGTCGTCTCCACTTCCGTCGCGTGTTCACCAATATTCAGCATCATGATTACGAACAGAAACAGCACCATGATTGCCCCTGCGTAAATGATCAGCTCGAGCGCGGCCAGAAACGGTGCGCCCAAAACATAAAAAACAATGGCAATGGCCAAAAGTGAAACGATCAGATACAACAATGCGTGCACCGCGTGATGCCGCGTGATAGCAACAATGGTTGCCAGAACGGCGACCGCGGCAGCAATATAAAAGGCGATCAGCATAATTTCTCTTTCAAGGCAGCAAACTATGAAGATCTGTCGGCTTCGCTTCGTTCTCGGCCTGCCCTTTATCCTTGCCGCCGATGGCCACTCCCGCCACGCGCCAGAAATTGTAGTCCGGATATTTTCCGGGCCCGTTGACCAACAGATCTTTCTTTTCGTAGACCAGATTCTGCCGTTTGTATTCGCCCATTTCAAAGTCAGGAGTCAACTGAATGGCGTATGTCGGGCACGCTTCTTCGCAGAAACCGCAAAAGATACACCGGGAGAAATTGATCCGGAAGAAATCCGGATAACGGCGGCCATGCTCATCCTCCGTTGCCTGCAGGGAGATGCAATCTACCGGACAGGCAACCGCGCAGAGATTGCAGGCGACGCAGCGCTCACCACCATCGGGGTCGCGTGTCAGAATAATGCGTCCGCGATAACGCGGAGCAAGATATGGCTTTTCCTCCGGGTACTGGATGGTTATGCGGCGGTGAAAGCCGTGCTTAAAAACGCCCCACAAACTAACTAGTAGGCTGAACATTCTTAGTCTCCCTCACTGCAGCGCTAGCACAACCGCTCCCGTCACCAGCAGATTTAGCAACGCAAGTGGCAGCATGAACTTCCAACCCCAGGCCATCAACTGGTCAAAGCGCGGCCGCGGCAACGCTGCCCGCAGCAGAATAAAGAAGCAAATGAAGGCCATCGTCTTGAGTGCGAACCATAACCAGCCAGGCAAGAACGGGCCCAGCCAGCCACCGAAATACAGCAACGAAATAGTCGCCGATATAAGAGTCACTCCGATGTATTCCCCTACAAAGAACATTCCGAACTTCATGCTCGAGTATTCCGAGTGGAAGCCGGCAATCAATTCGCTCTCCGCCTCGGCCAGATCGAATGGCAAGCGGCGCGCCTCTGCCACGCCCGCAATGAGAAAAAGGACGAATCCGACGAACTGTGGAATGACGAACCATATTTTGCGTTGTGCTTCAACGATGTCTGTCAGACGGAACGATCCGGCGAGGATGACAACCCCTACCATCGACAGCCCCATGAAGACCTCATAGCTGAGCATCTGCGCCGACGCTCGAATTCCTCCGAGCAGCGAATACTTGTTGTTCGAAGACCAGCCTGCCAGCACCACGCTGTACACTCCTAGCGAAGACATGGCCAGGAGAAAAAGAAGGCCGATATTAAGATCGGCGACCACGAAGCCGGGTGCCAGCGGTATCACCGCAAAAGATAGCAACGAAGTTGCCACGATAATTGCTGGCGCCAGAATGAAAACGGACCTGTCTGCAAAGGGTGGAATCCAATCCTCTTTGAAGAAGAGCTTGACCGAATCCGCCAGCGGCTGCAAAAGACCGAACGGTCCGACGCGATTCGGCCCGTAGCGATCCTGCCAAAGTGCAAGCAGGCGTCGCTCCACCCATACGAGCCCAGCGGCAAGATTCAAAATAATGAACAGAACTACGCCGATAATCACCAGCGGGTAGAGCTTCATCATTTCGTTACTCCCTGAATGGTTGCGCTTATTGCCGCAAGCTTGACTTGAATCGGAAACGAGATGCCATCAATCTGCGGTATTACCGCCGGAACCAGTGCAACTCCTTTTGGAATATCGGCCCGGAGACGAAGCTCCAGTTCGTAAACCGAGTTGCCGATTGCCACCTTAACAACCTCACCCGGCGCAACGTCCATCCTTGCTCCATCGGCTGGGTTCAGTGCGATGAATGGACTCGGAACCAGCTCGGCAATGCCTGGAGCCAGGCGGCTTAATTCTTCCGATCCGAAGATCTGGAAGCATGGCAACAGGAGACATTCGTCGGGATCGGCTCGGAAGGATTTGGGAATTTCGGTGAAATAGTCCCAGGTCGCGTGCGGTGGAGGCTCAATCAGGCGAACGCCCGGATCCCCACCGCGCAAGGGGCCGCCAATCTCCGCCTGAAATTTATTAACCGACTGAATCGAGTTCCATCCGGGCGACCAGAAGAAAGGTATCAGGGCCGGCGGCGGAGCTTGCGGACCGGACTCCATGGAAAATGCCAGCGCAGAATCAGCGTCCTCCGGAGGTTTGGGTTCGTGAACAGAAATGTTGGCCAGCATCGAGGTACGGCCGCTGTAGCGGTTCGGCTCGCGAGCCACTTTCCCTATTTCCTGGCGTGATGGCGCAACATGCTCGATGCCGGCAAGAACCGGCATTTGCGCTACGATTGCCGACGTTATTTCGTCCAGTGTTTGAAAGTTCGATTCACCGAGCCATCTCCAGCTCGCCCGCACTCCACCACTCGGAACAAAGGCTTGAAAGAATCGTTGCGCACGTCCTTCGTAGTTAACGAACGTCCCATCCGTTTCCGCGAAGGTTCCAGCCGGAAGCACAAGTTCGGCGTTAGCGGTGGTGGAATTCTGCAAATGATCGAGCGCTACAACGTGACGCGCTGTTTTGAAGAGATCTCGTACCTCCTCGCTCGCCGCGTGCTGAAACAGATCGTTTTCGAGCACGATAAGGGTATCGACGTTTTCATCACGTGACGCGTGAAGTGCCTCCGACAGAAGTCGCGGCTGCATGAGCCCGAGTCCGACGCTGTTACATTCCGGAAAACAAAAACTCAGCTTGGCCGGCTTCCCGGCTTTCACAAGCGCCCATGCTACCTGGGCGGCCGCCTCGACGATTGCCGTGCTGCGGCAGCTGCTACCCGAGATGACCAGGGGAGACCTGGCCGAGCCCAGTGCTGCAGCGATTTTGACGGCCAGTGCACTCAGTTCGGTGGAAAGATCCGCAACAGCCGGCGCACCTTCATCGATTGCGTGTGCCACGGCGAAACCGAGTCGCGCCAGATCTGCGGGTGCGGCATGGAATACTTCGGTCGCAATTTCGTCGAGCCTAGTTGAATAGGGTGCGGCTATAAAGAGTGGGCCTTTTTCATCCTGGACCAACTCGCGTACTGCGTGATCCAGCCACAGCGGAATTTTGAACTCGTCCGCCTTTTCGAGTGGACGCTGGCGTACCGATTGACGCAAACGCAACCCCATCAGGGGGAGGACGCTGGTAACATCCTCCCCAAGCACGAGAACAGCATCACATTGTTCAATCTCATTCAGAGATGGCGATCGCGCGGGGCCGTACTTCAAAGCATTTAGCGCAGCCAAAGTGACGGACCACTCCTCGTCAGCAACGCCCGCGTAGAAATGATCCGGACCTACCAGCTGCCGGAGGGCGAAATTGCTTTCGAGTGATGCTCGCGGCGAACCTATACCGACACAATTCCCGCCCCGCAGCATCGAATTAAGCGACGACGTCGCACTGGCGAGATCGACCGGCTCACCGTCCAGCAGGCAGTCGTGAATCCGTCGGTCGCTGTTGACGAACTCGTAACCGAATCGTCCGCGATCGCAGAGAAAATATCCGTTCACTTCATGGTTGAACCTGTTTATGACACGGCGCAGCACACCATATCGTTCGCCTACGCTCGTATTACAACCGGCGGCGCAATGCACACACACTGAAGGCGCCATTTGCAGGTCCCATTTCCGGGTGTAGTGATGTTTGAGCGTCGCATCAGTAAACACCCCAGTGGGACAGATTTCAACCAGATTTCCGCTGAACTCGCTTTCGAGCACGCCATCTTCAAATCTGCCGAAGTACACTGTGTCGCGCAGGCGGAAGGCGTTTAGATCGTGGCCTCCGGCGTACTCGCGGTAATAGCGCACGCAGCGTTGACACTGAATGCACCTGTTCATCTCGTGGTTGACCAATGGGCCGAGGTATTGATTCCGGAACGTCCGCTTGTTGAACCGGTAGTGCCGGGCGCAATGACCGGTCATCACGGTCATATCCTGCAGATGGCACTCGCCTCCCTCGTCGCACACCGGACAATCGTGCGGGTGATTCTGCATCAGCCCTTGAATCACCGCTGCCCGAAACTCCACCGCGTCGGCATCCTTAATCGAAAGTCGTGTGCCGTCGAGTGCGGGAGTCATGCATGCCATGATCAACTTTCCGGAAGTATCGCGCTCATCCCGAAACTGCTTCACGGCGCATTGCCGGCACGCCCCCACTGATCCGAGCGCCGGATGCCAGCAGAAATATGGCAAGTCATAGCCATTCGAAAGCAGCACGTGCAGCAGATTCTGAGTGCTATCGGCCTCGCATGGTTTGTTCTCGACGTAAATCGTCCCCACGTTCATCTCCACGGACAACGTCTTTCGTTCACATGCCGGCGAAAATCATCATTAAAGTATTTCAGCGCGCTTTGTAAAGGCTCGACGGCGCCTGGAGCGAAGGCACAGAACGTATTTCCAACGCCGAGAAACTTCGTTTGAAAACTCAATGCCTCGAGATCCTGCGGTACCGCGGTGCCTTCTTCCATTGCCGACAAAATCTTTTCCGTCCATGCCAGGCCGCTCCAACAGGGCGTACACCAGCCGCAGGACTCCTGTGCAAAGAAATGTTCCAGGTTCCGCACCATCCCGACGGGACAGGTTTTGTCGTCCAGAACCACCATGGTCCCGGTTCCCAACCGACTGCCCGCTTTCTGCACCGCGGTGTAGTCCATCGGCGTGTCCATGTCTTTTTCAACCAGAAAGTCGGTAGAGGCGCCGCCAGGCAGCAGTCCGCGAAAGCACAGTCCGTCGCGCATACCTCCAGCGTGCTCCTCGATAATCTCCCTCATAGTGGTGCCAAGAGGAAGCTCCCACAGTCCCGGCCGCTTCACTTTCCCGCTCACTCCGTATAGCTTCGTGCCGGCATCCTCTGTGCGGCTCAGCGCACGAAACCATTCCGCACCGTAGTTGACGATGTGATGCACGTTGCACAGCGTCTCGACATTCTGTACGATCGTCGGTTTTCCCCACAAACCGGAGACTTGCGGGAAGGGCGGTTTGGTTCGCGGATGGGCGCGCTTTCCTTCTAGCGCGTTCAGGAGAGCGGTCTCTTCGCCGCAAATATAGCGACCTGCGCTAGTGTGCAGATGCAGGTCAAAGCTGTAGCTGGATCCGAGAATGTTATGCCCGAGGTAGCCGCGCTGACGTGCCTCGCCGAGAGCTACTGCTAATCTTTGCGCCGAACAGCGGTATTCTCCGCGCAGGAAGATGTAACCGACATCGGCCTGAATCGCATAGGCGGAAACGGCCATGCCTTCGATCAATTGATGCGGATCGCGCTCCATCAGAGCGCGGTCCTTAAACGTTCCCGGCTCCATCTCATCGGCGTTGGCCACCAGGTATTTCGGGCGCGGCGCACCCGCTCCCATGGGAACGAAGCTCCACTTCATTCCGGTCGGAAATCCCGCTCCGCCGCGGCCTCGCAGATTCGACCGCTTCACCATTTCCGTCACTTCCTGAGGCTGCATCTTGAGCGCCTTGCTCAAGCCTTGGTAGCCGCCTGCATGTTCATAGGCGCCTATATCTACAGGTTCGCCATCAGGACGGAATTTGCTGGTGAGGGGTTTCTCCATCGGTTTTAGGTGTACTGCTCCAAAATCTGATCGAGATGGTGCTCGTCTACATTGGTATGTAGATCGTCATCGATCATCAAGGCGGGTGCGTGATCGCAGGCTCCCAGACATACAACAGGCAACAGAGTAAACCGCCCGTCGGCCGTGGACCCTCCGAGCGGCGTGCCCAGTCTGGTGCACAACTGATCACGCACCCGGTCGCAGCCCATGATCCAGCAGCTTACGCTGTCGCAGATCAGGGCCACATGTCGTCCCACTGCTTTGCGGCGGATCAGATTGTAGAAAGTGGCGACGCCGTCCAAGTCAGCCGTCGACATCCCCAGCAGCCCGGCAATGTCGCGAATGTTTTCATCAGAAACCCATCCGCGGTGCCGCTGCACGATTAACATGGCGTCAATCGAGACAGCCTGCTTGTTGGGATAGTGCGCCAATTCCTCTTTGATTTCCGCCTGCTCTTCAGTCGTTAACAAATCCTCTTCTCCTCACTTTCCGATTCCTCATCCGGTCGCTCCGGTTTCGAAATCTCCTCAGCGATCGATGTCAGCCAATACGTAATCCATGCTTCCCAAAATCGCCAACAAATCGGGGATCATGAGCCCCCGGCACAACAACGGCAGCATCTGCATGTGCGCAAACGAAGGCGCCCGGATCCTGGTCCGGTAGGAGCCATTTCCGCCGTCGCTAATCAGGTAATAGCCGTTATTCCCCTTAGTCGCTTCAATGGCTCCCAGAGCCTCGCCCGGCGGCACGACCGGTCCCCAGCTCACGCTCAAAAAATGATCGATCAGTGTCTCGATATCATGCATCGTGCGTGCTCGTGGCGGCGGTGTCGTGAGTGGATGTTCCGCATTGCAGGGGCCACCCGGCATGTTATCGACGCACTGCCGGATGATACGCAGGCTTTGCCGCATCTCCTCGACGTGCACAACGGCGCGGTCATAGCAATCACCCGACTTGCCGACCGGTATCTCGAAATCGAGCTGCTCGTAACAGGCATACGGCTGCTTTCTCCGCAGATCCCATTCGAATCCGCAGGCCCGCAGGTTAGGTCCGGTCATGCCCCACTCAATGGCTTCGTCAATCGTGCATCCGCCTACGCCCTTAGTGCGGGCTTTGAAGAGGCGGTTTCGCATCACCATACCGTCATATTCGTCCAGGCGGGGTGGCTGATATTGGAGATAGTCACGGAACATCCGGTCCCAGCCGGCGGGCAGATCCTGTGCCACGCCGCCAATCCGAAACCAGTTCGGATGCATGCGCGCGCCGCAGATCGCTTCCACCATCGAGAAGGCCCTCTCGCGGTCGTTGAAGGTAAAAAAGACCGGCGACATCTGGCCAACGTCCTGGGCGAATGTTCCGTACCAGACCAGGTGACTGATGATGCGGAAAAGTTCGCACATCATGACCCGGATCATTTGCCCGCGCGGCGGCACAGTAATTCCAGCCAACTTCTCTAAAGCGGTCAAGTAAGCCAGGTTGTTCATCACACCGCCGAGATAATCGACGCGGTCGGTATACGGGATGTAGGTGTGCCAGGTCTGCCGCTCGCCCATCTTCTCTGCGCCGCGGTGATGAAAGCCAATATCGGGGATCGCATTTACGATCTCCTCGCCATCAAGCTCGAGCACTATCCGCAGCACGCCGTGAGTTCCGGGATGCTGTGGTCCGACATTCAAGAAAAGGTAGTCGGTATCTTCGCCGCCTCGGGCCAGTCCCCACTCCTCGGGACGGAAGCGCAAGGCTTCCTGCTCCGCGTCCTGCTTCTCGTCGGGCAAACGGAACGGGCCCATTTCGGTGGCGCGAGCCGGATGATCTTTGCGAAGAGGATGTCCGACCCAGGATCGCGGCATCAAAATGCGGCTCAAGTGCGGGTGTCCCTCGAACACAATTCCGAACATGTCCCATACCTCGCGCTCATACCAGTTCGCCACTGGACAGATATCGGCGATGGACGGGAGGCTCAGGCTATCCAAGCTCAAAGGAACTTTGAGCCGGATATATGCATTGCGCTCGTAGGAGAACAAGTGATATACAACCGTAAAGTCGCTGGATGGCTGGCCGTTCCGGTATTTTCGTCCGCGCTCGTCGATGGCGGTAAGGTCGTAGAGCATCCGAAAGGGCTGCGCAATCACGTGACGCAAGCGGCGCACGGCATTGTGAATTTCGGTCCGAGATAACCAGAATGTGGGAATCCCATCGGAGCTCGCTTGCGGCGTTGCTCCTGGCAAGAAATCTTGTTGCAGTTCCTGATCAGCTACAAGTGCGGTTCCCATTGAGCGACTCTCACACTTGATCCGGCGTTCGCAGGACCGTCAGTTCCTGGCGGCCTGCCCGCTTCGCATCGCGCATCGAGGGCGCGTGGGGTTTCTCCACGCCTTGGGGACCGACAACCCAGCTCAGAGGCCTCTTCTCGTTCCCCACTGCCTCGCGCAAAAGCACGATGCCTTCCAGAAAGGCATCCGGACGTGGGGGGCAGCCCGGAACATAAACGTCTACCGGCAGAAACTTATCGACGCCCTGAACAACGCTATAGATGTCGTACATTCCTCCAGAGTTGGCGCATGAACCCATAGAGACTACCCATCGGGGCTCCATCATCTGTTCGTAAAGCCGGCGGATCACCGGCGCCATCTTGATAAAGACGGTCCCTGCGATAACCATCAAATCGGCCTCACGGGGCGTGCCGCGAATTACTTCCGCACCAAAGCGGGAAATGTCGTATTTGCTCGTGATGCTGGTGGCCATTTCGACGAAACAGCAGGAGAGTCCGAAGTGAAACGGCCAGATCGAATTTTTGCGGCCCCAGGCGACCAGGTCTTCCAGTTTGGACAAAACAAGGGTGCGGCGCACCTCTGTCTCGATATAGTTCTCGGATGTCCCGTCAACCTGCGGCGGTGCATTCGCCGTACTCAAGGACCAGCGCATTTGGAACGCCTGCTTAACTAATTCGTTTGAACCGTCCTGACGCCCACTCCAATGCCCCCACGCGCCAGAGATAGCCTAGCGATGCGAGCAAAACAGTTATAAAGATGAACACCTCGGCGTAGCCGGCCCAGCCCGTTTCACGTACAGCTACCGCCCAGGCGAATATAAAAATCGCCTCAAGATCAAAAATCACGAAAAACATCGCGACCAGGTAGAATTTTGCAGAGAGGCGAACCCGCGCGGAACCTTCGGAAATAATGCCGGATTCGTAAGGTGAGTCAGTCGAGCGGTCGTGATGACGCTGTCCTAGTATGTATGACAGACCCAACATGGCTGTCACTAACAACACGACAAGGGCCGCGTAAACGCATATCGGCCAGAGGTCCACGTTCCTCAGCCTCCAGGGCAGTGTAAGAGCACTGCTCTGCAGGGCAGTATGCACCTGTTTCTATCGGATTTCAAGTTAATTGTTGCGTTAGGAAGTATTCCGAGTTACGGACCTACTAGAGGGCTGATCAATCTCAACAGCTGAATATGCGTTACAAAACGGAATTTTGGTGGACGGTTGCCGGCCTGGTGTTATTCTCCGTAGCCTTTGGCTATGTCGAGGCTGCAGTCGTCGCGTATCTGCGATCGATTTACCTGCCTCTCCGAACGCACTTTTATCCGGGCCTTTCGGCTACGGAATTATTCCCCCTACTCCCTATCGATCAATTGCGCGCCTTAGGACCGGAACACACCGCACGCCTCAACATTGAACTTGGTCGAGAATTTGCCACGCTGCTCATGTTGTCAGGTGCGGCGGTGGCGGCAGCGCGCAAACGCCGCGAATGGATCGGAGCGTTTGTCCTCTGTTTTGGCCTTTGGGACATTGCGTTTTACTCATTTCTCAAATTACTTCTGGGCTGGCCTCCATCGTTGCTGACCTGGGATATCCTTTTCCTTTTACCGGTGCCATGGGTTGGACCGGTTGTCGCACCGGTCTTGGTATCCATTTCCATGGTCGCCTCAGGAGTTCTTTGGCTGTGGCACGAGTATCGCGGCACGCCATTTCGGATGAGCCGAGCGCGGTGGGGTCTCATAATCTTTGGAGGCCTGATGGTTTTTGGGGCATTCATCTTCGATTTCCCAAACATCACAAGAGGAGGAACCCCAAGGGCTTTTCGTTGGGATATCTTCGTACTCGGGGAAGTGATCGCCCTCCTCGCGCTCTTCACCGCAACTAAGACGCCCGCCGTAGTGCGGGAATCTCTGGGTGATCCGCCGGCACCATCGATTGCTTGAGGCTGGGCTTTAGTGGCTTAGACCTTCGAATGCCAAATCCCTGATCCAATTGGATGCGTCGCAAGTCGCGTCGTTGGCTTTTGTTTATATTCGGAGAACGTGAACATACTTTTCGCGTCGGAGTCGCGCATTTGTACCCCGGGCGACGCGGCAAGACAATTCGTTGTCGAGCGTGTCTTCGAAAAGCCCTGGGGAGCGCTGCCCTTCTCTGTGTGGGTGAATCCACGGCCAGTGCGCGTTAGACGCCTTAACTGCGGATGCGGACAGGTCTTCGATCTGGTACCGGAAAGTGCTCTGCAGAGATCCAGTGGCCGGCGGCGATTTGGCCTTACAGTTTGTCCTTGCATGGGCAGATTCATCGAATAGCCGCCCCGCAGGCTCAACTCTTCGCGCCCAACTCCGTTCAGTTGCCGCTCGGCCGTGCAGTTATCACGAAATTCGGTTTGGCAAGAGTTTCAACCGAGCTGACAAACCCGTCATTCACCGTAGCTACCGTCATCGCGCTGTTATCCGGACTCACGTAATAACACCGCTCCGACAAATGTCCCCCATTCAGCTGGGTCACATTCATGTACGGTTCGCCGTAGGTCTTCCTTATTTCAGCCATCGCCGTTCCCGTCAGCAAATTGGCCCTGGTCGGAAAGGGGCGCAGAGGCGCCGCTCGAACAGGGGCGTCACCGGGGGGCGCGGAGGTCGGGCTGGCTGAGGCCGCTCTTTGCCTGCGCCTTGTACCCGAGTTGGCGCTCTCTGGCAACTTCACGAAAGTCGGCGGCTTGGGCATGTAGTCTGCCAGAAGATCTGGGATCGAAAAACGCGGGTGTACCCAGACATACAGCGCCAATAAGAGTAAACCAGAAGCCGCAGTTAACAACCGAATTTCTTTACCGTGCATGACGCTCGAGCAGTGGGCGAACTGTAACAGGGTTAATTTGAATGTCCATAGCCTTTTGGGTGATTATGCTCGCGGCCACAAATGCCCGTGTCAAGATCATAAGCATTTTCAGATTCCTTAAAGGTACTAGGATCTTTATTACATTTTGCAAGGAAAATAGTACGCTCACGGACGGATTGGACTTGAATATGCATTGCAGCAAAAGGTACTCTTGTGTAATCCTTTAAAAATTGCGGGGTATTCCGCAGGGTAGCTATTTTGAGCTATTACCTGGGGCGGTCGGAGGGCCTTTTTTGATACGCATACTGGTGTATTCGTACGACCCGAAGCTGGAGGCTTTGCTCGGGGCTGCATTGGGGTCGCAATGCCACGTCAGTATGGAGTCGGACGCAGGCAGTCTCATGACGGCAGCGGCGACTGCCCAGACAGATGTCGTCCTGTTAGACCTCGACTCCAATTATCTCGCACACGATGAAGCAGTTAAGCTCTCACAACAGCTAACCGCGTCGAGTGTGTCGGTGGTAGCCTTAGCCACGGACGAAGCGCGCCGAACGGCAACCGACCTTATACAAAACGGATTGTTCGGGTCCTGTCGAAAACCGCCGGCTATGCGCGAATTGAAAGCACTCATCCAGCGCGCATGCGACCACTCCCGCATGAAACGTGAGTTGGAGAGCAAACGCGCCGCTGAGAATGAATCGGCCGACGGCAACCTGACCTGTTTCGATGGACTGATTGGATCAAGCGCTGCCATGAAACGTGTTTGCGACCTGATTACGCGGGTAGCGAACGTAAACGCTTCAGTACTTATAACGGGTGAAAGCGGCACCGGCAAGGAACTGATCGCAAGAGCTATCCACAATATGGGGAATCGGGCCAAGCAACCATTCGTTCCCGTCTCCTGCGGCGCAATCCCGGAAACCCTGATCGAATCCGAGCTTTTCGGTCATGAGAAGGGCGCGTTCACGGGTACAACCGGTGCGCGAGTAGGCTACTTTGAGCAGGCCGGCAACGGCACCTTTTTTCTGGATGAAATTGGCGAGTTGAGCTTGCTGACCCAAGTGAAGCTGCTGCGCATTCTGCAGCAGCGGGAATTCACACGCCTCGGGAGCAACCGGCCGATTCCATTGAAGGCCCGGGTCATTCTCGCCACGCATCGCGATTTGGGGCAAATGATTACCGAAGGGAAGTTCCGTCTTGACCTGTATTACAGAATCAACGTGATGAACATCCACGCTCCGGCTCTCGGCGATCATCCTGAAGACATTCAGCAGCTGGCAGGTCATTTCCTCCAAAAATATTCCGAGCTTTACGGTAAAGAAGTTACACGAATCAGCTCCGATGCGATGCAAATGCTCGAGCAATACGAGTGGCCGGGAAACGTCCGCGAATTGGAGAATGCCATTCAAGGCGCGATCATTCGCGCAGACACCGACACGATTCTGCCTGGGGATTTACCCGACCAACTCCAGGAAATCGAGCCTGAGGGTCAAGTAGAGTGTCCGAAGGTGGGTTCGTTTGAGACAATGCTGCGGGATTACAAGATCAAGATCGCCATCAGGGCGCTTGAGGAGTGCAACGGAAACAAGACTTTAGCCGCCCGCAGCCTCGACATCTCGCGCGCCTACTTGCACCGCCTGATCCGTGATGCAGGGAGCATCGAAACAGCGCATATCGCCTGACGCAGTAAAAGCACCTGTCGAAGGACGACAAACCCGGAATTGTTGACAAACAAGTGGTGCCTCCGCGTTCGCTCGAGGTCCTGAAAAGATTTTTTTCTTTTCCGGTGGTGTTAGGTGCGCAGCTGGTGCTGATCACCATCTTCGCGATCCGGTCTCGATTCAGCGATCCGGATCTGTGGTGGCACCTCAAAACCGGCGAAATCATCTGGAACACCCACTCCATCCCCAAGACCGATCCGTTCTCTTTCACTGTTTATGGCCATGCCTGGATCGCTCAGGAATGGCTCTCCGAGCTTACGATTTTCGCAGCTTGGCGCCTCGGAGGTTATACAGGACTGATGCTGTGGTTTTCCGTGCTGGCGTGTGTGCTCATGGTCGCGGGCTATCTTCTTTGCACGCTTTATTCAGGTAATTGCAAAGTCGCCTTCCTCGGGGGGGTGGCGGTGTGGCTGTTCTCGACCATCGGCTTAGCCATACGGCCGCACATGATCGGGTATCTTTTGCTGATTTGCGAACTGCTGATCGTTCATCTGGGACGCTCCCGCAACCGGCGATGGTTCCTGCTGTTGCCTCCTCTGTTCACTGCGTGGATCAATACTCACAGCTCATTCTTCCTCGGCCTGATCGTGTTGGCTGTGGTCCTGGTTTTCTCGTTCGTGCAGTTCGATGCCGGATTGCTTCGCTCGGTGCCGCTCCCTCCCGAAAAACGGCGGCTATTGGCAATCGCCGGCGGTCTCTCGATCCTCGCCCTGTTCGTAAATCCGATTGGACCGAAACTGCTCTGGTATCCCTTGAATGTCATCCTAAATCAGCCGCTCAATATCGGCATGGTGGATGAATGGCAGCAAACCAGTTTCAGTGATCCTCGAGGAGTGGCTCTATTGGCAACGGGAGGTCTTATTCTTCTCGTTCCGTTGATGCGTCGTATTGAGCTGACAGCTGAGGAATTGATTCTTGTATCTATGGGTTTGGGGTTCGCCTTTCTTCATAAGCGAATGCTCTTTGTCTTTGGGATTCTGGCAGCGCCTGTCTTATGCCGTCTGTTGGCTACCGCGTGGGACCGGTACGATCCGCGGCGGGACAGCGTCCTTATGAGCGCGCTAATGCTGGCGCTTGTCGCGCTTATGACTTTTCTTGCATTCCCCGGTTTGCGCAACCTGGAACAGCAGGTCGAGGAGGCAAATCCCGTTAAAGCGCTCCGCTTCTTGCGCTCCTCCGGAATAACGGGGCGGATGCTGAATGAATATGTCTTCGGCGGATACCTGATTTGGGCGGCTCCGGAACACAAAGCCTTTATCGACGGTCGCGCCGACGTCTATGAACGGACAGGTGTGCTGGCTGACTACCAGAAGTGGTCGCTTCTCCAAGCTGATCCGAACCAGCTTCTGGACAAATACAAAATCGATTTCTGCCTGTTGTCGCGGGGTTCACCGATGGCGCGTGTGCTGCCGCTGCTCCCCGGCTGGAGAAGGGTCTATTCCGACGAGGTTTCTGTGATCTTGAGCCGTTAAAATGCTTCCCAGCGGCCCGGCCGAAGCGAATTCCCAGCCTCCCGACGTTCCAAAGCTGCTTAATACGTCACCAGTAAATACAGCCTGTATACCGCCGTTTACTGCTGCCGTGATTTCAGCGGCGCATCGCCCGCAAGCCATTGAAGGCAATGCTTAAGGATGCTGGTAAAGATGGGAACCAGAGTTGCGATAAGTAGTTTGCGGTGGGCCGTGATTTTTCACAAATCCGAATGGTTCCGGTACTACTGCGTCGGAGGGCGTGGAAGCCTGGCTACGGAGGATCTTAGCTGGGCCTTCCACTGCTTTGAGTAGGCTACTGTCCTAGCCATTGCGTGTTACGAGCACGCTGGACCACTAAACTATTCGAGCGTACGATAAAGTAAGCGTTATTCCTGATGGGCGCAATGCGGTTCGCTGCTTTCTTCCTCATAACTGTTGCGGTTCCCGCCCAGCACTTGGGAAGTCGCGCTGGCGGATTCGGACAGGCTGTGAACCCGGTGGCCATGCGCGGCACTCCGACGTATTCTACGTCTCCGGGAGTTGCTCGCGGAACGACCCACGGATTCAATCGCACCGTTGTCGGATCCTTCGAGCCGCACCGGAGCAGAGGCGGCTTCGCATACGGCTCGCCATATTTTCCGATTTGGAATTACGGGCAAGCAGCGACGTTATCTTACGATGATGAGCTTGCCGACGAGTACTCAGCGGAATACCCATTGGGTGGCAGTCTGATCGTTCCACCTGCCACCGGATACGCGCTTGCATCGTCGCCCAAACCTGCAGTCTCGGTGATCCGCGAGTATAACTTCGGCAAGGATGCTGGACCCGCCGGAGAGGCGTCGACCTTCAGGATTGTACTCAAAGACGGTTCCACGCGCGAGGCGACCGCGAGTTGGGTGTCAGGCGGCAAGCTTCACTACGTCGATCTGGACGACCATCAGTCCGTTCTCTCGCCACAGCTTATCGACCGGCGAGCAACTGAGCGGGCAAATACTGCGAAGAACCTGAGCATACAGCTTCCGCCGGGCTAGGTGATCGCGAACAAGCGACGGAATCACGACGGCTATGGACCGCTCAGAGCACGCTCCACCTCGGCCGGTTCCTTAGGCAACCCTGCGCTGAGAATTCTGGCTCCATCCCGGGTGACCAGGAGTGTGTATTCGATGCGCACGCCGACGGACTCTTCGGGTATGTAGATTCCGGGCTCGATGGTGAGCACCATTCCCTCCTCGATCTTAAGCTTGGAATCCTCGGGCGGGTCATGAACGTCTAGCCCGACATTGTGACCCAGCCCGTGAGTGAAATATTTGCCAAGCGGTTTGCCCTGCCCGTCCTTCCCGTGACTGTCGATGTAATCGTGAGCGATCTTGTACAGGTCGCTCATCGTGGTGCCGGGTTTCAGGGCCGTAATGGCCGCCTTCTGTGCGCCCAGCACAATCTCATAAATCTCGCGCTCGCGAGGGCTGAACCTGCCGCCTACAGGAATGGTGCGCGTAACGTCGCTTGCATAATCCTCGCACTGGGCTGCGGCATCAATCAGCCCGACCTCTCCCCGGTCCATGCGGCGCCGGTTTGCCTCGTAGTGAAGCACCGTGCTGTTCGGCCCCGAGCCAATGATCGGTGGATATGCATAGTTCTCACATCCGTCCGAAAGCATCACCTCGCTGAACGCCGCTTGCACCTCATACTCAAAGGCACCCGGCTTCATGCGCTTCCAGGCTGCCCGCTGCGCTTGCACGCTTACCTCGGCGGCGTGTTCAAGCAGAGCAATCTCGGCGGGCGATTTCTTCATGCGGTAACGGGCAAGAAGATCCTGAGCCGGCCGCAACTCGCGCAGCGGCACGAACGCCTTCATACGATTCAAGTCTTCCTCTGTGGCGCGCACGTAAACATCCGGCCCCGAGGCAAGCCCTTTGAGCAGCTCTTCCTCGAATCTCTCGATGGGCAGCACTGTTTCGAAACCGGATCTCGCCCCGGCGTCGCGATCTTCGGCCGAGACACGCCGGCCGATGAAGTTTTCAAGCCGCTCGTTGTGATGCGGCAGAAACAAGATTTCGGCCTGCCGTGTGAGAATCATGCGCGCCTCCGACTGCCGCCAACCGCTGAGATAGAGAAAATTGCTCTCTTGCCGGAACGACTGCGTTCCATCGCCTGTATCGGTTGTACCGAATAGCACTAGAGTGCCGTTCAAATCCTTTCGCACCTTCGCGCGGCGCTCATGCTACTCCGGGAGCGTGATCGCTGCCGAAGCGAGCGACACGAAGCAGTAGCATCCCAGAGCGATGGCGAAGAGGCGGCGCATTTGTTCATTGTGGCGCAGGTCCGGCACCGGAGCTGGGTTCAATAGCTAACCTACATACTGCATCGCTCGTGGCGGTTTTGGGCTTGTTGCCGCCGACATTAGGTGGCGGCTCATTCTACGCAGCGTGCAATTTTCGGCTAGAAAACTAGTTGGCAGGCTGGAACACCGACGCGATTTCGTCCTGGTAGACAAGGCGGAATCGATGGTCGGAGCGTAGAATCGAGGCCAACGCACAATCCCGATCCAGGAGAATCGTGCGGGCCTTCTTCAGCTCCGGATCATCCGCCCAGTCGGCCTTGCCAAGCCACGTCTGAATGAAGCGGGCCATGTGCTTATCGCCGTGAAGATTATTGCGGCCATCAATAGAAACAGGCATGCCAGGCAGACGCCAGATCAGGTAGCCGCCCCAGTTCAGCGTGTTGTAAAGGGGCTGCGAAAGCCCCTGCTCTTCGATGTATGCGGCGGCTTTCTCGGGGAACCGGCGCGCGGCGGCCTCACTTAAGGCGCTTCCCGAATTTTGACTGGAATGCAGGAGCGCATACCCAAGAGCGAGGCTCATCGGGAGCGCAACAGCCCACGGAATCCACCTCAGCTGAATCACGTCTCCTCCCGGCCGGGGCAGGGAATGCGCCACGATAAGCGCTGAAACGATCGTCAGACACCAGACGTCGCGACCAGTACGGAATCCGAGCCAGCAGGACATAGCCAGCAGAAGGACCAGAACCGGATACTTGCGCTTCAAACTCGCAAGAGTAATGATCGCCGAGCAAGCAAGCAACATGGGCACCCAATCACTTACGCTCCGGAATTGCATCGGCTGATTTTCCTCTATCACCGATAAATATAGAGTTTGTGTTCCATATTGCAGCGCGGCGGCATAGAGCTTCCAACCGTAGGGGTTTACGAGCGTCGCGCATCCGGAGATCGCCAGGAGTGCCCATAGCCAGCGCGCGGGCAGCCTGCCAGGCGGCGGCCTCCAATTCATCAGGGACGCAAACGGGGCCTCGAGAGCGAAAAGGCCAATTACCGCCAGACCGTACACAAACTGAATATGCACATTGGCCCACAACACAAAGAGCGGTATGACGGGCCACAACAAGGCGACCCGTGCGCGTTCCCGCGCTTGCAGCAGAAAATAGAGCTCCACAATGAAGAACAGGATCGTGAAAAGCCAGGGTCGCGGCGTGGCCAATGCGGTGATGCCAAAGAAAGCCGCCATTCCCAATCCCACAGCGCGATGCAGGGCCGTATAGCGCGAGAGCAACGCAACCAGCGCGCACATCAAGGCAAGCAGCAAACAGCAGGTGAAAGCCAGCACGCCGGGCAATTGCCAGTGGTCGTATATTCGCCACAGCAGCACGTCGAAGAGCCAGGTGTAAACGACCCAGGGCCGTCCCATCGTATAGGAGGCAAAAGTATCTTGTACCGGAACTGCTTGATGCTGAACGATCCAATTTCCAGTGCGAAGATGCCACCAGAGATCCTCGTCAGCACTTACTCCCGGTTTGTTCGAAACAGCCAGGACCATCGCGAGAAAACATGCCAGCAAAAGAGAATCGATAACGATTACCAGGGACCTATTCCATAACGATCCACCTTGTTTATCCCCCGGACTTCGATTTTCGTCCGCGTGAGTGCCCTCACGACAACCGACTTGTGGCGCGCCGGTGGTGTTCTCGGGCTCTGTGACAGCCTTCATTTCTGGAAGCCTGTCGTTATTATGTCGCCCGGAGAAAGTTTGGAACGGTGCTGCCGGCTCGGTTCAGAATGTGCTCGGCTTCCGGGTCACCATGCATCATGGTGTACTTCCTTTGTGGAGTTGCGCTGATATCTTCGGCGCTGAAACCTCCGCTGGTCCGGTCGGCGGATGCGGTTCCGTTTCGGTCGGATATAGCGAAATACGCGGCGGATTGAAGTCGGGTTCGATCAACCACGCCTTCCGGTCTTTGAAGTAGTCCAGCAGTTCGCGATTGCTGGCAGCATCCATTTCCCTCGCCCAAACCACTTTCGAATGGTCAATGTCCGCGGCGTTATATACCCATTCGACGATGGGATCATGCGAAGAGGAGTAACGGACAATGGCGAGTTGCCGGCCGGGATTACCTTGCAATTGTTGCTGCATGTGCGCTCGAGGCAAGCCTCTGGGAGCTGTTCCGAACCAGGATTTGCTCGAATAGGTGTCGCCTGTAAGAGTAATATTCAGCGGTTGCGCGTACAGGCGAAGGCCGACTAGCAAGATGCAGATCGCCGGCACGGCCCGCACCAGGAAGATACCGGACAGACGGCCATCGGGGCGCCAGGCACGCAAATGCCGCATACATTGCATCAGAATCGCATAAAGCACCGCTGTGAAAGGGGCCATATAGTGCGGAATAAACCATGTCTCAACCCCCAGGCCAAGGAGAAATACCGCCGCCACACAAAGCAGGAAGCGGATCCGACGGTCCCCAAGGGTACGCGGAAACAGGAACAGCGGCAGGGCGAGGGCGAAGGTGAGATAGAACGATTCGGCGCCGAGAATCCTTTTAGCGATGTTTTTCAGGAACCCGGAGGGCGTTCGTGCCTTCAAAAACCAGTCTAGTTCCCAGCCGGAATAGAATTCGCGCATTACGGCATGTCGGTAGTGGGGTATGGGCCGAGGTGCTTGCCACAGAAAATGCGGCGCCGAAGCGTATGTGGCGCGGTTCACCGTGTAGGGCAGCGTAAAGGCGCTGCCGAAGACACGATGGTTGTAGTACGCCATAGCTGCAACGTTAAGGACGAGCAGCACAACTGCGGGAGCCATACGCCGGGCAAGAATCGGGAACGGCGGCCGCAGGGTCTTGAATCCACCGCCCAGGACAGCGCGCAAAACCCGAGCAAGACCCGCCTTGGTATGGCCGGCGATGTTTTTCCGGGCTAGGAGATAGCCGGAGAGCGCGAGCACGGTCGGCACGATGATCAGGGCGCCTTCATAGGGACGACTGTTGGCAAGAAGAACGATGCCCAAAGCCATCCAGAGAAAATCGCGCGCTCGGAAGCCATGCAGAATACGGGGCAGCGCGCCTAAAACGAGAGCGCCACCGATAGCTGCGATTGCACCGCCCGTATACGAATCGACCCAATAACTGAACAGTCCGAGACGGAAAACCGCGAGCATTCCTCCAAGAAGTGCCCACCCGGGAGGCAACCAGCCTTGCAACATCCAGCAGATTGCCGCACACATGAGAGCAACGCTGGCCCAAACGCCCCACCAGGCATGACCTCCGAGTGCTTTTCCGGCTGCCAGTACCATCCCCTGAGCGGGGAAGTACATCGACATATACGTCGGCTGATGAGTGATATGAAAACTCTCAAAATGTACCCACATCGGATGGGTAGGATTTGTCAGGCGGCCGGAGCTAAATGTGTCGGCTGCTAGCAGGAAACTGAAATCATCCTGGATGAAAGGCTCAGGAATCGGTATCCGCGGCAGAAACAGCAGCCGTAAACCGGCCGCACTCAAAGCGACCGCGGCTACGGAAAGAGCGCGCCGCCGAGCCAGCCTGCCGAACAGACGTTCCACTTTTGAAAAGAGCGCGGACCGCCGCTGACTGCAGCCCAAAGCAAGCGCTGCCGCAACGAGAGTGAAGCCCAGTTCCAACAGTAGTAATGAAATGCCCCCGGGCGTAGTCGGTACGGATGCGGTCATGGCGGAATTGCAGGGTTACAATCTGGGAGCCTTCGACAACGCGCGGAAAAATAGGTGATGCACTGCTGGCGAGGGAATCGAAACCGATCCGCCCCCTCGCGGTGGGCCAAGAGCTAGGCCATCGCGGTGTTTAGCTGAGTGGATATGGTGCTCATGGCGGTATTGATGCCATTGGCAAGCGTGTTCATACCGCTAATGATTCCGAGGCAAACCACGGCAATCACCAGCGCGTACTCGACAAGATCCTGGCCGCTCTCGTCACTGAGTCCTTGCGCCACCACCTGAGTCCAAACACAAATCTGCAAGAGTGCATTTCCCATTGAATCAATCTCCGAATTTTGACGGCCGATTACGCTATTGCGCTGTTCAGCTTGGTGGATATGGAGGTCATGGCAGTGTTAATGCCATTTGCCAGCGTGTTCATACCGCTGATGATGCCGAGGCAGACCACGGCGATGACGAGGGCGTATTCCACAAGGTCTTGGCCTTTCTCGTCTTTCAAAGTCTGGCTGAAGACCTGGGCCTTTACATACCAGTTCAACATTACATTTCGCATTCGTTCTCCATCTGCGAACTAGATTTGTCCTGCAGGCAGGATCCATAAGCTACAGGCAAACGAGGAACCAAACATAAAAGTTAAGGACGCGCGAGCGTTTCCAGAGGACTTCAGGCCTTCATACACTGCCACAGGTAGACTCGGACAAGGACGCGTTGAAGGCCGCGAAGCAGCATTAGAGCATGATCTGAAATTTTACCTGCCGTCGCATTTAATTTTATTTTCAGTAGTTTAGGTGCAGCGTGTAAGCTCCCGAGTCGTGATTTCGAAAATGAGGCACGAGGGGTCTGCAGTCAAGGTGAATGACCCCCGCCAGCGCAATCTTGTTCGTCGCAAAGAGGGGTGCCTTAACCTTGTATTCGCAGGAGGTTGTATACGGAGGCACGACTTCGACTCACGGAACTGTAAACCCCCGTTGACAGATGCGGCCTCGGTGGGTGCCTATCGGAACGTATTACGTCACTTCGATGTTGGTGGCTGAATTGCGTTATGCCCCTTGTCCATTTGTTACTATGCACGCTGTTAGCTGGTGGCCTACTTTCGTGACTGTGCTGATCGCCGCCATTTCGGACATTCGCAGCCGGCGGATACCGAATTGGCTGGTAGTCGTGTCCACAGGCAGCGCGCTAACAACCGCGGCGCTGACGCATGGGGCGGCCGGCGTGAAAGACAGCTTGCTCGGTGCGTTGCTCGGTGGCACTACACTCGGGCTGCTCTATCTGCTGGGGGGGATGGGCATGGGCGATGTGAAATTGTGCGTGGCGGTTGGGGCCTGGATCGGGCCGGGTCAACTCGTGATGGCGCTGGTAATGATGGGCCTGGCCGGCGGGGCGATAGCGCTTATTTGGGCAGCGGCAGGCGGCTTCCTTAAACAGTCTCTTAGAGGGGCTGGCGATCTACTCTCTGGTCTGGGAAAACGCGGGTTGCGGCGACATCCTACGCTGGTGCTGGGGAATCCTGGGACGCATAGCATCCCATACGCTCCGGCGATTGCTATCGGTACGATCTTTTCTTTCCTGATGCAGCCATGACCTATCTGGGACGACGGCTTAGATGCAGAGAGTATCCAAACCAACTAGCCCGTTGGCAGAGAAAGCGGGAACGCCTGTGATGTCGTCCTACCTTTCAAACACCGACTTTGTGGGCACAGGAAAGCTGTCGCTTGCGCTGATCGGACCTGACGAGGCGAGACGGAAGAGTATCGCCCGGGTGCTGATCGGTCCGCAGGCGACGGTTGTGCGTGAACTGACCAGGTATCCCGAAGTAGACGATCTGGCTACGATCCTGGAGGCCGATTACGATGCCGTGATCATCGATGTGAACCCCGATCCCGAGCGGGCACTGGATGTGGTCGAGAACATCTGTGTTGCCAAGACCGGAATGACCGTTATGGTCTATTCCGACCGGACCGATCACGAACTGCTGGTGCGGTGTATGCGGGCCGGAGCGCGTGAATTTTTGACCGAGCCTCTGTCCACGACTGCGATAGCAGAGGCGCTCGTACGGGCTGCGGCAAGGCGCGATGAAGGCCGCCGTCCCAAAAGGGTAACGGGCAAGCTGTTTGTATTTGCAGGTGCAAAGGGCGGATCGGGTGTTACCACGGTCGCCACCAATTTTGCGGTAGCGCTTGCCAGGCACTGCGGGGGTAAGGCCGGTTTGCTGGATTTGGAACTGGAGTTAGGCGACGCTGCCCTGACCCTCGGTCTGACGCCGAAGTTTTCCTTGATCGACGGGCTGGAGGGGGCGGATCGCTTGGACGCCGAGTTCTTTACGGCCCTGCTGACGAAGCATGCCTCAGGGCTGGCAGTCCTGGCGGCTCCGGACACCATTTCCACCCGTCAAGTGTCCAAAGCCGCGGTGGCTAAATTGCTTGGGCTGGCACGAGAACAATTTCCATATCTGGTCGTGGATGCAGGATCGCGCCCCGGCGAATTGTACGAGGAACTATTTGAAGCAGCCAATGTTGTCTATCTTGTAACGCAAGTAAGTGTCGCCGATCTGCGCAACGCCAACCGGCTGATCACGCGCTATTTCAAGGAAACGGAACCGGGAACCCTGGAAATCGTTCTGAATCGCTTCCAGGTGCGGGGTCTCGAAATCGACGAAGCCGCAATAACCAAAGCTCTGACGCGACCGGTGCGCTGGAAGATTCCTAACGACTATGCCGCCGCCCGCCGGGCGCAAAACACGGGTGTAGCCATGGCATCCGAGGACACGCAGATTTCACGGATGTTCGCTGAAATGGCCAGGAAGGCAGCCGGTCAGGTGGATATGGAAAACAAACGAAAGAAATTTGGGCTGTTTGGATAGATTTTCCCCGTGGTGGACTCAAGGAAAGTAAATGGAGAAGGTAGATTTCGAACAGTTCAAGGCGGATGTCCATCGGACGCTGATATCGAAGCTCGACCTCGAGAGGCTTGCAACGGTGCAGGCTGGGCGGGCAAAGACTGCGGTCGGAAATCTGGTTCAGGAAATCATCAGTGAGCGTAAGCTCCCTCTGAGCGCGCTAGAGAAGGAGAGGATTCAGTCGGATCTGCTGGACGAAGTTTTCGGGCTGGGGCCGCTGGAACCGTTACTGCGTGATCCGAAAGTCTCCGACATTCTGGTCAACAACAAGAATGTGGTGTATATAGAACGCGGCGGCATCCTGCAAAAGACGGATGTGGTGTTCCGCGACGATCGGCACTTGTTGCAGGTCATCGAACGGATTGTTTCGAAGATCGGCCGAAGAGTCGACGAGTCCTCGCCGATGGTGGATGCCAGGCTGCCGGATGGCTCTCGCGTGAATGCAATCATTCCGCCTTTGGCGCTGGATGGTCCGGCGGTGTCCATCCGCCGCTTCGGTACAGGTCCTCTCAACGCGGGTGAGATGGTTGGCCTGAAGAGTGCATCGCCGGAGATGTTGGAACTGCTCTCCTCGGCCGTGCGGGCACGCATCAGCGTAGTAATCTCGGGCGGAACTGGCGCGGGTAAGACCACGTTTCTCAATATGCTTTCCCAATACATTCCAAAAGCCGAGCGTATTGTGACTATCGAGGATGCGGCGGAACTGCAGCTTGCACAGGAAAATCTGGTGCGGCTCGAAACACGGCCGCCGAACGTGGAAGGACAGGGTGCTATCCGGCAGCGCCAGTTGCTGATCAACAGTCTCCGTATGCGACCGGACCGCATAATCATCGGTGAGGTTCGCGGCGACGAAGCGTTCGACATGCTTCAGGCCATGAATACCGGGCACGAGGGCTCCATGACGACGGTTCACGCAAATAGTCCCCGCGATGCTCTGACCAGGCTGGAATCGATGGTTGCAATGACCGGCATGAATTTGCCGGAGCGGACCATACGCCAGCAGATTGCCTCGGCGATCAACATTGTGGTGCAGTGTGCGCGTTTGAGTGATGGCTCGCGAAAAGTGATGAGCATATCCGAAATCACCGGTATGGACGAAAACGTCATCAGCATGCAGGAGATCTTCAGTTTCGTGCGCAAAGGCATCGGTCCGAATGGAAAGGTCATCGGGGCTTTTCGGCCTAGCGGAATCCGCCCGAAATTTCTGGAACGATTGCGTGTCGCCGGCGTTCTCCTCCCTCCGGCACTGTTCGAGACTGCGATGGAAGTGAGCTAACTGTACACGGGATAAGTATGTTGGCAATAGTCGTTTTCATCTGTGTGTTCCTGGTAGCGGGGCTGGTTCTTGCAGCCACCGGATCGGCTCGGGCCGAAACTGCAAAACGGACACTGGGTAGGCTCGACGCTGTATTGGCCTCGCGTAACCCCGCTTCGCCTGAAGAAACGATTCAAGTACGCAAACTCGAGTTACTCAGCGGCATACCCCTCCTGCACCGTGTTCTGGTCCGTCTGGAGCTTGGCAACCGGCTCCGCACATTGTTAATGCAGGTGGAATCGACCTGGACCCCGGGGACAGTGGTCTTACTCACGTTCGGGCTGTGGCTGGCCACGGTCTGGGCAGTCACCTTCAAAACCAATTCGCTGGTTTTTGCCTTCCTTCTCGGATTGATCCCGGCTGCAGCACCGATCTTCTACTTGCTACAAAAGAAAGAAAGGCGATTTCTTAAGTTCGAGGAAGAGCTTCCGCCGGCCCTGGACTTAATGGTTAGCGGATTGAGAGCTGGTCATAGCCTCGTTTCGGCCCTCGAGTTGGTAGGGAGGGAATCACCTGATCCGATCGGTAAAGAATTCCGCTTATGTTTCGATGAGCAGAACTATGGTCTGGAACTGCGTGATGCGTTGGAGAATATGGCCATACGCGTTCCGTTGTCCGATGTACGCATTATCACCACGGCGATTCTCGTTCAAAAGGAAACCGGCGGCAACTTAGCGGAGGTGCTGGACAAGTGCGCCCACCTCATCCGGGAAAGATTCCGGCTCAAACGCGAAATCCGGATTCGTACTGCGCAAGGGCGCCTTACCGGATGGATCCTTTCCCTGCTGCCGCTTGGCCTGGGGCTTCTTCTCTTCTTTGCGCATCCGGAAGTAATCAGCCTGCTTTGGAACCGGCCCGCCGGGGTGAAGTTATTGTGGACGGGCGCCCTTATGACCATCACCGGAGCTCTCGTGATTAGAAAAATAGTGAGAGTCCGGGTGTGAGGAACTAAGATGACATTCGCCCTGTTTGCGTTCACCGCAGTTTTCATCTTGATCGGCAGTGCCGGGCTGTTGCTCTTTTATCGCGAAGCCATGCTTTCACGGCTGTCGCAAGCGATTTCGCCCGGGCGGGAAAAAAAATGGCCCAGTTTCCTCAGAATTGATCACGCCGGTCGGTCCCTAAGAGCGGTTATTCAGCCTTTCGAAAAAATACTGCCAAAGAGTCCGCAGGAGGTCTCGGTCGTCCAGCAGCGGCTTATTCGTGCGGGCTTCAGAGAGGATGCTCACCCTAATATCTTCTATGGCACCAAGGTGCTGGTTCCGCTGTTACTGTTTGCGCTGGTGATTTTGAGCGGCGTGACCAGGTATTTTTCGCCCTTTTTCGCCTGTCTAATGGCCCTCGCGGTAGGCTATCTGGCGCCGGACTTTTGGTTGGGGCGTCGCATAAAGAATCGACAACTGAACATTCGCCTGGGACTGCCCGACTTTCTCGATCTGATGGTGATCTGTATAGAAGTCGGGCTGAGCCTCGATTACGCGCTTGATCGGGCTGTAAAGGAATTGCAAGTCGCTCAGCCGGACATTTGTGATGAATTTGGACTGCTCATATTGGAGCAGCGAGCCGGACGCTCGCGCGTCGACTCATGGAAAAATTTGGCGGAGCGGGTGGATCTTGACGTTATCCGCACTTTGGCCAGTTCCATAATTCAGGCCGATCAATTCGGAACGAGTATTTCGAAAACGTTACGCGTGTACTCGGACACGTTGCGGACCCAGCGAAGGCAGCGTGTAGAGGAAATAGCTGCTAAAACCGCCGTCAAGCTGGTGTTTCCGCTGGTTTTGTTTATATTTCCACCGCTGTTCATCGTGGCTCTGGGACCTGCGGCACTCGCCATGATGGACACCTTTAATGCATTGTTGAAGTGAATCGAAAGGAGAACAGATGGACAACGTGACCTTAATTCGGATCATCTCTGGAGTTCTGTGTGTAGTGTTGCTGCTTGTACTGATTCAACGCCGCAGAACGCGCGTTCGTTAGACTTCACCAGGGATTTCGAGCCCGGTTTTCTCGGAGGGATCGGGCATGTTTTTGTATTTTGTCGGGCGCAATGGTTGTATCGGCGCTCCTAGGTATAGTTTTGTCAGTTTACGGAAAGAGTGGCATTTTGGCCGCTAATGCGGGGTTCACCCCGCAGAAACCCATTTGGGGAGGAAGAGTGCATCGATTGTTGGGCGGCAGGGAGAAGTCGCGCAAAGTGTGTTGCGTCTTTAACAAGACGAGGGAGTCGTTTCTGAGCCTGAACGTCACGGTGGCGGATACTCACTTCACCAGACTTCGAGGGCTGCTCGGGAAGATGCGCTTGAAGACGGATGAGGGGATCTGGGTGGTTCCCTCCTATGGTGTGCACACGATCGGTGTGCCCTTTGCAATCGATCTGATCTATCTGGACGCCGATTATCGAGTGATCAGCCTGATCGAGTCGTTTGGGAGTTTCCGCATCGGGCCTGTGCGGTTGCAGTGCGTGAGCGTTCTGGAACTCGCTAAGCAGGCAATTTATTCCTCACAAACCCACGTCGGAGATGAATTGCTGATTTGTCCTCCTGAGGAGATGGCGCAGTTCCTCAAGAAAAGCCACGCTACTGAGAGTCAACCAGTCTCATCGTGATGGTACGCGGTGACGGAAAGGCGTAAAAACGAATTCTGGACATGGCTGCTTAGGTCGGATCAACGAAGGAGGGCCGAGCGGCATCGAGACTGTGATGCTGTGGCTTATTACTGGAATGGGGCAACTCCACGCGGTCACCCGATTAAGGATATAAGTTTTAGCGGCGCTTACTTGCTGACCGCGGAGCGCTGGTATGTCGGGACGATATTCATGCTTACGCTGCAACCTGATTCGGAGATGGCGGATCCAGCCGAGTATGTCACGATACCGGTTGAAGTGATCCGGCATGGACCCGATGGCATGGGAGTCCGCTTTATGCTGACTGAAAGAGAAGAGCTGCAAGCCGTGCGAGCGTTCGTGCGCGCTGCTATCGGTTCTCAGCGAAGCCCGGCGGGCACTTCAGGGCAGTCGGTTGTGGAATACGCCCTGATGGTCCCTTTGCTGTTCCTTCTAATCGTAAATGCCGTAAATTTTGGTGGCTTCATCCATTGTTGGCTGACTGTTGCGGACGCGGCGCGTGCCGCAGCCGATTATGCGTGTACGGATTCCAGTACAGCCGGAGCACCGACGATTCCGACTGTAAATGCGATCACCAGTCTCGTTCAAAATGCAACAGCCGGCCTTCCTAATTACAGCACTTCTAATCCTGCCGTCACTCTTTGCGAATACAATAATGGAGCGCAGACGCTTTTCGGCTCGACGGCACCGTGCTCTACAGGCGTGGCCGATCCCGAGTTGATCGCCGGCGGAGCGACGACACAGTACGCCACCCTAGCAGTCGACGTTACCTACACGTTTACGCCGTTTCTCGCCGGTTCCAGTTTTCTCCGGTTTGGCCTGCCCTCGCTCCCGGGTACGATTCACAGGCGCGTGGTGGTGAGGTGGCCGTGATGCGTTTGAGTCGAGTCGTAGGTCACGGAAGAGATTCTCGCGGTGAAAGTTTAGTCGAATTTGCCTTGGTGTCGCTGGGCCTGGTTATGCTGCTGTTCGGAGTCCTTGAGATGTGCAGGTTGGCCCTGGTTTATACCAGCATTGGAAATGCGGCTCGGGTTGGTGTGCGCTACGCAATAGTTCATGGATCCGACAATTCGGCGTCTGTTAGCACGATACAGGGAGTCGTGAATAGTTACTTGAACGCGGCAACAGTCTATACTCCCAACGCCACCGTTAACGTCTGCTATGCCGTGTCGCTAACATCCTTCACCGCATGCCCGTCAAGTTCCGGCTCTCCGGGCGCTCCCGGATCAGCTGTAACCGTCAGCGTCTCGTATCCGTACAATCCCCTCACCGGCTATTTCCCGCTGAGCGTAAATCTTGCGAGCACAAGTCAGGGAGTGATCACGTTTTGAAAATCCCGGTACGGAAGCGGGATAGCGAAAGGGGCCAGGCCGCAGTGCTGGTCGTGGTCGCAATGAGTCTCTTCCTTGTGGGTGTGGTCGGCTTGGCGATTGATGGCTCCCATCTGTATGCCGAACGCCAGATGGCCCAGGCAGCGGCGGACGCTGCGGCGCAGGCCGCCATAAGGAGCGTTTTTACCGGCTCCAATACGTCCGGAACCAGCGGATTCTCGACCGGTGGCTCGTTTACCTGTGCAAGTAGCGACAATCGTACCCCTTGCTACTATGCGCAGACCTTGAACGGATTCAATGGAAGCTTGGACACCGTTACAGTTGATTTCCCGTCGACCGCGGCTGTCGGCGTCCCAACCAGTACGCTCAGCAGTTCCGACCCGGTCAACCTGCTCCGCGTCACGATCTCGAGACAAGTGACGACGACTTTTTTTAAATTGATCGGCTCATGGACTCCATCAGTGCAAGCTTCAGCGACGGGAGCGATCGTAAGTATCGTCTCACCAATTCCGAGTGTCATAACTCATCCCTCTATTGCCGACGCGTTAAGCGTGACAGGCAGCCTCACGATTTGCGGCGGACCGCAGCAAAGCATCCAGGTGAACTCGAGTAATGCGGCGGCATTCAGCAGCGGCCTGGCGTTAGCTTGCGGCGGTCCCTCAACCACCGGTGGCGACCTTGGCGCCTTTGGAGGATCTACTACGAATCCCGGCGTAAGCCTCGGATCTACCGGCCATTACGTGGGGCCCTCTTTACCTGTACAGGATCCTCTGGCCGGAGTGGTGGCGCCCACGATACCGGCAACGATTCCTCCCCAAAGTGGGCAGTCTTGCTCAGTATTGGGCCACTGCGGCAGCTGTCCTGGTGGCGCGGGTTCATGCACGGAATACCTGCCCGGCCTTTACAACACCGTTAACGGCATAAACATCCCTGGAGGCACGGCCATGTTCGACCCTGGCATTTATTACATTAACGGTGGCGGCTTTAAAACAATAAACAGTACGGTCGGTATGTGCACCTCCTGTGCCGCGGATCCGACCACGATCAACGGGATGCTGGTCTATGATACAGGTCCGGTGTCAGGAGGCTGTACCGTAACAGGTGGATTTACCCTAGACACGAGCAGCGACGTTTTCTATGGTGCTGGGGTATCAGCAGCCAGCCTCACGTCGACCCCAGCAGCCCCATATTACGGGATTCTTTTCTTCGAAGACAGGAATGCATGTGCTCACACTCACACGATCGGACAAGGGACTGCATGCTTTTCGTTAATCGGCACCGTCTACATCACCAACACGCTCGCTATCATGACGGCCAATCCGGCTCAGTATCAAAGTGTTGCATACAACGGAACATGCTCTGGAACCCAGAGAGACGGCCCTATAATTGTGAGCAAGTTAACCGTAGGAGGGAATAGCACAATGACGATGGGTTACCCGACAAGCGTTTTAAACTTAAGGCAAGTTGCGCTGGTGCAGTAGTGTCAGTCATCAGGATTCAGTTGGAATAATCAGCAAAACCTCAACCGCCGTAGGCACTCGGTCGCGGCTCGCTGGCCGGAAAGTCCAGAGCTTCAGTGAACTGATCAGCAATTCTTCCTGTTCGAACTGCTCGGGGAACACCATGGCGAGCTTGTCGAAGCGGCCATCTGTGTCGATCATTCCGTGCACTATAACGTAATCACTTGACCCGGTCAGGTTATCGGGCCGAAAAATGAGGAATGGCCATGGGGCATCTATTGGCGTGGCGCTCCCTCTTGGCACAGTTTTCTCGGCCGCTTTTGTAAGGCAGTATTGCAAAATCCATTTCTTGTGAAGGCCCACGGCCAAATACACGGTGTAGACCATCTTGCCGCTTAGTACTCCGGCACTTTCCGGATAAGGAGTGGCTTGCGACGAGCCGAGGACGACCACACCGAACTTGCCGTCTTTCGGCAAAGTAATGCGGGTCAGGCCTTCTGTATTTAGATTCGAGGTGTTGCCACCGCCATTACCCGCGCCGTCTGCCCCCGAAGTACCCGCGCCCCCCGAGCCACTTCCCGCGCCGACGGGCAGATTCCCCGCCCCGCTTCCGTTGCCGTTGCCGCCGCCCGCGCCCTTACTTGCGTTCCCGCCTCCACCTAGAACTTGGTATCCCGGAGCGCTTCCCGCGTCATGACCTGAAGTGCCAGAGCCCTGTCCGCTATCACCCGCACCCGGGCTGGCGTGACCTCCCTCTTTGCCGCGTTGATCGCCGCCGCTCACGCCGTCTTCCCGATGTCCTTGTCCGGATGGGCCGGATGCGCCAATTTGATTAGCTGGCGGGACCAGGACCATGCCGTCGGGCCGCACCGGAGATTCCGAGAGCGCAATCAAGGCGGTAGCATTGGCTGCACTGGCGTCGGGCAGAGCGATCTGAGGCGGCTGGCTGATTGACTGTGGTTTGGGTATACGGACCGGGGCGGTAGTGGCTGGTGGTGCAGGCAAACGGGGAGGCTCTGCAACCGGTGCGGTCGCGATCTTCAGATCCGACACGCTGCTTTCGCGATTCGGCAGCTCGATCTTCGGCGCCGGAGGCAAATTCTGGGTAACTTTGGGTATTTCCTTCACCCGTGGAGGCACAAACTGCTTCCGAAATACCGGTACGGGCTCCGTCGGCGTCCACGAAAGGATGTTCGGAAGGGGAATTTCCTGCTTAAGCGCAACATCCGGCGGCACATCGATCTGTATGATCGTTTGTTTCCGAATTCGCTTGGGTAGCGTGGCTGGCAGTTCGAAACTGCGGTGCGGCTGCTCTTCGAGCGGAGTTGCGTCGAGTGGCGGGACGTTGGCGGCCTGCATGGGCGCGCTCGCCGGGAAGTGCAACATTGCACGGGACCCCCCGGTCCCTGCCCCTCCCCCCGCATTGGCCTGCGCCTGAGCCGCCGGGGCGCCTGCCGCGCGTGGGCGACGGCGAAAGTCTTGCAAGTGCAGAAGAAGTACCGTCCGTTTGTGATCAGCCGGAGGGGAAGTTTCGACCGGCCCGGGCGGCGGATTAACCATCGATAGTAAGAAAACCAGCCCACCGTGGAGCAAAAGCGATGCCGCAAGGGGCGTTCGTCGCGCCAGGGGACGAGTGTTGATCAAAAGGGGTTCGGTCATTAGAGTGTCTGAAGCGGCAAAGGCGAGCCGGGGCGATACTTCCCTCTCGGGCAACGGAGAGTGCCTTGCAATAAAGAGGCCTAATCCTCAATAGGTGCTAAGGGCACGGTAGTAAAGGGAAGAGGTGTCAACGTCCATACGCTTTCCGGAACCTGGGATGTAAACATCTGTTCACACTTTGCTGTCGCAGCGGCGCCAAGAAGCTGATTTTTCGGACCGCTCCCCGATTGGTAGTTGGTTACTCGATTGCCATTCGGAGAGGCTTCAAGTCTTTGCAGGGAAATTGAGGTTAACTAGTCAATGAATCGCAGAGTAAGCACGATCCTGCTCTTTGCCTTCGTGATTGCCGCCGCTGCCAGCTACCTGGTTTACCGGTTGGTGGACACGCAGAGCAAAGTAGTCGTTCCAAAGACGACAAAGGTGATTGTTGCTGCACGAGACCTGCAAATCGGGACGCTGATACGAGGTTCCGACCTCATCGCTGGCGACTGGATAGGCCCTCTTCCGAAAGGCGTCCTGGTCTCCAAAGATGCGATTGTGGGCCGTGGGGTAGTCGCACAGGTCTATCAAGGCGAGCCGATCCAGGATAACCGGCTTGCGGCTGTAGGTTCGGGTGGGGGACTCGCTGCAACTATCCGGCCCGGCATGAGGGCGTGCGCGGTTCGAGTGAACGACGTTGTAGGTGTCGGTGGATTCGTGGTTCCCGGTATGCGGGTGGATGTGCTGATTGCTGGGAATAGCCCGGGTGCCACCGCGTCTGAAGGCTCGAAAGTGAAAACGCTGCTTCAAAACATCGAAGTCCTCTCGGCAGGCGCAAACATTCAGAAGGACAACGAGGGCAAACCTATTCAAGTGCCTGTCGTCAACCTTCTCGTCACGCCGGAACAGGCAGAGATTCTAAGTCTGGCAAGCAATGAGACGCGAATCCAACTGGTGCTTCGCAACCCGCTGGACAGAGAGACCCCGAAAACGCCCAGCGTCGCTATGGCCAGCCTCTTCTCAGAAGGTGGACCGCCCAAACCGGCTCCCGTCCGGAACCCTGTGGCAAAGAATCCTGTCGTGCAGCCGCCTGCCGCTCCCCCTCAGCCTTATTTAGTAGAAATCCTAAACGGACCGAAGCGTACTCAAGAGAAATTCGAGGCACCCCACCCGCAAACCCAGTGATGTCAGCTTGTGGGAGCTACCGAGGAAAACGAATGAAGCACTTGCACTGTGCAGGCAGAGTCGGGTTGACTCTATGGATTTTTAGTTGCCTAGCCGCAGGCCCGGGAAATGCGAAACAAGCTCAGACAGACACGGGCGCTCAAGCTTCAGGGCAGGGCGAGGCCGGATCGCCAAACGATCTTTTCGTAAATGTCGGGAAGTCGTTGCTCGTCGATAGCGCGATCCCAATCCAGCGCGTGTCCGTCGGCTTCGGCGACGTCGCAGAAGCCACTGCGGTGGGACCTCAGGAAGTCCTGGTAAACGGCAAAGCTCCCGGAGAGACGAGTCTGATCATCTGGCAGCAAGGAAATCACAAGTTGTTTTTTGACGTGACCGTTCAGCCAAGTCGTTACACTGCGAACGCTCGTCTTGAGCAGTTGCGACATCAGCTTCACCAGGAGTTACCGGGACAAAAGATCGACGCAAATGTTGAGAATGATCAGGTTTACCTGCGCGGAACGGCAAAGGATCTGACAAGCGTAAATCGCGCCGTTGCGATCGCCTCTTCGGTAGGTAAGCCCGTGAATCTCCTCTACGTCGAAGTGCCGCCGGCGGAGGCGCAAATTCTACTGAAAGTCCGTTTCGCTAGCGTGGACCGCAGTACGAGCAGAGAGGTTGGTTTTAACCTTTTCAGTCTGGGGGCTACCAACACGATCGGATCGATCACGACCGGGCAATTCTCGACGCTACCTGGCTTCAATTTTCAAGGGCTCTCGACCAAGGGCAACCAGAACGTTCCTTCTACGATCCAAAATTATATCCTCCAAAGTGCACTCAATATATTTCTTTTCCGTCCCGATTTGGATTTAGGCGCGGCAATCACGGCGCTCGAAACGAACGGTTTGTTACAGGTTCTGGCTGAGCCTAACGTATTGACCCAGAATGGTAAACAGGCCAGCTTCCTGGCGGGCGGCCAATTTCCTTATCCTGTCGTACAGGGAGCCGGCGCGGGCGGAACAAATGCGGTTACCATACAGTTTCAACAGTTTGGTGTCCGCCTGAACTTCCTCCCGACGATCACGCCGAGGGGCACGATCCGGTTGCAGGTTGCACCGGAGGTGAGTGCGCTCGATTATACAAACGGCGTTACTATTTCGGGTTTTACGGTGCCTGGCATTTCCGTACGAAACGTCAATACGGAGGTGGAGTTAGCAGAAGGACAAAGCTTCGCGCTCGCGGGGCTGCTTGACAACCGTGAAACGGAAACACTCCAAAAGATTCCGTGGATCGGCGATATTCCGATTCTGGGCAAGTTCTTCCAATCAAAGGCACGAAGTAAAAACAACACCGAGCTCATGGTGATTGTCACGCCGCAGTTGGTACACCCGATTCCGGCTGGACAACCCCTTCCAGAACTGAAATATCCGCAGACTTTTCTGCCGCCAAACACAGGTAAGCCCATGGCTACACCTGGCGTAAACGTCACCGGTCACGGCGTCTACAAAACCGCCGACTCCGACCGTACCGATCGAAACGTTACTCAAGAGCTTCCAGGAAAAGCCGCTGGTAGTGACCTCGACTACGGCTGCGGGCTCTGGACAAACGGGCGCCGCCCAAACTGCTGTTCCCGCGCCCGCAACGAATCCGACGCCTGTGCCGCCGCAATAGGAATGTCATGGCGTTTCTGGGAATCCCGACCTCCGACGCCTGAATCAGTTTTCGTCGCTAACAGAACAAGAGCGAGTGTCCTGGCAGAATCGGCGGAGATCGCCGACCACGGTCCGGCAAGAAGAAAAGGGTTGCTGGGACGATCCAGCCTTTCACCCGGACATGGGCTCTGGATCGTGCCATGCAACGCAGTACACAGTTGGGGTATGAGATTCAGCATCGATCTCGTGTACCTGGATCGCAGGCGCAAAGTGCGGAAAGTGCGGCCAGCCATGCGCCCTTGGAAACTTTCGATATGCCCGCTCGCACATTCAGTTCTCGAACTGCCCGCTGGCACAATCGCCCAAACACACACCAGAGCCGGTGACCAGCTCGATTTTCAGTTCATTTGATCTCGCCAGAACGAGTGCGCGCCGCGGCGGTGGTTGTGTTCTATCCGCCCTCCCAGAACAACTCGGCATCCGATCGCCGGACGTAGTTGGCATCGACTGCAGCAGCGTCCATCCACTTCCCTTCTCTTCCGTCGCGCTCCGCGCAGAGCGCCACGGCAGAAGCCAGGAAATTTGGTGGTTTGACCAGCGCCGCTGGCTCAAATTGGATCGACATGGCGGAAATCAGTTCGTAATTGCCCGCTGGATCGACCTTCGAGAGCCAGGATTCGAGGGGCATTACGCTTTCTGGAACAACGGCTCGAAGCTCGCTGTCGTAAACTGCCGCATATACCTCCCCGCGCCGCGCATCGAGGACCACGGCTCGCAGGGAATCCGGCTTTTTACCAAACGAACTCAAAGCTCTCAGGTTCGAAACTCCGATGGCCGGTTTCCCGGTCCCGTCGGCTAGTCCCTTTACGGCTGATAACCCGACGCGAAGCCCGGTAAACGAGCCAGGTCCAGCCGCTCCGGCGAAACAGTCGATCTGTTCCAATTCGATATTGGCTTCGTTTTTACATCTTTCTATGGCCGGAAAGATCAGGTGCGCAAAGCCTTCAGTCGATTCGAGCGTGACCTCGCTGACTACTCTTCCATCCGCACGAATCACGACGCTCGCAAAATTCGAGGTCGTGTCCAGACTCAGAATGATCACGGATTCAGCTTTAGGATCCGATCTACCTCGTAGGCCTTGCCGTTCGCGTTAATTGCGAGGCAGCGCAGGTTGAGAGTCGCCCCCGTCTGTGTCCGGAATTCCTGAGGAAAGTTGAGCGTACCCGAGGGGCCAAGTCCCATCAACCGCAAGCCCACGCCATTTGCCACTACTTCCCCCCACCACACATACTCCATGCGGCGGCTTGCCCGATTTGCCCGGGTGATCTTCACAGCATACGCTCCGGCTGCGGACACCTTCAAATCGTCGCCTGCAGGATCAGTCACAGTGAAGGGCACCCTTGAAGTATCGCTTTCAATTTCCTGCACGGGAGGCTCTTCGGATTCGAAATAGTAATACTTCAACCGGTTCTCCTTTTCGCCATCGCGCGGTACAAGCAACACCCAGTCGTGGCTATTATCCGGGGTGGAATAGCTAAATACTTCGCTGCGATAGTCTTTGAGTTCTTCTTGTGCGCCGGTAATCGGATTCACCCAGACCGGGTTGTACTTGTGCCGCGGAACCGTAAGTTCAACGATGCCCGGCTTCTGCGCATACGCAACGTACTCCACCTCGGTAAGCCCGACGGCCCGGGCTCCGTCCACGTCGAAAAAGGGCTCGAGCTCCCAGTGGCGAGTGTCTGTTAAAACACGTACCCAGGTCTGAATGGCTTTCAGGTTGGCTTCGTTTTTTAAACTTTCATACGAGACATTGGGATACTCGGCATTTGTCGTGCAGTTCCAGAGTTCACGTCTGAAGGCATTGGGCTCGACTGAGCTGATCATATGCACCTCCGGCTGGTCGGTGAATTGATGCTCAACTGCTCCGAGTTGAGGGTTCGGTGAAGATTCGATCAGATAAGTCATCCACCCGTCGGAAAGCAGCGGGAAGCCGGAGTCGCGGGCATCGGTCGAGCGGGGATGGTCAAAGCTGTCATTTCTTTGGAGAAGCGTGCCCAGGTTCTTGAGGATCGCCCGGGAGTTCGGAACCTCCTCAAAATGCTCGACGCCTTGCCAGGTCACGTTAAGTCCTCCATAGCGCGCTACCAGGAAACGAATAAGCGCCTCGTGTTGATCGAATTTTGCGAGAAAACCAGATAGGAGAAACTCCCGATCCGCGAGGAGAAGATCGAGAGTAAAGCCGCGCGATATTGCGGCAAGGACGCGATCGTCAAGCGCTTCGAAGTAGGCCGGATTGGGCGCGTTGTCCGGCCCGAAGGGTTGCAACGGTCCCGTGCCGGTTAGAAGCGCCCCCCGGATGTGTGTGAACCCGTCGTGCTTACGTGCGTCGAGCCAGGTTTCAATTTCACCCTGGCTTAAGGAAAGGAATGGTACCGACGCAGCGAGCCAAAGGTGCGGCTTCTTATTGGTGCATCGCCAGTGCCGCAGGTTCGCGACGCTGACCATTCCGGCGAGTGTGCTGTCGGCTACAGTGAAGGTCGCTTCCTTGTCGTTATAAGCGCCGATGTCGCTCAAAACATGGTACGTCCAGGTGCCGGCCTCGGTCGGGCTAAAGCGCACTTTCTGGGTTCGTTCCCCAAAAGCGTGCATCATGTACGTTTTGTGGGATGGCGAACGAAACTCGACTCGCAGCAGGTCTGAACGATAGCCAGCCGGTGGCGAGCTGGCTTCGTTCCTCTCAAATGTGAGTTCGCAGGGTAGGAACGTCCGGGCACCTAGCGAACAGGGGGAGACAGAAACTGCACCGGGAGTAGATGCCGCACAAATGAGGGCAATAGCCGCCGCCGCGCCCAGGCCCGTGAAGCGCATATGCCTCAAGCATAGCTACAGATGGGAAGGGATTCGCCCTTCGACGGCTTTTCGGCTTTCGCGAATTGTTAAACTAGCGCTCGGATGCTATTGGCCCGGGAATTTGTAAGCTACTTGTCTCGGCAACTGGTCGATCGCCTCAGCCCCGGTTATTTTGAGACCTCCAATCCGACAGTTGCAGGCGGATTTATCGCCGAGCTTATCGAGCAAGACCTCTCAGTCGAGGACAGGCTTAACGATGAGGTTCGCGACCTTTTGGACGACTACAGCGAGTATATGCGTCGTGAGAACGTTTCCTACCAGGAAATGTTTCGCAAAATCAAAAATCAATTACTCTCGCAACGCAAGGTAATTAAGGCTGCGGGCCGCGACACCGGCGATCCTATGAAGCTGTCTCGGGACAAGGTAAACGACCTGGCCCACAAGATTGTGGCCGCCATTCGCAAATCCCGCGACTTCCGAGTCCGGAAGGATCAAAACGAGCTGCGCTTGGCGTTGGTCAAAGAGATGACGGACGTACTGCAATTAGAGGATCGCGTCGACAAGGCTGCGCGTGCCAAAATCCGCACGCAGAAAAGAGAGATCATTGAAGGAGGTGAAGAGTACGACCTCCTTCACAGGCGTTATTATGCCGAGGAGTTGAGGAAGCTCGGAATTAATTTATAAGTGCGTATCTCTTCACCGAGGTTACGGCCAGTTTTCCTGGAATAATGCGCAGATTGCTTGCTTCGTACACAGCGAATTTGCTGTTGGCGAACACTGGCTTCACCGTCGTTCTAGTGCCTTCGGTGATCGTCTCAACCAGTTGATTGCGTTTGAAGACGAAGTAGTCGATGGGCAGCGAAAGCATGGATTGCAGATGGTCGCCCGTCATGGGCCCTTGCATCGTGCTCTTCCAGCGAGCATTCCACTCGCCAGCTAAGGCGACGTAATAATTGATCTGGCGGCCGCCCTCCCAGTCGACCCATACGGCACGTCGCGATAAGGTGCGAAGCACACCGGGATAGAGCTCGCGACCGGCATCGGGAAAAGCAAACATCGAGCTCCCCCACGTCGCGCTCTCAGTCCATGCAGCAAGCTCGCGTACTTCGACCTGTGGATCTTTGCGTGGCAGCGTTGCAAACTTTACAGCCAGCGGCATAAGCGTAAGGGCCAGCCATATCAGTGCCTCGGTTCTGGCGTGACGTTGGATCGCCTTCAGAGCCGCGGTCGCGCAGGCAAACCAGAAAGCCACAACCAGGTAAAGAAGCCACTGTGCCGGCCGCATGCGGAGAATGGCAGACCAGCGATAGTGTTCCAAGAGAATGGCCGCGCACGGGAGAGCAAGCAAGGCAGCAAGCGGCAGGCCCAGCAGAATCCAGCGCAAAGGGCGGCTCAACGCCGGCCAGATCCTCGTTAGCGCCCAAATCGTAATGACAAATAGCCCTACGTAGAGCGAGATAGAGCCGCGCGGCCAGTGCCAAATCCACTGATCCGGCGTCCTAAACAGCTCGATGGCAGCCGCATCATCACTGATGCGGCTAAAAAAAGCTGCCCATCCGGGGTCCCCGGCTGGAGTTGGGCCAGATTCGCAAGCAGTAGCCCGAAGACAACCAGAATTGCCAGCAATGGCTTCACAAGTCTTCGCATTTGCTTGTCAAAGGCAAACGCCGCGACAGCCATGAGCCAGAACGGCGCGGCCATCATCGGATCATAGAGGAGCGCTACGCCCCCGCTCAGCCCGGCCAGAAGAGGCTTTTCAAAAACCAGCCAACCTATTGCCAGCAACGTGAGTCCTGTGGCAAACGACGCGGGCACCGGTTCCGGATCGATGAGCTCGACGGCAGGCCCCGGGAGAAATGTTCCAACGTTGACTAGCGCGGTAATTAACAAAGCCGGCAGCGGCTTCAGGCCGACTGCGCGGCCCAGGAGAAACACGCCCAGCAAAGCGCCTATACGAGATACGAACTGCTGCGCAACGAGCGCGTTTCGCAAGTCCAGCTTCGCGGTTGCATGCAAGAAAAGGGTTGCCTCATCGTAGATGGTGCTTGCCAGGTGGGGATGTGTTGCTACGAGATCGCGCGAAAGATATCCCGGCGCGATGAGATGCTCGATCGCCGGCAGGTAAAGCTGGCTGCCGGATGCAAGGTAGGTGTGCCCGGGGAAAACGTCGAATTCAAACCATGCGACCGCAAGAAAACCGAGAAAGACCGCCGCGGCACGCCACATTACTGAGCTGGCGTTTTGTCCAATTGCTGCTTCGCCCAGACGCGGTCGGGGGCCAGATTAAGCGCAGTCGTGAAAGCCTGCCGCGCCTCGCTATTGCGATTCGCTTTTCGCAGTATGATGCCCTTCCAGATATAAGCATCCGCCAGTTTCGGATCGAGTGAAAGCGCTTTGTCGATGTCCGCCAATGCCTTATCGGCTCCTCCGCCCATCTGTGGCGGAAGATAGAAGTTTCCGACGCCTCTGCTCACATAAGCCAGAGACAGATGGCTATCGAGATCAATCGCCTTATCGATCTCATCGCGTGCGCAGCTTCCGTAACTGAGCGCACCCAGAATCGGATTCGCCGGAATGACCTGTCCGCAAAGCGCTCCTAACAAGCGGTGGTATTCCGCACTGGACTCATTCCCGGCCACCGCCTTCTTAGCTTCGTCTAAGCCCGAGACTGCATACGATTCCGATTTCTTTTTGTCGCGCAGCTCCATGGCGACCTCGGCCGCGTACGAATAGGCTAGCGCCGACTTGTATTGCGCCTCGCTCAGTTGCGTGTTGCTGTCGGCGTTCTTCTTATAACGCGCGATGATGCCGTCGAGCGCAGGCAAGTTTTGCTGGTCGCGCGCCTTGACCAACTCTGGATCAGGTGCGGCAGCTGCAAGAATGATGAAGCCCATGCTCAACATCCCATTTAGCCGGTACGGTAGTTTAAAGCGGCACATGCTCAAACCACGATTCTAATGGGTGGGTCGCCGGGACCGTTTTCTCTAAAGCCTGATCAATTTGCGATCACGCAGCAAAAACCAAAGCGCCATGACTACCACCAGGAACCCGTTTGCCGCCATGATCACCGGCGCGGAGGATTGTTTGATCAGCAGCCCTGACATGAGGCTGCCGAGCGGCATTCCGCCCCGGAACGCTACGTTGTAAACACTCATAACACGCCCACGCATCTGGTCGTTGACGTGGAGCTGCACTAATGAGGAATTCAGAGCGAACACCACCATCAATGAGGCGCCGGCAACGAAAATCAGCAGCCCGCTCAGAGCGAGATTCCTCGATAATCCAAAAGCAGCCATGAAAAATCCCAGCACCAGCATTACAAGCAGCGATTTTTTTGCCTGTCCGACGTGTCCATCGCTTGCTGCCACCAGCAAAGCGCCGCCTACCGATCCCGCGCCGGAAAGACAGAGGAACAGAGTGAACGTGTTCGGGCCCCCGTGGAACACTTCCCGCGCCATAACCGGCAGAAAAGTGATCAGGGGATACGAAAGCAGTGTCCCCAGGAACGCGAGCGCCACCAGGCTGATCATGCCCTCGCGCCTGAGTAGAAAATCGATGCCATCGCGCATGCTTTTAATCACGGACTGCTGTGTTTTATCCGGTACGAAGGTGGGACGGATGGAGAGCAGCGAGGCAATGACCGCCAAAAACGAGAGTCCGTTTAGGGCGAAGCACCAGGTTGCCCCAAGTTTCACCAGTGCCAGTCCTCCGAGCGCCGGACCCACGACTCGCGCCAGGTTGAACTGAATCGAATTTAAGGCGATCGCATTCTGGAGATCCTCTTTCCCAACGAGCGTGGGAATGAGCGCCGAATATGCCGGGCCGCCGAAAGACTGCGCAATGCCAACCGTGAAAGACAGGCACCAGATGTGCCAGACCTGGACGACATGGGTCGCAGCCAGGATCGCGAGAGTGAAGGCGCAGCTCAATTGAATGGCCTGAGACATCAGAAGCAGGCTACGCCGGCTCCTCCGGTCCGCAAACACTCCGCCGAACAGAGAAAGCAGGAAAATTGGAATCTGTCCGAAAAAGGCGTCGAGTCCCAGGTAGAGCGAGGAATTCGAAAGCTGATAGACAAGCCAGCTCTGCGCCAGGATCTGCATCCAGGTGCCAACGCTCGACGTGCAGGCGCCAAACCACATGATCCTGAAATCGGGGTAGGAAAATGCCCGGAAAACCTTATTTAGCAAGCGCTGCTTTCCTGGCCGCGCCTCGGGTCTGCCGCCAAGCGCATCTGGATCGGTCTCCTTACTGTTTCGAGGAGTTTCGACCTGACGGCAGCGGTTTCTCTCGTTGGATGAGGTGAAGAAGGTTGCCGTCCGCGTCTTTGAAGAATTGGAGACGATTGCCCTGATTGGAGTAAGCCTCACCCTCAAAGGGCACGCCGTGCGAAGCCAGACGGCTAAGCGCTCCATCGAAATCGTGCACGGCGATCGCGAAATGTCTCATTCCCGGTGAGCGCATCAAGCTTTCGGCTCGATCTCCCTCGGCCGGAATAATCTCGATCAAAGCACCGTTTTGAGCTTCTATAAAGTAATTTCCCGCGTATTCGAAGCTGATTTCGAAATCAAGAGTGGACTCGTACCATTCCGCGAGACGCTTGGGATTGGGCGAGGCGATCGCGAAATGCTCTATGCCGGTAAACATCATCCGGGATTGTAGCAATCAACCTCGTCATCGGGATTGCAGTTCACGCGCAAGCCAATCCTCCAACCTTGGATCCGCAAAATCTTTTACCCGAAGCTCTGCCTCGTCTAAATCACTGGACGTGGTCTCAACTCCGACCACCCGCATCCCGGCTGCGATACCCGCTTTGAGTCCCGTCGGGGAGTCTTCAAATACGATGCATTCCGCAGGCTCCCGGTGCAGTCTTCGCGCCGCCTCCAGGTAAACGTCCGGGTAAGGTTTAGGACGAGCCACCTCCAGGCCATTCACGGCGATGTCGAAAAAACGTTTAAGGCCATAATGATCGAGTACAAATTCGATATTCTGTGGTTCAGCGTTGGAAGCGATTGCTTTCGGAACCTCGACGTGTCGTTCCAGAAATTCTGTGACTCCTGCAATGCGGTAGCGTTCAATACCATCCTCTATCAGCAGATCGCGCCATAGCTGCTCCTTTGCTGCTCCATGTGCGAATACGGTATCTGCCGGCAAATCGCTCGCAATCAGGTCGTAAACCAGCTCCTCGTTCCGTCTCCCGTGCATCCTCGTTTCGAGGTCTTCCACCTGAATACCCAGCCTCTCGAGATACCGCTCCCACGCGATTACATGAAGCGGCATCGAGTTGACCAGCACCCCATCCAGGTCGAAGATAAAGGCCAGTCGATCGTTCACGCCGAGAGAATAGCACGGCGTCGCAGTACCCTCCGCTCTTGTTTTCGTGGATATTGCTGCTAAAATCAACACCCGAGATGACACCCATCTGTAATCCGAGTGTTCTCGGACTGAAGGGCTTGATTTCCGCGAATATTTGGCCAACGAGGGAGAAAAGGGGAAATTCATGAAGAAAAGATATTCTTCGTGTTCGATTAAATTGTTACCGTTAGCGCTCAGCGTATTCGGTTTTGTTGTCGAGCCAGCCTCGGCGGCCGCTCTATTCAATTCGCCACAATCGACAGACTCCACCAGCACCACGGCGAAGAAGAAGCACTCACACAAGTCGACCGCGACGGATACTACGGCGTCTACAGCCACTGCCGCCGCAACATCCACCGATACCGGGACGGCTAGTGCAAAGCATTCGAAGAAATCCAAGAAAGCAACCGATACAACGGCTACTGCTACGGCGACCTCAGCTTCGGCCTCCGCCGACACAGCAACCTCCGCCGCCAAACATTCCCGGTCTAAAAAATCGACCGCTGCATCGGCTCCCACTACCACCGCAGCAGGACAAGCTGCCCCCGCCGCTCCGGTAACTACCGCGACCGCAGGCGCTTCCACGGCTGTCGCAAAAACCACGAAACCTGCCAAGTCATCTGCTGCCCCACCGCCGAAGACGGTTTCTGCCTCCGATATCTCCGCAGCGAAAGCCAGCGGTCAGGTATGGGTGAATACCGACACAAAGGTCTACCACAAGGACGGCAAATATTATGGCGCGACGAAAGCCGGCAAGTTCATGAACGAACAGGACGCAATTAAGGCGGGCTATCACCTGTCCAAAAGCTCGAACTAACTGACGAGATTCGTTCAGCTCGCTAAGCCGGGTCTTACAAATTCTTGCGAATTCGGCATGCGGCTCCTTCAAAGCTATAATCAGTGCAAATGAGGGAGCGTTGCCCGGCCGGTTTCCCATGGGCACCATAGCCGAAAAGAGCACATTCGTTCAGGAAACGGCGCCGGCTCAGAGCGGCAAGAAAATCGGGAAAAAGGTCGTTCGTGTTTTCGCCCTCGGCCTTCTTTTCCTTCTCGTCATCGGCATCATAGCTCCCTTCATTACCGCCAAACGATTTAGCGGCGCCATCAGAAATGCACTACAGCTGTCGCTCGGTCGCAGGGTCGAGTTCGAAAACGTTCATTTCAATCTCTTTTCCGGCCCGGGTTTCTCACTGGAGAACGTGACGATCAGTGAAGATCCGCACTATGGCATCGAACCCTTTGCTTATGTGCCGGTTCTGCAAGCCCGGATCCGGCTCGACAAACTTCTTGTGGGGCGCGTTCAGTTTGCGAGCCTACGGCTGGTCGAGCCTTCGCTCAACCTGGTCAAGAACAGCCCTGGAGATTGGAATGTTGTCTCTCTGGTAGAACGTCTCAACACGCCCCGCCAGGCGCCCCTGAATCTGTTTCCATTCCTGGAGGTTTCCAACGGGCGAATTGATTTCAAGTTCGGCGTGCGCAAAACAACGCTCTACATCTCCGAGACCGATCTATCGATCTATCCTGCCCGGTCCGGCAAGGTCTATATCGGTTTCTCCGGTTCGCCTGCGCGTACAGATCGTGCCGGCATGGGTTTTGGGCATTTTCATGGCGGCGTCAATTGTTTTCTGAAGGGTTCTCTGCGGGGCCCGAACCAACTTCAGGCAGAGATCAACCTCGACCCCAGCAACTTGAGCGAGCTTACAACTCTCTTCGAAGGCCATGACATCGGCGTTCATGGAACGGTCAGTTCACGGCTTCAGTTCGAAGGCCCGACGACCGCACTAAAAGTGACTGGTGAGGTGCGGCTGAATGATGTGCACCGGTGGGATCTGCTTCCTTCAAGCGGAGAGGAATGGATGGTCCGCTTTGGAGGCAGTCTCGACCTGCTGGCTCATCGTTTTGAGCTCTCAACTCACTCTTCGCAACCGAGTCAGGCGACCCCAGTTGCGATGCGTCTGCGGGTGAACGATTTCCTATCTCATCCAATAATCTCGGTGGTAGCGGATCTCAACAGCGCTCCATTACACGACCTGTTACCCCTGGCGAAGCGTATGGGAATTGCGCTACCCGCCGGGGCCGATCTTCGAGGCGCTCTTAATGGCGCTATCGGTTACTCCAGCCAGGGCGGTTGGAACGGAGGCTTCACCGTTAACAACGCGGAGGCGTCGCTCGCCGATTCCCCCACTATGCGCTCTGCCTCAGTCAATGCAACCATCTCGGGGGCTCGCTTGCATCTTGGTCCGGCGATCGTTGAAACAGGGGCCGGCGGCACTCTCCGGATGAGCGGAAGCCTCTCCTTTCCCGACCCGCAGGCAAATGCGTCTTTTAACGTGACTGCTGTTTCCGTTCCTGTGCTCAAACAGGCGGCAAACGCCTGGTTCGGCGTGCCGGCCGCGCTTTCAGGCTTGGTGAATGGCACCATGACCGGACAGCTGTTCTATTCCTATCAGTCCGCCGATTCGTTGCCAAACCAGGAACCCTACTGGGCTGGTCAGTTCGACCTGAACGACGCCGTCATCCTCGTGCCCGGCCTCGCCGCTCCTTTGCAGGGTGTTCAAGGGCGAGTGAATTTCAGCCCTACAACATGCGATTTCGAGCGACTTACCGGCTCTATTGCGGGAAGCAGGCTTCGCGCTCACTATCGTTACAATCTGCTCGCGAGACACACGGAACAAGTCCGTATCGAGTTCCCGGCAGCCGATTTGTCTGATTTGCAGAACCTGTTCGCAGCTTCCGATCGATCCGCGACCTTATGGGCTCGCCTGCGCTTCTTCCGCCGCGCATTTCCCGCCTGGCTCAGCTCACGAAACCTCGAAGGCGAATTGCGTGTCGACCACCTGCTTGCCAATCGAGCCGTGCTTGGCACACTCGACGCTCACTTCCTGTGGCAGGGAACTCATCTCGCATTCAACAATGTCGCCCTCTCGCTACCCGACGGCAAAGTGAGCGCCAGTGGCACCGTCGACCTCGCTTCTCTTGTCCCGAGTTGGAACCTTAAGGCTAAAGTGTCTGACTACTCGTGGGGCGGCGGCTTGGTGAATGCAGAAGGTAGCCTGACAAGTTCAGGCGCCGGTCAGGATGTCCTTCGCAACCTGAGCGCCGAAGGATCATTCGAAGGGGAAAATCTCTCCCCTTCGCCTGGGGAAAGTTTTGAGACGGCCTCGGGTAACTTCAAAATTTCCTTCGGCAACGGCTGGCCTGATCTCCGATTGTCTGAGATTCAAGCCACCCGATCGGGAGACGAGTGGAGCGGAAATGGAAATGCCAAAAGCGACGGCAGGCTTCTCATCACTCTCGAGCATGAAGGAGAGCAAATGCACCTTGAAAGTTCCTTGGCCGGCCAGTCGGCCACGAACCCGGCGCCCGCTATCCCGCCTGGGGAACCTCCGGCCCCACCTTTGAGCAAGTTAAAATTTTGATATAGCTCACGATGCAAGCTGTTGAGTGCGCATGAAGATCGCCGGGAGTGCGGTTTCAAATGCGCGCCTGACAAGACGGAGACGATCTCGGGCGGCGTATGATCTCAGATTTGAATCAGATTTTTCGGCGCTTCCGCCACTATCAGAACGAAGCGGAATGGATCTCCGCAGCCAGTGACGGCTTGTCACTGTTTGTGGATGCCTTTGCGATTTTTGTTCAGCAGGATAGCCTTTTCGTCATGCGTGCTAGACACAATCTTCCAGTCGAGGATGGCCTCGAGATACCGATTTCCTCTGCCCGCACCTTCGCGGCGGCCGTCGAATCGCGCGATTCTCTGGTTGCCCTGTGCGCCGCCTCCGAAGTAGGCTCCGCTCTGGCGACTGATTCGCCAACTTCGCGCGCTCATGTTGTTCCGGTTCTGAACGGAGATCGCGTGGTTGCCGTAATTTTCGCGTCCGCCAACGAGTCCTCAGACGTCAATGGCGTCGAACTCATCGCGGGCTTCGCTTCCGCAGTCCTGGAGCGACGCGGTAATCTGGCGATCCATCGGCAGATCGCGCCTGCGCCGATCCCGCTTTCGCCGCCGCTCGGATCGACGAACAAGCTGGTCAAGACGGCTCCGGTAAATCGTGCGCTATCAGCCGGCCAGCGCCTGATGCATGCACGCGCGCAACGGTTTTCACGCGTCGCGGTTGCGGAAATGCAACTGAATCGGCCCGAAGCCTGCCGCGCCGGACGCGAACAGAACGATCTCTATATGTTCTTACGGTCAGAGATCGACAAAGCTCGTGAAAGCTACTGCAAGCAGTTCATGACCGATCCTCAAATGACCGATTATCTGCACCTGGAGCTAATGCATATCGCGGCTGACGGCGACGAAGGCAAGCTAGGAGCGGATTATCCCGGCGCACTGGTCTAACTGGGTTCGGTTCTGTGGAGTGTTGGCACTCAGCGCCGTACTGACTACAGCTGGTCCTGAAACTGCGCCCGCCAAATCAGCAAAAACAAGCAAGCCTGCGAAGCCGCAATCACCCAAAATTGTCGGAGCCGCGGGGCTGATTGCCGCCGCTCAACGGGAACTAGACCGGAACAACCTGCAGACTGCAGTTCAATATGCATCTGCCGCCTCCAGCAAAGCACCCATCCTTGACGATTACGCCCAATATATTCGCGCGCAAGCGGAATACCAGCAGAAGCACTTCGAAGAGGTTGGTCAGGCAACGACTCGGATTTTCGATCACGTTCCCCTTTCTCCGTTCGTCGGCCCAGGCGCCGCTCTTTTGGTGCGGGCTGAACTCGATGCCGACCATCCGGCGAAGGCTCTTGATCTCATAAGAAAGTATTACGACCGTATTCCACAGCCGGAAGGAGATCTGCTTCTCGCCCGCTGCCTGGAGGCTACGGGGGATTTGCCGGAGGCCGCTGAGTATTACCAGCGCGTCTACTATGATTTCCCCACAGCCAAGGAAGCAACCGATGCCGCCAACGCTCTCGTGGACGTGGCGCGGCGCCTGGGCGACGCATATCCTCCGCCCACGCCAGCGGCCATGTTGGGACGCGCGGAAAAGCTTGTCAAAGCCCGAAATCCGCAAGCGGCTCGCATCGAATACACAGCAGCCATTCCTCAGCTTGGCGGTGTCGCACGCGATCTGGCGCGCGTCCGCCTGGGCGAGGTCGACTATCTCAGCGGAAAAGCGCAACCTGCTTTTGCGTATCTTTCCGGACTCAAAGTGGACGAAAACGAAGCCGACGCCGAGCGATTGAACTACCTGATTCGCTGCGCGCGAAAGCTTGACCGGCGCGCCGATGTGAAAGACTCCCTTGCCCACCTCGAACAGGCACATCCCAATTCGAGCTGGCGGCTCGACGCTCTGATCTTTGTGGCGGATCAGGCAAGAACCGACAACGATATTTCTACCTATCTCCCGTTTTATCGCGCCTGCGCAACCGGATTCCCCAGTGATCCCCGTTCAGCCTGGTGCCACTGGCGTGTGGCCTACGAGAGCTACCGTACCGACGCTGGCGACACCTACGACGTGCTGCGCAAGCATATTGAGTTGTACCCGAAGTCAACCGATGTCAACAATGCGCTGTATTTTCTCGGCCGGTTCGAAGAGCGCAAAAATCAGCTCACCATCGCACGAGCCTGCTACCAGCAACTTGGCGCGCGTTTTCCGAACACATATTTTGCCTTTATCGCGCGCACGCGAATGAACGACCCGGGCATTCAGCACGCTGTGCCCGATCCGGCAACGCTCCAATTTCTCGACAACGTCGCGTGGCCTCCTCGTCCTGAGTTTCCGAGTTTCACGCCCGGCGCAACTGCACAAAAACGTATCGACCGCGCTCATTTGCTCGATCTCACCGGGCTCACCGATTTAGCTGAAGGCGAGCTCAAATTCGGAGCGGCTAACGATGGCGAACAGGAGAACGTGTATGCCTTCTATCTGGCAAAGTTCGCCGCGCAACGCGATGCTCCCTATCAATCCGTGCGCTATATCAAAGCCTACGCTCCCAATTATCTGTTTATGCCTTTTGACGAAGCACCCGCCGGCTTCTGGGAGTTGGCTTTTCCTTTGCCTTATCGCGCGTCGATCGACAAGTACGGTGGCAGTCAGAGCCTCGATCCGTTCCTGATCGCGGCCCTCATCAGGCAGGAATCGGAATTCAACCCTCGCGTCATTTCGCATGCGAACGCGTACGGTCTTATGCAGGTTCTGCCCGCCAATGGACGGGAGCTTGCGCGCCATTTTGGCATCCGCCGCTTGAACGCGAGTCAACTGCTCACTCCTGACCGGAATGTCCAGTTAGGAACGTACTACTTCCACAATCTTCTCGAATCCTATGGCGGTCAAGTCGAGCTGGCCCTGGCTTCTTATAATGCAGGGCCAAGCCGAGCCAACCTGTGGCGCACCTGGGGACCGTTCCGTGAGCCCGCCGAATTTATTGAGGCAGTTCCATTCCATGAAACTCGGGGTTACATCCAGATCGTCTTGCGCAACGCGGATGTGTACCAGCGCTTATACGCGAGTGCGAAACCTGACGTGCCTGCCTACCGCGCCAAACCGGCTCCGAAACCGAAACCCAAATCGAAACGGCGTCCGCCGCTGCCTATAGCGAAACAAAAAACGACGACGCCGTAGGCTTATTCGAAAAAGGGAGCCCTGCTCCAATCGCTGAAGGATGCCTCCTCGTAAAAACTCAGGCTTCTGCTCCGTGCTTTTTGTATTTCACATCCGTGAAATCCTTATCGGCAGCCTGCCCGGGTTCGGGCCTGGAAAGCCCATCGATTGCCCCTCGCAGATTCTGAAGATCGTCGAAAAGGGATGGCTTTTCTTCTGACTTGAACTCCTGCTCTACCGTTCGTTTCACATCCGAATAAAGTGTTTCAATTCTGCCGAACACCAATTCGGCTTCGGACGCATTACCAATACGTCGTGCAAAGCGCGCTACTGCGACCAACAGAAGGCCTAACTTAATATCGTTTGCCAGCAACTCCGAAAGGAGGTTGCGCGGGACGGAGCCCGAATCTTTTGTTTCCATGCTTCTCCTGAAAAATAAGGGCTCAGAGTCTTACCGTGAAAGCGCTCACAGATGCGGGCGCTCATTGAAAACCGGGCCTTATCTGTTATGACAGTGCTCCCAGGTTAAAAGTCACGTTGAAAGCGCTTATTTTTTCTGTATCGCAACGCATAACAAGCAAAAGGTGCTGCGTAATCCGTTGGAAATACATATCGATGTAGTATGATCGACTGATTCTTGATTTAATTTTTGGGAAAAGAGCAATAGAACTGGCTAACTGCAGTGAAACGTTCACCAGGTTCAGGCAGCCATTTAACGCGCACCCGCGATTGTGACCACTACCAGCGGGTGGTGTAGCAATGAGAAATCTGTTGTGACAGATCCCGATTATGAGCTGGTGAAGCGGGCACTGGATTCGCCGGAAGGCGACATGCGAGCTTTTGAACAGATCGTCCACGAGTATCGAGGACATATCCTGGCCAATTGCCGCCAAATCACCCGCGACGAAGTCAACGCTGAGGATCTGGCTCAAGAGGTATTTGTCAAAGCATTCTTTGCTCTTCGCACCTTTGAAGGGCGCGCCTCCTTCCGCCATTGGCTGCAGCGCATCAAAGTGCACCACTGCCTAAACCATTTGAAGAAGCAAAAGGGCAGAACTCACGTTGCAATCGATTGGGAGTCGTCCGAAACAGACCCTCAATTCAGCGCCCCAGCCAGTTCAACCAATATTCTCGAAACGCTCAGCAAGAGTGAACGCATTTCAACGATCCTGGACCGCATGCCTGAGACGCTGCGTATTCCTCTCGTTCTTTGTGACGTGGATGAGTGGTCTTATGACGAGATCGCAACTGAACTCGGGATCAGCCTTTCTGCCGTCAAGATGCGAATCAAACGAGGGCGCGAAGAATTCCGGACCCAGTATTCCGCGACGAATTCAGAGCTAGTAAACCAGCCTACGGTATGAACAGCGAGTTTGACGGGCAAGATCCCCTTGATGAATCGCTCGAAATACACGGAAATTATCAGAACAGTCACCAGTTTCGTACTTGGCGGCGCGGCACTGGCGTTTGGAGTTTCATTTGGCCTTGGAACCCAAACCATCGTCCGTAATCTCTCGGCCGGATTTTACACTCGCAAATATCTCGAGGTGGGCCGCCATCTGGAGATTTCGGGAAACAGCGGCCAGTTGACCGCAATTACTCCGACGCACGCGATTCTCGAAAATGAGAGTGGAAGAATCAGCATCGCAAATGCCTTGTTTTTCGAAGAGATCGCCAGACAATAGTTTTACTCAAGGTGCGTTGCTCATCCCCGGGGATTCAGGGAATGGCCAGGAACTTACGCTAGATGCCCGCCCGGGAAAACAGCATGCGCGCCTGATTGGTGCAGAACCAGTCGAGGAGGCCATTCGCAATCGCGAGGGCAAGGAACGCGGGTGCAATTCCAGGCTTCGACTGAGCAGGAAAGTCGCGCTTCCACAGACGGTAGGCCACGCCTGCCGCGACGATAAGAAAGGTCCATTCGTGAAGGGCCAAACCTAATGCTGCGCAAATAGCCGCTATGATGATGCGATGCTGGGCGCCTACTGCGTTCAAAGCTGAACTTCCGTCGAGAATCGAAATGGGAAGCAGATTGATCAGATTCAGCCAGGCGGCAAATTGAGCTACAGCGAGCCACACGCCCTGGTGCGTCGAAACGAAAATTCCGTAAGCGAGCAACCCAGAAAAGAAACCGAATAGCGGACCGGCGAGCGCAATCTGGGCGCGTATGCCGGAGTCGACATTCGCGCCGCGCCATGCGACGAACGCGCCAAAGCCGGGAATGAACATTGGCAGCTCCGCCTTGAAGCCGAAGCGGCGGACCATGAAGAAATGCCCCATTTCGTGGATAAAAACTGCGCCAGTGAGTCCGACCGCAAACGGCCATCCGAACATGCTCCAGTAAAGACCGAGGAAGCCAAGGAGACCGAAGAACGCTTTGAACTTGGCAAGAAACGCAATAAGAACACCCAGCGGGCCGAGGCGCTTGGTCCAATTGATGGCGGGCCGCGGGGCGAGACGCGCGTCAATACGTTCGATCTCACGCACCACACCCGCACGTTCGCCGGCATCAATCGGCAGAAGATTCAGGACCGCAACCCAGTGTTGGCGGGCGGCTTCGAGCTGTCCCAGAGCGGCCAGTTGACGCGCTCGTGCGGCGAGCTGTTCAATCTGTTCGGTTACCAATGTACTTTCAGTTTAATGATGCCGCGTGAGCAACGGCAAAAGCGCGGTCTAGTCTACGGGTTCGTCGTCGTCGAATTCAGGAAGATCGCCAACCGGCTGCGCAGCGAGGAACACCGACGCCAGAGCTTCGACGCCTTCCTTGTCATCTTCGTCGAACCGACTGGGACTGGCACTGTCGAGATCGAGAACGCCGACCACTTTCCCCCAGTTCAGCAAAGGCACAACCAGCTCAGACTGGGAGCAATCATCGCAGGCGATGTGTCCGGGAAAGTCATTCACGTTGGGGACGACGATACTGCTCCCGCTGGCTGCAGCAGCGCCACACACACCCTTGCCGAAAGGAATCCGCGAGCAGGCAGGCTTGCCCTGAAAGGGCCCGAGCACAAGCTCCTCTCCGTGCGCGAGATAGAAACCGACCCAGCTCACATCGGGGAGCATTTGGAAAAGAAAAGCTACGGTATTGGCAGCATTCGCGATAAAGTTGCTTTCCCCGGCCAACAGGCGGTCAAGTTGCGCACAGATTTCCTGGTAGAAGACGCCTTTTGTGTCCGCCGGGTCCGTACGCGTGAGGGATTGCATCGCTTAAGTTAGTGTAACGCCGTCGCTATTCTTCTCAAAGCCCGGAAATTGCGGAGAATTAACCCCTGGGTTTGCGTTTATAGGGTTTATCGACGTAATCGGATGCTTCTTTTGCGATTTCGGAATCTGGAGCCGTCGAAATGGCCATGCGATAAGCATTGATGGCCTTCGGATGGTCACGAAGCAGATCGTAAACCTGGCCAAGCCGTAGCCATGCCATGGTGGCAGTACTCGCATCGAGCTCGTTCGGATGGCGCGTTACCTGCGTCAAGTCGTTGAGCGATCGGTCGAGGTCGTTATACCAGAAGAGAAGGTTGCCGCGAGCGTAGCGCACGCGTTCGAGCGGGAGCGCGGCATAACCCGGTTTACCCTGATTGAGGGAAGCTTCAATGCCGGCAAGCACGGATAGCGCCGAGGCTTCGTCTCCGAGATCGCTATACATTTGCACCTGTTCAAAACGAAACAGGTGATTGCGTGGGAACCGGGTCGCAAGGTCATCCAGGAGAGGAATGGCATCGTTTGAGCGATGCTCACGGCGGTAAATGACGGCGAGCAGTATGGAGGCGTCGTACCGGTTACGAATACCGTTCACCGAAACCATCTGCAGCTGCTTAATCCCATCTTCCTTGTCGCCGTGGAAGCCGTTGAATTTTCCTAACATGCGGAGATAGGCAGGGAGACAGCTGACCACGTACTCGCTCAAGCCGTGGATCAAATGCGCATCGACAAAGCTCGGGTCGATCTCGAGGATCTTGTCATTTGCCCTCCTACCCGTAATTGACTCACGAAGCGCCTGGACCCACGATTTGTCCACGCTGAATAGAAAATTCGCGCGTAAGCCGTGAGCGACTGCCAGCGTGTAGAGAGCACGGACGTCCTGCGGATTCTGATCGAGTTTGGCCTGGCTTAAAGAAATTGCGCGGTTGATCGCGTCATTAAAGCGCTCCCGATCCTGCTGGCTGATCTCGATTTTCGACCGGTGCAAGAACAGGTTGTTACCCGCGACAAGCTCGCTTTCGAGGGCGCCATTGCGATACATCTCGCGATAGAGAATAGTTTGCGCCAAAGCGTTGTAGGCTAACGCGTCGTCCGGAGCATCCTGGATCTGGCGATCGAAGACAGCGAGAGCCTGATCATATTCGTTGTTGTAGAAGTGATTAAAGCCATCGCTCTCGAAATGTGCTACGGGCGACTCTGCAGCAAGAGCAGCGCCGGCTAGAACAACAGACGACAAAACGCTTGCTAGGAAATGCCAGATGATTCTTCGGTTACGCATAAAGTCTTTTGGAGCATCTTGAGGGCAACAATTGCGGCTTGAGCAACGACGGCACTCGGATGGCTTGCCAGTTTGCGTAATGGTTCGTCCATTTCGGGTCGGCCTGAATTGCCCATAGCTATAGCGACGTTGCGCAAGAATCCCTCATACTTAGTCCGCCAAACCGGCGAGCGTCTAAAGAGTGCCCGGAATTCCTCCACGGACAACGACGCCATCTCTCGCAGTTCCGGTGCAAAGCTCAAAGGCTCGAAGGAAGACTCCGTTGTGAAGGGAGCACGCCGGTTCCACGGGCATATATCCTGACAGATGTCGCAGCCAAACAAATGATTCGCGGTTTTATACGCGAGGTCGACTGGGATTGCGTCACGATTTTCAATTGTCAGGTAGGAAATACAGAGACGGGAATCGACCGACCAGGTAGCATCGCGATTTGGCACGATCGCGGCGGTGGGGCACGCGTCGATGCAGCGGGTGCAGCTTCCGCATCGGTCAGGCGGCGGCGAGTCGAAACCTAGTGGTATCGAGAGCAGAAGTTCCCCGAGGAAAAACCAAGACCCTTGTTCCTGATTGATGAGGCAGGTGTTTTTTCCGATCCAGCCGAGGCCCGCCGCGCGAGCCAGGGAGCGTTCGAGGAGCGGCGCCGTATCGATGCAGATCCGCCACTCGAATGGGTCGCCGTGGTGCCGTGCGATTCCTGCGACTAGTATTTCGAGCTGAGCGCGAAGCACGTCATGATAGTCCCGACCCCATGCGTAGCGGGAGATCCAACCACGTCCCGCCTCGAGCGGATCGGTGGACAGCGCGTTTCCGGTGTTATAGAGTTTGCCGACACAGATAATGCTTTTTGCGGAGGGTAAGAGATTGCGCGGATCGCTGCGGAGATCGCCCCGGTGGTCGGTCAAGTAGCGCATCTCCCCGGCCATACCTGCAGCGCGCCATTCGCTGAAACGAGCAAAATCGCCCGAGGTTTCTGCCGATGCGATACCAACCAGTTCAAAGCCACAGTCGCGAGCAAGATTTTTGACTGCGAGCGCACTAATGCTCACGCTGCTCTGCTAACCTCTCCTTTATTTTGACTTCTCCTCTCATCGAATTTAAAAACGTCTTCGTCCAACGTGGAAATCTGCTGGCGCTGAATGGCCTGAATCTTCGGATAAACAGCGGTGAGCATGTTGCAATTCTCGGTCCGAACGGAAGCGGCAAGTCGACGCTGATCAAAACCATCACGCGCGAATGCTACCCATTGATACGGCCCGGCTCGGGTCTGCGGATTCTGGGCCAAGAGAATTGGAACATTTTCGATCTGCGCTCACACCTTGGACTGGTGAGTAACGACTTGATGGCGCAGTGCACGCGCGACATTACAGGAAGGGAACTGGTTCTATCCGGGTTTTTCGGCTCGATCGGCATCTGGCCGAATCACCACGTAACTACCGAAATGGAGCAATCGTCTCTGCAAGCAATGGAGCGGCTTGATGTGGCGCACCTGGCCAATCGATGGCTGGACGAGCTGTCTTCCGGCGAAGCCAGGCGCTTACTGGTTGCGCGAGCGCTGATTCATCACCCGTCGACTTTGCTGCTGGACGAGCCCACAACGAGCCTCGATCTGCCGACGCTGCACGAAGTCCGGAATCACCTGCGAGGGCTGAGCGCGAGCGGGGTCGGCCTACTCCTCGTGACGCATCACCTGGACGACATTATTCCCGAGATAGAAAGGGTTGTTCTGCTGCGGGATGGCGCTGTAGAAGCGGATGGGAGGAAGGAAGACATTCTGCAGTCGGGGCATCTCTCGGACCTTTTCCGGAGCCCGCTAGAGGTCTTTGAACGCGATGGATTCTACCATGCGTGGTAGAAGTATTAGGGGATAAACCACTGAGAGGCAAAGAGTTGGCTCGTCCGGGACCTGCTCTGTTCGACTGGCCATATCGCCCATACAACCCCCATTCGGCGCAGTTCGCTTTCACAGCGTATCCATGAATCGGACCGACCCGTATACTGGTTCGTAATTAGGGGATAAATCCCCTGGCCTTTAACAGGAGACTATCCAAATTTTTCGGTTCACAGATCATGCATAAACCAGTCAAGTACTTCGAGAAGGCAGTGACAGTTGGTGCGAATGCGGCGTGGCGGGTTTTTGACCGCCTCAACCAAATCAATCAAAACGAGTCGTTTACGCCGAAGTGGTCTGACAAGCCCCTACTAAAAAGCCATCAAAAGATGAAGCCGCCACTGGGCTGGCCGCGCGAGACCGATTCGCTGTGTCCAAAGTGTATTCCTGAAATCCGGCAGCGGATCGTTGACGGCGAAGTAGATTACAAGATTCTCCTGAATGAGCCGGTTGGCGAAATCAAGGCGAAGATTATCGAGCGCGACGGGAAGATCCTTATGGTGAAGGAATGCCCAACGCACGGCGTCTTCGAAGACTTGATGTCGATTGACCCGGCATTCAGCAAGCACCTGGAAGATGTATTTCCGGGACGGGACATCCGTGCTCACAATGACGAGAAGCTGCATAATCACGGCACGAGTACGATTACGCACGGCCGCGGCTCCGTCCTGACGATTGACTTGACGAATCGCTGCAACATGATGTGCGATCCGTGCTTCATGGATGCGAATCAAGTCGGGTTTGTGCACGAGCTGAGCTGGGAAGACATCCAGACGCTTCTCGATAACGCGATCTCAATCAAACCGCGGCGGCAGATGTCGGTCCAGTTTTCCGGTGGGGAGCCAACGCTTTCACCGTATTTTCTGGACGCGGTCCGGTACGCCCGGAAGGTCGGCTACAACAGCGTGCAGGCGGCCACAAATGGAATTGAATTCGCCAAGCGGCCTGAATTTGCCAAAGAGGCAGCCGAGGCGGGATTGCGATACGCGTATTTGCAGTTTGACGGAATCGGCAATGCGGCGAACTCGCACCGCGCGGTAGGAAACCTGTTCGATGTGAAGCTGCGCGCGATAGAGAACCTGTGGACAGCGGGTGTGGACATAGTTCCGGTGATCACGATTGTGAACGGGATCAATAATGAACAGGTCGGGCACGTAGTTCAGTTTGCCCTGGACAACCCCAAGAAAATTCCGTTTCTATCTTTCCAACCGGTTTCCTTCACCGGCCGCGACGAGGCGGTGACAGACGAACGCCGTCAGGCACAGCGCTATACGCTTTCACACCTGGCGCATGATGTGAAAAACCAGGTTGGGATTGGAGAACCGGTGCGCGACTGGTTCCCGATCAGCTTCATGAGCACGTTCTCCGATTTTGCGGATCTGGTCCACGGGCCGAATGCGGATTGGGGGCAGCTGAGTTGCGGCTGTCATCCAAACTGCGGCATCGGTATGGCTGTGATGTGCGACAAGGAAACGAAGGAGTATGTTCCGGTAACTGCGTTTCTGCACGCCGACCAGCTCGCCAAGGACATTGCGCGCATCAATGATGGATCGCGTGGCAGAACGATCTCGGTGTTGGGCGTTACCCTTTCGCTGTTGCGAAACTACGATCCCTTCAAGTCGCCGACACAGTTCAAACTGAGTGATCTGATCGCGAAGTTTGACAAGTGCTTTGGTATGTCGAAAAAGGATCACGCCAAGGCTTATGGCAAGGTTACAGGCGACCGCACCAAGGAAGATATCGATAAGCGCCGCGCGGATCGCTGGAACTTTTTGTTCATCGCGGGCATGTGGTTCCAGGACCTCTTCAATTACGATTTCCGACGCACGGAACAGTGCATCATTCCGTACGCAACTCAGGAAGGCGAGATTTCTTTTTGCGCGTATAACACGGGAGTGGGCTGGCGAAACATCATTGAGAAGATGCACATGACGGCCACGCTGACCAAGTGGTACGACGACAAGGGCCGCCACGAGATTTTCGCTGGGAACAAGAGTGTTCCCCTTTCGAGCAAGGATCACAGCCTGGTGCTGGTGGACGAACATGTTCAGGCCGGGCGGCAGCACGATCTGGACGATAAGGGCATTGCGAAGACGGCGCGCGAAGAAAAGACTCGCGCACGGGATGCGGCTCTCAAGCAGAAACTAGAAGACGAGAAGATGGCGCGGTTGTATCGCGAGCATATTCTCGGCGAGAAGCGAGTGGAAGGTTTTGTGCCGCTCGAGGGATTGTTAGGAACAACTCCGAAGCCGAAAGCGACGGAGGCGGAAAAGCGCGAAGAAGTTGGAGCGATGGGCGACTAGTAGAAGCCAGAGTTGTTGAGGAGACGGCCGCCGGGTGATGAGCCCGGCGGTTTTGTTTTTTTGGATGAGATGGTGATGCGGACAGAATCGACAAGCTTTACCAGGTTTTCAAGTCGCGTCAAAGTCTAGCTAGGCAGCGATGACCGGCCCACCAGCCGAGCGCGAAGGGAGCTCGGCAATTCAGTATTTCGCAATGCGAACGGCTGTATCCTGTACTTTATCCAGCAGTCGGGAAGGTAGATTGCCGTAAGCAATACCGTCAAAGGTCCTAACTTTTCGTATGCCTCTGCCGATCGTTCTCGCGCATGGTTATCTGGGATTCGGCGCACTAGGGCCGCTGGCCTACTTCAATAAAGTTGCGCAGATATTTGCGCAGTTGGGCGCAAGAGAAGTTCACGCTACTGACGTGTCCCCAAAAGGGAGCATTTCACAGCGCGCTTCGCAGTTGGCAGAACAGATCAGACAGTACGTTCCGAACGACAAAGTTCATGTAGTCGCTCATAGCATGGGCGGCCTCGATGCGCGCTTTCTGATCGGCAGCGGTAAGGGACGCGAGATGATTGCCACACTGACGACGTTGGGTACACCGTTTCGTGGAACACTAGCGGCCGATGTGGCCACAGATCCGTCGAAGCTGATGCAGATCGGAGCAGCGAGGATGCTGGAAGCTATTGTTCGGTATCAAGCCCAGACGGCAGTCCGATGGCCCTTTACGGCTCCCGCTCAAATCCATTTTGCAGTGGCAGAGCTTCGCGAAGCAGTTGAGCACTTGGCTACTGGCGACTATTCTCACGTAGCGAGCTACTTCTCAGGTTTGTTTTCGCTGAATGATTCGGCTCTCGGGGAATTGACAGCGGAGAACTGCCTGCGGATGTTTCCAGAGGACGAACATGACCTTGAAGGCGTGCTACGCAGGATCAATCGAAGCCGCCGGTGCGTCACCACTCTTGAGCGCACCCGCAATTCTGCTCGACGCGAGCGGCGAACCCAGCGACGCATTAGTTCCGGCGAGTTCGGCCAGGCTGCGAAACCACAAACAAACTCTGGTGGCCGACCATATCGGCCTAGTTGGCTGGACGCCGACAGACGTGTCCGAGTGTTACCGACAGATTTTTGCCGATCTGCAAGCGTAACGTCGTTGCTCTTTCCCCCAATCCCTTTCCTCTTGACCGCCTAGAGGAACTCAATCATGCCCGATCAGCCGAGCGACCTTGTCCAAGGGACGCTGGAGATGCTCATCCTAAAGACGCTTGCACTCGAACCTATGCATGGCTACGGCGTGGCCCTTCGCATCGAGCAGACCAGCAAGGGAGTCTTCCGTGTAAATCCGGGATCTCTATTTCCAGCGTTCAGCCGCCTAGAACGCGCCGGCCGCATCAAGTCGGAGTGGAGAGCCACTGAAAACCACCGCCGGGCCAAGTATTATCTCCTAACTGAGCGCGGACGCAAGGCTCTTACGGAGGAGACACGCGAGTGGGGACGACAAATCGCCGCCATCGCCAGGATTCTTGAGGCCTGAGGAAGAGTGCATGACACTGCTGCGAACTTTCTTAGAGGAATCCAGGCGCTCTTCCACAAGGGCCAGCGAAGTCTGGAAATAAAAGAGGAGCTCGAAAGCTATCTCGACGCAGCCGTTCAGGACAAGATGCGACGCGGAATAAGCCGCGCAGAGGCGACCCGCGCTTCTCGAGCCGAGATGGGAAGCAGGGAAGCCATCAAGCAGGAAGTGCGCATGGCCGGCTGGGAATCTGTCGCGGAATCCTGTTGGCAGGACATCCATTATGGCGTCCGCCAACTGGTCCACAGCCCTGGCTTTTCGATCGTTGCCATTCTCACGCTGGCGCTCGGAATTGGAGCCAACACAGCAATGTTCACCCTGGTGCATGCAGTGATGCTCAAGCAGCTACCGATCAGTGATCCTCGGACACTCTATCGAATCGGAGAAGGCGAGCGCTTTTGCTGCGAGGGGGGAGGGCTTCAGGATTCCTGGGGTACTTTCGATTACATTTTTTACAAACAGTTGCGCGACGCCAATCAGGTTTTTGACCGGGTTGCCGCTTTTTCCGGAGGCACGCGATCCTACCAGCTTTCGGAGCAAGTTCTCACCAGCGGCACAGACGATCGACGGTGAATATGTTTCGGGCAATTATTTCGCGGCTCTTGGCATTCGGCCGGCGTCGGGCCGGTTGCTAACTCCCGACGACGACCGACCCCGAGCGCCCGCCGCGGTCGTGATGAGCTATCGGCACTGGCAGTAGCACTATAACTCCAACCCTTCGATCGTCGGTTCCACTCTGTTTGTCAACAGCCTTCCTGTCACGCTGATCGGCATAGCGCCGGCGGGTTTTTCAGGGGCTCGCCTCACCACTGATCCACCTGAGCTGTGGATACCCCTCAATCAGGAGCCTCTTTTCGAAGGACAGGGGCAGAAGTCCATTTTGTACTCGTCAGGAACGGCGTGGCTCTATTTGGTTGGCCGGCTCAAGCCGGATATATCGCCGATGCGCGCGCAGACACAATTAACGGCACAACTGCAGCAACAGCTTCTCTCGGAGGGTCGGGAGGAGCAGGGCAATCAGAAGAGAATAAAGGAGCAGCATATTGAACTGGTGCCGCCGGCACTGGCATTTCCCCATTCCGGACCAACTCGAAAGTCGGTTTGTACATTCTTTCGGCCGCCTCGGGCCTGGTACTGTTGATCGCCTGCGCAAACCTTGCGAATTTGCTGCTCGCTCGCGGGGCATCGCGGCAGCAACAGACAGCGCTCCAGTTGTCGCTAGGCGCAACGCGCTGGCGAATGATCCGCCTAGCTTTGACGGAGACTCTTCTGCTCGCCGCGATCGGTGGCGCTGCCGGCCTGCTGCTCGCTTATGTGGGAACAAGAGGAATCCTGCTACTTGCCTTTCGTGGCTCCACGTACGTTCCAATTACCGCTTCCCCTTCACTGCCCGTCTTGGGATTTGCTTTCCTTCTGTCGGCCATTACGGGCTTGATTTTTGGAGTCGCCCCGGCGTGGATAAATACTCATGCGGAACCATCTGCAAGCTTACGAGGAAGCGGTAGAAGCACCGCGAGCCATTCGTCAAAACCGAAAAAGGCACTAGTTGTGTTACAGGCCGCATTATCTTTGGTGCTCCTGGCTGTTGCCGGGCTGTTTACCGAGAGCCTGCGCAATATGGAAAAGGCTGATCTCGGCTTCGAAACTCAGGACAGGCTAATTGCGAACCTTAATTTCAAAGCTGCTGGATATCAACCCGGCCAGCTTCCTGCGCTTTATCAGCAGTTACAGGGCCGGCTCGAAAGACTTCCGGGCGTGCGCAGCGCAAGTCTGTCGCTAAACAGCCCGCAAAATCTCTGCTGTATCAATCTGAATATTTCCATCGGAGGTCGTTCAGATGCTTGGATTGAAAAGGTGAACGTCGTCTTCCTTCGCGTGAGCCCGCACTATTTCGAGACGATCGGTACGCCGTTGCTTCGCGGTCGAGGTGTAACCGAACGCGACATGCCGAGTTCGCAGCATGTGGCGATCGTCGATTCAGCCTTCGCACAGAAATTCTTTCCGGGCGAAGATCCGATTGGGAAGCACTTCGGGTTGTCCTTGCCAGGACACGGAAGCGACTACCAGATCGTTGGAGTTGCTAAAGATACCAAATATCGAAGCCCCGGTTCCGAACAGAGCCCGATGTTCTTTCTGCCGTTCACCCAAACAACCCAGTATGAGCCGGACGGGTACCGCCGCCTGGAAACCGCCACGCTCTGTGCGCAGTCCATCCAACTCCATGTTGCGGGGGCTCCAGAGCGCTACGAGGACTCGTTCCGCCAGACGCTTGCGAGTACCAACCCCAACTTGTCGTTGATCAAGGTCAAGACCTATCGCGAGCAGGTAGCTGTTCAATTTAATCGAGAGCGCCTGATTGCACGTCTTACCGCGCTGTTTGGCATATTCGCCCTATTGCTGGCCTCAGTAGGATTGTATGGCGTCACCGCATATAACGTCGAGGGTCGCACCCGTGAAATCGGAGTCAGGATCGCTCTGGGCGCTAATCGCGGAAAAGTCCTCAGTATGGTGCTGTATGGAGCGCTCTGGCAGGTTTGCGGCGGCCTTTGCATGGGCATTCCGCTGGCCATGCTTTGCGGACGATATTTAGCTCATGAGCTCTATGGTCTTGGAAAGCTTCGATCTGCTCGCGCTGGGCGAAGCGATTGTTGTTCTGAGCGTATGCGCGATGCTTGCGGCTCTCTTCCCCGCATGGCGGGCGGCTTCGGTCGAACCGATCCGAGCCCTGCGAGCTGAATAAACGAGCAGCATATCTGTGGGGACATCTCTGCGGGCGAGAGTCTGATTTCGGATCGCCTATTACTTCTACATGTTAGATTGTGTAGAAGACATAGGCATGAATTGGCTCGGCCGACTGATCAGGAAGAAGCAGCTCGAACGGGAGCTTGCCCAAGAGATGGAAGATCATTTCCAGAGGCAGCTCTTCGATCACTTGCGCTCGGGGCTGAACGAAGAAGAGGCACGCCGCAAGACCCGTTTGACGTTCGGCGGTTCAGAGCAAGTGCGTGAGGAATGCCGCGATGCGCGCGGGACTCGCTGGCTGGAGTCCGCAGCTCAGGATCTGCGGCTTGCGGTTCGCTTGTTTGCGAAGAGTCCGGGATTCACGCTTACGGCGGTCGTAACTCTGGCGCTCGGAATCGGAGCAAATACTGCGATCTTCGCGCTGCTGGATGCGGTCCGTCTGCGAAGCCTTCCCGTGCCCGATCCCCAAGAGCTCGCTTTAATTCAGGTTCAAGGTGGCAATCGTTTTGGAATTACGCGATTAGAGAACTCGCTCTCCTATGCGGTCTGGCAGCGGATTCAAGATTATCAGCGGGGGTTCTCGAGTGTATTCGCCTGGGCACCGACTACCTTCAATCTCGGTAAAGGAAATGGAATCCGCCCAGTTAGCGGTATTTGGGTAAGCGGGGGGACATTCGCGAGCCTGAGAATCGCGCCGGCCAGGGGCCGTCTTTTAGCGGCAGAAGATGACCGGGCGGGATGCGGTTTGCCGGGAGCGGTGATCAGTCATGGCTTATTGGAAAGCCAGTTTGGCGGGAGAGATCCGGTTGGAAAAAAACTTTTCATTGAAGGGCATGCGACCGAGATTATCGGTGTTATGCCGCAAACGTTTTCCGGGCTCGAAGTAGGCAGATACGTCGATATTGCACTGCCGATCTGCTCGCGACCTTTTTACTCAGCAGATGATGAAGCGCTCTCGAGATCAGATATTTCATTCTTATTTGTGATGGGCCGGTTGAAGCAGGGCTGGACCTTGCGGGAAGCCAGCGATCAACTCGCCTCGATCAGTCCGGCGATTTTTCAATCCACGTTGCCGAAAGGGTATGAGGAATCGTCACACGGTTGGTATGTGACCTCCAGACTGACTGCCTACTACGCGGCAAACGGAGTGAGCCTATTAAGGGGGACGTATGACTCTTCTCTTTGGCTGCTGCTGGGGATTACCGGGCTGGTGCTGCTGATTGCCTGCGCGAACCTGGCAAATCTCATGCTGGTGCGCGCAAGCGCGCGTCAGCATGAGATGGCGGTGCGTCTTGCCATCGGCGCTTCACGCTTGCGCCTGATCCGACAGGTACTGGCCGAGGCTTTCGTGCTGGCCGCAACCGGCGCTATCCTCGGCGCCAGTCTCGCGCGCTTGTTCAGCCGGGTCGCGGTTATTTTCCTTACCACCCAGCGCGATTCGCTGTATCTCGATTTGAGTCTCAATTGGCGGGTCTTCGGGTTTGCTGCTGTGGTTGCTGGGTTCACCTGTGTAATTTTCGGGCTCGTGCCTGCGTATCGCGGCTCGCAGACAAGTCCGGCGGAAGCAGTCAAGACCGGCGGTCGCGGTATGACTGGAAGTCAGAAACAAGGCCGGTTTCAGAGCGCGCTGGTCGTATCGCAGATCGCTGTGTCCCTGGTACTCCTGATAACCGCTGCTCTGCTCGTCCGCAGCTTCTGGAATCTGATGACACTCAATCCTGGTTTCCGCGAAAAGGGCATCGTGGTTGCCTCGCTAGATTTCTCACAGGTTCCGCAGCTACGATCCGGCGACGGCAAACTACTCGAGTGGACAGAGGAGCGCGCGAGCCTTTATTTTCGAAACGTAGCGGAGCAATTGCGAGCATTACCCCAGGTGATCTCAACTGGAACATCCAGCCACGTTCCACTGGATGGTAGTAGCTGGACTCTCGGCTTTCGTATTTCCGAGGAGAAGGGCGACTCCAAGTTTACCTGGGTGAGTCCTGGTTACTTCGAGACGATGAGTAAGCCGCTTTTGCAAGGACGTGTGTTTGACGATCACGATGCGCCGTCTTCACCCCTTGTGGCAATCGTGAATCAAACCTTCGTGCGCAGGTACCTCAACGGCCTGAACCCGCTCGGCCGTATGCTGCGAACAGTCGCTGAGCCGAACTACCCCGCGACTGAATATCAAATCGTTGGGGTAGTCAAGGATGCCAAATACGCCGGTCTGCGCGAAGCGATTCCGCCGGAGGTGTTCGCGTCGGCGCAGCAGCGCGGTGTCAGCGCTTTTCCAAACGTGTTTATTCGCTCCTCGTTTTCGCCTGCCGTCGTTATTTCGGCCGTCCGCCAGAAACTAAACGAAGTTTCTCCCGCGATTCATTCCGACTTCCGAATTCTCGAGACGCAGATTCGGGATAGTTTCGTGCGGGAGCGGCTGATGGCTGTGCTCTCGGGCTTCTTTGCAGCAGTGGCAGCGCTACTGGCTGCGATTGGCCTGTATGGCGTCATCTCTTACATTGTGCTGGTGCGCCGCAATGAGATCGGAATCCGGCTGGCGCTTGGTGCGACTCGCGGCAACATCATCCGGGCTGTTCTCCGGCAAGTTTGGGCGTTATTGCTCGGCGGGGCCGCTCTAGGAGTTTTATTGGCCCTTGGTGCGGCCAGAGCCGTTCGTTCACTACTCTTCGGGCTCAACGCGAATGACCCGCCGACGTTCATTGCGGTGACCCTTTTTCTATTTGTGGTCGCTTTCGTAGCAGGTTTTATACCTGCCCGCCGGGCGTCACGGCTGGATCCCATAACGGCTTTGCGCTTCGAGTAAAGCGGTGCGGCTTGGGGGCATAGTAGAAGTAAGGTCCCTGGAGGGTGACCGCCCTTGTCCAGCAAAGATTGCAATCGACGCGCGTTCATGAGCTCCGCCATGGCTCTTCCGTTAGCATTGACCGGCCAACCGAAAGAGTGGATTGAGTTATTCGATGGCCATAGTCTAAAAGGGTGGCAGCCTAGCGAGAACAAGAGCTCATGGAAGGTAGTGGACGGCATGCTTGCCGCTGATGGGCCGCGTTCTCATCTCTTTTACGCGGGACCAGCGCAAGGAGCAAGCTTTCGTAACTTTGAGCTCGAAGTCGAATTGACTACAAAGCCCGAATGCAATTCCGGCATCTATTTCCACACGGAATACCAGGAAACGGGCTTTCCCGAAAAGGGCTTCGAGATCCAGATCAACAATACTGCTCGTGGCGATGGCGGCTATCTTGAGCGAAAAAAGACGGGCTCTCTATACGGTCTCCGAAACATGTACAAACAGCTTGTTCCGAATGAAAAACCTTTCCTTATTCACACCGTAGTCCGCGGCAAGAACGTTCAGATCAGGCTGAACGGAGAGTTGCTCGTGGACTTCGTCGAGCCGACTCCTCCAGTGATTCCCTCCGGCGGAGAGAAGCGGCGGTTTCTTGACCGAGGGACATTCGCTCTGCAATGCCACAACGACGGATCGCGAGCGTTTTACCGAAGCGTGCGCGTGCATCCGCTGCCGGACGATCTTCCCGCCTATACCGAGGCTCCCCCAATTGTGGACAATGTCTACCGCAAGGTCATAAACATCGGCCGCCACAATGTGCCGATGGTCGATTATCACGTTTATCTTGCATCCGGTATGACGCTGGAGGATGCCCTGAGAAAATCACGGGCGGACGGAATCCAATATGGGATAACGGCCGACAGTTCGCGCCTGAAGAGTGATTCGGAAGCAGAACGGTGGCTGAAACCTCTGACTGGACGGCCCGCTTTTTCGGCCGTCTCGGCCAGCGGCAACTGGATGCGCGATATTTCGCAGACGACGGTGAGACAGTTCGACTATGTACTGGGTAACACCGTCAGCTGGACAGACCAGAATCGCCAAGCAGCGATACAGGATCGGCAGAACTTCATGGACCAACTGACAGATCGAACTGTTATGCACCTCGATTCGGAAGCAATCGACATCTGCTCCAATCCGACGTACCTTCCGGAAACGATGAAAACGGATGCGGAGGAACTTTGGACAGAAGCCCGAATGACTAAGCTGATCGATGCGCTTGTTCGGAATAAGATCGCAGTTGAATTGAACACAGTCAGTCGATTGCCCAGTCCGAAATTCATTCGGCATGCCAAGCAAGCGGGTTGTAAGTTCGCACTGGGCACGGCTAATCGCACAGCCGCTGATCTGAAACGCTGCGAGTACGGGCTTGAGATGATCGAGGCATGCAACCTCGACTGGCGCGACTTTTTTACGCCCGGCTCCTGGTGGCCCAAAGCCGCGGAACGGCGCTGGCCTTCGCGTGTCTGATCGGGCATCAGGCTGCGGGGATGCTCTTTTTGCGAATTAAAAGTAGAACCGCAGCGAGAGCTGGAGCTGACGTGGATTCTGACCGGATTTGCCAGTGATTTCTCCAAATGACGCCGATGTCGGGTTGAGGTTAAGCGATCCGCTATTCACTCCGCCTGATGTGCCGGGACCAAATTGGGACCAATTGGGATGGTTGACGAAATTGTAGGCTTCGGCACGAAACTCAAATCCAGTACGTTCATTGATGAGGAACTTCTTGAACAGCCCGATATTCCAGTTCTGGAAGCCGGGGCCATAGACCGAATTGCGAACGTTGTATTGATTGTTGAAGGTACCGGCAGCAGGCTGGGTAAAGAGCGGTTGTCCGGAATTTGTAGTGGTGGCGAAATACTTGGGGGAATTTGCGTTGCCGGTTGGCCCCGCGAAATTGCCCAGGATCGATGCGTGTCGTTCATGACCCAAAATTGTCCTTCGTTTCCACAACCGAAACTGCCGAATTCTCCCACCTGCGCGTAGTCGTTGTTGCTACCAATTCCACAAGGCGTGCCCGTTTGAAACTGTGCAATTCCGTTGATCTGCCAACCACCGAGCAGCTTACCGATGAGCGAACTCTGGCTTCGGAAGAAAGGCAGATCATACGTGTATGTGATAGCCAGCATGTGGCGCGCATCAAATTCTGAAGGCCCCCAAAGGTTGCCAGTAAAATAAGAATTCGGCACAATGTCACGATAGTTGGAACTGTTATCGTTGCTCTGGGATAGCGTGTATGCCGCGCTGAAACTGAAACCATTGGTGAAACGCCTGCTCCAGCTCACCTGAAGGGCGTTATACCTGGAAGTGCCGACGCTTTGTTCTTCCTGAATGGCGGCGAATCCCTTATAAGGACGAACATAGTTCGCATTGACACCCCCAGAAACCGTGCCGGGAAGCGGTTGATTAATGTCGAAGACTTCCCAATTGTGCAGTCCGCGGCGTCCAACGTACCCAACGGAAAGCACCGAATTCCAAAAGGTCTGAGTCTCGACGGTCGCGTTCCAGTTCCACGCCTCCGGCGGTTTCAAGTTCCGGGGCAGGGTTGTAATCGTAAGGGGTGCGGCAACGCCAGAATTTAAGGCAGCGCCCGGGCTATCAACGGAAACATTATTTACCGTGACGAATGGCTGGAAAGGTGAGTTCCCACGGGGAAAAATGTTGTCGAGCAGACCCATTCTGGTCAGGAAGCGGCCGGCTCCGACTCTGACCACCGTCTTATCACTGGTGCGGTAAGCGATTCCGACGCGAGGCTGGAATTGATTAGTGACGTCCGAGTACCACTTTGAAATGCTCGGATCAAAAAGTCCGTTATATGCATCGGACGATGCGGCGGGAACGCGGCCGACGGCAGAGCTTGGGAACTTACTCAGGCCAGGTATCACCACGCCGTTGTACTGATTCCCTGTTCCTACGAAAACGTTGCCGGATTTCGGATCCACCTGGACCGCTTGCGCAGAATTGTAAAGAGCAGGATCAAAATAATCAGCGTTTCCCCAAAGCGGGTAATAGGGCACGATTGTCGTTTCACGGATCCCATAGTCAATATGTAAGGCTGGAGTCACCTGCCAGGAATCCTGTGCGAAGAATTCGTACATCTGGCTGAGCCAGATTGTGTATGCGCGCGGACCGATTTCGGTGTAACTGTCAGCGGCGCCAAGGGCGAGATTGGCTATGCCGACTCCAGAGGTCTTGCCGGTACCCGTATCTGTGAAAGTAAACGTCCCGTTCTGATTATTGCTGCCTCCCGGAACAGTCGCTACGTTGATTTGATCTTCATCGTTCTCGCCCGAGTATTCGAAATATCCGCCGAACTTGAAGATATGATTCTTCCAGACCTTGGTGAGACTGTCTGACACCGTGTAAATGGGGCCGGTGGAGTGAGAGGGATAAGGGCCGCCGGCGAGTCCGTAGAAGTTTGGCACATTTACCGTCGGGATCTTACCGGAGAGGTCCTTTCCGCCAAAGATGCACGGATAGTCGATGCCGAACTGAGAGCGATCAAATCCAGGTGCTGCCGTGTTGACGGGGATATACACGTCGTCCAGACTCACCGTGGCGCGCGCTTCGTTGATCATTGTTGGACTCACAGTCCAGGTCCAGGCGAGCGTATTGGTCTGATTAGGTCGATTGAAATACTTTGGCGTAAGGCCCGAACCCTGATCGAAGGGCTGATATTCGAGGTACGAGAAATCCGTTCGACGGAATTCGATGTGATGCCGTTCGTTCGGCAAGATGTCACCGTTGATTGTGCCTTTGCGCTGGTTGATCGGATGGGCCGCCTGCGCGATCCAGTTGGCGGTGCCCGACTGGAAACCCGGCGTAGGAGCAGGATAGGCGTTCAGGATCGCGAGGCCGTTCGGGCTCAAGAGACTGCTGGGGATTTTGTTTCCCGGGATGGGCTGGCAGGTTGACGCGCCGGGTTTTGGACAGGTAAGGGGATTGTAGAGTTGCTTGGGAGTCGAATACCAGGGATTGGCACCCAGCAGTTCGCTGAAATCGCCTGTGCGCATTAGCGCCGTGGGAACAGCTTGTGTCTGCGTGTCTTCAAATCGGTAACGCGTCCACTCCTCAGCTACAAACCAAAAGAATTTGTTGCGCCACCTATCCCACTTGCCCGGAATTGCGACCGGGCCACCGATATTGAAACCAAAGTCGTTATACCGGAATGGAGGAGCAAAGTTTGTCGTCGTACTCAGATTCCGCTGCCATGTGTTCGCATCCATGGCGGAATTCCGGAAATACTCAGAAGCAGCACCGTGGAAATTGGTGGTTCCGCTTTTCGTGACGATACGGATTTGGCCGCCCGCTGTACGACCGTATTCAGCGGCATAGTCTCCGGTGAGCACCTGGATTTCCTGCGTTGCATCCACATTAGGAACCGCGATACTGGTGCCGTTGGCGCGTGTACGCGTGGCCGGCGCGCCATCCATGGTAATCAGCGTATCCTGCTGCCGTGCTCCGTTGATGGCGTAGCTCCCGTTCGTCAGGGAGAAGTTGAAATCTCCCAGACTGGCGCCGCTCTGAACTCCGGGCGTAAGCGAGGCCATGAAAAGGGGATTGCGTCCATTGAGCTCTTGTGCCTCGAGCTGCTGCGAATTAATATTCTTTGAACGGCCCCGGACTCGGTCTGTAGTTGTGAAGCGGTAGCGGAAACTTCCACCGTTTCTGTCGTCGCCCCAACCACGAGATTCGCGTCTAGCGACAACGTAGAGTTGGCGTTGAGCTTATTGTGTGTGCTTGCAAACTTCTTGAAGCCGGTCACTTCGGCCGTCAGACTGTACTCGCCCGGCGGGAGATTCGTGACAGTATAGTGACCCGCACTATCCGAAACTACCGGGTGCTCCGCGCCTGTGCCTTCATTCGTGATGACCACCTTCGCGTTGGGCACAACGGCCTGCGAGGCGTCCCTGACAAAACCCGAAATAGAACCAGCATCCGATTGCGCGAGTAAGGTTTGCTGGCTTGCAGTGAAAATCAGAAAAAGAGCGGCGCAAATCAGCGCCACATATGGCGACTTCCTCATAGGATTTCCTCCTCACACATTGAGGGGCTCGACGGACTCTCCAAAGAAACCACACATTTCAGCACGAACGTGCGCGTTACCCCAGGACAGTATGAGTGTTTTAGTTAAGTGAGTAAATTACGCAAATCATCTAGTCTCCGGCGTCCATTCTCTGCGTAATCGAAATGCAAAAAAATGCGGAGACGAGAGATTATTCGATCAATCCGTGACAGCAGCCAGCTCAGGCGCCCGTTCGACGGGCTGCCCGTTTTCTTCGTGGTATTCCTGTTCGGTATTCAACGCCCAAAGATTGTCCCGACTCGTGACATTTGCCAGCAAATTATCGACCGCAGTCATGGCGGTTAACATCGAGTGATCCTGATTGTTGTACTTGTGCATGCCATTTCGACCGATCAGAAACAGGTTTTCGAATTCATTCGCCCAGGCGATGAGTTCCGGGAAGCGGTCATAGGTTCCGAAATAAGCCGGATAGGTTTTGGGGATGCGGATGACTGTAGCGTCGGCGACGTCCTCTATCTCAAGCATGTTCATCGAGGCCAATTCCGATTTTGCAAGCTCGATCATCTCGCAGTCGCTTCGCTGCCAGAGCGCGTCGCCTTCATTGCAGAAGTATTCAAGGCCGATCCAGATTTTCGATGGATCGGCGACCATCGCGGGACTCCAGTTATTGAAGATTTGCAAGCGTCCTACGAGAACGTCAGGCTCCTGGATGTAAATCCAATTGTCCTTCACAACTCCGCCGGATTCGTCGCGCAGCTTGATGCGGTCACAAAGCACTCCAACAGTAATGAAATCGCGGTACATCAGACCGTCGGAGATCTGACGAATGGAGGCGGGCGCGGCAGGATTCATTTGGGCAACGAGTTCTTTGACCGGCATGGTCGAGAAGAAGATATCCCCCTCGATGCGCTCGAGTTCGCCTGTTCCGGAGTTCCTTATCCAAACGGCAGTTATGGAATTCTCGTAATGCTCGATTGATTCAACCGCTGAGTGCATCACGATCCGGCCCCCCAGATTCTCGACTTGACGGCCTACTTCTTCCCACATCTGCCCGGGCCCGAACTTCGGGTAGAGAAATTGTTCGATCAGAGACGTTTCAACGTCCTTCTGGGCCAAATCCCTTTTGTTTCCCAACACCAGCTTTCTGAGCACGTGGAGGACGGTCTTATAAATGGAAAGACCCTTGATTCGCTGCGCGCCCCACTCCGCGCTGATGGCGCGGCACTCCATTCCCCAGACCTTCTCCGTGTATGACTTGAAGAAAGTGAGATAGAGTTCGCGGCCAAACCGATTGATAAAAAACTGTTCCAGATTGGTCTCGTTTCGTATGGGAAACAAGACCGAACGGAGATAGCTGAGGCCGATGCGAAGCGTTTTGAGTAAGCCAAGCTTTCGAATCGTGTCGCCGCTGAGGGTGATTGGATATTCAAAGAATCGACGCCCGAAGTAGATGCGCGATTTCCGGCTACGAACGAGCATCACCTGATCGGCGGAAAATGAGCCGGCCTCACGCCCCGCCGCAGGGACCACGGTAGTAGCGCGCCGGTAGGTGATAGTGTGCTCCTGTTTGCCCTCTCCGTTTTGAAGAGGAAGGATCTTCAGCCACCACTGCATTACGCGGTCTGACTTGGAAAAGAAACGGTGACCGCCAACGTCGATACGATTACCCTTGTAGTTGACAGTCCGCGAAATTCCGCCGAGGTAGCCGCTTTTCTCTACAACGACAGGGACGATATCGGTACGGGTGAGCAGCTCGTAGGCAGCCGTCAGACCAGCAGGACCAGCACCTATAATTACAGCTTTTTTGGCCTTGGCCCCTCTACCGCTCATTAACCTTTTTCTTTAGTGTATCCCGCCGGCTCGCATCATGAGTCGTTCCGTAGTTTGATCGATTGCGAATTTTCAGCAATCCTAAACCACCCCAGCAAGTGATGAGGAGATATTGCAATGTCTGCGACAAGAGGATATAGGCAATGGCAGAGGTCTTATTAAAACCAAATGGTGTGAGGACGCTCACCGCGACAAATTGGTAGATCCCGACATAGCCCGGTGTGGAGGGTAACGCGCTGGCAAGGCCGAGGCCGGTGACCAGCAGTATTGCTAGTACCAACGTTCCCGGAAGGGCAAGCGCCCGCATAGCGGCAACCGTGCTCGAGGCATCGCAGAACCAGATTAAGCCTGTTAGGGTTGCAAACGCCAAAAGCCGCTTTCCGTTATGAAAGCTGCGCATGCCCGTCAGAACCTGATAAATGATGGAGCGCCCTCGCATCCTAATCGTTTCGGAGACCGGGAGGGTTTCGAGCACCCGCTCGATAAGCTGATGGAGCCTCGGCAATACCGCGATGCCGCAGATCCCACAAAAGCCCAGAATGCTGAATGGGATAGCAGCGCGCGCAAACCAGCCGGGTTTCACCGGCGGCGAGAGCAGTACCAGAGAGCTGATGAAGACCAACGTGACAGCGTCACACAGCCTTTCGGACAGCGCCGTGGTCAAGACGAAACTCTTGCTTAAGGGCGTGGAGCTGCTAATGATGAGGCTGCGAATCAGTTCACCGGCACGCGCGGGGAGAAAACTGTTGCCGAAATATCCGGCCGCAGTGGCCCAGAACGCTGTTGCAACGGGGACGGGCGCACCGGTCCGGAGAAGAATCAGCCAACGGAGCGCGCGCAGGACGAGCGCGACCGTCGAAATAAAAAGGCTTGTCAGGATCAGCCAGGGATTGGCACGGATCAGAATGTTCCATACTTCCCTCCAATGGACTCCTCGAAGTGAGAAGAAGAGTAGGATGCCGGCGAATGAGATCGCCAAAAACCAGTGGAGAGAACGGATGGACGATTTTGGTGGGTCCGTCGCCGTGCGAATAGGAGCAGAGTCGGCTTCAGCTCCGGGAGACATCGGGAGCTCGTTCCGTTACCTCATCGCACAGCGGTTCTCCCGGACTGAATTCAAAATTGACACGCTCCTTCTCGATGACGAGCGGGCGTTTGAAGACCTGCGTGTGAATAGCGCCCACGTATTCACCGAGAATGCCCATCGAAACGAGCTGGACCGAGCCCAGGAAGAAAAGCCCGATAACGAGCGGAGCGGTGCCAACCGAAAAGTTATTCCAAAAGGCAAGTTTGTAAATCAGGTAGGCAAATCCCGCCAGGACGGATAAGCCCGCGGAAATGAAGCCGAAGAAGGTCACGATCCGGAGAGGAACCTTGGAAAGGTTCGTGATGCCGAGCATCGCATAATCGTAAAGGGTGTAGAGGTTGTTCTTGGTGATGCCGCGAAACCTTCTAGGCTGATCATAAGTAAGCTCGTAGTGAGGGAGCCCAATCTCGGCGATCATGCCTCGAAAATAAGGATTGGCCTCGCCAAAGGAACGGACGGCCTCTACAACGCGGCGTTCGTACAATCCGAACCCGGTAAAGTTCTCGAAGGTCTCTATCGACGACAGACGTTGGACAAGCCGGTAATACCGTGTTCGAATCCAAAACATAAGAGGGTTCTCCTGACTGGTCTTTTTGATGCATAGAACCATCGAGTAACCTTCTTCCCATTTTTCGATCATTTCCGGAATGAGTTCGGGAGGATCCTGCAGATCGGCAACGATCCCGATAACAGCGTCCCCCTGCGCCTGAAGAAAAGCGTGAAACGGCGAGCGGACATGCCCGAAGTTTCTGGCATTCACAATCAGTTTGACGTTTCGGTCCCGGCTTGCAATGCGTTTGATGATGGCGACGGTGTTATCGCGCGAAGCGTTATCTATAAAGATGTGCTCGTAGCGGTAGTGGCCGAGGCGCGCCATCACCTCGCGAACACGGTTGTAAATCTCCTCTGCATTCTCTTCCTCGTTGTAACAGGGAGTGACAATGCTGATCACTTTTCTTGACGGCTCTTTAGGTTGAGAGAAATTGCGCAGATCGTTCATAAAGAGCCGAAGCTACTCAGCCGCCTGTGCGCGAGGCCAGCAGAGCGTCTATCAATTCGCGCACAGCACCGTTGCCACCGTTGCTTTTCGCTATGAACGATGCAATCTGGCGTACAGCAGGTTGAGCATTTGCCGGAGCTGCCGCCAGGCCGGCGAGCTGCATAGCGGCAACATCGTTCACGTCATCGCCCATAAAACAGATCTCGGAAAGGGAGACGGCTGCAGCTTCGGCAAACCGCTTGAGGGCGTCCGCTTTGCTCTTGCAGTTCTTCTCGACATGAATAATGCCGAGTTTGGTCGCGAAGCGATCCACGAGCGGGCTGTCTTCACCTGAAATAAGCGCAATCGTCCAGCCGGCTTTGCGCGCCAGCGAAACACCCATGATGTCGGCGAAGGAAAATCGCTTCCATTCCTGCCCGTCCGGTCCCCACCAAACACCGCCATCTGTGAGAACCCCATCAACGTCTAAGGCGATCGCCCGCAAGGTGCTCATGCCGGAAGCGGGGCTGCGCCCACCCGGCGCAACTTTCGAATAATGGGCTGCTCTCGTTCGAGCACGCGCTTCACGCCATCGCCCATCGACTGTTCGACAAGCCGGACATCACGGACGAGGCGCGTGATGCCATTCGGCTCAAGCGATGCGGCATGATCGCTTCCCCACATCGCCCGGTCCATCGTTATATGGCGCTCGATACAACAGGCACCCAGCGCGGCGGCTACTACGCTGGTAGGAATACCTGTTTCATGGCCTGAGTATCCGACCGGGATACAGTAGCGGTCTCGCAAAGTAGCGATGGCCCGCAAATTTAATTCAGGATATGCAGCCGGATAGGTGCTCGTTGCGTGTAGTAAGACCAAGTCGTCCCGTCCCAGTACTTCTACTGCATGATCAATCTCTTCGATCGTGCTCATGCCCGTAGAAAGGATCAGGGGCTTGCCGGTCGACCGAGTGTGGCGCAATAGCTTATCATCGGTCAGCGACGCCGAAGCGATTTTATAGCAAGGTACGTTAAAGTGATCTATAACGTCGACGGATCCTTCGTCCCAGCAGGATGCGAACCAAGGGATCTTGACAGCCTTGCAATAGTCATCGATTTGCTGATATTCTTCGGGGCCAAATTCGAGTCCATATTTCAACTCTCTGTTGGTCGTGCCAAAGGGACTTTCGCGCGGTTTCGCCAGTTCTTCTTTGCTGTAAACGATTTCTATCGTGCGTTTCTGAAACTTGACGGCATCACAGCCGGCCGCTACCGCCACGCTGATCAAGCGCTTGGCAAGATCCAAGTCGCCGTTGTGATTGATGCCTATCTCGGCGACGACATAGCAGAGTTGATCATCGCCCAGTTTCTTCTTTCCGATGGTGACAGGGCTGATCTCTCGTGACATCAATCGCTCACAGACTTTGCGATTATGGCACACTCCCCGTTGCGACCTAACAGTTGAGTTAGAGTGATTTTATGGCGATTCAGACGGTTGCCGAAGAAGCTTCCCTGCGGTTTGCGCGCGATTACAAAGAGAGGCTCGCAGGTACTTTGGAGAGCGTGGACCTCGATCGGGTGCGGCAGGCTATCGGCATCCTGGAAGAAGCGCGCCGGGCTAACCGGCACATCTTCGTTTGCGGCAACGGAGGAAGCGCTTCAACAGCTTCCCATTTCGTGACAGATATGGTGAAGGGAGCGAGCTTCCAGCGCGAATCGCGTTTTCGGATCATGGCATTAACCGATTCGCTGGCTACCATCACTGCCTATTCGAACGACGTCGGTTACGATTGCATCTTCGCCGAGCAGCTGAAAAATTTCGCGGGCCCAGGAGACGTGTTCGTTGCGATCAGCGGGTCCGGAAATTCTCCCAACGTGATTCGCGCTATGGAATACGCGAACGAAACAGGCTGCAAAACTATTGCTCTTACAGGACGAGATGGCGGGAGGCTCGGCCCAATGGCTCAACTTGAGATTCGCGTGCGCGAGTCGCACATGGGACGGATTGAGGATGCTCACCTCATCGCGTGCCATATGATGTGCTACTACTTCATGGAGCAGCAGTAGGGCCCCCATTCAGGCAAGCGAACAAAAAGCGCAGCTACCGGTTGCCGGACCGACGACTCCTGGCTTCGACCAGGGCGCGAGGCTTGCTTTAGCCGGCGCAATCGGGATTTACCTGCTCATAACGGCTCTGGCATCCTCCCGGCATTTCTGGCACGACGAACTCTACACACTCTATATCGCAACGGCCACGTCCTGGAATCGGTTCTGGAGTGAACTGCAACTCGACTTGAATCCGCCGCTGGAATACCTGGCAGTTCGCGCTACCACAGGCATTCTGGGCCAGAGCGGGTATGCAGTAAGATTACCTTCGATTGCCGCCTTTCTTGCGGGCAGTCTTTGCCTGCGGCAGTTTGTAGCGAATCGATTAAACAACTGGTATGGATTGGTCGCCATGCTGGTGCTCTGGGGAAGTCCGTTTTTCTACTACGCGACGGAGGCCCGGCCGTACGCCCTGGTAGCAGGGTTCCTGGGCGCGACGTTGCTGTGCTGGCAGCATGCGACCGAGCCGAATCGAAAGGCAGTCTGGGTATTGGCGCTAGCGCTTTCGGTAGCAGGAATGATGGTCAGCCATCTAATGGCTCTGGTATACGTCGCCCCATTTTGTTTAGCTGAGACGGTGCGCTTCTATCAGAGGCGCAGGGCAGATCTCGCGGTTTGGGCAGCGCTCCTGGCTCCCTGTGTCATTCCTTTTATATATGCGCGCCTCGTGACCCGTTTCGAAGCCAGCGTTTTTCCCCCGCCGTTTCAAGCTTCCCTACGAAAGATCGTAGAGTCCTATTACGGGAGCTTGAAGATAGAAGCGCTCCCCTTATTGCTTGTACTCGCGTTGGCTTGGCTGATCGCCCCGCGCGGTTCCGAACGAAAACGGCCGATGCAGAGGGTTGAGACTGCGGATCTCGCTATGGCTGCCGGAATGGTGGCAATCCCCGTTCTGGTGAACCTCGTCTTGATGCGTACGCGTGGCGCGTACTTCGATAGGTATGCGTTTCCGGTTGCTTTTGGATACGGACTTGCGGTCGCTTTTTTTCTTGCTGACCGGACGAAGCAAAGCGTTCGCGCTGCTATGGCGACCTCGGGTATCCTTTTGCTGTTCGTGCTGATGTTCAACCTGGGTCCGGGATTAAAGCAGTCTGTCTGGACTCGAAGAGATGCAGTAAAGAATACGAGAACAATCGAGCAGATGCGGTCCGATCTGCCATTGGTTGCGGCAAGCGGCCTGACATTTCTCGAAATGGATCATTACACCGATCCCCAAACCGTCTCACGGCTGTACTACCTTACCGATCGAAAACTGGCGGTCCGGTACGCGAGTGCGACGATTTTCGAGGGCATGCCGATGCTGAAAGGCTATTTTCCTATTCGCGCGCACGTGGCCGGCTATCGTGATTTCATTTCGGCGCATCCGGAATTTTTGGTGTTAGGAACTCCTGATTATCCCGAGGACTGGTTGCTGAGTGCTCTCGTCGACCAAGGTGCGCAGGTGCGGTATCTCGGCGCGTTTCCGGGGCAGTACAAAGACGCACAACTTTTCCTGGTAACAGCGCCAAACTAGCCTGTTCGCGTTTCCCGGCGCGATAGGATATTGGGGGCACAACTCCGAAACCGCATGTCTCGACCGCAAACAGCAGTTCTAAATGGAAAGCTTGCCGTCATTACCGGCGCGAGCAAAGGGCTGGGCAGGGCGATGGCGCTCGCCCTCAGCCAGGCAGGAGCCTCAATCGCGTTAGTATCGCGCGATCGCGGCAAGCTTCAAGGCGTGCAGGATGAAATTGAGCAGGCCGGCGGTAAAGCACATGTATTCGCGGCCGATGTGCGCGAGGAGGCAAGCATCAAGGAACTCGAGGCGGAAGTCGCTAAGCTCGGCAAGGTTCAGATTTTGATTAACAACGCTGGCATCAATATCCGCAAGAACCTGATCGATTTCAGCCTGGACGAGTGGCGCAGCGTACTAGACACCAATTTGACCAGCGCCTTCCTTGCATGCCGCGCCTTTGTGCCGCATATGAGGGGCACGGGTTATGGCCGGGTGTTGAACTTAACTTCTATCATGAGCCATGTTTCCTTGCCGCAGCGGAGCGCCTACTCTGCAAGCAAAGCCGCACTGCTTGGCCTGACGCGCGCATTGGCGCTCGAACTGGCGAGCGAGGGGATCACGGTAAACGGCATCAGCCCCGGTCCATTCGGTACAGAGATGAATGCGCCAGTCATGCAGAATCCGGAAACAAATGCGCAATTTCTGGCAGGCATCCCAGTTGGCAAATGGGGCAAACCGGAGGATATCGGATCGCTCGCTTGTTTCCTCTGCTCGGAATCGGCCGAATTCATAACCGGGACCGACATAACGATTGACGGTGGCTGGTGCGCGCGCTGACCGAAGACGCGCGTGAGAGCGAGATTTATCGCAAAGTCTCGTGGCGCATCATTCCGTTTCTTTTTCTCTGCTACGTGTTTGCCTATGTCGACCGTGTGAACGTTGGCTTCGCGAAACTTCAGATGCAGCAGGACCTCGCAATCAGCGACGCTGTCTATGGAACGGGCGCCGGGATCTTTTTCATCGGCTATTTCCTCTTTGAGATTCCGTGCAACATCGCGCTGCAAAAGATAGGCGCGCGCTACTGGCTGGGTCCGATCATTGTTATTTGGGGCGTGGTCTCAGCATCAACGATGCTTGTCAAGAGTGCAGCGGGCTTCTACTTCGTACGGTTCCTTTTAGGAATTGTCGAATCGGGATTTTTCCCGGGGGTAATTCTATATCTGACGTTCTGGTACACGCGGCGTTACAGGGCGAAGATGGTGGCAATCTTCATGACTGCGATTCCACTATCAGGAGTGATCGGTGGGCCGATATCGGGCGCGCTGCTCGACAAGATGTCCTCGGTTGGCGGCTTGCGGGGATGGCAATGGCTGTTTCTCCTCGAAGGAATTCCGTCGATGCTCGCCGGATTTGCGACGCTTTATTTTCTGCCGAATGGGCCTGCCAACGCACGCTGGCTTTCCAAAGAAGAACAAGATCTCCTGACTAACCGACTGGCAGAAGAGGATGCCCAAAAGCGCCAGGGCGAAGGGCGACACTCGTTCGGAGACGCGTTTCGCAGCAGCAAAGTATGGGCCCTATGCTTCATTTACTTTGGCTTTGTAATGGGTAACTACGGTTTGAGTTTCTTCCTTCCACAGATGCTGAAGGATACGCTTACCAAAGATCCTTTTCTGATCGGACTGCTGACGGCCATTCCGTGGGGGGCAGCAGCGATCGCCATGGTGACCGTCGGGCACCACTCCGACAAGACAGGGGAACGTTGCTGGCATGTTGCCATTCCAGGACTGATCGGCGCAATTGCGTTTGCCATTTCTGCGATCCCGGGAATCTCAGGTGTGGCAGGATTGGCAGCCCTGACTGTTGCCACGGCCGGCATCGCGGCGGCGTACACCACTTTTTGGGCCTTGCCGAGCATGTTCGTGACGGGCACGGCAGCGTCAGCCGGCATCGCCTGGATTAATTCAGTCGGCAATCTGGGGGGCTACGTGAGCCCCACACTGGTTGGAAAGATCAGGGACGCGACCCATAACATGACACCGGCGCTGCTCATGCTGGCGTCTACCTGCATCGCTTCGGTGATTCTGACGATTGTTTTCTTTCGGCGGCACCGTGAGAAGAGTGCTGCCTAGTTGCGATTTCAGAACATCTTCTCGATTTTTGGGGGGGTTCGGTTGAGAGTGCAACAGGCGATCTGGAAAGCATTTGTTCTGCTGACGGCAGGTTCTCTTGGCGCCCAAACCATTCAATTCAACGAGGGCAAAAAGATCTGGCTCATCACCACGAAGACCAGCTCTTATGCGATGGGTGTGGCGCCGGATGGAGAATTGCAGCACCTTTACTGGGGAGCCCCGTTATGGCGCGACCAGGATATTCCACCCGCGAAGGACGCCAAAGATATTTCCTCTTTCGATCCTCGCCAGATGATAGAGAACGAAGAATTCGCCGGCTGGGGCGGCACACGCTACTATGAACCGGCGCTCAAGATTGCGCGCGGAGACGGAAACCGCGATCTGGTGTTACGTTACGAAACCCAAGCTGTGAAGGGCGACGAGCTTATCGTCAAGCTGAAGGATATTCGCGACGAGCTTGATGTGACGCTGCATTACAGGGTGTATCCGTCGACAGGTATTATCAGCCGCTCCGCAACTATACATAACGGAACAAAGCAGGCTGTTTCAGTCGAGAGCGCGCAGTCGGCAACCTGGTATCTGCCGCCGGGCGAGGGATACCGGCTCTCCTATCTGAGTGGACGATGGGTGGCTGAGACGCAGCTCAATCGCGAGCCGATACACGAAGGAATGAAGGTTTTGGAAAGCCGCCTGGGCCATACCGGACACAATCTGAATCCGTGGTTTGCAATCGACCAGGGAGATGCAGATGAGGAAAGCGGCCGCGTGTGGTTCGGAGCGCTTGCCTGGAGCGGCAACTGGCGAATAACAGTCGAGCAAACTCCTTACCGTCAGGTGCGCGTAACGGGCGGGCTTAACACCTTCGATTTTTCTCACAAGTTGAATCCCGGTGAGTCACTGGAAACACCTCAATTCTTTGGAGGGTTTTCTCAACATGGCTTCGGCGAGGCATCGCGTCTCCTCCATGATTTGGAGCGGGCGGACATCGAGCCAAATGGTTTGAAAGCGCGGCCGCGGCCAGTGCTGTACAACTCCTGGGAGGCTACTGAATTCCACGTCGACGAACCCGGTCAAAAAGCGCTCGCCGAAAAAGCGGCAAAGCTGGGCGTGGAGTTGTTTGTGATCGATGACGGTTGGTTCGGCAAGCGCAATACAGACCATGCGGGTCTGGGAGATTGGGTGGTGAACCCTCAAAAATTTCCCCAGGGTCTGAATCCGCTTATTCAGTATGTGAACGGCTTAGGTATGGACTTCGGATTGTGGGTCGAACCGGAGATGGTAAACCCAGACAGCGATCTCTATCGGGCGCATCCTGACTGGGTGATGAATTTCCCAGGCCGCCCACGAAGCGAGCTCCGGAATCAACTCGTATTGAATCTGGCGCGCGACGACGTAAGAGAGTATATTTTCGGCGTGCTCGACAAGCTGGCTTCGGAATACAACATTCGTTATTTCAAGTGGGATATGAACCGGACGTTCTCGGAACCAGGCTGGCCGGAGATGGCGCCGGATGAGCAGAAGGAGCTTTGGGTCAAATACGTGTGGAATCTCTACGCCATTCTCGATCGCCTTCGAGCCAGGCACCCCAATCTGGAAATCGAGTCGTGTTCGGGCGGCGGCGGCAGAATAGATCTGGGCATAATGCGCTACACGGATGTTTTCTGGACGTCCGACAATACGGAAGCGTTCGACAGGCTTCGCATCCAGGAAGGATTTTCGCAAGGTTATACGGCGAAGTACATGTCTGCATGGGTGACGGACGTGCCCAATGTAAATCACCGCTCAACATCCCTTGAGTACCGGTTCCTGGTGGCGATGCAAGGAGCATTGGGCATCGGTGCAAATCTGAACAAGTGGTCAGCAGAAGATGCTGCTCTGGCGACCAAGATGGTGGCACTCTATAAGGGCATCCGTAATACGGTGCAGTTCGGCGATTTGTACCGCCTGCTTTCGCCTCGCACCGCAGATACCACCGCGAATGAATACGTGGCAAAGGACGGCAAGGAAGCAGTACTCTTTGCTTTTCGCCATTCACAGGAATACAACACGCCGCCTCCAATCATTTATCCGCAAGGCCTGAATCCACGCGCCGTGTATGAAATCCAATCGCCCAACGGCAAGCTCGTGAACGGAGATAACCGAATGAGCGGCGCCTATCTAATGAGTGGCGGAGTCAAACTGGATTTAAAGGGCGATTTCGACTCAGGCATAGTGATTATGCGCCGCGCCGAGTAAAGCTTGAAACCGGCTTTCGCCCATGAGAGGTGACATCGATGATTCGAAAACTGAAAAGCGGTGAGTACCGACTGTACTCAAAAAAAATAGACCCTAAGACCGGGAAGCGAAAGAATCTTGGCACATTCAACACGCGGGAGGGCGCTGAGAAGCACGAGCGCGCCGTGCAGTATTTCAAGCGAGCACATTAGTTTTCCATCGACTGGCCATGACGATTCGGCGCCTGGGGTGCGACTTACCACGCTTCCGGGGCTATCGTCGCCGGGGGTATGGCGTAGGGGCCATTGGTACTTACGAAAGTTTAATGCCAAAGCACCACTTTTTTCGTAAGATCGATGGCCGTATCTTGCGTCTCACTTGATGAGAGCAAGTCACGAGAATCCATCATGAAACCTTTCACTAGATCTGCGGCAGTTTTTTTAGCCAGCTTCTGCTTTTTGGCGGGCAGTGCTGCGCCGCTCCCAGCGGCCGGGTCGGCATGGCCTCAGCAATATCCAGCGCAACAATATCCGGCACCTTACGGCGGAGGGTTGCGAGACCTGGTCAATCGCACCCAAAACGATCTCCACCTGGCATCACAAGAGCAACATCAGAAGGGCGATCAGAGAGATCGCTATCAACATACCCAGGAGCATCTCTCCACGTTCGATCGCCACTTAACCAAAGGCAAGTTCGACAAGGACGAGCTCGACAAAGTAATCGATGGCGTGAAATCGATTCTTGATAAGAACACACTCCAGGCAACCAGCCGTGACCTTCTGCTAAGAGACCTGGATGACTTGCGCCAAGCCCGAGAGCGCCGGTATTAATCCAAATTTCTCGCGTCTGTTTGGATAGTTGCGTGAGGAGGAGCGGAATCGTTTTGATGCCGCTCCTATTTTTGTTCGCCGGGCTAACATTGGCTCATGCCAGACCTCTCGTTAGCCTCGGTTGTCGCACCTGAGATCCTCGCACGTGCCCGCAAAATCAAGCTGTTTCTTATGGATGTCGATGGCACCATCACCCAGGGTGGCATTTGCCTCATTTCGACACCGCTGCCGACGCCGGCGGAAACGAAGCAGTCACCGAAATGAAAACTTTCGATGCTAAAGACGGGCAGGGACTTTCGCTTGCACACACCATGGGTATTCAGACCGGGTTCATCACTGGACGGCGGTCACCTGCGGTCGCTAAACGCGCGGCCGAACTGCACGTAACGTTTGTTTATTTGGGGCAGGCCACCAAGATGCACGCGTTCGAAGAGTGCGTCAAACAAGGCGGCGTTACGGAAGAGAAAGTGGCATACATGGGTGATGACCTGCCGGACATACCACTGGAGAAGCGCGCGGGGCTGGCGGTTTCTGTGGCCGATGGAGCGCCCGAGCTAAAAGCAGTCTGTCACTACACGACGCGGCAGCCCGGCGGCCGCGGTGCGGCACGCGAGGTAGTCGAGTTGATTCTGAAGGCACAAAGCCGGTGGGAGGAAGCTGTACCCAAGGCCTTGGCCTAATTGCGACTCGGAGGGTCATAAAAGTGTGTTCGGGTTCGGCTGAGTTATCGCTTTTCGACCGAAAAACGAAGAACGGCTGCGCCGATGTGAATTTCATCGCCGGCCTGGAGCAACGTGCCACGGACACCACGATGCACGGGATAGCTGAGTCCATCACGTACAATCCATAAGCCGCAATTATTCTCGCCTCGATAGCTGCGATCGTTAAACAACCGGTATTCGCCTTTGGCGGCGGAGCGCAGGATGTGGGCGTGCTCGCGCGAGACGGTTTTGTCGGCTTCGCTCTCGCCGAGGAAAACCAGATCGTTGCGACGTGATGGGCCCGCGGCACGGAAGACCTCGGCAGTTCGGCCGATGTTCGTGCGGGTTTTCTTCAATGCGAATTTCGCCTGGTTCGCCATACCGCTCAGCACCGTCAGAGACGCAGGAGTGCCGAGAGTCGGCCGGGCTTCCGCAGTCGGTTGCTGGCGCATTGCCGTCTCAACCGACAACCAGCGCTCGCCTTGAGCAGGGAGCCGAGGCTGAGTGCAAAGCTCAACCGCGAGGTCCTGAGGAAAGCGAAAGCTCGAACGAGTTAGGGAGGCCTTCAATTCCTCGGCAAAATAGCTGGCCAGAAACTCACTTCGGAAAACAGCTTCCTGGTCTTCTGGAATGCCGAGCAGTTCGATGCGAACCAAGTCGCAGGCAAATACGTTCTTACCAGCAACTCGATGACTGGCAGCCTTAACCGCATCAAGTGCTGCGAGACGAATTTCGGCCAGCTCCGGAGCATCCTTCGCGATCCTGTTCACGCCGAAGGGCGATTCGAAAACCGCGCGGCCTAGCTTTTCAAAGACGTTTGAGATGGCCATCGAGCTTTTTCTATTGTGACGTGCCTGCTGGTTGCGGCGCTGCAATGACGCCAAGAGAGGCCGCAGATTCTACTAAATCACGCGCGATCGGCGCCGCGGTTTTCGCACCGTACCCGCCGTGCTCCACGACAACAGCAAAGGCGATACGCTTTTGAGGCGGCGCATCGAACGGCGCGAATCCTGCGAACCAGGAATGCGGCTCGCCTTGATCGAGCTGAGCAGTACCGGTCTTTCCAGCAACGGGAATCGAAAGGCCGGTCATGGCGGTACGCGCAGTGCCATTAGTAACCACGCGGCGCATGGCGCTTGCGAGAAACGCCGCAGTATGAGCCGCCACGATCGGCGCGGGTGTTGCAGTTCGGCCATCGCTGCCGTCGAGTACCCAACGTCCCTGGGGCATGTCGCCCTGTGCGGCGATGGTGGCCGCGACTCGGGCCATCTGCATGGGTGTAGCGACCACCGAACCTTGTCCATAAGCGGCAAAGGGAAGCATCTCTCTCACCTGTGACTCGCTTCCTGCGTCGATACCCAATGCCTCCGCCGTGTCATGCAGCGGCTTTGCGCCAACAGCATGAACGCCCAGCTGCGCGAAATAGGCGTTGCAGGAAACAGTGATCGCCTGCATCATGTCGAGGCTTCCGTGTACGCGATCACCAATGTCATCCCGAATCGGACGGCGCCAGCCGGGAATGATGGCGCCCGCTCGGCCGTCGCTCAAGCGCCGGCAGCTGAAGGTTCGTGCCGTTGCGGCGGGATCGAGCCGCAATGCTGCGATCGCGGTCACAAGCTTGAATGTGGAACCAGGGGGATACTCTCCATAGCGCGCCCGGTCGAGCAGCGCATCTGATCCGGTCTCGACATTTGACGGGAGCGGCCAACTCACTAAAGCGAGAACGTCGCCCGTCTGCGGATTCATGATGAGTGCGGCGCCCCGTTTTGAGATTTTTTCGAGATGCTTTCGAAGAACATCGATTAGCTTGAGCTGAAGCTGTATATCCAGCGTGGTATGAACATCGCGATCACGCCGCAACAGCGCCTGCACGATTGGATTGTCTCTTTGGTGCCGATAGCGCACAACCGGCGCAAGGTCGCGATAATCGGTGTAACCTTGCAGCTTGTGATTGGAATCATGCTCGACAAAAGAGGCATTGGTGGCATGGAACCGTTCGCCGGTACGTAAGTCGCCGAGCAGGTGTACAGTAGCAGCCCCGAAAGGGTAGTGACGCGTTTCGGCGGGCGATCCAAACTGCGTTTCTGATGGCAAGATCTGCGCGTATTCATTCCGCCGGCGCTCGACCTCGGACCAACTGCTGGTAGCGAGCAGAATGCCATTTCGGTCATATATGTTGCCGCGTGGAATGGACGCCGCTAGCAGATTGAGGCGAGGGTTGTGCTCAGGGCGTTTTACTCCGTCACTGGCATAGACCAAAGCATCTCTGGCGAGCAGGTCGCCGCTCTGCCAGATTTCGATGTAAGCGGCTTTGACAAGCAATGCCACCGCACTGAGGGCAAGTGCAGCCGACAGAATGGTGAGCGGCTTGCCGAACAGGCTGCCGAAACGCGGGGATGGATCTTGGTCGTCAACGGACGGATACTCCTGGCGCGCTGATTGATTCGATATGCCGAGAACAATCGCACAGATAAGAAAGTTGCAAAGCATCGAAGTATTGCCGGAGCTGAGAAACGGAGAGGCGATCCCGGAGAGAGGAATCACGCCGAGTGCTCCCCCGGAGATCAGCAGGATCTCGAGAGCTATCAGGATTCCGCAGCCTGCAGCGAGAAAGAGGCCGTATTCATCAGGCGCGCGTAAGGCGATCCGAAAACATCGAAGCACGAGCAGGACGAAGACGCAGGCGATGGCAGCCACTCCGGGGAATCCCCATTCTTCGGCAATAGCGGGAAGGACGAGATCAGTATGACCGGCAGGAATCACGCCAGGATCCCCCCAGCCCGGACCTGAGCCCCATGCTCCGCCGGTCGCAAGAGCCCACAGTGAGTGCGCTAGTTGATCACCCCCGCGTATCTCATTGTTCCAGGGCGAGAGCCACATGGAGACGCGCTCGACTACGGTATGGGGCGTACCGAAGTGATAGCCGAGCGAAACACCTGCAACAAGCAGGATTACACCAAGCAGGGCGAGTCCCGCGCGGCGTCGTGCGAGCGCGAAGACCAGGAGAAACAGGAAACCTGTCACCAGTGCGGGTCCCATATCTTTCAACGCAAAGAAGAGAACAAGGGCACAAGTGACAGCGGCCATGACCGGCAACGCGTGATCGATGCGCGGAAGTTCCAACCACGCAAGCCATCGGAGAACCAGGTTATTTTCGCGAAGCTCCCGAAGCCGTTCCCAATTATTCGCAAAATAGCCGGCGAGGAAGAGCACCAGCAGGAGCTTGATCAGCTCTACAGGCTGCATCGGGCCGAGATTAATTCGGGCGTCGCTGCCAGTTGGGCCGGACCCGAATCGCAGGAGCGCTAAAAAGAGGGCGAACGCCACAAAAAGCGGTGTGTAAGTCCAGCGTTCGAAGTTACGGTACTGAAAAGCCTTGAACAGCGGCAGCAGAAGGAGCACGCACCCGGCAATTGCGCCCCAGGCGAATTTTCGGAATTCGAGAGTATCGCGCAAGGGATCGCGGAGGCTCAGCATCAGAGTGAGCCCCACGCCGGTCAGCAGAAGAAGTGCCGGCAGAATGGCCGGATCCCCCTGGAATTTTCGTCTCCGCCAGATCAGATGCACTCCCCAAAATGCAACGAGATAGAGAAGCAACCACAGCACGCATGCCCGCCAGAATTCGTGCGCCGTACGGACCACCAGCAATGGCTTGAGCTTAGCCATGGGAAGAAGCGAGATAGTAGCGGCGCTCTTTGGAGCAGCGGCAAGTCTCGGTTGCCAGGCCCGCCAGCTTGGGTCATTGTCCATCTCCGATTTGCTGAGCCGCAAGAGAGCCAGAGCACCGACGTTCGGAAGTGGGCGCTTGCGCTCGAGGAAGCTCTCAACGCGTTGCGTCACCACATCGTTTGGGGCGTCCTGCAAAACCGTGGGTAATATCGCGGAAAGCCGCGTAACGGCCGCGGCATCGTTGAGATTCATCAGTTCGCCGGAGACTAGCCGCGCGTTAACGCCGGCGAGATCCTGTGTCTTCGCGAGTAAGACCAGGCCCATGGCCAACACAACCAGAAGCGATGCACCGAGCAGCCAGCGGAACTCACGACGCCGCTCCGGGACGACAACTGCACCGCCCAGATCCAGCTGCAGTGCGAGGCTGCTTTCTCCGCTTCGAGTTATCGCCATCGATACGAACCTGATCGCGATTTCACAAAACGCAGCTTCAGAAGAACCAGATGTGATTTAGGGCTCGGGGGAGTTAGAAGAGCTGTTTCGAGTTCACTTTCCTCGCCTAGATCCGACTCTATCTTTTCGAGCCTCGCATCAACATGACCAAAGCCGGCGATAGGCTCGTAGAGGCTCCTTGCGCGATCCATGTCGCCGTGAGCGAGGCGCAACCACCTGGCACTGTCCTGCTGGTTTTCGGAGGGCGTCTGCTTCGCGTGTTTCAATTCCTCCTCGCCTCGTTCCAGGTAACCGTCAGCCTCCTGTTCAATCTCGCGAGGACCTAGTCGATAGCCGAGCTGTTCGGCCTGATGGAACTCTGCGAGAGCACCGCCAATGTTGCGGACTGATAGGAATGTTCGCGCCAGGGCAAGATGAGGATCGGGGGACTGCGGCAGGAGCGCTTGCGCCCGCTGAAAAGCGCGAATGCTGGAGGCGGCTTGCGATCGTCCCGCCCGCTGCATGTTGAGATAGCCGTCGCACAAATTAAGCTGTCCGCGAGCGCGGGTATTCATGGAATCGATTTCGAGAGCGTAGAGCAGACACAACCTGGTGCGTGCCCAGTCGAAGTCCGCCAGCCGATCGTCGGAACTCCGGCGGAATCGGCCGATTGAACCGTTGGCGGAGTCGAGGAGATTGGCCCGAAAGTTGTCTTCGCCCTCCGACGGCGGGAAGACGCGATTCCACCACGAACTCCGATGCTTAATGGTCTGATAACGCTGCCAGTCAGCAGTAAGCTCCCGGGCTGGAAGAATTACATAGTCCTTGCGTTGCATGAGACTGCGGCTGATTTCGCGCGACTGGAGATAAGTAGTGAAGGGCAAAAAGAGTGTAAGGCCCGCGAGAACACCGGTGAGCAGGGCGATTGAAATATTCCAAAGGTCGTGTGATGGCCATTTGATGCGAATACGAGCCGGCCACCTGTGGCGCGCAGACACGGCAGGCGATCGATTAGGAGTTGAACCGCGACCAGGCGGCGGTTGGCGGACTACGGTGGCATTCGCTTTGGGAGGAGAAACCACGAGTACAGTTTTTTGGGGGAACTGCTGGTCTGCTGCGAAGGTGCGCAGATCTGCTTCCAGCGCTTCCGCTGAAGGGTAGCGGCGTCCCAAGTCGGCGGCCAGAGCTTTAGCGAGAATCTTCTTGAGGGGAGCAGGACAATCGTCGGGCAGAGCCCCAGGTGATTTGCCTGATTGGATCAACCGCTCGAGCTGGCGTGTGCTTTCGGCCTGGAACGGCGTGGAACCGGCGATCATCTCATAAAGGCTGACCCCGGTTGCCCAGATATCGGCGTGAACATCGACCTGGGAATCGCGCAGGCGTTCCGGCGAGCAATAGCTCGGGCTGCCCAGCTGGTGACGAGTGAGGTCGCGACCTGAAGAAATCAGCTTGGCGATACCGAAATCGAGAAGCCTCAGATGGTCGTCCGCCCCGACCTGAACGTTGGAAGGTTTGATGTCGCCGTGGACAACGGGAGTCTTGCGGCCGTCTTCAGAGGCGAATTCGTGAAGAATGCGAAGCTGACCACAGATCTCGGATGCATACCGGGCGGCGCGTTTGGCGTCCAGGCGTCGCTCGACTTTCAAAATCTCGGCCAGCGTTCGGCCGGGAAAGTATTCCATCACAACGAAGAAGCAGCCGTCGCGTTCACCAGACTCGAATATTTTCAGAATCTGGTCGTTTCCATGAAACTGACGTTGCACGGATGCCCCGCGTTTCTCGGCCTCGACCGCGAGGCGTCGCGCTTCGTCGTCGGACTTTTCGATGGCCTTCAAAACCACAAGCCGCTTAAGAACCGGGTCGCGAGCCAGGTAGACATCGGCCATGCTGCTGCCCAGTTTGCGGACGATTTCGTATTTCCCGAATCTTTCGTGCTCTAACACGCGCACCTCTCATTTACGAGCCGGTTGCAAGAACCAGCTCGAAGCCACTCTGGACCAGGTGGCCAGAAGTTCTGCCCGGTGCTGCCAGGCGAAAGCCACAAGAAAACCTAGAAGGACCCCGGCGAGCAGCCAGAAAAGCTTCCCCTTTTTTCGGGGATCGAAGGAGAACCAACCGCCCGAATTGGGCCGCACACGCGTAATGGTATGCCGGGAAGAGACTTGCCCCGGTGTTTCAGCGCGTTGTCCCGAAAAGTCCGGGCCGGCAATGAAGACGACGCTCACGTTGTCCGATCCGCTCCGCTGATTGGCGGCAGCGATCAACTTACGCGCAACTGCCTCAGCATCTCCATCGAAACTGTCCAGGATGATTCGAAGTTCTTCCGCCGCCAATGCATCGCTCAACCCGTCGCTGCACAGGAGCAATGCGGAATCAGATGGAAAGAGATCCGATCCGCTGGCGATGAAGTCTTCTTCGTCCAGCCGGCGGGAGGCGGATCCGACATCTCGAAACACTTCGTTGCGGCGCGGGTGACGCATTGCTTCCTGTTCGGAAAGTTCGCCACGGTCCTCCCGCTCGCCGATCGGCGAATGATCTTGGGTCAGCTTACGAAGCACGTCACCGTGAAGGAGATACAGTCGGGAGTCGCCTACGTGGCCCCAGGTTACGGAGTCTTCGTCGAGCACCGCAAGGGTTAGGACGCAGGCCATGCCCGACCACGCCGGGTTCTCGCGGGCGGTAGCCAGTATGCAATTGTTGGCATTTGTGATCGCTTGACGTATCGCTACCGACGGACCTTCGACGTTACCGATCAGTGTCTCGCGAATTTCCCGCACCGCGATATCGGCTGCAATCTCACCGGCGGCGTGACCACCCATCCCATCCACTACCAGGAAAATGCCGTTAGCAGAGTCGGCGAGCAGGCGGTCTTCATTAGTTTCTCGCGCACGACCCGCATGCGTTGCACTCCCCACCCGCCATTTCGTCAGAGTTTTCACGCTATTTCCCACGGCCGCGGTTTGCCCAGACGAAACCGGCTGCAAAGACCAGAAAAAGCAACACAAAGGGGATATGCGCGAGGTACAGAAACTTCATAACCGCACTTCGAAATCGAGACGCAGTACTTCGCCTAAAATGATTTGCGCTTTCGCGGGCAGGAGTTCTTGCGAGCCTTTGCGCAGACGCTTGCCGTTTACCCAAGTGCCATTGGTACTGCCGTCGAGAATCGAGAAGGCGCCGGTGGCCGCATCACGCCGGATAACGGCGTGTTCGCGCGAAATCTCATCGCTTGCATGAAGAAAAAGATCGACCTCTTGCCCGTCACCCCCTCTTCCGATACGTACCTGGTTTTGAGTAATTAAGTAAGTTTGCCGCCCCGACTCGTCTTCGTATTGGATTGCGGCAAATACCGGCTCGGCCGAATGCTGTGTTCTTCGACGTTCGCTGATCCGCTGCGTGGCGGCCGGTTCCCGGCCGATCAGTGTTGTTTTTACTCCGCGGAAGCCGGGCGGCGGCGCCTCGTTAAGCTCGGAATGAATTTCGACATCGCCTGGTGGCACCTCGCCGTCCGGCAGAAACTCGATATCCCATTCGAGACACGCTATCTTATGCTCCTTCGGTTTGCCAGTGCGGCGCTTCAAGCCAAACGACGACGTAGTGGCCGTGTTCAGCTCGGCCACCCTTGCACGAAGCGCTTTGCGTGCATCGTCGATCACGATGTTCAGAACCCCGCTCAAGGTTGCGTAATCTGCCGGATTCAAATAAACAGTGAAAACACACGGGAGAAGTACTGCGTAGGCCATCTCGAACTGGCCGAGCTCCATATTTCGGATGAGTTCGCCGACAACCACTCGACCGCTCAGCCGCGGCAGCCCGGCGCGGGGATCAAGACTTTGGTTGCCAGTGGTCAAGCGTAACCTATATTTTGAAGTCTACCGTTTAAGAGATAGCCTCAGGCTGACTAACCGAGACTTTCCCGGATTCTGGTACCGTGGGCGTTCTGCCGGAATCGTATCTCAACCTTCCTCTGGCGAGAGTTTCCGGCCGATGGAGCCCCTACAGTAATGACATGCTCCAGACACTTGACAGCGTTGTTAGACTGTTGACTTAGGAGAGTTTGAAGTCCCGTTTTTTCAGTTGTACCGATTTTGGCACGAGGGATATATGATCGCCCGCGAGGAACTCGACCCGCTTGCTCCGCAACGCGAAGCAGCTATTTTTTATGGTCTTTTTCTCCGTGGCCACCCTGCGGAAGATCTCCGGAAAGATATTGACGTTCCCCGGCCGCTATTGAACAAATGGCTGCAGCCTCGTCGCTATGAGCACGACTTTAGAGACTCGTTGCGAAGAATGTATACGTACCGCAAGCGTGTTCTGGCGATTTTTGACGAGCTGGTACTGAAAGAGAAGTTTCGACCTCGGGTCAACTAGCTTCGCTTTCGACATCGTCCGCTGGACGGAAGGATTGCGGCATCTACCGCACTATCCGTAAAAATACCGCATCCAGAGTTTACACGTTTCACACCTTATTTCACGCGCCACTGAGATTTTTTGCCTCCGGAAGGAACCTTCACTCATCAGGAGGGCGAAAGAAGATAGAGGGAAACCGTCGAAAATAGTGCCGAGACCCTTCCCGCTGATTTGGCTTTTGAATTGCTTACGCTTGTGCTATGATTCGGAGACCCGAAAAGTGCCGGCTTCTCAGTGGAGAGCTATTTGGCTTCGGTAACTCGGCATCGGGGAGAGCTTGTCACGTTCGTGCAGGCTTCTTCGAAAATACAGTCGATTCCACCTTGCAAGTACTAGCCATCGGTCGATTGACAGATCGATCGAAGTTTGTGCTACCGTTGGTGAACCTTTTTAGGGGAGCCAACGTCTAAACGGGTGACTTGGCTGCTTCGAACCTTTTTTGAGTGGGCAAAGCTAGTCGGTAGCGAGGAGACAAAAACAAGAATGACGAAAGCTGAATTGGGAAAATTTAAGAAGATCCTGGAAGTGAAGCAGGAGGAACTCGAGCGGATTGTCCGCAATCGCGACGCAATCGCGATCGAGAAGAGCGCGGATGCTCTTGATGAGGTGCAGCACGCTTCGGAGCGTGAACTCGCCATTCGGAACCTTGATCGGGAATCCCATCTTCTCCGCAACGTTCGTTCGGCGCTTCGACGGATCGACGACGGATCGTTTGGAACTTGTCTGCACTGCGAGGAAGAAATCAGTCCGAAGCGAGTGGCTGCCGTTCCATGGGCGCCATTTTGCATTCAGTGCCAGGAACAGGCCGACCGCAATCAAGCTGTGGGCGAGGAAATGTTCGACGATATGCTCGTCAACGCCGCCTGAGTTATTTTCTTTCCTCTAATCCACTCAGTATGGGGCGCAAACCGCTACTGGCGTGTTTGCGCCCAAATTCTTTAGATCGCCCGAAAACATCCGTTTATCGCTGTATCCGTAACTTCCACCGCTAGTCGTGCGCCCCGTCATATTAGTGCGTTGCCAAACGGGCTAACAGGATAGTCGCATGTCCCACTCTTCTCACTTGCTGCTCGGGCTAGCCCTGTTTGCTGGTCCCTATCTGGGCGCCCAGGAGGCTACGGCCCCTTCAGCAAAACCAACCGAACATCTGCTTGGCACAATTTCAGCTGCAAACCCTTCAGCGCATACGATTACGGTAAAAGACGACAAATCGGGCGCTGAAACGGTGGTGCTGCTCGCGGACACGAAGACACTCCTGAAAGTTCCGCCAGGAGCGAAGGACCTCAAGACGGCTGTCCGAATTACATCGGATCAACTCGCGAGCGGCGACCGGGTAGACGTGCGAGGCTTCAAAGCATCCGACGATGCGAACAAAATCGCCGCGCGGAGCGTAGTGCTGATGTCGGGACGCGATCTGGAAGCGGCACACGCAGCCCAGGCGGCCCAATGGCAGCACAGCACTGCGGGAATCGTAGAGACGGTCGATCCGGCGTCTGGGAAAATCACCATTAGACAGCGCACGCCGGAGGGGCCCAAGCAAGAAGTTTTATTGACGTCGGCGCAAACAGAGTATCTGCGGTACTCGCCGGAATCGCCTTCTCGCCCCGCGTCCTCACAACTCAACCAGATTCAACCAGGTGATCAGGTTCGTGTAATCGGCGACAGCGCGCCCGATGGCTCGACGCTCAGCGCGACGAAGGTTTACTTCGGGGCCTTCCGAACCCTGAACGGGACTGTGGTTTCCGTTTCGCCCGATGGGAAGATGCTCTCCGTGAAAGATCTGGCCACTAAGAAGCCCGTAAGTATCGTGCTTAATGACGCCTCCAGCATCCGCAAACTTTCCCCTGAAATGGCGGCGATGCTTGCGCGGCGGGTCAATCGAACAACTTCCGCCGTTGGCGCCGCTACTCCGAGTGCGGGAGCCACGCCACCTCCGGCAGAGGGAACAGGTGAGAGGCCCGCAGGGGGCATGGGGGGCAGCGGACCCGGATCAGGTGCTTGGCGAGGTGGCCGCAACGGCGACATCTCTCAAATGATCGAGCGCCTTCCCAAAATCGCGATTTCAGATCTGAAGACAGGCGATGCGGTCGTGGTTTCGGGTGCGGCTACTTCCGGAATGACCGGTCAACTGATCGCCACAAACGTTATCGCCGGTGTCGAGCCCCTCCTGCAGGCGGCTCCAGCTCGGCAGGGCGGACAAGCTTTGGGAGGAGATTGGGGATTGGGCGAAATGCAAGTTCCCCAGTAAATCCCCAACTCCTTTTAGAAATTCTTACTGAGGTGTTAATGAAGTTAAGCGGTATTCGTGTATTGGTTCTCACACTGTTCGTTTCGTCTCTGTTTGGCGCGCAGAATGCCGCTGGACCCGTAGCGAATCAAGACCAGGCGCCGGCATCCACTATCTCAACTTCAGGAAGTGGAGTCATCCGCGGCACTGTGAAGGACAGTACCGGGGCGATTATTCAGGGCGCTAAGGTCACGCTTACGGACAGCAACAATGCCACGCGCACAGTCAGCACCGGTCGTGATGGCGGCTACGCATTTCGTGGTGTTCCTGCAGGTGTGTACAGCGTTTCCACCATGTTTACAGGCCTTGAGCAACGAACGCCCACTGCGGTCAGCATCTCGGACGGCCAGTCCGTTTCAACCAACATTGTCATGAGTATCCAGACGCAGAAGCAAGAGGTTACCGTGACCGACACTGCGACAAACGTAATCAGCACCGAAGCAGCGAATAATGCAAGCGCTCTCGTTCTGAAGCCGGAAGATTTGGATGCCCTTCCGGACGATCCCGACGACCTGCAGGCGGATCTCCAGGCCCTTGCCGGACCGTCCGCCGGTCCAGGGGGTAATCAGATTTATATCGACGGCTTCACGGGAGGCCGGTTACCGCCGAAAGAGTCAATTCGTGAGATTCGTATCAATTCGAACCCGTTCTCCGCTGAGTTCGACAAGCTCGGCTACGGGCGGATTCAGATCTTTACGAAGCCGGGATCGGACAAGTTTCACGGCCAGGGTTACTACACCATCAGCGACAACGTATGGAACTCCCGGAATCCTTTTCTGACGGTAAACCCACCGTTCAAAACGCAACTCTTCGGCGGTAACGTGAGTGGTCCGTTGACCAAGCACGGAAGCTTCTTCATCGACGTGGAACGTCGAAATATCGACGACAACGGGATTATTACCGCCACTGTCCCAACGGCGAATTTTTTGGGCTCGTATTCTTACCAGAGCTACTTCTCGACGCCTCAACGCCGCACCACGGTTAGTCCGCGGGTGGATTATCAGCTCGGCGCAAACAACACGCTAAGTTTCCGGTACGGCTATCTCACAAACGACCACATAGTGACCGGAATTGGAGCATTCAACGTTCCCGCTCTTACCATCGGTCCAATCAACTACGCGACCATGGGCTATAACTCCACCAATCCCGAACAGACCTTTCAGGTTGTCGAAACCGCAGTGATCAGCCCCAAAGCGGTAAATGAGACGCACTTCCAATATGACCGGGAATCCATGTCCTCTGTGAGTCTCAGTACGTCGCCGCAGCTTGCCGTGGCACAATCTTTCACGGCAGGCGGGTCCGGCTACAGCGCAATCACGCCCGCGGGCAGCTACGGCGGCAGCTTCGACACGCAGAATACCTACGAACTGCAGAACTACACCTCGCTCACGCTTGGTGCTCACACTTTAAAAGCCGGCTTCAGAATTCGGGCTGATGACTTGAGCGATTCCAGCCCGAAGGGTTTCAACGGGACCTACTTTTTTAATGGCGGTACTTTCCCGGCACTTGACGCCGCCCTGAACCCAATTCCCGGTCAAACCTTCCAACTTCAATCAATCGATCAATACTTGATCACCGAGCAATTGTTGAATAAGGGTTTATCCAGCAAGGCGGTGAGCGCAATGGGGTATGGGCCATCGAAATACACGGTGAACGCCGGAAATCCCTACCTGAGTTTCTATCAACTGGACTTCGGTCCGTTCGTGCAGGACGAGTGGAAGGCGCGCCCGAATCTGTCTCTGAGCTTCGGACTGCGTTGGGAGTCACAAACAAATATCAATGATAAGAACGATTGGGCGCCGAGATTCGGTTTCGCCTGGTCTCCCGACGCCAAGAGCGGACGAGGGCGAGCGAAGACAGTGATTCGAGGAGGATGGGGCTACTTCTACGATCGCTTCGCGATTACCAACGTCGAGACAGCTTATCGCTACAACCAAACAGTGGACGGCCAGACGTCTTACACTCAAAACCTTCCGACTATTTACAATGCAGCTTTCAATACGATGATCGATCCCAGTTTGCTTACTCCTGGAACAGCTCAGCGCTATCAGATTGATTCAACGTTAAAGGCGCCTCGATTAATGCAAACAGCCGTCTCGATAGAGCGGCAGCTATTCAGTCACACCACGCTTAACGCTAACTATGTGTACTCGCGCGGAACCCATGAACTGCGAACGGTCGACATCAATGCGCCGGTTCCGGTAACCGGCCAGCTTCCGCCAGGCGCTATCGGATCGACCGTACCCATCGTCAGACCCTACGGCAACGACATCGGCGACATTTATAACTTCGAATCGGACGGCACATTCAAACAGCAACAGGTGATTGTGGGTGTGAACAGCCAGGTGGGCAGGTGGCTGACGATTTTCAGCCGCTATACCTACGCAAACGCGCACAGTGATACCGACGGACTGTCGACCCTGCCCTCAAATCCTTATAACTTTGCCCAGGATTGGGGTCGCTCTTCGCTCAGCTTTACGCACAACTTGTTTCTGGGAGGGTCCCTAGTCGCTCGCTGGGGGCTGCGCTTCTCGCCCTTCCTCGTCCTGCGGACCGGAACACCGTACAACATTACAACGGGAACGGACTTGTTTTTGCAGGGAACAGGCACACCCACGGCGCGGCCTGAGATCGTAAACGAGGTGACACCGTATTACAGTCCCTTCGGTTACCTCAATCCGGACCCGGTCGTCGCGGCTCCGGGAACATCGAACCTCATCGAGAGGAATGCAGCTACCGGACCCGGCTTCATCGGCCTGAACCTGCGGGTGAGCAAAACATGGGGATTCGGAACTACTAAGTTCTCCGGGCCTTCGGGCGGCGCTCGGGCAGGCGGAGGGGGCGGCGGAGGACGCGGCGGCGGTTTCGGAGGGCCAGGAGGTATGCGTGGCGGTCCTGGGGAGAGCAGCGAACATCGCTACAACCTAACGCTTGGCGTGAATGCTCGCAACATCCTGAATCACGCAAATCTCAATACGCCTAATGGAGCTTTGACGTCCCCTTATTTCCTGGAGTCCACCGGCATAACCGGCGGTTATGGAGCCGAGTCGACAGCCAGTAATCAAAGGCGTCTCGACATTCAGTTGCGATTCTCATTCTAGGCTCAAGCGCCGGGGTGAAAAGCACGTATCACGAGGAAGGCTGCTGCAGCAACGAGCGCGGCAGCCGGAATTGTCAAAAGCCAGGCGACGACAATATTGCCGGCGACGTGCCAGCGCACCGCTCGAACACGCTGTATGGAACCCACGCCGGCAATTGCGCCGGCGACAACATGAGTGGTGGAGACCGGCAGTTTCAGCCATGTAGCCACCATTATCGAGATAGCAGCTCCCGTCTCAGCGCAGAATCCGCTGCGCGGCTTCAGGCGGGTTAACCTGACTCCAAGTGTGCGCACAACGCGCCAGCCGCCACTTAACGTTCCCAAACCCATCGCCGCGGCGGAAGCGAGAATGACCCAGTCGGGGACATGAAATCCTTTCTGATACCCGGCCGCTACCAGGACGGCCGTAATGATGCCCATGGTCTTCTGCGCATCGTTGGTCCCATGGGCGCAGCTAAGCATTGATGCGGAAACGATTTGGGCATGGCGAAAGAGGCGATCGAGCTGCCCGGGCGTTGCTTTGCGAAAAATCCAGTACACGGCAACCATCAGCAGGTACCCGAGCACAAGCCCAATTAAGGGCGCCAACACAATAAATAGAAGCGTGCTCGGCCACCTTCCGACTACGAGAGCCTCGCGACCCGCTTTCGCGATGGCAGCGCCGGCGTAGCCTCCAATGAGAGCGTGCGAGGAACTCACCGGCAGACCGAAAAACCATGTCAGGAGATTCCAGATAATGGCCCCGAGCAAACCTGCCAGTATCAGGTAAGGGGTGACAATCCGAGTATTGACGAAGCCCTGTCCAACCGTTGCAGCCACGCCCGTACCTAAGAAAAATGCCGCCAGGAAGTTGAACAGGGCGGCCATCAATACGGCCGCAAAAGGGCTCAGTACCCGGGTGGCCACAACAGTTGCAACGGAGTTCGCAGCATCGTGAAAACCGTTTACGAAATCAAAGATCAGAGCGATACCGATGATCAGCACTACCAGGCCGAATGGCGACATTCGCTAGCCGTTCTTTACCGCGACGTTCTGGATTACGTCCGCGACATCCTCGCACATGTCTGTGGTCTGCTCCAGCAGCTCTGCAATCTCTTTCTGCTTGAGCAGGGTGATCGGGTCTATGACAGAGCTGAAGAGCTTTGCAACCAGCGCGCGCTCGACCGTGTCGGCTTCGTTCTCCAGACGATTTACTTCGATGCAGTCTTCTAAGACCGATCGATTTTCCCGGAGGGCCTTCAAGGCGCGGGATAGCGCGCGGCTCGAATCGTCTATCATCTCTCCGAGCCGCATCGCTTCCGGTGGAATAGGATCGAGCCGGTAGGCGACTATGCGAAACGTCGCGTCTTCGATGTAATCCAGTACGTTATCGAGCCCGGTAGCGAGTCTCTGAATATCCTCAGGATCAAATGGCGTGATAAATGTCTTCTGCAGGCGGCGAAAGATCTGGTGGATAAGCTCGTCTCCGGATCGCTCGAGGACGTCCATCTGTTTAGCCCGCTCGCTGACGCCCTGGTATCCGGCGAGCAAACCGGTCCTCAACAGCCCGGACGCCTGGCAGAGGATCTCCATGTGCTCGGCTAATAGATCGAAGAAGGCCCCGTCTTTTGGAAGGAGATTCATATCCAGGTTTCCCAGGATATCGCGCGAGGACGCAAACGCTTGTCTCGGGCGGGCGCCGCGGGTGTAGTCTTCAGGTATGCACAAGCCACTTACACTCCTTCTCTTGAGTGCGGCGTTGCTCTCGGCATCGTCGGATTCCGGCCAATGGAAGCAGCTCTTCGACGGTAAGACTCTAACTGGCTGGAAACACGTCGGCAAAGGCGGGATGACCGTCGAAGAAGGAATAATCCGGACGCACGGCGGCATGGGCCTGCTCTATTGGAACGGCGGCAAAGTGAGTGACTGCGTCATTCGTGTGGTCTACAAAATGCGTGACGAGAATGACAATTCAGGTGTGTTTATTCGTATACCATCGGCCCCCACAGAACCTTGGATGCCGGTCAATAAAGGCTATGAAGTACAAATCGACAATCATCCCGAGCGTGGCGGAGAGGACGACTATCACGTAACGGGCACCTTGTATTCGCTCACCAAGCCGCTGGCCAAACCGGGCAAGCCCGGTCCTGAGTGGAACACCATGGAGATCACGCTCGATGGCCCGCACACAATCGTCGAAGTCAATGGTGAAAAGGTGACGGATTACACCGAAGGCCAACCCGTGCCGCCCAAGAAGCTGAGCTTTGAACCCGAGCGAGGACGCCGCCCGGACGCAGGCTATTTCGGGCTTCAGAACCACAGCGATAACGACATCGTCTTCTTCAAGGAAGTCGCTATAAAGCAGTTGAAGCCCGGCAGTTCGAGCGAATAATTGCCGCCGCCCGATTCTGAACCAACTGCTAGCACGCTCGCCACAGCACAGGCAAACGCCAGTCTTGAGAGGGGCATGGGACTCTTCCCTGCCCTTGCAGCAAACATGTTGCAGATGGTGGGGGTTGGGCCGTTCTTAACCATTCCGCTAATCATTTCGACCATGCACGGCCCGCAGGCACTCATAGGCTGGGTATTAGGCGGATTGATAGCAGCGTGCGATGGCCTGGTCTGGGCGGAACTGGGCGCAGCGATGCCTGGCACGGGCGGCTCGTATGAATACTTGCAGCAAGCATTCGGCCCGGAATCGCTTGGACGTTTGATGGGATTTCTCTTTCTCTGGCAGGTGATGCTCTCTGCTCCCCTTACTGCCGCATCAGGCGGCGTCGGCTTCGCCGATTACACCCGCTACCTGTTCCCGTCGATGACCGAACCTGTGCACAAAGGCGTTGCCGTGGCGGTCTGCCTCGCGGCTACATTTCTCCTGTATAGGAACATCCGTTCGATAGGCAAAATCTCGACCATACTCTGGATTGGCCTCATGATCACAATGGGAATCATCATCTGGGGAGGCGCACGGCATTTTCACCCGAGTCTTGCCTTCAGCTTTCCGCCCGGTGCTTTTCATCTGTCGGGTACTTTTTTTGTGGGCTTGGGCGGCGCGACCTTACTCGCCATGTATGACTACAGCGGCTACTTCACGGTCTGTCTTATCGGCGGTGAGATCAAAAATCCTGTCAAGACCATTCCCTGGAGTATTCTGCTTTCCATTGGAATTCTTGCCGTGCTCTTCATGGCTATGAGTCTCTCGATTATCGGCGTTCTGCCGTGGCAGGAAGCCATGCATTCGCAGACCGTGGTAGCGGATTTCATGGAGCGGATCTACGGCCCGACGGCTGCATCAATAATGACGATTCTGATCCTGTGGGTCGCGTTCGCTTCCGTGTTTTGCGTACTGCTCGGCTACACGAGAGTGCCGTTCGCCGCTGCTACCGAGGGGCGGTTCTTCTCGGCATTTGCACGCGTTCATCCGACTCAGCACTTCCCTGCCTTTTCTGTCGTCTTCCTGGGAATTCTCTCCGCCGCCGCCTGCCTGCTCACGCTCGAGCAACTTATCAAAGAACTGATCATTCTTCAAATCCTCACGCAATTTGCGGCGCAATGTGTGGCTGTCGTCTTGATCCGGCGACGTCGTAAGGACATTCAGAGACCGTTTTCCATGCCGCTGTATCCTCTGCCTGTGCTCATTGCATTGGCCGGCTGGCTTTACATTCTGCTTTCGAGCGAAAGGGTGTATGTGCTCGTAGGCCTGGCGCTACTGGTTTTTGGAGTCGCTTCTTATCTATTCCGAGCGCGACGCCTGGCCGAATGGCCTTATCAGCGGGCTGCCGGTTAGATCGTTTTTAGAACGCTCACGAGCCCATCCATAGATTCGACGCTCGAGGCATACTGATCCTGCCACGCATCCTGATAGCGGGTTTCAAGAGACAACGTTCCCGCATAGTTCATGGCTTTCAACGCCTGAAATTGGCCCGTGAAGTTGATCTCTCCTTGGCCGATCGGCTTCCATTCCTTGCCCGCCGCGTCCTTTAGGTGAATGTGACTGATCCGGCTGTGATCCAGCGCGTCCCATACCTTTGGGAACGGCTGTTCACCCATCTCGTAGGCATTGCATGGATCCCAATTATGCATCAGTCGCCTGTCCGGAATCGCTTTAAAGAGTCTTGCAATCTCCGCGCCCGTACCAATGTTGCAGTCGTACTCGTTTTCAACCACCAGCGTGATGTCTTGTTGCTTCGCGACGGCAATCGCTCTTTCGAGTTGTTCCACAACGCGGTCGAATATCGCCGCGGGGTCGGCCACGCGCCTGAACGTGAAGATACGAATACGTTCGGCGCCAAGAGCCTTCGCAGCATCGGCCGCCCGCTTCAGGTCGTCCATTTGCCGGCCGAACTCGCTTTGTTTTGGATCGACGTAAGCTGGAGTTTCCCCTACCGGCGTTGTGCCGGGTAGGGCGATCTTGAAGACCGCCGTATCGAGAACGGAGAGCTTGACACTTGCATCGTCCAACATGCGCTTTATCTCTTTGAGCTGGCCCGGCGTCGCATCGGCATAAACATACCGCTTCTTGCCGGAGAGGTTCACGTAACGAATTTCGGTCCAACGCAGCCCGTACTTCGGATAAAAGCTTCTTAAGACGTGCTCCAGATCCAAATCGACTTGGTCAGTAATGACCCCAAGCTTCCATGAAATATGGACGCTCTCGGCAAAAATGTTACCCAGCGACCCACCCAGGGACGCAGCGGCTGCGGCGCGGTTGAAATCTCTCCGGTTTACGGTTAGTGCCTTGGACACAGGGAATAATCACCAGACGAACGGAATCAAAGCTTTCACACGGCGCATGTAGCCGATGTATTGTTCGCCGAATTGCATCTTCATGAAACGCTCTTCTTCAAGCGACTTGATTTTCCATCCGATCGTCGCGAGCAGAACAGCCAGGAAGTCGCGCACTCGGCCAAACGCAATCGCGGTCCCCAGTATGGCCAACAGGAGACTGGAGTAAATCGGGTGCCGAACCAATCGATAGGGTCCTGACTGCACCAGTTTATGATCTTGCTTGACCGTGACAATTGCGCTCCAGTTCCGGCCGAGAGTAAAACGGGCCAGAATTGCACACGCCATTGCGCTTAGCGCGACAATCGCGCCAGCCCACGACCATGGCACATTACGGGGAACGACCTGCATATCTAGCGGCCCGAACGAAATGTGAGTGAAAAGAAGAATGTAGGCCGCGATTACGGGCAGCCGATGAACGATCCCGGACGCGAGACTTTCCGTGCGCGTGGTTCGCTTGGTCGAGAAACTGCCGAAAATCCAAACCAGGAACAGCCCAAGCCAGGCATATGAAATGACTCGGATGAGTTGATGTCTCAAGTCAGGCGATGCCGAATTTCTTTTGCATGTCTTCGAGCGTGATGCCCTTTGTTTCAGGAAAGGACAGCAGGACCACAAAAAACTGCACGACCATCATGGCGGAAAAGAACACGAAGGGCGCACCTCTGGAATGACTGGCCACAATCGGGAATGTCCAGGAGATGATCGCATTCATCAACCAGTGCGTGAAGCTGCCCAGACTTTGGCCTTTTGCACGGACCCTAGTTGGAAAGACCTCACTGATGAATACCCAGATCACTGCACCCTGCGAAAACGAAAAAGACGCAATAAACCCGACAAGCAGCCAAACCAGCAGGCTCTCGTGGCTCGAAGTCAGGAACACCGCGGCCACGCCAGCGAGCGACACCGCACAGCCAACGGACCCAATCAACAGTAATGTCTTGCGGCCTACGCGGTCGATGATGGACATCGCTATGATGACCGCGACCAAATTTGTAAAACCGATCAGCACCGCCTGCAAGTCGCCCGATACCTTGTTGAACCCGGCGCGGGCAAATATATCGTTCAGGTAATAGAGGATCGCGTTTATCCCGGAAAACTGATTGAACATTCCAATCGCAATCGCGAGGAGGACCGGGTAGCGGTACTTCCTTTGAAAAAGCGCCTCCTGCCCATGACCGTGTTCGACATCAATCGATTTGATGATGTCCTGGAGTTCGCCTTGCACATCCTCTTCGCCGATTGTGGTGAGCACCGAACGAGCTTCGTCGACACGGGACTTCTGCACGAGCCAGCGCGGACTTCGCGGGATGGTGAAAAGCATGATAAAGAACAGAAGCGCGGGTACGCCTGAAACTCCGAGCATCCATCGCCATTCATTTACACCAAAATCAGCGCGCCCGATGAGATAGTTGGAAAAGTACGCCACCAGAATACCCGCGACTACATTGAATTGAAAGAACCCGACGAGACGCCCCCGAAGCTTTGCGGGTGCAATCTCGGCAATATACATAGGTCCCAGAACGGACGAGCCGCCTATCGCTAACCCTCCTATGAAACGGAAGACGACCAGCGAATACCAGTCCCACGCGATGGCGCATCCAATGGCCGAAATGAGATAGAGAACCGCCATGCCGCGCAGGCTATCGCGGCGTCCGTACCGGTCGCCGGGGATTCCGGCGAACAGCGACCCAACGACAGTCCCGACAAGCGCGATCGCCACCGTCAACCCGAGGCTGGATGGGGTTAACGCAAAAGCCTTGGTTAATCCAGCCGTTGTACCAGCGATCACCGCGGTGTCAAATCCGAATAACAGGCCGCCAAGCGCGGCTACTACGGTGCTTTTAACGAGGGTCGCGTTTAAGCTCATCCTCTGCCGCCCAATACGGTCGCAGTCTCCCGCACCATGCCGGTAGTGGCTGCTTGCTCGGCGAGCACGAGAGCGCCCAGAATTCCTGCTCGCGACCCGAGTTGTGGCGGCTGGATGTACTGATCGAGTTTTTGCGTAAGCTCAGGATGCTGCACGTACCCGTTCAGCAACTGCGAGAACTCGCGGCGAATCAGAGTGAACAAATGGCGTTGTTGCATAACGCCGCCGCCAAGCAACATTCTTTGCGGCGACAACGTTACTGCAAGATTATTTAAACCGTAGGCGAGATAGCGCGCCTCCAGTGTCCATGCCGGATGCTCCGGCGGCAGAGTCATGGCCACAGCCTTCCAACGTGAGCTGATGGCAGGTCCGGCGGCCAAGCCTTCCAAACAGTCGCCGTGAAATGGGCACGAGCCTGGAAACGGATCGTTGACCAGATCGTGCGGAATACGCAAATGCCCCATTTCCGGATGCACCAGGCCGTGTGCTACTTGTCCTCGAACCAGCGCGCCTCCGCCGATGCCGGTACCGATAGTCATATATATGGCATCGGAGAGCCCTCTGGCTGCTCCCCACCGTGCTTCGCCCAAAATGGCGGCATTCACGTCCGTGTCGAAAGCCACCGGTACCCGCAGCGCCTTTTGAAGCGTACCCACCAGGTCGAAGTTCGCCCAACCAGCTTTGGGCGTTGAGGTGATCCGGCCGTACGCAGGTGAGTTCGTGTGGAGGTCGATTGGACCGAACGAACCAACGCCAATGCCGCTCAAGCTGGTCTTCACATCCTTAAAGAATTGAATGACCTGTCCGAGCGTCACCTCTGGCGAGGAAGTGGGAAACTGCGCAGTTTCCAGATCCTCAGGCCCTGTCCCGATGCCGCAGATGAACTTTGTGCCGCCCGCTTCGATGCCACCAAGCATGCATCTGAGTATATGCAAGCCGGCTCACCAAGCCACCCAGGTGGCAGTGTATCTTTCTCGATCCTGGCCCGCCGCCAGGCTAGTACCTTAACGCTAACCCCTTCGCGGCCCTTCCGCTTTCGTCCAAGCTTCCGGCCCCGTACCCGATATGAGGTATCCTCGAACAAAACGGCGATATTCTGCGTACCCTCTTAAGGAAAATCTATGGCGCAAGCAATCGCTTCCCCGCTGAGCCAGATCCATCAACTTCTTGCGGGAAGACACTATTCAGTTACAGATTTGGATGACAACGTACTGAAGATTGAGGAGGTGGAAAGCGGCATCTCTCTCCGCGCTGTCCTTGAGGGAGATATTCTCTTTCTGTCTCTGGTCTGCATGGTTGTGCCGGCCGGCAAGCTCACGCCGCAGGTTTTACGCAAAATGCTCTCGGCGGACAACGGCGTCTCCACCTCGCACTTCCAGCTTTACGATACGAAAGACGGGCTGGTGGCTGTCACCCTGAACAATTTCTGTAAGTTGCAGGATTTCGGACACGATGATGAAGACGACATTCTCTCGTGCGTCAGCTTTTTGCTTGCCGATGTGGTCCACGCCCGTGATCTGATTGGCGCCGACCTCAAGGCGGAATAGCCAGAGCCTGGCATCGAGACTCTAGCGAAAGGACACAATGGGATTCTTTTCAGACCTCTTTGGCCGGGCGGGCCGAGTCGCTCGCGGGCAGGCGAATCAGGGCATGGGGGCAATCGAAGACGCAACCTTCGCCACGACAGTGCGTCAGACCGTGGCTGATATGCGAACGGAGCTGAACAAGGTTGTCCAGTCTTCTGCCATGGCGATGAGCAACTACAACCGCCTGGATGCCGAGTATCAAAAGTACGTACGCCAGTCGCAGGACTGGAAGGACCGGGCAAATCTCGCGCTGGACGCCGGAAACGAGGATCTGGCGAAAAAGGCGCTCGCCAAGAAAGCGGAGAGCGACAAGCAAGTCTCTTCTCTGCAAGCTGCTATCGAATCTGCGCGGCAGGCGAGCGAATCGCTCAAGAGCCAGGTGGCGGATCTCAAGCACAGAATCGAGGACGGCGAACGTACGGCTACAACTTTGGTGGCGCGTAAGAATGCCGCCATGGCGCAGCGCAAAGTATCCGAAGCATTGGCGGGTGTGGGTAAAGCAGATAACGCATTCGCACAGCTCTCGCATTTTGAAGAGTCGGTAGCCAGAGAAGAAGCAACTGCGAAGGCGTTCGATCAGCTTGCTAGTGCCGGCAAGGATTCGAACCTGGAAGCCGAGTTTGCGAAGCTCCAGGGCCATACGGTCGATGCCGAACTTGAAGCTTTGAAGCGCGAGCGCCTGGCCGCACCCGTGAGCCGCCCGCCCTCCGTCGAACTGCCCAAGGAACTTCCTGCTCCTGCGCCTAACCCGCGCAACTGAGTATGCTCTTCCATCAGCGGACCGGTGAGCCGGTCGAAGATCTTGCGAATCTCACGATTACCGATGCGCGCGTCGGTGACGTGCTTTCCGTATCGGGCGCCGCGCCTGATTTCAGCGACATTGACTTCACAGTGGATCGCTGCGATGGGTACGAGGCGGGTATGCGGCGCTGGATAGAGCTGAGCGGTTCCTGGCGTGACGGTCGCGTCCGTCTTGAAGTGCACAATGATGATGGCGTCACAGTGCTGGGGAATTTTGACGAACGAACCATCACTCTCGATGAACTCGGACTCGCCGAGGACGATCTTGCGCAAATCGACCAGCGCCAGAACGCGTCGGATTTCTTCGACTACGACGACAAATTCTGGCTTTACAGGTTCAGCCGCGAAATCGGTCTGTTTACCTGGGGAGCTACCGGCGGACGCGGCTTCTATGGCTGGCAATTCCAGGAGCAGGATTCCAAACGTTTTCTAAGTATCCGCAAATATGAAGGGGAACCTTTTGCCGCGTCCATCTGGACTCAACTCGATCCCGCTTCGGTAACCGTCTATAGGGGTGCCTGATGAAGTCCGCGAAATACGTTTGCCTTGCTGCGGCGCTTTGGGCCCTTGCGTCCTGTTCCGGAGGTCTTTCATCCGCGCTCCGCCAGGACATCGCTGACGAACACGACCGCTTACAGAACGCCGCGAAAGACATCGAGCACTCGCAGCGCACCGTGGAGCAGGAGGTTGCAGCGCATTCTGCTCTCTTTCAGAATGCCTCGGCGCCTGGACAATGGAAATCCGATTTCGAAGCGGCTCGCGCGACGCTTCGCAAAGCGGAGGAGACCGATCGCGATCTGCGAGGAATCTCCGGACGCGACCGTGCCGAATCACGCTCTGAAGCCTTGCGGCTGCTCGCAGTGGAGCGGACTCTGCGCCGGGGAGCAATCGACCAATCGCAGGCTGTGGTGGCGGCAGCGGACCGTTGGGTCAATTTCCGCCGCGACCTGAAAGACAATCTCACCGAGATGGACCGGCGCTATCAGGCCGTTCACTCCATCGACCTTGCGCCTCTCACCAAAGTTGTGGAGAAGGCAGAGGTCGACTGGCCCGCCAAAAAAGATGCGCTTGCATCGCGTCTCCGCGACTTATCGACGATGCCCGCCGAGGCGGATGTGGTTTGGACGAAAACCGCGGAAGCGCGCCAGGCCGCCTTGCAAGGCAATTCCAGCGACTCGCAGCTCGCCACTCTCGTGGAAGCGCACGAAACTCTTTCAGCGGACGCCAGAAAAATCGACACGCAGCCGGACGAGCTTCGGAACGCCAGCGGCCAACTCTACGATTCGTGGGACAAGATCCTCAGCGATCTCGACAACACGGACAATCTCTACCGCGAGAGGATAAAGACAATTCGCTCGCACCTCGTCGACGTGGCGTCCGGGCAGAGCGAGACTTCCAGCTCAGAACAGTGGATAGCGGTCTCCGAAGCGGCATTCGGGGCTGTTGAGAACGACATTGGCATGTCGCTCGCGCACAAAGACGCTGGTCTTTTCGACTCCGAGGCTGTCACCACACCGCAGCCTGCGGGCTTCGCTTACATCGCGCCCGAATCTCAGGGCTCGAACCAATACGGCTACTGGACTCACGAAGGGGACCACAGTATATGGACCTGGCTCCCGCAATATCTGCTGCTCCGCGAGCTCCTGTGGAACCACGCATATCACCCCATCGTTCTCAACGAATATCGCGGCTACCGAACGGCACAGCAGGTCGGACGCACCTACTACGGCCAACCGACGCCTGCCGCGCCGCCGAAGTACGGGACGCATGGCAGCTTCACAAAGACCTCCTACGCCGGCAGTCGCTATCTGCAAACCGGTGGCTTCAAGGGTTCTGCATTTGCTTCCCATGGTGTTTTCAGTGCGTCGCGCGCCGAGTCAGGCCATGGACCTTCACTTAACGAAAAAAGTGCCGGCCACCGTTTTGGTTTCGGTGCAAGCCCATCGTCCGGTAAACGATTCGGTAAGTCCGGCGGTAGTAAAGGTTTTGGGCGAAGTTTCGGTCGCCGCCGTTAGCTCGGGACTTCTATCCGCCCGCTGAAGCAACTTTTCCGCTGCTCGCGATCCAGTCACCCACGGTACTCTCCAGGACATCGAGCGGCAATGGTCCTTCTTCTAAGACCGCGTCGTGAAACTTCCGGATGTCGAAGCCGGCGCCCATCTCCTTTCGTGCTTTCTCACGGAGACGCAGAATCGTCATCTCACCCAATTTGTAACCTAGCGCCTGTGCCGGCCATGCAATGTACCGATCCACTTCGGTTTCAATGTTCTGATCGTCCATCGCGGTATGGGCGTGGAAGAAATCGATCATCTGCTGGCGCGACCAATGTTTCTCGTGAACGCCCGTATCCACCACCAGCCTGATCGAACGCCACATCAGATTCTCGAGCCGTCCATACTCGCTATACGGATCCTGATAAAAGCCCATCTCATGAGCCAGCGTCTCTGAATAGAGTGCCCAGCCCTCGGAATAGGCGTTGTATTCTGCAAATTTGCGAAATGGCGGCAGACTCTGAAGCTCTTGCGCAATCGAGAACTGCAGATGATGTCCCGGAATACCCTCGTGATACGCAATGGCCTCGGCATTCAATAGCAGCCTGCGTTTTGGATCATATTCGTTGACATTAATGCGCCCTGGTCGCGAGCCGTCTCCGGCGCCAATAGAGTAGTCCGCTGGCACGGCATGAGGAGCGCGATACGATTCCATTGGGATCACCACCAGTTTGTTTTTAGGCAGGCGGGCAAAGTACTGCGGCAGCTTGGCATACATCTGATCCGTGTACTTCCGATATAGAGCCAGGATCTGCTCTCCGGATGTTCCGTAAAAGCGCCGGTCCTTAAAGATGTGCTCGTTAAACGATTTCAGATTCGAGTAGCCCTCCCGCTGAGCGATCTTGAGCATTTCCGCGTCGATTTGGGCCACCTGTTTAAGTCCCAGGGCATGCAGTTGTTCCGGATTCATATCGGTGGTCGTCATCTCCCGGATAGCGGAACGGTAGCGTGCGCCTCCGTCCGGAAGGGACCAGATGCCGAATTCGGTGCGGCCCTTCGGACCGTACTCGTTTTTAAGGAAGCGTCCAAAATTGGTATATGCCGGCAGAACTTGCGTGCTAATTGTCTGGTCAATTTCCTTTTTGAGGTGCTCTCGATCGGCGGCCGAAACAGAAGAAGGAAAGTGCTTGAGAGGCATGACAAAAGAACTCTCAGCTACCGGCGTTCCCCCGATTTCCTCGGCTTCCGCAGCCGCCTTCTCGAGCAGATAGCGGGGTGGCATCAGCCGGTCGCGTAGGCCAGCTCGCATATTCCCGGTAATCTGATTGAACGCCCGCGGTAGCTGACTCAGTCGGCTCGCATAGTTTTCAAAATCCCGAGTTGTCCGAAACGGCATCTCTCGCGCCATACCCGCGTATCCAAGGTGTGGCCCGTTCATCTGATTGACCGGCATTTCCCAGTCCTTGAGAAAATAACTCTCGGACCGGGTTTGAAGCATTTGAAGCATCAGTGTCCGGTTCAGGCGATCTTCTTTTTCGAGCCCCGCCGGATCGATGGCTTTCAATTCAGCGGCGACTGCAACGTTATGTTTTTGTCGCTTGGCATAAGCTTCGGGCGAGTAGTTATCGAGGCGATCGTTGTAGCGGTTGTCGCCCACAGCCGTCGCCATCTCTGGTGAGTTCTCGAGCTCAAACTGCCATTCGCGATCAATGATCGCGGCAAGCTTCGCGTGTCTTGGATCACTTGCCGCGAACACCAGAAACGTCAATCCAAGCGCGGCCCCGCCCGCAAGCCACATCCTCATGGGTGAGAGCTCCTTCCGATTCCTCAACCGTATCAAGCAGGCAGTCGCAGACCGCGGTTAACGGAGTCGTTCACCTCAATCTCTGTCGTAAAAGGCGGGTGGCTCGATGCCAAGCGCCCTCAGGTACACATATCCCTGAGCTCGATGATGGATTTCATTTTCAATTACGTACAGGATTAAATCGATTCCTCGCATCTCCCACGTCCCGAACGCTTTGTCAACCTCCGCGAAGCGCTGGGCCGGAATTGTCGGCCATATCTCTTTGATCACCCGGTTTGACTCATCCCAGGCTGCCAGCAGTTCTGCCTTCGTTCGCAGTGACGCCTTTTCATCGGCGGACACCCAATTGCGGGTTGCCACGCCCCTTACGCTCGGCTCCGCCATTTTCAGAAATTCGGAGATCATTTCCGAGAAAGGTCGCATCGACCCAATCGAAAAGTTAAACAACTTGTCCTCTGGAAAGGCTTCGATCGTTTTCCTTGTCAAGCGGCGATGCCCTTGCCAATGGCTGAGAAGCGCATCGGCGGAAAGCACGGCTGTTTCGTTTGCAGTTGCGGTCATCATCTGTCTCCAGTTCCAAGCGACATAAGCGCTCAAGTCAACATTAATCTCAATTCCCGACAAACTCCCTCGTATTTACGTGCCACATGACTGTGTAAAGAGCTACGCCTTATTCTGTGGCCGTGATCAGGACGCCGAAAGGTGCCAGACTGAAACTCGGCGTCGCTGGAGCGTCCGCCGGGGGGCTCGCCATCAGCACTTCGTGGAAGCGCGGCCAATCTCCGGACATTCCCTGAATATTGAGTTTCTGGGTGGTCGCGCTCATATTCAAGACGATCAGCGCTACTTCACGATTGCCGCTGCGCCGGCCAAATGCGAACACCTCGCGGTTGCCGGACTCCAAGGGAACATAATCGCCGCTCCGGAGCGGACCCGGCTCGTGTCTCAACTTCAAAAGTTGCTGATACCAGAGATAGATCGAATTCGGATCAGTCCTTTCGCTTTCGACGCTATAACGCTTGGCATTTGATTCCAGCGGCAGCCAGGGAGATCCGGTGCTGAAGCCCGCATTCGCGCTTGAATCCCACTGCATGGGCGTTCGCTCCCCGTCGCGGTCGTCCGCGCGCGGCCGCTTTGCGCTCGTTGGTACCCGATGCAGATCGCTGGTCAACATCGTTGCCATGCCAAGCTCCTCTCCGTAGTACACCAGCGCACAGCCGGGCTGTGTCAGGGTGAGTGCGGCGGTCAGCTTCGCGATTTGATCATTGTGCTTCCCGTCCCCGAAAGTGCTCCATTGTCGCCCGTGATCATGGTTGCTGAAAAAGAACACTGGTGTTCCGCCATTTAACTTCTGATGCGCCGCGTCTACCTGTTTTTTGAATTCGGCGGCATCGAGTTTTTTGAGATTCCCGAACAGGAAGTCCATGGGGAGTTGAATCTCGTCGTGGTTTGTTCCGTATACCTGAGCCAGATCCTGAATGGTCACGGTCGAAGATTCTCCAAGCAATACGGGATGGCCCGGATAGCTGTCCATGACTTTGCGCAGTTCTCGCATAACTTCGTGGTTCTCTGGCCGTCCCGAATTGTAGGGCTCAAGGGCAGCGGGTCCGCCGGGTTTTGGGGGGTGCGGATCGTCGGGGAAGTTCGGATCTTCAATTAGGTACGGTGTTGCGTCTAAACGAAATCCGCTTGCGCCATGGTCCAGCCAGAAACGAACCACGTTGTACATGGCTTTCCGCAAATCGGCATTCCGCCAGTTCAGGTCCGGCTGCTGCGGCAGGAAAATATGGTAATACCATTGCTGCGTTAACGCATCCCAAGTCCACGTGTATCCGCCGAAAATCGAGGTCCAATGCGTGGGTGGTTGTCCTGGCCCTATGCCGTCCCGCCAGACATACCAGTCCCGCTTTGGATTCGTGCGCGAGGATCGCGACTCCTTGAACCAGGGATGTTGATCTGAGCTGTGGTTCACCACGAAATCAATCAGCACCCGAATTCCGCGCTTCTTCGCTTCGGAAACTAACCGGTTCCAATCGTCGAGCGTTCCATATTCCGGGGCTACACTCACATAGTCGGAAACGTCGTATCCGAAATCCGCATTTGGCGAGGGGAAGAATGGCGTGAGCCAAATGCCATCGACACCTAGCTTTTTGAGGTAATCAAGCCTTGACGTCACACCATTCAGATCTCCAATACCATCTGCGTTGGAGTCCTGAAAACTGCGTGGATAGATCTCGTAGATTACCGCGTTGTCGTACCAGACCTTCGGAGCACGTTCGGCCGAATCAAGAAGCGAACTCCAAACGGCCATCAGGACAAGCAAACCTGCCGGTCTCATTTGAGCCATGCTACTACCAGCCATCCCAGGAATGGCCGACTGGATACCATGACGGGAGAAATGAGAATTGTTCGCTGGAAGGAGCGCGCTCGCTTTGTTCGGAGCATGCCGCGCCGTTCCTACGCGGCCTTCCTGTGCGGCGTGGCGTGTCTCTTTGCCGGTCTCGGAAGTGTGAACGATGCTCTGAATTTGGAGCGTTCGTCGACAACCGCCTTCGTTCGCGCCATCCTGATCTCTGGAATCGTCGGCGCCGGCTGGGCTTGGCTTGCTTCGCGGCGAATGATCAAATCGATGATTGCTTTTGGCATGGGGCAGTGCGCCTTGTATGCGATTCTGGCTCGCTATTACACGCCTTCCGTACGAACGTTAAACATCGAGCAGTGGCGAACCGGGGTCGCCACGCACGCCGTTCTCGCGATTATCCTGATAAACCTGGGCTATATCTTCTTCATCTCTTTTTTTCAGATGGAGGGCAAACGATTCTTCGCCGTTCAAACCGAGATGGAATTGGCAACGGCGATTCAGCGCAAGCTTGTTCCGCCCATCGCCGAGCGCATAGGTGGTTTCGAATTCCACGGGGCATCCCTTCCCAGCGGCAGCATCGGAGGAGACCTTTTAGATGTAGTTCAGACCGGCAGGAGCGCCTGCGCCTATCTGGCCGATGTAGCGGGTCACGGTGTTCCGGCCGGAGTGCTTATGAGCATGGTCAAAGCAGCAGTAAGAACGCGGCTCGCGAGCAATTCACAGTGTGACGATCTTCTCACTGATCTCAATGAGGTGTTAACTCCACTTACCGATTCCAATGCTTACGCGACGTTTGCCTATCTGTTGACGACGGAGAACGGACCTCTAAGGTTCTCCCTTGCCGGCCATCCGCCCATCTTTCATCTACAGCGCAAGGCGGGCCGCGTCTCGCGTCACACCATCGAGAATGTGCCGATCGCGATGTTCTCGCAGTCCGTCTTCGAAACAGCGGAAATCGACTGCGAAGAGGGCGATGTGCTTGCCTTGATCACGGATGGGCTCACTGAGATCTTCAACAAGAAAAATCAGGAGCTCGGATATGACTACATCGAACAGATTCTGATGGCCGACTGTGCGCGGCCGCTTGCTGAAATTGCCGATCGGATCTTTCAATCCGCCGAAGCCTTCGGACCGATTACTGACGATCGCACATTACTTCTAGTGCGCCGTAGCTAGGGAAGCCGCCGCCTCACGCTCGAGCAGACCTTGTTTTCTCTCTACTCCCCAGCGATAACCGGAAAGGCCCCCATCCTTGCGAACCACGCGATGACAAGGAATGGCAACCGCCAGATGATTCGCCGCACAAGCCGCGGCGACAGCTCGCGCCGAAGTCGGCGAACCGATTCGCATCGCAATCTCTTCGTAGCTCATGGTCGACCCCGTGGGAATATCGCGTAGCGCCTGCCAGACGCGCTGTTGAAACGCGGTGCCCTGCACGTCGAGGGGGAGATTCAGCCCTTGTTTCGGATTTTCGACAAACCCGACGACGATCGCGACAATACGCTCAAAGTCCCTGTCCCCACCGGTCAACTGCGCTTTTGGGAACTGATCCTGCAGCTCACGCACGAGACGGTCCGGATCATCGCCCAGAAGGATCGCGCAAAGCCCCTTGTCGGTCGTCGCAACCAAAATCGATCCGAGGGAACACTGGCCTACCGCGAAACGGATAGCGTGCTCTCCGCCGCCCGACCGGTAATCCTTGGGCGTCATGCCCAGCATCTGAGCCGAAGAAGCGTAGAAGCGCCCGTTTGAATTGAACCCGGAATCGTAAATGGTTTCTGTGATGGTTCTGCTTCGCGAAAGCCCCGCCCTCACTCTCTTCTTCCGGCATTCCGAAAAATAGGCTCGGGGCGTGACGCCCGTAACCTCTTTAAAGACCCGTTGGAAGTGGAAGCGGCTCATATGGGCTTCGCTCGCGATCCGATCCAGATCTGGCGGTTCACTGGTGTTTTCCAGAGTGCGACATGCCGCCGCGATAAGAGATGCGCGTTCGTCCGCCATGTCGGGCCCGTCCGGACGGCATCGCTTGCAAGGCCTGAAGCCGGCTCTTCGAGCTGCCTGGGCGTTTAAGTGGAAGGCTACATTTTTTCGCAGCGGCTGCCGTGCTCCGCAGGATGGTCGGCAGTAAACGCCGGTCGTTGCGACGGAGTAATAGAAATAACCGTCAGCGTTGCGATCGCGCCGGGCGACCGCGTCCCATCGCTGGTCATCGTTGGAATATGGCAGGATTTCAGCCATGTTCACCTGCATCAAGTTTGTCATGTTGTCCCTTGTTTGCCTCTTGTTCTATTCTCGGGACATCCGGCGGCTTAAAAACTCCGCCGCTTGCTCTTGAATTCAAGAAATTTTGGTGGTTTGTGCTCGGAATGATGTTAAAAAACAGGAGGGCTCTGCGGAATTGCTTCGCCATCGCACCGGGGATCTGATCCCGCAAAATTGACGCCGCGCCGATCATCGTGCATCACGGCTTCGCCCTGTCCAACGGTGTACGAAAACGGTTCGAGAATCTTGAACACATGCCCTCGCTTGGCCAGCTCGTTTCGCACGTCTTCCGGGATGCGCGACTCCATGTCCACATCACATCCCTCGAACGTTTGCTTTGTAAATCTGGCGGCTTCCATTGCTGCCTGAATATTCATGCCAAAATCGACTACGTTTGCCACGAACTGTGCGTGGGCCTGTGCCTGATTCCAACCGCCCATGATTCCAAACCCCAAATGCACCTCGCCCTTTTGCATAAAGGCAGGAATAATGGTGTGAAGCGGCCGTTTGTGGCCCGCAATCGAATTCGGCTTGCCGGGCATCAGTTCAAATCCGGCGCCTCGGTTCTGGAAAGAGAAACCTGTGCCGGGAGCAACCATTCCTGTTCCATAACCGCCGTAATTGCTCTGGATGAGTGAGACGATGTTGCCGTCTTTGTCGATGGTCGACATGTAGATGGTCTCGTGTCCGCGCGCATTGAGCTTCTCTGTAATTTCCGATGGCGCGACCTGGCAAGCCGCGTGGTCCGTCTGGATCAGTTTCGACCGCTGGTCGGCCAGATCTTTCGACAGCATCTCCCGGACCGGAATGGGCGTGAACCGCGGATCGCCCACGTAATGAATCATGTCGGCATAGGCAAGCTTCTTGGCCTCAATCATTACGTGAAGTGCCGCCGCGGAGTTGTGGCCGTAGCTCGACATAGGGAACTTTTCCATGATGTTCAGCATGGATAGCGCCGCAACGCCCTGGCCGTTCGGAGGTAGCTCATACACGGTCCAGCCGCGGTACGTTGTCGAGATCGGCTCTACCCACTCAGGCTTGAATTCGGCGAAGTCCGCGACCGTGTGCGTTCCCCCCTGCGACCTCAGGAAAGTGACCATTGCTTCGGTCAGGTTGCTGTTGTAGAAACCGTCACGGCCGTGCTCGGCAATTTGGCGTAACGAATGGCCGAGAGCGGTGTTTTTGAAGACTTCTCCCACGCCCGGCTGAAAGCCTGCAGGCAAGTAGGTTTCTCGGTATCCGGGCTGGTTCAGAAAGGTTTTGCCCACCCAGTAGCGTGCGTTCTTCTCCGCGAGTGGAAAGCCGTTCTCAGCGTAAAAAATTGCAGGGCGCAAAAGCTTTTCGAACGGCATTGTGCCGAAGCGCCCGCGTAAGGCGTCCCACCCCGCAACACATCCGGGAATTGTGATGGTATGGACGCTGATCTGGCCGAGCTTACCCGTGATGTTATGCGCCTTGAGATATTCGATGGTGAGAGCCTGCGGAGTCCAGCCACTCGCATTGAGCCCATATAGCTTGCCTGTCTTCGCTTCGTAATAGATCGCGAAGAGGTCGCCGCCCATGCCATTTACATAAGGCTGCGTAACACCCACAACAGCATTCGCCGCAATAGCTGCGTCGACCGCATTGCCCCCGGCTTCGAGTATCTTCGCTCCTGCGTCGGATGCAAGAAATTGCGGGGCGGCGACTATTCCGTACTTCGTGACCACCATGGAGCGCCCCTGATCTGGACTCGATGAGAACTGTTGGGCACACATCCCGGAAACGACTACACTGGCTAGAACAAGCAGAGAAACCTTCATAAGTTGAGATTAAGACTCGATCGGTACGCCTGAGGTAACAGGGTCCTTCCAAGATTCCGCAGAGAGCGAGGCGCTGCCCATCAACTTTTCCAATCTTATAGGCAGCTCTCGAACTCGACGCCCGGTCGCGTGAAAGACCGCGTTGGAAATAGCGGCCGCCACTCCGGTAATGCCGATCTCGCCGATGCCCTTAGCCCCGAGCGAACTTCCTCGTTCGTCGTTTTCTTCGATCAGCAGAACCTCCAGATCGGCCACGTCGGAATTTGTCGGCACCAAAGCGTCCGCAAGATTGCTGGTGACCCAACACCCGTTTCGTGTGTCCATACTACTTTCCTCGAAGAGCGCTTGCCCGATCCCCCAAACCATGCCTCCCATTAACTGGCTTCGAGCCAGAACCGGATTGATAATGCGTCCGCAGGCGAATGCGCCGACCGCCTGCCGCACCCGAACTTGCCCTGTATCGGGATGCACCGCTACTTTCACAAACTGAGATCCGAAGGAAAACCGTGCGTACGGGCTCCGGCCAAAAGTGCGGCCCGTTACCGCTCGTGTCTCGAATCTGCGCTTGGGATGCCGGGCCAGCAAAGCAAAATACGATTCACCGCGCTGCCAGTCGTCTCGGTGGTAGAGCCTTCCTGCGTCGCTCCGAATGACGCGGGCACTGCAACCATTCAACGGCGAGGCTTTGTCCGTGATCGCCCGCAGGATCAGTTGTCGAAGCAGTTTTTGTGCGGCCTCCTTTATCGCAGTCCCGGTGCTGAGCAGCGTTGAAGAACCTGCCGTTATGAATCCGAAAGGCAATTCGGTATCGCCAAATCTAAAGTGAATGCACTCTGGTGCAAGCCCCAGGGATTCTGCGGCGATCTGAGTGAGAGCAGTGATCGCGCCCTGGCCGATCTCATGAATCGCAGTCTCAACAAGTATCTTGCCGCGAGCGTCGAACGACATCTTGACTACGGCGGGGAAGTGATTAACAGGGTACATCGCACTGGCCATTCCATAGCCGACCAAGGCGTCATCTTCGGACATCGAGCACGGACGCGGATCGCGCTCCCTCCATCCAATCCGCCCGGCCGCTGCGAGGTAGCACTCTTTCAGAGACTTGCTCGACCAGGGCTTGCCAGTTTCTGGGTCCGCCTCAGCGTAATTGCGAAGGCGCAAATCCAGTGGATCGATGCCCAGGCTTTCCGCTAATTCGTCCATCATGGACTCAAGTCCGAAGAGACCAGGCGCTACACCAGGAGCTCGCATGAAGCCCGGTGCACTGATGTCGAGCATCGCGACTTTGTGCGTTGTCGCAATGTGCTTGCAGGCGTATAGATGAGGTGTTACTTCGCCAACGGGCTCCACGAACGCCCCGTTTTTCGACATCTGAATAGTCGCCTCATGCAGGATCGCGCAAAGCGTGCCGTCCAACTCGGCGCCGGCTCGGATTCGCTGCCTCGTAGCGGAGCGAAAAGGCATCAAGGCGTACGTTTGCTGCCGAGTGAGAACCAGTTTCACGGCCATTCCGGCTACTTTCGCCGCCATCGCCGCAAGAATCAGGCAGGTTCCGGTGGTCTTACTTCCGAAAGCCCCGCCCACTAGAGGCGCTATAACCCGGACCTTATTTTTGAAACTTCGCCCTGTCGCTAGTTGCGGACCAAGGCGCGCTTTGCGATCCAGTACGCCGAATCCGAAAGCCTCTCCCAGTGCCATTGCGTCGCCATAGACGAATTGTGTTGCACTCCAGGCCCTTAGGCGGCCTTTGGGATCCCAAGCCGCGATGCAAGCTCCGGGTTCCATCGCATTATGGTGCGCGGCTGCGGTTGCGAAAGTCAGATCGAGTTGTACGGGCGAACGCGAAAATGCCGTTTCGGGTTCGCCGACTTCTTTCCGAGCGGGTGCGATACCGCCAACTTTTTTCGCGACGGCGGCATTCGACATTTGTTCATCGAAAGAGACAACAGCCGAAGAGGTTATTTCGTACTTCGCCGATATGAGCGATGCCGCATATGCTGCATGGGCCGGAGTGCTTGCAACCACCATCGCGATGGGCTGTCCGTGGTAATGGACGCAATCGTCCTGGAGTGGCAGGAAAGAATCGAGTTCGCCGGACGTTAGTGTTTTCACGCGCTGAAGGCGCGGAGCGTTCCGATGCGTGATGATCGCGCGCACGCCGGGCGCATCCGCGGCTCCTGTGATATCTACCTGCGCAATGCGTCCCGCAGCAACCGTACTTTGCACCAGTGCCGCATACAACAGATCGTCTTTTATTTGGGATGATCCAAAATCGCCTGTATAAAGCGCCGTCCCTGTCACCTTCGAGCGCGCTTCCACGCGGCGCAGGCCTCTCTCCTTCGTCTGTCCATCGGAACTCGGAACTCCAGTCTGCATTAATGCATCGGACCGTTATATGAATTATCGCCGTCTGGGAATGGCAGTTCTTGTTTTGGGTTTATCGTCTGTCCCCGCGTTCGGACAATTTATTTCGGTCGGAATAAAAGGTGGCGTGCCCCTCAATGATGCGTTTACGAATGGAGGGAGCGGCGATTTGAACGGTTTTACGAACCGCTACGTCATTGGCCCAATGGTTGAAATACGGCTTCCCTTCCATCTCGGAGTAGAGGTGGATGCGCTCTACAGACATTACAATTTGAGCGGGAGTCCTACAAGTGAATGGGATTTTCCAGTGCTTCTGAAGTACAGGTTCAAAGGAGTTCCATTGCTTCATCCGTACGTCGACGCCGGTCCGATCTTCAATCATGTATCGAACATCAGCCAAGTTACTCTCAACGAGTCAACGGCCGGTGTAGCAGTGGGGGCGGGGATAGACATTCATGCGATTCTGATTCACATCACCCCGGAGTTTCGATATATCCATTGGGGCAGCCAGAACTATAACTTCGCCGCATTAGCGTCGTCTTTAGGTTCGAATCAGAATCAAGCGCAATTTCTAGTGGGACTGACTTTTTGAAGAATTGTGTGGAGCAAGCCGATCGGCTTGCTCCGGCCCTTTGAGATCCAGCTATCACATAACCGGTTCGAATCCGTCGCACCCGCTCACTGCAGTCACTTTCAAATGGAGTGGCGCGTGTTTCGGATGACCGCATTCATCGACGAAATCTTCCTTCGCTTCTTTTGAAGAACGAATCTGCGTCAGAATAACGTCTCCGTTCCCTGCTGGGTGGACTTCCCCAAAATGAGTGCATAAACCGCATTGGCCTTCATGGATGTGCAGCATATCGATCTCCTCACCTTCTAGGATGCTCGTCTCCGGCAACAGTGTCAAGCAAAAGAAGTCCTGTAAGTCATTGAGCCAATGGGGACTAAGTTGGTCGCCTTTAGCCGAGGGAGGTGATTCATCTTTGCTCTTTGCGAGAAGAGATCCTATGTAGTATCCTACGTGCAAGATGTTGGAAGTTCGATCGCTCACCAAGTGTTACAGCTCGATACCGGCAGTTGACAATGTCACATTTTCCATTCGCCCGGGAGAAGCGTTAGGCTATCTCGGGCCAAACGGCTCCGGCAAAAGTACCACTGTCAAGGTGATCACAGGTCTGCTCGAACCGACCAGCGGAACCGTACTTTTTCGAGGCAACAATATCAAAGAAGACCTGACCGCCTACAAGCGCGTCGTGGGCTATGTACCGGAGGAAGCCAATTTGTATCCGTTTCTTTCGGGCCTCGAATATCTCCAGCTCGTGAGCCGCTTACGAGGCTTACCCGAATCCTTGAGTAAACGAAGAAGCGACTCACTGCTGGAGCTGTTCGCCATGCGACCGCACCGGCACACCGCGATATCGGCCTATTCAAAAGGTATGCGTCAGCGCATTCTGCTGATTGCCGCACTCCTGCACAATCCCGAGTTGATCATTTTCGATGAGCCGCTTTCCGGTCTTGACGTGACATCGGCGCTGATCTTTCGAAAACTGGTCTCGGCGCTGGGTCGCGAGGGGAAAACAATCTTCTACTGCTCGCACGTGCTGGAGGTGGTCGAAAAGATTTGCTCGCACGTCACAATCTTGCAAAAAGGCAGGCAGGTTGCGTACGGATCAATCGAGGACCTGAAGAAGTTCCAATCCATGTCCTCGCTCGAGGCCGCATTCTCAAACCTGGTTCAAGAGGTCGATGCGGACGAATCAGCCGAAGCAATTGTAGACGCGGTAGTGAGCCGCTGAACAAAGAGATGCCGCTCCGGTCACACAACCCCTTTAAGACGCTGGTGCGGCACTTCATAAAGCGCCTGGCCGCAAGCGAAGACGAGCAGGGTTCGGGCGGAATGGGTTTCGGCCTGGGTGCTGTGCTTGCGATTCTCGCTTCGCCGGGGGCTTTCGCAGGCATCTTTCTCATGGGCAAGTATTCGACCCTGCTTCAGTGGTTGCGCGGGGAACACGTCGATCCGATCCGAAGATCTCCTTCCGATGAATATTTCTTTGTCATACTTTCGATGACCATCACGGGCCTGGTCATGGTCGCCAGGTGGAACCGGCTGTTTCCGGACCGGCGAGACTTTTTCAACCTGGCAATACTGCCGATTCCAATTCGCAACGTATTCCTCGCCAACCTGGTGGCACTGATCGCCCTGGCGTTTCTGTTCGGGCTCGATGTAAACGTGGTTTCGGCCGTGCTCTTTCCATTCTTTGTAACCATCAGCATCGGTTCTGCGGAAGCATTCCTGCGAGTAGGATTTGCACATGCAACGACCGTCCTGTCGGCGAGCCTGTTTAGCTTCTTTGCGGCGTTTGCGCTGGTGGGGCTGCTGATGTTGTTCGTTCCGCGGCGAATCTTCCGCCCAGTTTCGGTAGCCATGCGGATCACCCTTGTGGTCGTTCTGCTTATGGAGTTCTTTTCAAACATTTTTGCGCGGCTTTTCGAAGGCAGGCTTCCTGCCGGCTATATGAACTGGCTTCCGCCATATTGGTTTCTCGGCATTTACGAGAACATGACCGGAATCGCGAGTCCGCACATGGCGGCAATGGCACACCGGGCCATGCTCTCACTGGGAGCCGCAGGTGCGATTTCCATCATGGCGTACGCACTTTGCTACCGGCGTTTGTTTTTACGGCTGTCCGAAACATTCGACGCCATAGCGGGTAGTCGCGCGCTCTCGAGGATTCGTGTTCCCGAGCCGCTCCTCTCACTCCTGTTTCGTTCACTGTTTGAGCGCGCCTGCGTGAGTTTTGCGGTTAAGGTTCTTGTTCGGAGCGAACAGCATCTCATGTTTTTGGGTGCTTACCTCGGCGTCGGGTTGGTAATCGTGGCGCAGAACACGCTCGACATCGTCGGGCATGGGGGCAGCGACATACCCGAGCCGGCATACCTTGCAACTCCTCTTCTCATAGCGTTTCTCACGAGCAGCGGCATGCGTTATGTCTTCGATCGGCCCGCGGCTCTTGATGCAAATTGGGTTTTTCGGTTCGCCCTGGGCGAATCGCATCCGCACCCGAGAACTATCGGGAAAAAACTCATTCTCTGGGCAACAATACCGTGGGAAGTCCTCATCCTGCTGCCGTTTTCGATCATGCGGATGGGATTGTTATCCGGACTCCTTCATACCTCCTTCGTCATCCTGTTTACGATTCTGTTTGCCGATTTCCTCCTGCTCCGTTTCCGGAAAATTCCGTTTACCTGCAGCGCACAGCTCAATATCCAACAGTTACTCTTGCAGATGATCGGAACAATATTCGCGGTATGGGCATTTGTTCCCGCAGCTGCGGCGATCGAAAAGTGGGCGCTCCTCATGCCCGCCCGACTTGTGCCTTTGGCTGGCGTATTGGGGTGCGTCTGGTACTTGCTTGCACGATACAGACGAGAAGCAGATAGCGATGGACCCAGCTTGAAATTCGAGGATGGCCCAGACCCTGCGTTCGAGTTACTCAAGCTCACAGGGAGCTAGCGGATACAAGGAGTTCGCTCGGCGGCATTTCGTGTCTGTTCCGATATGCTGAGTAGCCGTGCGGAAACTTTTCTTTTCGACCTTCTTTCTTCCTGCTTGTTCTGTGCTGTTCGTAACAATCCCGTCCGTCCGCGGCGCGGACGTGAACAGCACAATCATTTCCCAGATTCCGCCGCGAATGCAGCGATTCGTGGATGAGAAGACAGTCGCCGGAGCGGTCACACTGATAGCGCACGGAAACGAAACGATCGAGTTTCAGGCGGCCGGTATGGCGGATATCGAAGCGAACCACCCGATGCAGAAGGACACCATCTTCCAGATCATGTCCATGACCAAGCCCGTTACGGCCATCGGTATCATGATGCTCGCCGAAGAGGGAAAGCTGGCATTGCGTGATCCTGTGGAGCAATACCTGCCGGAGTTCCACGGACAACATGTTGCGACCAACGTCGGCCCAGATGCCTCGCGGCTCGGTACGCCTGATCATCCCGTCACGATTCGCGATCTGCTGACTCACACGGCAGGGATTCAGGACACAGCGCCGGCGGCGATCCACGACTATCAGCAGTTGATGAACGTGTCCCTGGAAGAAGTGGTACGGCAGCTCGCCAAACAGCCGCTCCTCTTTCAACCCGGGACGGAGTGGAGTTACAGCAGCCCCGGCATCGAGATTCTCGGCCGCTTGATCGAGGTCTGTTCCGGACAAAAGTACGAAGACTTCATCGCTGAGCGCATCCTGCGTCCGCTTGGCATGAAGGATTCATTCTTCTATCCGCCGGCTGACAAGATTGCGCGTATCGCAATGGTCTACGCCGGTAAGGATGGGAAGCTTGAGCGCGCGCCTGCGACTATACTCGGCGGGGACCCCTCGAAATATCGAAAGGGCGCGGTGTTTCCGGCACCCGGATGGGGACTTTATTCGACGGCTGAAGACCTGCTCCGGCTTTATCAGATGATGCTGAACCGGGGCGAATATGACGGCCACAGATATCTTTCGCCATTCTCCGTCCACTTGATGACCGAAGCGCAGACGAAGGGGATCCACCCGGTCGGATGGATGCGAGGCGCGGACTACGGCCTCGCATGGGAAGTAGTGACGAATCCATTGGGAGAGCTGGCCGGACACCTGGAAGGGACCTATGGGCATGGCGGCGCGTTCGGCACTCAGGGCTGGATCGATCCGCAAAGCGGCCTGATTTCAATTCTCCTCATTCAGAGATCGGATGGAGACACCGACAGCATGCATAATGTATTCCTGAACATGGCGGAGGCAAGCTTGGGGAAGTGACGGAGAGGCGGGTTCCTGATGAGAAAGACGCGCTCAGTGGGGCAGTCGAACGAGAGCACCCTTATCTGGGGCTTCACTCGATCGACGTGTTTGTACGAAATCAGGAACGCAGTTTACGCTTCTACCTGGACCAGCTCGGATTCGAGCTGGCCTTTGACGTTCTTCTTCAGTCGCGCGAACGCTGGCTGGCTGTGTCGCCACCCGACGGCAGCACAGTCCTCAGACTGATCCAGCCCGAGCCGAACTCGGTGGAATACAAGCTGATCGGCCGGGCAACGCGAATCGCTTTCGTTACCGAAAATGTGGCGGCGACGTTTCGGGAATGGAGCGCGCGCGGCGTTCGCTTCCGGCATACTCCGCGACTGCGGCGCATCAAGTATCAAAAGCATTCCGCCGCCGGAGCTCATGCCGATCTTCTGATTCATCATGGCGAGCAGGCCCCGATCTGGGGACAAGTATTTACCCGCTTCGAAGACATCGATCGAAATTCGTTCGCGCTTGTGAGCTTCGATGAGGTCAGTAAGGCAATTGAAACTCAACGCCACGCGCAAGCGCAGAAACTTGAGGCGGAGCGTCGTGTTGCTCACGAATTCGACGTTGCGAGACAGGTGCAGGCGCGATTATTCCCGCAGAGTCTTCCGGAGTGCAGCACGCTCGAATACGCAGGCATCTGTGCGCAGGCGCGGCAGGTTGGCGGTGACTATTACGATTTTCTACTTCTCGGTCCGGAACGATTAGGCCTTGTCATCGGGGATGTAGCCGGAAAAGGAATCGCCGCAGCACTCCTGATGGCGAATCTGCAAGCTCATCTGCGCAGCCAATGCCTGATGGCTGTCGATCAGCCGGGAAGACTTTTGACCGCTGTCAACCGGCTCTTCTACGAAAATACTCCCAGCAGTTCGTACGCGACGCTATTCTTTGCGGAATACGACAACAAGACGCAACGATTGCGATACGTGAACTGTGGTCATCTGTCAGGACTGCTTCTACGACGAGACGACTCGGTCGATCGCCTTGATTCAACCTGCACCGTGTTAGGCCTGTTTGCGGATTGGGAGTGTTCAATAGGGGAGTGCCGAATCGACGCCGGAGACGTGCTTGCGCTTTATACCGATGGCGCCACCGAATCTTTCAACGGCGCTGACGAAGAGTTCGGTGAAGCGGGCATTCTCTCCTCGCTCAAACGCAACCGGCATCAGCCTTCTCCGGAAATTGCAAACGCAATTCTCGCAGACGTTCAGGCCTTTGCTGTTGGCGACCAGCACGACGACATCACGCTCATGGTGGCAAAGTGCAGAAGCGAACTCGCCGGAAAGAAGTAGAATGCTATATAGACGAACTTAAGAGAAATCATCATGAGCGATTCAACCAAGCTTTCCCATACTGCGGCTCTTATTTTGCAGACAGTGGACCAGGGCTGCAGTTACGGCTTCGACATCATGGATGCCACCGGCCTGCCGAGCGGGACCGTCTACCCCGCACTAAGGCGTATGGAAGCAGAAGGGCTGATCTCTTCTCAGTGGGAATCGGAGAAAAAGGCTCTCGCAGACCAACGACCGGCGCGTAAGTACTACCGTGTGACACGCAGCGGAACGGAAGTGTTGGAGGCGTCGCAGAAGCGATACCCACTTTTGAATCGCCTGCTCGTAAAGCCTCGCCGCTAAGCAAGAGGTTACTGTCATGGCGCGAGAAGCAGGGCGTCCAGTTTCATTGAGAGCTTGTGGAGCGTTGATCGAAGCAGCTTCCTGGCTGGTTCCGGCTTCGCAACGAACCGAGTGGAAAAAGGAATGGGAAGCCGAAATCTGGCACCAGTGGCAATTCCTTCTCTACGCCGGGGCCTGGGACAGGAAGGAAGCGCTCCGTTTACTCCGACGCTGCGCAGGCGCTGTGCCGGACGCTCTCTGGCATTTCACGGGACAAGAGGCTGTCCAGACCCGGTTTCGTGACAGCGTTCGCTCCCCTTGGACGGCGCTTGCAATCCTCGGAGGCACATTGCTTCTGCTGGGAGCCATAACTGCCGGTTTTCCTGCCACGCGAAACGTCTTGCGAAGCGGAATGGACCGAGCAGGCGATCGACTCGTCTTCATCTGGTTCCACCCGACTGCCGGCGGCGGAGACGAGGGATTACCGCCAGATGTTGTTCCTTCCTGGAAGACACGCAGCCGGCTGCTCGAGGATGTCGCCCCGTTTGTAATCAATCACCGGGTAGTTCGGACCAGCAACGGACGCTCGAGCCAGCCGTTGATCGTGAAAACGCAAAGCAGCCTTTTCGAGGTGCTTGGAACGCGTCCGGTTCTCGGCCAGATCCCCGGCAAATCGGGAGTCGTTTTAACCAACGCCTTGTGGAAGTCATTGTTCGCCGGCGATAACAAAGTTGTCGGGAAGAAGTTGCAGATCGGCCGCGAGTGGAAACAAGTCGCCGCCGTGCTCCCTGCGAACTTCCATTTCCTTTCCAGGCAGGCTGCAGCGTACGTCATCGAACCCGTTCTGCCGGATGCCCAGTTAATGGTGGTGGGCCGAATCAAACCTGGAGTTTCGGAGAAGGCCCTAGACAAAGAACTCACTCGAATCGCGGAAACAGCTTGTTATTATTTCTTCCGGTCGGAGCTACGCTATTCGTTTTTGACCCAGGCTGCCTGGATTCCTTTAAAGGTGTTCCTGGTGGCGGCACTCGCCTCAGCTTTTCTCGTGGTCGCGGTTTCGCGTGTATCTATACGAAGGTTACGGACTGCATTCAAAGTTGTTGATCGCAAGGAACTCGCGAGGCGAACAGGTTTCTTCGCTGCGAAAATTTCTTTGACATTCCTCCTGGTGTTTATGGCGACCCTCGAATGGAGCCGTTCGAGCTCTGCCATTCTTTACGGTTCGAGGGACCCGGCGGCCGGCCCGTTCCTGCTCTGGCTCTACATTCTCGGTTCCATGGGCGCCCTATTCTGGGCCATTGCCGATCAGCGAGCGCGCTGTCGTGTGTGTTTGCGACTGCTGTGCTTTCCTGTGCGGATCGGATGCCCAGGATGTCTTCTCCTCGACTGGTCAGGAACCGAGTTGCTTTGCTCGGAGGGTCACGGGCTGCTTCATGTTCCACACATGGCCCCCAGCTGGGATGACGAAGCTGAGCGCTGGATTACGCTCGATGAGTCCTGGCGGGAGCTATTCGCAGAAACCAAGCAGAACTAGGCAAGTAACGAACTTGTGGACACAGTTCGAGTGCTGCAACCGACTTTCCCGTTCGAATTTTGAGGAGCGGAGTTACATCAGGCTGCGGTTTGGAGCAATTTCAAGAGCTCCGATGCGCTCAAACCGAGGTTCGATTGTGCGGCGGCGAACATTTCGGTGACGGTTGGCGGTGTGGCTTCGCGATTTTGCGGAAGGAAGCCAGAAACAGCCTTGCGGACCGCCGGGATGGACGCCGGCCCGGCGGCAACGAGCATTCGAGCCGCTTTCTTAGTCTCCTGTAAGGTCTTGAGAGTCTTGTGGAAAGAGCGCTCGGCGGAAGTCAGGGTGCGGTGGAAGAGAGCGGCCATGCCATGGTCGATCATCCAGAGGACTCGGTTGACGTCGGCGTCCAGTCCGCCGTCTTGGCCGCGGCCCTGCTCGGCCCACATGTGAGTTTCGAGATACCGGTAGCGATTGATGCGCCAGTAGTGATGAGCCAGTTCGTCGACCAAAATCTCCTCGGTCGGGGAGGCGGGCTGGTGTTCGGAGCGGAGGTCTTCGCGGAGGGCATCCAGGTCTTCGGGATTCTCGCCGGGGATGCAGGCGGACTTCGAGTAGAGCCCATGCTTAAATGCGTTCTTGGACGACGCGGCTTTACCTTCGACGGTCTTGGGGCCTGTGGACTTCTTGGCGTTGGCGCGATTGATTTCGGCGCGGGTGCGTTTGGCGGACATTTATTACACTCCTCGTCCGGACGGTAGCGGACGCCAGTTCGAGACGAGGACTGAATTGCTTCTAAGCCATTGAAGGCTCAAAGCCGAGGAGAATTTTCGCGAGGTTGTGACGAGCAATCAGGTAGCGATCACGCCATCAGGGGGATGATCGCTTCAGACGCGCATAAGCGAAGAGACTCGACGCTGCGACAAGCACTGCACTTGCAACCGCGGCCAAGGGAGCGCCGATGGCGAAAATCATGACGCCGCCCGCGAAATCTCCCAGGGGACGCACGCCCATGAGAAGAAGTGTATTGAGACTCATGGCCCTTCCGCGCTGCTGTGCGGGAACACGGGTCTGGAGAAGCGCGGAAGTGGTGGAGGCAACAACGCTCTGCGAAAAACCCAAGAGGATGAGGGCGCAGAAGGTCACTTGGACCGTACTTCCCGTTCCAACCAGGGCCATGGCGACGCACCAAGATCCCACCGCTCCAAAAGCCAGCCGCGAACTGGCGGCCGGGAGGCTGCCCAGAACGAGCGCGCCCAAAACAGCACCGATACCAGCAGCCGAGAAAAGGAGCCCAAGAGTAGCTGGTCCCACATGCAGCCGGCTGAGGGCAAGGACGGGAAGCAGCAACGGCAGAGAGGGACCTAAGAAGAGAAGCACGCCGTAGGTGAACAGCGCCGAAAGTAAGACTGCGTCGCTATGCACGGAACGGAGTGCCTCGCGCACCTGGTTCAGCAGCCTCTCGCGACTGCGCGGCCGGGAGGAGTCGCCAGGCAGGAACAGCAGGGGGAGGAGCACGCCGCTGAAGCTGAACGCATTCAGGAAAAAGTCCGCAGCGATTCCGATCCGAGCGACAATCAAGCCAGCCAGCGCGGGCCCGGCGATTGAGGCCGCGTTGAATACGGCCGACTGGAGAGAAATTGCGTTCAGGAGATCTTCCTTCGGAACAAGCGTGGAAATGAGCGCGGCCCGTGCCGGCTGATCGAAGCTGAGGATCACGCCGGAAAGAAATGCGATGGCGGCGATGACCGGCACTGTGACAACACCTGTTGCGGTAAGGACCCCGAGCGTGGCCGCGAGCAGCATCAGGCTGGACTGGGTGACGATCAACAAGCGTCTGCGGTCCAGCCGATCAGCGAACCCGCCTCCAACAAGCGCGAAGCCAAAGAAGGCGGCGGCCTGGGAGAGCGAAACAAAGCCGAGCGCGAGCGCGGACCCATGCGACAGCCGGAGAACCAAGAGGCTCTGGGCGACGATTTGCATCCAGGTGCCGATCGACGAAAAGAGGAACCCGATCCAAAGGGCCCGGAACTGGCGGTGCCGAAGCGCACGAAACCCTGAAAGCCACGGCCGGGCCGGTACTGGCGTCACCATATCGGGCAAGCAAGCTCTCGGCGAATCATTTGGTTTAGAATTATTAGTAAGGAGCTATATAACAAATATGGAATGGTCCACCCCGAAGTTTGAAGAAGTGTGTCTCAATTGTGAGATCTCGAGCTACGCAAACCCAGAAATTTAATCTCGGATGCACATCCGGGTTCTTGGTGCAGCCGCAGGGGGAGGGTTTCCGCAATGGAATTGCTCCTGTTCCAACTGCCGGCGGTTGCGTCAAGGCCGGTTTAACGGAAAGCCGAGAACGCAGGCGCAACTGGCGGTTTCGGCTAATGGTACAGACTGGTTTCTGCTGAACGCAAGCCCTGACCTCCGTTTTCAAATCGAGTCTTTCCCCGCCCTACATCCTTGCGCTTGCCAATTCAGAAATTCGCCCATCGCGGGTGTGATTCTACCTTCTGCGGAAGTAGACGCCGCTCTGGGCCTGCTGCTTCTGCGCGAATCCCAGCCGTTGACAGTCTATGCGACGAGAGCCGTCCAAGAAATTCTGAACGCGGACAATAGCCTTTTCCAGGTGTTGCGACGGCAAGCCGACCAGGTGAAATGGGTGATAGTGTCCCCCGGTGAGTCCTTTGTGCTCGGGGAAAGCGGGATCGAATGCCTTCCCCTGCCGACTGACGGCGGCTTTCCCGGTTTTGTGTCAAAACAGAGAGCCGCTCGGCTCGAGGCTGCGGAAGCGGTGCTTGGGACGGTATTCGAGCACTCGGGGCGGCGAGTTGCGATACTTCCCGGCGCGGCCCGTGTACGACCGGACTGGCTGCCGATCCTGAGAACCTGCGACGTACTGTTTTTTGATGGGACGTTCTGGTCGGACGATGAACTGATCCGCGTGCAAAGGACGGGCAAGACGGCGCGACAGATGGGCCACCAGCCTGTACAGGTCAGTCTGGACGAACTCACAGAGATCGGCGGCAGGAAAATTTTCATTCACATCAATAACACGAATCCGATGCTTGACGAGGATAGCGCTGAATTCGCACGGGTGCGTGATGCCGGATGGGAACTTGCATACGACGGCATGGACGTCATTTTATGAGCGCCGCCACAGTGTTGAGCGCCGATGCGCTGAAGAAAAAACTATTCGACGTCGGCCACGAACGCTATCACCATAAACATCCATTTCACCTACTCATGCACGAAGGGAAGCTGTCGCGAGAGCAGTTACAAGCCTGGGCATTGAACCGTTATTACTACCAGAGCCGCATCCCTATTAAAGACGCATTGATCCTGTCGCGCTCCACGGATGCGGACTTTCGGCGCGCCTGGATGAAGCGGGTTGTCGATCACGACGGAGGAGACGGGCGGCCGGGCGGGATCGAAAAGTGGATCCGTCTGGCAGAAGCCACGGGGCTGGACAAAAAAGACGTAGTTTCGGAACGTAAGATCTTGCCGGGCGTACGTTATGCGGTGGATGCTTATCTGAATCTAGTTTCACAACGAACGTTTCTGGAAGCGGTCGCGTCGTCACTCACCGAGCTATTCTCGCGAGACCTGATTTCGCTACGGATAGACGCTCTGCGGGAGCACTATCCCTGGCTCGAATCGGGATTGGCGTACTTCACTGCCCGACTCGAACAGGCTCCCGAGGATGCGGCGTTTGCGCTTAGCTACGTAACGCTTAATGCAGTTACGCCGGAGCAACAGGAACTGGCCGTTGCCGCGTTGCGTTCTAAATGCGATATTCTCTGGGCGCAACTGGACGCTATTTACTTTGCCTACGTGGCACCCGGGTGGCCGCCTCCGGCCATGCTTACAGCGGATGTATGAAGACGTTCGAGGGACGGCCAACATTGAAGCGAGGCTGCCGGTTAACGCCCGCAGGCGATGTCCTGCTCATTCCTGAAGGAGCGCTCCAGCTGCAAGGGCCGGCCTGCCGCATTCTGCACGCGTGCGACGGCACGAAAACCGTGCCCGAGATCGTCTCCACCCTTTTGAAAGAGTTTCCGAGCGCGGACGAGACGAAGGTCTCTGAGGAAACCTCAGCTTTTCTGCTAAAGCTGGTAGACCGCGCGGTCATCGAGTTTGTATGAGGGCCGGACCGCAAGCGTTGATTGCGGAACTTACCCATCGCTGTCCTCTGCATTGCGTGTACTGTTCTAATCCACTGCAGATGCAGAGCGCGAGTACCGAGCTATCAACGAATGCCTGGATCAGTATCATCCGGCAGGCAGGCGAGCTTGGCTGCTGGCACCTCAACCTGACCGGAGGCGAGCCGCTGCTGCGGAGGGATGCTGAAGAACTGGTGCGGGCCGGACGCGAGTCGGATCTGTACGTGAACCTGATCACCTCGGGGATGGGGCTTACGCAGGATCGATTACGGGCACTGGTTGCATGCGGCCTCGATCACATTCAGCTCAGTTTTCAGGACAGTGAGGAGGGACCGGCCAATGTCTTTGCCGGAGCCAGAGTGCACGCCCAGAAGCTGCGCGTCGCGGAATGGATTCGCGAACACCGAATTGCATTTACTATCAACCTGGTTATTCATCAGCAGAACATCGATTCGCTGGAAGCGTCGATACGATTCGCCGAGCAACTGAAGGCAGACAAACTGGAGATCGCAAATGTTCAGTACTACGGCTGGGCTCTGCGAAATCAAGCAGCTCTATTGCCGTCACGAGAGCAACTGCGATCCTCGCTGCTGGTGATTGAAGCGGCGCAAGCGCGTCTCGCCGGTACGATGCGCATTGAGTACGTTCTGCCGGACTATTACGCCAAATATCCGAAACCTTGCATGGGGGGATGGGGAAGCAGCCTGATGCTGATTGATCCGGCCGGACGAGCCATGCCGTGTCATGCTGCCGGGGTGATTCCCGGTCTCGAGTTTCCCAACGCGGCGGAAGAGCCGCTCCGTGCTATCTGGAACGACTCCGCAGCGTTCCAGCGGTTTCGGGGTGAAGCCTGGATGCAGGAGCCGTGCCGCTCGTGCGAAAGAAAGACACTTGATTTTGGCGGCTGCCGCTGCCAAGCAATGCTGCTGGCCAATGATGCTGCCGCTACCGATCCGGTTTGTTCGCTTTCGCCCAAGCGCTCGCTGGTGGATGATCTGATCAAAGGTGCGGCAATGAAGGAGAGTCACGGCTCGCAATGGGTGTATCGAGTGGATCCGGCGAGGTAGGTTAGAGCGACTGGTCGGGCTCGTAACGATTATTGTCCTGGCGGGGAGCGCTTGGCGTGTTGCTTTCATCGAGTCTGTCCAAGTCTGGCGGTGCTTGCGTACGTTGCACAAACCGGTGATGCTGTTGAAAACTCGCGGTGCGCTTCGCGTTGGAGGTCTGTACGGTCAATTGCGGTTTGTGCGTGATCGGCTAGGTGGAAGCAGACGGAGGTTAATGGATCGAGGAGGATTTATTTGATTCGTCAAACATGCCTGTTGGTGCATCGGAGAACCATACTGGCACCACATCACCAGTTTTGAATCGCTGTTTGAACATTAGATCTCGGCGTTTGGAAAATGGCGTGGACCGAGACCGTCATCGTTCCGCCTCGAAGGTAATACGTTCGAAGCCGGAGCCAGCGACATTGTGGACATCGTGGGGGATCATCGAGCAGGTACCTCCGGGTTTTTGATTATCCGGACCAGGAGGACCAGCTGTGAGGTGCCAGTTTTGATCATGGACCAGTGGACCCTCATAAAGAACAGTGGCTATGCTGTTTTTTTCGTTTCGTCCTGAAGCTTGGACTTTGTCCGAGTCAGCGGCCAACTCAACTGCTGGCAGCGCAGCGAGCAATGCCGCGACCGATGCGAACCAATTCAGATGTGTCAATGGGAATACCTCCAGAGCAGAGATATAAGCTAAAAAGTCGTCCTTGCGATATCAAATTTTGTTAGATTTTCTTAGTTAGTTGAGTGGAAGGAGGTCCGCCATGCGTTACGAGTTCGGTCCCTTCCGGCGGGACACCGAAACTCTCGTTCTGTTCCGCGGCGAAGAACTCATCTACATAACGCCAAAAACACTCCAGACTTTACGCGTGCTCGTTGAAAATTCCGGGCGCATAGTCAGAAAAGACGAGCTCTTTAACCTCTATATGGGCTGACGTGAGCGTGGAAGAAGCGAATCTGACTCAGAATATCTTCGTCCTGCGCAGAATTTTGAGTGAGAGGCCGCGGGATCATCGCTTCATCGTCACCGTTCCGGAAAAGGCTACCGGTTTGTAGCAGAGGTGAGAACGTGTGAACACTGCCCGTCTCCGAACGAGCCTTCCGTGTCGAACGTCACGCCAGGAGCGAAACTGCTGCCGCGGCGTCTGACTCACCGGACACACGTCTTGCTCTTCGCAATGGTGGTAGCGGTGGTGCTGCGCTGCTTTCACTCCAGCGTAAGCAGGATCGGCCCCCCGATTATTCGGCCGTACCGCTGACGAGTTATGTCGGCTCTGCCCTGTGTCCGTCGTTTGCTCCCGAAGGCGAGCGCGTTGCGTTTAGTTGGGACGGCGAAAAACAGAACAACTTCGACATCTATGTGAAGCGAATCGGAGTAAGTTCGCCCTTGCGGATCACTACGGATTCCAGGCCAGACGTAAGTCCTTCCTGGTCACCCGATGGGCGGACAATTGCCTTTATCCGTTTGTCTTCCCACGAGAAAGCAGACCTGTTACTGATTCCTTCCGCTACGAATGGTCGCGAGCGGCGAATTGCGGAAATGACCGCCCCTAACCAGTTATTCCAGGGCGTGCGATTTTTGTCCTGGGCACCAAATGGCAAATGGCTCCTTGTGCCCGATGGGTCCTTGGCCAACGTTGGTGCTACGGTCGGGCTGTCTCTGGTTTCGGTCGAAACAGGAGAAAAGCACCGGTTAACTCAGCCACCCGCGTCGAACGACGATCTCAGTCCATCGATGTCGCCCGATATGAAGCATCTGGTATTCGCCCGTTATACCGGGGCGGTGAGTGATCTTTATGCCCTCGATCTCTCAAAAAACCTCCGGCCCGCAGGCGAACCGAAACGACTGACTTTCTATCATCAGCTGACGACTAGCCCTGTGTGGATGCGGGATGGCCGGTCCCTTTGTTTACGCGCTATTCGGCACGCGGCAGCCCCAGCCTGTGGCGGATGACCTTTGCCGCGCGGGCCGTCCGGAACGGCTACCCATCCCGGCCGACAACGCAGGTTGGCTGGTCCTCTCCCCGAAAGGAGATTCGCTGGTGTTCACGCGCGAAACGGCAAATGCCAGTCTCTGGGCGGTTGAAACAGCAGGCTCCCCATTATGGGTGAGCCGGAACCGGATCAATAAGCCCTGGATTACTTCGAGCCGGGAGGATCTGACGCCCCAGTTCTCGCCAGATGGCCAACAGATCGCATTTCAGTCGACGCGTTCTGGTTGGGGCGAAATCTGGATCGCCGGCCGCGACGGCTCCCGCCCCCGCCAGTTGACAAACTTCAAGGCAGCGGTGGCCGGGTTTCCGCACTGGTCGCCGGACGGCACGAAAATTGTCTTCCACTTGCGCCAGCAAAGTCAAGCCACGATTTTCGTCCAGGATGTCCAAGGTGGTCGCCCCAAGAGTCTCACTGTCGCCCCTGGCAACGATTATTCGCCGACGTGGTCTCACGACGGGAAATGGATTTACCTTTGCTCGGAGCGCCTCGGAGGGGGACCAGATCTGGCGAATACCGGCAGAAGGAGGACCCGCGAAGCAGATCACAACACATGGCGGATGGTCGCCGGCGAAATCTGCCGATCAAAAATACCTCTTCTACTCCAAATCGAAGCACAATGGCATCTGGCGGATTTCATTATCGGGCGGAGACGAACAGCAAGTGGTGTCAAACGTCGCCGCCTTCGGGTCCGCTTACGCTCTCGGCAAGCAGGGAATTTACTTCATCTCCTTGCAGGGCGGTGTAGGACAACATTTGGCTTTTCTCAACTTTGCGACGGGACAGGTAACATCGTTGGCTGACATCCCCCGCCCGCTATTTCTGGGGCTCACCGTCTCTCCCGATGAACGGATCCTACTGTATAGTCAAATGGACCACGTCAACAGCGATCTCATGCTGGTGGAACACTTTCATTGGCGGGAAAGTTCTGTCTTGGATTTGACCAGCAATGCGATCACTGTGTTTCGCTAGCGAATGCTGGGATTCGCTGTTACTCATAACCCAGGTTTGTCAATTTTGGAAAATGGCGAGTTGCGACCGTGTTCAAGTTGACGCGGTAGAGAAGTCGCTCCCGGAATTCCGCCGCTCCGACAAACAAACCCGAGGTCGTGAATGCCTGTGGCAGCGAAGCCATTAACGCGTGCCAGGGAACAAGCACGTCCTCGGCTTCATCCAACGCCAGTCCTCGTGCAAGGTCTCCAGCAGTTTCGGACTTGACGGCACATCCAGATCACGGCGTCCCTTGCCTTGACGAGTGTGGATGAGCATGCGGTTGCTGTCGATGTCTTCTACTTTCAACTGGCGCTTCTCAGCTCTCCGCATACCTGTTGAATAGACCGTCATCAGCATGGCGCCATGGGTTGCTCCCGGGAGTCGATCAGCCGCACTGCTTCCGCTTGAGTCAGGATCGTCGGTAAACGGACCTTCGGATACGGCAGCACTTCTTCCACCGGATAGTCCTGAATTCATAGGCACTGCGCAAAACGGCGCAACAATCAATCTGCCGCGGCGCCGTTGCGTCTCAAGAGATGAAGCCATTGGGCGCACTCAAAGTAGACGGATGCGCTATCACGATCAACATCCAACTGGAAGCGCCTCTTATAGCTCGGCGCCAGTGAAACAAACCTATTCTTTGGCCGGAACGACCCTCCGACATGTTTGGAGAATGTGCACAGGGTTCCTCTAGTATTGAGCGGTTGGTTCTCAGTTCGAACCGGGTGCGCGGAACCTTTTCAAGAATTCAATAATGGCGCCCTGCGCTCTGGAACATTGCGTTTGCAGCTGGGCGACAGATTGGCGGGCGAAAGTTAGGAGAGAGCTTGTAGGGTAGTTCAGTCAATCGCAGCAAACGTGGAGGATGAGAAGCTTCGCGCATTGTTTCTCGGATCTCCCGCCGTGCAGGAATTGTTTCGAAGGGCAGAGCACGTGTGAGTTCCGATAGGACAGGCACCATGGACGGCTTGTCAGTATTCCCTCTTGGTTACGATGCCAGGCTGCGGCACCGGATATCTGCCGTTGGCGTCCGCAAGAAGCGGTGCCGGGGAATCCATTGTTAACTTTTCTATGCCTGGCGCCATATTGTGCTCGCATTGGAGCATCTCGTCAAACGTAATTTCCCGACCAGTGTTGGCGGCCATGCGGCCCATGCTCGAAACCAAGCTCGCCTCCACGCCGCGTTTGACCTCGTTGTAAGGTTTGTCGTCTCGAATGGCGTCCATCAAATCGTTCCACTCGTTTTGATAAGGATCCTTCTCGTCCGGGCTCACCTTGGATTCCCAAATCAAGTCTGCAGCGTTCGCCGTCTGACTCTTGTACAGGCTTGATGGCAGCCCGCAATCGCCGCTGTTAGAAGCGATCCCCATGCCCTTGGTCCCCTGCAGGCAGCTCGTGTAGATCTCCTCGCATCCGTTCATGCAGCGCCCGTCAAAGAAGAACTTGGTGCCATCTGAATACGTGTATTCCACCGAATAGACGTCAAAATTCTGATCCACGTAGGCGACTCCTTCGGGACTGACCTTGTAATGCCGGCCGCCCAACGCCTGCGCCTTTACCGGCCATTGGTTCTTCATCCATCCCAGCTGATCGATGAGGTGGATATAAAAGTCGTTGTAGCAGCCTCCGCTCGCCCAGATGAAGCTGTGGAAACGCTTCACCTGGTAGAGCAGGTCGGTGATACCAGCCGGTTTGGGCAGGGAGAGGAAATATCCGCCGGGCCCATGCATGCGGTAACCACGCTGCAGAATGATCTCGCCGATCTCCCCGTTATGGACACGGTCAGCCAGTTCCTGCAGCGCCCGGCTGTGACGCGACATCAGCCCTACCCCCACCTTGAGGTTCTTGGCTGAGGCATCCTGGGCGAGCGCGAACATGCGCTTGCTCGCTGGGCCGTCGACCGTGAGCGGCTTTTCCATAAAGACGTTCAAGCCCTTCTGGATAGCGTAGGTGAAGTGCACCCAGCGAAAGGCCGGAGGCGTTGCGAAAATGACGACATCGCCCGGCCTCAAACAATCCATCGCCTTCTGATAGGCGTCGAAGCCGAGAAACTGGCGATCCGGCGGTACATCGACCTGACTCGGGAATCGCTGCTGTAACTCATTCAGGTCGCTCGCAAGGCGTTCCGGGAACACGTCCGCCATAGCGACCAGCTTGATGGGACCGCGCTTGACGGATAGTGCGTTCGCCGCAGCGCCGCCGCCGCGCCCCCCACAGCCGACGAGGGCCACCTGGATCAAGTCGCTGCCCGCTGCGTGGACCGCGGGAATCGCAACGTTGGCCAAAGCGGAAAATGCAGCCGATTTACCGCTGGTCTTGATGAATTCACGACGGCTGGTCGAACCTTGTGAAGAGTTCATGAGTCGCTCCTTAGGCGTTGAATTCCAGGTTTCAATTCTAACTCGCAAAGTGAAGCTAATTTGGCTCACTAGAGAGTCGGATCCGCATAAGAGCGGAGCGTGCGCAAATTCTGGGAAGGACCATCGCGGCAGCCGGTGTCGTTGAGATTGCCCGATCGAAGAAGAACAAGTGAATATGCACACCTGAGACAATACTGACGCCTGAGTGCTAGCAATCCGGAATTCCTTCGAGCGAAAGTCGTGGCTGGTTGGTGCTGGACGACTAAACCGGAAATGAGCAGATTGAAGCAGACTTATCGGGATCTATGTAATTCGATGCCCGAGAGTCGTTCGCTCTAGCGTTGGATGCCGTGCAGTAATTCTGCAACACGCAAGGTCTACCTTCGGATAAGAGTTCGTCTCAAAATGAAGGAGTGGGGAGTCGCAGCTCGAAGACCGCTAGATCGTGATGAGTACGATAGAGGCTGACAATCGCGCGGCAGGCGCGGCCCGAATCTAATTCCTTACCATCGAACACATGACTATCCAACGGATGGAGCACGTAGGCATTGTGGTTGACGACCTCGCAGCCGCAACTGAGTTCTTCGTGGGCCTCGGACTCGTGCTGCAGGGCGAGGGGACCGTCGAAGGTCGCTGGGTAGACCGCGTCGTGGGGCTCGAGGGCGTACGGGCGGACATTGCGATGATGCAAACTCCGGACGGCAATGGACGACTCGAGCTGACGAAGTTCCACTCGCCGTCAATGCAGGACGACAACCGGCACGCGCCGGCGAATACGCCGGGTATCCGCCACGTCGCATTTGCCGTCGAGAACATCAACGCCGTCGTTGCCGGCCTGCGAGCACGCGGCGCTGAACTCGTCGGCGAGCTGGAGCGCTACAAGGACAGCTACAAGCTCTGCTACGTACGCGGCCCGGAAGGTATCATCATCGAGCTGGCGGAGCAGATCGGGGAATAACGCCTCGAAATGGGTGTATCGAGTCGATAACGATCATTGTCCTCGCTAAGAGCACTGGCGGTTCACGCCCACGCGTAGCGTCCCTCGCGTTAGCGAGTTCGTTCAAACGGCCAGCTGGAAACAAGCGACGGATTACCGCACCCTGCTCGGCTCAGTTGAGGCAAGGGACCGCGGCTGCAGATCCCCGCTCTGTTGCATAACAAGGCCAGGAGCGTCCCCGCCTAAGTCGTGAAAGTCCCGAATCATGTGCATCTGGTCGTGATATCCGAGTTCATGGGCGACGGTTAACCAACTATGATCGGGTTCGAGACGTTTTGCGTCGAGAGCCATCTGGAAGCGACTAATTCGAGCAAAGAGTTTTGGACTCATGCCGATGTCTGCGGTGAACCGCCGTTCAAACTGACGGACACTTAATGCCGAGTAATCTGCCAACTCATCAATCCGAATCGCTCCTTTTCGCCGGAAGATAATCTCGGCGCTCTTCACGCTAAGTGGTCGATCAATCATTTTGAGCGCAAGAGGCAGCAAGAAATCTTCGGCAGCAGATATGCACTCCGAAAAGGATTTGCTCTCCGCCAGCTTCAGCCAAAGAACTCTCGCTTCTTTTCCAAGGAGATCTTCGCCGGCAAGATCCAGATCAGCTAGAACACGAGACGGCACTTGAAATAGTTGCCAGGTTGCAAGAGGTCTGAGAAAGATCCCGAATGCGAGGGTGTGGCCGTTAAAGCGAGCGAAGCGAGATCTACAGGTTTGTGGTCCGACCAAATGAATCCGGGAAACAAGGTTGGTCTGCCGTCCTTCTTTAGCGTGCATTGACTCTAGGTCAGAGAAATTGAATGAAATGATTGGCTCAAGCGACGCGAAAAATGGCAAATCAAAAGTTCCACTATCCGTGATTTCTCGCAGAGCGAAACAACGTACAAATGGTCTAAGTTCCGGACGAGGTCTGGCCGATCGAATCATATGCACGGCAGTTGGAAACGCACGCGGCCAAATCGCTTCGATTCCACTACCTATTTTTTCGCGTTTGATCTCGCTGGCAAAGCAGTCGCGATGATCAAAAACAATATCGTCTTCCATCTCAAGGGCCGGAATGAACTGACAGGATTCGGCATTGCCTTTGGCTGTGACCTGCAAGCCGAGAATTGCACTCCCGCGCCGCTAGGCCCAATTCGAATCACAGGGAAGCGAATCGTACCTGAGTGAGTGGAGGAAGAAGCGGCCGACAATCCGGCTTCCGAGTGAACTGACGGGTATTGCCCGGTTTGCGCCATGCGACAGCCGATGCAGCAGCCGCCCTACTTTCGGAGGAACGCGCAAGCCATCGCTGAATAACGGCATGAGCGTGCATTTGGCCGGTGCAGGAGCGCTCCAGTTCTAATGTAAGTCTGGCCTCGACATAGCATGTCGGTGGTACAGCGCCAGGAAAAGGATCACCAAAGGCGTTATGATCTCCGCCACGAGAAAGATGCCCGAATTGTTGGCAGCATGGTTGTTGACAAGAAGCATCTGCCGAATGTGTCCCAGAGCATCTCCGAGTAGCCAGACAGCGTTGGCAATCGCAGTTGCCAACCAGAAATTGCCGCGAAACCAAAAGCACAACACCCCTAGAACGCCGACGGTCAGATCAGCCATGCCAACTTCGTATTCGTATGGACTTGGCTGCCATCCAATAGATGCCGATGTCTGAACAGGCCGAAACACGTGCGCATAGGCCGTTAGTAATCCCATCAGGCCGACGTAGATGAATAAGAGGTAAACCAGGTAGGTCTCGGCGATTGCGGCTCCGCGACTGCGCCGATGGGAAGAGAATGCGAGGTGGATTGAAGCAGCAAGAAAAGCGAGCAAGACAAACAAGACTTGGAACATTCCATTCTCTTAGAGACAGCCTTGCTCCTGAGTCACAGAAAAGATCGCCAGTGTTTTGGGACCTCAATCATCGCATACTGAGGCGTCAGGACGACGATCGACCATAAGGTGACGGGTGGTGAGCTTATGTAAATCACAAGTCAGCAAGGCCGACTATCGGCCTTGTGGATGTCACTCCCGAGAACGAGTCTTTCAAAGTCCCTTTTGACGTAATCGCCACTTTTCAAGTGAGTGAGCGAAACGTCAATAAATCCTGGTGGCATTTCATCGGCTACGCGAAGCCGGTCCGATCTTTTTCAGCTCGACGGAACAAATCGCCGGAAGCTCTCGTCCTATTTGTGAGTCCTATATTAGGGACCAACAAATATGGTCACAACTTCACCTGATCGGGAATGGAAAAAAGGAAGTGCCGAGCTTCTGGTCTTGTCGTTGCTCGAGGATCAGCCGCGCCACGGCTATGACATTTCAAAGCTGATCCAGATCCGATCGGGCGGCTTTTTGCGATTTCACGTCACCTCCCTTTATCCGCTGCTGTACCGGCTGGAGGATCGGGGCTGGATCGTCAGCCGCTGGGTGGAAAAGGCGGAGCAGCGAAGACGGCGCTATTACAGCCTGACCCCCGAAGGTCGAAAAGTGCTTCGCTCTCAACGAAAGAGCTGGAAGGAATTCGTCACGGCCATGAGTCTGGTTACAGGAGTCGAACATGCCTGATTGGAAGCGTATCGTTCAAGATCGGATCGCGCCGTTGCGCCTGGAACCAACCGCCGAGTCGGATCTCGTCGAGGAATTTTCGCAGCATCTCGAAGATAGCTATCGCGAATTGCGAAGCGGCGGAGCAAGCGACGAAGAAGCGTACCGGAACGCCATCTCGGAGTTGGATGACACCTATCCACTGCGGACGGAGTCGGGAAGGGCGCAGCACATGGCGAAATACGACCCGGTGCCGGCCGGCGAGGCAAGACCAGGCAGCTTAGCGCTCGGTAACTTCATGGAGGTCCTGTGGAGAGACCTACGCTATGCCGCCCGCATCATGCGGAAAAGCCGCCTGTTCGTTCTGTTCGTGGTTCTGACGCTGGGTTTGGGGATGGGCGCGAACACCACCGTCTTCACCGTCATCAACACCCTGATTTTGAATCCTCTGCCGGTTCCGGACTCCTCCGGGTTGGCGGCGGTTGGCTTGATGAAAGCGCAGAGTACGGCAAAATCAAGCGAGCCCCTGCCTCTCTCTTACGCGGATCTGAAAGACTATCAAGCCCGGAACCGGGTCTTCCGTTCCCTGGCCGGTTTCACGTCTGCGCAACCTGTCACCTGGCAGGCAGCTGGCGCTTCGGAAGGAATGTTCAGTGAGCTGGTAACAGGCAACTACTTCTCCGCCTTGGGCATCAAGCCCGCCGCCGGCCGCTTCTTTTTGCCCGAAGAGGACACCAACCCCGGTGCGCACGCCGTTGCGGTTATGAACTACGGGACGTGGCAATCACGCTTCGGCGGCGCGCCTGACATTATCGGCAAAACCATCCGGGTCAATCACGTTGTCTTTACCGTCGTCGGTGTCGCTCCTCCCCATTTCATTGGAGTAAACGGAATTTTCGGCCCTGACTTGTGGGTGCCGGCTACCATGGCCGAGCAGTTATTGCCGAACGCGATGCAGGGTGTGTTCAGCGATCGAAGCAAAGCGCTTTTTCGAGGCGTGGGGCGGCTCAATCCCGGTGTCACTGGGTCCCAGGCAAACGACAACATGAAGGCCATAGCCGCTGATTTAGCGCGCGAATTCCCGGCCATCGAGCAGGGACATAGAGTCATGGTATTCCCCATCCGTGATCTCTTGTTGTTCAGCACCGGCAGCAGTTCCGGGCAGATTCTGGTTGCCGGCGTCGGATTACTGATTGTGGTGGGAATCGTTTTGTTGATCGCGTGCTCGAACGTCGCGAACCTCCTGCTTGCACGCTCAGCGGCAAGGCAGCAGGAGATGGCCGTGCGCCTCGCCATGGGAGCGAGCCGCCACGGGCTGGTGCGTCAGCTCCTCACCGAGAGCGTGCTTCTCGGATGCATGAGTGGCCTCGCGGGCATCGTCGTCTCCTATGCGGGCCTTCATCTCTTGTTCGGAGCCCTGCCCTCATCCGCCAACTTCGTGACGCCAAAGCTCGATACCACCGTCTTCGTTTTCGCTCTGGTCATCTCTCTCGGCACAGGCTTCCTGTTCGGGACCATCCCCGCGTTTAAAGCATCGCGGACCGCCGTGGCGGAAACGCTCAAGGAAGAGGCTCGCACAACGGGCAGAAGCCGGAAAAAAGTGAGCCTCGCAAACGTTCTGCTGGTCGGCCAGGTAGCATTTTCATTTCTCTTGCTGGCCATGGCCGCGCTGTTCCTGCGAAGCATCGCGCGGGCCTACGACGTAAATCCCGGCTTCCAGACGTCCCATCTTGCGGTCTTCTTTACCAGTCCGGCGCAGGCCGGGTACGGAAAACCGCAGATGAAAGCATTTGGCAAGGAGATCCGGCAGCGCGTGGCCGGAATTCCCGGCGTCGAGTCCGTTTCCTGGGCATCGAACATGCCGCTCTGGGCGAATAGCGTGAGTGGATTGCAGGTGGAAGGCTACCAGCCGCGATCGCAAGCCGATAAGATCTCGACGATTATCAATACGGTAGACACGAATTATTTCGAGACCGCTGGCGTGCCGCTCGTAAGCGGCCGCGAGTTCACGAACCTCGACCAGGAGAACTCTCTGCCGGTAGCCATCGTCAATGAGAAGATGGCGCACGATTATTGGCCGCGCGGAGACGCACTAGGGAAACGCATTCAGCTTCCGGGCGAGAAACAGATGCGGCAGATCGTAGGCGTCGCTCGAAACGCCAGTTATACCAATTGGGGGGAGCCACCCCAATTATGCGCCTACGTGCCTCTGGAACAGAACTACGGTGTCGCGATGGCTTTGTATGTGCGTACCCGCGACGATCCGCAACAGATCCTGCTCCCCGTACAGCGCCAAATGCATTCCGTCGCGCCGCAAATTGTGATCACCAGCCCGCGAACCGGGCGTCAGATCATCGACGGCGGCTTGTTTGGGCCCAGAATGGGTGTCGTGTTGCTGAGCGTCTTCGGGCTGCTGGCGCTCGGGCTGGCAAATATCGGCTTATACGGCATCCTGGCGTACTCGGTCAATCAGCGCAGACGCGAAATCGGATTGCGCATGGCATTGGGGGCAGGCCGGGGAAACGTGCTTCGCCTGATTCTGAAGCAGGGTCTGTCGTTGGTTGTAACCGGTGTGCTGATCGGCTTCGCGGCGGCGCTTGTGGTCGGGCGTCTCGTAAGCAGGATGCTCTACGGCGTGAGTCCGGGCGATCCCATCAGCGTGGCGGGAGCAGCCGTCATGCTGCTGGCCGTCGCCCTGTTGGCCTGTTATCTGCCGGCCCGCTGGGCAAGCCGCGTCGATCCATTAGTAGCCTTACGCGAGGGCTGACCCCGGCATGCAACAGCATGTATCGTCCCAAACCTCCCGCCACCCTCTATGGCTTCTCGCAGGCTTCTGGGGCTGCTTCGTTATCGCTATCGCCGTCGTTGTCCGCAGACTGGTCGCGTTGATCCGTCCCTCGCCCGGCGGCCCTCCGCAGACGGTGTCGCTCGACGCAGCCTTCTCGTCGCACATCGTGCTTACCGTGATGCACATCATCCCGGCTGCGGCGTTCGTGATTCTGGCTGCTCTAGTGCTTCTTCGACGCGCCCCGGATGATTGGGCCGAGCGGCTCTTCTTTCCTCTCGGCGCCATGACCGGAATTACCGCCTACGCGATGAGCTCCCATCCGGTCGGCGGCTGGATCGAACGATCCGCCGTGCTGGTCTTCGATACGTGGTTTCTTGTCTCACTCTCTCGCGCGTACTGGTTTCGAAGGCACGGCGATGCCGCTCAGAAGCGGATTTGGATGACTCGCGCCGTGGGTATCCTGCTCGGTATCGCAACCACTCGTCCCGTCATGGGAGTATTCTTCGCCACGAGTTCGCGCACGCATCTTGGCCCCAGCCAGTTCTTCGGCATCGCGTTCTGGATCGGCTTCTCCATCAACACAGGCCTTATCGAGCTTTGGCTGCACTCGAAGCGGCGCGCGCAACTCCACCAACCGGGGACCGTGCTTTAAGAGCTTTTTCAGTCTTACGAAACGAAGATCGTCTGAACGTGCACCTTAATGTCATTGTTGAGAGGGTCGAGATACACGGTTTACGGAAAAGCGCGTCACGAGGTCTGGAGGAATGTGACATCAAGTTGGCCACGTTTGAACAGAAAGGATGGCGCGATTCCAAACATGCAGCGAAAGGTGCGTGACAGATGCGCGGAGTCCGCGAATCCCGCGGCGTGAGCCGCTTCAGTCAGGCTCGATCCTCGCATTGCGCTCTCCGCCGCCGCGCGGAGGCGGCACCACAAGATAAAACGCCGCACGGGCACGCCCGTCGCTTCCCGGAAGCGGTGTGCCAGCCGGCTGGGAGAACGATGAACGGCCCTTGCCACCTCCGCCAGTGTAATCGGCCTGTTGAGACGTTGGCGGATATGTTCGCAGGCTTGGGAAACCATAGGATCAAAGCCTGTGCTATCGCCCACGGCCTTCCCAATCAGATGGTCCACCAACTCCTGCGCCGCAACACCGTCGCCGGCTGCGGCGCAGCGAGCGAAGGAACGCAGCCGATGATCGAAAGACAACGGTACAAGACCGCCGTTTCTGCGGTCGGGAAAGCGGGCCCACTCGACGCTCTCGGGTTCGAGAAAGAGCATTGCTGTAGCGCCGAATGCGGGATGCGCATGCGGGATATCCGGTGGGATTAGAAGCAGGTCGGCGCTATGCAGGCCAGTTTGCGGAGTCTCAAAGACGACCGGGCCATCCAGGCCGAATGCAATCTGCGCTGCGTGGTGGCGATGTCGATGCGAAACGTAAGCGGGCCCCAGCAGAAGCAGACGCTGTGGCCAAACATAAAGCTGAAACGGCGCCGAGGACACATTAGCCAGTTTATTCAAGCCAGGACATCATCGCGGCGCATACGCTGTCGGTTATGAGCATAGCGATAACACGACGTGATTCTGACCGCGGAAGTGAGAGGACGGGGGCCGTGAAGGACCCACGATACTTCGCGGAGCTGACGGCCGCGATAGACAAGGTTCATCGCGCGGGAATGCCGGGAGTGTTCGCCGAGGTACGGGACGGCGACCAGATATGGCGCGGCTCCGCCGGCGTTGCCGATCTCAGCACCGGCCGTCCCATTACCCCAGACATGCGGCACCGCGTCGGCAGCATCGCCAAGACCTTCACCGCTGCCGCGGTCCTGCAGCAGGTCGAAAGCGGTCAGATTGGGCTCGACACCCCGATCAGCCATTACCTGCCGCGGTTGGTGCCCGGAGAACGCGGCGACGCGATCACCGTGCGGATGCTGATCAACCACACCAGCGGCCTGGCGGAATACCTCCCGTATGCGTACCCGTCGCTCAAGGCGTTCCCTCCGCTAGCAGAGACCACGCCCGAGAGCCTGGACCACAACCGGTTCACACGGTTTCACCCGATCGAGTTGATCGCGATGGGGGTCGCAGCGCCTGCCGTCGGCACGCCGGGTGGCACCCCGGGAGTATATTCCAACACCAACTACCAGCTCCTGTGCCAACTCCTGGAGTGCGTAACCGGGATCACTGCGGAGAAGTGCGTCACCCAGAACGTCATTGAGCGCGCTGGGCTCCGGGATACCGAGCTCCCGGACGGGCCGAATATCAGCGAGCCGCACGCACAGATGTACGAGGCGTGGTTCGGCATGATTGACCCGCCGCGCGACTACAGCATTTTCGACATGTCCTGGGTAGGGCCGGCGGCCTCACTGATATCGACTGTTGCGGATCTCAACCGCTTCTACCGTTTGCTGCTTGCCGGAGATATTGTCAGCAGGTCGTCGCTGGCGCAGATGCAGCGCACTGTACCAGTCATCACCTTTGAGGGGAAAAAGATCGAGTACGGCCTCGGCCTGCATAAGATGGAGATCCCTGGCCATGGCACGTTCTGGGGCCATGACGGCACCGTCTGGGGTGCCGGAGCGATGTCCATGACCCGAGCGGACGGTAAGAGACAGATGTCTGTCGCGGTGAACCTCATGAGGTGGAACCAGCTAGACGTCTCGGGAAAGCCGCAGCAACATCCGATCGATGACGCCCTGCGGACCCTTTACCGGCTGGCGATGTGCGGTAGCGAGGACGCGCCGTAATTGGGTGACTAGGTATATGCCGCGAAGCAGAAGCAGAGCGAGGTTAATGGATCGAGGCGGACTTATCGGTCCGTATCTTGCTTACCATTCTTCGAGTCGCCGACTATAAGCCCAAGTGGATCACCTGATCCAAGGACGTTTGTCGTCACTAGTCTAAAAATGGTTTGTTGTAGCGGTAGCCGAAACGGATTCACCTGCGATATTCGGATTGAAATGTACGATAAGTGAGCACAAGGACCCGAATGCCAATCAAGGCCTACTACAGCGAAGCGGTGTGCGAATTCCTCGAGGAGGATGATGACCGTGTCCTGGGTATTCTGACGAGGGAGCATCATCATGCCCTAGATGAACCACAGCGTTGGGCTTGGCTACAGCAGATTTCAATTCTTAAGACGGCTTTGGCTCGGTGTCCGAACGGCAGGATATTTCTGGAATTCTATATACCGAGAATGGGTAAGCGCGTGGATGCCGTTCTGCTATCAAATACCATCGTCTTCCTACTTGAATTCAAGGTTGGTGCAACCGAGCATACAGCCGATGCTTTTGATCAAGTCGAGGACTACGCCCTCGATCTGAAGAACTTCCATGAGGGCAGTCATTCCGCTCCAATCGTTCCGGTGTTGATCTCGACAAAGGCTAAGCTGTATCCGATCGCCGAACTTAGGTTTGCCGACGATTTGGTTGCTGAGCCCGTTGCGACGAGCGCAGCCGGGCTGGCAGATCTGATTGAAAAAATATGCCTTTGGCGAACCTTTCCAATCATCGATGTGGACGATTGGATGGCAAAGGGGTACAAACCGACGCCTACTATCATCCAGGCGGCGGAAATTCTCTATCAGACACATAGCGTCACCGATATCTCGCGATCAGATGCCAGTGCGGAGAACTTGCAAGAAACGAGCGCCAGCGTTAGTAGGGCAATCGACCAAGCCCGCGCAGATCAAAAGAAGGCGATTTGCTTCGTAACTGGGGTACCCGGTTCTGGTAAGACTCTCGCCGGCTTGAATATCGCGACGCGACGCTCCGATGAACACAGTGACGAACATGCCGTCTTCTTGTCCGGTAATGGTCCGTTAGTTGATGTACTCTGCGAAGCACTTGCGCGCGACAAGGTTCGACGCGAGAGAGTCAAAAAGACGGTCGCTGAGCGCGAGGTGCGCAGCTTTATCCAGAACATTCATCACTTTCGAGATCAGTACGTCGGAAATAAGGACATTCCTGTCGAGAAGGTCGTGGTATTCGATGAAGCTCAAAGGGCGTGGACCCGCCAACAGGCGGCTAAGTTCATGCAGAGGAAACGAGGGCAGCTTGCCTTCGATATATCTGAGCCGGAGTTTCTTATCAGCGTAATGGATCGGCATCCAGATTGGTGCACGATTGTCTGTTTTGTCTGTTTGGTCGGTGGCGGTCAAGAGATCAACACTGGAGAGGCTGGTATATCCGAATGGATCAGTGCTCTCGAATCTAACTTTCCGAGTTGGGAGGTCCACGTCTCGCCGCGTATCCTCCTTCCAGAATACGGCTCGCGAAGCGGAGTGGAGCAATTCCTGGCGTCTCCAAGAGTTCAATCGAACGAACATCTTCATCTCGCCGTTTCAATGCGCTCTTACAGAGCAGAAGCGCTTTCAGAATTCGTCGGCTACGTTATCGATAATGCGCCTGATGTTGCGCGGGCCTCCTACAAGAGCATACAAACGGACTACCCCATCTATTTGACTCGAGATCTTCACGCTGCAAGAACATGGCTGCGCGATCGAGCACGAGGAACAGAGCGGTTCGGCTTGGTAGCGTCGTCAGGGGCGCAGCGGCTTCGCCCAGAAGGGATACACATTAAGGCAGCAATAGAACCAGTGAATTGGTTTTTGAATGAAAAAGCGGATGTCCGATCTTCCTACTACCTTGAGGATGTTGCCAGTGAATTTGACGTCCAGGGTCTTGAACTGGACTGGGTCGGCGTATGTTGGGACGGGGACTTTCATCATTGTCATGGGAACTGGATTTATCAGGCCTTCAAAGGCACGAAGTGGCAGTCCATAAATGATGAGTCCAGGCGCCTTTATCTTAAGAATGCGTATCGAGTGATTCTGACACGAGCGCGGCAGGGGATGATCCTCTTTGTTCCCAAAGGAAACTTATTGGACCCTACCCGGCCCCCATCTTTTTACGACGGGACGTTTGCATATCTTCGATCCTGCGGGATTCCAACGTTGCGGATGCCCACCTCGATAAGTAACATGAACTGAGCCTGAAGAACGCCGTTAAGATGCGACATCGTTGTCGACCGCCTACGGGCTGAGGCGTGACGGAAGTGCGGAGCGTCTGGTCACTTTGGATGGAGACTTTGAAGGAAGCCACTCTGCGTTTGCGGCTGCCGCTGCCAAGCAATGCTGCTGGCCAGTGATGCTGCGGCGACCGACCCGATTCGTCCGCTTTCGCCCAAGCGCTCGCTAGTCGATGACCTGATCAAGGGCGCGGCAATAAAGGAAAATAGCGGCGCGCAATGGGCGTATCGAGTGGATCCGGTGAGGCAGGGATAGATCGACTGGCCGGGGCGATGCGATCATTGTTCTGGCGCTATGGTTCGCAAATACGTACCCACACGAATGACTCATTCACAGTTGAGATGTGGCGATTCAAGGATCAAGCGGTTTCGAAGTAATCAGAATCCAGTCGCTTGATCATGAACGTTTGTGCCACCGTAACTCCGACGTTGCTCGATCATCAGATCGGCCAAACGTGTTCCGTCAACGAGCACAATCTTTTTCTCAATCCTCTGGACATAATCCACTGCATCTGCAGTGAACGTTGATGTCGTTATGAAGACACCTTTTCTAGCCCGGACACCTTCGAGGCTTCCCGCAAATGCCTGGACTACGGGTCGACCAACCGAGTCCTTCCAGCGCTTTGCCTGAATGTAAACAACATCGAGCCCTAATTTGTCTTCCTTAATGATGCCGTCTATTCCGTCATCCCACTTCGGCCCACGGCCCTCCCAGCATCGGCGACTGATCCTCCGTAACCCATCGCTACGAGCAGATGGGCTACGAGTTCCTCGAAAAATCGAGGCGTAGATTTTTTGACGGCTTCCAGTAATTCGTTCGCCAAGGCCCTTCGAAGCAGCTGATATGCACTAATCAGATCCTCTTCAGGCGAACGAGCCGAGTCATCCGGAGGTTGTATGTTGTTGGGCTTCTCTTCTGTAATACTGCCGTCCGCCACTTGCCCCCGGCTGAATGCGATGAACTCCGGATAGATGCTGAGCGCCTTCTTAGTGAATCGGCTTGGATACTGCTGTAGGAGCTGCTGACCGCGTTCTGTGATCTGAAAGATTCCCCGTTTCGGCCGTTTGAGAGCGCCGGCTTTAGCAAGGCACACCGTGCTCCACGATACGCGATTAGCGAAGACAGTCTGAACACCGCTTGGAAGCTTCTGATCTAAATCGTCGGGAGCGAGGGCCAGCTTCGCGGCAGCCTTCTCACGGATCTCGGATGAGGAATGCTCCCTGCCGTCTGCAGTTGCCGTAGTACAGGTACGAGAAGCTTTGAAAATCAGGTATGGCCATTAACGTTCAGTCGAACGTAAATTGTACCCCTGCGGATGGCGGGCAACCATGCTGCGGCGACCGATCCGCTTTGTTCGCTTTCGCCCAAGCGCTCGCGGTTCACGCTAACGCGTAGCGCCCCTCGCGACGGGTTACTCCCGCGCGAACGCCGTCAGCATCGCCGATTATTCCGAAGACTGGCTTGCGATTACTAGGACCAGGATGTGCGCGCAGTTCTTGCGAACTAAAAGGATCCTTAAGCGTAATAGTAAGTTTGGAGGAATCACGTTTGTACGACTTGATCCGTGACTTGAAGTACGCTCTTCGCCGCCTCACCTTCACGCCTGGATTCACTCTTGCTACGCTGCTCACCTTGGCGCTGGGTATCGGCGCGAACACCGCAATCTTCAGCATTATCAACAGCGTATTGCTAAGGCCTCTGCCCTTCCGCGAGCCGGACCGTCTGATCGGAGTCTGGCAAACGGCGCCGGGTGTCAATATCAAGGATCTGAATGCGTCGGTTGCCGACTACGTGACCTATCGCGAGGATTCAAGGACCTTCACCGACGTGGCCATCTGGAATGGCCAGTCTGTCACTGTTACCGAATTCGCCGAACCCGAGCGTGTGGATGGAATCAGCTTGACCTTCCGCCTGCTTCCGATGCTCGGAGTACATCCAGTGCTTGGCCGTGAATTCACGGAAAAAGACGACCGGGACAAAAGTCCTGAAGTCGTCATGCTCAGTTATGGATACTGGCAGCGCCGATTCGGTGGCGATCCAAGAGTTATCGGACGCCGCATCATGGCCGACGGCGCCGCCCGCGAGATCATCGGCGTGCTTCCGAAAACTTTCTGGTTCATGGACATGGGCCACGATCTCCTAATGCCTCTCCGGTTCGACCGTTCCAGCGTGCGCCTGGCGGGCTATAACTTCCAAGCGATCGCTCGGCTACGTCCCGGAGTAACCATCGAGCAAGCTAACAGCGATATCGCGCGGATGATCGGCATTGAATTAAATAAGTTTCCCCCGCCCGATGGAATGAGCAAGCAGATGATGGAGGATGCACGGCTGGGCCCAAATGTCCGGCTGCTCGTCGATGATCTGCTCGGCGATATTGGCAGAAGCCTTTGGGTGGTGATGGCGACAATCGCGATCGTCTTGTTAATCGCTTGCGCCAACGTGGCAAATCTACTGCTCGTCCGTGCGGAAGGCCGAGCACAGGAATTCGCCGTACGTTCGGCTCTCGGCGCCGGCCGTGTGCGCATCGCCCGCGAGATGATTGCCGAAAGTCTTGCCCTTGCGGTGACAGGTGGGTGTCTTGGCGTCGGATTTGCCTTCGCGGCCGTAAAGTTAGTATTGAAGCTCAGCCCGGCACGGTTGCCGAGAGTCGAACAGATTTCGGTCGATTCGACGGCGCTGCTGTTCACCCTCGGGATATCCGTCCTGGCAGGATTCGCGTTAGCAGTCATTCCCGTTCTGAGGCACGGTGGTGTTCATCTTGCCGAATCCCTGCGGGCGGGAGGACGTAACGCAAGCGCCGGCCGCGAACGCAACTTCGCCCGCAATACGTTGACCGTGGTCCAAGTAGGCCTGGCCCTGGTTCTGCTGATCGGTTCCGGCCTGATGATCCGTACGTTTCAATCGATCCGCCGTGTGCATCCAGGGTTCCGTAACCCGGAAGCATTGCAGACCCTGCGAATTTCCATTTCACGAACTGCCGCTCCCAAAGACCCGGATGTTTTGCAGATGCAACATAACCTCGTGAATGGCCTGGCAAGCATTCCCGGCGTGTCGGAGGTGAGCATTTTGAACGGTCTGCCCATGACGGGATTCATGTCGCAGGACCCCATTTTCGCCAGCGATCACAGCTATGCAGCTAACCAGATTCCTCCGCTGCGCCGTTTCATTACCGCGGCACCAGGCTCCTTCCACGTTCTTGGGACCCCGATACCCGCCGGGCGCGAATTCACTTGGGCCGACATTCACCAAAGCCGGCGAGTGGTAATCATTTCGGAGAATTTCGCCCGCGCGTATTGGGGGTCCTCGCAGGCCGCGATTGGCAAGCAGATCCGCTCGAACCCGAACGATCCCTGGAGCGAAGTCATCGGAGTCGCCAGCGACCTGCGGCATGACGGCGCGGATAAGAAAGCTCCAGCATCTGTATATTGGCCGCTGCGGGCGCAGAATTCGATGCCGTTCCTGATTCGCAGTTCGCGCGCCGGAACGGAGAGTTTCCTGACCGAAGTTCGTAAGACCGTCTGGGCCGTGAACGGCAGCCTCCCGATCACCGAAATCCGGACGATGAAGGAGATCTATGACAAGTCGATGGCGCGGACGAGCTTCACCTTGACCCTGCTGGCGATAAGCGGCGGCATGGCATTGCTGCTGGCCGTCGTTGGAATCTACGCCGTGATCTCATATACCGTTGCTCAAAGAACCAGGGAAATCGGCATCCGCATGGCGCTCGGCGCGCAACAGGGCGAGTTGAAGAGAATGTTCCTAGGCAGAGGCCTTCTCTGGAGCGGAATCGGCGCGGCTGTCGGACTCGCGACCGCGGCTACGCTCTCACGGCTGATGTCCACGCTGCTGTTCGAAATCAGCCCTGCTGATCCTCTCACCTATGCGGTCGTTGCGGTTGGCATACTAGCAGCGGCAGCGGTTGCCAGTTACTTGCCCGCGCGCTGGGTCACGCGTGTGGATCCTAGCGAAGCGCTGCGAGCAGAGTGAAATGACATCCTGCTCGGTGGCCGCCCGGGCCACGCGCCGAGCGCACGCGCTGCATTCATCGAGGCTTCTCCAAGCCTGGCGCTGGCTGTGTATGTTGCACAAACCGATGGTTCTGTTGAAAACTCTTGGTGCCCTTCGCGTTGGAACCTCTGAACGGTCGATTCCGGGATTTATCCGTCCGTATCCACCGGGCTCGTCTCCCGATCATCGACCGTCGGCCCGTAACAAGGCCGCCAAGCAGACCACTCGCCATTGCCAGCCCTGTAGGGTTCGCGTAGTATCTGACTTACAATTTTGGAATCGTTGATCATGGCGAGGATCTACCCATACGACTAAATTGCCCACCGCTCAGCGGTATTGGCCAGTACCGATTGGCAGCTACTGCTTAGAGGCATCGAAATAGTGATTCTGGCCTTCGTCCTCGTACTCACTCGTTACCGAGAGGCCAACGGCTGAGAGCTGTTTCCGATACTCTTCGGCTCCAAGCGAGCGTGATTCCAATCCCGTCATTGCATCGTTCCACACCAAGGGTTCCGCAGGGGAGGTAAAGAGTAGCCGGCCGCCCGGCACCAATATGCCGACGACGTTTTGGATCAATCGTCGTTGGTCTTCGGGGCACAGCAAAAACATGAGCCCCCATGCCAGGACCCCATCGAAGGTTCGGCCGAAAAATGTCGAATCCTGGACAGCTTCACAAACGACGGGTGTGTTTGGGAGATTGAGTCGGAATGCCTGGACGAAGGATGGCGCTGCATCGATGGCAAAGACCTCAAGTCCTTCGGCGACCAGAACCTCGGTGATGGGAAAACCCGGCCCGCAGCCCAGATCAATGACTGCGGCCGCGCTTGGCAATGTTCGCGCCCACTCCCGTACCGCATGCACCCCGACCCCAGTAAAGCGGCCACTGCCACGGCGGGCCAGAAACTCGCCAGCCACAGCCTCGTACCCATTCGACCGATCCATCCTGGTCGACCGATCCATCCTGGACTCACAGTATCAAAGCGAACTCTCCACCGTACGCATGCTCACGATGAGATCTGCCGGAGGTCGTGCTTTATGCAGCGAGTGTTTTTGCCGATAAGCAACTGCGACCATTCGACACGGATCCATATGCAGGTGGGGCAAGGTTCCGGGCTGACCTCTTGCGGCGCAGCGTGCCGTAAACCTTGCCCATAGGCCCTGAGTTACTGGTTAAGGAACTCGCGGGTAGAACGGCCGGCGACCGTTTCTTTCGAACGTCGTGCGCCCGCCTGACCCACGCGGCGGCACGATGTACGGTTCACCGGCATAGATGGGGCCCCGGATGCCGTTATTCGTCAAGGTTACTTGTCCCGTGCCCGGAGTCCCATCCGCGTCGACCGTCGCGATCGAGATCGTCAGGACGCCTTCCCCCTCGTCCTCATCGTCGGACCACCTGACTGGCGTAAAGCTCACGAAGCCGGTCGAGTGCCACGTGCCGTTCACAACCGGACCGTTGGGGTGGTCGAACGCGTTAAACAGGGTGTAGGTCCCGCTCGCGGCGACCGCGCGAAGCCCGGGATCAAATGTCCCGCCGCCGCTCAGGCGGATGGACTCGAATCTGGGACTAGCCTTATTCAAGGCAATGGGTGCGCTCACGAGCTTGAAGCTCCAGGTTTCCGCCTGAGCCGCAGCGAGCGGCCCGAGGAGGGTGATCGCCAGCAGCACCCCAAGCGATCTGAAGCGGGGGCGTGTGGCGGCTTTCGCTATCGGCAGGATATTGTCGACAGGCTGTTTCATGACTTCTCCTTTCGTTCCCAGGTGACGGTCTCCTGGGGGTTTTTGTTGGTCGTTGTTTTTGGTTCTCATTCGACCCGATCAAGAGGCCGGTAATCTGCCACTGCTTACTCGTGCTCCTTCTGGCAGGCGGTGAACTTCAGAAGCGGTCGTCCGCTGGGAACGGAGTCGGGGATAAGAGCGCATAGCTTTTTCTTAGTCACCCGTTCATCCTGCAGAGCGTCCCTGACAAACGCCAGCAGATCCTGCAGTTCGTATCGTTCCAGTGATATGGGATTCTTCAGTTCGGGGGCGAGCGTCATCAGGACAGGTTCAACGGGGCCGACATGACGGAGATCCCGTTCGACGCCAGCAGAAGCGGGATCGTAATTGCGGGCGGACTCGTAGACGTTCAGGTGATGCCGGATGGCGTCTTCGAGGCGCGTAAATGAGCCGTTATGGAAAAAGGCCGGCTGCAGCACGAGATTGCGAAGCGGTGCAGTTCGGAAGTGATACCGATCGCCGCTATCTCCGGTGATCTGTTCGAGGCCGAAGTCTTCGTCCTGACCGGGTCCGTCAAAAATGGTGTTGCCTTTGCCCACTCCGAATGCAGGCGAGATCTGGGGAACACCGATGTTGTATTCCTCGAAGTCGCTGAACATCTCGTTGGCTTTGCCGGCAACGGCGTGGCAGCTTACGCACCTGGCTTTTCCGAAGAAGAGGAGCGCTCCTCGCTTCTGATGAAGAGTCATCGCGTCATGGTCGCCTCGCGCGAAGCGGTCTATTGGTGCGTTTGCAAATGTGAGAGTGAACTCAAATTCTGCGATAGCGCGGCCAAACATGGTGAAATCGATGGGCGCGCCAGCCTTCACCTCCGGGTAGACTTTCCCAAAAAGCTCGCGATAACCCTCAGTCGAATTCAGTCGATCGAGTACGGCTTGCCGTATGGGATCGTTGCGGTAGCCTTCGGCATCCGGAATCGGAAGTTTAGAACCCTTTCCGTCATCGAACTGATCGAATGAGGGGCCGAGTGAGTAGGGTGTGCCCCTGGTTCCTGTGTAGCCTGCAACTTCGGTGAGCTCGGTAGGGGGCATCTCGCCTTGCGCTTGAGCTAAATGCTTGATGATGGGATCGCCCGCCGGGAAGCGTGTAATACCTTCAGGCAGCGGAAACTTAAATCCCCGTGAATTATCGAATGGATCACCAGAAGCGGAGTTGAAGCGGCCGTTCCACATCAGCGCCGGGAGGAACGCAATGTTCAGAGCCTTCGGCGTGCGCCTTTGATTATGGGGGCCTTCCCGCCTGCGGCCTACTATGCCGTTGTTCTGAATGCCGACGGCAATCGACAATGGATCCCCGAATCCGTTAGCCGGAGCGTGACAACCACCACAAGTATTGTCGTCATGCAGGCCGCCGCTGGTATCGAACCACAGGAGCCGCCCGATATTTGCGAGATCCGGGTCAAGTTTACGTCTCAGCCGCCTTTCGAGACTCGCTTCGACCCTACCCGTAAAGCTCTCTTGACGCAAAACCGCTGCCAGCCGTCGATCAATTCCCGGAGTTCGAACCGAAGTTTCGGCAACCTTGGAGGACGCCGCACCTAGTAAGCCAGCGCTAACCACTATGATCGGGCCCCAAAGCCGACCAAAACTAATAGGGAGATACATCAGATTTCCTCCGTTCGTGTGTTCTAAAAACTCCGATTTCCACCGAACTCCTTCTAAATCGCTCCCGGCGCGATGCGTTTCGTCCGATGATTCCGATCCGAGTAGAAGGCCGCTAGCGCAAGCACTCTAACCGGCACGACTTTTGAGTGAGTGTTACGCGAAGTTACTAAAAAGGCAAGACAAATGAGGGGCCATCGGAGAATGTGACCACTTATGGCAGTCTTTGTCCCATGCGCTCATCGTGATGCCCCAGAATGACCCCACGATTTGTATAATGAAAACCCCTTGAGTAACCGGGCGGAGACTGTATCTGTTTCGCGAGAAGACCGGCTGGATTCCTGGAAGGAGATCTCTGCTTATTTGAAGCGGAGCGTCCGGACGGTGCGCCGCTGGGAAGTGCAAGAGAACCTCCCAATTCATCGTCACGGACATCAAAAGGGCGGATCCGTGTACGCTTACAAGACGGAGCTTGACGCTTGGTGGGAATCCCGCAAGGTACACGAGGAACCGCCGGAGCTTCCGGGCGAGGAGTCTCCGCGACTATCCATAGAGAGCCTGGTGGGAGGACACGATTCAACCGCCGCTCTGGATGGAACCCCGCTCCCGGCAGAACTCGCAGCCCGTCCCTCTCATACGCCCCACTGGATGTGGTTGCTGTCAGCCGTCGTCGCAGGAGGTCTGGGTGCGATTTATGGGTTGCAACACATACTAACGCGCGAGGCCGGATCGGTTACGGTGACGCCCCTGACGGCCTTTCCCGGAGAAGAGTTGCAGCCTAGCCTTTCTCGAGATGGAAATCAAGTGGCATTCGCGTTTAATGGGGGACGCTCTTCCAATTACGACATCTATGTCAAGACTATCGGTTCCGAAGAGATCACCCGTTTGACCTCCGATCCGGCTGATGACCTGAGCCCAAGCTGGTCACCCGACGGCCAGAACATCGTCTTTCTGCGTTTTCTCTCGGATCAGGACGCGCTCGTCATGGTAGTGCCGTCCTCGGGAGGAGCGGAGCGGCAATTGGCAAAGCTCCAGATTGAACGTATCAAAACAGAGATTCGAGCGGCTTGGTCTCCGGATGGGGAATGGATTGCTACTTCCGATAAGGAAACACCGTTGTCCCCAATGAGGCTGATCCTCATTTCGGTCAGGACCGGACGAAAGTGGCGGTTAGCCTACCGGTCGCCGGCCGTGGCATCAGAATCGGATGTTAGTCCATCTTTCTCCCCGGACGGGCGTTACCTGGCCTATGCGCAAAATATCAGTTTGGTCGTCGGCGATATATACGTCCTCGAGGTGCCAAAGGAGAACGGGCCGGCCACCGAGGCGCGGGCCCTGACTCGTTGGAATCGGCTGAACAGGAGTCCGGTCTGGTCCGGGGATGGGAAAGAGGTTTTCTTCGTCGGAGACGGACTTCGGTTCGGTCGACGAATCTGGCGAGTTCCCGCGTTTGCGCGAAGCGACCCCACCCGCCGCGTGTCTTCGATGCGATATGCCGGTCGGGAGCCGGGCAAGAGATGTCGACACGATAGGGCACCCCGCAGGGTAGCGCAAAACGCGAACGCTTTTCGGACAGCTAGAGCGAATCACAAAACTCGAACTGCGATTCGTTGGCCGATCTTCACGACGATATCGCAATTCCGGCCAAGTCGCCGGCACTTGCAACTGTAGTTTACTTTCCGTATCGCTCAGCAGCCTTGCCAATCGATGGACCCGCTTTGGCAAGGTCTTCCGGGCTCATAACCGGCCGGAACGATACCTTTGCGTTAAAGGCGAGAAACCACGGCTCGGAAATCGCTGGAATCGCCGATGAGTCCTTCATGTCGAACACAATTGAACCTGACCGTTGGCCGTTGTCGTCGGCGAAGAAATAGGCCGCTTCAGGCTTGAGATCAGCTAAAATTTGTTCGATCGTCGAACCCAGGGTTCCGGCTTTCGCAGCGGCGTTTCCAGTTTCCACTGGAATCGATACTCTCAGCAACATTCGCATTTGATTTCCTCCTAAAGGAAGCCGAATGATTATATACGAGGCTCAAGGAAGGTGCTTCTACGTGGAGAAGATCATAGGTCACCATCAAGTTGTGCGAGGACTGTCGCTATGAAAGCGCGAAAGAGCGCTCTTATGCTTTTGCCTGTCTGTCTTCCCTTTGCGCTTGTCGCACAAACCATACCGAACGGTACCGCGATCAATGCTGAAGTTGGCAAGATCATGACCCAGACCCACGCCAAAGGCATGGCTGTTGCGGTCATCGATCACGGGAAGGTCGGCTATGTTCAATCCTACGGGATCCGTAACGCCAAGGGAGATCCGCTGGCAACGGACACCGTCATGTACGGCGCGTCGCTCACCAAGACGGTATTCGCATACACGGTGATGCAACTGGTCGATCAGGGCAAGCTCAACCTCGATACTCCTATTGAGGCGGATCTCGACAAGCCGTTGCCGAGCTACGGGCCCGATCCAGTCTTTCCGGACAAGTATGGACCGTACAAGAACCTCGCCGACGACCCACGCTGGAAAAAGATCACCCCTCGTATGTGCTTGACCCACTCCACCGGCTTCAGCAACTTCTGGTTCATCGAACCAGATCAGAAGCTGCGCATACATTTCGATCCCGGCACGCACTTCAGCTATTCGGGCGAGGGCTTCATTCTGCTGCAATTCGTCGTCGAACACGGCCGCAAGACGCAGGGCTTGGGGCTCGATGTCGGCGATCTGAGCAAAGCCAACTTCGACCGTCTGGGGATGACCCGCACAAGCCTGGTGTGGCGTAACGGTCAGGACAGCAACGTCGCCGATGGATGGAACGATCAGGGCCAGCCGCAGCCGCATGACAAGCGCAGTAAGGTGCGCGCGGCCGGTTCAATGAACACGACCGCCTCCGACCTGTCGAAGTTTACCGCCGCCCTGGTGCGCGGTGATGGCCTGAGTCCCGCCTCACATGCCGAAATCACCAGGCCGGTGCTGCACATAGCCACTCGTAGTTTGTTTCCCCTTTTCCTCCCTGACCTGCCGATAGCGGAGCAGCGAAAAGACCTGTACTCGGGCTTGGGCGTCATCCTTTTCGATGGCCCGCAGGGCCGCGGTTTCTACAAGGGCGGCCACGACGGCCAAACCGCCAACACCATGGTCTGCATCGAGGCCACCCAGCGTTGCATTTTGATCCTCTCGAATGATGTTCGCTCCGAAGCAGGTTTCGCGGAACTGGTCAGATTTGTTCTCGGCGATACCGACGTACCCTACGACTGGGAGTATGGAGACCACGCAGGAAAGTCGTGAATTCGCGGGCATTGCTTGAGTTCGGCGAGATTGTTTCCGAATGACGCAATCTGGAAGTTGGCCTGGCCTGAGCCGACTTCGCAGGAGCAGTCAGCTCTCGCTAGGTTCAGTGGTCATAATCCACTCAGTAAGCCGGGCCCGGCAACTCCGATCCAGCTTGACAACGTGTCCAAGTGCTCCTACTCCCGAAATCATTGCTATCGTCCGCAGCCATCTCTCCGCCAGCTGAGGCCATTTCGTGATTGGCAGGTTTGTGCGTCGTAGTCCGAATGCATGCCCACCCTGATGCCTCACCACGAAGCTTGAGCCATCAGCATTGTCCACCCGCCGCGTGTCTTCGATGCGATATGTCGGATTCCGAGATGCTGGTAGGTCTGCGTCACTTCGGATTCGAGCGACCACGGGATCCCGGACAGAATCAGTCTCCCACGCTTCCCCACTCGGCGCACGAGAACTGGCGCCATTTCAATCAAAGGAGCGGCGAGCACGTTCGCGACGACAAGCGGCCAGGCGCCATCCAAAACATCGGGGCCGCCAAGGACAAGTTGCAAACGGTCAGCGAGGTTATTCAGGCGCGCATTCTCCGCCGCGGCTTTTAGCGCATCGGCATCGATATCCAGGCCAACGGCTTGTGGCACGCCCATCATCAGCCCTGCCAATGCCAGAATGCCCGATCCGATGCCCACGTCGAGCATACTGTCGAAATGCTCGATACTTAAGATCTCGTCGAGAGCCTCGACGCACAGTGCTGTGGTTGGATGATGTCCGGTTCCAAAAGCATTGGAATCGATCAACCTAAGCGCTTTGGGTGGAGCGTCGGCTTCCGGTGAGGCGATCAGAACATGCCCGATACGAACGTCTCGTGGACTCAACAGCCAGACCGACCCGTCATCTCGCGCAACCGCAGCCGAAACGCTTACGCTCGGCACACCTAATGCACCCGTCACCATGTCCTCGGTCACGCCGTCAGGCATAATGGCCGCCAGTCCGTTGTCAACCGACTCTACATCGAGCGCTCCCAATTGCACTAGAAGGTCAAAGGAGTCGGGAGCCGGGCAAGAGATGTCGACACGATAGGGCACTCCGCAGGGTAACGCAAACGGGAACGCTTTCGGACACTACAGCGAATCCCAAAACTCTAACGGCGATTTGTTGGCCGATCTTCGGCTGTTGCAAGCCGATTCCCGTTACCGATCTGCAGTCGAGCAGCAATGGATCTTGCTCTTTGACGGAAGCCCAGTCTTTAGCAAGACAGCGGACTTACTTTCCCATTCGATGCGGAATCTTCTCCGCCGGGCTCTCACATCGACTGAAGGATGTGGGCCAGACCATCCTCTGAGAACACCTGGTCAATGGCGTTCAGGCTCCGGCCGCCGCCAGCTCCGCGCGTGCTCAGTAATGTCGTCGTAGATCAAAAGCAGGTTGCCGTGCTTGTCGTAGACGCGACCCTTTTGATCCTCATACCGGGCGGTGCACTTGAACGCAGCGGTCAGCCCCGCACACTCGATCGCATACTGGCCGGACTCCGCATGCATATCCAGCGACCTGCCGTCGGGCTGAAGAAATTTGCTCCCTCAAAGACTTCTGCATCCAGGCCGTGGATATGCAGCGTACGGGCAAGAATCAGGCCGTCGGGTCCGGCGCCGACGACGGCAATTCGTGGGTTTTTCAAAATCCATGCTCCTCGGGCATATGCCAATACGCACACTATGCACTCTCCCTCACCGTGGACGCGAGTCAGGGTCACAGGCAAGCAACAATCGTTCAAGAAAAGTTAGGATGAAATTTTCTTGCCAGGGAGCCGCTTTGTCCAACTGGAGCTTTAGGGGGTTCTTTTTCGAGCCCCGGCGCAGTTCGGTTTGCAGGTGAAGGTGGTGCTGCTCGACACAGAACTTGAGATGATTCCATTCTTCGCTGCCACGGCTGTATTCCGCATCCTCTAGGTCAAGGCGTGAAAGCATTTGCGATTTGATGGGCTCGCGCGCGAACTTTGCAACGGCTTTCTTCAAGGTGTCACGCTCGTCGGAGGTCGGTTTGAAGAGCGACATTTTTGCAGCTGCGGCCAATCGTATCACTTATACCCGAGTGCAGGCCGGATCGCACTCGGAAGCCGGCGGGCAACCTGACTACCGGTGTAAGAGATGCGCTTTCGCGCTTATTACGCGGCCGATTACGTATGCGTGTCATCTTGTTCCCTCAATCCACAGCTTGCACAACGCGCGCTAACTAATTGGATGGAGGCCTGCAGCACGAGCTTGTTCTCCACAGGTCGGTTCGTAGACGCAGGCCCACTTTTCGTTCTTAATCTGCTCAGAGCGGGCCGGTAGTTTCCGCGAGCCTGATGCAGTTCACGCGGCTTGCGGTAAATGGGGAATCGCTTCACAGCCGCATACGAAGCATTGTGCAGGATGATTACGGATTCCTGTGGTTGGGAACTTCGGACGGGTTGTACAAGTACGACGGCTACCGGCTGAAGGCTTACCGACATGAACGTGGAAATGTGAATAGCCCGGCTGACGATTCCATCATGGTTCTTTATAAGGGATCGGGACGGCATTGTCTGGATCGGCTCCAACTATGGCGGGCTCGACCGGCTCGACCCGAGCCGCGACACTTTTACACATTCGCGTCATGAGTCAGGCAAACCAGCAAGCTTAATCGATGACTATGTGAATTGTATTTATCGGGATCGCAGTGGCAACTTGTGGATTAGTACCGGCCTCGGGCTGGACCGTTTGGAACCGGCTACCAAAACTTTCGTCCATTACAGGCATAATCCTCAGAATCCAGGTAGTCTGACCGGCGGCGGCGTCACTTCCGTCTACCAAGATCGGCGAGGGAATCTTTGGGTAGGTACGACCCAAGTGGGCCGCATATCCGACCAGGATGCTGCACTGGGTAGCGCACTCTCGAAATATACCGACAAATACGCCTACTCCCCCATCCTCCAGGCGCTTCGCTCTTCGGAAACCGTGCGGCGCTGAACCCCCTCGACAAGTCGATCTCGATGCACCCTCCATCGGGAAGTTGGCGATGGTCGATTGAGATTACTCCGCCACTAACGGCCCAGAGCTGGATGTGTCCGCAGCATGGTCTGCCATCGCTACTGCGAGTATCTTGACGCCTTGTTGCGACCGCCCAGCGAGCGCATGGACCGATTAGACGAGCAGAGCAATACTTCGGGAAGCAGCATACAGTTGTAGCGCCACTACGAAATTCAAATGGCGGGCGCCTGTTGTCGACGGAGCGTAGACTTTTTCGGCTGCTCGTGCAAGATGGAAGATGATCATTCGTGACAGATCGTCTCGCAAAACGGTCAGTCGAGCGAGCAGCAACTGAAATCAATTGAGGACTGCATCGTCTCACAAAACGATGGGGTGTCCGGTCGTAGCGAGTACGACCAGCATGTTCGAAATGGGCAGGTCGAAAGACTAAGGAGACAATCATGAAAATCGTAGTCATCGGAGGCAGCGGCCTCATTGGATCGAAACTCGTCACCAAGCTTCGCGAGCGCGGCCACGAAGCAGTTGCCGCGTCACCAAATTCCGGGGTCAACACGCTCACAGGCGAGGGACTCGCTGAGGCACTGAAGGGCTCGTCGGTGGCCGTTGACGTATCGAACGCCCCCTCGTGGGAGGACGCCGCGGTGATGAAGTTCTTCGAAACATCAACCCGTAACCTTCTCGCCTATGAGGCGGCCGCAGGCGTGGGACATCACGTCGCGTTGTCGGTGGTGGGAACCGAGCGTCTGCTCGAAAGCGGCTACTTCCGCGCAAAACTCGCTCAGGAGAATTTGATCAAGGGTTCCTCAATCCCCTATTCAATTATTCGCGCGACGCAGTTCTTCGAATTCGTAAAAAGCATCGCCGATCTTTCCACCGACGGTAATACGGTACGCCTGCCGGGCGCCCTCATCCAGCCCATGGCGGCCGACGACGTCGCCAGTGCTGTTTGCTGGATCGCGATGGGCTCACCAGTGAATGGCATCGTTGAAGTAGGGGGGCCGGAACAGTTTCCTCTCTATGAACTGATCCGGCGGGATCTGGTCGCACTCGAGGATCCGCGCGAGGTTGTAGCCGACCCGCGCGCTCGCTACTACGGCATTGAGCTTAGCGAGAGAACGCTCGTTCCCGGCGCTGACGCGCAACTCGGAGAGACGCGTTTCGAAACGTGGCTCAGCCAGTCCGTGAGTCAAATCCCGAGCAAGACTTCGCTGCCTGCAGCAGGAGCAGTGGGCGCGGGCAACTGATAACGAGCTTAAAACCGGAGCGGCGATGAGAATGGAATTGCTGCGATTCAACGGCGCTGTCGAGCGGGATCCCACCATCGAGGCGTGGATGAACGAGCATGCAGGTGAATTGGGAGCCATCGCGCATCAGTGGTTTGAGGTGATGCGAAAATGCGGGGACGAAGTCCGGGAGCTCTTGCATGACGGCTGTCCGGTTGCATGTCTGGGAGATGCACCCTTCGGCTACGTCAATGTATTCACTTCGCACGTAAACGTGGGGTTCTTTCAGGGCGCAGCACTGCCGGATCCGGGCCGCCTGTTGCAAGGCACAGGCAAGTTCATGCGCCATGTGAAACTGAGACCGGGAACGGCCACAAACGCCGCAGCCCTAAGCAGGCTCATCGATATCGCGTACTCGGATATAAAGGCGCGTGTCGAAAACGGCTAGCTCTGAGAAACGCAGTTGCGTCAATTTGCTTAGCGGCGCCGGCACTCGGCGCCAAATGATGCGAGTCTCATCTTGTTTCTACCTGACATATAATCCCGGGGGCAGGTTCACGCAATTCTCGTGAAAGGCGAAGTCAGTGCCTGAATATGCTTTGCCCCATGACCTAGTGGGCGAACAGCAACGTTTAGCCCTCATGTCAGAGCTGCTCGATCCCATTGAGCGCGCTCATATTGCCCGGCTGGGCGTGTGTCCAGGCTGGCGTTGCCTGGAACTCGGCTGTGGTAACGGATCGATCGCGGTGGCTCTGGCTGAGCGCGTGTCCCCCACTGGTCATGTAGTCGCGAGCGACATCGATCTCAGTTGCGTCGGGGACCTGCAAGCGCCATGTCTTGAGATCCGGCAAATCGATATTCTCCAGGATGTAATAGAGCAGGGCTCCTACGATTTCGTGGTGGCGCGGGCCCTGCTTCACCATCTCACGCCTGCCCGTGAGGCCCTGGAGCGAATGGTCACGGCGCTGAAGCCGGGAGGCCTGCTTCTTTCCATTGAACCGGACATGCTGCCCTGTACTGTCGCCGAGCCGGATTCGATGCACACGTTCTGGGAAGGATGGTTGAAGTGGTCGGTTGAAGCCGGCATCGATTACTTTATCGGCCGAAGAATTCCTGCGTGGCTGGATTCGCTCGGCCTGAAATATGTTGCGGGCGAAGGACACACTGCGCAGTTTAACGGCGGGTCAGGATGGGCAACGTACTGGACTGAGTCTATACGGGAATTGACGCCCTCACTGCTCAAATCGGGTTACATTACAGAGGAAATGCTCAAGGAGTTCTATACCTGCTACCAGGACCCGCATTATTGGACCAGCGTCATGACCTTCTCAGCGAATTGGGGACGCAAGCCGGCGTAAATCAGCCCTCGTCGCGAAGCACCGATATCGGATCCACACGAGCGGCCCGGCTCGCTGGTATCGAGGCTGCCATCATGCCGATCACAGTCATGACAACGCAGGCAACCGCGAGGGCCGCCGGGTCCAGTGCGGACACTTGGAACAAAAGACCCTTCAGCATTCTCGTGAGGGCAACAGCTCCAACCAGTCCAGTCGCAAGCCCAACCATGAGCATTGAGAAGGCGTCGCGCAGAATATGCGCCAGCACATCACTTGAACGCGCGCCGATCGCCATGCGGATGCCGATCTCGCGGCGCTGCTGCGTCACCGCATGCGCCAGTACGCCATAAAGCCCCAGCGCTGCCAGCAGGGCCGCAACACCGGCGAATGCGCCAATCACCCACATGGGCTGCCTTGCCCACAGCGTGCTCTTCTGCTTGACCTGTTCCATGGTCATCACGTCCCCCAAGGGCAGGTTGGGATCAATCCGCCGGACCGCGTCGCGAATGCCCGGCATGGCCAACTCCGGCGCGATTTGCGTCCGAACCACAAGTTTGATGTCCTGCCGCGGAGCCTGGGCCAGAGGCAAATACGCCACCAGTTCCGGCGGCGTGTTCAGTGCAGACGTGCGCTCAGTGCGAATGATCCCAACAATCCGCAGCTTCCTCAACGACTCCGGGATGGGACCATAGCCGGGCACATCAATGCCAACTGTTCGTCCAACCGGACTCGCGATTCCCAATATTCTGGACAATTGCCGCGCCACCTCCTGATTAATGACCACGACCGGAGCAGCGCCCGCGCGATCCCGATTTTCAATTCCCCGCCCCGCCACTACTGGAATCTGCAGTGCGCCAAAATACCACGGATCCACAAGCTTCAGCCGAACAAGCAGCGGGTCCCTTACACCCGGCAAGCTCATATACTCGCCCCATTCCACACCTTGGAGAGGTAAGCCCTGCGAGACCGATGCCTCCTCAACCCCGGATATCGTCTGCAGCCGTTGAACCACCGCTTCGTAGAATGTGGCGGCACTCTGCGGCGACGGGTATGCAGCCGACGGAAGGTCCACCGACATCGTAGTGACGTGGTCAATGCGTACCCCGGCGTCCACTTGCTGCAGTTTTGCCAGGCTCTTAAACAGCAGCGCCGCCCCGCCTATCAGCACGACCGACGCCGCCACTTCAGCGATGACGATCGTCCGGCGCACCGCTGCGCCGGAACCTGACGATCCCCGGGAACCCTGATTCAATGCGTACGACAGCTTGCCAAAGGAAGTCTGCAGGGAAGGAAGCAGACCCGTGAGTATCAGGACAGCCATCAGGGTCGCCGCAGCGAAGCCCAGAACCGGCAGATCTATGTTGAGAACGACGCCGAGATCGGCCGTAATTGGCAGTGATGCCGCCACCAGCGGGGCGGCCAGGCGAAGCAGCACTGCGCCCAGCGCAACGCCTACCACTCCTCCCAGAAGACACAACACCAAACTCTCCGTCAGCAATTGCACGATCAAACGGCCGCGGCTCGCTCCCAACGCGGCCCTGAGCGCCATCTCCTTCCGCCGGGTTGTTCCTTTGGCCAGGGCCAGGTTCGCCACGTTCGCGCAGGCGATAAGCAACACCATCAACACGGCTCCAAAGGCGAGGTAGATCGAGCGGCGCAGCGTATCACCAACCAGCATCTTGGCGAAAGGATCTATTGCGAAGCCCCAGGCCTTCTGGTAAATGACGCCGTTAAGGCTGGCTCTCAAGATGGTCATCCGGGCCTGCGCCTGCTTGAGACTTACACCCGCGCGCAGACGGCCGATAGGGGTAAGCCAATGCTGTCCGCGATTCAGTTGATCGGGCGCGAAGATCAGCGGCTTCCAGAACACAGCTTCGTCGCGGTCAAAACTGCCCGCCCGCAGGACACCGATGATCCGGTGCGGTTCACCGTCCAGCATCAAATCCTTTTTCAGAATGTCGGGGTCACTCGCGAACTGCGCCCGCCAGAAAGCATGACTCAGCACCGCCACCGAAGGCCCTCCCGGCTGATCTTCTCCCCGTGCGAAGGTCCGTCCTATTTGAGGCTTCACGCCGAAAACCTGAAAGTAATCCGCCGACACCCGCTTGCCCGCAACGCGCATCGGTGCGCCGCCAGTCGATAGTGCCGCTTTGGTAAGCTCTTCGACCGACAGCGCTTCGAAGAGATCGGCCTGCCGCTTCCAGTCGAGAAAAGTAAGCGTGGTGGTGCCATTGTTCCCCTGCGGAGTGGATTCCCACACCCTCACCATGCGCTCCGGTTCGGGAAAAGGCAGCGGCTTCAACAGCACCGCGTCAACAATACTGAACATCGCGGAATTGGCGCCGATGCCCAGCGCCAGCAATCCAACCGCGACCACGGCGAATCCGGGGTCCCGCGCGAGCGAACTCATCCCATATCGAAAGTCTCGGAGCAGATTCTCTATCCACCGTACGCTGCGGTGATCGCGATGATTTTCCTTCATCTGTTCAATTCCTCCGAAATTCCGCAGGGCGGCGTGGCGCGCTTCCTCCGGCGTCAGACCGGCTGCCCTCGCATCCAGTTCCGCCAGTTCGAGGTGCGCAAGGATCTCGTCGTCAACCTCGTGGTCGAGTTTCCTTCGCCGAAACAGGGCCAGTAAACGGGCGACCTTCGCGCGCAACTTCATCACTCAGCTTCCAGGAAGCGCGCCACCAGGGCAGTCGCCCTTTCCCAGTTCGCCACTTCGATGCTGAGTTGTTTCAAGCCGGCCTTGGTGAGCGAATAGAACTTGACCTTGCGTTTTGTCTCCGAGATGCCCCATTTCGTCCCAATCCAGCCCTGTTGCTCGAGGCGCATGAGAGCGGGATAAATCGACCCCTGATTCAAGCGCACCAGGGTCTCAGCAACTTGCTCGATTCTTCGGGCGATGCGGTAGCCGTGCATCGGCCCCAGAGTATCGAGTGTTTTCAGGATCAAGAGATCCAGCGTTCCGTAAGGTACGTCGGTCTTGTCGTCGGACATGTTGACTGTCAACATCTTTATCCTATCTGAGCCTACTGGTAGGCTGTCAACATCTACGAAGAACGGGTTATGGAAATTGCTCAATGCGAACAGTATTGACTGTTCATGTTGATGTCGGGTTGGCAATAGTTTTCTCAACACACCGCTGATACTAGATCACTGGCGATGATGGAAACGTGGCCCTGATGATGAATGCGATGAAAGCCGAAAGTGTCGAGCTTAACGACATCGAGATGTATTACGAGAGCGAAGGCACAGGAGAGCCTCTTCTGCTTCTTCATGGCGGTACCGGTTGTCAGGAAGACTGGGTCTATGCAGGAGGCGACCAATTTGTGCGCGAATATGCAATTATCAAGCCGGACGCGCGCGGTCACGGCAGAACGAGCAACCCTCGCAAAACGATTACGCACCGACAGTGTGCCCTGGATACCTTCGCCCTGCTGGATCATCTCGGGATCAGGAAGTGCCGGGCGATCGGATTGAGCATGGGCGGCAATATCCTGCTACACATGGCGACGTTGCAACCGGAGCGAATTCAGGCGATGGTTGTCGTCAGTGCGACGATGTACTTCCCGGAGCAGGCTCGGGCGATCATGCGACAAATCCTGGAGGCTGACAAGCAGACGCCTCAAGAGTGGGAAAGAATGCGCAAAAGTCACAAGCTCGGCGATCAACAAATCACAAGCCTATGGGACTGGACGCGCGAGATGGAGAACAGCTATGACGATATGAATTTCACGCCCCCTCTTTTGTCGAGCATCACGGCCTCCACATTGATTGTCTACGGAGATCGCGATCCCCTATATCCGGTTGAGATGGCCCTGGCAATGTATCGCGCTGTCCCGCGCTCCGCCCTCTGGGTCGTGCCAAACGGAGGCCACGGTCCCGTCTTCGCCGATGCCGCCGCTCAATTCGCTCAAACAGCACTCGCTTTCTTTCGGACTGCGTCCTAGCCCGCAGGTCCGCAAGAAAGCGTCAACTCCCGACCCGTGAGAAGACAGATCGCGGGCGGGCGTGCTATGGGAGGGGCTGGCGAGGTAAGTTACTTGGAGAGCAGTCACGCAGGAAAACTAGCCGAGAAATGAGGACCTGTCAGATGAGATTCAGGATGGTTGCCACCGCTTCGAGCTGTTTGCTAATTGCGCTGGCCGTGGTTGGACAGAATGTTGATCAAACGGGTACTCTCGATGCACTTCAACGCGATTTTCTGAATCCACCGGCCGCGGCGCGTCCGCGAGTATGGTGGCACTGGATGAACGGCAACGTAACCCAGGAGGGCATCAAGCTCGATCTGGAGTGGATGAATCGTGTTGGTATCGGAGGCCTGCAAAACTTCGATGCCGCGTTGGCTACCCCGACAGTCGTGGACAAGCGCCTCGCGTATATGACGCCCGAGTGGAAAGAGGCCTTTCGCTACGCAGTCGAAATGGCCGACAAACTTGGCCTCGAGATGGCCATCGCTTCCTCCCCTGGTTGGAGCGAAACTGGCGGCCCATGGGTGAAGCCGGCCGAGGCAATGAAGAAACTCGTGTGGACCGAAACACGCGTGGCCGGGGGGAAAGAGTTCACAGGCACCCTTCCGAAACCTTCTTCGGTAACGGGGCCATTTCAAGCGGTGTCCCATCGCGAAGACATACCTCTTCCCGGTTCGGAGCCGAAAGCGCTGCCGCAATACTATGGCGATGCCGCAGTAGTCGCTTATCAGCTGCCCGGCGCGGGAGCCACGGACGATGCGCAGCCCACAATTACTTCAAGCGGTGGATCTGTCGACGCCTCGCTCCTCAATGATGGTGACCTGGCTAAAAGCGTGCGGGTACCTGTGGATAGAGGTGCCGATGGCGGCTGGTTGCGCTACGAGTACCCCACGCCCCTTACTTTATATGCTGTTACCTTGTCTCGGCCGATCGTCGGACTGTTCATGCCCGCTCCTCCCTTTAGATACCGCTTCGAATCAAGCGATGATGGACAGGCCTTTCAGGCTGTCGCCGATTTTCCTTTTACGCGCGTGGCCCAGGAGACGGTATCGTTTCCACCTGTCACGGCACGGCATTTCCGGCTCAAAATAGAGAAGGCGCCTCCATCCGCGCCGATGGGCCCGTTTGAACCAGCGCCGGGCGTGGATATCGGGGTCTTTGGCGCAATGATGGCAGGCGCCACAGCAAATAAGGATGCGGAAGTCAACGAACTCGTTCTCCACGCCACTTCGCGCGTAAATCGGTTTGAAGAGAAGGCGGGCTTCGGCCTGGTTAACGACTATTACGCTATAGCCAGTTCGCCCATCGATCTCAAAGAGGCGGTGGCTCCTGCTGATGTTGTCGACCTAACCACACGTATGAAGCCGGACGGGTCGATCGAGTGGACGCCCCGCAAGGGACAGTGGGTGATTCTCCGCCTCGGCTATTCCCTCACCGGGACCACAAACCACCCGGCCACTAAGGAAGCTACGGGGCTCGAAGTCGACAAGCTCGATGCAAAAGCCGTGAAGGATTATATCGACACGTATCTCGGCACCTATGTCGAAGCTGTGGGAGCGCAGCTTGTAGGTCATAGTGGCGTGAAGGCGCTTCTCACCGATAGCATTGAAGTTGGGCCATACAACTGGACGCCGGATCTGCTCGCTCAGTTCAAACACCTGAGGGGGTACGATCCGACTCCCTTCCTCCCGGCACTCACCGGAGTCGTCGTCGGCAGCGCAGAGATGAGCGACAGATTCTTGTGGGACTTCCGCCGCACTCTTGCCCAACTGACGGCTCAGAGTCACTATGGGCAAATCGCCAAGAGCGCGCATGAGCGAGGCTTGATCTACTACGGCGAGTCCCTCGAAGGCACTCGTGTCTCCATCGGGGACGATATGGAAATGCGCCAGCACGCCGACATTCCGATGTCGGCCATGTGGACATTTTCACCAGCGAAAGGGCCCCGGTCGAACTACATCATCGACATTCGTGGGGCAGCCTCCGTGGCCCACATCTACGGGCAAAACCTTGTGGCCGCCGAATCTATGACCTCCGCGCTGGTGCCGTGGGGATTCTCACCGCGTACGCTAAAGCCGATTATCGACCTCGAGTTTGCTCTCGGTGTGAATCGGCCAGTCATTCACACGTCAGTCCACCAACCGTTAACGGACAAAAAACCCGGCCTTGGCCTGATGATCTTCGGCCAATACTTCAATCGCAATGAAACCTGGGCCGAGCAGGCGGGACCCTGGGTGACGTATCTATCCCGCAATGCTCACATGCTCCAGCAAGGTAAATTCGTCGCCGATGTTGCCTACTTTTACGGCGAAGAGGCGCCTCTTGCCGGGCTGTACGGAGAGGGCAGCGCGCTTCCAAAAGACCTTCCTATCGGCTACGGCTTCGATTTCGTCAATTCGGATGTCATTCTGCATCAATTGTCCGTTGTGAACGGTGTCATCGAAACTCCCAGCGGCATGCACTACCGTGCCCTGTACCTGGGCGGTAGCAGCCACCAGATGACTTTGCCTGTGTTGCGCAAATTGCGCGATCTAGTCAAGGCGGGCGCAGTCTTAGTCGGCGATCGTCCTGCCGGCTCTCCCAGTCTGGCGGACAAACCCGCAGAGTTCGCCGCCGTCGCAGACGAACTGTGGGGGAAAACAGCAGGAAAAGGCAACGTCATTCAGGGCAAAGATGCCAGCCAGGCATTGGCCTCTTTGGGCGTTGTCTCTGATTTCGAGTACCACACGACAGGTCAGGGCACGAACGATGTCATGTTCCTCCACCGCCGCCTGCCCGACGCCGAAATCTATTTTTTGTCAAACCGAACCGAGACCCCACAGTTGATGAACGCCACCTTCCGAGTCACCGGAAAGCGGCCCGAACTGTGGCACGCGGATACCGGAGGGACGGAGCCGGCTTCGTTTCACATCGAGAGCGGGCGCACGACGGTGCCGCTGGAGTTGGAAGGGAATGGGTCGGTATTTGTCGTATTCCGTCAATCCACTTCGGAGCCAAGCGAAACAGTTGCCACCCGTCAGGAGACGAAGCTCACTACGTTGGACGGCAGTTGGGACGTTCGTTTCGCACCAAACCTCGGCGCACCAGAGAAAGTCACGATCGATCGACTCGGTTCGTGGACGGACAATACGGATCCCGGAGTAAAGTACTTCTCGGGAACTGCCGCGTACGCGAAGAACGTCGACGTTCCGGCGGCTTGGCTGAGCGCCAGACAGCAACTTATGCTCGATTTGGGCGAAGTCCGGGAACTGGCCGAAGTGTCGGTGAACGGCCGCTCACTCGGCGTCTCTTGGCACCCGCCTTACAAGATAGATGTGACGAATGCGGTTAAATCCGGCACCAACACCCTGGAAGTCAAGGTGACAAATCTTTGGGTAAATCGGCTCATCGGAGATCAACAGTCCGGCGCTACGAAGTATACGTTTACCGTGATGCCGACTTACAAAGCGGATGCGCCGCTTCGTCCATCAGGTCTGATTGGTCCGGTTACGATCGAGCAAGTGACGGCTGGAAAGCCCTAGCCGCACATCTCCGAGCGCCGTCTGCATGCGTGGGTCGTACCGCAGTTTTTGGACAGCGCGGCGCCGCTCTTCATCGTCCTCTTCAAACCACGAGGAATCGAGTTTGGCGCCCGCGCGAACAAGCATTGCGACCGCTTCGTAGTATCGTCCGCGTTCGGCCATGACTCGCGAATTGCCCCAGCCGTATAGCGCCCACCCGAGGGGCGTTCCATCGAAGCTCTCATCCTTGGCATCGACTGGCGCGCCGCGCTCCAGCAGCAGCTTGACTGTGTCCGCGTGCCCGCCGTAGGAGGCCCAATGCAGTCCCGTCTGCCCGTGGTGCGGGAGCTTCGCATCCACCTCCATCCCTCTCTGCAAGAGGAAATCGACCACAGCCGTCCGGCCGAATTCACAGGCCCAGGCGAATCCATCCTTCATTTGCTTCGGCATCGCGGGCGGCCTCAAACTTCCGTCATCGTTAAAGAAGCTCCTGACGATCTCGAGATTGCCGGCTCCGGCCGCACCTTCCAGGTCCAGCCGGGCTCCGCGCTTCGCTAGCAATTCAGCTGCCTCGCCGCGCCCGTTCCGAAGAGAGTCGACGACGGCGCTTCCGCCATCCGGACCATCGACAACGGCCCCTCGATCGATCAGCAGTTCCATCAGCGGGATCTGTACTCCGGCCTCTTCAGGATGGCAACTCGTCGCTGTCAAACCCAAAGTTGTGGATCGACCGCCATACGCATCCGACTCCGCATTGATGTCGGCTCCCGCTTTCAATAACAAGTTGGCGATCTCGACAATGTTCTTAGGCGTCTTCTGGCGGAAGTCCTCGATTCCGTTCGCGGAAATATAGTGGAGCAGGTTCGAGCGATGTTCGCGAGTAGAGCGCAGGCGCACCAGCTCCGGATCGTCACTCAGCAGCCTCGAGAGTGTCGCCAAGTCGCCGTTGACGATCGAGTCCGCTGCCAGTTCAAACTTCGACGCCAGCGAATTGGCGCGCGCGAGCCCTTCCAGATGTTTGACAAACTTCGGCCAGCTCGCGAAACCATGACAGCGCGCCACAAAGAAATGCGCACCGGCCAGAGTGCAGAGGCCCACACGCTCATTCGACTTCTGGATCTTGTGCCACTGCCGTTCGACTCGTTCTCTATCCCGGCGGATCTCTCTTCGAACTTCCGGAGTGATCGCTTGCCCCTGCAGGCGGGCAAGTGTTTCCGCCCAGCGTGCGGCCCAGTCGCGGATTGCATCGGGGTCACCCCTCTTGCAGGCTTGCTGAAGGTCTTTGGCAAGCTTCTTGTACTGCTCCAGGCGGGGACGGGGCGGTAAGGAAAGTACGTCTGACATAAGAAACTCTTTTCACCGCGCAGTGCCTGAAGTCCGCACCCTTCAGACTGAAAGAAGATTCATTACCTTCAATATTTTCCCCGTGGGATTATTGCCCTTTCCGCGGACTGGGTGCGCCTCTCGCGCTTCTTTTTTATACCAGGATTGGCGTTCGTTACTCGTGACGCAGGGCGATCAGCGGATCGGTTTTTGCGGCCCTGTAGGCGGGAAGAAACGCAGCAGCGAACGAAACCGAGAGCAGGAGCGGGAACGCGACAACAAAGGTAGTCGGATCATTTGGTGCTAGTCCGAAAAGTAGTGCTCCTGCCAGATGCGTAGTGAACGCCGCCGCGAGAATCCCCACTATGGCGCCTGCGGCAACAGTGACGGCTGATTCGCCAAGCATGAGACGCAAAATCGCGTTCGCCGCCGCACCCAGTGCCATGCGAATCCCAAGTTCTTGCCTCCTCCGGACAACTGCGTAACTCACAATTCCGTATAAACCGAGTGCCGCCAATGCCAGCGTCAGACCACCAAACAGATTCCCGACCGTCGCGAGCAATCGCTCGCGCACCAAAGTGTCATCGATGACCCGTCGCTGGCGTGAGACCTCACCAATCGTGAACTGTTGCCCGATGTCGCTGCGGAGATCTGCCGCGAGCGATACCGCATCCAATCGCCCCCGTACTTGCAGAAACATCGATTCGCCCGGATGACCTTGCGGCGGAATCCAATCCGTAATTCTGCTGTAGGGAATATAGATCATCGGCGGCGGGCTCTCCCGCAGACTGTCGTACTTGGCGTCTTTCACCACTCCAACGATCTCCGTCCAGACTGGAGCGTTTGCCAATTTCGTAAGTCGGCGTCCAAGCGGATTTTCGCTTGCAAAGAATTTGCACGCAAATGCTTCGTTGACGATAGCCCGCATTGGACTACCAGCATTCGCGTCGTCGGATTCGAAATCTCGCCCGCTTGTAAATCGGATATGCAATGTCTGGAAGTAGTCGGTGGCCACAAACAGTAACCCGGTAGTGGGCTCGGTCGGAAGAGTCTTGGCGGCCGTCGTGCGAACGCCCATCAGTTGTGGCTCGCCTGCGAACAGGCTGGCTGAGGAAAGGCTTGCTTGCTCGACACCAGCAAATGTTCGTACGCTCCGGAGCAACTCACTCCAGGCAGCTACGAAGTTCTTTCTGTGGTCAGGGTTTTGAAGCGCTATTTGCGTGACAAGAACTCTCGTCGGATCGAATCCCAGGTTCGACGACATGAGATTCACCAGAGTACGGGTAAACAAAACTGCTCCGATTATCAGCACCAGGGACATCGCTACTTGCGAACTCACAAGGACCTTTCGCGCCAGTCCGCTTTGGGTTCCGCTGCGATGCGTGCCGCTCTTGAGCGCTGTATGCATATCGGTATCCGCTAAACGAAGACCTGGAAGTACGCCGCAAATGAGCACTGTAAGCAGCGACAGAATTGATGTGAATCCCAGCAGCCGCGAGTCTATTCCCGTGGCAAGCTTCGCCGGTTCAGCCGACGGAGCAAGCAGTCGGACTAAAATTGGCGTTCCCCAGTATGAAAACAACACACCGATACCAGCCGCCAATAAAGCAAGCAAAAAGTTCTCCGTAATGAGCTGCTGAAGGATGCTCGCCTCTCCCAGTACCGACGGAAAGACGAATCGTTATCTCTCCCCCCGTGCGCCCGCCTTCGCGAGCAATAGATTCGCGACATTCGAGCAGGCGGTCAGCAATACCAGTCCGGCAACGAACATCATGATCTGAAGCGGCTGCCGGTACTGGTGCCGCAACGACGAGATCCCGGCGCCAGCTGGCGCCCCCTTGATTCTCATTCCCGTCAGAAATCTATTGATAATTTCCTTTGCCGTTCCGGGCGGAGCGTGCTCCCGCACATCCTTTAGCATGGTTTCGTTCATCGCCGCCTGCATGGGAGCCGCCGCCTGAGCCACGGTAACGCCGGGCTTCAATCGACCCATTATTCGCAGCCAAAAATCGTGATTGTTCGCAAGAGTTCCAGCCGGCGCCATCGAGATCGGCGTCCAAACATCGACGATCTTGCCCACTTCCACGCCAAAAAATGGGCGGGTGTGACACCAATGACATCGAATTCATGGTTGTCAAACTGAAGTTTGCTTCCAATCGCATGCTCGTTTCTATCGAACCTGCTCTTCCATAGGCGATCGCTGATAACCGCAACTGCATGTCGCCCTGGCTCTCCGTCGTCGTTCGGCGAAATCAGTCGTCCCGCAATAGCCGGCACGCCGAGCACCCGAAAGTAATTACCGGATACGGTTTGCTGCATGAATCGTGCGGGCTCAGCACCATTAATCGCGATAGGAGCGGGGCGGGCGGCTTGGTAAGCCATCAATTCCGCAAGCTCCCTGGTGCGTTTCTGCATCTTCCGATAAAGGACATAGGAAGCGCTGTCACCACCTGAATCGTCGGCGTTCCCACCCGCCCTCACCGTGCGGAATAATAATGCGGGTTCTTTCATCGGAAGCATGCGCAGCAAAAGGGCATCGGTAACACTAAACACAGCAAGGTTCGCGCCCAAGCCGAGAGCCAAAATAAAGACAATGAGTCCGTTGAATCCGGGGTCGCGCCCGAAAATTCGAATGGCATATCGGAGATCTTGTACCAGGTGCGACAAGCCGTTGATCCGGCGCATACCGTTGCCCTCCTTAGTATTCGCTGCGACTCCGACTTCGCTGCGTGCGGGTCGCGCTGGTCACTGTTCATGCGGACTTGACCGGGTCTGCTTCAGTAGCATACTACATATGAAAATCAATTCATACGTGGCGAAACACCAAAACGTGTCTCCTGTTACGGCGCAATAATTGGCCGTGCGTCCCGGATCTAAAGCACGAAGGATTGCCTTTACCCAGATGCTTGCCCAGGCGCAGACTCTGCGTCACGAGCTTCGGCGATGGGAAGCGATCCTGACCAGAGCGCTGCGCGGACTCGTGCGCGTGAATAAGTTTTGGCTGGACGTTGTACGGCGGCAAAGCGGGCTGCTCCAGTACAAAATCTGCTTCGATCTGGCGATGCCCGACGACTGCGCCGAAGCCGTGGAAGATGCGTTGGCTGCCAAACTCGTGCGGCTGATATACGAGCACCTCCTGCTCGGGCTGTCACTCGAGCAGCAGAAACAAGAGCTTATATTCGTCAGTGCTCTAGAAACCATTCGAGTGAGACCTGCGCGAGGTACGGTGCCGGACCCAAAGGTGGCCGACATGCTTCGCGCCCTTGAACAAGAAGCGAAATTCGAAAGTTAGCTTCGGGAAGATGGTCGACGAACTGAAGCCGCTGCAAGAACGAATTCGCCAAGTTCTGCTTACGCGCAACCGAGGCATTCCTGGCGAGCTGTATTTGATCTGCTGCGACAACGCATACTTCCGGCAGGAAGTGAGCGACGCGCGCACGCGGGCGTTCGAGCGAAATGTCCAGCTTCTGCGCGGCCTGTATGGGCCTTCCACGCCGGCTTATCCGACAAGCCTCACGCTGATCCGGTCGGGTATCTTGACTGCACGGGCGGCGGCCGATGACATTGCTCCGGGCCGCCTTTCGGCTGACGCTGGCAGGTGGATTGAGCAACACCAGACGGATGTCATTGTGGCCGTCGCCGTGATCGTGGTGTTAACGGCAGCCGTGCTGGTGGTTGTGGCAACGGCGGGGGCTGCGGCGCCACTCGCTATCCCCATCGCGGAGACAGCGCTGGTGGAAGCCGGTGTCTTGGCAGGCAAAGAAGCCCTTATTGCGTCTGCTGCCACCGCGGTCACCGTCGATAGCACAGTTGTCACCGTAGGTGCGACAGGTGCCGCAGGTATGAGCGGTGGTGGAGCAGCCGTCGGTAGTGGTGCTGGTGTCGGGCTCGCGGTTGAGAGTGGTGGGCTCGCGCAAGGCCAGCTGGCGGCGCTACGGTTTGGGATTGGCATGCGCCAGGTCCAGGCCGCAGCAGCGCTCGCGACGGTGGCAACCCCGAGTGTCGCATCGGCCGCGCTAGACGACAAAGTGCTGCTCGCCAAGCCAGGCACGGCGCAGCAGACGGTTGCTACCGAACAGCTCGCCGCTAAAGTACAGGCCGCAGCCTTAGCAGCCGATGGTGACGAAAAGCAACGCAACCTGCTCCTGCGCACCGTCTCGCCCCCCGAAGCGGTCTTGCGGTGGCGTGACGCGGCCATTAAAGCGGGCGCGAGCGTTGCAGCTTTGTCATCCTCCCAGCTCATCACCAGCGGGGTCACCAGCAAGCCCAGCCCTCCTGAAGCACCGCAAACCTCGGGTGCGACCGCAGTGATCGAGATCGGTCACCTGCATCTGCTTAAGTTGCGGATCCCGAAGACTGGAGTGCCGCAGCTTCCCGCGCCCGAGCAGGAATTCGATTGCAAATCACTGAGTGAAGACTACGATGGACGGCTTATCTACCTCGGTTTTCTTCAATGTAATTAGATTTTCGTTCCTCGTGCTCCACTTCGAACGCGATGAGCTGGTTCAACTGTTCCACGGCAAGCGCGCCGCTGACCATCCGTCCGCTCACAAATAGTGTCGGAGTCTGTACTACTGCCAGTTCGCGGCCTTCGGCCAATGTTTTCTCGACTTCATTCGCCCCGGAACCGTCATGCATGCAGGTCAAGAACTGGGTCTCATTCAGAGACTGAGTGTTTACGAATTCGCGCACTTTGTCGCCGATACTTGTTGCGGTGAACTCGCTTTGATGCTCGAAGACCCAATCGTGAAAAGTCCAGAACGCAGTTGCACTCTGCTTGGCAACACAGACACCGGAGATGGCGGCGGCTCTCGACCACGGATGCATTGCTTCCAAAGGAAAGTTCTTGAATACGATCCTCACCCGATCGGCATATTTCTTCTCGATCCCTTGCCGCAGTACTTTGGCTTCTTCACGGCAATAGGGGCATTGAAAATCGCTGTAGACGTAAATGGATATGGCGGCGTCCGCCATACCAAGGGCTGGAGAGTTATCTTCTTTCAGGTGCTGCAGATTGCTCGTGAAGGGCGACTGCTTGAGATCGAATAGCGGAGCAGCCGCCACGTGCTGACCATCCTTGGTCAGGTAGTACGTTTTCACGGCTTGGTTTCGGTTTGCTTCCAGATGAACGCGCACCTCATAGAACCCGGCGAATATGCTGGGGAGCGGATCGTCAACCGTAACAGCGACGGTCGGGCCCAGGCCGTCGGCGTAACGTAGATATTCAGCAAGAGCTTTCTTGTCCATGGCGGGTGCTGCTGTCTTCGGTGACGTCAAAGTCTCCGAATGGAGAGACAGAGCTGAGGCTGCAATGACTAAAAGAGAGCCCGCTTTAAACGGGGTAATTGCTGGCATGGTGCTGATCCAGGCGGGGCGTTTCGGCCCCGCCATAGGTTTTGCTTTATCGAGAGCAAAGGTAGGGTCGTGTGTCGGTGGAGCTGGCGAAAGCTCCGCCGCAGGCGCTTCGGCGCTCATACGCCCCGGGGAGAGGCGTACTCCATGAGCCAACCAGATATGGCCAGGCGCCGCCGCATGTGAAGCAGAGGGACGGGTCTACCGGTACGAATACGTAAACGCCGTTAGGAGCGACGTTAGACGCGTTGGCCGGTTTGAAGGCCACGAGTTGGCGGTTACCAACCGCGCTCCAGGGAGCGGAAGCTCTTGCAACATCGATATAGATGTTCGAGTGTTGCGCGAGGATTTGGGCCGGAATGCCGCCGCGCGTGGCTGAACCGACATCTGCATACAGCTGACTTCCGTTGACGCGGATAGCCTGTGTTTCCTCAAAGAGTCTTGTTCCGCCGGTTGCGCGGTCGTAGACAGTAAACACAAAGCGGGTTTTTCCGTCCGCGCTCCGTTCGGCAGCCGCGGCGGCTAGGTCCCCCGATAGTTGTGCTTTAAATGGCACGGTGGCTGCCGTTGCGGCGGCGGCCTCCGGTGCTCCAGAGTCCGTTGATTGTGCGGTTGCCATGGTCCCCGAGAGTATGGCCAAACCGAGCAGTGAGACGAATGTTGACTTCATAAGTGAGTCCTTTCTCCGATATCCTTCCCGAATTCGTTCATAAATGACTCGGTCAGGATTTGTTAATGACTCTTTTGTACGACTTACTCACCTCTGTTTCCATGGCTAACGTGTGGGTGTTTGATGTTTGATTGATGCGCATGTAAGGCGCTGATTTTTTAAGAGTCGGAAGAGAATCCAATACTCGGTTGAAACTGCCTGGATGACGGCAGTGGAATTGCACTAGTCGAGCCGGGATCGCGCCCTCGCGGTTGGCACCAAGGAGCGAAAGGACGGAGGTTGGCCGTCTTCGTCAAAGGCTGCTCTTCCGAGGACCAGAACGTATGCCTTCGTTAGGTGCTTCCATGCAGACAATCATTCGGTTCGACACTTTCGAGCTCAAGGTCGAGACTGGTGAGCTCTTGAAGTCCGGAACGCTTGTAAGACTCTCGCCGCAGGCCCTCAGCGTGCTCATTCTACTCACTCGTTCCAGCAGACAGTTCGTTACGCGTGAAGAACTTCAGGCGGAGGTCTGGGGTGGTACGCTCGTCGATTTCGAGCATGGGTTAAACCGTTGTATTAAGCAGATACGATCCGCTTTATGCGACTCCGCAGACAATCCACGCTTCGTCGAGACACTACGTGGGCGAGGCTACAGGTTCCTGATGCCAACGGAAAGCAGGGACGCATCTGCCGCTGGTGGGCGAGATCAACCTGACGAAACTCGAAAATCTCTGGGGGTGCTGAAATTCAAGAATCTCTCAGAGAGACCGGAACAGGCGTGGATCTCAGGAGCATTAGCCGAGATGTTCACTACCGAGCTGGCTATCGGCGGAAGGCTGGTTGCCTTCCCGTTGGAGAACGGAGGCAAGAGGCGCGATTGGTATGGTGCATCCGGCACGGGTATTTCAAGCCTGGTCAGGCAGTTAGAGGAACGAACAGTTGTCCACTGGCTTGTCAGCGGGGCCTACACGGTGGTTGGCCGAGATGCTGACGAACATATTCGCTTCGATGTTCGAGTGCAGGACACCGCAAACGGGGACTTCCTCGTAGCCTTCTCCGAGACAGACGCATTGGCTAACCTATCTGCCCTGGTTTCGAGAGCGGGAGAGCGTCTCCGCAAGAGTCTGGATTCGAAGCACGATCAGTCGTTCAAATTCCTGAGAGGTTCGAGCAATTTTTCAATGGAAGTATTTGAATGATAATGCGCATACAATTTGGTGATATGCATCTACAATATTATCTTTCTGGATAATTCCCCTCGGACTTGGCGGATAAAACCGAGTTAAGGACGACAATCGCGTAAGTGTGCGTCCAAATAAATGGACGCTTTCAGCTAATAGGCGCCGGTTGCCTTTCATACTCCGCCTTCACGCGCCGAAGTATCGGCACTCCCACATCCGCTTCGTGCCAGAACGAGAGAAAACGCTCGTATTCCGACTTGGCCTCCCCATTCTTTCCCGAAATCGCCAGGGCCCTGCCTCTCCTCCAATGCGCCAGCAAAGCGATCGGATCCGAACCGACAATACCGCGGTGATCGACTATCTTCTGGAATTCAGCGGCAGCTTCCCGGCCACGATGCAATGACAAATAAGCCTCGCCTCGTGCATAAATCGGATAGAGTGATCCGACGAAACCAACCGAGCAGCATCCCGGCCATGCTAGTTCGTAGCGAGCCGCTGCATCGAGCGCATTAATCGCCTTATCCGCCTCGCCGTGCTGCATTGCTTCAATGGTTCGCAGGGTGGGCAGAAAGTTAAACTGCACTAAGGTGTCCTCCGGCTAGCGCTGCTCCAGATCTTTCGCGAGTGCCTGTGCCCGGAACGAATCTCCTGCAAAACTGAAGGCGAGCACGGCTCCATACTGCGCGTCCTTGCCGTGCGAAAGCCTCTGCGCTGCTGCTGCTCTTGCCCGAGCTTCGGCCACATTGCCGAAACAACGCTTCGCGCACAGCCAATGCGGCCTCGTGCTGCGCTGCGCTCTCCCGGCGGTCCGCCTGCAAAGCCATTTCTACGGCTCGGTGCGACATGCTCCTCGCCTCTTGTAAATGCCCCGAAAACGCAAGCACCGCTGCCCGCTGACCCCAAATCCAGTCCTGGATCTCGGACATACCTTCCGCTGCAACGCCTGCGCGTTCCATTTCCGCGTTGTCCCCCTGGAGAAACGCCATGTTGTGACGAATCATCAGGAAATCCGGCAGCATCAGTTTTCGTTCCGATGCTCGCTGCAGCCAGCGTTGCGCTTCCGCAAAGTTGCCTTGACAGATCAACACAGCTGCCAAATGGGCGTAAGGGTAGGGAGTGTCCGCATCCACCTCCAAGGCCTTCTTGCTCTCTTCCAGAGTCTTGTCGAAGCGACCGAGCGTCTTGGCAGTGGAGGAATACAGCCCGTGGCCATGCACAGGCGATCAGCAGGCTGCAAGCAGAGGCTCAGGCAGCCTGGAGCTTGAATCATCCCAATATCTGCACAATTTACGCAATTGAAGAACACTGTTGCCAACCGGTGCTGGTCATGAAACTGCTGGAGGGGCGCAACCTGCGGGCGCGGATCTCAACTGAAACGCGCAGGACTTCAGCCGTCTCCTTCACACTCAAGCCGCCAAAGAATCGCAATTCCACCACTTGGCCCTTGCGTGCATCCATCTGCGCCAGCCGCTCCAATGCCTCGTCTATGGCCATCAAATCGCGACGTGGCTCGCTCGCACAAATCGTCGATACATCCAGAACAACGAGTTCCTGGTTTCCTCCGCGCTTCTGGCAAACTCCTGCTCGATAAAGATCGGTCAGAATGCGCCGCATCTGCCTTGCGCAGAGCGCGTAGAAATGCGCGCGGTTTTGCCAGTTGACGCGCTTCAGATCCACCATTTTGAGATAAAGCTCGTTGATCAGGGCAGTGGTCTGCAAGGGATCCGCTCCGCGTTCTCGCGCCATGCACTATCGTGCCGCCCTGGTCGCCGCACTCGTGGTTCCAGTACTGCAAGCGGCCGAGCAGCAACAGGAAAGCCATCTACGGGCTCACTTCCCCCGTTACGCCGTTGAAGACCTCGGCACGCTAGGCGGCCCGTACAGCTTCTCTTATAACTTGAATGATGCGGGCGTGGTCACGGGCGGCTCCGCCTCTGCCTCGCAAAATGGCGATCCAACGCAAGCTGTTATCAACGCCCAGCAGACCGCCTTCTTCTGGGACCGCGGCCGCCTCCACAAGCTCGGAACCCTGGGCGGACCAAACAGCGCGGGCGCCGCAACCAATCTTTTCAAGGTCGCGGCGGTGGACTCCGAAACGAAGGAACCCAGCCGGCAAGGCGCGGATGTCTGCGGCTTCGGCACCTCTTTGCAATGCCTGGCCTCCACTTGGGCGAATGGCCGGATGGCTGCACTCCCGCTTCTCCCTGGTGGGAACAATTCATACGCGTCGACATGAAGAGTCCTATACCTTAAAGCCGGTTCCTTGAAAGGAGCAACCTGGCCAGTGTTCGCTGAGAGTGCAAGGCGGCACCCCGCTCGTTACCGGCAAAAATAATTGAGTCGGCCGAGCCAAAATCTTCATCGTGTCCGTTGGCTTGTAGAAAGGCGAGCCCATCGAAGGGGGCGCTGAAGAAGCAATGAGAAAACAAACCTTACGCTTCGGGTTCAGCCTCTTGCTGAGCGCAGCCATGGCGCAACCGGCAGGGGCGCAAGAAAAGAAAGCCGCCCAAAACACCGGCAACAAGCTGATAGCGATCGACATACTTCTGGAACCGGACCAGACCATGGTTAACAAAGCTAACGCCTTGAACGCACAGTTGCGAGGCAACTACCCTGCCGGGTACCACCTGGATGCCACGCATGCGCCACATGTGACGCTGTTGCAGCGGTTCGTGCGGAAAAATGACTTCGACGCAGTGACGGCCGCCGTTACCAAGGTGCTTGCGGCTGAACGACTGGACTCGTTGCAGTTAAAGGCAGTGGCCATCGATTACGTCTTGTGGTCGGGCGTGGCAGTGACAGTCTACGTTATCGAGCGCACACCTCAGCTGATGGAGTTGCACGAGAAGATCATCGGTGCGGCTGAGCCATTTTCCGTGAGCGGCGGGACTTCTGCTGCCTTCGTCGCTGGCGATGCTAATCCCGAAACAATTGGCTGGGTCGAAACGTTCGTTCCGAAGTCCAGCGGGAAAGACTATATTCCCCACGTTACAGCAGGCGTTGCTTCTGAAGCCTTTGTGAAGCAACTAAAAGCTCAGCCTTACCAGGCCTTCACATTCAAGCCGGTTGGGGTGGGAATCTACCATCTCGGTAACTTTGGCACCGCAGCGAAGAAGCTCTGGCAGAGCCCGGCAGTAAGCCGCTGACATCTGACATCACCCACGCGGGCCGTTCTGACGCCGATGAGTTTTTTCAAATCGCCCTTGGCGAAAAACGATCAACGACAACCGTGAAATCGTCGGATTCATGTTGGACACCGCTTTCAATTCGCATGCCTTCCTGTGGAGGGACGGGGTGATGGTCGATCTCAACGACCTAATCCCCAGAAACTCCTCGTGGATGCTGCAATCCGCAGCTGGTATCAACACATCCGGGCAGATCGCCGGCCATGGTCTGATCAACGGGGAGGTGCATGCCTTCCTTGCGACGCCCTGTCATCGACACGACGACCGCGGCGAATGCTGCGACAACGACAACCACTGATTCACGGTGTTTATTGGCAGGGCCGGAATCTGCTGATTTCCGGCCTGGCTAGTAGACTGTTTTGAAGGATTAACTGCACCAGGATGTCTAGTAAAGAGAACGAAAGAGTCGATCTTCTAAAAGGCACCCTGGATCTGATTGTCCTGCAAGTACTGACGGCCATCGGTCCTCAACATGCGTACGGCATCGCTAGCCGGGTAGAGCAGATTGCCGAAAACCTGATTTCTCTGAAGCAAGGAACGCTATATCCCGCGCTTGTGCGACTGGAACAGAACGGATGGATCCGTGCGACCTGGCAGAAGACGGAGAACAATCGGGACGCAAAATATTACAGCGTGAGCAAGACCGGGAAACGGGCGCTTGAAAAGGAAACAAGGCGATGGCGGCGCTCAGCGGGATTGGTGGAAAAGCTTCTGTTGGAGGGTCGATAGCAGATGGCTTTCGGAAAGCGTTTTCTTTTTAAGCTGCGCAACTTTGTATGGCCCGATCGCGCGGAACAGGATTTGGCACGGGAGATTGAGTCGCACCTGGAGCTGCTCGAAAGTGATTTTCGACGTCGAGGAATGAGTGCGGATGAAGCGCGGCTGGCAGCGAAACGAACTTATGGTGGAATCGAGCAAACAAAGCAACTGCACCGCGAGGAACGATCCTGGCTTTGGCTGGAACAGGTTCGGCAGGATATCCGATTTTCCATGCGGGCGTTGTCGAACAGCCCCCGGTTCTCGCTCACCGCCATCGTGACGCTCGCCCTAAGCATTGGAGCGAATACCGCGATCTTTAGCCTCATCGACGCGCTGATGCTCAGGTCACTGCCGGTCAGCCATCCGGAGCAACTGATGCAGGTGAACATGGCCAGGCATGACATTTGGGGCATAGAGGAACCGTTTGTGAGCAATCCGGTCTGGGAGCAACTGCGAGACCGCCAGGACGTCTTTTCCGGAGTGCTTGGTTACGCGGTTGCGCGCTTCGACTTGTCGGCCCGAGGCGAGGCTCGCTACGTGCAAGGGAACTATGTCTCCGGTCAGTTTTTCGACACGCTGGGCCTGCGCCCGATCTCGGGACGAGTGATGACAACAGCCGATGACCGCCGGGCCTGCCCTGGAACCGCGGTACTCAGTTATGGTTTCTGGCAAAGCGAATACGGCGGCCGCGCCGGCGTGGCGGGCACGACGATCTCATTGGACAATCACCGTTTCGAAATTCTAGGCGTGATCGAGCCCGGATTCACTGGCGTGGACGTCGGCCGGCAAAGCGAGATCTACGTGCCGCTCTGCGCCGAACAAATTATCGGCGGGGGGAACGGCTTGCTGGACGGCCGGCGCGGCGGGTGGCTTCGTGTCATCGGCCGACCGAAGCCGGGTATTTCGATGAACCAGGTCGAGGCGCGGCTCAAAACGCTGGCTGGTCCGATCAACGAGGCAACGATACCGCCGAACATAAGACCAAGCCAACAGGAGATCTACCTCAAACGTACCTTCGACGTTCAAATGGCTGGCAACGGGCTTTCCAGCATCCGTTCGAAATACCGCCAGGCGCTGATAGTGCTGATGGTGATCGTCGGGGCGGTATTGCTGATCGCGTGTAGCAACATGGCCAATCTCCTTCTGGCGCGCGGCGCTGCGCGGCAGCGGGAGATCGCGATTCGCATGGCGCTTGGATCGGGGCGCGGTCGTCTGATACGTCAGCTGCTCATCGAGAGCCTGCTGCTATCGCTCACCGGCGCAGCGTTGGGGATTGTATTCGCACGTTGGGGCGCGCGGCTGCTGGTGGGACTTCTCGCTTCGAATGTGTATCGCGAGAGCCAGGTGTTTCTCGATCTGAACATCGATTCGCGCGTGCTTGTGTTCACCGTTGGAGTGGCGGTTCTCACTGGTCTTCTGTTCGGGCTCGCCCCTGCCTGGCGTGCGACGTGCGTCGATCCGCAGGCGGCCATGAAGGCGCATGCGCGCGGCCTGACGCAGGGCGGCAGGTTCCCGCTAGGCAACGTGCTGGTCGTAGTCCAGGTGGCGCTCTCGCTGGTCTTGGTGGCCGGAGCAGGATTGCTGCTCGTGACTTTCGTCCGGCTCGAAACGCTCGATCCCGGTTTCGAGCGCGCGCATGTCCTGCTGATGGATGTCGACCTGGGCGAAAAAACGACTTCGCCCGCACAACGCGGCGCAGCCTTCACGCGAGTGCTCGAGCATGTGCGCGCGCTCCCCGGCGTTCGCTCCGCCAGCGATTCCGACGAGACTCCCCTCGGCGGCGCGGTGGACGCTTCCTATTTGCAAATCGAGGGCTACACTTCCCCAGGCACAGAACGTGAATTGGTCTTCCTGAACGAAGTAAGCGACCGGTACTTTGAAACGCTGGATACGCATCTCGTCGCCGGGCGTGACTTCAATCCCCACGATGCCGCGGGCTCACCGCGGGTTGCGATCGTCAACGAAACTTTTGTCAAAAAGTATTTCCATGGGCAAAATCCTATCGGGCGGCGCTACCGCGCGGAGCAAGGCAACAAGCTGGGTGACCCGGTCGAAATCATCGGCCTCGTGCGCGATGCCAAGTACCTCGACTTGCGCGAGGATTTTCATCCTACTGTCTACGTTGCCTCGAGCCAAAACGCGAAGCCTGGCAAAGTCGTCACGTTCGAGTTGGGCGCCGCCGGGAATCCAACAGCACTGATCGAGGAGTTGAAGCGCGCGGTCGCCGCGATCGATCCCGATGCTTCCTTACAATTTAGAACGCTCGCCGGGCAGGTCGATGAGTCGCTGGCCCGTGAGAGATTGCTCGCCGTGCTGGCTGGATTCTTTGGCGGGCTGGCGCTCCTGCTGGCAATGCTTGGCCTTTACGGCGTCCTGTCGTACAACGTGGTCAGGCAGCGGAATGAAATTGGAATCCGCATGGCGCTTGGCGCGCAGCAGTCGCAAGTACTTCGCACGGTGCTGGGCGAGGTGATGATGCTGGTCGGGGTCGGTCTTATGGCCGGATTGGTCGCGACCATCAGCGCCACGCATCTCGTTGCCGGCCTGCTCTACGGAGTAAAGGCGAACGACCCCAGGACGCTTTCTCTGGCCGCTGGGATTCTTGCCTTGACGGCGGCCGCCGCCGGATTTCTGCCCACCCGCAAAGCTTCTCGCATAGACCCGATGCAGGCTCTTCGGGAAGAGTAAAAGAAGTTTTAAAGTACGGAGAGGATACCTGGAGGTCCGTGAGGTTTAAGTCACCTCGTTTGCTCGTGAAGCCCTCGCTATGTTTCGGCTCGCAAGCTGGCTGGCGAGTACTTTGGTTAGATCAAAAGCAATCGCCACGCCCACAACCACACCAACCAACGCGGGTGTCATCCCCTCGCCCGCGAAAATGCCTCATTCGGCGCGTAATGTTCTCGCTGGATCAACACGTGCGGCGGTAAACGTAGCTGGCATCGATGCAATAAAGGCCAGTATCAAAATAATCGCTCCCGGTGCAGCGAGTACCCAAGTCTCGGTGGCTTTTACTCCGTATAGTAGTGATTTAATGTAACTCACCCCGGCAAGCGCAAACGTCAAGCCCACCGCCACTCCAATCAACACCATCACGAGTGTCTGTGTAGCAATTCGGATCGCGACCGCTTCTGGCTTTGCACCCAGCGCCATCCGAATCCCAATTTCCCGTTGCCTCTGCAGCACTGCATCATTGAGTAAAGCGTAAAGCCCAACTCCGGCCAACAAAAGCGCGATCGCCGCAAAGAACAAAGCAAGCATCGCCAACAGCCTTTCCCGTACCGTGTGCGATTCGATCAATTCATTTTGTGTTCGAATCGAGCTCACATGAAAATCCGCTCGGCGACGTACAATCTCGTGCCGTAGTCGGCTTGCCATTGTCAAAGGATTCTGGCTTACCGTGCGTACGATAAATGTGGCTCTTAGATACTCCGACGTGAACGGCACATACGCCACCGGCGCCATCGGTTCCCGCATGTCTCGATACCGCGCATCCGCCACTCTGCCGACCACGCGGAACGATAACCGAGAGCCGCCGAAAGTAACCATGTCGAAGGCCTTGCCAATCGGATCGCCACCGCCAAAATATTCCTTCGCGAACGCATCATTCACGATGGCCGACCCAGGCACCTGATCTCCCGCGCGGAAGTCTCTTCCCGCGAGCAATGGGATTCGCATCACTTCTCTCCAAGCAGATGATGTGCTGAGAAAGTATGACGGCACCCGCCTGTTTGGCCTTCCATTAACCGAGACCAAGCTGTTCCAGCTCTCGCCCGTCATCAGCGGCCATTCGGAGAGCCCTACCGATTCAACACCAGAAAGCGAGCGTAAGCGATCTGCCACTTGTTCCCAGAAAACGGCTTTCACCGGCGCGGCCGTCAGTGTCTCGAGCGTCACAACCCGATCGGAATTGAATCCGGTGGGTTGTCTCGATAAGCGCTCGAAACTGGTAATGAAAAGTGTTGCGACGAACAGCACTAGAAAGCCAAATCCGGCCTGTGCCGCCGTCAGCGAATGAATCAGCCGGCTTCCCGCCCGCACGGTGTCGCCTTTTAAAGCGCTAACCGGTTCTATAGCGGAGACGCGCCAAGCCGCCGGCAAACAAAGCACCACCGTCACCGCGAACGTTATCACCGCACAGAAGCCCAGCACGCGCCAATCGGCCGGCAGATTCAGTTGCGTCGGCGCAACGGGCGAGCTGATCATTCTCACCACATAGGGCGCCGACCAGAACGCAAAAACACCTCCGGCCGCCGCACCGGCGCACGCGAGCAGTGCGCTTTCAATCAACACCAATTGCAAAAGTCTCCCCATCCCGGCGCCGATGGAAAGGCGCAAGGCGATCTCACGCGAGCGCGCCGTCGCATTAACTGCGGTCAAGTTGGCGATATTCAAACAGGCAATCGCGAGCACGAGCAACACCAGCACACCAAGCACGAACAGCGAGAGCCCATAATTAGCTTGCAACTTCGATACGCCTGGCGCCGCAGAATTCAGAAATAGCCTTTGGCTTAAGTAGGCCTTGATTTCTTCTTTGCTGACGGTACGGAATGTTTTCGCGTATTCCCGCAAATAGTCTCGAAAAGCCAAGTCCAGCCGGTCTCGCACCGTCTTCGGCGCAACACCCGCTTTCAATTTCACGAATGTTCGAAACCATCGGTAGTCGTCCCTGGCAATCGCGTTGTTTTTCATCATCATCGTTGGGAGGAAGATATCGACCACCGTGCCGGTCTCCGTCCCGCTGAACGGCTTCTGCGCCACACCGATAATTTGATAGCTGTCGTTGCCAATGCGGAACGAGCGGCCAACTACATGCAGATCCCCGCCGAAGCGGCTCTGCCAATAGTCGTACGACAGCACGGCTAGCGGGTGCGCCCCGGGAGTTTTATCGTCATCTTCCGTAAAAACACGGCCGAGCGCCGGATGTAACCCAAACGCCGAGAACATCCATCCCGATACGTACTGTTGGTTGGCCTTTTCAACCCGCTCAGCCGTGCTGAATGTAAGATCCACCCGCGAAACATAGGAGATTGCCGCCAACTCCGCCTGGTCTTTCACGAAGGTCCGCATCTGCCGAAACATCGGGTAAGCGCAAGAGTCATCCGTCAGGAGCTTGCCATCGATCCGGATCTCCTGCGAGAGAACAAAGAGGCGTTCCGGGTGATCCACCGGCATCGGTCGCAATAGCAAGGCATCGATCAGTCGGAACGCCGAAGCGCAGGCGCCCATCGCCAAGCCAATGGACAAAACCGCCGCCAGCGACGTCACCTTATTCTTCTTCAGCTGCCGCCATGCAAAAACCACATCTCCGCGTAACGAGTCCAGCCAGGAAACAATTCGAAAATCACGGCTCGCCTCTAGAAGCCCCAGCGGCCGTCCAAACTGACGTCGCGCATCGGCTGGGTGCAAACCATCCGCTACCGCATCGGCGATATGCGCTTCATACTCTTCGAGGATTTCCTCGCTTAACGAGTCGCCGCGAAAAGCGTTCCTGATTCGAGACCACAGCGACATCGTCACGCCATCCTTAAAACGCGGTTGACCGCCAGCGTCACATGCTGCCAGCGCGATTCTTCTTCAGCCAGTTGTTCTTGCCCGGCCTTGGTCAGTTCGTAGAGCCGTCGCCGAACGCCGGCGTCCGTGTTCGTCCATTTCGCGCGAATCCATCCTTCTTCTTCCATGCGGTGCAGCGCCGGATAAAGCGAGCCATCTTCCACCTTAAGGATTTCTTCGGAAATCTGACGAATCGCCGAGATAATGGCGTAGCCATGAGTGTTCGGTCGACGCGAGAGGACTTTCAGAATCAGTAGATCCAGGGACCCTTGCAATTTATCGGATTTTGGCATGGCAGTGCGTCCATAGATATCTTAGTACAGAGATGTCTCAGGTGCCGGGCCGCGATACGAATGTGCAGATTCATTTCCGTCCGGAACGTCAGCGGATCGCTCGTCTTCACCCCGTAAAGCAGGCTGGCGAGCATCTTGGTTAGACCGAACGCGATCGACTGCGCGGCTACTCGCTCCGCAAGGAAATCTGCGGATCAATCCGCGCGGCACGCCACGCCGGGATAGTGGCGCTACCCAGGGCGATGATTCCGACCAGACCTGCCGCGCCAACAAATGTCATGCCATCTAAGGGATGTACGCCGTAAAGCATTCCGCGTATCGTCCCGACGATGGCTGAAGCTCCGAGCAATCCTAAAGCCGTCCCAACAAGCGTCAACATCGCGCTCTCTTGCACGACAATGGCGATGATGGCCTCGAGGCTGGAACCGATAGCCAGCCGAATGCCGAACTCTCGTGTGCGCTGAAGGGTTAGATACGTCAGCGTTCCATATAGACCGACCGCGGCGAGCAGCACGGAAGTTCCTGCGAACACCGTCAACACGAATACCATAAAGCGCGTGTCACCGATAGAGTCCAATACGTATTCGCGCATGCCACGAATATCGAGAACAGCCTGCCCGGGACGCACCTCATCCACGGCGGCTTTGATCTGCGGCGCCAGCTTCTCGGTGCTGTTCGGTGTCGTCATAACCAGCGACATGCCAGACGGATAATCACCGTACGGAAGAATAAAATGAGGCGTGTTCTGGTCGCGAACCCGGGTTAGCCGTGCGCTGTTGGTAACTCCGATCACTTCGACTTCGTCCCGCCGGCCCGTCCGATAGATCACTAGCCGCTTACCGATTGCTCCCTCCGGCCATAGTCGTCTGGCCAACCCCTGATCGACAATCGCCACGCCCCGATGTGTCGCGATGTCTTCATCGGCGAAATCCCGGCCTTCACGAAGAGCCGTACCGATTGTGTGAAGGTACCCGGGTAAAGCGAACTGCTGTGTAGCGAGGATCGGCGGAGAGTCAGGCCGGTCTTTACGGCCCACTCGTCGGCTCGCCTGACCCTGGAGCGGCAACAGATCTGCGGCACTCGCCGACTCCACGCCAGGAATCGCACGCACTTTGTCGAGTACGCTGCGGAGTAGTATCCATTTCTGTTCCAAGGTCGGGTAACGTCTCGAATCGAGCGGCATAAAAGCTGTGACAACATTGCTGGGATCGAACCCGAGCGGCGTGTGCAACAGATTCAGGAAGGATCGCAGCATGAGGCCTCCGCAGACAAGCGGCACTATCGACAACGCGATCTCCATCACCACAAGAGTTCGTTGTAAGCGCCTTGCCGCCGACCTTGTGGTCTCCGACCGTCCCGCATGCAGTTGGCCTGTTGTAGTCGCGGTCAAGCGCCACGCCGGTATCAACCCGGACAGGATGCTGGTCACGACGGATAAGAAGAGAGCGAAGACCATCACTGACCCGTCTATGGCGATCCTGGCTTGCAAGGGAAAATGCCAGGCGTTCTGATGTGCGATTGCTTTGACCACGACTTGCGCGCTGAGTAGACCTATGCCGGCGGAGACGAGGGCGAGCACGAGGCTTTCCACGACGATCTGCCGGATGATTCGATATCGCGGCGCACCGAGCGCTCGGCGAATGCTCAGTTCGCGTTGCCGTGCTAAGCCTCGCGCAAGCAGCAGATTGGCAACGTTCGAGCAAGCGATCAGTAGCACGAACACCACTAAGGCCGATAGAAGAAACAATCGCGGCCGCACTTCGCTCGTCATGTCGTCATGTAGCAGTTGAGCCGCGAAGTGTACTTTCGCGCCGGGGCCGCGGTCAAATGGCGACGCCTGCCACCCGTTCGGGCCTGAATAGAAGCCCGGGTTCTCGCGCTCGAACTGGGCCGCGAGAGTTTGCAGTTCAGCATTTGCCTGCTCGAGCGTAACGCCGGGTTTGAGCCGCGCTAAGATCGGTACCCCGCGGTAAGGCACGGTGGGGTCAATGCGATACGGAAACCAAATGTCGACATGCTCCAGATCGGTGATGGAAGGCGGTAAGAAGAGATGAAATCCAGCAGGCAGCACACCTGCGATTTGCACGTCGACGTCGTTGACGCGGATGCTTTTGCCAATGACGACGGGATCCGCGGAAAACTTTCGATGCCACAACTGATCGCTGATGAGAACGGCCAGCGGCTTTTGCGCACTCGCGTCAACGTGTGAATCGAGCGTTCTTCCGAGTGGAGGCCGTCCGCCGAGCAGCGGGAGAAAGTTATCGGAGGCCTCCGCAGCCGTGACGGATTCAATTCCGCCGGCGTACTCGAGGTTCGCGTCAGCCCCGTCAATCGTCGAAACCGCTTCTAGACAGCGGCTACGCTCTTGCAGACTGAGCAGTTCCCTTCTTGTTGCACCCGTGTTGGTGACATTGCGTGCGTCGACCCGGATGTTGACGATGCGGTTTGCCTCCGGATAGGGCAGAGGGCGCCACAGCACTGCGCGCATGAGGCTGAAAATCGTGAGATTGGCCGCAAGTCCGAGCGCGAGGGTTGCGATGACGATGACCGTAAACCCAGGTGAGCGCACCAGAGAGCGGCATGCATAACGGACGTCCTGAAGTGTGGTCTCGATTCCTTGGCCCAAGCTAAGCGTCGCGAACCTTTTCTTTGATTTGTTCAATGCCGCCAGCTTCAAGTGAGGCCTCGGCTGACACGAGCCGACATTTCGAGACTACTCCTCAATGGTCACTTCTCCGCGTTGCCGACTCTACAAAAAATATTTTGATAGACACTGCGTCACACACGATCTATCCGGAATCGAGCCTCACATCTACGCCTGCGCGTTACACGTCAAAGTGAAAGCTGCATTTTCGGGAGCAGGCCAAACCGCTGTTCGCTCCAGATGATGCGAAGCGGATTTTTCGCGAGCAATACGGACCCGTTCGAATCCAAATGTCATCGAAGGGCGTTTGGGGAAAATCTCACGGTAGCCGACTCTACGGACAAATGGATCGACGACTGGCCATGGCGCCGTTGTCCGAATCAGAGCGCCGGGACTTCTGGGAAATCTGCGAGGACCGTTAGCAGGTCGCTCGCTGATTCTCACGTCGCAGTTGCCAGTAACCCGCTGGCGCGAACAGATCGGCGAGCATTCTCAGCTTTCCTGGGCGACGAGGCATTCATATTCCAAATGCGCCTCCCCTTCTGCTTCACTGAATGCACCCCGGAGAATATGAATTATGTGATGCAGGCCGGACCAGTCGAAGTTCGCGATATGTTTCGGCGAACTCTCACAGCAAGCTAACTTTCGTTGAAAGCGTTCCTGCACCTCGGCTTTATTGACGAGTTCTCCCTGATATCTTCGCAACTTAGATTCGAAGCCAGTCCACTGGACAGGCACCATGTTTCCGTCTAAGCCTCTCAAGACCTCCTCACCCAAGAAAAGCTCAATGCTGCACGCGAGACCATTTACATTCATCGTGGAAATGCCGGTCGGTCCAAGTGTGGGATATGTTTCTGCCAGCTTCAAATCCGGCAAGCGAAAAACTCTCATGTTGTCGGGCAACTTTAGGTGCGAGAGAGTCTCGATCACAACCTGCGCAGCAGTATCATTATCGAAAACTGCAACGATTCGATTCGCTAGGCGAGCAGCTGCGAAGGATTTCACCAATTGTCCTAATACCGCAGCTCCGCCCGGCATCGTGTTCCCTCGAAGTCCATAAAGGAGAAAAAAGGTGCCAAGTGTGGATAGAATAAGGCTAACGAACGTTCCAGTATCCACTTGTCGCTTGAACCCTCGGTAAGGACAATTATTCGCCGGTTGATCTCATGTTCCCGGTTGATGTGGTATTCCGCATACGCCACCATGTCCTCATCCGCTTCAAAACAGCCCCCAGCTATCAGATCCGTCAAATCGTAAACGACCTCGTCTCCCGGGCAACACGCTTCAATCGCAAGCCTCACCATTGCTCTCAAGTCAAAACCCGGATATCCGCATCGACTGACGCTACGTAGGACATATTGCAACTCAATCGGCAAATCGCCCAAGTCTTCGCCGTAGCGATTCGTGGAAAGGCCTTGCGCTCTCGCAAGTCGCAATGCAGAAACCCAGGACTCTGGAGAGAGCACAGTCAGCGCGTTGACGAGGAATTCGTACTCCCGGACCATCCTTTCCGACTGAACTCGCATGTTGGTTACCGCATCCGATGGTTCCTCCGAGTCTTCGCGATCCGTACCACGACGTCTGGCGGGGCCGCCATGAGATGTTCTTGGTACGTCCGTAACTGGTGGTGCATTCTCTTAAGCTCAGCCGAGGCCCCGATCTGGAAGGCCTCGGTAGCGACTTTAAGCGTAAAGCCGAGCAACTCGAGCCTGTCCCGCATCTCGGCACAGGAGCATGTATAACAAACACCGCTCCTATTCGGGTCCCAGTCATCAGGATCGCCGCCCGCTGCCTCCCAATCATCTCGCTGGATGGTCTCGGTGTGCTTATCTGCGGGGGCAAATAGCGCCATTATAGACGGCTCTCTTGTTCCGGTGAGTTTGGCCAGCTTGCGTATTCAGTTGGTCCCCCTAAAACGCTCATCTCAACCGCAGAGATAAACCACTTCCACTGTGGCGCACTGCTCTTACCGGTGCGGTCGTAAGCCTCTCAATCAACTTAGGTTGCGCAGTGCCTGCCAGATTAGTCGCCGTAAACGCGCTTCGATCCACTTACCCGCCCAGGCACATCGGGCTCCTTTTCACCTGCGATTCCGTGAATTGTCGAAGGTAAAGCATGGAGCGGGCTAGCTCACGTGCTCCAGGAAGTTACGCGCAGAGAGCCGGGCTTATCTCAGCAACTTAGCTCGCCTTTTCTTGCAGCTTGGGTTGCGTAATCGGCTGGTCGATAAGCCAGGGCCTTCCAGCGCTTGAGATGTGGCATTCCATGCCACTGAGCTGAGAATTCCGTCCGTTCAATGCAGCGGGTGCTCCTGTGATGCGCGAGCCGGTCTTTGTGCCGTTTCACGCCGTCTGCTCTGCATGAATACTGCCGTTCGGGATCAGACCGGGGCCTGCGAATAACACTTTGCGAGGCGTTGAAACAACTCTCGGACGCGGCTTGTATCAGGTAAGCTGTGGGTGGCCTTACTCGGCCCACGTCCCACGTGGACCGTCCAGGCACTTTCTGGAAGATGGGCGAATAGGTCTTCGTCGGTCTGGTCATCGCCGATGGCAAGAATAAACGCGCAGCAAGTGTACTCGAGTGGCAACTCGCTGGCAAAGGTTCCCTTGTTGGCCCACATCGGCTTTACCTCGACAATCTTCTTACCGCGATACGCCCGCAGTTCGCTTCCCGCGAGCATGCCTTCGAGCATGGCGACCAGTTCCGTTGCGAGCCATTCACCGAATTCCGGTTCGACCGTGCGGTAGTGCCAAACAAGCGCGAATTCCTTCTCTTCGACGAAACTGCCGGGCGTCCGATCCGCAAAATGTTGCAGGATCGGCCGCACGGGATTCTTCCATTCCATCTCAGCCGACCGCCCCTGCCAGGAGGAACTACCAGGCAAACGCCAGCGGGAGCCATGTTCTGATGCGAGCCCGAGATGCGGAACCTGTCCGAGCCAGCGTTCCAAGTCCGCCGTACGCCGACCAGAGATTACGACGACCGAGTTGACCGGATCGCTCGTGAGCTGTTCCAACAAGGCGCGGAGGTCGTTTCCCGGAGCCGCTTCGTGCGGCCGGGCAGCCAGCGGCACGAGCGTGCCATCGTAGTCGAGTAGCAGCAGACGCTTGGCAGCCTTTCGATATTCGTCCACCAACGCTTCCGTAGGCAGCAATGGAGGGGTCTCCGGTGCGTGCTCGCGGCGCGCCCTGACAGCTTCGTCAAGAATGGCAAGAAATCGGTCGCCCCACGCGAAGACATTATTGCGAATCACGCGCTCGCGTAGCGCAAACATGCGGTCCCGCTTCTCTTCCTCAGGCATGGTGAGCGCACGTCTGACAGTCAACGCAGTCCGTTCCTCATCGAGCGGATTGATCAGCAGCGCTTCACCCATCTCAGCCGCTGCACCGGCGAACGAACTCAATACCAGCACGCCATTGCCGTCGGGTTTGCACGCGACGTATTCCTTCGCCACTAGGTTCATGCCATCCCGCAATGGTGAGACCCAGGCAATATGGGCGAACTGATAGATAGCGACCAACTCCGACCGAGAGATATCGCGGTGGATATAAACGACCGGCACCCAGTCCGGCGTACCGAACTGGCCATTAATCTCGGCGATTAATTCATGTACTTCGCTGCGCAGCGCCTGGTAAATATCGATGTTCTCCCGGGACGGTGCGGCAATCTGCAACAGCACCACTTTCCCGATGAGTTCAGGTTCGCTGTTCAACATAGCGCGGAACGTTCGCAGGCGCTCCGGGAGCCCTTTGGTGTAGTCGAGACGGTCAACAGCAACAATTACGCTCAGTCCGCTATATTGCGCGCGCAGCTTTTCGAGCTGCTCTTGCGTTTCAGGCTTATCGCTGTGTACGAGAAGATCATCAGGAGCAATCCCAATGGGCAGCGCCTGCAGCCGCACTTCGCGCCCCGGCACTTCGAGACGGTCCACAGTGCTCTCCAGCCCTAACAGACGCCGGAGTGAGAGCCGGAAGTGCTGGAGATGCAAGTGGGTCTGAAATGAGACGAGATCCGCGCCCATCAGGCCGGCGAGCAATTCCTCCCCGCGCGGCAATATCGAAAACACATCAGAGCCAGGAAACGGAATGTGAAGGAAGAAGCCGATCGCGGCGTCTGGGATCCTCTCTCGAAGCATGCCCGGCAGGAGCATGAGATGGTAGTCATGGATCCAGATCCGATCGCCGGGCCGAAACTCATTGACCACGGCGGAACAGAAGCAGCGATTCGCTTCGGTATAGGCTTCCCAGTTCCCGATGTCGAAATGGAGTCTTGAGGGGAAACTGTGAAATAACGGCCAGAGTACCTGATTGGCGTATCCCTCGTAGAACTTTTGCAGTATGTTTGGTGGTAAGTCGACGGCGATGCTTGACTCCTCTTGCCGCAGGAGCTTGAGCGCCTCGGGGGGTTCTTCCCCGCGGGTGCCCGACCAGCCAATCCAAACGCCTCCAGCCCTTTTCAGGATCGGGTCCATCGCGGTCGCAAGGCCGCCCGCAGTACGCTTGGTCTTCCACTCCGAGTCTTCGTGGACCAACGCCACAGGAAGGCGATTCGAAACCACTATCAAACGCGAGCTTTTCATCCTGTCATCTGGTGGACGCCTAAGCGCAACTATGCCGCCCGGACGGCCTCATGTTCTATTGTCTTTACAGACGCTTGAAAGTTGCCGATACGAGTGTCAAAGGAACGTAAGCGCACGGGAGCACTGGATCAATTCCATCCTTTATCTCGAATTCGAGAATATCAACGACCCCGACAAGGCGCTGCTAGAAGTGGTCCTCCACGATCGCGAGGCGGATCTGCTGGACTCTAATCGATCATGCCCAACCCAATCGCCGGTTTGCCCGTAAACAAGGAGTTGACCGGGGAAACAGAGCAGACGGCGTATGCTCGAGATGGCAATTCACCGACTTGCGTAGGATGGCCGCTCATCAGACGAGACTCGCAGAAATAAAAGCCTTGATGAGCAATCGTAGAGTTGCGAGCCTAAGGGCAACGGCCGGCGAGAATGTCCCACAGCATATTCACAGAGCAGACTAGCCCTGCCCTGAAATGTCTTGTTCCTCGGCAGGATAGGTGATCGATGTCCCTTTCACGCTCGCAAACGTGGTCATAGTGTGCCGGTTTGACTTCATCGCGCTCATGATGTGCTCCACCGGGTAGCCGCGCGCCGTCAGCGCATCAGAAATCAGCGAGCGATGGCAACGCCAGGGTACAGCCTCAGCACACATAATCACGACGGGCGCATGAGCCGCTGCCGCAACCAACTCATCCAGTGCGGACGCAAAGTCCGGAGTCTGCATGTAGTCGGCATAGCCGCGAAACGACTCGTTGCGCCAGCCCATGTTGGGCGAGTCATTGCGAGGATGCTGCAATCCTCCGAGAGCCTTCATATGCTCGTACCCGATGCCGGCATCGCGGAGCCGCGGCTCGAGATCTTCTCGATTGTACTGCGGGTTATGGCGCGATTTCGGAATCGTGCGAACGTCGATGAGCCGCTTTACGCCGTGTGCCTTTAGCATTTCGATGAGCGCATCGACAGGTCGCGTGGAGTGCCCTATGGTCCGGATGATCGACTTCTCCATATCTCCATTGTTGGCGATTTGTCAGCCGATGGTTGAACCCTGGTTGCGCTGAGGGGCGAGCACGCGAGCTTACTCTCTGATCCCTTTATCATCGAAGCTGGCCTGCGCGCGATCTATCGCTGACATTGTCCGGTTTAGTTCCGGGAAGTCTTAGGCAATGTAATTTCCTGTTTGCCCGTCACGCAGACACAATCGGAACTATCGTTTTACTGGATCGGTAAATGCTTGCCGATCAGGAAGGAACTCATGTTCGCGAGCCTGGCACTGTCACGGCGGACAGATGTGATTCTGGGTGAGTGCCAGCCAATCCGTACCGCGGTTATCGATTTCCGGAGGAGATTATCTCTCAATGCGTATGGCTGTACTTTAATCTTTCCGTGAGTCTGCGAGAAGTGGAACTGATGATGGCTTATCGAGGGATCCATCTGAGCTATGAGACGATCCGGCGTTGGTGCGATACGTTTGGCTCTTCCTATGCGGCCAAACTGAAGCGGAGACGGCCCCGGTTGGGCGACAAATGGTTTCTGGATGAAGTCTTCCTCAAGATCAACGGGGTGCAGCATTATTTGTGGCGGGCTGTCGATCAGAATGGCGCCATGATTGACATTCTGGTTCAGTCGAAGCGAGACCGCTTTGCTGCGATGCGGTTCTTCCGAAGGCTCTTGGAAACCAGTCGTTGCCGCCCTCGCGTGATCATTACCGACAAGCTTCGAAGCTATGGCGCTGCCAAGAGAGTAATCCTGCCTCGAGTGATTCACCGACAAAGCCGGTACTTAAACAATCGAGCCGAGAATTCACATCAGCCGACGCAACAACGAGAGCGCCATATGAAACGCTTCAAGTCGCCGGAGCATGCGCAACGTTTTCTGGAGATACACGATATCGTGTCTGCCCACTTTCGACCGAAACGACATCTGCTCCCTGCCGCATGCTACCAAGCGGAAAGGCAGCGCCGATTTCAGACGTGGGAGCAGATCATCGCTGCCTAAGTTCACTTTGGAAAAGTATTTTGGCGCGACGACCTCGCAGGCAGCACGGCTCCAGGTCTACATAACCTCTTCCCCACCGCAACGTGACAGTGCCCCGCTTTGGTGCAACTGCAGTGCAATGGTGAGCAGGCAAGCAGCTTGCGGTCGGCTTGGAAATCCTAGCCTTGGACAACATTTCCAATGCTCGATTGACGTAACGCAGTCTGATTGGGTTCATGCGTGCTCTCTTTCGTAATGCAGAAACTACACTCGAACGCGCAGAGATGACCGAAACCACGAGAAAAGAGGCCGAATCAGCGGCATCTCAGCGGCTGCACCGAGCGACGGCAGGTTTGCCTGGTTGGTTCTGCCCTTCCAGTTCGGCTATCAACTCGTATGCTTTGGTCAAAAGATACTCGGTACGTGGTTGTCCCAACTCGTGTGCATGAATCTGTGCACGCTGGACAAACAATTCCGTGAAATGTGTCGGCGTGGTAGCGGACACAGAGCCTTCCTGGCCCAGGTGACGGCCTGGCCGTTTGGCTCGTTCAATGAGCTTTGCAGCTTCTCGCAAAGGGGATGTCAGATTAATTTCCGTATCGTCATCCGGCGAAGCAGCCTTGGCATCTTGCTTGAGCGTGCGCATCAGTTCCAGTATCCGGTTCGCCTCTGATGCAGTAATATGCCTGGTATTCTGCTGTACAATTGTGAGCCGCTGAGACAACGTTTGAAAAGAACCTTGGATTCCGGTGGTGGATCCGTTCCCATAACAGCCCGCATTTTTTGGCAGATCGGGGGCACCATTATTGAGATTGTCCCAGGCAAGCGTAGGATCAGAGCCCGGCTGGTTACCACGACTCACCTGATACGCAGGCAGATCCCATCCCAGATCGCTACCCAGCAGCATCATGTACCAGATGGCATTAACGTCGCCGTTCCCAACACCGGTGACCTTATCGGCTAGCCCCCAATTCACGTCATAGTTGAACCCCGCATAAAGATAAGCCTGCGAACCGTAGTCCAAAGAGGGGTAGAAGACGTTGGATCCGTACTGGCAGTCATACCTGGCTGGAGTATAAATGGACCCACAAAGTCCGCCGTATTGGGCGACTTCGCACCAATTAACATACCACTTATAAGGAAGCAGCATTCTGTAGTAATTGAGTAGCATTCCCAGTGCGGCTCCGACTTTCGCATCTGCGAGAGCGTCTAAACTGGCGTTCGCCCAATCATAACCACCGGTGCTGTGATCTTTTCCGATCTGTTGCAGCTTCGAATAATCGGTCAGATATGCTGTCTGCTGTTGGGCGTTTGTAATGGCGAGATTATTTTCTTGGTCAAATTGCTGGTCTATCAGTTTTGTTATAGCCTGGTCGATGTCTCCTCCAGTGTTCGCGGTGAGGTTATTGTAAGCATCTTCGATAATCGTAATCATCAAGCTAATGGGTGCGCCGCCGCCGTTGGGTATAAACGCAGCAAGCTTTGAGACGATATCCGCCCCCATTTCCACCCATTTCGCAACGACACTTTTAGTGGTGGCGAAGTCTACATCACTTACAGCTGTCTGTAATACATTCTGAGTGTAAGTGTAATTAATGACATTATAATTGTTGTCAAACCAGCCCCGGACGGTAGCAACGTAACCCAGCTCATCTACCATCTCGATGTGCACGGTCTGCCAGTTCGGATCGCTATTCGAGCCGTTTGGATTGCTCATAGAATTGACGTCGCCCTGGAACCCGGTCCAATTTCCTTTGTTGAAACTGGCCTGGGTGTACTGCGATCGGATATTCACTTGACCCAATCTGTTGCTAATAGCCTTGTAGGCCAGACACTTCGGACTTCCGTCAGTATTAAAGTTAGTGCAGTACTGTGGGAAGTTCGAATCCGCGGCAGCTCCCCATTGGCCGGTGAATTTGTACACTTCCAGCCCTTTGCTCCCACGCCCGAGAACTAGCGTTCGAGCATGGCTTTTATTGTTCTCTGTGACCGTCGCCACCGCCGTTTGCAACGTGCTGTAGTTTTCAGTCAGATTCCAACCTTGCGCGTCCGTGAATGACTGTGAGTGCATGGGAAGTCTATCTCCGCTCAAGGTATAGGCGTGCAAACCGCGGGGACCGCGCGCCAGAAACTCGGGTTGAGTATCGCCCGTAATGTCCGCCGCCAACAGGGTCGCAAACTGGCTTTCACGATCCCAGCCGGAACCCGGCAGAGGAATCGTTTCGGCAAGCTGCCAATGGTCCTCGTCTCCAGCGATGAACCTGAATCGCACCGGAGCCAGCACCGGCAGTTCCGGCGGCAAGGCCGTACAGCCAAGCCCGGCCAGTGGCATCGGCCGAGGCTCGCACCGATTTGTAGCGCTTGCCTGCGAGAAAGCCAGCATCGTCCCTGAATGGGCCATTGGCGCTGACCATCATCCATCCAGCGCGGCTCCATTTATAGGTCTGCACACCTGCCGGGGCGCGCGCAATGAGCTCCGAGACACCGTCATGATCCACATCAACCAGCTGGATCGAGTAATAGTAAGGCTCCTGGTCGAAACCCTGGCTGTCGCTTAGTTCGCCACCCGCAGTTACTTGCGCCCAGCTTTCATCAGCAGCATTCCACCGCCAAACCTGCATGCCATTCTGTCCGCGTCCGACCAATTCCGCGACTCCATCTCCGGTCAAATCGGCGAGTTGAATCGTTAAATAGTGCTTCGCTTTCGTCCACTCAGTGCCGCCCGCATCTGTGTCGGCGAACGGCCGGACGGAGACATGGGCGCCGAGCTCCCGCCATTCGTGTTGCGTGGAGTCGTAGCGGAACACATGAATGCCGTCGCCTTCGCGCGCGATCACATCGGCTTGACCGAGCTTGCGGTCAAGTACAGCCGTATGAATGGTCGAGTACCACGACGGCTCATAGAAGCCGGCGTTGTCGCTGAGCGCCAAAATCCGGGAGTGCCTGAGCAATGTTCCGTTCTCGAAGCGGTAGATGCTTAGGCCGTCAATCCAGCGTGCGAGCACTTCGCCCTGTCCATCGCCATCTATGTCGGCCGTCTGAATGGTGGAGTAATACATCGATTGTTTCCACCCCAGCCCATCACTGAGCTCCGGAAGTGCGATTTGCTTCGCCCCCAGGAAGCGACGGAACTGATGAGTTTCAGCAAATCCCAAGCCGGGCAGCAGAATGAGGGCCAGAGAGAAGCCCGGCACCCAGAGCCGTTTCATTCTAAGCGTGACGAGGAAAGCAACTGAGAACATGTTAGGGACATATCCTTTCGCGATCAATGATGGTTAAAGGATAAAGCCGGACGTTAGATTGAGTTTCGATCATACATACCCTGCGCCAATCAACGATTAATCCGGTTCAAGACTCCGTTAATATTTTGCTCGGCTTCGAACCGGCAAGTAAACGTTCCGGTCCCAATGTTTGGGATAGCCTATGGCTTCGTGAAGCATATCCCAAACGATAACGACTTCCACCAATTAGTAAGCACGACGACTCCGAGCTGATTAAAAAAGCGAGAACTCTCCGCCGTGACTGACGAGCGATGAAGTTTGTATAGCAATGCTTTTCGTAAAGGCCGGGACCGGGACGAGCTCCAGCAGAAAGTGCCAAGAGCTGTTAGCTGATTCTACTCCGACCGCGACAGCTGCGCACGGGAAAAATAACCGGTTTGGCGGAACAAGTGGAATTGGGTTCTTTTGGGGTATCTTCCAAAGACGAAAGATTGTGTCGTATTGGATGCGGTGGCCAATCTGTTCTCAAGGTGACGTTTGGGGTGCTCCAAGAACCGAGCGATACCCTGTCGTTCACTGCACTTTGCCGTATAACGCGCTTCTCGCGGACTTGATTTCCGCGGACGGTCCCCAAGTCGGCATCCGGGACACGTGCCTTATAGCCGACCTACTTCCGGTCCTGAAAAACGCCGCTCTCAAGCTCAATCCACCTGGCGGTGTTAAGGCGAGTCGGCCAGGGGAGACAATCAATCGTGTGTAATCGCGCAGGGCAGAGTAATCACCTCCACCTGGCCGCGTCCCCCACTCCCCTTCCCCTTTGCCGTTGCTCGTGAACGCCCCCCTACGTCCCGTCCCGCAAAGCTAACGTAGGATCGACTCTCGCCGCCCGTTGGGCTGGAAGACAAGTGGAAAGGAACGCAACGGTGATCAGCACCGCGGCCACTAGTCCGAACGTCAGAGGATCGCTGGTCTTCACTCCGTAAAGCAGGCTGGCGAGCACTTTGGTTAGACCAAAAGCAATCGCAACTCCCACAGCCACACCAACCAACGCGGGTGTCATCCCCTCGCGCACGATCAGCCCGAGGATGTCCCCTTTTCCCGCGCCGAGCGCCATGCGGATGCCGAGTTCCTGAGTCTGCTGCTCCACCGTGTACGACATAAGACCGTAGATTCCGATCGCCGCCAGTACCAGTGCAATGCCTGCGAAAATACTCAGTAGCAGCATGTTGAAATGCTGGCGGCTCACTCCCTGCGAAATGACTTCTTGCATGGTGCGAAATTTCGAGATGGGCATCTGGCCGTCAACGGCTTGAAACTCGCGTTGTACCGCTGTTCGAATCGAGTTCGGATCGGTCGCAGAGCGGATGCACCAGGCAAGTGGAAGCGCGCTGTTGGCCAGTTGCGTCAGGCCCTCGGGAATCTGGCTCTGAGGAACGTACATCACTGCCACGTCGGTATTGCCTAAACCCGTTTCCCGGACATCGGCTACCACGCCAATAATCTGGCGCGGGGCATCCTCGAATTGAGGTCCTAGGCCCTTGCCGATTACAATGACTGCTCCGAGTGCATCTCCCTTGGGCCAGTGTTTTTTCGCCATGGACTGGTTGATGATTACGACCCGGGCGGAGTTCGCAACGTCTCGCTCGTTGAAGGATCGGCCGCGCAACAGCGGAATTTTGAAAACCGCGAAGTAGTGCGGGGACACAAAACGGTATTGTGAGTCCCCCTCATACATTTGACCGGCCTTCGGCGCTTTTCCTGCAACGTTGAATGGCAGATCGATCTGAGTCTCAGTGGGAAGAGCGACCGTGAGAGCGGCTGCCTGCACGCCCGGCAGTGCTTCAATTCGTCGGATCACCTGCACGGCGAAACTGTCCACCTTCCCCGTGGTCGCATAGTTTCCGCCGGCCAGCGAGGTTTGGAGCGTCAAGACGTTGTGCGGGTCGATGCCGGGATTTGCGTCGCTTAAGCCAACAAACGTCCGGATCAGCAGCACGGCTGATACCAGTAACACGAGCGCGAGTGCCATCTCCGCTCCCACCAGAATCTTTCTCACACGGTTTTGCCGCCTGCCCGTTCCGCTTCTCCCGCTCGCTTCTTTCAGCGTGGAAGCAACATCGGGATTCGAAATGTGTAACGCCGGAAAGAGCCCGAACAAAATTCCGGTCAACACGGAAATCCCAATCGCAAACAGTGCGATCCGCCAATCCAGGGTCGAGAGGACACTCGGAACATGGTCGCCATCCGTAAGACGCGGAATGTTGCCCGGAACCAGAATCAGTAGACTATGCACGCCCAAAGCTCCGAGAATGAGTCCGCAGACGCCTCCCAAACCTGCCAGCAGAATGCTTTCGGTGAGCAACTGGCGGACGACGCGCCATCTGCTTGCTCCAATAGCCGCCCGGATAGCGAGTTCCCGCTGGCGCCCGGACGCACGAGCCAGCAGCAAATTAGCGACGTTGGCGCATGCAATCAACAAAACCAGGAACACTGCGCCGAGCAGGACCAGGAGTGCTGTCCTGACATCACCCACCATCGCCTCCCGCATCGGCACTACCGCGACGCTTTCGTTCTTATCCATCCATTTCGGATTCTCCCTGCGAAATTGTTCTCCAACCAGCTTCATCTCAGCGCGAGCTTGTTCTAGCGTGACGCCCGGCTTAAGCCGCGCCGCAACGGCAAGATAGTGTCCCTGGTTCGTGCTGCTAGGATCGGCCTGCAGGGGAATCCACACTTCTGCTGCGGGATCTGGCACAAAGCTGTTGGACATCAGACCGACCACCGGATACGCTTCGCCATTGAGCAGGACGGTCTTGCCAATGATCTGCGGATCGCTTCCGAAATGCGTTCTCCAAAGTTTCTCGCTGATGATGGCGGCTTTGGGTCCTCTGGGGCTGTCTTCAGCGGCCGAAAAGGTGCGGCCTCGGATCGGGCTTGCCCCGAACACTTTGAAATAGTCCGCGGAGACGTGCACGCCCTTTACCTGTTCCGGGCGGTCACCGCTCGAAATGTTGAGCCCTGGGCCTCCCTGATCGTAAAGGGCCATCAGTGAGAAAACGTTGTTGTGCCGCCATGACATGTACTTCGGAATGGAATTGGAAAAGCCCTGGCCGCCTGGGAACTTGCGCCCCACTTTGACCAGCCTGTCCGGCTCCGGATACGGCAGCGGCTCCAGTATGACCTTGTTGATCACGCTGAAGATCCCGGTATTTGCGCCGATGCCCAGTGCTAACGCTGCGACGGCCACGGCGGTGAACCCGGGACTCTTCTTCAGCATGCGCAAAGATTGCCTGACGTCCGCCAATAAAGATTCCATGCAGAAGATTACGAGCAGGCGGCTCATCAGAGTTCCAGAATGTGAACAACGCGCTCAATACCACCGCGCGGTGACCCCGCGCACGAACCCCTAATCCTCTTTCCGTCTCCCCGCAAATGCCAACATGACCGCACTTGCAACTCTGAAACCTCGAATCACGCGTCATATGCGGCGCTATCGGTTTTCCGGGAATGGGATTGACAAAGCGCTATCGTCATGACCAAATCCCTTCAGGGAAATCAGGGAATGTACTTGTAGGCACCCCGGAATCGTGCTCCTGAACTCAGGGCCGCCGCAGACGAGTTGCGAGCCACGGTGCAAAAACCGCGAGTCGCTGACCTGATTGGGCCCTATAAGGCCGGACGCTTGGTGAACCAATTTAAAGGGCTCGCCGAGGACGTCAGCCCGCTGCCGCGCCTGAAACTATCACTCGATGCGAACGATGGCATCCTGGCTGACCATGTGTGCAGCCGGTAAAGGGCGTATTCTGTTGTCAGTTACTGAGGTAAGGATTGAGCAAACCGACCGGTCTCGTGCAGGCCGCGGCAGGCATCGGAGGAACTGATGACGTTCGCGGGGACTCGATCGGGTGAGCACGAACTGAATCGGCATGGATTTACTTTCCGCATTCTTCCGCTTAGAGATCTCTTTGTCGCCCCCCGTACGGAGGCTGCTTCTGATCTTCGCGGCTGCAGTTACCTTTGTTTTTCTGATCGCCTGCGCCAACCTTGCGAATCTTTTGTTGATCCCTGGCTCTCGGGGGAGCCCGAAATCGCTGTGGGGGCCGCTCTGGGCGCGAGTCGCTGGCGACTCGTTCGCCAGTTCGTAACCGAGAGCACATACGATTCCGATACCTACGCCGGTGTGGCATGCGTGCTGGCTGTAGTGATTTTGGCCGCAGGCTATTTTCCGGCCAGTCGAGCGGCCAACTTAGACCCTCGCGTTGCTTTGCGACAGGAATAATTGCGGCATAAGCTCCCAAACGACGGGCAAACAGGAAGTTGACCGAAGACACGCCACAACGCGAAAGCGCACAACGACTTTTTCAACACTATGCTTCCTTTGTGCAACACTCCGGAAACGGTCGCCGACGCCTGCCAGACGACCTTCGAACCGGGGCATCGTTTTGTTGCGGTTCAGCTGGAAATGGAGGAGGCGTTCCCCCAGTAAGGTAATGGAGAGAACGCATGAAGAAGCAACGGAAGCACTACACACGGGAAGAGAAAGTCGCCATCCTGAGGCGCCACTTGATGGACAGGGAACCCACCTCGAAGCTCTGCGATGAGCTGGGTTGCAGCCGACCGTCTTTCTACCGCCGGCAGAAGGAGTTCTTCGAGAACGGGGCATCTGCCTTCGAGCAGAAGAGGCCAACCAACCATTCCGCCGAAGCAGGAGCGGATCGCTTTCGCCCGCGATCTAGCAGTTCGATCTGGCGCGCAGCGCCGGCTATGACCACAAGCCCTCCCCAACCGGAATGCACGCGCATACGGATAACTGTTCTTCTATTCGATTGTGCATTTCAATTTACTAGGACAGTCAGCGGTGCAGCTCCCACGGCCGGGAGCGAATTGATCAGGAAGCGCTCGCCGTCCGGTGAAACCGCATATTGAAACAAAACAATGCGCGCCGCGACGATTCGAGTCTGGAACAAAACGTGGGGGACTCCGGCCACCACTTTGCCGTTCGTGGTATTTATCGAGATCGCCATCAACCTCTTATCAGGATCAATGTAGTAGAGTTCCTTGCCATCCCTACGCCAACGTGCTTGCGCACCGCCGCCGTTAGAAATCTGAACACGACCGCTGGGGCCAGGGAACGGCGAAACAAACACCTCGCTAGAGAAGTAGTTGGGTGAGGAGGACCCGGGCGCGCTAAATGCTACCCATTTGCCGTCGGGCGAGAATTGAGCTTCTGCGCCGTTCTCGGCATAGACAGTTTGAGAATGATCTCGAAAATCAAAAATGTCCAGTTCGGGTGGGCGCGCCTGCTACAAAGTTCATATAAATCAGATACCGGCCATTACTGGACCAATCATTCACCAAGGATCTTTGGCCACGATTAAGCTGCTCAGGTTTTCTAGAACTGTCGGTAGGAACAACAAAGATTGCATTGTTATGGGTATAGGCGATGAATTTGGCGTCCGGCGAGAAAACCGGGTACATGTCAGAGCTGCCGTTGGACAGACGAGTACTCGTACCACGTACGAAGTCATAAATCCGGATGACATGCTTTCCGTTGCGGTCGTCATCGGAGGACGCCACCAGCAGAGTTCCATTTCGTGAAAGGGAAGGCGCGCTAAAAGCGATCGTCTGGATTGAGTCCAGCTCTTTACCTTCTCTATCGAACCAGGAGAGCCGGGAGATGTTGTCTGAGGCTGACCGGAATACGATGACTCCATTCTGCAGACACTGAAAATCCCGAACGGAAAAAGGCGCCGTCCGGCTCCAGTTCCTGCGGCGCGATCAGCTCGGGCGTGCCGATGACCTCCATTCGTCTGGTATCGAAGCGCTGTGCCATCAAGCCGTGATCATGCACAAAGAAAATACGCCCCGAGCGCGAATTGGACATTGTTAGCCATTTCCGCGCTAATGCCCTTTCTAGCCGTCGAACTGAGAGAGCCGACATAGATGCGATCGCCTGGCCCCGGCTCGCCGGACTGTCCTGAACCTGAATTGTTGAAGAAATACAGGAAATGATCTCCGTCGGGAAGAAACGAAGGCCAGCGAATTGCCTCGCCACCGGTGATTTTCGTAACCGGCTCAGGCGAGCCACCGGAGGCGCGGACTTTGTAGATCGGTCCCCCATCTACAGGAACGAAGAGGATGATGCCTTGATCATTCCATGTTGCGCCAAACTGAGACTGAGACTCACATACGATCTGAACAGCTCCGCTGCGCGAGATCGATCGTTTTGAGTTTTCCTTCAGCGAAGAACCCGATCTGGCGGCCATCCGCAGACCAGAACGGGTACATTGCTTTCTCGGTGGCGGTTAACTGCTGTGCCGCACTGCCCGCTAAGGACCGAGTCCACAAGCTTGTCTTGCCATCGAGCGCAACAGCAACAAAGGCCAGCCGTTGCCCATCCGGCGAAATGGCGAAATCGTTAGCGACAAACGAAGTGGCTTGCGGCGGCAACAGAGAAAGGCGCAGTGAGTGATGCGGCAGAGGCCGTCTGCCGCCTGCCCAGTAAGCGCCGGCGGCTAGGATTATCGCCACTGCCACGGCAGCAATCCATTTCAGCCAGATGCCACGCTTTGGAGTGATCGGAGGCAGGCTCATGCCCGCATCCGAAACTGCAAGCAAGCGCAAATCCTACATCGGCAGCAGATTGGAATCTACGCGACGGATCCTTTTCCAAACAGCGATGCACGATTCGTTGATGTGGGGATGGAACGGAGGATGGCAATTCTGCGGGATCATTTTTCAGGTTGGCATTGATTAGCTCAACATTGGAATCGCCGTTGAATGCGCGTTTTCCCGAAAGCATTTCATAAAGGATCACGCCCAAGCCAAAAATGTCCGATCGCGGATCGGCCGGCTTGCCGGAAATCTGCTCGGGCGCAATGTAGCCCGGAGTGCCCATGATCAAGCCCGGCGTGGTAATCGCCCCTGGAGTTCCGTTCCTGCCACAGTTGACGTCACCACTCTTCGCCAATCCGAAATCCAGGATTTTCGCTCTGCCCTCGGGCGTGAGCATCACGTTTCCGGGATTTAAATCGCGATGAACAACACCGGCCGCATGCGCCGCCTGGAGTCCGTCCGAGATTTGGATCCCGATCTCGATGGCGCGGCGCACGGGCACAGCCCCGCGTTCGATCAGGTGACGCAGTGGATGGCCGGGGACAAGCTCGGACGCGATCCAATATATTCCATCATTGTGCCCGACTTGGTAAACCTGAACAATGTTGGGATGGCTCAGAGCGCTTGCCGCACGCGCCTCGCGCTCGAAACGCACCACGCTTGCGGGGTCACACGCAAAATCTGCAGGGAGGACCTTGAGGGCAACATCACGTTTCAAGCGCAAATCTAGCGCTCGATAGACATCGCCCATGCCGCCTCGCCCGATCAGCTCCAAAATTTCGAAGTGGTCGAGCGCGTACCCACGCTGCAGCTTTGGACGTTGCTCCGCGGATTGCACCGGAGGATGTTCCAGAAAACTGTTAGCCGTGTCAGCGGAATTCAAAAGTGACAAGACCTCACGGCGGAGTTCGGCATCGTCAGGGCAAGCTTCCTCTAAGAATTGGGCGCGAAGCTCAGGCGCTTGCAGGGATGCAGCGTCAAACAATTCCTCGATGCGCTTCCAAGTCTTAGGCATGGAGATGCGCCTGGTTCATCTCGCTGACGCCGACTTCGCGCTTCAGCCAGGCTTTGGCGAGTTTCCAGTCGCGAACAACCGTATTAGGGTGAACCTGAAGCGCTTCGGCGACTTCCTCCACGCTCATACCGCCGAAATAGCGCAACTCCACCACTTTCGCTTTTCGAGCACTGCTATCTGCCAGCCGCGAAAGCGCCTCGTCTAAAGCAACCAGCTCGTTTGATTTCTGAGGCGAAAAGATGAAAGCCTCGTCTAAGGGCACGTCGCCGATGCCATTGCCTCGTTTTTCCCGGCATACACCGCGAGCGTGGTCCACCAGGATGTGGCGCATAACTTGCGCGGCCAACGCCAAAAATTGTGCCCGATGCTCCGACCTGACTTCTCTTTCATTCACCAATCGGAGGTACGCCTCGTTAATCAGTGCGGTGGTCTGCAGAGTGTGCCCGTCCCGCTCCAGACGCATGTAGCGGTGGGCTATGTGCCGGAGTTCTGCGTCCAAAAGTAGAATGAGACTGTCCAGGCAATTCCGGTCGCCGCCTGCCCACCTAAGCAGGAGACCTGTTACGCCCTCTGACGCCTCGATCGGCATTACACTTCCATGGGACTAGAAGTGTAACAGAATGCGGGCGCCTCAGGCTATCTGATTGCGCTCGCATTGTTAATGAAGGGTTACTTGGGGTAATTCACGTACTTCTATCCACGTCGGAGTCATTCGGGGGCGAGTCGTTTACCTGTGAATTGAAAGTCTACTCCACTGACGCAGTTTTCAGCTTGCAAATCGCAGGTATACGCCACCGCGGTACCTGCCAATCCATTCCGGCTTGTAAGGTGCAACTGAAGACTTAGTTTAGACAGCGCCACGCCTCTGCCAGCAGAATCCGATATGAACGCATAGAAGGCTGCATTGAAGCGATTCGACTCCCTCTGCTTCCAGCTTCCGTAGAATGGCGATGCCGGAGGTATCGAACCAGTCGTGACAACGACCCCACCCGCCGTGAATGAGATTAGAGAATTGAAAGTACCCTGGCCGATCACGTCTATTGCGAAGACCCACGATCCCTCGATGGGTGATGCCAGCCCGCGATGGTTGTCGGCCAACGGGGACCCCTCCGTGGGTGCCGATAACCCTGATTGTTCGTCTTGAGCTCGGGCCATCGGGCTTACGCCCGCAACAAGAGCGAAGAGAGCTGGAGCGATCACCAGCCCGCGTATTCTGCCTTTTCCAAAAATTGACATAGATTGTTTCTCCTTTTCGAAATTGAACGTCCGTTAAAATGCGCTTCGGGCGACGCCCTCGAGGAGCGGCGTAGCCATCGAGAGCCGGAAGAATGGCAGCACCCATGTGAACTTGTGCATTTCTTCCTCCCGGCGGCTGGAAGCTTGGGTTTCCAGCTTCCTCGTCAAGAAGGGCGACAAAACGTGAGGTCACACACAACGACCGAACAATTTTTTTTCGGATTCTTCGATCACGCCCATGCCGCCCTCAAAATCGAGGCGGGAGGACAAGCGCTGATGAGCTAGCGGCTTCACGCCGCCAACGGGTGCAGCGCAGAGGTACGACATGCTGGCGATATCGCGTGACACCGATTCGAATCTCGCGATGAAAACGCGACGTTGCACGGCTATTGCAAAAGTGCCGCCGTCAAAGTGTCTGGTACCGCGGATGTTCGGAAACACAGGGTCGGGTGCGACGCTCGAGGACTGGTTCGACTCGCAACGAACGGGCGACGATTGCTTTCCCACTGGCCTCAAGCCCTACAGCGCCAAGAGCGATCTCCTTAAGGGTCATCCATTCGAATCATTTGAGAAGGCACTTCTCGAAAGGGTCTCCTGTACTCGGATTCCGGTCGGACGACGGGCCATCCGGAAATTGGCCGCGCTGGTCGCGGCAGCGCTACAATGACTCTGCCGGGCGAAACGGAAAGCGGCAATGCGGGAACGCAACCATGCTGAGGGATAGTCCGGTGTGCTCATCGAGACGATGAACGGGCGCAGAGGCTTCAACCTCTGCGCTCTTCAAGCGACCACATCGGATCGGTAGACCTCGATGCCTTGAAAATCCCCGCCCGCAGGGCGGAATACTCACTAACGGAGAGCCCCCTCTCTCCATTTCACGCTGAACCAACACAGTTTGAGTAATGACTAACTTAGTCAGTCATTGTAAATGTCTTGAGTATCGGGGTAAAACGACTAACTCATTGCTAGACGACTTCGAGGGAACAGCTGTGGGCATTTTAAACTGGTCTCCCGATGGCCAATCAATCGTCTTTCACGCCCGGGTTGACGGAGCAGATGGGATTTGTTTATCGTGCCTGCCGCAGGCGGACGGCCTAAGCGTCTCACCACAGACATTTCAGATGACACTTCGCCCAGTTACTCGCGCGACGCGGGCGTTCCCCAGTCGAATTTCCAAAATCTCCGGGCGTACCCGGATCGCTTCGAGACTCGCAACTCTTAGAGAGTGCATCATGGTCTGAATGTATGGCACTCTGATGGCCGACTCTGAGTCTCGTCACGAGTCCGTGACATTTCTTTCGACCCAAACTCCTCAATACTTTAAGGAGAAAACAGAGGCCGCCGCGAACCGTCGTCCGCTACCGTCGGGACGAGGAGTGTAATAAATGTCCGCCAAACGCACCCGCGCCGAAATCAATCGCGCTAACGCCAAGAAGTCCACCGGCCCCAAGACCGTCGAAGGCAAAGCCGCCTCGTCTAAGAACGCTTTTAAGCATGGGCTTTACTCGAAGTCCGCCTGCATCCCCGGCGAGAACCCCGAAGATCTGGATGCTCTCCGCGCAGACCTCCGCGCCGAACACCAGCCCGCTTCCCCGACCGAAGAAATCCTGGTCGACGAACTGGCCCATCACTACTGGCGCATCAACCGCTACCGGTATCTCGAAACTCACATGTGGGCCGAACAGGGCCGCGGCAAAGACGGTGGACTGGACGCCGACGTCAATCGTGTCCTCTGGATGATCGACCACGGCATGGCCGCTCTCTTCCATCGCACTCTGACTTCCGCCGAGCGCTCCTTCCATAAGACTCTCAAGACTTTACAGGAGACCAAGAAAGCAGCTCGAACGCTCGTTGCCGCCGCGCCGGCGTCCATCCCGGCAGTCCATAAGGCTGCTTCTGGCTTCCTTCCGCAAAAGCACGCAGGTTCGCAACCAACCGTCACCGAAATGTTCGCCGCCGCACAGGCCAACCTCGGATTGAGCGCGTCCGAGCTCCTTAAGTTGCTCGAAACTGCAGCCTGATATAGCTCAGCTCCGCAAAATTTAAACAAGGAAGTCGGTTGCTGCACTCGAAGTGCGCTTGTGCGTGTTTTATCTAAGTGATCTGACGGGGATCAGTTACTCCCGACAGTAACTTCGCGCGCTCCCTGTCGCCGGATTTGTAGTATGTAGTCGCCGCCGGACCCGGACCGAATCGTGTAACCCGCCTCACGGCCACTCGCGCGAGGCTCAAGCTTCGAAGTTCCTGCCATGATCTGCGTTGGCTTGTAGTTCACCCGCACTACTTCCGTCCCGGAATCGTCGAACGTGGTGTAACTGAGATGATGCGCTTGGTAGCTGACCTTTTGAACCACAGATGTGGAATGCAGGATGTGATCCTCGCCTATTGGAGCGAGATCCGGGAGCGCACCCATGATCCAGTTGAGATGACGCAGGTAGTCGGCGTATCCGTCGCTGAACCAATACGGATGGTGATAATCCACGCCGCAGCAGGCGATCTTGCCCTCCGAATCGGCGAAATAGGTTGCGTAATTCATGGACCGAAAGGCATCCTCGCGGGCCTGTTCATCGCCAGTCATACTGGCGTAGATTGCATTGATCGCAGCCCAACGGCCGCCGTGACTGCCCTGGCCCGCTCGTGAGCAGCATCCGTAATAGTCGCGTTCCGGTTGGCCCTGCTCGTCGATCGCCCAGGCGCCCAGGTAGGGTCCGCGGCCAAAATGCCGCCGCACCCAATCAATCAAATGACCTGCGTGGCTGGTCCATTCGGGATCGACTGCCGCAGGATCCGGCCGGGTCATGATGTAATAGGCGGCCATATCGGGAAGGAACTGGTTCACATTGGTGGGCCGATAGGGGACGTCTTCGAAGAACCCGGCCCACTTGTCCCAAGCCTTACTTTCGGTACTGAGAGGGTTGCGGAGTAGCCATCGCCATGCCATGTCGCGCGCTGGACGATATGCCGCCACATCGCCCGATTGAAGACGGATCAACTCATCGAAGAGACGGAGGGAAGAGCTGACGTCGCCGCCGTATTCCTCCAGCGCCAGCGTCGAGCCTGTCCGCGCATCAACTCGGAATGGCCAGGGCGTGTGGTCTTGATCGCCGGCCCGTACATGATGAGCCAGCGCGTCGGCGCAGCGAAGCGCTGCGTCCATGTATTTGCGGTCGCCCGTGAGTTCGTAAAAGAGAACGTAACCCATACCGAGCTGGCCGACTTTATCAGGTTCAATGCCGCCGTAAAACTCTCTCGGCAGGTTCTGGATGCAGTGCCCGTAATCCGCGTCGTTCTTACATGCGGTGGCGAACGGGACTCCTGGCCAGTCCCAGTCAGCCGGCGTGGTCCCATGAGCAAGTTGATAGTCCAGCATTCCCCGGACGGCGTCGACGGCTTCGGCGTCGCCCGAATAGGCGTGCCAGGCAACCACACCATCCACAAACGCTGCGTACACCATCGCAGGGTTATGCTGCCAGTTGATTCCTTGTAATGTTTCGGGATCGAACACCGAATTTACGAGATAGATCTTCTGACCGGTTTTGCCTACCGTATCCTTAGGAACTTTGTGCTCGATAAAGTCCCAGCCTAAATGGAGGACTTTGTCGTATCCCAAATTCTTCTCGGGTTTGTACCAGGCGAGTAACTTACCTTGCTGGTCGAGCACCGGCTCATGCCACCCAAGCTGCGCATTCACGAACTTACGCTCTTGCGGCAGCCCGAGGGCCGGCAGTAGAAGAATGAAAAACAATCTCGGCTTCGTCAAGGTGTTCATTGACCTTCGATCACCACTGTCTTTGCGTCGGCTGCGACTTCGAGTATCTTGCTCGTGGGGTCCCACTTCATCGTGCCGCCTCGAGCGTGCGCAGGCGTCCACGCTGCCAATTTGAGCCGCTCTTTGGAACTGGCATCGAATTTTGTGTAGGTGATGTTTTTTCCATAAGAGATCGATTGAATTACGGAAGAGGTTCGCAATAGGTGATTCTGATCGTCGGGCGCCAGTTCCGGCTGAGCCGCCATGGCCCGCAAGTAATGTCGGACATAGTCTCCGTAACCATCCGTCAGCCAGATATCATCGCGCGGATAGAAGTTCTTGCCATCGCTATCAACCATATACGTCGCCCAATTCAGGCGGCGGATGGCCTGCTCTTTGCGCGCATTGTTGTGAGTCAGCTCGCAGTAGCGTAATTCGACGGATGCGTGTCTTGACGTATGGCTGTTGCCCGGAACACGATAGACCGTCTGTTCATTGATCGCAGTTACTCCCCACTTCTCGAATTCATGATTTGCAAACTCGCGATCGCTCCATGCGAGAATGGCCGCCGCCAGTTCCGTTGAGCGTGGGTCGAAGCCTGGACGATTGAGCAGATACATGGCCATGGTGTCGCCGTTGATCTCGGTATCTGAGTAGTCCTGTGTCGGAATATCCTCGAAGAAAGGCCCCCACTTGTTCGTCTTCAGCGGGTACTCTTTCAGCCACGCAGTCGTCATTGCGGCGGCCTTCGAGTAAGCCTTGCGGTCTCCGCGTCCAAGGCTCTCGAGCTCCGAAAAAAGATCCAGCGTTCCCGTCCAATTCGTCGTGTAATTGGCGCGAAAGGTCTTTCCTTTGGCTGTCGCGGTATGGACTTCGCCTGTGGTGGCATTCACGCGAAACGGCCAGGGCGAGTTTTCCGAGTCACCCGCTGTCACGCGCTGGGCCAAAGTGTTTGCTATCGCAGTGGCCGCGTCGAGATATCTTTCATCTCCCGTGATCTTGTACAGATTGACCAGCTCTTTGCCGAAACTGCCGGCTTTATCAGGCTGCAGAAAGTTCTTGCCCGCCCGCATGTCGCCGTCATACACACCTGAGTGCAAATCGGTGTTGTATGGAAACGGCAAATTGGCCCATTTGTCAGTCGGCTTTGAGAGCCCGTGAGCGAGCCAGTAGCCCGCCATGAGCCGCATGTTGTCAAGAAGTCTGGAATCGCCGGTGTAGTTATAGAGCAGAGTCCAGGAAGAGAGCGCCATTGGGATCTGATCTCCCCCCAGCCCGCGTGGGTCTTCTTTCGGCCGCCAAACCTGATGTTGCAAATAGTAGGCGACGCCATTCGAACATGGCTTCATGTCGCGCCAGAAACCCCACACTAATCGGATCACGTGATCGTAAGCTTGGGACGGTCCTGATCCATACCAAGGCACGAGCTTGCCTTGCGCATCGGTCCTGGCTTCGTGATAGCTGATTTTTTCCGCGTCGCCGGCAGCGACAAGAATCGGTGCGAGCCCTATGGCGAGTGCGGTAAACAGAAGCGTTCTGCGAGGGTTGAAATCGATATGAATCGTGGTGCGCATAAGAGCTTTCATTCAACTCCGGGTAGAAGGAAGGCTTGTTCGGTCACCCAGATATTCGGATGTGTCAGGCTTTGACGCTTGGTCCCAAACTGTGATCAATAGCGTGCTAGCAAGCGCCAGCAGGCCGCCCACAATCATGAATCCGTTAAGCCGCTCATGCAGGACGATGGCCGCAATCAACACGCCGAAGAACGGGATCAGGTAATTCGACAGGGCGGCCTGTGTGGCATCAAGCCGGGTTAAGACATTCAGGAAAATAACCATCGACAGGAAGTATTGGAAGACAGCCAGGATCGCGAGACCAACCCAGACAGTCTTCGAGTAATGCGGGAGATTGGTGAATCCGGACGGCTCAGCCGCAAGCGTAACCGGGAGCAGCACGACCAGCAGAGCGTAATAGCTGTAGAGCAGCACCTGAAGCGGCGAATACCGCTCCAGAACCTTTTTGCTGTACGTGTTATAGAAGGCGCTTCCCAGCACGCTTAGGAATATCAACACATTGCCAGCGACATAGCTTCGGCCGAAGTCCAAAGTCTTCCAGTCAACACCGGAGCAGGCCACGACTCCGAGGAGCGCCAGCCCGAAGCTGATCCAGCGAATCCGGTTCATGTGCTCGCCCAGCAGAAAGTGAGCCATAACTGCTGTCGAAACCGGCATGACGAGAGCGATCAATGCCGCATCCGATGCGGGCGCAAAGCGAACGCCCCACGTTATGAATAATTGAGCGACCAATTGCCCGGCGATTCCAAGCAGAATGAAATCCCGAATATCGCGGCCGAGTACCTTCGCCTTTGGCTCGCGGCGAACCAGAAAAATGAGCATCAGTGCGGCGAGCGCGATCGGGAACGTGACCGCGAACAGCGGGCCCATCTGCTCCTGCACGAGTTTCACCATCACGAATTGACTCGCCCAAATCAGATTGGCGGCGAGAAGCATAAACCAATCCGTAATTTTCCTGGCCTGAGGGTTCATGCTGCGACCCGATTGAGCGCCGTGTTCAGGCTGCGCTCGATGAGATCGCACATAAATTCGAGGTCGCTTTGTTCAGCGGTCAGCGGCGGCGCAACGGCAAACCAGGTGGGGTCGATCCGCAAGATGATCCCATGTTCGAGAGCAGCTTTCTTTAGCTCACGCCCCAATTCGGGGAACGGACGCATGCTTTTCGTGTCGCGTACCAGCTCGACGCCCAGAAGCGTTCCTCGACCGCGGATTTCGCGCACGACGCCAAATTTCTTCAGACACGTCAGCCGGTCGCGTAGATACTCACCAAGCGCGCGCGCTTTGGCGCAAAGATCTTTCTCAACGATCTCGTTGATAACCGCCAATCCGACTGCGCACCCGAGCGGATTTCCTGCGAAGGTGTGACCGTGAGCGAAGTGCAGATTTTCCTCCGGCTCACCCCGAAAAGCCTCTGCCATGTCCGCTCGCGCAATCATTGCGCCAAGCGGGAAAGCTCCGCTCGAAAGGCCCTTGCCGGTGCAAAGAATGTCCGGCGTCACGCCGAACGTCTGCGCCGCAAACATGTTGCCGGTCTTCCCGATCCCCGTGATCACTTCATCGAAGATCAGAAGCACGTCATGACGGTCGCAAACTTCACGGATAATCTGGAAATACTCTTCCGTTGGCGTGATCATGCCGCCCGTATTCCCGATTGGCTCGACCAGGACCGCGGCGATCGTCTGCGGATCCTCGTGAAGGATGACGTCCTCTATGCTCTGGGCCGCGAACCGGTTCGCTTCTTCCCAGCTGGAAAAGTGGTCTCGGTAAAAGCTCGGCGGAAACACCTTCAGGAAACCGTCCATCTGCGGCTCGAACTTCGATTTTCGAGGTCCGCTCCCGCTCGCTCCCATACCTCCAAATGTGCCCCCGTGATAGGCGTAATAGCGGCTGATGAATTTGTACTTGTTAGGCTTTCCGGTTTGCTTAAAATATTGGCGCGTGAATTTAAGCGCCGATTCGATCGCTTCGGAACCCCCACTAAAGGCTTTGACAAACTTGAGCTCGCCGGGAGCCACCTCGCCAAGCTTCTCGACAAAATCCAACGCCACGTTTGTAGTGCTGATCAGCGGCGGGGCGAAGGTGATCTTCTCCATCTGATCTCGCATCGCCTGCATTATGCGGGGATGTCGGTGACCTAGCGAGGCAACAAAGATTCCGCCTATCGCATCAAAGTAACGCTTCCCATCCGTATCCCAGTAATACAGGCCCTCGGCCCTGTCAATCACTAGTGGATTTTCCAGAAACTCAGTTGTCGAATGGTAATCAATAAAAGTCAGATTGAGGAGCTTGCGCTGTCTCTCAGTCAGGTGCATCTTACTCTCCTGGAGGCAGGCCTGAGCTGAAACCGCCGTCCACGGTGACGGCTGATCCGGTCATGAAGGAAGCTTCGTCGCTTGCAAGAAAAACAGCGACTCTCGCTACTTCCTCCGGCTGCCCGATTCGTCTCAGGGCGTGCAGTTTTCCAGCCTGCGCTCTGGCAGCGTTCGGATCTGCTTGCGCCAGGAAATACCCCTCGGCCAATCCGGCATCGATGTAACCGGGACAGATCGCATTGACGCGGAGTCCTTCGCCCCCGTGGTCGATCGCTACTGCCTTGGTGAATGCGAGAATAGCCGCCTTCGTGGCGCAGTAGCCGGCGCACATCGGCTCGACAAACGTCCCGTTCACCGAAGATATGTTCACGATTGAGCCTCGGACGGCTCGCAGATGAGGCAAGAAATGCTTCGAGCAGAGGAAAACACCGCCGACGTTTACGGCGATCTGGCGATTCCACTCGTCGAAGGTCGTATCCTCAATTTTTTTGCTCACCTGAATCGCGGCGTTATTCACCAGGACGTGGACGGACGCGAAACGCTTTAGAGTCGATTGAACCAATTGCTCAACTGACTTGGGATCGGCAACATCGGCCTGCACCGCCAGAGCTATTCCTCCTGCGGCCTCGATTGCGCTCGCCGTCTCTTTCGCCGCCTGGGCGTTGATATCGGCAATCACGACGTTCGCACCCTCTTGTGCAAAGACGCGAGCTATGGCTCTGCCGATTCCAGAGCCGCTCCCGGTGACAACCGCCGTTTTCCCTTTAAGTCGCATTCACTCCTGCTGTTTGCTCTTTCTAACATGAGCGCATTTAGAAGAAGAGCCGTAATCCAAACTGCATCCGGCGATTATCGATTGACGTGGAGAAGATCTGCCCTTCCGTTGGATCCCCAATTGTGTTATCAGGAGCCGAGAAATTCGGATGATTAAACGTATTGAAGGCATCGACACGAAGCTGCAGGTTGAGCCGCTCGGTGAATTTAAATGTCTTAAAGAGTGACGAATCCAGTTGCTGCAGACCGTCGGTATGCAGCGGGTATATGCCGGCGTTGCCATAGGAATCCACCGTCAGATCGTCCACGAAGCAGCTCGTATCAAACCACATATTCACGCTCGGGTTCGGAACAGTCCCGCTACAGATGCGATTTGCGTGGTTGCCCTGACCGTTGTTCAGCAGGCTGACGTCGGAATTGACGTTGAAGCGCAGCCCGCTGCGAATGGTCAGAAAACCCGAGTACTGCCAACCGCCCAGAACCGCGTCGACCGCTCGATTCGCACTGCTCAGGAATCTCTTCCCACGGCCTACCGGAAGCGCATAGGTGAATTGCGCCGAGAAAGTATGAGCGATGTCCTGCTGGGTCGGTCCGTAATATTGATACAGATTGGCGGGGTCAATGTTATTCCCGTTTGCAAAGTTGCGGGCATACGCATAACTCGCGCTCAAGGTGAAATCATTGCCGAGTTGTGCCACCACGCGCGCCGTCAAGGCGTCATACCAACTTGCCGTATTCGAGTACTGAACCGGAATGTCGCCCAGTTGCGGGTACTGTTGAGCCAGGGGCCGGGCCAGATTGTAATCAGCTCCAAGCGGCTGTGGCGGAGCTTGATTGATGTTGGTCGTGTGATTGTTGTGCAGACCGCGAACGCTCAGATAACCCACGTCCGCCAGTATTCCGTGGCGCAGCTCGCGCTGCACATTCACTGAAGTCTGGGCTACCTGCTGGCTTTTCCAGTTGTAGTTCGTGCCCCGGATAACGGCGTTCTCGGGAATGACCAAATTTCCCGAGGAATCATACTCCGCACTTGCCAAAGGCAGGCCGTCACGAGATAACAAAAGATCCGGTGTCAGATTATTGGACGATAGCAGTGCCTGTTTTGCATAGTTCGGATAACCCAATCCAAGAATAGTCAGTGGACCGCTCCAATAGGCTTGCCAGTAGGATATGCCAAAACCTGCCCGTATACTCGTCTTTCCTTTATCGGGAGACCAGGCCAGACCTGCGCGCGGACCCACGTCGCCTTTGTCCAGGTTCAGGGCTGGGCTCCGGTCATCCTTGGTCGCTACAACTAACTGGTTCGTTCTCGTGTCCCAGTTCGATTGCCGGTTGTAACGTTCTATCGGACGCGTGGTTAGCTCATAGCGAAAACCGATGTTCAGGGTGAGGGAAGGCAGAACTTTGAAATCGTCCTGTGCGTAGAACGCATTCTGCCAATACGTCTGGTACGGCCAACCGGAAACGAATCGAGCTCGGGCGCTGCTCGTCATGGTCCCAAGGAGAAAACTAGGATACGCAAACGGCGGTGCGACCCCGCTGTACGAGGTCATCGCCGGATCGAAGGACAGCGTCCCTCGTGGATCATCGCCGCCGATCGTGTCAGCGGACGTGTCCTCAATATGGTTCAAACTGACTCCCATTTTGATCGTGTGGCGTCCCTTCACCCAGGTGAAGTTGTCAGTGGCCGCAATGGTGTTACTGATGATGAAAGCGACCCAGTCCGGCTGGCCAAAATTGTTGATTGGCGACAGCGAATAGCTCTCGAAGATTCCCTGTGTTATGGGGTCTCCCAAATTTCCGTTCGGTATGCCGTAGAAGTTGTTCCAATTCTTGTCCATTGAGTTGCTGTTTGTATTCACATGCGTACGGTTGTAGCCGATGCGCGCCTCGTTAGCCATCGACGAGCTTAGAGTGCTCAACAAAGTGAGCTGCATGTTCTGATTCAGACTTTGAGAATTCGCCTGCCCGTCTTGGAAGAATTGGTTGATGTCTGTTGAGTTGTCGTTGTTCGATTTGAGAATCGAATATCGAAAGAACCAGCGGTGCTTGTCTGACTGGTTGAAGTCGATGCGCGCGTCGGCCTGATGGGCGTCTTGTACGTTCCGGTACAGGTAATAGAGATTATTGGTCAGGCCCGGCAGGTTTGCTGTGCCGAATATGTGATCGGCATTCATCTTCGCGGCGGCAGGATCAAAGCGGCTGGCCGGAATGATGTTGCCGGGGAACGGAGCGGCGAAGGATACATTTCCATTGCCGTCAAAGGTTCTCGAGGAGGGATCGTAAAGCTGACTGTATGTACTGTCCGAGCCAGCCGGCGGTGAGAGCGAGTAAAGCTCCGAGAAGTCGCCCTGGTACATCTTGGCCGTGGGGGCACTCCCGTATTCATAGGTGCTGGTTCGAAATAGTGTGCCTTGATAGTCCGCGAAGTAAAACAGCTTGTTCTTTCGAATAGCGCCGCCAATTGCGCCGCCGAACTGATTTCTTTGGAATGGAGTATTCGTCGCTGCAAAAAAGTTCCGCGCGTCACTCGCGTTGTTCCTCAGGTACTCAAACGCCGATCCGTGCAGTTCGTTGGTGCCCGATTTTGTGACGACGTTGATAACGGTGCTTCCTGAAAACCCGTATTCGGCATCATACTTTCCGGCGAACACTTGAACTTCCTGCACGCCTTCAATCGGCGGCACGACGCCCACGTAAGCATTTTGAGGTTCGCGATTGAAAATGCCCTCTATGTAAACTCCGTTGGCATTGGCGTCCACACCGCCGATCGAGCTTAGCTGGGGGCGAGTGAGTCCGACGGCCGACCCGTTCTCGCCACCGTTCGATCCGTAGTTGCCGCTGCCGCGTCCATTGTTTGCACCGGGCAGCAAATTCATCTGGTAGAGCGGATTGCGATCGATGTTCGGCAATTGATCGAGTGCCTTGTAGCCGAAACTCTGCGTTAGCTCCGCACTTTCCGTATTCACCGCCAGAGTATTAGCCTTTACTTCGACCGACTGCCTCACCTGGCCGATCTGCATCGAAAAATCGTTGCGAGCGATTCCACCGGCGGTTACTTCGACGCCCTTTACGAAGGTTGTCTCAAAACCGGTCGACTCGACTTGCACCGTGTATTCGCCCGGAATGAGAAAGTTGAGCAGATAACTTCCGTTCTCCTGACTCTGTACCGTCGTAACAACCGCAGTTTGTTGGTTGGTGGCGCGAACAGTTGCGCCGACGATAGACGCACCGGCCGAATCAGTAATGATTCCGGTGATCCTGCCAGTATTGATTTGCGCGCTGACAAAGGAACAGTTCCAGGAAACCGCGACGAGGAGGGTGAAACCGGCTTGCAATACTGCGAACGAGTTTCGGAGACACTTCGGACCGAACAGCGACATACGCAGCTCCTCTCAAAAGAGACTTTTGAAAGATCATATGTTGTATTGACGGGACCGTCAAGAGTTTTTTGCTACAGACAGCGCGTACCGCGATCGCCAGACAGAAGTATTCCCTTGAGGACGGAGTCCAGGTTAGATTTGAAGCGCCTTTCGCGAGTCGTCCAGGGTACGTTTCATCAGGCGACGGACGGCTTGCCGAGCTCCGACAGGGTTGTGCGCCCGGATCTGATCGAAGATATGACGATGTGCGGCGAGCCCGGTATCAAAACTGTTTGTGAGCTTTATCTGCTGAATGAACACCGAGACGATCGGATCGAGAACCATCTCCAGATAGGAATTGTGGGCGGCTTTGACGACAGCGCGATGGAAGCGCAGATCTGCTTCGATCGTACTGTTCAGGTCGGCCTTCCCATCGGCCATTCCCCGCAAGGCAGCCTCGATTTCCGAAAGATCTTCTTCGGTTGCACGGACTGCAGCGAGAGTCGCACTGGTTTCCTCGAGCACCTGCCGGAGTTCCAGCATCGATTCCATTTCAGCCAGAGTCGGGAGGGGTTGATCGCGGAATAATTGCATCAGGGATTGTTTCACCCGATCGGGACGGGGGGCCACGGTCAGGGTGCCGCGCCCGGCGCGAACCTCGACGACTCCGCGATCCTCGAGAACCTTCATTGCCTCCCGGATAACGATCCGGCTGACCTGAAATCGCTCGGCGAGAGCTGTTTCCTTCGGAAGACGCGACCCGGGATCTGAGTATTCTTCCTTGACCATGCGCTGGAGTTCGTCGAGCACCTGTCCACTCAGGCGGCCGTTGCGAAAACTACGTTTGAGCATCCCTTTCGCCAATTTTGAATTCTACGCCCTGTGTTTTGATTTCGTATTTGAACGCTTAGAAGGTATGATCTTTAGACACACTTATGCGGCCTTCGCTTTCGGTCGAGCAAATTCAGTGCGGTAACGAAATGCTGCAGATCACGGTTTTGCCGGAGCTTGGCGCGAAGATATTCGATCTCGTACACCGACCAAGCGGCCAGAACTTCCTGTGGCATAATCCCCGAATCAAGCCGCAGGCATACTCGGTAGAAGCGAATTTCGACAATTACTGGTGTGGCGGCTGGGATGATGGTTTTCCCACCTGCGAGACCTGCTCTCACAATGGCGAGGTTTATCCCAATCTCGGCGAACTTCGGTCTATACGCTGGGACGTGGAGGACGCTACAGAGTCTTATTTACGGTTGTCCGCAAGCGGACCCATCAGTCCCGTTCGCGCTTACAAGGAATTGCGTGTGACAGACGGCACGCTTGCAATGCACTTTGCCGTGCAACACGTCGGACACACGGCTCTTGATTTCATCTGGGGTACGCACCCCGCGCATGCGATTACTCCAGATTGCATTTTGCACATTCCCGCCAAGAAGGGACTGGTCGCTCAATCCACTGACCCGGTCCTCGGAAAGCCTGGCCAATCCTACGAATGGCCGATTTTGGAAACAGTGAACGGTCGTACGAATATAAGCCGAGTGCTCCCGCCGGGCAAAGCCTCGGCCGGACACTACGCTACCGAACTCGAAGGTGGCTGGTACGCAATTGAGTATCCGGAACTGCAATCCGGTGTTCTCTTTGAATTTCCGCTCGACATTTGCCCTTACCTTTGGCTGTGGCTTAGCTACGGAGGGTGGCGAGGTTATTACGTCGCGGTCGTCGAGCCATGGACCAGTTGCCCTGTAACACTGACCGACGCGATCGCCGTGAAGACTCATCGCGTCCTGAATCCCGGCGAAAGTTTTTCCTGCACGATACAAGCTACGCCGTGGAGCAGGCCTTCCACTTTACAAAATCTGCTGGAAACCAGAGGAATTCGATGATCTCTGCAATCTCTCGAAAATGTAAATTCTCCGCACTTGTCTTTTTATGTCTTTCGGGGTTGAAAGGCCAGCAGCCTTTCCAAACGGTTTCAACCGTGAACGCGCCGACGATCGCCGGCCGGCCTGTGCAGCGGGATGCGGAAGGCAAACTGATGCCGTGGCCCATGCCGAGCGACACCGGCTACTCCTATAGCTCCCATTTCCTGACTCAGTGGAGTATCCTCTGGGACCAATACAATCGTCAGCGCTATCACTACTTCTTCTGCTGCTTCGATTTTGATCGGACCTCGTTCGAGATGCAGCCCGAGTATCATTGGGCCAACTCGACCGCCTATTTGCGCGCGATGCTGCAAGGTTTTATGGAACGCCTTTATCCCTACACCGGCGATTCCAACACTCTCACATTTCTTCAGGATTTCATCGACTACGAACTCGAGAATGGTCTCACGCCGCAGAACTATGCCTGGGCTGGCGTGCCGTACGCTTCTGCAAACCCTGGAGACCGCCATTACACGGGCTGGAGCCGCCATGGGGAAGACTTTCTCGAGCCACCCGTAGTCGGGGAGGATGGCTACGCCTACCTGCGCTTCTACGAAATGACAGGCAATAGCAAATATCTAGAGGCTGCCATTCGTTGCGCCGCCGGTCTGGTTAAGAATTACAAGCCAGGAACAGCAGACGTATCGCCATGGCCCGTACGCTGCTATGCCCGTGACGGGAAAGTGGAAGGCAAGGGGATGGGGCCTTACTCCGCCAACGTTGTCGAACCGATTATGCTGTTCGACGAATTGATCAGGTTGGGAGAGGGCGACGTAGCTTCATATCGCAGCGTGCGCGAAGGCTGCTGGCAATGGCTTCACAAATATCCAATGAAGAATAACGTGTGGGTCGGGTACTTTGAGGACGTGCAGCCCACCATGGCGAACATGAACCAAGTTATTCCGTTGGAATACGCACGGTACGTGCTTCTCAATCCCGACAAAGACCCTGAGTGGAAAGAGAACGCACGTAAACTTATCGAGTGGGTCAAGTCCACCCCCAAATGGCCTAAGTACGTGGTTCACGGGGCCACCGTCACAACAGAGCAAGGAAATGGGCAAACCTTTTGCTGCAATCGTCCGAACGAATGCTGTGATAGCCACACGGCGCGCCTGGCAGCGGTCGAGGCGCTCTACTATGCACGAACCGGAGATGCGAGCTATCGTGAGCAAGCATTTCGCTCCTTCAATTGGGTGACATATTTCCAAGGCATGCCCGCAGGTGCGAACGCACCCTTCGGCGGACAGTGGTGGTTTACCGATCAGTTTGCTGACGGGCCGCGCCGGCTGATGGATGCTTTCTGGGCGGTTCCCGAGTGGGCTCCGAGTGACGAATCTCACCTACTTGGATCGAGTTCTCCCGTCACAAAGATTGCTTACGGAAAGGGCTCGGTTACCTATTCCACTTTTGATTCTGCTTCCCTTGACCTTCTACGCCTGAATTTCGACGCGGACAAAGTATCGAGCGGCGGTCGGCCTCTGCCGCTTCATGACGACTTGGATTCGGAAGGCTATACATTCGACCGCAAATCGCGCGTACTTCGTATCCGGCATATTAAATCGCGCGATGTGGACATACAGGGAACCGCAACCGAACCCGTCGCGCAGGTTGTGGATTTTGACAATCCGCATCGGGGGGCAGACGTTCCTTTAAGAGGTGACTATCCTTCCGGCGTGATCGACTGGCCGGAGGGAGTATGGAAGGTTTGCGTGCCAGGCGGGCGCATGAGTACTTTTTCACTTTGCGCAACAGACTCTAAGGTGGCCAAGGCGTCATTCCGATTCGTTGATCCTCGCATTTTGCTTCGCGCAGATATCTATAACTCGGCCAACCACGACGTTACTCTCACATTGCGGGCTCCTGAAATGCGTGAAGTTACATTTCACTTGAAGCCCGATCAACTTTCAAGAATCAAAACTGGCTGGTTAGACCGGGCCTCGATGGTCGAAGTCGAGTCAGATGATCTGTACGATCTACGATTTGACAACTTGGCCTATTCGCCGTACATCTGGGGCACGGTGTATCGCGGCGAGTAGCTGCAAGCTATTTCGGACCGGTCTTTGCGTCTGCAATTCTGAAGCGGACCGCGCCGCGCTCTGAATTGCCCCCGGCCATAGGCGCATCAGACGGTGCACCTCGCACGCCGGCTGAAACCCGTTTTCTGACCCCTTTGTTTATATACCTTGACACGTATATGCTCGGTGGGGTATATCAAGAGAGTGGAGTCTGTGTTCGAAATCATTGCGGAGCCGAACCGCCGTGCGATATTGAGCCTCCTGGTCTCGTCGGAACAGTCGGTTGGAGAGATCGAGCGTCAACTTCGTATGCCGCAGCCGACTGTGTCAAAGCACCTGCGAGTGTTGCGCGAGGCCGGTTTCGTCGAATCCACGGTGGACGCGCAGCGCCGTCTCTACCGCCTGAAACCTGAACCACTTCAGGAACTGGATGCCTGGCTCGCTCCGTTCCGCCGGTTCTGGTCCGCTCACATAGATGCTCTCGAACGCCACCTCGACCGCATGGATCATTTTGAATCGCGCACAACGGGCGCCAAACGCCCTGTGCGCTCGTTGACACCAACAAAAAGGAAGACAAGGAGAAGAAAATGACCGATCGCCGGGAGTACGCACCGGGTCCCGCCAGTGGGGCGCAGATACGAAAGGACGGAGAGAAGTGGACGCTCATTCTTGTCAGAGAACTGCGCCACTCGCCGGAAAAAGTCTGGCAGGCGCTTACGGAGCCGGATCATCTGCGCGAATGGGCACCCTTTGAGACCGACGGGAGCCTGGGTACGATTGGAGCTGTAAAGCTCACCTGGGTGGGGGCGCCCACGCCGATCGAAACAACAGTGACGCGAGCCGAGGTTCCCAAGCTGCTGGAATACAACGATATGCGGTGGGAACTCGAAGCCATCGGCGGCGGCACGCGCCTGACGCTGTGGCACAACATCGATCGCCGCTTCATCTCCTGGGGCGCCGCCGGGTGGCACATTTGTTTGGATGTTCTGGATCGGCTTCTCGCTGGTCAACCCATTGAGCGCATCGTCGGCCCCGGAGCGATGAAGTTCGAGGGCTGGCAACGATTGAACGCCGAGTACGCAAAGCAGTTCGGCATTGAAGCGCCGAGCTGGCAGCCTAAGGCGGCTCAAACGTCGTGAATGAGGAGGTCCCATTGAACTGGAACAAATGGATTCGGCAGACCCACCGCTGGCTGTCGATTGCCTTTACGTTGGGCGTGATCGTAAACGGCGTGGCCGTGGGACTGAAGAAGTATACGGCGTGGGTGGGCCTTCTGGCGCTGCTCCCGCTCGCCTTGCTCCTGTTCACCGGTTTGTACTTGTTTGTGCTGCCGTATGCCGGCAAGTGGCAGAGCCCGCGACGCACATGAAAAGGCCTGTCCCGGTGGAATCTGCCTCTGCATTAATCGACGAGAGGATCAAGGAACTTGGAGACTGGCGCGGGAAGACGCTCGCGAAAGTGCGCAAAATCATACACGAGGCGGACCCGGAGATCGTCGAAGAGTGGAAGTGGAGGGGGACTCCCACCTTTTACCACGGCAGCATCGTCTGCACGGGAGAGACGTACAAGAACACAGTCAAGATTACATTTGCCAGAGGAGCTGCGTTGAAAGACCCTTCTGGTCTATTCAACTCCAGCCTCGAGGGGAATGTCAGGCGGGCCATCGACATCCACGAAGGCGACAAGCTCGATGAGGCGGCTTTGAAGGATCTCATCCGCGCCGCAGTGGCGCTCAATCTATTAAGAAGCCCGCGGAAAACGGCCGCGGAAAACGTTGAATCGCGCACAATGCCCCCAACCGGCGGTGCGTCCGGCGCGCCACGCAAAGAACAGGGGGTTTCTTCCCCTGGGTCGAGGCGCGCATCCGCGTCCTTTGCGCTCAAGGGCAAGAGCGGGCCCAAGCCTCGGCGAGCGAGCAGCAAGCGGGCCGACTAGCTTCATCGCAGGTCCCGGCTATATCCCCCCATAGGGGAGGAGCTTCGGCACCTGCTCATACGCCAAGCAGGTCGGCGTTGCGCACCCACCCTATCCTGAATCAAGCCCCCATGACCGAGTTCATCTCCATCCGCGGCGCGCGCGAAAACAACCTCAAAGACGTCACGCTCCAGATTCCCAAGCGCAAGCTCACGATCTTTACCGGCGTATCGGGCTCGGGGAAATCGTCGATCGTGTTCGACACGTTAGCGACGGAGGCCCAGCGCCAGCTCTACGAGAACTTCTCACTGTTCATCCGCAACTTCCTGCCCAAGTACCCACGGCCCGACGCCGACGCGATCGAAAACCTCACCATGGCGGTGATCGTCGACCAGAAGCGGCTCGGCGGCGGATCGCATTCCACTGTCGGCACGGTGACCGACATCCATGGCGTACTGCGCCTGCTGTTTTCGCGCGCGGGCAAACCGCCGGCGGGCGGTGCGATCGCGTATTCGTTCAACGATCCGCGCGGAGCGTGTCCCGAGTGCGGCGGCCTCGGAAAAAAGGTCGGCGTGGTTTCCGACGATTTCCTCGACATGAGCAAGTCGCTCAGTGAAGGCGCGGTGCAGGTACCGTTCTTCGGCGAATGGGAAGGGCATGCGTACACGTTGAGCGGCTTTTTCGACAACAACAAGAAGCTCAGCAAGTTCACGAAGGACGAAATGGACCTGCTGCTGTACGGCAAGGATCGCAAGTTCAAGGCGAAGTTCGGCGAGCGGAGCATCAACCTCACCTATGCCGGCATCATTGAACGCATCGAGCGCTCGTACATCCGCCGCGACATCAAGACGCTCAGCGAACGCACGCAGAAAGCGGTGATGCCGTACCTCAAACCACGCGAATGTTCGTCGTGCAAAGGCGCGCGCCTCAGCCCCGCGGCGCTAGCGAGCAAGATCAACGGCCACAACATCGCCGATCTGTCGTCACTGGAAGTCGGCGAGCTGCTGAAGGTGGTGCGCGCGATCAAAGAACCCAAGGCCGGGCCGATCGTGAGTGCGCTCGTCGAGCGGCTGCAGGCGGTCGTCGATATCGGGCTCGAATACCTGAGTCTCAACCGGGAAACCGATACGCTATCCGGCGGGGAATCGCAACGCGTGCGGATGGTGAAGCACCTCGGCAGCAGCCTCGTGGATGTGATGTACATCTTTGACGAACCGAGCGTGGGCCTTCACCCAAGCGATGTGCATCGCCTCAACGAGTTGCTCGGGAAACTGCGTGACAAGGGCAACACCGTGATCGTCGTCGAACACGATCCCGCCGTGATCGAAGCCGCCGATCACATCGTCGATGTTGGGCCGGGCGCGGGCAGCGGCGGCGGGACGATCGTCTTCGAGGGCACATACGAAAAGCTTCTAAAATCCGACACGCTCACCGGCCGCCATCTCATGCAGGCGCTGCCGATAAAGAAGGACGTGCGCAAACCCACCGGCCAACTGCCCATCAAGAACGCCCGCGCGAACAACCTGAAAAACATCTCCGTCGACATCCCCAAGGGCGTGCTCACCGCGGTGACCGGCGTCGCGGGCTCAGGAAAAAGCTCGCTCATTAACGAAGTGTTCCTGGTGCAGCGCCCCGACGCGATCGTCATCGATCAATCTGCCGTCGGAACATCCACGCGCAGCAACCCCGCTACGTACACGGGCGTGATGGATGATCTGCGCAAGGCGTTCGCGTCGGCCAACAAGGTGGACGCGGGACTGTTCAGCTTCAACTCGAAAGGCGCGTGCGAAGCGTGCAACGGCTCGGGAGTGGTCTACACCGATCTAGCGTTCCTCGATGCGTTCAAATCGCCGTGCGAGGTGTGCCAGGGCCGCCGCTTCAAGGACGACGTGCTGGCCTACAAGCTCGACGGGAAATCGATCAGCGACGTGCTCGCAATGACGGTGGCGCAGGCGGTGGAGCTGTTTCGCAAGCGCAAGGAGATCGTGCGCAAGCTGGACGCGATGCACGACGTGGGGCTCGCGTATCTCACGCTCGGCCAGCCGCTGAGCACGCTTTCCGGCGGAGAATGCCAGCGCATCAAGCTCGCCAGCGAACTGCACAAGGACGGCAGCGTCTACGTGATGGATGAACCGACGACAGGATTGCATATATCCGATATCGCGCATCTGCTGGAGATAATCGATCGCCTCGTCGACAGCGGGAACACCGTGATCGTGATCGAGCACAACCTCGACGTCATCCGCAGCGCCGATTGGATCATCGATCTTGGTCCCGAAGGCGGCAACAAGGGCGGTCGAGTAATGTTCGAGGGCCCGCCGCGGCAATTGCTGGATTGCGAACAATCGCTGACAGGAGCGTATCTGCGCCCCGGATTCCCCAAAAGATGAGGAAGGGCTAAATCAGGGACCTGAGACCACGAAAACCTGGCTCGCTAAGTCGTTGCTGAGACGTATTGGCTCTTTGCCACCCGCCAATCGGACTGAAAGCGAAGCCGGAGAGCTCCTGGGTTCGAGAGTCACGGAAGAACCGGGAACAAACCCGAGTCTTTCGAGTTCACGGAGCTTGGCTGCACTTCTGTCCGACACGCTGCTAATGATCGCGGGTCTTCCGAGATGCCATTCGAGAAGCGGCACCTCTTCACGATAGATACCGGACTCATATTTCTGTGGAATCACATGTCCATGCGGATCGATCTCAGGATCGCCCAGAATCGCAGCTACCCGATCTTCGAATCTCTCAGAGATAAAGTGCTCCAGCCGCTCCGCTTCATCGTGCACTTCGTCCCAGGAATACTTCAATACATCGTGAAGAAATAATTCCAGCAGCCGGTGATGCCTGATCAGCTCCCACGCCCTTCTCTTACCGGAGGTTGTCAACCGAACTCCCCGATGCTTCTCATACAGCACCAGAGCAGGCCGTTGTGCCGCCAGCTTTTGCAGCATTCCGGTGACTGATGGCATGCGGACACCGAGCCGCTCGGCCAAGGCGTTGCTGGAAACCTGCGACTCCTCTGCACCGCCCAGCTCGAGGATCGCCTTCAGGTAATCGTCTACAGATTCGGAAGTTGTGGAAGAAATCGATTTAGCCGCCACTAATCAATAGGTTAAGCCGGATCGCCTTGTGACGCAATGGTCGCAACGCTTGCAACGCTTAAAGATTGATGCGCATAATTAGGCTTGACTAATTTATGGGTTAACACTCCTGGTCGATGCGTTCTCTCCTGGCTCATGCTGCCGGCTATGTTCGCCGGGCTGCTCATGAGTCAGGGAGAGACAACCAGTGCGATTGTGGGCGCCGTGGCTGACGTCACCGGCGGAGCCATCGTAGCTGCGTCGGTCACAGCGATCAGCACGGAAACGAGATCGAGGCGCACGGCCAAAACGGACGATGCCGGCCGTTTCAGCTTTCCCCAGCTGAAGCCCGGGCCATATTTAGTGACAATTGAAGCGGATGGGTTCAAGTCAAACACCAGCGACGCAATCTTCTCGGGCCTGGGACAAAAGCAGACCGTTAATTTCACTCTGACGCTCGCCGCTGCAAAAGAAGCTTTGACCGTAAGCGGTGAAGCGCCCCTGGTAAATCCTGACAATCCGAACACGGCAACGACGCTAAACGCGCCGGCGCTCGAGAATCTGCCCAACCCGGGCGGAGACATGACTTACCCCCTGCAGTTCGCAGCCGGCGCTTTGATCAATACGGCCGGCAGCGGCAACGACTTCGTCGGCGGTACGAATGGTTATGGAAACGTCCAGTTCAACGGCCTCCCTTCGCTTGCGAACGGCTACATCGTAGATGGCCTGGAAACAAATGATCCGCTGACGAATCTGAACAGCGGCCTGTCTACAAACCTCGTATTGGGCCTGAATTCTATTGCCGAGGTTACGGTCAACACTCTCTCGTACACAGTCGATCAGGGTCGATACGGCGCTTCGCAAGTCAATTACGTGACGAAGTCGGGCACGAACCAATTCCATGGCAATCTGTACGAACTGTGGAACGGATCAAGGTTCAATGCCGCCAATTTCTTTACGAACTCGACACTCGGGAATCACAAGCCGCGCTCGACTATTAATCATTTTGGCGGGAGTTTGGGCGGCCCGATCCTCCGGAACAAGCTGTTTTTCTTCTTTGATAGCGAGTGGGTCCGAATTGCGCTTCCAATCGTTTCGACGATTACCGTGCCTTCTTCTTCCTTTCAAGGGTACGTTCTTAAACAGTTGCTGTTGGGAGGGACGGATACAGTAACGGGCTCTCGCTATCCATCGACCCCTCAATCGGTGCCCTTCTATCAGAAGATGTTCAGCCTATATCGAGACACGGCGGGACGGCCTCTGCCCGTGCTCGGCTGCCCGTTCAACAGCGACGGGAATCAATCGGGTGGCTTACCGCCGAACGGGAATGGCTGCGCGAGTCGCAGGACCGTTTCTCTCTCGAGCGCCGATCACGAGCAGGTACAGACAGGCCGGATCGACTACAACATAAACGAAAAGAACATGACCTGGTACCGGTTTCAATATGACGGTGGCTTGCAGGCTGCGTACACTGATCCCATCAATCCCCTGTTTAACGCGATCTCACCCCAGCCGCTCTATTCCTTCGCTTCCGGCTACACGCATGTCTTTTCTTCAAGCCTGGTGAACTACTTCAATCCAGCCTTCTCGTGGTACGAAAGCCTCTTCGGTCCCAGCAATTTCGAAGACACGTTATCCGCATTGCCGATTGTGCTTCAGGGTAGCGGCGCGAATGCACCGTTTACAAGGCTGGGCGGCCTGGACGATACCTGGGTGCAGGGAAGACGGGCCACCCGCTTCTTTATCAATGACAATCTTGCATGGACGATGGGAGCTCATGAACTTCGCTTCGGAACAAACACCCGCATCTTCCGGCTGAATGACTACGACTTCGGAGAAGGAGTAGTCCCGCTTGTCACTTACACGACGTTGCCGCAATTTATCCACGGTGTTGCGTCGACGGCCTCCCAAACTTTCCCGCTTGCCTACTCTCAGCCTTACAATTTTCTAAACGTCGATCTCTACGCGCAGGACACCTGGAAAGTCACGCCCCGATTCACTTGGACCTTTGGCCTGCGTGCTACACACAATTCCAATCCGTTGAATCCGCACAATGCGGTGGCGAGGCTGGCCGGCTCGTTCGACGCGATTCCTCACGATGTCAATCAACCGTTAAACGCGGCACTTCAGACGGATATTGGAAGAATCTTCGATGCAACGCCTCTGGCGATTCTGCAGCCCAGAACGGCAATCGCCTGGCGGATTGGTGCCAAGACAGTTCTGCGAAGCGGGTTTGGATTATTCAGCGATCTGCTCCCTGGAAGCATTGTCGATTTAGTCGGGGCTAATCCTCCGTATTCGCAGACTTTCCAGGGCGGGTTACTTGGGACAGTAGGGGGCTCGGCGATTGTACCCGGAGTGCCCAACAGCGCGATTGACGCAACAACCGCGGCTAATCACATATTCAACTCCGGCTTCGCGGCAGCCCGACTCTCGTGCGCGTCCTCCCTTGCGAATCGAGCAAACTGCCTGCAGCCGGTGGCGATCACGGCTGTGCCGGATGGAAAGCTACATGCTCCCTACTTCATGCAGTGGAGCTTTGCTATAGAGCATCAAATCGGCAACACACTTCACCTGCGGGTTCAATATGTGGGCACGCGTGCGGTGAACCAGCCTTACACCACGCAGGTGAATGGCTATCAGACGATCTGTCCGGGGTGTTTTGCGCCCTTCTCCTACGGCGGACCAACCGATCCTAGATTTGGCACGGTCACACAACTTAACACCGGCGCTAACAGCCATTACAGCGGGTTGCAAACAACTTTCGAGAAGCGGCTCGGCCATGGGTTTCAGATACAGGCGAACTACACCTGGAGTCACTGCATAGATACTGTCTCGAATGGCGGTTTTCTGTCATTCGCCGCAGGAGGAATATTATCTCCGATTCCGGGGGCGCTCGAGCGGGATCGCGGCTCTTGCGACTATGATGTGCGGCACAATTTTACTTCGAACTATACGTATCAACTGCCAATCAAGGTGAACGGCTTTCTCGCCCCGGTGCTGAACGGGTGGCAAGTGTCCGGGTCCGTGTTCTGGCACGGAGGTTTGCCCTTCTCTGTTCAGAGTGCTCCTTATACGGCCAACGGAAACGGTATTGTTAACGGGAGTGGTCCCCAATTTGCCAGCGTTATTGCCGGTGTGCCGCTTTACGAGCACAAACCGATTCCGAATGTCACACAGGCCGGTACGATTCAGTGGCTGAATCCGGATGCGTTCGTTTCTTCAGTAGATCCAAGTACGGGAGCGTGCGTGGGTGGCGATTCGCCCCAGAACTGCCAATTCGGGAATCTCGGCCGCAACGCCCTGCGGGGACCCGATTTTACCTGGAGCGACCTTTACATCACAAAATGGTTCACTTTGAACGAACGCCTCAAGCTGCGCCTGGATGGACAATTCTTCAATCTGTTCAATCATCCGAATTTCGGGCTACCGGTACTCGGATATGCCGGCCTGCCGGGGAACCCTTCGACGCAAACCGGCTTCGGCGCACTTAGCTATACGACTTCTCCACCGACGGGACTGCTCGGTGTCGGTCTGGGCGGTGACAGCTCGCCGCGCATGGTCGCCTTTCAGGCACGGCTTGAGTTTTGACCTTAATTGTCCGGTACGGCGGGATGGCCCGTAACTGGCGTTTTCACGGCTTTAGGCTTCAAGGCCGGCCGGCAGCTTTAGACCGCGGCGCGACAGTCTCATCCTTCATAAGATGCGCTTCCAGCATCAGGAGGAGCGAAAGCACCAGCACGAGAATCGACCCGAGAGCAGGCACTAGCATCACGTATTGGATTCCGACGTAAGCCGCGACGAACCCTAGCAGCCACGGAGCGCTCATGGCTCCAGTAATTGCAACCGAAATAGTGCCGTTGTAAAAAGCCGGGTGGAACGAAAATCGGTGATCGAGACCCTCAGCGATCAGGGGATAGACAGGCGCATAGCCAATGGCCACAATGATCACGCCAATGGTTGCGCCTGACAACGAACCGGAGACGGTCACCAGAATGAAGCCGCATATGGCCAGGGCTATGCTCGCGATCAGCAGCTTGCGAGGGCGAAAGCCCAGCGGCAAAAAACGGGTCGCCGCCATGCGCCCAAATGTCAGGGTGAAGAAATAAGCTGCAAGAACGCCAATGGCGAGCGCGGGATTGCTCCCCAATTTCCGAACCAGAAATATCGGAAGCCAACCTGCGATTGCCCATTCATTGCCAAACTGGAAAAATACCAGAAAGCTGAATAACACGGTGGCAATGCTCCGCAGATCCTGCAACGTGTTCCGTAGCCGCTCCTGGTCGACGGTTAGAGCCACACTACATTGAGATCGCGGCGTGGCTGCGAAGAAAAACAGGAAAGCGATAGGGATCAGACCAAGGAGCGCCGTTCCGACCTGAACAGAACCAAGGAAATAGGTGCCGCACATGGTTAGTGTGGAAACCAAACAGCCGCACCCGAAAAGCGCAGCAGCACGATTAATAGCGATAGCGGTTCGTTCTCCGAAGTACGCGCCCGACGCATAGAGAAGAGAACTACCTAGCGCCCCTCCTCCGATCCCGAGGCCTAAAAGTCCAGCCAGCCGCCATGCAGGCGAAACGGGTGGTGCGGCGAGCGCCAATCCCAGAAGACTGAGAAAGGAAATGCTGCAGGACCCGAGCGCCACCTTCTGAACGGAGGTCTTGCAAAGCAGCCGTTCGGCGCCCGCGGCTGCCAATACATAACCCACATTCAGGCAGAGAAAGTGAAGGCCGATGAGCTCGGGGTCGATGTCGTTCTGATAGCGCCAGGCGACCAGCAGTGATCCCAACAGGCCAAGCAGAACTCCCAGCAGAAAAAAGCCGCTGAGCCAAACCCGCGTTGTTCTCATTCCCGGAATTCGATTTCGGGCTTACCACATTCGTTTGACAGCTTGGCGATGTAATCCTACAATCAAAGCATCACTGAAAAAGGAGGTGGTCCAATAGAAATGAATTCTGGTAGTGACTGTAGCATACAATCCACGCGCGAGGTGGCCGACTCTTAGAGTCGCCGTTCGTACGTTCAGGTTTCGTTCAGTGACGAGGCCGCAGTTCCTGTGGACCGGCCGCCCGTCGCGCGTAACGTAGCTAGAGTGCCCCGTTGGTGCCCCTCCCGGGCATCAACGGGGTTTTCCGTGTTAAACTGAAGTTACCCACCGTACCTTAAAAAGGTCCCTTTAATCATGAAAGCTGGAATTCACCCCTCATACGAGGAAGTCAACGTAATCTGCGCCTGCGGGTCGCATTTTCACACGCGTTCAACTCACAGAGGCGATCTGCGCGTGGAAATCTGCTCAAGCTGCCATCCCTTCTTTACCGGCCGGCAAAAGCTGATAGACACAGAAGGCCGTGTGGATCGGTTTCAGAAGAAATTTGCTAAGGCGAAGGAACTGCAGGCCCAGAAAAAAGCCGCTACCGACGCCAAGAGCGCCAAAAAGGTTCATTAAACAGCCGCTGCGCAGTCCTTATCCGCGCCGCGGCTGTTCAAGAGAGCTCCCGGCTTCCAAATATTTTTACTGGGGTGCGATCAGGCCCTTCCGAATGGCGAAGAGAACCAGTTCCGCCGTGCGGTGGATGTTCATCTTCTCCATCAGATTCGCTCGATGAACTGAGACGGTGTTTACGCTCAGCTCGAGAAGGCGCGCAATATCCTTGTTGGATTTGCCTTGCGCGATGAGTTGGAGAACCTGTTTCTCTCGTGCTGTCAGCTTCTTTATCTCGTCGTCCTGCTCCTGAGCGACATACTTCAAACCCGATCCGATGAAGCGTTGGCCGTCGGCTACTGACCGAATCGCTCCAACCAGGTCCACGTCGATAGCGTTCTTTAGAAGATAACCTTTGGCTCCGGCGTCGAGAGCATTTCGGACATAGTTGTCGTCGGAATGCATGCTCAGGACGAGAACCGCTGTGTCGGGCAAGTGCTTGACGATCTCCTTAGTTGCCTGCACACCATCGAGCTCGGGCATGGAGAGATCCATAACCACCACATTCGGCTTCAATTCGTGCGACATGCGGATGGCCTCGACGCCATTACTGGCCTCGCCGACTACGTGCATACCCTCGTCATCCTCCAGGATGCGGCGAAAACCCCTCCGCACCAGACTATGATCGTCTGCCAATAAAACACTGATTCCTTCACTCATTGCCTTGGGATAAAACCTCCACTGTGTCATTTTCGGAAATAGTGCGTTCAGGCATTTCAGAAGATAAGCCTTCACGCTTGAGCGGTATCGAAAGAGATATAACCGTGCCGCTCTCAGGTGATGAATTGATAGTTAGTTTGCCGCTAATCAGTTCAGCCCGCTCGCGCATGGCAATCAAGCCCAGTCCTGTACCTTCGGTTTTCTTTCTGGCAGTGAGGCCGTGACCGAAGTCCCTCACACTGATACTCAAGTTTTCCTTGCCGAACATCATGTTTACTTCGGTTCTCGGAGTTCCCGAATGGCGAGCCGCATTGGTGAGTGCTTCCTGTACGATGCGGAAACAATGGATGGCGGGCTGCCCCGTAACACGTACCGGGTCGCCGCCGATCGCGACCGCAACTTCTTTGCCCGTTTGCCTTTCGAAAACCTCCGCATACCACTCAACCGCTTTCGCCAGTCCGTGATCGTCAATCACCGCTGGATGCAGCATTTGGGAGAGGCTGCGAACCTTCTCGAGTGTGGCGTGGGTAATCTCACGAACTTCACTCAGCTCGGTGCGGAGGGGGGAATTCGGTGGCAATCCCTTCTTCTCGGCCCGCGAAAGCATCGCGCCTACCGCTGTCAGAATCTGTCCAAATTCGTCATGCAGCTCACGAGACACCGAACGTAGCACCTCTTCTTGCACGTCGATCAACCTGGCGGCAAGAACGCGCCGCTGCCCCGACACGTGCTCGAGCCGCCAGAAAAATTTTCGGTTCCAGTAAATGAGATACAAACTGGTTGCGGCGATGCTCAGCATGGTTCCTGCCAGGAAGATGTAAATATCCTTCTCGGCGCCCTCATATATATCGGAAATCTTTCGGTCGGCTTCCTCTTCAGCGGCGTTGTTTCTTTCGAGTAGTCCTGAAACTTTTTTCGCGAGTTGCGCCTGTTGAGCCAGAAGCGGACCCGTGATCAAGCTGTGAGCTCTAGTTTCCTGGCCCGCCGCGGCCGCTGCAAACATCGAATCCGAGCTCTGCCAGAAATCGCGTAACGCTCCTCCAAGCTCTTCCTGATGCCCAAGCGTTCCGGTCACAGGAAGGAATCTCGATTCGTAGTTTCTTGCCTGCTTCAAATCCTTTCGCAGGAGATCAAACTCACGTTTATAGTGCTGCAGGTGTGAATCGTCAATGTTCTGCTGCATGTCGCGCAAAATCAGCCCGATTGCGATCAGATCGTTTTGCACGCGCAGAAGCTGCAAGGAGTCGTGCCGATTGAGGTCGATAATCTTGAGTTCCGCCCTCCGAATTCCATGAAGGCGGTACAGTGCATACGAAGAGAGCCCCGTTACAGCGGCGAGCGTTATCAGAAGACCGATCAGAAACCGGATAGTGGGTGACTTTGTCATGTATCTAACGCTCAAACTATTGAAAAGCGCGTCTTCTGTAAATCCAGACCGCGAGTGAAAGCTATCGTAATCAATGCCCTGGAACTACTACAATGGAGTGACGACCAAAACGGTAGATATGTTGCTGGGATTGCCCGAAAAATAAGCAACCATCCTCCTGACGGCAACCAGTGCGTATTCCGGCCCATCATAAAGGGTAATTTCGTATGCGCAGCATAGGCTTCCTTCTCGTGATCGCGTGCCTGGGCATAGCAGGCTCTAAGGACTTCTGGAAAAATGGCGATCCGGCCCAATGGACACCACAGGAGATCCATCGCCTGCTGACGGAATCTCCCTGGTCTCAGTCTGTAAGCGCGACGTTCGCACTGGCCGAGGAAGAACCTCCTCAGCCCGCCATCGAGGTGCCCCAGGCAGGCATGCCGAGCCCGAAAAATGCGTCTACCGATGGCCGGTGGGATGGTGGTGTCGGGCGGGTCAACCGTAACACTTTACCCACGCTGAACGTGACAATCCGTTGGGACAGCGCTCTACCAGTTCGCGAGGCGCTTGGAAAACAGAGCGCGTCCGCGGGATACTCCGCCGAGCAGGTTCGAAAATATTATCTGGTCAGCGTTGCCGGGCTAGTGCCGGCAGGACGCTACATGGATCCTACTTTGAACACTCGGAGCGGTGGTGATCCTCTCGGCGCCGGAAACCCGCAGGATCCCCGCAACCCCGAGGAGCTGCTGGAAGGCGTGATGCACTACGCACGCTTGTTTCCTCACGGCAAACAGCCTATCCGGCCAGACGACGCCAAGCTCGATGCCAGCGGAACCATCCACTTGTTCTTTCCTCGCAGCCAGGCGATTACCGTTGACGATAAGGACGTGACTTTCGAGGTGCGCTTTGGCTCGCTCTCCGTTCTCAAGAAGTTTCGCCTGAAAGACATGCTTTACAAGGGTGAGCTCGAACTGTAACGCTCGAGCCTAGTGGCCTTCCAGCGGCACGGCGATGTGCATCGCTGCCCGATAGCGCTCCAAAAGAAGCTCGGCCTTCACGGGTTGCCCTTCTTGACGATACGCGCGAGTCAGCAGGCGGACGCCCTGGGCCAGAAGAGGATCCAGCTCCAAGGCATGCTCCAGGTGATGCGTTGCTTCGGTGAGTTCTCCTTGCTCCAGCAGCGCAGCCCCCAGATTCACTTCATAAGGCGCAAAGTGAGGGCGCAGCTGTAATGCGCGACGGAAGCGCAGCGCGGCTTCCTTTGGCTCCTTACCGGTCAGTATCACCGTCCCCAGCTCGGTAAGCGCCATTGGATCGTTCTCGAGAGATGGCTCCATATGGCTCAATACACGAAACCCGCGAATTACGGAGTCGGGCTGTCCGTTCTGCAGGCCGAGCGTGACGAAAGCGAGTGCCAGGTTTCGCGCACGTAATTCAGGGGCCGGATCACGCCAGGCCGTCAGTTCACTACCTGGCGGCAGCTCGACGTCAGTGTCAATCCTGCGTCGAATCCTATGGTCGGTGAAAGCTGTATGTCCACCATCTTTTGCCGGGCGCTGCGGCATGTGGCACCTTGTGCAATTCCTCTCCGGGGCGCCATGGGATGCAGGGAGCGCTGTCGCATGGCAGGTCAGGCAACGTTCCCGGTAAAAAGTGACTGGCTCAGCAGGTTTGTTGTGCGGATCGTGACATGTACCGCACCACATCCTGCCGTTGCTTCGGCGGGCGCAGAGACTTTGCGCCAGCTGTTCCGCGTGACTGATCACCTTGATTTCTTTGTTCCCTGGTTGCCCCGAGACGTAGACCGTAAACACATCTTCGAGACGCTGGCCCGGCCTGAAGTCTGAAATAGCTTTGCCTGGATTCGGGATTCGGATTTCTCCCGCCAAGTGGCACTGCTCGCAAATGCTGTCGCGAACGGCCAGCGATAGCTTGACCGGATTGATAATCGAACCCGGCGATGGCTTCCTGAGATGCGCTTCTGTAGGACCATGGCAGCGGTCACACGCAATAGAGCCTCCCGCAAACGCGGGTTCCTGATAAGTATTCAGCGTTTCGGGGACCGGCAGCGGCTGATCGGAATGGCAGATCAGGCATTGGATAGTGACTGGTCTCGAAAAATCCGGATCCGAAGCTTGTTCATAGCCTGGCGCCATGTCCCAGAGCCGACGCTTCGTGTAGTAAGAGATCGGAGATTGGAACAGGTGGTCGCCTACTCGAACCAGAAATCCGACCGCATGGTTGCCGGATCCGATGGCATAGGCCACCGGGAGACGGCTAGATTCCTCTCCGCGGGTGAAAGATTGCCATGTTCCGTCGTGACCTACACGGCTTTCGAAACGAGTACGGGAAGCGGCGTGTTTGAACGAGCCGTTCGGTTGGGTGTCCGATGGCGCCAGTGAGTGCGCCATGGCGGAACCGGCATAGCCGGCCGTCTCGCGCGGATGACACCCCCCGCACAACTGTCCCCAGGCCAGCGGAGCAGACGCAAGTAACAGCCCTACGATAGACCGCAAGCTGAGAGCGTACCAAAACTCTCCCTCGTGCGACGCCAAGCTTACACTCCTTTAGATAGTCCAAAAGTTTGACAACAACCTAATGATTTCAGTTGTGTCGGTTTTGGGAAAGGCTTATACTTTTTCTCAGTTTCATTGCAAACGGGTCCGCTGCCGGGCGTTCGGTGAACGGTGGACACCATGAGGGGGGTCTTGGAGTATGAACGCAGTGATGCGATGCGTGCGTTCTAGCTGTGTCTATGGGCGTACAGTTCTTGGCTTTACGGCGCTAGCTCTTGTAATGGTGGGTCTCGGGCAGAAAGCCTGGGGTCAAGCGCTTAGCTCGATAACCGGAACCGTGACTGATACCAGCGGCGCAGTTGTTGCGAATGCCAAGGTAACTGTCAAAAACGACGCCACCCAGGTTACAAAAACGGCTGAGACAAGCTCAGCCGGAACCTATACCGTCACAGACCTTATTCCTGGCAGTTACACAGTTACAGTGGATCTTGCCGGTTTTCAATCGTCCGAACATCAGGGCGTGAATGTGGATGTGGGTAGAAGCTTTACAGTGGACGCCGTTCTCCAGCCAGGCAATACACAGCAGACGGTCACTGTTTCTGAAACTGGGATCGCCTTAGATACGTCCGCGCCCAGCTTAAACACGACCATCGAGAATAAGGTTGTCCAGGAGTTACCAAATGTCATTGCGGGTGGCCGCGGACGTCAGATTGATAATTTCATCTTCCTCGCTCCGGGTGTAACTGGAAGCACTTTTAGCCATCGGATTAATGGTGGCGTTGACTTCCAGAACGAAGTAGTGTTCAACGGAATTCCGATGGCACAATCGGAAACGCAAGGATTTCAGACCATCTGGAACCCGCCCTTCGAACTGGTGAACTCCTTTAACGTACTGCGCTCGTCTTTCTCGGCCCAATACGGATTGGCGCAAGGAGTAGTTACTTACCAGACGGCATCAGGAACCAATCAATTTCATGGGGATGCTTTCGAGATTATTCGTAACAACTTCTTCGACGCGCGAGGTGCCTACAACCCAACCGTCCCTATCGACCAGGAAAATAATTACGGCTTCACCATAGGTGGACCAGTATGGATTCCAAAACTGTATAACGGCCGAAACCGCACCTTCTTTCACTTGAGCATGGAGTGGTACCGGCAAAACCTAAGCCAGACCGGTCAATTTTCAGCGCCTACCGCCGATGAGCTACAGGGAAACTTCAGTGCCCTTGCCAATTCGAGCGGCAAACAGATTCCGATTTTTAATCCCGCTGCAGGCCAACCCGGAAGTTGTACCGCCGCCGGCAACACCCCGGGCACCCCGTTCCGAGGCAATATCATCCCGCAAGTATGTTTCAGTGCCCAAAGCGCCGCATTGTTGCCTTTGTTCCCAGCCTCAACCCTTCCAGGATTCACTAATAACGCCGTAAATCAGATCGGCGTTCTTCCCACTCGACAGAATCCGTGGGGGTTTACCATCGACCACAATCTCACAGACAAGCAGTCCATTCACTGGGCGATGTGGCGCGACAAACAGACGTCGTTTGGTGGTTCCGGTAATACAGGATTGCAACTGCCGAACAGCAATCCGCTGGCGTTTTACACATATTTTCCTGATCTAGGAACAGTCTTCATCCTGAACTACTCGTATGCCATCAACCCGCACCTCGTTATGACAGCCGGGGCAAGTTGGCTCGGAGAATTAAACTTCCAGATTCCCCAACGCGAAGGCCCTCAACCTGTCCTGTCGGCTGCACCGGGGGCACCGATTGTCCCGGGAATTAATTTCAGTGGTCCTCTATCTCCTGGGAACGCTGGGTCTTCTAACACCAACTCAATCAATCGTAAGCTCGGCACCGTGTTCGATAACAACTTCCTCTACATTCATGGCAAGAACACCTTCAACATCGGCTGGGAGTATCGCCGGACTTACCAGGACGACAACGAGTGCCAACAATGTGCCGGCAACTTCAATTTCAGCAATAACCAGACGGCTGATCCGAAAAACCTAAGCAACACTGGCAACGCCTTCGCAAGTTATCTATTGGGAACGGTGGATAGCGCAAATCGAACCGGATCGCAGGAACTGAGACTACGCAATCTCGATATATCCAGCTATATTCAGGACGACATAAAACTCACCCCTCGACTGACTGTGAATCTGGGTGTTCGCTGGGACGTCATGCAACCGTTTACGGAAGTGAACGACAACATCGTCTATTTCGATTCAACCATTCCCAATCCCGGTGCTGGCGGCCGGTTGGGCGCCGCCACAAAATTCGGTTACTGCATCGGATGCGCCTCGACAAATCGAGCTTTTATCCACTGGAACCACTTCAGCCCCCGGGGTGGTTTCTCTTACGAAATTAACAAGAAGACCATCCTGCAGAGCGGTTTCTCGGTGAATTATCTAAATGGCGGAGCGTATGAGTACGGCATCAGTAAAGTGGCTGTGAACTACGGAAACCTGTTGCTGGGCTCGTTTACCCGGCCTTCGACCGGCTCGACAAACCCTGGCTTTGGATCCTGGGATTCGAACTTCCTTCCGATCCCCGGACCGACGCCTTTCACGCCGTCAGTCGGTAACGCGACAACCATAAACGCCTTTGATCCTAATCATGACGGCGTGACGCCGTACGATGCGGTTTGGAATATCGGTATTCAGCGCGAATTGCCCTCTCAGATGTTCCTGACGGCCAACTACACCGGCAACCGGGGGAATCATCTGCCTTCGCAACTCAATCCCATCAACCAGCTTCCATCACAGTTTCTAGGGCAGTACCAGAGTCAACTTGGCGAGCCATATTCGACGACCGGAGTAAGGCTGGGCATCCCGCTGCCCTATCCCACGTTTCTTACAGATTTTCCAACAGCAACCGTGTTGCAGTCCTTAAGGCCATACCCGCAATATGCCGATATCTTCAATAACTTCGACATGAACGGATCGTCTTTTTACCAAGCGATGCAGTTGCAAGTGGAAAAACGCTATACGAGCGGCCTGAGCTTTCTTGTTTCCTACAACCTTTCAAAAATGATGTCGAATACTAGTTCAGGGTTTACATCGTTTGCGGCGCGTTCGTTGAACAAGGACAATCAAAAGTCCGAGTGGTCCATTGACAATAATGACGAAACCAACATGGTGAGCATTGCGGGTACCTATGAGCTCCCATTCGGAAAAGGAAAGCCGTTTCTGAATAAAGGCGGTGTTGTAAATGCACTCGTGGGCGGTTGGCAGATCAGCCCACTTTTGACCTATGCCAGCGGAACACCGTTACAAGTTACGGTTGCTGGCAACCCCCTGGGAAATGGGACAGCCAACCGCCCTAACCTCGTTTCCGGTCAAACCTTGCAATTCTCTTATAACAACGTCTACCAAGGTTTACCTGTTCTGAATAGTTCCGCTTTTTCAGATCCGGGTCCGTGGGCGATCGGCAACGAACCGCGCTATGTTTCAGGATTGCGCAATCAGTTTCTTTTAAATGAGAACTTGGCCGTAGCTAAATACTTTGCCATCGGCGAACACGTCCGTCTCAAGCTCGAAATCGAGTACTTCAATATATTAAATCGTGTCAACTTCGCGGGCGGTAACTGCGGACTCGATACGAACCTCAACGATGCCAATTTTGGCAAATCGATTAATTGTCAAAACAACACACCCCGGCAAGGTCAGGGTCATATCGAAATTAGGTTCTGAGTGAAGAAATCCGTCATGCTGGCAGTTACCATATTGGTTTCACTATTGGTTGTCTTGCCGCGTAACGCGGCGAAAGCGGACAGTGCGCAAGATGCACAAATAGACAACACGAATGCAAATGAGGGCGACCGCTTCGACTTCGGTGAAAATCCTTGCGCGCCGCCGAGTCACATTTCCGGGTCGCTGGAGGAGACGGCGTGGCGCCTTTGGGTTGCCGCGACCTGTCCGGTGAATCAGAATCAGTATCCATACGTCGTTTGGGAGAACTGGCTCGAGCAGGCGCAGATGTATCCGCCGGACCCGGGCAATGGTTTGCACGTACCCAACTCGGTTGCCAACCTGAGCGTTGCCTCACACCTGCTGCATGCCAGTCCCCTAACCTTGACCAAGACTCCCGGCCTGGGCGCTACGATTCCTGGTCTGCTTGGGGGAGCCGACCAAAACTGCAATAAGGCCGGCAAGCCCCCGGCCAATCAGCCGAACCTGATCATCTGCGAGGAAGTACGAGAGAGCGGCGCAAACGAAGATTACATTGCCGGGAACGGCTTTTGGAACCGCGGCGGTCAGCAGGCCGCTGCCTCTTCCCACGCGAATATTGAATTTCCGAAAGCCGCTGTAGAAGTAAAGGTGGATTGGATTGAGCTATCGACTATCGGCCTTGATTGCGGCCACCTACCCGCAGGCTTCAGCCAAAGTATTCACGTCGAGATGATCAATGGAAATTGCTTCGCGCTAGCGGGAATACACTTGATGTCCAAGCTGCTGAACAATTGGATTTGGGCTACCTTCGAGCCCCAGAACTTTACAACCAATCCCAATCGATGCAAGGTACTCGGATGTAACGACTCGTTCGGCTCTGTGCCCGCCCGGACGCGCGGCGCCGAAACGCGATTGACGCAAAGGCTGGCCCACTTGATGACTGTCGCGCAGCTCGCGCCCGAATGGAGGAATTACCGGCTCGACGGCGTTCAAGTGTTTTTCACTAACAATTCGAAGCCGACGCTGCTTGGAAGTTCTATTATCGAGGGCGAGAACGTCGGCATGCCGTTGACGGAATCATCATGCATCTCATGTCACGCCGTATCTTCGATCAAGAAGGACGGGACGGACGGCATCCAGTTTCTGCAAAACAATAACCCTGTCGGTAATCCTGAACCTCTGCCATCGCAGGACTGGATCCGACGTGATTTCGTATGGTCACTGTCGCTCGCATGTCCCGATTCGCGCTTCCAGACCTGCACCCCATAAAATAATTCAGCGAAAGTACGGTCCAATGGGGTCGTAAAGTCCCCGGATCGCACAGTAAAGGGATCGTGGAGTCGGATCACTCCATCGGGAGTCCCAAAGGGTCTTGGCGTGCCGAAGCCGTTACATGGCTAACAATCTCGCTTGCGCTGCCCTTTAAACGGTGCTCCATCCGCCTGAAACGGACTATGCCGTACGGTGAAAAGGGTCGCAAGCCTTTGGAATGTGGAATTTGGTATGTTCAGGTTTGCCCCTGACCCGATATGATAGTAAGAGTTTCCTCCGTGAGTCTAGTCATAGCCCTGCTCATGTTTGCTGGCACTTTGTCTGAAGGCCAAGGGGCTCCACAAAAACCAAGCACAGCGATCCCTTCTGGGAAAGTCGACTTCGTACGCGATGTCCAGCCCATTTTCCAGAAGTCCTGCGTGATGTGCCATGGCCCCCAAACCCAAATGGCGGGTCTTCGGGTGGACGCGAAACAATCCGTTCTGGCTCGGGTTGTCGTTCCACGGAAATCGGCGGAGAGTCACCTCTATCAGCGGGTTGCGGGCATTGGTGAAGTAGCAAGAATGCCTATGGGCGGCCGCTTGTCGGATGATCAGATCGCAATTCTTAAACAGTGGATCGATGAGGGCGCGGAGTGGCCGGATAACGTCGGCGCACAGATTAAGGGGACCAAAACTCATTGGTCTTTTATTCCGCCCGAACGGCCTCAGATTCCAAAAGTTGCTGACTCGGCCTGGTTAAAGAACCCGATTGACTCATTCATACTCGCCAAGCTCGAGAAGGAACACCTCTCGCCGTCCCCGGAAGCAGACCGTGTGACTTTGCTTCGCCGGGCCAGTCTGGATGTTACGGGCCTGCCACCCACTACGGCCGAAGTTGACGCATTCCTCCACGACAAGAGCGCCGACGCCTATGAAAAACAGGTCGATCGTTTGCTCACGTCTCCGCATTACGGCGAGCGATGGGCGCGTTTCTGGCTCGATGCAGCACAGTATGCAGATTCCAATGGCTACGAGAAGGATCGTCCGCGCGAAGTGTTTTTTTACCGCGACTGGCTCATACAGGCGTTTAATCGCAATCTGCCATACAACCAATTTGTGATCGACCAGATCGCCGGCGACCTGATACCCGGTCACGCCGATATGGTGGCGACGGGCTTCCTTCGTAACACACTCATTAATGAGGAAGGAGGGGTCGATCCGGAACAATTCCGGATGGAAGCAAACTTCGATCGAATGCGGATTATCGGATCGGCGGTGCTGGGGCTGACCGTGCAATGCGCCCAATGTCACGATCACAAATTCGATCCATTGAAGCAGGAAGAGTATTACCGGATGATGGCGTTTATCAACCAGACGCACGAAGCCAATATCGCGGTATACACGCCTGAAGAAGAGGCCAAGCGAACCGAAATCGTGCGGCAGACACGCGAAATCGAAGGAACGCTGAAGCGGCACAAGAAGGATTGGGCGGAACGCATGGCCCGCTGGGAAACGTCGATCGCGACCAATCAGCCGTCCTGGACGATCCTGCCGGCAAAAGTGGACGATATTTCAACGGGTGGTGAACGTTATCTGCCCATGCACGACAGCTCATTTTTGGAGCTGGGATACGCTCCGACTCACCATAAGGTCAAGATGACGGTGAAGACCGAGGAGCGGAATATCACCGCTTTCCGTCTTGAACTACTGACCGACCCGGAATTGCCGCGTTATGGCCCAGGCCGGTCCGCGACAGGAGTCGCCGCACTCTCGGAGTTCGAAGTAGAGGCCGCACCTGCGAATGCGCCGGCAAAAGTGACGAAGATCAAGTTTGTCCGAGCGACCGCTGACCTGAATCCGGTGCCGATGCCGCTCCCGGTAAGCGACGCGAGCAAACAAAAGAAGCAGCTCCTATCCGGGCCAGTCGATTTCGCGATCGACGGTAAGGAGGAAACCGCCTGGAGCACCGACGCGGGCCCGGGATTGAGAAATCAAGCCCGCAAGGCGGTTTTTGTGCCATCCGCGCCTATCGATAATCCCGGTGGAACCATCTTGACCTTCTACCTCACGCAGAATCACGCCGGGGAGGATAGTGACAAGGATGACAACAACAACATCGGCCGGTTGCGCCTTTCGCTGACAACCGGTGCTAATGCCTCGGCCGACCCGATTCCGGCAAACGTACGCGAAATTATCGCTAAACCCGCGGCAGAAAGAACTCCCGAGCAGACTGCCACCGTATTTAGTTACTGGCGAACGGTCGTCCCTGAGTGGCACAAAGCCAACGATCAGATCGCTGCCCTTTGGAAGGACTACCCGGAAGGCGCTTCACAACTTGTATTCACTGCCCGAGAGGATCCTCGTGAGACGCACGTTCTGACGCGCGGCGATTTTCTCAAACCCGCCAAACTCGTGACACCCGGGACGCCGGCTTACTTGAATCCTCTGCCTCAGGATGCTCCTCCCGATCGCCTCACGTTCGGCAAGTGGCTGGTGAACAGGAAGGCGCCGACGACAGCCCGCGCTCTGATGAATCGTTTTTGGCAGGCGTATTTTGGCACAGGCATCGTCAGTACCAGTGAAGACCTGGGAACGCAATCGGAAACGCCTTCCCATCCGGAACTCCTTGACTGGCTGGCCGTGGAGTTCATGGAGCGCGGGTGGGACATGAAGGCCATGCACCGGCTCATCCTGACGTCAGCAGCCTACCGGCAATCTTCGAATGTAACTCCGGAGTTGTATGAAAAGGACCCTTACAATCGCCTGATTGCGCGCGGCCCGAGATTCCGCGTTGATGCCGAAGTGGTGCATGACATAGCCCTCGAAGCAAGCGGACTCTTATCGGACAAGATCGGAGGCCCTGCGGTATTTCCCCCTGCTCCGGCGTTCCTCTTTTTGCCGCCCGCAAGTTATGCTCCCAAGACCTGGGTCGAGTCGAAGGCGCCTGATCGATATCGCCGGGCTGTTTATACCTTCCGCTATCGGTCGATGCCGTACCCAATGCTCGACACTTTTGACGCGCCGAATGGAGATAGCACTTGTGTTCGGCGGGCGCGTTCCGATACACCGCTGCAGGCGCTCACGACCTTGAACGAGCCGCTATTCATCGAAGCGTCGCGGGCGTTGGCGTTGAAAACTCTCCGCGAATCAGATAACAATGATGATGCGCGTATTACCTATGCCTTCCGCCGATGCGTTGCTCGCAATCCAAGCGACCAAGAGATGTCGGAATTGAGAACCTTGTTAAGCAAGGAAAAGCAACGTTATGGAAACGGCAAGCTCGATCCCTGGGCGCTGCTGGCAGACGATCCTGCCCATCGACCTGTGCTACCCGGTGACGTGAGCCCGGTCGACGCGGCTTCCTGGACATTGCTCTCGCGCGTCATGTTGAACCTCGACGAAACGATAACCAAGGATTAAGAAATGAATTGCCAGGACTTCCTCCACCGGAATGACGACCCCAAGGAGCGAACGAGACGTTGGTTCTTCGAACAGTGCGGGGTCGGTTTGGGCGGCATGGCGCTGGCGAACCTTCTTTCCGAAACGGGATTCGCGGCAACCAAGGCATCGGATCCGCTAGCGGCGAAGCTGCCGCCCGCGCCGGCTAAAGCGAAGAATGTCATTTTCCTGTTTATGGCCGGAGCCCCGAGCCACCTGGAAATGTTCGATTACAAGCCGCAGCTTGCGAAATTTAACGGAACGCTGCCCCCTCCGGAGCTCTTGAAGGGTTATCGTGCGGCGTTCATTAACCCGAATTCCACCCTGCTCGGCCCTAAATTTAAGTTTGAGAAATATGGCAAGAGTGGCGCCGAGCTGTCCGAATTGCTTCCCCATCTCACTAAAGTTGTCGATGATATTGCCATTGTGAAATCAATGGTCACAGATGCCTTTAACCACGCACCCGGGCAACTGATGATGAATTCCGGCACCCAGCAGTTTGGGAGACCGAGCATGGGGGCTTGGGTCACCTATGGTTTGGGCAGTGAATCGAAGAATCTCCCCGCGTTTGTAGTTTTCAGTTCGGGTAAGAAGGGGCCCAGCGGCGGAAATTCGTGCTGGGGCAGCGGTTTCCTACCTACGGTTTACCAAGGCGTTCAGTTTCGCGGCAGCGGCGACCCGGTCCTGTACCTTTCAAATCCGCATGGAATCGACAATGGGGTACAGCGCGATTCACTCGATGCGATTCGCACCCTCAATGAGGAGCGTCTCGGTGTAACCGGTGATCCTGAGATTGCCACGCGAATTAACTCGTTTGAAATGGCGTATCGCATGCAGGCGAGCGCCCCGGAATTGATGGATTTATCGAAAGAGCCCAAACACATTCTGGAGATGTACGGTGCTGAGCCGGGGAAACCGTCTTTCGCCAACGACTGTTTGCTCGCTCGTCGGATGGTCGAACGCGGCGTGAGATTTGTACAGCTGTATCACGAGGCCTGGGATCAGCACAGCAACCTGGTGCACGATATCAAGGAGAATTGCGTTGACACGGATCGAGCTTCTGCGGCCCTCGTTCAGGATTTGAAACAGCGGGGGATGCTGGACAGCACACTTGTTGTTTGGGGTGGTGAATTCGGCCGCACGCCTATGGTCCAGGGTGGGAACGATGGTCGCGATCATCATCCAAACGCTTTTACTATGTGGCTAGCAGGCGGGGGGATTAAACCTGGCATCACAATCGGGGAAAGCGACGAGCTAGGATTCAATGTCGTGAGCGACAAGGTTCACGTGCACGATTTGCATGCCACGATCCTCAACCGCCTCGGATTCGATCACACAAAATTTACCTATCGCTTCCAGGGCAGGAACTTCAGACTTACTGACGTCGCGGGCACGGTAGTCGACAAAATCTGCGCGTAAACAGGAAAGCGGATAGACAGTAAAGCGATGGATGCTTAGAGTTCGTCGCTTAAAGGTCCAATTCTACGTCCGTATGTGGTTGGGAGCAGATTAGCGCGTTGCCGCTCACGGGCGCGGGACCGTAATTGATTATTGTAAGGATATGCCCGAATACCACAAGAACCCGGAATCCATATCTCTCCTTTCTCCCGAGCAATATCGGGTAACGCAGCACAGTGGAACGGAACGGCCCTTTGATAACGAGTATTGGGACAACAAAGAACCAGGCATTTATGTGGACGTTGTGTCGGGAGAGCCGCTGTTCGCATCCACTAACAAATTCGACAGTGGATGCGGTTGGCCGAGCTTCACAAAGCCGGTCGTGCCTGAAAATGTGATCGAGAATAGCGACACGACCCACGGCATGATTCGGACAGAGGTTCGCTCGAGTAATGGTGACAGCCATCTTGGTCATGTCTTTCCAGACGGCCCGAGTGAAGAAGGTGGTCTACGCTACTGCATTAATTCCGCCTCGCTGCGGTTCGTTCCTCTCGATCATCTGGAGAGTGAGGGCTACGGCGCCTATCGCAAGCTGTTCGACACTAAAGAGAAGGAGTAACAGATGAGTGCATCGACCGAACGCGCAGTTCTCGCCGGCGGCTGCTTCTGGGGTATGCAGGATTTAATACGGCGCTACCCCGGCGTGATCTCAACGCGGGTTGGATATTCAGGCGGTGACGTAGCCAACGCCACCTATCGCAATCACGGAACTCATGCCGAAGCGATAGAGATTGTCTTTGACCCGCAGAGGATCAGCTACCGAAAGATTCTGGAGTTCTTCTTCCAGATTCATGACCCGACCACGCTGAACCGTCAAGGTAATGACCGGGGAGCGAGCTATCGTTCCGCCATCTTCTACACGAGCGACGAACAGAAGCGGACCGCAAACGACACCATAGCCGATATCGATGCCGCAGGGCTTTGGCCGGGCAAAGTGGTAACGGAAGTAGCTCCGGCTGGCCCCTTCTGGGAAGCTGAGCCGGAACATCAGGACTATCTGGAACGCTACCCGAACGGCTACACCTGTCATTTTATTCGTCCCGACTGGAAGCTTCCGAGCAGAGCGGAAGCGCGGCGAGCCGGTTAACAATTTTAGGGAAAGTCTTTAGCGTCTTCTATTTCCTGCCGAGTTGCTGCCTGCTCTTACCCTCGGGGAAACAGCAGTCCTAAGCGCGACTGTCATGGGATTGCGTTTGTCAACACTCAGAAAAGCAAAACGATGAAAGGTATGGCGGCTGGTGAAACGAGGGGTGCTGACAGGGTTGCTCTTCTTATCGATGCTGGCTTTTCCGGCCAGTTCTGCGTTCGTGTTGGTGCGCGCCGGGGTCAAGGTGGAGGCTGTGGTCGTCAAAGACAAACTCATCGACCGGTATTGGGCGAAGGGCAAATCCGGCTGGACTGAGATCGCCGTCAGCGATGGCCTGACGCAGGGTGCGCTATCGCTAAAGGGCTCTGGCGGAGAGAGCCTGACTGGAGAAGTCAGAGATCTTGTCGGAGACGGCAACAGTCTGAACGAGGAGATCGGAGGCAACGGGTGGACGGTTCACCGGACAATCCGCTTCGTCGACAGTAACTGGATTCATATCAGTGAAAGATTGGAGCCGGACAGCGGCATCACGCTGCACTCCTTCGCGGATGTGTTTCGGGCCACTATCCATCCCACGTGGTCTTACTCCCCGTCGGTAGGTGGCTTTAATCCAGATGGAATGTACAAGGCTCCCTTAATACTGGTCCAGGAAAAAGCCCTCGCGTTTGGTGTTGTTCCAGACGTACTATCGCTGGATCGCGCCGCTCTGAAGCGATGCAATCATGCCATGGATTTGAACGTGCCGGAAAAAACTTCGCTTTTGGTCGGGTTCGTTCCTGCCCTACGCGCCTTCCATACGGTGTTTAAAGAAGACCTCGACCGGACATGGACGGCGAGTGGCGCGGTTGAGAACGATTACTTCCTCTACGTGAACGCAGCGGCTCCGCCGGACGGAGCGTATCGGGACGCGGTCCGCTTTCATTGGAACCAGTTTGGTCGGGCGGCTTTGCCCAAAGCAGCAATTGAACAGGCCGGGACGGACCCGAAGAATCCGTCCGAGTCGAACTATCTGTCCTGTCATCTTTGGGACGATTGGCGCAAAGCAGTTTGGGAAAACGAATCGCCCGAGTCCTGGCTGAAAGTACAGATGCCGGATGGATCCACCGGCGGCGCGGTTTCCATGCTTCGCGCAGCCAGCCCGAGACGTTCCGTGTATCTGGGCGCGTGGTTCAACTCGATGCGCACGGCCTACGGGATGGCGCTTTACGCGCGGCGGACGCAGAATAAGAAGCTGTTAGAGCTGGCTCAACAGACATTGAATCTGGCACTAAAGGCGCCGGGCCGCGAGGGCGCGTTCAAGTGTTATGCGGTTCCCGGCGATCCGCCGGCTCCTGCACTTTGGGGCGCCGGGGATGGGGCAGTGGACAGCGTGGCTGTGGGTTATCTGGGCTTCGACATGAGTTGGACCGGGTACTGGATGCTGAAGTGGCGCGAGGCTGGATTTCCGGAAGGCGATGCGGTTCTGAAGCGTTGCTCCCGACTTGCCGATTTCCTGATCGTGCGCCAGACCCCGGAAGGCATGTTTCCGACGCGTTTTGATGAAAGCGGAGCCGCGCAGCAGGAGTTATCGCAGAATGTGCGGGCAGAAACCGGGCCGGTTGTACGGTTCCTCTTTGAGCTATATAAAGCCGAGCCTGACACTCGATATTTAAAGGCGGCCCAGCGGGGATTGGCTTACCTTGATCGCAGCGTCGTGCCTGAGAGGAAATGGTTTGATTTCGAAACGTTCTGGAGCTGCAGTCCACGGTTAGTGACGCTTGATCAGCGGACCCGACAATGGCCCGCGAATGACCTCGCCCTAATTCACGCTGTGGCGGCCTATCTTCACGCCTATCAAGTTACTCGTGAGACACCGTATCTAACAAAGGGAAAAGCGCTTCTTGATTACCTGTTGCTGTATCAACAAAGCTGGACAAATCCCGCGCTCGAGAACCTGAGCAGTCCGGTGATGCTACTGGGCGGCTTTACCACGCAGAATTCGGACGGGGAATGGTCCGATGCGCGGCAGAGTCTCGCAGGCGGAGTCATCATGGACTATTACCGTGAGACGGGAGAGGCGGAACTTCTGGAGCGAGGTGTCGAGGCTCTGAGAGCACAGTTTCCGATCTCCCCTTCGGAGAACTGGGCCCACGAGGCGTACGGACGAAAGGCGGGTGTCAGTAGCTTTCACTGGGGCGCCGGCAGCGGTTTGGCTGGCATCGAAATGGAGGAGAACTTTCTGCGCGATGCCGTCTGCGACATCGTCGCGCAACGGTGCGTCGGTGTTAACGGGTTGAACGTCACGGCCTGGAAGATAGATGGAAGCTCCATCGATTTGCAGATCAGCAGTCCTTTTATCTGGAACCGAAAGCCGATAATCGTCTTTCACAAGGGGAAATCGGGACACGAATATCGATTGTCTGTCAACGGAAGTTATCAAGACACGCTCACGGGGGAGCAGTTGGAAGCCGGCGTACCGGTTGTCATCGGGTGAGCGCGAGACTTTTGCAAACGGTGAGGTTCCCGCAGACGCGTTGGTGATAAGAGGCGAACAAATCATTGCGGAAAGATCCGCCCCCGCGCTTTGTATAATAAAGAAGGTCTGTGCTACCGTTTGCCGTAGCGTAGAACGGCCGGGATTGAATTCCTCAAGCGGACCGAATCTCCTCTACTTATCTACAGGATGTCTGGACAATTGAATAACTGGTTGTGGGCTGTAGTTGCGTGGATTGCTGTAATCTTTTTTTCTTCCACATCGCTGGCTTCCAAGTGGGCCGAAGTGTCGTATCGAACTATTTCTGAGTTATTCTTCTCGCACCTCAGCATGGACAGCTCTCCGTATGGCATACTGCATTTCCTCGCCGACAAAGGGTTTCACGTGACCCTGTTTTGCATTTTGGCCATCCTTTTGTGGCGGATGTTAGTGCATAGCGAGAACAGAGTTTGGGTCATTCTGATTGCCGGAGCAATCACGGGATCCTGCAGCGAGTTGCTGCAGGACTTGTTTCCGGACCGCGACCCCGCGATTAGAGATGTCCTAATTAATGTCGGCGGCACTGCCCTGGGAATAGTGGCGTGTATTGCCGCGAGCCGCTGGCAGCAGCGGCGTAACCTTGAGCGGAGCCCAGAACCGGCGCGCGTCTAAGCGTTTTCGCAACTACTCGCATTTCTTCTTGCCTCACACCCGATTTGTATAGCGGTAGCAAGCACTTCCGTTAAACCTTCATGCAACGCGGCGTTTCGTGATCGAAACACAAGTGTAACCAGGCCTACAGGAATTGCTCTATAGGGTGGGAGAGTTTTGAGAAAGACAATGAATACCGAACGAACACTGCTTGCTGCGGCTGCCGGAACTTTATTCCTCTTTGCAGTGGGATGCTCAAACAAAACCGCGCAGACATCTCCGGTGGAGAGCAGCGGGGCAGGCAAAGGCACTGCGCCGGCGAGTACGACGGCCAAGCAGGCAGACACAGCGCTTGTGCGCTTCATTAATGGAACAACGACAGACAAAGATCTTGCTTTCGGCGATGCCATTCCTTTTACTGGCATTGGTGATCGAGATGTCACTGCTTACAAACAACTTCCTGCCGAGAGGCGCGACTTCAAACTTTACGCGAAGGACGACAAGACCACTCCATTAGCAACAAACAGCGAGGGTTTGTCCGCAGGTAAGCACTACACGGTTCTTGCGGTGACCGACAAAGACGGAAAACCAACGCTCGATCCCATTTCCGATGACCTCACTCCTCCGGATATTGGAAAAGCTAAGGTGCGGGTCATCAACCTGGCGCCTGGTATGGAGAACGTTGATCTCTATGCAGAGGGAAATACGTCTCCGTTGATTAGTGGGGCGGGGCTGGATCATCCGACCAGCTATAAAGATGTTGATCCTTCTGAAGCTTCGCTCGCCGTCCGGCACGGCATGAGCAAGAAGAACGCGGTGATCTTAAAGGACTTCAAGCTGGAAGCGGGCAAACTTTATTCAGTTCTTGTCTTTCAGGACAAGTCTGGCAAGCTGAAAGTTAAGACCGTAGAAGACCAGTTCACGGCTGCTCCGAGCGGCACAACGTCCTAAAAAGAGCGCGATTCGAACGGGCGGATAGGCGAGTTGGACGTCAATTCCGATTGAGGCGGTAATAGAGATCGTTCCACCGTAGTTCTTGTTTGAAACGACGAATATCGGTGTCACGATCGATGACCAGGAATTCGATTCCAGCCATGTCGGCGAAGTCAGCGAGGTGCTCAACGGTTAAAGCTCTGCTAAAACCTGTGTGGTGCGCCCCTCCAGCGAAAATCCATGCGGTGGCGGCCACCTTCAGGTTGGGCTCGGGGACCCACAGCGCTCGAGCAACGGGGAGCTTTGGCAACTTTTTCTTTGGCGTGAAAACTTCGACCCGGTTTACTATCATGCGGAAGCGGTCTCCCATGTCAACGAGGCATGCATTCACCGCCGGTCCAGGTCCCGATGTGAATACAAGGCGCACGGGATCGCTTTTGCCGCCGATTGAAAGCGGATGTATTTCGACTGCCGGCTTATCTTGTGCGATCGAAGGACAGATCTCGAGCATATGCGCGCCAAGGACCTGCCCTCCCGAAAGATTGTAGGTATAGTCTTCCATGAAGGAAGTGCCGCCCTCCAAACCGGCCGCCATCACCTTCATGGAACGAACAAGGGCAGCTGTTTTCCAGTCTCCTTCTCCGCCGAAACCGTATCCGTCCGCCATGAGTCGTTGTACGGCAATGCCCGGAAGCTGTGAGAGACCGTGCAGATCTTCAAAAGTATCGGTGAAAGCTTTGAATCCGCCCTCCTCGAGGAAGCCGCGTAAGGCTAACTCGATGCGAGCGGCATCCAGAAGTTCTGCGCGGCGGGCGCCCTTTAAACGCAGAGGTTCAGAGACCGCGTACGTCGCGTCATACTCGCGCGCGAGTTTGTCCACCGCAGTTTCCGTGATGTGGGTAATCCTGTCGGTGAGATCGCCAACACCATAACCTCGAACCGTATAGCCTAAACGTATCTCCGCTTCTACCTTGTCTCCCTCGGTGACAGCCACGTTGCGCATGTTGTCGCCTAAGCGGGCTACCCGAGTTGTCTGCGCATCATGCCACGCGCATGCCGCGCGCGTCCATACGGCCAGTTCGGCGCGGACTTCATCGTCCTGCCAAAAACCAACCACTACCTTCCGGTTCATCCGCAGGCGCGTTACCATGAAGCCGAATTCACGGTCCCCATGCGCGGCCTGGTTGAGATTCATGAAATCCATATCGATGGTCGACCAGGGCAGTTCCCGGTTGTATTGCGTGTGAAGATGAACAAACGGTTTTTGCAACGCCTTGAGACCTGGAATCCACATCTTCGCCGGCGAGAAAGTGTGCATCCAGACGATCAGGCCGACACAAGTCTTTGAGTGATTTGCCTCCAGGCAGAGCGCGCGGATAGCTTCGGGCGTTGTCAATACTGGCTTGGCAATAACTTTCACCGGAGTGCCCGGCAACTTCGCCAGGCCGCGCGCAATTTCCTGGGAGTGGTTCCCAACCTCTTTCAGCGTTTCCTCACCGTAGAGATGTTGGCTTCCCGTAATGAACCAGATTTCCCACTCTCTAAAATCGAGCATGTGCCATTCGTTTCGCTAGGAGAGTTGACCTTTCAGCATGGTGTAGGAATGCGGCGGAAACTCGTAACGAAGCCGCATTCCGCTGGCATCGATCGTTTTGCCAGTCGTTTTCACCGTGGTATTTCCAAATGTGTTTTCTGCCTTGATATCAGGGCCATTTACCTCAGCGACCTGAAAGCTTCCCGCGAACCGCTTGTCTTCCAGCTCGAAAGTTGCGGGCGACGACTCGTCACGGCTCCGGTTCACCACGTTCAGCACCAATGTCCCGCGATCGTATGCGGCTGAAACATTCAGCACTGGGGTGTTCTTCGAGTATTTGCTCGAATAAGTGGGACCGTCAACGAATAAATCAAGTGCGTCCCCGAATGAATTAGCAGCAAAGAGCTGAAGCGGATAATAGATGGTTTGGAGAAACAAACCGGTTTTACTGGTGAAAATAGGGGCGATCACGTTCACCAGCTGCGCCATATTCGCGATCTTCACAATGTGCGCGTTGTTTACGAATGTGTTCAAGAAAGTGGCCACGACGAGCGCGTCTTCCAGGTTATATCGCTCTTCCAGAATCTCGCGACCGCGTTCCTTCGCACCACGCGCTCGATACCAAACGTTCCACTCGTCCCAGGCGATATACATCTGCCGGTTCTCGGTATCGGACATCGCCGCGCGAATAATCCCTTCGGAGATTCGGATGCGATCGTTGAGCTGCTCGGAACATGCAAGGAAATCTGAATAATTGTTCTCCGAATTGCCGACGTACATATGAAGTGAGAGATAGTCGGCGTGATGCTTCAGATAGTCAAGGACAGTTCGATTCCAGGCAACCCAGTCGGCTCCCGGTCCGAAATTCGAGGACCCGGCGGCCACGAGCTTGATGGTCGGATCAGTCCATTTCATAAGCTTGGCGCCTTCAAGAGCGAACTTTCCGTAATCCTCTGCCGTCCGATGGCCCATTTGCCAGGGACCGTCCATCTCGTTACCAAGTCCCCAGATTTTGACCTTCCAGGGTTCCTGACGACCGTTCTTCTGGCGCAGCTTCGACGTAGCCGTGCCGCCCGCTACGTTGCAGTATTCGACCCACTGCTGCGCCTCATCCCAGGATCCGGTGCCAAAATTAGCACACAGGTAGGGTTCTGTTTTCAGCCGCTCGCAGTATTCGAGGAACTCGTGCGTCCCGAAACGGTTGTCTTCAATAGTTCCCCAGGCCATCTCGAGACGCGCAGGTCTTTCGTCTCGGGGGCCGATACCATCCCGCCACAAATAGTTGGACGAAAAGTTTCCACCGGGCCAGCGCAAGTTTGTGACGTGTAGATCCTCGACAGCCTTCAGCACATCTCTGCGAAATCCATTTTTCTCGGAAAGAGGCGAATTCTCCTCAAAAATCCCTCCTTCAATGCAACGGCCGAGATGCTCCGTAAAATTTCCATACAGCTTAGGATCAATTTTGCCGACGACCCGCTCGGTGTCGATCTTGATCCGGCTTTCGTTCGGAGAAGGACGAGCAGACAGTAAAAAAGGAGCCGCTATCAGCGAGGACGAGAAGCTTCTCCTGGAAGGTTTGAAATTCAGCATGGAATAGTCAGGACCAAATCATGAAAGGTCTTTATACCCTGCAAAGGGGAAAAAGTCAACGAAAATGCAAACGCTTGCAGGCGTCTGCCGAGCCGCAAAATGCCCCGCACTGAGGAGAGTGCAAAGTTGGCCTGCTCGAGTCGCGGGATAATAGGGCTGCCCATTCCCATGAGTCTAGAGCAAGTTGCAAAACAGGCTCGCGTTTCGACAGCCACGGTTTCGCGCGTTTTAAACAATGTGGGTCCGGTTCGCCCCGCCACCCGCGCTCGCGTAATAAAGGCGATTGAAGAGCTCAAATATCACCCGAACCTCCACGCTCGCAACCTCGCGGGCGGCAAAAGCCGCACCTTCGGAATGATCGTTTCGAACCTGGAAAATCCGTTCTTTTTCGACGTATTCCGGGCGGCGGAAGCGGTTGCACAGGAGAAGGGGTACGAGATCTTTCTCGCCAATACCGATTATGATGCGGAGCACCTGGCACGCGATATCCGCCTGATGCTCGGCCGCCGCGTCGCGGGCCTCGCCCTGGTGATCTCCGAGATGGAACCTTCCCTCATCCAGGAGCTGTCAGAACTCGACATCCAGGTGGTGTTTTACGATGTCGGGTCTCCGAAGCATAATATCTCGAACATCACGGTGAATTATGGCAAGGGAATCGAGCGGGTAGTACATTACCTGCACGAGCTCGGACACAAGCGCATGGCATTTGTGAGCCACCATTCGAGCCTGGGCCCGCTCAGCGTTCGAGAGCGCGTATTCAGCGAAACTGTTGCCGAGTTTGCGTCAGATATCGACTGGAAAATCGTTGCCAGCACAGATGGCATCGAGGGCGGCAGACAGGCAACCCGGGAAATACTGGCGTCGGATCTTCACCCGTCAGCCATTCTTTGCGTGAACGATTTCATGGCGCTCGGGGTGCTTCATGAGCTGCGTGAATCGGGGATCAGAGTTCCCGACGATATTTCTGTCACCGGTTTCGACAACATCAAGCTTGCTGAGGTTGCTTATCCGCCCCTTACCACCTTGCACATCCCGCGAGAGCGGATCGGTCAGCTGATGGTGCAGGTGATGACCCGTCCTCAAACGGGACGCGAGGTCCACGGGAGGAAGATCCTCATTGATCCTGAGTTCGTGGTTCGAGGCTCGACAGGCGCGGCACGGCGCTCTTAGCAAAGAACACTGCTTAACGCTTTGTTACCATTCCCTGAAAGCGATTACATCGGGCGGCGTTTGCTCGAATCGATATAATCTGCCGTACCTGTTGGATTCAAGGAGCCATGTCGCCATATTTAGGTTTTCTCTTTCAAGCTGCTCCCGCCAAACTTCTTTCTCTCAGCACAGTCGATCTGCTGATCATCGGTCTTTACTTTGTGATGTGTCTCGGCATCGGCTTCTACCTCAAGCGCTTTACCAACACGGGCGAAGAGTTCTTTCTGGCCGGGCGCGACATGACATCGTGGGTTGCCGGTCTCAGTTTCGTCGCGGCAAACCTCGGATCGCTCGAATTGATGGGCTGGGCTGCCTCTGCCTATCAGTACGGCATTCTCGCAACCCACTGGTATTGGATTGGCGCGATCCCCGCGATGCTGTTCCTGGCCATCGTGATGATACCTTTCTACTATATTTCGCGGACTCATTCCGTACCTGGCTACCTGAAGCTCCGTTTCGGCGAGCCGGCGCGGGCCCTCTCGGCGATCACCTTCGGTTTTATGACCGTCCTGATGAGCGGCATCAACATGTATTCGATGGCGCTGGTCATGAAAATCATCCTCGGCTGGGACATTTCGTTCAGCATTTGGGTCTCGTCGCTTACCGTCGCGGCGTATGTATTTCTAGGCGGCCTGCTATCAGCGATCTTTAATGAAGTTTTGCAGTTCTTCCTGATCTGGCTCGGAGCGATTCTCATCTCCATCATCGGACTAGTGGAGACGGGCGGATGGAGCGGTATGGTCCAACGCATTCATCAAAACTTTCCTGGCCAGGACTACACGCATCTGTGGAAAGGGCTGGGCGCGTTCACGCAAAACCCGATGGGCATTCACTGGACGGGCATCGTGCTAGGCCTTGGCTTCGTAATTTCGTTCGGCTACTGGACAACCGACTTCCTGGTCGTGCAGCGGGTGCTTACCGCCAGGGATCTGCGCAGCGCAAAAATGGCGCCCATCATCGGAGCGTCTTTCAAAATGGCGGTTCCTTTCATCGTCATCCTGCCAGGTCTTCTCGGGTTGGCCGTATTGCCGGAGAAGCTGGTGGGTGAGGCACAAGCGGCCGCGACCGGAATGCACAGTTACAACGAAGTGCTCCCCCTCATGCTGGCGCGCTATTGCGGACCGGGTCTGCTTGGCCTCGGCATAACGGCCTTGATCGCAGGTTTCATGTCAGGGATGGCCGGCAACGTCAGTGCGTTTGCGACGGTCTGGACCTACGATATCTATCGGGCCCTCATTCGCAAACAGGCTCCGGACGCTCACTACGTGGCAATGGGCCGCTGGTGCACTGTAATCGGCGTGCTTATAAGTATTGGAACAGCTTACCTGGTAATGCAGTTTCTCAGCATCATGGACTATGTCCAGGCGCTCTTCAGCTTTTTCATCGCACCGTTGTTCGGGACGGTGATTTTGGGAATGCTGTGGAAACGGGCAACGCCGGCCGGGGGCTTCTGGGGCCTGCTGGCTGGAACCGTGTCATCAATCAGCATGTGGCTGCTGGTGAAGCTTCATCCCGCCGCCCTCGCCTATGTGGCGATCTCGCCGAACGCGAAAGATATGGCGGAGAATATGTATCGCGCATTATGGTCTTGGGTCATCTGCGTAGTGGTTACGGTTGCCGTCAGCATGGCGACTAAACCGAAACCGGAAGCTGAGTTGGCGGGCTTGGTTTATGGAGCAACCGACATTCCTCGGGAAGAGGGGCTGGCTTTCTATCACAAGCCGCTGTTTTGGGCTGTAGTGGTTTTCGCGGTCTTCGCAATTTTGAACGTGATCTTCTGGTAGAGGTCATTACGAATGCATGGCTCAGGCTTCATCTCAATCTGGTTTTTCATTGGCGTTTTGTTGACTGTTTACGGCGTTTTGATCACGGGCAGCGGTATCTACGGCCTCTTTTCGCCGCCCGAACATCAGGTGGTGCTGGCGAACCTGCACGCGGGCATCTGGTGGGGAGCAGTTCTACTGATCATCGGCCTGATCTACACCATCAAATTCTTTCCCAAGAAGCATTAGCATGAGCATCGCTGTTGCAGGAGTCGATTTCGGGACGCTAAGCGTTCGTGTATCCATCTTTGACAATGAAAAGGGCAGGCTGGGCGCAGCCACGGCAGAATATCCGCTGCATCGCCAGAAGAACGATCCGGATTACGCCACCGAAAGCCACCAGGACCACCTGGACGCTTTGTGCTCGGCCATGCGACAGGCGCTCAAGAATGCGGGCGTCGCCGATTCCGCGATTCGGGCTCTGGCAATCGATACAACAGGATCAAGCGTAATTCCGGTCGATGCGCAAATGCAGCCGCTCGGTGAATACTATCTCTGGTGCGACCATCGCGCCTGGAGGGAAGCCGCCGAGATCACGCAAAAAGCCCACCAGAGAGGCCTGAAAGCCATTGAGTGGAGTGGCGGCGTGTATTCGTCCGAGTGGGGCTTCTCGAAACTGTTGCACTGGCTCCGGCACAACTCAGACAAGCGCGCGCAGTTCGCTTCGGCATTTGAGCACTGCGACTATATCGCCGGCGTGCTCTGCGGCGTCAAGGATCCATCAAAAGTCAAACGCAGCGTCTGCGCCATGGGCCACAAGTGGATGTGGAACGAATCGCTCGGCGGACTGCCGCCGGAAGAGTTCCTGGTATCAGTCGATCCGCTCTTCAAGGGCGTGCGCGACAAACTGACCGGCGACTACGCTACGTCTGACGTTCTGGCCGGCACGCTCGCACCCGAATGGGCCGAACGGCTGGGGCTGCATCCTGAAGTCGTGATTCCTGTGGGAGCCTTCGATGCTCACTGGGATGCGATCGCAGCTGGAGTTCAACTTGGTGACATGGTGAACGTCATCGGGACATCCACTTGCATCATTGGCTTATCCGACACGAAAACGCTGGTACCCGGTGTGTGCGGAGTTGTGCCCGGCTCGGTCGATCCCAAACTCACCGGCATTGAGGCGGGGCTCTCCGCGGTCGGGGACATCTTCGATTCCATCGGCCGCCGCGCCGGTTCAAGCGTTGGCGAACTGTCGAAAGAAATCACAGGTTACAAAGCCGGCCAAACGGGGCTCTTGCGTCTTACTTGGGATAACGGAGACCGGACTGTGCTCGTCAATCCGGAGCTAGGCGGCATCACCCTCAACTGGCATCTGACCAGCACCGCCGCCGATGAACTTTTCGCCGCGATCGAAGGTACGGCGCTTCATACACGCGTGATTCTGGAACGCATGGAGGAGCATAAGGTCCCTATCAAGCGCGTGATCAACGGTGGCGGCATACCGAAGAAGAATGACATCCTGAACCAGACCTACGCCAATGCGTTGAACAAACCCATCCTGGTTCCTCAGAGCGATGTTACTAGCCTCGGGTCTGCCATTTTTGCCTTTCTGGCGTGCGGTGCCTACTCTACGATTTCGGAAGCGCAACATGCACTCTGCCCGCCTTTCAAAACCTATGATCCACAGCCGTCGGAAACGGCCGTTTATGAAGATCTCTATCCCATGTACAAAAAGCTCTACTTTGGATTCGGTCAGCGCGAATCGAAGGCCATAGAAATAGGTTCGATTTTGCCGGAGCTCAGACGAATCGCAACGGCAACGAGGCGCTAGAAATGCTGCTAAAGCATCTGCGGGAAGAAGTTCTGGAGGCGAACCTTGAACTGGTGCTGCGCGCATTGGTGGTCTTTACGTTTGGTAACGCGAGCGGGTTCGATCCGTCCAGCGGATGCTGTGTGATCAAGCCGAGTGGCGTTCCTTATGACCGGCTTTCTATCGAAGATCTGGTAGTTACGGATCTCAACGGAAAGATACTGGAAGGCACCCTCCGTCCGTCCTCAGATCTCCCGACGCATTTGGCTCTCTATCGAGCCTGGGATGGAATCCACGGCGTTGTCCACACTCACTCCAGATATGCGACAGCGTGGGCGCAGTCCAACACCGAAATTCCCTGCCTCGGCACCACGCATGCCGACTATTTTCCAGGCCCTGTCCCACTCACGAGGCCCATGACATATCAAGAGATCGAATCAGCCTACGAAAGCAATACCGGCCACGTGATCGTCGAACGGTTTGAAACGCTTGATCCGCTGACAACTTCAGCTGTGCTGGTATCGGGACATGCCCCGTTTTGCTGGGGAGCAAGCGTTACCGAGGCAGTACATACAGCCGCCGTCGTAGAGGAATTGGCGCACATGGCGCTGCTTACCGTTACGCTTAACGCCGAAGCTAAGCCTCTTCAGCACTCTCAACATCAGAAGCATTTCTCACGTAAACATGGAGCGGGCGCTTATTACGGTCAGCCGAAAGAAAAACTGTAGGACCTTTGCATGCCTGAAATCCTCCGCCGCAACTTGCTGTTGTCCACCCTGGCGCTGTTCGCTCCGCGATCTTCGTCGGCCGCAAACGCTCACATTGAAATTCTTCCTGACGAGCCGGTCGGAACGATCTCACCTAACATTTACGGTCACTTCACTGAGCATCTGGGAGGATGCATTTACGACGGCATTTGGGTGGGCGAAGGCTCGAAGATCGATAACGTCGGAGGGATTCGCAAACAGCTGATCGACAACTTGAAAAAACTCAAGCCTCCAATGATTCGCTGGCCGGGTGGCTGTTTTGCCGATAGTTATAACTGGCGCGATGGCATTGGACCCAGGAACGAAAGACCTAAGCGAACAAACTTCTGGGCAAATACGCCTGAATTGATGAAAGCTCCCGACGGCCCGCAGAAATACGAGCCCAATGCGTTCGGCACCAACGAGTTCGCACATTTCTGCAAAACTGTGGGCGCCGAGCCTTACTTTGCCGCCAACGTGCGCAGCCTCAAGCCGTTCGATCTCTACGAATGGATCGAGTATTGTAATTCCCCTGCCAACACGACCTCAGGCGCGGAACAGCGCGCCAAGGGAGGGGATCGCGACCCTTTTCCAGTCAAATACTGGGGTGTCGGCAACGAAAGCTGGGGTTGCGGCGGCAGCTTTACGGGCGACGAGTATGCAGTGGAGTTCCGGCGCTTCATCGAATGGGTGCCGCGGTTCGGTCTCGATCTGCGCTTTATCGCTTCGGGGCCAAACGTGGCGGATTATGCGTGGACTCGAACGTTCTTTCAGAAGTTGACGGAGAAGAGCAAGCACCCATTGCGGGACGTGTTCGGAACTGCGCTGCATTATTACTGCGGCACTACAGGCGGCGGCGATTCAACAAAATTCGACGCGGCGGGCTGGTACCAGCTTCTCCGAAAGGCGAACTACATGGAGGAACTGATCAGAAATCATTGGGCCATCATGGGCGAAACAGATCCGGAGCATCACGTGAAACTAGTCGTCGACGAATGGGGCGCCTGGCATCACACCGATCCGACAATTAATCCGAGTTATTTATGGGCCTACTACCCCACCCTCCGCGACGCTTTGGTTTCGGGCATCACGCTCGACATATTCAACCGGCATGCGGATAAAGTTACGATGGCAAGCGCGGCGCAGTTGATAAACAATATCCATACGTCGTTTATCGCGGTTGGAGACCGCTTTACGGTCACTCCTGTTTTCCATGTGTTTCAAATGTACGCGCCACACCAGGGCGGAACGTCGGTCCGAGCAAACATATCCGCCGGGACTCTGAGCGGAACACCGGTTTATACTCCTGCAGCGGGCGACGACAATGAGAGCCTGGCACCGCGCACACCTTTAGCCGCGTTGTCCGGTTCTTGTTCGATTCAGGGTAAACGAATCATCCTGACTATCGTCAATTGCGACCTGAAAAACTCGCAGGAAACAGAGATCACAGTTCGCGGCGCGAAGATTCAAGGCCGCGGAGCAACGGTCTTGAGTGCACAGGATATGACGGCCCACAATACACTCGATCAGCCAGATGCCCTGGAGCCTAAGGCGCAACAGGGTCTCGGGACTGGAGACCCTTTGCACTTCACGTTTCAACCGGCTTCCGTCACACGCCTTGAAATTGATCTGACCTGAATTCAGCCCGCTCCTACCGCAAGGTTCTGTTTTCACTCGGGCACGTATTCCCGACTTTCCGTAAAGCCGCGGGTGCAAACTGTATAAAGCGTCTTCCGTGACATAGAAGTCGAAGTTAATCAGGGGGTTTGACTTGGATCGAACAGTGATAGCGATAACGGGTGCCTCAAGCGGCATTGGCGAAGCATTCGCGCGAAAGCTAGCCCCAGGGCACGACCTGCTTCTGATAGCAAGGCGCAAGGACAGGCTCGATTCGCTGGCCGACGAATTCTCGAACAAATTCGGGACTCGTACAGACGTTTTGACGGCTGATCTTACACAAGAAAACGATCTAAACACGGTTGCAGATCGTCTTGCATCCGACCGCCGCTTATCATTGCTGATTAACAATGCGGGCTTCGGCACAAAGGGCCGCTTTTGGGAGACGGATCTGGGAGCCCAGGAACAAATGCATAAGCTCCACGTAATGGCAACGTTGAAATTGACCCATGCCGCGTTGCGCAACATGGTCCAGAACGATTTCGGCGGCATCATCAACGTTTCATCGGTCTCGGGATTCGTCCGCAGCCCTGGCAGCACGGGCTACTCCGCTACGAAAGCCTGGATGAGCGCCTTTACGGAAGGGCTCTATATCGAGCTTCGCGGCGTGCATTCCAACGTCGTGGTGCAAGCTTTGTGCCCCGGTTTCACTTACTCGGAATTCCACGAAACCATGGGCGCGAAACGGTATCGCCTGGCTGGGCCGGCCTGGTGGTTGACGGCGGAAGATGTCGTCGAAGCCTCCATTGACGGCCTGAAGCGACGTAAGCTGTTTGTGGTTCCGGGCTGGAGATACCAGCTCCTTACCGCGCTGCTGCCCAGATTGCCGGTGCGCGCGCGCACAGCATTCGAGATGGCGGCTGTCCGGGCAAAACCGCGTCAGGCTCCCGTTACTCTGGACGCACGCAAGCAGCTCGAGGGAGAAGACTAAAGTGAGGTTAATCGACGAGAACAATGATTCCGGTGGAAGAATCGAGCTCTACGCAGGAGTGAAGAACCGACGGAATGGTTGAGCGCAGACGCTGGCGAATCGCAATTCTGTTGGGCATTGGCGTTCTCATCAACTATTTCGATCGCGTAAACCTTTCAGTCGCTCATGACGCGCTGCATAGGGAATTTGGCATCTCTAACGCCACATACGGTTACCTTCTGAGCGCTTATGTTTGGACGTATGCAGCGCTTCAATTACCGGTCGGGGTTATACTTGACCGCTTCGGTGTTCGTCTGGTCGGACGGATAAGCGCTTTTCTCTGGAGTGTAGCTTCGTTTGCAGCCGCGGCAGCGACAAGCATTGCCAGTTTTTTTGGCGCACGACTCTTGCTGGGAATCGGCGAGGCGCCGACGTTTCCAGCCAACGCCAAGGCCATAGGATATTGGTTCCCTGGTAATGAACGAAGCCTCGCGACTGCGCTCTTCGACTCGGCGGCGAAGCTTGCTTCCGCGATCGGCGTGCCTCTCATCGGCGCCGCACTCATCGCTTTCGGATGGCGTATTAGTTTTGCGCTCACGGGCGTCCTCAGCGTGATCTATTTCGTCGCGTTCTATTTCATCTATCGCGATCCGAAAGACGACCCCGGCCTGACTGACCGCGAGCTTAGCTATATTCGCGATAGAAGTTCTGGCGATCAGATTCACACCGGCGAGGGTCAACCCGCGCCGCTCACGTACCTCCTGCGGCAGCGCAAAGTGCTGGGGCTCGTGGCGGGATTCTTCGCCTATAACTATTGCTTCTATCTGTTTTTGACCTGGCTCCCCAGTTATTTCTCCGCCCTGCACATGAATCTGCAGCACTCGATTCTCTTCACAAGCGTGCCGTGGATTTTCGCCACAATTACAGGTATCGTCGTGGGAGGCTGGCTCGTCGACACTCTTATTCAACGCGGATACGATCAGAACCTGGTTCGAAAAACCGTGCTGATTGGTGGGACAGCACTCGGCCTTGCTGTAGCGGGGGCCATGTTCACGCAAGATCCGGTGATCGCGACTTGCTGGATCAGTATCTCGCTCGGCGGCCTGTCGGCGGCATCCCCGGTGGGTTGGTCTATTCCCTCGTTGATTGCGCCGCGTGACAGCGTCGGCAAAGTCGCAGGCATTCTGAATTTCGGAAATCAACTAGCCGGCATCATCGCGCCAATCGCGACAGGTTACTTTGCCGGCCCTTCGAACTCCTTTTCGAAAGCCTTCGCAGCTGCCGCGATCATTCTATTACTCGGTATCTGCGGATACGTATTTTTGCTCGGAAAAATTGAGCCTGTGCCAGGGCCGTCTGCGCACTAACGGGGCTTGCTCGGCAACGCGCGAACGGCGCCGGTGGAAATACCTCCGTCAACGAGCAGAATTTGCCCGGTGACGTAACGACTGGATTCGGCCGCGAGAAAGACGACTGCGGAATCGAGATCGTCGGGCTGACCTGGGCGCTTCAGCGGAATGCGATCACTCAGATATGCGACCCATTCCTGATCTTCATACATGACCTTGTTCTGCTGCGTGCGAAACCAACCCGGCGCAAGGCAGTTCACAGTGATTCCATGCATGCCCCAATCATCAGCCAGGCTCATGGTCAACTGCCTAATACCGCCGCGGCTCGCCGTGTAAGGGCCCAACCCGGCGTATCCTGCTACGCTCGTCACCGAGCCGATGTTTATGATTCGGCCATAGCCGCGCGGAATCATGCGCTTTGCCACGGCCTGCGCAACGAAGAAGCTGCCGCGAAGATTTGTATCGAGGATCTTGTTCCAATCGTCCCAGGTAACGTCGATGGCAGGCTTGCGAATATTCATTCCCGCGTTATTGACGAGAATGTCGATCTTTCCGCAGGCTTTTTCGGCGGACTCTACCATCGCTTCAATGCTTGCCTGACTCGTAACGTCAAGCTCGAGAGAAATGGCTCGCCGTCCAAGTTTCCGAACCTCTTCCTCAAAGGGTTGGAGGGAATCCAAGTGACGGCTCGTCAGCACGAGATCTGCTCCGGATGTCGCGAGCGCTCGCGCGAAATATTGACCTAACCCACGGCTGGTTCCCGTAACGATGGCTACTCTGCCCGACAGATCGAACAGTTCGTTCATTGGCCTTTCCCAGGGGTAAGGATTACTTTCATAAGATTTGCTTCCCTCGCATGTAAACGGGCGAACCAGTCCGGTGCATCCTCCAGCGGCGCAATCATACTGATCAGAGGCGAGACGTCCACGCGGCCGCTTGCAAGCATGTCGATGCATGCGGGATACTCGCCGGCGGATGCCGCTGTCCCTTGCAAACGAATTTGACGGCTGACGACGACCTGGAGCGGAATTTCCACTGTGGGCACCACATTGCCGATCAGCGTTACCGTGCCGCCGCGCCTTACGCTCTCGATAGCCGCTTTGACAGTTGGAGTACTCCCTACGGCCTCCAACGCCACAGCCACTCCTGCACCGTTCGTGTGTCTCTTGACCTCTTCGGCGGTGTCGCTCGATTTTGCGTTGATCACCATAGTTGCGCCGAGTTTCCTGGCAAGGGCCAGCCGACTGTCATCTACATCAGAGACAATCACGTTCGAACAACCCGCTTCGCGCAACGCTTGAAGAACCAACAGACCGATCATTCCGGCGCCCACGACGAGCGCCGTGCCATTCTCTGGAAGCTCTGAAAGCGCGACGGCATGCACGGCGACCGAGAGCGGTTCAATCATAGCCGCTTGGCTGAAGGAGAGCTTGTCCGGCAACGGGTGGACAATACGTCGCGGAACCACGATGTATTCGGCAAATGCACCGTCCCTTTTGAAATCGGGCGTGGATACACCGACCACCTGACGGTTCAGGCACAGGTTGCTTTCGCCCCTGCGACAAAATTCGCACTCGCCGCAATACACGGTTGAATCGAAAGTGACTGGCTGGCCATCCTTGAGATCGGCAATTTTCGGGCCTACCGCCGCCACCACACCCGCCGCCTCATGGCCCATGACGAGAGGCGGGATGCGCCGACCCGACGAACCATCGTAGCCGTGAACGTCGCTGCCACAGATCCCACAAGCTTCTACCTTTACGAGGACCTCATCCGGGCCAGGCCGTGGCATCGGCACATTCACTACTTCTAGGCGGCTGTATTCGGAGAGTAAGAGAGCCTTCATGCTGCGATGGTATCGAACCGTTAGTCCGGTTTAGTCCGGTTCTTGACCAAACGCTAGGCTACCGCTCAGGAGTAGTGCCCGCGGAGCGACCATAAGCGGCACGTGAAAGCCGAGTAATGAGGGAAACTTCGGGCTGCTGCGCTAAACCGGCCAATCGGACGGGTTCGTAGATCCGCTACCCAACGGTCTTCACCGCTTTCGCAATGGTCGGAGCTGCTTTCTGAAGGTCTCACTGGACCATTGCTGGCACTACCTCGACGGCGGCGTTCAATGCCAAGAACCAGGGCTTCGCGATTGCGGAATTTGCGATGCGTCGTCCATGTTCACGATCCGAAATTTTGAAGAGAAATCGCATCGAATGCCTCCCTATCGCAAATTCGGCTTCCCAGAAGGGATGCCGTCACTGCGGTGTAGAAACTGTAATATTGCGGAATTTCAACCCGCCCGTGTGATCGCCCTGGATGTAAAAGGGTCCCGGGTCTCCCTCATTCGCGTCGAGAGCGCCACCCGTGATGCCTTCGATTTTTTTATGATCGATGATCATTTTGCTGTTTCGGAGCACGGTCACGGTGCGGCCCACAAGCGTGATGTCAAACGCCTCCCATTGGCCGGGCATGGGCGCCAGAGAAACCGCCGGCGCGATTCGCCCGTAGATGGATCCCATTTGCCGGTTGGGTGGGTTCTCGTCATGAGGTTCGTACTCGAGTTGCAACTCGTAACGTCCGCGCAGATAAAAACCGCTGTTGGCTTTGTTCGGACAATTCACTTCAAAGTGGACTTTGAAATCGTCGAATTTTCGAGTCGTCTTGAGATTTGCGCCGTGTTGCTGGTTTGTCAACACCCCATCTTGCGCAACCCAGTGGTTTTGTGCCGTGTCTCCAAGGGGCTCCCAACCGTCCAGATCTTTGCCGTCAAACAAACGTTCGGGCTTGGTCCAGGAAGTGGGTGCAACACGATCAAGCGCAGGCGCCGGTGAGCCTGTCAGGGCGATTTTGTCAGCGCCGCGTGTCTGCGTGCCAATGAGTTTGCCGTCGCTTGCCTCAAGCTCCCATATCATCCGCGGGCCGTTACCGCTCTCCGGCGAAATGTTCAGCGTCAAATGCGATCCGCTTTGCTTGGAGTCCGCGATCTGATAGACATGACCCCCGGTCGGCTGGAACCAGACTTCCAGTTTGCCGTTTTTTTCCGATATCCCGAGCCAATTGGCACCAACGTCGTTCCGGGTCGGCACATTGAAATCCCAACGGCCTATGAACGGGTTCGACGCGGCAACAGACGTCTCGGTAGCCAACGCCGCAGCTAACAGCAAAGAGTAGGGCAAGGAGCGAAGCATGATGGCAGTCTATCTAAAGCCAAGCGAATCGCGGAAGGGTGATGCCCAACTGCACGCAATTAAGGCAATCGCAACCTACGCGGGACGAAGCAGCGGTCTAAATTTGAACGCAGCTTGGAAGAGGTGAAGCTGCGGAGATAACGGCCGGTTCTGCCGTGGTCGCTACCCTAAAGCTACTGCCTTTGGGGCTACTCTTACGCCCGTTTGCTTAGCAAACATTGCGTCCACAGCAAGCAGCGCGTCCACCTTTTCGAGCCGCTCGATAATCTTCCGATCACGTGAGCATCGGACTCCAACCGAAGGATCGACATCGGGGCTGAGCTCTTGAAAAAGAGGGCCCTCAAAGGGCTCCGGTACTTGCCTAAGGATTGCCCTCTTTAGGCGAACCAATTTGCGGAGAAGCATACGTTTTACAATGCTCGTTCCGAAGCCCAATCCTCGACCGAAGTCGGTACGGAGCAAAATGCCGAACTTTAGCGCCGCTTGCTTCCAATACCGCCCCGTTATGAGGGTGCTCACTCCGTACTCGTACGACACTGCACGCACACTTCGAGCGGCAAAGCTAGGCAATCCCGGATGCGACTGTATGTGACGTGCAATAGTCGCGGCCAGTGCGTTAGACATGCGTAACCTATCGCTGGACATGTTGCCGGGATACATGCGATAGCCGACAAGGTACTGCGGGATAACAACCATGTGATACTCTGCAGCGATCTTCAGCTCGAAGTCAAGATCCTCGCAGCCTCCAATCCCGCACGCGGCGAATGAGGAGTCGAATCCTCCCACCGCAGCGGCTATTTCGCGCCGCACTAGCATGGAACTGCCATTTCCGACCGGCATGGTATACAGGTGACGCGCAAAAGCGTATCCGTCAAACCCAGCGTTATTTCCATTTCCGAGGACCCGATCGTCTGCGTCGATAGACCGGCGCAGCGTGTAGACCGCAACTGCCTCGCTGTTGTTTGAGCTATTCAACGCGGCTACCTGAAGCTCAATCTTGTTCGGACTCCAGAGGTCATCGGCATCTAGAAAGGCGATGAATGCGCCGGACGCTTGATCAATGCCGATATTCCTTGCCTTCGCAACACCGCCGTTCCGCACGCTGACGATTCGAACTCGACTATCACGAGCAGCGAATGCCTCCGCAATCGTTTTCGTGTTGTCAGTCGAGCCGTCATCCACGACGATGAGTTCAAGATTACGGTAGGTTTGATTCAGCGCAGATCGCAGCGTCCGTTCAATGAACCGCTCCGCATTGTAGGCTGGAACCACGACGCTTGTCAGCGGTTGGTTCTTCATAAGTCTAGCGTCTCCAGCGTCGCAGTAACAGATCGTCTCGTTGCGCTCTCGCTGATCGGGCAACACTCCGAATTGCGTGCGCCGACCGGGCTTCAACGCTTTCATCGGCGGAAAGGAGCAGTCAGTTGACCCGCTCGTGTTTCGTGGACTGACACTCGACCGCGCTAGCACCGTGTCATTGGTTTGAAAGACGGAGATCATGATGTTTAAGAGAGATTGCGGCATCCATGGCCGGATGGGATCAATGTGAGATTCCCTGTTTTGTGTTATTCCCGTACGGAAGATTCCAAATTTGCGGTGTGCATTGCACGATAGCTCGAGCTCGAAGTGAGCGGGCCGGTTTCAACGACTCGGCCGCCAGCGAGTACTACGGCGTCGTCGCAGAACGCCACTGTACTTGGCCTATGGCTCACTACGATAACCGTCATGGAATTCGGCAATCTTTTTAGAATGTTAATGATGCCGGTCTCGGTCTCGTGATCGACGGCATTCGTGGCCTCATCGAGAATCAATATTTCGGGATCGCGAGCGAGGGCTCTGGCGATGCCAATTCGCTGTCTCTGTCCACCCGATAAGCTCAGTCCGCGAGGGCCAACGAGAGAATCTAACCTTTGAGGTAGAGCCTCGATGAAGTCTGCCTGCGCGAACCGCGCGGCTTCTTCGATCTTGGCACGGTCCATCCCGTCCCGACTGTAGGAGATGTTCTCAGCGATGGTCCCGTCAATCAGGTCGATGTCTTGACCAGCGACACCGATTGCGTTCAACCAATCCGATACTCTTATGCGCGCCAGGGGCACCCCGTCCACTTTGATGACCCCTGAGACAGGCTCAAGCAGCCGACAAATAAGATTTACAACCGTAGATTTGCCCGCACCAGACGCGCCAATCAGGGCAACAGAGCGTCCGCGATGCAAAACGAAGCTGGCATGTCTTAGCGCCGGTTCGGTGGCGTCGCCGCGATAGTGGAACGTAACATCGTCGAATTCTATGCCATCGCGCAGGCCCAAAAAAGGCAGATTTCCCGTCATCGGAGCGGGTTCGTCAGCGGCCTCCAGAAGCCATTCGACCTCAGCCAATTGGCCAGCGGCGGCCGCCAAGGACGCCCCTGCCTGTTCCAGCTTGCGGAGGTGAGGCTGCAGGCGGTTCATTAACACAAGAAACGTGACTAATATAGGCACCGACATTCCGGTGAACACCGCGATCAGCAGCACTGCGAGGAAGAGAAATATGTGCATTGCTTCCAGCAGCGGAGAGAGCGCACCGGAAAGAAATCCGACCTTCTGAATGGCGCGCCGGACGTCGCTAGAGTTGCGTTCGAACCGCATCTGCTCCGCCCGCTGCTGATTGAACAGACGGATCAGGCGTGATCCAAAGATTGCAAATAGCATGCGGTCGGTTAGCGCTTCGTTCGCCGACACCGTTCGCATGCTGAGTTGGCGTAGTCTCGCCTCGCCCCACTTCTGAATGTAACGGGCTATCAAGCCCCCAACGAGCACCACAACTGATAACCGCCAGCTCACGACGAGTAAGAGCACTCCAAAAACCCCGACGGCGGCAATCGCTGCGATCCGGGTCAGGACCACGCGCACAGTGTCCGATGCCTTCCACGATTCGGTACTTAAAACGTTTACGAGCCGCACCGGGTCCTGGACGAGGAAGAAGGCGTAGCTGACGCGGTGCAGTCTGGCGGATAGCGCGCAGCGAATGTCGTTACCGATTCGACCGTCCACCCATGCCGCGAAGGCATTAGCAAGAACCTGAAGCGAGTTTTTGAGTAACCCGCAGGCAAGAATCGTCGAGGCGATTATAAGAAATCTTACATTCCTGCCGTAGCCTTCAGCAAAGCGTGTCACGAATCCCAAAGCACCACCGGTACGACCAGGAGCGTCGGACAATGTAGAAAGGAACGGAATCAGGAAGCTTACGCCAACGCCCTCTAGCAGACCGATCACGATTGCCAGAAACGCCACTGCGGACGACGCCCAGAAATACCGACGTGCAAGCGAAGAGAGATTCGGATTTGCCCCGAATAGGACCTGAATACTCATCCGCAGCCCGAGCCCTCCGAAAGTGATATCTACTACAAGGAGCCGCAGTTCGTACTGAGCAATACTAGTGCCACTCCGTATTAGTTCGAGTATACTAAACGAAATGCGAAGTGGGTAACGAAAAATACGTGGCCTGTCATACTCACGAGCAGCGCGTCAACATATCGACCCGCCATCCTGCAGGACTTACCGAGAGCGTCGCTGTGGTGGTCACCTCGCTCAATGACACGGAGTTCTTGGGCGGCGAGGCTCTATCGAGCGTAATCGCTCAACCGCATCCTGCAGATGAGATCATCGTGGTTGTTGACGGCTCGTACAAGAGCCCAGCCCTGGTCCTCGCCAGCTTTCACAAGCCCCTCTGGAGAGCAATCCGCGGCCTTTCGAGCGCCCGAACCTAGGGTTGGTCGGCCGCGGAGCTATCCTGGGAACGATACGAAAGCCACGTTCAGTTGAAGAGCAAGCTGCAAAATGGCCGGCTGCACCGCTTCTTCGCTAAGATCCGCCGGACCTGGCCGCCACCCCTCGGGGCGGTCGATCTCGGCCGGTTGGGGACGACCAGACCAATAAGCCTGGATTTCGGGTGGGACCGCGGTACACCAATAGATCGATACTACGTCGAGAACTTTCTCGAAAGCCGCGTTGAAGATGTTAGAGGGCGCGTCCTAGAAATCGGGGACCACACTTACAGCAAACGCTACGGCGGATCCAAGGTCACCATGCAGGATGTGCTTCACATTAATCACGACCACCCGAATACCACATTAACAGGAGATCTGACGTGCAAAGGAGTGCTTCCGGATAGCGCCTTCGATTGCATCCTGCTCACCCAGACTTTACAACTGATTTTTGAATTGGAGCAAGCTGTGTCGAGCCTTCATGACGCCCTGAAGCCGGGGGGTATACTTCTTTTGACCGTGCCGGGCATCAGCCAGATCGATAGAGGGCAATGGCGTGACAAGTGGTGCTGGAGTTTCACCTCAGTGTCGGTCCGGCAACTGTTCGAGAGGCGCTTCCAGGCTGGCCCGCTGGAGATCAAGACACATGGCAACGTCTTCGCTGCAACCATGTTCCTCCAGGGCGCGGCCCTCGAAGAGGTCGATCCAACCAAACTCGATATCGATGATCCCGCTTATCCCGTTATTATCACCCTGAGGGCCGAGAAGCGTTAGATGTGGGCTGTCCGGGCAATATCGAGAGCGGCCAGAAAACTGCGCGCGAGAAGGCCGCGGCCCGCAATCCTTATGTATCACCGTGTCTCGTCCGTTAGGCACGATCCTTGGGGGCTAGCGGTCTCTCCAAAGCGGTTCGAGGAGCAAATTGCGTACATCAAACGGCATCGGACTGTGATGTCCATGGAGGAATTCGTAGGTCGTCTCCGCAGTAGGACATTGCCGAGCGATGCCGTGGCCGTCACTTTCGACGACGGCTACCGCGACAATCTGATCAACGCGAAGCCCGTTCTCTTGCGCCATAACGTTCCGGCGACCGTATTCGTTGCGACGAGTTATATCGACCGGAACGCGCCGTTTTGGTGGGACGAACTTGCCGCGATGATTCTAGAATCACCGCGTCCGGCGCATCACCACCAGAAATGCGAAGGCGAGATGTTCACATTTGACTGGCTGGAAACGGAACCAGCTGATGCGGATGGTAAATGGCAAGCTTACGAGGAGCCGGTGAGCAGCAGGCAAAGGATATTCGTAGCCACTTGGCGCAAGCTGAAGCACGCAACGCCGGAGAAGCGCGAGCTCGTCATGGATGCTCTCCGGCTTCGTCTCGAGACTTCGCCGCAAGACCCTCTCAGAATGCCGATGCGTTCCGACGAGATACGAAGTCTGTTATCGGGAGACGTCGTCGCCTTAGGCGCTCACAGCGTCACGCACTCCGCTCTTACTGGCCTGAGCAGATTCGATTGCCGCCGAGAGGTTACCGAAAGCAGACAGCGATGCCGCTCGCTAACCTCGAACTGCGTCGACGGTTTCGCGTATCCCTACGGAGACATGAGCTCCGAGGTCCGCGAAGATGTGGCCGCCGAGGGATTCGGCTGGGCGTGCTCTACCGAGAAAGCTTTAATGGACAACGATCGGACTTCTCTCTACGCTCTTCCCCGCATCGCCGTCCCGAATTCTCCTATGAGCGTCTTTGTCAAACTGATCACCGGCTAAAACTCCGAGTTGTCGAGCGTAACTTTGAGCAATCTCGCCGCTATCATCTGTTGACCCATGCTTGCCGTTATTTACACGCCTACTATAAGATCGATATTCCCCACAGTTCTGTGAAAATTCTTATCGAGCCCAGCGATTACCGTTTCCTCAATGCAGGCGACAGCGCTATGATGCAAGTCGCCATGTCCCGCCTTTGCGAAATGTGGCCAAATGCCCACATGCAGGTGTTGACAAATCATCCGGAGCTACTGCCCTGTTACTCGCCCAAGGTAGTACCAGTAGCTAACACTGGTCGTTTGTTGTGGTTAGCCAAGAATTCAACATCCTCGCACTCCGCCCGTTGGCAAAGCGAATTACGCCGGTCTTGGACCCATTCTTTCTCCGGCTGTCGGCCCGCAATTAGTCCGCTACTCCGAAGGCTGAGGCATCCCTTTCGCGATGCGCAAGAGCAGAAATCAATCGAGCAATTTCTGAATGTGATGTGTGAAGCCAACCTCTTCGTTGTAACAGGAATGGGGGGTCTCACGAGCGCCTTCCGTGAGTACAGCGTAATGGTGCTCGATACTTTGGCGCTGGCTCAGGCCTATAAGGTGCCCACTGTACTGTTCGGTCAGGGCATCGGCCCTTTTGATCAAGAATTGGAGAAGCGTACATGTGAGGTGTTACGTCTAGTCGACTACCTCGCTCTGCGGGAAGGTCTACATGGGCCCAAGCTCCTTAAAGACTGGGGCATTCCGAATGAGCGATGGTCGATCACGGGAGATGACGCGATCGAATTGGCACTCCAGAATCGCCGGGAAGCTATCGGGGAAGCGATTGGTGTCAACGTCCGTGTGGCCGAGTATTCGGATGTGACAGAAAAAGCTGCCGGCGCTATCCGGGTGCCGCTGCAAGAAGTTGCGACTACTCTCCGTGCACCGGTGCGAGCAATCCCGATTTCGCGACTGCCTAATGAAGACGATAATCGACGGGTGGAGAGACTTTTCTCCACTTGCGCAATCGTCGAACACTCAGTAAACTCCATCGATACTCCTCTTGCGGTAGTCGAGGAGATCCAAAAGTGTCGAGTCGTCGTTACTGGAAGTTATCACGCAGGGGTGTTCGCTTATCACAAGGAATACCTGTGATCGGACTTGCGGCCAGCGAGTACTACCACTGGAAGTTTGAAGGCCTCGTACATCAATTTGGTAATGGTTGCGGCATTATTAGACTTAAAGAATCCGGTTCAGGCGCTGCCTTGCAACAAATGGTTTATCACTTATGGCACGCCGCACCAGATCTGCGGCCCGATTTATTGAGATCCGCAGAGCAACAATCGCAAGCGAGTAGAGCGACTTACGAGCACGTGCATTCTTTAATCAAACAGGGAGCCAGATAAATATTCAATGCAGGTCCCGATAGCCGCCCGATCGTTGCTCTGCCGATTATTTGGATGGTCTGACTTAATGCGCTGGAGCCACGCGGCAGAACTCTCGCCGGATTGGGATGAACGCACGCGGTTGCTCGCACGGCTAGTTCCACAAAACTCCAACGTCATCGAGTTTGGCGCAGGCCGGCGACAACTCGAACGTTATCTGCCTGCAGGCTGTACTTACATTCCCTCTGATCTGGTGGATCGCGGTCCTGGCACGTTCACGCTCGATCTCAATCGCCAGGACCGGCCCGATCTGACACCACTGGCAGTTGATACCGCCGTGTTTGGAGGCGTCCTGGAGTATATCCGGGATTTGTCATCCTTGGTGACCTGGATTTCACGATATGTTTGTCGTTGTGTCGTTTCCTATGAGTGCGCCCGCACGCGCCGTTCAGATTGGAAACGCGTGCACGAAGCCACTGCGCGGGCCCGCGCAGGATGGGTTAATACATTTCATGAAGACGAGTTTGTCGAGTTGTTCCAAAAGGTAGGATTTTCGGTTGTTTGCCGCGAAGTCTGGCACACGAAGGACGGTGATGAACCCCTCTTCGTATTCCAAAAGGCGGCTAGCAGCGCTAATTAGCGGCGGAGAAACGGATTCCAGTAGCTGGCTAAAGTATTGAAGCAGTGGAACTCAGGTTGTGACCAAAGGGATGGTCTACCTTTCTCAATAATCACGCCCCTGGCATAGGCGCGGGAGCATTACAACAACCGTGTATCGCGATCAGAGTCGCCTGGTGATGAGATAGTCAGTATTTGAGAGACGCCAGACAATTGTCCTTACAGGCAGGCGCTCGAAAGCTTCTTCCAGTTCTTCAAACATATGCCCGACATTTCGGTAATTATGATCTTCTTGAATCCCGGTGAGTTTTTCAGGGAGGCAATTGCAAGTGTTCTGGCCCAGCGATTCACGAATTGGGAATTATTGTTAGTCGATGACGGATCGACCGATGGCAGCCAATTTGTGGCTGAGGAAGCGGCGAGACAGAATCCCGGAAGGATCTACTGTTTGTCACACCAGGAACGAACGAATTGCGGGATGAGCGCCTCGCGTAATCTCGGACTCGATCACGCGCGCGGACGGTTTGTTGCCTTCCTCGATTCAGACGATGTTTGGGACTCCCACTATCTGGCTTCTCAATTTGAAATTCTTACCGCGCAACCAGAAGCAGCCGCCGCCTTCGCGGATACCTGTGTCTGGTATAGCTGGACCAGGAACCCTGCAGATTCCTTGCGCGATCGAAGCCGTCAGTCTGGTGCAGTTGGAGACAAGCTCCTCGCCCCGGGACTTCTGATTCCCATTTGGCTGGAGATGAAGGAGCAAACTCCTGCGACCTGCAGCATTCTTATCAAGACCGATGTTGCAAGAAGGTACGGGTTCGACAATTCGTTCCGTGGCATGTTTGAGGACCAGGTTTTTCTCTACAAACTTGCTTTGAATGAAAGCGTGTTTATTTCGACGCAGCGGCTGGCCTACTATCGACAGCACGTTGCGAGCAGTTGCAATCGAGCGCAGCAGGCAGGCGCCTACGATCCGAACTCGCCGAATCAATCACATCTGAAGTTCCTTCGTTGGTTGAAAGGCTACCTGGCACAGGAAAATATCAAAGTTGAAGGCATCGAGCGCGCATTACAGATCAGCTTGCACGCCTATCGCATTAGCCCGCGCACCCTCTTGCGACGCGCCTGGAAGAAAACCGTAGCGACGGCTACGTCCGCCGCTGCTGCTATTCGCTCCTGATTGTTACCGCAAACAGGTTGCCTTTTACACAAACCAGCCGCAAAGCGACTGTCCTCAAGTTTTCACAAGCTTTTCTAAAGGCCCCCAGTTCATCGAAAAACCGATTCGCTCAAAGATCTCGCGGCGAAACCACATGCTCGCACCAGCACCGATCAACCACGGCGGGCAACCTCGCGTCTATCCGCACTAAAAAAGACTTCCGTCATAATCAATTCGAGGGTACCTACGTCCAAAGGACCAGAATCTCTTGAAGTAGCGCGGAGCGGGGGTTTCACGCTCTGCAGGAAGCACCAGCCCCGTAACCCAATAATCTGGGCCGTCAAATGTGCCAGAAGCGTCCTCGTCCACTCCAGGCATCATACTAAAGAAGGTGCGCCTCGTCGCGGTTCTCCTCGCAGTTAGGCAACGGCTCCGACAGCAGACTGTCGAACGGCAAACCCACCATAGACTCTCATCGCCGCTGCAGTTCTCCCGGCGCTCCTCCCATTCTCGCCTTAAGCTCCGATAACATCCGGTCTACCTGGTCGTTTCGTTCGAGAAGGCGGAACTGCTCCTCGGCAGTGGCCTCCGATATGGCTTGCTGGCCTTGTCCGCGAGCTTCCGCCTCCAAAACTTTGGCCCGCATGCGATTGAAGGCGGTATCCTGCTCAAAGCCCTTGATGCTGCCTGCCCCGCTTGCTAACGCGACACGCGCACGCCGATGCTGCGCTGTTAACATGTCAGCCTTGGTTTTCGTATCGGACATCTTCTGCTCGAGTCTCGATAGCGCATCTCGCAGCAGCTGAACCTGATGCGCCTGGTCATCGTGCTGCTCAGCGAAATTCTTGGCGGCATTTTCAAAGATCAATGAGCGCTCGAGGGCAGTGCGGGCCAGGTCTTCCTGGTTCTTGGCAACTGCGATTTCCGCCTTGCGTATCCAATCCTGCTGCGACTGAATGTTTTCGTGACGCTTTTTGTCGAGCAGATGCTGATCGGCAATCGCGATTGCCACTTGAGTCTTCACCTGCAGGAATTGATTCTGCATGTCGAGGAGAAGCTGCTTGAGCAGCTTCTCCGGATCCTCGGCTTTGTCGATCAGGTCATTCAGATTCGCCTTTATTAACGTGGCCACTCGCTCTAACAACGCCATAGTTTTTTACCCTTCAACCTTGTCTTTAGGTTTTGCCTGGCCGTTCGGCCGGTCGCCAATAGTTTTTACTTTGCCGAGAAGATCCGACATCTGCATGCCGGAAAGCGTCTCGAATAACGTAGGAATCTGTGCGGCGATTTTCGTCATGTCCCCGGTGATTTTGCTCATACCAGCAGCATCGCCGTCCCCAGTCGAAATGATCGTGATTTTGTCGATGTTCGCGAGGGGAGCAGCCATCGCCCTGACCACTTCGGGCAGACCCGTGATCAGCTTGTCGACAACGGCCGCCTGGTTCCACTCCAGATAAGCTTCCGCTTTGACGTTCATCGCTTTAGCTTCGGCCTCGCCCTTTTTAAGGATGATTTCGGCATCAGCTTCGCCTTGAGCGCGAGTCGCGAACGCCGCACCTTCCGCCTCGACGGTCATCTTGCGACGAGCAGCCTCGGCAAGCATCTCGATGCGCTTCTTTTCGATTTCGGCGTTCTTGAGGACGGTCGCAATCAGCTCTTTCTCGTGGCGCAAAATTTCCGCCTCTTGCACTTTGACTTCCTGCTCTTTTTCGACCTGGCGAATCTTGACCGCTTCGGCCGCCACCTGCTGCTGCATGATGTTCGCCTGGATGTCGTATGATTTGTCGGCTTGCGCCTGTTGGCGTTTGACGATCTCGAGATACTGCGCTTTCTTGATCTCCAGGTCTCGTTGTGCTTCGGCCTGGGCGGCTAGAGACAAAGCTTCGGCGAGCACTCGTTCCTGATCGGCCTGTGCCCTGGCGACAGCGGCGGCTCGCGTGGCCTCGGCGCGCCGGATAGCGGTATCGCGTTCCGCTTCGGCTGACGCTACATCCGCATCGCGCCTGATTCGGGCGATGTCCGGGCGGCCCATATTAGTGATGTATTCGTTTTTATCGCGCACTTCTTTGATCGTGAAGGACACAACTTCCAAGCCCATCTTGGTCATGTCGTCGGCACAGGTGGCGCGCATGCGATCACCAACCATCTCGGGCTCTTTTACAATCTGTTCGACAGAGAGCTGGCCGATGATGCCGCGCAAATGACCTTCCATTACCAGCCGAATCAGGCCTTCACGCGCCTGATCGGTCTTCGTCAGGAACTGCTCGGCCGCAGTCTGAATCGACTCCGGGTCGCTTTTCACCTTGATTTGTGCAACCGCTTCGACGGTCACCGCGACGCCCTGCTTGGTATAAAGATCCTGCTGTGGCGCAACATCGAACGACATCAGCTGCAGGGAAAGCTGACGATAGGTTTCGATCATGGGCACGATAACAGTACCCCGGCCTTTTACAATGCGAGTTCCGCGCAGGCCATAAACAATAAGCGCCTCATGCGGACCAGCCTTTCGAAACAGGCTGGCCAGGGTGCTCATTGCTAAAAGCAAGACCAGCACCGCCGCGACAACTACCACAATCATTTCACTGGACATTTGTTTTCTCCTAGCGCAATGTTTTTGGGCTGGTATCTGAGGATCCCGGCTGGGTAAGCATTGCGTCCCAGGTACGTACGTAAGCGATTCCTCTTTCGAAGCGCACTACGACCACTTCCTCGCCGCGCCGGATCGGCACGCCATCTTCGCTGCGCGCACAAACCGGCTTGCGCGCACCATCGCGGACGTATATTACTTCGCCGACTCCATCGGACCGGATCGGGCTGGTGGTCTTGCCCAACACGCCAACCATTTCATAGTCCGAAGGGTCGAGCGGCTTTTCCCGCGTCTGCAAAAAACGTAGAAACGAAGCCAGGAGCCATGCCCCGAGCAGGCCGAACGCCCCCGCAATGGACAGGTCAACCCACAGAAGCAACCCTGTGTGACGTGTCAGAAGGAAGCCGACGCCACCGAACCAGGCAAGAAACACGGCAAGGCTGCTCGGGTTTGTTAAAACACCGAGCCAATATCCGAGGTCACTCGAATGCGAATGACCAATATGGGCACTATGATGCCCATGGCCATGGTGAACGTTCCACCCATGGCCGTGTCCGAAGTGCAGACCACCCAGAACAGAAGTTGCCAGCGTCCACATGCTACCAATCGCAAAACAGAATAGATAAATCTCAGGCCACTTCATCACTGCGTTCCTCCTCCCCGGGCTTCAAAACCTCCCATAAGCGATGCACCAGGTCCGGAGTGTCGAGAATTGCCGACAGCAACAAAAGGCAACCCCGCGTGTTCTCATGGCGCGCGATCTTGAGTAGAGCTTCTGACACGGACCGGTCTCTCTTAAAGCGTTCTGCGCCCTGAATGATCCACAAATCCAGCTTGTCCTCGCGGTCAGCAAGGTCGGAAATCAGCTCGGTCTGAAATCCTTCCGGATCATCCACCAGGTAGCCCGGATGCACTTTGAAGAATTTCGCAAGTAGCAGACGCGTCGTGTTCGTCAGGTGCTTTCTCTGGCCGCGCTCGAGCTGAGACAGATAGGGCTGGCTTATCGACTTTTGCAACTCTGACCGAATCGCCGCGATAACTTCCTTCTGAGTCATTTCGCGATCAAGTCCGCGCAGCCGGCCTTCGACCAGGCGAAGATACCGAATTTTCTCCGCTACACTCATATAGCAATCTGCTAATTATATATCGCAAATTGCAATATAAAGGCAAGGCAAATCGCGAGCAAGGAGCCAGACTCGAGTACTAAAGCGACGATGCGCTAGAGCGGAAAAAGCCGACCGAAACGATCTAGCTGATGCTTGAACATTCGGCTGTAATCGGCTGCCGGAAAGGCATTTAGCTCTTCAACTGGCACGGCCATCTTGCGCTGCCAGTTGGGGTACTGAGAGGTGGTACCTGGAAGATTTTGCTGGTTTGATTCCTTTGTGAAATCCTCCTGGTTCAGGAGCAGAATCATTGACGGCACGCGAGAGAGAAAGCCCACAATGGCGTTGTGCAGGTCGCCATCCAGGTCATTTAGGTCAGAAGCATCGTGTGTGTAGTAGGCAGGAAGCAGGTTTTCCGAGTGCAACCTGTCCAGCATACGCTGCTTGTCTGAGCGTCGAACCAACAGCTGGCTCTGATAAGAAAACTCATCCAGCAAGCCCGCGTTTTTTCGGGACTCGAGATCTGTATTTCTCCAGAAGCCCGCCAGAGTTGGTAGATCGTGGGTCGTTGAGGAGACAAGGGCTTGCCGCGGATAGTCAAAGCTTCGCTTGAACTCGCCAGTCTGGTAATTCCGTTCGAACGGAAAGAGCCGGTAGCTCAGAATTCCGAAGCGAGCAAACAGGTCGCGCATTTCATCCGTGACCGTTCCCAGGTCCTCTCCAACCATGATGTTGCGACTGCGGACACTTTCGAGCGCCAGGACGTGCATAAGATCTTCCGCGTAGTCGCGCACGTAGGCGCCCTGCGCCGGCGCCATCCCACCAGGGATCCAAAAGAGGCGGAACAGTCGCATCACATGATCGATGCGAAGAGCGCCACCATGCCGGACGATCTTGCGGATACTTTCGCGATAGAGTTCGTAGCCTTCGGCCCGATGCGCATCCTTATTCGGCGGTGGGAAACCCCAATCCTGGCCTTGAGGCGAGAAGTCGTCTGGCGGAGCCCCGACTCGACATCCTTCCATGTAGTGATTGCGGTTGCTCCAAAGGTCACACCCAAAGTTGTCGGTGGCAACAGCCAAATCGTGATAGAGACCGATCGGCATGCCCGTGTCGCGTGCGTGCTGCTGTGCCTCAGCCAATTGTTCTTCAATCACGAATTGGACGTACTGATAGAACTCGACTGAGCGGGCGTGTTCTCGGGCAAAATCCTGCGCTTCGGCAGAATCAGGAATCTGGTAGCACTCCGGCCAGTCGCGCCAGGTCCAAAGATTGCGGTCCTGCTTATGCAGCGCTTCATCGAGAGCACAGTAAAGCGCGAAGCGCGTGAGCAACTGTCCTTCCCGCTCGCAGTAAGCATCAAAGGCCAACCTTCGGCTTTCCTGTTGGCCAAGACGTCGAAAACCGCGATACAGCAGCTTCAGAAATCGCCGTTTGAGGAGTGCGACTTCAGAGTACCGGACAAACTCCGCGGCGCGCAGATCTTGAATCTGGCGCTGCACGCCGGGCGAATCAAACAGAGCGCGTGCGCAGCTGGAGCTGGCAAATTCTGGTACAGCCTCGATATCGATGTAGATGTGATTCTTGTAGTACATCGAGAGCGGCAGATAGGGGCTCGTGTTATAGGGCGTGCGATTGTGCAGCGCGTGAAGGGGGTTCACCCCTAGGAAACCGAAACCAATTTCGCGAAAGGCCCAGGAAGTCAAAGCGCGAAGGTCGGTGAAGTCGCCACAGCCCCAGTTACGCGATGATCGGAGCCCATACAGGGCAACGTTGAACCCGGAGGTACGGCCTCCACCGGCGAGGCTTTCCGGCAAATAAGCCCGGTCGGGGCAAACAATGAGATGCGCCGGACGGACAGACTGCCCGTCGATACTGATGGTCAGCGAGTGGTATCCGAGGGGCAGACCAGAAGGCAAATCGAGGCGATACCAGGTCCAGTGCTCGCGCTCGACCATTGCCGCGCCAGCAAATTGAAGCTGCGATGTGTGATTGTAGCCTTGCTGCAGGCTGTCATCTTCGAGCAGAATCTCGTAAGAGATCGAAGCTTGGAGATGCTCGGGCAGAGCGACCGGAACCCATTTGTCGTTCTCGCTGACAACGCACGTGGCGGGCACGACAGACTGCACTCGGTCCAGAAATCGCGTTCGACGTTGCGATTCGATGACTTCATAGGTGCTGACGTCCCAACCGAGCGAACGCAGGATCGCCTGTAAGGTTTCCCGGCTGGCGTGATGCTGACCGCCGAAGATGTCCCAATAGCTGCTTTGAATGTCCGATTCGGCTGCCGCCCGCCACAGAGCGTCGTCATAGTTGACGGCACCTTCGAACCGTGTCTCGATTACCGCCATGCCGCGGCTTGATCGTTCCTCATGCGGACGGCAGCGAACTAATCGGCGGAAGTTCCGCATCCGGCATGTAGCCCGCGAATTGGTCGAGCAAAACGTTACCCTTGTACTCCATCTCCTTGTGGATGCCGATCGATGACGAATAGTAGACGAATACTGTGGTGTTCTTCAATTGGCCAAAGAATTTCTCGGGTTCCGATCGCTTCCGATTCTCATTTGCGTCATCGTCTTTGTCCGACTCAGCGGCGTCTTCGTGACCAGACATTTTCTTGAGAACAGCAACCTGCTCCTCCTTGGACATCTTCAGAAAGTTCTTGCCGTGCATCGAGTGCGAGAGCTGGTCAACTGCGGCCAAGCCCTTGCGCCAGGATGTTTTATCGTTGGGCCGAAACGCTTCGGCGACACTCTTATCGATATAGGCTGCAACACCGGCGGCGTGGGCGCCTGGCGAATGTTCATCTTCCGGAATGATGAGTTCAGTAAGGGTGTCGAGCAGAGCAAATTCGCCCTTGGTGAAAAAGAGCGGAGCGCCCGATTCGGGTGCAGGAAGGGCCAGCGGCGCAGTCAAAAGAGCCGCGGAGAATGTCTTCAGCAGTTCCCGCCGGTTCAGATCCGTAATCACTAGATCTGACCTTTCTGAAGTTGGTCCGCTAGATAGTCACAGGAACGCCAGCACAGAGCCATAATGGTCCACGTCGGGTTTTGGCATGACGCATTGACGTGGGTGCTACCGTCGACCACGAAGAGATTTTTGACGTCGTGAAATTGCTGGTATTGATTCACTACGGAGGTCTTCGGATCGTTACCCATGCGCGAGGTTCCGAGCTCGTGTATGGACCATCCTTCGGTCTCCATCTTGCTTGAGGAAGAGAGCACCTCGAACTTGGCGGCTTCGAACATTTCACGACCTGAAATCGCCATGTCCTGGCACATTTTCCGTTCGTTTTCACCAAACTTGTAATTGAACTTTAGAACCGGAATACCCCAGGTGTCTTTTACAGCGGGATCGATCTCAACCTGATTTTCGTAACGAGCCAGAACCTCGCCGAAGGCGCCCATATTAATGCTGGCGCCCGCCATGCGGCGCGCATTTTTCTTGTATTCTTCGCCGAAGCCAGGGGTGTCATAGACGCTGCTCGAGATCATGGCCGCTCCGCTGCCGCCCTCGAATCCATAACCGCGCAGGAACTCGGACTTGCTGTTCTTGTCCAAATTGCGATAGCGAGGGATGTAGAAACCGCCAGGATGTCCGTCGTCGAGTGTTCGTGCTTTGCCAACCAGCTCAGGCATGAACCCCGCCACCGACGGTCCCATGACGTGCTCACAGAAGTTGTGTCCGGCATGCCCGCTGGAATTACCGATGCCGTTCGGGTAGATAGTGGATTTTGAAAGAAGAATCAGCCGGGCGGATTCAAGTGTGGAGGCCGCGAGGACAACCGTTCTTGCCTTCACCTGATAGCTTTTGCGTGTCTCGCTGTCAATGAAAGCTACCCCAGTGGCCTTGCCCGTTTTCTTGTCGACCGTCACCTCATGCACCGTTGCATTCGTGCGCATGGTCAGGTTGCCAGTATCGTAAGCGGGTCGGATGAGGCCCGTCGGTGAATCGAAAGCAGCGTGAATATCGCAGCCTCCGACGTGACGCTCACAAGCTCCCCGGCCGTAGCATCGGCTGCGATATTTGTTGTGTTTTAATCCGTCAGTCGTCACTCCGGCACGATAAGGCGTCAACACGCGGTTCATCTTCTTCAGCGTGTTGCGCATGTGCAGCTCGGAATAAGTCAGCCGAATAGGTCGCTGAAATTTGCCGTCAGGCAGCCATGCAAGACCTTCCGGAAAGCCGGAAACCCCCAGATAAAGATCTACTTTGTCGTAGTAGGGCTCAATGTCTGCATACGTAATCGGCCAATTTTCGCCATAGCCGTCACGATCCTTGGCTTTGAAATCGTAGTCCGAAAGCCGCAGAGCGAGGCGACCCCAAATGTTGGTCTTGCCGCCCACGACACGCGAGCGAACCCAGGCATACTTCGTGCCCGTATAAGGGTTCTGCTTTTCGTCGACGACGAGAGTTTTGCTGTAATCCGTGCCGTTCCATCCCTGCACATAGGAGGTTACTTTTGCGTAGGGAGAGTTCTGCGCGTAGGGAAGCGAACGAAACTTGTATTCGGCTGCTGTGAGTGCGTGATAATCGGGCGGCATCTTGCCGCGCTGCGGATGGTCGTATGGCCACTCCATCGAATGAAGAATTTTGCCCGTGTCCTGGTATGTTCCGGCCTCGAGGAGCAGGACCTTCAATCCATGTGCCGTGAGAGCATGACAAGCCATACCCCCTGCTGCCCCCGAACCAACCACGACTGCGTCGTATGTCGTGCTCAGATCAACTTCTGGATTGGGCGAAGGAAATTGCACTAGCATTAAGCGGCCCGACACTAGAGATTGTATGCCTTCGGGTCCGGAAGAGCAGGAGCGCGGATAACAAACCGAGATTGCACCAGGAAAACCAATCGCCCCATCTGGTGTATAGAGTGGCCTCGTGCTGAACAGGCGCGGAGGCGAGAAGCTTTGCAAAGGGAGCGGCGTCACTTCCCTGCTCTGCTAAGATTCGACCTCGATTGTCGCTGATCGTGAGACGCCCCTGTTTGGCAGAGCGTGCCAAAGTGAACCCGCTTTCGACGCCTCGCATGATTGCCATGCGGGAGTGGAGCCAACCGTCTGCAACGAAATCCCAAGCCGAGACAAGCTGGAGCCCAACACCCTGATTGCCGTAGTCACGGCTGAGTGCAGGAAAATCCATGTCCTTGCAAATGGTGACCCCACACCTGCCAGCAGGAAGATTAAGCACAGTCAAAGACTTTCCAGGAAGCAAATAGCTTTCCATCGAAGGCAGCATGTGGTGCTTTTCAAAGGTCGCTTCGAGCCTGCCGTCCGCGGCATAGATGCGAGATTCGTTGAGCCTGGCGTCTCTGGTCCAGCGCTCTACTCCGACGACGATCATTGTGCGGCCAAGGCCTGCCCTCGCGAAGATGTTAGCGAGATCAGGGGTACTCTGGTCATCCACTTTTGCAATCTTTTCGGGAAGCACCACGATCTGCGCGCCCCGGTTGCTCAGATCCATGATCTCGGCAGCATACTCCTCGAATAGCCGCCGTTTTCCGCTCACAGTTTTCGGCGAGAGATTTTGCCTGACGTCCGATGCAATCAAGCCCACTTTGATCCAATGCGCATTAGAGGCGCTTCGCAATCGCCAGAAACCCCAACCCAGAACCACAACGGCCGACACTGCAAGCGCCAGGCCCAGGGACCGCCGGCTCTGTCTTCCCGATGCTTGAGGAGAGACAAGCACAGCGATCGCCCCGCTTGCGAAGAAGACCAGGAAACCTATACCGAGCAGACCTGTGACAGACGCCAGTTGTAGAACCGGTAGGAAACTCAATTGAGTGTAGGCAATACTGCCGAACGTCGAGTGTGGAGATAAACGCTGGAGAGCGAATTCCACCGCAACCCAAATGCTTGGAAAGACCAAAGCAGCCTCCCACACCCGGGCACGCTTCAGGAAGAATCGCCAGGCCATGACGGCAGAGGCAAAAATGAGTGCTGGCACGAGAACCGGTAATAACGCCGTGCCAAAGGGCATTTCGAGCAGGTCACGGCCGTAATACCACTCATTTAGTGAGCCAATCGCGAACGCGCAGAATGCTGCGGCAGCGGCGAGGCCTCCTAAAACGCGCGCCGCAAGAAACAGGATCGGCAGCGGCGCCCACCAGGTAATCCACCAGATGGGATTAAGGCCGGTTCCGAACCAAAATAGTGCGCTCGCAACGAGCGTGATGGAAACCACTGCCGCAATGCCAGGTCTGCTAACTTTCAAGACCACGTATCATCCTTTCCATAGAACGCCGGCAAAGCGCGCGGAACTTTGCCGCCGTGAGTGCGATGCGACCGGCACGATAGAGAACGAGGTGACCGTGCACGTGCGCCCATGCCGCGAGAGCAATTTCCCAAACATCGTCTTTCGCAAACTCTCCGTTTTCCATCGCGGCTTCGATGCAGTCAGCTACGGGATTTAAGGTAGGCGAACGGCGGCTCCGGAAATCGTCCGGATACTGGCGCGCTCCGGGCCTTGGCTCTGAAAAGACATAGTCAAAGATGCGGGGATGGATGAGCGCGTAATCGACGTATCCGGCCATGAGTTCGCAAAGTCGCTTGCTCGCCGTGTCGCCAGGCTGAATCTTGCGCTGACGAGCCTCGATAAAGCCGAGCAGCTTTCCGAACTCGCGGTCGGTAATAGCCTGCAGCAATGCCTCGCGCGACGGAAAGTAATGGTAGATCGCCATGGCCGTAATGCCGGCGGCTTCCGCTACCCGGCGCATTGAGACCGCCCCTGGCCCTCTCCGCTCCAGGAAACCCAGAGCGGCGTCGGCAATCCGTATCTCTGTGGCCTTAGCAACCGAACTCATCTCCTATACAGTGTATAGCAACTGCCTATACACTGTATAGTTTTGTGCTTCGCCGGCACTAGGCAATAATGTGCTTTGCGCTTTTGCGTCTCTCTCGCACTGCTCGCAATGCTTTCGGCGCTGCATCTGCTCGGGTATTCAGGCGTGGCGAAGAACGGCTACGCCGGCTCCAGAGCCTGCTCATCTTGTCATAGGAACATCGCCGACAAGCAAGCCAAAACTGCCATGGCGCAGACATGGCATGGAGCGCTCAGCTCATCGCTTCCCGACGGTTTCGTGGCCCGCACCGAATCTGATGAGGTAAGACGGACTGCCAATGGCGTCGAGTACGTTATTACGCTGCCGGATGGCAGTAAACGAGCAATTCCTGTCGAGACCATCGTGGGGGGACAACGTCATGGCCTCAGCTTCCTCCTCCGAATCCACAACGTCGATGCGTACAAATTGGACCGGCCGATCCTTGCGGAGGCGCGGCTTGCTTACAACACCGCGCATCGGGAGCTGGTTCTGTCTCCCGGGTTCTCTGCGGACAAGCCTACGACTTATGAGGACTCTGTAGGTGACGTACTGAGCACGACTTTCGAACAAAAATGCCTCGCCTGTCACGTCAAGCCGAATAGTTTAGGGGCTGGTCCAAAAGGCGGCGTTCAGTGCGAAAGCTGCCACGGCCCGGCTCTTAATCACATCTCAGCGGTCGGGCGCGGTAAGCCCGCAGAAGGAGTAATTAATCCGAGAAGGCTGAACGCGGCGGGGCAAATGGCGATCTGCGCTAAATGCCACACAGGTTTCAGCTTCCAATCCGACCCTTTGCCTGATGATCTCCTTGTATCGAACCAGGTGAATGCCATCGAACGGGCCGAATGTTTCGTGCAGAGCGGGGGGCGTGTCGGTTGCACCAGCTGCCATGATCCTCACGAGGACGCGAGAAATGTTCCGGCGAGAACGGTGGTGACCTGTCAAAGCTGCCATTCCGGCAAAGCTAAGGGCCACGCTGGAATCTGCCCGATTCAGCCGGGGGGTGACTGCGTGGGTTGTCATATGCCGTCAATCGCTAAAGGCGCCTTTCATATGACCGATCATTGGATTCGAGTGCACCAGGAACAGAGGACGCCCTCGCGTGCGCAGGATGTGGCCTTGCGCTCACAGGTGACGCCTTTGAAAGAATTTCTCCGAGTCCTTGCAGTGCCCAATGAAGAGCAGGCGCAGGCAGCGAGGAAGCGGGTCGCGAGCGGCGAACCCTTCGGTCATGTGGCAATCGAATTGTCCACTGACCCGACGGCTGCCGGGGGCGGCTATATCGGGGAAGTCGAACTGGCAAGTCTGGATCAGCGCCTGCGCGACACCGCCGCACGGCTTTGGTATGGAGAAACGAGTTCGCCAATTCACCTTGGCGATCACTACCTGATCTTGAACCGGCTTGCCCGCGATTTCAAATATGAAGCCGGCCGGCTATTTCAGGAAGCCTCTGAACTGCGGTCCCGGGGTAATGCGAAGGATGCAACAGAAAAGGCCCGGCTGGCCCTAGCTGAATACCCGTACTTCTTGCGGGCAATGATTTTTATGGCAACCACCCTGGGTGAAGCAGGCGATGTGGCGCGCGCTTCTGAAATTCTGCGATTTGCAGTGCAGTCCTACCCGAACGATGCATCCGCGCAGTTTAATCTCGGGTTGACATTGGCGGAACGCCCCACGGAGCAAATTGCTGCGTTCGAAAGAGCCATAGAGCTCGATCCGGACATGGTTGCGGCCTACGAGAGCCTGGGCGCTGCGCAGTATGGCGCGGGTAAGTCGGCGGTTGCGATGCAAACTTTTCAGAAGGGACTTTTCGTCGATCCGCTCTCGGCCAAGCTCAATTACGATTTGGGACTCGTGCTTTCCAAGGTGGGCTATCCCGAGGAAGGGGAACGCCGTATCGGCCTCGCCCGGGCAACAGATCCCAGTATTGTTTCAAAAAAACCGTAGGTTTCTTGTCAGAAGGGCCTCGTTCTTTTGCGTGGAAATCTTTTTCACTTGAGAAAGGTCCCACTAGCAGGAGGAAGTCACCCATTTCATGAGTGAAGTTCTAGATGTATTAAACGAGCTGATTGAGACCGATAAGGACGGTGAGCAAGGTTTCCGGACGGCAGCAGAGAAAGTGAAAGATCCGTCACTTAAAACGTTGTTTGCGAAATATGCTCAGCAGCGCGCGACTTATGGCAAAGAACTCCAATCGGCTGTAACATCGCTTGGCGGTGAACCGGCGGAGAGCGGCCATGTAAGCGGTACTTTGCATCGCGGCTGGATGAACCTGAAAGAAGCGTTGGCCACAGACGAAGACAAAGCGATCATTAACGAGGCCGAAGCGGGCGAGGATACCGCGAAGAAAGCGTACTCGGCCGCAGTCGCCAAGCCATTGCCCATTGAAGTCAAAGCCATGGTACAGAAACAATACGAGGGTGTGCTTGAGGCGCACAACGTGGTCCGAGACCTGAAGCACAGCCGCAACTAGCATCAATTTTGTCGTTGTGTGGGCCCGTGCTTATTCTTCGGCTTCCCTGGTGGGGGATGGATGAACGATCCGAACCGTTTCCCCTTCCACCAGGGAGTCGGGCGGGCTCGAAATGATGTGATCCCCGGTTGCCAGACCCGCGACCACTTCCACTTCATTCCCAAGGTCTCGTCCGAGAGTAATTGCCAGAAATTGAACTTTGTTGTTCTGATCGACCTTGGCGACTTTCAAGCCTTGCGAACGAAAGATGAGAGCGATTGCTGGAATTATGAGCGTTGGGCTTTTCGGCTTAATTCTAAAATGTACCGACGTGTAAGCGCCTGGAAACAGTTGCCCGGAAGTATTTGGTACGTCGACTTCTACCGTCAGAGTTCGCGTGACCGGATCGATGGCGCGGGCGGTCCGCACTAAGCTGCCAGGGAAATGTTTACCAGGTAGTTCGGGGAGCGTGAGCTCGGCATGAACTCCGGGCACAGTGTCATGCGACGACGCCTGAGGAATTTGCACAAAGACCCGCAACTTGTCTATCGCTGCGATATGGAAAAGCTCACGGGTGGGTCCACCGGATGAACCGGAATCGATGAGTTGACCGATATCGGTGTTTCGCGCTGTAACGACACCGTCGAACGGCGCATAGACCTTCTCAAAATTAACCAGCTGCTCCAAGCGTTGCACATTGGCTTGTGCTGACCTTACCGTTGCGTTCCTGGCCGCCGCTCCCTGGACTGCATTGTCAACGTCTTGCTTTGCGACCGAATCGGTCTTGAAGAGACCTACATAACGAGCGGCCGTGATTTTAGCCAGTTCCAGATTTGCCTGAGCAGTTCGCAAGTCCTCGTTGGCCTGCTGTAACTCCCGATCTACTTCCGGGCTTTCGATGTCCGCGAGCAGTTGACCCTTCTTCACATGAGTTCCTATATCGAAGTACCAGTGGCGCAGATATCCGTTTGTACGCGCGTAGATAGGGGCGTCAATGAAAGCCTGGATATTCCCGGGAAGGATCAATTCCTCTGAGGGCGCGGAAACCTGAGGCCGAACGACATTGACGGTAGGTTGGGCGGAACGGCTTGTCTGATCGCGGAGCACCTGTCGTGCTTTGAGTCTTGGCATTACGCCATAGGCGACTAATCCGGCAGCGATCATCGCTGCGATCAGAAGGCCGAGGCCCACGCGCAACCGCCCCGACTTGGTGCTCACGAGGGCTTCCGTCTTCCGTGCAGCAGGCTGAAGAATACAGGAACGAAGAACAGGGTGGCGACTGTTGCGAAAGAAAGGCCGCCGATTACCGCCCGGCCAAGGGGGGCATTCTGTTCTCCGCCCTCGCCAAGTCCGAGTGACATCGGAAGCATTCCGATAATCATCGCCAGAGCGGTCATGAGTACGGGTCGGAAGCGGGTAAAGCCGGCGAGGAGTGCGGCGTCTGAGGCGCTGTCTACATCAGGGAGCTGTTCTTTAGCAAAGCTTACAACCAGGATGCTGTTCGCTGTTGCCACTCCCATGCACATTATCGATCCGGTCAGGGCCGGAACGCTGACGGTGGTGTGAGTCAGAAACAAAAACCAGGCGATCCCGGCAAGCGCCGCAGGCAAAGCCGAAATGATGATGAAGGGATCAAGCCAGGATTGGAAATTAATCACGATGAGCATGTAGACCAGAACGATCGAAAACAACAGCCCGGCTATGAGGCCGATGAAAGAGGAACGCATCGTGTCGATTTGGCCTCGAACCGCAATATGCGAGCCCCTGACGAGGAGTTTCTGATTTCGGGCGATGGTCGCATCGATAGCGCGCGATACGCTCCCCAAGTCCGTCCCATCCACAGCTGCATAAAGATCGATCGCCGGCGCAATGTTGTAATGTGTTACGGTTCCGAAGCCTTGTCCGCGGCGGATGGAAGCGACGCTAGTAAGGATCTGCATCTGCGAATTCGCTACGGTAACGGGAATATTCTTCAGGTCTTGTAGTGAATCCATCTCGTATTGGGGAGACTGGGTGGCAATGTTGTAACTCACGCCGCTTTTTGGATTGAGCCAGAAAGTGGGTGACGTCTGAAAGCTGCCGCTCAGAGCGACGAGAAGGTTAGAGGCGACATCGCGCGCACTGTAGCCTACCAGCTGTGCCTTCGTGCGATCTATATCGATGTTCAGGACGGGTTGGTTGAACGGCTGCTGGATGCGAGTGTCGACAATTCCTGGTATGAACTTGATCTCCTGGAGCAGGGTATCTGCCAACGCTCGATTCTTCTCAACGTTAGGCCCGAGCACCTGGATGTCGATCGGAGCCGGCAGTCCAAAGTTCAGGATTTGAGTCACCATATCGGAGGGCAGGAAATAGAAAGTGACGCCGGGAAAACGTTCGGGCAGACCAACTCTGAGCTGTCGCACGTAGTCAAGAGTCGGACGATGATCCTCGGCAAGCGAAACCTGGATATCGGCATCCGCCGGACCGATCGCGCCAGAGTTGCTGTAAGACGTATTGATACCGCTGTAGGGAAGGCCGATGTTATCAAGGATGTTTTCGACTTCCGAAGCCGGGATAACTTCCCGAATCGCCTGATCGATGCGGTCACAGAGCCTTGCCGTTTCCTCGATGCGCGTACCGGTTTGCGCGCGGACGTGAAGTTTAAACTGGCCCGCATCGATAGCTGGAAAAAAATCTTCCCCAAGCCATGGAAAGAGACCGATTACAGAAGCAAAGCAAGCTGCAAAAAAGCACAGGGTAAAGAACACTCGATGGCGGATGCACGTTTCAAGAAGAGAACGATAGCGTCCACGGAGTCTTTCGAAGCCGCTCTCAAACATGAGTTGCAGGCGTACAAACGGATTACGTTTATCGGCGTGCGCGACCGCTTCGTGATGTGAATGTCCTCGTAGCAGGTATTTCGCCAGTGTCGGAACAATAGTCCTGGACAGCACGTAAGAGGCGAGCATCGCGAAGGAGACTGCCTCCGCCAACGGCACAAACAGGTAATGGGCGACGCCGGTGAGAAAGAACATTGGGACAAACACAATGCATATGCTCAGCGTAGAAACAAAGGCGGGGATAGCTATCTGGGCCGCGCCGTCGAGAATTGCCTGCTCAATCTCCTTCCCCATCTCAAAATTGCGGTTGATGTTTTCGATCTCGACGGTAGCGTCATCGACGAGAATTCCGACGGCCAGCGCGAGGCCGCCTAGCGTCATAATGTTGATCGTTTCCCCCAACGCACTGAGCGTAAAAAGCGAGCACAGAATAGAAAGCGGAATCGAAACAGCGATTATCAGGGTGCTGCGCCAGCTGCCGAGAAACACGAGGATCATGAAAGCGGTCAGGCAGGCGGCGATCAGCGCCTCCCGCACCACGCCCTTGATAGATGCACGTACAAAAATGGACTGGTCGGCTACCGGCTTAACGCGCAGATCAGGCGGAAGTGAAGAGAGAACCGCAGGCAGGAGAGCTCGAATTCCAGCCACGATGTCGATGGTTGACTCATCACCGTTCTTGAGGATCGACATCAAAGCGCCTCGGATGCCGTCCGAGCGGACGATATTGGTTTGGGGCGGATATCCGTCCCGCACATGTGCGACGTCGCGAACGTAAATGGTTGCGCCATTAGCAGACTTAATCGGCAGGTCGTTCAATTCGGCAACCACGCTTGGGCTGCCATTCATCTCTACGTTGTACTCGAGCTCGCCGATTTTAGAAGTGCCGCCGGGCAAAATCAGGTTTTGGTTTCCGATTGCATCCACCACGTCAGAGGGGCCCAGGCCCTTTGACTGAAGAGCCTGCGTATTGAGATCGACCTGGACCTGCCGCTGCTTGCCACCATAGAGATTCGGAATAGCGGTCCCCGGAACGGTGACAAGCTGGGGTCGAACGAAGTTTGAACCGAGATCGTAAAGCTGCTGCTCGCTGATTCCCTGCCCCGACATGGCGAGCTGCAGGATCGGCACCGTTGAAGCGTTGTACATAATGACCAGCGGCGGTGTCGTACCCGGAGGGAGCATCCTGAGTTGAGTCTGGGAAATAGCGGTGACCTGGGCGATAGCGCTATTGATATTGGCATGCGGCTGAAAGAAAATTTTCACTACCGCGATGCCCGTCATGGATTGGGATTCGACATGTTCGATGTTGTTGACGGTGGTAGTAAGCGCGCGCTCCGTGATGTAAACAATGCGCTCCGACATGTCCTGCGGCGAGAGGCCCGAGTACTGCCAGACAACGCTTACGACCGGGATGTCGATGTTCGGGAAGATGTCGGTCGGCGTACGGGATATGACCACCGGCGCCAGTATGAAAAGCATCAGCGAAAGTACGACAAAGGTGTAGGGCCGTCGTAACGCCAGCCGAACGATCCACATACTAGCTCGAGAACCTGTTTACGCCAGCAGCCGCGCCGATCTGAAGAAATAGTTCAACCGCGCGAGTTCTTTTGGGGTATGGCGGGACAGAAATCAATTTTTATTACAGCAGATGCCGGGAAGGATTAATTTTCGAAATCTGGCATCGGATTACGCTCGCACAGGCGTGGTACTCGAAGTATGGGAGCGTTGAGACCGTCCCTTGCGAACCCACTGACTGAGGGAGAATCCGCTCCCTATGAGGCAAATCGCCGTGAATAGGTACATGAAGTATTTGAACCCGGGTGAGTTGACGATGTGGATGATGGATCGTCCAAATTTGACGGCAAGCGCGCCCAGAACAAGGAATCGGAGAGCCCGCCCGACGGCGACCGTCCAGAGCAGGCGGCCTCGCGGAAACCCGAGCGCGCTGTTCGCAGCGACGACCATGGTGAATGGAAACGGCGGCGGGGCCAGCGATCCGACTATAAGCGCTTTCGCACCGTGCTCGCCGACCATGCGCTTGAGCGACTCGAAGCGGCGTCGGCCGGCGACTCTAGTAACGCCCTCCTCCCCAAGGCGACGCGCGACGAGATCAAGCAACAGCACCCCGAGCGTGGAGCCGCAAGCCGCGGTAAAGGCGTAGATCAAGTAAAGATTGTGATGCCGCGCCGTCAAGATTACTACCAGAAGGTCGTTTCCGAATGGCAGAAACAGAAACGAGGAGTCGAAGACTCCCAGAACAAACGGCCCGAAGCAACCCAGATGTAATAAGAAGCGGAAGACCTGGTGGATGAAGGCAGACACTTAGGTTCTTCAATTCTCTCTTATCATTCCGCCGAGAATGAAACCCGCGTGCATAATGTTGCTGTGATAACGTTTCTCTTTACTGGGAGGTTACATGAGGCTTTTTCGCTGCGCACCAATATTGACTGTTGCAATTATTTGCCTGGGCTTGACCGGAGCTTTAGGCTATTTGAAAGGCCAGACGTGGGCTGACAAAAAGCCCCCCAAGGGAATGGCTCACATTCTCGTGATTTCAGAAACGAAAGGCTTCGAGCATGATTCCATTCCAGACGCGATGGGCACCATCTGGCGCATGGGTCATGAAAGCAAGCTTTGGGACACCACACTTCGGACAGACACGGAGCTGATTACGAAGAAGAGTATAAAGGATCGCAATCGCAAGGACCTTAATTACTTCGATGCGCTTGTATTTGCAAGCACGACGGGCGAGCTCGATTTGACCGACGACCAGAAAGCGGACATGCTGTCCTTTGTCAAGGAGGACGGCAAGGGCTTCGTCGGTGTCCATGCCGCTCTCGATACCAATTACAAATGGCCGGAGTATGGCGAGATGATCGGCGGCTGGTTCGACGAGCATCCGTGGACGACTTTCAATGCCCCTATAGTGTTAGAAGATCCCGATTTTCCCGCTGTTCGTCACTTCCCTCACGCCTTCGTGAAGCGGGACGAAATCTATCAGCCCAAAGAATGGTCGCGCAGCAAAGTGAACGTGCTGCTTAGCCTTGACTCATCAAAGCTGGATTACAACAATCCGCGTGTTCACCGCCAGGATCACGATTTTGCGGTAGCGTGGTCAAAAATGTATGGCAAAGGGCGGGTTTTTTATTCCACTCTCGGGCACACCAACGAGGCTTGGGACGATCCCGACATTCAAAAGATGTACTTCGAAGCGATCAAGTGGGTGCTCGGAATGACAGACGGCAGTACGGCGTCTCATGCGAAACCGGCTGTCGAAAACTCTAAGTAAGCTCGACCAAATCGGGCGAAACGCGTTTCAATTGTCCGCAGGCTGCGTAGATATCGCGGCCACGCGGCTTGCGGATGAAACAAGGCACTGCGCGTTTTAAAATTTGCTGGAAGCTGTGTACGCGCTGTTCTACGGGCGTAGTGAATGGGATTCCAGGACCCGGGTTCAAGGCGATCAGGTTAACCTTGCAGTTCAGCCGGGAAATCAGGCGGACGACACGGCGGGCATCGGCATCAGAATCGTTCACATCGCGCAGCAGAACGTATTCAAAAGTGAGCTTCTCCCATGACCTTAGCGGATACGCTTTGCAAGCAGCAATCAGGTCCTTCAAATGGTATTTGCGCGTAATCGGCATCAGCTCGCGGCGCTGTTCTTCAGTGGATGCATTCAGTGAGATCGCCAGCTTGGGGCGCACGCTTGCTCGACCTAGCTCCTCCATTTGTGGAATGAAACCGGAGGTCGACACCGTGATACGTCTTTCGGGAATCGCGAGGCCGGTCCGATCGGCAAGGAGCCGTGTCGCCTTGAGAACATTTGGAAGATTCAGCAGTGGCTCACCCATTCCCATCATTACGATGTTGATCGGGGCCCGCTCGGGTTGTAGGGAATTTTCACCGGCAACGTAAAGAACCTGGCCGACGATTTCACCTGCAGTGAGGTTGCGTTCGAGACCCATGAGCGCGGTCAGGCAAAAACGGCAGTCGACAGGACAACCTACCTGACTCGAAATACAGATCGTGTCCCGTGCTTTTTCGGGCATGAAGACAGTTTCTATCGTCCGGTTATCCTGCAGTCGCAGAAGGTAGCGTATTGTTCCGTCCGAAGAATCAAAGCGGTACTCAGCTTCGGGCAAACCGATTGGATTACTTGCAACTAATTGAAGCCGAACGCCTTGTGGTAAATTAGTAGCGTCCGACAAATTATCTAAACGTTTTCGATATAGTGCGTCAAATAGTTGTCGGGCCCGGAAGCTGGGATGCTCGCAGCCGAGCAGGTTTTCTAGATCGGCCAAGTCCATTCCGACCAACGCCTCGCCCTTTTGCGGTTGCATCACCCAGTTCGAGTGTATCTGTCTATCAGTTGAAAGGCGAATTGATATGGGTTCCGAATCTCCTCACGTCCGCGAAATCGAACGGGCAACGCTCCCTAACGGTATTCGTGTGGTATCCGAGGCGATGCCGCACGTCCGTTCGGTTTCGCTAGGCGTCTGGATTGGAAGCGGCTCGCGTATTGAAGATGGGCCCGAGAACGGGATTAGTCACTTTATCGAGCACATGGTCTTCAAGGGGACCCGGAACCGCTCGGCGGAAGACATTGCGCGCTCGGTGGACTCTGTAGGCGGTGGTCTGGATGCGTTTACTAGCAAAGAACTAGTGAGCTTTAACACCAAAACGTTAGACGAACATCTCCCTTTTGCGTTCGACATACTTTCTGACCTGGTTCGAAATCCGCTTTTTCGTGAGGAGGATATCGAAAAAGAAAAGGGGGTAATTCTCGAAGAAATCAAAATGGAGGCCGATCAGCCAGAATTTGTTCTGCACGAGACATTCATAAGCAATTTCTGGAAGGGGCATGGACTCGGAAAGCCGATTCTCGGCACGAAAGACACCGTGAAGAGATTTGGCAAGACCATGCTGTTTGATTTCTACGATCGGGTCTATTCCCCAGCTAACATTTTAATCACAGCCGCCGGAAGCCTTAAGCACGAGCACATCGTGCGCCTGGTAAAGGAGAAGTTTGCCAGCCTTCCGGCAAGAGAACGACCGGCTCTGGGCGCCCTGCCCAAACCACACGCTCCGCTGGTTTTGAAACGGAAAGAATCGCTGGAGCAGGTTCACATCGCGTTAGGCGTACCGGCCTATCCCTTGGCTCATGTGGCACGTTTCCCGCTCTATGTTCTAAACACAGTACTCGGCGGAGGGATGAGTTCGCGCCTATTTCAAAATATCCGCGAGAAGCAGGGGTTGGCTTATGCCGTGTACTCGGAGCTGAACCTCTTTAGCGACAGCGGGTGTTTTACTGTGTATGCGGGTACCGGTGTAGAGACTGCCAAACAGGTGGTCACCTCCGTCATTCAGGAGTTCCGCACCTTCAAAAACGATCTGATCAGCCACGACGAGCTGCGTCGGGCCAAAGATCATCTGAAGGGTTCGCTCATGTTGAGTCTTGAATCCACTTCGAGCAGAATGTCGAATCTCGCCCGGCAGGAACTCTACTTCGATCGCTTTCTGTCGCTCGATGAAATGCTCGAAAACATCGAGCGGGTTACGCGAGAACAAGTGCAAGCCATTGCCGAAGAATTCTTTCGGACCGAAAACATTGCTCTGGCAATGCTTGGCAGGCTCAGTCAAGTCAAAGTCACGCGCGACGATCTGGTCTGTTAGTCCGAGCTTCCCTCATTAAACCGGAGACGGGATGCGCTCGCCGGCTGCGGACCTTTGATGCCAGTATGGGTAGGGTGGGGTCACATCGCTCGCCGCGCTCAACCGGGCCAGTTGTTCCGCCGTAAGATTCCAGCCGACCGCCCCCAGGTTCTGGCGCAACTGTTCTTCGTTCCTCGCACCAATGATGACCGAAGCGATTGTGGGCCGCTGAAGCAACCAGTTCAGCGCAATCTGCGGCACACTTCGGCCCGTTTCACGCGCGACCTCGTCGAGCGCGTCAACAATTTTGAAGACATGCTCGTCAGAAACCGGCGGCCCCTGCTCGGCTGTCTTGTTAAGACGGGTGGTTTGCGGCAGAGGTTGACCGCGTCGAATTCTTCCCGTAAGTCGACCCCAGCCAAGAGGGCTCCAAACCAGCGTGCCGACGCCCTCTTCAAGAGCAAGCGGCATCAGTTCCCACTCGTAGTCACGACCAATAAGAGAGTAATAAGCCTGGTGCGCAAGATAGCGAGGCCAGCCGTATCGATCCGACGTAGCTAGCGATTTCATCAGATGCCACCCGGAAAAATTGGAGCAGCCGATGTAACGTACCTTTCCGGAGGACACAAGATGATCGAGAGCGCTTAGTGTCTCTTCAGCTGGCGATAACGCGTCGAAGCCGTGCACCTGGTAAAGGTCGATGAAATCGGTTCCCAGGCGACGAAGACTGGCCTCGCAAGCTGTAATGAGGTGATAACGAGAGTTTCCTCGATCGTTGGGACCCGGACCTGTAGGAAAGGATCCCTTGGTGGAAATGAGCACCTGATGGCGACGGCCCGAGATTGCTCTCCCAAGAATTTCCTCAGCGGCTCCGCTCGAATAAATGTCGGCCGTATCAAAGAGGTTCAAGCCGGCCTCGAGGCATACATCGATCAAACGGGTGGCTTCTTGAACGTTTGTTGAACCCCATGCTTGGAAGAATTCGCCTTTGCCGCCGAACGTGCCAGTGCCGAAACTCAGAACGGGTATTTTGAGGCCGGAACGGCCCAGACGTCGAAATTCCATCTTTGCTTAGGATGAAGGCGATTCGCGCCAGGATGCAGGTTCGCGAAAGAGATCAGGCGCCTTCGGTCATCATCATATCCTGGTCGTCGCCATAAGAGACGAAGCGATGCAGGCCGGGGTTGAAGATGTTGACGTGACCATTACCGATGTCATAAACCCAACCATAAAGCGCAAGTTTTTGCTTTGCATCCGCTCCCGCTACAGAGGGATGTGTGCGCAAATGATTGAGTTGCAACAGCACATTCTCTTCGATTAGTTCGCTAAGCTGCGCATGTTCGTCGGGACTGCGATCTCGCGCCTGTACCACGCTAAGAGCGGCTTCCGCGTTCTGCAGCCATGAGTTCACTGTGGGCATCCCGGCAAGTTTCTCTCGGTGCAGCAAGCCTTTCATGGCACCGCAATCCGTGTGGCCGCAGATTACAATCTGGCTGACCTCGAGCGCTTGCACGGCGTACTCGATCACAGCTGAAACACCGCCTATCATCTGTCCGTAAGCCGGAACCAGATTGCCGATATTGCGGGTTACGAAGATGTCGCCTGGGCCCGATTGTGTGAGGAGCTCCGGATCAATTCGGGAGTCTGCACAAGTAATAAACAGAGTGTGTGGACGCTGCGGCTCCCTTGCCGCCTTTTGGTAACGCTCGCGATTTTTAGGATAGACATCGCGGCGGAAGCGACGAACTCCCGCCAGTAGTGTTTCGAGGACGCTGCCGCCGGAGCACATGCTCAATTATTGTAGACCAACCCTGTCGCAGACTCGTCTGCCGTGAAGTCTCCGTTGATGTCGCCAATCTGAAGTTAGAGCTTAAGTGCGGGGTAACGATCGGCCGCCGGTGGTAGCGATGGGAAATCGGTAAAGGGCTCACTTTGATACCAATAGCCGACCGAGTAGAAGCAGTCGGCACGGTCGTTGGCATGCCCGTGTTCGATTGTGAATTTCAAAGATTTCTCGAATGCGATCGGATTGTCGGCGTGCCAGCGATAGAGACAGTAACGTCCGCCAGCTCGCTCCCCTACACCGATGAACGGCGCGCCATTATACAGATACGCGAAAGGGTTGGTGACACCGAAGTCCCAGGCTCCATTGAAGTAGTCTTCGGTACCCGTGCCGGTGATGGCCGGCTTGGAATCGTCATCGATGAAAATCATTTCGTCTCCCTCACCGAACCAGTTATCGGTGTTCTGAACGACTCCGAGGGTCACACCCATTGCCTGTCCGCGGCCCTGAGTTTCGAAGAACACGTAGTTGCGCTTCCCATCGAGATTTTTGTCGGATCCCTTCACTGCTTCGTTAGGGACTGCCTGCCGGTATTGAGCGTGGAAATACAGTGCGTCCGGAGGAAGAGAGTTCACGAGCTGATAATCGATATTCGAGTAAAAGGAGTCTACCGGTCGGGAACCTTCGTTCGCGACGGAAATGCGCGCGGAGCGCCGGAAGGGCATGGCGAAGTAACAGTTCAGCGCCTTTATAGAGGAGCAGTTGAGAAAAGCAGATTGGTAGAGATAGTAATCGCCAAGGTTTAGGCCGAAGAAATCGCCGACGGGGACTTCTACGCTCGGGCGGGAATTGCCATCCCAGAAGATGCGGAGCACAAGTTCCTTGAGATGATGACCACTGTGTGCGTTGATCGTAAACCAGATGTGAGTGACGATTCCAGGACCGTCCGCTTCGAATACGTTCAGAGCTTGGCCTGGCGCGATATGGAAGAAGTCCTGGTTCCCGCCAGTGCGATCGAAACTCGATTGCTTTAGCGTCTTATGTTGCGGTGCCAGAGCATAAGCAGGCAGCTTTGCCGGCTGCGATGAGCTTGTAGTCTGCGCACTGGCTCGGCCCGTTAAAAAGGCCGCTCCGCTGACAGAACCGAGGGATGAGAGGAAACGTCTGCGACGTGAAAGGTCGGTCATAGCGAGTTTGTATCGCCAGCATCATATCTCAATGCAAGAATTCTACTGACCGTTTAGAGATACGGGCCCAAACCAGACCGATTGCAAATGCCGCTCCCAGACAGCTCCAGTGCGGGACCTTTCCGCCGGCGTGGTGAAGTCGTAATCGTAGAGCAGAGCGCGTAAGTATCGGGGTGGATGCTCAAAAGGCGGCGCACTGAGCAATCGATAAACAGATGCTTCACCGGTGAGGATGCGATACATAACGCCGCCCACCCAGGTATTACTTTGGTAGCTGCCGAGTGCCGCGAACCACATCTGCCAATCCAGGCGAGGCTGGTAGGGAGCAATCCACGCAAGCGGACGGTGAGTGTTGCCGGGTTTGTACAGGAACTGATATTCGCGCCACTCGATCTGGTCATTCGAACCTTCGAGAACAATTTCTGGCCGGGTCGTGGTCATTACCGCAAACAGACCGTAGCCGTTGACGATTTCGAAAGGTTGCAGGATGGAAAGGGGTCTCGGCAACGACGTCGTTGGCGCAAGAGAGCTAATCAGCTGTAGGGTGCCAAGCAGCGCGAGAATCGCGGTGAAACCATTTGCCGTAATTCGAAAGGCGGATCGTGAAGACATCCAGGATCGGCGCGGAAAGCGCCAGTGCAGAAGCCGCCCGAACGAAGTCCAAATGCGATCATCGAGAGCCCAAATGCAGAGTGCCAGCGAAAGAAGGTTGAAGAACGCATAGTTGCCCGTCAGCAGAATCATGCATTGCAGAAACACGAGCAATCCGACACCGACGAAGCGAGGGCGGCGAGCGAACAACAGGAAAGGTGCACACAATTCGATGACGAGCGTTAGGAAGGTCATAGCGTTGAGAAGCGACGGAGGCAGCCGATACACGTAATAGGCGACGGGGTTGGGCAGCGGCTGCGTCATGAAATGGAAACGAAGGGCGTGGAAGTTTCGCCAGTTCGGATCATGGGAGGCGAGTTTGACCCAACCCGACTCAAACATGAGCCGAAAGAGCAGGAGACGATATGCCCAGACAAGCCATGACGCTCCGGCGAAGATAGCCAGAAAACCTGCTTCTAGCAGAAGCGCGTCCCATTGGAACGAGGTGAACGGTTGGCCGATAATGACAAGCGAAAGATAGAAGACGAAGCAGGCGAAAGCGGCGACACGCGAGAAAATCGCAAAGGTTAGAAGCAGGGATGCAACACACCCGCAGGCGCACATGAGCAGAAGTGCGAGGTCGCTCGAATTGAACCAAAAGAGCGTCGGCAAATAGAAGAAGGCGGTCGTAGAGAGCTGCGATTGAGCTGATGCCAGGAGCTTGGCCGCCGGCGCGATGCCGCGCGAGCCCACTAACCCCACGATTTGAGGCCAAAGTGAAGCGAAGGCGGAAAGATAGATCACCCCGAGGAAACGGAGGAACAGTGACTCTGAAAGCGGAAAAGAACTCGGGGCGGCCAGGGCTTCGACGATTTTCGCTCGTGAGCCGGGGCGAGAGTCCGACAAACCGCTGGAACACGTGCCAAAGGGATTCAACAAAGATATTTAGAGGGTAGCGCTTGAAACGAATTACGTATGGTATGGTGCGAGATAGCCCTGCTCGGCGCGGTAGCCAAGTGGTAAGGCAGAGGTCTGCAAAACCTTTATTCGGCGGTTCGATCCCGCCCCGCGCCTCCAACAACTTACACAAAACAAACAGTTTTCGTCCCGGACCTTAGCGGACGAAAACGGCTGCAGATGGGCGAATAAGAGCCGAAGCGCCCCGCTTGGCCGGACAAAAAACCGGACACGAGTCCAATTTTTGTCCGACGTTTGTACCTTCCTTGTAACCTGGCAGGACATACCAACCTACGGCGAAGCAAAGCCGAAGAGGGGTGAACGGTCGGACAAAAGTCGAACAAGAAATCGAACAGAAAATCGAACAAACCGCCAAGGTCATCCCCACACCTCCCTTCGAGAACGCGAATTTACCGGAAGCGATCAGGCCGTCCTCTTTTGTGCCTTCGTCCCAGAGCCGCTAAGCACGTCTCCTCCTGGGGCTTTGCCCCGGCGCGTGCAAGGGCACTGCGGTAAACGGTTTTGGTTTCACCGAGAGCGGTCCCGCAACAAAGTCGCGAGCGACTTCAGCAACCCTTGCGCTCGGGCGCGACAGCTCCCGCTCGAGGTCTCTATCCGACTCCTGCAGTCACGGCGGCGGTCCACCCCGGTGTGCGAGCGCTCGCCCGGCGCGCGGCGGATTCCTTGTACGAAATCCATCTCAATTGTGCGAGACAGGCCTCGAGTAAAGCGGTCGAGGTGCTATTCCTGTTCGGGCTAATAACCATTTCACCTAGAAGGAAAAATCATGAAGTACAACTACACTCGATTTTCAAAGACCGCTCGAAGATGTTTTCTGTTCGGTCTAACATCCGCCCTGGCGTTGGCGCAGAGCGGGGATATTAGTGGCAGCACGAGCAACTTCACGACGCTCGGTACGAGCATCTTAAAACTAACCGTGGCCCTGGCGGGCATGGGTTTTGTGGGCCTGATCATCTGGGGCGGCCTCACCCTCACAACCAACCGGCCAAGAGGCCTGGCAATGGTGGGCGGCGGCCTGGCGGGCGCCTTGCTGGCTGGCCTGGCGTTTGTGCTGGTCAACACGCTGACGGGCCAAAGCGTATCGACGGGCCTGTTGCTTTTGCCGTTGGTCGAGCCGTTCAGGCTGTCCTAAGTCCGGAGCATTCTATGATCTCGGACGAAAAGAAGCTCGAACCGATCAACGACACGTTGAACCCTCGGCCGAACAGATTCGGAATGCCGTGGTTCGTGATTCTCGGCATTCTGTCGCTGTCGGTGCTGGTGTTCCTGTTGCCTGGCTGCAAAATCTTTGGCGCGGCGCTCTGTCCAGGTGCATTAGGCTTCGGCTGGTGGCTCACGAAGAACGATCCCAAAGAGCCGCAGCTGATTCTGCATGATTTGCTCTTACCCGCGGAGTTCGACCCAGGAAAATGATTCCTCTATCACTCAGAAAGCCACGCATCCGCTCGACTCCCGATTCCTTGCGGCCATTCGGCAAAGCGGGAAGGGTGGATACGATTTTTCGGCCTCGCATTTTCCGCAACGGCGTGTTCGCCACTCCGACCGGGTACGGCGTGAGCTTTCGTGTCGAGGGTATCGATAGCGAAGGCCTCGATCGTGACACGCTCCACCATGTTTCAAAGCAAGTGGCGATCGCGAACCGGACATTGCCCGAAGACTGCATCGTTTTCGAATATCTGATCACCGCTCAAAAGGACGCACTGCCGGGTCGGCCGATCCTCGACGAGGCGGTGCGGCAACAGGCGCTGGAACGAGCCGAGTTTCTCAAAGCTACCGCTCGCTTTAGGAGTGTGCGCCTGTTCGTAACGCTCTACCTTCCGGGGAAGGTGGCGAAAGATGCCGACGAGTTTACGGAACGATCTCGCTCGTCCTTACGGCGGATTCAGAATGCGGCGCTGCTCTATGAGCAGCAGCTGCGGATGGCGAAGATTCAGCGCTTGCCGCCCGATGAGCTGGTCGAGTTGTACAGCTATCTGTTGAACCTCGATCGCACGCTCGTGACGCGAAAAGCAGCGCTGCCCAACGAGAGTCCCAAAAAACTGGGACGGGTCCATATCGGTCTCGAGGGCGATTACCTGCGGGTGGGAAAGCGGTATTGCCAGGTGCTTTCGCTGGTTGAACCGCCGCGCGGCACGCGACCGGATTTATGGGGCGGGCTGCCGGCGATCGATTGCGAAATGGTCTGGTGTTCGGTCTGGCAGCGCAAACCGGGCAAGACCACGCGGAGTAAGGCGGCGGCAGTCGAGAATGCGGTGGGCATGGCGGGTGGCGATATCTGGAGTGCTGCCGTCGGCGGCTACCATCCGACGGTTCCCGCACCCCGCCGGGCCGCCACGATCGCTCAGGAAAAGAAGGTCGAAGAGGTGGGCGGCATTCTGGCAGACCTGGACGATCGCCACTATTACGGGCACTGGTCTCTGTTCGGGTTGATTCATTCGCGCGATAAAGAGCAAATCGAGGCGGCGCTGCCGCGCATTCAAAGTGTCTTCAGTGACCCGGCCGAGGCAGGGCTGCTCGAAGAAAAGAGGGGCGCTGTCTCGGCCTACCTTTCGTGCTTTCCCGGGCAACCGTACAACGTGCGGAAGATGTGGCTGCGGGGCGACCACAAGGCAAACCTTTCGTTTGTGTATCGCCCGTTTCCCGGCCATGCGTGGTCGGAGGATCTCGAGGATGAATACACCTTGGTCTATGAGACGCGCCAGGGAACGCCGTTTTTCCTGACGCCCTTTGTGAACGGCAACGGCAACACCACCGTATTGGGCGGGCCGAGCCGCGGCAAGAGCCTGAATACCAACGCGCTGTTCACAAGCTGCTATGAAGTACGGCACCAAGACGTTCCTCTTCGATCAGGGCGGCAGCTACGAGAGCAACGTGCGCGCACTGGGCGGCGTGGTGACGCATCTCGGTCTCGAGTACCCACGCCTGAACTTCTTTCGGGTGGCGAACACGAAAGAAAATATCTACTCGATCGCGCAGATCCTGCGCCTGATGCTGCATAAATCGGGCGTGGCGGTGGGCAACGAGGACCAGGACGCGATCGAAAAGGGAGTGGAACGTCTGTTCGAGGTGCCGGTCGAACTGCGGCGTCTCAAACATCTGCCGTTGCCGCCGAATCTGCGGCAGGGACTCAAACGCTGGATCGAAGGCGGCATCTACGGCGCGATCTTCGACAACTGGGAAGACGATTTAGAGTTCCACGATCTGCAGCTGTTCGACTTCGCGAGTCTGGGCGACACGCACAAGGATCTTCTCGAAGTCGAGATGAGCTGGATTCTGCTGCTCTGCCAGAACATCATCCGAGACAAGAAGAACCTCGGCACCCCGAAACACATCGTGATGGATGAGCTGTGGAAGCGCATGGGCATTCTGCCGGTGCTGTCGTTTGTGCTCGAAACGATAAAGGCGGATCGCAAGCATCTGGCCTGGGCCACTCTAGTGACCCAGTCGCTCGAGGACCTGGGAACGCAAGGGCAGGTCATCAAGAATGCTTGCCCCAACACGATCTTCCTCGGCGGGGCGTTCGATCGCGAGACATACGCGACGCATTTCCGGCTGAACCCGAAAGAACTCGACGAGTTGGAGTCGCTCGGGGAACGGGAACTCGCGATCAAGGTCGACGGCGAGCCGTTCGTCGCGGGAGGTCGGGGGTACTTCAAAGTGTTGCGGATGAATCTCGACCCGGCGGCTTACGCGAGAGCGACGACGAAGCCGTCGGAACGAGCGTTGCGGGAGCGATTGGTGGCCGAGTTAGGGATCGATGACGGAATGCAGCAACTGCAGGAAGAGCTGCTCAGTAGCGCCGCGGGCAGTGGAAGACGGGAGTAAAGAGGATGCAAAGAGGAGTCGGGCGTTTGGGCGCCGTGCTGCTGATGGCCGCCGGTCAGCTGCGGTTTTGCAGCCGGCAAGGCCAATAAGCCCAGCGATCCCACGCCTGGCAACCCCAGGCCTGGCGAACCGTTAGCCGTGGTAATGGGGCAGCGGAAGCCGGTGCGCGTCCGGGTGGCCCGCGGCCAGGTCACTCTGATTCGATTGCCGGATGGGCAACGCGTGATGAATGTGTACGGAGGCGATAGAGGCGAAGGCGGCGTCTGGGCAGTCGACGCCGGCAAGGTCCCGACGCGCTTTCTGGCTGTCAAGCCGAGAGAGACCGGCATTCACACGACGCTGCATGTGATTTCGAATACCGGCCAGGAGCTTTCGTTTTTCCTCGAAGAGGTGACAGGCGTAGACAGCGAGTTCGATGCCGAGGTCGACGCGGACGCTGGGACTACGAATAGCAGCGCCGTCGTTTCCCAGGTGCAATGGGTGCCGGCGGAAGAGGTCGCAAGCTGCCAGACGCGTGCGGACCGGGCGCAGGCGGAGCTAGCGGAGGCAGAGAAAAAAGCGCAGGAGAAGGCCGATGCTGCTATCGGCGCCTATCAGGCGCAGTATCCGCGCAAGCTGTTCTTCGGCTATGACTGGGATGCTGCCAAGGCCGAGAAGCTCGGCTTTCGGATGGCCTGGTCGGATGACAAGTTCACCTACTTCCAGGGAAAGCAGGTCCTCGCGCTCTACGAAATCAATGAAGACGGGAAGCCAAGCCTGATTCAGTACGGCTACGCGGATGGGCTCTATACGGTTCCGAAGTTGCTTTACGACGGCTACTTCGCGATCGGGCCGAAAAAGGAAAACAAACTCACCTTTCACCGGGATCGGAGTACCAAATGACAGGCGACCCTTACGAGGAAGCGGACGAACAACAGCGATTCGCCGAAGCGAAGCTGGTGATGCCGGCGCCTGCGAAAAAGAGCCGGAAGGTGGTGTTTGCCGGCCTGATGCTTGCGGGCCTGATCCTGGCGGTAGTGATTCTGGCCAACATCGCGGGCCTGGTAACCGGCAGAGTGACGCCCGAGGCACGCTCACTGCCGAAGCCCACGACCATGACCCACCAGCAGAGCGATAGCTTTGCCGAACAACAATCCGGACAGGCGGCGTACCTGAAGGGCATGGATCGGGATCGAGCCCTTCAGAACAACGAGAACACGGTTCTCGGGGAGGGAAACGATCTGGCTCGGGACGCCTACACCGAGGCTGCCGGGGTTCCACAGAAAACCAAAGCACAGGAGGATGCCGAACACGGCCGTACTGCTGGCACTGTCCAGTCAGAAGCGCAGCAACGAAGAGAGCGAGCGGCATTCGAAGAGGAACATCGCCGACAGAACGATCTCGATTCTTCGCCGGTTGCGGTGGACTTTTCGGACTATTTCGAGAAAGAGAAACAACCCCCGGCAGCATCGGTTGCGACGACGAATCCGGAGGTGGTTCGAACCCATCAGTCTGACGATGCCGGGCCCGTCGAAGGAGCACGCCGTGGCCGCCCGGCCTTCGGCGGGCTTCCCGACTCAGAAAGAGAGCAACCCGAGACCTCTTCGAGGAACAGGCAGCCGAGTGATCCTCAAGACGACTACACTTTCGATTCTTCCTTTGGCAAGCTGTACCGGTTGCTCGAAGACACCGTGATCGAAAGCGTGCTGGCGAATCGGCTCACTGGTGCGGCCATCGGCCCGGTGATCACGATGGTGACGACGGATGTGTATTCGGCGAGCGGTTCCCATCTTTTAATCCCGAAAGGCACTCGCCTGCTCGGCAGCGTCCGTGCGGTAAGCAGCGTGAATCAGGAGCGCCTGTTCGTGGCGTTTCACCGCATGATCCTGCCCGATGGGTATTCGGTGAGCCTCGACAAGTTTCAAGGCTTGGATGTGGTGGGGCAAACCGGTTTACGGGATCTGGTGAACCGCCATTATCTCCAGATCTTCGGCGCCTCGCTCGCGCTCGCGGCGGTTTCGGCAACGGCCCAGATCGGAAACAACGTGAGTTACGGCGCGTATGACTGGGGCGTCCAACTGCGCAACGGCGTGTCGGAAGGACTGGGCCAAAGCGCGCAGCGCGTAATGGAGCGCTTCTTGAACATACTACCCACCTTCACCCTGCGCGAACGGGCGCGCGTGAAGGTGATGCTGGCCGGCGACCTGTTGTTGCCGGACATCAAGAATCACACGATGGATCCGGATCTTTGAAAGGAGATTTCGATGAAACAGCCAAGAACAGTCGAAGAAGAACAACTCCGGCAGTTGAAACTGATGAACGCTCAGCTGAACCCCCTGGGCACGCTTATGCGGGTCGGCTTCTGGATCACCGTCCTCTTATGCACGATCGGCATGCTGGCTCGGCTGTGCCTGCCAGGGCGTCTCTTTCACTAGCAGGGGAGAGGGTCCGTTATGAAGAGGAAGATTCTTGTGGCCGTTCCGCTGTTATGCGGAATCGGCTATCTGGCAGTGCACCCAGTTGCTCTCTACGCGCTCTTTGGCTTGGGAGACGTGGTCTTCGATCCGACGAGCTACGCGACGCTCGGTCATATCTGGTCGGAAGACATCAGCAACGGCGCCAGGTTGGCCGAGACCTACAACCAGACGGTGAAGATCGTCGAGAACGGCCTCGCCGCCTATCACCTGGCGATCGAGATGTCGCAGCGCGTCCGAAATAAGGATATCTGGCGCATGGCCGCGTTTGCGGTTGGCAATGAAGTAACCGAATCCCACTACAACGAGACCATCAACTTCAATGCGGCGATGAATGGCGATGTCTCAAACGCGGGCCGCGCCTGGCAGCAGAGCACGCTCGACGCTGGGAATGCCGGCTATCTCGGGAGCACAACGCCCGCCCATAGCCGCCGGATGTCCGAATTTGCGACGATCCAGTTGCTCGACCAGACGTCGCAGCGCTGCGCCGCGATCCTTGCCCATTACAAATCGACCCAGGATGCAAATCAAGAGGCAGAAGACAAACTGTCGAGCGACGCGCTCGACGAAAGCGATGCCAAAAACTCTTTGGTGGCGGTTTTGAATGTCCTGTCCGGCGGCCATATCCAGGCGCAAACCCAGGCTAAAGCCAACGGCAATCTCGCAGCGTGTCTGGCGGAACAGCAAACGCTCGCGGCGAAGGTGCAGCGAGACAAGCTAGCCGACGAACAGCTTTGGTATGCGGATATCGCCCAAGCTCGCGCTTCCTCGCCTGCGCTGCTCGATCCTGCTCGGACGGCAACGGTAACCGGCAACTATCTCGAGCCCTAAGCATGACGAAAGCACTCACCATCAAATTGCTCGCGGCGATCCTCGCGGTGCTAGCCGTGGTGGCCGCTCTCTTCATTCGCGGTGGCCACCCGATTCGAGTCACGCAACAGGACCGCCGGCTCGAACAGCGCCTCGCCCGGAAGACGCAACCGTCCGCCCATCGGTACGTGGTTCCGTAAATGAAAACAGTCTTCTTATCGATTCTCTTCGCTAGCGGTCGTCTTCGGACAATCGATCCCGCTGCCGCCCGATGTCGACAACGCGATCGCCGGCACCGTCAACTTCGAAGGTACGGTCACAACCGGCGTCACCGACCTGGTCTCGAGCGTGGCGCCCTCGCTGATGCCGTTTGGCTGGACGATGCTCGCGTTCTTTGGCGTCTACGCGCTTCTGCAAACACTACTGCAGGGGACCATCCGGTCGATGTCGCTGCACCACTACAATCCGCTGGCCACAACGGTCGCCTATGTGGCCGTGTTGTTCCGAATCGCCATCGCGACGCTCATGATGACCTTCTATATGGTTCCGCTCCCGGGCCTGCCCTTCAACTTTCATCAGATGTTTCCGTACCTGGCACAGGATCTGGCGAACGCCGTCACGACGGATCTGCTGAAGCAGGTACTTACCGATTTCAATAACGCCATTCACTATCTGCCGCCGGTAGGGATGTTTCAAGTGTTGCCGGCGCTGCTCACGATCGTCGTGCTCGGACTCATTGCTTTGGGTCAAATCGCGATGACGATGATCACCGCCGGCAGCTACGCGATCGTCGGGATGCTGACCTTGTGCGGACCGTTGATGATTCCGTTCTACGTGCTGCCCGGTCACGACAAGAAGTTCTGGACCTGGTTCGACAATATGCTCGCCTACTCGATGTATGTGTTCGTCGGGAGCGGGTTCATTTTTATCTTCTGCCACTCCTATCTCGATTTCTTTTCGAATTTGCACGGCTACTCGGTGGGCCAATGGCTGGTCAGCGTTCCTTATCTGATGCTGATCACGGTGGTGTTCCTGTGGACGATGTTGAAGGTTCCGGAGATCACCCATATCCTCTTCGGTGGTGTGGGCGGGGTGGCTGCCGGTTTTGCCAATGCATTGCAATCGTTAGCGGTGCGCGGGATCGCGAGCGCCTTTCTTTAGAGACTCCGCATGTCACCCGAAATCAGCTTGACCCCGGTGGACGCACAGGAGCTGGCGCAGTTGCCGGTCATCCGCCAAGACGAAATCGCCGAAGAAGTCTTCGCGGCCCGGCTCTATGCCAAACGGCTCACGCGCACGGTTGTGGCCGGGCAGAGCATCCTATTGGTGCTCTTCGGGCTGTGTATTTATGGTCTGGCGGTCCGGCCCGCCAGACGCGTCTACATCAAGCTCGATCAGTTCGGGCGCGCTACGCCCGTCCAGTATTCCGACCTCGAACATTACACGCCGGATGCTGCCGTTGCGAAGAGCTATCTCGCCGACTGGGCCACCTTTCGCTTCGGGCGCCTGCGGGCTTCGGTACTCAAAACCTTCCCCAAAAACTATCTGTTTCTCGAATCGAAGTACGGGCAGCAGATCAAGGATCGGGACCAGAGAGAGAACGTGGTTGCGAACCTTCTGGCCGGCCGCGAACCGGAAAACGATGTGACGATCCTGTCGACGAACCTGACTTCGTTCGGCAAGCAGAGTATCGGGCCATCGGTCGTAGCCGCGGGCACGGCCGATATCGCCTTGCAGAAGACCTTCACCAAAGACGGTTCCACTCGCGCTCAGACCTGGGTCATTGCCGTGCGCTTCTTTCTCAATCCGGATCAGGTCGAGGCGCAAAGCGCGGACCATCCCGACTACCAGACCATCAACCCGCTGGGCCTGACGATTGTCGAATTTATTGCAAACCGGGCGAACGTGGAGGCTACGCCCAAGCCATGAATTCGATCGACGACCTGATTCTGCCGTTCTTCCGCTCGCTCAAGCTCGATCGCTACCTGCTCGATCCGGACGTGTCCGAACTCATGATCACCAACGGACTGGTGTTTGTGGAGAAGGCAGGACGGATAACCGAAATCGAAGGGATTCCGATCGACGAACGCAGGTTGCGCGCCGGCGTCGAGATCATTGGCCATTCCTTAGGCGATCAGATCGACGACTATCGAAAACCCTGGCTCGATGCGCGGTTGCCCGACGGGTCGCGCGTAGCGGCGACCTATCCGCCGATCTCCCCGCAGGGCGTGGTGGTGACGATCCGCAAGTTCCTGCGCCACTTCACGACGGGCGAACTGGTCGAGCGCGGCGCCCTCGCCCCCGAGGCTCTCGCAGTACTTCTGGCGGCGGTACGCGACCGCAAGAACATTTTGGTATCGGGCGGGACATCCACCGGTAAAACAACCCTGACGAATGCCCTGGTGCGACACATCCCGACCGGGGAGCGGATTGTGGTGATCGAAAAACCCGTCGAGATGAAACTCGACCATCGCAACAGCCCGCGCTTTGAAGCGTATCCGCGGGTGGGAGACCGGCCCGAAGTCACCGTGTCCGAACTCCTCTCGTTGACCCTGCGGCACCGGCCCGACCGGATTATCGTCGGCGAAGTGAAGGACTCGGAAGCGGCTTACGGGCTGCTGCAGGCGATGAACACAGGGCATGACGGGACCTTCTCGACCATTCACTCGAACACCGCACTTTCGGCGTTGCACCGCTTGGCGAGTCTCGCAATGCCCGGTTTCGGTTGCCTCGATCTGGCGCGTCAAGAGACAGCTGCCGCCATCGACTTGGTGATCGAAGTGAAGCGCACGCCGGAGGGGTGGCGCGGGGTGAGTTGTCTTGTAGCAGTCGGCGACTACAACGACCGTAGCCGCCAGTTTGAAACGACGGAAGTGTATCGCCGCCCGGCGGCCTGAAGGAGGACCTGTATGGAACAAGACCAAAGACTGCAGCAAGAAACCGAACGGGAGAAAACACAGGCGGAGCGCCTGGCGAGCGGATACTACGAGCGAGGGAAGTTACTGGAAACTTCCAGCGAATACGGGGCGGTCTACACGGCGAACGTAATGCTGCCGGATGGCCGTCTCGGGGCAACAGAACGAAGGAGCCGGTTCGAGTTGCGTGAAGCGGAGGAGAACAAGATTGAGGTCGTGCTCCGTCAGCGGCTCTACTACCGGGGCGACGACATCGAACCAAAGGAACTGGCGAATCGTTTCGTGCCGAGGAGCGAGGGAAAATTCGGGCAGCTCGACGAAGCGCAGAAACACGTGCGAGGAGCTCATCCGGGGCTACGAGCAGACGGTGGCCGAGGAAGAGTACGGATTTCGAAGGAACGACCGCCGGGACCGTTCTCAGCAGAACGGCGTGAAGCCGGCCGCGCACTTGACGAACCAGGAAATCGTAGCGGAGGCCCGTGCCCTGCACGCCCAGTTTCAGGCACTCTCGGAACGATTCGACGAAGCGCCCCCGAGCCAGCGTGCCGAGATCCGGCAAGAGATGGCGCCGGTCGTCGATCGGGAGCGCGAGTTGCGACGGGAATTTACGGGAAGAGTGAATCCGGAGCTGACGCGGGATCGGGTGCCAGAGCGGGACATGAGTTTCAGTCGCTGAGAGGAAAGCGCTCCTGGCGTTATTCCAAATCAACCCGAAACGTGATGACAGAAAAAACACCCGATCAAATTCGCCGCGACACAGTGCCGGCCCGGCACAACGGATTGCTCTACGGATTCCTGGGCGGTTTGCTCGGTGCTGTCGTCTGGTGCGGCGGTTGGGGACTGTTGCACCAGGAGCAAGTCCGGCGCTATCCCGAGTATTGTGCGGCTGCCATCCGATCGAAGGTCTCGACTCTCTCGCTGTTCCATGCGCGCCGGGACAGGAAACAGGTATGAGTGCCGGAGCAGCTGCGCTACGCGTTGCTGCGTTACGGCAACGTCGATCATCGGTTGGATGCCGAAATTATCCGTCATGGCTGGTATCCGAAGAATTCGAGTCCTGCTTCGTGGGTCTACGACAACGGTGCGGTCGAGCCTGTCTACCGGGATGCGCCGGCTCTCGTTTGGAAGTGGCCGCTCACCTTGACGTTGCTGACGTTTCTCACCGCGTTCGTCTGGGGCCTCGTTGTCGACTACCGCTATCGCTCGTCGATTGTGGTGGGCGTTCCGTTCGATGGGTCGATTGTTACAACGGTCGACGAATACAACAAGGAAGTGAAAGGCGACGGCATGAAGTATGCCGTCAAAGCGTGGAAGGACCGCTGACACGATGGCGAAAACGCGCTGGAGTTCGATTCGACTGCCTGCGGCGAAAGAAGCCTCGCATCAGTTCCGCATGGGCGACACGGGAACGGGAAAGACCAGTTTGACCTATCAGGACCTGCTCGATGCGGAAGCCAACGGCATTAACTGTGTGGTCAATGATGCCAAGGGCGGCGAGATTCTGGCACGCTTCTACCGGCCTGAGCGCGGCGACACCATTCTCAATCCGACCGATGATCGCTGCGCGTATTGGAACATCTCGAGCGAAGGCTACGATCTCGCTACCTACAAGACGGTCATGACCTCGTTGTTTCCGCCGCCGGTGGTGCGCGATCCGACGGCCGATATTTTCAATCAATGGACGGTCAGCCTCGGAGCCTATCTCCTCGATGAGTTTCGACCCGACACCGAGACACTAGGCTCCTGGATTGCGAACTACCCTCAGATCGAACGGCGTGTCCAGGGAACGATCCACGAATATACGCTTCCGGCCAACTCGCCGCAGCAACGCGCCGGCGTGCTCGGCACGCTGGCGCTTGCCGGCGATCCGCTTTGGATGATGCCGTCGCTAGCGGAAGGCCGCCAGGAATTCTGCATTCGCGAATGGACACGCAATCCGCAAGGTTGGGTCTTCATCTCCTCCGACTCCGATACCCGGGATGCCCTGAAGCCGCTGCTCTCGATGTGGATGGATCTGTTCCTTCTCGGATTGCTTTCGAGTGAAACGACGAAACGCACGAAGCTGATTTATGACGAGCTGCACACCTTGCAGACCCTGACCCGGTTGCACGATGGCATCACCATGCTGCGTTCGGCCGGTCACCAGATCATCGCCAGCATCCAGAACCAGGAGCAGCTGAAGCATCTCTATGGCGATCAGACCCGGACGATTCTCAGCCAGGCCTATACGAAATGGATTTTCGCAACCAGCGACCCGGATTCTGCGGATCTGCTCGAACGCATCGGCGGGAAACGCAAGCTCTTACGGCTCGAGCAGACACACAATCCTGCGCCGTCTTTCTACGAACGCGACCGCAACAGCTCGCGCATCGCGGAAGTGGTCGAACCTGCCATCAGTGCCACCGAGATCAAGGGCATGAGCGACCTCCATGCCTATTTCGTGCAGCGTGGTTTCAAGAATGGCCGCATGGTCGTGGTGCCGGTCGAAATCCCGTTCCTCAGTTTGCCCGAAAAGCATCCGGCTTCGATCAAGCGCCTGGTGCCGCGCCGCGATTTTGAGCTGCCGCCCGATGCGGCGAGCTTTCCAGAGCCGCCTCTAGCGGCGCCTGGGGAAGGCTCGTCAGGCAGACTGCTGATGAGCTTCGGCTAACTATGCTGACGATCCGCGCCATGACCGGAGGGGAAGGCTATGCCGCCCGTCACCTGTCAAACAACGACTACTATGCCGTGGGCGAGACCATCACGGGAGAATGGATGGGTCGTGGCGCCCAGCTGCTCGGTCTCACAGGCGCCGTTCGCATGGAACCGTTCGACGCCATCCGGCAGGGCCTCGACCCCGCGACGGGTGAGTTCCTGCGGCCCCGCCAGAGCGCGGACCGTTTCAACGGGCTGGGCGAGAAGATAGCGACCGCTCGCAATCTCTACGACTTCACGGTATCGGCTCCGAAGGCGGTCTCGGTGCAGGCGCTCGAAGACCCGCGTCTCGTCGATGCGCATAAGACAGCGGTGACGGAAATGGCCACGGAACTCGAGAACCTGGCCGGGACGCGCGTACGAAAGTTTGGCGCCAATGACACCCGGACTACTTCGAACCTGATCGTCGCGCGCTATGACCATGACACCAGCCGCGAACTCGATCCGCAACTGCATACCCATCTGGTCGCCGGGAACCTCACCTATGACGGAGCCGAAGGCAAATGGAAAGCGCTGCAGGCCTCGCCGATCTACCTGCGGCGCGAATATCTGACGGAAGTCTACCGGAACGCCCTGGCCCGGGAAGTAACGAAGCTGGGTTATCCCCTTTCGGATCGCTTCGAGCATGGCAAGGATCGCGGCTTCGGCATCCTCGGCATTCCGGAAGCGACGCTCGAGAAGTTCAGCCGGCGCAGTAAGCAGCGTGATCGGGCGATCGCGGAGTTCCTGGAACAGAATGGCCGGTTGCCGTCTCATAATGAAGTCGCTCGCCTGGTGCGCGATACGCGACCCGAAAAACTGACCGAGATCAGTACCGCCGAGGTAAAGGAGCGTCAGCGAAACCGGCTCGACCCGATCGAAGCGCGAACTTTGAAGGAACTCCGCCAGACGGCGGTCGCGCACGGATCGATTCGCGAGCAAGCGCCCGCGGCTCCGTCCCTCACCTACGCACGGGAACACCTGTTCGAGCGGGTTTCGGTCGCCAAAGACTATGAGCTCGAGACAGAAGCGCTGCGCCATGGCCGCGGCCGCGTGGAACTGCCGGATCTGAAAGCGGCTTTACTCTCGGAGGTCGCCCGTGGCGCCATGCTCACGGCCGATGGCGACGTGGCGACACAGTCGAGTCTGGAACGCGAGCGCGAGATGATCGCGAGTATCAACGCCCGGATGGGCCACTATCCTGCGCTTGGCAGCGCCGGTCGATTCGTCGTCTCCGATCGTCTGCGGCCGGAACAGAAAAGAGCCGTGCTTGCGGTGCTCGATTCCCGGGATCTTGCCATCAATCTGCGGGGAGCGGCAGGCACCGGGAAAACGGTGACGCTTCAGGAACTCGACCGCGGCTTGCGGGAAGCGCGGCGCGGCGTAGTAGCTGTTGCGCCGACTACCAGCACGGTCGAAGAACTACAGAAGGTAGGCTTCTCGCAAGCCAGGACCGTGGCCCGGCTGCTCGCGGATCCTCAGCAGCGCGAGCAACTTTCCGGTCAGGTGCTCATCCTCGATGAAGCCGGCATGGTCGGCAGCAGGGAAATGGCCGAGCTGATCACGCTCGTCAAAACCCAGAACGCGCGGATTGTCTTTAGCGGCGATACGGCTCAGATCAAGAGCGTTTCCGAAGGCGATGCCCTGCGTGTGCTCGAACGGGAATCGAAGTTGAAGAGCGTCTCCTTGCTCGACGTGCAACGCCAGACGAACGCCGACTACAAAGCGGCCGTCGAAGCGCTGCGCCATCATCCCGCCGCCGGGTTCGACAAGCTGGAAGCGATGGGGGCCGTCCGGGAAGTCGATTGGCGCCTGCGAGCCCAGGAAGTCAGCCAGGCGTACCGCGAGGCGGCGCTCCTACCGAACGGGAAGGGGAAGACACGTTCGGTGCTGGTGATCGCAGCCACCCACGACGAGATTCAGAGCATAACGCACGCCATACGGCAGGATCGAAAACGCGCCGGCGAACTCACCCGCAGCGAGACCTTCGTGCAGCATGCGGCTTTGAACTGGACCGAAGCCCAGAAAAAGCTGCTGAAAAACTATCAGCCCGGCCAGGTGCTCGTATTTCAGAAAGCAGCAAAGGGCATCGCCAGGAGTGAGGCCGTCGAAGTCTTGCATGCCGACAAACTTGCTCTCACGGCACAAAAAGCCAACGGCGACCGGCTCCAGATCACCGGCCGCCAGGCCAAGTCCTTCAGTGTGTTTGAGAAACAGACGATCGAAGTCTCGGTCGGCGACACGCTGCTCTTCGAAGCGAATTGGCGCGACAAACAGTTTCGCGCAACCAACGGGGAACTGGTCACGGTGGCGAGTGTCGAGTCCGGCGCGATCGAACTTACAGACGGCCGCCGGCTGCCCTCGAACTACCGGCAGTTCACCCATGGCTATGCCGTCACCGCTCATCGCAGCCAGGGCAAGACCGTCGATTTCGAAGTCCTTGCGGCGGAACGCATGGCGCAGGATCTGTTTTACGTTTCTGCCACCCGCGCCCGGGAAGGGCTCACCATCATCACGAGCGACAGCCTGAGCCTGCAGGAATCGATCGGCGTGTCGGGGGACCGCCAATCGGCGAGCGAACTCGCCGAGCGGGCCACTGCGAATTCGTCGGCACGCGCTTTCGCACACGACGATCTGTTTCGGCTGTATCAGGCGCAGCAGGCGCCGCGTCCCCCATCCATTCCGCAACAGGAGATCCATCAGCATCATGTCCACCACCACCCTCCCGGCCTCGGCATCGGTTACTGAAGACTGGCACCTCGTCGACGAAGAGAGTGCTCGGCCAGTCTCCCTGGTCGTCGAGTTACGCCGTCGCGCGTACGTGTTCCCGTACTTCCGTTTCGTCTCGGCCGAGGGCGACAACAGCCAGCTGAGCATCGTCTTCGGCTCCCACCGGATCGTCGCGACCGGCCACGGGTTGGCGCAGCTCGTGGCCGCGCTCGCCGCGCAGCGGGTATCTCGTCTGGTCGAACCGAGCGAGAACGATGCGAAGTTCGGCGTCCGGGCCTCGCATGCAAATCCGTGCCATGGTCCCGGCATCTCTAAGCTCGCGGTTGAGGAATTGCCATAAGGACTCGAGTTCTATGAAGTCCTTATCACAGCGAACGCGACCAGTAAGCGCGGGGAACAAAAGGTGGACAGCAGGGGAACGGATGGTGGACAAGAGGTGGACACAAGGAGAACGAAACGGCTTCTTTCTGGATTCCGAAACCGTCCTAAGCCGGAGGCTTAGGGATGGTGTCTTTGCCTTTTTCACTTCGGGTAGTAACGGTTATTTCGGTTGTCCTATGGGGTTGCACAACCACCAATGCCCGCTTTGGGGTTTCTCGCGATGAATCCGGAGCTCTTCGAGACCTTGGACAACCTTCCGGCGGATGAACCGCGCTCGCGCCTCGAGCCCTTTCGGGAAGTAATTCTGCGCTGGCGCAGGCAGGGCCGAAGCTACCGAAGGATTCAGACGCTGCTGGCCGATCACTGCTCGCTGCAAGTTTCGACCAGCATGCTCTTCAAGTTCGTCGAAAGCCGCTCTCGTCCTCGCAAGCGAGCTAGCGAAATCGAGTACCAGCCGGCCGCACTGTCGTTGCTCGATCCCACAGAGGCCGGGCAAACGGCAGGGACCGGCAGACACAACAAGCTCTCTCGATCGGAACTAGCCAGGCAACGTGCCTTGCTCGAAGCTCTCCGCGACAAGCCTGTTGTCGTTCCTGAGGTTCGGAAGCGCTTCACGTACGACCCGGAAGAGCCGCTCATCATCGGGCGGCCTTGGAAGGAGGAATCAAAATGAACACGACGACAGACGCCGAACGGGCCATCGCGCCCGTTCCGCTTGAGGCAACAACCGCGAGCCGCATCGTCTTCACGCAAGGCGGGAAAGGCGGAGTAGGCAAAACCGCTTTCACCACGCTGCTGGTCGAATGGTACGCGAGACACGGTCTTCGCCATTCTTTGCTCGATTTAGATACCGAGAATAAAACGCGCGGTTCCTTGTGTCACTTCTTTCCGCAAGCTCGCAAGGTGAATATTCATACCGCGGAAGGCCTCGACAGCTTTGTGGACGTTCTCGAGGAAGGGCCGCCTTTGGTCGTTGCCGACATGGGTTCGGGCGCCGGCTCGGTCGCGCATCGCTGGTTCGATGCCATGTTCCGCTCGGTCGAAGAACTCGGCGTTGTTTTCACCGCAATCGGTGTCGTCACGCCCGATCCGGCAAGCGTCGAAAGCGTATGCGTCTGGGGCGACGCTTTGCAGGACCGCGTCCGCTACCTCATCGTAAAAAACTCTCTCACCGATCCAGCAGACTTCAGCTATTGGAACGACAGCCGGCAGGCGCGACGTTTCCGGGAGGTGTTCTCACCTGCCGAAATCGCCATGGAATACCGCTTGCCGAAGGTCGAGCATCCGGCCCGGCAACATGGTCTTACGCTCGACCGCATTGCCGATCGCCGGACCGGCGTCGCCGAGCTGCAGCAGACGACGGTCGTGATGCGGGCGCAAGCCTATCGGCGAAACCTCTTCGCGGAACTCGACCGGGTGAAGGATCTTCTGTTGTGACCGCCAGCGCCTCGCGAAGCGCGCTCCAAAGTCTGGCGGCCAGGCTGACAGACCAAGAGGACCGCGAGGCCTATGCGGGGCTCATTTCGTACTTCGACTCGCTGCCGCCAAACGATGAGTTGTTTCATCTGGTGCAGTTGCTCGGCTTGCTTTCGTTACTCGGCCAGCGTGTGCCGGAAGCTCTTGCCGAGCTATTGGCAGAGCTGCGGGAACAAACAAAGCTTTCCGCAGAATACCGTACCCGGGTAGAGGCACGCCTGAAAAACCTGCCGCAGGAAATCGCCGAGGGCGTCGGGGCGGACACCCTGGCCAAGACGCTGAGCGAAAGTCTCAGGCAGCAGGTGGCTGCCACGGGCTTGCAAGACGCTGCAACGCTGCTCGACGCCTCGACGAGGGACATCAAAGCGCTCTCGGGTCAAGTGTCCGGCACGCTGAAACCCTTGCTGAGCGAGTACCAGAGCATCTCGGCCACACTCTCTACCGAGCTGGCAAAACTGACGGTAGCTTCGAAACAACTGGCGCGTCAGAACGCCTGCCTTCCGTTCGAGGAGCGTTCGAGCGCGTCGTTATGGCAGTCTCTCGCGGCGGTCGTGTTGTTCTTGGCCGGCGGCATTTGCGGCATTTTGCTCGAGAAGCACCAGACTACCGACGGTCTCGCGAATCTCTATGTTCAGATCGAACATCTTCGGCATCTGCCGATTCCCGTGGCGTCGCTGCCCGCCAACAAGGAGCGGAAGAAACGGCCAGGTACTACCGTTCCTAATCGCGGAACGCATTCTGCGCCACGAAAGTGAAGCTCCCGGTGCTGGAACCTTCCTCATTTTCGGCTAGCGTCGATGCGGTCCCGTGATTGCGGCCGCGATGGTGAGGCGCCCATAAGTACTGTCGCCTGTGGGTCGATCCCACTTGTCCCTCATTAAGCCGGAACGGCGGAAGAGTCGATCAATGCGTTCTGTGTCCTCGCCGGCCCAACAGGCGAGAGCGCGGCACAGAGCTAAATCCGCCCGGCTGTGGTCCTTCGCATAGTCCGATGCATCACCGGCCCACAGCCGCTGGAACCGGTCGCCGTAACTCCCGTTCCCGGCGCGCCGGAGGAGCTCTTCATCGGACAGTTGCACCGGGGCTGCAGGAACTGGACTCTCCCTCGTCCTCGCCGGCGGGAAACACTCTGCGTGCAATTGATCGAGTGTTTCCTGCCGGTTTTCGATTGCAAAGGGTGTGCCCGCCAGATGCCGGCCCGTCACGGTAAAGTAGCGGCCCGCATCGTAGAGTTCCAGGTTTCCGCTGCGGCGCCCTTTTCCCGGTAATCTGGCCTTCAGGAGAATGTGTACCCCGGTGCCGGAGGGCGAAAGTTCGGTATAGCTTCCCAATCGCCCGATCAGCTCCCAGGCTTCCGGTGCAAGGATGCCATTCGATGCCCGGCAGTGGTCGAGATCGATTCCGCAGAACGGATCCTCGCCGGTGAACACAAAACCAATGCCCTGGCATCGATAACGGTAGAGCGCGTAGCGCACGTGCTGGTAGCTGCTCCAGGTTTGCGGTTTATCACAGGATGCCGCTTTGCCGCTCCAAGGCGAAATCGGCAGCTTGGTCAGGCGGCCGTTCCCTTCCGCTCTGCGCCAGAGCACCCATTGTTTGTATTCGAGCAGCTCGGGCGGAATACGGATCACTGGGCAGCCTCCGGCACAAAAACTTTCTTCTCAGAGCGCCTGCCTTCGCCTTCCGCATCGCCGCCCCATTCGAGAACGATGCGGCGCCCACAGGCTGGACAGACGTACTCGCGGTCGGGAGTCTCAAAACGCCGGCCGCAAAGGCAGTCAGCGACGAACGTGGAATGTCCTTCCATGTATGCTTCTCCTGTTTGTTGCTTTGCTGTCTCGGTGCGCACGCATCTGGCGGAGGACATACGAGCGACTCATCGGCTACCTGCATCCCCGACGGCTCGATGTTGCGTATTTGCCTCAAGCGCGGAAAGAATCTCGGCAGCCGTCGACTGAATAAACTGGAGAGATCGAGCAAGCGTGGTGCGGTCACCCCGGTACAGGTGGATGTAGTCAGCGGCCGCCGTATTGGTATCGAGTCCGATGGCGCGGCAGACGACGAACGAGACAGCCTCGGCTTCCGTTTCTCGAATGGTCTTCGTAGTCTCGGCCCGCCGGTCTGTTCTGTGCAGCTTTTCGTGTGCCAGTTCGTGAACCAATGTGCAGAATTCCTCAGCTGCTGGCAGGTTCGGCAATAGCGTGATGTGCCCTCCGCGTGAAACACCTTTTGCGGGCGCCAGGGAAGCGTCATAGTCGAGCACAATCGCATGTGAGTGGACCAGTACTTTCAAACATTCGAGGTATTGGGAAGGGTCGCCGAGGACGGTGGCAAACTCGGGTAGGTCCTGGCCATCGGTCTGCGCAATGTCGAAAACATAGGCACTTCGGAAGCCGGCCAGGCGAGAGGACACCGCACGGGCTTCGTCCTGTGGCTCGTCACCTTTCTCTGCTCTGTGTTTCGAGAGGATCGGTGCAAGAATGACGATTCCTTTTTCGCCTTTGCGAACATGCCGGCCGAAGCGAAGCCAGGCACGAAAACCTGCCACCTGAGTGGCAGCGGGCCTCTGCGCCGCGATCAAGAGACTATTAGTCCAGGAATACTTGTGAAAGCGCCCCATGACCTGGAGGTAATCGGTCAGTGCTGCGCTGTTTCCGGCTTCGAGAGCTGCGGCGAGCTCGTCTAGTGTTCGGGAAACGATCTCATCAGTCGTGTTTTGGTTCTGTCGGTTTGGATTTGGGGTGCATCGCATGCACCCCTGCCTTCACGGCGAGGGACGGAGGGTAGCAAAGGCAATGTCAGGGGGGACCACCCACACTTGGAGCGAAGCGGAAAGTGCGGAGCGAAGCGCAGGCCTGCAACAAAGTGAAGGCTGGGGGATGACTTGCCGGCGCGAGGAGGCGGCGCCTCCTTCCATGTCTTTTGTCAAGCGTTGAGGCGCAGGGGTTCCTTCCCCCTGCATCAAGACGCAAGGTCTTTCCGGCACAACTTCCTTATCCGGTTGGGAACCGGGCAGCAATTAGCGACAGTCGCTCAAACTTCCATACGCGGATTGGTCACCGCACGAACGTGTGTCGTCGCAGGCTTGCCTCGGACTTAGGGCGGGCGTCGGAAAGGTATTCTGGCCCAGGAGGCGCACGAGGATCACCATGACCGGCTGCCCGTTCCCTACCCGACAGGGGAGACCGAATCTGCCTCTACGCCATGTCTGCCCTCATCTCTTGGCCGATTGCCCATACAAATCCCGCTAAATCGCGTGCGAGCGCTGCCACCACCACGGTAGGTTTTTTACCTTTCGCGATCAAGGTGCGATAGCGAGCACAGAGCCTTGTTTGAGCTTTCCAGGCAATGTCACGGACGCTCTTAGGAAGGCGGGCTAGGATCTCCGCCTTATCTTGGGCAACACGTGCTGGATACCGGTAGCTCCATGCCGCTTCGATGAGCATGCGCCTCGCTTCTCGATTACCCACCTTCCTGATTCCTCCGCGCCGAATGTTGCTGCCGCTGAAGTACTCAGACGGAACCAGGCCGGATGTCTTGCATCTACGGTTTTTGAACCATTTCAAACAGTGGTCGTAACGCTGGAATGCCCGTAAATAAAGTCTCCCAGCCAAAACAGAAATGTGTTGTTCTGTTTTAGATAGCCTAGATGCAACACATCCGGCTGGTGAACCCCAACTCACCGGCCCTTTTTCGTTCTGAAGATCTAACGGGTTTTATAAAGGGTTAGTATTTTAGGATGGCCGCGTGAAGGAACCGGGCGAGTGGTCAACCCTTTCGACGCTATGCTCTGTTCCTTAACCGCAAAAACAAGCGCGGCCATTCATAACAGCAGAACAGTTGATACATTTCGAGCAGTGAGAGCTTAGATGCAAAGCGGTCAATCCAAAGATTTCGCTGCCGCCGTTCAAGTTTGATACGAATCACGAAGCAGCTCAAGATTTGTATGTCTTGGTTGTAAAAGTTGGAACGACGAATATCCCACCACACAAGGGAAGTAGTGAAACGTCTCGTCAGTAAGCTCGATATTGTCGCTGCTGCGAATGAGCCTATCTATCTCACCGTGCTGTGGAGAGTCGCTCGCTGCGGGTCGGTCAATGGAACTCGGGCCGGCAAGTGCGAGCGCAGAATCCTGTTTTCCGCGATGAGATATTCATTTTGAAGGAGAAGCTGGCGGTTCACCATGCCGCTGACGTACGCCAACAGGCGGGCCACATGCGTGTTCTTCATGGAAAGGCACCATCATACTGATCCTTCCTTTTCAGTGCGTTTCAATTCTTTGACCGCACGGGGACGGATTTCCACGTCCAAGTATCGGGCGAGAACGCCCGGCGCTGGTAGCCAGCTTCCAACGACAAACTTACGCCCACCGGCCAATGCCAAGAATCCGGTGCGCGGACGCGCGGTCGAATATGATCTCCCGCCCAGTTCCAATCGCCATTTTTTGGAACGGCAGTGAAGATATAAAAGCCGGTCTCAAACCAGGGCGTCCATCCGTGCGTAATCTCAATGGTTTCATGCCACGCGCCGTCGGTCGGCAGCATGCAGTCCACTGTATCTTTGGAACCCGAGACGGTGTAGTTACTGTGAAGCTCAAACATGGTTCTCCCAGGAGCAACGGTCTCGGAGCCATAGACCTGGATCTCATAGTTATCCTGGGCCGCAGCATGCGACTGAAGGCTATCAGAGCGATAAAACAACTGGATGGCATCTTCATGAGCGTAAGAGACCGCGCTGTTTTCTGGCGATTCTGCGTAGGAAACAGAAGGACTTCCATCGACCTCGCATCCGTCCTCTCGGCGGGTTTAAATCTTCGTTCGTGCCGCCGAGAGGCGATGTAAAGGATTTGTCGACTTTTCTTAGCTCCTTCGATTTTCGTCAGCGAATATCACAGGTCCTAAGTAGAGAGCTGTTGATGTGTGATTGGCAGCCTCCAAGAAATACAGGGCGGTGTCCTTAGTGGACGCGTGCACCCTGCTCTTGCACAATCTAAGTCGAAAAACAAGGAGAAAAAAGTGAACGACAATTCCAGTAATAAGAAGTTCTGGGGCGACGGACTCGCTCACCGGATCATATGTGGTGGGTTGCTCGCGGCGGTCACCGTCGTAGCTTCCGGCATCGCCTTCGCTCAAGACACGGTTCCTGACGCGCTTACGCCGCAGCAGGGGAATTCTGAATTTTTGGCGACCCACGCTGAGGGCACGCAAGGCTATGTTTGCCTGCCCTCAGGCTCAGGAGTCTCCTTTACCGTCAATAATGCTCGACCCGAAGCCACCCTTTTTACAAATATCTTCGGGGAAGCGTTCCAGATCATTACCCACTTCCTCAGTCCGGTTGAAAACCCTAACGATGTCGGCCCGAAACCGCCGCGTTTCGGTGACGCCACCTGGCAGAGTTCTTTCGACAGCAGCAAGGTGTGGGCACAAAAGACAAATTTCATCCATGCCGGCTCCGACGGCTGCCCGAATGCTGGCGCGATTGACTGCCTCTTACTGCAGACGATCGGGACGGCCCAGGGGCCAACCGGCGGCAGGACATTGACCAGAACGACGTTCATTCAGCGCTTAAACACGAAGGGCGGATCCGCTCCAGCTACCGGCTGCTCCACCGCCGCCGACGTCGGTAAGCAGGCACTGGTGCCGTATTCAGCCGACTATCATTTCTTCCGGGCGGACCAATAATCCCCTCGTTTTTCCTTCCCCGCGGGTCGCGGTATGCACGCGGAGGCGGACCAGTGTTGGTGCCCTTCGCGTGCTTTTTTTTGAATAATCCTCAAGAGAACTAATAAGGGTTTCGTTTGCGAAGTTTGAGTGCGCAAAGATAGAGAGCGGAGTGCTAGCGGATCTCGGGAGACCTTTAGGCAGCGATACCGAACAGCTTCGCTACGAACTGCGCTTGGGCCCTGATATCGCCCTTGGCTACCCACCTCACTCGTCCCTTCCGAATCATATTCACTGTTTCGATTCCTTCAAGTGTTCGCCACGCGCTCTGAAACGAACCATAGCCCTTGGCTAACCAGGTACGTTTCTTCACTGATCGGTGATCCTGTTCGACGATGTTGTTGAGGTATTTGCATTGCCGCAATCGTACTCGGCGCGGCGGTTGAAGATGTGCTGGTGAACGACAACCACGCGGTGGTCTTGGCGCGGCATCGATTTGGGTAGGCCAGGATGGTGATCGTGCAAGCGAGATTCATTTCCAAACTCTTCGGCCCCACCGCCCCTGACGTCCTTTCTGATCCGGCGGTTCATCGCATGTCATGACTTGTCAGGCGTTCATGTCAGCATCGTATGACTGTTTACTGGAGAGCGAAGTTTGAACGAGAGAATAGGCTCCCCGATCGGTATTCGAACTTACTTCGAGACCGACTCTGTCGGCTGTTAACGAGCGGGTTGTAAGTTCGAATACCGATCGGGGAGCCAATCCATGTATTTCTCTCCGCCAAGCCGGCGTCGTAGCTAGATCGATTGCCATCGCGGTACTTACATCAAAATTGAAGTGTCATCGAATTTAACAGCTCGCAGCGGCTGTAGCCCTCGGTGCTGCAACGGAAAATGCAATCGATGGTCTGCTACTGCGGATGTACTGCGAAATTCGGTGAAGCGTTGCTTGCGTCCCGTCGTTCGAAATCGCTGCTCTCAGTTCCTCGATGTCGCCGAGGACCGTCATATCGTTCCGCATCTGAAGCTGCAATTGCTTCCGATGAAACATGGTACAGGGTAGGGGCGCGCGCGACGCACTCCTGAAGAAGGCTGCTGATGTCCACCGGCGCGGAGTTGACGATGCGATTAGGTGGCCCTATCCGGCCCGGTCCGTGGAACCTGTTCGATCGTGGACAGCAGGCGCTCGCTATCCTCAAGCATGATCTTGTAGAACTCGGCTTGATTCTGTTCTTCGGTCCTCCGGGTTAGTAGCGTTTCGAGATAAAGCCGGATCGACGATGGGAAACAGGGCTTGTTGCAGATAGGGCTGAACGCGCGAGGTAATTTTGTGGCTCCAATATACCGCTCAGGTAGTGAGTTCGAAGATGTATCTGATGGAGCTGACTTGTTCGGCGATGTCGCCCTTCGCCAAGGCAGTGTTTCCGTTACGTTCTAATCGTCTGCTTGGCGCTCGCTGACGGTCGTCCAAGTGATGTTTGTGCCTTGTGGGACTATCGCCTCGCATTGCGTGGTCATCACATCACCATTATCAGAAATGGTGAGTTTGATTCTGGCCGAAGGAGCATCTGATCGCGTTACTCTGACCTCGAGCGATTGGGCGTCGAGTTGTTGTGCGCTCATTGCATCGCCGAGGGTGCCGCCAACCACCGGATACGAGCTGCCGTCCAAGCGAAAAGTACTTTCAGTGTGTCTAGTCTGGCCATCCGAATAGATCCCGACCGCAATGTAACGAATGCCATCGGCTTCCTGAGTGAGCACAGTTGATCCTTGCTGCGGCAAAGGGAAAGATGGTTGCGCCATCGATACAGCGCTCTTCCACTTCCACTTTCCTAAAAAAGGGAGCGGCGCTTTGCTTGAAGTTGCCGCCACGTCAACCTAAGTATAGAGCCGTCCCGGTGGTATCACGAACGACACGCAAAACACCACGCGGATTGGCGTATCTGTCGCCGGGCGCTCCGGACTCGCCCGGCTGAATCCACCATCGTTAATAGACGGTCGCGAGCGACGCAAAACAAGTGCAAATCCGTCGAAGTTATCAAGCTCTATCGGCCTTCAAACAGGATGGACTTGCTGGTGGATCCGAATCCTGTTCCGATGCTGGAAAGATCGTACGCCCTACGATGAGACCACTTATCAGCGAGCTCTTGCGATCCGTCGGCCCGAAGACATCTAGCTTCCAATCCGCGACACGCCCAGCCAGGTAAGCTCCTGCCGTTCCCCGTACCTGCCACCGATCCTGCCAAAGAATAACCCGCCAACGCCTGCGTTTCTCAGAGGGACTCTGTCCGTTGTTAACGAGCGGGTTGTAAGTTCGAATACCGATCGGGGAGCCAATTCTTTCCTTCGAACTTCGCTCTCCAGTAGACAGTCATCCGATGCTGACATGGTCACGTGATAATTCATGACACGTTTCCTGCATGAACGCTGAGCCACCTCTCTGGTCGCTGTGTCCGAAGCCGGGGTAGTCGGGCGCGACCAGATGATAGCGATCGGACAGCCGGGCGGTCATCGGGAGAAAAGAAAGCGGAGGATTCCCCAAGCAACCAGGTTATTTGATGGTGACGAACTGCGCGAGATCATCGGCCGCACCCTAAACGAAATGGAGCTCCGCAATGAGCACGGCCGCTGTTGCCGAATCCTTTCCAGTGCCGAAGCGCTCTGCCTTGGATCTGGACCTTTTTATTGGCGTCGGAAATCGGCGGCGCATTCGTTTTCTCGTGGGCGCACCCGGAAATTGCCGTTAATGCTGGAAGCCACACAACGCAGCTCCTGAAAGACGAATCCGGAGTAAACCTCGCCCATCCACTTATCCGGGAGCACCGGCCAGTTCGGGGATCATGATGACGAAGCTAATTACAATTCCGAAATTCGCGGCGACGACCGGCCTGCCGTACCGACTCTGTCTGCAACTGGTTGGGAGCGGCCAGCTCCCTTCTATTCGTGTCGGACGACGTCGACGGATCGATGTGCGGTGGCTGGAGCAATGGTTGGCAGGCGGAGGTTATCGGCCCTCCAAACAAGATTCGCCTTCACAGCACCTTCCGTTCAATACGATGGAACTTCCGCCGATTGTAGTACGCGCTGTCGCCTTAAGAGAGACCATAACCGGATCCGGTCTTCAGTTCGTGGGGTCCAATCAGGAACAGTTTGCTTTCACCGCCTTTGAGCGCCTATTCAAGGAGCGCGGTTTGCCCCAAGCCATTCGCTCGGATAACGGGGTGCCCTTCGCTTCTCCAAACGGACTGTTTAACCTGTCCAGACTTTCTGTCTGGTGGCTGCGCCTGGGCATTAGCATCGAGCGCATCAAGCCAGGAAACCCGCAACAGAACGGTCGGCACGAGCGCATGCATCTGACTCTCAAAAAAGAAGCCACTCGGCCGGCTGGCGTGAACTTGCTGCAGCAGCAAGCCAAGTTCGACACCTTTTTGGAAGAATTTAATCACGAACGGCCGCATGAGGCGCTGGACATGAAGACCCCCAGCTGAAATCTATACGCCTTCTGCCAGGCCCTACCACGGTATCGGCGAGCCGCACTACCCGTTCCATGACAAGACTGTTGTCGTCACTAACTGCGGACGTCTTTGCCTTTATCGAAAGAAGATCAATCTCAGCACTTGTCTGGCCGGGCAGGCAGTGGGAATCAAGGAAGTCGACGATGGCATCTGGCTCGTCAGCTTCATGGAGTACGACCTCGGTTAGCATCTGTTTACGCTCAGCCAGTCACTGCAATCGTACGAGCCGTTGCTCCTTCCGGACGGCAAAGCAGGGCATACACCTGGGCAGCTAAGCGACGAGCCGTTGCCCTATCCCAACCAAAGGCATTGATCACATTTGATTCGGTAGAGACATACACGACAGGTCCTTTTGCGGCGCTCTCCCAATACACTGGTCCACCCATAATATGGTGCATACGCTGATAGTCGTCAACTTTTTTATTCACGGAGATTTTGCTAAATGGTTCCGCGGCACCATCATATGGCACTGTCACACTCGAGTGATGTAATCCTGATGAGGTGGCAGCCAGCCCCTATCGCTGTTACCGGTTTCCGGAAGAAATCATTTCCCAATGCGTGTGGCTGTATTTCAACTTCGCCCTGAGCCTGCGAGAAGTGGAAATGATGATGGCATTCCGAGGCGTGCAGCTGAGCTATGAAACAATCCGCCGCTGGTGCGATACCTTCGGCGCCTCCTATGCAGCCAGACTGAAACGACGGCGGCCTAAATTAGGCGACAAATGGTTTTTGGATGAAGTGTTCTTAAAGATCAACGGCGTGCAGCATTATCTCTGGCGTGCCGTCGATCAGCACGGTGCCGTGATTGACATTCTGGTGCAGCCGAAGCGCGACCGCTTCGCTGCTATGCGCTTCTTTCGCAAACTGTTGCGAACCACCCAACGCCACCCTCGCGTGATCATAACCGACAAGCTCCGTAGTTACGGTGCAGCCAAGAGAATATTCCTGCCGCGAGTCACTCATCGGCAGAGCCGATACCTCAACAATCGAGCAGAGAACTCCCATCAACCGACCCGGCAACGAGAACGCCGGATGAAGCGCTTCAAGTCTCCCGAGCATGCACAACGTTTCCTTGAAAGACACGATGTCCTCGCTGCCCATTTCCGCCCGAAACGACATCTTCTTTCTGCCTTGGACTACCGAGTGGAAAGGCAGAGTCGATTTGAGACCTGGCAGGAGATCATCGCAGCCTGACATCAGTTTAGGAAGAGGCTTCCGCCTCGGTCGCCGAGCCAACACCATCCACATCGACATACAATGTCCTCCTTACCGCAATGTGACAGTGCCTCAGGGAGTACTCTTACGCCCAAGCCGGCCGTCTTCTTCGTTCTCATCGCCGCTGCCGGCCGTCTTTCTCAACTATCAGCGTCGCTAGCGTTCCACGTGCCCGAACGGCATTTTCAGTCTGACGCAGCGAGGTGACCAGCGAACTCTGCGATATCCGGCGGACAATTGGCTCCGCGACCCATCGGAGCGAGATGGGTATATCGCGGCTTAGAGCCATGGCTTCGATCTCGAGGTACACACCGCCATCACGCTGTTCGTAACGAGCGATGCTGAACAGCCGCCAAATGAGACCCCTCCCGGTGCCCTCGGCTAACTTGTGCTGCGCTGTTGTACCGTAACCCTCTATTTCCCGTGTATGAGTGGATTCCGATAGGCTGAACCAGCATCGCTCATTTACCTGAAAAACCTGGGACTCATACTGAGTATCGAGTGTAGTAGCTACAAAACCTGCCTTGTTCGTAAGTATGATCGAAAACGCGTACTCAGGTCCCTGAGCGAATAAGGTCTTCGAAGCAACTACAACGGGGCCATAGAAATCCACATAGTGATCGTAATCGTTGAGCACAGCCAACACTTGCTCGCGCGTGACACCCGCAATGAATACAGCTCCGAACCAATCGCTTATAGTTCCGCCTGGAACATTCGTCAGCCCCCGGGAGCCGCCAGGTGCAAAAATAACCTCACCACGCCTGAGCCTACATGCCCAATCGCCGTTTTCATCGGCGTTCAGAAATGAACTCCCAGGCTGCAATCGTTGTTGCATTCTTGCGCGCGCCGCTGACACATATTCATCCCATGCTCGAACAGTGGAAGGCTTCAGGTCTGCCGCCGAGGCACTAAATGCAAGTGCGAAAAGGGTAAGCCCGATTGTAGTCTTCACCTTATTTACCTCCCAACGCTAGCTGGCCCGCTGCTGCTTGTTCTTCTCGCCGAGGTAGCGGTCCGAATCGACTTAAACCGCTAAGCAGCACGGTTTGTCTCTCGGTCCAGGTTCCTCGTCGGACAAATATTCGCCGCAAGGGCGTTCAACGTCATTGCCAGCCCGAGCCAGATCAGCCAATTCGAGAGTGGGCCATCGGACCACGGAAAGCACTGTGTCAGTCTTAAGTCATTAGTGAGGGCCCAAAAGGCAATTGAATAGAGCGAGAGTGCGCCCAGCATCGCGAACGTGAGTGCCAGCACCTCTATTTGGTATAGAAACTGGGGCTTCCCACTTTCCGGACTTTCGTTTAGCTCAATCCGATTCATGCCTGCCGTAAACGCAGGCCGAAGGCCAATCACAAAACGGCGAGACCATAAACAAACTCAAGGAGATCCGAGTCGTGCGCCCTAACCCGACTGACGGAATGATCACTTCTGTCCGGCGTTTGGCGAGAATACGGCAATTGCTCGCACTAGCACTACGGCGCGTTGCCAGAGAGTCGGAGTCGTGCGAGCCGAATTGCAGCATTATCAGATCGCGCTCGTGCACATCCAGGTGTGACATCCAGTCGCGGAACTCAAAAACCGAAGTAGCCGCCGGCTGATGAGCGGCTACTTCCAACCGGTTCGCGACAGCTAGTCTAGTGCGTCAGGAGTTATGATATATATTGTTTGAGGCGGCGTCCTTACAATGGAGGACAAGCCGATGCGCGTTGCGCAACCCGTCACCCTAACGACAGAACAACGAAACAAGCTAGAGCGGCAGGCGCGAGCACGTTCATTGCCCGCGCGTAGAGTGGAGCGCGCACGGATAGTGTTGCGGGCTGCCGAAGGCTGGCAAGATAAGCAGATCGCCGAAGAATTGGGGATTACGCCACAGAAAGCGGCGCGCTGGCGCAAGCGATTTCTGGAGGGCGGCCTACCTGCCTTAGAGAAGGATGCGCCGCGCTCGGGCGGTCCGCGCACGATCACGGACCGGCAGATTCAGCAAGTGGTGCGCAGGACGACGCAAGCCAAGCCGGATGGAGCCACGCATTGGAGTACCCGCACGATGGCGGCGGCCACCGGGATAAGCGAAGCGAGTGTTCGTCGCATTTGGCATGCGCATGGGCTCAAGCCGCATTTGATTCGAACGTTCAAGCTTAGCAACGATCCCCAGTTTGTCGAAAAGTTGGAAGCGATCGTGGGGCTGTATCTTAATCCGCCCGAGCATGCTCTGGTGCTCTGCGCCGACGAGAAGAGTCAGATTCAGACTTTGGATCGAACGCAACCAGGCTTACCGCTCAAGAAGGGCCGTTGCGGCACCATGACGCACGACTATAAGCGGAACGGGACGGCGACTCTATTTGCCGCTCTCAACGCGCTCGATGGCCGCGTAATCTCGATGTGCGACGACCGTCACCGGCATCAAGAGTGGCTCCGCTTCCTGCGCGTGATCGATCAAGTCACGCCTCCCGAGAAAATGATCTACCTCATCGTGCACAACTATGCCACCCACAAACATCCCAAAGTGCAACGCTGGCTGGGCCGGCACCCTCGCTTCCGAATTCACTTTACCCCCACTGGCAGTTCCTGGCTGAACATGGTCGAACGCTTCTTCCGCGATCTGACGCAAAATCGTTTGCGGCGCGGTGTCTTCCGTGACGTCGAGGAACTCATTGACGCTATCGGCACTTACATCGATCGGCATAACAGCCAACCCAAACCCTTCATCTGGACTGCCAAAGCAGCCGATATCCTCGAAAAAGTGAAGCGCGCTCGCACAGTTCTCGATACTTCTCGTTATGCCTGACGCAGTAGACTAGCACGACAACCGTTCTAAGTCTCGGGTTTCTCTCTGCGGACCGCTCCCGGAGCTGCACGCCTACGGAAGGTAGTAACTGGAACCAGGCTTTCCAATGGGTTGAATGGCAGAGTTCTGATGTTTACTGTTGGGCACAGAATCCGTAGGTTCCGGCAGAGGTGATTGCTTGATCGCATTGGCCACATTTCGGGCGAGGTTGTGTGTAGCTCGCAGGTTGTCTCCGAAAAACCGCACATTGCCGTTGAGCTCGCGTTCCACAACGATTTGACCTTCCCGAGTACACAGCTCACTTCGGACCTTCAATTTTGTGGCCCCGCTAATAGTGGTGACGGCCCGGCGGGTCTCACTACCCTGTGTAAATGACTCGACTGTTGTCCTGAGAATAAGTAGGTCTGGAAGGACGTCTGCGTTGCGATCTCCGCTGCGCAACACTTGCTTAAACTGCCTGCTCTTGGCTAAGTCCTGCAGCAGATTTTCGTATATGGCAATTCTGAAAGCGGGCGCGATGTTCACGTCGCCCGGCGCAACGTTGTCCACTTGCACGCTCCATTGCGTCGGGCCAGAGCGGCTACTTGCGGCAACAACATGCGACGGCAATGCCGCTCGGATTATTAGCGTTACGGCCGTCAGCGCGGTTAATGAGGATTTTTTACTTAAATTCATTCCTAGTCTCCTGCGTGCTTCCCTTGGCTGGTCCATGTTCGATATCTGTAATGTGGGCGCAGGCTGCGTCCAGCTCGCTCCTAAGAACTTGCCCTTTGCCTTTGTTCAGCTGGAAAATCGCCCCGTGGAGAGCTCCGTGGGAATCGACATACTCCAAAGTTACGGTGTCGTACTTCTTGTGCGAGAACAGGCTGATCACTCGGCCGCCGCCGTATGGCGCCGCAGTTTTCGCCAACATCATCGGGATTCCGCCCACCTGCTTATCCTGCTCGCCGAGAGTAAGCGTCTGAATAGAACTAACCGGTATTTGAGCGGAAGAGTTCTCGCTTTTCTGAAATCGTAAGTAACCATATTGAATGGCGACGTCGCCATTCGCATTTTTCGAGATACCTTCTAAACCCAAAATGTGCTTCACATGCACGCTAGATCGTGACGCCTGAGTGCCTCGTGCGGCATCGTCCCGCGCCATCAGACACTCCTGGTAACAAGCGAGCAATGTGAGGCACGCCAGTATCCGACCCATCTGTTTGGACCAAACAATTATGTAGATCATTTCATCTCCTGGCCGGAACTGTCCGGCGCTGCTGACTTTACATGAGCAGTCTAGATTCCATTACGAGCGAAATGGTTCCAAATGTAAAAGGCCCATCGACACCGCTATTTAGTGGCACGCGCGACGACGTGGCGATGCTTGCAAGTCCCGACCGGAATTCGCTGACGTCGTCATTTAACGAAAACTCGGCAACGGACCAGCAGCCATGAACGTCGGCACGCGTGTTATGCAACCCATGCTCATACGTGTTCCGGTAGCTCCTCTAAGCCGATACGGCGCTAGCAAGTTGCTTCGGGTTGACACATGCGACGTAGTTGCGCGACCCGCGAATTCCGAGCCTCTGCATACGGCTCATAAGTGTTGACCTCGGTATTTTCAAACGAGTGGCGGCTTCCGACACGATCCCGTCTGCTAGTTCAAGCGCACGCAAGATCTGGGTCCGTTCCGCTTCATCCAACACGTCGTCGAGGCTTCCGTCGCCGTGCTGAGGACATTTTGCGTCCTTATCAGCGCTGAGCTCTGCGATGTCAACGATCAGCACTGGACCTTTTGATCGGATCACTGACCTCTCGATCACGTTTTGAAGTTCTCGAATATTCCCGGGCCAGTCATAGTGAACCAGCGCCTTCATGGTTTGCGACGGGATACTCTCAATCGCGCGGCCGTTTCGCCGGCTGAATTCCTGGACGAAGTGCCAGACCAGCAGAGGAATGTCTTCCGCGCGCTCGCGTAACGCAGGAACTCTGATGGGGAAGACATTTAGCCGGTAGTACAAATCCGACCGAAATTGCTTTTCATTGACCATTGACTTTAGGTCACGATTGGTGGCCGCAATAAGACGGGCATTCGTGTGAATGGTGCGCGTACTGCCCAAGCGCTCGAATTCGCGCTCCTGCAGAACGCGTAGAAGCTTCGGCTGCAGCTCCAGCGGAATTTCGCTAATTTCATCGAGGAATATGGTTCCGCCATGCGCCAGTTCGAATCTCCCCACCCGCTGGGCGATGGCCCCGGTGAACGCGCCTTTATCGTGCCCGAACAACTCGCTCTCCAGCAAGCCCGTTGGGAAGGCCGCACAGTTGAACTTCACAAGCGCACGCGACTTTCGGGGGCTATGGTTGTGCAGGGCGCGCGCAATCAGCTCCTTTCCAGTGCCCGTCTCTCCATAGATCAATACGGTTGAGTCCGTTGATGCGACTGTTTCGATTTCTTCCACAACCCGGAGTAAGGCTTCGCTGTTCCCGACGATTTCGTCGAAATGGAAAGCATTGCGCGCCGTCCTCGTCAGAGGAATTGGTTCCATCGCGGATGGATCGTTTACCCGGCAGGTCTGTGCAAAAGCGACTGGGCTTTCGAATGGTTCCAGTAAAACTCCCGCCATGCGGGAGTCGTGTACGTTGGCAACGTCCATCATCGTCTTGATCTCCTTGCCGCGAAATTCGTTTAGCACTTGCTTCCGAATTTCTGTTTCGATTGTGGAGCAAGATTCGAATCGCGCCTAGTCCACTTGGAGCACGATCAGCATCCTAGATTTTGGAGAATGTCACCCTCCTTAGGGGGCCTAGTTGCGGGGGCGGCGGGGTTCGCCGATCTCGAAGACCTTCCGTCCAAAACGGCGAGCATCGACGGACCAGGCGCCGGGGCCAAGCATTGCCATACTGGCGGCGGCTGCGGCTAAAACCAAGCGCATCGGCCTTTCGCCGTCATTTGCAAATGTGGGGGCCAAGGCCATCCATGCTTGCGCCAGCACGATAATCCCTCCGGCAACGGGCGTTAAGAGCCCAAAAACGAGGAAAATCCCTGCGATTGCGGCAGCCCACTGCGGGATTGCCATAAAGTGGGTGGCAGCCAGATCGGCAACCGCCCAATAAATCAAAGGTAATCCCAAAGTGAGACGCAGGAGCAGGAGCCCATGGCCGGGCCAACCGTCAGGAAATGCTGAAAACGAACGCCGCCGGGTCATACCGTTTTAATGGTGTGGCATCCGGACGCTTGTCGGCCACCCCGAAAGGGGTTGCTGCTGCCTCCTATTTAGAGGCGCTACGGAAGCTCGATCATTCCGCGTTTCAGCCCGATAATCGCTGCATGGGCTCGGTCATTGGCGCCGAGCTTGAGCAGAATACTCTTGACGGAACCTTTTACGCCTTCCTCCGAGATGTGGAGTTGAGCCCCGATTTCCTTGTTGGCATTGCCCTGCGCAATCAGCTTGAGGACAGCGATTTCACGTGGAGTCAAGGCAACGTCCATGGCATGCTCGGCGATTTCGGCAGCGATTTCAGGACTCAGCCGCTTTCGACCCCCCATGGACAGCCCGGATAGTCTCCAGAAGTTCTTTTCGCAACAAGCCTTTCAGCAGATATCCTTGTGCGCCCGCCTGGAGTGCGCCCTTAACCTGGGCATCACCGGCATACGTCGTCAACACAACGATGCGAGCTTCGGGAAACTCGCGGCGAATCGCGTTGATCGCGTCGATACCGCTCATATCTGGCATTTGCAGATCCATGAGCGTGACATCGGGGTGGTGATTTCGGAACTGCTCGACGGCTTCGCGCCCGTCGCACGCCTCCGCGACCACATATCCGATTGGGTCCGAATCAGCCGGGTAATGCCGTCACGGACAATCGCGTGATCGTCCGCCGCAAGTACTCGAATCACGTTCTCACTCCCCCATTCCAGCGGAACAACCGCAGACGAGAGCGTCCCTGCTGTTTGGAGTACGCCATCGAACCCGGAACACTCAACTCGATCTCAGTGCCGGTTTCGGGGCCGCTGAGAATAACCAGCTTCGAACCGATCTGACGCGCCCGCTCGCGTATGCCCGCCAGACCGTAATGGCCCGCGCTCCCCTGTTCGGCGATATCAGGAGAAATCCCTTTACCATCGTCGCGGAGGAAGTGTTGCGAAATTGAAAGTGAATACGGCAATAACCGGCAAGGGACGGGCCATCAGGCAGCGAGCGCGACCTCGAAGAGACCGGTGATGAATGCGGCCTGGCCTAGAATGTCGTCCTTCGGTAACCATCGAATCTGTCCCTTGCGAATCATGTTCGCAGTTTCGATACCCTGAATCGTCCGCCAGGCCGAGTGAAATGACCGGAAGCCCTGCATGGCTCGAACCCGTCGTTTGATCGCTCGATGATCTTGCTCAACGATGTTGTTCAGATACCGGACAGGTCGGCAACGGCAGCGCCGACCGAGTTCCCGACTACCCTTGAGTTCGTCGATTGCTCTCGGATACGCGGGATTGCCATCTACGTTGACGACTCGTGGACGATGATGGTTTGGTGACCGTAAGGCTTTCTGGAAGAAGCGCTTCGCAGCAGCGGCATCGCGCTTCGGAGAGAGCAGAAAATCAATCGTGTCGCCTGTCGAGTCCACCGCTCTATATAAATAGGTCCACTTGCCAGCCACGCGAAGGTAGGTTTCATCCACCCGCCACGATCCGTTCGTGTTCCGCAGTTCGCGTCGACAACGCCGACTGAGTTCCGGAGCATAATACTGGATCCAGCGCCAAATTGTAACGTGATCTACATCCACATTCCGCTCTGCCATGATTTCCTCGAGATTGCGCAAGCTCAGCGCATATCGAAGATACCGGCGAACGCACAAGATGATGATCTCGGGTTCAAAATGTCGCCCCTTAAACAGTGCTGGCCGGTCCCGTCGCATGAACGGCCAAGCCTATCAGACTCGTTCCGCCGCTTCGCAACACTTCCAAATAATTTCTCTCCCATACAACACCATTCCGTTCTCGATCACTGAGGTGGACACCAATCGTTGGACAAAATTTGGTCAGGTCTAAGGAGGATCGGCGGGGTTGACAGCCAGGATCGCATACTGCAGCGCTCTCGGCTAGACTGGGGCTGCGCATCGGGGTCGCGCCCGGTGCGTGCCCACGGCCGAAGCGACGGACTGGCTCCGAAGCAATCGGCCGTTGATAAGCCCTCTGGGATGACTGGAGGGCTTTTTGCTTGAGTGCATTGTTTTGGTGAAGCTCCCGAGCGAGGCCGTGGGCAGTAAACGCGAAGACAGCCGCGCAGCAGCTCACCTTATTTTGTTCTTTGGTCGCCGGTTCAGATACAGTTCGGCTGGCGTGCAGTAGTCCAGTGCCTGATGCGGGCGGCGGAAATTGTAGTGGTCGAAATAGCAATGCAACGCCGACCAGAGTTCGGCGCCAGAATCGAAGTCGCCGGGGTAAATCAGTTCGTATTTTATCGAGCGCCACAGCCGCTCGATAAACACATTGTCCAGAGCTCGCCCACGCCCATCCATGCTGATTCGAATGGAGCGCTCCTTGAGCGGCTGCAGAAACTGGTTGGAGGTAAACTGCGAGCCTTGGTCGGAGTTGAAGATCTCGCAACTGCCGACGCGCAAGGCGGCCTCCAATGTGGAACGACAAAAATCCACCTCTAAGGTGTTGGACAGATCCCAGCTCAACACGAAGCGACTGAACCAATCCATAATGGCCACCAGATACAGAAAGCCCGAGCGCAGCGGAAGGTAAGTAATATCGGTGCTCTAGACCTGGTTGGGCCGACTGACGACGACATCGGGGAGTAGATATGGATAGATCTCGTGCCCTGCTGCCGGGCGACTCAGGTTCGGCTTCGGGTACAAGGCTTCGATGCCCATTAGCCGCATCAGCCGTTGCACGCGTTTTCGGCTGATGCGCTGTCGCCACTCCCGTCCCAGCACCACGGCAAACTTGCGGCTGCCGAAGCAGGGCAACTCCAAATAGAGTTGATCCAGTCGCCGCATCAGGCGCAGATTCTCCCTGCTCTCGCCGGCAGCCTGATGGTAGAAAGTGGAGTGCGGCAAACCGAGTAGCTCGCATTGTCGTGTCAGCGTTAGATGCGGATGGGGAGCAATGCACTGTCGCTTTTCCTCAATCGACAAACCCAGATCTTTTTTTGAGCCACTCCAGTTCCACCTTGAGCTGGCCGATCTGCTTGAACAGTTCGTCCTTCTCGGCCTCGGCCACCGAGTGGTTGCCGTTATGGGGCTGTCGGAAGATCTCCGGAAGGCTCGCTAATGCCTGTTTCTTCCATTTCGCGATCAAATTCGGATTTACATGGTAAAGCTGCGCCAATTCTGTAATCGTCTTCTGTGCCTTGATCCCCTCCACTGAGACTTTTGCTTTCAAGTTTGGTGGGTAGATCTTGCGCGTGGTCGGCATCATCGTTTCCTTTCATTTTTGACGCGCCGAATCATCCTTAGCACCGTGTCCAATTTTTGGGGTCCACCTCACACTGCTTACTCAAACTTCGCAACGAAACCGTGCGGATGCTGCTTGCGGTATCACGCGGTGCGCTGGGAGCAGGTTGCAAGACCGCGCGGGGCTGCAGGCGAGCATACGTGCGAGACGGGATGCCGATCATTCCATTCAATTCTGCTACCGGCGCCGCGCTTAGCAGTTGTGCCGGTTAACGATGGGAAACGTCATTTGGTCACATATCTTCGTTGACTGCCTTCATCAATACCGGTTGATAATTTTGTGGCGGCACTGACACTACAACTGGGGAGGGTCCGGAGACATGGAGCGACGTAAATTCCTGATCGCATTGTTTGGGGTTCTTGCGGTACGGGCTAATCTCGTTTTTGCGAACGGCCAAGGCAAAGGCCATGGCAAGGATAAGAAAAACCGGCAAGAGGATAGTCGTGACGGTGATCGCGAGTCGCGCTATTTTCGAGACCAGGACTACGACAGGATCGCGCAATATTACGGCGGACCCAGGAATCTACCTCCGGGCCTGCGGACGAAATACTATCGGACAGGCATCTTGCCCCCGGGCTGGCAAAAGAAAATGCAGTCATTTCCCAGCCAATTGGTTCGCCAGCTTCCTCCTCCACCTCCAAATTGTGAGTTCGGCTATATCGATGGCGTGGCTGTCGTGTACGACCGCAAGACACGCATCATTCTCGATTCCATTGACCTGATCGGTGCAGCTATCGGCCGTTAATCCCGTCCCAGTGCCTCATAAGTGGGTTACCGGAAACCTGCTGCGACCATGCAACGTCGCGCATGTGTTAGCGACGGGATAAAAAGCCAGTTCGGGCGGTGAAAGCTGAACCCGTATGGCCCGAAATTGAAACGCGTTGCGAAAACCGAAAGTTATAGACCGCTGTGAGAACTTGAGGCGTTTCGTTTGAAAGTTCGGCAAACTCATCGAATCTATATACTGACTCTGAACAGTCCTGGCAGCAGCCCAATCTCATCAACAGCTACGTTCTTCGGGTGGCGCCATGGTTCATTTGGACAACTTCAGACCAGAACAAAAGCTGACAGATCAGGCTCAGAAGACCGAACAGTAAGAGCAACTGCCATTGACCGGTTCTAAGCCATTCCCACATCCGCTGGCCTGCTCCCTCGAGCCGTCCGAGCAGGTTATGTGCGAACAGCAGGAAGCACAGCATCGCCGCGAGTTCATAGCGATGCGGAGGGTCCTCGCGGATGGTGATGTCTTCTTCTTCCGGTGGGCCCTGAGAGACAAAGAACAGCCAGTAAAGCCGACCACTATATATAAGATGTTGTGGCCCAACACTGCCCAGAGGGAAGCAGAACCCGCCACCACGACCAGTGCTCGTCTAATGTGAGCTTCAGAACCGCCGCCCCGAGGCAGAGCAATCCAGCCACGTAGAAGCCTGACAACTGGATCGGCTGCTGCCCGATGCTCATGCCGCTTCTCGGTGATAGTACTTGAGTAGCCCGCCGAGTCGCTGCTGACAGCGAACGTTCCCGTGAGGCGTGGCGTTTGAGAGTACAGCTCGAGGAAACAACAGCTAATTGCCGTTGCCCTGATGATTTCGTTCCTCGTGATAGCGGCGGCGCTGGTCATCATTGAAGCGCAATCGACGATCACCGAGCTGCTCCCGCAGTACTCGATTCTCCTCTCGCAGATACTCGATGACTTGCTGCTGGCGCTGATTCATCCATCCGGCAACCGCCACGAGCAAGAACTGAAAGGGATCGAGCGTTCTCGGCATCGGTTTTCATCTGATTCTCCCAAGCCTCACCCTTGGGCCCCTAAACAGCTCTCATCCTCGAAAGTTCGAATATCCGGGCCATACGCGATGCCTTTGTTTTCCAGCAGAAGCGGGCGCCGGGTAAGCCACTCTGGGATTCCGGTGTGCGTGATGCACTGCACCAAGCGGCTCAAGCGGAAGGATGCGATTTCGCCGGACTGGGCCCGCATTCTTTCCGTCGGGCTAACATTACATGGCGTCAGGAGGTAGGCGGCAGCGCGATCGAAGCTTCGAAGATCGCCGGCCATCGAGATCTGGACACAACCGGAGACTACACGTTCGTTACGCCAGAACGCCAGAACGAGCTGACGCGCCGCATTCAAGAGAAACTTGCAAGCGCCGCTCTGGGCTGTGAGCACAGGTCTCTGGTGAAGAGTATGGTCGCTGGACAGAAACAATCTTCGAAGCGCTGATATGTCCAAAACAGAAATCGTTCAATCCCAGCGAGATCGAGATCTCGGTTCCTATTTTCGGATCGCAGTATTTTAACCGGTCAAATCTCTTGGACCTAAGTTTTCAGC
>CAVWRP010000001.1:0-125460 GCA_963757345.1 Terriglobia bacterium | reverse complement strand
TGGTGAGCGATATTCTCGGACATCGCAGCGCTTCTTCGACATCTATCTATGTCCGCGTTGCTATGAAGCGCCTTCGTAGCATTGGGTTGCCGGTGCCGCGATGAACAAGATTTTCCACGGTCCGGTTGCTGATGAGTTGCATGGCTTTCTGAGGTTCAAGCGGAGTTTGGGATATGGATACAGCCGGGCGGCGTTTTCGTTACGCGAGTTCGACCGGTTCCTTTCCATCTATGCGGATAAACACCCTAGATGGCGACTCGATCAAGCCGCGCTTGAATGGCTTGCGAGTAAACCCAGCCGCAAAGCAGTCAGCGTTTCCATGGATGCCGCGATTCTCCGGCAGCTATTCGCTTATCTTCGCCGGCTACCGCACCTGCATGTTGTGGAACCACATTGGCCTCGGCTTCCAACCGAGTCGTGCTTCGTGCCGTACCATCTTTCCGAAGTTGATGTCGTGAAGATCTTGGGCCTCTGTGCGAACCTCGGCCGCCCACCGTTTCGGGCGTGCTTATACAGGACGCTCTTGCTCATGCTTTATTGCACAGGCATCCGCTTTGGCGAGGCGCTTCGCCTTCGGATGTGCGATGTGAATACGCGATCCGGCGTGCTGTTCATCGAAACTTTCAAGGGGCGAGCCCGCTGGGTTCCTTTTCACCGCACGCTATCCAGCGAGTTGGACCGATATGTAGCTGACCGGGTAGGTTATGCAGCGTGTGGTCCGGAGACCCGGTTCTTTGTAGGCATCAATCGACAACGGTTACCAGTTGGCACCGCGCACAGTACGCTGCACCGTTTGTTCGATAAAGCCGGACTCACGCCGCACAAAGGCGGTGCTGGACCTCGTCCCTACGACTTGCGGCATGCTTTCGCCGTTGAGCGGCTCACGCGATGGTATCGCGAGGGCGTGGACCTCCAAGCCCGATTGCCGTTGTTGTCGGCATACATGGGGCATGTGGACATTCTCGGCACAGAAAGCTATCTGAATGCCACGCCCGAACTGCTGGAACTGGCGGCGTATCGGCTACACCGGCGATATCGGAACATTCGCACAGAGGATGAAAACTCATGATCCGATCTAAGCCGAACTCACTTCTTGCGCTCACCCAGAGCTTCTTCGTTAGCTATCTTCGGTCGACTCGCGGAGCCAGTACTCACACCGTGCGTGCTTACCGCGATGCACTTAAACTGCTCTTCCTGTTCTTGGCTGACCGAAAGCGAAGGCAAGTCGCAGACTTGGATCTTGACGATCTTCAGGCTGAAGCCGTACTCGCATTCCTGGATCACATCGAATCTAAGCGCAGCAACTCGGCGGCTACCCGAAACTGCCGCTTGGCAGCGATCCGGAGCTTCGTACAACATCTTCTGCGTAATGATGTGACGCGAGCTGGGCAGTACAGCCGCCTACTCGCAATCCGGAATAAGCGAACGACTCATCGAGCCATCGCATACCTTGAGCCCGAAGAAGCCCGGGCGCTGATTGCAGCCGTTGATATCCGTTCCCCACGTGCTGCTCGTGACCACGCGTTACTGCTGTTGCTCTACAATACCGGGGCACGCGTAAATGAAATATTAGCCCTGCGCGCGAGTGATTTCCGACTGGAGCGCCCTCGCCAGGTTAGGCTTCTCGGTAAAGGCCGCAAAGAACGGATCTGTCCGCTTTGGTCAGAGACGGCCTCTGCGTTGAAGCACATCATTCGCGTTGAACGCGAAAACGATGCGCTTTTTCAGAGCCATCGCGGCACGCCGCTGACGCGCGACGGTGTAGCTTACTTGATTCAGAAATACGTCCGCTTAGCAGCCAAGAACAATTCCCGGTGGCGCGTACATAGGGTGACCCCACACATGCTGAGGCACAGTTGCGCCGTTGCCTTACTGCAAGCTGGCGTTGATGTGTCAGTGATTCGCGACTATCTTGGCCATGCATCCGTCAGCACAACAAGCCGCTACATCACGACCAATCTGCAAATGAAACGCAGCGTGCTCGACGCGTTCTGGAAACGGTCTGGCCTTGCTCCAACGGCGGCGCGAAAGTGGCAGCCCTCGCCAAAACTCCTGGCGTTCCTCGAAACGCTCTGACGTTATCCGGAGTGCGCCTTCGCCCGGGCACGCGCAATTAAGCACCCCAGGCTCAACGCTGCTCAACTCTGGATAACGCCAGAATCTGGATAATGCGCCTTATCTTGTCGCCCAGATAAGGCGCACGCGCGTCGCAAGTTTGTCGACGCGGTGAAAGTGAATCCGCAGGATGCGCCAGCGATCGCCATGGTCACGCGCATGGACGCATTGTTCCTCATCGACCGCGACGCACGCCAGCGCGAATTGAGTACGGACGAACGCCTGACGCAGCGGCACAAATACGCCAAAGAATGGGTGCGCGACATTCGCGAGGCATGCCTGGCGCTCATAAAACAAGTGTTGCCGAAAAGCGCGCTGGGCCTGGCGGCAGCGTACACATTAAATATGTGGACCAAACTGCTCCGGTGTTTCGACTACGCCGAAGTCGAATTGTCCAACAATCTGGCGGAAAACTCGATGCGTCCGGTAGCAAAGGGGGTTCATTGTGCACGTCATTTTCAAATCTCTGAAAACATAGAAGTTTGATTCTCGGAATTCGGCCGATACGGCCGATTTTTTCGTGCGATCGCCATAGTGACGCGCTCATCCAGCAGATCGTTCGCTCGAATTTGATATGGAGCATCGGGAACGACCTGATCAGCGGCGAGGATGCCTTGTTTGATGAGCCGACGGATCTGATGATGTGAGACGCCGAGTTTCACGGCGGCTTCCGACATGGTGAGCCACTCTCCATTCTTCTCGGCCGATCGATACGCGTTTATTCCTCGTACGCGACGTAACGAGCTGATTCGGTTTGCAGTCCACGTTTTACCCTCGCCGGTAGGCAATCCCATGCGGTTCAACGTGGCAGCGATGTCCTCGTCCGACCATCGCGTTGCCATGGTGTCGATCACGGCAACAGCTTTGTCAGCAGTTCGGCAGCCATGTTCTCCGGATTTGGGCTTAGGAACTCGGAGTTCAGAATGCTGGCCGCCGCGCCAGTGGATCTTGAGGACGATCTCTCGCAAGCTATGGTCGTAATCGGCGATGATCTCGGCGATGAGCGCGCGAAGAAGTTGTTGGCGCGATCGCATGGTCACCCCTGGCGCATTCCAGGCCGCCTCGAGGTCGTCTGCGAGCCCGGCAAAGTCGGGTATTGGTGCGGTGGAGCTTGGCGTTTCAAGCGCAGCCAATCGCACCTCACAGGCTTGTACACGCAGCAGCGTTGCTTCCCAGCTTTTTTCAAGCTGTGCGGCGATAAGCCGGTTATCGGGATCGCATGCAGCGTAGCGTCGCTCGGCAAGCGAGGCCTCGTATTGCGCCTGCTGCAGTTCCAACTCCACGATGCGTCGTCGCTCGCCTTGTAGCTCCATATGCCTGCCCTCGGCTTGCAGTGCCGCCTCAATAGCCATCGGTTCCAGAGCACGCAGCAACTCGCGTGCGATGGCAGCATCCACGCGCTTTGCTCCGAAGATAATACATCGTGGGCGGCCGAACATCTGGTTGGGAAGCTCGCAACGGTACACCGGCTGACCAGGAGCCCGACCTGAGTAGACGACCTTCAGTCGACGGCCGCAGCGTCCGCACAGCAGAAGTCCAGGCAACAACGAGCGACCACCGCGTCCGGACTTGACTCCGTCAGCCTTCCCGTAGGCGTTCGCTGCGAGCAACTTTTGATTGCGTTCGAACTCGCTCCACTCGATGAAGCCTTCGTGGTGTTCTTTGATGATAATCTCCCACTGGTCAAAAGGCTTGCGATGCTTATACGTCGTACGTGCACGCCCCTCGATCAGCGCCGTGCGCTTCTGACTTTCGCCGTAGGCATAGGCGCCGGCGTAGAACGGGTTCTTCAAGATCGAGATGACGCTGCGATAACGAATCGGCGTCCATTCGAAGCTCACCAACTTCTTGCCATCGGAGGGACGCGGAAAGTGCATCTGTTCAGCGGCCAGCGACAACAATGCTTGACGTGCGCTACCGTGCTGACGGAAGCGCGCAAAGATCACACGGACTGCTTCTTGCACCCGCAGGTCCGGATCGAAACCCAGACCGATCTCGCGATGCCAGACGTAGCCGATCGGCACGCTGATACGCAGCTCACCGCGCTGGGCTTTGTCGTGTTTGGCATCGAGCATGCGCGAACGGATCGCGGAGAGTTCGAACTCGCTGATGCTACCCTTCATTCCGAGCAGCAGGCGATCGTTCGGGCGACACGGGTCATACACACCGTCCATGTCGATCACTCGCGCTTGGACCAGGCCACACAACTCGAGCAGATGATGCCAGTCTCGACCGTTGCGAGACAACCGCGAAGCATCGAAGCATACCACTGCGCCGACATCTCCAGCGCAAACGGAAGCGACCAGCCGCTCGAAGCCCGGTCTGTCCACAGAGCCACTGGCAGAACGCCCGAGATCATCGTCAATTACTTCAATGTTGACGAAGCCATGGCGCCGCGCCACTTCAACCAGATCGTACTGCCGGCGCAGACTCTCCAGATTCGTTTGTACCTGCGTTTGCGTGACTGACGCACATAGACCACGGCCTTGCGCTTCAGGAGCACCGCGGGCAGTATCTCAGCGCTCATCGTCGTCCTCCTCGCTCGCGACCCCGGCCGCCAGCATCAGCAGATAAACCAGGTCCATCAAGACCTTCATCCGCTCGGCTGCGGGCAGACCGCGAAGGCGGTTCGACTCGAACGCGATACTCATCTGGTGCGGCTCGGCTGGTGGTGGCGGCTGTTCCCTCTGGATCTTGCGCGGTTTGCTCATCTCGGTTCTCCTGGACGACTGCTGAGTCATCACAGAAGCTTCGCCGAAATCCGCGCTCCAGGAGTAGCCGACCCAGTTTCCTAAGGGCGTCTATCGAGACGCGCGGTGCGCCGAGGGCCATTCCGGCACAGACGCTGGCGTCGACCATCCACTCTGGCAATACCGTTACTATGCCGGGCGCCACCTCGACATGGATGACCCGGCCGCTAGCGCGCTGTTCACTGGACTGCACCCGCAATCGTCGCCCGTAAAACGGGTGCCAACGATAGTGAACGTCAACTTCCTGCCCGATATGGGCAGAATGAATGCGTGATGGCGCTCGGAAGAAAGAACTGGCTACATGTTGGCAGCGTGCAGGCCGGTCCAAAAGTCGCGGCGAGCCTCTCCGTCGTGGAATCGTGCCGCAGGCTGGGCATACCTGTGAAGGATTATCTCGCCGACATACTACCAGGGATGAACCGGCGGACGCTTTCGGAAGTCGCCACCCTCACCCCAGCCCGCTGGTCCGCTTCACCGCGCTGACCTGGGTTGGTTTGACGCTTACGTTCAAGGTTCCTGTGCGCCATACCCGGGAATGTCTCGGATGGGCCGCAGGTTTTCCTTCCGCAGACAGAGGACATAGGACCGATGTTTGACTACAACGGGCGCGAATTACTCTTTTGTGTTTCAGACAAGTGGTGGCCGGGATGGCCTCCGGCGACGGGTTGTTATGCGGCCATCGGGAAGAGTTTGTGCTCGACAGATGCGCCGAAGAAACTCAAGGTTAGCCGCGATTTCATTCACGTCTGCTTCCGACGAGCCGGGCTACCAGCACTGCGAGATAAAGTTGCCCTATGATCGCTTCGCTCACCGCCAGCCCTCGAGCTGTCGGGGTCAACGGAACGATATCGCCGTATCCCAGAGTAGCCAATGTCACGAAGCTGAAATACACGCACGTCGACAAATCCAGGGCGCCGACGACCACGGGCGCCCCGCTAGTTGCGAAGGTTCCCGCTCGCAATTGTTGCACTTGCCAGTAACACACTCCGAACATATGGCCGGCAAGCAGATAGGTGCTCAACGCGGCGCCCAACCGCTCTCTGTCTGCATGCCCCGGCTGGAACGCGAATCGTAACGAGGTAATCGCCGCCAGAGCCACCACCCCCACGAATAGCGTCGTCGCCAATTCTGAGGCCGCCTCCAGGTTAAACCACCGGCCCAGAATTCTGAAAGCAGCGGTTAAAGTGACGACGACCATAGCCCATCTCCGCCCGCGCGAACTGTCGAGCCCGACGGCTGCGGCTGTCAGGTTCATCAGGTACAACAACTCCACTGGCCAGCCTGGCAGTCGATATTCCTCGCTGACCGGAGCCAGAATGAGCGTGACCATAAGAGAAAGGAACAGCACACTGTAGCGGCGCGCGAAATACCAATCCGAAAAAGTCGGCTGGGCCTTGCGAACGGGATCCGACGGGCTCGGCTCGGAATTCGACGACAACACGCGTCACCTCCCTAGCTGCGGGATCAGGAAAAACATGAGCGCCATAATGGCGTAAATCGTAACCAGTTGGACCCCCTCATACCAGTTAGATTGGCCATCACCGCACACCAGCGCGCCCCCAGAATCACTCCCAGGAACAACGAGCCGACTTCAGCGCGTCCAAACGACAGGTTCAAAGGCTGTGGCGCAAGAAAATAACTCGTAAGCACCAGCATCGGAGCCACAAACAGTGCGATTTGGATGGAACTGCCCAGAGCGATCCCAATCGTCAGATCCATCTTGTTTCGTCGAGCCATGGCGATAGCGGATCCGCTTTCTGCCGCGCCGCCCACAATCGCAAGCAAAACGATTCCGATGAAAATCGGCGACATTCCGAGCGCTTTGCCGGTGCCCTCGGCGGCGCCTACCAGAATCTCGCTCATCCATGCCGCGAGGATAGAAGCCGCTACCAGAGTTCCAGCCGCCCGCCCCCAACTCCATCGCTTGCCATGCTCGCGCTCTCCGCTGTCGCTTTCCGCACTGGCGAATTCGCCGGGGTGAGTAGCCAGGGAAAACCATAGGTACAATCCATAAGCGAGCAGGAGCAACACGGCGATGCCGACCTTCAGCAGCCGTTCCTCGCGAATAAAGGCATCGGGCGCAAGGTAGCGGCTGAAGCCACTAGGTATCCCCATACTCATGGAAGCTAGCAGCATCGTCGTGCTGTAAGTACGCGCCGCCGTCGGATTGAATCGTTGGACATGGTGGCGAATGCCGCCCAGAAAGAAAGACAGGCCCAGAGCCAGAAGCAGGTTGGCCAGAATCGCGCCGATCAGAGAAGCCCGCACCATGTCGAGCAGGCCTGCACGAAGCGCGACCATCCCGATAATCAGTTCGGGGGCATTCCCGAAAGTGGCATTCAGCAATCCTCCGACGGCATCGTTGGTTCGTAGGGCGATCTGCTCCGTCGCTTTCACAATCAGACCCGCGATAGGAATCAGCGCTAATGCGGCGGAGAAGAACAACACGGGTAGGGGCACCCCGATGTGCTCCACCGCGAGCGTAATTGGAACGAAGATGAGGAGCCAACTCAGCGAAGGTTTCATTTACGGCAGCATCGGAAGCCCTGCACGCGAAAATAATGCAAATGGACGCGAGGAAGGGTTTGCATCATGTTCGTCCTCTGAAATCACATCGAGAGTAAGATGTTGTTTCTCCTCGCTGCGGCGTATTTTGTTTCGTCTTCCGGGTGATTATTTCGAAGTAACCGGTGTTCTGATTTTGATCTGAGCAAATTCTGCGGCAGCCTCGTGCTCAGTCCGTGCTGCTTCCTGAGTTGTCGAAAGGCGAGCGGGAGGGCCATCCGCCAGGTTTCAGATCAAAGCGCCCGCAAGAGAGACCGCTACAACTTCCCCGGGTCATTGGAGTGAGTGGTTATCTTTTTGAACAAAAATTCTTGTAATAGTGCAGTCACGCCCTGCGAGGCTAAGTTCAGCATGCTGTACTTTACGGTCTCTCCTGCGCTGTTGCTAATCGCCTTCGGATAATACAGGTTCGAAATGCTGGCTGAAGCAACGTCGCCTAGTACTACTGTGTGATAAACGAAGCGCGCAACAGAAAGGGCAACAAGGGAGTTGGTGGAGGAGCAGGCGGGCGAGGCGCAGGCGAAGGGTAGCGATGGAACTCGGATTATGCCGCTCGGCTCGGGCGCGCTGCACCGCGGGGTTGGAAGCCGGGAGGAAGTGGCGGGGCGCATAAGTCCAGTTTGCCGGCGCGGGCGGAGGGGGAAAAACGGCTTCGCTCTGCCAGTAAGAAGCCGTAAGCGGCAATGCAAAGCGTGGCATGATGGTGAAAACCGCGCCAGCCTCTTCCTTCGTAGTGGCCGAGTCCAAGTTCCTGCTTCAACTCTTGGTAATCACGCTCAATGATCCAGCGCTGTTTGGCAATCGCCACCAGCTCCTTTACCTTGGCAGCGGTGGACAGCGTCGAAAGCCAGTATTTGGTCGGCTCGGCTTGGTCTTTCGGCCATTCGATTAACAGCCATTCCTGCGCGTGTGGTTCGGCCTGCCAGTAATCGCGGTGCGCCGGGCGAACTCGCAACGCGGCAAAACGGGAGCGCAGTTTGTGTCGCGTGCCTTCCCGCCAGTGCACTGTCCTCCATGCCTCTGCCGGTAAGGAGAACGCCAGCTCCTTCACTGAGACGGGCTGATGGTCTTTATCTCTCCGCAGCAGACGAGGCGGTCGGCCCGTCTGTTTTCGCGGCAAAGGCGGCACTGGTTCCGTGCCTGGCGCCCATACCGAAAGCGAGGACTGCACGCCTACCGCATACTCTAGCCCCAACTCCGTCACGCCTGCCCGGAACCGCCCGTCGACCCCATAACCGGCATCGGCCACTACCACGCCACGAGTGACCTCTTCTTCCACGGCGACACGAATCTGCCCGAGCGCAATCTGTGGTTTCGTCTGAAACTGAACTTCTTCTGGAATGCCGACTTCCGACCTGCGCTTCTTATCTTCCGTCCACACCTCAGGTAGGTACAGACGAAAGGCAATCGGGAGGCTAGCCGACCAAGTGGTCACCGACAAACTCACCGCCACACGGCAGTTCTCCTGTTTGCCAACCTGACCGCAGTACTGCCGGGCTACCCCCACCGAATGACTGCCTTCTTCGGGAATCCCGTGTCATCCACAATCCAGCACACTACCGGGCCTTGCTTTTGCAGGGCAGGTAAAACCCAGTTCCGCGCCTGCCGCAGCAGCGCTTCATCGCTCCACGGTGCATCCGCGATCACGTGATGTAACCACTGCTGCATGCGCCGCACGTTGTCCGGAGCCAATCGCGCCGCCATCGGTTCCACGCTCTTTCGTTCGCCGGGCAAAAGCAATCCTGTGCACTAATTCCTCACTGGAATCTCGCGATCGGCATGTCCCGCGGCTTTGGCCAGCCCCCCCATATATGCCGCAAAGCGCTTCTGTTGTGGGCCTGGCTCGGAGGCCTTCTTTCCCACAAAACAATTCTACATCAAATTGTTCTACTTATAACACAGTAGTACTAGGAGCGACGAGTAGTTAAACTGCCACTTTCCGTTGTCACCTTTGCAGCGGAAGGACCAGGAGAGTGCGTAAAGAACACGATAGCCAACGCTGCCGGTCCCTTTGTAGTAGTAACGCGGGTCCTGTCGCAACAGCATAGGAAACAGCCCCGATCCGACTATCGTGCCAATGAAGCCGTCGGCATATGCTGCGGCATATCGTTTACCGAAACCCTCTGCTCCCATTCCGTACTCTGCGTAATTCTTACTATTTGTCTCAACCGCGCCCTGGGCAGCCGCGATTCCAAAATTGACCGGATCGATGGCGAGGCGAAGCGACAAGCGCATCTTTTGCCCCGCATTGAGTGGAACCGGATCTTTATAGTAAACAACGTAATAGTTCGGAAGAAAGCCAAGTAATCGCTGCTTTATCTCTGATTGCATCTGCGCTTCCGCAACGTCCCGTTTCGAAGCAGTCACCTCCACTTTGGAAGAATTAGCCGCAACGTGTAATGTTGTGTCAGCGAGCCTTAAACCCCGATCGGGGGCTAAGAGGATTCGCGGATTTGTGAACGAGGCAAACCCTGGCGCCGTGATAGTCAACGTCAACTGACCGGCAGGCAATGCCGAAAAGGAATAACTTCCTTCAGAGTCGGTGTTTGTGCTGTGCGACTCACCCGTTTCATATTTAAGATTGACCGGAGCAGCCGCAACTGCAGCCCCAGCTTCATCTAGCACCCTGCCTTGGAGAATACCTGTTGTGGGTGTGGCACTGCTTTGTCCGACGGATTCCGTCCCTACCAGTTGTGGCCAAGCAACTAGTCGAGAGATCGAAAAAAGAAGCGCCGCGGCGAACCGCGTCCGAAGCCAGGGTTGAACAGAACGCATCGCCTGATGCAGATGATGACGAAGGTAACAAATCGGTTCCTTTTTTCCAATACTCATGCAGGATGGCAGTCCGATTTCTTGTGCTAGACGATTTCACTGCCCGCAAGGTGGAGCGTAAGCCGTACGAATCGAAAGACTTGGATGGTGGGCTTCGCCGCTGTTCGGGGTCAGGGCGCGAGGAGTCGTCAAACTCAGCAAGCACTCGCCTGCGAGAAGACCTTTCCGGAGATCTGGCTGCGGTGGATTCGAATGCGGCTCAGCTCGCATGCCCAACCTCCGAACCTTGCGCAACTTTGATCGCGGGCACGATTTTCGCAACTTCTTTGATGAAGCGCGTGGCGATGCGGCGCATTTCGAACTGTTCCACGTCGCGCAAGCCGGCTGCGCCGAGAGACTTGCGCTGTTCGGGATCATGATAGAGGGAAAGGATGGCTTCGGCGAGCGCCTCGGGATGGCCGGGCTCTACCAGAATGCCACTGCGAACTACTTCAGGGACCGCAGCCGCGCGCGCGGCGACAATCGGTTTCCCAGCAGCCATGGCCTCGAGAAATACGATACCGAAGCCTTCCTGGGCGCTCGGCAGACAAAAAAGATCGCACCGATTGTATTCCGACGCCAACGTATTAGCGCTGGCATCGCCGAGCCAGTGAATGACCGGTTCGATACGCAGCTCCGAAGACAGCCGCGAGAGGCGTCCGTACTCGGGGCCGTGGCCGACAATTCGAATCTCGAGTTGCGGAAGACGATCACGCAATAGAGCGGTGGCATGGAGCAGCACGTCCAGGCGTTTGCGGGGATAGAACCGGCATACGGATAAAACCGTGAACTTGTGGGGGTCGGGAACAGCAGGATTTGCCCGGAATAACCGCAACCACCTCTGGAGGTCAATCAATTCCGGCACGACTAGCGCGTTTTTTACGCCATAGAGTTCTTCGAGACGGTGCGCGCAGTACTGGCTGACGGTGATCACCCGATCGGCGCGACGGGCATGTTTTGCCTCAAGGCGGGCCTGAAATGCCATAGTTGCGCGCGTGATGCCCCGCTCAAAGCGAACAGCGTCGCCCAAAACTCCTTTGATGCAGGCGATGTGTGGGAGCGCACCCGGCCTGCCGGCGATGGCATACCCATCGGCATCAATGCCGACGGTGGCGTCACCGCTGAAGCGACGCCACCGCAATGTCTCGTTGAACAGCAGGCGCCTGGCCGTGTACACTGGCGCGATGATTCCCGGAGTAACCAACACGACGTCGATCCCGAGCTGACGAAGCGCTTCGACCAAGGTGCTGGTTCCGACATAGCATCCGCTTCCGCGCCGTACGTCCCATGGAACAGCCGTTATGAACTGAAGCAGGCTCATGGACATCCGGAGCGTGCCGGCAGATGATTCGGTTGCATGCGTGTTGGTTCCCCCGAGCTGTTCTCGGTGAACGATTTTACCGTTCCCGGAGTCGCCAATAAGCAGGGGAGACGGCAAGAACCCTGCTCCACGCCAAATCATCTGCCTGCGGCTGCCAAGCGCCCTCGCTTTCCTGCCGCCGTCCTCCTTCGGTCCGCGATTCAGAAACGATACACAGCAAAAGTCGTCCTTGGGCTATTCGAACGGACGATGCGGCCGTGTATTTTGTTTCCGGGCAATTGTTCGCAGGCACCGATCGAGCACCAGAACGCGTTCGATGGAAGGAACTGGCGCAAATCGTTTTCACTCGGCGTAGGCAGATCCAGAATTCTGCTTCGCTTATTTGGGCGGCTGCTCTCTCGAGTTAGCCCCAGAATTCCATCCGCGATGTGCGAAACTGCCGTTAGAATATAGAATCTGCTGTAAGAAGGGCTTTCAGCCATTCGCCGCCAACACAAAAAGAGCAAGCCTTCTTCGGCTCCTCCTGCAAGCCTCGGTCGGACGAGTCGACGAGCGTGTATTCTGTGTTTCGTTTGGATGGCACACGCCCAGGCGGCCGGTCCCTTGATCATATTTATCGGTCCTCCGGGTGCCGGCAAAACCACCCAAGCCACGATTCTCCAGAAGGATCGTGGGATGGCTCTCATATCCTCCGACAACTTAATTGAACAGAATCATCAGGCGTTTGAGAAGTTTCGGCACCCCGCAATTCACGGCGTGGAACCGCGTCTCGACCCCGCTCTGAACAAGCTCGTGGAAGAGAAACTCGGCTCCTCGGATCTTTCGAAAGGGGTGATTCTGGACGGTTACCCTGCATCCAAAGAGCAGGGCGATTATCTCGCTGACCTGGTACCGAAACTCAACTTGCCGAAGCCTGTTATTATTCAGCTCCGTTTGTCGGACAACGCAGTGCGAAAGAGGCTCAAAAACCAGAGCCCCGCGGATGTCGAGCAAGGACTAAAGGACTATCATCGCGAGGTAGATTTTGCTCATGTTTATTTCCCACAAGCCGACATCCACGAGATAGACGCCTCGAAGTCCCCCGAAGCTGTGGCCGAACAGATTCGGAAAGTGCTCCCCAAATGACGATCGTCATCAAAGAGAGCGATGCACGCATGTGCTTCTGCAGGGCCATCGCTGTGAAGCCTAAATTACGAGGAGCAGCGGCGACGCCGAAAGCAAAACGTTAAGGATGGAGGCTCTTCGATACTGAATTGGTCACCACGATCAATAACGGGACCTGTTCGCGAAACTGGTGCGACACGCACTATTTCTCTGGTTCGCGTCTAAGGAGATATCGATGAACGCGCCAGCCCAAAAAAAGATCACGGAAGCCGTTCAAGAGCGTAGCGGCTCAGGTCGGCGCAACGCACAGCTACAATTCGAGTCGCTAGTTGAATCCATCGACGGCATTGTCTGGGAGCTTGCATTGCCGGAGTGGAAATTCACGTTTGTTAGCAAGCAGGCGGAACGCATTTTGGGGTATCCAGTAGAGCAGTGGCTCAAAGATCCGAGCTTCTGGCAAGACCATGTCCACCCGGATGACCGGATCTCGGCCGCGAACATCCGTGTGACTGCTACGAATAATGGCGAGGACCATCAACTTGAATACCGAATGATCGCCTCCGATCGGCAAATCGTGTGGTTGCGCGACATGGTGACTGTTGAGACGAGCGAGGAACGGCCGGCACGGCTTCGTGGGGTGATGGTCGATGTCACAGAGCGCAGGAAGGAGGAGGCATTCCACGCGGGGCAGAGACATGTGCTCGAGATGATCGCGGCTGATGTTCCGTTGCACGAGGCCCTGAAGGGGATCGTGGAGTTCATCGAACCGCAATCGCACGGGATGCTCTGCTCCATTCTGTTGTTGGATGAAGACGGCGTGCATGTGCGCCACGGAGCCGCGCCTAGCCTGCCTGAGGGCTATATCAGAGCAATAGACGGCGCGCCAATCGGGCCGAAGGCCGGGTCGTGCGGAACAGCAATGTACCGGGGACAGCAGGTGATCGTCACCGATATCCTTCAAGACCCGCTGTGGGAGGACTACCGCGCGTTGGCAGAAATGTTTGGGTTGCGGGCGTGCTGGTCGACGCCGATTCAGACACACGATGGCAAGGTGCTGGGTTCTTTCGCCATGTACTACCACGAGCCGCGGAGCCCAAAAGCCGATGAGTTGCGATTGACAGCCGCGGCCACGCACCTCGCTGCGATTGCCATAGAGCGTCACTATGCCGGGGAGGCTCTGAAGCGGAGTGAGGAGCGTTACCGCCGGATCGTAGATACAGCCTATGAAGGTATCTGGATGATTGACGATTCCAACATCATCGTGTTCGTCAATCAGCGTATGGCGGAAATGCTCGGTTACTCGGTGGATGAGATGGTCGGACGCTCGACGCGCGATTTTGCCGAGAGTGAGTCGACAGAAGAACCGAATCAACGGATGCAGCGGCGCCGAGCTGGGATCGCCGAGCAATTCGACTTCCGCTTTCGGCGCAAGGACGGTTCAGAACTCTGGGGGATCGTCTCCACAACCCCAATTTGGAAGGAGGGCGGCAAGTTCGGCGGATCACTGGGGATGGTGACAGACATCACGCTACGCAAGCATGCCGAACAGGAGCTTCGCCGGAAGAGCGAACAGATTCGGGAGCTGGCTGGCAGACTCATCACCGCGCAAGAGGAGGAACGCAGCCGTATTTCGCGAGAGCTTCACGACGACATCGTTCAGAAAGTAGCTTCCCTTGCGATTAGGATCAGCCTGATTAAGAAGCGAGTGCCGCCCTCGACGGACTCTATTGCCAGTGAAATTGCGAATCTCCAGTGCCGCGTGTCCGACCTGGCCGAGGACATTCGCCGGCTTTCGCATCAACTGCATCCCGCGGTACTGGAACACGCAGGCCTGACCGTCGCCTTACAGTCATTCACGGCCGAGTTCAGCCGGCTTGAAGGGGTAGAAGTCAAGCTCACCGCGCCCAAAGGTAACGAGGCGATCCCTAAAAATATCGCCCTATGCGCCTACCGAGTAGTTCAGGAGGCGCTTCGGAATGTCGCCAAGCATTCCGGCGCGAAGGTCGCCGAAGTTGTACTCGCGATCGCGGGCAACGATCTTCACCTCTCTATTAGCGACGAAGGCCGGGGATTCGATGTTGAGACCGCGCCTAGCGGTGGACTGGGCATGGTGAGCGTGGAAGAGCGCGTCCGGCTCTGTCAGGGAAGCGTCCAGGTCACCTCGAAATTGAATCGCGGAACGACCCTGACGGCGCGAATCCCCTTGAACGGCACCTAACCCTCCAAGTCTCCTCTTCCGTCCGGCGTACGAAAATGGCCGGACACGCTGCGTAAATTTGCACTGAGAAGTCCGCAAAATCCCCGATTTGGATCTTTCAACCTATCCCTTACGCTCGATTCATGGAGATGGTTATGAGATCTAAGAACTTGACCCGCCGGGCAATGTACGCCGCCTTATCCTTTACCTTCGCCGGAACGCTGTTCTCGCAAACCCTGGAAAAGAATCAGCAGTCTGGAGAGGCTACGCCGAACCTGATGGCATCGATCACGAAGTTTGACATCTCCCGATATGAAACGCCGCAAGAAGGTGTGAGCAAAGAGACTGTGCCGCCGATCGCCGGCTCTCTCTCCAAGGCAGACAGTTCAATAGATCTAATGTTGACGCCGCCGAAGTTCAGTACGATGGCCTCGGTTCAGGAAAAAAGTCCGGCGCACAACAGTGCCATCCGAGTAGAACCGGACGTCCTGCCGCTGAACGTCCGATTGGATCCAACGTATTTGCAGAGGTACGGAGCTGCACCGGCCGTAATGCGGCTGAGTTTTGGACGCAAGTAACGGGCGAACGGAGCAGCAGTTGGCGCAACATGGTCAATGAGATTCGTAGCTGGCAGGAGTATTTCGTACTCGCCGGTCCGTAATTTTCCTGATGCACCCAGGGCCCCGATAACCGCTGTAGTTAAAGTTACAGCGGTGCAGGTAGGCGACTGCTGGGGGAAAAGTAACGGGTAGAGATGAATACAAAACAGAATCCGCCAGTGAAGATGCGCGTTCTGCTTGCTGACGACAGCGTGGCGATGCTCAACGATGTGGAAGAATTGCTGGCTTCGGATTTCGATGTTGTTGGAAAGACAACCGACGGAGTTTCCGTGGTCGAGGCAGCGACTAGGCTGATCCCTGACCTGATCGTAACCGACCTCGCGATGCCGGGCCTCAGCGGCATTGAAGCAAGCCGCAAGATGCTCAGAGCTCGTCCTGACATCCCCATAGTGATGCTTACCTCCCACAACGACGCGCGGTTGGTGGAACAGGCCCTCAGCGTTGGAATTCGCGGCTACGTTCACAAGTTAACTGCAGCGGAGGAACTGATACCAGCCCTCTATTGCGCGCTGCGAGGACAAACGTTCGTCTCACCTACCTGCAGGCAATCCCAGCCGAACTAAACGAAATCGATCCATACACAGACTCTTTGTGGCGTTTGAGCGCTGAAGGTTCCGTGTGACGCCGACTAACAAGTGAATCCTTGATTTCTTGTGCTATTTTGGGCGTGCCGATAACTAGCGGGTATTGCCCAGGACGGCTTGAGTTTCGACGGTACCGGTCCACGGACTTAGCGACGACAATGAACTCCACGAAGGTTCTTCTCGCCGATGATCACGTGATTGTTGCGCAAGGTCTCGAGTTGCTATTGAAGGACTCCTTCAACCTTGTCGGGACAGTACGTGATGGTCGCGCCTTACTGGAGGCCGCCGCTCGTCTTAAGCCGGACGTTATTATTGCGGATATTTCGATGCCTTTGCTGAATGGTCTAGACGCCGTCCGGCAGCTCAAGAGCGATGGAATCGAAGCAAAGGTGATTATCCTCACGATGCACGCGGATCCGCACCTGGCTGCGGACGCATTTCGGGCGGGAGCTTCCGCATTTGTGCTGAAAAATTCTGCCGGGGAGGAACTGATCCAAGCTATCCACGAGATTTTGCAAGGAAGAGCCTACGTCACACCGCTCATCGCCAAGGACATGATTACCGTTCTCATGGAGGCGAAGAGCGAGGGGGGAAGCGAAGCCAAACTGACGTCAAGGCAGAGAGAAGTGCTGCAGCTAGTCGCCGAAGGTCGAACAATGAAGGAAGTAGCTGGTATCCTCAATATCTCCGCCAGGACGGCTGAAACTCATAAGTACGAAATGATGAGCGTTCTTGGCGTTCGGACAACAGCCGAACTCATCCAATATGCCATCCGATTGCGGCTGGTTTCGATTTGAGCAACTACTTCACACAACCGTGTGGCGTTGGACACAGAACTACGCCCCAGAGGTACAGCGCAGGCTACGAGGGCAACTCAAGCCGAAAGGGTCGACCTGGATATAGATGAAACGTTTGTAGCGGATCTCGGGCCGCTGGATGTACCTGTTCCGTGCCGTTGACAGTAGCGGGCAAACGATCTATTTCTATCTATCTGAACTCGTGATCGGGAGGCCGCCAAGTGCTTCCTGAAGCGCGCTCTGGCTAATCCCGACAACCGGCTGCCGCATGTGTTCGCCAGAGATCGACTGCGCAGTTATCCGGCCGCCATTGCGCATAGCTCTGATTTCTCATGCGGCTGCTTGCCGCACGGCGACCTTTGAAGAAGCTGAAACATGCTAAATTTGAAGGCTATCAGAAGCTGTAGGGCAGGTGTCATGCACGACCCTCGCACATTTAAGCGCATTTTGGCAGGTTTGCCGCGCCTTATCGGTTGCACTCTGCTCCTATGCACAATGGTAGGGATTGTCCACGCCAAGTCCAATAGCACGTTAACGGCAGGGTGATTGACCCCTCCGGCCGGCCCGTGCCTGGCGCGAAGATTCTGGTGCGCAACATGGCGACCGACCCTCGCGGAGCGAACGGTCATTACGAATAACGAAGTCATTTTTACGAAATGCCCGCGTTGCCAGTGGGTACCTACCGCACGCAAATAAGCGCTCCTGGGTTTCGGCAATATATGGTGGAAGTACTAACGACGGATGTCGTCCGGATCTTCGTGCAGGACGTGCGGCTCGAGCTGGGAAATATTTCGCAGGAAGTGACGGTGACATCTCAGCCGGACTTGATTGATGGCTCCACCGTGTCCGTGGGGTACGTGATCGATAGCCGGACAGTCCAGAAGATACCGCTCAACGGACGTCACTTTCTAGATCTCGCCGTGTTGGCCCCTGGGTCGGTCACGCCTCCGCAGAATGGATTCTCGAGCGCGCCTATGCGCGGCTTGGGCGCTCTGGCAATCAACACCGCCGCAATCGTGAGGAAACCGTTAACTACATGATCAACGGCATTACACTCAACGACCTGGTTTTCAGCGGCATCATGTTTCAGCCCTCGATCAGCGCTGTTCAGGAGTTTAAGGTTGACAATTCAACCTTCAGCGCTGAATACGGGCAGAGCTCGGGGGCTATTGTCAACGTTGCTACACGCTCGGGCACCAATGAATTCCACGGCGAACTTTTGAGTTTTTTGCGCAACGACGCATTCGACGCCCGAAACTTCTTCAACTTCACTTCCAGCGAACCGCCGCCCTTCAAACGCAACCAGTTTGGTGCCAACCTCGGCGGCCCCATCGTCAGGAGGAAGACATTTTTCTTTTTCTATTACGAAGGGCTACGTCAGGCTCAGGATCTCAGTTTGAACAGCCTGGTTCTCAGCGATGCACAGCGCAGGTCCGTCACCAATGGCGCGATCGCGAAGCTAGTGCCATTGATCCCGCAGCCGAACTTCGTCGACTCTGCGGGACGCCACGTTTCGTCGCCTCAGCGCCCGCACCCGTCAACCGAGATCAGTGGGGGCTGGACGTAGCTCATATCTTCAACCAGAGCGACCAACTACACGGTTACTACACGATATATCGAACGAACGCGATTGAGCCCGACGGTGGAGGAAATACCATTCCCGGCTTCGGATATTTCCAAGGCGCCCTGAGGCAATTTTTCTCGCTCAACGAGAAGCATTCATTCGGACATTGCCTCAATGAAGTGCGGCTAGGTTTCAATCGGCAATCCAGCTCTACACGGCCTGCCGCGCAACTCAGTCCCATGGATTTTGGCATCAGCGACGGTATTACCGAGCCCATAGGTTTGCCGCAGATTAACATTGCCGGCGGCGCGCTTAACCTCGGCGGTCCGTCGCGTTTTCCATCTGGGCGCGGCGACACAACCTTTGTAGGCGGTGACACAATGAGCTGCTTGCGTGGACGGCATTCACTCAAGATTGGCGGCGAGTTCCGACAATTCTTTAACAATAATTTTCGGCTAGGCACGGGAATATTCAACTTTCCCACCGTCGCTGCATTCATCGCCGATACCGCTAACTCATTCAGCGTGACGCTTGGCAACCAATCCAGCAGCATCACGCAAGGTGCTTTCGGCCTATTCATCCAAGACAATTACCAGTGGAAACCGAACCTCACTCTGGAACTCGGACTTCGCTACGACTGGAATTTATCGCCCGAGGAGCGTTACGGCCGCTTTATCGTCTTTGACCCGGGGACCGCCTCGCTGGAGCGTCTGGGGCAGGAGGACGAGATCTATCATCAGAACAACAAGAATCTTCAGCCGCGCCTCGGTTTCGCTGGGACCCATTTAGAGACGGGAAGACATCGATGCGGGGCGCCTACGCGATTCTCGTGGACCAACCGATGACGAGTGTTGTCACAGGCCTTAGCGGGAATCCCCCACTTGCCATCCCGCTCACTTTCACTGGGACGGTCGGGTTCGAGAATGCGATTAACCTTGCGCAGGCCGCCGGACTCTCGCCGACGACGGTAGACCACGGGTTCACCAATGCATACATACAGTCCTGGAACTTCAACGTGCAACGCGAGCTATCGCCCGGTGCTGCACTGATGGCCGGCTACTTTGGGTCGAAGGGCACTCACCTCATCCTCAGGCGCAATATCAACCAGCCGGTCAACGGTGTACTCCCCTATCCGGTTGTCTCCCAGTCAAGCCCAATGCTGGCTGACGCGCCGCTCGGCAATATCACTCAAGTAGAGAGCCCCGGGAGTTCGAGTTACAATGCTCTATGGGTCTCGATTAACAAACGGTTCGCGCAGAGCTTCCAGGTCAACGCCTCTTATACCTGGTCGAAGTCGCTCGACTATAACTCACTCAGCACGGAGGGCATCGTTGTGCAGGATAGTTATGACTTGCGCAACGACCGTGGTCTCTCGGACTTCGACGCCCGCCACCGCTTCGTCGCCAGCGGTATATATCAACCGCCTTACCGCGACAACTGGCTCCTCGAGAACTGGCAGTTCGCCATACTCGTGCAGGCGCAGAGCGGCAACCCGGTCGACATCGTAACCTCGAACAGCACTCTGACAGGCATCGCCAACACGGTTCGACCTGACATAACAGGGCCGATAGCGATTATAGGGAGCGCAGATCGTTGGTTCGATACTTCGGTATTTAAGCCCGTCTTGGGCTTTGGCAACCTGGGCCGCAATGCAGTCTTGGGGCCAGGGTTCAGCAACACTGATTTTTCGGTCATGAGGAACATTGAACTGAGCGAGGGGTTCCGAATGGAGTTTCGGGTCGAGGCTTTCGATCTTTCAATCATGCAAACTTCGGCCAGCCAGGAAATGTTGTTGGCACTCCTGGCTTTGGCCTTATCACTGCCACCCGTTTTCCGACCGGTGAATCCGGTTCGTCGCGGCAGATCCAGTTCGCCGCCAAACTGACTTTCTCATGAGAGCATTCCTGAAGCTCGTCCCAACGGCTTTGCTTGTATCAGTGGCACTTTCGCTGTCACCCTCCGGCGGGCAGGCGCAGCAGTCGGCTCAACCAAAGGGGGTGCTGATCCTGTCTTGGGACGACAGAGACCACCCAGCCAATGCCGATTTCAATCGCGAACTTCAAGCAGCCCTGCGATCAGCCGGACCTGGAGGCATTGAATATTACACCGAGGATTTGGAATCCACCAGGTTCCCGGGGGAGGACCAATCTCTGTTCCTGCGCGAGTACATGCGGCAGAAGTATGCCAAGCGCGCCATCGATGCTATCGTTACGAGTGCGAGTGCGTCACTCAATTTCCTTCTCAAATACCGCGGTGACCTCTTTCCGCACACGCCGATCATCTTCGCCGCCACCGGGCCGCCCGCTCCATCACAGCTTGCGTCTGAAGCCGGCGCCACCGGAATTGTCTATGTAAGCAGCTATAGGAAAACTATAGATCTGGCGCTGAAGTTACATCCGGATACAAGGTACGTGTTCATCGTCAGCGGAAGCCCGTCCCCCGGTGAGTCTTTCGAAACGATGGCACGCAAGGATCTTCAAGGGTTAAAAAGCGCCGCAAGAATTATTTACTTTACCGATCTCCCGCTCGAAGAATTGAAGGAAAAACTCAGAACTCTTCCGGAACGGTCCATCGTTCTCTATATATGGCAACGGTCGCGGAATCAAGAAGGTAAGCTCCTGGAATCCCCGGAAGTCCTCACTATGATTGCCCCTTCCTTGCGGGTTCCGATATATGGGATGTCCTCCAGAAATGTCGGCCTCGGAATCGTTGGTGGCTATGTCTGGACCGTTGGGGGTATTGCGACTGGAGTGGCTGATTTGCTATTGAAAATTCTAAACGGAGAGCGACCGTCAGACATCCAGGTCGAGAAGGCGCCCGTTGTACCGATGTTCGACTGGCGCCAGCTTCAGCGTTGGGGGATTGATGAACGTCATTTACCGCCGGGCAGCATCATCCGATTTCACGAACTCACTATTTGGCAGCAGTACCGGTGGCGCATAATCGCTGCGATCGGCCTCTTGGTGTTGCAGGCGCTTCTAATTGCCGCGCTGCTCTTCGCGCGAAAGCGCGCTGGCCGATCCCGAAAGGAATTGGAGGAATACAAGGACCATTTGGAGCAATCGGTGCAGCAGCGTACTTCGGATTTGGTGGAAGCCCGCGATCAGGCCTTGGCTGCAAATCAAGCCAAGAGTATTTTCCTAGCCAATATGAGTCATGAGTTGCGCACGCCGTTGAACGCGATTTTGGGGTTTTCTGCTCTGGTGCGTGCGGATGCTCGCCTCTCCGAACAGCATCGCAATGACTTGGAGATCGTTGGCAGTAGCGGCGAGAACTTACTGGAGCTCATCGATGATGTGCTGGATGTGGCCAAGATCGAGGCGGGTAGGGTTGCGCTGCAGATCAGCTCCTTCGACTTGCATGCGCTTGTTCAAAACACGATCAGCATGATGCTCGAGCGCGCGAATGTGAAAAATCTGGAGCTAGTCCTCCACGTATCTCCCGAATGTCCTAGATTTGTCCGCTCCGATCCGGGAAAGCTCGGCCAGGTGCTTACTAATCTTGTTGGTAACGCGATAAAGTACACCGACAAGGGCAGCGTTGCTATGCGCTTGGGTGTAAGCCGCGGACTCGACTCCCAAGATCTATTGTTGAGCTTCGATGTGGAGGATACGGGCATCGGCATTGCTCCCGAGGATCAAGCTCGTATCTTCGATCCTTTTGTTCAAGTCAACGAGACAAGAAAAAAAGGTACGGGATTAGGGCTCAGCATCACTCGGCACTTCGTGCACCTTTTGGGTGGAACTATCCATGTAGAAAGCACGGCGGAATGTGGCTCGCGTTTCCACGTCGAATTGCCGGCGCAAGGAACTGAAGCAGCGGAGGTGATGCCTGAGCCTGGCCAAGCCAAAAGAGTTGTCGGCCTGGAACTCGGCCAGCCCGACTACCGGATTATGGTCGTGGAAGATCAGAATGAAAACTGGCTCCTGTTGCAACGGCTGCTTCAAAGAGCCGGGTTCCAGGTGCAAGGGGCCGAGGACGCCGCCCGAGCCATCAAGACTTTTCAAACGTGGCGCCCGCACTTCATCTGGATGGATTTGCGCCTTCCGGTTATGGGCGGCTTGGAAGCAGCGAGACATATTCGTGAGATGGAGGGCGGCAGAGAGGTAAAAATTGTAGCCATTACTGCCTCCGTCTTTGGCGAGCAGGTCGTCGCTGCAGGTCTGGATGACTTCGTGCGAAAACCCTATCGACCCAGGGAAATCTTCGATTGCATGGCCCGGCACCTTGGCGTCCGGTATGTATACAGTTCGGACCCTCGAGAGGCGATTGAAGAAGTAAACCGGACGCTGCGTATGGAGGACTTGGCGGCGATACCGGAGGAGCTGCGGGTAGAACTGGAGAATGCCGTGATCTCTCTGGATCGAGAGCGGATCGCGCGGTTCGTCAGTCGAGTCTCTGAGCAAAATGCCTCACTCGGAGGTGCGCTGGCACATCTAGCCGATGTTTCTGCCTACACCCCCATTCTCGACGCGCTCGAAAGCTGTAAATGCAGGTTCACTGAAGCAACTGCATGAACATCCTTGTTGTGGACGATGAATCCGAGTCTCGGAAGCTACTCACGGCAATCCTGACGGCGGAAGGTTACGACGTGCGCGCGGCCGACGGAGGGAGGCTGGCGCTGACGTCGCTCGCTGTCACGCGGCCAGAGCTGATCTTATTGGATATCCGAATGCCTGGTATGGACGGATTTGAAGTCTGCCGGCGAATTAAGGAGAACGTCGCCACTCGTGACATTCCCCTTATGTTTCTCAGTGCGAGTACTGATTTGTCGGGAAGGGTGGAGGGGTTCCGGCTAGGCGCTGTTGACTTTGTAAGTAAGCCGTTTCACCGTGAGGAGCTACTGGCCCGCGTACGTACCCACCTGGAGTTGGGAAGGCTGCGGACCAACCTCGAAGAGCAGGTGGCCGAAAGGACTGCTGAACTGCGCGAAAGTGAAGAGCGCTTCCGTACCATGGCTAACGCCGCACCGGTAATGATTCGGGTTTCTGATACCAACAAGCTCTGCACGTTCTTCAACAAAAGATGGCTGGAATTTACCGGACGCAAAATAACCGAAGAGCCGGAGAACGGTTGGGTGTCGGGGCTACATCCCGATGACTTAGAACGCTGCTATGCGACGTACTGTTCGGCATTTGATGAGCGGCGAAGCTTTCAGATGGAGTATCAGTTGCGTCGGGCGGATGGAGAATACCGATGGGTGCTCGGTACTGAAGTTCCAACCTTCCGGGGCGGCATTTTCGCTGGTTATATCGGGTCGGTGATCGATATCACGGATCTCAAGCAGAGCCACAACAGGATGCTTGCAGCCCATAAGCTAGAGAGCCTGGGTCTGATGTCAGCGGGCGTTGCACACGACTTCGGCAATATCCTCGGCACCATTTTTGGTGAGACTGACCTCGCCTTGTCAGAAATGCAACCGGACTCGCCAGGCCGCGAAAACGTAGAAAGGATTGACGCTCTGGCAAAGTATGCATCAGAGATCGTCAACCTGCTGAGGGACTCTGCAGGCGTGAGCGCTAATTCTAACGCAATAGAGCCGCTAGATCTCTCATTTGTCATTGAGCAGACCCTGCGACTCGTAACCGTTTCAATATCCAAGCGGGTTGTAGTTACTAGTAGATTGTCCACAGATCTACCTGCCGTGCGAGGTAATGTGACGCAGATCCGGCAGGTTATCGTTAATCTCGTTACGAATGCTGCAGAAGCTCTCGACGATCACCAGGGGTCCATCACAGTCGTTACTGAGAGAGTGCGTTTCGGTTCGAAATTCACGACGAAAGATACAGCCAATCTGCCGGAAGACGAGTACGTGCGTCTGACGGTGTCCGACACCGGCTGCGGGATGAGCGCTGCGACTCGAGCCAGAATTTTCGACCAGTTCTTCACGACGAAATCTTCAGGCCGGGGTCTCGGGCTCGCGGCGGTTCATGGGATTGTTCGCTCGCATGGCGGCGCGATCAACGTTTCGAGCGAACCGGGCGCCGGCGCCACGTTCGAGGTTCTGTTCCCTTGCGTTATCTTGTGGCGAGAAGAACCTTCTTGTTCCCGTTGTTTCCACGCAGACGGAAAGATGAAGCGTTCAGGGATCGGAACGCTCGCCTGCTCGCTGGGGCGAAGATTCCAACAATCAAAGACAACTACGCTTGCCGGGCGGCTTCGGACTGCTCCTGCCTCCCTTTTTCGATTCCATACTTTGCCATGCGGGACATGAGGATCTTTCGTGTAATACCGAGCTGTTGTGCCGCGCGGGTTTGATTCCCACTGAATGTCCGCAGGGCCCTTACAATCATCTCCCTTTCAACTGAATCGAGCGTCAGACCTTCCGGAAGGGCGGGTACTGGAGTCGCATTCGACGGAGGATTCCTTAGAAACTCCGGGAGGTCAGCGAGGGTGATTTCGTCTCCGGGGCAAAGCACCACGATGCGCTCAAACAAGTTCTGCAGCTGCCGGACATTGCCCGGCCAATGGTATTGAGAGAAGCGAGGAATCAATTCATCCGGCAGTTTCAGGCTCTTGCGGCCATGCTTATTAACGCTTTGGCTGAAGAATTCACAGACCAATTCCGGGATATCTTGGGGCCGCGCGCGCAATGTAGGAATTTCGATCGGTACAACCGCTAAGCGATAATACAGATCCTCCCGAAACCCGCCTTGCTCGATCAAAGCCTCCAGGTTGCGATGCGTGGCGGTAATAATCCGAACATCGACATGGACGGAATTCGAAGCTCCAACTTTCTCGATCTCATGATCTTGGATTAGACGTAGGACACGGACCTGTAAGTCCAGCGGCATCTCGCCAATTTCGTCCAGAAATACGGTACCACCATCAGCCGTTTCCACTTTTCCCTTCTTGTGGGTCAGGGCTCCGGTGAATGCGCCCTTGACATGGCCGAACAGTTCGGATTCCAGCAGCTCCCGAGGGATCGCTCCGCAATTAATGGTGACGAACGGCCGGTCACGGCGAGGACTGTTGAAGTGGATTGCTTTGGCCAGCAGTTCCTTGCCGGTTCCGGTTTCACCTCGAATGAGAACCGTCGCCTCAGTTTTTGCTACGCGAGCTGCAGATTCCAGAACATGCATCAACACCGGTGAGTGACCGATGATGTTCTCAAACCCGAACTTCTGGTCGATGTTTGAGCGTAAGCTGCGCACCTCCTCAGACAGACGGCGGTATTCAAGCACGCGGCTGACGACCGCTTTCAACTCATAAGGATGGACCGGTTTCATCAAATAGTCGTAAGCACCGGCTTTCATGGCATCCACCGCTGTTGCAACAGTGCCGTAGGCAGTAACCATGATGCTTATTGTCTCGGGATACTCGGCGCGGATTTTCTTCAGCAGATCCAATCCGGACATCCCGGGTAGATTCAGGTCGCAGATCACCAGATCGTAAGATTCCCTTTCAAGGCTTTGCAGGGCGTGGGGCGCGTCCCCTGTGACAGCGATCTCATATCCGGCTTTTTCTAGCTGAGCTTCCGTAACGCGTCGGAGGCTCTCGTCGTCTTCGACGATGAGTATTTTCCCTAGTCCCATAAAGTCACCGAGAATTGACCGGCAGAATCATGGAAATTGTAACCCCGCGGCCGGAATGCGGTTGGACCAGTATCGAACCCCCATGTTGCTGCACAATCTGTTGCACAACTGCCAGATCCATTTCGCTGAGCTCATTGCTCCCAAACGCAGCATCGACAGGTGGGCAAGAGTGCTCGGAGCAAGCATCGATACGTATGATCGTTTCGCCAGCTTCGCAGTGGCCCGACAGCTCTACCGTTCCGCCTTTCGGCATGACACGAAGCGCACTCGTGGTTAGAGTCAGCAGCGCGTGCTTGATGAGCTGATAATTGCAGAGCACTCGAGGTAAATTGCGCCGAGCCAGGTTTCGCAATCCAATCGCAGGATTCTTTTGGAGCGCGCATTGCTCAACGACTTCATCGAGAATGTTGGACACATTTATCTCCCGATAATCCCAGGAGCGCGGCTGCGTGAAATCCACCAGATCAACCAGGAGCGCAATGCGCTGGCATTCCTTAAGAATGATTCCGACAAACTCGTGGCGCTTGTCGTCGGACAAATCAGCATCTTCCAGAACAAATCCGGCACCCTCAATGCTGGCTAAAGGGGTGCGGAATTGATGCACAAGCCCTGGCATCATGCGTCCCAATTCCGTCAGCCGGCAATCCTGACTGTCGTTGTCCGTTCCGGGCGTTGAGCGTTTCGATTCTACTGAAACGGCGATCCTGTGCTTACTGGTCCAACCGGTCACCAGCCCAACTGCTGCGAACATAAGCAAGAGCACGCTTGGCGAACTGAAGTGCCTGCAGGCGGTAGCCATTATCGCCGTATGCGACGCACCGGCGACGACCGCTGCGGCCAGGCCGATCCCTGGCCCGAAAGCCGCAGCCGCAAACGCGATTCCAATTAGGTCCAATTGGGGCAGTACCTGAGCCCAAAAGGCGGGCAGAGGTCCTATTGTGCAGAATGCAAGGTCTCCCAGGAGACTAAGGGTCACTGCCAGCAGATACATCAAGGGCCAGCGCCAGCCTAGCCTGAGAAGCTCAGCAAAGCGACCGTACGCCCATTTATATGTGGTTGGGGAGCCAAATCTCTGCCATTGCTCTTTCGTCGGGTCGTTCACGAGCCTCCCAGTCCATCAGCAATATTTGTTGTCGATTGACTGCGTTCTATATCGAATCAATGATGATCGGCAGCGCGAAGAGATCCACTACATTTGGGGGCAATCGGGCCGTGCGCGCAAGCAAACACGTTTAGGACTTTCTCAGTGACGATCCTGGTGAACTAGACCAGTAGTGCCGAGCGTCGTCGGGCGGACCGCGCAGTAGGGTTTGTTGAATGGAAAGACCTATCATGTCCTTCGCTGGCTTGCAACTCCTTCGCTGGCTTGCAGCGCTGCATCATACGTTCACGAAGCTCGCTGCGTGCCCGAAGCAGTCGGGATTTTGCTGCCTGAACCGTTATGCCCAATCGCTCAGCGACATCCGGCATCGGGAGTTCCTCGACGTCACGCAGCAGAATTACACTCCTCAAAAACAATGGGATGCAGCAGATCTCCCTTTGCAAAACTTCGAGCATCTCGCGTCTGGCAAACTCCTGTTCAGGATTGGCAACGTGGGATTGCAGTCCAAGTAGTCCGCCCTCGTTTGTCCTGTGGTCGCCATCGAGATACAACAACTGTGCTCGCTTCTTAGCCCGCATCAGCATGCGACATTCGTTGACCACGATGCGAAGTAGCCATGCGGAGAACTCTGCGTTTCCCAGGTACTGGTCAAGATGTGTGTAAGCTTTCCAGCACGCTTTTTGAACCTCATCCTCCGCCTCAGCCCGATTTCGCAACATGAATGTTGCGAAATTCACGCAAGCGCAATAATACCTGCTCACGAGCTGACCGAAGGCCTCCCTGTCGCCGTTCCGGGATAAGGCGAGCAATACTAAATCGCTCCGCATTTCAGGTCCCGCGAGGTTAGTCATAGTGCTGCGGGTAATAGCACTAGTCCTGCCATCGTTACTTGGAGGCGCATCATGCCTGTTTTCAATGCGGGTGTTAACTTCGAGCGCACCAACTACGAATCGGAACGTCCCGAGCGGGACAACAGGTGTGCCTGTAAGGACAACTGCCTACAGCATTCGGGAGTTTTTCAATCGGACCTGCTTTATTCTTCATCCAGAGAACTGCTGTCAGCGATTCAGCTAGCAAGACGGCCATAACATTGAAGGAGTTGTGCCGCGATGAGACATTTCGTGCGCGTATTGGAAAACCTGGTTAATCGAGTAAGTGGACCGATGTACCTGCGGCTCATTCTTCAGCCGGTGATGTCGATCATTTTTGCTGTTAGGGATGGAATCAAAGATGCCCGCGAAGGCAGTCCGCCATATCTTTGGTCGATACTCACTGATCCAACCGCCAGGCACGAACAGATCATACACGGCTGGAAATCGGCAGGTAGGATCTTTATACTCGCGCTTGTGCTTGATGCGGTCTACCAAATTGTGTCGCTGGGTTGGTTCTATCCCGGGGAAGCGCTGATGGTGGCCATTACAGTGGCATTTGTTCCCTATTTACTGGTGCGGGGCCCGATTAATCGCGTAACGTGTTGGTTCATGCACAGGCGAAGACTTTAGATCCCGGCTCTGGCTGGGGGCGATCAGTTCGGTGGCTGGATTCTCATTACCAACGGCGATCCGAGCAAGTGGGGGCCGTGGTCGTGCTGACCTGCCCCCGTTCGTTGGGCCAGTTAGCCGTTAGTGTTCATGCGCAGAAAACTCGAGCAAAATCAACGATCGTGTTCACTGTTCGTCATCCGTGCGCTGCCATGTCTTGTCTGGGTTGTAGACTTCCATGCCTTTGAAAATCGTCAGCGTATTGGGACCCAAGTCTTTTTGATAAACGATCCCCTCGTAGCTGACTATAAAGGTCTGTACCCCAGTGACTCTGTACTGCGCCGGCGCAGCGGCGAGAGCAAATCCCCCGATCATCATTCCCTCGACGACGAAATTCATCTGACGTAGTGGCGCTGCGGGGCCCTGGCCTTTCAAGACCTTGAAATAGTAACCGTGAAAGGGTGGTTGATCGGGAGCGTAGCCTTCGGCTAAAGCCTTCGCGACCGCCTCTCCAACGGGGCCGCCCCAAGTCCCATCCGCGTTCTGCCAGGCAAGACCGTCGTGTTTGCCAGGCGTGCTTATTATTCGCTGGGCGTACTGGTTTAGCAGAGCACCGTCGTGTTTCTCCGAGGCATATTCCTCTTGGGCTTCCACAAAACCACGGCAAATCGTGATCGCGTCGAGTTCGTTTTCGCCGATCCGCCGAAACAGGATTTCTTCGCGTCCAGCCTTGGAATCGAAATACCACTTTCCATTCCGTTTGACGATCGGAACTGGATACGGCCAACCGTGATCTCCAACCGACAGCGTGGCCCTACTGGGATTTTTTGAGTACGTGTCGATCATCTGTTTTTCGTGGGCCAATTTAGCAAATTCAACACTACGGTTCTTATCCAAGACGGGATCTTCAGAGGACACAAGGTCTTTAGCATCTGGTCCGAGAATCTCCATCAAGGCAGGCTCATCATAATTCTCCGCTGCCTGAATCAATGCTTTGGCAGCCTGCTCCGGTGTGTCAAACGCCTTCTGCGTCGATTGCTCTGGCGGTTTCGATTGCGGTGCGGCGTTTGAGGGGAGTGTCAGAGCGCAGAGGATCGCAGTCGTCAGGAGGACCGATGAAGATTTCCATGCACTAGCCTGTGTTGATCTCATTTGTTTTTCCCAACCATGTGTTTCATCTAAAATGCCGGATTGCTCACCTCGCTCACCTGCGTCGACCACCACCGCGGGAACCTCCACCTCGAGAGCCACCAAAACTGGAAGATCCGCGCGCGCTGCTGGACTGAGCTGCGCTCCCACTGGTTCTGCCCGCGCCACTGAATGAGTCATTACTCCTGGAACCACCGCCGGGTGAAACCTGCCTGTTCCCTATGTGATCACCGCCGCCAGCCCCGCCGCCGCGATTCGCACCTACATTGCGATCGTTACTGGAGCCACGATCCGCGCCTAAGTTGCGATCACCCGCGGCATCGCCGCCGCCGCGATTTGCACCTACGTTGCGATCGTTACCGCCGCCGCGATTCGCACCTACATTGCGATCACCCGCGGCATCGCCGCTACCGCGATTTGCACCCACATTGCGATCGTTACCGCCGCCGCGATTCGCACCTACGTTGCGATCTCCTTGGTTCTGCCGCGCGTTCGCCTGCCGCGTGCCCAATGAATCTCCGCGAGCGGTACCGCCAAATTTATTTGCCGTTGCCCTGTCTCCGTACGGGGCTCCCCCACGGTGCTGCGGGTTATGCTGCCACTGCGAAGCTCGGTTGCCATTCCCCACATTGCCACTCCCCACGTTTGTGGTTCTGTTGCTGTTACGGTTAAAGTTATTGTTGTTGTTGATGGTGATATCGTTATTCCCGCCATGCCAGCCGCAACCGTAACCCCAGCCTCCGCTCCACATGGCCCCCATGGCAACTCCAACGCCGAATGAAATCGCCATGCCTGCCGCGTAATGCCAGGCCGGCGGATAAACGACCGGCGGATAGGCATAAACTGGCGGCGCCCCATACACCACAACCGGGTCGTAGCTCGGGACATAGACGACCTGCGGATTGGCCTGCTGAATCACTACCACGCTCTTCGATTCCACGACCTTCGTTTCAACCTTCACCTGCTCAGTGGATTTCAAGTTACCGGTGCTTTTCGCCTTTGTTCGCATGCGCTGGACGGCATCCATCACCTCGGACTGCTGCGCCAGGAAGGCGTTCCCTAGCTCTGCGCTCCACTTGACGTTGTCTGCGAGCAGCTTGACAACGTCCGGCAGGCCCGCCATAGCCTGGACGCTGGGATCCCAGCTCTCTTTTTGCACAGCATCCGCGAGGGCCTTGTCTTTCAGGTCCTTGTGTTGCGCCAGCCATTGATTAAGCTGAACAATTTCCAACGGGTAGGTGGAAGCCGCCAGCACCTGGGCCAATAGCGGGTCTGGGTAGAGTGCAAGGGGAGCAACTAGGCTGTCCAGTTCAGCCGCTGGGAGACGGTCCGGAGCCTGGGCGGCAGGCTTGGGCGGCGGGCTTTGTGCCTGGCTCGCTAAGGCTACATCACCTCGCGCCATCAGAGCCGTGCAAATCAGTGCTGTTACGCGAATCCATCCATTTGGAGTGCTACACGTCATCTCTCAGTCCTCATCACGGCGCCACCGGCCGCACAACGACCCGAAGGTCAACTCTTCTTTTGCGGCGGATAGTTTTTCAAAAGTTTCGCGACTCCCTTTTGTAGGTTCTTTTGTCGCTTTTCCGGCTTGGCTTTAGGGTCGATCGTTTTGGAAGCCGAGCCGCGCCAAACGAGCTTTTTTGCCGCCGCATCGTACATATCCAGGTCAATCTGGCCAGTATGAATTGTCGAGCTCGTCGTTGTAGTTACTCCCCCACCGCCACCGTACCGGCCGTAACCCCATCCAGGACCATAGCCCCAACCGGTATCGTAGGAAGTGAGCTGCTTCTCCTGGCCGAGTGCAACCTGGTAGCAAATGTACAGATCTGCGTTGTCGTTCTCTGTTTTAGTCAAACCTTTCTTCGTCAGTTCCGCGTCCACGGTCGTCTTTAGTTGCTGGTCCGCAAGCTGATTCAGTTGGTCAGCACCTTTAGTCTGCACCCACTTGTATGTCTTATACTTCGAAAAATCCTCATCGGCGGCAAAGTTATACCGGACGTCTTGGGCGAGGCTGACTGTCGCCAGTAGTAAGGCGGGAAGAGCGATTCGGGTTGCTCGCATCGTTGCAGCTCCTTTTCTAGGTTTGTTCAACGGATCGGGCCAGGGCAGATCCGGCGGTTAAATCCGCCAGCCTTTTACTTCCCGGCGAAAATCCTGAGTGAGATTTGCAGGCAGGATGCTTGCGCGCTCTCCCCGGGTGCATCTTTTTGAAGGCATCCGGGATTCGGCTTAGCCCCTCAATTACGTCACTTGATTGCGCAACCAGAGACGCAGGGAACAACAGAACGGAAGCGAATGAGCGTTCGAGCGATAACCAGGACGTTTGTGTTTAGCCAACCGGTGGGCTCTCGGTGCACATTGACCGCTTAGAAAGTCTGTCGACGAAATAAGATTTCTGATGGCCGGTGTTGCCCATACTTCTGCCGGCGCGTGAGTGCGGAAGAGTGGCCCCTGGGCGCCGGCGATGCCCTTGTTCACCAGGATTTTAACCTCAACCCGCCGGTTTTCGGGCCGCCCGGCCTTCGTCTCGTTCGATGCCGCGGGTCCGTATTCGCCCATTGCCCCTGGCGCTACGATATGCCGCACCGGCACACCACCTTGCTGGATCAAATGAGTCACCGCAGCTTGAGCGCGGTCCTCACTCAGCTTATCATTCATTTTGGCGCTCCCGGTGGAGTCGGCGAACCCCTTCACCTCAATGATGTATCCAGTAAGCGGGGTTGCGTTTTGCGCAGTTTTTTGAGTTGCTGCTTGTCTTTCGGTGAAATCTTTGAGCTGCCGACTGCGAAGCGCACAGTCGCCTCGCCCTTCATGTCAAATTCGCTCAGCTGGTTAAAGCGGTTCGTTTGCTCCTCTATTTCATTCATGTTCTTTTCGATACTCTCCTTTGGCCGCGATGTTCTGCTGGTTGGTCTCAACACTTTGCTTGTTGGCCGCGATGTTTTCTTGACGGGATTAGTACCGACTGGCCGGAAGCCCTCCAGATGAGAACGGGGGCTAACTCGATTAGCAGAGAGTAACGGACAGTGCGAGTCCGGCTTGACTGGTTTCCTTGTACTTAGCGTTCATGTCCTTCGCCGTCTGAGCCATGGCCGTGATGGTAGCGTCCAAATCCAATCGATGTCTGGATGCGATCTCGTTGCTGGCAATGGCCCAGGCTGTCCAAGCTTTGACGGCGCCGAACGCGCATCGTTCGATGCACGGCACCTGCACGTAGCCCGCGACGGGGTCGCAGGTCATTCCCAGGTGGTGCTCCAGCGCTGACTCCGCCGCATTCTCGAGGACTCGGGGGCTGGCGTTGTAGGCTTGGGCGACCAATGCAGCGGCCATCGCGGAAGCTACCCCGATCTCCGCCTGGCAACCACCCTCGGCCGCCGACAACGTCGCATTGTGCTTGCACAGATAACCGATCGCGGCCGCTGCGAGCATGCCTTGGCGGATCTGCTCCCGCGAAAGCTTACGCCCTCCCTCGCCCAGTCCATAAACAAGGGCCGGGAGAACCCCAGCGGACCCCCCTGTGGGCGCGGTGACGACGAGGTGGCCACGCCCGTTTTCCTCTGAACCTGCAAGGGCATACGCCGCGAGAACGCCGATTCCCCGATCCGACTGGTATTTGTCATCCAGGGCTCGCTTGTAAACGGTGGCGGCTTTGGATTGCAGCTTGATCGGTCCAGGTAGCACGCCTTCCGGCGCATTGAGTCCTGACTTTACGATCGCCACCATGGCGCCCGTGATTTTATCGATAAAAGCATAGACCTCTTCTTTGCTTCGACCCGTGATCGACATCTCATTTGCCAGGACAACTTCGGCAATGGACAGATTGTTCTGCTCCGCGTGCTGCCGAAGTTCCTTCATCGTGGCGAAGGGGTATTTGGGCGCGTTCTTCTTGGGAGGCGTGTAACCTTTCCACTCTATGAATCCACCGCCCACAGAGTAATATTCCTGCTCCAAGAGCACCGTGTCTCCGGCCATGAGCTTGCAGGTCATCGTATTGGGATGCGGGAAGTTGCCTTCCGGCGCGTCGAAGGTGACGTCTTTCAGCGTGACGTTCAGAGTTTTTGAACCGAGTTTTACAGGAAACGACTGATCCGGCTGGTCGCGTAAGCCATCGAGAAAGGCGGGATCGACGGTCGCCGGCTCCTTCCCGACTAACCCCGCGAGCGCGGCGCGCTCCGTGCCGTGGCCCTTGCCGGTGGCGCTCAAGGAACCGAACAGGTAAACCTTCAGCGCCGTTGCCTTGGCGAGTTGATCCGCTGGAAGCTTTGTACAGCGCTGATAGAAATCGTAAGTGATGCGCATGGGGCCGATCGTATGCGAGCTCGAGGGTCCTGGGCCCACCTTATAGAACTCGTCCACCGTCGTCATGACAGGCCCCTTTTGCTCCTTCACCACGTTCAGGTCGGGAGAAAGCTGAGGCGCCGGCGGCGTTCCTGTAGACCTGTCCGCTCTGTCTCGAGCGGATGCAGGGCGACCGGTGATTACCGCGGTAGCACCGATAAGAGAGCTCCGCATCAAAAACGTTCGACGATCCACACCATCGGAAATATTCTGTGACACTAACCCTTCCGCGGATGGGAGCAGATCTTCCCGCTCGGCTTCATACAGACGACCGACTGATTTTGGACTATTATCGGGCATTTTGCCTCCTTTAAAGTGTGCTTATCAAAGCTCAAGCACGATTCGTTAGAGCTTGAGCTTTGATGCACTGATTCGCGCGGGGATGATGAAGTTTGCCAGCAACTTGACCTAAATTATTTGACGCAAAGAGCAGGCTTCCGTCAGAAACGGATGCGCGGTGGAGCGAGGACGGTGGGATTTTGCTCATGACGGCTGCGGCGCGGAATCCAAATGACAGGCTGTTTTTGGGCCATACTTCGAGCCGACAAGTGTTTCCGGTGAAAAAAGAAAGTCGCGCGACCTTTCTTAGGAATCATTGCGATGCGCAACCGTTCCGCTGGTAATTGAGTGGAAAGGGAGCACAATGCGCAAAATGGATCTCGACAGCGTTATTGCGGTAAAGGCAATGACAGCGAAAGATATGAACAAGAAGTACAAAGAAACGTCCGTAGCGGGACTCGTTTCGCTCGTGCTTTCTTTAGGAAGTGCACGATGAGAAGTCGTGCGCACGCGGCTTGGGCCACTTGGCTTCTGGCCGCGCTCTTCTATTTCTACCAATACGCGCTACGCACCGCTCCAGGTGTCATGATGCCGCAACTGTCTGGCGCATTCGGGGTGAGTACCATTGCTATCGCTTCTCTTGCCGGAGTCTTCTATTTTGGTTATTCTCCGTTCAGCCTGGTGGCCGGTTCTGCGTTGGACCGTATAGGAGCGAAAATTGTGCTCCCCGCGGGTGCCGTGCTGACCGGCCTCGGTGCTCTTCTGTTCGGAGCAGGTTCCTGGCACATGGCCAACGTTGGCAGATTCTTACAGGGAGCTGGCGGAGTGTTTTCTTTCGTAGGGGCGGTCTACATCGCCGGTAAGTATTTCCCGGCTTCTCGCGCTGCAACGCTCATTGGCATCACTCAGGCGTTCGGCATGGCCGGCGGAGCTGCGGGCCAATTCTTGGTTGGACCACTAATCGCAAAAGGAGTTGACTGGAAGAGCTTCTGGATCAGCGCGGGGCTCGCAGGCTTGGTGATCGCGTTGGTGCTTTTTTTCACAACACCAAAGGAGGATTTCGCAAATACAGTTCAGGGCGGGGCACGCAGCGTAACCTCATCCCTGGGCATCATCTTCGCGAATCCTCAGTCGATTCTGTGCGGCTTGATCGCAGCTCTCCTTTTTATTCCGACGACGATCCTCGACATGATTTGGGGTGTTAGCTTTCTGCAACAGGGACGCGGCTTTGATTACGGTGAGGCGGTCATTCGGTCAGCAACCGTGCCGGTCGGTTGGATTGTAGGGTGCCCTCTGATGGGCTTGATCTCAGACCGGATAGGCCGGAGGAAGCCCGTAATTGTTTCGGGATCATTGATTCTCCTGGCCTGCATTGCCTGGGTTCTCTATGGCGAACCAAACGCAATGCCCCCGTATGTTGTCGGGCTAATGGCTGGGATTGCCTCAGGGGTGGCAATGCTGCCTTATACAGTTATCAAGGAAGCAAACCCTCGCGAGCTGGCCGGGACCGCTACTGGCGTAATTAGTTTTCAAGTCTTTACCATAAGCGCGCTTCTCGGACCGGTCTTGGGTTGGATCTTACAGCACTATTCGGGGGGCAAAGAGGCGGCTCTGGAGCATTATCAAACGACCTTCCAACTCCTTCTCTGGGGTATCGCTTTGGCGATAGTGCTGACCTTCGTATTGAAAGAAACCGGCGCGGCGGCACATGCCCGCAGCGAATTGGAGAGGGCCAAACTTGTATGAATTCAGGAACCGGCAAATATGAGCGTCTTTTAGAACGATGCGCTAGCCTGGAGCCAGTCCCAACCGCAGTGGCGCACCCATGCGAGACATCTGCGCTCGAAGGGGCTGTTCAGGCGCGTGATCTAGGGCTGATCGTTCCAATTCTCGTGGGGCCCGCCGCGCGAATCGAGGAGATCGCCAAGGCATCTGGAATCGCCCTGCGCAATACGGAGATCGTCGATGCTCCCCACAGCCACGCCTCCGCCGTGAAAGCCGTGGAATTGGCTCGCGAGGGCCGAGCCGAACTGCTGATGAAGGGCAGCCTCCACACAGACGAACTCCTGACGGCTGTAGTCGCACGCGAAAAGGGTCTGCGCACCGGGCGCCGCATCAGCCATGTGTTCATCATGGATGTCCCGACTTACCACAAAGTGCTTGTTGTGACTGACGCGGCTATTAATATTGCGCCCGTACTCGAGGACAAGGTCGACATTTGCCAGAACGCTATCGATCTGGCTGTCGATCTAGGCCTGGAAAAGCCCAAAGTCGCCATTCTCGCCGCGGTGGAAACAGTTACGTCTAAGATGCCTGCCACGATCGATGCTGCAGCTCTCTGCAAGATGGCGGAACGGGGGCAGATCAAAGGCGGTATTCTCGACGGGCCTTTGGCGTTCGACAATGCCATTAGCCGGCAGGCCGCAGAGACGAAGGGAATTCATTCTGCTGTCGCGGGGGATCCTGACATTCTTCTGGTACCGGACCTCGAAGCCGGAAATATGCTGGCGAAGCAGCTCACGTTTTTGGCTAACGCAGATAGCGCGGGCCTCGTACTGGGTGCCCGGGTTCCGATTATCCTGACCAGCCGGGCCGACAGCGTCCGGTCGCGCATCGCCAGTTGCGCGGTTGCGGTATTGGCGGCTCATGCGCGCATGGAGAGATTCTCGAGGAGCACTGCTCATGCGTGATTACTCTTTGGTATTGAATGCCGGGTCATCAAGCCTGAAGTTCTGCGTTTTCGGCAGACCGGACGCCGAGGCGTGGCGGCTGGAATCGCGCGGCCAGATCGAGGGCATCGGGACGTCGCCGCGGATTTCAGCAACGAATGCCGACGATGGAATTCTTATCAATCAGAAGATTGACGCCGAGGTGCGCTGTCATGAGGATGCACTCAATGCCTTGGCCGCCTGGCTCAAGAACATGTATGGCGGTGGACACGTAGTGGGCGTCGGGCATCGAGTCGTGCATGGTGGAGCAAATTTTACTGGCCCGACCGTGGTCACGCCCCAAGTCATGGCTGAACTCCGCAGATTGATACCGCTCGCCCCTTTGCATCAGCCCTATAATTTAGCGGCAATTGAAGCCGTGGCGGAACGCTTGCCCGGCGTGCCCCAGGTCGCCTGCTTCGATACAAGTTTTCATCGCACTCAACCTCCGCTTGCGGAACTAATTCCGCTACCCCGCGAAATTTGTCGGAAAGGATTGCAGCGCTATGGTTTTCACGGTTTGTCCTACGAATATATCGCCTCCATGCTGCCTCGGGTGGCCCCTGAGATCGCAGCTGGCCGCGTCATCGTCGCGCATTTAGGAAGTGGCGCGAGCTTATGCGCTTTGAGGAACGGAAAAAGTGTGGACAGCACCTTTGGGTTCACCGCACTCGAGGGGCTCTGCATGGGCACGCGGCCAGGCTCAGTAGATCCTGGAGTGATTCTGTACCTCTTCCAAGTCTTGAAACTCTCTGCGCAGGAAGTGGAGAGCATCCTTTACAAGAAGTCTGGCCTGCTCGGCATCTCTGGCATCAGCAATGACATGCGCGTTCTGGCTGCAAGCAGCGAGCCGGCAGCTCGCCTTGCCGTGGATTACTTCGTATACCGCGCGGCCAAGGAGATCGGTGCGCTGGCAGCAGTACTTGGTGGGATCGACGGGCTGGTGTTCACAGCCGGCATTGGAGAGAACGGCACTGACATACGGCGGCGAATCTGCGAATCTTCCGCATGGCTCGGCATCCAACTCGATGCAGAGGCCAACTCCCGGAAGGGTCCGCGCATTTCTGCCCCGGAAAGCAAGATTTCAGCATGGGTGATCCCAACGAACGAGGAGTTGATGATCGCCAGGCACACTGGGGCACTACTTGAATTAACCGAATCGCGTTTTAGTCTACAAAGCTAAGGAGGACTTTATGGCCGCAGCCGCACCGCCGCAAACTGCCCGAGACGGATCATTAACCCCATGGGACGGATTCCGAAAGGGCCTCTGGCAGAAAGAAATCAACGTTCGGGACTTCATCCAACAAAACTATACACCGTACGAGGGAGACGAGTCGTTTCTGGCAAAAGCAACAGAGCGTACGGAAAACATTTGGAACCAGCTCAAAGAGCAGTTTCTAGAAGAGCGTAAGAAGGGTGTCCTGGACATCTCACAGATTCCGAGCTCGATCACCGCGCACGGCCCCGGCTATATCGATCGCGAACACGAAATCATCGTAGGACTTCAAACTGAGGCACCGCTGAAGCGGGCCATCATGCCGAATGGCGGTCTGCGCATGGTCGTCAGCGCTCTAAAAGCTTATGGCTATGAGCCCGACCCGCATCTCTTAGAAATCTTCTCCAAATATCGCAGGACACACAACGACGCCGTATTCGATGCCTACACGTCGGATATCAGAAAATGCCGTAATTCGCACATTCTCACGGGGCTGCCTGATGCTTATGGCAGAGGCCGCATCATAGGCGACTACAGGCGGATGGCCCTATATGGTGTCACGCGTCTCATCGAAAGCAAAGAACGAGAAAAACAAAGCCTTGATGCAGCCATGTCGACGGACGAGATCATTCGTGACCGCGAAGAATTGAGCGAGCAAATCCGGGCTTTGAAGGAGCTGCAGCAGATGGCCTCCAAGTACGGATTCGACATCTCTGGTCCGGCAAGTAACGCTCGCGAAGCTGTGCAGTGGCTTTATTTTTCCTATCTCGCAGCAGTTAAAGAGCAAAATGGAGCCGCCATGTCGCTGGGGCGCGTTTCCACGTTTCTCGACATCTACTTCCAGCGTGATTTGACGTCGGGGCTCCTTTCAGAGAAGCAGGCGCAGGAAATCATCGATGACTTAGTCATAAAGCTCCGCATCGTGCGTTTTCTGCGCACGCCCGAGTACGATGAGCTGTTTGCGGGCGATCCGACGTGGGTAACTGAATCCATTGCCGGCGTCGGTGATGACGGACGGCCGCTGGTGACTAGAACCAGCTTTCGCTTTCTCCAGACGCTGTACAATTTGGGTCCCGCACCTGAACCGAATCTGACGATCTGGTATTCACCGCGCCTGCCCGATGGGTTCCGGCACTTTGCAGCCAAGGTCGCGATCGACACGAGCGCCCTTCAGTTTGAGAGTGATGAAATTATGCGCCGCACCTGGGGGGACGATGGTGCCATTGCCTGCTGTGTCTCCCCGATGGTCTCAGGCAAGCAGATGCAATTCTTTGGCGCCCGGGCCAACCTCGCCAAATGCCTGTTGTACGCAATCAATGGTGGCAAGGACGAGATTAACGGCTCGCAAGTGGGTCCGGCATTCCCCGCGGTCGAAGGCGACTACCTCGACTTCGACGACGTGCTCGGAAAATTCGACCAAATGATGGACTGGCTTGCCGGCGTTTATGTTAACGCCATGAATGTCATCCACTATATGCACGACAAGTATGCCTACGAGCGCATCGAAATGGCGCTTCACGACTATGCTCCCCTTCGAACAATGGCATTTGGAATGGCCGGCATGTCGGTTGTAGCGGACAGCCTGTCGGCGATTCGGCACGCCAAGGTCCGGGTCGTGCGGGACGACAATGGGCTGGTGACCGATTATCAAACCGAGGGTGATTTCCCGAAGTTCGGTAACAACGATAACCGGGTTGACCAGCTCGCGACTTGGTTGGTCAGCACGTTCATGAGCAAGCTCAGGAAATATCCGACGTATCGGCACGCCATTCATACTCAGTCGATTCTGACGATCACCTCGAACGTCGTATATGGCAAAGCTACTGGAAACACGCCTGACGGGCGTCGGCGCGGAGAGCCGTTTGCGCCGGGTGCAAATCCAATGCACGGACGGGATAGCCACGGCATTCACGCGTCGGCGGCCTCCGTCGCCAAGATTCCTTATCGTGATGCTGCGGACGGCATTTCTCTTACCACGAGCCTGGTGCCAAGTGGTCTCGGCCGCGTGGCCGAAGACCGAATCACGAATCTCACCAGCATGCTTGACGGATTCTTCAGCGCGACCGGTTACCACATGAATGTCAACGTATTGAATCGCGACACACTTGTGGATGCAATGGACCATCCGGAGAAGTATCCGCACCTTACGATTCGCGTTTCGGGCTATGCGGTCAACTTTGTGCGGTTGACGCGCGAGCAGCAAATGGATGTGATCAACCGAACTTTCCATGGAGATGGCCGCCATGCCTGAAAATGAAACACTGCAGCAAGGTGCGCTCGAGGCAAAAAGTCCTTTCGAACTACGCGTGAATTTCAGTCAGAATGTGCGGGAACCAGATCTGCAAAGGGCGCTCGCGAGCGGAGACATCGGATTCCTTCATTCGTTCACCACCGGCTCGGCCGTGGATGGGCCAGGGGTTCGCATTGTAGCTTGGACTGCAGGCTGCTTGTTCCGTTGTCTCTACTGTCACAACCCGGACACGTGGAACATGCGCAACGGAATTCCAGTCACAGTTGCGAGGGCAGTTGAGGAATTACGGAAGTATCGCTTTGGGCTGAAGGTCATGTCGGGCGGGTTTACTATAAGCGGCGGAGAGCCTCTAATGCAGCACCGATTTGTCCTGAAACTCTTCAAGGCAGCGCAGTCGATGGGAATCCACACCACTTTAGACACGAACGGCTACTTGGGTGAACGTCTCACCGATGAGGACCTGGAAGCGATCAGTTTGGTATTGCTCGATATCAAGACCTGGGACCCGGGGCGGCACCGCCACCTTACCGGCATGGATGTCAGCCCTGTCTTGAGATTTGCCCGCCGGCTCGGAGAGCGAAAAAGGCCCGTTTGGCTTCGTTTTGTGTTGGTACCCGGATTAACGGACGATGCAGAGGATATCGCTCAAATCGCGGCCTTCGCAGCGGGACTTGGGAACTTCGAGCGCGTCGACGTTCTTCCGTTTCATCAGATGGGTCGATACAAGTGGAAAGAGCTTGGAATGGACTACAAGCTTCAAGACGTTGAACCGCCCTCAGAAGAACTGGTCGAGCGCGTTCGGTCGCAGTTTCGATCCGTGGGATTGAAAGCCTATTAACCGATACCAACGTTGCCGATTTTCCTTGGCAGGCTAATGCATTCTCGCCGCGAGTAAAACCTTGCCTTGCCAACGACCGCAGTGCCACGAAACTTACGGAAATGGACCATCCGAACAATTGGGCGAAGTGAACCAAGGATCGTGTGGCGCTCTGCGAAAAGGTTTATACCTGGGTGGCGTCCGGTCAACTTAAGAAAAGTAGAGCGTGTCCAGAGTCGTCGGAATCATGCCGTTGATGGCGCTGAGAGTAGCGGCGATTTATTTCGAGACACCGGAGCCAAAGGATCTCGAGATGCGCTGCTGGCACAGACAAAGCTGGCGGAAGAGTTATATAGGCTGGCGAGGATCGCGTAACCCTGCGGAAGCGCCACGCGCAAAAGCAGTAAGGTGGTCTGAGCCCTTATGAAAAATCGGGAAAACTCGAGCGATAGCCTCAAACCCAAAATGGGCAACAAGGAGTACCTAACCGAACTGCGTAGGCTTCAAATCCAGCTCTGCAGACTTCAGGATTGGGTGAAGTACAAAGGTCTGCGCATTGTCGTTTTGTTTGAGGGCCGTGATGGGGCCGGGAAAGTGGAACGATCAAGGCGATCACGGAACGTGTGAGCCCGCGGGTATTCCGCGTTGTTGCCCTTCCCGCCCCGTCGGATCGTGAGAAGAGTCAGATGTACATGCAGCGTTATGTGCCGCACCTCCCCGCTGCCGGTGAAATCGTCATCTTTGATCGCAGTTGGTACAACCGTGGGCGAGTGGAGTATGTCATGGGTTTTTGCACGAAAGAACAGCATCGCCGCTTTCTCGAATTGTGCCCGGCCTTTGAAGGCTATCTCGTATCCAGTGGCATCATGCTGCTCAAGTTCTGGCTCGAAGTGAGTAATGAGGAACAGGAACGGTGTTTCGAAGCTCGTATCACGGACCCGTTGCGCCAGTGGAAGCTCAGTCCGATGGACTTGCCCTCCGCACTCGCTGGTATGACTACTCGCGAGCGCGCGACATTATGCTGGAGGCAACCGACAGCGAGAAGGCGCCTTGGAACGTCGTGCGATCTGACGACAAAAAGCGGGCACGGCTTAACTGCATCTCCCATATGTTGAGCCTGCTTCATTATGGGAAGGCCCCCAGGCAGAAGGTGAAAATGGCGAAGCGCTCTATGAAAGGGGCGTATGACGATTTGGCCACGCTGAAAGGTCGAAGGTTCGTACCAGAGAAGTATTGAATTTCCCGATGCAGGCGCAGTCCGGAGCGGCAATCAAAAGCCATGGACGTAGTTCCTGCCGTTTCTTGGTCGGATCGAGGCTGTGTGAGCACGAAACTTCCTATAATCTATCTCCCAAGGCACGGTGAAACGGCCGGAATCTCTCAGGTCAGCATACGGGATAACCGGATCAGCCGTTGACCGAGGCGGACGAACGCAATGCACGTCGGTCCTTCATGCTGAGCACCGCGAGTTTGAGCGCACTGAGCTATGAACACGATCTCTCCCGACCGGTGATCCGGCTATCGAAATGAAACGCTGCATGTGACCACTGCAAGCACCGCAGAGGACGACGGTAAGCAAGTCAGAAGCAGCACTGATTTGAATGCGCAACGCCTCCCCAACGTTAACCAACCTTGAAAAAAATTTAAAGCATCGCACTTCCCGGCGGCGACATCCTCATTCCGAGGACAACGCGTCCAGTACGGATAAGTAACGTTCGATAACCCTAAGCTCCGCCAAGAGCGGCAGAGGACGACGTACGAGTCTCGAGAAAGGGATAGACAAATGAGGACGAAGGCGATTGGAACTCAGCCGTTATCAGCAGAAACACAAGAAATCTCAAAGCTCCTTGAGCAATACGGGTGCGGTCCAATCGGGTTTTCCGGGACTGATGATGCACTCTACGAACGCCATCTCCTCTTTGATAACGTCATTGATTTGGCCGCGGCAAGCCCACGAGACCAATATGAGGCTTTCGCTCGATCTGTGCGGGACGCCCTCTCGCAACGGTGGGTTCTTACTGAGAGCACGTACGAGCGCCAGAACGCCAAACGGCTGTATTACCTCTCAATGGAATTTCTTATCGGTCGATCACTCGCCAACAATGTCACTAATCTTCTTCTCGACCCGCTCACGGCGGAAGCCGTCCGGCGCAAGAACATCGATTGGATTGAGCTATTGGAGCAAGAACCCGACGCGGGGCTAGGTAACGGAGGATTGGGGCGGTTGGCCGCATGTTTCATGGAATCCGCTGCTACAATGCAACTCCCCGCCATGGGCTACGGCCTGCGTTATGAATATGGCATTTTCAAACAATGCATTCGGGACGGCTGGCAGGAGGAGCAACCAGACAACTGGCTGCGGCGTCAAGACCCATGGGAGGTCGCACGCCCTTACGAAACGGTAGAAATCGGGCTGAACTGCTCGTTCGAACTTCGCGGCGGGAGTTTGCGTGCCGTACCGGGCCGTCCGTCGCGCCTTTTCGGCATCCCGTTTGACCGCCCAGTCGTTGGCTACGGCGGCAAAACCATCAACACACTCCGGCTCTGGGCCGCGACTGCGCCCGGTTTCTTCGATTTTCAGCGATTCAGCGGCGGCGACTTTGTGGGCGCGCTGGCGGAGACGCTGTCCGCCGAATCCCTCACCCGCGTACTCTATCCCGACGATTCTACGAGCATGGGGCAGGGACTGCGCTTTGTGCAGGAATACTTCCTCGTAGCATGTTCGCTGGCTGACATGGTGCGGCGCTTCCGGCGCAGCAATGCCGACTGGAAGGCGTTTGCTGACAAGGCTGCCATCCAGCTTAACGACACCCATCCCGCTATAGCGGTTCCCGAACTCATGCGTATTCTGCTGGACGAGGCGCATCTGGGATGGGGCGAGGCCTGGGAGATCACAAAGAGGTCGCTAGCGTATACCAACCATACTCTGTTGCCCGAGGCATTGGAGAAATGGCCGCTCGCTTGGTTTGAGGCCATGCTGCCCCGTCAGCTGGAGATCATTTACGAGATCAACCGCCGCTTGGTTGAGGAAGTGCAGAGCCGTTTCCCTGGCCAGGAGGAAATCGTACAGTCCGTGAGCCTCGTTGAGGAAAGCACCGGACGTAAGATTCGCATGGCTAACCTCGCGATCGTCGGCTCACATAGCACGAATGGCGTCGCGGCAATTCACTCTGAGTTGCTCCGGGAAACGACCGTCAAAGACTTGGCCGTGATCTTTCCCGAGCGCTTCAATAACAAGACCAATGGTGTCACGCCGAGGCGCTGGTTGCTGCTGGCGAACCCGCCGCTCTCAAGGGTCATCACAGAAGCCATAGGCGACGCTTGGATCACTGACCTTAGTCAACTGAACAGGCTAAAACCACTGTCTGCCGACAAGAGCTTGCGCAGGGCGTTCAACGAAGCGAAGCGGCAGGCGAAGCACCAGTTTGCGGATTGGCTCAGGGGGACCTCAGGGCAGACCATAGATCCCGACACGATCTTCGACTGCCAAGTCAAGCGCATCCATGAATACAAGCGGCAGCTCCTGAATGCCTTGAGAATTGTCGTGTTTTACAACCGGCTGCGTGAGAACCCAGCCCTCGAGATGCAGCCACGAACGTTCTTCTTCAGCGGCAAGGCGGCACCGGCCTACCACTTGGCCAAGCTCATTATCAAGTTCATCAACAACCTGGCAGGGACCATCGATGGCGACCCGGACGTGCATGGCCGGCTCAAAGTGGTTTTCCTGCCAGACTACTGCGTCTCTCTTGCTGAACGCCTCGTCCCGGCCAGCGATGTTTCCAACCAGATCTCAACGGCAGGCTATGAGGCCAGCGGCACGAGCAACATGAAATTCATGATGAACGGGGCGTTGACTATCGGAACGCGAGACGGAGCCACGATTGAGATGGCCGAGGAAGCGGGGGAAGAAAACTTCTTTCTGTTCGGCCTTACGGCAGAACAAGTCGGCGCTAACCGCGGTTGGTATAAACCCGGTTGGCACTATGAAAATGAGCCGGAGACGCGAGCGGCATTAGATCTCATCTTCTCCGGACATTTCAATCGGAACGAGCCTGGTGCTTTCGATCCTCTTCGTGAAACGCTCCTGACCCAAGGCGACTTCTATATGCACCTGGCAGACCTCATCTCCTACCTGGATGCGGATCAACGACTCATGAAACTTTACGCTCAAACGGACCAATGGGCAGAAAAGGCGATCCTGAACGTGGCAGCCTCCGGAAAATTTTCGAGCGACCGTACCATCGCCGAATACGCAGCCGAAATCTGGAAATTGGAGCCATGTCCAGTGCCATTGGGCAGCGCCCAATAAGGTTACCCGGCGCAGAAGTTGGCATAAACAGACGGTAATTCATGAGTGCCCTCCAACGCGACTTTGTGGAACGCACAGTATCTGCTACTACGAAGCCGATTGAAAACGTTGGCCAACCCTATCCTGTCGGTGCCACGCTGGTTCCCGGTGGCGTTAACTTCAGCGTGTATTCCCGCGACGCTTCAGATATCGAGTTACTATTTTTCGATCGGGAAGATGACGCCCGTCCTGCACGCGTGATCCGTATTGACCCTGTGTCGCAGCGAAAGTACCATTACTGGCACGCGTTTGTGGCCGGGGTCCAGCCGGGCCAAATATATGGGTTACGAGCTCACGGAAGGTTCGATGGATCGAACGGTTTCCGCTTTGACTCTTCCAAACTTCTCCTCGACCCGTATGCCCGCGCCGTTGTGGTTCCGAAAAACTACAGTCGCACCGCTGCGAGTGCAGACGGTGATAACGCGTCGATGGCGATGAAGAGCGTGGTCGTGGATTCGCGTGCATACGATTGGGAAGGAGACGCACCGCTAAACTGGCCATCCTCTCGAACGATTGTGTATGAAATGCACGTGCGCGGTTTCACGGCCCATCCGAATTCTGGTGTGGCTGAGGAGAAACGAGGCACGTACGCCGGACTGATCGAGAAGGTTCCGTATCTGCAGCAACTCGGCATCACGGCGGTCGAATTGCTGCCCGTCTTTCAGTTCGACCCTCAGGATTGCCCTTTAGGAATGGTCAATTACTGGGGCTATGCTCCAGTCTCGTTCTTCGCCCCGCACCAGGCGTATAGCTCGCGTCAGGATCCCCTCGGTGTAGTGGACGAATTTCGCGACATGGTCAAGGCGCTGCACCGGGCGGGAATCGAGGTCATTCTCGACGTCGTCTTCAATCACACGGCCGAAGGCGATCAGAACGGTCCAACAATATGTCTTCGCGGGATAGACAATAGCACCTACTATGTTCTCGACCAAGATCGCTCCAGGTATGCCAATTTCAGTGGCACCGGGAATACGCTCAATGCCAATCATCCGATCGTCCGCCGCATGATCGTGGACAGTCTTCGGTATTGGGTTGGCGAAATGCACGTGGATGGCTTCCGATTCGATCTCGCCTCAATCCTTGCGCGCGATTCATGCGGTCATCTGATGTCAAACCCGCCCGTACTGTGGGATATCGAATGCGATCCAGTGCTCGCAGGCACAAAGATCATCGCAGAGGCTTGGGATGCTGCCGGACTGTACCAGGTCGGCAGCTTTGTGGGCGACAGCTGGAAGGAATGGAATGGACGCTTTCGCGACGATGTCCGCGACTTCTTCCGTGGTGCGGCGCACTCGGTGACACGTATCGCGGACCGCTTCCTTGGTAGCCCCGAGATTTATGGTCACAAAGAACGCGAAGCCGAGCAGAGCGTCAATTTCATAACATGCCACGACGGCTTCACGCTAAACGACCTGGTCTCCTACAACCAGAAGCACAACCACGAAAACGGGGAGAACAATCGCGACGGAAGTGATGATAACCGAAGCTGGAACTGCGGTGTGGAGGGCCCATCGGATGACCCTGGGATCGAGAAGCTGCGCAACCGGCAGGTAAAGAACTTCTTAACTGTCACAATGCTAGCCCTCGGTCTACCCATGATTGCGATGGGAGACGAGGTACGGCGCACCCAGCGTGGCAACAACAATGCTTATTGCCAGGACAACGAAACCAGTTGGTTTGACTGGACGTTGCTCTCCCGTTATCCAGACGTGCACCGGTTCGTGAGACTGCTGATTGCACGCCGTCTCATGCGCGACGTGGAACATGAGCGCCGGCGTGTGAGTTTGAATCAGATGCTGCGCAATGCCAGGAAGGCGTGGCATGGTGTGAAACTCGAACAGCCGGACTGGAGCCATTGCTCTCACAGCCTGGCATTCAGCGCAGATGTTCCCGGACATGAGCTGACGTTGCATCTCATTTTGAATGCCTATTGGGAGCCGCTCGATTTTGAGTTGCCGATACTGACGAACGGCGGCGCATGGCGGCGTTGGATCGATACTGCCCTCGACCCCCCGCAAGAAATCGTGGAATGGCAAACGGCGCAACCAGTTCCAGGCGGCATTTACCATGCGGCGCCGCGCTCCGTGATCGTGCTTGCCTGTGGGGCGGCCTTTGAGAGCGGTACGTCCGGTAAGCTCGATACCGCATGAGCAGGACTATCCGAGAGCCCAGAAATTATCGAGTTCGAAAGTACAAAGGAGAAATGGAAATGGCAACCAAAACAATGCGCGGGAAGGACACCGGCTCTCCGACCGCCGCAGAAGCAGCAGACAGAGCCTCCATCAGCGCCTACGGTGTCGCCAGGGCCACCGCTAAAGGGTCCCCTCTGAGCGCTGAAGAATTACACAAGATGCATGCTTATTGGCGCGCTTGCAATTACCTGAGCCTTGGCATGATTTATTTACAAGACAATCCTCTGCTTCGAGAGCCTCTGAAACCGGAACACGTTAAGAACCGGCTTCTGGGCCATTGGGGAGCGAGCCCCGGCTTGGCATTCGTCTATATTCACCTGAACCGGTTGATCAAAAAATACGGCCTCGATATGATCTTTCTCGCCGGACCCGGGCACGGAGCACCGGGTGTCCTGGGGCCAGCCTATCTGGAAGGCACCTATTCTGAGATTTACACCGACAAGTGCGAAGACACGGACGGACTGCGCGAATTCTTCAGGCAATTCTCTTTCCCTGGCGGGATTGGCAGTCATTGCACTCCCGAAACGCCCGGTTCGATTCATGAAGGGGGCGAACTCGGATACGTGCTGTCGCACGCCTGCGGCGCTGCGTTTGATAATCCCGATCTGATTGTTGCAGCCGTCGTCGGTGACGGGGAGTCGGAAACCGGTCCGCTGGCAACTTCGTGGCACATCAATAAGTTCCTTAACCCCATTCGTGACGGCGTCGTCCTTCCAATTCTTCACCTCAACGGCTATAAGATAAATAACCCAACTCTGCTAGCTCGCATCAGCCACGAGGAAGTAGAGGACCTGTTCAAGGGCTATGGCTGGACACCCTATTTCGTGGAAGGGTCCGACCCAGATAGCATGCATCAGGCGATGGCGGCTACTGTCGAGCACTGCGTTTCCGAGATCCGCAAGATCCAGCAGGAGGCCCGTAGCTCTGAGGTGGCCAAACGCGCCCGCTGGCCGATGATTGTGATGCGCACCCCTAAAGGCTGGAGCGCACCTGAAAAGGTCGGTGGCCACAGGTTGGAGGGCTTCTGGCGTGCACACCAGGTCCCAATGGCGGACGTGAAGACGAATCCCGAGCGCCTCAAGCTTCTCGAAAACTGGATGCGTTCACAAAAGCCGGAGGAACTGTTCGACGCGAATGGCAAGCTCGTTCCCGAGCTCAAAGAGCTGGCCCCCGCCGGTATCCGCCGCATGAGCGCGAACCCACACGCAAACGGAGGGCTTCTCAGGCGAGCCTTACGTTTGCCCGATTTCCGAGACTACGCCTTGAAATTCGATAAACCCGCACAGATCGAAGCCGAGAACGTCCGTCCCTTAGGAATGTTCCTCCGAGACGTAATGAGATTGAACATGGATCGGTTCCGTGTCTTCGGCCCCGACGAGAATACGTCGAACAAGCTGCATGACATTTACGAGGTCAGTAAGAAGTTCTGGATCGAAGAATATTTCCCGGAAGACGCGGACGGCGGCGAATTGGCGACTGACGGCCGGGTTATCGAGATGCTCAGCGAGCACACGATGGAAGGAATGCTGGAGGGTTATCTGCTCACCGGCCGCCACGGCTTCTTTGCGTCTTATGAGGCGTTCGTTCACGTGATCGACTCCATGTTCAATCAACATGCAAAATGGCTGTCTATTTGCAACAACCTGTCTTGGCGGGATGGGATTTCGTCCCTGAATCTGCTGATCACCTCAACCGTCTGGCGCCAGGATCATAACGGGTTTACCCACCAGGATCCCGGCTTCCTTGATGTCGTGGTGAACAAGAGTGCTGCGGTAACCCGCATTTACCTCCCGCCCGACGTTAACTCTCTCCTGTCTGTCGCCAATCACTGTTTGCGGAGTGAGAACTACGTTAACGTAATTGTCTGCGACAAGCAGATGCATCTGCAGTATATGGATATGGACGCCGCAGTTAAACACTGCACCAAAGGCGTCGGGATCTGGGATTGGGCGAGTAACGACCAGGGTGGCGAACCCGATGTAGTCATGGCCTCTGCCGGTGATATCCCGACTCAGGAAGCCCTCGCCGCGATCGCATTACTGCGCGAAGAGTTCTCCGACCTCAAGATCCGTTTCATAAACGTGATTGACCTGTTTAAGCTACAGCCGGACACGGAGCATCCTCACGGAATGACGGACCGGGATTTCGATTCGCTGTTCACGACTGACAAGCCGATCATTTTCAATTTCCACGGCTATCCGTGGCTGATCCATCGTTTGGCATACCGTCGCACCAACCATGCCAACCTGCATGTGCGCGGCTACAAGGAAAAAGGCAATATCAACACCCCGCTCGAATTAGCTATCAACAATCAGATAGATCGTTTCAGCCTGGCGATCGACGTGATCGATCGTACGCCGAAGCTTCAGCGGATCGGTGCTCACGCTAAAGAGAAATATCGCGATATGCAGCTCGATTGTCGGAACTATGCTTATGAACACGGCACCGATTTGCCGGAAGTGGCCGGATGGAGGTGGCCGTACTAGTCGCGAACGCTCACGCCTCACCGTAGCAGACAGAGTTCATACCTGTTTGCGATGAAACCCGTTTCGTAACCGATGGTGACGTCCGCATGAAAAAAGAAGTGCGCGACTCCTTTTCGCATCATCGAGTTCCAGACTGGAGGCCAGGACATCATGCCGGAAGCAGCACTCAAACATGCGTCCAGAGCAAGACCTGCTCGGATCGCGCAAAGTATCAGCAGATGTATCCGATGGGGTCCTGAGGCATTGAATCGACGCGGCTGCGGCCACGAGAGCACAAGATGATCTGGGCAGACCTGGTTGTCGTGCTTGTATGTATCCTTTCAGGGGGCTCGCCTGGGGGGTATCGGATTAGGCACGGTGGCCGCTCTTGGCCTGAGCTTTTTCGTGTTTGGCCTGGGACGTGCTCCCGGCCAGTTTCCCGGGGAGGTGCTGCTAATCGTCCTCTGCGTGGTAACGTTGGCGGCGTCATTGCAAGCGGCCGGAGGACTGGACTTGATGGGTCTCGGTGGCGGAAAAGGTGCTACGCCGCCACCCCCGCCAGGTCACGCTGGCTGGCTCCGCTGATCTCTTATGCTTTCAGCTTCGTTTCCGGAACCGGGCACGTATCATACTCCCTGCTGCCTATCATTGCCGAAGTTTCCCGGAAGGTGAAGGAGCGGCCCGAGCGGCCGCTTTCGATCTCTGTCATTGCATCGGGTGCTGCGGTGACTGCGAGCCCGATGTCCGCCGCCACCGCCGGTATGGTAGCGCTGTTGTCCAAAAGGCCGCCGATTTGGATTGACCGACATACTGCTCATCTGCATACCGTCCACACTGATCGGGGTGCTGGCCGGCGCTCTCGCAGTTAGAAAAATGGGCGTGGAACTCGAAGAAGATCCGGTCTATCGCCAGCGGCTCGCCCGGGGGGAAACTGGCGAGCTAGGTGAATAGAACGCCAGCCTCCGTCAGCATGAGCCCGCACGCAAGTATCAATAACGCCCTCCCCATCGTTCTGCAGGTCCAGTTTCTAGTCATTTTCATAATCACCACCCTATGCCGGCCTTTCATTGAAGATTCGATCATAGTCGCCGAATCGTACTTTCCGGCTCGCGTCGGGATCCAGCAACGAAGGACTTGTACTGATAGAGCACTCTTGAATATGCGGCCCAATCCCCCGTTGCTACTTCATCGGTGCCGAAGAGGAAACTGTCGGGGTAGCGATTAATCAGGTCAGCGGTGACCTTGCAGCCTCCGGCTGGCGACGATGTACTTCGCCACCTCATCCGACGAAATGTCGAAATTCACATGGCGGAAATCGGGATCACGCACGATCCCCTCGATATTGGCTGCATGATTTTTTATCGGACGGACTACCTGGCCCATACCCGGGTGCAACCCACTCGAAGCGCCAGCGCTGAATCGATCATGCGCTTTCTCTGTTTCATTGCGTTCCGCCTAATTGGTACTTAAAGTTGTATTTGACCGTGAGCTGGACTCGCCAGTCGCTGGAGCTGAAACCGTCGTGCCAATTGGTGCGCGTGCCAAACTGAAATTCCGGTCCCAGGAACATGTTCTTAACCGGGTAGTAGAGGATGTTCGTCAACGCATATTGCCCGCGGTGAAAGTCAGAGGGTAATGACCCATTTGCGTTCGTGATATTCACGAACGAATATCCAGCGGTGCTCGTAAAGTACTTGTTCCAGTTAAAGTCCATGAACGCAACAATTCCTAGCACCGGCAGCGCCTTACCGTTGATTGGCTTCGACGGGTTCGAAAAGTTGTTCTCGGGTCCAATATCTACGGTGGCGTCATTCATGTAGTTCTCGATTCCATTGCCATAGACGGCCTGCAGGCGCGCCACGTGCTTCGAGACCTTGACATTGCTGCTGAGGTTCACGCCCCACCCCATTGCGCTCCCTGAAAGGTTGACTGGGCCCGGAGTAGGATCATGCCACTTGATCTCTCGCACAATGCCAGCCATCTGAAAGTGGCCCCATTCGCGAGAGAGCCGATAGTGTCCCGAGAAGTCTGGGACCCGGAAGCGTGGCTGTATCGTCCGACCCTGGAGAAAGTTTGAGTAGACACCGCCATCGCCTGAAGCGCCTGGACGCTCGATCGCGATCATGAAGTTCGAGTCGCCCTTGCGCCACGGCGTCCAGCGCAACTGAATATTGCGGAAAAAGACCATTCCGTTCGGACCCCAGTACTCAACCGAGTTGGGAAACACGTCGGGATCCATGAATGGGCTCCATGTCTGGCCGGCTCCCACTTGCCCAAGCTCACCCCACGCGTGGCGTAACCGAAACGTCGTCTGGCCGGCGTCCGCACCGGTTCCGAACAGTTCGAACTCAAAGATCGTCTTGAGTTCGCCAAAGCGGGTGGGTGTATCCGTCTTCACGCCAAAGCGAGACTGCCGAACCGAAGTGAACCAGTTGCCCCCGACTCCGTACTGGCCGGAGTAGGACGGCAGCTGGGTTGGTCGGACCACATCGAACCAGTTAGGGTTGCTGGACTTGCCCTGGTAGCCCGTGTCAAACATGGCAGCGCCATAAATGTCCATGCGCGTCGCTCCCTCCTCCGGAGACATTTGAGGATCAGGAGCCGGCTCACTATTCACCTGCTCCGCTGTTGCACCCGCAGGAGCCTGGGATGGTTGTTCCAATATTGCGCCTGCTGCCGGCGCTGTTGGTGCCGGTGCGTTCGCTCCGGAAGGCTGCCCCTTTTCGATGGCCGCCATTTGAGCCTTGAGGTCCTCCATCATCTGCTGGAGCTGCGCCATCTTGGCCTTTAGTTCGTTCAAATCCGGCGCTTGAGCCCAGCCGCATGTGGCATTCAGGCAAAACACGGCGAGGATGGATCGAGAAAGTGCCTGCTTCATAGACCTGCCCTCATCAAAACGCAGAGCGTTTTGGTGAAACTGTCTATGGTTGGAACGCCCACGCGCGGCCTCTGTTCATCGCGGGCAAGATGTCTGGGTCGCTTGCTCAGATGTATTTTTTCGTCCGAGCTCGGAAGAACTGTCTAGGCTTGACGAAGCATGCGATATCGTGTTCGAAGCTCGAGCGCTCGCCTGTTGCTTCCTCGATTTTCTTTGAGCCTCTTTTTCCATTCTGCGGTCATCACGGAGTCTTTGAGCTGCGGATGGACCTGCTCGATCAGCGCAATTCCTTTGGGAGTGGGGACCAGCGCTTTCTTCTGGCGCACAATATATTCGCTCGAGATCAAGCGTTGGATTACGCCGGCGCGAGTCGCAGCGGAGCCCAACCCGTTATATTTCATGTGAAACGCGAGCGAATCATCGTCGAGCAGCCGGGCCAGCGGACTTCATGGCAGCGATGCCCAATGGCCTTTGCCAGCCGTCAGCCTGTGTGGCGCCTCCGCGGCCGATCCAGGCAGCGCGTAGCAAAGTAGAAAACGCTTGCCGATGTCAATTGCCGCCGCAGCGCTCAATGATCCTACCCCATGTCACCTCCCTGGTCATCGAAGAGCTAGCGCATCGAACATGAGTTGTTCCATGCTTTCGCACCAATCAGGGGATTCACAAGCGCCAGCCAGGAACAGTTTTATCCACGGGGTTTGAGGCCGCTATTCCGGCAAAGTCCTTATCTTCAGCGACACAACTAACCTTTCATGGTCAGGGGTGATCGCTCGGCGATCATGGGAGTTTTATCCCGGCGCGTAGACATCTCACTAGGTAACTGCTAGTGGCTCGTTCCGGGGAACCGTTAATGACTTTAGAAGCCAGAGCCAACCGCGCGCGATCAGCAACGAGCCGCTAACCGGGCTAGAGCGATTTCTGAACACCCGCGGTGAGGGGTCCTCCTTCGAGATGTTCTCCCGGCGAACTTCTGAACCGACAGCCTGTAACGCCTGAATGATCTGCGCTGGTGAGGTGTCGCGACTTGCATGGAGTCCTGGTAGTTCTCAGAAATTGAATCTGCGAGTAGTTAGACGAAATCATCTTCGTTCACGACACCGGTGCGCGCACCAGACTCCAGTTCGTATCCTTCGAGGACAGCGTTCAGAGTCGGGAATGATCGGCATCCTACCTTAAGCCCTCGGCTTTCCGCCCAGTCCCTCCACTCGGTCTCGCGCCCAGCAGCAACGAAAGCCACATCGCGGGCGCGAAGAGTCTCGATCACGTCGCGCACCACTTGAAAACCTGTAATATCGATCATCGTAATGGGGATCATGTCGACTACAAACCACTTCAGGGCCGGTCCGGCGGCGTCGGCGGTCTCCATAACGCTGCGCTTGAAAAACGGGGCGTTGAAAAAGACGATCGGAGCGTTGAAACGAAACAGCGACAAGCCGGGAATTGTAGCCGCATCGTGGTGACGGTCGATGGAGTGCAGACCACGAATGCCCGGTACTGTGCCCAGGATTTCAACCTTCGGCCGCGAAACGAGCCTGACGAATCGCAGCAGCGCCAGGATCACCGCGACAAGTATCGCTTTCACAGCACCGACCGTCGCGACGCCGAGCGTAGCCACTAGCGAGATGGCCAACTCCCGCCAATCGATCTGATAAAAAGACCTCAGAGCCTTGAGGTCAAGCAAAGAGAAGGCTGCGCTAACGAGCACTGCACCCAGGGCCGCCACGGGCACGTATTGCAGCGGAGTGGTAAAGAAGAGCAGAACGGCCGCTACAGTAGCGGCGGTGACTAGCCCGGTAACTCTAGTGCGGCCGCCTGTGGCGTCACTCATCGCTGTACGTGAGTCAGCCCCGCTGACAGCGAATCCCTGCGAGAGCGCAGCCGCGATGTTCGCCGCACCGAGCGCGGCAAACTCACGGTCAACGTCAATTTCATATCGGTTCTTCGCGGCGAAACTGCGTGCCGTAAGCATCATGCTCGAGAAACTGATGAGGGCAAGACCTACCGCATCTATTAGAAGATCCGGAAGCACCTCTGGAGGAAAGGTAGGAATTCTTAGCGGCGGAAGGCCGGAATGTAATGCCCCGATCGTCTTCACTCCCGCCGCGTTCAGTCCAAACAGTTTTACCGCCGCCCCCGTCACGATCATTGCAGCGAGCGCCGCCGGCAGGCGCGGGAACACCAAAGGAGACACGGCCAGCACAAGGAAAGCCACCAAGCCGATTGCGAGCGTGGGCGGGTGTGTGAGACCAAGTTTTGAGACGAATTCGGCTAGGCGCGGGACGATGCCCCCGCTAGTTATTGAAAAGCCGAAGATCTTCCCGATTTGGCCGAGGGCGATACTGAGCGCCATGCCATTCAGAAAACCAACCAGGATTGGTTTCGACAGGAAGTCGGCCAGTGCGCCCAACCTCAAGAAGCTCGCGATAATGCAGAACACGCCGGCAAGGAAGGCGAGGGTCACGGAAAGCGAGGAATATACATCTTGATTCCCTGCCGCCAGGGGACCCACAGCCGCCGCTACGATTGCGCAGGTGGCTGCGTCCGGTCCGACAATTAACTGCCGAGATGTCCCGAAGACTGCGTATGCCACCAGCGGAAGGATGCTCGCGTACAGGCCTATCTCAGGCCCGAACCCGGCAAGCTGCGCATACGCAACACCGACAGGCAAAGCAACTGCCGCGACAGAGAGCCCAGCAAAGACATCACCCCGGAGATCAGCTCGGGTATAATTTCGCAGGTCATGCACACCGGGTGCAATTCGCAAGAACCGCTGTACCCATCCTCCTGCGCTCTGGCTACTGGCTCCGGACATAATCGCACAACCTTAGCATCCTTGAGAAAAATTGTTAGGGCCGAGTTTATCACTTGCGTTTGGCGTCGCTTGGGGTAATCCAACCACGGAGCGAGCCAGCGAGGCATTCAGGCCGCGTCTTCCTCGTCCGCAAGTTTCTCGCGGAGTCGAGCTTCTGGGGGTGGCCTCGCTTCCTCAGCAAAGATAACGATCTTTTTTGCGCACGACGATTTCGCCTGCACCATTTGCGTCGGCGTCAGATACGTTGCTCGATTTCGCGGGGTAGTCTTGCCGCGTGCGTAGAACGCGGTCACCGCTTGGTGACTGGCATTTTGGCAGCGTCGATCACGGCAACTGTTGAAGCAATTCCGCTCGTGACCACTTGGTTGTCTCTGAATCAGCGTTCTCGCTGAGTTCAGCCTTTGTACACCAATGCTCCTCTTACGACTTATTCATTCAAACAACTCTTTTGCAATTTAAATAGATCCCTGGGCCTTGGCGCGCCGTCATTATGGCGTCCGCATGCTCCAAGACGCAGAACGATCAGCAGCTGCCAAAGGGCGAAAGATTGCCCCGAGCGGTGCCGAATGGTGACATTCGCTAAGCAAAAATTGCTGCTCCGTGTAGCATTCTTCACAGTGCCTAACGGCGCCACTGTCTTTGCCGCGAGCGGGCAGCATGGTCTTACGCAAGGAGCCGTCGAGATCGCTCGACCACTCGGGTTCCCGATCACCAACTCCATGGTTGTCACTTGGATCGTGGCGGTTGGGCTGATTATTTTTGCCCGGGTCGCAACACGCGACATGAAACGCGTTCCCGAGGGAGCGCAAAACTTACTGGAATGGCTCGTCGGAGGTCTTTACGGCTTTCTGGAAGGAGTCATTGGCCCGCATCTGGTCAAGCGGACATTTTGGTTCTTTGCGACGATCTTCATTTTTATTCTGTCGGCGAATTGGTTTGGCCTCATACCGGGGGTCGGCACGATTGGGTGGGGGCATCAAACCGCCAATGGTTTCAAAATCGATGACCCGTTGTTCCGCGGCGCGAATGCCGATCTGAATCTGACACTTGCAATGGCCCTCGTCTTTTTCGCCTGCTGGATCGTCTGGGCGCTGCAGGAGGTTGGGCCAGCGGGATTCCTGAAGGAGTTGTTCGCTCCCAAAGGGGACACCACGGGCCTGATGAAGGTGGTGATGGTGGTTGTGTTCTTCGCCGTCGGCTGTTTAGAAATAGTCTCGATTCTGTTTCGGCCCGTATCCCTGAGTTTTCGCCTCTACGGCAACGTGTTCGCTGGCGAGAACATGCTGGAAGCCATGTCCAAGCTGGTACCTGGCCTCGGTTGGCTGCTGCCGATTCCGTTTTACTTTCTGGAGTTACTTGTGGGCTTAGTGCAGGCGTTGGTGTTCATGTTGTTGACCGCTGTCTTCACGTTGCTGATTTGCCAGCATGAGGAGGAATCACCGGCAGCCGAACATGGAACTCAAGCATGAATGTCGCCGGCTGGACCGTGTTCGTCAAAAGCCGGCACGAAAGGAAGGAAGGAAGAAGAGCATATGTCAACGTTGCCACTGTTAGTAGTAGCCGAGTTAGGGGGAAGTTCATTGAGCGGAAATGCGCACGTCGGTTTGGCAGCATCGGGCGCAGCAATCGGCGTAGGTTTGATCGGTATGGCAGCTTCGAGTGCGGTGGGACGAAACCCAGGTGCAGCCACGAAGATTCTGGTCCAGTCCATTTTGGCCATTGCCTTCTGTGAAGCGATCGTGTTCTACGCGCTCTTTTTGGTGAAGTAACGACCGAGAGACGAGTGCGCGACTATGAAAGCCCTCTTATTTCTAGCGGCACAGGATGGTGGCGGACAGGTCGCGCAGATTGCCCGGACTTTCGGTGTGGACTGGACGCATCTCGGCGCGCAGATCATCAGCTTCGGCATTGTCTGCGCTGTACTCTACAAGTTCGCTTATCGGCGCGTTCTCGCGATGCTGGAAGAGCGGCGTCAGCAAATCGCCCAAGGGCTCGCGAATGCCGAGAAAATTAAGGCCGAGCTGGAACGGACCGAGGCCCAACGTCAGGAGGTGATGGCGCAGGCGTATGCCGAATCGGCTGAGGTCATCAAGGAAGCCCGCGCCGCTGGCGCCCGCGTCTTGGAATCAAAAACGCAAAAGGCTGTCGCCGCTGCAGAACAGATCATGATCAAGGCACGCGAAACCGCCGCCCGAGACCACGAACGCATGCTGGCCGAACTCAAACGCGAGGTGGGCCGGTTAGTGGTTCAGACCACTACCGCGGTGACCGGCAAGATTCTGACGCCGGAAGATCACCGACGCTTGGCCGAGGAAACCGCGAAGCAAGTGGCGGTGTAGCGATGATTATCAACAAACAAGCAAAGCGCGAGGCCAAGCAACTGTTTCGTTTTTGCCTGGCAAATGGCTTGCTTGACGAAAACCGGGTCCGAGAAGTGGCCCAACACCTCAGCGTCACCGGTCACAGGAATGGTGAGCCTATTCTCGCGCATTTTCTACGATTGGTGAAACTCGACCGCGCACAACACACGGCGAATATCGAGAGCGCAATGCCCTTGCCGTCCGATTTGCAGGCTGCCGTCCAGGCTATCCTGACGCGCCTGTACGGTGTGGGGCTTACCACCGAATTCTTGCACTGCCCGTCGTTAATCGGTGGAATTCGCATCCAGGTGGGCAGCGATGTCTATGACGGCAGCGTGTTGGCCAGACTGACGGAGTTGAAGAAGAGTTTTTGAAGCGGGGTGTCTGTGTCGGATCTACTACAAGAAATTGAAGCGCAAATCGCGGGCGCGAAGAATTTGACCGCCAGGCTAAACGTGGGCGTCATTCGAGAGATCGGCGATGGCGTCGCCAAGATCGAAGGCCTCACCGACGCAATGCTCAACGAGATGATCGACCTCGGCCACGGCATCACCGGCCTGGCGTTAAACCTTGAAGAGAACGAAGTTGGCGTGATTGTCTTGGGCGATTACACCCGACTAGAAGAGGGCGGCGAAGCCCGCACCACCGGCCAGCTCTTACAGGTGCCCGTCGGAAAGGGGCTGTTGGGACGCGTTGTGAATACGCTGGGCGAACCTATCGATGATAAAGGGGCTATCACGAGCGACGTTGCTTATCCGGTCGAGAAAATGGCGCCCGGCATCATTCGCCGCCAGTCGGTCAACCAGTCGTTGCAAACGGGCATCATGGCCATTGACGCGATGATTCCCATTGGTCGCGGCCAGCGTGAGCTGATCATTGGGGATCGATCGACAGGAAAGACGACCATCTGTATCGACACGATCATCAGCCAGGCCCGGCTGAATAAAGCCGCGGAAGCGGCAGGCGATCGGGATTTCCGCCCCCTGTACTGCATTTACGTTGCGATTGGCCAAAAGCAATCAACTATTGCAAGGGTCATTGCCATTCTCGAAGATGCTGGCGCGATGCCGTATACGATCATCGTGGCTTCTCCAGCCTCCGATTCGGCCACGAATCAATATCTCGCTCCGTTCGCCGGTGCGGCAATGGGCGAGTGGTTCATGGACAACGGCATGGACGCGTTGATTGTCTACGACGATCTATCGAAGCACGCGGTGGCCTACCGGCAGGTGTCGCTGGTGTTGAAACGGCCATCAGGCCGCGAGGCGTATCCCGGCGATGTATTTTACCTTCATAGCCGGTTGCTCGAACGAGCGGCCCGCGTCGGCGAGAAGTTTGGCAACGGCTCGCTGACAGCTCTGCCCGTCATCGAGACGCAAGCCGGCGACGTTTCGGCATATATACCCACCAACGTTATCTCAATTACCGACGGACAGATTTATCTCGAATCGGATTTGTTCTACCAAGGCATTCGCCCGGCAATTTCCGTCGGCTTATCAGTGTCGCGCGTTGGTTCGGCGGCGCAACTCAAAGCCATGAAGCAGGTAGCCGGACAACTCAAGGGGGACTTGGCCCAATTCCGGGAGCTGGCCGCATTCGCACAGTTCGGCTCGGACCTCGACGCCAAGACGCAGGCACAGATCGACCGCGGCAAACGCATCATGGAAGTCTTCAAGCAGCCTCAATACGACCCGATTGCCGTCGAGATCCAGGTGGCAGTGCTCTGGGCCGTGCAAAACGGGTACGTGGATCAGGTGCCGGTGGAGCGAGTCAAAGAGTTCCAAAACAAGTTGATGGATTTCCTGACAACGCGCAGATCTCCGCTGCTCGCCGCGATCGCGAAAGAAAAGGTGCTCAGCGATCCGTTGAAGGCCGGGTTGAAGGCGGCCATTGACGATTTCGAGCTGACCTGGAAAGGAACCCCAACCCGGTAGGTTATGCCTAGTCTTCGTGACATCCGCCGGCGCATCAAGTCGATCGGCAGCACCGCACAGATCACACGCGCTATGCAAATGGTGGCGGCATCGAAAATGCGCAAGGCGCAACAAGCCACGCTGACAACGCGACCATTCGGGCAACTGCTGTATCGCATCCAACGTTATGCGGCGACTCACGTCCGCGATTTTGTCCATCCACTGTTGGAAGTCCGCGAAATCCGGAAACGCGCCGCAATCGTGATTGGGACGGACAAGGGTCTCTGCGGGTCACTGAACACCAACCTGTTTCGCGTGGCCGCCCAGTTCGACCCGGCGACAACGGTGTATGTCGCCGTTGGAAAACGCGCAGCGCAGTTCATTGTGCGCACCCATAGGCAGTTGGCTGCCGAGTTCACCTTTACAGACTCGCCGCGGTTTGCCGAAGCCCGCCCGATCGCCACCTTTGCCCGCGACTTGTTCTTGACGCGCGAAGTGGATCAGGTCCTGATTATCGCAACGCGGTTCATCAACACGATGACCCAGGAGGCCGGCGTTTTCGAATTTCTCCCGATCGGTGAGATCAAAGGTTTGAAGATTCCGGGGGCGGAATCAGAGGCGGATTTAGCCACCGACAAGACTGAGGTTCTCTTTGAACCCAGCGCCGAGGCGGTTCTCGCTTATCTCTTTGGACATTACCTCAACATTTTCATCTACCGAGCTCTGCTGGAAGCTAAGGCAAGTGAACAGAGCGCGCGGATGGTGGCTATGACGAACGCCACGGACAATGCCACCACTCTGATCAGGGACTTAACGCTCGAATACAACAAGCTGCGTCAGGGCAATATCACCCAGGAACTCCTGGAGATTGCCGGCGGCCAAACGGGCAACGATTGAACAAGATGAGGGAAAGAAATTGGGTGTGAAGATGAACACAGGCAAAATTGTCCGAGTCGTCGGCCCGGTCGTGGACCTCGAATTTCCGGAAAAGCTGCCCGCCATCTACAACGCATTAACTGTCGATTACAAAGTCCAGGACCTGCCTATCAGACTGGTTCTCGAGGTGCAGCAGCACCTTGGCGACCACTGGGTCCGGACCGTCTCCATGTCTGGTACCGAGGGCCTCAAACGCGGTTATGAGGCCATGGATACCGGCGCCCCGATTTCCATGCCTGTCGGGGAAGGGGTAATGGGACGAGTATTCGATGTCTGTGGCAATCCGGTCGACGAGCGCGGACCGGTCGAAGCCGAGAAATACTATCCTATTCACCGCCCGCCACCGAAACTGGTTGACCAATCGACCTCCCCCCAAGTGCTGGCAACCGGAATCAAGGTTATTGATCTGATATGTCCGTTTCAGAAAGGCGGAAAGGTTGGCGCGTTTGGCGGCGCTGGTGTGGGTAAGACGGTGGTCATAATGGAATTAATCAACAACATTGCTAAGCTGCATGGCGGCGTATCGGTGTTTGCGGGGGTCGGCGAGCGCACTCGGGAAGGCAACGATCTCTACAAGGAAATGTCCGAAGCGGGTGTCATCAAACAGGATGCGCTCGGCACGTCGAAAATCGCCCTGGTCTACGGTCAGATGAACGAACCGCCCGGCGCTCGCCTGCGTGTCGCCCTGGCCGGCCTCGCCATCACCGAGTATTTCCGCGACGAGAAGAATCAGGATGTGCTGCTGTTTATCGACAACATCTTCCGGTTTTCCCAGGCAGGCTCGGAGGTTTCGGCCCTGCTCGGCCGGACCGCCAGTGCCGTTGGTTACCAACCGACTCTCGCCGCCGAAATGGGCGCGCTCCAGGAACGCATTACTTCGACCAAGAAAGGTTCGATCACCTCCTTCCAGGCAGTGTACGTGCCGGCTGACGACCTGACTGACCCGGCGCCAGCCACAACGTTTGCGCATCTGGACGCGACTATTGTTTTGGAGCGGGCGATTGCAGAGCTGGGAATTTATCCGGCGGTTGACCCGCTAGCCTCGAACTCCCGAGCGCTTGCGCCGGAGATTGTGGGTCAGGAGCATTACGACGTCGCACGGGGTGTGCAGAAAGTGCTACAGCGATTTAAAGACTTGCAGGATATCATCGCTATTCTCGGCATGGACGAGCTTTCGCCGGAGGATAAGCTCACGGTGCTTCGCGCGCGTAAGATTCAACGCTTCCTGAGTCAGCCGTTCAGCGTGGCACAAGTGTTTACTGGACGCGAGGGCAAGCAGGTTCCTGTGGCGGAAACGGTTCGCGGTTTCAAGGAGATTCTCGAGGGCAAGCACGACTTGGTGGCAGAGGGCGACTTCTATATGAAGGGCGGCATCGACGAAGTGAAAGCGAATTGAAGAATCAGCACGCAACATGGCCGACACGCTGAAATTGGAAATCGTCACGCCCGAGGGAATCGTATACTCCGAAGACGTGGACATGGTCACACTGCCGGGTGTGGCCGGCGAAATGGGAATTTATCCGCAGCACGTCCCGCTGATGACCGAGATGGTACCCGGTGACATGATCGTGCGCAAAGACGGCCGCGACGTGTTCATCGCGACGGGCGAAGGACTCATAGAAGTCACCGCTAAACGCGTCGCCGTGTTAACAGACCTTGCCGTGACGGCCGACCGTATCGACGAAGCGAAGGCTGAGGAAGCGCGGCAACGCGCAGCAGCGCGCCTCCGGGAGAAGCTTTCCGATGAGGAAATCGCCGCCGTCAATGCCTCGCTGGCTCGCTCGCTGGCGCAATTACACGTAAAGCGACGCCAACGCCCGTAAGGTATGCGGAAGATGCTTCAAGATGCGCGTTACAGCGCGGGGATCCGAATGTTACACTGATATCCCCGGCGACTCGCCAGCCAGTCTATCGAGAGTAATCAAGCTTTAAAGGAAAGAGAGCAATGGCAGAGAAAAATAACCCAGACGGGGCGCAGAAGAAAGGTAAGAAGGCTGGATCCGAGTCCGAAACTCCGGAGGCGCTCAGCAGGAAAGAATACGAAAAACGCTTACGCAGCCTCCACATCGAACTCGTCGAACTGCAGGAATGGGTAAAGGCGAAGGCACTCAAGGTATGTATTGTGTTCGAGGGCCGTGACGGTGCCGGGAAAGGGGGCACCATCAAGGCTTTGACCGAACGTGTTAGCCCACGCGTCTTCCGCGTGGTGGCGCTACCGACACCCACCGAGCGCGAGAAATCGCAGATGTATGTGCAGCGCTACCTCCCGCACTTTCCTGCCGCAGGCGAAGTCGTGGTCTTCGATCGTAGTTGGTACAACCGGGCCGGAGTGGAGCGCATCATGGGCTTCTGCAGCGAGGATGAAGCCAAGCGGTTTCTGGCCATGGTGCCGGGGGTCGAAAAGGCCATGGTCGAAGCCGACATTATTCTGCTCAAATACTGGCTGGAAGTGAGCCCCGAGGAGCAGACTCGGCGACTCGAGGACCGCATCCAGGATGGGCGCAAAACCTGGAAGCTTTCGCCAATGGACCTGGAGTCGTACAAACGGTGGCATGATTACACACGCGCCCGGGACGAGATGTTTGCCGCCACAGACACGAAGTGGGCGCCGTGGTATGTGGCCCTATCAGACAACAAAAGGAGGCTGCGCCTGAACGTTCTCTCGCACATCCTCAGCCAGGTTCCCCATAAAAGACTGAAGCGCGATAAGGTGAAGCTTCCCAAGCGCCAAAAGGCAACCGGCTATGAATCGCCGAAGTACCCTTTCAAGTACGTTTCCTAGGGTTTCGTTGCGAAGTTTCGAAGTGCGGATTTGGTAGGTGAGAGGCTGTGCCGATCAGCACCGCTATTTGAAGGTAGAGGCCATATTCTCGAAGGGCGTCTACTGGTAACTTCCTGTCCCCAACGAAATTTTCCAGTTCCTTGCCGTAGCCCTCACCCTGGACCCAATAACCGCGATACTTCATTTTCCGGCGACTGCGGAAATCAGTTGATAACGTGTCTTCCGTACCGTCACACTGTTAGCCAAGCCGGCCGTAACAAACACGTTGAGGCTATCGGACTATCTACGCAGCAAGAGCCTGAGTTCGTTCATGTTTGAGCTCGTAGTGCCTCCTCTGCGGGCGCAACTCGAGCGCTTCAAGTGGGAGAAAAGCGCGTATGACCAGAGCACCGACCTCAGCTGATGGTGCTAGCAATCGAGCAATTGCAGAACGCTGGGGTAGATGCGGATGTGTGGAAAATCGAGGGGCTTGATTGCCGTCAGGATTGCGAGAGGATTGGAGCCGCCGCTCGCAGTAACGGGCGGGACAGGGTCGGCTGCATCGTTCTGGGCCGGAGAGAGAGGACGCTTTGAAGGTTCCCACTTGGCTGAGGACGCCCCAGCCGTGCCAGAAGGCGCACTGGTTGTGCTTGTTGGCGCAACAAAACCAAGTTGTCGTCCCATTTGGGACGGCCATCCCCATTGAGCAGCGGCATTGGTGTTGATAATACTAGGAATATGCTTTGGTTCCCTAGTGGTATCGCGTATGCACCAGTACGAGGACCAATGAAACCCGATGTTACTGATACTCGGAGCAATTTACTGCTACTTAATTTGGCGCGAAGCGGTGATCGTAATGCGTTCGGCCAATTGGTAAGCAAACACTACCAACGTTGCGTGAATGTAGCGACATCTGTCCTACGAGATCGTAGTGAAGCAGAGGACAAAGTTCAACAAGCAGTATGGAAGGCTTTTGAACATCTCGATCAGTATTTGGGTGAGGCTGAGTTCTTTACCTGGCTTGCCCGCATCGTAGTCAACGAATGTCGTATGCTTCTGCGGGATAGAAGACGAGCGCGATTCGTGTACCTAAGTGATGTCCCCGACGCAGGTGAACATAGAAACGGAGGATTGCTTCCGCCACCAGTGGATCCGGAACATGAAGTGGTCAAATTGGAAATGATTGAAGTGCTGAAAACGGAGATCCGGCACATTCCTCCGCTCCTCCGGGAAGTGATTGTGCTACGCGATGTCAACGAACTGCCGATGTCCAAAGTTGCTTATGAGTTAGGAATAACCGTTGCAGCCGCAAAGTCGCGGCTATTGCGGGGGCGCAATGAACTTCGAGGACGTGTAACGGCTCGTTTCGGACAAGCCAGGCGATTTGATGGCGCTCTAGGCAAACATACTCCTCCACCAGACGCGTCCAACGGTCGGGTTTCGCGGCTTAGGCCTGTTAGCATCTGCGAATTCCAGGCTTTACGAGTGGCCGAAGTCCCAGCTGAGGCCGGCAGTAGAGCCGTAGTCGCTACCGTAGAAGTGGGGCGGCGACTTTTGTCCCAGTTCTCGTAGAACGTTATCGTCCGGGAGATGCTTCACAAAATAGGCTGCATTCGTATTGAAGCGGACACGGCCCCGGGGTCGGGGAGTGCAGGAAAGATGTCGGCCGCGATCTCTCTAGATTAGTTTTTGCCGAATTTAATTCCGCGAAATACAGCAAAGTCTTCATCCTCAGCCCCGCTCAATTTTGCCTCAGCCATCAACGCGGGGCTTGTTCCTTTCTGCCCGGTTTTGAGACTCGGTAACTTGCCGAAACAATGGCGTCGACCACGGGTTTCAATGGTATAACCCTTGGACCGAACCTATGAACTACTTAACTCCTCTGTTTTTACTTTCGGGCGTGATTGTGTTTGCCTCGATTTTGTTTGCGATGGAAATCGGGCGGCGATCCGGAATCCGGCTTCGGAGGCAAGATCCTGAAGGTGCGACGAGTGGGACCAGCGCCATAGATGCGGCTGTATTCGGTTTGATGGGACTGCTGATCGCTTTCACCTTTTCAGGAGCTGCTTCGCGATTTGATGCGCGGCGCCAATTGATTGTTGAGGAAGCAAACAAAATCGGCACCGCCTACTTGCGAATCGATGTGCTACCTGCTCACTCGCAACCGATTTTGCGCGACAAGTTCCGGAAGTATGTGGACACAAGACTCGCCGTATTTCAAAAGATCCCCGATCTTGCTGCGGTTGCAGCGGAGTCGCACCGGGCCGAGAGGCTCCAACGTGAAATCTGGGCGCAGGCTGTCTCTGATTGCCAGGAGACAGGCTCGCCGGCGGTGATGACTCTGGTTATGGGGTCTCTGAACGAAATGATCGACATTGCCACCACCCGAAACGAGGGCGCACAAATGCATCCGCCAATAGTTATCCACGTTATGCTCGTGGTCCTGGTGCTTGCTTGTTCATTTTTGGCCGGCAGCGCAATGGCGGCGAGCAAAACACGAAACTGGATGCACGTACTTGGATTCACGATCATGCTAAGTGTGGCGCTCGTGGTCATTTTGGATCTCGAATACCCCCGAATAGGAGCGATTCGCATTCACGACTGGGACCGCGTGCTTATAGACCTAAGGGCGAGTATGAACTAATCAGTTCTCTTGGAAGCCACCTATAGCGCAGCGGGCAAGGTCACTGGCGTCTTTCGGGGCCTCGCCCCACAATCATTTCCGTGTGGCGCGTAATCAGGAGCAACTCGGAAACTCCATCGTTGGTCACGCTCCTAAGCTTCAGCAGTCTGGAAAAAAGATTAGCCGAGGCTCTTCAGGTCGCATGTCCTCTAAAGCTTGAAGTGCTTCCAAAATGGGGGAGTATGTGTATGTCTCGGCATAGCCCGTCAGCGCCCTTCCCAGTGCGGCATTTTCGTTCGCGATGCGACCGATGATGTCGGCAATCCGCGCGGCGTCGAGAAGATTGATAGCATCCGTCAGTTCCTTTCGGAACTCGGCGGGTAGGCTCGCTAGCGCTTCGTTCCAGACTAAGGCGACAGGTGTCTCGTTTATCGCTTCCTGAAATCTGTAGCGCACGCCAACGTGGCGCGCCAAACAATCGAAGATGTCCGCGGGGTGAAAGGGCTTGGTTACAAAGTCATCCACGCCGGCTGCCACAGCTTCCCTAAGGTATTCAGTGAAAGCGAAGGCAGAAAGAATGGCAATCTTGACGTCCCTGCCGCCATCGAGTGCCCGGATGCGCCGGGTCACTTCCAGACCGTCAAGGTCAGGTAGACGCCAATCCATCCAGATGAAGTTCGGCTGCCAGGCTGAAAACGCCTTGATAGCCCCGGCGCCGGTCTCGGCGACTCTTACAGGGAACCACACGCTTTCCAGGAACAGCGACAGAATGCCGAGGATCACGTACCACGGCATTCCGAATCTGTTTGGTCGAGGGTTCAAGGTGTCGTTGATCGGTTCGAGTTTCTTTTCGTCCGAGTTCATCGAATGCTCCGGACTGAGGACAGCCTGAACGGCTCGACCAACGGCAAAAGCAACGTGCCCGTCGATACGCTTTGGCCTGTCAGCGTGTTGACCAGCACAAACGCCAGGCCGGCCAGGAAGGCGCCCACCAGGCCGCCGCTCACCATTGCCAGGCCTCTTGGCCGGTTGGTTGTGAGGGTGAGGCCGCCCCAGATGATCAGGCCCACAAAACCCACGCCCGCCAGGGCCACGGTTAGCTTTAAGATGCTCGTACCGAGCGTCGTGAAGTTGCTCGTGCTGCCACTAATATCCCCGCTCTGCGCCAACACCAGGACGGACGTTAGACCGAACGGCAGTGACAGCCGAGCGGCCTTGGAAAAATGAACATAGGTGTGCTTCATAAGTAACTCCTCGGGACTGAACAGTACACGCCGAAGGTTTCCAAGAGCCAGAACACAAAACTTTTCATCAGCCGAGACAGGAAGCACCGCGCCGCCCACCTGGAATCCGGCCCTTGATGTCGCCAAGTGGTACCTTGACGGATTGAGAAACCTTTAACAGTTGCCGTGCTTTCGAGCAGGGATAACCGAAGCCCTTCTTCAGAAGACACACAATCTGTGTTTCCGGCGGTTAGGAGGCTTACGGCTCAGGTGCCAAAATGTTGCCAAACCAGCGCCGTTTGTACGGTTTTAGCTTTTTCTGGAAGCTTTCAAGTGTATTATGCTATTGATGTTCGCCTTTAGGGGCGCATGCGAGCCCCATGCCGTCCACCAAAGTATCCCGGCTTTTTGGCACTCTCAATGGGGGCCACGCCCAGGCTTCTGACTATCTCAAGCAACGCAGTACGGTCTCTCAACAAGCAGTCGATGCGCTGATAACAGCATCATGCATAAACGTCCGTCGATGGATCGAAAGACATGCCGGCGACTTGGGCGCAGTTGTTGGGTCATTTTGTCCTTTGGCCTGGCCAACGCCATTTCTGCCGAGCGTCGAGGCAACGCAGTCGTTCTTGACGGCGAACTGAGGGATAGTTTCTGGGAGCAAGTTGTCCCATACCGGCTGATACCGACTAACCCAGGCGTGCCTCGCGAAGTCGGGGGCGAAGTGCGAGCGATCCTCTCAGGGCAGTACTTGTATTTGGGCGCGCGATTGCCGGAGTCTACCGGCAGGTTTACGGCGCGGTCGATAGGAAAGAACCCAAGCTGGGAAGAAGAGGATTCCCTCAGTGTCGTCATTCGCGTAGGAAATGAGAATGATTGGATGCTGAAGGTCGGCCCCCTCGGAGCCTATTCGGTCAAGTGGCGCTGGACAGGCGAACCGGAGTGGTATACGAGCCCGCCGCAGAAATGCAGCGGGTTTGTGGTAACTGCAAGCGTGAACGAGAAAGAGTGGCAGATGGAAGCCGCAGTTCCGCTGTCACAATTGGGTTCGCCAACGAAGGGCGCCATTCACGTCAGCGTCGAGCGGATTCGTGCCCCGCGTCCCGGCGTTCCGCTGGAACAATGGCGTTGGCCCGATAACCAGCCAATGTTCGAAGTGCCGGGTTCACCGATGGCAGATGCCAAAGTTACTGAGCCTGTCTTTTCGCCTCGTTTTCCCGGTAATGGCGAACCGCCGATTGATGTGGGACACCAGAACAGTATTCCGGCCCTCGAAACCGACTGGAATGACGAGGTTTGGCGCAATGTCCCAGTGTGGACGTTATACCGGAACGAACCGGACTCCCGAATTCCTGTCTATCCCACCGAAGTCAAAATGATGCAGGATGGTCACACCCTCGCGATGCTGGCAAGATGCGCTGAACCTTCCGGAACAATTGCAGAGGTTCAGGAAAAGGATGGAGCGACAGATCGTGACGACAGTATTCAGGTTTATCTTGCGACTTCCGGCTCAACGTATGTGAAGTACGCGGTCAATTCTCTCGGTTACCTGCAAGACGCGAACGGGTTTTCCGGCGGCCCGCGAATTTCACGTCCGCACGTGGAGTGGAACAGTCCGGCTCGTTCATACGCGCGACAAGGCCGTGAACAGTGGATCGCGCGGCTCGATCTGCCCCTCGATTTTATTGCGAATGCTTTGGGGGAAGCACAGGCTCCCCGCGACTGGCGGATTCTGCTGATGAGGTATCGCCGAGGCCGCGCCGGCGAAACGCCTGAGACCAGCGTGCTTCCCATTACGCAGAGTGTGACGCCGTACTGCCCCGCGCGTTATCGCCGTCTTGCACTGTTGGACGGAGACCCGTCCCAACTGCAGGGACATCAAGCCCCGGCTCCCGCAGGCGGCCTGGCCTTCGCTCCAACAGCCGTGCTCTCCTCAGAGGAACGCAAGGAGATGGCGTTACCGGACATGCTGGACAAAAACATCCATGATCGGGTGCTCAAGGTTCTGCAGGATGAAAGGCATGACTGGGACGGGGTTCATACGTTGCAAGACTGGGAGAGCTTTCGCGACCTGAGGCTAAAAGCTCTAACTGCATCCATTGGCGAATTGCCACCGCGTCGGCCACTCCAAGCCAGGATCACAAATGAGTTTCGCGGCGAAAGCTACCGCCGCCAGGATCTCGTGTATCAAACGCGGCCTGGATTTTGGGTTACGGCGAATCTATACCTCCCAAGCAATTCCAAAGAGCAAATTCCCGGGATCGTGATTGCCCACAGCCTGCATGCACCGAAGACACAATTCGAACTCCAGGATATGGGCATACTTTGGGCACGAGGGGGATGTGCGGTACTGGTTATGGATCAAGTCGGTTATGGCGAGCGGTTGGAGGCTTATCCATGGGACCGCGAAGCCTATCACTCGCGCTACATCACGGGAATGCAGCTGTATCTCGTGGGAGAGAGCCTCATGAAGTGGATGGCGTGGGATATTATCCGCGGCATTGATCTGCTCCTGGAGCGAAAAGAGGTCGACGAAAAACAAATCATCTTACTTGGTGCGGTCGCGGGTGGCGGCGACCCAGCCGCAGTCGTCGCCGCGATCGACAATCGAGTTTCCGCAGTGGTCCCTTTTAATTTTGGAGAGTCGACACCTGAGATTCCAAGATTCATTCCGGAAAAGAATCAGTGGCCGTTGGATCTGGCGGACCCTGGTTTGGGTGATTGGGACACTACACGCTGCTTGCGTCGCGGCATAGTCGATCAGTTCTTTCAGTGGACGATTTGCGCCATGGCCGCGCCGCGCCGGTTCGTTTACTCCTATGAACTCGGTTGGAATGTGGAAGACCTTCCGGCCTGGGCCCGCTATAAAAAGGTGTACGACTTGTATCACGAAGGAGACCACTTAGCGGACGCGCACGGTTTTGGTCCGTTTCCCGGACCGGGCGAGTGCTGGAATATCGGTCCGGCCCAGCGGAGATCGCTTTACCCCATTTTGGAACGCTGGTTCGGAATTCCGGTTCCGTTTGAAGGAATCGGAACGTCAACTCGAGCGAACTTGACCAGGGAGCCCTCGAGAGATCGCCGGCCAGAACAAGAGCTCACCGTGCTGAACCCGGCAGCCGCCAGCGAGGTGCACATGCGAACGGTTCATGAGCTGGCTCAGGAACTCGGCCGCGCAGAAGTTGAAAAGGCGCGAACATCACTCTCAACTCGAACGCCCTCGGCGAGGTTAGAGTGGATGCGCGACCAACTAGGCAAGCGACTAGGGAACATCGAGCCAAACCGGAATCCGCAAACCGCCGTTCATTGGAGCAAGAAGTTGCCGAACTCTACCGTTGAAGGCATAACGGTTACCGCTGAGCCTGACATCACGATCCCATTCTTGCTTTTCCTTCCACAGACGAACCCAACGCGCCGCCCGCCAGTTGTCGTGGGTATAGCGGAAGGCGGCAAAGAGTCGTTCCTGGCAAACCGGAGCCAAGCTATCGAAACGCTGCTGAAAAAAGGAGTGGCAGTGTGTCTTCCCGACGTTCGGGGCACAGGTGAGATCTCGCCCGATGCGCGACGAGATCCGGAGAACGACGAAAACATGCAGGCGGTGAACGAGCAGATGCTCGGCGAGACGTTAGTCGGGAGGCGGCTGAAGGACCTGAGGACGGTTCTGGTTTATCTGGAGCAGCGTCACGATCTGGACGCCAAGCGTCTTGGCTTGTGGGGAGAGTCATTGATGCCGGTGAATAGTAAGCAACGCTTCTTTGACGAATTTTCGCTCTGGCAGGTCGGGCCGCAAATTCAACAGCAGGGCGAGCCGTTGGGAGGTTTGCTTGCGGTTCTGGGTGCGCTGTATGATCCGAACGTCCGTATCGTCGCCGTAAACCGCGGTCTTGCAAGCTACGCGTCCATCCTCGATGATGCATTCGCATATGTTCCCGCCGATATCACCATACCCGGCTTCTTGGAAGCCGGAGACCTAGCTGACGTGGAGGCGGCGCTGGCGCCAAAACCGATGCTGCTGGAGGATTTGACCGACGGTAAGAATCGCCTGGTTCCGGAACGCGATCTCAGAGAACAGCTTCAGGCGCTCTACAGCGCGTATCGCGAGGCTCCAGGGAATTTGTCAGTTAGAAGTAAGCCGGGGCCTTCAACGGTTACTGAGTGGTTGCTAGCGCGTTTGTAGGTTGGGTCCCCCATGAGAAGTTCCACCGAGTACGTGCGCGGGAAATCACTAAACTGGGGCGTTGCGGGAAACCTGGCCGACAGTCTTATCTCGTAGCCGTCTCGCCGACATCTTTCCAATCCCATGATCGCGATTGGACCGGCAGATTATGAGCTTCGGCATAAGCGTTGCGAACGCGCCGCACCTCGCGCGCCCAATCGCCCAGCGGGTAAAGGAGCTGTCGATAGATGAGATACGTCATGTCGACGGTACGGACGGGAAGATGGTCCTTCACGTCATCAACGCTATCGACAAATTTGCGACCGTTGGCCTCAGCCACACGCGGGTACCAGCTCTTATACCAGGCATCAGTGGCATCGGCGAGTGCACGATTCCTTTGCCAGCGAATACCTTCAGCGATGTCCAGCGCCTGATCGAGCGCCGCGATAGCGGCCTGGCTATCGCCCTTTGCAGCCGCGGCCTGGCCAGCCTGCAGCCTTGCGTTGATGTGCTCAAGATCGAGCAGCATCTGGATGTTTTGCCGATACAGTTGGGCGATGGTTAGATAGAGTTCCAGATTGTAGAGGTTGAATTCGACATGATGCAAATTCTCTCGCAACAGATCGAACAGTTCATCGTTGTCTGCCAAGAAGACGCCAGCTAGTTCCAGACGCCGGTGATTCATCGATGCCCAGTCATAGCCCAACGAAAGAGCGCCCAAAGAAGGTACGGGAGGCAAAGGTAAAGTCTGGTCTTCTCCAGGCTGAGGAGGATGATTAATGCGGTCCCAATCGCCCCAAATTGGCGTGCGCGCGTTCGAAGCTACGGTTTCCCAGCTCTCTTTCCAGAATTGTCCCTGCTCGCTCATCAACTGATAGACACGGCCCATATTGGTTGCGCTGGGGCCATAAAAAAGCGAGTAAAAGAGAGTGATCAGTTCCTGCTCACTCGCAGCCTTAGGATGCCACCCAGCCGCTGAACCCGTGGCGTATCCCAGCCACATTGCTTCCGGATGGATGCCGGTATCCGCCCAACCGGCAACCAGTGTTCCCATTAAGTCGGCGTTTTTCCTTGCAGGAGTGTTCTCAATGGTGTCAAGAATCTGACCCACGTAGCCTGGGCCATCGAGCACGGATTCATAGGCGCCACCCGATCGGTTGGGGATGTGGTCGCCGGCAGGCAGCATATAGTAATTCGAAAACAAGAATTCCTTCCAGCCGACGGTCGAAGTGAAGATCATCTGGCGAATACCGTGGGACCTGAAGGCGCGATCGAACTCCGGCCCGTAAACCTCAGCGTTCACCATGTAATTCGGTAGCGAAGGGATGTCGTCAACCTTCAGTGGATACTCGCCCCAAAAAAGGACGGTGCGCCCTCGCTCGTGCAAATATCCGGCTGTTTTGGTCACAAATTCGGCCAGCAGCTTGCCAACGCTCCCCCTTTCCTTGGCAGCGTCCACTTCGTTGCACTGATCGTTTTTTGCTAATCCAACATAGTAGGGCTCGTCCGTGGAAAGAACAAAGTATTTCCCGCCTTTGTTTGCTTCCAATAGGTCTTCAAACATTCCTGAGTAAAGGTCGTAGGTTTTCGGATTAGCAATGCAGGCTTCGTAATTGCTCTCGGGAAACTCTCGCAACGCGCGGTATTCGGGATGTTTGAGAATGAAAGAGATATGCGCAGGCCCATCCAGGTAAGGTATGACTTGCACGTGGTATTTCAAACCGTAGTCAGTAAGCTGCTGAAATTCGGCACGGGAAAAAGCGAAAGGTTCGACAAGCGGACCTGCGTGTTTGTACTGAAAGTGCCCTTCAAGCTTGATTGCAAATCCGTTGATCTTATAGAAGGCGGCTTGACGTACCGCCTGCTTCAATACCGGTAACGGCTCGAGATGGTGGGCATCGTCCCAATAGATTATCCGCATCTGCAGGTCGGGCCAATCTGTAACCTCTCCCTCCGGTAACATCCAAACGCCATTGCGCCAACGCGGCAGCTGGAGAAGCGTCTGCACCGCATAAAACAATCCTGGTGCTGCATTAGCCACCAAACTGATCTCGCGCGGCTTCAGAATCAAGCGATAGGCCTGCTGCGCTATTGCGTCAGTGTTCTTGTCGGTTGCCTGATCGACTGCTACGGATTTTGGAGCGACCCGGAATCGAACGCGGCCGGCGCCGCTGCCTGTGATACTCCCTTCCGAGAGATCGAGGCGAGCGCGGTCTTTTAAACCCTGCTTCAAAGACTCGACTGCGACATCGTCAGACTTTACATTCCCTTGAAGGTCGATGTGCCATCCGTTCGAGATTACGAAATCTTCCTGTCCCACTACGACCTTCTGGGGAATCGGAAGAACAGTGTAACCGCGGGCCGTCAGTGGGGAGAGCGTCTTTGCTGATGACAAATGCGTTGCCGCTATCAGAAGCACAGCGGTGAAACCGAGAATACTTCGGCCGGAGCTACGCGCCCGGCTGGTGAAACCCAAGTGGCCGTGGTGCTCTGGGGGGCCGTTTTCGCACATAGGTCCGTAGATTAGCACGGCTTTCAGGATTGATCTGATCGTGCATCCGTGGCCTTCAGTTGGCCAGGATGCATGCAGGCTCCAGTGGAGTTTGGGCAAGCTACCTTAACGGCCCATCGAGGAGAGCGACTGGAGCACCTGCGTCTGGTAATGCTGTTGATTCTTTAAAGCACGAAATCGGTCGAGTTCCTGTTTGGCGAGCGCCGTCTTTCCAAGGCGTTGATAGGCGAGTCCCAGTCTGTAATGCGCAGGGGCAAGTTCCGGATCGAGGCTGATTGCCTTCTGCAGTATGTCAACGCTTTGCTCCGTTTTACCTTTGTCGAGCGCGATCAGCCCTAATTCGAAATATGCTTCGGCGAAACTCGGGTTCAGGCGCAAGGCTTGCTGTAAGTTGAGAGCGGCGGTCTCGTAGTTATTCGGCCCATCCGTCCGGACGCGCGCGTATAAGATTGCGCCGTAATGATAGTAGGCCCAAGGATCGCGCGGGGCTGTCTTCAGGTAAGATTCAACGCACGCTCGATTGCTGGTTGGAAACGTGCTGCGGAATCATAAGCTTCACCCAGAAGAAAGAAAGCAGTAGCCGAATCCGGCTTTAACTTGACCGCCTCGAGCAAGGCCTGGGCGGAGGATTCATAGTCACCCGACAAGTAATACGCAGAGCCCAACCCGATTTGCAGTTTTGCGGACTCCGGCATTTCGCGAAGAGCGCCGTGGAATGCCGCGATTGCCGGCTGCAATTTCCCGTGCTGCAGAAGCGCGTTGCCATAATCGAACCGATAATCCTCGTTTGCTGGCTCGCGGCGTAAGGCCTCTTCGAAAGCCTGTTCGGCAGCATCCGGATGCGCCCTTTTGTCCTCAAGCGTGCCGAGAAGATCGAAGGCTTCCGCTTTCCCTTGAGGACTCGTGAGGGGCTGTAATGCTTCGGATGCCTTGTCATACCTTTCTGCCTGCAGGTAGGCGAGTGCCAAGTTGTAGTTCACATCATAGGATTGTAGGAAGGCGCGTTGAACGCGTTCGATGAGCGGGATTGCGACAGCAGATTCCCCGTGCTGCGCAAGCAGTGTAGCAATCTGAAAGAGCCGCGGGTCGTTATCTTCCAACAACTGTTGGAGTCGCGGCGTGGTCCTGCGAGCATCCTGTGTATCTGCTTAAGGATGAGCTGGCACTCCAGCTCTCCGATCAAACCAGGAATATCAGAGGGCTTAACGCCAATTACGATCCCAAAATATTGCAGCGCCTCGGGACGGTGAATTCTGTGCCAGGGCGATTACCCCAAGGTTATAATTCGCAGTGACATTAGCCGGGCTTAACTCGAGTACTTGTGAAATGCCTCCGCCACCTGAGATGGGCGCTTCCGCTGCAGGTAAGTTGAGCCTAAATACGCGTGAGCTTGGGGATTGTCGGGCTCGAGAGATACTGCGCGCGAGAAGTGCGCTTCAGCGTCGGGGAATTTCTCGCGGATAGTAGCAATAAGTCCAAGTAAAATTTCTGAATCTCCCAATCGCGGATCTGCAGCCAGTGCGTCCTCGGCTGAGGCCTACGCCTGATCCCATTGCCGCTCCTCGAATAGTTGCCGGGCCCGTTCGAAATGGATGTGAGCGTCTGAAGCCTGTCTCGCGAATGCGCAACTCCATAATAGAATCGCAATCCGGCCAGCCCGGCTAAACTGCATCAGCATCGCATGAGCGGCTAACTGAGATCTAAATGCGGGTTGATCTACCAAAGTAACTTCAACCCGAACTGAATCACGCGTCCGGGTTGAGCACTGGTGATGACGCCGAAAGTGCCATCCGTCAGCGTAGTATCGGGATTGTTGAAGTTGACCTGCTTGAAGGCATTGAACAGCTCGGTGCGGAACCGAAGTCTCAACGGTTCGCGGATCGCAAAATCCTTCAATATGCTGAAATCCGTAGTGTTGAAAGCCGGTCCGCTGATCAGCTCTCGCCCGGCATCGCCGGACGTTCCTAAAGGCACTTGATCGACCGGCACGAACGCTGCTGTGTTGAAGAACTGATTGACAAAAGCATTCCGATTTGGATGATCCAACACAATGTTCTTGGTCGTAATTCCCGGCTCAAGTTGGGCGTGCTGGCCACGGCCGTTCCCAGTGCCGTCCAATGCCACGTCCTGGCCCATGGTGAACGTAAGCGGCGTTCCGCTCTGGATTGTGGTAATCCCTGTCAGGGTCCACCACCCAGGAGAGCGTTCTCCCAACGATTATTGAACCTGAACGGCAACGTCCACAGCCACGAAACGACAAAGGCGTTACGCCGATCCCAGTCAGACCGACCGCGCTCCGATTTGAGATTGAAAGGATCTGAGACCGTCGCACCCAGATTATCCGTCGAACTGCTATCAATCGACTTCGCGAGTGTGTATGAGCCTACGATGGTCACTCCTTTCGAAAACCGCTTGGTGACTTGCGTTTGGAAGCTGTGATACCAGCTTCGAAAATCGTTACCGAGAAGGTAGGACACCAGGCCTAAGATGCCTGGTTCATAGATTACCCGATCATTGACGTTTTGTAGCGATGGAGGATCACCGGTGAGCGGACTCGGCTCAAACTTCGCAGGATTATACGTCCGGATCGCCTCGATTTTGATACCAATTTTTCCAGCCTATGCTGCTTCAATCGATATGTTCGGCGTTAGCTGATGTTGGATCGAAAAACTGAACGACTGGATATAAGGCGTCCGCAGGGAAAGATCAGTGAACAAGCCGTTCGCTGGCAACGGGAACAGCGGGCAACTGTATCCCGGGTAGCTATCGATCTTGAAACAGCCGAATTTGCCAGACAAGACCGGCGGCGGAGCTGTCTGTCCAGTTGAACCGAACGGGTCCGCAATATTGCCGTTATAGGCTTGCGCAAAACCGGCGAAAAGTGGGTTCTCCTGGGCCAACGAATCCGCATTTACGCTCTCGAAGTACATGCCGTACGTTTGTCAAGGAATGGTTGTAAGACTGTCGTTAGTATGTGAGTTGACCGCTCGAATTCACACATGAAGTGTCCGCTTCAGGAGAAGCGGAGCTGGGGCGCAAGGCTGGGAGTTGGAATCCAGCCGAACGTATACGAGCTCCGAAATGGAGCGGATGACGAAGGTGCAGGAAGTGCTGTTGCGTGCCATGGCGAAGAAGATCACGTGGTGGCAAGCGGCGGAAATCATCGGGATCAGCGCACGCACGATGCGGCGCTGGCGGGAGCGGCTGGAACAGGACCGCTATGACGGACTGGCGGATCGCCGTAAGGGCGTGGTAAGCCCGAAGCGAGTGTCGCTGGATGTGTGCGAGCAAGTGCTGGGGCTGTACCGGGAACGCTATTACGATCTGAACATGCGGCATTTCCACGAAAAGCTGCAGGAGGAACACGGGATCGAGCTGAGTTACAGCCGGGTGCAAAAGGCACTGCGGGGAGCGGGCTTGGTGGCCAAGCGCAGCAAGCGTGGAAAGCACCCGCAGAAGACGGCGGCGGCGACCGCTCCCGGGCATGCTGCTGCACATCGATGGCAGCAAGCACTCGTGGTTTCAGAACAGCAAGCGCTATGACCTGATTGTCATTCTGGACGATGCGACGAGCGAAATCTATTATGCGCAGTTGGTGGAAGAGGAGTCCACCCGGACCGTGATGGCCGGGCTGCGAGAGGTCATCGAAACCAAAGGCCTGTTTTGCGCGTTGTACAGCGATCGCGGGAGTCATTTCTACGTGACTCGGAAGACCGGGGAGCCGGTCGACAAGCATCGTTTAACGCAAGTGGCAAGAGCCCTGAAGGAGCTGGGTGTGCAGATGATTCCCGCTTATTCCCCGCAAGCGCGCGGACGTTCGGAGAGGAACTTCGGCACCTGGCAGGGGCGCTTGCCACAGGAACTGCGGTTGGCCGGAATCAGCACGCTGGAAGAGGCGAACCGATTTTTGCGCAAGCATTATATAGGCGTCTTCAACAGCAAGTTCAAGGTCGCGGCTGAACAGAAAGGGAGTGCCTTCCGTCGTTCGAGTCGATCGGACCTGGACTGGGTATTCACGGTGCAAACGGAACGGATCGTCGCCATCGGCGAACGAGTGTGGCAGATCGAGAAGTCTCGCTTTCGCAGCACACTCGCCGGTTGCAGCGTTACGATTCATGAACACCTGGACGGACGGGTGTCGCTGCGTTACGGTCCGCATGTGGTGGGGCGCTTTGATCAGTTCGGCAACTCGATCTCAAACCGGAAAGCCGCAGCGACAGCCAAAACAGAAGCAGCCTGCGGCAGCCAGGAAGCTGTATTCCCCTTTCCCGTTTCCCCGTCAGGGAAAGCCGGGGCGGGCGGGTTCCCCCTACGCCGCAAGCTCGCTGCCCGCCAGCAAACAACGCTGGCCCGCATCGCTGCCGGCGGCTCCCCCCACAAGAGGACTAGCGCCCCCTTTTGAATCCCCCGCCAGCGAGGACGGCGATGGCAAGTATCGTTAGATTGCAAAGCGGACAGATCACGTGTTAATAAAACCGGACATCTTGACAAACTAACAACAGGAATGGTTGTAAGACCTGTCGTTAGCTGCCGGAAAATCGATTTACAAGGTGCGGTCGACCGCCTGGCTGTGGAGAGTCGTGACGTCTTGCCAGTCAAAGTGCTCCTTGCGCGCCGGCAATCCGTGAGCTGCTGCGTAACGGTTTCTTACATCCTGAACCTGATTAACCCAACTGCCAAGTGGAAGCGTGAACTCGCGCTCCATGAGATAGAGGAAACCCTCCTGACGCCGCCACGCGCCTTCGCTAGGGCGCATATCCACAAAATTCTGCGGCTCACGGGCAACGTGACGACCGTTCGCCGCGCGCACCCTTGGGAACCAGGTCTGGTACCAGGTAGTTGTGATATCTTGCAATGCCTGGTTGCGATCGTCCCGGATTCTTCGCGCTCTGTCTAGCGCCTGATCGAGCGCGGCGGTGGCCTCAGAAAAATGTAAGTGGGAAGCCTGCTCCCGCGCTCTTTCAAGAGAGTCACCGATTTCTGCGAACCCTTTCAGCATCAGCAGATTTTCGCGACAGAGCTTTGCAATCGAGATATAAACCTCGAGATTGTATCGATTGAATCGCACAGCTGCCATGTTCGCGTAGAGCAAATTCAAGAGCTCATCGTTCTCGCTCAAAGCGTTGTCCGCCAGCTCTACTCTGCGGGCGTTTTCTCGTGCCCAGTTCTGCGCGACTTGAAGAAAAACTGGCTCAGGTACGCCCGGTAGCGAAAGCATCTGGGCGTGCGGAACAAAGGGGCCAATACCGTAGGAGTATCCGAAGATCAGCGGCAACTCTGCAGAAGGCCCGCTTTCCCAACTGCTTTTCCAGAACTGTGCCTGCGTGCTCATCAATTGATACACGCGGCTCATATTGAGAGCACCCTGCCCGTAGAAGAGCCGATAGAAACTCTCCTCCAACTCGTGCGGGTCTGGCGAGCCGGGATGCCAGGCAGCCGAAGCCCCGATTGCATAACCCATCCAGAACGTTTCCGGATGGGGCCCGAGATCGCCCCAGGCATACACGCCCGCACCCGCAATGTCTGCCTCTTTACGCGCGGAGGTCCAGGAGATTTCGTTGAAAACCTGCCGGGCCCGCTCTTCCACTGAATCGGAGTGCAGTTGACTGTTAGGAGGCGAGACGAAGTATGCCGGAAATAAGGGGTCGTCCGGGAGGGAATTCGTATAAATCATCTGGCGAATTCCACGAGCCCGAAATGCCTGATTGTACGCCGCACTGTAAACCTCTCCATTGATCAGGCCGGCCGGCAGCAAAGGAATGTCCTCGGCTTGTAACGGCTCCTCACCCCAGAAGATGACTTTACGGCCACGATCCTGCAGATAACCTGCAGTTTTCTTTGTGTACTCCGCCCAAAGCCTGCTGGGGCTGCCTAATTCTTTTGCGCGCCTGGCCTCATTACATTGATTGCTATCGGCCTTGCCGATGAACCACGCCTCGTCGGTTGAAAGATGAAAGTAATTTCCTCCCTTGTTGGCATTCAACAAATCCTGATACATGCCCTCGAGAAGCTTGTATGTCTCAGGATTCGTGGAGCACATCTGAAATGCTGTCTCGGGAAACTCTCTGAGCTTCTTGTACTCGTCCCGCTCGAGAATGAAATTCACATGAGCAGGACCATCCATATATGGGATGACCTGTACGTAATAGCGCAATCCATAATCGGTAAGTGCTTGCAGTTGTGAGGGCGTAAGGGCATATGGATCCACCAGCGCGGGAGCGCTCGCGTATTGAAAGTGTCCGTTCAAACGCAGTGCAAGCGCGTTTATCTTGAAAAATGCCGCTCGTCGAATAGCTTGCTGAAGGACATCGAAATGGTCCAGGTGTTCGAGCTCATCCCAGAACACCTCACGAAGACCCACATCGGGCCAGTCTGTAATCTCACCTTCCGGCAACCAGAAGCTGCCTGACTCGTGTCTCACCAGTTGGACCAGTGTTTGCACGCCATAGAACAAACCCGGCGATGCATTGGCCATGATTGTGATCTTCCTCGGGCTCAATTCCAATCGATAGGCTTGGTCTGCAATGTTTGCGGTATCGCGATCAGCGACTGCTCCGATCTGCACGGACTTGGCGCGAACTACCAGCTCGACCACTGTGGCGTGTGGGCCAGGATCCAGGCTGATGTGATAGCGCTGCGCCAGTTGCTCTTTCAGGTCGTCGATCGCACCGGCGGCTGGGTCTACTCCCTCTCCTATTTCAAGGTGGAGCGGGCCGTCTATCTGGAAGTCCGCCCCGCTTAACTGAACGGTCTGGGGCTCCGGAATTAAGGTGTATCCACGCAAATAGAGAGGCGAGACAGGCGAAGCATAAACGTGGCTTGAAAATAAAAGCAGGACTAGGGCAAAGATTCGCAAGATCAGCTACACCACCAATGCCGTAGAATCGCTCAACATGAGCTTACGCAAATCGCTGAAGACGCGCGGGGTTTTCCCGAGCGGCGCTCACGGTTGTTCGCTGCGTAATCGCACAGTCAACAAAATATTCTCTACGCTGGCCCGATTTTCGCAACGAAACCCTATGCTGGGACAGCTTGCGGCGGCTGCATTTCTCGAATCGCGACCTGCAGGCCCGCTAAAATCGAGCGTGCGCGGTTGGCGCCGGGATCTATCGCTTTGGGATCCTGCTTCATTGCGATTTGAAACTGATCCGCGGCGTCTTTGAACCGGCCTTGCCGTAGCAGTGCTTCGCCGAGGTTTGCGTGGACAGTGGGATCGCTCGCATTCAATTCCGCTGCGCGAGTGAGCCAGCGGACTGATTCTTCCAGCTTTTCATCCGCCAGCGTCATCGCTCCGAGGCCGGCGTAGCCGTAGTAAAGCTGGCTATCCAGCGCGATCAACCCATTGAAGATGCACTCGGCGTCGTTCATTTTGCCTTGCTCGTATAGCTGGAAGCCGAGGGCGGCAATCGCCTCAACCTCCTGTTTTGGAAGACCACACACCTGACTCAAAGACGTGTGGCCGGCCTGTTTTGTAAGAACGGAATGCGTATCCATGAAGTCCTCCTGTTAGCTGTTATTGCGGAATTATCACTGGCCTCTTCTTATTTCTGGCCCCGGGCGTTCAACATGGACGCCTGCTCGACTGCGCTTTGCATTTTTAGTAACGCCTGCTGCGTGGCTGGCTGGTCCTGCACATCGCCAGAGGCAACCAGTCCGTTGCTCAATTTTTGAGAGGCATTTCCCAGCAAATCGAGCAGCTGGGTTGGGTTGTTAAAAAGTCCGGATGGAATGCCTGCTGCCGCTGGTGAAAACGGGGACGATATCGCTTGCGACGGAGACTGCTGTCCAGGCTGGATCGCATCGAAGAGGTTTCCGAATGCCTGCGATAGTTGAGGAAACAGCGGCTTTGCCGGGCCTTTTAAAAGCTCACCCAACAGCGAACCAACTCCCCGATCAGCCAATCCGCCGACGGGCGTCGGGTCACTTTGTTGCGCGGTCTGGGATGAACTGCTAACTGCGTTATTGTCAAAAATGTTCACCTTACGTTCTCCAATCGTATAGCCAGAAATTGGGGTTTGCGAACCGCTACTACCTATTTATCGGACTGCAAGGGGCCAGGTTGCTTCGCTTCTGCATTCTGTTCATGTATTTCTGGGCCTGCCTTCTGCAATTCCTGTATGATCAATTTCATTCCGGAAAGAATGGCTCGGGCGCGGTTTACACCCGGGTCTTTCTGTTCCGGGTCGAGTTGTAAAGCCTTCTCGAATGCCGCGGCGGCCAGCTCATAGCGACCCAATCGCAGCAGGGTTTCCCCAAGGTTCGCCTGGACAGTGGGGTCGTTTGCGTTGTACTCCACTGCCTGCGTCAACCAATCCGCGGCCTGTTCCAGCTTCTGCTCGGCCAAGGCTAAGGCGCCCATGCCGGCGTAGCCTTGATACATTCGGCGGTCGAGAGCAATCAGACCCTGGAAAATCGCTTGAGCTTCCACAGTCCGTCCCTGCTCGTAGAGCTGGAATCCGAGCACCTCGATTGCGTGGAGCTCGCTCCGCGTGAGCCCGAAGAGGCAATCCGGGAGCGCATCGGATTTGCGCGGTTCGATTTCGTCTTGCATCGTCAACTTGGCTTCCGGCACTGCTTTCTCCTTCCGGCCTTCTGAAGCCCGGTACACTTCACCGGATCAGGTCTCATCCGAATTATCGGGAATCTCGAGACATAGTTGTTTCCCGAATGGCCGTTTCAAGACGGAGTCCGAGGCGGCGCACTTCATGCGCGGGCTGCAGGCGTTTTAGGATATCAAAATCTGCCTTTGCGGAAGCGAAGTCCTCCATTTCGAGATACGCTTCGAAACGCCGGGCGCGAGCCGACAGATGACCGGAGTCGCGCGCCAGAACGGTATCCAGCTCCTCCAGCGCGCGCTGAGGCTCACCCAAGGCCAGACAAGCCGCGGCAAGTGCCTCTCGGCAATAATCATTCTGGGGATCGACCGCGACCAGCCCATCAAAGATTACCGCCGCTTCCCGGTATCGGCCCTGCTGGTGAAGTGAGTATCCACGCTCGGAAATTCTATAGATGTCGTCTCGCGTCCAACCGGGTCTCATCTCACTCCTCCGCCTCGGCCAGATAACGCGCGGCAATGAAATCTTCCGCTTCCTGGAAATTCACGAGCATTGCAAGCATCCGCTGAACAGCGCGATCATCGCCGTTGGCAGAAAATTGGTTTGATTGCGTACCCGAGACGGCAACCAGCCGGCCCATCATCTGCATCCAGTTCCATCGCTCGGTCAGCGGATCGCGAAACTCGAGGGTTGCCGGTCGCGAAGGCGGATCGATCGATGTAGGGCTGAAAGGATCTTCATCCAGATGCAACAGGCTCTTCCAGTTCGGTGCTCGTGGAAGAGGCAGAAACTTGAGTCTGCCCAAAAATGGACTGCCCGCCGGTTCAATAGCGTCCGAGGGAGGAGCTTCGGCGGGCAGAAAACCCGGCAGCGTATATTGCACTCGCATAGACATTCTCCGACTTCGCCGGCGCGGCTAAACTCGCTCCGCTTGCGCCAGATGATAAACCCAGTTCAGTACCTCGGCGACCGCATCATACAATTCCTCGGGAATCTCCTGACCCAGCTCGACCTGGAACAGGCCGTGGGCCAGCGGTATATTCCGCGTAATGGGAACGCCGCTCTCATTGGCTAGCTTGATAATTCTTTGCGCCATATTCGCTTGACCCTTGGCGGTAACCGCAGGAGCATTCATGGTCGCGTCATCATATTGAACAGCGATCGCAAGGTGGGTGGGATTCACCACGACCACGTCCGCCTTCGGCACGTTCTGGACCATGCTCTGAGCCTGTAACTGCTGGTGCATATGCCTGCGTGAGTGCCGGATGTGCGGGTCACCTTGCTCTTCTTTATGCTCCTTTTTCACTTCGTACTTGCTCATCATCATTTCCTTCATGAACAATTTCTTCTGAAGAAAGAAGTCCGCCGCTCCGATGATCAGGAATAGAATTCCGACGTTTATCAGGAAGTTGAACATGAGAGAAACGGCAAGCCTGCCGGTAGTCTCGGGATTCGCGCGCGCGCTGAGGATGATATCTCGCAGGGAACTGCGAACGGCCATATACGCGAGGGTCCCGACAATAGCCAGTTTGATAAGCGTCTTCAGGAGCTCAAGATAGGTTTTCGGCTTGAAAAAAATATTCTGGAAGTTTTTGACGAAATTGAGTTTTTCAAGCTTGAATTGCACCGCCTCGGGCGCGAACAGCGCGCTGACCTGAAAGAAGTTTCCTGCTGCCGCCACGATCGCGACGGCCGCCAGGAACGGCGCTGTGAAGAGCAACAGTCTACCCCACGTATATCCAGCATGATGCAAAATTTCGTCCAACCGTAGCTGACCTGTAAGAAGCCTGGGCTGAAGGGAGTCGACGATCAAGTGTTTAGTCTCAGTGACGAATCTCGGGCCGCCAGCTGCGAGCACGCCCACCGCCGTCAGAAACAGCAGAGCCTGTGTGATGTCTTTGCTCTTGGAAACCTGACCTTTCTTGCGAGCGTCCCGTAGCTTTTTTTGAGTCGGTTTCTCACTCTTTTCTTCCGACACTGGTCCTCATCTCCTTGTCGAAAGCCGGCGGGGAAAGTTGCTATCGTTCACGCAATTTGTTCGAGTACCCGGGAAATACTCCACATCATCTCTCCTAACAAGTCCTGGAACCGGACAAATATGAATCCGATTGCCAGCACAAAAATAACCAGGCCGACGTATGCCTTTACTGGTTGGCTTTCGTGATAAACGTTTACCTGCGAAGCGACCTTGCCGATCGCGCCGAATACAACATCCACCAGGAACAAAGTTAGCAAAATGGGTCCGGCCAGCTGTAGGGAGAGAGCAAGGGTGTGTGCACTGATTTCTCCGAACTGCTGCGCCAGCGAAATAGGGTCCGCTAAGCGCGGAAAGCTGAACAATGGAAGTCGTTGAAAGCTGTGAGCCAGCGCCCGCAGGAAGATCAGGTGCCCGTTCAAAGTGATAAAGATTACCAACGCAGCTTGAAACTGTAATTGTCCAAGGACAGAGATATTGCCTGGCAATTGCGGCGCTTGCAATCCCGGCTGATTCATTCCGCGCTGATCGTCGATCATGGCTCCGGACATCTGCACCGTATACAGAAATAATTGGGTGAGAAAACCGGCAATCATTCCGATCATGGCTTCCTTGACTAATAAAGCTACCAGCAATATGACATTAGTGGAAGGCGGCGTCTGAGTATTGATCCCCGGGAAAATGATGGCGGTGATAACTACTGCCAGGCCCACTTTGATATTCGATACGACGGTTTGGCCGCCTAAGAATGGCGTCAGCGAGATAGCAGTGACGATTCTGGTGAACGCCAGGCTGAAGACGACCAGAAAATCGGACAAATTGCCGTGAAACCCCAATGTGCCGAGCACATGTTGAAGTGCGGCAAATAGCCCCATCTCCGTCGCCTCACCTGATCAATGCGATGCTGTCCAGCAGGCTTCGGGCAAATAGGACAGTCTGCGAGAGCATCCACGGAGCTATAACGATCAAAGTCAGCAGAACAGCCACCAGCTTTGGGACATAGCTGAGAGTCTGCTCTTGTATCTGGGTCGTTGCCTGAAAGAGACTCACAATAAAGCCGACTACCATGCTCGCCAGCATGGGACCGCCAGAGAGCAGCAGTACCAGGATTAAAGCCTCGCGCGCGATGCGAATAATCAATTCTGAGTTCACCGGTGACCCCTAAGCGTAGCTCAATACCAGCCCTCTGACCACCAAATACCAGCCGTCCACCAGGACAAACAGAAGCAGCTTGAACGGCAACGAAATTACAATCGGAGAAAGCATTTGCATTCCCATTGCGAGCAGGATATTTGCAACCACCATATCGATGATGATGAAGGGCACGAATACGATGAAACCGATTTGAAACGCCTCTTTCAGCTGGCTGGTTGCGAAGGAAGGTATCAGAACCTCGAAATCCTCTTTGTCCACCTGAACTGTACCTTGCGAGTTGCCGTTGCGACCAAGCTGCGCGGCTAGTTCCATAAACAGGATCCTGTCCTGTGCATGGCAGTGACGGGACAGAAATTTGCGCAACGGCTCCTTGGCTTTCTCCGATGCGTCAAACAAGCTTTTGACGCTGGCTTCGGAAAAGATTTCCCGGGTGTTCTGAATGCCGGCCGCGCTATACATCTGCCGCGCCACGGGAACCATCACAAAGATCGTCAGGACAAACGCCAGGCCGGTAACCACCGGATTCGGTGGGACTTGTTGAGTCCCAAACGCATTTCTCAGAATCGACAGAACCACCGATATCTTCACAAACGACGTGAGCATCATCAGAACAAACGGTGCCAGCGCCATCGCTCCAAGCACTATTACAAGTACGACAGGATTGGAGAGCTCGGCCCCGCTGCGCACCGATTGGGCGCATGCCGGCAGACAGAATACAAGAAATGGGAACAGCAAGAGAAGTCGTCGCATGACAGTTCTCAAGAACCACGTGCAGACCGCTTGAATGAATTCATCAATTTAGAAAAGTCCAGAGGCGCTGCTGGCGTCTCCGCCGTTAACGAAGCTTCCATCGCGCTTGTGTCTAGCGTGGTGAGGTAATGGACTCCCGAATCGGAGGTTCCGACCAGGAAGTAATTGCCGGCGGCCTGCACGACATAGAGATTCTTTCTCGGCTCCAGCGGATATCGCGCAACCACCCGGATGGGTCCGGAAGAGAGCTGGCGTACGCCCGACATTCGAGGAAGCCAGACACGCAGAACGAAAACTACGAAAACCAGGACAAGGACAAAAATCAGAATCAATTTCAGATAATCGTAGGTGTAAGAGGCTAGCGAAGTGACTTCTCGGGTTGGAGTTACGCTTTGCAGTAACCAGAACGCCGGCATTAGGCTCCTTTCCAGGATGAGATTCTCACGCCTAGACGCCCTTCGATCTCTACAAGCTGCCCCTCGCCTAGAATTTTGCCGTTGATGGCTAATGACACCTGGCCGTCATTCTGGTGATCTAACTCCAGGATCGTGCCGGCGGCGAGGCCATTCGCCTCTGCGAGCGTGAGTTCTTTTTCGGCGACGATCACATGCACATGCAGAGGTAATTGGCGCAAATCCGGAAAGCTCTCATTGTTGGGTGCTTCGCCTGATTGCAAATCTCCGCTGATCAAGGGTTTCCTTTCGAAGTAGTTATCGATCTGAATGCGTTGAATGTTGCTAAATGCGGCAAGCGGGCCCAGAGATGTGCCTTCATCAACGTTTTCAATTCTCCAACCGCAATCGCGTTGGCCCGCTATAAGCAGCTCCAGTTGCGGCTGAAACAGTAGCACGTCACCACGCTCCAGTTGAGCGACCTCGGTGGTCGTCAGAGGCTGAAAGCCGAGCGAGATGGGAAATTTCCAGGCTGCGGAAGAAGGCTGCCAGCTCAAATCTCTATTCGGGACAGTTTGTTGCATCCTCTCGAGAAGCTCGTATGGTGCAAACAGGCGCAGCGCACCAGTGGTAGCGAGGAGACTTAGCGAGCACGTCAGCACGATGCCGCGCGTTTCCGGCGCCAAGTCTGGCTTGGAACCGCAACCGCCGGTATCAAATTGAAATGGAAAAGCCAGATCGCGGTTTACGCGCTCGAGCAGGCAAACAATAATAAATTCGAGGAAGCCGCTGTCTGTCGGACCAAGAACCGAAGGCAGCCGGTGCAGATCGAGAGGCCGCAGCAATCGTTCAACTAAATCGCTGAGAAAGGCTCTATTCACCTCGAGGCAGAGAGCACTTCGCATCGGGTGGACTTCGATCGGGAAGGTGGTGCGGCCTTTAGGGGAAAAATCCAGGAACTCTCGCCATGTCATCGATTCGGAAACTGGCAAGTGAATTCCGATATTGAGCTCGCGCATCCACAGCTGCCTGAGGCTAACCGTGAACGTATACGGGAAAATCGCAATCTGGTCGCCGGCGCCCACCAGGTACGGCTGCCGCGGCGCGAGCTTGTTCTGATTTAGATAAGTGCCGAGCGAACTTTCCAGGTCCTCCAGAAAACATTGCCCGTTCTCCACAAATATCCGCGCATGGCGTTTACCGACAGTTAGCGTGGGAAGCTTAACGTCATTGTCCGGCTCCCGGCCGATAAAAATTTCGCGTTGCTTGAACGCGTGCTTAGCCGGTTCCTGCTGCACGTCAGCTGAGTCCTTATAGGAAAGCAAGACCTCGAAGCCCGCGGGAACATTCAGCAACTCGGACCAGGCGTCTTGAATCCAGCCTCTCCAGTCAGCGTCGCCCAGAAAGCGGTGCGACCAGTTCCAGACGACGACTTCATCGCGACTATAACGCGGCAGTCGCTTAAACTGGAATGACTTTGGCTGGCCCGCAACCTGCCTGACTGTGGCGCTCATTTCTTCCGCTTTTGCTGTTGACGCCGCTCTTCGTTCTGTCCTCCGCGACGCCCGTCCCTCGATTCCGTGTTGCTTGCCGCGGAATTGGTTGGCGTGGGAGTCAGCTCAACCTGAATCGGAGCCAGCTGTAATCCCTTGCGGTGCAGAGCATCAGAAAGTTGGTCCACGTTGCGGGAGATCAACTCCGAAACGGATGCCGACGCTGCTGAGAACCGAATGGCGATTTGGTCTTGATCCTGAGTGATCTTCACGCGTAAACCGTCCAGGGTTTTCGAATTGAACTGAAGCTCGACGCTCTGCTTCCCGTTCGGTTGCGCCACGACGAGAATTTCCTGGACAAGAGCTTGAATGTTGGCGGCTTCGCTACGCGTTTCCGCAGATGGTTGAGAAACGACCCGTGGCTGAGTCAGATCAACTGGAAGTATCGTCGGTAGCGCGAGCGAAGTCTCATCGGATAGCGGAAGCTGCTGGTCTTGTTGAGCTTTCTTCCTCTCGGCGTCCCCCAACTTCCGGCCGAGAACTTCGGAGAATGAGCTTGAGGTCGAGCTCGGTTGTCTCCCCTCGGACGTTTTCGTGGTTTCGGCTTTTGGGATGTGTGCGTCGTCCACCTTCATGGAAGCGCCTCTCTTCGTACGAACATGGTTGTGCCAATTTCGTCTTGCACGGCTGCTTCCTTAATTTCAGCCGCTTTCAGGAAGCGTTGCTGCAGCCGATCGCGATGCTTCGTGAGAACGTCGATTTCCCGTAAACACTCCGTCAACTGCCGCCTGGCTTCTGCGAGCTTGGCTTCAAACTCACTGACCCGCAACTGCTGAGAGAAGGTGGAGTTTCTTGCTGTTTCGAGGTCAGTGGCCAGGCCGCTGAGATAGTCCCTGTATTGCTGGATTGCCAGCCCGGTTGAACCAACCGAGCTTCCGAACATGGCGCGCCTCGCCTCAAGCAGTTTTTCTTCCAGCTGGCTCTCAATCCGCCGCAATCCGGCGAGTTCTTCCTGTTCAGCAGCCAGTTCTTTCTGGCACTGCGCGACGCTCGTTTGCAGTTGAGACTTCTGGTCGATTTTGAGGTCCAGCAGCGGCTGGAGCCTGTACTTGAATGTGTGCAAGACGATACATCACCTATCGACGAATCCGTTACCCGCGCCCTTCGCTTCCATTAACGATACATCCTCTTTAGGTCAGTTAGCGAACATAGTTCTTAAGTCTTCCAGGGCAGCGCCGCTCGAAAGACGCTCTTCTGTGTCCTGTTTCAAATAAGCATTCACGCGGTCGATCATCTGCAAGGCGTATTCCACTCGGGGGTCGCTCCCCTTTTCATAGGCGCCAATCAGGACGAGATCCCTATTCTTCTCGTAAGTGGAAAGCACATCGCGTAATCGGGCCACAAATCTCCTATGTTCCGGGTCGGTGACCGCGCTCATCACGCGGCTGACGCTTTCGAGCACCTGAATCGCAGGGTAATGCCCCTGGCCGGCCAGGTCGCGAGAGAGCACGACGTGACCGTCTAGAATCGACCGAACTTCGTCAGCCACCGGTTCGTTCATGTCATCGCCCGCAACCAACACCGTGTAAAAAGCGGTGATCGAACCCTTGTCCGAATTTCCAGCCCGCTCTAACAGTTTGGGGAGTTCACTAAAGACGGAAGGAGTGTAGCCGCCCCGGGCCGGTGGTTCGCCGCTGGCTAGCCCGACCTCCCTTTGCGCGCGGGCAAAGCGCGTCACCGAATCCATCATCAGCATTACCCGCCGGCCCTGGTCACGGAAATATTCAGCGATTGTCGTACCCACGTAAGCGGCTTTGAGCCGGACCAGTGCGGGCTCATTGGACGTGGCACAAACGACCACCGACCGCTTGAGACCCTCCGTCCCTAAGTCCTGTTCGAGAAAATCTCGGACTTCGCGGCCTCGTTCTCCAACCAGGGTAATCACGTTGATGTCGGCTTCGGTATTGCGCGCGATCATGCCCAACAAAGTGCTTTTCCCAACTCCCGCGGCAGCAAACAGCCCTATTCTCTGACCCTCGCCGCACGTGAGCAGACCGTCAATGGCACGCACCCCCACCGAGATCGGCTGAGTGATCCGGCGGCGACGCAAAGGGTCGGGAGGAGCCGAATAGACGGAGTACTCCAGGGTACCCAGGACCGGTCCTGCGCCGTCTATCGGCTCGCCGACGCCATTGAGCACGCGTCCAAGCAGGCCTTCGCCGACTTTCACCGTGAGACAGTTTCCAGTCGCCTCAACTTCGCTCTGTGAACCGATGTTTGTGAGATCGCCGATCGGCATCAGCAGTACGTCTCCGCTTTGGAAGCCCACCACTTCGGCTTTGACGGGCACCCGCGAGCGTGGATTGTAAATCAGGCACAGCTCGCCTACAAACGCCTGAGGCATCGAAGCGCGTACGAGCAGGCCGATGACCTGGTTGACACGGCCCTTCACCTGGACGGGCGAAGCCTCTTCGATTCCTCGAAAATAAGCGTCGAAATCGATGATCTTGGCAGAATTCATTGCCGGTTTGCGATGCGCATGAGAATGTCTTCAATCCGCCTTAGCTGAGTCTCGAGTCGGGCGTCTACTATGCCGCGCTCGCTTTCAACGATGCACCCGCCCCGAGAAACTGACGCGTCCGCGATCACCTGAATGTTGCTGAGTCCGACCTCTCGTTGGAGCGAATCGACCTGCCGCAGTACTTCTTCTCGCTCGTCAGGACTCACCCGAATTGCTAGATTTTGCGCATTCCGAATACCAAATAGGCATTCCCGCACGATACTGACAATGGTTGCGGGACGAGTATGGAGCTCTTCTCCGATGATCTTCTCTGCAACTTTCACACTAAGCCGGACCAGTTCAGCTTCATACTTTGCGTCAAGGGACTCGCGTGCGCGCAGCATTCCCGAACGAGCCTCGTCCCACTGCGCCAGACCTTCCCGATATCCTTGCTTCCTGCCTGCCTCGAGCGCATCGTCTCTGAGGTGAATCGCTTCGGCGAGGAGCGCCTGGGCTTGCCGTTCCGCCGCCTCGATGATGCCGCGCGCTTCAACACCGGCGTCGTGAACATCCCGCTTCAGCACTCTGGGCGGCCCGAGCGGTGCTTCAGGTCCAAGCGGCGCTTCAGGCGCGAGCCTAGCCTTGATGATTTTCTCTTCCATAGGTCTCCTGAGCACAAGCAGAAAGGCAGCGCTGCAGCGCAGGCGATAGCCTGTTCCAGGGCGCGTTCGCTAACTCTCCAAGCGGGTGAACCCCCTCCCTCAGAGTGCGTAGCCGACTCGTGAGCTCGTCAGGCGACAAACTCTGGGCCCGTGGGAGATATGCGGCGAGTTCCTGCTGCCTTGTTTCGGGCAGGATTTTGAGAATCTGCTCCAACCTCTCGGCGCATCGAAGCAGGCCTAAATAGCAAAATGCGCAACTCCTGGCGACTTCAGGGGCCCTATCGGCATGTGATTCAACTCGCCTTGACATTAGCTGGGACCGTGGGGCGCTTCGACATTTCTTGAACTTGTCCTTCGAGCGCGCGAATTTTTGTCCGTTGGCGCGAGGTTCGAAACAGCAGCAAGAGAGAAGCAAAGCTGGCAAGCATCATGAGCGCCAAGGAGGCGATTACAATCTGCGAATCGCCCAAGTATGGTTTGGCCGGTTTGGGTGGCACGCGAACAAAACCAATTTTCTTGAACACAACTGCTACATTTTCCGGTTGTAAGCCCTCGATGCCGCGCGCCACGAGTTTCTTAACTTCGTCCTCGCTTAGCGGCGTTTGACTCCCCCGATATTTCACTAATACCGACGCCGTAGTCGGATTCCGTTGGTCATTTTGCAGCAAGGGACTATTGTCGGGAAGAACGATCTGAACTCTTGCGTCTACAATCCCTTGAATTGATTTCAGTGTGCGGCTCAGTTCTCCGGAAAGTGCCATCAGCAGGCGGGCTTTCTCCTCGCTGGCGGTCGGAATCATGCCGGTTGTTGAGAACACCTCCGCCAGACCCTTCACTTTCTGCCGCGGCAACCCGTTTTCCTCAAGAATTCGCCAGGCGAGAACCGAGTTCTCGCTGCCGCCCCTTAACTTCACACTCCAGGTAGGCGCGGAGGTCCGATCCTGTCCGGCGTTACGAATTGCCTGGGCATCGACCCCATTTTCTTTTAGAACGACAGTAATCTCCTCAGCGTCCTGCTCGTCCAGTCCGCTCGCGATCTCGCGGGATGCGCATCCGCTCAACGATATGGCAAGTAGGATCAGGATTGACGCCGCCTTCAGCTTTCCCATTTCGCGTGCGCTTCTCGATCACCCTACCTGTGTTTGAAGGATTGTTTTCACACCCGAAGTTACTTGATCCACGACCTTCGATAGTACGTTTATGTTTTCGCTCATGCGATACAACTCCGACTGAATCTTCAAGAGCGACTGCAAATCCATGCTTTTAGAGCCGCCGATTAGCTTGGCCGATTGCTGGTACTGGGACTCGATCGAACTCAAAGCGTCGCGAATGGATATAGAACTTTTGTTCTCCGGCATTTTGGTCACGTTAGCATTCAGCCTGTTAAGGTTCGTGCGGGCGGCCCGCATATCGGTTGCGAAAAGGTGGGACGGATCCGTTGCCGTCGTTTGGGTAAGACGTTTGCGCAGTGCAGTTTCCAAATTCGTCGCCTGCTGGTCAGAGACCTGCTTCGTCGGTGGCAGGCTCAGGTTATTTCCGAGCTGTTCGGCGAGTTGCGAGCGAATACTGTCGAATTTGGACGGATGCGTCTTCTGGGTAGCCGCTTGCTCCGTTTGAGCACCCGTCGCCGCCCGAACACCCGCTTTGGCAATTCCTATGTCAGCCATGGTCTAAAGCGATTATCGTTGAAATAAGGAAATCGTTGCGTCATCCTGGGACCGCCTTGGATAAACTCGCTTGCTCCATCGCCTCGCGGAGCAAATCCAAACTCTTGGCATGCAGGCGCGAGACCCAGGATTTCGAAAGTCCTAACCGTGTGCCGATAGATTCGAGCGTTTCTTCCCCGAAATAGTAACTCTCCAGCACCTGCCGGTTTTTGGCGGGAAGATGTGAGAGGGCCGTGCGAAGTTTCTCATTCATCTCACGCCGCAGGTATCGTGCCTCAGGTGAGAGCGTTCTCGTTTCAGGCAACTCCTCCATCACGGTGCTGAGTGACAGAAAGTAGCTATTTAGAACCGAACCCGTAATCTCCTTCAACTCTTGATAGGCGCCTTCGGCTGAGCCGCCACCAGGATTTGCCTCCGAGTGATCTTTTAAGTATTCGTTAGCGCCGCTTTCAAAACGAAGTCTGGCCGAATCTTTGGCGAACCAGCCCATCTTACGAAGACTGTCATAGATAGCTCCGCGAATACGGTAATACGCGAACGTCTTGAAGAGAACTCCGCGGGATGGATCGAAGCTGTTCGCCGCCTCCACCAGGCCTAATTCTGCGGCTCCCCGCGCGTCATCTTTATTGACGGATGGAAATGTCCGAAGTACCTCCGCCGCAAGTGCATGAGCATAAGAGCGGTAAGCTTCAATCAACCGGTTTGTGTCCGGCTTGGGAACCATGATTATCTGGACGTCAGTCAGCGCAGCCTGAAGGGTGATACTAATTGGAGAACACTATTTCAATCAGCGATTACTCTAACATAAATTGCCCCCGGAGCCGGAATTGGCGTTCCAGGCGCTCATTGGTTAAAGCGCTCGGCGTTCGAGAGAGCAACTAATGCACCAAACGCTCGACAACTCCTAGGGAGATTCGTGAGTTCAGACTCGGCATACGGCGGCGAATCGGAGTTACGACCCGGGCAGGTCTTCGCGGAACGATACCAGATTCTGGACCCGTTGCCGGGTAGCATTGGCAGCGCGATTTACCACGCCGTAGATGAGACCGCTCATCAGACAGTTGTGCTGAAGCTCATCCGTCCCACCATCGTCCCGCGTAACTCGGATGTGTTGACCCGTTACCGGCTTGACCTGAACTCGATGCGCCAGATCGCACACGAAAGCGTGGTCAGAGTTTCCGATTTTGGAGAGTACGCCGGAAGTCTTTATCTGGCACTGGAAGCAGTAGACGGTACTACGCTATCGAACTATCTCAAGCTGGCGGAAAAGTTATCCGTATCCGAGTTTTTTAAGCTGTTTGACATTTTGTGTGACGCCCTCAGTCAATTGCATGCGCGCAATGTAATCCATCGCGATCTCCACCCGGGCAACATACTGGTCACCGCCGCCGGATCTCTGAAGTTGATGGATTTCGGAGTAGATCGGGACCTGAAGCACACGGCGAAGGCCAATACGGTGCAAGGCCTCGAGTATGCTGCGCCCGAGCAGCTTGCAGGACACGCTCCAACGGTGACGACGGACATCTACTCGCTTGGTGCGATCTGCTATACCATGCTCACGGGCAGGCGGCCCCTCAGCGTCGCCATGACCTCTTACACAAAACAGTGGACGTCGTCAGAACAGCTGGGGCAAGAACTCCGTGGATTGCCCGCGGGACTGGTGACAGTACTCGAAAAGTGTTTGCAGCGGGATCCTGGCAAGCGATACCGAAGTGTCAGTGCGTTACAGGAAGCCGTTTCCGCATTACAGAACGCTCACGTTGCACAGTCGAGTCGAGTAAGTCTCGATAGCCTCCGAAAAACCACTCCGACGGACCCGGATATGTGCGTCCGGATTTTTCTCAAAATCATTGCAAGCTTACGCGAGATGCACGCCGCCGATCAGTCACACGCTGAACTCTCTCCTCAGAAAATCTGGCTCCACGGTGACGCGGTGGAGATTGATCGTGCTTTGCCCGTTGCCGGGCAGGGGACTCTTCTGATCCCGGACGCCAAGTACAGTGCCCCGGAACTGCTCATGGCGCAAACCGCTCCGGATCAGGCGAGCCATACCGGAGCCGATATCTATGTGCTTGGGCTCAATCTGTATGAGTTGCTGGCGGGGAACACGAAAATGGAGGAGCAGTTCGCCAACTTCGCCCATCTACGCTCAGGCTTGGGGTGGATGCGATGGCACGTGGAGCCGGGGCAGAAGCTCCAGCCTTTGATCAAACTCTTTCCAGACTTCCCGGACGCCCTTTCGGATCTACTTGAGCGAATGCTCGAAAAGAATCCCGCCAAACGCATTCGCGATTTGGACGAGATTGAAACAAAGCTGAAGGCGCTGAGAGTGCGGATGGAAAAAACGGACCAGTTTGTGACTGGCCCGGTTATCCCAGAGCCAGTTTCCGCCAAGAAGAAGCCTGCACGCTTGCGAGTTCTGGCGCTCCTAACCGCCCTGATGGTGGCAAGTCTCGCGGGTGGCGGATGGTGGCTCAACAAGGGAGCTCACCTGCATGTCCTGAATGGCCTCAACCGACTGCCCGATTCTTCGTTCAAAGCGGCGCTCGTCAAGTGGCAGTCCTGGCACGTAAAAAAAGTCGCCTCTCCTGTGTTGAGTACGCCCGTGGCAGCCAGCCCCGTTCCTTCCGGACCGCCCCCGGTTACTCAAACCTCTACCGGCATTATGTTGCTAATTCCTCAAGGGGAGTTCGTGATGGGTGACGATGCCGTACCGAACGCCGCCCCGGCGCACAAGGTTTCCCTGCCGGCCTATTACATTGACCGCCTCGAGGTCTCGAATCGCGAGTACCGCAAATTCTGCCACGACACTGGCCGCTCGCTTCCTTCCAAGCCGGCATGGGATCCCGGATATTTTGGAAAGGATGAATACCCGGTGATCAATGTGACATGGCAGGATGCAAAAGCCTTCTGTGAATCCTACAATCAGCGGCTACCCTCGGAAGCGGAGTGGGAGAAGGCAGCTCGAGGCACTGAAACGTTTATTCATTGGGCTAACTGGACCCTTCCAGGTTTAGCCAATATCTGGGGAGTTGCCGGGCGCCGTCCTGCGCCGGTGGGATCTTTTCCTGCTGATGTGAGCCCCTACGCAGTTCTGGATCTAGCCGGGAATGTGCAGGAATGGGTTAATGACAGTTTCCGCTCGTACGGCAAGACTTCAGATGCCGCATCTGGTGAAGATGGTCGGAAACTGGTTCGAGGCGGAAGTTATGCGACGGATACCGACGGGCTTTCGCCAGCCTCGCGAGGCTGGGTTGCCGAGGGTTCCGGTCCGGCGCAGTCTTCATTCGTGGGTTTTCGCTGCGCCGCCGATACGGCAAAGATTGCGGTCGAGCAGCCTTGAGACGCTCAATTTCGCGACGCAGGGAGCATGTCAACGCCGTAACGGATGGGAATCGCAAACATTCTCGCCGGATACATAGGATCGGCGGCGGTTTCAACCGCGAATACTCGTCCCAGTGCATCGAATACTGGTGCGCCGGGCTCCGGAGCAGGCTCCGGCCCGATGGCCAGTTCATAGCGATCCCCCCGCGAATTAGGGGCGTCCGCGGCCGCATCCCGATCGTGCCGCAGCGCTACAACCTTGCCGTTCCACTCAGACACGGACTTTGCTCCAGAATTCGGTAATGACGTGTTGGCCGGCCTTAGAAGGACAGCAGAATCTCCCGGTTTTTGGTCGGAAGTAACCAGCAGCCGGGCAGCCTGAGGTTGCTGGCCGGGGAATGGATAGGTGTCCATCCGGATCACTGCCAAATCGAAGCGGTCCGATGCGCGCACCACTCGCGCCGATACGCGTCGGGATTCGCTGCCCAGGCTCGCCGTCAAGTAGTCCGTCCTTCCGTCAAGCCGTACCTGGCTATTGATCAGGTGCAGCGACGGGGCATTCAGCGAATCTGCGAGAATGAACTGCGACTCCTGTGGTAACCACTGCGGGAATTGCCGTCGAGCGATCGCCCCTGTGTTCACTAGCTTGAGGCGCTTATCGAATTTTGCAACCACGCCCGCTGCGGTGTCGGATGGCCACTCATAGGGAGCCGCCCAAGGCGCCGCAATTCGCCGACTTGTGAGGATCAAACCATCGGCAGAGGCGAGAACCCCCGGGTTGCGGTAAATGCCTCCGATTGGCCGGTAGCTGACATTGTCGCTGAGTGTCAGTACGGGTTGGAGCCGGTTGTTGTTAAGAAGCACAAATAGCGGCAGACTTCGGCCGGCATTGGGCACCAGAAGAGATGTCCCACCCCCTTTGTCGGCTTTTGAATTTTCAATGTAGACTTGCCTCAGCTGGCGTCCGCTGCGGGCATCCAGGAGCATCCAGCCGACCTCAAGGTTCGCGAGGCAGTTTACATTGACCACGTCTGTAAGGGACCCACCCGGATTCTTGTTCTGGACGCTTATTTTGTTCGGCGTTGGCCGCTGTAACCACGTTCGTAATTTGTGGAAGAAGTCGCCGCTGTGATCAATCGCGGTGCGCGACATCGTCGCTGCTTCCGCCGCCAGGGCTGTCCAACCGGATTTCACAGCTTTTGGAACGTGCAACCTTTGGCGTGAGCCGCGCACCAGTAGGATAACGGCGGATGCAAGCAGCAAGAGTACGGCAATCGAAATGAGGCTTCTGCGCCATTTCAAGCCACGCTTGGGCGGCCGAGTTCCGACAACTAGTCCGGGGGGCAGCGAAGGCTGCGCTGAGTCAGTCTTGGGTGGCGTCAGTTCTGAAACGGCGTTGTACGCCGTCGTCTTCTCTGTGGGTGTCGTCTCGTTGTTAGGCGGATCGAGATCGAAGACGAATTCAGGTCCTCCGGCGCCGAGCTGCACTACGTCACCGGGTCGAAGTTTACTCCGCTCCTTGATTCGGCGCTTGTTAACGAAGGTGCCGTTTCGGCTGTTGAGATCGACGACCATGAATTCCGGTTCGCCCATTCCGGAAATCTCGATCTTCATATGTCGCCGGCTTACCAGATCGTCACCCGCCAGGTCGTAGCGGATGTCGCAAGAAGGCGCCCGGCCGGCTATCAGTTCCTTGCGCCCTGCAATGGGGATCTGTTCAACGGCTGGCCCCTTCGTGCCGCTCACGTGTCTGATTACGACACTCTGCTCCATGTCGTTACGATTCACGCGGCTTGGAAGTTCCCCGGTTCACCGCTCGACGGCTATTTATTATTGTCTTCAGCCGGTCGAATCCCGTCGATAACTTAACAAAATACAAGAGACGTTATCTGGGGCTCCTGCGCTTAGCGCGGCTTGGTTCAATTCCGTGACTTGCTGGTCGATAGACTGTTCCGACGCAAGCACTGCCGATATAGCTTCTTCAGATACTACCCCATATAGCCCATCGCTGCACAACAGCAGCGCATCTCCATCTTTTAGTTCAAGCTCACAGGTGTGAACGTCCAGATTACGCTGCGATCCGGCTGCTTGCGTAAGAATGTTCCTCATGGGGTGCTTCAATATAGCTTTTTGGTCGAGTGTACCTTGCTTCAGCACCGCGTTCAGCCACGTATCGTCGATCGTGAGTTGCGAGAGCTGTTGCTCTCGGAAGAGGTATGCCCGGCTGTCACCGACATTACCGATCGCAGCTCTTTCCTCATGAACGAGCACCGCCACGACCGTTGAGCCCATCCCCGCATATGCGGGATCCTCTTCCGAACGTTTCCAGACATATTGGTTCGCAAGCAAAATTCCCGTGCTGAGGCGGTTTTCGTCTAGGCCGAGCTTCCAATTGTATCCGAAAGGCCAAGTCACATCGCCCGCACTGCGAGAGGATTCCAGGTAATGCCTGAGTGTGGCGCAAGCCAAGTCAGCGGCCATCTGACCGTACCGATGCCCGCCCATGCCGTCCGCGACAACAAATAAGCCGAGATCGGCGTCCAGGAGAATCCGGTCCTCGTTATTCGGCCGGACGGGCCCGGCCTCCGAAATGCCTTGGTACCGCAACACGCAGCGCCTCCAGGATAACTAATAGTTTTCAAATAATAATACGGCACTGAGGAGTTCTCAAGCAGACCAAGGTCCATATCGCTCGGCTATGCCAATTGCCTTATTGACAAAACGATTGATATCATACACAAACGGCCCCTCGCCAACATACGCGAGTGGTGTCGCAACGCTCTTCGGAGTGCTGTGATAACTAGCTTACGAGTTTGCACCTGCTCTGGTTTCGAATTGCACGCTTAAGAGCTACCGTGCCATAGAATTGGCGCATTACTTGCTACAGCGGGGAAGCAAGAGTATTGCTGGGTGACTACAGGACGCGATGCCGGAGAGCACAAGGCGGCAGATCGGAAAATACCGGATCCAGGCCGAATTGGGCCGTGGCGGATTTGGAGTCGTCTATAGCGCATACGATCCCACCGTAGGGCGGCCCGTAGCAGTCAAGGTCCTCACTGCGATCGGAGATAATCAACTCCTCACGCGCTTCAAAAACGAAGCCGCTGCCGCAGGCAATCTCCGACACAAGAACATCGTTACGATCTACGACTACGGCGATGATGACGGTCTGCCGTATATCGTGATGGAACTCCTCGAAGGCGAGGACCTCAATCAGGTCATCGCGTCGCAAAGGCCCATGCCTTTGCTGCAGAAGGTCAGCATCATGATTCAGGTGGCCGATGGCCTGCGTTCCGCCCACCGCGCCGGGGTGGTCCATCGCGACGTCAAGCCGGGCAATATCCGTTTGCTGCCGGACGGAACTGTAAAGCTGATGGACTTTGGCATTGCGCGCCTCGTCGCCGGCTCCGCGGCTACCCGCCTGACCCGACAGGGCCATGTCATCGGAACTATTTATTACATGGCGCCTGAACAGATCCTGGGCGAGGAAGTTGACGCCTTGTCCGACATCTTCGCGTACGGCAGTACGTACTACGAACTTCTCACCGGAAAACATCCGTTTCAGGGGCTCGATCCCCGCTCGGTTTTCCACAAAATCACCGCCGAAGACCCGGAGCCGATTCGTAACCTGATCCCGGAGTGCCCTGAAGCTCTCGAAAAAATAGTTAATCGCACTCTCGAAAAGGATAGGGACCTCCGTTACCAAAGCCTTCGTGATGTCCAGGTGGATACCGAGCCGATTCTGATCGAGTTGCGGCAGGAACGCGCGGAGTCGCTGGTCGCCGAAGCTAGACGTCTATATGACACCGCGGACCTTCAAAGTGCGGAGAGTGTCCTTGGTGAAGTCTTCGATCTCGACCCGGCGAATCGGGAAGCCCGTCAACTGCGCGAGACCATTCAGAACCAGCTTCTGGATCGTCTGATCCGGCCGAAAGTCGAGGCATTGGTCAAGAAAGCCGACGAAGCTCTCTCTGCCAGGCGGTTCGAGGATGCGATCGAGACCTTCGAAGCTGCTTTGCGGTTAGACCGTGACAATCATACGGTTTTGGAAAGGCTCGCCCAGGCGCGCGAACTTTTGACCCTCAGGCGTGAGATGGGTCTGCTGACCGCCGATGCTCGCAGGCATTTCTCAAAACAGGATCTCGAAGGGGCGCTGGAGCTTCTGCTACAGGTCATCGAACGAGATCCACCGAATCCGGAAGCACAGCAGCTGCTCGACGAAGTTCGCACGGCCCTTAGGCGTCGTGAGGAAGAAAGAGAGTATCAGGAGAAGGTTCACCAGGCGAGAGAGCTACTGCAGGCGAACCGCTTCGATGAAGCAACCAGACTCATTGCAGAGCTCGATCCGGGATTTAAGGACAGTGAAGAAGTTAAAGATCTTGCCGCTCAGATCCAGTCCGCGAAGAGACAGTTCGAGCGGCAGCAACAGCTGAAGCAGGAAATTAACGCAATACGCGAACTGCTTGCCAGCACACAGTTTGACGTAGCCATCAAGAGAGTTGAGACCTTGATGAACAGGTTCCCGGACGAAGTCGAGCCGACCAGGCTGTTCATTCTTGCACACAAGGAACTCGCGGCTCACCGAAAGAATCAGGCACTGGAGAAGCTCGAGAAAGAGCTGAACCTGGTGACGGCAAATGGGCATTTCGAACGGGCCCTTAGCCTGATCTCGAGGTCGCTGAATACATATCCGTCGGAGCCGCGCTTGCTTGAGGCCCAACGCCGGATTACGGAAGAATGGGCGCGCCATAAGCGTGACGCCGCCATTCGTCAGCTTATCGCGGACTCCGAACGCTACTCCGCGCAGAACGAATTCGAAAACGCTGTCGAGGTCTTGGAAACGGCCGCTCAGCAATATCCCGGCGATCCCCGGATTGTCCAATCCCTGGCCTCGGCTCGCGATGCATTGGCAGCCAAACGGCGCGAAGAGGGAATCCTGAACCTTCTGAGCCAGGCGCAAGCGCGACTGAACAGGCGCGAATACCAGCAGGCCTTGGAGCTCATCGATCGCGGACTGGCCGAATACGGGAGCGAAGAAAGGCTTGCCAAAACTCGCGAAAAAGTCGCGACGGCTAAAGCGCAATGGGAACGCGCCGAGGAAATCCGCGAAATCCTGGAGAAGTCACGGCGGCTTGTCGCTCAAAATCAATTCGAAGCGGCGTTGGAGCTCCTTGACTCGGGTCTGCGGCGATTCCCCGACGAACCCGAACTTTCCAGAGCCTTGACCTCGACTCACGCAGCGCGGAAAGCCAAGCTGCGTGAAGACGGAATTGTAAGGCTTTGCACTCAAGCACAGGCGCAACTGAACGGCCGCCAGTTCAATCTCGCACTAGAATCCATCGATCGTGGACTAGCCGAATATGGGCGCGACTCGCGGCTTAGTGGACTCCAGGACCGGATCTCTTCAGCCAAAGCCGAGTGGGAGCGCGCCGAAGCCGTCCGGCGGGTCGTTGAAGAAGCGCAAGATTCCCTTGTTCACCAGGATTTCAACAAAGCGATTGCTCTGCTCGAATCGTCTCTGAAACGCTACCCGGGCGAGCCATTGTTAGCCGAAGCGCTGAGGTCAGCTCGCAACGCCTTGGAGGCCAAACGCCGTGACGATGCCATCACGGCGCTATGCGGACAGGCGCATGCGCAAGCTGAAAAACGTGACTTTGCCAACGCTCTGAAGACCGTCAATCGCGGCCTGGACGATTACGTCGGTGACTCGCGGCTGATAGCAATGCGGGATAGAGTTCTCTCGGTGAAAGCCGATTGGGAACGCGCCGAAGCCATTCGGCGTGCCGTTGAGCTCTCGCAGCAGTACATTCAGCGGGGAGAGCCGGAACGCGCGCTGGAATCGCTGGAATCAGCCCTGGGGCAATATGCGAATGAGCCTGAACTCCTCGAGGCCAGGGCCCTGGCTCATGAGGCTCTCGTCGCCAGACGGCGGGAGCAGGCAATCGAAGCGCTCGGGCGGCACGCTCAGGCGCAACTCGAGGCAGGCGCCTATCAGGATGCAATCGAACTCCTGGATCGCGGTCTGCGGGACTACGGAGGGGATAGCCGGCTCACGGATCTCCGCACAGCCGTCGTGTCGGCGAAGGCAGCGTGGGAGCGCGCTGCGGCCATCTCGCGCATTGTGGAGGCCTCCCGGAAGCTCGTCGCCGAAAAAGAGCTTGACAAAGCTATCGCGTTGCTCGAATCGGCGCTGAACGACTATCCCGGAGAACCGCCCATTGCGCAAGCCATGCAGGACGCGCACGAGGAATTAGCCGCGAAACGACGGGCTGAGGCTATTGATGCGTTGTGCGAAGAGGCACAGCTCCAGATCGAAAAGCACGACTTTGCGCGTGCGTTCAAGCTTGTTGATCAGGGCGAGAAGGATTTCGGCAACGATGTACGGTTGTCAGCGACGCGAGAGAAAGTTCTCGCCGCGAAAGCTGATTGGGAACGCGCCGAAGCTGTGCGTCAGGTCGTAGCTGAAGCACAAAACCTCGTCGCGCAACAGGACTTCAACAAAGCGATTTCGCTGCTTGAATCGTCCCTGAAACGCTACCCCGGTGAAGCGCTGTTGACGCAAGGACTTGCGTTGGCCCGAAATGCCTTGGAGGCCAAACGGCGCGATGACGCTATCGATTCGTTATGTCGACAGGCACAGGCCCTGATCGATAAGCGCGACTTCCTGCGGGCTCTGAAACTAAGCGATCAGGGCGAGAAGGATTTCGGCAACGATGCACGGCTGTCAGCGACGCGAGAGAAAATCCTCGCATCGAAAGTCGATTGGGAACGTACCGAGGCCATTCGGCGTGCCGTTGAGCTCTCGCAGCAGTACATTGAGCGGGGACAGCCTGAACGCGCGCTGGAATCGCTGGAATCAGCCCTGGGGAAATATGCGAATGAGCCTGAACTCCTCGAAGCCAGGGCCCTGGCTGGTGAAGCTCTCATCGCCAGGCAGCGCGAGCAGGCAATCGAAGCACTCGGACGGCAAGCCCACGCTCAACTGGAGGCAGGCGCCTACCAGCATGCAATCGAACTCCTGGATCGCGGTCTGCGGGACTACGGAGGGGATAGCCGGCTCACGGATCTCCGCACAGCCGTCGTGTCGGCGAAGGCAGCGTGGGAGCGCGCTGCGGCCATCTCGCGCATTGTGGAGGCCTCCCGGAGGCTCGTCGCCGAAAAAGAGCTTGACAAAGCTATCGCGTTGCTCGAATCGGCGCTGAACGACTATCCCGGAGAACCGCCCATTGCGCAGGCCATGCAGGCCGCGCGCGATGAGTTGGCCGCGAAACGACGGGCTGAGGCTATTAATGCATTGTGCGCAGAGGCGCAGCTCCAGACCGACAAACGCGATTTCGCTCAAGCGCTGAAACTCATTGGTGAGGGCGAGAAGGACTTCGGCAACGATGCACGGTTGTCAGCAACGCGAGAGAAAGTTCTCGCCGCGAAAGCTGATTGGGAGCGCGCCGAGGCTGTGCGTCAGGTCGTAGATGAAGGACAAAACCTCGTCGCACAACAGGACTTCAACAAAGCGATTTCGCTGCTTGAATCGTCCCTGAAACGCTACCCCGGCGAAGCGCTGTTGACGCAAGGGCTTGCGTCGGCCCGAAATGCCTTGGAGGCCAAACGGCGCGATGACGCCATCGGTTCGTTATGTCGACAGGCGCAGGCCCTGATCGACAAGCGCGACTTCCTGCGAGCTCTGAAATTAAGCGATCAGGGCGAAAGGGATTTCGGCAACGATGCACGGCTGTCAGTGACACGAGAGAAAATCCTCGCGTCGAAAGCCGATTGGGAACGCGCCGAAGCTGTCCGCCGGGCGATCGAGAATGCTAACAATCGGCTCGCTCAACAAAAGCCTGGTTTCGCCGTGGAATTGCTGGAAGCCGCGCTCAGCTACTATCCCGACGACCAGCAATTGACGCAAGCGTTGAACGGCGCCAGGAAGGCGCTTGATGCGTTGCGACGCGAAGAGGCCATCGAGACGCTCCTCGCCCAGGCGCAGCGCAGTCTGCAAGTGCGTGAATTTGACCATGCGCTCGATGCCCTGGATCGCGGATTGAAGGACTACGACGCTGATAGCAGACTTGTAGACCTCCAGGGCAAGATTCTAGCTGCCAAGTCGGATTGGGAACGAGCCCAGGCATTGCTCCAGCTCGTCACCGAAGCACGCCGGCAAGTAACAGCTGGGCAGCCGGAGAGCGCTTTGGAAATCCTGAACGCCGCTCGTTCCCGATTTGGAGACGACCCTCAGCTCCAGGAAGTAATGGCGGCGGCGCGCGAAGTAATCGAAGCAAAGCGGAGGGAACAGGCGATCCAAGACGCCTGTCAGGCGGCCCGGACGCGGTTGGACGAGCGCCAATATGGCCCCGCTCTGGAAATCCTCGACGCGGCGCTCAGCGCAATGGGAAACGACCTCCGGCTTACTACCCTTCGCGAGAGGGTTGTGAAAGCAAAACAGGCCTCGGAACGGTCACAGGCTATCCGCCCGGCACTGGAAGAGTCGCGCAAGCGCATTTTGGAGAACGACACCCAAGGGGCGATGGAACTGCTGGAGCGCGAGCTAAAAACATATCCTGGCGAGCCAGAGCTCTTAAAAGCTCTCGCTGAAGCGCGGGCCGCGTTTGAAGCTGCTCAAAAAGAAGCTGCCATTAAGGCCTTGGCCCAGGAAACGCGCGTGTTTATCGGAGCGCAAGACTTCCCCACAGCCCTCGCGATGGTTGAGCAGGGCCTCAAGACCTATGGTCCGGAAACCCGCTTGTCCGATCTTCGGAAAACTGTCCTCTTGGCTCAGGCGGACTGGGATCGCATGGACGCTTTGCGTGAGGCGATTGGGGAGGCCAACGATCAAATAGCCCAGAACGCGCCTGAGAAGGCAAGCCGCCTGCTTGAAAAGGCCTTAGCGCGCTTCCCTGGTGAATCGGTGCTTCTGGATGCTCTCGTCTCGGCTCGTGATGCTGTTGAACTCAAGCAGCGAGAAGAGACTATCGAAAGGATCTGTACGGAGGCCCGCCGCCTGCTCGGTGCAGGAAAATTCGATCCCGCCCTTCAGCAGCTGGCAAAAGGTCTCAAAGAGAACCCAAACGAACGCCGGCTCCAGGAGCTGCATGAAAATATTTCACTGGCGAAGGCCGAAGCACAAAGGGTTGCTGATGAGGTCGAATTCGCCCTGCGGTCCGCTAAGAGCTTAAGTGAACAGGGTCAGCGAGAGGAAGCAATTGCGCTTCTCGAACGAGCGCTGAATGAACATCCAGCTAATCCTCAGTTAGTTGCGGCCATCGTTGAAACAATTGACGCCGTCGGTGCCGAAGGCACTGTCGCCCTCGACAAAATCTGCCGCAGCGCGCGGCAGCATATGTTGACTGGCGATTTCGATTTGGCCTTCCACACGATCGAACAAGCTCTGCGGCTTCACGGTGATGAGCGACAAGCCGAAACAGGACTGAAGAGTCGTGCCGAAAGAGCGAAGGTGGCTGGAGCCGGTTCCTCCTTGCATAGAGAAGCAGGCCACTTCTCTTCTGTGAAGGAAGTAACCGACGAACAGGCGCTGCCCGGAACCACAAGCGACACGCCGGCCGAAATCCCAACGACCGACGAGTACGACGAACAATCGACCGCGGTGTTACACGCCGGCCGTGCCAGCGAAGTGAGCGGGCCGCCTTCGGTAGGCCGGCCAATCAAGAGTCGCGCCTTAAAGAGCTGGTGGCTCATTGCATGCGCAGCCCTGCTGGCCTCGATCATCATTGCGATTTGGATGACTCGCGCTCCCAAACTCGCCGTGTTGCAGGTCCAGACCTCACCAGGAGGCGCTACCGTTAGCTTGAACGATCAGAAGTGCTTTACGGCAACTTGTGAGTTTCGCCTGAAACCCGGGCTGTATCGCATCCGGGTGTCTGCGGAGGGTTATCAGGAAAAGATAGAGACGGCTACTCTACGGCGCGGGGGCGCTCAGCCGCTCATGATCATTACCCTGGAGCCCCTTAGCCCTGCGCTTCGGGTGACCGCAAACTTCGGAGATGGAGATATTCTGCTGGACAACGGCGGAGCGAGCCGCATGCAGGGCGGACAATTCGTTATCGATCGGCTCAATCCTGGCCGTCACAACCTGCGAATCTCCAGCCGCGAAGGATCGGCGTCCATTTCGTTCGATGCTCAGTACGCCAAGCTACCCGTCTTCACGAACATCTCTCAGCAAAACACCGATGTGATCGTGTCGGGAACTTTCGGAAATCGCGCTGTGGTCGCCTGCTCTGGCTGTGCCGGAGCTGTGAGTATGGATGAGCGCCAGATTGGCGAATTGAAGGATGGCGCAATTACGATCGAGAATGTCACGCCCGGAATCCATCGTGTCAAAGTAGGCGAAGATCGGAACCTGGTTTTTTCAACCGCAGGAGCGCCCGGAATCAACCTGGCAGTAAACTCAAACCGGAACTTCGGGGCGTTGGTCATCGAAGCGAACGAAGACAACGCTGCCGTCTTTATCGATGGGAAGAAATACTCGCGCCTGACTTCTCGCGGAGAGCTATCCATTCCGGCGGAAGCCCGGCAACACACGATTCGTGTGGTGAAAGAAGGTTACAGAGTTGATCCGCCCGAAATCCGTACCCAATTGAAAAAAGGCGATCAGTTCCAGGCCCGATTTAATTTAAGCGAGGAGCCGTCGCGCCTAGTAATTTCACGCCAGCTTCCGGGCGCGGCTGTGTGGATAGATGGATCACCTGTCGGAGCCGTTAAGCCTGATGGATCGTTCTCGGCGCAAGTGACTTCGGGCGCTCATCGAATCGAATTCAGGAAAGATGGCTACTCGAGCGCGACGGTTCAGCGGTCGTTTGAACCGGGTCGGCAGATAATTATCAGCCGCGCCGAGGCGCCCCTCGTTGCCAATGCGGTAACTCCGCCTCCTGCTGTTATCCCGGCGCCACCCAAACCCGATCCCAATGCGGCGGAACAGGCCGACTGGCAGCGAGCCCAGGGAGCACAAAACGTCGCGCAGCTTGAGGATTTCCTCAAAAAGCATCCTGCCGGTATTCATCACGATGAGGCAGAGGTCCGGTTAAACGAACTTCGCCTGCAACAGGTCGCGGCTGCGCGCGAAGCAGCCTGGGACGCCACCGACAAGAATGATAAAGCGGCGCTTCAGCAGTTCCTAACGCAATATGGTGATGGGTTGCACGCTCAGGACGCCCGCGCCATAATCGCGACCATCGAGAAACAGCGCCGGGACGAACTCGCCACCGCGCAGCAGGCCAAAGAACAGGCCAGTCGCAATGCAGCGAATTCTGACGCCATCCTCAATACCTTGAAAGATTTCCAAGCCGCCTATAACCAGAAGTCACTCGACGCATTACAGGGCCTTTGGATCGGCATGCCGAAGAGCGTAGTCGAGACCTATCGGAATCAGTTTCGAGACGCGAAGTCGCTCGATTTCCGTTTGACGCCTGCCGGGCAGCCCACAGTCGATGGAAATGCCGCTTCAGTGATCTGCACTCGATCGCTGAGATTTGTTCCAAAGAACGGCCAGCGTCCTCCGGAAACCAACGAGCGGGTCCGCGTTGCATTAGAGCAGTCCGGGTCGCAATGGGCGATCCGGTCCATTGCCGCGTTCTGAAAACAACTGGCGAACAGTTACTTGGCAAACGTGCGTGACAAGCCGATGAGGGGTGTCACGTCTTGCCGCAATCCGTTGTTATCCATTCGGAAGAGCACATCTGCCGTAAGCAAGAGGCCGCCGAATAGGTTAACCTTAAGGCCCGCGGCGCCGCTATTGAGCGTCATCGTCTCGTTGCGGCCAGTAATGTTGGGCAGGCTCAGCGTGCCTGTGCCACCTGGGATGTTTTGAGTCATAAACGTGCTGGTAAACACGCGTGGTGCGTTGAAGACAGTCTGACCCAGGTAATCGAAAGCCAGAGTGATGCGGTTAGTCACCCCGATGTCAACACCCGTGGAGACGAAGAAGTCGGACGGCACATGCCCCGTCGTGGCCGGTCCGTTTTGAATCACTTCTATGCCCGCTGCATTCTCGGAAATTGTGCTCCCTGTCAAATTTCCGGCTAGAATGGACCTGCTGTTCCATTGGTATCCCACGTTGAGGTGTGGTGAAACACGTCCGCCAGTTGAAATTGCTACGAACGGTTTGATCCCGGTGGATCCCGACCCAAGCAGCTCGCGCGCGTTACCTGTTGGTATTCGATAATCCATTGCGAGCGCAACACGAACTTTTTCCCTGTCGATCAAACTTCCCTTGACGCGGATAGTAACGTCGCCAACGCCAGTTGCGCTTCCCGTTGCTGAGTAAACATTCGTCAGACTTCCGGCAGCGTTAAATTCGTGTGGGTTCGGAATCGGAGGTCCGCCCGGTGTTAACTGAAACGTCGGGCCCGACACCCGGATAATTTCATCGTCTGAACTCCCCTCCATGCGCACTGAAACGATAGGGACTGCGAGAGATACGTCAAGCCGGTTTGTCACCCCGACCGTCCCAAAAAACATTGTCTGGTCCATCTTCAACGTCGCGTTATTAGATCCCTGAATTACGTCCGCCTCGTAGGGTTCCGGGCGTCCGCCAGGGCCCGTGTCTGGGACGTGCGAAAAGACGGAAGGAATCTTCTTTAGGTCAATGCCGTCGAGTTTGTCGAATCGAAATCTCTGGTAACTGACGCCAAAGTAAAATTTACCCTCGCCAATCGTCTCTGCGCGCTCTGTGTAGATTGGGCCGAAGGTGGTTGTACTCCGCTCAAAAGCTCCGGCGCTGGCGTCGTACTTATACGTGAAACCGGAGGCCGGCGAGATAATGGGCAAAATTGCAAGCTGAGTCGCGATGGCCGTGCCTAAGGTTTGATTCAGGGTCGTCTGCGCGGAGCCAATGAAATGCGCGTAGTGTGGGAAACGCCCGTTATTGGCAAGACTCAAACCGCCCGGGCCGAAAAGGCTTGGCAGCACACAACCTGGCTCTGATTCGTGGCCATGACAATGACCTGTCACGACAGTGCCCTGAACGAGAGGCTGCGGCCCTCCCTGACCGAATCCTGCCGGAGCCATGCCGAAAAACAGGCAGGAGGCAAACAGCGAATACCAACCCTTACCGGCAGAACTTTTGACCATGGGTAGAGATTTTAGCAGAAAGACATTCAAAAAATGAGAGCTTTGTATCCTTTGACAATAATACCCGGAGGATGGCAACAACCTGGACTGCGGTCCGATAAAGAGATGAAGGCACCAAAGCCTTCCGAAGGAGAAACCCATGAATATCAACGGAGCTTCACTGCTGACCTCGGCTCTTTCCAGTGTCGAGTTGAACCCACAACCATTACCTCCCGGACCTCCCGACCCCGAAATAAATTCGAGTCTGTGGAAATCCGCTATCAATCCTCAGCCGCTGCCGCCAGTAGGCTCTACTTCAGACGTAGGATCCAGGAATGGAATCATAATAGTAGGCGGCAGACAGTTCACCTTGGATGAGTTCTGCGGAAATAGCCCGCGCCCGATTCCCCACCATTTCGGCCAGTCCGTCAGTTCAGAGTAATAAAAGCTTTCTTGCTCGAACGCCTGTCCCCCGTCAATAATTAATCTCGGGAGCAGCAGTGGAAAAAATAAACATGGAGCCGGTTGCGGAACTTACTTCCGTTTTGTCGCGCAAGGTAGTGGGCCAGCCAGCCGTGACACAGGTCATTGTTCCGTACATCGATATGTTCCAGGCGGGCCTGGCGCCGGAAGGACGCCCGGCCGGCGTCTTTCTTCTTCTTGGCCCAACCGGCACCGGTAAGACCAAGACGGTGGAAGCCTTAGCCGAAGCGCTCCACGGCAGCGAAAAAAGCCTTGTCAAAATCGACTGCGGCGAATATCAGATCGAGCATGAAGTGGCAAAGCTGATCGGCGCCCCTCCGGGTTATTCGGGGCATCGAGAGACCGCGCCCGTTATTACTCAGCAAAAACTTACCGACGTCACGTCCGAGCGCTGTGGCTTGGCGCTCGTTCTGTTCGACGAGATCGAAAAAGCCGCTCCTACCATTACGCGCCTGTTGCTCGGCGTGCTCGACAAAGGCACTCTGCGCCTGGGTGACGGATCGAGCGTTAGTTTCGAGAATGCGTTTGTCTTCCTGACTAGCAATCTGGGAGCTCACGAGATGATGCGCGAGATCAAACCCGGGTTCGGCTTCGAATCGATGAAAACGGCGGAGCAGCCTGATCTTACAGATAAACTACAGACCATCGCACTAGGCGCCGTGAGAAAGCGATTTTCACCGGAATTCATCAATCGAATCGATTGCATTATCACTTATCAGCCGCTTACGACCGAGTCGCTCTCCAGCATCCTGGACAACCACATTGCAGACTTGCAAACTCACGTCAACACACGCTTGGGCGACCAGTCATTCACACTCGAAGTAACACCCGAAGCCCGAAAGCTTCTGCTCCAGGAGGGCACAAGCTCCGAGTACGGCGTCCGAGAGTTAAAACGAACGATCCATCGTCATCTGGCGCAGCCATTGGCTGCTCTGGTAGCCCGAAATCAGATTGCTGCGAGCGGGCACGTGCTCGCCGAACCGGCGGCGGATGGCCAAGGACTGAAGGTCCGCCCGCTTGAACGAAAGACTCCGGAGCCAGCGGTTCCGATTAAGGTATTGCTGGTGGACGACAATCCCGACTTGCTGCAGTTCTTGGGACGTGCCATGACCGATGTCGGCTGGCAGCTCCTTACCGCGGGGTCGGCAGCCGAAGCCCGCCGGCTCGTTGCGGAGAACAGTCCCAACGCTATCCTCATTGACTATCTGCTCCCCGACGGGAATGCCGTGGAGCTCGGCCACGAGTTGGTGCGGAACATGCCCGCACTAAGCGTGGCGGTAATGGCCAGCACCAGCCTGTCTCCCAATGAAGAAGAGCTTTGCGAGGCCGATAACTTTTTGTTGCTTCGCAAGCCTTTTCTCGCGGCTGCCGCCGTGAATCAGATTCGTGAGCGCCTGGGCGCTAACCTTGTCACCAGCGCCTCCGGGGATTGAAATAACGCTGATCGCGCCAGCTTCCAAAACGCCGGCGACCCTTGCGTCGCTACCACAGCGACGGAAGGGACTGCAGAATATCGTTTTGTTGAGGATCAGCTTCCTGTTTCAACGATGGATCCTGGAATATCGAAAACTTCGATAGCCGGAAAAGAAACTCGATTGTCGCCGAAAAGATGACCGGTTTGCCGTCCCTTTCGGCCGGCCGGAACCGCCACTGCTTCAGCGCCTGAACAGCTTTCGCGTCCAGTCCGGGATCAAGCGATTTGACCACTCTGATATTCAGCGGAACGCCATCCTTGCTGATATCTGTGGACAGCCTGCTGACGCCCTCGATCATCCCTTTCGACCTTGCTTCCACTGTGTAATCCGCTTCAACTTTAAAGAGCAGTGCAGGGGCGGTGATTCGGACGAATTGCTTGGGCGCCTCGACGGACTGAGCAATAATTGCAGGCACGCAAGCCAGCAGAATCGGCAGCATCTTCATTTGTGTAATTCCTACTGACTTATCGAACCGCGCCACGCAGAGTTGCTAATTCTTTGGTCAGCAACTTTCTTGTCGGAGGAACGAAAAACATGGCGAGCCCTTCTTTCGAAGAGCTGACAAGTTACCAAAGAAGACTGTTTATGAACCCGATTGATACCTTACTGCAATCCATCTTCCTTGCCGAACCACAAGAGCAGGAAATGACGCCTTTGGAAGCCGCGAACCCGGCGTCGCTGCTCTATACTCCGGCGGACGCCGGTTCCTTCTCGAAAGCCAACAACTGGTTGATCGTCAGTTCCCTGTCTGGAAGTGGATCAGCGGATCAATACACCCGCATTCCCAATGCCGACAGCATGCCCTATCTGGATCAGGGCAACACCAACGGATGCGGCTCCACCAGCCTGGCAATGGTGCTTAACTACTACGGCGTCAACGTCTCGCGCCAGGACATCGACAATTCGATTAGACGGGTAGACAATTCTCTCGGCGCCACTCCGGAAGACGAGCTGCAGTACGCCCGCGATCACGGCCTGGAAGCCGAAGAGTACAACAATGGCACCTGGGATGAAGTAAAAAGCATGATTGACCAGGGCTACCCGGTCATGGCTTCCGTCACCGGACAGAATATTCCGGAAATTCCCAGTGGAAATCTTCCGAGCGGCCGACATCAGATTGTGATCACCGGCTACGAAAAAGCAGCCGATGGTACGGAATATGTACTGTTCCACGATCCTAATGACGGTTCGCCGAACGCCGAGAAGAAAATTTCAGTAGCTGATTTCGAGAAAGCCTGGGGCAACGAAGACTTCGGAGTGAAGAACTTCTTCATGGCCTTTGCTCCCCAAGGTTCGAATCTTCCTCCTAGCCGCATGGATGGAGCGCAGGGCGCGATGGCCGCTCTCAACGGCGCAGCCAACGTCAGCAACGGGTTCGACCGCATCTTCTCTCCCGATAATTTCGGCTCGTTTGTTCACGGCATTCCCGAGTTCTTCGGCGGTCTCGTCCAGACCGTTGGCGGCGGAGTCGGTGCGCTGATCCAGCTTGGAGCTGAGAAATTGAGGAACCTAGTAGATGGCATTCCGATCTTGCAAAACGTCGTGGAACCGTTCACGGACATCGTCAGCGGGCTCGGCGGTTCTATAGCTGACGTGTTCAACGGCGTCGGCAAAGCATTCAATTCCGTTGGCGGGGCCTTTGAATCTCTGTGTAACGGAGATATAGGTGGCTTCGTTGGAGGCCTGGGCAACGCCGCGGGCAATGTTGTAACCGGAGTGGTGAATGCGGTCGGCGATGCCGCAAGTGCGGTCGGCAATGCAGTCAGCGACTTCTTCAGCGGATGGTAGAACCTTCCCGCGAGAACCCTCAGTTTTAGGCAGGCCGGTGGGTTTAAAGACCCGCCGAGATCCTGTGGAGTTCAAACATTCTTAGAAATTCAAGGTTCGTGAGTTCAGATAGATTACGCCGTGCGTTCTCGTTGGGGTTGCTCGGGTTTCACACTCAACGAAGAGGGCCGATGGCCATCAGGCCACTTTCCTGCCCCAAACATTAAGCGCCCTCAACACGTCATGGATCTCCTCAATCTCGTCATCGACCTGAGTGGCACTGGCCAGATGGAACGCTTTGACTTCGGAAGCCGTTGCCTGCTCCGCCTCAGTAAGGTGCTGCGCCTTGCGCGCTATGCACTTCGCAAGATCCGATCTCAACTTAGACGTTGTGTTCATCTGTGAGGCTGGCATAACCGCGTGCATCATCCTTTCTTCTGATGTAGTTATCGCGATTAGTGGATAGGAAGTTGCTCGCCGGATTGTGGAGCTTCAGGTTCGTAGTCAGCATTTTTGGAAGCAACTTCTTCCTCCAGTGACACGAGAAGGAAAGTGAGCGCTGGGCCGCCGTCTGGCGGAAATCGCCAGTACTCGCCCAGAAAATATGCGCCCACATCGCTTCCATCTGAATGTCACTGAAAAATGCAATATTCGCTGTGTACATTGCTATTGGGAGGAGTACGGAAAGCACGCCGATCCGTCGCTGGAGACGATCGACCAAATCCTCACTAAATTCAAAGAGCTGGGGAAGGCTTACGGCGAGCGAGGCCGCCATATCCTGACCATCGGCGGCGGTGAACCGACCGTCCGCAAGGATCTGACGGACATCATTCGCCTGGCCGTTCGTCGCCGCTTTCGCGTGCGCCTGGTGACCAATGCGGTTAACATGACCGAAGCCATGGCCCACTCCCTAAAGCAGGCGGGCCTCAAAATCGCCCAGGTAAGCCTGGATGGCGCTTGTCAGGCCACTCACGATAAGGTGCGCGGCAAAGGCAATTGGGCTCGGAGCATGCGCGGTATAGCCGCGCTCAAAAAAGCGGGCATTTTCGTAATTTTGAGCTATGTGGTGCTGCCCGAAATAAACATGGAAGAAGCGCCCATGCTCCTCGACTTGGTCCAGAAGTTGCGCGTCGCTGGTGCGAAATTCGCCAGGCCTGTACGCGAAGGCCAGGCCGTTCGTCGCAAGATTGCCATTGAGGGCGACTACTGGAGCGCTTTCAAGAGAATCGTCGATCATGCCAGCGAAATTCGTTACAAACGCCTTCTGATGTTCTTCGACCCATTGGCACATCTGCTTCCAATCGAAGAACCGAAGCGGACCAAAGGCTTGTGGGGATTGGCCACCGATCTATGTCAGTGCGACAACACCGAGTTGGTCGAAGTCAACGGAAGCACTGGCGACGTGTATTATTGCCGGATCCGTCACAAGTTAGGCAACATCTGGAAGGAAAACCTGGTCCAGTTGTGGCGCAGCCATCCGATTCTGGTCGGGCTGCGGCGGAAGACGCCCGGCGGCGCTTGCGACGGATGTAGCAGCTGGAAGTCCTGCCGCGGTGGATGCCCGGCGGTTGTTCACGGAAATACCGGTCTCACTTTGATTCAGGACCAGGATTGCCACAAAGTCCAGGAGCAGCCGATGCCTCTCGTCACCTTTGGGCAGGGGTTTTATTCGAACCCTCGCCCGTCCACCGTCAACGAGAGCTTTCGCATTCTGGGCAAACAGGTGCGCGACATGGCCTACTATGTAACTTTACGTTAACGCACTTGGCTCGAACATTCGTCAACCGAAGCAACTTCCTCTCACACTCTCCGAAAACTAGATTGAACTTATCAACTTCGGACCTCAATGTCGGAAGTAACTAATTAATAACGGAGAGTAATCATATGCAAATTGAAAGCTCCATAATGTCGGAAATTGCGGTACTGGAACAGGAGCTACAGGCCCTCGAACAAAGCCAGCCAAGCAGCGCTTCGCAGCCTGCTCAGGCCCTTTGGCAAATTCTGGGCGCAAACAGCAGTAATCCCGCGGGCTTTTCTTCATTCGCCGCGCCTTCGAGTTCGCTTACGCAGCTGCCTAACGTCACCAATATGCCGTATTACAGGCAGCAGGGTAATTCTTGCGGCACGACTACGTTGGCGGAAATTATGTCCTATCTGGGCGTGCCAATGACCCAGGCCGACGTTGACGCCGTTATCCGGCGAATGAATACTTTTACAGCGCCGAATGACATGATCGACTTCGCGCGCAGCCACGGATTGGAAGCCGAAGGCTACAACAACGGCACGTTCGATCAGATAAAAAGCATGATCGATGCCGGATGCCCGGTTCAGGCAATGGTCGACGGGAATGACAGTGTTTCTGTAAGTGATGCTGGTAGCTCGGGTAACTTCAGCGTAAGTGGCTTGCACTATATCGCGATTACTGGTTACGGCACTGATCCCGCCACTGGTGAACAGTACATTACCTACCACGATCCGAATCGAAGTGATGGGGAACAGCAGATGTCGGTCTCCGATTTTGAGAAGATGTGGGGCAATGTCCACTACGGCGGGGTGGCCACCGGATTCAACAATTACTTCATCGCGTACGGTAAACCGGGTAGCAACCTTCCTCCCGGTAATGAAGACGGCATTCAAGGCACACAGGGCTTGTTGGACGGCATAACCAACGTCACGAATGGTCTGAATCGCATCTACTCGCCGGACAGCTTCGGCGATTTTGTACACGGTCTTTTCGAGTTACCCAGCGGTATTGTTCAGGGTCTCTTTTCGGGAATCGGCGGCGTAGTGGAACTCGGCGCCAACTGGCTCCACAACGAGGTAAAAGGAATACCCGTCCTCGGAAACATCGTGGACCCCATAACAGATGTGGTCGCTGGCGCCGGCGCTGCACTCGGCGATTTAGCTGACGGCGTTGGCAAAGCCGGCAACGATATCGGCGGAGCGTTTGGCAGTCTTTTCAGCGGAGATTTTGGAGGCTTTGCATCGGGTTTGGGCAATGCCGCGGTAGACGCCGGTAAAGGCGTGGTCAATGCGATCGGCGATGCAGCTAGCGCAGTAGGAAATGCGGTCAGCGACTTTTTCAGCGGCTGGTAAGCATCTTCGCGCTTAGGCATCCGACAGCACTTGTTGAGACTCTCATGAAACAAACAAAACGCATTCTTCGAGTCTTCCCGGTTCTCGGCTTGAGTTTTGCGAGCTTGCTCATTCTGGGTTGGGGTCGCGGGCATCAACCTGACACGGTCGTTGTCAGGGGCGCTGTTCTCGATCCTGGCTCAGGGCAGACTCTGCCCGGTGCAGAGGTTTCGTGGAGGTCTCAACGAGTCACAACCGATCGGACCGGACACTACGAGATCAGGTTGCCTGTGGGTATCCGGGAGATCTCGGTTTCGGCAGCCAATCGCCCCTCGGTCAAAAAGTTGTTGATTATTGGAGAACGTAGGTCTTTCTTTACGCAGGACGTCTTCCTTCCTGATTTGGCCAAGGCGCCCCGCAAAGTGTTGGTTCTGAACCGCGGTGCCCACATAGGACAGCATCAAAAGGACCTGAGCTCAGATGTATCCGCAGGCTCTCCTATTTCGCTGGCGGACGAATTTGGAAACCATGATCAACTGCTAGCTCTGAACCACGGTAAATACCGTCTCTACTCGCCCGTCTGGATGAACGCCGCAACAATCGCATTCGGGAAAGAGGGTGTTATCCATGATCCGGCCAATACAAGCCAGTTGGGCGTATTCGAGTATCAAACCGGCTCGGCTCAAATCCAACAAATTGCCGCCGGCATCGGCGCTCGATTCATAAGCAAAGCTCCTCGCAAAGACGCGCTGGCAGTCGCCACATCGCGAGAATTGTACGTTATCGGTCCGGTTTCGAATGGTGCATCGCCGCGCCAAATTTTTAGGTTGGAGCCTGACAAAGGATTTATCCTCTCGGTCGCCTGGGCATCCGACGATCGAATCTACTTCACCGTTGATGATTCGGTCCCGCTCGACGATCGGCATTATCTCACCAGATCCAGAATTGCTTCGATACGAGCCGATGGCACCAGTCTCGATGCTGATTGGGCTGCCGAGTCTGAACATTCGTTTCGCTATCCGATGAGCACGAACAACGGAGAGATCCTGTTCTGCCGCTTTGCCCTGGACGGAAAACAGCAGACTCTCTGGAGTCGAAATCTGGCCACGGGGAAGGCTAGGCCGCTCTTTGAGTCCGGGCTCCGTGCAGTATATCTGGATGCGGCGGAAAACCGTCTGTACTACATCGACCGGGATAATCTTCACCTTCGCGACCTGAAATCAGGTGCGGACTGGATCATTGTGAATTCCGTAAAAGAAGCCGACTACCTGCGTTGAATACCGTGAAATAGTCTTCAACCGTTGCGGAACACAGGATGTCTTCCGGGCTCACTTCTCTGTAGCCTTGTCGAAAAATGGCACTCGATATTCTCACTCTCTGCCTCTGGTTCGTTTTTCTGCCCGTTCAGGAGAAAGTACTCGATGTCAGCATTCAAAAAGCCTTCATCTCTCCCTTCACAGCTCGTAAGATCACTCATCTTGCTGTTGGCTTTTGGGTTTTGCCTCTCGCCGCATTTGTGCAGAGCTGGTACCTGGCTGCCATCCCGATCACGATGATCCTGGCAGCCAATGTTCATGCGAACTCCCAGCGTGCAAATCTCGGGCGTCTTGAAAAACGTCTTTTTCCGCTCGTCGGATTCCTACTGCCTGAGATCCTGATTCTGTATTTCTGGCGTCATCAACGAAGCGACCTTGTCGTTCTTGCCGTATTGGCGATGACCCTGGGAGACACGGCCGCGGCGTGTATTGGAATCCGTTTCGGAAGGCATAAGATTCCCTCGACTGGGAAAACGCTGGAGGGAGCGGTCGCCAACTTCGTGGTCACGCTTCTCGTGTTGGCGGGAGTCGGGCACGCTTTCTATGGTATGCGCTTCGTTTCCTTTCCTCTTGCCGCTGCTGCGGCCGCGATCTTAGAGGTCGTTTTACCCGGTCAGTGGGATAATTCGCTCGCCGTTGTCGTTTTGCTGGCGTTGCTGCGTTATTCGCTCCCATAAGAAGACTGGGAAATCGGTGGGGGTTGCCTGGGCGACCGCCTTAGGGCAGCTTTAAGAGTTAACTCTTAGGAATGATGTAAAGCAGCAGCAGAGCAACAGAAATCAGAGCCGTGAATATGGTGAATTTATCCAGCCAGGTCAACGAGCCCGAGGAGGATGCCGGTGCCGCTAGTGGGAGAGGGGCGTCCTGCCGAATCGGCGGCGGCGCTGGCTGCACCGATGTTCCTGCCGTTTGAAACCGTAGTTCATAACCGGGCACTTCGATGAGGTCGCCCTGCTCGACCTTGGACCTGCCGTTCTGCGGTAGACGCTTCCCGTTCACCCATGTGCCATTGCTGCTCGTGTCCATGATAAAGACCGTGGAGTCATCGCTCTCGACAGCCAGGTGCTCCCTGGAGATGCCCTGGCCATCTAGCAGAACAAGACAATCCGGACCGCGCCCCACGAGAACACGCCCGGTAAGCACGAGGTTGGATTCCTTTACGGAATTGTCCGCTTTCGATCGTACGTTAAGAACGACGTCCACTTTACTTCAGCACTCGTTCGAGGTAATTCATTAGCTTCCCGCGAACGGATGGATCGTTTTGCAACCAGCCGCTCAGATAGGAACTCTCGTTCGCAGAAAGGCTGGAGTTGGACGGGCCGAGCACGTCTTCCAGCAGCCCGCCCGTGCACTGAGAAAGCATCTTTTCAACCTTGGCAGGGTCCTGAAGATCTGCCTTCTTATACTCGGCCAGCGCCGAGGACAGCGGTGGGTCTGGGGTCACGCTCGCGGCACCGGAAGCTTCCGTTTGCCTCGAAAATGTCGTCTTGTTGACCGCCTGGTCGTTATTGGAAACGGGCGAGAGATTTGCTCCCGGTCCGGTTGGCTTTATTTCCATTAGGATTTTCCACCTTCTTTGTATCTGACCACGTTCCCGAATTCCAAAAGCGTGCGCGCAAGTTTACCGTAAACTCCGCGTGGGTCCAGCTTGATAGCTTCCTTTAGATGCACCGTTGCTTGCGCTTTGTCCTTTTGAAAAATCGCCAGTTCGCCTAAATGAGCGTACGCGTAGGCGCTGCGGGGATTCAGTTCCAACGCTGACCGATAATGACGTGCTGCGGCTTCGAAATCACCCTGCTGAAAACTGACCGTTCCCAGTGCCACCTGTACCACGTCGCTTTTCGGCAATAGCGCATGCACCCCGTTGAAAACTTCATGCGCTTCTCCAAATTTCCTGGAGTCACGATAGATTATGCCCGCTTCCATCAGAAGCCCGATCTCTTCGTTCGACGGATTCACATTCCACATCTCATGCCTCCGGGTTAGCGCTCGGCACGCTACGTTATAGCTTCATGTTGTCAATCGCTTTGGCTGCCGAGTCGGCACGAACCTTGAGCACGTTCGACGCCAAATTGAACGCAATAGTCTCGGACTCTATTTCCTGTTGTAGCTGCAGGTATTGCGTGGTCTGTCCTCCCAGCATAGGCGTCCCGGCTCCGAGGGCGGCGCTTCCCCCGATGGCATTTCCCAGGATCGTGCCTAGGCCCGGGAAAAACATGTTAGCGGCACCGCTTAGAATGGAGCTGAAAACGCCACGAGCCGTACTCGACCCCGTGCTTGGGGCAGATGTCATGTTCAGAATGCTGCTGAGACTTGAGGTCGCGTTCGACGGGTTGTTATTCGTTATCATCTGACTGCTCTCCTGACACTCTACTTATCGTTGGGTGGCGCCGCGCTGTTGCTAGCCGCCCAGGCGTTATCGCGTAGCGTTGCGAGATGGCGATAGAGCTCCAGAGCGCGGGCATAGGCGTTCATGGCGGCTTGGGCTCGCGCAGCCTCTTGCGGTGATCCGGATCTCAAAATGGCGTCTAGCCGCCGGCACGTCAATTCCATCTGTCCTAACACGGGAGGGCGCTCCTCGCCGAGAAGTTTTTCCATGCGGGGGAAGCTCTGCCAGTAAGGCTCCGGCACCTGCGCTTGGTGTTTGGCCGGTGCCGCATCTCTTCGAAAGCGCGTGGCCCTTTGGTTTTCATCGGGATTCTTTGTCACGCAGTCCCCTTTCTTCTCCATCATTCCGCAATTTTAATCACGTTAGGATCCTATTGTGTGCGGCCCGCCAGTTGGGGCGCCGCCAGCGAAATCGTTCCTAAGGGAAAGGCAGTGATCTGGGGAGATAGCTGATCATAGCTGAGCGCCGAAATCTCGGGGATCTTTTGTTCGAGAAGCCGCTTAACGAAGCGCCGGATATCTCCGTCCGTCAGAATAACCGGCTTTTGAGCACTAGCCGGAAGGCGCCCAAAGTGCGTATCAGCGGCGGCAGTCACTTGCTGGATCATCGACGGTTCCATTGAAAGATAGGACCCGCTAGGGCCCTGCCGGATCGAATTGCGAAACATCTCTTCGATCTCAGGATCCAGCTGATAAACGTACAGCGTCGGTTTGCCGCCCGCAAGCTGGAAGCAGATCTTCTCCCGCAGTGCAGCTCTTACCCGTTCCGTTAAAGCCATGGGTTCGTGCTCAATCGATCCCCACTTCGCCAAGGCTTGGAAGATCGATTTGAGGTCCCGTATGCTGACGCCCTCATCCACCAAACGCTGCAAAATTTCAGTCAGCAGCAGCGGCGGTACCGGCTTCGGCGTCACTTCTGCCACTAGGGCCGGATACAGTTCCTTCAGCCGCCCGGCCATCCATTGCACTTCATGCAGTCCTATAAACTCGCTCGCGCGTTTTCTAAGGTACTGCGTGACATGCATCAGCAGGATCTCGTGCGTATCCCACACCTGAAGCCCTGCTGCCCGCGCCCGCTCCGCGAGATCCCGCGAAATCCAGGCGGCCGGTTTTCCAGTCACTGGGTTAGTGATTTCCTCGGACTTTATGCCGTAAATAATCAAGCTGCGCGCCGAATCATTGACCAGCACGGCATCGGTGCGAATCTGGTTCGTCAACACCGGCACTTCGTTCAACCAAATCTTATATGTTCCGCCATCGAACGGCTGATTCCCGCTCACCTGCAGCGCCGGGAAGATGATACCCAGCTCGTAATACAAGCTTCTTCGAATGTCTACCAATAGCTGGTAGAAAGTCTTTCCGTTTACGGTGGCTAGATCGACCCAGGGTGTCAGATCGTGGCTGACTTCGAGCACCAGCGGTACGGTGGCCGTAAACTCCGGCTCCGCAATAACTGCTTCCGCCCCCTTCGCCGTCTGGCTCTCACTCCGCTTGAGGGTCTTCGCGCGAAACAGGCCGTAGGCGGTGGAACCTGTCAGCGCTGCCAGGAAAAAAAAGGGGATTTTCGGGAGCCCGGGAACCAGCGCGATTACAAACAGAATGCCTGATGCCACGGCGATGGCTTTGGGTTGCGCCAGAATCTGCGTGGCTACATCCTTGCCGAGATTAGTATCCTCGTTTTCGGAGGCTACTCGCGTGACCACCAACCCGGCCGATATGGAAATGAGCAGCGCCGGAATTTGCGCGACCAATCCGTTTCCAATCGTCAAAATCGAGTAGGTCTGAACAGCTTCGGAGAACGAGAGCCCGCGCATGGCTACACCAATAATGAGTCCCCCGACGATATTGACCAGCGTGATAACGATGGCCGCGATTGCGTCCCCTTTGACGAACTTCATCGCCCCGTCCATCGCGCCATAGAACTGCGATTCCCGGGACAGACCTTCACGCCGGGCCCGCGCCTCCCGGAAATCGATAATGCCCGCTCGCAGGTCAGCGTCGATGCTCATCTGCTTACCTGGCATGGCGTCAAGTGTAAATCGCGCCGCTACCTCAGCGACGCGCTCGGCGCCCTTGGTAATCACGATAAATTGCACCAATGTAATGATCAGGAAAATCACCGCCCCAACGACAAAATTGCCGCCCACCACGAACATTCCGAAAGATCGGATCACCTCGCCAGCATCGGCCTGAAGGAGAATAAGCCGGGTGGCGGATATGTCCAGAGATAGTCGATAAAGCGTCGTGATTAACAGGATCGTTGGGTAAGAAGCGAGTTTCGTGCCGCTCGAAATGTATATCGAGACCATCAGCACCGTGACAGCGATTGTAATGTTGATTGTGAGCAGAATGTCCAGCAGCCAGGTTGGCAGCGGGACAATCATCATGCCCACCATGGCGCCAACGCAAGCCACTAGGATCAAGTCGCTGAACCGGGTCAGGACGGCAGTGAGATCTCCAGACAGAAGTTCCTTCTGAACGCCCTGAATCGCTTTTTGGATTTTGCCAGTCACTGGAAATGAAGAATAGCACCGGATTGTCCTCCAGCGGTAACCGGGACAATCCAGTGCAAGATTATTGTTTCAACTTTCGCCCAGCACTTCCGCGCGCTGGCAACGGCATGATCGCTATCCCTTCGCGTGCTACTCGAACCGATCTTTCCGACGAATAAGAGGATCAGGATTGAACCGGAACCGGATTGCGTCGACGGTAGTCCAAGGCAATCCGGCCACAAGTACATTGCCTAGAAGCCCGGGTCATTACTGAAGTCGGGCGTTATCGATAGCCTTCTTCGCCATTTCACCCAGGATATTCATCTTTGTGGATGCCTGTTCGACCGCAAGTTGCAGGTTCATCAGAGCTTGCTGTGCTTTCAGTTGCTGTCCCTGTGTGGCGCCCGGTTTACTGGCATCATCTTCGAGTTGATTCGCCGTATTTTCCAGCGAGTCGATGTTGTCAGTGTTGACCTGACCCAAGCCGCTTCCGAGAGAATCGGACGCACTCGAAAGATTGGTCGCGAATTGGGCCGGGTTGTTCAGTACGCTGGAGATCCCCGAGAAGGGCAGCGGGGAGCTTTGCCCTCCGAGCACGCCGCCGAGAAGACCGGACAACGGACCAAGAGCGTTGCCCAGCAGAGGGCAAAGGAGCCCTTCAGCGCTGTTAAGGACGCCTCCCGCCAGGTTAACTGCTCCGCCTGCCAGACCTTCTACTGTGTTGACGGCTCCGCCGACCAAGTCCTCCGCACCGTGGACAATGCCACTCGCGATATTTTCTACACAATCAAATAAACCCATTTTAGTATTTCCTCTAAGTAATTGAATTTGATCAGCTTTGCCGATCTGTACTAGTTATCGAAGCTCGGTCCGGAAAGTTGCGCGCGTTTGACAGGTGCCGTCGAAAAACCCGCCTCGCCCGGTTTTCGCTTGCTCTGAGCAGTGCTGCTCCGGTTCGCTACTAAAGTCATTCCGTGTGCACTTCCGTTGTCACAGTGGTCGATTTCCATCTATTAGGAAACTCGTGGATCGCAGGCCTTGAAGTGCTTCCTGAAGCGAGCTCTGGATAATCACGACAACCGGCCGCCACGCCAGAATTCAGCAAGAAAGCCAAGTCCGTCAATGTCAACATCGAACCCGACGGTACTCGAACAATCGCATTGAATCCGACCATCGTCACATCAAGCGACCACTGCGCGCAATGCATGGCCCCGAAGCTTGGCAACCGCCTGCGCGGTTCTTGCCGGAATCGAGCTGCAACACTTCCTGTGGCGCTACAACATAACAGATGCCCGTGACATCAAAGATGCGGGAAAGCGCACTGAATGGTATTTGGAAGCGCAAAACGCGCAACAACATGCGGGAAAACCTACGGAGTCAATTCATGCCAAAGCGAGCTAAGTGTGCCCGGGGCGGGACTTGAACCCGCACTCCGCTTGCGCGAAAAAGGATTTTAAGTCCGTTCCAGGGCACTCATCCCGCACTAATCGCCTTTATTTTCAACCTGTTCCCCCGTCACGCACACGGCGAAGACATCGCGAAGACAAGCCGCATCATGCGCAAAACCTACACACTGTGGCTTTGCGGTATCCATCGCCGAAACGCCGCAATCAACCCTTTGGGTGAGTCATCGAGTCGCCATGACGAGCTAAACCACCGGGAACGAAGCCCAACCTTGCGCTCATCAAGCCGAGTTTGTCCGCCCATTTTCCAGCAGAGTAAATCGCTCGATCTTAATGCAGCCGAAGGCGGTCCCAAGCCCGCACGAATGCAGAGGGGGGAGGAAATTATGAACAAACTCAAACAACAACTGTCGCTTTTTGCGCTCAAGAACCGGCAGCTGCTTACGCTTACGGTCCTCGGTGTCGTGCTCTGTTTGGGAGCACCCAACCACGCCCACGCAATGGCCATTGACTTCAGCGACATCACGGGTCAATGGGCCTCGATTAAAACTTTCGCGATTTTCGCGGCTTCGGCTATCGCCTGCTTCATGATCATCATGACGATCGTCAAGCTCATCGGGCGCGACTGGGGCGAAGCGATCCTGTACGCGGCGGGAGCGGCTATTTGTGGTTTTGTTGCCACCCACGCGGCAGGCTGGATCAGCGCGGAAACAGGGGCGACTCTCTAGTCATGTTGCGACCCACGCCGCTGAACGATAGCCTGAACCACTCGAAGGAGCGTTGGGGCATGCCCGTGCCGGTCATCCTCACGGTATTCGCCGTGGCAGGATTCTTCGCCTGGTGGAAAAGCGCACTCGTTGGCATCACCCTCGCCGTGGGCCTTCCGATGCTTTCGAAAACGTTCATTTCTCTTGATCCACAGATCTATCGTTTGGCGGCGTTATCACTCTGGCAGAAGGCGGCTTACGACCCGGGGCGGCGCAAATGAACAGGCCACTCCTGATTGCCCTATCGCTGCTGCTCGCTTTCGGAACCGGCATTTACCG